>NZ_JANUDX010000004.1 GCF_024810105.1 Stenotrophomonas sp. BIGb0135
CGATGCCGCTTCGTCGTTTGCCCCGAGAGGCTTTCGTCGTTGCGAGCCGCCTATTATGTCAGGCTTTTCGTTTCCGTCAACACCTTCTTTCGAAGTGGTTGAAGTCCTGTTCCTTCGCGGTTGCCGCCTTGCGGCGACCCCTGCGTCGGGGGAGGGAAAGTATGTCCCTATCGGGAGCGTTTGTGAAGGGGGTAGACGACATTTTTTCACGTCGCCTCCCTCCCATTCATGCTGGATGGGGTCCGGATGGTCCGGAACCCCTTGTGCCGCTTAGGCTGCGACCAGCAAGACGCGTGCGAAGGTGCGCTTGCCGACCTGCAGCAGGCCTTCAAAACCGGGCACGAACACCTGCTGGGCGTCGTCCACGACCTCGCCATCGACCTTCACTGCCCGCTCCTTGAGCTTGCGGGAGGCCTCGGAGTTGCTCGGGGTGAGCCCGGCAGCCGTCAGCAGGGCACCAATACGCAGGCCTTCGGCCGGAATCGCCACTTCCTGCAGCGGCAGCAGGGTCACATCGCCCTGCCCGGTCACCGCCGCGTTCCAGCCGGCGATGGCCTGTTCGGCCGCCGCCGCGTCATGGAAGCGGGTGGTCAGCTCACGCGCCAGGCGCAGCTTGACCTCACGCGGATTCAGGCCGCCGGCCTGGACCTGCTCGCGCAGGGCCAGCGCTTCGGCCTGGCTGATATCGAAGGAGAGCAGCTCGATCCAGCGCCACATCAGGTCGTCGCCGATCTTCATGGTCTTGGTGACCATGTCGATCGCCGGCTCATTGATGCCAATGTAGTTGTTGAGCGACTTGGACATCTTGGCCACGCCGTCCAGGCCTTCCAGCAGGGGCATGGTCAGCACGATCTGCGGCTTCTGCCCGTAGTGCTCCTGCAGGCCGCGGCCCATCAGCAGGTTGAACTTCTGGTCGGTGCCGCCGAGTTCGACGTCGGCCTCCAGGGCCACCGAGTCATAGCCCTGCACCAGCGGGTACAGGAACTCGTGCAGGGCGATGGACTGCTGCGCCGCATAGCGCTTGGCGAAATCGTCGCGCTCGAGCATGCGTGCCACGGTGTGCTGGCCGGCCAGGCGGATCATGTCGGCCGCGCCCATCTTGCCGAACCACTCCGAGTTGAAGCGGACTTCGGTCTTCTCGCGGTCCAGCACCTTGAAGACCTGGTCTTCATAGGTACGCGCGTTGGCGAGCACGTCGTCCTTGCTGAGCGGCTTGCGGGTGGCGTTCTTGCCGGACGGGTCACCGATCATGCCGGTGAAGTCGCCGATCAGGAAGATGACCTGGTGGCCGAGGTCCTGGAACTGGCGCAGCTTGTTGAGCAGCACGGTGTGGCCCAGGTGCAGGTCCGGGGCGGTGGGGTCGAAACCAGCCTTGACGCGCAGCGGGCGGCCGCTTTCCAGGCGCTGACGCAGTTCCTCGGACTTGAGGATTTCGTCGGCGCCACGACCGATCAGGGCGATGGCTTCTTCAATCGAGGACACGTGACAACTCCCGGCAATGCCTTATTTACATGAATGACGTTAAGTACAAGTTAACCGCAAGCGCTTCACAAAAGCCAATGGGCACAAGGGTTTGACGCGGTATTTATACCTGTCTATGTTACCGACGTTTGGGCCCGCGCTCCCGGGCCAGCCAGGAACAGACCGACGATGCTCAATTCCGATCAAGGCCGCGCACGCAAGCAGCGCTTCAAGGAACGTCTCCACGTCCTCCACGACACCGCCCTGCATCGGAAGCTCAAACAGCATCTTCCTGCCGCCTTCAACGAGCGCTGGACGCGCCGTCATTGGATGCACGCCAGCCTGTTCGCCACCATTGGCGCGCTGGTAGCCACGATCGTGCCGGGCTTCTCGCACACCATCGACACCCCCTACACCGTGGGCCACTCGACCCTTGCCCTGCCCTTGCCGCCGCTGTCGCTGGAGCGCCAGAAGCAGGTGCCGGGCGACAGCTGGCAGGTGCTGCGGGTGCAGCGCGGGCAGACCCTGAGCAACCTGTTCGACGAGGCTGGCATCCCGGCCACGGTGATGCACCAGGTGCTGGAGCACCCGGGCGCGCGCGAGGCGCTGACCAGGCTGCGCCCCGGCGCGGAGATCGCCTTCGACCTGCCGCTGTCCGGCGACCTGCGCACGATCCGCTTCGACCGCGATGCCGACAACCGCGTGGAGCTGTCGCTGAAGGATGGGCAGATCGCCGAGAAGGTGATCAAGCGCGAATCCTCGACCCGTCGCGTGGTCGCCAGTGGCGAAATCACCAGTTCGCTGTACGTGGCCGCGCGCAAGGCGGGGCTGTCGCCGTCGGCGATCGCCACGATGACCGACGAGATCTTCAAGTACGACATCGACTTTTCCAAGGACCTGCAGCCGGGCGACCGCTTCAGCGTGGTGCTGGATGAAACCTGGCGCGAAGGCGAGAAGGTGGACACCAGCAAGATCCTGGCGGCCACCTTCACCTCCGGTGGCAAGACCTACAGCGGCTTCCGCTTCGACCGCAACGGCAAGTCCGAGTACTTCGACGTGAGCGGGCGGCCGCTGAAGAAGAGCTTCATCCGCATGCCGATCCCGTTCGCCCGCCTGAGCTCGAGCTTCGGCGCGCGCAAGCACCCGGTGCTGGGCAAGATGCGCATGCACAAGGGCGTGGACTATGCCGCGCGCACCGGCACCCCGATCATGGCCGCCGGCGACGCCCGCGTGCAGTTCGCCGGCACCCAGCGTGGCTACGGCAACGTGGTGATCCTCGACCACGGCCGCGGCCACACCACGCTGTACGGGCACATGTCGCGCTTCGGCGCGATCAAGACCGGCCAGCGCGTGGCCCAGGGCACGGTGATCGGGTATGTCGGCTCGACCGGCCTCGCCACCGGCCCGCACCTGCACTACGAATTCCGCGTCAACGGCGAGCACCGCAACCCGCTGTCGGTGACGATGCCGCCGCCGGAGCCGCTGAAGGGTGCCGAGCTGGTGGCCTTCCGCGCGCAGACCGCGCCGGCGCTGGCCCGTATCCAGGGCATGGAAAAGCTGATCTACGCCGATGCCAGCCCGGCGCCGCAGGCGGCCCCGGCCGCCACCCAGGCCCAGACCCAGACCCAGACCGCCAGCGTGGCCAAGCCGAGCAAGCGCACCCGCGGCTGATCGGCCGCGGCAGCGCGCGGCCACGCGCGCATTGACGGCGGCAACGGGTTGCGCGGAAGCTGGGCGCACCCCGTTTGACTGGCCGGCCATGACCGCTGTCGTTGATCCGCATACCCCGCTTTACCTGGGCCTGATGTCCGGCACCAGCGCCGATGGCATCGATGCCGCACTGGTGCAGTTCCCCGAGGCGGGCGGCTGCCGCTTCGTCTTCGGCCACACCCACCCGTGGGACCCGGCGCTGCGCGCCGAACTGATCGGCCTGGGCGAAGGCGGGGCGATCGGCTCGCTGGACGCGCTGGGCCGCATCGATGCGGCGATCGGGATCACTTTTGCCGAGGCAGCCAATGCCCTGCTGCGTTTGAGCGGCGTGGAGCGCAGCCAGGTGCGGGCGATCGGTTCGCATGGGCAGACGGTGCGCCACCGGCCGCTGGCCGATCCGGCGTTCACGATGCAGCTGGGCGATGCCAACCGGATTGCCGAGGCGACCGGGATCACCACCGTGGCCGATTTCCGTCGTCGCGATGTGGCTGCAGGCGGCCATGGGGCGCCGCTGATGCCGGCCTTCCACCTGGCCATGCTCGGTACCGCCGGGGAAGACCGGGCGATCCTCAACCTGGGCGGGATCGCCAACCTGACCCTGATTCCCCGCGACGGCGTGCCGCGCGGCTTCGATACCGGCCCGGCCAATGCGCTGATGGATGCCTGGTGCCAGCGCCACCGGGGCGTGCCGTTCGATGCGGACGGGGCGTTTGCGGCCAGTGGGCAGGTGGACGAGGCGCTGCTGGCGCAGTGGCTGGCCGAGCCGTGGTTCGCGCTGCCGCCGCCGAAGAGCACCGGGCGCGAGCAGTTCCACCTGGACTGGGCACAGGCGGCGATGGGCGACGGCCAGCACGCCGCCGCCGATGTGCAGGCCACGTTGCTGGAACTGACCGCCGCGACGGTGGCCGATGCGTTGCGGGCGCACCTGCCGGGGGCGGCGCGGGTGCTGGTGTGCGGCGGCGGGGTGCGCAACCCGCAGTTGCTGCGCCGGTTGGCGGCGCGGTTGCCGGGGGTGGTGATCGAATCCAGCGCGGTGCATGGCCTGGACCCGGATTACCTGGAGGCGATGGGGTTTGCGTGGTTGGCGCAGCGGACGCTGGACGGCTTGCCGGGGAATCTGCCGAGCGTGAGCGGGGCGCGGGGACCGCGGATCCTGGGGGCGATACATCCGGCGTAGGGCAAGGGCAAGAGCAAGGGCAAGAGCAAGGGCAAGAGCAACAGCAGCCGAGCATGGCTCGGCTCTACCGGGGCGGGAGGCCTTGTGCACGCCTGCGGATCGCTCCCCTATCGGTGGGGGCGCCACCGCCCTGCGTTACACCCCTTTGGCGTCCGGCAAGGCCTGCAGCGCGGCGATAGCGTCGGCGAGGGCGTCCACTTCCGGGTTCTGGAAACCGCTGCGGACTTCCAGTTCGCTGGCGAACAACCCCTGTTCGAGCAGCGCGATGCAGGTGTATTCGCGGGTCCAGCCGCGTGCGACCGCCACGCGCCGGATGCGTTCGTTCAACAGCGGGTCCAGATCCCGCAGCAGCAGATCGACCATTGTTCTCCCCGTTGGCAACGCACCGCCCCCACGGTACAACGGGGTGGATCATGGCGCAGCAGGGCGCGCCGGGCAACCGGACAGGCCCGTCCGGCTCAGGCGCTGCTGCGGTCGCGGATGCGCGGCCACAGCCAGACCAGCAACAGCAGGGTCGGGATGACGGTGGTGGCGCTGAAGATGAAGAAGGTGCTGTAGGAGGTGGCTTCGACGATATAGCCGGAGGCGCCGCCGACGAACTTGCCCGGCAGGTTGGCCAGCGAGACCAGCAGCGCGTATTGGGTGGCGGTGAAGTTGCGGTCGGTCAGCGAGGACATGAAGGCCACCAGCACGGTGCCGGCAAAGCCCTGGAACAGGTTGTCCGCGCTCAGCGCCGCGTAGAACGCCCAGAGCTGGCCGGGGTTGTGCGCCATCAGCAGGAACGCCAGGTTCGACAACGCCACGCCGAGGGCGGCGACCAGCAGCATGCGGCGGAAGCCGAAGGCGGCCACGGCGATGCCGCCGATGAAGGCCCCGCCGATACCCATCCACACGCCGAACAGCTTGGACACGGTGGCGATGTCGGCCTTGGTGAAGCCCGAGTCCAGGTAGAACGGCCCGGCCATCACGCCGATGACCTGGTCGGGGAACTTGTAGAGGCCGACGAAGGCCAGCAGCACCAGCGCCAGGACGATGCCATTGGTGGTGAAGAAGCTGGCGATCGGCTGCCAGAACGCCCCGAAGAAATCGATGCGACGCTGGATGCGCACTTCCGGTTGCGCCGGCTCGCGGCAGACCAGGGTGGCGATGATCGGCAGCACCATCAGCGAGGCCATCGCCAGGTACGCCACGATCCAGCCTTCGAACTGGGCCAGGTACAGCGCGCCGGCACCGGCCAGGATCAGGCCGATGCGGTAGCCCAGCGTGTAGGTGGCGGCCAGCGCAGCCTGCGCGCTCTCCGGGGCGATCTCGATGCGGTAGGCATCGACCACCGAGTCCTGGGTGGCACCGGCGAAGGACGCCACCAGCACCCACAGCACCAGCGGGGTGACACCCAGCTCGGGGCGCACGAATGCCAGCGCGAACAGGCCGCCGGTGACGCCCACCTGCGAGGCCAGCAGCCACGAACGGCGGCGGCCGAGGAAGCCGATCAACGGGAAGGCATAGCGGTCGATCAACGGCGCCCAGACGAACTTGAGCAGGTAGAAGAAGCTGGCGAGGCTGATCAGGCCGATGCTGCCCAGGTCCAGGCCGACGTCACGCAGGCGGGTGGAGAGGGTCTGCGAGGCGATGAGCAGGAACGGCAGGCCGCTGCCAAAGCCGAGGAAGGCCATGGTGAGTGCCGAGGGCGTGCCGAAGGCACGCTTGATCCCGGCCCAGCCCTTGTAGGACACCGGCGCGGCCGCGTCGGTCATGGGGCGTAGTCCACCGTGAACGGGGCATGGTCGGAGAAGCGTTCATCGCGGTAGACCGCGCAGCTGCGCAGGCGATCGCGCAGGCCGGGGCTGACGAACTGGTAGTCGATGCGCCAGCCGACGTTGTTGGCCCGGGCCGCGCCGCGGTTGCTCCACCAGGTGTAGTCCTGGCCTTCCGGATGCAGCAGGCGGTAGGCGTCGGTCCAGCCCTGGCCGGCGCCGATGTCCAGCGCCTGGCCGGCATCGGCGCACTGGCCGTTGAGCCAGTCGCGCTCGGGCGGCAGGCAGCCGGAATTCTTCTGGTTGGATTTCCAGTTCTTGATGTCCAGCGCGGAGCGCACGATGTTCCAGTCGCCGCACAGGACGTAGTCGCGGCCGCTGGCCAGCCACTGTGCCAGGATCGGGCGCAGCCACTCCATCACTTCGTACTTGAAGCCCTGGCGGAGGTCGCCCGAGCTGCCCGAGGGGATATAGAAGGAGACCACGCTGAGGTTGCCGTAGCGGGCCTCGATATAGCGGCCTTCATCGTCGAACGGCGCCCAGCCGAGCGAGGTGATGACCTGGTCGGGCTCGCGCTTGCTGTAGATGGCCACGCCGCTGTAGCCCTTCTTGGTGATGGCGTCGCGGTAGAAGCAATGGTGGCCGTCCGGGCGGAACATCGGGTCGGTGAGCTGGTCTTCCTGGGCCTTGGTTTCCTGGATGCAGAGCACGTCGGCGTCCTGGGCGCGGAACCAGTCGAGGAAGCCCTTGGTGGCGGCGGAGCGGATGCCATTGGCGTTGAAACTGATGATGCGCATGCTGACCCGGGTCTGGAGCGGTAACCGGGAAAGCATACCGGGAAGACCCCGCCCCGGCTCGCCGGGATGCGCCATGGCAGCGCGCGTCGGCCGGGCCCCAGGGCCGGCTGCGCCCCCGCGCCGGCCGGGCCCGGAGGGCGAAAAAAGCCCCCATGCATTAGGATTTGCGGTCCAAATGAATTGAATAGAGTCCTGATGAGCGACCATCGCCACCGTTTCCTGCAACTGGCCCTCACCGCCGACGCCCTGCGTTTTGGCCAGTTCACCCTCAAGTCGGGCCGCCTGAGCCCTTACTTCTTCAATGCCGGCCGCTTCGATTCCGGCGCCCTCATGGTCCAGCTGGCCGCCTGCTACGCCGATGCGGTGGAGGCCACCGGGCTGAAGTTCGACGTCGTGTTCGGCCCGGCCTACAAGGGCATCCCGCTGGCCACCGCGACCGCCTGTGAATTCGCCCAGCGCGGCCGCGACCTGCCCCTGTCGTTCAACCGCAAGGAAGCCAAGGCCCATGGCGAAGGCGGCCAGCTGATCGGCGCGGACATGAATGGCAAGCGCGTGCTGATCGTGGATGACGTGATCACGGCCGGTACCGCCATCCGCGAGGCGCTGACCATCATCAAGGACGCCGGTGGCACCCCGGCCGGGATCGTGGTGGCGCTGGACCGCCAGGAGATCGCCTCGGAAACCGACCGTCGCTCGGCCGCCCAGTCGGTGGCCGAAGAAGCCGGGATTCCGGTGGTGGCCGTGGCCACGCTGGCCGACCTGCTTGATTTTGCCTCCGGAAATCCGGAACTTGTGGGGTACCGGCAGCCGCTGGAGGACTATCGGTCCCGTTACGGCAGCCGTCCTACGCGTTGAGAGCAGGGGGCTCGCCAACCATGTCCAGGATTGCCACGACCATCTTGATCGGCCTGTTGCTGGCCGTATCCACGCTGCCGGCGCAGGCCCAGCGCGGCAAGAACGAGCCAAAAGCAAAGAAGCTGTACTGCTGGAACAAGGGTGCCGAGCGGATCTGCAGCGATGCCCTGCCGCAGGAAGCGGTGAACAGCGCGCGCGAGGAATTCAGCGCCGCCAGCGGCCTGCGTCGTGGCGAAGTGGAGCGCACCTTGACCGAGGAAGAGCGCGCTGAGGCGGCGGTCGTGGCCGCGCAGCGCCAGCTCGACCTGGCTGCCGAACAGACCCGGCAGCGCACCGAGCAGGCGATGCTGTCCACCTACGAGAGCGAGGACGACCTGCGCCGGGTGTTCACCGAGCGCACCGGGATCCTGGACAACAACGTGCAGACCGCGCGCTACAACGTGGCCAGCCTGCGCGAGGCGTTGGTGAGCCTGCTGGGCACGGCCGGCGATCGCGAGCTGGCTGGCAAGCCGGTGGCCGAGAAGCAGGCCAGGAGCATCCAGCAACGCCACAGCGAGCTGGTGACGCAGCGGCGCATGCAGGCCTCGTTCGAAGCGCAGCGCAAGGCGCTGGACGTGGAGATCGAGGAGACGCTGCAGCGGTATCGGTTGTTGAAGGGCGTGGGGACCGATCCGCGGGCGTGAGCGGGCGGACGGTGTGGACAAGAGAGGCGGCCGGTTGGCCGCCTTTTTTGTGGGTGTCGACCGGGGGGCGTGCCGGCCGCTGGGCGCATTGCACCTCCGGCCAGGGTCATGAGGCGCCGGTCAACGGCCGGCACGACCGGCCAGATGCGGGATGGCCGGGAGCAGCCATGCGCAGCCAGGAGCAGCCGACCAACGGTCGGCTCTACGATTGTTTATGCACTTTTTACGCTGGGGCGTGGTGCCGGGCGTGGCCCCTTTATGCCGGTGGGGCAGACGATGGGGGCCTGACGTGGAGTGGTTCCACCTGGACGTCCCATGAGCCTGTTTCTGCCTGTGTTCCCCACCGCCGCTGCGCCTTGCGCCGCCGCGTTCCCTTCCCGCGTTTGAGGCCACGACCATGCCTGCCTGGCTTTCCCTGGTGTGCGGCGTGCTGGTGCTCGTCGCCGCCGCCTATCTGCTGTACGTCGTGCTTCGGCCCGAAGCGTTCTGACCGGAGCCGACCATGACCGAGATCCTGTTGATCCTGCTGGCCAGCATCGTGCTGGCCTTTCCGCTTGGGCTGTACCTGGCCCGGGTGATGCGCGGCGCGCCGATGCGGGGCGATGCGCTGTTCGGGCTGATTGAAAAACCGCTGTACCGGCTGCTGGGGGTGAATCCCGCCCGGGGCATGTCCTGGCGCGGCTATGTGATGGCCTTCGTGCTCAGCAACGTGGTGATCGCGGTGCTGGTGCAGGCGGTCTTCATGACCCAGGCCTGGCTGCCGTTCAACCCCGACCAGATCCCCAACATGCGCTGGGACACGGCGCTGCACACGATGGTGTCGTTCCTGACCAACACCAACCAGCAGCACTACTCCGGCCAGGCGCAGCTGTCCTACTTCGCGCAGATGACCGCCATCACCGGCCTGCAGGTGGTGACGCCGATGATGGGCCTGGCGCTGGTCGTGGCCACGCTGCGTGCGCTGTTCGGCGCGCGTCCGGAGGACGTGGATGCAGAACAGGCCGCACAGCTCAGCGCGGACCGTCGCGTGGACGTGGGCAACTACTACGCCGATGTGGTGCGTTCGTGCGTGCGTTTCATGCTGCCGCTGTGCCTGCTGTGGGCGGTGCTGCTGACCAGCCAGGGCGTGCCCTCGACGCTGGCGGCCGGGCCGCAGGCGACGCCGATCGATGCGGCCGCCGGCATGGAGACGCAGAAACTGCCGCTGGGCCCGGTCGCGGCGATGGTCGCGGCCAAGCAACTGGGCACCAATGGGGGTGGCTGGTACGGCCCCAACAGTTCGATGCCGCTGGAGAACCCGACCCCGTTGTCCAACGCGCTGGAACTGATCGGCATCCTGCTGATCCCGATCGCGGTGATCTTCATGCTGGGTGCGTTCACCGGGCGCCGGCGCCTGGCCGGGCTGGTGTTCGGCTGCATGCTGGCGATGTCCAGCGTGTCGGTGGCGGCCACGGTATGGCTGGAAGGCCATTCGGCCACGGCGGCCAGCCCGCTGCTGATGGAAGGCAAGGAAGTGCGCATCGGCGCCGATGGCACCGGCCTGTGGGCGGCGATCACCACGCAGGTGTCCAACGGCTCGGTCAACGGCATGCATGACTCGCTCAGCCCGCTGGCCGGTGCGGTGCCGATGATCAACATGCTGGTCAACGCGATCTGGGGCGGCATCGGTTGCGGCCTGCAGCAGTTCATCGTGTACCTGCTGCTGGGCGTGTTCCTCGCCGGGCTGATGACCGGGCGCACCCCCGAGCTGCTGGGGCGCAAGCTGGAGACCCCGCAGATCCGCCTGCTGGCGCTGCTGGTGCTGCTGCAGCCGATCACCATCCTGGGCTTCACTGCGGTGACCCTGGCGATTCCGGCGATCACCGGCACGTCCAATCCCGGCTTCCACGGCGTCAGCCAGGTGTTCTACGAGTACGTGTCGGCGTTTGCCAACAACGGCTCGGGCTTTGAAGGCCTGGGCGATGCCACCCCGTGGTGGAACCTGAGCTGCACCCTGGTGCTGCTGCTGGGCCGCTACCCGGTGCTGATCATCCCGCTGATCGTGGCCGCGCAACTGGCCGCCAAGCGGCGGGCGCCGGAATCGGCCGGCACGTTGCAGATCGAGACCCCGACCTTCGCGCTGACCCTGATCGCGCTGATCGTCATCCTGACCGTATTGCAGTTCATGCCGGCGCTGGTATTGGGCCCGGTGGCCGACCACCTGTCGTTGACGCTGCACTGAGACCTGATGTCGTGAGTACATCTCCCATGAGTACCTATCCCTTGAACGTTTCTTCCCACCGCCGCCAGCGCCTGCTCGATGCCGCCGGCTGGCGCCGCGCCCTGCGCGATGCGGTGATCAAGCTGTCCCCGCGCCACCTGCTGCACAGCCCGGTAATGGCGGTGGTGATGGCCGGCACCGTGGTCAGCCTGGTCGTTACCCTGAGCGGCAACGCACCGCTGGGCTTCGGCCTGGCGGTCACCGCGATCCTGCTGCTGACCGTGCTGTTCGGCAACTTCGCCGAAGCGGTGGCCGAAGCGCGCGGGCGTGGCCAGGCGGCCTCGCTGCGGCGGGCGCGGCAAGACCTGAGCGCGCGTCGGCTGGCCGCCGCGCATGCCGGTGCCAGCGAGTCCCAGGTGCCGGCCGCCGAGCTGCGCCCCGGCGACCATGTGATCGTCAGCGCCGGCGAATTGATCCCCGCCGATGGCGAGATCGTGCAGGGCCTGGCCACCATCAACGAAGCGGCGGTGACCGGTGAATCGGCACCGGTGCTGCGCGAGGCCGGCACCGACCGCAGCGGCGTGATCGGCGGTACCAAGGTGCTGTCGGACCAGGTCATCCTGCGCATCACCGCCGAGCCGGGGCACAGCTTCCTGGACCGGATGATCGCACTGGTGGAAGGCGCCAACCGCCAGAAGACCCCCAACGAGATCGCGCTCACCCTGCTGCTGGCGGCGATGACGCTCACCTTCCTGATCGTGGTGGCCACGCTGCCGGCGATCGGGGCGTTCGTCGGCGTGCAGGTGGACCCGCTGCTGCTGATCGCGCTGCTGGTGTGCCTGATTCCCACCACCATCGGCGGGCTGCTGCCGGCCATCGGCATTGCCGGCATGAACCGGGCGCTGGCCGCCAACGTGCTGGCCAAGTCGGGCAAGGCGGTGGAAGTGGCCGGCGACGTGGACGTGCTGCTGCTGGACAAGACCGGCACCATCACCTACGGCGACCGCCAGGCCACGCACTTCCATGCACTGGCCGGGATCGACACGCCGCAGCTGCGCGAAGCCGCGCTGTTGTCTTCGCTGGCCGACCCGACCCCGGAAGGCAAGTCGATCGTGCGCCTGGCGCGCGAGCAGGGCTGCACCACGGCAGAGCCGGACCGCGCGGACTATCTGGCCTTCAGCGCGCAGACCCGCATGTCCGGCGTGGACCTGGACGGGGGCCGCCGCATCCGCAAGGGCGCGGCCGATTCGATCAGCGCCTATGTGCGTGAGCTGGGCGGCACCGTGCCGGCGGAACTGCCGGGCCGCGTGGAGCAGGTGGCACGCAACGGTGCCACCCCGCTGGTGGTGTGCGAAGGCCGCCACGTGCTGGGCGTGATCGAGCTGTCGGACGTGGTCAAGCACGGCATGCGCGAGAAGTTCGCGCAGCTGCGCGCGATGGGCATCCGCACGGTGATGATCACCGGCGACAACCCGCTGACGGCGGCGGCCATCGCTGCCGAGGCCGGCGTGGACGACTACATCGCCGAGGCCCGCCCGGAAGACAAGCTGGCGCGTATCCGGGCCGAACAGGCTGGCGGGCGGCTGGTGGCGATGGTGGGCGACGGCACCAACGACGCCCCGGCGCTGGCCCAGGCCGACATCGGCCTGGCGATGAACTCCGGTACGCAGGCCGCCAAGGAAGCCGGCAACATGGTCGACCTGGATTCGGACCCGGCCAAGCTGCTGGCGGTGGTGGAAGTGGGCAAACAGCAGCTGATCACGCGCGGCGCGCTGACCACCTTCTCGCTGGCCAACGATGTGTCCAAGTACTTCGCGATCCTGCCGGCGCTGTTCGCCTCCACCCTGCCGGCGATGGCGGCGTTGAACGTGATGCACCTGTCCAGCCCGCGCAACGCGGTGCTGGCGGCGCTGATCTTCAACGCCCTGGTGATCCCGGCGTTGATTCCGCTGGCGCTGCGCGGGGTGCGCTTCCGCCCGGCCACCGCGACCGCGCTGCTGCGCCGGAACATGCTGGTGTACGGCCTGGGTGGCGTACTGCTGCCGTTCGCAGCCATCAAGTTGATCGACCTCTTCCTCGTCTCGGTATTCGGCGCATGAACCGCTCACTCGCAACCTCCCTGCCCCGCGCCGCGCGCGCCCCTGCCACACGCGCGGCCACCCTGCAGCAGCACGGCGCGTGGCGCCCGGCACTGGTGCTGGGCCTGGTCAGCCTGCTGCTGCTCGGCCTGGCCTATGCCCTGGCCGCCACCAGTGCCAGCCGGTTGCTGTTCCCGGCGCAGGCTGACGGCAGCCTGCTCATCCGCGATGGCCAGGTGCGCGGCTCGCAGTTGATCGCCCAGCCGTTCACCGGCGATGGCTACTTCCAGGCGCGCCCGTCGGCGGCCAACTACGACCCGATGGCCGCGGCCGGCAGCAACCTGGCCCGGACCAACCCGGCGCTGCAGGAACGCGTGCAGGCCAGCATCGCCGCGGTGGCCGTGCGCGAAGGCGTGGCCATCGCGCAGGTGCCCAGCGACCTGGTGACCCAGTCCGGCGCGGGCATGGACCCGGAGCTGTCGCCAGCGGCCGCACAGCTGCAGGTCGCCCGCGTGGCGCGCAGCCGCGGGTGGCCGGCCGAGCGCGTGGCGGCGCTGGTGCAAGCACATACGCTGGGGCCGCAATGGGGCGTATTCGGCCAGCCGCGGGTCAACGTGATGACCCTCAACCTGGCGCTGGATGACCTCAAGGCCGCCCCGTGATGCGGGGATCGCAGCGGCCGGTGCACAATCGCCACCCATGAGCGACCCACGTACCCGCCAGGCCGATGCCCTGGTTGAACGCCTGCAACGCGAAGCCGGCGGCAAGCTCACCGTGTTCCTCGGTGCCGCCCCCGGCGTGGGCAAGACCTTCAGCATGCTCAGCCGCGCGCACGAACAACTGCGTCGCGGCGTGGATGTGGTCGTCGGGCTGGTGGAAACCCACGGCCGCGCCGAGACCGCCGCGTTGCTGGAGGGCCTGCCGCAGGTGCCGCTGGTGCAGCGCGACTACCAGCAGCACGTGCTGGGCGAGATGGACCTGGACGCCGTGCTGGCGCGCCACCCCGCGCTGGTGCTGGTGGACGAGCTGGCCCACCGCAACGTGCCCGGCAGCCGCCACGAGCGCCGCTGGCAGGACGTGGAGGAACTGCTGGAGGCCGGCATCGATGTCTGGACCACGGTCAACATCCAGCACCTGGAGAGCCTCAACGATGTGGTGATGCGCATCACCGGCGTGCGGGTGAGCGAGACCGTGCCCGATGCGGTACTCGACCGCCTGCACGACATCGTGCTGGTGGACCTGCCCCCGCGCGAGCTGATCGAGCGCCTGCAGCAGGGCAAGGTGTACGTGCCCGAGCAGGCCGCCCAAGCCCTGCAGGCGTTCTTCTCGCCGGCCAACCTCACCGCGCTGCGCGAACTGGCCATGCAGGAAGCGGCCGATCGGGTGGACAGCAGCCTGCGCGAGACCCGCGCCGCGCGCGGCGAGGCCAACCTGCCGCTGCGCCGACGCGTGCTGGTGGCCATCGATGGCGGCGGCCAGAGCGAGTACCTGGTGCGCGTGGGCCGGCGCATCGCCGAGCGCCGCGATGCGCCGTGGACGGTGGTGACCGTGCAGGGCCGGCGCAACGACGAAGACACCCGGCGCGAGATCGACGCGGCCTTCGCCCTCGCCCGCCGCCTCGGCGGCGAGGCCGAACTGCTGCACGGATCGAGCATCGCCGACGCGCTGCTGGATCACGCCGCGCACAACAGCGTGTCCACGCTGGTGCTGGGCCGCACCCGCGAGCGCCCGGTCGCGCGGATGCTCAACCGCACCCTCACCCAGCAATTGATCCAGCGCGGCGCGCATTACGAGATCACCATCATCGGCACCCCGCAGGCGCGCGCACGGGCACGCCGCACCGGGCTGTCGATGCCCAGCCGCAGCACCGGCCAGGACACCTTGCTGGCGCTGGGCGCCACCGCGATCGCCTGCCTGGTGGCGCTGGTGGCCGAGCGCTGGGTGGGGCTGTACGACCTGTCGATGGTGTTCATCGTGGCGGTGGTGATGGTGGCCGCGCGCAGCCGCACCAGCGCGGCGGTAATCGCCGCGGCGCTGTGCTTCCTGGCCTACAACTTCTTCTTCATCGCCCCGCGTTTCACCTTCGCCATCAGCGCGCGCCAGGGCGTGATCACCGTCTTCCTGTTCCTGGCCGCCGCGCTGGTGGCTGGCCGGCTCGCCTCGCGGCTGCGCATGCAGGTGCTGGCGTTGCGCGCCTCCAACCGGCATGCGAACGCGCGCCAGGCACTGGGCCGTCAGTTGACCCGCGCAGCCAGCAACGAAGAAGTGGCGCAGGCCGGGCGCGAAGCGCTGGAACAGGCGATGGACGCCCCGGCCTGGCTGCGCATCGGCCCGCACACCAGCACCAGCGGCAGCGCCGCGCCGGGCGAGACCGACCTGGCCGCCGCCGACTGGGCGCGCCGCCATGGCCAGCCCAGCGGCCGCTTCACCGATACCCTGGCCGGCGCGGAGTGGTGGTTCCTGCCGCTGCTGGATGGCGATGACCGCGCCATCGGCGTGGCCGGCATGCGCTTCGCGCGGAATGCGCCGCGCCTCACCCCCGAGCAGCGCCAACTGGCCGAGGCGATGGTGGACGACATCGCCCAGGCCGCGCTGCGCACGCAGCTGGTGGCCGACCTGGAAAAGGCGCACGTGAGCAACGAGACCGAGCGCCTGCGCTCGGCGCTGCTGTCGTCGGTGTCGCACGACCTGCGCTCGCCGCTGGCGGCGATGATCGGCTCGGCCGACAGCCTGGGCAGCTATGCCGATGCGATGGACGCGCAGGACCGCCGCGCCCTGCTGGACACCATCCTGGTGGAAGGCGAGCGGCTGGACCGCTACATCCAGAACCTGCTGGACATGACCCGGCTGGGCCACGAAGGCCTGCAGATCAACCGCGACTGGATCGGCGTGGACGAGCTGGTCGGCTCGGCCGCACGCCGTCTGCAGCGCTACCAGCCGGAGGTGCAGCTCAAGCTGGACATCCCGGCCACGCTGGCCCCGATCTGGGTGCATCCGGCGCTGGTGGAACAGGCGGTGTTCAACGTCATGGAGAACGCGGCCAAGTTCTCCCCGCCCGGCGCGGCGGTGGAAGTGCAGGCGCGGCTGGTGGAGGGCGAGCTGCGCATCGACGTGCTGGACGCCGGCCCGGGCATCCCCGATGAGGAGCGCGCGCGCATCTTCGACATGTTCTACAGCGTGGAGCGTGGTGACCGCGGCCGGCATGGCACCGGCCTGGGGCTGACCATCTGCCAGGGCATGATCGGCGCGCACGGCGGCAGCGTGCAGGCGCTGCCGGGGCGCGACGGACGCGGTACCCTGATCCGCATCACGCTGCCCCTGCTGCAACCGCACCCTGCCGATGACAACGACGAATCCTGACCCCACCCAAGGCGTACCCCCGGCCCGCGTGCTGGTGATCGACGATGAAGCGCAGATCCGCCGCTTCCTCGACATCAGCCTGCGCGCGCAGGGCTACCGCGTGGTGCAGGCCGCCACCGGCCAGGCCGGGCTGGAAGCCCTGGTGAGCGAGGGCGCGGACGTGGTGATCCTGGATATCGGGCTGCCGGACATGGAAGGGCATGAGGTGCTGGCCGAGCTGCGCCAGTGGAGCCAGGTACCGGTGATCATGCTCACCGTGCGTGCCAGCGAGACCGAAAAAGTGCGGGCGCTGGACAACGGCGCCAACGACTACGTGACCAAGCCGTTCGGCACGCAGGAGCTGATGGCGCGGGTGCGCGCACTGCTGCGCTCGCGCACGGTATCCAGCGACGGGGTGCTGCCACAGTTCGACGATGGGCACCTGCATATCGACCTGGTGCGGCGCGAGGTGCATCTGGATGGCACGCCGGTGGCCCTGACCCGCAAGGAATATGCGCTGCTGTCGCTGCTGCTGCGCAATGCCGGCCGGGTGGTGACCCAGCCGCAGATCCTGCAGGAAATATGGGGGCCGACGCACCAGGAAGACACGCATTACCTGCGCATCCTGGTGGGGAAATTGCGGCACAAGCTGGGCGACTCGGCGCTGGATTCGCGGTACCTGTTCACCGAACCTGGCGTGGGGTTGCGGTTCAAGGGGTGAGGCGGGAGAGCAGCCGAGCATGGCTCGGCTCTACCGATGCGCGGCATTGCCGGCGCGTTGCGATCAACGGTCGTAGTCCCGATGTGCGCGAATGCCTGCGCGTCGTGACCAACGGGATAATCGCGATGTGCACCAATGCCGCGCGACACGACCAACGGTCGTAATCGCGATGTTTGCCAACGCCCGCGCGCCATGGCCAACGGGCGTAATCCCGATGCGGGCCAATGCCCGCGCGTCGCGATCAAGGCTCGTGATCCCGATGCGTGCCAACGCCCGCGCGTTGTGGCAACGGGCGCAATCCCAGTACGGGTAAATGCCCGCGCGTCACGATCAACGGTCGTAATCTCGATGCAAGCCAACGCCGGCGCGCCATGACCAACGGTCGTAATACCGATGCGCGCCAATGCCCGCGCGACACGACCAACGGGCGTAATCCCGATGCGTTCCAACGCCCGCGCGCCATGACCGACGGTCGTAATCTCGATGCACGCCAACGCCCGCGCGCCATGGCCAACGGGCGTAATTCCGATGCGTGCCAATGCCCACGCACCACGACCAACGGGCGTAATCCCGGTGCGCGCCAATGCCCGCGCGCCATGACCAACGGTCGTAATCTCGATGCACGCCAACGCCCGCGCGCCGCGACCAACGGGCGTAATCCCGGTGCGGGCCAACGCCCGCGCGCCATGACCAACGGTCGTAATCCCGGTGCGCGCCAATGCCCGCGCGACACGACCAACGGGTGTAATCCCGATGTGCGCCAACGCCCGCGCGCCGTGACCAACGGTCGTGATACCGATGCGCGCTAATACCCGCGCGCCGTGACCAACTGTCGTAATACGGATGCGTGCCAATGCCCGCGCGCCATGTCCAACGATCGTGATCTCGGGCGGGAGGGCAGCCGAGCATGGCTCGGCTCTACCGATGCGCGGCATTGCCGGCGCGTCGCGATCAACGGGCGTGACCCATCAAGACGCGCCAATTCCAAGGTAGAGCCGAGCCATGCTCGGCTGCCTTTCCCTCAGAACCCCAGCGC
Organism: Stenotrophomonas sp. BIGb0135; assembly: GCF_024810105.1. Classification (GTDB taxonomy): domain Bacteria; phylum Pseudomonadota; class Gammaproteobacteria; order Xanthomonadales; family Xanthomonadaceae; genus Stenotrophomonas; species Stenotrophomonas maltophilia_AB. The sequence continues at coordinate 17,812 of NZ_JANUDX010000004.1, forward strand.
CACACCCGGCAGCAGCGGCTGCAGCTGCTCGCGGAACAGGGTCTTGATGCGCTCCAGCGCAGCGTCGTCATTGGCCTCGAAGCGCAGCACCAGCACCGGGGTGGTGTTGGAGGCGCGCAGCAGGCCCCAGCCGTCGGGGAAGTCCGCGCGCAGGCCGTCGATGGTGGCCAGGCGTGCACCGGCGAACGGCGAATCCTCCAACTGCGCGGTGGCCACGAACAGCGACACCAGCGCGTGCGGCGTGCCCGATTCCACCGGCACCTTCAGCTCCGGCGTGGACACGCTGTCGGGCAGTTCCTCGAACACCTCCGACGGGGTCTCCTCGCGCTGCGCCAGGATTTCCAGCAGGCGCGCCGCCGCGTACAGGCCATCGTCGAACCCGAACCAGCGCTCCTTGAAGAAGAAGTGCCCGCTCATCTCACCCGCCAGCTCCGCATCGGTCTCGCGCATCTTCGCCTTCATCAGCGAATGCCCGGTCTTCCACATCAGCGGGCTGCCGCCATTGCGCAGCACGTAATCGGACAGCTTGCCGCTGCACTTCACGTCGTAGATGACCAGCGCGCCCGGGTTGCGCATCAGCACGTCGGCGGCGAACAGCATCAACAGCCGGTCGGCGTAGATGATCCTGCCCTCGCGAGTGACCACGCCGAGGCGGTCGCCATCGCCGTCGAAGGCCAGGCCCAGGTCCGCGTCGAAACGCTTCACGGTCTGGATCAGGTCTTCCAGGTTGTCCGGGTCGCTCGGGTCCGGGTGGTGGTTGGGGAAGGTGCCATCCACGTCGCAGTACAGCGGAATGACCTCGGCCCCGATCGCCTCCAGCAGTGGCTGGGCCAGTTCGCCGGCCACGCCGTTGCCGGCATCGGCCACGATCTTGAGCGGGCGGTCCAGCTGCACGTCATCGGCGATGCGCTGGATGTAGTCGGCGTTGACCTGGCGCTCCTGCAGGCTGCCCGGCTCGGCAGCCACGTGCAGGTGGCCGTCGCGGATGCGCTGGTACAGCTCGGTGATGGCATCGCCGGACAGCGTCTCGCCACCCACCACGATCTTGAAACCGTTGTAGTCCGGCGGGTTGTGGCTGCCGGTCACCGCCACGCAGCTGCCCGCGCGCAGGTGGTAACTGGCGAAGTACACCACCGGCGTGGGCGCCAGCCCGATATCGATCACATCGCAACCGGCACGGCGCAGGCCTTCGATCAGCCCGGCGCTGAGCTCCGGACCGGACAGGCGGCCGTCGCGCCCCACCACGATCTCGCGCAGCCCCTGCACCTGCAGCACCGAACCGATGGCTTGGCCGATCAACGCGGCGACCTGCGGGGTGAGCTCGCGCCCGACCACGCCACGGATGTCGTACGCACGGAAAATCCCGGCCGGCACGTCCTGGCCCGGCACGCTGGGCACCGGCGGCGGACCGCCCTCGGCCGGCGGGGGCACCACCGCCAGCGGCACCTGCTCCAGGCTCTCGCGCAGCGTGGGGCCCTCTTCCAGCTGGGTGTTGCCTGCGGCGCGACGGCGCGGCAGCGGCACCTTGCCCTTGCCGAACTGCAGCATCGCCGCGATGGCCAGCAACAGCACTGCCACCACCGCGCAGGGAATGGCCGACAGGCCCAGCGGGCCCGCGTCGACATCCGGCACGGCCGCCGCCAGGCGCAGCCCACTCTTGCCGATCGGGCGGGCCAGTGCCTCGGCGCCATCGCCGAGCGACGTGGTGCCCTGCTCGATGATGTTGTGATTGCCCTGGCGCAGCGCCAGGTAGCCGGCCTCGGGCACGCGCACCTTGTCGAAGGTGGCGGTGAGGCGCAGCAACGGCTGGCGCACGTAGATCAGCGCCGGCCCCTGGGTGCCCAGCACCACCGGTGCCGCCAGGCCCAGGCGCTGGCCGCCGGCATCGCGGACCACGCGGGCCACCACGGTGTCTTCGGCATTGGCCGCTTCCAGCAGGGCCAACCGCGAATAGCCGAAGGCCTTCGGGTCGGCATACGCCTCATCCAGCGTGGCGGCCACCACCTGCACCTCCTCGGTGCCCGGCCAGCCTTCACGAATGGCCACGGCGGTGGCCTCGGCATCGCCGCTGGCCAGCGCCGCGGTGACCCGCTCGCTCTTCACCAGCTTGGCCAGCTGCGCCACCTGGCCGTTCAGCGCGGTCTGCACCCCGGACACGATCTGGTCACGCGATTCCTCCAGTGACCCGCCGACCGACGCCTGCCGCCACTGGTTCACCGCACTCCAGCCAAACCATCCGCCCAGCAGCACCAGCATTCCCACCAGCAATGGGCCGGTGCGCTTGCTTGCCAGCCGCGGTTGGCCTTCCGCCGTTGCCTTGCTCATGAACACTTCCCCCTGTCAGCGCACCCCGGTATGGCCGAATCCACCCGTTCCCCTGGCGCTGTCGGTGAAAGTATCCACTACCTGCAGGCCCACGCGTGCAATCGGCAGCACAACCAGCTGCGCGATGCGGTCGCCCGGCTGCAGCGTGAAGGGCTCGCGGCCACGGTTCCACGCGCTGATCAGCAGCGGGCCCTGGTAATCGGCGTCGATCAGCCCGGTGCCGTTGCCCAGCACGATGCCGTGGCGATGGCCCAGCCCCGAGCGCGGCAGCACCACGGCGGCCAGGTTCGGGTCGGCGATATGGATGGCGATACCGCTGGGAATCAGCGCCGTATCGCCCGGCTGCAGGGTCAGCTCGGTTTCCAGCGCCGCGCGCAGGTCCAGCCCGGCGCTGTGCTCGGTGGCATAGGCCGGCAGCGGCCAGGTATCGCCGAAGCGCGGGTCGAGCAGCTTGACCTGCAACGGCTGAAGGGGGGAATCAACGCTCATGCGTGCAACCTCTGGGCAATCAGGGACAACAGTTGTTCGGCCAGCAGCGCCTTGGAGGTACCGGGGAACACCTGTTCGCCGCCCTGCCAGTAGGCCGTGGCCGCATTTTCATCACTTTCGAAGCCGCCGGTGCTGATGCCCACCTGGTTGGCGATCACCAAGTCCAGGCGCTTGTCCACCAGCTTGCCGCGCGCGTACTTCTCCACATCGTGGGTTTCGGCGGCAAAGCCGACCACCAGCTTCAGCGCGTTGGTCTGCGCGGCCACCTCGGCCAGGATGTCCGGCGTGCGCACCAGCTCCAGCGTGAGGGTCTGGGTGCCGGCGGTCTTCTTCAATTTCTGCGGAGCCACCTGGCGCGGGGTGTAATCGGACACCGCCGCCGCGCCTATATAGATGTCGGCCGGCAGCGCGCCCAGCACCGCCTCGCGCATCTGCGCGGCCGAGCGCACATCCACCCGCTGCACCCCGGCCGGCGTGGGCAGCTGCACCGGGCCACTCACCAGCACCACCTGCGCGCCCTGGCGCACGGCGGCCGCGGCCAGCGCGTAGCCCATCTTGCCGCTGCTGCGGTTGCCCACGTAGCGCACCGGGTCCAGGTCTTCGTAGGTGGGGCCGGCGCTGATGACCACGCGCAGACCCGTGAGCTGCTGCTCGGGCGCGGCGTCGGCACCGGCTGGCGCCTGCAGCGCGGCCAGTGCCGCAACAATCGCATTGGGCTCGGTCAGCCGGCCCGGGCCGGATTCGCCCTCGGCCAGCGGGCCGTCTTCCGGCCCGATCACCTGCGCGCCGCGCTGGCGCAGCAGGGTGATGTTGGCCTGCGTGGCCGGGTGCTGCCACATGCGGTGGTTCATCGCCGGGCACACGGTGAGCGGCGCGGTGGTGGCCAGGCACAGCGTGGTGACCAGGTCATCGGCGTTGCCGTGGGCCAGCCGGGCCAGCAGATCGGCGGTGGCCGGGGCCACCACGATGCGATCGGCCCAGCGCGCCAGCTCGATGTGGCCCATGGCCTGCTCGGCGGCGCTGTCCCACAGGGTGGTGCGGGTGGGCTGGCCGGACAGGGCCTGGAAGCTCAGCGGGGTAACGAACTGCTGGGCCCCGGCGGTCATGGCGACCTGCACCTGGGCCCCGGCATCGCGCAGGCGACGCACCAGTTCCAGCGACTTGTAGGCGGCGATGCCGCCCCCTACGCACAACAACAGCTTCTGGCCTTGCAGCGGGCGCGCGGACGCCGGAGAAGCCTGGGGGGAGTCAGCCACCTGCGAATTTCCTGTCGAACTGAGGCGATTAGCTTACCTGATGGGGTGTGGGTGGCTCATGCCTCAGGGGCATGAGGGGGGTGTTTTTGGTCATGAGGGGCGTCATGGAGGATGGGCGGCCCTTGGACGCGGCGGCGCCCGGGCGGTACCGCGTTGCACCCGCCGGCCGTTGGCCGGATGGGCAGGCAGTGGCCTGGACGAACGCTCATCGCCCAGCTTGCCCGCGCCTGCCCTGAACCCATCGTCCCCCCGGCGAGGCTTGAGCCTGCGGAACGCTCCCGATTCACGGGCAAGGTCATCTTTCAGGATGGTTGGATACTCGTCGGTTCGGATCGCGCAGCGTCGCAGTGATGACTGATTACTCTGCTCGGATTGACCGGAGCAACTGGGCCAGGTCGCCGGACGCCCCCCGGAGGTCGCGCGCCCGCTCCGACCCAAGTGACCGGTGCGGATGGGCTTCTTTGCCGTCGACCGGTGGGCAATGTCATTTCAGACACATTGGCTAGGCACCGGCCGATGCGGAACACGCGATATCGGCGGTTGATCAACACTCTGAGAGCGGCGCCTTGGCGCCGACGCCGTTACATGCCGACGTGAAACCCGTTGAACGCACGCACGCCACTGGCACCCCATCGTTGATGACCCGCTCACTGTTGGGCGGCATACCGGATTCGCCCATTATCTGCATGAGCACGCGTCCGTCGATCATCGTCCGCCATGCCTTCATGCGCGACTCTTTTCATGATGCAGGAACGTGGCTGAATCCCTGTCCGAAGGGACTCCACTTAACGGATGCAGCTGACTGCTGATCTATGGCCACGATTATGGGTATGATGATCGCCGGCGATAGCAGCATCCATTAACATAAAGCTTGGCAGGAAGGAACTTTAAATGAAACATGAAAGCACTCTGCCTGCCGGTGAGTTCTATGTTCTTAGGCCCGACGTACGGGGCGGCGGACCTGGAACAAACGTCACCATTGAGAACGAGGCAGTGTTGCTTACCCCGCCCTCGCTCATCATCAGGCCACCTTTGGGCGGAATTCCGGAGTTCTCCGAAAGGCCGAGGCTTAGCCACTCCAGTGGTAGAAATAAGCCACCACGCGACCTTGAGGGAGGGTACAGCGGCTACTGGCTGGTGTCGGAACGGCTGAAACGGGTTTTTGAGGATGTTGATCCTCAAGCCTTTGCGTTCGCCGAGTGCGATTACATTCTTCCTGACGGAAGTGAAGGTCCAAAATACTATCTTTGCGACGTCGTCCGCGAAGTTGCCGCACTGGATCGAAAGCGATCAAGGTTCAAGACCAAGCTTCTCTTTGACGAGCGAATCGGCGAAGAAGTAGAAATGCCGTCACTGGTTGGCGGAGCTCAATTGGCATTCGATAGTGCCGCAGTTGGCAACGCACATATTTTCAGGATGGCAGAGCGGCCATCAGTGATCGTATGCGACGATTACATGCGGCAGGCTACGCGCAAGGCTGGAATTGGCGTGAAACCAAACTCCGGCGGTCTGAACTTTAAAGAGGCAACTGAGTGCTGAGGCCAGTAGCTCGGCTCTCTCCGCAATGATCTCTGGAGCGTAGTGCCGCATGGCAAAGAATGATAAGCCAGTCTTTCAGGGGCATCACCTTATAGAGCAGCAGGCGTTTAGAGAGAGCAATCTGCTAAAACGCCTTGGCGAGGAAAATCTTTTCGATCTTCATCACGATCGGAACATGCTTAACTTGCCGGCAGACAAACAGTTGGCCATGCAACTGGAAGTGTCTCCGCACAACGGAGGCCCCCTCGGAGCTTATTCGGTCGGTCTCCAGGAATCACTGGAAGATCTGCAAGATAGTAAAGATGGAAGGGCGTTCTTAATGGGCCGCGACCTTCAGGCGGGTAAACGTGTCGCGGCTGAGGTGGATGCCCTGTGCGACACGCTGAAACTTGCGATGGTGGACAACAGGTTACTGACCAATACCCCTCTCGGCATGACGCCGGAGGCAGCCAATAGTGTCAACCGCCAGTTCTTCATCGAGTTGGATGACTATCAAAAGAGCAATGGCCCGCGGATAGCCGCCTTGGGGAGATTGGCTGGACCGGAAGCACGCTGGCCAGCTGCCACAAGATCGGAATCCACTCTTACTGCAAGTGTTGAAGCCATCGAACGCCCAGGCTTCAAGCCAGTCAAAGGCGATGCAGCTCTCGGGCAGCAGGTACTCGTTGATGCAGTGGAAAGCGCGCAGGCGAGCGGGCGTCTACGCCTGAGCGAGGCGGGCGAGGCATCAATCGATTCGATTCGCGTCCCTCGCGGCCAAGGCGGCTTCATCGCTCCTGAGCTCTTAGGCAGCAATCTCTCTCCAGGCACGCGTGTGATGGGGGCCGCCGGGGTAGCATTCCTAGCCTACGACTTTGGCACCTCTGGGCACAGATGGGTTCAACTGCAGTCCGAGGGTAATCAGACCGGCGCGGATTCCACGGCATCGCATTTCGTCGGCCGCAACGTCGGTGGCGCGATGGGTGGTTTCGTTGCAGGTGCTGGCGCGGGTGCGCTGACGGGCTCCTGGAGCGGCCCAGGCGCACTTGTCGCCGGACTGGGCGGCGGCGTGATCGGCGCCTACATGGGTGATCGCTGGGCGGAACAGAAAGACATCGATCGAATCTATACGCAGACCGATCCGGGCGGACGTACTTGGACGCGGGACCCGCAGGACCCGCAGGGGCGATGGGTACGCGGAGCGCATCAGCAGCAGGTGCAGATCAGCGCGCTGGCAGGTGAGGTCGAGGTAAAGCCGGTACAGACCCCGCTGGGCGAGGACGTGCTGTTCCGTGCCGACTACGTTGCCACCGGGCGGCTGGAGCGGCTTCTGAACCACAAGGCTGCCAATGCGTCCTACGAAATTGGTCTGGCTAATCCGCCCTTGCCCCAAGATCCCTTCCGACTGAATGCCAGCGCTGAGCAGCAGCCTGCGCGCACGCCCTTTGAAACCGAACGCGCCTTCGTGCGCGATCCACAGTCTGGACAGTGGCGGCTTGAGATCAAACAGATGCTCGACGGCCGTACCCCCAGTACGCGGCTCGATGCCGTCAGTGCAGAACGCGGACTTGAGCTGGATGAGCAATCGCGGGCCGTTATCGCCCAGAATGCGGCCAACTCGCCGACGGCAATGGCCTCGCGTTACCGGGTAGCGTACGAACAGGGCCGCTGGAGTGACTTCGATCCAGCATTACCGCCGGCCATTAGCAATGAACTACTGAAGACCAACACGCTGCAGGCTAGCGACGGCAACACCTACACGCGCGGAGCGGAAGGCCAGTGGCTCAGCGATGGCTTGCTCTACAACAGCACGACCAATCTGAACCTGCGCGACGAACTGGAGTTGACGTTTCGGAGTCTGCAGACCGGCGTGCAGGAAATGAACGCTCTGGCCGATTACGCCAAGGCAAACCCGCACCTGGAACCGGAGGGGGCCCGCGGGCAACTGGCTGCTCTATACGCCAAGCACGGCATTGAGCGCAGTGCTGCACAGTTGGATGCGTCGGTGGCAGCAGTGGAGCGCAACCATATTCGCGCTGGACTGAACCAGGATTTTACCCTGGAGCTGATGCCCGACCCGCGCACGCGCGCGCCAAGTGCTGACAGCGCCATTGCCAGCTTTAGCGACGGCGGCGGCAACCGCATGGTGCTCAAGAGCACCGCCACCCCCGACGACATCGCGCAAGCTCAGCTGAACGTTGCTAGGCAACAGAAGACGCCGCAGCAGACTTCACCCGATCTGCGCTTCGCAACGCTGCCTCTGCAAGAGCGTGAGGTGCATCAGCAGACGATGCGCGAATCCGACCGGCAGGCGGCATACAGCAGCGGAGAGCTTCAGGATGCATCGACCGCCGCGACGGAAGAGCCACTGGTAACGGGTTTGATCGACAATCCCGGAGGTCGAGCCACGCATGCCGGCTATCAGACCAGTACCCCACCGGTGCCATCCGCGCGGCACGAGACTGACGTGCCACCTCTGACCACGCCGCATTCGAACGAGCAGCACGCGCCTAATCCGTCGCCGGAGCGCAGCGATGGTCCGGTGAAGTCAAGTTGGGAGGGCACGGCGCCGCCCGACCTCCAGTCCACGCCGATGCAGACCGGTCACCCCGACAACAGGCTCTACGAGCAGGTACGCCATGGCGTGGCTGCGCTGGATGCCGAGCACGGGCGCAGCTTCGACGCGACCAGCGAGCGGATGACAGCCAGCCTGCTGGTGCTGGCCAAGAATAATGGGCTGGAACGCGTGGACCACGTGCTACTGAGTAATCCCACCGCTGCGCTACCCGCCGCTCATATCGTGTTCGTGGTTCAGGGCGAGCCAGATAGCCCTATGCGCCAGAGTGCGGGCATGCCGACCGCGCAGGCCGCGCAGACGTCGGTGGAGGAATCGCTGCACAAGCTCAACGTGCTAAGTCAGGATCAGCAGCAGCGCGGACAAGAGCAACAGTTGGAGCAGCAGCCGCATGCCGCACGCTAGCAGCGGGGCATTTGGATGCCTGCTGCTGGCACGAGATGAGAACGGGGGCTGCGGATCAACCCCATCCTGGCGCTGAACTTGGGACTATCGATACCCGTCCGCGGTATCGACATCCGTCGGCGGTAGCCGGCCCACCATGATGCGGTCGGGCCAGCGTGACGGATCGATATGGCTCATGGCCTGCTCGGCGGCACTGTCTCACAGGGTGTGCGGGTGGGTGGGCCGGACATGGGCTACAAGCTCAAGTAGTGACGAACTACTGGGCCCCGGCGGTCATGGGCACCTACCGTTGGGGCCGGAGTCGATACTTCCCCTATGATCGATGGGAAACAGACTTTTCATACATCAATCAACTCAACTCTCTTTATGACCGATACGACTTTCGTTCGGTAGAAAACCATATTGACAGTTATAGCGCGCGCATTCTCAATAACGTGGTATGAAAATACATCCGGATGATCACCTAGAAGCTGGTTTTCCGCAATGTCGCCAGCCACCAACTTAGTGGCGCTATCGAAGAGATCCCTCACTTTAGTCGGCGCATCATCGACAATCCCAAGGAAAATCGGCATTACAACCACTTCACCGACCAGCTTCCTCAATCCACCGTGATGATGATAGTAGACACCACGAGCAACCTTAGCCAGCGCTTCCTCGAGGAGTTTTTCGTCAACGGGCGCACTTCCACTGATCCTAATGCCTTCCTCAGTCCGCTCAATTCCATAGCGATCGACGGATGCCTTTGGACTTAATGCGTTTCTCACGATAGACCTGACAGTTCCCTTCATCGCCTCTTCTGGAACCCCATCTGCAGAGGAAGTTAGGATAAACTTCAAGTACTCATCCGCGTTCGATTTTTCTTGATTATGGACGGCGCACGAAGGAACAATGATCGGACGCACAAAAGCGAAAGCCCCTGGCGCAAACAGCTTCTTAGGTGGAACGTGATCACCCTGCCCAACACTGGCATCTTCGCAACAATAGCAAGTCCCATTCACGGAAAGCTCTCCTTAGCTGAACTGAAAGTCGGAAGTGTAGACACTACCCGACCCTCAAGGCAATCCCGAACAAATTTCTTTTACTTGCAGAATCAGCATATACGCTCGCCGCAACGCCCCTTGCGCAAGTCGCGCGCCGCGAGTCAAATCTATTTACCCGTCAATGTGGCGATTTCGCTGTAGACGAACCGCTTGCATCTCCTACCCCATGTCGCGGCTGTCCCCGATGGAATCAACGATTTCGTCGCTTGAAACTGTTCCATATGGCAATAAAAAACTGGCCCAAGAACGAACAGCCCCGTGAAAAGCTACTGGCACGCGGCGCGAGCGCATTGTCCGACGCCGAGCTGTTGGCCTTGTTCATGGGCACCGGCTGCAAAGGTCTCAATGTACTGGAAAGTGCACATCTGCTTTTGACGGCGCACGGCCCGCTCCGCAGGCTACTGGACTTGGACGCCGCAAAACTCCAGAAGCTCCCTGCTCTCGGTCCAGCCCGTGCCTGCAAGCTGGTAGCTGCCCTGGAACTGACCAACCGCCATCTACGAGCGCAGTTGGACCGGGGCGATAGCTTGCGCGATCCAGCGTCGGCGGCCCGCTACTTCAAACAGAGGTTGAGATCCCGACCGACCGAGGTGTTCGCCGCCTTGTTTCTCGATACCCGCAACCGGACCTTGGCCTACGAAGAACTGTTCACCGGCACCATCGATGCGGCGGCAGTGTATCCACGGGAGGTCGTCCGCCGTGCCCTGCTCCACAACGCCGCAGCGGTGATCGTCAGCCACAACCACCCCTCCGGCAGCGCCGAACCCTCAGCCGCAGATCGCGAGATCACCCGCCACCTGCAGCAGGCCCTGGACCTGGTCGGCATCCGGCTCCTGGATCACGTGGTGGTAGGGGACGGCACCCCCGTTTCCATGGCTGAACGAGGCTGGCTCCAACCCACCCTGTCCTTCGCAGGCTGAACACCCCAGACAGCGCGGACACCCCTGTCCGCAGCTCCCAGACCCGCCCCAAGGGGTCCGCAAAGCCCCCCAAAGCCCCCTGCCCCAACCCCGTTCAATGGATCGGCCCGCCATCTAGGCTAAAATTGCCGATTCCGCCGCTCCAGTCCCAAAGCAGGCCTTGTGAAAAATCTCCTCCGCGCCCTGATCAGCCAAGGCATCGAAGCCTTGCGCGCCAACGGCACTCTGCCGGCCGATACCCTGACCCCGGAATTCGTGGTCGAACGCCCGAAGACCCGTGAGCACGGCGATTTCGCCACCAATGCCGCGATGCTGCTGGCCAAGCCGGCGCGCAGCAACCCGCGCGCCCTGGCCCAGGCGCTGCTGGATGCGCTGCCCAAGAGCAATGACGTGCTGCGCGTTGAGATCGCCGGCCCGGGCTTCATCAATTTCCACCTCGCCCCCAGCGCCTACCAGCGCGAAGCGGCCAGCGTGCTCAAGGAAGGCGCCGATTACGGCCGCAACCTGAGCGGCAACGGCCGTACCGTGGGCGTGGAGTATGTGTCGGCCAACCCGACCGGTCCGCTGCACGTGGGCCATGGCCGCGCCGCCGCCATCGGCGACTGTCTGGCGCGCCTGCTGGATGTGAACGGCTGGAACGCCAAGCGCGAGTTCTACTACAACGACGCCGGCGTGCAGATCGAAAACCTGGCCCTGTCCACCCAGGCGCGCGCCAAGGGGCTCAAGCCCGATGACGCCGGCTGGCCGGAAGCGGGCTACCGCGGCGATTACATCCAGGACGTGGCCAACGCCTACCTGGCCGGCGCCACGGTGGAGCTGGAAGGCCACGCGGTGGTGGGCGAGCGCGACCCGGACAACCTCGATGCGATCCGCCGCTTCGCGGTGGCCTACCTGCGCAACGAGCAGAACCAGGACCTGGCCGCGTTCGGGGTGGATTTCGACATCTACTTCCTGGAAAGCTCGCTGTACAAGGACGGCAAGGTGGAAGAGACCGTCGCCCAGCTGCAGGCGGCCGGCCACACCTATGAGGACGGCGGCGCGCTTTGGCTGCGCTCGACCGACTTCGGTGACGACAAGGACCGCGTGATGCGCAAGTCCGACGGCACCTACACCTACTTCCTGCCGGACGTGGCCTATCACCTCAGCAAGTGGCAGCGCGGCTATGAGCGCGCCATCACCGAGCTGGGCGCGGACCACCACGGCTCCCTGGCGCGCGTGCGCGCCGGCCTGCAGGCGCTGGATGTGGGCATCCCCAAGGGCTGGCCGGAGTACGTGCTGCACCAGATGGTGACGGTGATGCGCGGCGGCGAGGAAGTGAAGCTGTCCAAGCGGGCCGGCAGCTACCTGACCCTGCGCGACCTGATCGAAGAAGCCGGTCGCGATGCGACCCGCTGGTTCCTGATCGCGCGCAAGCCCGATTCGCAGCTGACCTTCGATATCGACCTGGCCCGCGCGCAGAGCAACGACAACCCGGTGTTCTACGTGCAGTATGCGCACGCCCGGGTGTGCAGCCTGCTGCGCCAGGCGCAGGAGAAGGGCCTGAGCTACACGCCGGGCGAAGGCCTGGCCGGCATGGCCTCGCTGGGCGATGACGCCTCGCTGTGGCTGATGGTGGAAATGTCGCGCTTCCCGGAAGTGGTGGAAGCGGCCGGTATCGCGCTGGAACCGCACCTGATCGCGCAGTACCTGCGTGAATTGGCGCACGCCTTCCACACGTGGTATCACGGCACGCAGGTGCTGGTGGCTGACGACGCCGAACGCAACGCCAAGCTCACGCTGGCGTGCGCGGCGCGCCAGGTGCTGGCCAATGGTCTGAACGTCCTGGGCGTTTCCGCCCCGGAAAAAATGTAAGCAGTGGAGAAGCAGTAAATGGCAGCACGACGCGGCAAGAGCCAGGCACGGCGCAACAGCAGCCAGGGCACACCGGGATGGGTGTGGCTGGTTGCGGGTGTGGCGATTGCGGCCGTGGTGTTTTTGGCGGCACCGAACCTGTTCAAGAACGACGGTGACGGCTTCCTGCGGGTTGGCCCGCAGCCCAACCCGAACGCCCAGCCGGCCCCGGTGAGCGACGCCGATACCGACGTGGGCACCGAACTGCCCAAGCCGGGCGCGGCGGCCAAGCCTGCCGAACCGGCCAAGCCGGCCACGCAGTACGACTTCTACACCCTGCTGCCCGGCAAGGAAGTGGAAATGTCCGATGCGGAGCTGGCGGCCAGCGCGCGTGCCGAGGACCAGCGCCGCGCCAAGGCCGAGGCGCAGCGCGCGCAGGCGGCGTTGGAAGGCCGTCCGTTGCCGCCGGCACCGGCACCTGCGCCGACCAGCACGGCGGCGACTACCTCGCCGGCAACGGTAAGCACCGCGCCGCTGCCCGCCCCGGTGGCGGAGCGCCCGGCGGCGGCTACCACTGCCACGGCCACGCCGGCGCAGACCGCAGCGGCTGCGCCGGCTGCACCGAAGCCGGCAGCTACTGCAGCGGCGACGCCTGCGGCGGCGGCTGAGCCGGCGGCCAGCAACGTGCGTTACATCCTGCAGGCCGGCGCGTTTGGCGCGTCTGGCGATGCCGAGGCGACCAAGGCCAAGCTGGCGATGATCGGTTTGGCGGCGCGGGTGGAATCGGCGCAGATCAATGGCAAGACGGTGTACCGCGTGCGCATGGGGCCGTATGGCAGCGCGGGCGAGCTGGCGGAGGCCAAGCAGAAGCTGGATGGGACGGGGCTTCAGGCGATGGCGATCAAGGCGCAGTAAGTGGCGCTGCAGGTTTTTTTAGGACGCCGGGCTTGCCCGGCGTTTTTTTGGGACGTGAAGAGCAGCCGAGCATGGCTCGGCTCTACCACCTCCGGGGAATCAACGCGCGTCCGGTAGCAGCCGAGCATGGCTCGGCTCTACCTGGTTTACGGTTGCGCTATCGTGCGCGACGGGGTGCATCTGCGCCTCTGCCCATGTCGAACAGAGGCGGTGCCGAAATGGTCGAGCCTTATCCAGCCCTGAGACCGGTTCGCGTTGAACTCTGCCTTGACGCCGTTGATTCATGCGGGCGCACGGTCATGGCGCTGAATGCATCCACGGCGCGCCCCATGGCATACGCCTTTGGTGTCGAACCCATGTGGTACGGCTTCGTCCTGAACGATCCAGCCATGCCGGTGATTGAACCTGGGGCCACGGTGACCTGCACCATCTCGTTCCTCAATCACGACGGTGCAATCGAGGCACTGCACAGCGGCGCTTCAGTTCTCTTTGGCGATGGGTCGTCCACGAAGGGTGTGATCAAGATTGTTTCTCTGGATTGATCCGCTATCGTCCGCGCATGTCTTCCCGCCCTGATCCTGCTGAACTTCCCGGCGTTGCCGGCGCTACCGGTCGCTATCGCGAATGGGCGCCGCCGGCTGCGCTGCGCGGCTGTTTCGGGCAGCTGTGGCGCAGCGATCTGCCGGTGGGCCATGGCGGTGAGGTGGCGGTGCTGCCCGATGGCTGCGTGGACATTCTCTGGCGCGATGGACGGCTGTTTGTGGTGGGGCCGGATGTGGTGGCGGCGCACCCGCAGTTGACGCCCGGTGCGCAGGTATTGGGCGCGCGGTTCCAGCCGGGTGCGGCGCGGGCGTGGCTGGGGTTGCCGCTGTCGGAGATCGTGGGGACGGCGGTGGAACTCGACGCCGTGCTGGGCGTGCGGGCGCGGCGGATGGCGGCGCGGTTGAACGCGGTGGGCGATGCCGAGGTGCGGCAGCAGGTGTTCGCGCGGGAGCTGGCCGGGGTAGCTGGCAATGGCGTTGCCGATGCCGCGGCGGCGCAGGTGTTTGCCCAGGTGCGTGCGGGGCATGGGGATCTGGCGGGTGTGTCTACGACACTACAGTTGAGCACGCGCAGCCTGCGCCGGTTGTGCCATGCGCAGTTTGGTTACGGGCCGAAGATGCTGGAGCGGATTCTGCGGCTGCAGCGGTTGCTGGCGATGGCCCGGGCGCGACCGGGGGATGGGCTGGCGGGGTTGGCGGCGGACGTGGGCTATGCCGACCAGTCGCACCTGAGCCGAGAGGTACGGGCGTTGGCGGGGATCGGGGCGGCGCAGTTGTGCGCGCAGTGGCGGAGCTGACTGGCCGTTTTGTTCAAGACGGACGCGGCCGAGGTCGCGATGCTGGGGCTTCCTTTCAACCCGAGCACAGCGATGAGCACAGCACACGGCAACGACCGCCGCATCGACAACATCGAATTCAACGTGGCCGATATCGCCCGCAGCAAGGCGTTCTATGGGGCGGTGTTCGGCTGGTCGTTCACCGATTACGGTCCGGGCTATACCGAGTTCGACGATGGCCGGTTGCGCGGTGGGTTCACCACGGACGAGCCGGTGCGCGCGGGTGGGCCGTTGGTGATTCTGTATGCCGATGACCTGGTGGCCACGCAGCAGCGGGTGGAAGCGGCCGGGGCGGACATCTGCCGGGCGGCGTTCGATTTTCCCGGCGGGCGGCGGTTTCATTTCCGTGATCCGGACGGGTATGAGTTGGCGGTGTGGACGGCCGCCTGAGGTAGAGCCGACCGTTGGTCGGCTGCCGTCAGCGGGGGGGCATGGGCCGCGCGGTATGCGCCAAGAGCAGCCGAGCATGGCTCGGCTCTACCGGGATGCCGCGCCCCGGAGGGTAGAGCCGAGCCAAGAGCAGCCGACCAACGGTCGGCTCTACCGGTTTGTTCGCGTGGCGGGGCGCCGGCCAGGGGCCGGCACCACCGGGACGATCCGCTTGGATCAGTCGCGCGCGACCTGGAAACCGGCGAACGACTGGCTCACCGGCATCAGCTCCAGGCGGTTGATGTTGAGGTGCGCCGGCAGGTTGGCCACCCAGAAGATCTGCTCGGCGATGTCCTCGGCGGTCATCGGGTTGGCGCCGGTGTAGAGGGTGTCCGAGGCGGCCTTGTTGCCGTGGGTGCGCACCAGGGTGAACTCGGTCTCGGCCATGCCCGGCTCGATGGTGGTGACGCGCACGCCGGTGCCGTGCAGGTCGGCGCGCAGGCCGAGCGAGAACTGGCTGACGAAGGCCTTGGTGCCGCCGTACGCGTTGCCGCCCGGGTACGGGTACACGCCGGCCACCGAGCTGATGTTGACGATGGCGCCCTTGCGCGCCACCAGCTGCGGCAGCAGGCGGTGGGTGAGGGTGACCAGCGCGGTGACGTTGGTGTCGATCATGGTGCGCCAGTCTTCAAGCGAGGCGCTCTGCGCCGGGGCGGTGCCCTGGGCGAGGCCGGCGTTGTTGACCAGCAGGTCGATGGCGGCGAAGTCGGCCGGCAGGGCGGCCAGCGCGGCCTCCATGGCGGCGCTGTCGCGCACGTCGAAGACGGCCGCGTGGACGCGCTCGGGACCGTAGGCGTCGACCAGCGGCTGCAGCCGTTCAGCGCGCCGGCCGGTGGCGATGACGCGCCAGCCCGCCTGGGCGAAACGATGGACGGCGGCAGCGCCAAAGCCGGAGGTGGCGCCAGTAATCAGAGCGGTACGGGTCATCGGGGTACTCCGTGGGAATCACGGGTATTTTCGCACCGATGCGGGGGGGTGTGTGCCGGGCGCAATGTGCTGCACGGGGCGGGATGGCGTAGAGCCGGGCTCTGCCCTGCTGTGCGTGGGTTGCCGGTTCGCGTGCAGCCGGGCAGAGCCCGGCTCTACGTGGGGTGCGGAGGTCTTGAGCAGCCGGGCAGAGCCCGGCTCTACGTTCGGGCGCGGGGATCTCCGGCGACCGGGCAGCGCCCGGCTCTACGCGATCTGCGATCAGCGGATGCGGAAGACGCGGGCCTTGGGCAGGTCTTCGTCCACCTGCAGGAACCAGCGCCCGGCGATGCCCGGCACGACCACGATCTCGGGGTTGCTGCGGCTGGCCTTGAGCGTCATCTCGCCCTTGAGCACCTGCCACTGCTGGCCGTTGTCGAGGGTGAACACGGTGCCCGGGGCCCAGCCGTCCACCTGGCCGGTGACCCTGGCCTTGATCGGGCCGTCGTCCAGCCCGGGAAACATCGGGGCGGGGGTGGGCGCGCCGGGCGCGGCGACCGGGGCGGCGGCCACGGGCGGGGCCGGGGTGCGGGCGTCGGCCTCACTCAGCAGGCAGTTGAGGGCTTGCAACTGGGCCGGGGTGAGCCCCACCTGAGCCAGTGCCTGCGGGTCCACGCGCTGTTCGATCGCCTCGTACGGCACCTGGGCGGCGGCCGCTCCGGCCAGCCACAGCATGCCCACACCCGCCACTGCCTGCCACCTGCGCATTGCCTGCTCCACTGCCTGTCGATGCCTGATGGCGGCACTGTGCTTCACTTTCATGGCAGCCAGATGACAGGGCGGCCGGTCGCGGCGGGCGGCGGGACCGGCAGGGGGTAAAATGGCCGCCAGCCGCGCAGCCGCGCCGGCGGTATTGGACGTCCCATGATCAACAACGATGTACTACGCAGCATCCGCTACATGCTCGACCTCAGCGACGGCATGATCGCCGACACCTGTGCCCTGGCCGACCCGGCCTTCGTGATCGACAAGGCCGACGTGGCCGGTTGGCTGCGCAAGGAAGACGAGGAAGGCTTCGTGCCGTGCGATGACCGCACCCTGGCGCACTTCCTGGATGGGCTGATCGTGCATTTCCGTGGCCGCGACGAGAGCCAGCCGCTGCGCCCGGTGGAAAAGCGCATCACCAACAACCTGGTGCTGAAGAAGCTGCGCGTGGCGTTCCAGTTGAAGGACGTGGACATGCACGAGATCTTCGACAACGCCGGTTTCCCGGTGTCCAAGCCGGAGCTGTCGGCGCTGTTCCGCCAGCCGGACCACAAGAACTACCGTGCCTGCGGCGACCAGCTGCTGCGCAACTTCCTGAAGGGCCTCACCCTGCGCGTGCGCGCTGCCTGAGCCCCCCGCTGGCGCGTGGCTCCGCCTGCGGGGCCACGTGCTGCAGCAGTTCCTGCATGAAGGCCCGCGCCGCCGGCGTGGGCAGTTTCGACCAGACCGCATGCACGCGCCGCACCGGTGCATCCTGGATGGCCACACAGGCCACGCCGGTGAAACCGGCGGCGATGGCCACCGGCACGATGCCCACCGCCAGCCCCTGCTGGACGAAGCGCTCGATGAGCGACATGTGGTTGATCTCGAACGGCACCCGATGCGGTAGCCCGGCAGCGGCGAAGGCCTCGTCGGTCTGGCGGCGCGCGCCGCTGCCATATTGGAAATCCACCAGCGGCAGCTCGGCCAGGGTGGCCAGCGACAGGCGCTTGCGGCTGGCCAGCGGGTGGCTGGGCGGCAGCACGGCCACCATCGATTCTTCGGCGAGCAGGCGGTGGCAGGCGCCGTCGATGGCGGTACCGGGCGACAGGCCTACCAGCGCGACGTCCACGCGGCGCTCGCGCACGTCTTCCATCAGCACTTCGCTCTTGTCCATGCGCAGGCGGAATTCCACCTGCGGGTAGCGGGTGTGGAAGGCGGCCAGGCAGGCGACCAGGTCCACGGCGGTGAGCGAGGTGATCTGGCCGATGGTCAGCGTGCCGCGCACCTGGCCGGCGACGGCGGCGACGTCTTCGCGCAGGTGGCGCAGCGCATCGAGCACCTGGCGCGCGTGGGCAAGCACGATCTCGCCGGCCGGGGTGACCCGTACCTGCCGCGGCAGGCGTTCGAACAGGGTGGCCTGCAGTTCTTCTTCGAGGTGGGCGATCTGGTGGCTGAGCGCGGACTGCACGACGTGGCAGCGCGCGGCGGCGCGGGTGAAGTTGCGCTCCTCGGCCAGGGCCACGCAGAACTCGAGCTGTTTGAGGTTCACGCCGGCATCTCCATTACCCATCTATTTTCCAGATGCGTTGGATGATAACTATTCATTTCCATCATCGCGACGGGAGGCGGACACTGGCGTCCCCCTGACACCTGGAAGCCGTATGACCGCCGATGTCCACACCCCCTTGAGCCGCTGGCAGGTGCTGTTGATGGCCTTTGCCACCGGCGTGGCGGTGGCCAGCAATTACTACGCGCAGCCGCTGCTGCACACCATCGCCGGCGAGTTCGGGGTGTCGTTCGGGCGCGCGGGCACGCTGGTGACGGCGGCGCAGTTGAGCTACGGCGTGGGCGTGGTGCTGCTGGTGCCGCTGGGCGACATGTTCGAGCGGCGGCGGTTGATCGTGGTGATGTCGCTGTTGTCGGCTTCCGGGCTCGTGGTGAGCGCGCTGAGCCATCAGTTCGCGTGGCTGCTGGTGGGCACGGCGATCACCGGGTTGTTCTCGGTGGTGGCGCAGGTGCTGGTGCCGTTCGCGGCGACGCTGGCGCGGCCGGAAGAGCGTGGCCGGGTGGTCGGCACGGTGATGAGCGGGCTGCTGCTGGGCATCCTGCTGGCGCGGACGGTGGCCGGTGCGTTGTCGTCGCTGGGCGACTGGCGCTGGGTGTACTGGATGGCGGCGGGCACGCTGGTGCTGACGACGTGGGTGCTGTATCGCACGTTGCCGCGCTTCCATCAGCATGCGGGGCTGGGTTACGGGGCGTTGCTGCGCTCGATCGGGACGCTGTTCGCGCAGGAGCCGGTGTTCCGGTTGCGCACGCTGCTGGGCGCGTTGAGCTTTGCGATGTTCGCGATGTTCTGGACGCCGCTGGCGTTCCTGCTGGCGGGCGCACCGTACCACTACAGCGACGCGACGATCGGGCTGTTCGGGCTGGTAGGCGCGGCGGGCACGTTGGCGGCGGGGTTGGCGGGACGAATGGCGGACCGCGGCAAGGCGGCGCTGGCGACGACGCTGGCGCTGGTGCTGCTGGCGGCATCGTGGCTGCCGCTGGGCTTTTCCACGCAGTCGCTGGTGGCGCTGGTGGTAGGCGTGCTGGTGCTGGACCTGGCGGCGCAGCTGCTGCACGTGAGCAATCAGAACGTGGTGTTCGCGCTGCGCCCGGAGGCGCGCAACCGGCTCAATGCGGGGTACATGACCGGGTACTTCATCGGCGGTTCGGTGGGGTCGCTGGTGTCGGCGCAGGTGTATGGCGCCTACGGGTGGATCGGGGTGTGCCTGACCGGCGCCGGTGTTGCGGTAGTGGCGATGGGGGTGTGGGCGTGGGCGGTGATCGCGGAGAAGCGGAAGGCACCGTAACGCCGACCGTTGGTCGGCTGCCGCAATGCGGCGCCGTAACGCCGACCGCTGGTCGGCTGCCGCGACGTGATGCCGTAGAGCCGACCGTTGGTCGGCTGCCGCGACGTGATGCCGTAGAGCCGACCGTTGGTCGGCTGCATCTGCGCGGTGGGTAAGAGCAGCCGACCAACGGTCGGCTCTACGAGAAGCTGCCGAGCGACGGTCGGCTCTACGTGGAGCAGCCGACCAACGGTCGGCTCTACGAGAAGCTGCCGAGCAACGGTCGGCTCTACGTTAGAAGGTGGTTTGGACGGCGAACTCCACGCGGGAACCGGCGTTGCCGGGGAACAGGCGCTTGGCGGCGTTGTCGGTGTCGTGCGCGGTCAAGCGCAGTTCCCAGGGCCCGTGCACCTTCCAGATCGCGCTCAGCTGGCCATGCAGGTAATCGTCGCCCTGCGCGCTGGCCAGCCAGTAATGCCCCACCGCACCTTCCAGGCGCCACTGCTCGCCCAGCGGCAGGCGTGCGCCCAACTGGGCGTAGGTGCCGCTGTGCCCGCCGGCCAATGCATCGTCGGAGACGCCGACCTGCAGCCAGTAGCGCTGCTGCAAGGTCAGCGTGCTGTTGAGCTCGGTCCAGTCCAGGTCCACGTTGCTGGACGGATAGAGATAGCGGGTGAGGTTGACGTCCAGCGCCCAGTCCTCGCCCAATGCCCCGCCCCACCCGGCCACCACGTCGAACTCGCTGCGGGCGCCGTTGTCCGGCTGGAACGACACCCCCGACCCCCACACCGAGGCATACCAGCCGCTCTCGCTGCCGAGTTTGACGCCGGCCTGCGCGGCCGGGTCGCCGTCGCTCTGCGAGCTGCCGCGCCAGACGTAATCGGAGGTCAGCGTCGCGTTGCCCTCCACGGCGGCCGCCGCCGCACCACTCAGCATCAGGCCCAGCAGCAGCACGCTGCAGCGGCGCACGAGGCGCCCTTTGTTCTGTTCAACCACCACGGTAAGCACTCCATCGGACGGCGGCGCCGTCGAGGTGGGCAGTGTTCCCGCAGCGGCCGTAAAGCCGCCATGGCGCGGCCGGGGGATCGGCGCAAATTCCGTGTAAATCCTGCATCCACGATGCGGCGGAACCCCCGCGCTATCATGGGCCCCCTGACCTGTTGCGAGTAATGGCGTGGACGCGATCCTGACCCCGGTGTCGATTGGCGAGCTGATCGACAAGATCACCATCCTGGAAATCAAGGCCGAACGCATCGCCGACGCCGGCAAGAACGCCAACGTCCGCAAGGAACTCGATGGCCTGTGGCCGTTGTGGCAGCAGCAGCTGGCCAGCCAGCCCGGGCTGGACGCGCTCAAGGATCAGCTCAAGGCGATCAACGTGCGCATGTGGGACATCCAGGACCAGCTGCGCGACAAGGAAGCGGCGCAGGTGTTCGACGATGCGTTCATCCAGCTGGCGCGTGGCGTCTACGGCACCAACGGTGAGCGGGTGAAGGTGAAAAACGAGATCAACCGCATCGCAGGGTCTGCGCTGGTGGAAGAAAAGCAGTACCAGGGCGAGTAAACCGCCCCGCCCGCGCCGGGCTCAGTGCCCGGTGGCGGCCATGAAGCGTTCGCGGTCCTGCTGGGTGCGCCGGCGGATTTCGGCCAGGGCTTCGTTCTCGGTGGCTTCCAGCATGGATTCGAACAGGCGCTGGAAGTGGTTGCGCATGGCCAGGCGTGCGCCGGCCGGGTCGCGTGCGCGCAGCGCGTCGAGAATGGCGGTGTGTTCTTCGTCGCGGGTATCGTCGTCGTTGTGGCAGACGTTGGCGTAGACCTGCTTCACCCGCGGCAGCTCGTTGCGCATCCGCCAGATCAGCTGCACGCAGTGCTCCACCACCGGGTTGCCGGCGATCCGCGCGATGGACAGGTGGAACTGGCGGTCGGCCTCGCTGGCCGCCGCCTCGCCCGAGGTGGGGTCGACCATGGCCGCGATCAGCCCGGCCAGGGCCTCCACTTCGTCATCGGTGATGCGGCTGGCAGCCATGGCCGCCGCTTCGGCCTCGATCACCGCGCGGGCGGCGGTGAGGTCGAAGGCGGATACATCCGGCAACGCGCCGGGGGCCTGCGCCGGGCGCGCCTTCACATACACCCCCGAGCCGGTCTTGATGGTGATCAGGCCCTGTGCCTCCAGCGCGATTTCCGCCTCGCGCACGGTCACCCGGCTCACGCCCAGGCGCTCGGCCAGGTCGCGTTCGCCAGGCAGCCGCGAGCCCGGCGGGAATTCGCCCTTCTCGATCAGCGCGACGATTTCGGCGGCAATGGACTGGTAGAGACGGGGTTCGGACATCATCAAGACCTGGCTGTAACGGTGGCTGGGGACCGACACGCGACCCGCGCCCTCAGAGAGCGGCGCGGTCCTGGAAAACCGCGCCACTGACCTCAGAAGCGGTAGCGCACCCCCAGATAATAGCGCCGCCCGTAGGTGGTGTACTCGCGGAAGCTGCCCAGGATGGGCATATCCGAGACCCGCGGCTCATCGGTGAGGTTGCTGGCCGACAGCGACAGCGACAGGTGCTTGCTCACCTTGTAGGTGGCGCGGAAGTCGAGCGACCCATTGTCTCGCACGTAGCGGTTCTGCGAGGGGTCGCCGACGAACTGCTGGTAATAGTCCGAGCGGTACTTGTAGATCGCCTGCAGGTCCAGCTTGCCCAGGCCCCAGTACACCTGGGCCGAGGCCACGTGCTTGGACAGGCCGAAGATGTTGGCCGGCTCGACGATGCCCGGGGTGAATACGCCGGTGATCGGGTCGGTGGACTCGCCCAGGCGCAGGTCTTCGGTCTTGAAGTTGGAGTGGGCGTAGTTGTAGCTGGCCTTCACGCCCAGCCCGGAGAAGATGCCGGGCAGGTAGGAGAAGGTGTGCGAGCCGGTCAGCTCGAAGCCGATCAGGTCGCTCTTCTGGTCGCTGGTGGCCAGCTGCTCGACCGGCACGGTGACGCTCTGGCCGTCGATGTCGAAGGTTTCACCCACCACCACCGGCACCGAGCCGCCGTTGAACTGCTTGTAGTAGATGGCCGTGGACAGGATCGAATCGGCGTTGGCGTACCACTCCAGCGAGACGTCGGCGTTCCAGGACATCAGCGGCTTGGCGCGCGGGTTGCCGGTGGCGGTGATGTTGCCCAGCGCCTCGGCCACGCTGCGGAAGTCGGTATCGGCCTCGTCCAGGGTGAAGCTGCGGCCAAAGCCTTCTGCGGCCAGGTCGGGGCGCGACATGGCGCGGTAGGCACCCACGCGCAGCAGCAGGTCCGGGCGCAGTTCGAAGGACGCGTTGAAGCTGGGCAGCCATTCGGCGTTGCTGGACTTGAGCACCTGGCGGGTGAAATCGCCGGTGGGGGTGAGGGAGACGGTGCCATCGGGGTTGTTGGTCACGTCCAGGCCGCTGCGCAGGCCCACCGAACTGACGTCGGTGCGTACCCAGCGCACGCCGATGTTGCCGGTGACCGGCAGGCCGAACCATTCGCTGCTGTAGTCGCCCATCAGGTAGACGGCGTTGGTTTTCTCGGTGACATCGTTGTTGGCCGGGTTGCGCAGGTCGGCGCTGAGGCCGGTGTCGTCCACGCCGGTGAAGGCGTTGAACAGGCAGCGGCTGTCGAAGCTGGCCCACTGGTCGATGGTGTTGCCGCTGGCGTTGGCCAGGAAGTCCTTCTGCGGGAAGGCCTGGCGGCAGGCCCGGTTGGCCGCGCGGATGGCAGCGACATTGGTGGTGGTGATGTCGCGGGTGTCGGTGAAGTCGGTGTAGGTGGCTTCGGAATGGCGCAGACCGCCCTTGATGGCGGTGAAGAAGCCGCTTTCCGGGGTGAACGCGGCATCGAAGCGCTGCGCGCGGATGGTGTGCTCGCGGCTCTGCTGACGGCGGCGGATCAGCGACGAGTCGGTGTAGTTGTCCGGGTTGTTCACGTCGAACGCCGGGTCCAGGGTGATGCTGGGCACGTCACCGCTGTAGTCGTAGGTGTAGTCGACGTAGCGCGTGTTCTTGATGCCGCCCACCGGCCTGCCGTTGACGTCGGTGCGGCCGGCACGCAGGCGGGTGGAGCGCTCGATCTGGTCGCGCTGGGTGTTGGAGTAGGACAGGTCGGTGGACAGCGTCCAGGCCGGGGTCGGCCGGAAAATGACGTTGAGGCCGCCGCCGGTGTACTCCTCCTTGCGCTCGAGGAAGTTGCCGGTGGAATCGATGGTGGTGCTGCCGGTGTGGTGCAGCAGCGCACCATCGTCGGTGACCACGCGGTTGTTGAGGTTGCGCATCATCGACGACAACGACAGGTCCGAGCGGTCTTCGGTGTAGTCGCGCTTGGAGTGCTGGTAATCCAGATTCACTTCCCACGCGTCGCTGGGCCGCCATTGCAGCGCGGCAAACTGCGAGTCGCGCTTGTCGTGTTCGATGAACTGGCGGTAGATGCGGCTGCTGGGCACCAGGTAGTAGGGCACGCCGTTGGCGACCTGGTTGCCGTCCACGGTGGTGCAGTTACGGGTGGCGCCGACCACTTCGCGGCCATCGCAGGCCACCCAGGTGGAGCTGCTGGAGAACATTTCCTCCGGGTTGCTGCCTTCCAGCGCCTGCACGCCCACGGAGACGCCGAGCTTGCCGGCGCCGCCCATGTCGAACTGGTCGATGTAACTGGCGGTACCGCGCCAGCCCACGCCGTCCTTGTCCTTGAGGCGGTTGTCGTAATCCTGCCAGGTGCCGCGACCGTCCAGCTGGATGGTGCGCTTGCCGTACTCGAGCGGCTTGACGGTCTCCATGTTGACCGTGCCGGCGACGCCGCCTTCGACGAAGTCGGCGCGCTGGGTCTTGTAGATGGCCACGGTGTTGATCAGTTCGGACGGGAACTGGTTGAAGTTCACCGAGCGGTCGCCGCTGCCGTTGGTGGCTTCGCGGCCATTGAAGGTGGACGAACCGAGGAACGGGCCGAGGCCGCGGATCGAGATCTCCGACGCACCGCCCTTCTCGCGATGGGTGGAGGCGCCGGTGATGGTCTCGATGGCTTCACCGATGGACAGCGCCGGCAGGTCGCCGATGTCATCGGCGGCAAGCACGTCGGAGATGACGGTCTCCTCGCGCTTCTTGTCGATCGAGGTCTGGATGGTGCCGCGCACGCCGGTCACCTGGACCTGGTCCAGGGTGGTGGGCGGTGCGGGCGGTGACTCGGCATCCTGTGCGTGTACCAGCGGCACGGCCGCAGTGACGGACAGGGCATACAACAGCGCGCCATGCAGCGCGGTGCGGCGAAGGCCTCGTGGCGAGGCCGTACGGCGGTCATGCAACATCGTGATCTCCCTCCCAGGATGGATCGTCCGATTACACGGATTCGATCCGGAAGATTCACGGTTACTGGACCAATGTCAATGAATTGGTACTAAAGTCTACCCCTGTGATCCGCCTAGACCACTTTGCGACAAATTAATGTGCAGATGCAGCAGAGATATGCGCAAGTGGCGAACCACATGCACCTAAAGTGGTATGCGATTGTGGTTGACGCGCGCATTGCCGGACCTGTTACGATCCGGGCTCGCGTTCGATGCCACGGTCGATCTGGGAGGGTAAGCCGATGACTCTGCAACATTCTCAAGCGCCACGTGCGCTGCGCCCGCTGCTGACCGCCCTGGCGTTGGCCCTTGCGGCCGGCGCATTGCCCGCCTTCGCGGCCGACCATCTGGTCCACGACGCCGCCGGGTATGCCGCAGCGACCAAAGCGCTGCAGCCGGGCGATACGGTCATCCTCGCCGACGGCGTATGGCGCGACATCGACCTTCTGCTGCGCGGCACCGGTAAAATTGGTCAACCAATTAAGCTGACGGCCCAGACCCCGGGCAAGGTGATCCTCAGCGGGCAGTCGCAGTTGCGCCTGGCCGGGTCCTACCTGGAGGTATCCAACCTCGTCTTCCGCGATGGCTGGGCACCCGGCAGCGAAGTGGTGTCCTTCCGGGCCTCGTCCAAGGAATGGGCCACCCACAGCCGGGTGACCGGGGTGGTGATCGATGGCTACAACAAACCGGACCGCCAGCAGTCGGACAACTGGGTGGGGATGTACGGCCAGGACAACCGCTTCGACCACAACCAGCTGGTGGGCAAGACCAACGCCGGCACCACCCTGGTGGTGGTACGCAACACCACCAGCGGGCTGGACAACCGCCACCGCATCGACCACAACTGGTTTGGCCCGCGCCCCAACCTGGGCAGCAACGGCGGCGAGACCATCCGCGTGGGCACCAGCACCGACTCGCAGTCCGATTCGAATACGGTGGTGGAGAACAACTGGTTCGAGCAGTGCGATGGCGAAGTGGAGATCGTGTCCAACAAATCCGGCGGCAACCTGTATCGCGGCAACGTGTTCTTCGAATCGCGCGGCTCGATGGTGCTGCGCCACGGCCACGGCAACGTGGTCGAGCGCAATGTGTTCCTCGGCAACAACAAGGCCCATACCGGCGGCGTGCGGGTGATCAACCGCCACCAGATCGTGCGCGACAACTACTTCGAGAACATCGCCGGCGACAACTTCGCCGCCGCGCTGGCAGTGATGGCCGGCACCCGCGATGCGCCGTTGAACCGCTATGAGCAGGTGGACGATGCGCTGATCGAGCGCAACAGCTTCGTCGGCGTGCGCCAGGTGTTCCTCGGCGCCGGCCTGGACGACGAGCGCAACGCCATGCCGGTCAACAGCCGGATGCGCGGCAACCTGTTCATCGGCGATGGCAGTCGCGAGTTGCTGCGCAGCCAGGGCGACCTGGCCGGCATCGCCTTCAGCGGCAACGTGCAGAGCCCCAGCGTGTCGCCCGGCTTCCCTGCGGGAGTGAGCGCGCGGAAGGTGACCCTGCAGCGCGCGGCCAACGGCCTGCAGTACCCGGTGGACACCATCACCGCCGGTGCGCCGCGCGACCTCGCGCCGATCGCGCGCGAGCAGGTGGGCGTGGGCTGGTATCCCAAGGCGCTGACCCGTACCACGCTGGACAGTGGCGCCACCCGCAAGGTGGCGCCGGGTGAGGACACCCTCGCCCGCGCCATGGCCAGCAGCGCGCCGGGTGACCAGTTGCAGTTGCAGCGCGGCCAGTACCGCATCGACCAGGTGGTGAACGTGGACCACCCGGTCAGCGTGATCGGCCCGCGCCGTGGCCGCGCCAGCCTGCAGTTCTCGCGCCCCACCCTGTTCGAGATCCGCGCCGGCGGTTCGCTCAAGCTGGCCCGGCTGGATATCGACGGCGCCCTGGCGCCGGATGCGGCCGGCAACGCCGTGGTGCGGATCGCCCCGGGCAGCCAGGCCTTCAACTACACCCTGCTGATCGAAGACAGCCACATCCACGGGCTCACCAGCAACAAGGCCTTCGATGTAGTCAATGCCGGCAAGGGCAGCCTGGCCGCGCGCATCGGCATGACCAACACCACGGTGGAGGACATCAGCGGCAGCGTGATTGCCGCCGCTGCCGAGACCGACGACCTGGGCACTTACAACGCCGAGCAGGTGGACATTGTTGCGTCGACGTTCCGCAACATCGCCGGGCCGCTGTTGAACCTGTACCGCGGTGGCACCGATGAAAGCACCTTCGGCCCGACGCTGCGGGTGCATGCCAACCAGCTCGACAACGTGGGCGTGGCCGCCGACACCAGCCTGCGCCTGCACGGCGTGCAGACCGCCACGCTGACCGACAACCAGTTCCTCCGCAGCGGACGCGTGCGCTTCAGCCACCGCGTCGGCGAGCCCCGCCTGGCCGCGCACGGCAACGTGCTCGACGCCACCGCGGCGATGCAGTCCGATACTCCAGCCGAGACCCTGCCATGACGCGTTCCACGCCCCTGATGCTGCTGCTGGCGGCCTCCTTCAGCGCTGCCGCGCTGCCCGCCGTTGCCGCTGCACCTGCCGGCAGCCAACAACCGGCGGCCGCTGCCAGCGCCCCGGTCCTGGTCACCGCCGCGCAGTGGCAGCAGATGCGCAGCGATGGCAGCAGGTACCCGGTGTTTGCCAAGGAGCAGCAGCGCGCCGAGCGCCTGGTGCGCGGCATGATCAAGGCCGGCATCGACGTGCCGGTGCCCAAGGACAAGGGCGGCGGCTACACCCACGAGCAGCACAAGCGCAATTACCAGGCCATCCAGGCGGCCGGCGCGCTGTACCGGCTGACCGGTGACAAGGTGTATGCCGACTACGCGCGCGACCTGCTGGTCGGCTACGCCAAGCTGTACCCCGGGCTGGGCGCGCACCCGCAGGGCCGCGGCCAGATCCCCGGCCGGCTGTTCTGGCAGACCCTCAACGACTCGGTGTGGCTGGTGAGCGCGGTGCAGGGCTATGACGCGATCCGCGACAGCCTCAGCGCGGCAGACCGCAAGACCATCGACGACGGCGTGTTCCGGCCGATGGCCGACTTCCTCAGCGGTACGCCGGAAAACTTCGACAAGATCCACAACCACGCCACCTGGGCGGTGGCGGCGGTGGGCATGACCGGCTACGTGCTGCGCGACCCGACTTACGTGGACAAGGCCTTGAACGGCAGCAGGCGCGATGGCAGCGCCGGCTTCCTCAAGCAGGTGGACCAGCTGTTCTCGCCGGACGGCTATTACGAGGAAGGCCCCTATTACCAGCGCTATGCGCTGGCACCGTTCATCCTGTTCGCCAATGCGGTCCAGCGCAACGAACCGCAGCGCGGCATCTTCACGCGCCGCGACGGGGTGTTGCTGAAGGCGGTCGATTCGCTGGTGCAGAGCAGCTACGGCGGGTACTTCTTCCCGATCAACGACGCCATCCTGGACAAGGGCCTGGACACCGAGGAACTGGTGGCCGGCATCGACATCGCCTACGCGCAGACCAGCGACGCGCGGCTGCTATCGGTGGCCAAGGCGCAGAAGCGCGTGCTGCTGTCGCCCGAGGGCCTGCAGGTGGCCCAGGCGCTGGCACAGGACAAGGCCAAGCCGTTCGCCTTCGTGCCCACCCTGCTGCGCGATGGCCCGGACGGCACCGAAGGTGCGCTGGCGATCCTGCGCATGGGCGGTGAAAACGGCCAGGCACTGGTGATGAAAAACACCAAGCAGGGCATGGGCCACGGTCACTTCGACAAGCTCAACTGGCTGTTCTACGACAACGGCCAGCGCGTGGTCACCGATTACGGCGCCGCGCGCTTCCTCAATATCGAAGCCAAGTCCGGCGGCATCTACCTGCCGGAGAACAACAGCTGGGCGCGGCAGACGCTTGCCCACAACACGCTGGTGGTGAACGAGCAGAGCCACTTCGGCGGCGACTGGAAGAAGGGCCAGGCGCTGGCACCGACGCCGCTGCTGTTCGCCGCGGGCGACGACACCCAGATCGCTTCGGCGCGCATGGACGGCGCCTACGACGGAGTGAGCTTCACCCGTACCCAGGTGCTGCTGGCCCACCCCGCGTTGACCGAACCGGTGGTGCTGGACCTGCTGCGGGTCAACGGCAGCAAGGCGGCGCGCTACGACCTGCCGCTGCACTTCAACGGCCACATCATGGACGTGGGCTTCAAGGCGCAGTCGGCGGTGGCCGCGCGGCCGGTGCTGGGCAAGGCCAACGGCTACCAGCACGTGTGGATCGACGCGGCCAGCGAACCCACCAGCGAGGCGCGCAGCCTGACCTGGCTGCTGGACGGGCGCTTCTATACGTACCGCTTCGCCAGCACCGCCCCCTCGCGTGCGTTGCTCGGCGAGAGCGGCGCAAATGATCCGTCGTTCAACCTGCGCCGCGAGCCGATGTTGCTGCAGCGCGTGGATGGCCAGGGCGCCACCACCTTCTATGGCGTGCTGGAGCCGCATGGCCAGTACGACGGCACCGCCGAGACCGTGCGCGGCGCCAACAGCCGCATCGATGCCATCCGCCATTACCGCGGCAAGGATGCCGATGTGCTGGTGCTGGCGCTGGCCGGCGGCAGGCAGGTGGCGGTGGGCATTGCCGATGAACCGAACAGGCCCGGCAGCCATGAGGTCAGTGGCGGTGGCCACAGCTGGCGCTGGGACGGCGGTTGGAAGCGCTTCGATACCGGCAGCGGCAAGGACGGCAAATGAAGGTCACCACCCAGGCCCGCACCTACGTCCGTTGGCTGATCGTGGCGCTGATCGCCATCGCCACGGTCATCAACTACATCGACCGCAACGCACTGGCGGTGATGTGGCCGCAGATTTCCAAGGATGTGGGCGCGACCAAGGAAGACTACGCGCTGCTGGTCACCGTGTTCATGCTGTTCTACGCCGCCGGGCAGTTCGTGTTCGGCCGGTTGTTCGACATCATCGGCACGCGGCTGGGCTTCGCCCTGTCGATCGCGGTGTGGTCGATCTCCATCGCGCTGCATTCGGTCACCCACTCCATCCTGTCCTTCAGCCTGGTCCGGGCGATGCTCGGCATCAGCGAGGCCGGTGCATGGCCGGGGGCGGTAAAGGCCAACGCCGAGTGGTTCCCCGCCCGCGAACGGGCGCTGGCACAGGGCGTGTTCAATGCGGGCGCGTCGATCGGCGCGATCGTGTCGGCGCCGTTGATCGCGGTGCTGTTCCTCTGGCTGGGCTGGCGCGGCACGTTCATCCTGATCGGTGCGATCGGCTTCATCTGGCTGCTGCCGTGGCTGATCATCTACCGCGCGGGCCCGGACAAGCACCCCTGGGTGAGCGCGGCCGAGCGCGCGTTGATCCTGGATGCACCGAGCGAGCAGCCAGCCACGCCCAGGGCCGAATACGTGCCCAGCATGCGCCAGCTGCTGGGCCATCGGCAGACCTGGGGCATCCTGATTTCGCGGTTCTTCCTGGACCCGATCTGGTGGCTGTTCGTGTCCTGGTTGCCGCTCTACCTGGCCGACACGTTCGGCTTTGACATCAAGCAGATCGGCATCTTCGCCTGGGTGCCCTACGTGGGCGCGATGATCGGCAGCCTCGGCGGCGGCTGGTTGTCCGGGCGCCTGATCGGGGCCGGCTGGAGCGTGGACAAGGCGCGCAAGGTGGTGATCACCCTGGGCGGGGCGATCATGGCCCCGGCCCTGCTCGGCGCGGTGCTGGCCACCGACCCGGTGTGGGCCGTGGTCACCATTGCCTTCGTGCTGTTCGGCTTCCAGATCGCCATCGGCAACATCCAGACCCTGCCGGGCGACATCTTCAGCGGCAAGTCGGTGGGCTCGGTGGCCGGCCTGGGCGGCATGGCCGCGGTGGCCGGCACGCTGATCACCACCTGGCTGGTGCCGGCGATGACCCATGACTCCTATGCACCGATCTTCATCCTCGTGGCCGCGCTGGTGCCGGCCTCGTTGCTGGCGCTGTGGCTGGTGACCGGCCGCGTCGAAAAACTCGACGGCCCGGCCCGGCCGCGCTGAGCCCATCTCATTCCTTTTCCCCCAACGCACTACTGGAGCATTCCATGACCCAATTCAACGACAAGGTGGCCATCGTCACCGGTGGCGGCCGTGACATCGGCCGCGAGATCTCGCTCAAGCTGGCCGCCGCCGGTGCCAAGGTGTGCATCAACTACGCCAACGACGAGGCCAGCGCGCAGGACACCCTCAAGCAGATCGAAGCGGCCGGTGGCACTGCCATCGTGCACCGCGCCGACGTCACCGATGCCAAGGCGGTGGCCGGCATGGTCGCGGCCACCCAGGCCGCGTTCGGCCCGCAGATCGACGTGCTGGTGAACGTGGCCGGCGGCATGGTGCAGCGCCGGCCGCTGGCCGAGATCGACGAAGCGTTCTTCCACAAGGTGATGGACCTCAACATGAGCTCGGTCTACCTGACCACCCATGCAGTGGTGCCGCACATGCCCGACGGCGGTGCGATCGTGAACTTCGCCTCGCAGGCCGGCCGCGACGGCGGTGGCCCGGGCGCGGCCATCTATGCCACCGCCAAGGCCGCGGTGATGACCTTCACCCGTGCCATGGCCAAGGAACTGGGCCCGCGCGGCATCCGCGTCAACGCCCTGTGCTGCGGCATGATCGCCACCCGCTTCCATGACGAATTCACCAAGCCGGAAGTGCGCACCGCCGTGGCCGGCAACACGCCGCTGCGTCGCCAGGGCCGTCCGCAGGAAGCGGCCGACACCGCCGTGTACCTGGCCTCGGACGCGGCCGGTTTCATCACCGGTGCCAACGTGGACGTCAACGGCGGCACCTACTTCTCTTGATGGATATGTTCTGCTGACCGCCTGGGAGGGCTGCCATGCTGCGCTGGACCACTGCACTGTCGATTGCACTTGCCACCAGCGCCGCTGCGCTGCCCGCCCATGCCCAGGTCTGGGTGCCGGCATGGACTGCCTCGCCGGCACCGGACCGCCTGGACGGCACGCCGGAGGCCCCGGTGCAGTTCGCCCGGCAGACCGTGCGCCAGGACATGCGCCTGGCCAGCTCGGCCACCGCACTGCGCTTCCGCATCAGCAATGAACTGGGCGATGCGCCGCTGACCATCGGCGGCGCCTCGGCCCAACGCACCGGCACGGCCACCCCGGCCAAGCTGGTCACCTTCAATGGTCGCAGCGAAGTGGTAGTGCCCGTGGGCGCCGCCCTGCTCAGCGACCCGGTGGCGATGACGGTGCCGGCACTGGCCGATGTATCGCTCACCGTGTATTTCCCCGAACCGACCAAGCCTGCCGTGCGGCGTACCGCGCTGCGCATCGTCGACGGCCGCCAGGCCGAGGTGGGCGACAAGGTCAAACTCGCCTACCGGCAGAACGTGGTATCGGCGGTGCTGGCCGAACGCGCCACCACGCCGGTGGTGGTGGTGGCCCTGGGCGATTCGATCACCGAGGGCGCCACCGCCACGCGCGGCAGCAACGGCGATTGGCCGGCACTGCTGTCCGCGCGCCTGCAGCAGGCCTGCCCGGACCGGGTGGTGGTGGTCAACGCCGGCATCAGCGGCAACAAGGTGATGGACCACGGCCGCAGCCACAGCGCGCTGGCGCGGCTGGACCGCGACGTGATCGCGCTGCCCCACGTGAGCAAGGTGATCGTGTTCGAAGGCATCAACGACATCCGCCACGACGGTGGCACCCCGCCCAAGGCCGGCCGCAACGCCGAGGACATGGTGCTGGGCTACCGGCAGATCGCCGAGCGCCTGCACGGCAACGGCATCGGCGCGATCGCGGCCACCATCACCCCGTTCGGGGGCTCGGACCGCTACGAGCCGACCGCCGCCGCCACCCGCACCCAGCTCAACAGCTGGATGCGCGGCGGCCGCAGCGGCTATGACGGCCTGATCGACTTCGACCAGATCCTGCGCGATCCGGCCAACCCGGAAAACCTGCCCGAGGCCATCACCCGCGACCACCTGCATCCCAACGATGAAGGTTACCGGCGCATGGCCGAGGGCATCGACCTGGGCCTGCTGGGGTGCAAGGCACGATGAGCACGCAGCAGTTCGCGCTGGCCGCATCGCACGGCCAGCGCTGGGATGCACTGGCGCTGGGCGAGGTGATGCTGCGCTTCGATCCCGGCGAAGGCCGGATCCGCAACGCACGCCAGTTCACCGTGTGGGAAGGCGGTGGCGAGTACAACGTCGCGCGTGGCCTGTGCAGCACCTTCGGGCACCGCAGCGGCGTGTTGACCGCGCTGCCGCGCAACGAGCTGGGTGCGTTGGCCCAGCAGTTGATCCAGGCGGGTGGCGTGGATGCCAGCCAGATCGTCTGGCGCGACTACGATGGCATCGGCCGCAACACGCGCATGGGCCTGAACTTCACCGAGCGCGGCTTCGGCGTGCGCGCCCCGCTGGGCATCTCCGACCGCGCCACCTCGGCCGCCTCCCAGTTGCAGCCGCACGAGTACGACTGGGACGCGCTGTTCGGCCGCGATGGCGTGCGCTGGCTGCATACCGGCGGCATCTTCGCCGCGTTGTCCGAACACAGCGCGCAGACCGCCATCGCCGCGGTGCAGGCCGCACGCCGGCACGGGGTGGCGGTGTCCTACGACCTCAACTACCGCGCCAGTCTCTGGGACAGTCACCCCGATCCGGATGCGGCCCGGCATGCCAACTGCGCCATCGCCGCCGAGTGCGACCTGCTGGTGGGCGACGAGTACTCGTTCGCGGCATGCCTGGGCATGGACCTGGCCGATCTGGGCCGGCGCGCGACGCCGATGGATGTCGGTCCGGCCGATGCGGCTGCGCAGCGTGCACTGCAGCGTTTCCCGACCCTGCAGGCGGTGGCGTTCACCCTGCGCGACGCCAGCAACGCCGCACGCAACGGCTGGGGCGGCGCGTTGCGTACCCGCGAAACCTTGTTCGTCTCGCGCACGCGCGAGGTGGACCTGCTCGACCGCGTGGGTGGCGGCGATGCGTTCGTGGCCGGCGTGGTGCATGCCCTGCTCAGCGGCAAGGGCGAGCAGGCCGCGGTGGAACTGGGCGCCGCACATGGTGCGCTGGCGATGTCCACGCCGGGCGACAACGCCTGTGCCAGCCTGGACGAAGTGGAAGCCGTGGCGCGCGGCGACAGCGCCGCCGCGAAACGCTGACCCTGCCGGGCTCAGTCCCGAGTCGGCAGTGCGCGCATCGCCTGCGCCACCGCTGCCAGCAACCGCGCCCGGCTCACACCATCGCGGGCCTGGGTTGAAATGCCATGCAGCACGGTGGCGTAGTAGTCGCCGAGCGCCTGGACATCCGCGCCGTCGGCCAGTTCGCCGGCGCCGGCGGCCTGTTGCAGGCGCGCGATGATCGATTGGGTGCGCTGGCGGCGATGTTCGGCCAGCCAGTCCATCACCGTTTCATTCTCCGGTGCGGTGGCGGTCGCCGCCGAGACCACCAGGCAGCCCTGCGCGCGACCGCGCCGGGTGTAGGTCAGGACCGCATCGTGCAGCATGCGCTCGATCGCCGGGCGCACGGCCTGATCGGCCAGCGCGCGGTCGGCAAAGCCACCGTCGCCGGCTTCGTACAACGCCACCGCCTCGCGGAACAGCTGTTCCTTGCTGCCAAAGGCGGCGTAAATGCGCGCCGAGGCAATGCCCAGTGCCTCCACCAGCGCCGACATCGAGGTGCCTTCATAACCCCGCGCCCAGAACAACAGCATCGCCTGCTTGAGGGCGTGGTCTTTGTCGAATTCGCGCGGGCGTCCGGCCATGGGGCATCACTACGGGAAAGAGCATTGCGGGAATTCTAACGATACCCGGCATTGACCGGGGACATCCGTGCGCCTATTCTTTGTCGCTCGACAAACAATAAGGCGACATTCGATGCGCACCCTCCAAGGCCCCAGCCTGCACCTGGCCCAGTTCAGTGCAGACCAGCCCCCGTTCAACGACCTGCCGTCCATCGCCGCCTGGGCGGCTGGCCAGGGCTTCAAGGCCCTTCAGATTCCGGCCTGGGACGAACGCCTGTTCGATGTGGAGAAGGCTGCGCACAGCCAGCAGTACTGCGATGACATGATCGCGATGCTGGCCGGCCACGGGCTGGTAATCAGCGAGCTAACCACGCATATCTTCGGCCAGCTGGTGGCCGTGCATCCGGCCTACGACGCGCTGTGCGACAGCTTCGCCCCGGCGCACCTGCGGGGCGATCCGGCCGCACGAAGCGCCTGGGCGGTGGAGCGCATCAAGCTGGCGGCCCGGGCGTCGCAGCGGCTGGGCCTGGACCGCATGGGCACCTTCTCCGGTTCATTCGCCTGGCCCTATCTGTTCCCGTTCCCGCAGCGTCCGGACGGTCTGATCGAGGCCGCGTTCGAGGAACTGGCACAGCGCTGGCTGCCGATCCTGGAGGTGTGCGACGCGCACGGCGTGGACCTCTGCTATGAGATCCACCCCAGCGAAGACCTGCACGATGGCACCAGCTTCGAGCGCTTCCATGCCGCCGTAGGTGGGCATCCACGCTGCCGGATCCTGTTCGATCCCAGCCACTTCGTGCTGCAGCAGCTGGATTACCTGAGCTTCCTGGATATCTACCGCGACTTCATCGGCATGGTTCATATCAAAGACGCCGAGTTCAACCCCAGCGGGCGCCAGGGCATCTACGGCGGCTACAGCGGCTGGACCGAGCGGGCCGGGCGCTTCCGCTCGCTGGGTGACGGTCAGGTGGACTTCAAGGGCATCTTCTCCAAGCTGGCCCAGTACGACTACGACGGCTGGGCCACGCTGGAGTGGGAGTGCTGCCTGAAAAACCAGGAAGACGGCGCACGCGAGGGCGTGGCGTTCATCAACGCGCACATCATCAAGGTAACCGACCGCATCTTCGACGATTTCGCCGGGGCGCCGGTCAGCCGTGCGCAGATCCACGGCATGTTGGGGATCCTCTGATGGACCGGGAACTTGAAGGCGTCACCCATCGCCATGTTCGCATTGATGGGCGCAGCGTGCATTGCGCGCTCCTTGGCGAAGGCCGCCCGGTGCTGCTGATCCCCGGCTGGCCGCAGACCTGGTATGCCTGGCGCCACGTCATGCAGGCACTGGCCGCGCAGGGCTTCCAGGCGATCGCCGTGGATCCACCGGGCACCGGCGATTCGGACACGCCCGCACACGGCTACGACACCGGCAACATCGCCGCCACGCTGCATGCGGTGATGCAGCATCTGGGCCACGCGCGTTACCAGGTGGTGGGCCATGACGTCGGCATGTGGGTGGCCTACGCGCTGGCCAGCGACCAGCCGCAGGCGGTGCAACGCCTGGCCATCACCGAGGCGGTGATCCCCGGCCTGGCCGATGCACCGCCGGTGTTCGTGGCGCCGGAGGACAACATCTTCCTGTGGCACTTCATGTTCAACCAGGTGCGCGACCTGCCCGAGGCGCTGATCGCCGGACGTGAGCGCGCCTACCTGACCTTCATGTTCGACCGCTGGGCGCACCGCCGTGAAGCGGTGGCCAGCGAGGTCTACATCCGCGCGTACGCCGCGCCGGGTGGGCTCAGCGGCGGCTTCGGCTATTACCGGGCGATCCCGGAAACCATCCGCCAGAACCGGCAGCGCGCGCTCACCCCGCTGGCCATGCCGGTGCTGGCGATCGGCGCCGAGCACGCCACCGCCGACATGCCGATAGCCACGATGCGCACACACGCCCGCGACCTGCGCGGCACGATGATTGCCGACTGCGGCCACTTCGTCATGGAGGAAGCACCGGAGGCGTTTCTGGCCCAGCTGCTGCCGTTCCTGTTGCCGGACGTCACCGCATGAGCCTGGACCCGGATATCGCCCGTTTCCTGTCCACCCTGCCACCGCCAGAGGCGGTGGCAGGCATGTCACTGCCGCAGCTACGTGGCGCGAGCGAGGTCGCGCTGCCCGCCCTGCACGGGCCGCTGGAGGCGGTCGCGTCGGTCCGCGATTTCAGCGTATATACCGGCGAGAGCCAGGCCATTGCCGTGCGCGCCTACTGGCCGGCGGGACATCGCCCCGGCGAGCCACGCCCTGGCATGGTGTTTGCCCATGGCGGTGGCTGGTTCCAGTGTTCGCTGGCGGTCTACGACAACCCCTGCCGGGCGCTGGCCAACGCGATCGGTTGCGTGGTGGTGTCGGTGGACTATCGGCTGGCGCCGGAACACCGCTTCCCGATCCCGTTGGAGGACGTGTACGCGGCTCTGTGCTGGGCCAGCCGCCACGCGGCGATGCTCGACATCGATCCGGCGCGGCTGGGGGTGGGCGGCGACAGCGCCGGCGGTAACCTGGCCGCGGCCGTCGCACTGCTTACCCGCGACCGCGATGGCCCGCCCCTCCACCACCAGCTGCTGCTGTATCCAGCGCTGGACACCGCCATCGACCACGACAGCCACCGCCGCTTCGGCCAAGGCCATTACCTCACCACCGCGCTGATGCAACGCTGCTGGGACGCCTACCTCAACCCGGGTGACGCGGCCAACGCTTACGCCGTACCCGCGCGCGCGCAGGACCTGTGCGGTCTGCCGCCGGCCACGGTGCTGGTGTGCGAATACGACCCGCTGCGCGATGAAGGCGAACAGTACGCCGCGCGCCTGGCGCAGGCCGGCGTAGCGGTGCACTGCGAACGCGTGCCCGGCATGGTCCATGCCTGCCTGCATCTGCTGGGCACGGCACCGGCCGCCCGCGGGCTGCTGGATCGCAGCGCGGCGTTACTGGCCGAGGCGAGGTAGTGCGTTACCTGCAGCAATGAAACGGGCCGGGCATTGCCGGGCCTTGATACGGGCGTCGGGTCAATGCGCCATCGAAAGATGTCCCAGCGCGCGCAACGTGGACACGGTCAACGGCGTAGGCAACGCGTCGGCGGTGAACCAGCCCAGGGCGAGCAACGCCTCCGGTTCCTTCACCGCCGCTACCTGCGTGGCATCCTCCGCATGCACGAGATACACCGGCGCCACCCAATGCTGCCCCAGTGCCGGCTCGAAGTGGTCGACCACGCAGAGCAGGCGCGTCACTGCGACGCGCAACCCGGTTTCTTCCTCCACCTCACGCACCACGGCATCTTCGACCTTCTCCATCCAGTCCACCTTGCCGCCGGGCAGCCCCCAATGCCCCTGCTCGGGCGGACGCCCGCGCTGGACCAGCAGGATCGCGCCATCGGCGCGCTGGATCACGGCACCACAGCCGAGGCGGGGCTGCTGCAGATCAGGGGACTGGGGCATCGGGCATCTCCATGGCGGTGCCTCATTATCCCTCGAGCCCCGCGCCTGAATCGCGCCCACGAAAAAGGCCCGGCATTGCCGGGCCTTTCCTGCCACGCCGATCAGGCGCGTGGCGATGCGGTCACGCCGGGATTACCAGCTGAAGCGCGGGCCGACCGACCATTCCTTGTCACCATGGCGATCCATCTTGATGTCGCCGTTGATGCCCCAGTTCTGGTTCAACTTCACCTGGCCACCCAGGCGGCCGTAGAACTCGCCATCCGGATTGACGCCGTGCTTCTTGCTGTAATCCTCGTAGCCGGCCATTGCATAGACTTCGGCGTGCTGGCCGAACGCGGTACGGATACCGGCTTCAGCGCTGTAGCCGTTGAAGTCCAGGCCTTCCTTCGGGTCGAACTTGTTGTAGGCAACGCGGCCCACGAAGTCGGTGCTGTTGCCGATTTCCTGGTTGTAGCCAACGCCGACGCGCCACTGGTCAACCTTGAAGTTGCCGATGTCGGTCTTCTGCTGGTTGTACTCACCGAAGGCGTGGACGTTCGGCAGGAACGCGTAGGAACCCTTCACGCCCCAACCATCGGCCTTGCCGCCGTCTGCGTCGGTCTTGACGTAGTCGCCTTCGGCGTAGTTGTAGGACAGGCCTTCAGCAGCGGACGCGGCGAACGGCAGGGCGGCGGCGAGCGCCAGGGCAATCAACGAAGTCTTCATGGGGGTACACCTCTGTCTTGAACTGCTTGCAGCCAGCGCGTACGCCGCTCTGCATCGGGAATGTAAATTCTCCGTTATTCGCCACAACCCGCCCTGAAGTCGACACGTTTCATATCGGTGGATTTTTGGCGGGGGTTCAGTTGCGCTCTGGCATATACGCGCGCGCCGCGATTTCAGCGGTAAAACAGCGCTGCAACGTGCAGGCGGCGTGAGCGTGGGACGCCGGCAACGCGAGCATCAGGCAGGACAGGCGCGGGATGCGGCGACACGCCAGCATCGGCAAACAGCAAGATGGAATCTGGTCACGACGATGCCCTTGCGGGGCGTCACGCGTTGGGGAAGCCGCTCTTGGGGAGTAGTCGGCTAACGCGTCCATCCTCCGTAATACACCGGCGACGCGCCGTGGCGTCACTGCTCGGTAGCGCGTAGTGGCTTCCTTTCCGGCTCCCCATAGTCGGCGGAATAACCCGCGGCGGCTATCAGGATCTTCCTCGCCAGCGTTAGGACTTTTCTGACCCCCCGTACGCGAGGGGAGGTATTCGTATTGCGTAACCTATTGAAAGACTTGTTCTTTCAACGTCGCGCCGGGCGGCCATCACACCGATGGGGCGGGGTCAGGGCACAGTGTCGATCTCCCCTCCCCCCGTTCGTCGTTTGCAATGAAGGCGCCCATCCCGGTGCGCCATCTGGAGCTGACCATGGCGTATATCGATGGCTTCGTGATTGCCGTCCCCACCGCGAACAGAGAGGCATTCCTCAAGCACGCGCAGATGGGCGATGCGATCTGTATCGAGCACGGGGCCACCCGCGTGGTGGAGTGCTGGGGCGACGACGTGCCACGCGGCAAGCAGACCGACTTCTACCGTGCGGTGGAGGCCAAGGACGATGAGACCGTGCTGTTTTCCTGGATCGAATGGCCGGACAAGGCCACCCGCGATGCCGGCATGCAGAAGATGATGGAGGACCCGCGCATGAACCCGGAAAACAACCCGATGCCGTTCGACGGCAAGCGGATGATCTACGGCGGCTTCGTGCCGGTGGTGGAACTGGGCGGGAAGTAGGCACTTCATCCCGGCCACACCGTGGCCTCATCGTTCGCCCACGCGCAGGCAGGACCCTGACCCCTCCACGGTCATCGGTCCTGCCGCCATGTCTTCCTTCGCCGGCCACGCCCTCGCCGGGGTTACCGCCTACCTGTGCAGCACCGGGGGCGCGCGGGCGCGGGCGCCATCGCGATGGGCGGTGGTGCCGTTCGTGTTCGTCGCGGTCTGTCCGGACCTGGACTATCTGGGGGTCTGGCTGCTCGGCTACGGCGCACACCCGCGCATCACCCACAGCCTGCTGTTCGCGCTGGTCGCGGCGGTGGCGGTGCAGTGCGTGGCGAAGGCCGCCGGCAACACGCAGCCGTTGCGGTGGCTGCTGCTGGCGAGCGTGTCGCACCCGTTGCTGGACCTGCTGGTGGGCGCGCATCCGGTGCCGCTGTTCTGGCCGCTGCAGGACGGGGTGGCGGTGCGCGGCATGCTGCCCAGCGCAGGTGCGCTGAGGGTCGGCAACGCCTACCTGTGGCGCAACCTGCTGATCGAACTGGGGGTCTTGCTGCCGGTGTTCGCCGCGCTGGTCGCGCTGGCACGGGGCCATGCGTGGGGGCGCTGGCGCGCGTGGACGTGGTGCATCGCGCCGCTCTGGGCAGCGTTCGTCATCTGGTCGATCCGCCTGCCGCGTTGACGCCTGCGCGGCGCTGCACGCCGTGACAGCCGCCAACTGCGGCAGGCGCGCTCAGCGTGCGTGGCTGCCGTCGTCGTCCGCGCCGTGGCCCGTGCCCATGCCGCCGCCACCCATGCCGCCCATGCCACCACCACTACCACCGCCACCCGCCTTGCCGCCGGCCTTGTCGCCGTCGCCCTTGCCCTTCGCACCGGCGCTCGGTCGTGCCGGCCCCTGCTGCGGAATGCCCACGCTGGACGGGATCGGCGCCAGGTCGAGCGCACCGCGGATGAAGTCGCGCAGCGACACCACCAACGCGGCGGTCTGCACCGGCCGGCCCTGGGCCAGCTCGGTAGCCGCGTTGGCGGCCAGCCGCACCTGGTCATCGGTGCCGAGCAGGATGATGTCCGACAGCGCCGCCTCCACCGCATCACGGATGCGGCGCGCCCGATCGCTGCCGGCATCGATGCCCGCCGGCAACGCCACTCCGTCCTCGCCCGGCGCCGGGCGCAGGTCACGCAGGTGGCGCGGGTCCACGTGCAACGCCCCGGTGAACGAGCCGCCGAGGGTCTTGTAGGCGGCGATCAGGGTACGCAGGCGCTCGTTGATCTGCCGGTTCTCGC
This sequence comes from Stenotrophomonas sp. BIGb0135, assembly GCF_024810105.1. Lineage (GTDB taxonomy): Bacteria > Pseudomonadota > Gammaproteobacteria > Xanthomonadales > Xanthomonadaceae > Stenotrophomonas > Stenotrophomonas maltophilia_AB. Next base: position 58,913 of record NZ_JANUDX010000004.1, read on the forward strand.
GCTCGCGCCGCTGCTGCAGGGTCTGCATCACCAGCAGCCGGATACCGACGCCGATCAGGGTGATCACCGCCAGCCCGACCAGGGTGGACAGCATCGCCTGCCAGGAACTGAAGTCTAGACCGCGCATGCCCCCTCCTTCGTCATGTCGCGCAGCGTAGCAAGGGCGTCCTCCGCCTTCCGTCACGGCCCTCGCCTACCCGTGCGCAGGCCCGCTGCACGGCGTCACTGCGCAGGCGCATCCCGGGTGCGGAAGCGCCACACCTGCGCAGGCAGCACGGTCCCGTCCTTGCCGACAAAACCGCCTGGCATGCCGGGGCTGTTGAGCTCGATCACATACGCCGTGGCCGGTTGCAACGCCACGGGCAGGCGTAGCACGCGGCGATCGTCATCCCATTGCGGTGCCGCGGTGAAGGTCGGGTTGCGATCACCGAAGATGCCCACCCCTCGCCCCATGGGGCGGTCGAAGTGCAGCTCCAGGTGCGCCAGCGCGGCATCCACCTGTGCCTCGCCCGCCGCGGGCACCTGCCTGGCCAGGGAAACCGTGGTGACGCCGGCATCGGCGCGGGCATGCAGCAACGACGCCTGGGCCTCGAACAGGGCGGCCATCGTGGCAGCCGTGCCTTCGTTGAGCCAGCGCCCACCGCGGGCATCGCCGCGCAGCTGGTCGGTGACCGCCGGCACCCAGTCGAAGCCGCGCGCGGCATCCTCCTGGAAGAGCAGTCCCACGCTGTCACTGTCACGGCGGTCCTGGAAATACCCCCGCGTCACGGCGCGCACGAGGCTTTCATAGGTCACGGCCTGCCAACTGCCGTAGGCCTGGGCGCGCATTTGTTCGATCCTGGCCTCCAGCAACGCAGTGGCGGCGGGCTGCAATGCCGCGCCCTGCCGGTCGACCCACGGATTCACCCAGGAATGGGCGAACTCATGCACCAGCAGGCGCTGCATGGCGGCAAACGGCCATGCCGTCGTTTGCCCCTGCGGCGTGGCCGGCACCCCCAGCACCGCATACATCTGCACCGAACCGTCGCCGCCGCGGAGTCGCGGTCCGTAGTTGCCACGCCCGTGCAACAGGCCGGCAATGATCTGTAACCGGAGCCCCGGCTGCGGCCCGAGCGTCTGTTCGAACCAGGCGATCTGCGGCCATCCCTGCAGGCCGGTCGCGAGCTCGGTCTCCACCCGGTGGTAGAAACGCTGCTGCCCGCGGAAGAAGCCCGCCGCGTCGGTATCCCGCTCGAAGGCGGCCATGGCGCGCAGGTAGGCGTGCGCCGTGTCCAGGGTCCAGCGGCCCGGCATGTCGCGCAGCCACTCGGGCAGGGGTTGGCGCGGCTGCCAGCGATGCGGCGTTGCCGCCAGGGCCAGCGCAACGGTGTCGCTGTAGCCGATGCCGTGCTGCTGGCGCAACGCCCGCAGCAGCTGCACCGCTGGATGATCCTGATAACGCCGGAAGTGGGTCTCCACCGCAGCGTCATAGTCGGCAATGCCGGGCGCCGAAAATTCCTCGAAGCCGGCAAGGCGATTCGCCACCGCGGCCAGCTCGACACTTGGATCCACCACCACCGGGCGAGGCGATGCCGCCAGCTGCTGGCTGCCAAACAGGCCAAGCACGACCAGCAACGCGGCCAACCACGGCCGATGGGCGGGACGAAGATGATCCATGGCAGCCATCCTGTTGGCCTGGGTTGCAGGACACTATTCCACGCGGCATCCGCGGTCCGCATGGGACGCAAGTCATGGCCCGGCGGGCGGTCGCGCGAAAGCGGCTGACGCCCCTCATGGCCCGGGTCAGCGCGACGATCGGCCGGAATGGGCGGCGCAGCGCAGGTTGCGGGGATGGGAGCACGATGTCGTTGCTGGTCACGCAGCCGGCGTGCTCCACCAGCGGGCGTCGATCGTGCAGGTAGTACCGACCAACACGTCGGGGCGCCCGGTGCGCTCGTGCATCTGCACAATGGTGTCGGTGGCCGCGGCGGCGGCGGGTGGTAGGCGACGATGCTGCGCTGGCAGCGGCCTGGCGGGTCAACCCGGCGGGCGAAAGTGCGGAGAAGGCGGTGATCTTCTGGTCGGTCCTGACCGCCATGGCGCGGTTCCTCGCGCGCGTGCGCGGGTGTATCCGTCTGCGACGGCGTCACGACGCCTGCCCGGAGGCAGGCGCCGTGCTTACCGACTTACTTGCGGGCGCGCTTGGCCGGGGCCTTGCGGGCCACGGTCTTGGCGGCGCTGGCACGCTTGGCCGGTGCAGCCTTGCGGGCCACGGACTTCTTGGACACGGCCTTCTTGGCGGTCGCGGTCTTCTTGGCCACAGACTTCTTGGCCACGGCGACCTTCTTGCCGACGGTCTTGCGGGCGACGGCGGTCTTCTTGCCGACGACCTTCTTGGCGGCTGCGGTCTTCTTGGTCACGCCCTTCTTGGCGGTGGCGACCTTCTTGCCGACGACCTTCTTGGCAGCGACGGTCTTCTTGCCGACGACCTTCTTGGCGGCGGCGGTCTTCTTGCCGACGGCCTTCTTGGCCACGGCCGACTTCTTGGCGACGGCCTTCTTGGCCACGGCGACCTTCTTGCCGACCGTCTTCTTGGCTACGGCAGTCTTCTTGCCGGCAACCTTCTTGGCGGTCGCGGTCTTCTTGGCCACGGCCTTCTTGGCCACGGCGACCTTCTTGCCGACGACCTTCTTGGCAGTCGCGGTCTTCTTGGTCACGGCCTTCTTGGCGGTGGCGACCTTCTTGCCGGCAACCTTCTTGGCAGCCTTGGTGGTCTTGGTCACGGCCTTTTCAGCGGCAACCTTCTTCTTGGCGACCTGCTTCTTCAGCGAGGCGGCTTCGGCCTTGGCGTTGCTCTTGGCCGCTTCCAGCTTCTTCTTGGTCGCAGCCAGGGTCTTGCCGACCGACTTGGCGGCCTTGTCAGCCTTCTTGGCGACGGTCTTCTCGGCCTTCTGCACGGCCTTCTTGACCTTGGCGACCTGGGTGGTGGCAGCCTTGCGCGCGCGCTTGACGGTCTTCTTCACCGAGGCAACTGCATCTTCAGCGGTGGTGGCGATGGTCTCGCCCACTTTGCCGGCCACTTCCTTCACTTCGTCGACGCCCTGCGACAGGGTCGCGGTCACACCATTACCGTTGCTCATGATTGCCTCCTAAGGGGCCTGGTTAGTCAAATCGCTGGCGATGCTATACCGGCGCGGTCCTTCGTGGAACGGTCTTGTCGCACGCCATGAGCCGCATCTGTGCTTGGCGGGCCGGCGATGCGCGCGCCCGGCGAACCGGGCATCTGCACCAAACCCCTTCAAAACAGCTTCCGTACCTGGAACAGAACAGGCCGCAGCAGCCCTCCTTGAGGATGTCGAACAGAATGGCGGCGGTGTGCAATTGGCCGTCGTACTCGATCTGTTCGTTGCCCTTTATCTCCACAACTGCGCCGTCTTCGCGCTCGAAACGGCAGGGGGGTGTGCGCCGGATTTGCCTCCGCGACCGGTACGCCCTGGAACGCGGCGAGCTTGAAACCGACGGTGGTGCAGCCCTTCAACCTCTGCGTGTGGGCGTCGCGGTAGATGTCCTTGAACTGCTCGAACGGTCAGTCGATGGGGACGTTGGCCGTCTTCGGAATCGCGCTGTCCACCCGGTGATGCGCGGCGACCTGGATGTCGACATGGGCCATGGGTGACGTATCGTCGGCGGCGACGAAGCAGGCCGACAGCCGGGCCGGGGCCGGGGCGGCGAACGGCATCGCCTGCGGGTTGAGCCGGCGCCGGTAGGCCGGCAGTGCGCAGGAAAACACGTCCACGTTTTCCCTGCGCTTGCGGCCGCCCAGGATCACGTTGCGGGATGACGCCGGGCTCGGCTCGCGTAGCAATCGGCCGTCCCTGCGCCTGCTCCGGATGAACTCGCCCGCGTCCGGGTGGATCATGTTGACGGTGCCGATCCGCGCGCCGCGGCGACCCTTGGCCTTCCGCAGGATGCCGACCATCGCGTCGTCGACGGTGCAGGCCGCGGTGTAGTGGATGGTGCGGGTGGCAGGCTTGTGTGCCGGCGGCACGCAGGCAGGCGGCGTCGCTATCGGCATCGAGCGGCTCGCCCTGCCGGGTCTTGAGCCGGTAATGGCGGTGCCGGGTGTGCAGCGAGGCCGGCTGCGGCGGGACGCGGTCGGCGCGGGGCGCGTGGCGGATCACGACCAGCGGTGGCGTGCTCATCGATGCAGGCTCCATCGGGCAACCAGGGCTGCCCGAACATGGTGGCGCGATGTGCTTGCCCCAGCCAGCAGACCCAACTCCTTGGGGCAGTCCCGATCGGCAACGCAACATCTTGTGGCCGATGCCCGGCCAGCTTACCCCGACCCGGGGCGCTGTCAACGCCGCCGGGAAGGGCGCTCGCGATCCCGCAGCGGACCGGATTTCATTCGCGGTTTAGGCGCGGGCGGACACACTCATTCAGCTTGCTTTACCGTATGCGTGCCTCTCCCTCTTCGTTACGGAACCGCCGGACCATGCGACCGCTCCCGACCCTGCTCACGCTCGCGCTTGCCGCCGCCTTCGGTGGCTTCGTGGCCTCGGCCATCAACGTGCACCTGGACAACCGCGCCGAAGCGGCGCCGGTGTCGCTGGCCATTCCGGCCACTGCCGCGCTGCCCGCTTCGGTGGCCGGGCAGGCGGTGCCTTCGCTGGCACCGATGCTGGACCGGGCGATGCCGGCGGTGGTCAGCGTGAACACCAAGCAGGTGGTGCGGGTGCGCAACCCGTACTTCAACGACCCGTTCTTCCGCCGGCTGTTCCCGGAAGTGCCGCAGGAACGCATCAACGAGTCGCTCGGCTCGGGTGTCATCATCGATGCCAGCGCCGGCCTTGTGCTGACCAACCACCACGTGATCGACAACGCCGACGACGTGCAGGTGACGCTGGCCGACGGGCGCACGGTCAAGGCCGAGTTCATCGGCTCGGACCGCGATACCGACATCGCGCTGATCCGCATCCCGGCCGACAAGCTCACCGCGTTGCCGCTGGGCAACAGCGACCAGCTGCGCGTGGGCGACTTCGTGGTGGCCATCGGCAACCCGTTCGGCTTCAGCCAGACGGTGACGTCGGGCATCGTCTCGGCCGTGGGCCGCAGCGGCATCCGCGGGCTCGGCTACCAGAACTTCATCCAGACCGACGCCTCGATCAACCCGGGCAACTCGGGCGGCGCGCTGGTCAACCTGCAGGGCCAGCTGGTGGGCATCAACACCGCCAGCTTCAACCCGCAGGGCAGCATGGCCGGCAACATCGGCCTGGGCCTGGCCATCCCCTCCAACCTGGCGCGCGACGTGGTCGACCAGCTGGTCAAGCATGGCGTGGTGGTGCGCGGCACGCTCGGCGTGGAAGCGCAGAACCTGACCCAGCAGATCGCCCAGGGCCTGGGCCTGAGCGAGGCACGCGGCGCGCTGGTGACGCGGGTGCTGGCCGGTTCCGGTGCCGCGGCCGCCGGGCTGCGCCCGGGCGACGTGGTGGTGTCGGCCAACGGCCAGCGCGTGGACAGCGCGCAGGCACTGCACAACATCGAGGGCCTGCAGCCGGTGGGCAGCGTGCTCAGCCTGGACATCCGCCGCGACGGCAAGCCGCTGCAGCTCAAGGCCACCCTGAAGGAACAGGCGCGCGCGGTAAGCGGCGATGCGCTGGACCCGCGCCTGACCGGCGCCACCTTCATCGACCTGCCCGAATCGCTGCGCCAGGCCGGCATCAGCGGCGTGCAGGTGAGCGAGGTCAAGCGTGGCAGCCGCGCGGCGACGTCGGGATTGGCCGCCGGCGACGTGATCATGGAAGCCAGCGTGGGCGAGTTCGCCGACCTGGCCAGCTGGCGCGCCAACTTCCAGCAGCGCCCACCGCAGCTGGTGCTGCGGATCATGCGCGGCAATACGCCGGGCGTGCTGGTGATGCGCTGAACGGGTCAGGCGGTCTTCGCGCGCATCTCACGTGAGCTAACACCCCCTACACCCGGCCGATGCTATTACCTTGTGTTCGTTACCGCGGCACCGCCACGGTCACCTTCCCCATCGCACAAAACGGAGAGTCACGATGAGCCCCACCAATACCGAGAACCTGAAGGAACACCTGGGCGAAGCCGGTTCGCACCTGAAGTCCGCGGCCAGCGCCGCCGGCGGTGCGATCAAGGGCGCCACCGGCGCTGCCGGCGATGAACTGCGCATCGGCAAGGCCAACGTCAAGGCCGAGCTGTCCGATACCGCGCTGTCCGGCCTGGCTGCGGCCGAGTTTGGTGGCGCCGCCGCCAAGGAACAGGTGGATGCACTGATGGACAAGGGCAAGGACCTGGTCGACAGCGCCGCCGAACTCATCCGCGAGCGTCCGCTGGCCTCGTTCGGCGTGGCCTTCGCTGCCGGCTGGATCATCGCCAAGCTGGCCCGCAGCGGCGGCGACAAGTAAGTCGGCGTGAGCGATCAAGCCCAGTCGACCGCTACCGGTGGCGCGGAATCCCCGCCACCGGACAGCGGTGAAAAAGCGCCCCACCTGGACGAAAGCATCCGCCAGGTTGGCGCGGCCGGCCGCGATACCGTCGAGTCGGCCAAGCACACGCTACGCTCGCTGCGACGGTTGGCCTCGGCCGACTTCGCCCTCGCGCGCAGCGCCTTCGGGCGTGCGTTGGCGTGGAGCGGGGTGGCGATCGTGTTCGGCGCCTCGGCGTGGCTGCTGCTTGCCGGCACGCTGATCGCGCTGATGCAGCGCTGGGGAATGTCCTGGTTCCACTCGCTGCTGATCACCTCGATCCTCAGCCTGCTGGTGACCGGGTATGCAATGTGGCGGGTGTCGTTCTTCTTCCGCCATACCGGCATGCATGCCACCCGCCGCCAGTTGTCGCGGCTGGGCCTGTATGACGAACCGAGCGAGGACGATCCCGATGCCGACGTCGACACGACGGGGGCCAAGCGATGAACTTTGAAGCCTTGCGGCAACGCGTGCAGCGCGCCGAGCTGGTGGTGGCGGTGCGGGTGGAAAAGACCCGCAGCAGCTGGTTCACCCTCAGCACCGCCTGGCGTGCCGGCTGGACGCCGCTGCGCATCATTACCGTGGGCCTGGCCGGCGGCTTCCTGGCCGGCAAGCTGGAACCGACCGGTCTGGGGGCCAAGGTGCAGGGCGCACGCTGGCTGCAGATGATCGGCTCGGTGTCCAACCTGCTGGCCAGTACCCAGGCCGCGTTCGCCTCGATGCAGGCCAGCGAGGCGGCCGATACCGCCGAGCAGGCCGCCGACAAGGTGGACGAGGCCACCGACGACCTGCCCCGCGCGGCCGCGCCGAAACCGCGCATGGCACCGGAAACCCGCGTGGACCCGGCCGCCCCGCGCCAGCCGCAGCCGGCCGAAGCGGCCACCGATCTTTCCGAACGCTGACCCGGCCCGGCCCCGTCGCATGCCGCGCCGGGGCCTCGCTTTTCGTGCACGTTCACAACACGCCACCCGCACCCGGCTTGCCCAATAATGGCGATCCTTCCCTGCCCGGCGCCCGCATGAGCGTACCTGCCGCAACACCCGACGACGTTGTCGCCGCTCCGCCGCCGCCGCGTCCCCGGGCACCGATGTCACTGGTGGTGCTGGCCACGCTGGCCGTCGCGTTCACCCTCTGGGCGGCGCAGGAAGTGATCCTGCCGATCCTGCTGGCGATGTTCTTCGCGCTGGTCGGCAACCCGATCCTGCGGTTGCTCGGCAAGCTGTGGATTCCGCGCTTCCTCGGTGCGGTGCTGGTGATCGGCGCAGGCCTGAGCGCGGCCACGGCGCTGAGCGTGCAGCTGGTCGGCCCGGCCATGGAGTGGGCGCAGGAAGCGCCGCAGCAGCTGCGCAAGGTGGCGCGCCAGGTGCAGGACCTGACCAAGCCGGTGCAGCAGGCCAACCAGGCCGCGGAGAACTTCGCACGGGTGGCTGGCGGCGAAGGCAGCCGTCGCGTGCAGATCGTGCGCACCCAGCTGGACGACCCCTACAAGGTGCTCACCCGTGCGCCGCGGCTGGCCGCTTCGGTGCTGGCGGTGGTGCTGCTGACATTGTTCTTCATGATCTACGGGCAGAGCCTGCAGAAGCATGCGATCGCGCTGTTCCCCAGCCGCCAGCAGCAGCGCTTCACCACCGATATCCTGCGCTCGATCGAGCGCGAGGTGTCGCGCTATGTCCTCACCATCACGGTGATCAACGCGCTGGTCGGACTGGTGTTTTCCGGGGTGTTGCTGCTGCTCGGGATCAGCCTGCAGGAAGCGCTGCTATGGGGCACGGTGGCCGCACTGTTGAACTTCGCGCCTTACGTGGGCCCGCTGATCGGCGTGGCGCTGATGCTGCTGATGGGCTTCGTCGAGTTCAGCGACCCGCTCAAGGCGTTGTTGCCGGCAGCCTGCTACCTGGCCCTGCACACGGTGGAGGGCCAGGTGGTGACGCCGATCGTGCTGGGCCGGCGCATGGCGATCTCGCCGCTGATCCTGATCCTGTCGCTGCTGGTGTTCGGCTGGCTGTGGGGCATGGTGGGCCTGCTGCTGGCGGTGCCGCTGCTGGTCTGCATCAAACTGGTGCTGGCCCGGCTGGACGGGATGCAGGGCTGGGCACGCCTGCTGGAATGAGCAGGCCGGGCCAGGGTCATGGCTGGCCGCGCAAGCGCCGATGCTGCCAGAATACCGGCCCTTTCTCGGATGGATCCCGGCCCTGATGTCTTCCTTCGCAGCCCGTTGCCTCGCCCTTGCCGGCCTCGTCACCCTCGCCGCGCCGGCGTTGGCCGCTCCCCAGCCCAGCGCCGAGGTGGCCAGCCGCCAACTGGTCGAGGCGGTCACCTGCAAGCGCCACCTGACCCCTGCGCAGTTTGCCGCCCTGGCGAAGGCGCTCAAGGCAACCGAGCTGCAGGCGTACGGCCCACTGTCCGATGGCGAGTATGCGTTGACCACGCCGCTGCTGGTGCTGGGCCAGCCGGTGAGCCGCCTGCACCTGTACGACGGCGCCAACGGCGAGGACGGTATCGACAGCTACACCGCGTACTTCACCACGGCCGGTATCGAGCAGATCGCCGCCCTCGCCGGGACCCCGCGCAACGCTGCCGGCGACTACACCCGGGAGGTGGGCCGGCATGACCTGAGCGTGCGGCAGGACGATGCCCAGACATCCATCGACTGTTCCTACGACCTGCGCTGAAGGCACTGCACTGCGCTGCCGGCGCGCGCCATGAAAGCCCGCGCGGGCAGGCGTAGAATGGCGGGGTGAATTTCCCCATCCAAGCCATCACCCTCGATCTCGACGACACCCTGTGGCCGTTCGCCCCCATCGGCGCGCGGATCGACCAGGTGTTGTACGACTGGATGCTGCAGCACAGCCCCGCCACCGCCGCGATGTACCCGGTGGCGGCGATGCGGGAACTGCGCGAGCGCTCCTTCCATGCCAACCCGCAGCTGCACCACGATCTGAGCGCGCTGCGCCGGCTGACCCTGCACGAGGCGCTGGAAAACAGCGGCGCCGACCTGGCCCTGGTGGAGCCGGCCTACGAGGCCTTCTACGCCGCGCGCAACCAGGTGGAGTTCTACCCGGACGCACTCGACGCGCTGGCGCGTATCGCGGCCAAGGTGCCGGTGGCCGCGCTCAGCAACGGCAATGCCGACCTGCAGCGGATCGGCCTGGCCCACCATTTCAGCTTCCAGCTGGGCTCGCGCGAGCATGGCGCGGCCAAGCCGGCGGCGAGCATCTTCCACGCCGCCTGCGAGCGCCTGGGCGTAGCCCCCAGCCACGTGCTGCACGTGGGCGACCACGCCGAGATGGACGTGGTCGGGGCGATGCAGGCCGGTCTGCGCGGCTGCTGGATCAACCGCGAGGCGCACGCCTGGCACCATCCTTCGCTGCAGCCCGACCTGCAGTTCGACACCCTGACCGGGCTGGCCGACTGGCTGGATGCCAACGCATCCGCCGGGCGTCCCTGAGCCGGCCGCGAATGGAGCACGACCCCGCATGACCCAGATCACCGGTTTCACCACCGACTCCTCCAAGGCACTGCCGCTGCACGTGATGAACCGCGAGCAGTTCGCCACGTGGCGCGCGCGGCAGAGCGCCGCGCTGGGCGCCTGGATCGACGCGCAGCACTTCAATGGCAGTGGCGGCAGCGTGGTGCTGTTGCCCGGCGAGCACGGCCTGGCCGGCGCGATCGTCGGGGTGGGCGATGCCGGTGATGCCTATGCCTACGCGCATGCGCCCTTCGCACTGCCCGAGGGCAGCGTGTGGCAGCTAGCCGATACCCTGCCGGTGGAGATCGAAACCCTGCTGCACCTCGGCTGGGGCCTGGGCAGCTACCGTTTTGCCCGCTACCGCACCCCCAACCGTGCGCCGGCGCAGCTGCTGGCCACGCCGTCGGCCGAAGTGCGCGACGTGGTGACCGCCAGCCTGCGCGTGCGCGACTGGGTCAACACGCCCACCGAAGACATGGGCCCGCAGGAGCTGGAAGACGCGGCGCGCGAACTGGCCGCCGCACACGGCGCGCAGATCGAGGTGATCACCGGCGATGCGCTGCTGGAGCAGAACTTCCCGTCCATCCATGCGGTGGGCCGCGCCTCGCACCGCGCGCCGCGGCTGATCGCGCTGCGCTGGGGCACGGTCGGCCAGCCGCACGTGGCGCTGGTCGGCAAGGGCGTGTGCTTCGACACCGGCGGGCTGGACATCAAGCCGGGCGACGGCATGCGCAACATGAAGAAGGACATGGGCGGCGCCGCGCACGCGCTGGCCCTGGCCGGGCTGGTCATGGCCCAGCAGCTGCCGGTGCAGCTGACGCTGTTGATCGCGGCGGTGGAAAACGCGATCGGTCCCGATGCGTTCCGCCCCGGCGAAGTGATCGCCACCCGCAAGGGCCTCAGCATCGAGATCGACAACACCGACGCCGAGGGCCGGGTGATCCTGGCCGATGCGCTGACCTACGCCAGCGAACAGAAACCGGAGATCGTGCTCGACTTCGCCACGCTCACCGGCGCGGCCCGCATCGCGCTCGGCCCGGACCTGCCGGCGCTGTTCAGCAACGACGACACCCTGGCCCAGCAGTGGCTGCAGGCCGGCGAGCAGACCCGCGACCCGGTCTGGCGCATGCCGTTGTGGCGCCCGTACCTGCGCTACCTGCACAGCAACATCGCCGACCTGGCCAATGCCGGTTCGCGCATGGCCGGCTCGGTCACCGCGGCGCTGTACCTGGAGCGTTTCATCGCCGACGGCCAGGCCTGGGCGCACCTGGACGTGTATGCCTGGAACGATGGCGAACGCCCGGGCCGTCCGGCCGGTGGCGAAGCCCTGGCGCTGCGCTCGGCGTGGGCGATGCTGAAGGCGCGATACGCCGGCTGAGCCTGCGCGCACCACGCGGTTGCCCACAGATCCCCGCTCCGGCGGGGATCTGCGTATTGAACAGTTGTCGAAAATGTGAATATCGGTGCCGGCGCCGTTCTGACACCATGCGTCCTGTCGCCCACCCACACGCATCGTGAAGGCAGGATTCCGGACATGTCGCTCTTCGGTTACACCCGCGCCGGCCAGGAGCCGGGCGCCCCGCGGCCGCCGTCGCCGCTGCTGTGGATCGCGCTGATCGCGCTCATCGCCGGCCTGCTGGTGCTGGCCTTCGCCTGGCTGGCCGGCTGGATCGGTCGCGACCGCGTCACCGCGCAGGCCTTCACCGACAGCATCGAGGCCACCGGCCCACCGCACCCCGGGTTCCGCCGCGCGCACACCAAGGGCGTGTGCGTCAGTGGCAGTTTCCAGGGCACGCCGGAGGGCGTGGCGCTGAGTTCGGCGCGCGTGTTCGCCCAGCGCCAGGTGCCGGTGCTGGGCCGGTTGTCGATCGGTGGCGGCGACCCGCATGGGCCCGACGCCAACGCACGCGTGCGCAGCATGGCGCTGCAGCTGGTGAGCGACGATGGCCAGGAATGGCGCACGGCGATGAACAGCTTCCCGTTCTTCGCGGTGCCCACGGCCGAGGCCTTCCTCGAACAGACCCGCGCCGGCATCCCCGACCCGGCTACCGGCAAGCCGGACCCGGCGAAGATGGCCGCGGTGCTGGAAAAGTACCCCAGCGCGCGCGCCTTCCAGCAGTGGGCCAAGACCGCGCCGTGGTCCAACAGCTGGGCCAATACCGCCTATAACGGGGTCAACAGCTTCCGCTTCACCGCCGCCGATGGCCGCAGCCACGACGTGCGCTGGAGCATGCGGCCACAGGCCGAATTCGTGGAGATGACCGCCGACCAGCGCGCACAGGCCGGGCTGGACTACTTGGCCGACGAGTTCCAGCAGCGGCTGGCGCAGGGCCCGGTGCGCTGGGACATGTGGGTGACCATCGCCGAAGAGGGCGACCCGGTCGATGATCCCTCGCAGGTGTGGCCGATGCAGCGTCGCCAGGTCAAGGTGGGCACGCTCAGCCTGGCCGCCATGCAGCCGCAGGCCGACGGCGCCTGCCGCGACCTCAACTATGACCCGTTGATCCTGCCCAGCGGCATCGCCGGCTCCGGCGACCCCATTCTGGCCGCACGTTCGGCGGTGTATTCGCAGTCGTTCAACCGTCGCGAGCGCGAGATCGCCAACGGCACCGGCGCCGCCGCCACCGGCAAGGAAGGTGCGAAATGAAGCGTGATGCCGGCCACTTCAACCTTACCGCGCGGGTGCTGCACTGGCTGATGGCGGCGATGATCCTGACCATGCTGTTCGTCGGCGTGGGCATGGTGGCCGCCCTGCACTGGCGACCGATGCTGGTGGACCTGCACCGCCCGCTGGGCATCGCGATCCTGCTGCTGGTGATCGTGCGCCTGTACAACCGCCTGCGGCATCGCCCGCCGCCGCTGCCGGCCGACCTGCCGGCCTGGCAGGCCGCTGCCGCGCATGCCTCGCACTGGGTGTTGTATGGGGCGATGCTGGCGATGCCGCTGGTGGGCTGGTCGATGCTGTCCGCTGGCGGTTACCCGATCGTGATGTGGTCCGGCTTCAACCTGCCGCCGATCGTGCCGCATGATCCGGCGCTGTACGCGGCACTGCGCAGCGCGCACAGCCTGCTGGCCTATGTGTTGTTCGCCACGGTGGTGGTGCACTTGTCCGCCGCGCTGTTCCACCTGTGGGTGCGCCGCGACGGGGTATTCCAGGCGATGGCGAAGGGCCCGGGGAACACCCGCGACGACCCCACCCGGTAGCGCCGGCCAACGCTCGGTACTACCGGGCGGCGAGGAAGCCGTCGACCAGCGCGCGGTAGCGCTGCCGGTGCTGCTCGCAGCGGGCCCGCACGGTGTCCGGCTTGCCGGTCGCCATGCGTTCGCCCTTGCCCAGCAGCAGGGCGTCGTACTGTGCGCTCTCGTAGCGCTTGCCCTGGTGGCCCACGAACACGTCGGGCAACTGGTAGAACGCGGCCAACGGCAGCGCGGCGCGTGGATCGCGGGCGGGAAGCTCGCGGTTGTTGCCATCGGTCGGCACCGCGGCCGGCCGCAGCGCGCCCTCCACGTGCGGGAGGTTGGCCTCGATCCAGGCGAAGTCTTCCAGCGGCAGCGCGTTCATGCCCAGCTCCAGCGTCCGCAGCTGCGCCAACCCCTGCAGCGCGCCCAGCACGGGAAACGTCTTCGGCGCGCGGAACCAGGTCAAGCGCAACCGCTCCAGGGCGGGCAACGTGGCCAGGAAGCCGAGGTCCTGCACCGGCTGGTCCCAGTCCAGGGTGCCGACGATGGCCAGGTCGCGCAACGTGCGTGAACCGCCCAGCCCGGCGAAGTCGCTCACCCGGCGCAGGTTCTCCAGGTGCAGCGCCTGCAGGGCGGGCAGGCGGCCCAGCGGCGACAGGTCGGCCACGCCGGAGACGTACTCCAGCACCAGCTCGCGCAGCCCGGTCATGCCCTCCAGCATCGCCAGCGTCGTCGGCCGGGCGTGGCTGATCCGCAGCGCCGTGAGCTGCGGCAACTGCGCCAGCGCCTGCAACTGTGCCGCGTCGGGCTCGTGCAGGGTGAGCTCGCGCAACTGCGTGAGCTGCAGCACGCGGGTCCAGTGGCGGTCGCGGCGGGTCAGCGTCAGCCGGGTGGCGTCGTCGGGCACGTCGGCCACGTCCTCGCTATGGCATGCCCAACGCTGTGCGTTCGGGGTGATGGTCCACACGCCCTCGGCGCGGTCGAGCAGGTCGGCGAAGTGGTGTTTCATCGGCGGCGCATCCGGTCCATGGAGCGCACAGGATACCGGCCTACAACCAGCCTTTCTGCCGCGCCAGCCGATACGCTTCGATCCGGTTGGCCACGCCCAGCTTGCCGATGCATTCGGACAGGTAGTTGCGAACCGTGCCATGCGACAGCCCGAGCTGGGCGGCAATCTCGCTGGCCGAGCGGCCGTCGCCGGACAGGCGCAGCACCTGGCGTTCGCGGTCGTTGAGCGGGTCGGCCTGCGACCAGGCATCCAGCGCCAGCTGCGGGTCGATCGCACGGCCGCCATGCTGCACCTGGCGCAAGGCATCGGCCAGGCGTTCGGCCGGGGCGTCCTTGAGCAGGTAGCCGCACACGCCGGCATCCAGCGCGCGGCGCAGGAAGCCCGAGCGCGCGAACGTGGTCACGATCACGACCTTGATCGGCAGCTGCTGGCGCGCGATGCGCTGGGCCAGCTCCAGGCCGGACAGCCCGGGCATTTCAATGTCGGTGACCAGGATGTCCGGCTGCAGCTGCTGCAGCATGCGCCACGCGGTTTCGCCATCGGCCGCGCTGCCCAGCACCTCGATGTCCGGCTCCAACCCCAGCAGCGCCGACAACGCGCCGCGCACCATCGCCTGGTCTTCGGCCAATACGATGCGGATCATGGCGCGGCTCCGCCCGGGACGGCATCGGGGGCGAGTACCGGCAGTACCGGCGCGGTCGCCGCCGGCAGGGTGACCCGCACCGTGAGGCAGGTGCCCTCGCCCTTCGCCGACTGCAGGGCCAGCGTGCCACGCAGCGCGCTGACGCGTTCGCGCATGCCGCTCAGGCCGTTGCCATCGACGTGGACCCCGCCGCGGCCGTCGTCGCGGATCTGCATCAACAGGCTGCGTCCGTCCTGTTCGAAGCTGACCCATGCCTGCCGCGCCTGGGCGTGGCGGGCGACGTTGGTGACCGCCTCGCGCAGCACCAGCGACAGCGCGCGTTCGATATCGACCGGCATCGGCGGCGGCGGTGCGTAGTGCAGGTGCACGTGCTGGTACTCCAGCAGCAACCGCGCCGAGGCCAGCTCGGCGGCCAGATCGCTGGCGCGGATGCCGGTGACCGCACTGCGCACTTCGGCCAGGGCCTGCCGCGCGATGGTCTCGGCCTCGGCCACTTCGCGGCGCGAGCCCAGCGGATCACGCTCGGCCAGCTTGCGCGAGAGCTCCAGCTTCAGGGTGATCAGGGACAGGGTATGCCCCAACAGGTCGTGCAGGTCGCGGCCGATGCGCTCGCGTTCGGCAGTGGCGGCCAGCCGCCGCACTTCCTCCTGCGACAGCTGCAACGCCGCATCGCGGTCCTTGTTGAGGCGCTCGACGTTGACGATGATGCCGATGATCAGCGCCATCGACGGGATCCACACCACCAGTTGCCACTGGTAGCCCACCCAGAGCGCGATGCCGACGAACAGGCCATTGACCGCCAGCAGCTGCAGCATGTGCCGCCACATCGAGGTGTTGCGGCACACCCGCAACATCACGCAGCCGAAGATGAAGTAGCTGATGCCCGACGGGTACCACGGCAGCAGGACCAGGCCCATCGCCAGCATCGCCATCGCATAGCGCGGCCCATGGTGGCGCGGCGCCAGCAGCAGACGGACGTACAACGCCAGGAACAGCGGGTAGGTCAGCAGGGTCAGCCACAGCCAGCGCAGCGTGTAGCCGTTGCTGAAGATCGGGGTGAAGAACACCCAGCCGGTCCACAGCAGGTGCACCGCGTCGGCCCAGGCCGGCTTGCCACGGCGCAGGTTGTCGGCCACGGACGAATCCGGTGCAGGGCGCAGCAGCGAGGCGATCCAGCGCGATGACACGGGCGGTTCCAGGGCGGGGTGGTCAGGCGCGATCATGCCAGTTTCCTCCGCCGCTCACCCGACCCGGCGCAGCCGGCGCCGGGCCAGCCCCAACGCCGCGGCCGTGACCGCCAGCAACACCGCGACATGCACCGCCGCGCTGCCCTGCGCGGGCATGCCGACCGCCGGCAGGGCCAACTGGGCCAGGTGCCAGGTCGGCCACAGCGGGGCCAGCGTACCGAAGACCGGGGGCAACCCGGACAACGGCAGCCACAGCCCGGACAGCAACGCCAGCGGCAGGTAGACCAGGTTGACCACCGCCGGCGCCGCACTGGCACTGACGTGGCTACCGATCCACAGGCCGATCGCACCGAGCGGCAGCGCGGCGAAGGCGGCCACGGCGAGCAGGTGCACCAGCATGCGCGGCGACAGCGCCACCCCGGCCAGCGCCGCCACGCCGATCAGCACCGTAGCCACCAGCAGCGCGAACAGTACCGCCATCAGCAGCCGTGCCAGCAGCGGTGCCATCGGCGGCATCGGCAATGCACGTTTCAACGTGAGCAGCCCGCCCTCGCGGTCCAGCGCCAACTGCACGCCGAAGCCGAACAACGCCGGTGCCATCGCGCCGAACACGCAGTAGGTGGCGAGCAGGTACTGCGCGGCGTGGCCGCGGCCCAGCAACAGGCCGAACAGCGAATAGAACAGCACCGGGAACAGCAGCGAGGGCAGCATGAAGGCCGGCGTGCGCCAGGCGCGGCGCAGTTCGCACAGCGCTTCGGCACGGTAGATGCGCAGGCGCGACGCGCGCGGGTGGATCGCGGAGATCGCAGCAGGGGTCAAGGTGTTCATGCGGCGTCCCGGGTCAGTTCGACGAAGGCGTCGGCCAGGCCGCCGCCATGCACTTCCAGTTCCTGCAGGTCCGGGTCTTCGGCGAGCAGGCGGGCGACCACCGGCTCGGCCGGTTCGGCCAGCAGCTGCAGGCGCAGCCCATCGCGCTGCACCTCGCGCACGCCCGGCCAGGTCCTGACAAGCGCCGCATCCAGCTCGCTGCGGCAGCGGATCCGGCGCGGCGCCAACTGCTGACGGAACTGCGAAAGCGGGCCGTCGGCGAGCACGCGACCGCGCTCGATCACCACCACCCGCTGGGCCAGCGCTTCGGCTTCTTCCAGATAGTGGGTGGTGAGCAGTACCCCGCAGCCCTCGCCGGCCAGTTGCCGGATCGCCTGCCACAGCCCCTGCCGCGCCTGGATATCCAGGCCGGTGGTGGGCTCATCCAGGAACAGCAGCTGCGGCCGCCCGCACAGCGCGATGGCGAACTGCACCCGGCGCTGCTGGCCGCCGGACAAACGGCCGTAGCGGCGCGTGGCCAGGTCGGTCAGCCCGGCCAGGGCCAGGCACTCCTGCAGCGGGCGCGGGTCGTCGTAGCAGGCACGGGCCAGGTCGATCAGCTCGCCCACCTGCAGCACCGGCGGCAGCGCGGTGCTCTGCAGCATCACGCCGATGCCGCGCCGGCTGGCCCGCTGCTGCGGATCCCCACCGAGCAGCTCGGCCCGACCGGCATCCACCGCGCGCAGCCCCAGCAACACCGATATCGCGGTGCTCTTGCCCGCGCCGTTGCGGCCGAGCAGGGCCAGCACCTCGCCGCGCTGCAGCGCGATGCTCACGCCCTGCAGCGCGGCCACGGCACCGTAGCGCACCTGCACGTCCTGCAGGCTGGCCAGGGGAAGAAGGGAGGGATCGGACATCGGGGCGCGCTCCGTGACGGGATGGGCACAGACTGGCGCCCTGCCGGCCCCGGTCCCAGTGGCCGGCGTCAGCGCAAGCAGGTGACAGCTGTCACTGCCGGGCCGCCCGGGCGGCAGGCATGCTGTGCACCACCCGGCCCAGCGCCGGTTTGCCCCGCCAGCACCGTTGCGGTCACACTCGGCCCGATTCCCCGTCCAGACTCACGATGAACACATCCGCTGAACTGCTCAAGGAACTTCGCATCGACCGCAAGGCGGCCACGCCGCCGCCGTCCTCGCCCCGCCGTGGGCGCTGGATCGGGCTGGCGATCCTCATCGTGCTGCTGCTCGTCGGCATCGGCTGGTTCGTGTTCGGCCGGCAACGCGCCATCGAGGTGACCACCGCGCCGGTGGTGGCCATCCAGCAGGGCAGCGCCAGCAGCTCGGTCCTGGATGCCAGCGGCTATGTCGTGGCGCGGCGCATGGCCACCGTCTCGGCCAAGATCACCGGCAAGGTCCGCGAGGTGATGATCGAAGAAGGCATGCGGGTGGAAGAAGGCCAGGTGATGGCCACGCTCGACCCGATCGATGCCAATGCCCAGCGCAGCCTGTCGGCCTCGCAGCTGGAGGCCGCGCGCAGCCAGCTGGCCGGACTGCAGGCGCAGGTGGCCCAGGCCAATGCCGAGGCCGGCCGCCTGCAGACGCTGGTGGGCCAGCAGCTGGTCTCGCGGTCGCAGTACGACCTGGCCATTTCCCAGCGTGACAGCCTGCGTGCACAGCTGCGCACGGCCGAACGCAACACCAAGGTGGCCAACGACGCACTGGCCATCGCCGACCTCGGCGTGGACAACAACACCGTGCGCGCCCCGTTCTCCGGCGTGGTCACCGCCAAGGCCGCGCAGCCGGGCGAGATCGTGTCGCCGCTGTCGGCCGGCGGCGGCTTCACCCGCACCGGCATCGGCACCATCGTGGACATGGAATCGCTGGAGATCGAGGTGGACGTGGGCGAGTCGTTCATCGGCCGCGTGCAGCCGAAGATGCCGGTGGAAGCCACCCTCAACGCCTACCCTGACTGGAAGATCCCGGCCGAGGTGATCGCCATCATCCCCACCGCCGACCGCGGCAAGGCCACGGTCAAGGTGCGCGTGGCACTGAAAGTGAAAGACCCGCGGATAGTGCCGGAGATGGGCGTGCGGGTGAGCTTCCTGGAAGCCGCGCAACCGGCCCGGGCGGCCGCGCCCAAGGGCGTGCGCGTACCTGCCACGGCGATCGTGGAGCGCGACCAGAAGACGGTCGCCTTCGTGGTCGGGGACGACAGCCACGTCGAACAACGCGCGGTCGTTGCCGGCGCCACGCTCAACACCGATCGCCAGGTCAACCAGGGGCTGAGCGCTGGCGAGGTGGTGGTACTGGACCCGCCGGCGGACCTGCACGACGGCAGCAAGGTCGTGGAAAAACAGCAGCAATAGCGCGCCGCGCCGGAAGGGCGCGGCGATGCCATGCAAGCGCGCTACCCGTGCCGTGCCGGCGCGCAGGCAGGCTGCTGTCCGCCACTGCGCCCTGTCCGGCCACGGCCCCCCTCGTCGCATGCAGGCGCGTGCCGCTGCATGCCATTGCGTTTTCGATCCGCCTTGATCCACGGAGAACCGCTCATGTCGACCCTGGTTTCGCTCCGCAACATCACCAAGACCTACCAGCGCGGCCCCGAGAAGGTGCAGGTGCTGCACGGCATCGACCTGGACATCCAGCGCGGCGATTTCGTCGCCCTGATGGGGCCATCCGGCTCGGGCAAGACCACCCTGCTCAACCTGATCGGCGGGCTGGACACCCCCAGCGCCGGCGAAATCGAGATCGAAGGCGAGCGCATCGACCGCATGAGCGGCGGGCAGCTGTCGACGTGGCGCAGCCACCACGTCGGCTTCGTGTTCCAGTTCTACAACCTGATGCCGATGCTGACCGCGCAGAAGAACGTCGAGTTGCCCCTGCTGCTCACCCACCTGGGCGCTGCCCAGCGCAAGCGCAATGCCGAGATCGCGCTGACCCTGGTGGGCCTGGCCGACCGTCGCAGCCACCGCCCGAATGAACTGTCCGGCGGCCAGCAGCAGCGCGTGGCCATCGCCCGCGCGATCGTCTCCGACCCGACCTTCCTGATCTGCGACGAACCCACCGGCGACCTGGACCGGCAGTCCGCCGAGGAAATCCTGGGTCTGCTGCAGCAGCTCAACCGCGAGCACGGCAAGACCATCATCATGGTCACCCATGATCCCAAGGCGGCCGAGTACGCCACCCATACCGTGCACCTGGACAAGGGCGAACTGGCCACCGCGCCAGCGGCCCACTGACGGAGGCTGCCGCGATGAAGTATTTCTCGCTGATCTGGGCGCAGTTGTTCCGCAGCAAGACGCGCACGCTGCTGACGCTGCTCTCGGTAGTGGCCGCCTTCCTGCTGTTCGGCATGCTCGACTCGGTGCGGGTGGCGTTCAACTCCGGCGGCGACACCATCGAGGGCGCCAAGCGGCTGGTGGTGTCCTCCAAGCTGTCGATCACCCAGAGCCTACCGTTGCGCCTGCTGCGCGATATCGAAGCCACGCCCGGCGTGCGCCAGGTGAACTACGCGATGTGGTTCGGCGGCATCTACCAGGACCAGAAGAATTTCTTCCCGAGCTTCTCGGTCTCGGACAACTACATGGACCTGTACCCGGAGCTGGAGCTGCCACCCGCCCAGGCCGAGGCATTCAAGAACACGCGCACCGGCGCGCTGGTGGGGGAGTCGCTGGCCAAGCGCTTCGGCTGGAAGATCGGCGACACCATCCCGATGCAGGCCACCATCTTCCCGCGCCAGGGCAGCAACGACTGGCCGCTGCAACTGGTGGGGATCTACCGGGCCAGGGACCGCAAGAACGCCGCGGCGGAGGGCCAGCTGCTGCTGCACTGGAGCTACTTCGACGAGTCCAACGACTACATCAAGAACCAGGTGAGCTTCTACACCGTGCAACTGGACGACCCGGCGCATGCCTCGCGCGTGGCCCAGGCGATCGATGCGCTGTCGCTGAACTCCGACCGCGAAACCAAGTCGCAGACCGAAGCGGCCTTCTCGCAGGCATTTGCCAAGCAGTTCGCCGATATCGGCCTGATCGTCACCGGCATCATGGCCGCGGTGTTCTTCACCCTGGTGCTGCTGACCGGCAACACCATGGCCCAGGCGGTACGCGAGCGCATCCCGGAACTGGCGATCCTCAAGACGCTGGGCTTCAAGGATGGCACCGTGCTGGTGCTGGTCATGGTCGAATCGGTGCTGCTGATCGTGCTCGGGGGGCTGCTCGGCATGGGCCTGGCATCGGTGGTGATGCCGGTGGTCAGCGCCAGCAGCAACGGGATCATCAACCTGCCCGGCGTGCCGGCGCAGACCTGGGCGATGGCAATGGGGCTGATGGTGGTGATCGGGATCGTGGTGGGGCTGCTGCCGGCCCTGCGCGCGCAGCGGTTGAAGATCGTCGATGCATTGGCCGGACGCTGAGGAGACCCGCATGAACAAGCAATGGATGTGGAACATACTGACCGTGCTGGGGCTGCTGGTCGCGCTGGTGGTATGGATCGTGCTGCCGTGGTCGGCGGTCCTGGGGCTGGCGGTGGCCGTGGCGGGCTGGCTGCTGTTCACCCGCAGCGGGCGACTGTCGCTGGAGGCGGCCAGAATCGGCATCGCCAGCCTGCCGCAGCGCTGGGGCGCATCCTCGGTGATCGTGGTCGGGATTGCCGGCGTGGTCGGCGTGCTGGTGGCGATGCTGGCGATGGGCGATGGCTTCAAGGCCACCCTGGAACGCAGCGGCAGCGACGACGTCGCGATCGTGCTGCGTGGTGGCTCGCAGGCCGAAACCAACTCGGTGATCATGCGTGACCAGCTGCCGCTGATCCAGAGCCTGCCGGGCATCGCGCGGGGCGAGGACGGCAAGCCGCTGGTGTCGGCCGAACTGTCGCAGGTGATCAGCCTGCCGTCGCGCAGCGACCATACCGATACCAACGTGCAGTTCCGCGGCGTCGGCGAGCAAGCCTGGGCGGTGCGTCGCCAGGTGCGCATGGTCGAGGGCCGCCGCTTCACGCCGGGCCTGCGCGAGATCGTGGTCGGCAAGGGGGCCAAGGCCCAGTTCGAGGGCCTGGAGGTGGGCAAGACACTGGCGCTCGGCAAACAGGACTGGACGGTGGTGGGCGTGTTCGCGTCCAACGACGTGCACGAGTCCGAGCTGTGGGCCGACACCCAGACCCTGTCCACCACCTACAACCGCAGCGCCTACCAGTCGGTCAACGTGCGCACCGCGGGCGCCGACGGGTTCAAGCAGTTCAAGGCGGCGATGGAGGCGGACCCGCGGCTGAAGCTGGACGTGGACACGACGCGCAACTACTACAGCAAGCAGTCGGGTGGGCTGAGCAAGCTGATCAGCGTGCTGGGCACGGTGATCGGCGGGATCATGGCCATTGGCGCGGTGTTCGGGGCACTCAATACCATGTATGCCGCGGTGGCCACGCGGGCGCGCGAGATCGCCACGATGCGGGCCATCGGTTTCCGCGGCCTGCCGGTGGTTACCGCGGTGATGCTGGAGACCATGTTGCTGGCGCTGCTCGGTGGCGTGCTCGGCGGCCTGCTGGCCTGGCTGGTGTTCAACAACTACACGGTGTCCACGCTGGGCAACAACTTCAGCCAGGTGGTGTTCCAGTTCCGGGTTTCGCCGCAGCTGTTGTGGACGGGGCTGAAGTGGGCGCTGGGGATTGGGCTGGTCGGTGGTCTGTTCCCGGCACTGCGTGCGGCGCGCCTGCCGATCACCACGGCGTTGCGCGAGACCTGATGCGTGGCGGTGCACTGATAAGAGCATGCGCGCGCAGGGGCGCGCAGGGGCGCGCACGAAATAGCAGACCACGAACCGCATCCGCAAGGGTGCGGTTTTTTTCTTTCTCAGCGGAGGGAGCGCCTCGTTTCACGGGACGTAGCAGATGGCTTGCGGCTGTACGCGCGCGTGGGTAGTCCTGGCGATGGTGTCTTCGCTCTAGTCTGTCGCGAGCGTTAGGGCCCCGTAGCAGCCGGTAGGCCCCTGGTGCAAATGTCCCCCGGCCGCAAGCGGCCTCCTCCTTTATTTTGCCCAGGAGCCTACCGGCTGCTACGAGGCTCGGCTTGCGGTGCGTAGGCGGCAGAGCGGGATCTTCTGACGGAAAGTCACAGCGCACTTCATGCGGCCACGCGGAAGGGAGAAGAGATTTCTTCGCACACCGTCGGCACACACTGAACGCTTCCCGTCGATGCACATCCGCGTGTACTCAAGTTGACGGGACCATCGCCGTTATCGGTGCCTCTGCCTGCATCGGCGCGGCGCGCATCGCACGTACTGCAGCGCATTGAAAAAAGATTGTTCGCCGACCCGCGAATTTGTCAGCGAGCGTTCATTTTTAGCGGTTTTTATGCTTTCAGATGAAAGTAAAAAATTTGAAAAGTCATTAGACTCCCGCCCCCCGCGTCGTGATGTTGTCCCCACGCCGCCCGCAAAGGCGCTTGTTTTTACCGAGAAAGAGAAATCGCACGGATGTATTTGAAGACCCACCCGCTGCGCAACGCGATTGCCATCGCGCTTGTCGCCAGCTGCAGTGCCCCTGCCTTCGCCCAGACCGCCAATGACGGCACCACCAATCTGGATCGCATTGAAATCACCGGCTCGCGCATCCGCCAGGCCAGCGTCGAGAGCGCCCAGCCGGTCGTCGCGCTGAACCGCGCCGAGATCGAAAAGAAGGGCTACGTCAACGTCGCCGACATCCTGCAGGACGTCACCGCGGCCGGCGCGCCGAGCATGAGCCGCGCCAACTCGCTGGAGTCCGGCCGCGACTTCGGTGGCATGTACGTCAGCCTGCGCAACCTGGGCCCGGAACGCAGCCTGGTGCTGATTGATGGCCGCCGCATGGGCGTGTCCGCCGCCGGCTACTCCGACCTGGCCTCCATCCCGTCCTCGATCGTGGACCGCGTGGAAGTGCTGACCGACGGCGCCTCGGCGCTGTACGGCTCGGACGCCATCGCCGGCGTGGTCAACATCATCACCCGCAAGAATTTCGACGGCGCGGAAGTCAACGCCTACGTCGGCCAGTACAGCGAAGGCGACGGCCAGAAGACCAGCTATAGCGCGACCTTCGGCAAGACCTTCGACCGTGGCTGGGTCACCGTCGGCGGCGAATACTCCGACGAAGATCCGATCCTGGGCGGCGCACGTGAATTCACCGCCTACCCGAACGGCCCGCGCCACCCGACCGACGGCCTGAGCGGCGTCACCCCGTGGGGCTACGCCACTGTCGATGGCAAGAACCTCAGCGTGGGCCCGGGCGGCGACCCGACCGTGCTGGGCAACTTCGTGCCGGCCGACAAGGCCAACGATGCCAACACCAAGACCAACATGAGCCTGCTCACCGGCCTGCAGCGCAAGTCGGTGTTCGCCAACGGTGGCTTCTCGATCAACGACAACCTGCGCCTGGTGGCCGACGCGCTGTACACCGAGCGCGAGTCGACCAAGCAGCTGGCCGGCTACCCGTACCAGAGCACCGGCGGGCGTGCGCTGCTGTCCAAGGACAGCGCGTTCAATCCGTTCGGCCGTGACGTTGCCTTTGCGCACCGCACCGAAGAACTGCCGCGCGGCACCGAGAACAACCTGACCACCAAGCGCGCCAGCGTGGGCGTGGAAGGCAGCTTCGAGACCGGTTCGCGGTACTGGGACTGGAACGTCAGCTACATGTACAACCGCAACGAAGGCGAGCGCATCGGCACGGGCAGCATGTACCAGCCGAACGTGAACCAGTCCGTCGGTCCGTCGTTCATCGATGGCCAGGGCGTCGCGCATTGCGGCAGCGTCGGCAACGTGATCGCCGGCTGCACGCCGTGGAATCCGCTGGCCCCGATGGGCTACACCGGCCCGGGCGCACTGGGCAACCAGGACGTGCAGGACTACCTGTTCACCCGTTTCACCGACAAGATGCAGAGCACCACCAAGGTGGCCAGCGCGAACATCTCCGGCTCTCTGTTCAGCCTGTCGGCCGGTGACATCATGGGCGCGATGGGCGTCGAGCACCGCAGCGAAGAAGCCAGCTACGACCCGGACCTGATGGTGCGCAATGGCCAGATCGCCGGCACCAGCGGCCAGCCGACCCGTGGCGACTACGCGCTCAACGAAGCCTACCTGGAACTGCAGGTGCCGCTGCTGGCGGACATGGCCTTCGCCCGCGAGCTGTCGCTGGACGTGGCCGGTCGTTACTCGGACTACAACAACTTCGGTTCGACCACCAACACCAAGTTCGGCCTGAAGTGGAAGCCGATCGACAGCCTGCTGGTGCGCGCCACCTACGGCACCGGCTTCCGCGCCCCGACGGTGGAAAACCTCTACGGCGGTACGGTCACGACGCGTGATTCGTACACCGATCCGTGCGACACCACCTTCGGTGCGGCGGCCAACAACGCGCAGGTGCAGGCACGTTGCCGCGCCGGCGGTGTGCCGGCCAACTTCCGCCAGCTGGCGGCCGATGGCAATCCGGCGACGGTGCCGGGCCAGCAGGGTGGCACCGACTTCACCTCCGGCTCGAACGAGGCACTGAAGCCGGAAACCGCCAAGACCTGGACGGTGGGCCTGGTGTACAGCCCGGAGTTCGTGTCGGGCCTGGACCTGAGCCTGGACTGGTGGAAGATCCGCATCAACGACGTGATCGTGGGCGAGTCAGCCACGGACATGCTCAACCAGTGCTATGTGCAGGGCGTGGATGCGGCATGCAACCGCTTCACCCGTTCCAGGTCGGGCAAGACGATCGGCCAGGTCAGCGCGCTGGACCGCACGCTGCTCAACGCCGGCTACCAGGAAACCGCAGGCTACGACATCGCGGTGCGTTACCGTCTGCCGGAGCTGGCGATCGGCAAGTTCTCCGTGTCCTGGAACACCACCTACGTGGATTACCTGGAGCGCAAGAACGACAACGCCGAGACCACGCCGGTGCGCCAGTACGCCGGCTGGGAAGGCAACTTCCGCGTGCGTTCCAATCTGAACCTGGATTGGCAGTACGGCAACTTGGGCCTGGGCTGGACGGCACGCTACTACTCGAGCATGCAGGAAAACTGCGCCTATGCGACCGAGTGCAGCAACCCGGGCTTCAGCTCGCCGTACACCGGTAACCAGGGCATCAACAAGGTGGGTTCGAACACCTTCCACGATATCCAGATGCGCTACATCCTGCCGTGGAACGGCACTGTGTCGATGGGTATCAACAATGTGTTCGACCACCAGGGTCCGATCATGTACAGCCAGCCGAACAGCAGCTTCACCTATTACGGTGGCTTCGACATCGGCCGTTACATGTACATGAAGTACCAGCAGCGTTTCTGATCAGGCCCGCCTGATCCACCTGTTCTGATCCACGGCTTACTCTCTCCAAGCCGTAGAGTGGAAGGAAGACGGCGCCCTCGGGCGCCGTCTTTTTTTATGCATCAGGCAGATCGACAGCCGCGAGTGCGTGCTTGTACGGGCCGGGCGGGTACGGGCGGGGGCGCGGGACACGCCGTGAACCCATCCATGGGGGCTCGACGTGCGCCATCCATGGCGCACGACGGTCCCGCACCCCCACCCGCACCCGCCCCTGGACAGTTCATCGGCGCGCAACGAACCACAATCCGCAACACATACAGGCAACGAACCACCCAACAGACATCGCTTTGCGTTGCGTTGCGTTGCCAAGGCAACCAGCCAACTGTCCAGGGCGGGGGTGTGTGGGTTCGCGGGACCGTCGTACGCCATGGATGGCGTACGCGAGCCTACAGGGACGTACTTGCGGCGTGTCCCGCGAACCCACACACCCCCGCCCATCCAGATGCGCGCGCCAACCAAGGCTTCGCGCTCTCAAGCTCTTCAGCTCTTCAGCTTCTAAAAGAAACCACCCCTCACCCCCGCCGCGACCGCCACACACTGTCACCAATGAACAGCAGCAGCCCGGTCCAGATCGCGGCGAAACCCACCGCCTTGGCCGTATCGAACGGCTCGCGGAAGAAGAACACCCCCAGCAACAACCCCAGGCTCGGCGCGATGTATTGGAGAATGCCCACCAGCGACAGCGGAATCCGCTTCACCCCGTAGGCAAACCCGATCAACGGCAGCGCCGTCACCGCACCGCCCAGGATCAGCAGCGCATCGTTCTTCCAGCCCCACCCCCCGAAGAACCCACCGCCGTGCCCGTTCTCGCTCCAGAGCGCAAACCCGATCGCCGGCAGGAACAGATACAGACTCTCCACCCCAAGCCCCGCCACCGGGTCCACTGAAATCAGCTTGCGCAACAACCCGTACAACCCGAACGAACAGGCCAGCCCCAGCGCGATCCATGGCGGCGTCCCCGCATCGATCGTCAGCCACGCCACCCCCACGGCCGCGCAGCCCACCGCCAGCCACTGCAGCCCGCGCAGGCGCTCTTTCAGCACCACCACGCCCAGCAGCACGCTCACCAGCGGATTGATGAAATAGCCCAGGCTCGTCTCGATCACATGCCCGGCGTTGATCGCCCAGATGTACAGGCCCCAGTTGAACGCGATCGCCAGACTGCTCAGTGCCAGCGTCGGCAGCGCGCGCTTCTGCGCCGCGATCTGCTTCCACCAGCCCGTGCCGGCGCTCAACAGCAACCAGGCCACCACCAGCACCGTGCTCCAGATGATCCGGTGCGCGATGATCTGCTGCGACGGTACCGCCTTGAGCAGGTGCCAGTACACCGGCACCAGCCCCCACAGGGTGAAGGTGAAGGCGGTGATCGCAAAGCCGCGGCGCTGCTCCTGCAGGCTGTGGTTCGGCAGCGTGCTCATTTCGCGCGTGTCCGGGTCCGTGCCAGGGTCAGCACCACCACGCCGGCCAGGATCACCGCCATCGCCAGCAGGTCATGCCCACCGAAGTGTTCGTGGCCGATGATCGCGCCCAGGATCACCGCGATCACCGGGTTCACATAGGCATAGCTCGCCGCCAGCGCCGGGCGCACGTTGTGCAGCAGCCACACGTAGGCGGTGAACGCCACGATCGAGCCGAACACGCACAGGTAGGCCACCGCCAGCAGCCCGTCCATGCTCGGCCAGGTGGTCGGCCGCTCGCCGGTCGCCAGTCCCAGCGCCACCAGCATGACCCCGCCGCACAGCATCTGCCCCGCCGCGGTCATGAAGGGATTGGGCAGGTCCAGCCCACGCGCCCACACCGAGCCGAATGCCCAGCCGATCGGCGCCACCAGCAGCAGGATCAGCCCCTGTGGCGAGGCCGTCAGGCTGCTGCCGGCGTTGAGCCAGACCACGCCGAGGAAGCCGATCGCGATGCCCAGCCATTCACCGCGGCTGGCGTGCTGGCCGCGCAGCGCGCCAAACAGCGCCATCCACAGCGGCACCGAGGCCACCGCCGTGGCGGCCAGCCCCGAGGACACCGTGCGCTCGGCCAGCACCACCATGCCGTTGCCCAGCACCAGCATGGTCAGGCCCATGATCGCCAGGTTGCGCCACTGGCGTCGGGTCGGCGCGGCCATCCCGCGCCAGCGCAGTACCGCATACATCAGCGTGCCGGCGATGATGAAACGCGCGCCGGACACCATCGTCAACGGTAGCGCGCCGCCTTCCAGCGCCAGCCGGATACCCAGGTAGGTGGACCCCCAGACCACGTACACCAGCAACAGGGCCAGTACGACAAGGCCGCTCCGGGGAGCAGCCGCTGAGGGTTCGGGCGAAGACATGGCACACCACCATCCGGGGGAACCGCGATTCTAGGCCACGATGGTGTCGGGATCACCTCGACGGGCGGCACGCTGTTTCCGCTCACGTTTTCTGCGCCGGGAAATGGTTACCCTCTGGGCCATGCGCCGTGGTGCCAGGAGGGTACCCGGCGTCAGGGCGCCCCCGGGCACCTTCCCCACCCGCAACGACTCCCGTGAGGACACCCTCCCAGCATGAGCACTTCCCCCCCTTCCGCCGCCGCCCATCCCGAGCGTGCCGCGCTGCGGCGCTCGATCTCCAACACCCTCAAAGGCTCGGCCGGCAACCTGGTCGAGTGGTATGACGTCTACGTCTACTCGGTGTTCGCGGTCTACTTCGAATCGCAGTTCTTCTCGGCCGCCGACAAGAACTCCACCATGTATGTCTGGGCGATCTTCGCCGCCACCTTCCTGATGCGCCCGATCGGGGCGTGGTACTTCGGCCGCTTCGCCGACCGCTACGGCCGGCGCCTGGCGCTGACCGTGTCGGTGACGGTGATGGCCGGCTGTTCGTTCCTCATCGCCATCACCCCCACCGCCTCGCAGATCGGCATCTGGGCGGCGGTGATCCTGCTGTTCGCGCGCCTGCTGCAGGGCTTCGCCACCGGCGGCGAGTACGGCACCAGCGCCACCTACATGTCCGAGGCGGCCATCCCGGGCCGGCGAGGGTTCCTGTCCTCGTTCCACTACGTCACCCTGGTCGGCGGCCACGTGCTGGCCCAGCTGACCCTGCTGGGCATGCTCAGCTTCTGGGACAAGCCGCAGATTTCCGAGTGGGGCTGGCGCATCGCCTTCGGCATCGGCGGCATCGCGGCCATCGTGGTGTTCTGGCTGCGCCGCACCATGGACGAGTCGCTGGGCGAGGACTCCATCGAGGCAGCCAAGGAAGGACGCGCCAAGGCGTCCGGGTCCATGTACGAGCTGTTCGTGCACCAGTGGCGGCCGCTGCTGCTGTGCTTCCTGATCACCGCCGGCGGCACCGTGGCCTTCTACACCTATTCGGTCAACGGGCCGAAGATGATCCAGAGCGCCTTCGCCGGCGATGACGTGATGACCGGCACCCTGCTCAACCTGGGCGTGCTGACCTTCCTGATGGTGCTGCAGCCGATCGGCGGCTGGCTGTCGGATATCGTCGGGCGCAAGAGCCTGCTGGTGTTCTTCGGCGTCGGTGGCGTGCTCTACAGCTACTACCTGGTCACGGCCCTGCCCAACCAGCACGATCCGCTGATGGCCTTCGTGGTGCTGGCCATCGGTTTTGTCATCCTCACCGGTTACACCTCGATCAACGCCGTGGTGAAGGCCGAGCTGTTCCCCACCCACGTGCGCGCGCTGGGCGTGGGCTTCGGCTACGCGGTGGCCAACTCGCTGTTCGGTGGCACCGCGCCGCTGCTGTACCAGGCCGCGCTGAAGACCGGGCACGTCAACTCGTTCGCGATCTACGTCACCGCGGTGATCGCGGTGTCGCTGCTGGTCTACGTGTTCTTCCTGAAGAACAAGGGCCCGAACTGGCTGGACGGTACCCGTACCCATCCGTAAACACGGCCATGATGCGGGCCGCACACGCGGCCCGCAGTTCCGTCGCAGCGGCTGTATCACCTACCCTTGCAGCAGATCCTGCGGCGTTGCGCCACGGGACGATGCAGCACGAGGAAGCAGCCGGTGCGGGGATGGATCCTGATGATGGTGTTGATGCTGGGCGTGGCAGTGCCGGCCATGGGGTCCGCACGCGAATGTCGTGCCGGGCAGCCGGTCCCCGATCGCCAGCCCAGCCGCGTGGCCGCGCCGCCCACCGCAGCGGCGATGCAGGCCCACGTGCTGGCCTGCCAGCGGCTGGCCCAACGCAACCAGGCGCTGCGCCCGTGGCTGGCGCCGCTGAAACGAACGCTCGGCCTGGGCATGGTGGGCAGCGCATTGCTTGCCGTGCTGGCGCTGCTGCACGCATGGCGCTCCCGGCGTCGCAGCTACGCGCATGTGCCTGCCTTCGTGGCGCTGCACTGCCTGGCCCTCTGGCTGCTGCTGGACAACGCGCTGGCGCTGTATCGCGGGGTCATGCGGCACAGCATGCGCGGGCGAACATATTGGATCTGGTACGACCTGTCGCCGGCGACCTTCACCGTGCATCAGTGCGTGAACCTCGTCCTCGCGATCACCGCGCTGGTGATCGCCTGGGTAGTGGTGCGCGGTAACCGGCCGCCGCGGGCCGCCAACCCGCTGCCACGGCGCGGCCCGCGCCGGCGCTGAGCAGGCTCAGCGGCGCGCGGATTCGGTCTTCTGGCGTTCGGCGCGGAACTCCGAACCCTCTTCCCACGTGGGCCAGCGCCGGCTGTTGGCCAGTTCCGCGCCCAGGTCGTAGACCAGCAGGGTGTCGGCGGCATGGCCGCTGGCATCCCAGCTCGGCGTCCAGGCGTCGCAGGCCTGGTGGTAGCACGCGGCGAAGTAGGCCTCGCGCAGCTCACGCCCCTTCTCCAGCCCGCCCTCGCGCATGTCCAGCCCCGGCCCGATGGTGATCGCCGGCACGCCCAGGCGGGCGAAGGCGAAGTGGTCGGCGCGGTAGAAGAAGCCGGCCTCCAGGTTCGGGTCGGGCGAGTAGCTGCGGCCCCGGGCCTTGGCCACGCGCTCCAGGTCACCTTCCAGCGATACCCGGCCCTTGCCCCAGGAGGCGATGTCGCGGGTGGGGCCGTCCGGGCTGAACATCTCGATGTTGATCACCGCCGCGGTCTTGTCCAGCGGCGCCAGCGGATGGGCGGCGTAGTAGCTGGCGCCCAGCAGCCCCTTCTCCTCGGCGGTCAGCGCCACGAAGTACAGGGTGCGTTGCGGTTGCGGGCCGGCGGCGAACACCCGGCCCAGTTCCAGCACGGTGGCCACGCCGGTGGCGTTGTCGATCGCGCCGCGGCGGATACGGTCGCCCTTGGCATCGGGCTGGCCGATCCCGAACGCATCCCAGTGCGCGGAGAAGATCACCGCTTCGTCGGCATGCGCGCCGCCGGGCAGCTTGGCCACCACGTTGCGGGTGACCACCTGCTCGCGCTTGAGCTTGAAGGCGACCGACAGCTGCGCGTCGCCCAGCGCCACCGGGGTGAATGCCGGGGTCATCGCCTTGCGCTTCTCGGCGTCGAAATCCAGGCCGGCCTCGCGGAACAGCTGCTCGGCCACGCTGCGCTGCAGCCATCCGCGCACCGGCACGTGCTGGGCCAGCGCCTGCTCGGGGGTGCGTTCGATGTCGAACAGCGGCGAGGTGCCCGAGCTCTTCACCGTCGCCCAGCCGTAGGCGGCCGGCGCGGTCTCGTGCACGATCAGCACGCCCTGCGCGCCACGTCGCGCGGCTTCCTCGAACTTGTAGGTCCAGCGGCCGTAATAGGTGACCGCCTTGCCATCGAAGGCACCGGGCTGGTCGGCCTCGAAGTCGGCATCGTTGATCAGCACCACGGCGATCTTGCCGTGCAGGTCCACGTCCTTGTAGTCATTCCAGTGGCGCTCGGGGGCGTCGATGCCATAGCCGACGAACACCAGCGGTGCATTGCGGATGTCCACCGCCTGCTGCGGGCGCAGGCTCTGCAGGGTCACGTCCTCGCCATTGACCAGCGCGCGTGCCTTGCCCTTCTGGCGCAGCTGCGCGCGTACCGGGCCATCGACCTGGGCACGCACCATCGGCACCGGCTGCACCCAGCTGCCATCCACGCCACCGGGCTGCAGGCCGTAGGTCTTGAACTCTTCGATGAGGTACTGGACGGTACGTTCCTCGCCCGCGGTGGCCGGGGCACGGCCCTCGAATTCGTCCGAGGCCAGGGTGCGCACATGCCGCGACAGTGCCTGCGGGTCGATGCCGCCGCCGGGCAGGTCATTGGCCGCGTGGGCCAGGCCGCCCACGAACAGGCAGGACGACAGCAGCAGCATGCGCATCGGATTCACGGCAGACACCAGGACGGAAAGCAGGGGCCTGCGAGTGTAACGTGACACCTGCATGACCGCGTACTGCATGCACGGCCGCGCTAGCGGCGGTCGCGATCCAGCCAGCACGCCAGGCCCTGGGCATTGAGTTCGATATCCATCGCCAGCACCTGGGTCACCGCGGCATCATCCAGCGGACAGCCATGTGCCTGTGCGCGCTCCAGGTACAGCGCGGTGAGCGCAGCCACCAGGCAGCGGTGCCGGTCCGGACGCGCATCGCACTGCCGCCCGATCTCCACCATCGCATCGATCTGTTCGACCAGGTCCGCGGCCAGCTTGGCGACATCACCCACCCGGCCGTAATGGGTGAGAAACATCGCCTGCGGCGCATGGGCCAGCATGCGTGCGATGGACTGCTTCAGCGCATCCGGCTCGAACTGCACCGGCGAGGAGGTGGGCACGATGAAGGCACCACGCGCACTGTCCAGCTCGCGGTAGGACAGCCCGAAGGTATCGCCGGTGAACCAGGCGCGGCTGCGTTCGTCCCACACGCACAGGTGGTGGCGGGCGTGCCCCGGGGTATGCAGGCACAGCAGGCTGCGCCCGGCCAGGTCGACGCGGTGGCCATCCTCGGCGATCACGACGCGCTCGGCCGCCACCGGCAACACCGGCCCGTAACTGCGCGCGATCTCGGCTTCGCCATACACCTCGGTGGCCCCGGCGATCAGCCGCGCGGGGTCGACCATGTGCGGCGCGCCGCGCGGGTGCACCAGCAGGCGTGCGTCCGGCAACTGCTGCATCAACAACCCGGCGCCACCGGCGTGGTCCAGGTGCACATGGGTGAGGATCAGCCAGTCGACCGCATCGGGCGACAGGCCCGCACGGGTCAGCGCTGCCAGCATGGCCGGCACGGCCAGGCCGGTGCCGCAATCGATGAACGCGGCCCGGCCGTTTTCCACTACCAGGTAGGCCGCGTCGAAATCCTCGCGCTGGAACGCGGTGTCGATGGTGTGGATGCTGGGGTCGACGAACATCGGTTCATCCCTGGCGAAGTACGCCCCAGTTTAGGACGATCCGCGCATCGGCTTCGATGCGGCTTTGGTAGCACGCTGGGCCAGCCACGCCCCGCGCAGCAGGATCGCGGCGACCAGCACGGCCAGGAACGCGCCGTAGGCGTACAGCACCGCCAGCACCTGGCGCCAGATCGGCCCGGCATCGGCCTGCACCACGCCGATGTGGTGGCCCCACAGCATCGCCACGATGCTCAGCACGAAGGCCAGCAGCAGCGCAACGCCATCGAACCAGCGCCGGGCCGCATCGCGCGGCTGCCGCGGGAACAGCCAGTACAGCGCACCGAGCAGCACGAACCAGGGCAGGAACAACAACAACGACAACCAGGCCATCGCAGTCTCCCCTTCAGGATGCCCGCATCATGCCACGCGGCCTCGCCGACCGCGCCGGGCCACGCCTATGCCGGCCGTTGGCCGGCGTCACGCAACACCGTGCCTCAGGCAACGCCGGCCACGGGCCGGCCCTAGGCGCGCAGTTCCTGCAACGCCGCCAGTACCACGTCCACCTCGGCCTCGATCTTGAACAGCTCACTCTGCAGCCCGTCGCCGTGCGCGGTCTGCTTGAGCACGCCGATCAACTGCCCCGCATCGCGCGGCGAATCGAAGCCTTCGCTCTGGATCAGCAGCGTGCCATCGCCGGCCAGCAGCTTGAAGTAGAAGCGGCCATCGGCCTCGCGGTACTGCTTGAACAACGGCGGCGCCGCGCGCGCCTCGGTGGCGGCATCGCCGGCGATGTCACCGGCACTGGACAAGTCGCGCAGGCCCACCGCATGGCGCAGCTCCTTCAACAGCGGCATCGCATACTGCTCGCGCAACTGCTGGCCGCGGCGGCGCAGCAGCGCCTCGATCTTCTCCGGCTCGGCCATCAGCGCGTCATAACGCTCGCGCAGCGGGGTCAGTTCGGCATCGATGCGCTCGAACAGCTGCTGCTTGGCGTCGCCCCAGCTGATGCCGTCGGCAAACGCCTGCGCGAACGCGGCGGTCTGCTCGGCACTGGCAAAGGCCTGGTACATCTGGAACAGCGCCGAGCCCTCGGTGCTCTTCGGCTCGCCCGGTGCACGCGAATCGGTCAGGATGGAGAACACCAGCTTCTTCAGCTCCGCACGCGGGGCGAACAGCGGAATGGTGTTCTGGTAGCTCTTGCTCATCTTGCGGCCGTCCAGGCCGGCCAGCGTGGCCACCTGTTCGTCGATCACCACCTCCGGCAGCGGGAAGTACTCCTTGCCGTAGACATGGTTGAAGCGCTGGGCGAAATCGCGCGCCATCTCGATGTGCTGGATCTGGTCGCGGCCCACCGGCACGCGGTTGGCCTTGAAGATCAGGATGTCGGCGGCCATCAGCACCGGATACATGAACAGCCCGGCGCTGATCCCGGCGTCTTCGTCCAGCTGCTCCTCGCGGTTCTTGTCCACCGCCGCCTTGTAGGCGTGGGCACGGTTGAGGATGCCCTTGCTGGCGATGGCGGTCAGGAACCACATCAGCTCGGTGGTTTCAGGGATGTCGCTCTGCCGGTAGAACCACACCTTGTCCGGGTCCAGGCCGCACGCCAGCCAGCTGGCGGCGATTTCCAGGGTCGAGCGCTGGGTCCGCGCCGGCTCCTGCGCCTTGATCAGGCTGTGCAGGTCGGCCAGGAAGAAGAAGCTCTCGATGCCTGCCGCCTGGCTGGCCGCGATGGCCGGACGGATGGCGCCAACGTAGTTGCCCAGGTGGGGCGTGCCGGAGGGGGTGATGCCGGTAAGAACGCGGGTGGTCATGTGGGGGATCATTACGGACAGGTGAACCGCCCCAGTTTACCTGCCCCGGCGCAACCCCGTTGCACCCCCCGGGCCGTTGAACGGATCACCCCATCGCGGAGCGCTGCCATGAAACGCCTGATCCTGCCCTTGTTCGCCGTGCTGGCCCTGTGCGGCTTCCGCCCGGCCCCGCTGCCACCCCAGCCGAGCGGCCCGGTCTACCTCACCGTGATCGACCGCGACGGAGACGGCGCGCTGGCGCAGTACCGCGATGGTGCCCAGCGCTGGATTGCCGGCGAGAAGGGCCACCGCTACAGCGTGCGGCTGCGCAACCGCAGTGCCGAGCGCGTGCTGGTCGTGGTCTCGGTCGACGGCCTGAACGCGATTACCGGCGAGGTGGCCGCGCCCGGTCAGACCGGCTACGTGCTCAACCCCTGGCAGACCGCCGACATCAGCGGCTGGCGCAAGTCCGACGAGGAGGTGGCGCAGTTCGTGTTCACCTCGCCCGGGCGCAGCTACGCCGGCCGCACCGGCCGGCCGGACAACATCGGGGTGATCGGGATCGCGGTGTTCCGCGAGGCCGGCGCGATCCCGCGCGACCTGTCCCCGGCCGTCGAGCGGCGCATGACCACCGTACCGCGTGGTCGCGTCCAGGCGCCGGCCGCGGCCGAATCGGCCATGGCCGACAGCGTCCAGGCCACGTCCGCCGCCGCGCCGGCCGCACCGGCGCCGGCCCAGCGCCTGGGCACCGGCCACGGCGCGCGCGAAACCTCGCGCGTGCGCGACACCGCCTTCGAGCGTGCCAGCGTGGCCCCCGCCCAGCAGGTCGAGGTGCGCTACGACAGCGCGCAGAACCTGCGTGCGCGCGGCATCCTGCCCGGGCCGACGCCGCGCGATGCCACCCCGCGCGCATTCCCGTCGCAGTACGTACCGGACCCGCCGCAGGACAGCCGCTGGCGCTGAAGCGGTCGCGCAGACACACGAAGGGCCGCTTGCGCGGCCCCTCGTGTGTTTCATACGCCCGATGAAGCGGCCGCGCTTACGCGGCGCCGGCCCGCATCAATGGAAGTCCGGATAATCCTTGTGCATGGCCTTCTCGAAGTCCTTGACTTCCGATTCGGCGCGGTCGCGCGCCCAGCCGTAGCGCTCCTGCAAGCGACCCGCCAGGTATTCGGCATTGCCTTCGGCCACCTTGAAATCGTCGTCGGTAAGGTCGCCCCACTTGGCCTGGGCCTTGCCCTTGAGCTGCGTCCACTTGCCGGAAATGATGTCTTTGTTCATGGGTTGGCATCCTTGGTTGCAACGGCACCTTCGCCGCACGTACAGAGTGCCGCGGCGGACGTTCGGTGGCGGTCAAGCGCGCATGAAACGGATGCTCACCTGCTTGAATGAAGGCCATGCGCCGCCCCCGGCCACGCAAACGAAAAAGGCCGGGAGATCCCGGCCTTTTCCGTCGCCACCTGATCGCGTGGATCAGTTGGTCTTGGCGGCGTCTTCGACCTTCTCGCCAGCCTTCTGCACGTCCTTGCCAGCACCGGCAACGGTGTTGCAGCCGGACAGCATGGCCACCGAGAACATCGACAACAGCATCAGTGCAATAACACGCTTCATGGGGTTCTCCTGTTTGATCTACGTCGACACCGGCAATCCGGTCCCACCTGTCAGATGGGCCCGCCAGCGCGCCCTGCGCGCCGCGGCCCTTCTTCCTGATCGCGGTGACGTCGTGGCTGTTTCCAGCACCGCCGCCGCGTGGATGCAATCTGGCGGCTGGCGCGTGCAGCGAATGTGAACGCACCACGGCGGCGTTCAGCCACCCGCAGGAAAGCCCCGGTAACCCGGCGCCATGCTCAGTCGCGCATCAGGGTGGACTTGCCGAACAGACTCTCCACCAGGTCCACTGCCAGCACCGCGGTGCTGTTGCGGTTGTCCAGCAGCGGGTTGAGTTCCACGATGTCCAGCGAGCCCATGCGGCCGGTGTCGGCGATCATCTCCATCACCAGCTGCGCCTCACGGTAATTGACCCCGCCCGGCACGGTGGTGCCCACGCCCGGCGCGATGCTGGGGTCGAGGAAATCGACATCGAAGCTGACATGCAGGTGGGTGTTGGCATCGATACCCGCCAGCGCCGCTTCCATGGTGCGCTTCATGCCCGCCTCGTCGATGTAGCGCATGTCATACACATCCACCTGGTGCTGCTTGATCAGGCGCTTCTCTTCCTGGTCCACCGAGCGGATGCCGATCTGGTGCACCTGCTGCGGGCGGATCGCCGGCGCGTCGCCGCCGAGCCGGGTCAGCGCATCCGGGCCCAGCCCGCACAGGCAGGCCACCGGCATGCCATGTACGTTGCCCGACGGGGTCACCTCGCTGGTGTTGAAGTCCGAGTGCGCATCCAGCCACAGCACGCGCAGCGTCTTGCCCTGCTCGCGGCACCAGCGCGCCACCGCGGTAATCGAGCCGATGCCCAGGCAGTGGTCGCCGCCGAGCATGATCGGCATGCGCCCGGCCTGCAGCTCGGCGTAGGTGGCGTCCATCAGCGCGCGATTCCAGGCCACCACTTCGTCCAGGTGGCGATAGCCCTGCACCGGTGCGGTCCACGGGTTGCGCGGGCCGTCCAGGTTGCCCAGGTCGCGCACGTCCACCCCACGGGCAACCAACGCGTCGGACAGCCCGGCGATGCGCAGCGCATCCGGGCCCAGGCCCGCGCCGCGATGGCCGGCCCCGATGTCGGTGGGAACGCCGATCAGGGATACGGGGGGATACGTGGCCATGGGGTGCCTCCTGCAATGACGAAAAAGAGCCACAGTCTAGCCAGCCCCGTGCAGGCCCACTCGCGGCGGTGCAGCAGGCAGCGCGATTGACTGCACGCGGCATTCCCTGCCCGCCCGCGTCCGATCTCGACGCGGAGCGAAACCCCTTGCCCGTCAAGCATTTGACGCATACGCAAGACACGCGGCGGTTCATCTTGCGTTGTCCGTGAAGGCAAAATTTCCGTGCTACATTTCACACTTCGACGCAGTACTGATTGACTAATCCAAACGGGTTGGTCGTTTTTCGTTGTGTGCCAGGGGGCAGTACGTGCAGCGCAGTGCCATTCACCAGATCGTCCGCAGTGCCAGCGGCGAGAGCCAGCCGGCCCGCCAGTTGCATGACATCGACGGCATCGACGCCGTGTTCGGCCAGGCGCGCGAACGCGAGCGCGGCCTCAAGCTGCTGATGCTTTCCACCGCCGATGGCCGCGCCGTCGCCGAGAGTTCGGCGCTGGACGTGGATGGACGCCGCCTGGCCGCGATGGCCAATTCGTTCCTTACCCTCGGCGAAACCGTCTCGCGCGAGCTGTCGCTCAGCGAGGCCGACTACGCCACCATCTGCACCAAGCAGGGCAACGTGGTGCTGATCCGCATCCAGAGCGACAAGCCGCTCACCCTCACCGCCGTGGCCGGCCACGAGCTCAACATGGCCGTGCTGCTGTTCCATGCGCGCGAGTGCGCCACCCGCCTCGAGCCCGTGCTGCGCCCGCGCGCAGGCTGATCCGCCTTCCCTTTCGTTGTGCCCTTCCGGCAGGCCCCTGGCCTGCCCTCCCACTGCCTGAAGCAAAAGGATTTACGTGCCCAATCTCAATCTGGAAAAGCTCAATTCGCTGGCGGGTTTCGTCGGTGCCGCCCTGGTCGACGGTGACAGCGGCATGGCCCTGGCCATGGTCGGCGGCGGCAACATCAACCTGGAGCTGGCGGCAGCCGGCAATACCGAAGTGGTCCGCGCCAAGCGCCGCGTCGCCGAGCAGCTGGGCCTGTCGGACACGCTGGAAGACCTGCTGATCACGCTGAGCACGCAGTACCACCTGATCCGCCCGCTGGAAAGCAACCCGCTGCTGTTCCTGTACGTGGTGATGGACCGCAGCAAGGCCAACCTGGCGATGTCGCGGCATGAACTGAAGGCCTTCGAGAAGACCCTGGACTTCAGCTGATCGCACCATGTCCCGCCCGGCTCGCGCCGTGCGGGACGCTCGCGCCCCGGCGTGCGCCCCGCGCGCGCCGAGCGGCCGCCTTGTGGCACGCCCCCATGAAAACCCCCATCCGCTCCTTCCAGATCGCCGCGACAGGCCTCGACCTGCTGCACCAGACCCGGCTCAAGCTGGCCAGTTCGCTGCTGCTGGCCGAGCGCATGGACGTGGCCCTGCAGCCGTGGTCCGGGCAGGCCGTGGACCTGCTGGTGATCGGGCTGGACCATCCGGCCAGCGCCACTGCACTGCACCAGGCGCATGCGCTGGGCGTGCCGACGTTGCTGGTTGCGCGGCGCTTCGGCGCCATCGCACGCGGCGAACTGCCGCACGGCGCCACTGTGCGCGACCTCAACGAACAGCTCTCCACGCTGCTGCTGGCCACGCCGGATGCGGCCGACGTCGTGCAGGGCACGCCGCTGCTGATGCAGCTGGCCCGCCACGATGCGCAGCCAGCGGGCATGCACCTGCTGCAGCGGGGGGCGATGACGCTGCTGGTCGACCCGGCCACGCGCAGCATTGCCCTGCCCGCCAGCACCACGCTGGCCGAGGTGGCCGCGCAACTGGACGATGCGACCTGGTCGCTGACCCCGATCGACGTCGAGACCTTCCAGCACCAGTACGCCTACCGCCTGCCGCAGCGGCACTCGTTCGAAGCCCTGTTCTTCTGCATTGCCCACCATCGCCCCGAACTGATGCCCGCGCCGGCCGCGCAGGCCTCGCTGCAGCTGCGCCAGTGGCCCGACCTGAGCGCCGATGACGTGCCCGGCCACTGGCTGCTGGCCATCGCCCGCCTGCATGCGCGGCCCTGGCGCGCCACCGCGCTGGCCACCGCCTGCCGGATCCCGCAGGACGCCGCGCAGAGCCTGTTCTCCGCCGCGCTGGCCAGCGGCCTCGCCTTGAACCAGGATGCCCCCGTGACGCCTTCCCAACGCCGTGGCGATACCCACGATTCGCGCTTCTTCTCGTGGGTGGCGCGGCGCTTCGGCCTCAGCCTGTTCCAGGGAGCGGCATCATGAGCCTGCCCGCCAACAAGCTGGTCTTCGTCGGTGGCATGGGCGCAGGCAAGACCACGGCCGTGCGTGCGATCTCCGACGTGGAGCCGGTCAGCACCGAAATGCCGTTGAGCGAGGATGCCTACGGTGACAAGGTCGAAACCACGGTCGCGCTGGATTACAGCTCGATCGAGCTGGATGACGGCGAGCTGCTGCATGTCTATGGCGTGCCCGGCCAGCGCTATCTGGACTTCATGTGGCCGATGGTCTGCGAGGGTGCGCTCGGCGTGATCGTACTGGTCAGCGCGCGCCACCCCGAGCCGATCGCCTCCACGGTCGAGCTGCTGCAGGAGTTTTCGCGGATCGCCCCGGAGGCGAGCCTCGCGGTGGGCATCACCCGTACCGACGAATACCCCGAACTGTTGATCCCCGATGTACGCCAGGCGCTGTTCGATGCCGGCTTCCGCCTGCCGGTGATGCGCGTGGACGCGCGCTCGGCCACGCAGGTGACCTTCCTGGTGAAGTCGCTGTTGTCGTATCGGTTTGCCGAGACGCAGTAAGGCGTGGTTGCGCATGGCTGAATCTGACGCGTGGACCGTCCGGCCACGGGTCGTCGGCGCTTGCACGATGCGTCTGCGCCCGCGGCCATGTTTGTCCGTGCCGCCCCACCGGGAGTGGTCCATGCTCCGCTGCCAGCTCGCATGCTAGGATCAATATGGAGATGGAGCGTAAAACCGGAGCTCTGACATGCCCCCCAGATCACTTAAGCATTATGGAAGCAGGGCGTTGCCGCTGCTATTGCTGTTATCTTCTACCCTGGCCGCATGCACAGGAGCAAGGATGAATCCCGTCTATTCACAGTCGATGGTCGAGCCTGTCAGTGTTGAAAAGCGCTCGGATACTGAAATTTCCGTCCGGTACAAGGTTCGCCCTGAAAGTAGCCATTACTCCGGAGGCGTTGACTTTGAGCGTGTTGGCGATGCGCTTCGCATTGTCATCCGTCGCTGCGCAGTGGGCTCCCCCTGCGAGCCGATGGCGAAATCGGTCATTCCTTTGGACGATACCTGGCAGGCGGAAGTGCACCTCCCCTTTGATGGGGCGCGCGTCGTCGTGGTTCATACCGATGGCGAGAAGCAGGTATACCCCTAATCATTCCGCGCAAAGAGGGACACACGGATGTCTGAGCAAGATCCAAGGGTCAACGACCGCGCTGTTTTAGGTATTCATACAAACACCGAGCCCGGTGCCCCACTAATCGATGGGCACGCATGGTTGACGATCACGCGAAACGGAAAGACCGAGGCTTACGGCCTCTGGCCCGCCGATCATCCACGTTTCAGCCAGGAGTCGTCTCCGCCAGCGACCGACGTACGTCGCGGCGTCGAGAATAATTTTGAGGCGACAGCGAGTCGATATTACGAGCTGTCCCCTGATCAGCTCAGGACCTTCGAAGCGGCGACCCGTGAGAAGGTTACTTGGGCATATACCAATACATGCGCCTCCTGGGCCAGCGAGACTGCGTACCGGGTGACGGGAGAGCGTGTCAATGCGTCTGAGCTGGCGGGCCTGACGGAAACCCCGCGACAGATCCGCGAGAGCATCGACGCACTTGAGAAGGAGCGTGGCACCTCCCAGGACGCTCCGCGCCAACCGACCGAAGCCCAAGATCGCGGATCGTCATCTGACTCGCTTTCGATGACAGACGGGCGCGATTCCCAGGTCGAGCAGCTCTTGGCTTCCGCCGGGGACCCAGAGCGTCTGAGGATCGCGATGGAGGCGCTGCAACAGTCGCCGCACGGCCAAGCGTTTGCGACAGACGCGTCTGCACACGCTGCTCAACTCGCTCACGCAGAGCGGGCGCAGGATGACTTGCATCGGGCACAAGGCGAGGTCGCACAACAGCGCGTCTGAGCGCGCTGTCTATAACTGGCGGCAGCCTGCAAGTATGATCACGAGCGACCTGCGCAGTTGTCACTGGCAGCCTGGCATTCTTGCAGCCAAGGGCGCGCGTCACACCATTCCCGGTCTGGATGCCTCCGATTTTTCTGTGCCCGGCGGCGCCCAACCCTGATTGCGCCCCTGCCACACCGGAGGCGCATGGACGACCGAGTACAAGAACCCGCAGAAAACCCGCTATTTCAACGGGTTGATCTGCACCGGACATTCTTGGATGCCAGCGGAGCGGAGAGTGGTGCCGCTTATCGGAAACGGAACCCGTTGCGGCACAAGGCTTGCCGGGGTGCCGTGTGCCTTTCGTGCGCCCTGATCGGCTCGTTAGCAAGGGTGAACTGCCCACATGGCCGGGGTACACTTCGCCCGGCTGACACGGAGGGAGCGGCGGTGGTGCACGAGAACGTCATGGCGGTGGTCTACGGCTTGGGCACGCTGTGCCTGCTGGCCTTCCTGCACCTGCAGGTATCGGCTTGGCTGGTGCCGAGC
This sequence comes from Stenotrophomonas sp. BIGb0135, assembly GCF_024810105.1. GTDB lineage: Bacteria > Pseudomonadota > Gammaproteobacteria > Xanthomonadales > Xanthomonadaceae > Stenotrophomonas > Stenotrophomonas maltophilia_AB. The sequence continues at coordinate 101,454 of NZ_JANUDX010000004.1, forward strand.
TGGGTCCGCGCCCTGTATGTGCCGGGAGGCCGCTGGCGCACCGTCGGGATCATCCTGCAGGTGCTGGCATGGGCCGCTGCCGTGGCAATCACCATGGCCGGCGTGGGCATGCTGCTGTCCTGGATGCCGGGGAACTGGGGATGGACGGACGAAGTGGGGGCTTTCACCCCCCACGCGGATGACCTGTCGACCTGGGCCGGCCTTGTCATGGGATCAGGCTGGATCTGGTCCCTGCTGCAGGCTGGCCGACGCCACGCAATCGGGCAGCAGCCCGTCGCCTGAAGACCGCGGGGAGAGCAGCGCTCCCCCGGTCACGACGCCACGATTCCGGCCAGCGGCTCGCAGCCCGAGGGCATGCCGTAGGCGAATTCGGTGGGCAGGCTGATCAGGCGCGCCTGAGCGTAGAGGTTGGCCGGGTCTGACGGCACGTCCGTGAGTCCTCGCACGGAGGCGGCGGCTGCGAACGGGCCGGCCAGGCCAGAGAATACGGGAATCCAAGGGCCGTCCTGAACCGCAATCTGATAGGAGGCGACGCCGCCTGAAACCGTGATCCGGTGGCGCAGGCGCATCAACCTCATTGCGCCCGGATCCCAGACGAACGCCGAGCCCACAAAGGAGCTGGCATACACGTGCGGATACCAGGTCCACGTCTCACCGGCCGACAAGGAGGGCCCGCCAGCGTTGGCCGTGCCGGCGCCCGTGCCGATTTGCACGGCGTTGTTGAACGTCGAGGCCCGAACCACGCCGATTTGCCCCCAGAGGTAGGCGCCGCCGGAGTTGATCCCGCGGGTGTCCGACTCGAAATACCAATCACCGTTGGGGATCAATGCGGAGCTTCGCACCGCGCGAATCACAAACGCGCTACCAGAGACGACCCTGGGTGCTGTGCCGTCCAGCTGCAGAGTCATCAGGCCATCGGCGGGAGCGGTGCTGAGGTCGAAGCGCACCGGGCTGACGTACTGCTTGACCCGCAGCGTACCCGCCCAGGTGAAGCTGCGCCCGCCGGAATCGCGCACGCGGAGGGTCAGTGCGAAGTCCCGCTCGAAGTTGATCCCGACCACCGCCTGCAGGGTCCATGTGCCGTCGTCCACCCACAAGCGCTTGTTCTCCCGGCGCCGGTTGGCGATGTAGACGGGGCGGGCGAAGGCGGTGCCCGGCGGCGGCTCGGCCGCGAGGTTGGAAAAGTGCCACTGCCCGTTTTCGCCGGACCAAACCATGTTCCCGCGCTGCTCCACCAGCAGCTGCTTTTGCTGGTTGTAGAACCGGACCCCGACGCAGGCCCCGACATTGTTGGCGCTGCTGGCGCCCTGCTGGACGTCGAGCTGGGCATTGAACGGTTGGCCCACGGTGCAGGGGTAATAATTCACCCCCTCCATGACCGACTCGCCCTGGCCGCGGTAAACCGCAACCTTGCTGCCGCGTCCATCGTTTCCGCTGCCGACATTCTCGATGGCCCAACCCGCGCCCTTCTCCCAGCCAACGTCCCCTTGTTCGAGGTTCCCGTTGAAGATGGGCACAACGCCGGTGGCCTGGTAGGCCGGCCAGGTGATCACGACCTTGTCGCCTTCGACAGACAGGCTGGATCCTGGCGGGAGCTGGTCGCCGTCGATCTGTTCGACGGCGCACGCCCCAATCTGATTGTGGATCTGCAACGTGCCGCGGTAGGCCAGCGAGGGCTTGGCCGACAGCAGCGGCCCGGTGACGTAAAGCGCAAGCAGCTTGCGTCGCTGGTCCAGGTCGGGGCGATCAAAGGAACGCGCACCCATCAGGAGATCCTCTCGCCCACCAGGTAGACCGTCAGGCCCTTGGCCAGCGCGGTGCCGATCTGATCCACGTCGATGCTGATCTCATCCCCTGCGTACAGCATGTCGCCACCGTCCACGTAGACCGGCGGAATGGCCGCGGTCAAGGTGGTCTTCTCGGCGTTGTCGAAGGTCAGTCGCGTGGAGAGGATCGAGACCCCGTTTCGGTTCACGTCCACGGTCAACACCGTGCCGGCCGCCTGCGCCACGGCCAGGCCTGCATAGCAGCCGGCGTTGGCAACTGTGCGGAGCTTGAGGCCATAAGGCATGACGAACGTCGCCTTGGTAGTGCCGGCGGTGATGTTGGTCCCGATCAGGACGCTGCGGTCCTCGATCGCCACGTATTGCAGGTCCGGGCCAGCCACGTTGCGCAGCAGGTCGCCGGCGGCCACCCAAGAGTCGGAGTCCGCGCCACGACAGGTGGCGCTGATCACGCAGCGCTGCCCGCGGGTCTCGGCTTGGAAGTCGGCCGGAACGTCGAGGGTGCCACCGGGTTCGATCGCCAGGCGAACCTTGCCGGTGCCCAACTGCATGACCGAGAAGAACTCTCCGGCCTTCCAGGGGGCTCCACCGCCGGTGTTGGCCCGAATGGTGAGCGTGATGTCGGTGGCGGAGGTGATCACGATCAGCGCGTTCTGGTACGAACGGTCCAGCGTGGTGTTGGAGTTGATCCCGGTGACCACGTTCATGGCAAGGGAGGTGACCGGGGCCGGCCCGTTATACGGGCGCGCGTAGCCGCGCAGGACGGTAAAGCCCCTCTCCCCGGCCGGTGGCGGCACCGTGAAGCGGATCATGGAAAGCTCGGGATCCAGTTCCGTCAGCACCGTGAAGTCCGTGCCCGGGCGCAGCACCAGATACTCGCCACTGTTCGGGCTGGTCTCGGCAGACGTGTCGTAGAACAGCGGGTCTGAGACGTCGGCGCCAGGCATCGGGAAGTCGGTGTCAGTGCCGTTGCCCACCCAGGACCAGGCCCGAGGCGAGACCCCCACCGAACTGCCACCGCCCAGCACCTGCTCGACGTACGCCCACACCATCCCCATGTTGGCCGCATCGGTGGCCAGCAGCGCGTCACCTACGCGGACGATGCGGTAGCCTTTGGCGTCCCACGCAAATAGCCCCGACTCCTCGTCCGGAACAAGCTGCATCGATCCGGCCGCAAGCTGCTGGATCATCATGATTGGGGCGTCTTGATCGGCGTTCAGCGTTGCCGCCAAGAGGTCGCCGAGGTTCTGGTACTCGGTGTCCCGGGTGAACGGCATGTTCCGCTGCCGGGTCACGGTAGAGCCGGAGGCAGGCGGCGTCGTGAACACCACGTTGCCGCCCGACTCGTTGCCTACGCCGGTCAGGGTGTAGTGGGTCCCCAGGGTTCGCGGGAGACCGTTCACCGCGACAAGCAGGTCCGTCGCAGCAAGGATCTTGAAGCCGTAAGGAAACGTCGTGGTGACGCCGTTGGCGATCGACGTGTTGGGACCGGTGTAAACGGGGACGGTCATGCGCGCAACCTGCTGGAGACTGCCGCCAATGCTCCTGCCAGGAGGGGGGCGGGTTCCCGACTATTTGCCGCGATGCTGGTCCAGGCAATCGGCAGTCGCCGCGCGCTTGTTCTCGCTGTCTTCATAGGCGCCCAGCGCACCGACGTAGGCTGCAGCCCACTTCCTCCAGTCAGCGACCGTCGGCGGCCCCGGCGGCCGCTGGGCAATCGCCCGTTCGCTGCACCCTGCAGGCGGAACGTATGGCGCGGTCGTGCGCTTCCCGAGCCAAGCGCAGGACGTCATCAGTAGCAGCAGGGTCAGAGTGAGCAGGTGTCGCATTGATGGCCTCCACCGCGGCAGCGGTGCGTGTACGGGTGTCGTGGGACTCCACGTCGATCGCGGCAGCGGTCTCGCTGCTGATCTGGACGCTGGCTGCGGTAGCCCGGGCGTCGGCGCGGAGGGTGGCGTTCTGGGTGGCGGTCGCGTTGTCGCCGCGGCCCTTCAGGTAGTAGCAGCCCCCGATCGACACCAGGACCACCACGAGGGCGAGCTGGAGGGACTGTCTCGGGGTCAGCACGATCATTGGAGGGTTCCTCTGCAGGTGGCCATTTCCCACTGCCGGCGGGCAATGATGCCGCCGCACTTCGAGCGCCACTGGGGCAGCGCGCAATCGCGCTTGACGCCATCGATGGTCACGAAGCGCCACTTCCACATCTCATCGCACGCGGTCACGCGCTCGCCAGCGTTGAGCCGCCGTGCCGCCGTGCTGCCGCAAAACGCGTTGTTGCCCACGTTGTAGGCGAAGTGGCCCCAGGCCTTGATCTCGTGGAACTGGTACTCCCCGCGAACGCACCGGCCCATGTGCCCCAGCATGGTTCGCACGTAGGTGGTTTCCAAATGCTCGCACTGGGCGGGGCTGTAGGTCCTGCCGGGCACGACGGCGGGCCCCGTGATACCGGCGCAGACAGTCCAAATGCCTGCCGAGTCGCGGTAAGGGACGAACTTCCGCCCCTCATGCGCGGAGTCGTTCTGGCCGAGTGCGGCCACCAACGCCAGCACCAGCGCGATCGGCGCGGCCGCGAAGCCCACCTTCTTGCCCTTCGAAGTGTCCTCAGCCACGTCGGCGCACCCACGCGACAAAGCGGAGCGCCGTCACCCAGCGTGCAGCCCACCAGGCGCTCCAGTCGCCCCAGTTCTTCACCACCACCGTGAAGGTCTGGATGAGGGTGAAGAGGATGGTGCAGATGACGGCCACGTCGCTGAGCGTGTAGCCCGGCGTGTACGTCCCCACCGTGACGCCTGCCGCCGGCGCGATCTTGGCGGCCGACTCGGCCAGGTCCTTGGTGATCTGCTCTTTCATCGAAACTCCGAACGGGGGCGTTCAGCGCTCGAAGGTGGCTTCAATGTCCCCTGCGCTGGTGCGCCAATCGTCGCGGGCCGTGATGTGCGGGTTCCCGACTATTTTTGTGATCCGTTCAGGCGTGTCGGTCAGGGCGCCCGCTCCAGCGTCCAGGAGGTCGTCGGCCTGGTTCTGGACGGCCGGCTTCCAATCGCGCATCTGATCCCACAGCGGCCCCTTCAGCACGTCCACGTGCGCCCACAGCTGGCCGTTGGCCATCAACAGCGGCTCCCACGCCTCTAGGATGCGACGGTTCTTGTTCTGGACGGCCATCTCCTCAGCGACGCCGCACTGCAGCCGCCGCTGCTTGAGCGCGGCCTTGAGCACTGCAGGCGCGAAGGTGCCGATGCCGTTGGTCTCGATGACGATGCGCGGCAGGTTCAGCTCCTCTACCAGGTCGCACAGCTGAAACACCTGGCCGCCCACGATGGTTTTCCCGTCCGGGGAGAAATCGGCAACGTCGCCGGTGAGTGCGGCGATCCGGTGGAGGTAACGCCGGCCCACCAGGTCCTGCAGCACGACGGCCACCGCCGACACGTCCGAGCGCAGCTTGCCCCCGGCTGGGTCCCAGCGCACGGCCGCACCGGCGATCTGGACCGGGCCCAGGAACATCGCCGCCGCGCCGTTGGCTTTTCGGACCGTAGGCATCACGTCATAGGGGACGATGCGTGCCGGGTCCAGGCGGACCTGTGTGACGGGCTTGGCGTGCAGCTGATACTGCGAATCCCACTCGCCGATGGTCCGCGTCTGCTGGCGGCGCATCTGCATTTCCTCGGCGTCGAACCGCTCGGGCCAGGCTGCGCCGGCGTAGCAGTCGATCAGCGCCCCTGCCGGATTGTCGAGCAGCAGCACCGTGCCCTCGAGCTGGTAGTCCAGCCCCTCGCGCAGCAGGCGCGCCGTTTCGCCGATCCCCATGAACACGTACTCGGGAACAAACCCGATGGGGTAACGACCGCGCTCGGCCTTTTCGATTCGGTGCTCTTGGGCGAACATGCGGACCACCATTGCCATTGCTCCCTGCCGCTTCACGTCCTCATAGATCGAGTCGTGGGTGTGCGGGGTGCCGATGTAGAGTTTCGGAGCGCCCGGGACAGCAATGTGGATCTGCTCCCCCAGACGGAAGCGCAGCTTCTCCCGCGCCTCGGGAGTGCCGATGTTGCCGGGCACCTCGATGTCGTCGTTCTGGATGAAATCGGCGCGCGAGCTGGTGGTGTTGGACAAGATGCCCCGGGCGTACATGCTGGCGTTACGCGCGTCGTTGAGGGCTGCACCAGCGATCCACCACTGCTCGATGGTGCCGACACTTGCCGGCAGCAGCTTCGTGGTGAGCGGGTGGTTCCTCAACACGTTCTGGGTGCCGCGACTGGTCTTCAGGGCGGTGCCGTCGGACTCGGACTGGTGCAGGATCCGGGTCAGGCCCCAGCAGTAGTAGATCCATGCATTGAACACTTCCAGGATGGTCGACTTCGCGTGACCTCGCGGGAGCATCAGCAGCAGCAGCGTCGAATCGCTGATCCAGGCTTCTTGCAGGAAAACACACGCGCGGATGTGGAGGTCTGGGACCTCCCAGCGCCTGCACTCGGCCCACATGTGGAAGAACGCCAGGAAGCTGATCTTTGGCGGGACCCGCAGGCGATCAGGCAGCGCCATGCGACTTGGCCCCCACCCGCTTGAGCATCTTCGCCGCTTCCTGTTCCGCCCGGCGGATGTCGTCCTCTGGATCGGGGTCATTGCCACCCTTCCCGGCAGTGTCGTCCCGCAGGAGCTGCTGCAGGCGGCCAAGCAGCGCCACGGACTGCACGGCCGTCTTCCGACACCACGCGGCGTCGCCGCGCTCCTCCTTCGTCATCTGGGATAGCAGCTTTCCGTCGCCGGTCCAATTGGCCGGGTCGGCATCGTTGATCGCGACCTCGGCCAACTTCTCGCTCACCTCGGCCAGGCGCTTTTTCTGATCGGGCCTCATGCAGTCTCCCCGGCCATCGCGGCCATGTCAGGGGCGCGATCGGGGACGACCTCGCCCGGCTCCCACCAGTATTTCTGGCCGAACTCCTTCTCGCTGCGTCGGCGCATCTTGCGCAGGTAGCCAGGCGAGAAATACTCCTGCAGTTGGTGGAAAAGCAGGTGGTCGAGCGCTGCCTTGGAGTACCAGAGGTTCGCGCCAGGAGTGTTGCTCTTGACGAACCGCACGGCTTCGGCGCCAGCGTGAGTGTCCTTGCCCTCGGCCGCTTCCATCAGGTTGCCCTGCGTCAGCTTCAGGACGTCCTCGGCCAGGCCGGCCACTGGGCCCAAGGCCGCGGCGAAAGGCGACTGCCCATACCGTGACGACTCGGAGAACAGGAAGTCACCGTAAAGGCCGAGCGAGCCACCCTTCAGCATGGCTGCCACGCCGAAGCGGGGATCAGTGATGTCTCGAGGATCTCGGCCGCTGAGCATCTCATTGATCTGCAGCGACACCGCGCCCATGACCGTCGTCGACGCAATCAGGCTGGCGATGTACGCCGCGCGACCAGTCCCGGTGGGCATGGACCAGCCGCGCTGGATGTGCCGCGTCATCATGGCGATCGGGAACGACTTGAACAGGAAGAACGAGCGCGTCAGTTCGCCTTTCCAAGTGCCACGCTGCAGGCCGGACATCATCATCGCCCGCTCCTTCGCGCCTGGCTCGATCACCGCCACGTCGGTTTCCTCCAGCACCACGCCCAGCAAACGCGTAGCGGCGTCCTCGCGCAGCTTCTGCGGGTTGCCCAGGTCGGCCAGCTTGGCATCCGGGATGCGATAGATGGCATCCGGGGTCAGCATTGCATCGTTGCCGCCGCCCCAGTCCTCCAGGCTCGCCCGCTTCCACACCGTGAAGTCAGTCTCGGTGATCCCCTTGGAGAGCAGGATGCGGTGGTCTGCTGCATCCAACGCCGACAGCGCCTTGTGTTCCTTGGTCACCGCGCCCAGGGCATGCATGAAGGTGACGCCGTAGGCGCGCTTCCTCGCCTCGGTCAGCGCGTTGAGCCCACTGGCGCGCAGGGTCGCTCCTGCCAGCTTGGTGCTGGTGTTGGACAGGGCAGACAGGAAGCCCGGCGCGTCGGAGGTGAACGTATCGGCGCCGAACCGATTGAGCGACGACAGCAGAGTGTTCATCGCCAGCCCTGCCCGCATCGCCATGCGCTTCTCCATGCGGTTCGCTGGGTTGAGCGCGGCCAGCTCGTTGGCGAACAAGCGCATCGCTGGCAGCTTGTTGACGTGTGCCGACAGATACATCGTGGCGTCGTCGGAGAACGAGGTGATAACAGCAGAGCCGAGACGAGATGCCGTCATCCAACTTCGCAGCGTGTCGAAGGTCTCAGCCAGGCGCGCCGATGCCACCGGCTGGGTTCGCCCGGCGACGTAGTTGTAGAGGTTCTCCGAGCTGATCGCGCGCTTCTGCAGCCGGCCAACCTTCGTGGGGTCGGCGAGCGTCTGCTCCTTGACTGCCCTGTCGCGGAATAGCGAGTACGCGAGGTCAGGGTTCGGCCCGAAGGTCTCGACGAGCGCGATGTCCTTGGACACCCCGGCGATGTGCCCGGTCAGCACCTCGTAGAGCGAGCGCTCGCCGTACTTCTGCTGGTACTGGATGTATGCCTCGCCGTCCTTGAAATGCACCTGCCGCGATTCGTTGCCGCGGTTGGCCCGCATCCCGCTACCCATACCGCCCCGCCCCGGCTCCAGCTTGTTCACCCCGCCGGTGGCGATCGATGCCCATGCGTGCCCGAGGAAGTCGCCCACCTCGGCGTCAGTCATGCGGGTGCCGTCCTCGTTGACGTACCGCTTGCGGTCCAGCAGCGGCAGCACGTCGGTCGCCCACTGCTGCCGGCCGGCCTTGGCCACCTGCGCTTGGGAATGGTGGTGGGGCATGCCCCAGTCGTCGAGCTGGCCGACATCGCCGCCGGAGCGGTTGAACCGTTCCCGCAGCCTGGCCGCGATTTCGTGGAACACCTTCGCGCCCTGGGCGGCATCCACGTCCCCCGTCTTCTGGCCGTGCAGCTCCTTGACCAACATCTGCACGCCCTCCGGATTCTCCAGCAGCCCGAAGAACTTGGGATTGGTGGCCTCCAGCGTATCGAGCATCTGGCGCAGGGCGTCGCGCTCGATCGCCCGTGCGCGCGACTCTACCGAGAGGGTGTTCGCCTTCCCGTCGGCATGGAACGCAATCATCCGGTCCAGGCCGTCGAACATATCGGGGAACTGCTCCAGGTGACGCTGGATTCGGTCATGGGCGAGGATCGTCTGCGCAACCCGCTGCTTCTTCTTCTGCGCCTCGTACACCAGCTCCTTTGCGGCGCTGGTGGCGGCTTCGTTCAATCGCTGCTCCGGCGACATGCTCAGGGCCCCGTTGGGGTCCTTTATCGCGTTCTGCCGCATGTGGCGGCTGATTCGATCCTCGATACCCTTGATCTCGGCGGCGTTCAAGGCGCGGCCGATAGCTTTGGTGACGGCGGTAATGCATTCGGGGCGCATCAGGCAAACCTCAGCGAGCAAGCAACAGCGGCAGCAAAGCCGCGGGAGTCCGATTGAGCCTGTGAGATGTCGGCATCAACGGCGGCCAGGGCTTCAGCTGCGGTCATGACCGTGCCGTCGTCCATCGTGATTTGCATGTCAGGCGATGCGGCCACGGCCTCAAGGGCGGCCTGCTGGGTGACATCGGGAATGTCGCCACCCGCAGCCATGGATTGCGTCGGCCGGGGCTCTACGCCCCCAAGCGGCGCAGGGGCGGACTCGCCCTGCTCCATAGCGACATCAGGGGTCGCCCGCGGCTGCGCCTCGTCGAGAGCCGCTGCTGCACGCGCAGACGGGCCCGGGCGGCCACGAGGGACCGCTGCAATACCCACGTCGGGGGTCGGGCGGGCGTCAGGGAGTACGGGGCGCGTGGGGGCCTCCGCGCGCGGCGTGCGGCCAGTAATGCGCTCCGCCAACCCGATCAGGTCTGAGTCCTGGTCGATTTTCTCCAGCCTGGTGCGCAGTTGGCGCGCGACGGTCGCGTAACCGGTTGCGGCATTGGACTGCTCAATGGCCTGCCGGATCTCCACGCGACGAGCGCTCAGCTGCTCCAGGTCGGAGGGGGCCAGCCGCTCGCGGGGATCGGCCGGCAGGATGTTGTCGCGGGCAAGCTGCTCCTGCCGGCGGATCAGCTCGACCAAGCTCTGGTCCTCTGCGCGCAGCGCGGTCACCTCCTCGGGCTGCAGGCGGCCGGTGGTGGCCAGCTCGTCCAGCGTGGACAGGCGCTGCTCGATGACCTGGGCAGCGTCGGTCCCGGTCATCGCAGCTGGGATCTGGACCGGCACCTGGGCCACGGCGGCAGTCTCGGCCGGCACATCAGCACGGACAGGCTCAGGAATGCCGACGCCGGCGCGCTTGGCCCGCGCGTCCCAGTTGGCGATCGCCTCGCCCTTGGTCTTGCCCTTGAGGTACGGGTTCGCTTCCAACTGGCCGCGCGACAGAATGCGCGACATCGGCGTGTCATCGGCGGCCCGGGCGAACTTGACGCCGCCCTCGCTCCCGAAATGGTGGGCGGCATACAGGTTGTGGGCCGTGGGCTCCAAGCCGGCCGATTCCAGCGCAGCTGTGTTCTGGTCGTCCAGCGCCTCCGCCATCTGCCCCGACTTCGTGGGATCGCGTCGGGCGGCCAGGATCTGGTTGTCGTTCAATCCCTCTGCCCAGGCTGGGCGGGTCTGCGCCACGATGCGCCGCCAGGTGCCGGCAGTGAACTGGTCAATACCGGTCGCCGTGCTGCGACCGTTGGTCGCGTTCGGGTCGCCGCCGGACTCCAACGCGCGGCGATAGGCCCCGTACTCGACCGGCGGCAGCGTGTAGGTGGCCAGCGGGTCGGTAGACATGCCCTGGCGCTGTACCGGCAGGAACTCGGCCGCGTTGATGGACTCGGCGATGCTCACCGGCTCGCCGCGCAGAATGGAGCCGATGGCCGACGCCAGCGCAGCCTGGTGCGCGCCGTTGGAAGCCTCATCGACCGGCAGGCCCGGGGCGGTGTCCACCTGGACGTGCTTGGCGTTCGCCGCGGTCAGGACGGCATCGCGCTGCGCAGCGGTCACCTTGGGCGCCTGCGCGTGAGCAATGCCGCCGAACACCAGGCCGGTCAGCGCGTCCACGGCTCGCGCCTCGGCGTTCATCGGGCTGTAGGCTTCCGCCTGCTTGTCGTAGCCGCCTGCCTTGAGGGCGCCTGACTGCGCAGCGCTGGTGGCCACTCCGACGGCGAGGTTCGCAGCAGCACCGGTGCCCAAGCGCTGCAGCAGTGTGGTGCCGAAACTGGCCGGCACCTTGAAGCCCAGCATCGTTGCGCCCGCCGAAACGACGCCGAACCCGGTTGCCGTGCGTGCGTCTACGCCCTGCTTCACCAGCGCGGCGGGAGTTTCCAGCCCCTCGTTGCCGGCCAGCAGTGCCGGATTTCCGCCGGCGGCCGCCAACGGGAGAACGATCTGGGCCAGCCCATTGGCGATTCTGCCCGCCGATCCGATCTGCGCCGGGTCCGGGGCCCAATAGTCGGTTGCAGCTTGGCCCAAGTCCTCCACGACGTTCTGGAAGTACCAGTCCTGCCCTGCCGTCGATGGCGCGCTGGTATCCGGCTTGATGCCTAGGGACTTAACCAGCTGCTGCGTCTCCGGGGTGCGGAAGGAGTTGAGGTAGTCGTCGCGCGCGCCGGGGACAGGTGAGCCGGCCAGAGCCACGGTGGTGGCGGTGCGCGAGCCGCCCTGCATTATTCCCGTGCCCAACGCGGCGCCGAACCCGGAGAACATGCCCGTGGAGACCTTGGACAGGTCCAGCGGATTCAGCGCGACCTGCTCGTCGAGCGACTTCCGCCCCTGCTCGTCGATATCGAAAATGCTCACGGCGCGCTCCCGGGATAGATATTGAGGATCACCGGCTGTCCGTTCTCGCCGTAGAGGTAGCTCATCCCGCTGACGACGTAGAACGTGTTCTCCCCCGCTTGACGCAGGCCGAACGCGCGGAAGTTGTTCACCGTGGAATCCGGCAGCTTGGCCGCGCGCGCGGCGGTGACGAAGGCGGCCTCAGCGCGGTCCTCGAATTCGTCCTCCGACATTCCCCACGGCGCCAGCACCTCGCCGCGCCCGTTGACGTCGGAGATTTCGCCCAAGGTGGCGCGAATGGCCTGCTTCATGCGTGCGGAATCGACCTCTCCAGACTGATCGCCATCGGCTGCAGACTTGCCCGTGTAGTAGGCGCGGACCGCCTGCATGGCGACTTCAGCAGCACCGGGCCGGCCGGCAAACAACGCACTGGCCGCGCCGCCGATTTCCGCGGTGAACTGCTCCCGGAAGTTCTTCTCGGGCGGCAGCGGGAACTTGCTGTCTCCCTTCCCCTGCAGCAAGCGGTTGCCCTCGAGCATGGTCGCTGAGACCTCCCTCGCGCCAGCGGTGACGTTGGCGCTGAACGTGTTCTTCGCGAGGGTGATGCGGGCGCGCTCCTTGGTGGCCAGCATGCCGGCGTATGCCACCACCGGCTCATCGGGCGCGATCTGCTGCATCACGCGGTTGAAGACCTTGTCGTCCATGACCGCCGTGCGCAGCTGGCCCAGCATCGACACCTGTTGCGTCGAGGTTGAGTTCTTCAGGGTGTCGGTCAACACCTGGGCTTCCTGCGGCAGAAGTAGCCGCTGGGACACCTGCGTGCCGTAGCGCTTGCGCATGCCATCGATCGTGGCTTGCCGGTCGCTCAGCTGCGCACCCAGCTCCCACGCATCAGCCGGCGAAGCCAGTGCCTCCAGCTTCAGCGGCTCCACCTCGCCGCCCTCGCGCGCGGCGTTGAACAGAAGCGGCGCGTCCTGCATCTGCTTCAGGTTGCTGGTGACGGCCGTCTTCAGCCGATCGAGGTTCGCCTTCTGCGTCACGCTGCCGCCGTCGGACAATAGCGACGCCTCTGCGGCCTGAATGTAGGTCTGCTGCTGGTCTGGCGACATGCGCAGCACCTTCTGCACCACCTGCTCCTGCGCGACGCGCTCGCTGAACTCTGCCTCCGCCGAGGTGCCCTTCACCGCATCCGACCACGACGTCCACTGGTCTGGCTTCGCCGGCACGCCGCTGGCGATCTGCTTGTCGATCTGGTCGAGCACGCGGTTGCCCTTCGCGTCGAGGCGGTCCTGTGCGCGCTCAGCCTTGTCGAGCAGGGTCTGCTGGCGGTTGGATACCTGAGCCCACAGCGCGTTGCGCTTCTCTGGATCCAGCTTGTCGGCGTAGAAGCCTGCCGGGTCGGCGAGGTCGTGCTCGAGCTTGGCCAGGCCATCCGGGTCCTCGCGCGACTGGATAGCGCGCTGGGTCGCCTGCGAGGTCCAGCTCCGATCTCGAAAGTCCTGCGCTGCCTTGCTGATCTGCACGTCGGTGAGCCCTGCAGACTTGGCGAGCGGGGCCAAGGATTCAGCCCGCTGAATCACCCCGTCGATGTCGGCGCCTGGCATGCCCACGATTTTCCCGAGCTTGTCCATCGCCGCGGTGTACTGGGTCTGCAGGTCGGCGCGCTGCGCCTTCTGCACCGCCGAGTTGATCTTGAGTTCGCCCGATCGCTGGGTGCGCTGGATGCCCCGCTCGTAGGCGAGCTGCATGTCTGGTGCCAGGCCCTGCACCTCGGGCGCCTTGATCTTGCCAATTTCGGTCGCGTACTGCTCCCGGGCCTGCTCATAGTTGAGCCCTCCGGTGACCACAGCATCCTGCGTGGCGAGCGTGCGGTCCTGCACCTCGATCTCGTAGTCGAGCTGAGCGTTGGCCGCTTTGGCGCGGGCGAGCGCCTCATCCTCGATCTTCTGCCGGCGGGCCTCCTGCTCCTGCAACACCTGGGCGTGGTTCGCGATGCGCGATCCGGTGTCAGCGAACTCGCCGACGGCCTGCGCCACCGCATCGCGGCCGGCGCCGCTGACGCGCGTCTGCACCACCGGCGCCTGGCCTGCGCCCTGGCCAAAGTTGCCCTGCGGGATCTTGGCCATATCAGGCGCCTCCTGCGGTGCCGGTGCGCTTCCAGCCCCGGCCGTTGTTGGATGCGGCTCCAAGAAGCGAGGTGCCGGCCTTCACGTAGCCCGCCGTGCGCGCCTGCTTGCCCGAGATCCGGTAGCCGTCTGCCTCCGCGCCCAGCCGGTTCACCCGGTCGGTGCCGCCCGCCAGAGCCAGGAAAGCGTCCTCCTCCGAGTCGCGCGTGATCTGTTCATCGATCCGCAGGGCGGTATCGCTGTTCACGTCCACACCGGACTGCGCGATGGTGGCGATCGCATCGGCGCGCACCTTGTCGCGCTGCTTGCGGATCCGCATCGCTTCGACTTCCGCCGCACTCTTTGCGGTGCGGGCGTCGGCCTCGCTCTGCTTGGCCAGGTACTCGTTGTAGTCCTGGGCCTCCTTGCCCTGCTGCACGGCGGCGCCGGCGGCCAGTAGCGCGGTGCCCCATTGGATGATTGGGATGGCGGCTGCGCCCATGCTTACTCTCCCGTGTATTCGAAGACAGTGCCGGTCGGGGTGAACCCGATGCCCTGGTAGACCTGCGACGTGCGCTCATGCGTCACGCCGGTGGTGATGCCCGCCTGGATCAGGTCTGCACCCACGGCCTTGCACCAGCTGACGTACTCGCGCAGGAGCTGAACGCCCAAGCGCGATCCGCGGTGCTGCTTGGTCACGTAGATGCCGTACTCGCCGGCCACCTTGGCGTCGGCGAACCAGAATTCCTCGCAGTAGCCGGCGGCCATTCCGACCAGCTGGCCGTCTGCCTCCGCGACGAACACACACCCCTGGCCATCAATGAGCGCGCGGAACAGGCCGGCCATCTTCGACGGGGAAAACGGGTAAGCGACATAGCGCGACTCGGCGTGCATCGCTTCGGAGAGGACCAGAAGATCGCCGATGTCGGCGTGCGTGGCGGAGCGGATCATTTGGCGTTCACCGTGGTGGTTGAAATTACGGCCTGCAGGTGGAATGGATATGGCTGCTTCTGCTCGACGACGACGTGGAAGTCGCCACGCCCCCAGCCCAACGTCTCGACCGGCACGTCGCCGGTGAAGGGCTGAGGCGGCTTGTCCAGCACGCCAAGGCCCAGGGGCCGGCCGAAGATGAGTTGCCCGTTGACCGTCGCCCCGATCGTCTCCAGGAACCGGCACTTGACCTCCGAGATTCGGACGCTGCCGCCCTGAGATGTGCCCTCCTGGGTTTGCACCTCCGGGCGCAGCATCTCGACCCGAGACACGTACTGGAGGCCGATCTCGACCGTCTTGGCCGGGCGCTCCAGCGTGATCTCGCCGCCGCTGACGATGCGATCCCCCAGCTCGACGCCGTCCGCCTTCACCTTCACCGCCATGCCTTCCAGGTGGGCCAGGCCGCCCCACACGGCGGTGCCGGCCGGGTCGACTCCGGTAATGGCGCTGTCGGTGTGAAGCGAAGGATCGAAGCGTTCGACGTAGCGGACCTGCTGCCCGTTCACTTCACGAATCACGATGGCCCACACCTGGTCGCCGTCTTCAGTGGGCAGCGTGGCCAGGGCGTCGAAGCGGCCCTGCGTGGACTGCCGCGTCCAGCCGATCACGTCTTGGTCCCGGTCGAAGGTGAGCACCGCCAGCTCACCGTCTGCCATCAGCGTGAACAGGAGCGGGTCCGGCTCTGCCTGGTAGGCCAGCCCGGCCACGCCGGCGCGGGTAATGTGCTCGGCAAGCACCGTCATGTCCGGCGCGCCGAACTGGTCGGAGTCGATCTTGTCGGCGGAGAGCGCGCGAATCTTCCGCCCGCCGCGCTGCACGAACAGCAGCTCGCCGCCGATGCGCTCGGGCGACACGAGGCTGCAGCCGAAGTTCGATTGCGGCTTGATCTTGTTCTTGGAGTTGGGCGCGATCGCAGAATCATCGGTGCCACGGATCGTGGTCTCGCCCCCGTTGCTCAGCGTGACCAGCGCGCCCAAGCCGGTCAGGTGCGTGATCGTGTGCTGCTGCTCACTGGCGGCCGAGAGCGACATAGCGTCGTCAGATTCGGCGCCCAGCTCGAAGTCGAGGTACTCGCCGATCCGTGAGCCCCACACGGTCTGCGGGAACATGCGCGAGCCGGCGCACCAGAGGCGCTGCTCGAAGAACGTGCCGGTCCGGGGATAGCCGTTCCGGCCGCCCCAGGCGCTACCCATCAAGGTCCAAGCCAGTGCAGGCGAAGCGACCAGCGCGGACATGACGCGTCGCAGTTCGCCGGTGGCCACGGTCGCCGACGACACCGCAGTGATCTGGATCAGGCCGGCGTTGATATCGACCCACTTGCCCACGTCCTCATCGCGCCAGCCAGCAGCCCCCAGCGTCAGCGTGATGGCTGCGCCCACGGCCGGCAGGTCGGTGCCGCTGCCGGCGGGCCAGGTCGGCGTCAGGGTCGCGTAGGGGCTGCCAGTGATCAGCCAGTCGCCGTCAGCGATGACCAGGCCGGGGAACGGAGTGAGCACGTCGGCTGTGACGACCGTGGCGCTGGTGAATGCGGTGATGAGCGCCAAGCCGCCCTCGGTCTCGATCTCGCGGCCCACGTCCGACGCCATGAACGCAGCGGCGCTAGCCGTCAACGTCCTGCCCGGCCCAAGCGCAAGGCTGTCCAGCGTGAGCGAGGCGGCCGGCCTGGTGCCAACCTCGGCGTATGGCAGGTTCACCCACGGCACATCCTCCAACACCCAGGCGGCGTTGCCGAACCGGCGCAGGCGGCGCGTGGGGTAGTTGACGTGGAACAGGAACATCGTGTCCCCGCTCTGCACGTAGTCGATCGCGTCCAGGTCCGCCTCGGCGTAGTCGCTCTGGATCTCGTAGGGAGCGAACACCCCCGGGGTCGCCTCGGTCTGCACCTGGGCGCCGTTCTGCAGGTAGACACGGATGTAGGCGTCGCCCACCTCCAGCATGTACGCCTGATCGCGGTTGAACACGTAGGGGATCAGCACGGCGTGCTTGTCGCCGTGCTTCGCCGGCTGGGTGAAGCGCAGCCCATAGCGCCCGATGACGCCGCCCTGGACCAGCACGAACACGTTGAGCAGCACCTTGGCGCCGTTGTTGTACCGGTCGATGTCCGAGCGGCCGTAGAGCCTCGGGCTCAGCTCTCCAGCGGTGAAGTTCGTCTTCATGATCGCTGCGCGCATTACCAGTTCCCCCTGTAGCCGCCCGCGCGCGCCGTCAGCAGCGGGAAGTCGCCCAGGGTCTCCGGCGGATCATCCTGCCCGTCTACTGCCCGGGCCTTGTCCATGAGGTTGCGCAGCTCGGCCGTCTTCAGTTCGACCATGCTGCCCGAGGTCGTGATGGGGTACGCCAGGCGCACGGCCATCGCCGCGGTCATGACGTCCACCAGCAGCGAATCCCACTCGCTCTCGGGCACGTCTGCGATGTAGACCAGAGGGAACACCACCTCGTCGCTCAGCAGGTAGCGGCCTTCGGACCGGTAGGTCACCCGCTGCCCGTTGCGCTCGTCACCGACCGCCAGCGTGCGCAGCCAGTCGCCCGGCAGGAGGAAGCGGCTGCGGAATCCGAATGGCGGCGCGGAGGCGTCGGGGGAGAGCTGGACGCGCTTGATTGCGCAGTTCCATGGATGGCCGCGGAGAATCGACTTCTTCAGGCCGGGGTAGATCCCGGCGCAAAGCTTTGCTCGGTCCAAGTTGGGCTCGTAGCTGGCCTCGTCGAAGCTGGCGATCGGTTTGGCCCCGAGAGACAGCAGCGCGTTGGAGCAGATACTGACTTCGTTTGCGGTCTCAATCATCGCGCTGGTCCTCATGTAGCACCGGGGGCGCGTGGCCCCCGGCGTGTACTGCATCCGATCCGGTTGGGATCAGTTCCCGTCGACGAAGTGGCCCTTCAGCGCGACGAACCCGGCAGCGGTGGCGCCGGCGGTGAGCGTGGCGCAGACGTCGTACTGCACGCCCGGATCGGTGGCCAGGCCCAGCAGGCGCCACACCGGCCACTCCAGCTTCTCGACGGTGATCAGGCCCGACTCCCGCAGGACGTTGGTGATCTCCTGCGCGGCGGCCAAGTCGACCGCGGAGCCGAAGAAGTCGGCATCGACCACCGCGCCGGCGTTGCGGGTCGGCAGGTCATACAGCCCGATGTCAGCTGCGCCGCCGGTGATCGCGGTGCAGGCCAGGACCACCGAGCTGACGCGCCAGCCCGAGTTGATGGTGAAGAAGCGCAGGACGCTGGCGATGCTGTCGCCGTTGGCCACCGCGATGACGCCGATGGATTCCTTGACGCGCCCGGTGGCCACCTTCGTGGAGGCGAGCTGGGAGACGCCGGGGGCGGCTGCGGAGTCGCGAGCGGTGATCGCCGCGCTCCCCTTGTTGACTACGGCCATGGTGTGTTCCTCGTACTGGAATGGGGTGAAGGGCGGCGACCGAGATCACCGCCCCGAGCGGTCAGGCTTCCTGGACCGCGATTTCGACGACCTTCTCTTCCTCGATGCGGGTGGCACCGATGGCCTGCTTGGCGTACACGCGGACGTTGAAGCCCTTGCCCGGGTCTTCGCCCACGCGGGTGGTGGTGTCCTTGCCGATGCCCAGCGCCACGCCGGACTTCGCCCAGGCGTACAGGAAGCGGGTGTTCCCGACCTTGGGCAGCATCTCGGACGGGATCCAGGTGAAGCCCAGCCACTTGCCCACCACGTCGCCCGATTCCAGGAACTTGCTCGCCATGAAGTCGGCCGAGGTCAGCGTCGCGTCCGACAGAATCTCGCCGGCCGCCTGCGCGCTGTAGGCCATGTACAGCTCTTCGCCGCCGATGGCATCCGCCTCCTTCTGGCGGAACATCGTCTTGGCCTGGATGATCTTGGCCTTGGTCAGGCCGGTGCCGCCAACCGCGATTTTCTGCGATGCCGGCAGAGCGACGTTGCCGGTGGCGCTGCGCGAGTTGCCGCCCAGGGCGCCGATGACCACCTCGTCCTTGGTGCGGTTCATGACGTTGACCATCGCCTTGACGTAATCGCTGGTCGGGTCCACGAGCATGCGGACCTTATCCAGGTCGTCGATCATGTCGCCGTCTTCCCAGTCGAACAGGTCGATGAAGCGGGTGGAATGCGGCTGGTCGTTGATCGGGGTATCGCCGTGGCGAACCAGGCGGCGCTGGGCCTTGCGCTGGCCGAGGCGGTTGACCGACTTGGACATGCCCACGATGCCGGGCTCGAGGGTCACGGCGCTCTGGAAGCGGGATTCGGTCTGCTGGGCGACGTGCTTGAAGTTGTCGGCGAACTGCTGCACGAACGCTTCGGTGATGTACTGGCTCATAGAAACTCCGAAGGGGTGAAGGGGTGTTCGTGCCTGCTCGGTTGTCCCTGGCGGGGCCGTGCGGTTCGCGTGGCATCGGTGCGCGGGCTGGGCTGGTTATCCGAGTGCCACCTCGGGCCAGATGCCTGCGAGTGTTGGCGCTGTGTGAGGTCGGTTTCCCGACTATTTCGCGCAAAGAAAAAGCCCCGCGGTGGGCGGGGCTTCTAGGTTTAGACGGGTGTGCTACGCGGACGGCCGCAGGAGTGGGGCGGCCTTGCGGAAGGCTTGGCGTCTTGCCGACCGTTGCGCAAGCCACCGCTCCTTCGGGGTGTCCTCTGTGACGATCTTTGAAGCACCGTCAAAGTGCCCATAAGCCAGGTTGATCCGGTGGTAGACGCGGTAGCCGCTCAGCACCCTGCCAGAGCGCGACCTCTCCACCCAAAGGCCGCTCGCTAGCCGCTCTTCACTGATGATTTCCGGGTGGACGTCGGGGTAGGCCATGACCGGCTCCTGTTATCGAGTGGCGCCAGCGCCGAGGCGCTGCTGCTGCGTGCCGTAGCGCTTCTGGTACAGGGCAGACAGCTCCTGCACCTTCTGGTTGTGCTGCGGGTGCTTGCCATCCATGTAGGCCGGATCGGCCTTGATGGCGGCGATGCGGCCATCCCAGTCCTGCTCGGCGACGGCATTGCCATTGATCGGCTGGTCCTCCTGCAGCTCGGCGCCCACCGCGGCCGCGAAGCGCAGGAAGTCGGGGTCGTCGCCGAACTTGTCCATCAGGCGGCTGTAGCTGCCGGCGGCATCGCCCTCGGCGGCGAAGGCTTTGGCGGCGCGCGCGGCCTGGCCGAGGTTCTTCTGCATGGCCTGGTCGTCGGTCCACACCTTGGCCAGCTCGCCGCGGGCTTCTTCCTGCGACATGCGGGCATTGCCGGCCAGCAGCTCCGGCGCAAAGCCGAAGTACTCGCCGAGGAAGAAATTCACGTGCTCCTGGGGGATGCCCTTGGAGTGGGCGCGGTCGATGATCCCCTTGAACAACGGGTCGCCCTTCACCTCGTCGACGCTCACGCCGTCCGGCAGGCCCTCGATCACGTACTCGCCGGCTGTCTTGGGCAGCGTGCCGACCGGGCGGATCTTCTCGAGCTCGGCGTAGCTGCTGGCGAGCTTGCGGGCCGACGCTTCGACGTCGAGCTCGGTGCCGCCTTCTTTGACGGTGCGGAACTTTTCCGGGATCCAGTCGTTGGCATTCGCTCCTGCTGCCCCCTGCAGTAGCGACGCGGCACCTTGGCCCTGCGCACCGGCAGCAGCTGCGGCCGCGGCGGCATCAGCACTTGCACCGGCAGCGGCGCCCTGGTCCCCTTCATTTGTGTTCGTCTGGCTCATCAGCAATTACTCCATTGGCTCGGTTGCATTGGGTGACGATGAAATCCACCACGGAGCGGGCGCCCTCGCGGTGGTATGTCTTGAGGGCGGCGTTCTCGCCGTCCAGCACGGCAGGCCGGTGGAACCGGCGCGCCAGGTCTTCCAGGATCAAGGCGCCCTCGGCGTGGTTCTCGAAGACGCGGGCGTACATCTCGGGGGTCGGCTTGTTCGCGGCGGTCATGCGGCGGTCGCTCGCTGGATCTGCGCGTCAGCGGCAGTCGACATGACCTGCTCGCTCATCTGCTGCTCTTTCGCGGCCTGGGCGGCTTGGGCCTGCGCCTGCTGCTTTGCCTCGAACTCCTCGGGCGTGAGCAGCACCCGGCTCGGCACGCCCAGCCCCTCGGCGGTGATCTCCATCGCCACGGCATCGTTCAGCCGGTCGAGCGGGGTGTTGTCGCCGCGGGCCTTCGCGATGCCGGCGGCAGACGCGTACAGGCGCTCGATCGCCGTCACCTCTTCCAGGCGCTGCGCGCGCGCCATCGGAGAGACGTACTTCACCGAGTAGTCGCGGTTCGACAGGGATTCCGGTGCCGCGCCCAGCACTCCTGCTCGGTAGGCGATGCCGAAGCAGCGCTCGACCAGCGGCCGCAGGTATTCGGCCTGCAGGCGGCCGTAGATCGGCCCCAGCAGCTGGCGGATCAGCTCCACCCGCACGTGGACCTCGGTGGCCGTCATGGCCGGGCCGTCCTGCGGCTGCAGCTGGTCGGCCATCAGGATCTTGCGGATTGCCGATTGCAGGTTGCTGACCAAGTACTCGGCCATGTTGAAGTCGCTGCCGGTGGACAGCGGCTTCATGGATTCGACCGAGTTGGCCACGATGATCTTGCGCGGGCCGATCTTCACCGTGCGCGGGTTGAGCACGCCGTCGTCCTCGGCGATCCACATGCCGGCCACGGCCAGGTCAGCGGCGGCCAGCTGCATGCCCTTCAGCTCGTTGAGGGTGCGGATGTCGGGGAGAGCATCGAACACCGGGCCCACGCCGTAGCAGCTGTTCTGGATCCGCATCCAGCGCGGCGCGACAACCGGGAACTCGTGATAGCCCGACTCGCGGACCAAGTGCTTGGTCTTGGCCTCCACCACAACCGATGCGAACGGCAGGTTCTTGGCCATGCGCGCGCCGACGGCGTACGTCTGCCGGGGCTCGATGGCGTGGATGAAGGCCACACGCTCGTCCGGCTTGTCCTTGGCGAGCTTGCGGGTCTGCTCGCTCAGGTTGTCGTGGCCGAACGTGGCCACCGCGGCCGACGCCGACATGGTGTGCTCGCGATAGCAGGTGTCGATCAGCCCGTCGCGCCGGGTGCTGGTCAGGTAGCAGCCAGAGATCGCCCACTGCTCGAACGTGAAGCCTCCACGCTCGCGGTCCTCGTCGATGTAGAGGACGAACCAGCCCGCAGCCACGGCGTCAATGCAGCCCTCGTAGGCCTCGGCGTCGAAATTGGACTGGTGGATGTTCATCCACAGGGTCTCGGCCGCTTCGTCGAAGAACCGCTTCTCCTCCGGGGTCTCGTCCTCGATGTCCAGCTCGAACCACCGGGAGTTGGCCGGGGTGAGGCCGGACATGATCGCCGAGGCCAGCGTGCGCGAGCCGTCCGTCCCGGTGCCGTCGAAGATGCGCGCCTTCCGCGCTTGGGCCTGCTGCGCGTCAACGGTGTTGCCGTCGAAACCATCGGACCGCAGTGGGAAGGTGTAGTCGTAGCAGTCGCGCCACACGTTCTCGTGCGGCTGCCGCTGGGCCTTCAGCTCGGTCATGCGCTTGCATACGTCGGCACCGGTCGCCATCAAGCACCCCCGAGGGTGGCGCGGCCCTGGGCCTGGGCCAGCAGGCTGGGCGTCGAGCCCCCGCCGATCAGGCCATCAGCTCCCAGGGTCAGCAGACTGCTCTCGCGCCGGCGGCGGCGGCGGGATGCCAGCGCCATGTTCGCTTCCGATGCGGCATTGGCCTCGGCCACCCGCTGCTCTGCCACCAGGTCGCGCTCGACCACCTTGGGGGCCTTCTTCGATCCGCACATGCTCAGCTCCTTCCGCCGCTGGCAAGCAGCGACTGCGTGCCGCCCTGCCCCAACAGGCTCACCGCAAACGCGCTGCGGCGCTTCAGGCGGGCGTTGAGGGAGGAGGCGGTGGTTTCGTTCGCCGCGTCAGCAGCAGCGGCCAGGGCGTTGGGGTACTGGTTCGCTACGTCGGCCTTGGCCTTCGCCTCGGCGGCCTTCTCGGCCTCGACCTTTGCCGTCTCCTTGCGGATACGGCCGGTCGGGTCGCCAACGGCGGTCTTGGTGATGCCCAGCGGGTCGACGTACTTGCGGTTCTTGTTGAACAGCGAGCCAGACGGGGAAAGGACTTGGCGGGTGCTGCACATGTTCAGCCTCCAGTGCTGAGCAGTGGCCGGCGCCCACCCGATGCCAGGAGGCGCTTGCCGGGGTTCGGGGCGACGGTCGCGCCCTTGGCTACGCCCGGAGTGCGGAAGGCGGTGAGCACAGACTCACGGCTCTCCCCGGCATCGAGCGCACGCTTCGCGCCGGCAGCCCCGGCCATCACGCGGCCCACGCCGCTTTGGCGGTTCGAGCACATGTCAGCCCTTCGCCTCCGGCGCCGGCACAACCCAGCCCTGGTCGGTCAGCACGGCGCGACGCGGCTGCGGGTCGCCTGCGCCGCTGCGCACACCTGCAGCACCTGCAGCACCTGCAGCCTGGTCGCCCACCTGCAGGCTGGTCAGCTCCGTGCCGCGCTCCTGCCAGTCCGCCACGGCCGGCTCGTCCAGTTGCAGCCCACGGGCCGCCGCCCATTCCTCGACTGCTTCTTTCACTGCCGAAGGGTCCTCGCTGGCGCCGGCGGTGATCACCTGGTCGCGGGAGGTCAGGAAGCCGAGGAAGTCGAACAGCGCGCCGGCCACGACCACCGACAGCTCGGGCGACACATCGGCGTGGGCTTGATCGCGGCCGGCAGCGGCCTTGGGCGGTGCGAGGGCCGCATCGATCGCGCCCAGCACGGTGACGCGGCCCTTGCCGCCGGCTTCGATCTCGCGCAGGAGGGCCAGCTCTTCGCCGGTCATGGTGGCCAGGCCGTCGATGACCTCGGGGGCGTTGAGGGCGGCAATTGCCTCCAGCTCGGCGCGCTTGGCGGCCTGGGGATCGGCCGCGGCATCGGTCAGCGGCTCGCCGGGGACCTGTGGCTTGAGATCGGGTGCGGGCATGGGGTGGCTCCTTCACTGGGTGTTGCGTCAGTGTGCTGAGCCGGCCCAAGCGGATTCCCGACTATCTGCGGCCGATCAGTCCGCCCACGGCGTTAGGATGGGCTAACTACCACCCGAGGGAATCAGGCATGAAGATCGACAGGGACGTGCAGCGCCGCGTGCTCGACCGCCTCGCGGAGGACTACCCGCAGGAAGTGAACGCCGACTTCCTCTACAGCGACCAGGACAATCCTCACCACGTCATTGCGAACGTGGCCTATCTGGAGGAGCACGGGCTCATCGCCGCCACGTACTACGGTGCGAAGGGGCGCGGCAATCCTCCACTGGCCGCGGTGATCACCGCCAAAGGCATGGACTTCCTCGCTGACGACGGCGGGCTCGGGGCAATCCTCGGCGTTGTGACGATCAGGGTCCACGAGGACTCGCTGACGCAGCTGGTCGAGGCCAGGATCGACGCTGCCGGCCTCCCGCCACAGGAAAAGAAGGCCTTCCTCGACCAGCTGCAGAAGCTGCCAGGGAAGACCACCGAGCACCTGGTGCTCAAGCTCGTGGATGCCGGGCTCGATAACTGGCCCAAGGCATGGTCGCTGCTGCAGAGCATCGTGAGCTGACGATGATACGGGCCCCGGCAGGGCTAGTGAATCAACCACGCTGCCAGCTTGCCGATGCCGCCCCATATCCCGATAGGCAGCACCGTGAGGGCGGTGCTCACCCACACCACTCGTGATGACACGCGGAACTGGTCATCGGAGAGCTGCTGGAAATCGCCACCGGGGACGCGCTCGCCGGCGAACAGCACGCCCCGCGCCCAGCCGAGCAGGAAGCACACGGCCAGCCACGGCCAGGACAGCCACCCGAAACCCCACGCGAACGCGATGGCCCAGGTGATGAACATCATGATCGTGCGGAAACCTGCCATCGCCATCCCTATTCCTTGGGTAGAGCCGAAATTCTCGCACAGCCTTTGACTTGGCCACGCGGCTGGAGCTACGCCACGAACAGCGCCTCGCGCAGGTCATCCCTGACCGAAATCGTGATTTGCTCCGACAGGTACAGGGCGGCGATGAACCCCAAGCCGCGTTCCCTGAGCCGCGTCGACATTTCTTCAGCATCGCCGGCAATACGCGTTGCGCGCTTTGCGAGCAGCAAATCAGCCCACCAGGGCTGCAGCTTCTCGGGGAGCAGGTGCTTCTGGTCTTCCAACGGGCGGAGTTCGGGCGTCTTGGGCACGGGGAAGGCTCGCGAAAGGTCGGGGCCCCATCCTACCCCCACCTCAGGTCCTTGGCGCCTGGTGCCGGTTGTTGCCGGTCAGCCCGATCCACAGGTCCATCAGCAGCTCGCCATCGGCGTGTTTGGGCTCCGCCCCCTGCTTCCACCCAAGGATGGTCGACTTGGGGATCTGCGTCTGCTGTGACACCGACGACACCGGGACGCCCAGCCGGTTGAGGTCGGCCAGGATCTGGAACCAGTCGATGCGGCTGTCCTTCACGACGTGTCTGCTCATGCCATCCCCCCGTCTGCTCACCCACCGCCCCCGACAAACGCGCGCGCGCGCGAGGCGGACCGATTTGCGCCCATCAATTCGCCCCTGACCGTTGCCACAACCCAGGCGAATGCCTTTCCAGAAACTGCCCCGCGACGGGCTGCTGCAGCGAACATCTCCACGGTCGCACCCTCTGCGATTGCTGCCAGTAGCGATGGGTGCCCCGGTGCTGTGCTGGTGATCCCTGCCTTGCGCATGGCGAGACACGCTCGCGCACCAGCAGCAGGATCGGCTGGGGCCAGTACCGGCGCTGGGTTCCTCTCACCATTGCTCGCCATTGGTGGCCGATTGGGCACCACCCCACGAATGCTGGCGGTACGCCGCTCGCGCACATGCGCCTCCCTCACCAGCTCGGGGCAGTACCAGCATGCACCCTGCTCCACCGACAGCAGCACGATCGGCTCGCCCTTCCTGCCTGCGTGCGACGGTGCCCAGGTGAACTCCGCACCCTGCTGATCCGACCCACGCAGCACGCCGGCCGTGGCCAGCTCCCTGACCGTTGCCACATCGGCGCCCGTGTCCTTCGCGATCCTGGCCACCGATGCCATCACCACGCCGGGGCGCTCCTGGGCGAGCAGGTGGAACAGCACGTCCACCCACACGCCGCGCGCAGCTGGGCTGCAGGATCGCAGCCGCCGGTCCTTGAGCCAGCGGTCAGCGCGGAATCGCAGCTCGATGCGGTCAGCTGCCACTGCCGCCCTCCCCCAGCTGCTTGGCCAGGCGCTCCAGCTTCGAGGCTTGCTGCCTGGCGATAGACGCTGCGTGCCGGAACGTCTCTGCGACAGTGGAGCGCTGACCACGATCGCGCCACAGGCGGTGGTCGTATAGACGGGCTTGCTGCTCGTAGGTGTCGGCGAGGTTGCGCAGCGCCTGCTGCCCTGTCGGCATGAGGTCAGTCATCGTTGCCACCCCGGTTGGCGCGGCTGCCCAGCTTTCGCCCGAGCGGCTTTGTAGCTGGCTTCTGCTGCCGCGGCTGATCGTCGAACTCGTAGGCCGGTCCATCCCAGTCCACTGCGCGCTGGAATTGGAACTCATTGCGCAACGACACGACGGCGCCCGTCTGGATGTTTCGCCCCTTGCCCACGATCACCTCGACCAGGCCGGGGCGGTCAGTGGGGTTGTAGACGTCCGGGCGGTGCACGAACAGGATCACGTCAGCGACCTCCTCAATGCCGCCAGAGCCCCGAATGTCCGTCACCTTCGGTCGCTCCCCTTTCGCCCCGGCACGACTGAGCTGGGCCAGCACCACCACGGGACAGTCGAGGTACTTGGCCAGGCCCTTCAGGTCACGGAGCGCCTGCCCCCGCTCCAGTGCCTCGTCCTGCTTGCCGGGCAAGGTCATCTCGTGGAGGTGATCCACCACCACCAGCTGGACAGGTTTGCGCCGGTGCACGCGCTTGGAGCGCGCCACGATCTGCGGTGCGCTGAGCTGGGGGTCATCGTCGATCAGCACCGACGCCGTCATCAGCCCATCTATCGCCGGCGCGGCCTTGGCCCAATAGCTATCGGAATCCTCGGCAGACGCGTGTTCGCCGTTTCCGACCAGCCACTGCAGCGGGATCTCCGCCATCGCGGCGACGTCGCGTGCAACCACGTCGGTGTCGACCATTTCCATTGAGAACTCGATGACCTGTTGTCCGCGCAGCCCGGTGAACCGAGCCAGCTGGAAGCCCATCAGCGACTTGCCCATGTTGGAGCGCGCGGCGATCACGATCACCTGGCCGGGGCGGAGCCCACCGATGGCCTTGTTCACGTCAGCCCAGGGCGTTGGCAGGCCGATGGGTGTCCCGTTCAAATGGCGATCGCGCAGCTGAGCGGCGAACTTCTTCACCACCTCGCGGTAAGGCGTCGGGCCCACCGCACGAGCCGGTGCAATGTCGGCCAATTGGGTCGAAAGATGCGATGCCAGCTGCTCCGCTGAGTGACCACGGCGTCCAGTCGCCGCCTGCAGAGCCCGCTGGCAGGTATCGATGAACCGACGCATGCGCGAATGTTCGACGACCACCTCGGCGTAGGGAACGACGTTGGCCCGGGTGTACGCGGTGCCTGCAATACCGCTCGCGAGGAGTGCCAGCCGCCGGCCATCTTCGCCCGCCTTGTCCTGCAGCCACTCACCGGCCGTGATCGCATCGGCGAGCTTGTTCTCGCCGCACAGCTCCAGAAGGCACTCGTAAATCCGGGAGTGATCGGGGTTGTAGAAGTCCTCCGGCGCCAGCCAGTCCTGCACGTTGGCCAGCTCGTCGTTGTCCAGCAGCAGGCCGGCCAGCACCGCCGTCTCGGCATCGAGGTTGAACGTCTGCGCGTTCTCGTCGTGGCGGATCATCGACGCACGTCCAGGTAGTTGCCTTCGATCACCTTGGCGAAGTTCTTCGGGCTGACCAGCCATTCCAGGGTGCAGGTAAAGGCCCGGCCATCACGGCCAGTGCGCTCGCCCATCAGGAACGGCATCTCGCGGACGGAGCCAAAGAACGCTCTCCACCAGTCGAGGCTCTGCCGCTCCGCGTCGCTCTTCCACCGCGCGGCCAGCTTGCGCTCGCGGTCCCCCTCCCATACACGGACCTCGGTAAGTTCCGGCAGGATCTCGTGGTACAGGTCGATGATCTTCAGGTGCGGACACGGTGGCTGGCCATTCTTCCTCGGCACCTTGCCGAGCAGGTCCTGGCTATCGTTGCCACCATCGGTGCCGCGGTCATCAGCAGCGGCACCGCCGCCTGCTGCGGACAAACCCACGACAGTGGGTTCATCTTCTGGAGATGGATTTGGTAGTGGAGATGGAGATGGTATTGGAGATGGATATGGGGGAGTCCCAACATCGGAATTTCCACTCCTAATAGGATCGCCTGTAGGACTCCCAATAGGACCGTCATTCGAACCTTTGCCGTCCTTGCTCGATCCTTCGGAGGCATCTTTGCTCGCATCACGGAGGCGCTTTGCGTAGGCCGGCATCTTGCGCTCGGCCTCCTCCTTCCCCTGGTACTTGCACAGGTTGGCCCACTTCGCCTTCTGACTGCGGCTCGCCGCTCCAGCTGCCCAAGGGTTGTGCTCGTCCCAGTCGTGGATGCGGCGATTGCCCTCTTCGCCATCGAGGAAGCCGGCCTCGGCCATGCCACGGACGAACGCGAACTCCTCGCCCGTCCAGTCGATAGCCAGTTCGATATCCTCGTCGGTCATGCCCGCCAGGTCGCCGTCACTGCGGTTGGCCGTAGCCCAAAGGAACAGGTAGATGCAGTACAGCGGGCCGGCAGCGCCGAGCCGGCGCGCAAGCTTCTTCGTCTTGGGGTGGCCAGGCAGTGCGACCGAAATACGGGCGTCAGTCGCATTAGCCACGGTCAGCCCCTGTGCCTTGCGGGAACGCCTCGGCAATCAGCGCCGCGAAAGCGCCCAGGTGTTCCGTGGTGATCCACGACTTGCCGGCCATCTGCGCGATCCAGGTCAGCGCCGACTCCGGCCCGCTGCAGTAGAAGTCGTACATGGGCTCGTCGTGCTGCCGCGTGCGGTCGAACACCAGGACGGCGATGCGGCCGTCGGGCAAGCGCTCGGCCAAGGTGACCAGCGGGCGCGCGCGGCGTTCTGTGAGGCGTGCGACGGCTTCCTGCATGCAGTCGCTGATATGGCGCGGTGCGCCGGCGGGGTTACCCGGGGTGTGATCGTGTGGCATAGTGGCCTCGGTCTCACGAAGCCTCCGCACATGTCTGGCCGACAGCGGGGGCTTCGTCGTATCTGGACGATGGGTTCTCGCGCCAGACACCCGAACGGCCACTACCTCGCCCGGGATGCACGCTCTCCTTCACTGCGCCTGAGCCGTTCCTTCGGCTCCGGCCGGCCGATTACTGGCTCTGGCCCGGATCTGCTGCGATCGCGATGTTCCCCTCGGCATCGAAGTGCTGAGGGAAACGCTCGCGGAAGAACATCAGCCACGGATGCGGGATTCCCCGCTTCCGCCAGCCGCTAATGGATGGGGCGCTGATCTTGCAGAGGGCGGCGACGTCCCCGGTGCCTCCGAGAGCGTCGATCAGAGCGGACGCCTGCGCTTCTTCTTCCTGGGTCATGGTCATTAGGTGGGTGGTGGTGGTCCATCGACAGATTAACAGCACCTAATTTACCGCGCAACACAATCCGGTGTAGGATTCGCGAATTCTCTTAACCACGCCTAATTCCTATGGATCTCGCATCGCGCCTCAAGTCGGCAATGGCCCGGCTCGGCATCACTCAGCTCGATCTGTCCCGTGCCGTCGGGGTTTCCGCCCCCAGCGTCCACGGATGGCTGAGCGGCCGGTCGCAGAGCATCCGCGGTGAGACCCTGCTCAAGGTGGCGCGCACCCTGGGCGTGAGCCCCGAATGGCTTGCCAGTGGGGAGGGTACGATCGACGACGGCCCTGATCCGGCCCCCCTCTCGGCCAGTGAGACTCCGCCCGGCTACCTTCGCCTCGAGCTACTAGAAGGAGGAGCCGGCATGGGACAGGGGATCGTAAATGAAGAGTATCCAGAGGTGATCCGAAGCATGGATTACGCGGAATGGGACATCCGGCAGAAGCTCGGGTTCCTCCCCCAGCCAGGCCGGCTCAAGCTGATCACCGGACGCGGACCGTCCATGGCACCGATCATCGACAACGGCGATGTGGTGATGGTGGACACGGGCGTGAATTACTACGACGGCGACGCCATCTACGTGATCAACATCGGAGGCGAGACGCAGATCAAGGGCCTGCAGCGGCGGGCCGACGGCGTCTATATCGTCAGCGCCAATGCCCTGTTCCCTCCCTATTTGGCGCCGGACGATCTGTTCATCGCCGGCAAGGCTGTCGTGCAGTACAGCGCCAAGAAGATTGCGTAACCTGAACAAAATTAGGCAGCGTTCATAAAATTACGCTGCCTAAATTTACATTTCCTATTGTGCAGTCGATTCACTTCTCCTAATCTAGACCCATCGCGGCACGACGCCGGCAGATGGGGAGTAGAAAGTGATCAACCGGAGTAAGCAGGTGTGGGAAGTCGGTGAGGCCGTGAAGGTCGGCTTCCTCACCTTGATCGTGGTAGCAAAGGTTCCGACGCCCGGTGATTTCCTCCCGGATGCGTACGTGCTGACCAACAAGGGCGCGACCAAGTTCTACCGCTTCGTCCCCCACAACGGATTGACCTCTCACTCCAGCAAGGAGGCCGCGATCAGCGGCGAGGACTGAGCCATGCGTGCCAAGAACCTCTCTCGCCATATCCGAAGCCGCCATGCATGGGGTCGCTGGGAGCGTTTTTCGCTCACTTCTGTCTCGGCTGCGCATGGCTGCATCTTCATCGCCACACGGCATGGCTCTGCCTACTACCAGCGGATTGAGGACTGACCATGAAGAGAGACAGCGCCCCCGTGCGGGTTCCTGCCATCGCCTGGGCGGCACTGGTGATCCTCGCAGCGGCAGTTGTGCCGCTGCGGGTGGCCGAGATCGTCCGGCATCACCAGGCCCTTATTTTTCAGGCCGAAAAAGCATCGGGCGCAATCTCTGCACCCTTACAGCGTACTTCACAAATGCGAATAAAGGAAACCTGATTCATGTGTAAGGAATCCCTGACGCGCGCCAAATCGGCCTCCCCGGCTGGCGCGAAGGTCGTAAATCAGAAGGAAGGCGGAGTGATCCGCATCGGCGACAGCATAGAAGCCGTAGTTCTCAAGGCGCGCGACGGGCATATCCGCCTCGTCATCCGCGCACCGCGTCACCTGCAGGTCGACGCTCCAAAACAGTGACGGCCCGAGCGCGCCAACGCCCGAGCCGTCTGCCAAGCCGCACCCCATCACGACAAAGATCAAGGAAGCCAACATGGCGAAGCGCAGTGTAACCCCCAAGCTGGACCCGCGTGCCGTTGCTGAAGCCGTCAGCCAGGAACTGGACAACAAGAGGCCCGCCCATCTGGCCATCACCGACCACTACATCACCAGCGGCTGGCGCGACGATAGCCCCCTGGACCAGGCGATCACAAACCGCCTGCTGACCGTCGATCGCTGCATTCTCGCGTCGCACACGATCCAGACCATTCTCCACCGCGACGCCATGTCAAAGCTCGATGTCGACAACATGAGCGAAGAGGACGAGGTCGCTACCGTCTACCCCACCTTGACGTATGACGAGGCGGACTCCCTGTTTATCGGCATGGACGAGCTGCTCATGCAGGCAAGGGAAAATCTCAGGTCGATCCGTGACAACGAATACGGGATCGCGACCGCGCAGGCGGGAGGCCGGAGCTAATGGCGACCTCCAACGTGATTCAGTTCCGCCAGCGCCAGAGGCGCATGTCGCTCCCGCTCCCAATGCCTCTCTCTTCAGGGGTTGTCGACCTTGCCGAGCACCGCCGCCAGCGAACCGGCTACCCCGAAGGGTGGCCAGAGGGTGAGTCGGGCCGAAAGATGGAAGAAATGGCGGCATGGGCTTTCGAGCATTCGATCGAGGCAGGACGCCACGACACCATGAGAGATGCCCGCGTCCGCACCATGCGGATGGTGGCGAGCCTGCAGCGCCTTTTTGAGGAGCGTCGCAATGGGCGGGGTTGATTACCAAGCGCGCGGCGCGAAAGGGATCCAGGTTATGGCCATCGGCGACAGCGGCCGCAAGGAGGCCTGCCCCGCGGCTGAGGCTGTCGCCATCCAGGCGCTACCAGCCGGCCCCCGGAACGTGGTTACCCCGGCCAGCATCCGCTTCATCTTCTGGCGGCGCGCGGGCAATGAAGCCAGGCCGGTGAAGATCCGCAGCGTCCTCAAACCGAACACCACCCGGAATCGGAGCCCCTACGTCCGGGTTGTGTTTGAATCCACGCCGTTTTCTCGCGCCGAGCTAGACAGCGGGCACGTCTGGGGCGATTGGATGGACGTGGCTGTGCCGGCGCTCGATGACGCCACCGACCAGTTGTGGGACACGCTCAGCGCGCGCGACCGTGCGCGCATCACCAACGCCGTGAGGAACGCAGCATGAGCAGCTCAGATAGCGAGAAGCTGATCGCCGAGCTTCGATCGGCAGCAAAGACCCTGAGCGTCGAAGGCATCGGGAATACCCGCACCCACAAGCTGGCCGCGGAGCTGATCGGCCGCGCCGCCGATGCGCTGACCACCGCCTACACGCCAGCACAGATGGCCGAGTCGTTTCGCGCCGGCTTGGCCACTGCGCGCATGCATGACTCCGAGGATGAGGCCAATGGCTGACGAAATCGACGTCAACACGATTGCCGCCATGGCCCGTGATGCCGAGTGGCTCAGTGCCGATGCCTGCGCCTTCATCCTGGGCCTGACCACGCGCGGAGGGAAGATCAACCGTCGCGCTTTCCTGGAGCGGGTCGCGGTGCGCAGCAGTTTCCCCAGACCGATGGCCATCGGGTCGAAAAAATTGTGGAACCGCGAGGCAGTGGTGGCCTGGGCAGACGACGAGGCCCGGATCAGCCGAGCTTCTTAGCCAGCTCGGAGGCTGTGGCCCTGTAGTAGATCAGCAAGCTGGACAGGTTCCGGTGCCCGATAACTCGGGCCAGCTCCAACACGTCCAGCTTCTTAGACAAGCGCCAGATGGCCTCCGCGCGCGCGTCGTGGAAATGCAGGTCCTTGATGGTGGGAACGCCGTCTCGGACCTTGCGGAACAGGCCGTCACGCTTCGACGCCGACAGCCCGAACACCGGGGCGAATCCCAGCGGCAGCGCGCGCAGGATCTGCACAGCGCGCGCGGTGAGCGGCACGTCCCGGGTATCACCATTCTTGCTGGTACGGATCGTGATGTAGCGCTCGGCTAGGTGCACGTCGGTCCACCGCAGCTCGCATATCTCGCCTGACCGCATCGCGGTCTCCAGCGCGAACAGAAACGCTAGGCCGATGCGATTGCGCTGGGTCTCCACCTTCAGCGAATCCCACACATCGAACGCCTTGGCCAGCGCCTCGACTTCCTCAGGTGAGATCCGGCGCGCGCGGCCCTTGGGCTTCTTCGGCTGGCGAACATCGCGCATCGGGCTTTCCTTCAGCCAGCCCCACTCGCGCCTCGCGACTTCCAACACCGCGGCTATCAGGTTCATCTCTCTGGCGACCGTGCCGGGCTTCACCTGCTTCAGGCGAGCATCGCGCCATTCGGCCAGGTCGGCAGATGACAGGGCCAGAAGCCGGCGCCTGGCGATCTTGTCCTCGCGATTGAACCGGGCGATTCGCACACGATCCCATCGCCCGCCACGCTTGCTGGGCGTGACCTCTTCGGAGTACCTGGTGAACGCTTCCTCCAGGGTCTTGTCCGGCAGCTGGGTGCCAGTCAGCAGCGCCTCCTGCTCCTGTGCCCAAGCGTGTGCCGCGCGCTTGGTGTCGAACACTTTCGTGGCGCGCCGGCCGTCTACTTTGACGAACGCGCGGTAGCGGTTGCCGAGGGGTCGAATGGATGCCATGGGCGCATTGTGTGCCAATTCGTGTGCCCGTGTGCCTTTCGGTACGGGGAACTACGGGGCGGCTAAGAGCAATGCGAAGATGGCAAGTCGCTGATTTCGTTCCGAATCGTGGCAGAACGGGGCGGTGCAGGAAGCGCCAGAATGGGGGCCTTGGTGCCGCTTATCCGAATCGAAAGGATGACCTACTGTTTACAAGTCGGCACGCGATAGCATGCCATGATTTGAAATCGGATGGTCTGAGGCCGCTTACACCGAGGAAAAACCGCGACTTAATGAGGCTTCAGGGGCACAAACGGCATGTCTGAACACGGCACCTTGTGGTGCGAAATCGTGTCCGAGCCGTGGCCCCGTTACCTGGAGCCAACATGAAGCCGAAGATCACCCAGTCCCTCGTCGAGAGGGCACCCCGGCCCGAGCCGGGCAAGTCGGTCCTGTACGCCGACACCGAGATGAGGGGGTTTTACCTCATCATCACCCCCACCAAGCGCAGCTTCTACGTCCAGTCCCTCGTCAACGGGCGTCAAGTCAGGACGAAGCTTGGCGACCATCCAGCGATGGACGCCAAGCAGGCCCGCGATGCCGCCCGGCAGACGCTGGTAGGCATGCGGGGCGGCACCAACCCGAACCAGGAGCGACGTAAGGCCCGGGAGCGAGGCATCACCCTGCGTGAGGGGTTAGATCTGCATCTGAACTCTCGGCGGCTGGCCGACAAGACCCGCAGCGGTTACGAGTACCACGTCACCTACTACCTCAAAGACTGGCTCGACAAGCCACTGGCCGAGATCGGTGCTGATCGTCAGGGCGTGCGCGAGCGTCACCGTCGGATCACCGAGAGGAGCGGCGCAACCTCAGGCGACAACGTCATGCGGGTGCTGCGCTCGGTCTACAACCGTGCCCTGCGGGAGTTCCCGGACCTGCCACCCAACCCCGTAGGCAACGTGGACATGAACGGGATACGCCGACGCGAGGTAGACGCCAGTCCCGAGAAGCTCAGAACTTGGGGCAAGGCGGTGCTGTCGCTGGGCAACCCTGTACGCCGTGACCTGCAACTTTTCATGCTACTGTCGGGCATGCGCCGGACGGCCTCATGCGAGGCGAAGCGCGCGGACCTCGGCGAGGATTCTCTTCAAATCCCGAACCCTAAGGGCGGCAGCGCCAAGAAGTTCGACCTGCCGCTGTCGTCGGCGCTCGCCGACCTACTGGCGCACCGCGAGACGAACGCCGACGGCGTGAGACGCAAGACGCCCTACCTGTTCCCAGCCGATTCGGCGTCGGGCCGGGTGGCCGAGGTCCAGCAGCACGAACTCGGCGACCTCACCGGCCACGCGCTGCGGCACGCATACGCATCGCTCGCGTTGCAGTCCGGCGTGCCACTGCTGGAGCTGCGTTTCCTGCTGAACCACAGCGCGTCAAGCGGCGGCGTCACAATGGGCTAGCTCCACCCTTCGATCGACCACCTTCGCGCGCATCAGGAGAAGGCGTCGCGCTACATCCTCGACATGCTGGGACTCGTTCACGAGGCCGGGACGTGGCCGCCTAGACTGGCCACCTAATCCACCGTCAGGACGCAATCGCGCACAAGCGCATGAAACGAAAGGGCCACCGTCACGGTGGCTCTTTTAGTACACGGCGGGAGAGCGGCGTCAGTCGTCGGATGGCGCGGGCTCGACCACCCAAACGGTGGACAGTGCCTCTGCGGACTGCTCTTCGTCCATGTCTGCAGGGTGGTGCTTCTGACGGGGCGGAACTTCGACACCCTTTTTGCGCATGTCGTTGGCATACCAGCGCACCGACTTCTCAGTTGCCGCCGCGCCATCGATCTTCGCGTTAACCATATCGGCGACCAGCGCGTGCGGGTAGCCCGCAGGGTCCATCAGAATCGCGCGTGCGCGCGCGCCGATACCCTTGCCGTGGGGCTTCTTCTCGGTCGCATCTGGCGCTTCGGTGGCCTCTGCCGTCGGCTCTGGGCGCGGCGCGGTCGCCTTAGGCTTCTTTGGCTGCCCGAACGAGGCGAGATCGATGCTCTTTTCGGCTGCGACCTGCTCGATCCGGGTGACGAGCTTGGTCCGCGTCGCGAAGGTCTTGGGACCCGCAGGCTTATCGGCGATACGGTTGTGCAGGACCAGCAGTTCCTTTGTCGGCAGTTCTTCCAGCTTCATGGCGTTCTCCTACATGTTGGTGGGCACGTAGGCATTAGGTCGTAGCTCCCCCGATCCGGGAGCCCCCCTTGACCATCAGTGTGTACGTTGTACACTGATTCTGTGAATGATGTTCACAGGGCATGGGCGTGACTGAACAGACCGATGAGTTGGTGGGGATAGGGGAGATCGCCGAGATAGCCGGGGTGTCGCGTCAAGCAGTCGCCAATTGGCGGGTGCGGGCGGCCGACTTCCCTACTCCGGTTACGGAGCTAGGTTCTGGGCCGATCTTCCGGCGATCGCAAATTCGAACTTGGCTAAGGCGAAACAAGAGGAATACTCCGATGGCGCATGTGATTTCTACGATCAACTTGAAAGGTGGTGTGGCGAAGACGACTACGTCCGTAGCCTTGGCAGAAGTCTTCTCAGCAGAGATGCGGAAGAAGGTCTTGGTCATCGACCTCGACCCGCAAACCAATGCAACCATCATGTTGCTTGGGGAAGACAAGTGGCTTGAGCTGAACGACCGAGGGCACACGCTCGCTCAGTTGTTTAAGGACGCAATGAATCCTGATGTAAAGAAGTTCGACCTGGACGCCACGCTTCAGAAGCGGGTAGGCGATGTCCATGAGGCCAGGACCATCGACCTACTGCCGTCGAGCTTGGATTTGATCGATGTGCAGGATCAACTCGCGTCCGCGCCATCAGGGAAGTTCTACGCCGTGAACCCTGTCGAACTTCTTTGGCGGGCAGTCAAATCAAGACTTGATGACTACGACATCGTCATTGTCGATTGCCCGCCGAACTTGGGCATCGTCACCCTGAATGGTCTACGCCTGTCGGACGCCTACATCATTCCGACTATTCCTGACCACCTCTCGACCTACGGTATCCCTCAGATCGTGACCCGCGTTGGTGAATTCGCAAAGGCAATTGGTGAGGAGATTGACCCATTGGGTATCGTCATCACCAAGTACCAAGCCAACTCGACGGTGCACAACACCGTACTGAGGCAACTCCAGACTGATGCAAACTTCCCCGATGTGTACGCGACGAAGATCAAGCAAACCAACACAGCGTCGGCGGCAGCGGAGTACACCGCGCACAAAAGAACGCTTAGGCAGAAGTACGGCTCCGATCCAAATGGTCTGACCTCGACCTTCATCGAGTTGGCTCAGGAGATTTGGAGCGATCTGGAGGGAGAGTCGTGAGTCTTAGAAACACACTCAATCGCTTGATCCGTGTGGTGATCGAGGAGGCGGAGCGGAACCCTGACTTCGAGGCTGCACTTACCGACACCTTGGACTCGGCATCAAGTAGGCGCAAGTCAACAAGAGCAGAGAGCCCAAGACAAGTGGATGCTAACGAGGCAAAGCGCGGGAAGAATCGGCGCGCTCCTGCCGTGCTCGATCCTGTTCAGGTCGCACGCGACAGCGAATCGGGCCTACGTAGCGCACTCGAAAAGCTATCCCTGGATCAACTTCGAGACATCGTTGCCGAGTATGGAATGGATCCTGGTCGACTTGTGATGAAATGGAACACGCCAGAGCGCGTAATCGAGAGGATCGTCGAGATGTCAGTCGCGAGAGCGCACAAGGGCAACGCCTTTCGTAAGTCGGCTGACGACCCCGCACCTCCGGCCACTGAAGTAGATGAAACGCTACCTTCCGATGCCCAAGTAGTGAGTGATCCTCCAAAAGGATCATGAAAATGAAGGGGATGCCATGACGACATCCCCTCCGAAACACGGCCGGGCCATCCGTTGCCCTCTGCGCACCTAACCAACCCGGCCGGATTTGCTCGGGTCAGGCCGGGAGGAAGGCCAGGTGCGCCATCCCCGCCCCCAAGGCGTCCACCCTGCGCTTGGTGTCTCGGTCCACGTACAGGTCCAGCGCGCGGCAGTAGGGCTGCCCGGCCAGGGCCGCGGCCTCGTCGAACTCCTCGGAGCCGACGGCCACGCCGTTGCGGGCGGCGGCGGCCTCGAGCTCGGGGAACGGGTCGCACCTGTGCTGGATCGCCGCGACCAGGGCAGCGAGTGCCAGCATCGCCGGGTGGCACGGTGGGTAGTGGGCGCGTCGGTCAGTCATCGCCGTCGCCCCCCCGATCAGGCCGTGGTCGATGTCCCGCTCGCGCATGGCGAGCTGCGCCGAGCCGAGCGGGTTGGACTTGCCGGCGTTCCAGGTGCGGATGGCGACCAGGATGCCCTGGAGGCGCGTGTCGCCCAGCTTGATGTACTCCTGCACCTTCAGGAAGTCGTCATACTTCATCGCCGCCGCCAGCTCGACCGGGCCGACCGGGCGGTCCTTGCTGGGCATGCGGTCGATCAGGGACAGCACGGCCGAGGCCAAGGCTACGTTGCGCGTGCCGGCTGCGACCTGGGCCATGTGGCCGAGCTCGGCGGGGCCTGCGTGCTGGAGCTGCTGGAGGTACTCGGTGCGCTTCGGGTCGCCCAGTGCGGCGCGGGCCAAGACCTTCGCCGGGGAGTCGTAAAACTCTCGCTGGCCGACGAGCTGCGCGTGCGGTGCGCCGGCTTCCTTGAGGATCTTGTCCAGCTCGGCCTTGGAGTTGTCCTTGATCTCGCGGACGCTGGCGAGCGTCTCGTGCTGGGCGAAGCGCGCCACGTCGGCCATGCCGATGCCGGGGGCGCTCTTCCAACGCGCGGCGATCTGCTGCTTGCGGGTCGCGATGTCCTTGTTGAGCCGCTCGATCGCGGCGAGGGTGCGCTTGTGCAGCAGGTCCAGGGTCGAGGCAAGCTCGCCGATCTGCTGGGTGCTGAGGAGGGGGGTGTCGCTGAGGGTGATCTTCATGCTCGTTGGCTCCTGTGAGGTTGTAGTCCTCCGGTCGCCTGTCACGAGCGCATCCCCAGCCGTGGGGTGGTCTGCGCGCCAATGCACTGACCGGATGCCTGCAATGTGTCGCGGGGCGTTGGGCGCGAACGCCATCGTTTCCCGGACGTGTTTCCCTCGGATCTGCCGCGGTCGCTGCGGCTTGCGAATCATGGGCTTGGCATCGCGCCACCCACCGATGGAACGTCGGGCGGTTGACTTCAGTTATTTAATTTAATTACACTAAATTTGCCATCCCGGCAGCAGTTCACACAGGAAATTAGAGATATGGGAAAGAAGAAGTCCACTGAGAGCCTGATTGCGGAAGCAGTTGCCAAGCTCGCGCAGGCTCAAGAGCAGATCCGCTCTGACGTGAATCGTCACGAGAAGATACTTGCAGTTCAGTCACTGCAGATCGATACGCTGGAACGGAATGTGATGGAACTGCGGAATGCGGCCATCGCTGCGGAGTTGCGCCTTGGCACTCCCAACAAGGATGTAGCGGCAAAGTATGGTCTGTCTGCTGGGCGAATCTCTCAGATTAAGAGAGACCAGTAGTCGACTGAGGCGGGGAACTGAAGGCCGCAGGGCTTTCAGCTCCCTCGGTTGACGCTGCCATGCTCGCGCCGCCCCTCGTACTCCTGCGACGTGCGCTCCCACTCGTCCGCGTCCAGGCGCGGCACCGGGTCGATGCAGGTCATCTCGCTGCGGCGGGCACTCGGCATGCAGCACGACATTCTCGAGGGCAACTCCGAAGCCGTGCGCAAAGCTGTTCGCTGCTTTTTCTTTGTTTTACTTAGCTCTATTGATCTATGAACAATTTGAGCAACTTGCACAGCTTATTTCTCACCGACAACGAATCGAACGTCTCCCCCGCAACAGAGCAGCATGTCGGCGGGGTCAGGGTGGCGCCGAAAATCCTAAAACGATTTCGGAGCCGAAAAACGCGTTCAGGCTGTTCGTCGATTCCTAAGCGCATGATCCGCAAAGCGAAACGAGCAAAAAAGAAGCCGTGCGCAGGGGGTGCGTCGCACGGCCTTGATGCTGTTCTCCCTCAGCCCCAGAGCTGCTTCTGGCTCGCTCCCACGATTTCGGCGAACGCGGCGCGCGCCTGGTGGCGCCGACAGACCTAATAGTGCACGAGCTGTTCTCGCGCTGATACCAACACTTTGCCCGGGCTCCCCGGTGAGCCCGAGTCGCCCGGTTCGGTCCGGGCTGCTCGGTATCAGGCCGCGCGGCCTTGGACTCGACACGGCTCACCTGGTGAGACCGTGGACTGCTCTATTAGACCTCGTCAGGCTCGAAGCCCGCGGCATCGTCTGGAGTGGCCTGCACGCGACGCCGAGTCGAGAGGTCAGGCGCTTGGCCATAGACAAGACGCCCATGCTCCATGACGTACTTAGCGGGAATCTTCGGGTTGTTGATGTCCTTGCCCCCGTCCGCATGCCACTTCTGCTCCCACTTCTGGAAGTAGAACTCAAGGTCTGCGGGCTCCAACAGGTAGACGGCCTGGAGCGCGATATGTCGATACATGGCAAACGCCCAGGGGACCTGCCGGTACTTGGCGATGATGACGGGGTTCATGTGGTGGTGGGTCGAGAAGCCCTTGGTCAGCTCGATGTTGACCGATTTCAGCTCGTACTCGCGACCATCTGCATCGACTGCGTCGTTGCCCTCACGTCCGGGGATGATGCGAAGCCCCAGAAGGAGGAGAACCTGCAGCAGCTTGCCACCGTTGTCCTGGAAGATGTCATCAATGCCGTGCTCGGTCGCGAGCCGCTGGTATTCCTCAACGGATGGCCAAGCGGCCTGCAAGCGCTTGTAGTCGTCGTGCGGCTTCAGTGTCATTACTTACGTTCCTCCAACAGTGATGCGGGAGAAACGTCCAGCGCCAATGCCAGCCGCTCGATGTTGTCGATAGAGATGTTCCGCTCACCCCTTTCCACCGAACCCACATAAGTCCGGTGCAAGCCCGCCGCGTCGGCCAGTGCCTCCTGCGACAGTCCAAGCTTCTCCCGCGAATTCCTCAGATTTGAGGCAAAACGCCGCCTCGTCTCAGAGGGCTTTAACTTCTTCTTCATGCGCGGGATAATCAGGGCATGATGACAATGAATCTACAGACTATGAGTAGCGCCCAGCATGATCGATAACTTCTCCCCCGCCTACACCACTTCCAAGGGCGCCACCTACGTCGGCGACTCTAGGGAACTGTTAGCCGCTCTGCCCGACAACAGCATCAACCTTGTAATGACGAGCCCGCCGTTCGCGCTGCAGCGGCAGAAGGAATACGGCAACCTTGACCAGCACGAGTACATCGACTGGTTCCTTGATTTCGCCAAGCTGGTGCACCAGAAGCTGAAGGCCGACGGTAGTTTCGTCGTGGACTTCGGGGGTGCGTACATGAAGGGCGTTCCTGCTCGCAGCCTCTACAACTTCCGAGTGATGATTCGGATGGTCGATGAGCTGGGCTTTTTCCTCGCAGAAGACTTCTACTGGTTCAATCCGTCGAAGCTGCCCAGCCCGATCGAGTGGGTGAACAAGCGCAAGCTGCGTGTGAAGGACTCCATCAACACGGTCTGGTGGTTCAGCAAGACCGAGTGGCCGAAGTCGGACATCACCAAAGTCCTCGCGCCGTATAGCGACCGCATGAAGAAGTTGATCGAGGACCCGGACAAGTTCTACACCCCCAAAGTCCGCCCGTCGGGGCACGACATCGGCAAAGGCTTTGCGAAGGACAACGGTGGAGCAATCCCTCCCAACCTTTTACAGATTCCGAACTCCGAGTCCAACGGCCAGTACCTGTCTGGCTGCAAGGTGGCCGGCCTCAAAGGGCACCCCGCGCGTTTCCCCGCGAAGCTGCCAGAGTTCTTCATCCGAATGCTGACCGACCCCGACGACCTCGTCGTGGACATCTTCGGCGGATCGAATACCACCGGCCAGGTGGCTGAGGCGGAGGGGCGTCGATGGATGACCTTCGAGGCCTTGCATGAGTATGTGGGTGCGTCCGCCTTCCGGTTCCTTGATAAGGGCACGTCCCCCGATGCGATGAAGCAGCTTTACGACCGCATCGTCGCTGGAGAGTCTGTGGATTTGAGTGCATACAGGCGGCAGGCTGGCCTAGGTATCTGAGACTGTCGCGAGGCACAAAGAAAGAAGGGCAGCCGAGGCTGCCCTTCTTCGTATTTGGTGCCGCTTATCGGAAACGGAACCCGTTGCGGCACAAGGCTTGCCGGGGTGCCGTGTGCCTTTCGTGCGCCCTGATCGGCTCGTTAGCAAGGGTGAACTGCCCACATGGCCGGGGTACACTTCGCCCGGCTGACACGGAGGGAGCGGCGGTGGTGCACGAGAACGTCATGGCGGTGGTCTACGGCTTGGGCACGCTGTGCCTGCTGGCCTTCCTGCACCTGCAGGTATCGGCTTGGCTGGTGCCGAGCTGGGTCCGCGCCCTGTATGTGCCGGGAGGCCGCTGGCGCACCGTCGGGATCATCCTGCAGGTGCTGGCATGGGCCGCTGCCGTGGCAATCACCATGGCCGGCGTGGGCATGCTGCTGTCCTGGATGCCGGGGAACTGGGGATGGACGGACGAAGTGGGGGCTTTCACCCCCCACGCGGATGACCTGTCGACCTGGGCCGGCCTTGTCATGGGATCAGGCTGGATCTGGTCCCTGCTGCAGGCTGGCCGACGCCACGCAATCGGGCAGCAGCCCGTCGCCTGAAGACCGCGGGGAGAGCAGCGCTCCCCCGGTCACGACGCCACGATTCCGGCCAGCGGCTCGCAGCCCGAGGGCATGCCGTAGGCGAATTCGGTGGGCAGGCTGATCAGGCGCGCCTGAGCGTAGAGGTTGGCCGGGTCTGACGGCACGTCCGTGAGTCCTCGCACGGAGGCGGCGGCTGCGAACGGGCCGGCCAGGCCAGAGAATACGGGAATCCAAGGGCCGTCCTGAACCGCAATCTGATAGGAGGCGACGCCGCCTGAAACCGTGATCCGGTGGCGCAGGCGCATCAACCTCATTGCGCCCGGATCCCAGACGAACGCCGAGCCCACAAAGGAGCTGGCATACACGTGCGGATACCAGGTCCACGTCTCACCGGCCGACAAGGAGGGCCCGCCAGCGTTGGCCGTGCCGGCGCCCGTGCCGATTTGCACGGCGTTGTTGAACGTCGAGGCCCGAACCACGCCGATTTGCCCCCAGAGGTAGGCGCCGCCGGAGTTGATCCCG
Source organism: Stenotrophomonas sp. BIGb0135 (assembly GCF_024810105.1). Lineage (GTDB taxonomy): Bacteria > Pseudomonadota > Gammaproteobacteria > Xanthomonadales > Xanthomonadaceae > Stenotrophomonas > Stenotrophomonas maltophilia_AB. The sequence continues at coordinate 144,064 of NZ_JANUDX010000004.1, forward strand.
CGGGTGTCCGACTCGAAATACCAATCACCGTTGGGGATCAATGCGGAGCTTCGCACCGCGCGAATCACAAACGCGCTACCAGAGACGACCCTGGGTGCTGTGCCGTCCAGCTGCAGAGTCATCAGGCCATCGGCGGGAGCGGTGCTGAGGTCGAAGCGCACCGGGCTGACGTACTGCTTGACCCGCAGCGTACCCGCCCAGGTGAAGCTGCGCCCGCCGGAATCGCGCACGCGGAGGGTCAGTGCGAAGTCCCGCTCGAAGTTGATCCCGACCACCGCCTGCAGGGTCCATGTGCCGTCGTCCACCCACAAGCGCTTGTTCTCCCGGCGCCGGTTGGCGATGTAGACGGGGCGGGCGAAGGCGGTGCCCGGCGGCGGCTCGGCCGCGAGGTTGGAAAAGTGCCACTGCCCGTTTTCGCCGGACCAAACCATGTTCCCGCGCTGCTCCACCAGCAGCTGCTTTTGCTGGTTGTAGAACCGGACCCCGACGCAGGCCCCGACATTGTTGGCGCTGCTGGCGCCCTGCTGGACGTCGAGCTGGGCATTGAACGGTTGGCCCACGGTGCAGGGGTAATAATTCACCCCCTCCATGACCGACTCGCCCTGGCCGCGGTAAACCGCAACCTTGCTGCCGCGTCCATCGTTTCCGCTGCCGACATTCTCGATGGCCCAACCCGCGCCCTTCTCCCAGCCAACGTCCCCTTGTTCGAGGTTCCCGTTGAAGATGGGCACAACGCCGGTGGCCTGGTAGGCCGGCCAGGTGATCACGACCTTGTCGCCTTCGACAGACAGGCTGGATCCTGGCGGGAGCTGGTCGCCGTCGATCTGTTCGACGGCGCACGCCCCAATCTGATTGTGGATCTGCAACGTGCCGCGGTAGGCCAGCGAGGGCTTGGCCGACAGCAGCGGCCCGGTGACGTAAAGCGCAAGCAGCTTGCGTCGCTGGTCCAGGTCGGGGCGATCAAAGGAACGCGCACCCATCAGGAGATCCTCTCGCCCACCAGGTAGACCGTCAGGCCCTTGGCCAGCGCGGTGCCGATCTGATCCACGTCGATGCTGATCTCATCCCCTGCGTACAGCATGTCGCCACCGTCCACGTAGACCGGCGGAATGGCCGCGGTCAAGGTGGTCTTCTCGGCGTTGTCGAAGGTCAGTCGCGTGGAGAGGATCGAGACCCCGTTTCGGTTCACGTCCACGGTCAACACCGTGCCGGCCGCCTGCGCCACGGCCAGGCCTGCATAGCAGCCGGCGTTGGCAACTGTGCGGAGCTTGAGGCCATAAGGCATGACGAACGTCGCCTTGGTAGTGCCGGCGGTGATGTTGGTCCCGATCAGGACGCTGCGGTCCTCGATCGCCACGTATTGCAGGTCCGGGCCAGCCACGTTGCGCAGCAGGTCGCCGGCGGCCACCCAAGAGTCGGAGTCCGCGCCACGACAGGTGGCGCTGATCACGCAGCGCTGCCCGCGGGTCTCGGCTTGGAAGTCGGCCGGAACGTCGAGGGTGCCACCGGGTTCGATCGCCAGGCGAACCTTGCCGGTGCCCAACTGCATGACCGAGAAGAACTCTCCGGCCTTCCAGGGGGCTCCACCGCCGGTGTTGGCCCGAATGGTGAGCGTGATGTCGGTGGCGGAGGTGATCACGATCAGCGCGTTCTGGTACGAACGGTCCAGCGTGGTGTTGGAGTTGATCCCGGTGACCACGTTCATGGCAAGGGAGGTGACCGGGGCCGGCCCGTTATACGGGCGCGCGTAGCCGCGCAGGACGGTAAAGCCCCTCTCCCCGGCCGGTGGCGGCACCGTGAAGCGGATCATGGAAAGCTCGGGATCCAGTTCCGTCAGCACCGTGAAGTCCGTGCCCGGGCGCAGCACCAGATACTCGCCACTGTTCGGGCTGGTCTCGGCAGACGTGTCGTAGAACAGCGGGTCTGAGACGTCGGCGCCAGGCATCGGGAAGTCGGTGTCAGTGCCGTTGCCCACCCAGGACCAGGCCCGAGGCGAGACCCCCACCGAACTGCCACCGCCCAGCACCTGCTCGACGTACGCCCACACCATCCCCATGTTGGCCGCATCGGTGGCCAGCAGCGCGTCACCTACGCGGACGATGCGGTAGCCTTTGGCGTCCCACGCAAATAGCCCCGACTCCTCGTCCGGAACAAGCTGCATCGATCCGGCCGCAAGCTGCTGGATCATCATGATTGGGGCGTCTTGATCGGCGTTCAGCGTTGCCGCCAAGAGGTCGCCGAGGTTCTGGTACTCGGTGTCCCGGGTGAACGGCATGTTCCGCTGCCGGGTCACGGTAGAGCCGGAGGCAGGCGGCGTCGTGAACACCACGTTGCCGCCCGACTCGTTGCCTACGCCGGTCAGGGTGTAGTGGGTCCCCAGGGTTCGCGGGAGACCGTTCACCGCGACAAGCAGGTCCGTCGCAGCAAGGATCTTGAAGCCGTAAGGAAACGTCGTGGTGACGCCGTTGGCGATCGACGTGTTGGGACCGGTGTAAACGGGGACGGTCATGCGCGCAACCTGCTGGAGACTGCCGCCAATGCTCCTGCCAGGAGGGGGGCGGGTTCCCGACTATTTGCCGCGATGCTGGTCCAGGCAATCGGCAGTCGCCGCGCGCTTGTTCTCGCTGTCTTCATAGGCGCCCAGCGCACCGACGTAGGCTGCAGCCCACTTCCTCCAGTCAGCGACCGTCGGCGGCCCCGGCGGCCGCTGGGCAATCGCCCGTTCGCTGCACCCTGCAGGCGGAACGTATGGCGCGGTCGTGCGCTTCCCGAGCCAAGCGCAGGACGTCATCAGTAGCAGCAGGGTCAGAGTGAGCAGGTGTCGCATTGATGGCCTCCACCGCGGCAGCGGTGCGTGTACGGGTGTCGTGGGACTCCACGTCGATCGCGGCAGCGGTCTCGCTGCTGATCTGGACGCTGGCTGCGGTAGCCCGGGCGTCGGCGCGGAGGGTGGCGTTCTGGGTGGCGGTCGCGTTGTCGCCGCGGCCCTTCAGGTAGTAGCAGCCCCCGATCGACACCAGGACCACCACGAGGGCGAGCTGGAGGGACTGTCTCGGGGTCAGCACGATCATTGGAGGGTTCCTCTGCAGGTGGCCATTTCCCACTGCCGGCGGGCAATGATGCCGCCGCACTTCGAGCGCCACTGGGGCAGCGCGCAATCGCGCTTGACGCCATCGATGGTCACGAAGCGCCACTTCCACATCTCATCGCACGCGGTCACGCGCTCGCCAGCGTTGAGCCGCCGTGCCGCCGTGCTGCCGCAAAACGCGTTGTTGCCCACGTTGTAGGCGAAGTGGCCCCAGGCCTTGATCTCGTGGAACTGGTACTCCCCGCGAACGCACCGGCCCATGTGCCCCAGCATGGTTCGCACGTAGGTGGTTTCCAAATGCTCGCACTGGGCGGGGCTGTAGGTCCTGCCGGGCACGACGGCGGGCCCCGTGATACCGGCGCAGACAGTCCAAATGCCTGCCGAGTCGCGGTAAGGGACGAACTTCCGCCCCTCATGCGCGGAGTCGTTCTGGCCGAGTGCGGCCACCAACGCCAGCACCAGCGCGATCGGCGCGGCCGCGAAGCCCACCTTCTTGCCCTTCGAAGTGTCCTCAGCCACGTCGGCGCACCCACGCGACAAAGCGGAGCGCCGTCACCCAGCGTGCAGCCCACCAGGCGCTCCAGTCGCCCCAGTTCTTCACCACCACCGTGAAGGTCTGGATGAGGGTGAAGAGGATGGTGCAGATGACGGCCACGTCGCTGAGCGTGTAGCCCGGCGTGTACGTCCCCACCGTGACGCCTGCCGCCGGCGCGATCTTGGCGGCCGACTCGGCCAGGTCCTTGGTGATCTGCTCTTTCATCGAAACTCCGAACGGGGGCGTTCAGCGCTCGAAGGTGGCTTCAATGTCCCCTGCGCTGGTGCGCCAATCGTCGCGGGCCGTGATGTGCGGGTTCCCGACTATTTTTGTGATCCGTTCAGGCGTGTCGGTCAGGGCGCCCGCTCCAGCGTCCAGGAGGTCGTCGGCCTGGTTCTGGACGGCCGGCTTCCAATCGCGCATCTGATCCCACAGCGGCCCCTTCAGCACGTCCACGTGCGCCCACAGCTGGCCGTTGGCCATCAACAGCGGCTCCCACGCCTCTAGGATGCGACGGTTCTTGTTCTGGACGGCCATCTCCTCAGCGACGCCGCACTGCAGCCGCCGCTGCTTGAGCGCGGCCTTGAGCACTGCAGGCGCGAAGGTGCCGATGCCGTTGGTCTCGATGACGATGCGCGGCAGGTTCAGCTCCTCTACCAGGTCGCACAGCTGAAACACCTGGCCGCCCACGATGGTTTTCCCGTCCGGGGAGAAATCGGCAACGTCGCCGGTGAGTGCGGCGATCCGGTGGAGGTAACGCCGGCCCACCAGGTCCTGCAGCACGACGGCCACCGCCGACACGTCCGAGCGCAGCTTGCCCCCGGCTGGGTCCCAGCGCACGGCCGCACCGGCGATCTGGACCGGGCCCAGGAACATCGCCGCCGCGCCGTTGGCTTTTCGGACCGTAGGCATCACGTCATAGGGGACGATGCGTGCCGGGTCCAGGCGGACCTGTGTGACGGGCTTGGCGTGCAGCTGATACTGCGAATCCCACTCGCCGATGGTCCGCGTCTGCTGGCGGCGCATCTGCATTTCCTCGGCGTCGAACCGCTCGGGCCAGGCTGCGCCGGCGTAGCAGTCGATCAGCGCCCCTGCCGGATTGTCGAGCAGCAGCACCGTGCCCTCGAGCTGGTAGTCCAGCCCCTCGCGCAGCAGGCGCGCCGTTTCGCCGATCCCCATGAACACGTACTCGGGAACAAACCCGATGGGGTAACGACCGCGCTCGGCCTTTTCGATTCGGTGCTCTTGGGCGAACATGCGGACCACCATTGCCATTGCTCCCTGCCGCTTCACGTCCTCATAGATCGAGTCGTGGGTGTGCGGGGTGCCGATGTAGAGTTTCGGAGCGCCCGGGACAGCAATGTGGATCTGCTCCCCCAGACGGAAGCGCAGCTTCTCCCGCGCCTCGGGAGTGCCGATGTTGCCGGGCACCTCGATGTCGTCGTTCTGGATGAAATCGGCGCGCGAGCTGGTGGTGTTGGACAAGATGCCCCGGGCGTACATGCTGGCGTTACGCGCGTCGTTGAGGGCTGCACCAGCGATCCACCACTGCTCGATGGTGCCGACACTTGCCGGCAGCAGCTTCGTGGTGAGCGGGTGGTTCCTCAACACGTTCTGGGTGCCGCGACTGGTCTTCAGGGCGGTGCCGTCGGACTCGGACTGGTGCAGGATCCGGGTCAGGCCCCAGCAGTAGTAGATCCATGCATTGAACACTTCCAGGATGGTCGACTTCGCGTGACCTCGCGGGAGCATCAGCAGCAGCAGCGTCGAATCGCTGATCCAGGCTTCTTGCAGGAAAACACACGCGCGGATGTGGAGGTCTGGGACCTCCCAGCGCCTGCACTCGGCCCACATGTGGAAGAACGCCAGGAAGCTGATCTTTGGCGGGACCCGCAGGCGATCAGGCAGCGCCATGCGACTTGGCCCCCACCCGCTTGAGCATCTTCGCCGCTTCCTGTTCCGCCCGGCGGATGTCGTCCTCTGGATCGGGGTCATTGCCACCCTTCCCGGCAGTGTCGTCCCGCAGGAGCTGCTGCAGGCGGCCAAGCAGCGCCACGGACTGCACGGCCGTCTTCCGACACCACGCGGCGTCGCCGCGCTCCTCCTTCGTCATCTGGGATAGCAGCTTTCCGTCGCCGGTCCAATTGGCCGGGTCGGCATCGTTGATCGCGACCTCGGCCAACTTCTCGCTCACCTCGGCCAGGCGCTTTTTCTGATCGGGCCTCATGCAGTCTCCCCGGCCATCGCGGCCATGTCAGGGGCGCGATCGGGGACGACCTCGCCCGGCTCCCACCAGTATTTCTGGCCGAACTCCTTCTCGCTGCGTCGGCGCATCTTGCGCAGGTAGCCAGGCGAGAAATACTCCTGCAGTTGGTGGAAAAGCAGGTGGTCGAGCGCTGCCTTGGAGTACCAGAGGTTCGCGCCAGGAGTGTTGCTCTTGACGAACCGCACGGCTTCGGCGCCAGCGTGAGTGTCCTTGCCCTCGGCCGCTTCCATCAGGTTGCCCTGCGTCAGCTTCAGGACGTCCTCGGCCAGGCCGGCCACTGGGCCCAAGGCCGCGGCGAAAGGCGACTGCCCATACCGTGACGACTCGGAGAACAGGAAGTCACCGTAAAGGCCGAGCGAGCCACCCTTCAGCATGGCTGCCACGCCGAAGCGGGGATCAGTGATGTCTCGAGGATCTCGGCCGCTGAGCATCTCATTGATCTGCAGCGACACCGCGCCCATGACCGTCGTCGACGCAATCAGGCTGGCGATGTACGCCGCGCGACCAGTCCCGGTGGGCATGGACCAGCCGCGCTGGATGTGCCGCGTCATCATGGCGATCGGGAACGACTTGAACAGGAAGAACGAGCGCGTCAGTTCGCCTTTCCAAGTGCCACGCTGCAGGCCGGACATCATCATCGCCCGCTCCTTCGCGCCTGGCTCGATCACCGCCACGTCGGTTTCCTCCAGCACCACGCCCAGCAAACGCGTAGCGGCGTCCTCGCGCAGCTTCTGCGGGTTGCCCAGGTCGGCCAGCTTGGCATCCGGGATGCGATAGATGGCATCCGGGGTCAGCATTGCATCGTTGCCGCCGCCCCAGTCCTCCAGGCTCGCCCGCTTCCACACCGTGAAGTCAGTCTCGGTGATCCCCTTGGAGAGCAGGATGCGGTGGTCTGCTGCATCCAACGCCGACAGCGCCTTGTGTTCCTTGGTCACCGCGCCCAGGGCATGCATGAAGGTGACGCCGTAGGCGCGCTTCCTCGCCTCGGTCAGCGCGTTGAGCCCACTGGCGCGCAGGGTCGCTCCTGCCAGCTTGGTGCTGGTGTTGGACAGGGCAGACAGGAAGCCCGGCGCGTCGGAGGTGAACGTATCGGCGCCGAACCGATTGAGCGACGACAGCAGAGTGTTCATCGCCAGCCCTGCCCGCATCGCCATGCGCTTCTCCATGCGGTTCGCTGGGTTGAGCGCGGCCAGCTCGTTGGCGAACAAGCGCATCGCTGGCAGCTTGTTGACGTGTGCCGACAGATACATCGTGGCGTCGTCGGAGAACGAGGTGATAACAGCAGAGCCGAGACGAGATGCCGTCATCCAACTTCGCAGCGTGTCGAAGGTCTCAGCCAGGCGCGCCGATGCCACCGGCTGGGTTCGCCCGGCGACGTAGTTGTAGAGGTTCTCCGAGCTGATCGCGCGCTTCTGCAGCCGGCCAACCTTCGTGGGGTCGGCGAGCGTCTGCTCCTTGACTGCCCTGTCGCGGAATAGCGAGTACGCGAGGTCAGGGTTCGGCCCGAAGGTCTCGACGAGCGCGATGTCCTTGGACACCCCGGCGATGTGCCCGGTCAGCACCTCGTAGAGCGAGCGCTCGCCGTACTTCTGCTGGTACTGGATGTATGCCTCGCCGTCCTTGAAATGCACCTGCCGCGATTCGTTGCCGCGGTTGGCCCGCATCCCGCTACCCATACCGCCCCGCCCCGGCTCCAGCTTGTTCACCCCGCCGGTGGCGATCGATGCCCATGCGTGCCCGAGGAAGTCGCCCACCTCGGCGTCAGTCATGCGGGTGCCGTCCTCGTTGACGTACCGCTTGCGGTCCAGCAGCGGCAGCACGTCGGTCGCCCACTGCTGCCGGCCGGCCTTGGCCACCTGCGCTTGGGAATGGTGGTGGGGCATGCCCCAGTCGTCGAGCTGGCCGACATCGCCGCCGGAGCGGTTGAACCGTTCCCGCAGCCTGGCCGCGATTTCGTGGAACACCTTCGCGCCCTGGGCGGCATCCACGTCCCCCGTCTTCTGGCCGTGCAGCTCCTTGACCAACATCTGCACGCCCTCCGGATTCTCCAGCAGCCCGAAGAACTTGGGATTGGTGGCCTCCAGCGTATCGAGCATCTGGCGCAGGGCGTCGCGCTCGATCGCCCGTGCGCGCGACTCTACCGAGAGGGTGTTCGCCTTCCCGTCGGCATGGAACGCAATCATCCGGTCCAGGCCGTCGAACATATCGGGGAACTGCTCCAGGTGACGCTGGATTCGGTCATGGGCGAGGATCGTCTGCGCAACCCGCTGCTTCTTCTTCTGCGCCTCGTACACCAGCTCCTTTGCGGCGCTGGTGGCGGCTTCGTTCAATCGCTGCTCCGGCGACATGCTCAGGGCCCCGTTGGGGTCCTTTATCGCGTTCTGCCGCATGTGGCGGCTGATTCGATCCTCGATACCCTTGATCTCGGCGGCGTTCAAGGCGCGGCCGATAGCTTTGGTGACGGCGGTAATGCATTCGGGGCGCATCAGGCAAACCTCAGCGAGCAAGCAACAGCGGCAGCAAAGCCGCGGGAGTCCGATTGAGCCTGTGAGATGTCGGCATCAACGGCGGCCAGGGCTTCAGCTGCGGTCATGACCGTGCCGTCGTCCATCGTGATTTGCATGTCAGGCGATGCGGCCACGGCCTCAAGGGCGGCCTGCTGGGTGACATCGGGAATGTCGCCACCCGCAGCCATGGATTGCGTCGGCCGGGGCTCTACGCCCCCAAGCGGCGCAGGGGCGGACTCGCCCTGCTCCATAGCGACATCAGGGGTCGCCCGCGGCTGCGCCTCGTCGAGAGCCGCTGCTGCACGCGCAGACGGGCCCGGGCGGCCACGAGGGACCGCTGCAATACCCACGTCGGGGGTCGGGCGGGCGTCAGGGAGTACGGGGCGCGTGGGGGCCTCCGCGCGCGGCGTGCGGCCAGTAATGCGCTCCGCCAACCCGATCAGGTCTGAGTCCTGGTCGATTTTCTCCAGCCTGGTGCGCAGTTGGCGCGCGACGGTCGCGTAACCGGTTGCGGCATTGGACTGCTCAATGGCCTGCCGGATCTCCACGCGACGAGCGCTCAGCTGCTCCAGGTCGGAGGGGGCCAGCCGCTCGCGGGGATCGGCCGGCAGGATGTTGTCGCGGGCAAGCTGCTCCTGCCGGCGGATCAGCTCGACCAAGCTCTGGTCCTCTGCGCGCAGCGCGGTCACCTCCTCGGGCTGCAGGCGGCCGGTGGTGGCCAGCTCGTCCAGCGTGGACAGGCGCTGCTCGATGACCTGGGCAGCGTCGGTCCCGGTCATCGCAGCTGGGATCTGGACCGGCACCTGGGCCACGGCGGCAGTCTCGGCCGGCACATCAGCACGGACAGGCTCAGGAATGCCGACGCCGGCGCGCTTGGCCCGCGCGTCCCAGTTGGCGATCGCCTCGCCCTTGGTCTTGCCCTTGAGGTACGGGTTCGCTTCCAACTGGCCGCGCGACAGAATGCGCGACATCGGCGTGTCATCGGCGGCCCGGGCGAACTTGACGCCGCCCTCGCTCCCGAAATGGTGGGCGGCATACAGGTTGTGGGCCGTGGGCTCCAAGCCGGCCGATTCCAGCGCAGCTGTGTTCTGGTCGTCCAGCGCCTCCGCCATCTGCCCCGACTTCGTGGGATCGCGTCGGGCGGCCAGGATCTGGTTGTCGTTCAATCCCTCTGCCCAGGCTGGGCGGGTCTGCGCCACGATGCGCCGCCAGGTGCCGGCAGTGAACTGGTCAATACCGGTCGCCGTGCTGCGACCGTTGGTCGCGTTCGGGTCGCCGCCGGACTCCAACGCGCGGCGATAGGCCCCGTACTCGACCGGCGGCAGCGTGTAGGTGGCCAGCGGGTCGGTAGACATGCCCTGGCGCTGTACCGGCAGGAACTCGGCCGCGTTGATGGACTCGGCGATGCTCACCGGCTCGCCGCGCAGAATGGAGCCGATGGCCGACGCCAGCGCAGCCTGGTGCGCGCCGTTGGAAGCCTCATCGACCGGCAGGCCCGGGGCGGTGTCCACCTGGACGTGCTTGGCGTTCGCCGCGGTCAGGACGGCATCGCGCTGCGCAGCGGTCACCTTGGGCGCCTGCGCGTGAGCAATGCCGCCGAACACCAGGCCGGTCAGCGCGTCCACGGCTCGCGCCTCGGCGTTCATCGGGCTGTAGGCTTCCGCCTGCTTGTCGTAGCCGCCTGCCTTGAGGGCGCCTGACTGCGCAGCGCTGGTGGCCACTCCGACGGCGAGGTTCGCAGCAGCACCGGTGCCCAAGCGCTGCAGCAGTGTGGTGCCGAAACTGGCCGGCACCTTGAAGCCCAGCATCGTTGCGCCCGCCGAAACGACGCCGAACCCGGTTGCCGTGCGTGCGTCTACGCCCTGCTTCACCAGCGCGGCGGGAGTTTCCAGCCCCTCGTTGCCGGCCAGCAGTGCCGGATTTCCGCCGGCGGCCGCCAACGGGAGAACGATCTGGGCCAGCCCATTGGCGATTCTGCCCGCCGATCCGATCTGCGCCGGGTCCGGGGCCCAATAGTCGGTTGCAGCTTGGCCCAAGTCCTCCACGACGTTCTGGAAGTACCAGTCCTGCCCTGCCGTCGATGGCGCGCTGGTATCCGGCTTGATGCCTAGGGACTTAACCAGCTGCTGCGTCTCCGGGGTGCGGAAGGAGTTGAGGTAGTCGTCGCGCGCGCCGGGGACAGGTGAGCCGGCCAGAGCCACGGTGGTGGCGGTGCGCGAGCCGCCCTGCATTATTCCCGTGCCCAACGCGGCGCCGAACCCGGAGAACATGCCCGTGGAGACCTTGGACAGGTCCAGCGGATTCAGCGCGACCTGCTCGTCGAGCGACTTCCGCCCCTGCTCGTCGATATCGAAAATGCTCACGGCGCGCTCCCGGGATAGATATTGAGGATCACCGGCTGTCCGTTCTCGCCGTAGAGGTAGCTCATCCCGCTGACGACGTAGAACGTGTTCTCCCCCGCTTGACGCAGGCCGAACGCGCGGAAGTTGTTCACCGTGGAATCCGGCAGCTTGGCCGCGCGCGCGGCGGTGACGAAGGCGGCCTCAGCGCGGTCCTCGAATTCGTCCTCCGACATTCCCCACGGCGCCAGCACCTCGCCGCGCCCGTTGACGTCGGAGATTTCGCCCAAGGTGGCGCGAATGGCCTGCTTCATGCGTGCGGAATCGACCTCTCCAGACTGATCGCCATCGGCTGCAGACTTGCCCGTGTAGTAGGCGCGGACCGCCTGCATGGCGACTTCAGCAGCACCGGGCCGGCCGGCAAACAACGCACTGGCCGCGCCGCCGATTTCCGCGGTGAACTGCTCCCGGAAGTTCTTCTCGGGCGGCAGCGGGAACTTGCTGTCTCCCTTCCCCTGCAGCAAGCGGTTGCCCTCGAGCATGGTCGCTGAGACCTCCCTCGCGCCAGCGGTGACGTTGGCGCTGAACGTGTTCTTCGCGAGGGTGATGCGGGCGCGCTCCTTGGTGGCCAGCATGCCGGCGTATGCCACCACCGGCTCATCGGGCGCGATCTGCTGCATCACGCGGTTGAAGACCTTGTCGTCCATGACCGCCGTGCGCAGCTGGCCCAGCATCGACACCTGTTGCGTCGAGGTTGAGTTCTTCAGGGTGTCGGTCAACACCTGGGCTTCCTGCGGCAGAAGTAGCCGCTGGGACACCTGCGTGCCGTAGCGCTTGCGCATGCCATCGATCGTGGCTTGCCGGTCGCTCAGCTGCGCACCCAGCTCCCACGCATCAGCCGGCGAAGCCAGTGCCTCCAGCTTCAGCGGCTCCACCTCGCCGCCCTCGCGCGCGGCGTTGAACAGAAGCGGCGCGTCCTGCATCTGCTTCAGGTTGCTGGTGACGGCCGTCTTCAGCCGATCGAGGTTCGCCTTCTGCGTCACGCTGCCGCCGTCGGACAATAGCGACGCCTCTGCGGCCTGAATGTAGGTCTGCTGCTGGTCTGGCGACATGCGCAGCACCTTCTGCACCACCTGCTCCTGCGCGACGCGCTCGCTGAACTCTGCCTCCGCCGAGGTGCCCTTCACCGCATCCGACCACGACGTCCACTGGTCTGGCTTCGCCGGCACGCCGCTGGCGATCTGCTTGTCGATCTGGTCGAGCACGCGGTTGCCCTTCGCGTCGAGGCGGTCCTGTGCGCGCTCAGCCTTGTCGAGCAGGGTCTGCTGGCGGTTGGATACCTGAGCCCACAGCGCGTTGCGCTTCTCTGGATCCAGCTTGTCGGCGTAGAAGCCTGCCGGGTCGGCGAGGTCGTGCTCGAGCTTGGCCAGGCCATCCGGGTCCTCGCGCGACTGGATAGCGCGCTGGGTCGCCTGCGAGGTCCAGCTCCGATCTCGAAAGTCCTGCGCTGCCTTGCTGATCTGCACGTCGGTGAGCCCTGCAGACTTGGCGAGCGGGGCCAAGGATTCAGCCCGCTGAATCACCCCGTCGATGTCGGCGCCTGGCATGCCCACGATTTTCCCGAGCTTGTCCATCGCCGCGGTGTACTGGGTCTGCAGGTCGGCGCGCTGCGCCTTCTGCACCGCCGAGTTGATCTTGAGTTCGCCCGATCGCTGGGTGCGCTGGATGCCCCGCTCGTAGGCGAGCTGCATGTCTGGTGCCAGGCCCTGCACCTCGGGCGCCTTGATCTTGCCAATTTCGGTCGCGTACTGCTCCCGGGCCTGCTCATAGTTGAGCCCTCCGGTGACCACAGCATCCTGCGTGGCGAGCGTGCGGTCCTGCACCTCGATCTCGTAGTCGAGCTGAGCGTTGGCCGCTTTGGCGCGGGCGAGCGCCTCATCCTCGATCTTCTGCCGGCGGGCCTCCTGCTCCTGCAACACCTGGGCGTGGTTCGCGATGCGCGATCCGGTGTCAGCGAACTCGCCGACGGCCTGCGCCACCGCATCGCGGCCGGCGCCGCTGACGCGCGTCTGCACCACCGGCGCCTGGCCTGCGCCCTGGCCAAAGTTGCCCTGCGGGATCTTGGCCATATCAGGCGCCTCCTGCGGTGCCGGTGCGCTTCCAGCCCCGGCCGTTGTTGGATGCGGCTCCAAGAAGCGAGGTGCCGGCCTTCACGTAGCCCGCCGTGCGCGCCTGCTTGCCCGAGATCCGGTAGCCGTCTGCCTCCGCGCCCAGCCGGTTCACCCGGTCGGTGCCGCCCGCCAGAGCCAGGAAAGCGTCCTCCTCCGAGTCGCGCGTGATCTGTTCATCGATCCGCAGGGCGGTATCGCTGTTCACGTCCACACCGGACTGCGCGATGGTGGCGATCGCATCGGCGCGCACCTTGTCGCGCTGCTTGCGGATCCGCATCGCTTCGACTTCCGCCGCACTCTTTGCGGTGCGGGCGTCGGCCTCGCTCTGCTTGGCCAGGTACTCGTTGTAGTCCTGGGCCTCCTTGCCCTGCTGCACGGCGGCGCCGGCGGCCAGTAGCGCGGTGCCCCATTGGATGATTGGGATGGCGGCTGCGCCCATGCTTACTCTCCCGTGTATTCGAAGACAGTGCCGGTCGGGGTGAACCCGATGCCCTGGTAGACCTGCGACGTGCGCTCATGCGTCACGCCGGTGGTGATGCCCGCCTGGATCAGGTCTGCACCCACGGCCTTGCACCAGCTGACGTACTCGCGCAGGAGCTGAACGCCCAAGCGCGATCCGCGGTGCTGCTTGGTCACGTAGATGCCGTACTCGCCGGCCACCTTGGCGTCGGCGAACCAGAATTCCTCGCAGTAGCCGGCGGCCATTCCGACCAGCTGGCCGTCTGCCTCCGCGACGAACACACACCCCTGGCCATCAATGAGCGCGCGGAACAGGCCGGCCATCTTCGACGGGGAAAACGGGTAAGCGACATAGCGCGACTCGGCGTGCATCGCTTCGGAGAGGACCAGAAGATCGCCGATGTCGGCGTGCGTGGCGGAGCGGATCATTTGGCGTTCACCGTGGTGGTTGAAATTACGGCCTGCAGGTGGAATGGATATGGCTGCTTCTGCTCGACGACGACGTGGAAGTCGCCACGCCCCCAGCCCAACGTCTCGACCGGCACGTCGCCGGTGAAGGGCTGAGGCGGCTTGTCCAGCACGCCAAGGCCCAGGGGCCGGCCGAAGATGAGTTGCCCGTTGACCGTCGCCCCGATCGTCTCCAGGAACCGGCACTTGACCTCCGAGATTCGGACGCTGCCGCCCTGAGATGTGCCCTCCTGGGTTTGCACCTCCGGGCGCAGCATCTCGACCCGAGACACGTACTGGAGGCCGATCTCGACCGTCTTGGCCGGGCGCTCCAGCGTGATCTCGCCGCCGCTGACGATGCGATCCCCCAGCTCGACGCCGTCCGCCTTCACCTTCACCGCCATGCCTTCCAGGTGGGCCAGGCCGCCCCACACGGCGGTGCCGGCCGGGTCGACTCCGGTAATGGCGCTGTCGGTGTGAAGCGAAGGATCGAAGCGTTCGACGTAGCGGACCTGCTGCCCGTTCACTTCACGAATCACGATGGCCCACACCTGGTCGCCGTCTTCAGTGGGCAGCGTGGCCAGGGCGTCGAAGCGGCCCTGCGTGGACTGCCGCGTCCAGCCGATCACGTCTTGGTCCCGGTCGAAGGTGAGCACCGCCAGCTCACCGTCTGCCATCAGCGTGAACAGGAGCGGGTCCGGCTCTGCCTGGTAGGCCAGCCCGGCCACGCCGGCGCGGGTAATGTGCTCGGCAAGCACCGTCATGTCCGGCGCGCCGAACTGGTCGGAGTCGATCTTGTCGGCGGAGAGCGCGCGAATCTTCCGCCCGCCGCGCTGCACGAACAGCAGCTCGCCGCCGATGCGCTCGGGCGACACGAGGCTGCAGCCGAAGTTCGATTGCGGCTTGATCTTGTTCTTGGAGTTGGGCGCGATCGCAGAATCATCGGTGCCACGGATCGTGGTCTCGCCCCCGTTGCTCAGCGTGACCAGCGCGCCCAAGCCGGTCAGGTGCGTGATCGTGTGCTGCTGCTCACTGGCGGCCGAGAGCGACATAGCGTCGTCAGATTCGGCGCCCAGCTCGAAGTCGAGGTACTCGCCGATCCGTGAGCCCCACACGGTCTGCGGGAACATGCGCGAGCCGGCGCACCAGAGGCGCTGCTCGAAGAACGTGCCGGTCCGGGGATAGCCGTTCCGGCCGCCCCAGGCGCTACCCATCAAGGTCCAAGCCAGTGCAGGCGAAGCGACCAGCGCGGACATGACGCGTCGCAGTTCGCCGGTGGCCACGGTCGCCGACGACACCGCAGTGATCTGGATCAGGCCGGCGTTGATATCGACCCACTTGCCCACGTCCTCATCGCGCCAGCCAGCAGCCCCCAGCGTCAGCGTGATGGCTGCGCCCACGGCCGGCAGGTCGGTGCCGCTGCCGGCGGGCCAGGTCGGCGTCAGGGTCGCGTAGGGGCTGCCAGTGATCAGCCAGTCGCCGTCAGCGATGACCAGGCCGGGGAACGGAGTGAGCACGTCGGCTGTGACGACCGTGGCGCTGGTGAATGCGGTGATGAGCGCCAAGCCGCCCTCGGTCTCGATCTCGCGGCCCACGTCCGACGCCATGAACGCAGCGGCGCTAGCCGTCAACGTCCTGCCCGGCCCAAGCGCAAGGCTGTCCAGCGTGAGCGAGGCGGCCGGCCTGGTGCCAACCTCGGCGTATGGCAGGTTCACCCACGGCACATCCTCCAACACCCAGGCGGCGTTGCCGAACCGGCGCAGGCGGCGCGTGGGGTAGTTGACGTGGAACAGGAACATCGTGTCCCCGCTCTGCACGTAGTCGATCGCGTCCAGGTCCGCCTCGGCGTAGTCGCTCTGGATCTCGTAGGGAGCGAACACCCCCGGGGTCGCCTCGGTCTGCACCTGGGCGCCGTTCTGCAGGTAGACACGGATGTAGGCGTCGCCCACCTCCAGCATGTACGCCTGATCGCGGTTGAACACGTAGGGGATCAGCACGGCGTGCTTGTCGCCGTGCTTCGCCGGCTGGGTGAAGCGCAGCCCATAGCGCCCGATGACGCCGCCCTGGACCAGCACGAACACGTTGAGCAGCACCTTGGCGCCGTTGTTGTACCGGTCGATGTCCGAGCGGCCGTAGAGCCTCGGGCTCAGCTCTCCAGCGGTGAAGTTCGTCTTCATGATCGCTGCGCGCATTACCAGTTCCCCCTGTAGCCGCCCGCGCGCGCCGTCAGCAGCGGGAAGTCGCCCAGGGTCTCCGGCGGATCATCCTGCCCGTCTACTGCCCGGGCCTTGTCCATGAGGTTGCGCAGCTCGGCCGTCTTCAGTTCGACCATGCTGCCCGAGGTCGTGATGGGGTACGCCAGGCGCACGGCCATCGCCGCGGTCATGACGTCCACCAGCAGCGAATCCCACTCGCTCTCGGGCACGTCTGCGATGTAGACCAGAGGGAACACCACCTCGTCGCTCAGCAGGTAGCGGCCTTCGGACCGGTAGGTCACCCGCTGCCCGTTGCGCTCGTCACCGACCGCCAGCGTGCGCAGCCAGTCGCCCGGCAGGAGGAAGCGGCTGCGGAATCCGAATGGCGGCGCGGAGGCGTCGGGGGAGAGCTGGACGCGCTTGATTGCGCAGTTCCATGGATGGCCGCGGAGAATCGACTTCTTCAGGCCGGGGTAGATCCCGGCGCAAAGCTTTGCTCGGTCCAAGTTGGGCTCGTAGCTGGCCTCGTCGAAGCTGGCGATCGGTTTGGCCCCGAGAGACAGCAGCGCGTTGGAGCAGATACTGACTTCGTTTGCGGTCTCAATCATCGCGCTGGTCCTCATGTAGCACCGGGGGCGCGTGGCCCCCGGCGTGTACTGCATCCGATCCGGTTGGGATCAGTTCCCGTCGACGAAGTGGCCCTTCAGCGCGACGAACCCGGCAGCGGTGGCGCCGGCGGTGAGCGTGGCGCAGACGTCGTACTGCACGCCCGGATCGGTGGCCAGGCCCAGCAGGCGCCACACCGGCCACTCCAGCTTCTCGACGGTGATCAGGCCCGACTCCCGCAGGACGTTGGTGATCTCCTGCGCGGCGGCCAAGTCGACCGCGGAGCCGAAGAAGTCGGCATCGACCACCGCGCCGGCGTTGCGGGTCGGCAGGTCATACAGCCCGATGTCAGCTGCGCCGCCGGTGATCGCGGTGCAGGCCAGGACCACCGAGCTGACGCGCCAGCCCGAGTTGATGGTGAAGAAGCGCAGGACGCTGGCGATGCTGTCGCCGTTGGCCACCGCGATGACGCCGATGGATTCCTTGACGCGCCCGGTGGCCACCTTCGTGGAGGCGAGCTGGGAGACGCCGGGGGCGGCTGCGGAGTCGCGAGCGGTGATCGCCGCGCTCCCCTTGTTGACTACGGCCATGGTGTGTTCCTCGTACTGGAATGGGGTGAAGGGCGGCGACCGAGATCACCGCCCCGAGCGGTCAGGCTTCCTGGACCGCGATTTCGACGACCTTCTCTTCCTCGATGCGGGTGGCACCGATGGCCTGCTTGGCGTACACGCGGACGTTGAAGCCCTTGCCCGGGTCTTCGCCCACGCGGGTGGTGGTGTCCTTGCCGATGCCCAGCGCCACGCCGGACTTCGCCCAGGCGTACAGGAAGCGGGTGTTCCCGACCTTGGGCAGCATCTCGGACGGGATCCAGGTGAAGCCCAGCCACTTGCCCACCACGTCGCCCGATTCCAGGAACTTGCTCGCCATGAAGTCGGCCGAGGTCAGCGTCGCGTCCGACAGAATCTCGCCGGCCGCCTGCGCGCTGTAGGCCATGTACAGCTCTTCGCCGCCGATGGCATCCGCCTCCTTCTGGCGGAACATCGTCTTGGCCTGGATGATCTTGGCCTTGGTCAGGCCGGTGCCGCCAACCGCGATTTTCTGCGATGCCGGCAGAGCGACGTTGCCGGTGGCGCTGCGCGAGTTGCCGCCCAGGGCGCCGATGACCACCTCGTCCTTGGTGCGGTTCATGACGTTGACCATCGCCTTGACGTAATCGCTGGTCGGGTCCACGAGCATGCGGACCTTATCCAGGTCGTCGATCATGTCGCCGTCTTCCCAGTCGAACAGGTCGATGAAGCGGGTGGAATGCGGCTGGTCGTTGATCGGGGTATCGCCGTGGCGAACCAGGCGGCGCTGGGCCTTGCGCTGGCCGAGGCGGTTGACCGACTTGGACATGCCCACGATGCCGGGCTCGAGGGTCACGGCGCTCTGGAAGCGGGATTCGGTCTGCTGGGCGACGTGCTTGAAGTTGTCGGCGAACTGCTGCACGAACGCTTCGGTGATGTACTGGCTCATAGAAACTCCGAAGGGGTGAAGGGGTGTTCGTGCCTGCTCGGTTGTCCCTGGCGGGGCCGTGCGGTTCGCGTGGCATCGGTGCGCGGGCTGGGCTGGTTATCCGAGTGCCACCTCGGGCCAGATGCCTGCGAGTGTTGGCGCTGTGTGAGGTCGGTTTCCCGACTATTTCGCGCAAAGAAAAAGCCCCGCGGTGGGCGGGGCTTCTAGGTTTAGACGGGTGTGCTACGCGGACGGCCGCAGGAGTGGGGCGGCCTTGCGGAAGGCTTGGCGTCTTGCCGACCGTTGCGCAAGCCACCGCTCCTTCGGGGTGTCCTCTGTGACGATCTTTGAAGCACCGTCAAAGTGCCCATAAGCCAGGTTGATCCGGTGGTAGACGCGGTAGCCGCTCAGCACCCTGCCAGAGCGCGACCTCTCCACCCAAAGGCCGCTCGCTAGCCGCTCTTCACTGATGATTTCCGGGTGGACGTCGGGGTAGGCCATGACCGGCTCCTGTTATCGAGTGGCGCCAGCGCCGAGGCGCTGCTGCTGCGTGCCGTAGCGCTTCTGGTACAGGGCAGACAGCTCCTGCACCTTCTGGTTGTGCTGCGGGTGCTTGCCATCCATGTAGGCCGGATCGGCCTTGATGGCGGCGATGCGGCCATCCCAGTCCTGCTCGGCGACGGCATTGCCATTGATCGGCTGGTCCTCCTGCAGCTCGGCGCCCACCGCGGCCGCGAAGCGCAGGAAGTCGGGGTCGTCGCCGAACTTGTCCATCAGGCGGCTGTAGCTGCCGGCGGCATCGCCCTCGGCGGCGAAGGCTTTGGCGGCGCGCGCGGCCTGGCCGAGGTTCTTCTGCATGGCCTGGTCGTCGGTCCACACCTTGGCCAGCTCGCCGCGGGCTTCTTCCTGCGACATGCGGGCATTGCCGGCCAGCAGCTCCGGCGCAAAGCCGAAGTACTCGCCGAGGAAGAAATTCACGTGCTCCTGGGGGATGCCCTTGGAGTGGGCGCGGTCGATGATCCCCTTGAACAACGGGTCGCCCTTCACCTCGTCGACGCTCACGCCGTCCGGCAGGCCCTCGATCACGTACTCGCCGGCTGTCTTGGGCAGCGTGCCGACCGGGCGGATCTTCTCGAGCTCGGCGTAGCTGCTGGCGAGCTTGCGGGCCGACGCTTCGACGTCGAGCTCGGTGCCGCCTTCTTTGACGGTGCGGAACTTTTCCGGGATCCAGTCGTTGGCATTCGCTCCTGCTGCCCCCTGCAGTAGCGACGCGGCACCTTGGCCCTGCGCACCGGCAGCAGCTGCGGCCGCGGCGGCATCAGCACTTGCACCGGCAGCGGCGCCCTGGTCCCCTTCATTTGTGTTCGTCTGGCTCATCAGCAATTACTCCATTGGCTCGGTTGCATTGGGTGACGATGAAATCCACCACGGAGCGGGCGCCCTCGCGGTGGTATGTCTTGAGGGCGGCGTTCTCGCCGTCCAGCACGGCAGGCCGGTGGAACCGGCGCGCCAGGTCTTCCAGGATCAAGGCGCCCTCGGCGTGGTTCTCGAAGACGCGGGCGTACATCTCGGGGGTCGGCTTGTTCGCGGCGGTCATGCGGCGGTCGCTCGCTGGATCTGCGCGTCAGCGGCAGTCGACATGACCTGCTCGCTCATCTGCTGCTCTTTCGCGGCCTGGGCGGCTTGGGCCTGCGCCTGCTGCTTTGCCTCGAACTCCTCGGGCGTGAGCAGCACCCGGCTCGGCACGCCCAGCCCCTCGGCGGTGATCTCCATCGCCACGGCATCGTTCAGCCGGTCGAGCGGGGTGTTGTCGCCGCGGGCCTTCGCGATGCCGGCGGCAGACGCGTACAGGCGCTCGATCGCCGTCACCTCTTCCAGGCGCTGCGCGCGCGCCATCGGAGAGACGTACTTCACCGAGTAGTCGCGGTTCGACAGGGATTCCGGTGCCGCGCCCAGCACTCCTGCTCGGTAGGCGATGCCGAAGCAGCGCTCGACCAGCGGCCGCAGGTATTCGGCCTGCAGGCGGCCGTAGATCGGCCCCAGCAGCTGGCGGATCAGCTCCACCCGCACGTGGACCTCGGTGGCCGTCATGGCCGGGCCGTCCTGCGGCTGCAGCTGGTCGGCCATCAGGATCTTGCGGATTGCCGATTGCAGGTTGCTGACCAAGTACTCGGCCATGTTGAAGTCGCTGCCGGTGGACAGCGGCTTCATGGATTCGACCGAGTTGGCCACGATGATCTTGCGCGGGCCGATCTTCACCGTGCGCGGGTTGAGCACGCCGTCGTCCTCGGCGATCCACATGCCGGCCACGGCCAGGTCAGCGGCGGCCAGCTGCATGCCCTTCAGCTCGTTGAGGGTGCGGATGTCGGGGAGAGCATCGAACACCGGGCCCACGCCGTAGCAGCTGTTCTGGATCCGCATCCAGCGCGGCGCGACAACCGGGAACTCGTGATAGCCCGACTCGCGGACCAAGTGCTTGGTCTTGGCCTCCACCACAACCGATGCGAACGGCAGGTTCTTGGCCATGCGCGCGCCGACGGCGTACGTCTGCCGGGGCTCGATGGCGTGGATGAAGGCCACACGCTCGTCCGGCTTGTCCTTGGCGAGCTTGCGGGTCTGCTCGCTCAGGTTGTCGTGGCCGAACGTGGCCACCGCGGCCGACGCCGACATGGTGTGCTCGCGATAGCAGGTGTCGATCAGCCCGTCGCGCCGGGTGCTGGTCAGGTAGCAGCCAGAGATCGCCCACTGCTCGAACGTGAAGCCTCCACGCTCGCGGTCCTCGTCGATGTAGAGGACGAACCAGCCCGCAGCCACGGCGTCAATGCAGCCCTCGTAGGCCTCGGCGTCGAAATTGGACTGGTGGATGTTCATCCACAGGGTCTCGGCCGCTTCGTCGAAGAACCGCTTCTCCTCCGGGGTCTCGTCCTCGATGTCCAGCTCGAACCACCGGGAGTTGGCCGGGGTGAGGCCGGACATGATCGCCGAGGCCAGCGTGCGCGAGCCGTCCGTCCCGGTGCCGTCGAAGATGCGCGCCTTCCGCGCTTGGGCCTGCTGCGCGTCAACGGTGTTGCCGTCGAAACCATCGGACCGCAGTGGGAAGGTGTAGTCGTAGCAGTCGCGCCACACGTTCTCGTGCGGCTGCCGCTGGGCCTTCAGCTCGGTCATGCGCTTGCATACGTCGGCACCGGTCGCCATCAAGCACCCCCGAGGGTGGCGCGGCCCTGGGCCTGGGCCAGCAGGCTGGGCGTCGAGCCCCCGCCGATCAGGCCATCAGCTCCCAGGGTCAGCAGACTGCTCTCGCGCCGGCGGCGGCGGCGGGATGCCAGCGCCATGTTCGCTTCCGATGCGGCATTGGCCTCGGCCACCCGCTGCTCTGCCACCAGGTCGCGCTCGACCACCTTGGGGGCCTTCTTCGATCCGCACATGCTCAGCTCCTTCCGCCGCTGGCAAGCAGCGACTGCGTGCCGCCCTGCCCCAACAGGCTCACCGCAAACGCGCTGCGGCGCTTCAGGCGGGCGTTGAGGGAGGAGGCGGTGGTTTCGTTCGCCGCGTCAGCAGCAGCGGCCAGGGCGTTGGGGTACTGGTTCGCTACGTCGGCCTTGGCCTTCGCCTCGGCGGCCTTCTCGGCCTCGACCTTTGCCGTCTCCTTGCGGATACGGCCGGTCGGGTCGCCAACGGCGGTCTTGGTGATGCCCAGCGGGTCGACGTACTTGCGGTTCTTGTTGAACAGCGAGCCAGACGGGGAAAGGACTTGGCGGGTGCTGCACATGTTCAGCCTCCAGTGCTGAGCAGTGGCCGGCGCCCACCCGATGCCAGGAGGCGCTTGCCGGGGTTCGGGGCGACGGTCGCGCCCTTGGCTACGCCCGGAGTGCGGAAGGCGGTGAGCACAGACTCACGGCTCTCCCCGGCATCGAGCGCACGCTTCGCGCCGGCAGCCCCGGCCATCACGCGGCCCACGCCGCTTTGGCGGTTCGAGCACATGTCAGCCCTTCGCCTCCGGCGCCGGCACAACCCAGCCCTGGTCGGTCAGCACGGCGCGACGCGGCTGCGGGTCGCCTGCGCCGCTGCGCACACCTGCAGCACCTGCAGCACCTGCAGCCTGGTCGCCCACCTGCAGGCTGGTCAGCTCCGTGCCGCGCTCCTGCCAGTCCGCCACGGCCGGCTCGTCCAGTTGCAGCCCACGGGCCGCCGCCCATTCCTCGACTGCTTCTTTCACTGCCGAAGGGTCCTCGCTGGCGCCGGCGGTGATCACCTGGTCGCGGGAGGTCAGGAAGCCGAGGAAGTCGAACAGCGCGCCGGCCACGACCACCGACAGCTCGGGCGACACATCGGCGTGGGCTTGATCGCGGCCGGCAGCGGCCTTGGGCGGTGCGAGGGCCGCATCGATCGCGCCCAGCACGGTGACGCGGCCCTTGCCGCCGGCTTCGATCTCGCGCAGGAGGGCCAGCTCTTCGCCGGTCATGGTGGCCAGGCCGTCGATGACCTCGGGGGCGTTGAGGGCGGCAATTGCCTCCAGCTCGGCGCGCTTGGCGGCCTGGGGATCGGCCGCGGCATCGGTCAGCGGCTCGCCGGGGACCTGTGGCTTGAGATCGGGTGCGGGCATGGGGTGGCTCCTTCACTGGGTGTTGCGTCAGTGTGCTGAGCCGGCCCAAGCGGATTCCCGACTATCTGCGGCCGATCAGTCCGCCCACGGCGTTAGGATGGGCTAACTACCACCCGAGGGAATCAGGCATGAAGATCGACAGGGACGTGCAGCGCCGCGTGCTCGACCGCCTCGCGGAGGACTACCCGCAGGAAGTGAACGCCGACTTCCTCTACAGCGACCAGGACAATCCTCACCACGTCATTGCGAACGTGGCCTATCTGGAGGAGCACGGGCTCATCGCCGCCACGTACTACGGTGCGAAGGGGCGCGGCAATCCTCCACTGGCCGCGGTGATCACCGCCAAAGGCATGGACTTCCTCGCTGACGACGGCGGGCTCGGGGCAATCCTCGGCGTTGTGACGATCAGGGTCCACGAGGACTCGCTGACGCAGCTGGTCGAGGCCAGGATCGACGCTGCCGGCCTCCCGCCACAGGAAAAGAAGGCCTTCCTCGACCAGCTGCAGAAGCTGCCAGGGAAGACCACCGAGCACCTGGTGCTCAAGCTCGTGGATGCCGGGCTCGATAACTGGCCCAAGGCATGGTCGCTGCTGCAGAGCATCGTGAGCTGACGATGATACGGGCCCCGGCAGGGCTAGTGAATCAACCACGCTGCCAGCTTGCCGATGCCGCCCCATATCCCGATAGGCAGCACCGTGAGGGCGGTGCTCACCCACACCACTCGTGATGACACGCGGAACTGGTCATCGGAGAGCTGCTGGAAATCGCCACCGGGGACGCGCTCGCCGGCGAACAGCACGCCCCGCGCCCAGCCGAGCAGGAAGCACACGGCCAGCCACGGCCAGGACAGCCACCCGAAACCCCACGCGAACGCGATGGCCCAGGTGATGAACATCATGATCGTGCGGAAACCTGCCATCGCCATCCCTATTCCTTGGGTAGAGCCGAAATTCTCGCACAGCCTTTGACTTGGCCACGCGGCTGGAGCTACGCCACGAACAGCGCCTCGCGCAGGTCATCCCTGACCGAAATCGTGATTTGCTCCGACAGGTACAGGGCGGCGATGAACCCCAAGCCGCGTTCCCTGAGCCGCGTCGACATTTCTTCAGCATCGCCGGCAATACGCGTTGCGCGCTTTGCGAGCAGCAAATCAGCCCACCAGGGCTGCAGCTTCTCGGGGAGCAGGTGCTTCTGGTCTTCCAACGGGCGGAGTTCGGGCGTCTTGGGCACGGGGAAGGCTCGCGAAAGGTCGGGGCCCCATCCTACCCCCACCTCAGGTCCTTGGCGCCTGGTGCCGGTTGTTGCCGGTCAGCCCGATCCACAGGTCCATCAGCAGCTCGCCATCGGCGTGTTTGGGCTCCGCCCCCTGCTTCCACCCAAGGATGGTCGACTTGGGGATCTGCGTCTGCTGTGACACCGACGACACCGGGACGCCCAGCCGGTTGAGGTCGGCCAGGATCTGGAACCAGTCGATGCGGCTGTCCTTCACGACGTGTCTGCTCATGCCATCCCCCCGTCTGCTCACCCACCGCCCCCGACAAACGCGCGCGCGCGCGAGGCGGACCGATTTGCGCCCATCAATTCGCCCCTGACCGTTGCCACAACCCAGGCGAATGCCTTTCCAGAAACTGCCCCGCGACGGGCTGCTGCAGCGAACATCTCCACGGTCGCACCCTCTGCGATTGCTGCCAGTAGCGATGGGTGCCCCGGTGCTGTGCTGGTGATCCCTGCCTTGCGCATGGCGAGACACGCTCGCGCACCAGCAGCAGGATCGGCTGGGGCCAGTACCGGCGCTGGGTTCCTCTCACCATTGCTCGCCATTGGTGGCCGATTGGGCACCACCCCACGAATGCTGGCGGTACGCCGCTCGCGCACATGCGCCTCCCTCACCAGCTCGGGGCAGTACCAGCATGCACCCTGCTCCACCGACAGCAGCACGATCGGCTCGCCCTTCCTGCCTGCGTGCGACGGTGCCCAGGTGAACTCCGCACCCTGCTGATCCGACCCACGCAGCACGCCGGCCGTGGCCAGCTCCCTGACCGTTGCCACATCGGCGCCCGTGTCCTTCGCGATCCTGGCCACCGATGCCATCACCACGCCGGGGCGCTCCTGGGCGAGCAGGTGGAACAGCACGTCCACCCACACGCCGCGCGCAGCTGGGCTGCAGGATCGCAGCCGCCGGTCCTTGAGCCAGCGGTCAGCGCGGAATCGCAGCTCGATGCGGTCAGCTGCCACTGCCGCCCTCCCCCAGCTGCTTGGCCAGGCGCTCCAGCTTCGAGGCTTGCTGCCTGGCGATAGACGCTGCGTGCCGGAACGTCTCTGCGACAGTGGAGCGCTGACCACGATCGCGCCACAGGCGGTGGTCGTATAGACGGGCTTGCTGCTCGTAGGTGTCGGCGAGGTTGCGCAGCGCCTGCTGCCCTGTCGGCATGAGGTCAGTCATCGTTGCCACCCCGGTTGGCGCGGCTGCCCAGCTTTCGCCCGAGCGGCTTTGTAGCTGGCTTCTGCTGCCGCGGCTGATCGTCGAACTCGTAGGCCGGTCCATCCCAGTCCACTGCGCGCTGGAATTGGAACTCATTGCGCAACGACACGACGGCGCCCGTCTGGATGTTTCGCCCCTTGCCCACGATCACCTCGACCAGGCCGGGGCGGTCAGTGGGGTTGTAGACGTCCGGGCGGTGCACGAACAGGATCACGTCAGCGACCTCCTCAATGCCGCCAGAGCCCCGAATGTCCGTCACCTTCGGTCGCTCCCCTTTCGCCCCGGCACGACTGAGCTGGGCCAGCACCACCACGGGACAGTCGAGGTACTTGGCCAGGCCCTTCAGGTCACGGAGCGCCTGCCCCCGCTCCAGTGCCTCGTCCTGCTTGCCGGGCAAGGTCATCTCGTGGAGGTGATCCACCACCACCAGCTGGACAGGTTTGCGCCGGTGCACGCGCTTGGAGCGCGCCACGATCTGCGGTGCGCTGAGCTGGGGGTCATCGTCGATCAGCACCGACGCCGTCATCAGCCCATCTATCGCCGGCGCGGCCTTGGCCCAATAGCTATCGGAATCCTCGGCAGACGCGTGTTCGCCGTTTCCGACCAGCCACTGCAGCGGGATCTCCGCCATCGCGGCGACGTCGCGTGCAACCACGTCGGTGTCGACCATTTCCATTGAGAACTCGATGACCTGTTGTCCGCGCAGCCCGGTGAACCGAGCCAGCTGGAAGCCCATCAGCGACTTGCCCATGTTGGAGCGCGCGGCGATCACGATCACCTGGCCGGGGCGGAGCCCACCGATGGCCTTGTTCACGTCAGCCCAGGGCGTTGGCAGGCCGATGGGTGTCCCGTTCAAATGGCGATCGCGCAGCTGAGCGGCGAACTTCTTCACCACCTCGCGGTAAGGCGTCGGGCCCACCGCACGAGCCGGTGCAATGTCGGCCAATTGGGTCGAAAGATGCGATGCCAGCTGCTCCGCTGAGTGACCACGGCGTCCAGTCGCCGCCTGCAGAGCCCGCTGGCAGGTATCGATGAACCGACGCATGCGCGAATGTTCGACGACCACCTCGGCGTAGGGAACGACGTTGGCCCGGGTGTACGCGGTGCCTGCAATACCGCTCGCGAGGAGTGCCAGCCGCCGGCCATCTTCGCCCGCCTTGTCCTGCAGCCACTCACCGGCCGTGATCGCATCGGCGAGCTTGTTCTCGCCGCACAGCTCCAGAAGGCACTCGTAAATCCGGGAGTGATCGGGGTTGTAGAAGTCCTCCGGCGCCAGCCAGTCCTGCACGTTGGCCAGCTCGTCGTTGTCCAGCAGCAGGCCGGCCAGCACCGCCGTCTCGGCATCGAGGTTGAACGTCTGCGCGTTCTCGTCGTGGCGGATCATCGACGCACGTCCAGGTAGTTGCCTTCGATCACCTTGGCGAAGTTCTTCGGGCTGACCAGCCATTCCAGGGTGCAGGTAAAGGCCCGGCCATCACGGCCAGTGCGCTCGCCCATCAGGAACGGCATCTCGCGGACGGAGCCAAAGAACGCTCTCCACCAGTCGAGGCTCTGCCGCTCCGCGTCGCTCTTCCACCGCGCGGCCAGCTTGCGCTCGCGGTCCCCCTCCCATACACGGACCTCGGTAAGTTCCGGCAGGATCTCGTGGTACAGGTCGATGATCTTCAGGTGCGGACACGGTGGCTGGCCATTCTTCCTCGGCACCTTGCCGAGCAGGTCCTGGCTATCGTTGCCACCATCGGTGCCGCGGTCATCAGCAGCGGCACCGCCGCCTGCTGCGGACAAACCCACGACAGTGGGTTCATCTTCTGGAGATGGATTTGGTAGTGGAGATGGAGATGGTATTGGAGATGGATATGGGGGAGTCCCAACATCGGAATTTCCACTCCTAATAGGATCGCCTGTAGGACTCCCAATAGGACCGTCATTCGAACCTTTGCCGTCCTTGCTCGATCCTTCGGAGGCATCTTTGCTCGCATCACGGAGGCGCTTTGCGTAGGCCGGCATCTTGCGCTCGGCCTCCTCCTTCCCCTGGTACTTGCACAGGTTGGCCCACTTCGCCTTCTGACTGCGGCTCGCCGCTCCAGCTGCCCAAGGGTTGTGCTCGTCCCAGTCGTGGATGCGGCGATTGCCCTCTTCGCCATCGAGGAAGCCGGCCTCGGCCATGCCACGGACGAACGCGAACTCCTCGCCCGTCCAGTCGATAGCCAGTTCGATATCCTCGTCGGTCATGCCCGCCAGGTCGCCGTCACTGCGGTTGGCCGTAGCCCAAAGGAACAGGTAGATGCAGTACAGCGGGCCGGCAGCGCCGAGCCGGCGCGCAAGCTTCTTCGTCTTGGGGTGGCCAGGCAGTGCGACCGAAATACGGGCGTCAGTCGCATTAGCCACGGTCAGCCCCTGTGCCTTGCGGGAACGCCTCGGCAATCAGCGCCGCGAAAGCGCCCAGGTGTTCCGTGGTGATCCACGACTTGCCGGCCATCTGCGCGATCCAGGTCAGCGCCGACTCCGGCCCGCTGCAGTAGAAGTCGTACATGGGCTCGTCGTGCTGCCGCGTGCGGTCGAACACCAGGACGGCGATGCGGCCGTCGGGCAAGCGCTCGGCCAAGGTGACCAGCGGGCGCGCGCGGCGTTCTGTGAGGCGTGCGACGGCTTCCTGCATGCAGTCGCTGATATGGCGCGGTGCGCCGGCGGGGTTACCCGGGGTGTGATCGTGTGGCATAGTGGCCTCGGTCTCACGAAGCCTCCGCACATGTCTGGCCGACAGCGGGGGCTTCGTCGTATCTGGACGATGGGTTCTCGCGCCAGACACCCGAACGGCCACTACCTCGCCCGGGATGCACGCTCTCCTTCACTGCGCCTGAGCCGTTCCTTCGGCTCCGGCCGGCCGATTACTGGCTCTGGCCCGGATCTGCTGCGATCGCGATGTTCCCCTCGGCATCGAAGTGCTGAGGGAAACGCTCGCGGAAGAACATCAGCCACGGATGCGGGATTCCCCGCTTCCGCCAGCCGCTAATGGATGGGGCGCTGATCTTGCAGAGGGCGGCGACGTCCCCGGTGCCTCCGAGAGCGTCGATCAGAGCGGACGCCTGCGCTTCTTCTTCCTGGGTCATGGTCATTAGGTGGGTGGTGGTGGTCCATCGACAGATTAACAGCACCTAATTTACCGCGCAACACAATCCGGTGTAGGATTCGCGAATTCTCTTAACCACGCCTAATTCCTATGGATCTCGCATCGCGCCTCAAGTCGGCAATGGCCCGGCTCGGCATCACTCAGCTCGATCTGTCCCGTGCCGTCGGGGTTTCCGCCCCCAGCGTCCACGGATGGCTGAGCGGCCGGTCGCAGAGCATCCGCGGTGAGACCCTGCTCAAGGTGGCGCGCACCCTGGGCGTGAGCCCCGAATGGCTTGCCAGTGGGGAGGGTACGATCGACGACGGCCCTGATCCGGCCCCCCTCTCGGCCAGTGAGACTCCGCCCGGCTACCTTCGCCTCGAGCTACTAGAAGGAGGAGCCGGCATGGGACAGGGGATCGTAAATGAAGAGTATCCAGAGGTGATCCGAAGCATGGATTACGCGGAATGGGACATCCGGCAGAAGCTCGGGTTCCTCCCCCAGCCAGGCCGGCTCAAGCTGATCACCGGACGCGGACCGTCCATGGCACCGATCATCGACAACGGCGATGTGGTGATGGTGGACACGGGCGTGAATTACTACGACGGCGACGCCATCTACGTGATCAACATCGGAGGCGAGACGCAGATCAAGGGCCTGCAGCGGCGGGCCGACGGCGTCTATATCGTCAGCGCCAATGCCCTGTTCCCTCCCTATTTGGCGCCGGACGATCTGTTCATCGCCGGCAAGGCTGTCGTGCAGTACAGCGCCAAGAAGATTGCGTAACCTGAACAAAATTAGGCAGCGTTCATAAAATTACGCTGCCTAAATTTACATTTCCTATTGTGCAGTCGATTCACTTCTCCTAATCTAGACCCATCGCGGCACGACGCCGGCAGATGGGGAGTAGAAAGTGATCAACCGGAGTAAGCAGGTGTGGGAAGTCGGTGAGGCCGTGAAGGTCGGCTTCCTCACCTTGATCGTGGTAGCAAAGGTTCCGACGCCCGGTGATTTCCTCCCGGATGCGTACGTGCTGACCAACAAGGGCGCGACCAAGTTCTACCGCTTCGTCCCCCACAACGGATTGACCTCTCACTCCAGCAAGGAGGCCGCGATCAGCGGCGAGGACTGAGCCATGCGTGCCAAGAACCTCTCTCGCCATATCCGAAGCCGCCATGCATGGGGTCGCTGGGAGCGTTTTTCGCTCACTTCTGTCTCGGCTGCGCATGGCTGCATCTTCATCGCCACACGGCATGGCTCTGCCTACTACCAGCGGATTGAGGACTGACCATGAAGAGAGACAGCGCCCCCGTGCGGGTTCCTGCCATCGCCTGGGCGGCACTGGTGATCCTCGCAGCGGCAGTTGTGCCGCTGCGGGTGGCCGAGATCGTCCGGCATCACCAGGCCCTTATTTTTCAGGCCGAAAAAGCATCGGGCGCAATCTCTGCACCCTTACAGCGTACTTCACAAATGCGAATAAAGGAAACCTGATTCATGTGTAAGGAATCCCTGACGCGCGCCAAATCGGCCTCCCCGGCTGGCGCGAAGGTCGTAAATCAGAAGGAAGGCGGAGTGATCCGCATCGGCGACAGCATAGAAGCCGTAGTTCTCAAGGCGCGCGACGGGCATATCCGCCTCGTCATCCGCGCACCGCGTCACCTGCAGGTCGACGCTCCAAAACAGTGACGGCCCGAGCGCGCCAACGCCCGAGCCGTCTGCCAAGCCGCACCCCATCACGACAAAGATCAAGGAAGCCAACATGGCGAAGCGCAGTGTAACCCCCAAGCTGGACCCGCGTGCCGTTGCTGAAGCCGTCAGCCAGGAACTGGACAACAAGAGGCCCGCCCATCTGGCCATCACCGACCACTACATCACCAGCGGCTGGCGCGACGATAGCCCCCTGGACCAGGCGATCACAAACCGCCTGCTGACCGTCGATCGCTGCATTCTCGCGTCGCACACGATCCAGACCATTCTCCACCGCGACGCCATGTCAAAGCTCGATGTCGACAACATGAGCGAAGAGGACGAGGTCGCTACCGTCTACCCCACCTTGACGTATGACGAGGCGGACTCCCTGTTTATCGGCATGGACGAGCTGCTCATGCAGGCAAGGGAAAATCTCAGGTCGATCCGTGACAACGAATACGGGATCGCGACCGCGCAGGCGGGAGGCCGGAGCTAATGGCGACCTCCAACGTGATTCAGTTCCGCCAGCGCCAGAGGCGCATGTCGCTCCCGCTCCCAATGCCTCTCTCTTCAGGGGTTGTCGACCTTGCCGAGCACCGCCGCCAGCGAACCGGCTACCCCGAAGGGTGGCCAGAGGGTGAGTCGGGCCGAAAGATGGAAGAAATGGCGGCATGGGCTTTCGAGCATTCGATCGAGGCAGGACGCCACGACACCATGAGAGATGCCCGCGTCCGCACCATGCGGATGGTGGCGAGCCTGCAGCGCCTTTTTGAGGAGCGTCGCAATGGGCGGGGTTGATTACCAAGCGCGCGGCGCGAAAGGGATCCAGGTTATGGCCATCGGCGACAGCGGCCGCAAGGAGGCCTGCCCCGCGGCTGAGGCTGTCGCCATCCAGGCGCTACCAGCCGGCCCCCGGAACGTGGTTACCCCGGCCAGCATCCGCTTCATCTTCTGGCGGCGCGCGGGCAATGAAGCCAGGCCGGTGAAGATCCGCAGCGTCCTCAAACCGAACACCACCCGGAATCGGAGCCCCTACGTCCGGGTTGTGTTTGAATCCACGCCGTTTTCTCGCGCCGAGCTAGACAGCGGGCACGTCTGGGGCGATTGGATGGACGTGGCTGTGCCGGCGCTCGATGACGCCACCGACCAGTTGTGGGACACGCTCAGCGCGCGCGACCGTGCGCGCATCACCAACGCCGTGAGGAACGCAGCATGAGCAGCTCAGATAGCGAGAAGCTGATCGCCGAGCTTCGATCGGCAGCAAAGACCCTGAGCGTCGAAGGCATCGGGAATACCCGCACCCACAAGCTGGCCGCGGAGCTGATCGGCCGCGCCGCCGATGCGCTGACCACCGCCTACACGCCAGCACAGATGGCCGAGTCGTTTCGCGCCGGCTTGGCCACTGCGCGCATGCATGACTCCGAGGATGAGGCCAATGGCTGACGAAATCGACGTCAACACGATTGCCGCCATGGCCCGTGATGCCGAGTGGCTCAGTGCCGATGCCTGCGCCTTCATCCTGGGCCTGACCACGCGCGGAGGGAAGATCAACCGTCGCGCTTTCCTGGAGCGGGTCGCGGTGCGCAGCAGTTTCCCCAGACCGATGGCCATCGGGTCGAAAAAATTGTGGAACCGCGAGGCAGTGGTGGCCTGGGCAGACGACGAGGCCCGGATCAGCCGAGCTTCTTAGCCAGCTCGGAGGCTGTGGCCCTGTAGTAGATCAGCAAGCTGGACAGGTTCCGGTGCCCGATAACTCGGGCCAGCTCCAACACGTCCAGCTTCTTAGACAAGCGCCAGATGGCCTCCGCGCGCGCGTCGTGGAAATGCAGGTCCTTGATGGTGGGAACGCCGTCTCGGACCTTGCGGAACAGGCCGTCACGCTTCGACGCCGACAGCCCGAACACCGGGGCGAATCCCAGCGGCAGCGCGCGCAGGATCTGCACAGCGCGCGCGGTGAGCGGCACGTCCCGGGTATCACCATTCTTGCTGGTACGGATCGTGATGTAGCGCTCGGCTAGGTGCACGTCGGTCCACCGCAGCTCGCATATCTCGCCTGACCGCATCGCGGTCTCCAGCGCGAACAGAAACGCTAGGCCGATGCGATTGCGCTGGGTCTCCACCTTCAGCGAATCCCACACATCGAACGCCTTGGCCAGCGCCTCGACTTCCTCAGGTGAGATCCGGCGCGCGCGGCCCTTGGGCTTCTTCGGCTGGCGAACATCGCGCATCGGGCTTTCCTTCAGCCAGCCCCACTCGCGCCTCGCGACTTCCAACACCGCGGCTATCAGGTTCATCTCTCTGGCGACCGTGCCGGGCTTCACCTGCTTCAGGCGAGCATCGCGCCATTCGGCCAGGTCGGCAGATGACAGGGCCAGAAGCCGGCGCCTGGCGATCTTGTCCTCGCGATTGAACCGGGCGATTCGCACACGATCCCATCGCCCGCCACGCTTGCTGGGCGTGACCTCTTCGGAGTACCTGGTGAACGCTTCCTCCAGGGTCTTGTCCGGCAGCTGGGTGCCAGTCAGCAGCGCCTCCTGCTCCTGTGCCCAAGCGTGTGCCGCGCGCTTGGTGTCGAACACTTTCGTGGCGCGCCGGCCGTCTACTTTGACGAACGCGCGGTAGCGGTTGCCGAGGGGTCGAATGGATGCCATGGGCGCATTGTGTGCCAATTCGTGTGCCCGTGTGCCTTTCGGTACGGGGAACTACGGGGCGGCTAAGAGCAATGCGAAGATGGCAAGTCGCTGATTTCGTTCCGAATCGTGGCAGAACGGGGCGGTGCAGGAAGCGCCAGAATGGGGGCCTTGGTGCCGCTTGTCCGAATCGAACGGACGACCTACTGATTACAAATCAGTTGCTCTACCGACTGAGCTAAAGCGGCGATGTCGTACTTCTCTTGCTCAAACCGTGTCCGGCTTGCCCCGCAGTCTACGCGCTGGCGGGCCTAAAGCCTTGCCGCGCTTAGCCTTCCGGCCGGTCACCACAACAACCGCGTCCGAGTTACAAGACAGTTGCTCTACCAACTGAGCTAAAGCGGCATGGCGCGCGGCGATTCTAACGCACCCGTGCGCAGTCCAGCGAGCGCTGCTGCGCCGCGCCGCTGCGCTGGCGGGCGGCGGCGGGGTCGGCCTGCTCGGCCAGGGTCGCATCCAGCCACCACTGCGCACTGCCATCGCCGCCACTGGCGATCAGGCGGGCGTTGAAGCCGGCGGCGCTGAGCGCGGCCAGGCGGCGGTCGGCGCCTTCACGGTTGCGGTACTGGCCCAGGGCGATGGCATTGGCCTCCTCGCCCTGGCCGATGATGTAGTAATCGCTCAGGCCGGCCGCGACGATCCGCTTGACCGTGGCCTGCGCGTCTTCCCGGCTGGCTGCGGGCGGCAGGATCACCCGGTAGCGGGTGGCGCCGGCATCGGCGACTTCGCGCAGGTGCACACCGCGCAGCAGCGGTCCGGCCTTGGCCTGCGCCGCCTGCGCGGCGGCACGGTCGGCGAACGGCCCCAGGCTCAGGCATTGCGCGGGCGCGGCCGGCGGGATGGGGGCTGCTGCCACCGCTGCGGCCGGCGCTGGTGCGGGCGTTGCCGCAGCGGGAGGCGGCAACGGGGCGACCGCTTCGGGTGCCGCCGCCGTAGCGGCCGGCGTCGGCTCGGGTGCGACGCGGGTGGCCGCGCTGGGCGCTGCCGGCGCCGGGGTCACGTCATCCAGGGCCTGGGTTGGCGTGGCCGCGGCGGCGGGTGCCGGCGTGGCGGTGCCCGGCAACAGCTGCAGCTGGGCCACGCCGGTACTCGGCGCAGGCGGCGCCGGCACCGGTTCGCCACGCAACATCCACCACAACGCCACCCCCAGGTTGAGGATGGCCAGCACGACGATCAGGGCACGGGTCAGCATGCGGGGATCCTACCCTGCGTCCGCAGGCTGGTGCACGGCCCAGCGTGCCAGGCCATCAAGCACCAGCGACGGCTGGAAGTGCGCGTGCCCCAGCAGCGGCAGCAGCGCGGGTGCGCCACCGCCATGCAGCAGCAACGTGGGCGTGCCACCGAGGCGTTGCGCGGCCTGTGCAACGCTGCGCTCGATCAGCGCCACCGCAGCGCCATCGCAGCCGGAGGCCAGCGCATCGGCGGTGTCGTTGGCGAATTCGCTGTAGTCCCCGCCACTGGCCGGCAACTGCACCGCGCGCGCATGCAGCGCTTCGCGCATGGTGGTGGGCGAGGCGGCGATGCGGCCGCCGTGGTGCAGGCCGTCGGCGTCCAGCAGGTCGATGGTCAGCGCGGTGCCCACGCCCGCCACCACCACGCTTTCGGCGCGCTCGGCCGCCGCCAGCAGCGCCAGGAAACGGTCCACGCCGAACTTGCCCGGGTCGGCGTAGGCCACGCGCACACCGGCGTAGCGCGCCTCGGTATGGGCCACGCGCACGCTGCGGAAACGGCCCTGCAGGATCGCCAGCATGCTGCGGGTCAGGGTGGGCGCGGCGACGCTGGCCACGTAGGCGACATCACCACTGGGCAGCGCCTGCAGCTGCTCGGCGGGCATGGTTTCGGCGCCGTGCGGCCAGGCCTGCACGGCACCTGCCTGCACGCCCTGCAGCGGGGCGAACTTGAACCGCGAATTGCCCAGGTCGAACAACCAGTCGCTCATTGCGCCCTCACGCTGACTTCGCCCGCATGCACATGCTGTTCGACACCATCGATGCGCACGCGCAGCGCGCCATCGTCGGCCAGGCCCAGCGCGGTGCCCTCGCGCCATTGTCCCCCCTGCTCCACGCGAACGGTCTTGCCGCGCAACAGGTCCAGTTCTGCATAGCGCGGCAGGAACGGTGCCAGGCCGTCGGCATCGAAGGCCTCCAGCGCCGGCAACAGCCGTGCCAGTACCGCGGCCACCACGGTGTTGCGGTCCACCGGGGCGCCGGCCAGGGTATCCAGGTCGATCCACGGCTGGGTGATCTGCTCGGCATGGGCGGCGGGCATGTGCACGTTGATGCCGATGCCGATCACCGCGCGCGCCGGGCCGGCGTACTCGCCGCCGCCCTCGGCCAACAGGCCCACCAGCTTGCGGCCATCGACCATCAGGTCGTTGGGCCACTTCAACCGGGCCTGCACATACCCCAGGTCATGCAGGGCCTCGGCCACCGCGATGCCGGCCACCAGGCTCAGGCCACTCAGCCGGACCAGGCCACCGGAGAACCACCGCAGCACCGAGAGATACACGTGGGCGGCCAGGGGCGAGGCCCAGGTGCGGCCACGCCGGCCGCGGCCACCGGTCTGGCGCTCGGCCAGCAGGACGCGCACGCCTCGCTCGGGCGCGCTGCACCGCAGCAATTCGGCGTTGGTCGAATCTAGCGTCCAGGCCACCTGCAGGTCGCCGAGCAGGCTGGCCGCGCTCGCCGGGAGCCCGGCGCGGATGCGCTCCGGCGTCAGCAGGTCCAGCGGACGGGTCAAGCCGTAGCCCTCGCCCGCACGCCCCTCCACTTCCACGCCGGCAGCCCTAAGTCCTTGAATCCGCTTCCAAATTGCGGCGCGCGTGACGCCCATTTCCTGGGCCAGCGCATCGCCGGACAGGCGCCCGGCGCCCAGTTTGGCCAGCAGTTGGCGGTCGTCCACGGTCGCTTCCATCAGGTAATCCAGAAAATTATGCGGGAAAGCCGCGGCGCTTGCCTGCCCGGCGGGGTTCCAATCCCGGCGCTGAATCGGGCTAGAATCGAAGACTGACCCGCCTTCTGGATGTCGACGATGCGCCCGTTCGCCCATTGCCTGATCCTGCTGATGGCCCCCTTGGCCGCGCATGCTTCCGATGCGCTGACCAGCCCGGGGCGGGGCGGCTGCGTGTATTCGCCGACGGAAACCGAACGCACCGCACCGGCCGCCGCACCGGCCGCCCGCGCGCCGGCGGTCAAGCCGAGCGCCAGCAACGGCACCAGCACCGGCGGTGGCGGCGATGACGACGTGCTGCCGCGCCTGCGCGCGCCCAAGTGGCACAGCTTCCTGCCGGGCATGTTCCGCTGATCGAACGCATGTGGGGTTGGCTGCGGCGCAGGCCGCGCGAGATCGATCTGGCGATGTGGCAGCAATGCTGCCAGCGCGCGCCCTGGCTGCACGGATTGGATGCACCACGTCGCGAGCGCCTGCGCGCACTGAGCGCGCGCTTCCTGCACGAGAAAACCATCAGCCCGGTCGGCGACCTGCAGCTGGACGAGCGCGACGGCGTGCTGCTGGCCGCGCTGTGCTGCCTGCCGCTGCTGGAGCTGGGTGACGTCGGCCTGCGTGGCTGGTCGCAGCTGATCGTCTATCCGGACGCGTTCCGGGTGCAGCGCAGCCACGTCGATGCGGCCGGCGTGCTGCACGAATGGGACGACGAGCTGATCGGCGAATCCTGGGACAGCGGCCCGCTGATCCTGTCGTGGGCCGACATCCAGGCCGACATCGCCGACCCGCATGCCGGCTACTGCGTGGCCGTGCATGAAATGGCGCACAAGATCGACGCGCTGGACGGCGCGATCGACGGCACGCCGCCGCTGCCGCGCGACTGGCAGCGGCAGTGGGCGAGCGATTTCCAGGCCGCCTACGACGCCTTCTGCGCGCAGGTCGATGCCGGCCGGGACACGCTGATCGATCCGTACGCCGCCGAGGCGCCGGAAGAGTTCTTTGCGGTGGTGACCGAATACCACTTCTCTGCGCCGGACGTGCTGGAGCAGGCCATGCCGACGGTGGCCGCGCACCTGCGCCGGTTCTACGGTGAGCCGCCGGGCCTGTCGGCCGACAACCAACCATCGGCAACCGCCCCGCACATCACCACGCCGCGGTAGGCATCGACCCTTGGTCGATGCAATGCCGGCGACCGCCGCCGCTCACGGCCCCGGCGGCAGCTTCACTTCAAACCGCGCCCCGCCCAGTTCCGGCGACCGCTTGACCTGCAGCTCGCCGCGGTAGTCCTTGATCAGGTCCTGCACGATCGACAGGCCGATGCCATGGCCCTGCACGCGCTCGTCGCCGCGCACGCCACGCTGCAGCACCTTGGCGATGTCCTCCGGGGCGATACCCGGGCCATCGTCATCCACCGACAGCACCAGCCCGGCCCGGCGCGCGCCAGGGGCGGGCAACGGCGTGGCGGTGAGCAGCACGCGGCGGTTGGCCCACTTGAACGCGTTCTCCAGCAGGTTGCCGAGCAGTTCCTGCAGGTCGCCCGGCTCACCGTGGAAGCGCGCGGCTTCATCGATATCGAACTCGCACAGCACGCCCTTGCCGGCATACACCTTCTCCAGGCCGCGCACGATTTCCTCGGCGTTGGACTCGATCGGCAGCGGTGCGGAGAACAGCTTGTGCCCGGACGAGGCCGCACGCGCCAACTGGTAGGACACCAGGTTGTTCATGCGCCGCAGCTGCACGTCGAACTCCTGCCGCAGGTCCTGGTCCTGGGCGCCACTGTCCAACTGGGTGCGCAGCACCGCCAGCGGTGTTTTCAGGCTGTGTGCCAGATCGGCCAGGGTGTTGCGCTGGCGCTCGAGGTTTTCGCGCTCGCTCTCGATGAAGGCATTGATGCTGTCGGTCAGCGGTTCCAGCTCGCGCGGGTGGCGCTCGCTCATGCGTTCGGTCTCGCCGCGCTGGACCTTGGTCAGCTCGGTGATCACCCGCCGCATCGGGCGCAGGCTCCACTGCAGGATCACGGTCTGCAGCATCAGAAGGATCAGGCCGGCACCGCCCATCCAGAACCAGACCCGCCCGCGGAACACGCGCAGCTGCGCGCCCAGCGCGCGCGAGTCTTCCATCACGTAGATGGTGTAGGGGAATTCAGTGGCGGGGTCGGCGTCGGCATCCCAGACCAGGCCCAAGCCATAGCGGTACACCGAGCCCTGGCTGCCGTCGATCTGGATCATCGGCAGCGGGCCTTCGAACACTTCCTGGCGCGGTGCCAGCAGGCCCCCGCCCACGGTGGGCAGCATCGGCCCTTCGGCCGACATCGAGTTGCCCTTGCCGTCGGGCATCACCACCTGCAGGTACAGGCCGCTGCCGGGCACGTCAAAACGCGGGTCCGGCGGCTGCTCTCGGATGTATAACGAACGGTCGCGGGTGAAGTCGATCCCCGCCGCATACGCGGTGGCGTAATTCTTCAGGCGCTCGCGCAGGTTGGCGCGCGCGGTGTCGGCGAACGCCGCATCCAGCGCGTAACCGGCGATGGCCAGGAACGCGACCAGACTCACCGAGGCGGCCAGCAGCTGACGCGCCTGCAGGGAGCGCGGCCGCCAGCGTTTAAAGAACCACAGACGGCCTGACATCATCCCTTCGTCCGGCTACGTGCTCAGCCTTCGTTGCGCGGAATCGCGAAACGGTAACCGCGGCCACGCACGGTCTCGATCGGCTTCAGTTCGCCGTCGGCATCGAGCTTCTTGCGCAGGCGGCCGATGAACACTTCCAGCACGTTGGAGTCGCGATCGAAATCCTGCTGGTAGATGTGTTCGGTGAGATCGGCCTTGGAGACCAGTTCACCGGCATGCATCATCAGGTATTCGAGCACCTTGTACTCGTAGCTGGTGAGGTCCACGTTGCTGCCGCTGACGCTGACCGTCTGCGCGGCCAGATCCAGTGCAACCGGGCCGCACTCAAGCGTGGGCTTGCTCCAGCCGGCGGCACGGCGCAGCAGCGCGTTGACGCGTGCCAGCAGTTCCTCGACGTGGAACGGCTTGACCAGGTAATCGTCGGCGCCCTGCTTGAGCCCTTCGACCTTGTCCTGCCAGCTCGAGCGGGCGGTGAGGATGAGCACGGGGAATTTCTTGCCCTCGTCGCGCAGCGCCTTGATCAGTTCCATGCCCGACATCTTGGGCAGGCCCAGATCGATGATGCCGACGTCGAACGGGACTTCGCGGCCCATGTAGAGACCTTCCTCACCGTCCTGGGCAGCGTCGACCGCAAAGCCTTCGCGCTTGAGCCGGGCTGCCAGGGTTTCCCGCAGCGGGGCTTCGTCTTCGACCAGAAGGATACGCATGAACTCTCCCTAGTGTCCTGGGTATGGCCGGGGGCCAGTGGAATACAGTTGATGACGGACAACTATCCCTGTTCAGGGGTTATCGCCGCGTAGTGAAGACATATCCGATCGCGGTGCGCGGGGCTGTGAACGCGCCGGCGCGGGGTCGTCCATGTAGCGGACCCGGCCCCGATCGTCCATGTACTTGACCCGGTTGATGTCGCGACCGTCGTACGGCACCCGCTCGGCCCCCAGGATGTGGCCACCGGTGGTGCGCTGCACGCGGCGGACCGCGTCGGACAGCGAGCGCTCCGGCGGGGCACCGCGGGCGGCCCGGACCATCTCCCCACGCGCCGGATCCGGGTTGGGCTCCTGCGCCGAGGCACTGCCGAGGGAGGCAGCGGCGCCCGTCGCCAGGAAGGCGAGGACGGCAAGGCGGCGGTGGCGGGTCACGGAGAACATCGGTCTGATCCTAGCGGAGCGCGGCAAAACGTTCAAAAGTTGTAAATCCGATCGCGCCAACCTGGGCCGGCGTTTTACGAATCCTTAGCGAATTCTTGGTTTTACGCAGTGAATCCGGTCTGAACTTTTCAGGTCGCACGGTCATGCCGTTCATCTAAGTGAACATTGGCGGCTAAAGCGTGGCGCTTGTCAAGCTGACAAGGTGATACGGCTCACGCAGCGACGCGCTCGGCCTGCGCGCGGGTGACCGCCAGCGCCTGCTCGATGAGCTCCCAGCCCGCGCCGGGGCGATGGGCGCCCTCGCTGAGCACCTGGCGGAACGCCCGCCCGCCTGGCTGCCCGTGGAACAGGCCCAGCAGGTGGCGGGTGATGTGCTTGAGCGCCAGGCCGCGGTCCAGCTGGGCGTCGATGTAGGGACGCATCGCCCGCAACAGCGCCTCGCGCGGCTGTACGGCCATGCCGGTCTGGGCGGCCTCCAGCTGATGCAGTACGTAGGGGTCGTGATAGGCCGCGCGGCCGAGCATCACCCCATCCAGCGCCGGCAGCTGCGCCTGTGCCGCCTCGACCGTGGCCAGGCCGCCGTTGAGCACGATCTGCAGCTGCGGGCGGTCGGCCTTGAGACGGTGCGCCCAGTCGTAGCGCAGCGGCGGCACTTCGCGGTTTTCCTTCGGCGACAACCCCTTCAGCCACGCGTTGCGGGCGTGCACGATGAACATGGCGCTGCCCGCGTTGGCGGACTGATCAACGAAGTTGACGAAGTTTTCGTAGTTGTTGTCTTCATCCACGCCCAGCCGGCACTTCACCGTGACCGGGATGTCCACCGCCGCCACCATGGCCGCCACGCACTCGGCGACCAGGGCCGGCTCGCGCATCAGGCAGGCACCGAAGCGCCCGGCCTGGACCCGGTCGGAGGGGCAGCCGCAGTTGAGGTTGACCTCGTCGTAGCCCCAGTCCTGCGCGATCCGCGCGGCCTGCGCCAGCAGGGCAGGCTCGCTGCCCCCCAACTGCAGGGCCAGCGGGTGCTCGCTGCCGTCGAAGCCGAGCAGGCGTTCGCGGTCGCCATGGATCACCGCGTTGGCGTGCACCATCTCGGTGTACAGCCGCGCGCCCGGGGCCAGCAGCCGGTGGAAGTACCGGCAATGGCGGTCCGTCCAGTCCATCATCGGGGCGACGGACAGGCGCAGGGAGGCGGCGTAACGCGCGGCGGCGGCGGTGGCAGGCTGGGTCATCGGGACGGAGCGTCGGATACTGCTGGCATTGCCAGCGCAATCAATAGTTTACCCCCTCGGAATGAACGCTGCCCGAGGGGTCGGGGCGCGGGGTGGAGGCCCAGGCCGTCGCGCGGCACCCGCGCGAGGGGCGCGCCGGGGGAGAATGCACCTCCCTGCACTGCCCGATGTCCGATGACCCCGCCCCGCGCTCGACCGTTCGACCCCACCACCGAACAAGGCGTATTGCGCCTGTCGATCGGCGCCTCGCTGGCGATGGCCGCCGCCGCGGTGGTGTTCGGCTTCCTGGCCAACTCCTCGTTGATCATCTTCGACGGCATCTACGGGCTGATCGACGTGGTGATGACCTGGCTGTCGCTGCTGGTGGTGCGGCTGATCAGCCTTTCCACCCACGTGGACACCCTGCAGTCGCGCTTGAACCAGCGCTTCACCATGGGCTTCTGGCACCTGGAACCGATCGTGTTGGGTGTCAGCGGCACGCTGATGATCGGCGCGGCGCTGTACGCGGCGGTCAACGCGGTGGATGCGCTGATGGCCGGCGGGCGTGAGATCGCGCTGGGGCCGGCGATCCTGTTCGCGGTGCTGTCGATCATTGCCGAGATCGGGCTGGCGGTGTTCATCCGGCGGGTCAACCGCAGGATCGGCTCGGAATTCATCGCGCTGGACGGCAAGAACTGGGTGGTCTCGGCCAGCATGTCGGCCGCCTACCTGGTCGCCTTCGTCGGCGGCTGGCTGCTGGGCGATACGCGCTGGGCATGGCTGGTGCCCTACATCGATCCGGCGATCCTGCTGGTGGTGTGCCTGTTCGTGATGGTGGCCCCGCTGGGCACGGTGCGGCAGGCGCTGTCGGACATCCTGCTGATCACCCCGGTGGACCTGCAGGCGCACGTGGATGCGGTGGCACGCGACATCGTGGCCCGGCACGGCTTCCTCGAGTACCGCAGCTACGTGGCCAAGGTGGGCCGTGGCGAACAGATCGAACTGTTCTTCGTGGTGCGCGCCGATGATCCGCCGCGTGCGCTGCTGGAATGGGACCGGCTGCGCGATGAGATCGGCGAGGCGCTGGGCGAGGAATCCCCGGACCGCTGGCTGACGATCATGTTCACCACCGACCGGGAGTGGGCGATCTGAGGCGTACCCCGTGCTCCTAGGGGCGCGGCTTGCGCAGGAAGATCAGGAAGCCGTCGGCGGGTACCTCGGCGCGTGCCGATGCCACGATGCGATGCGATATGGACACGGTTGCGGGAAAGTCGGCCATCACCTCGGTCTCGATGCAGGAGATGTCCTCGACCCAGTCCTCCACCGCAGCTGCATCGATGAAGAACACCAGTTCGAAACCGGCCGCCCCGTGGAGCTGGCAGGCGACGGCGACGAGTTCGGGGAACACCTCCCCGAGCAGCGCGCGGCTGGTACTGAGGATGATGTTCGCGCGCAGGTTGCGTTCCATGACACGCCTCGATGCAGGTGGCAGGTCGCCGGTGCGACCGATCATACGGCCTCGCTACGTGGGGATGCCGCCATGGCCTGCTTCCACTGCCGCGGCGACTGCCCGATCTGCACCTTGAAGGCGCGCGACAACGCCGCCTCGCTGCCGTAGCCGACGTCGATGGCGATGCGCTTGAGCGGCAGGCCCTTGCGCAGCGCCTGTTGCACCAGGCGCGTGCGCCAGCCCTGCAGATAGTGGCCGGGCGTGCTGCCGATGGTGTCGCGGAAGCTGTCGGCGAAGGCGCTGCGCGACATGCCGGCGCGCTGCGCGAGCGACTCCAGCGTCCACTCCTCGGCCGGCGATTCATGCATGGCCACCAGCGCGTGGCGCAGGCGCGGATGGGCCATGCCGGCGAGCAGGCCGACACGCAGTTGGCCGCTTTCCATCAGCGCGCGCAGAATCTGGATCAGCACCACCTCGAACAAGCGGTCGAGCAGTGCCTGGCGGCCGCAGCGCTGGGCGAAGGCTTCCTCGAACAACACCGACAGGATGGGCTGGCCGCCATGGAGCTGGTCCAGTGGCAGGCAGATGACCGGCGGCAACGCCGCAGCCACCGGATGGGTGCCGGCGCCTTCGAACTGCAGGTGCGCGCAGGCGAAATCGGCGCCGCGCCGGGGATCGGTGACGAAGCGGTGGGCAAGCGGGCGCGGGTAGAGCAGTACGCTGGGCTGGTCGATCTGCAGCACCTTGCCATCGGCGTGCTCGACGCGGACCTGGCCCTCGCGGATGAGATGGAGCTGGCCGCGCTCGCCGTCGGCGGCCAGGTCGTTGATGCCGCACAGCGGGCCGGCGTGGAAGACTTCGGCAGTGACCGCAAAACGACTGAGCAGGGATTGCAGGCGGTCGACCATTTGGACGCTCGATCAAGTTTGATAGACGAAATGTAACCCAACGTACCCCTTGGGCGGTCAAAGTACACCTGCCATCTGGCCCACCCCCTTTCACGCCACAGGAGATTCCCATGTCCATCGAAAAGGTTCTGTACACCGCCACCGCCACCGCTACCGGCGGCCGTGAAGGCCACGCCACCTCCTCCGACAACGTGCTGGACGTGCAGCTGTCCACCCCGCGCGAGCTGGGCGGCGCGGGCGGCCCGGGCACCAACCCGGAACAGCTGTTCGCCGCCGGCTACTCGGCCTGCTTCCTGGGCGCGCTGAAGTTCGTGGCCGGCCAGGCCAAGGTTGCGCTGCCGGCCGAAACGGCGATCACCGGCAAGGTCGGCATCGGCCAGATCCCGACCGGCTTCGGCATCGAAGTGGCGCTTGAGATCTCGGTCCCGGGCCTGCCGCGCGAGCAGGTGGAAGAACTGGTGCAGAAGGCGCACATCGTGTGCCCGTACTCCAACGCGACCCGCGGCAACATCGACGTGACGCTGACCGTTGCCTGATGCCGCAGGTGCCGTACCGGATCGCGGACGGCACCTACCGCACGGGTAAAAAAATGGGCGGCTGCCTGGCTCGATAGCCTGGCAACCGCCCATCCCACCGCGGTGGATCCCGGGCAAGGCCACGGGATGCATCTGGTACAGGGCGCCGACCGAGGGTCGATGCCACGGGCATTCCCCGGAGGTGTCGGGGTCCATGCGATTGCCGGCCAGCGGCCGGCACGACCGGCTATTTCTCGTTTGCGATCAGCTGCACGACGCTGGAGAAATCCAGCTTGCCGCGGCCCGCCTGGTGGTTCATCGAATACAG
The DNA here is from genome assembly GCF_024810105.1 of Stenotrophomonas sp. BIGb0135. Taxonomy (GTDB): domain Bacteria; phylum Pseudomonadota; class Gammaproteobacteria; order Xanthomonadales; family Xanthomonadaceae; genus Stenotrophomonas; species Stenotrophomonas maltophilia_AB. The sequence continues at coordinate 187,871 of NZ_JANUDX010000004.1, forward strand.
GTTGCGGGCCAGTTCGCCCAGCGGGATCGACGCGCCGACGCTCATCGCCGCTTCCACCGCCAGGCCCATGTCCTTGAGCATGAGGTCGCTGCCGAACCCACCGCTGTAGCCGCGCGATGCGGGTGCGTTCTCCAGCACGCCCGGCCACGGGTTGCACACTTCGGTGGCCCAGCTGCGGCCGGTGCTGACCGCCATCATCTGCGAGAGCACCTTCGGGTCCAGCCCATGCGCGACGCCGAGTGCGATCGATTCGCCGGTGACGGCCATGATCACGCCGAGCGCCATGTTGTTGCACAGCTTGGCGACCTGGCCGGCACCGCTCGCGCCGACGTGGAAGATGTTCTTGCCCATCGCCTGCAGGATCGGGCGGGCGCGTTCGAGCGCCTCGGCTTCACCGCCGACAATGAAGGTGAGCGTGCCGGCCTGGGCCCCTGCCGTACCACCGGAGACCGGCGCGTCGAGCATCTGCAGGCCACGCGCGGCGGCCGCTTCGGCGACCTTGCGCGCGGTGGCCGGGGCGATCGTGCTGCAGTCGATGACCAGCGCGCCACCGGGGATGTCGCCGAGCAGGCCGTCATCCCCCAGGTACACGCCTTCGACGTGGCGGCTGGCCGGCAGCATCGAGATCACGATCTCGGCGTCGGTCAGGGTGTCCAGCGCGGAATGCGCGGCGCTGGCGCCGGCATCGACGGCGGCCTGCACGGCGGCGGGCACCAGGTCGAACACGCGCACGGCGTGGCCGGCCTTGGCCAGGTTGGCGGCCATCGGGCCCCCCATGTTGCCCAACCCGATGAATGCAATACGGCTCATGCGTGGCTCCTTTCAGGGACGGTGGCACCGAGGTCGACCAGCGGATGCGCTGCGTCGGACCAGGGGGATACGAAGAAGGTGCGGGCCCACTCGGCGGTGGCGTCAGCCAACGTGCGCGGCTGCCACTGCGGGTTGCGGTCCTTGTCGATCAGCAGCGCGCGGATGCCTTCGGCGAAGTCGCCATGGGCGGCCGCATGCAGCGCGGCGATGTACTCGATGCGGTAGACCTCGGCCAGCGAGGCGCCCTCGGCCAGACGCTGCAGCTCGAATGCCAGCCGCGCCGAGCCGGGTGCACCGGCGGCAAGCGTCGCTTTGGCGGTGCTCAGCCAGGCATCGTCCGTCTCCAGGGCAAGAATCGCCTCGACGATGGTGCCGACGTCGTCGCCCTCGCACAGCGCATCGATCGTGGCGGCATTGCGCAGCAGCGGGCCGGTGGCCGCGTCGCTGGCATGCTGCTGGAGCAGCGCGGTCAGTTGTTCGTGGTTGCGCCTGGCCTCGTTGCTCCAGTGCACGCCTGCCAACGCGTTGAACACGGTCTCGCGCTGCGCCTCGGCGATGTGGATGTCGGCCAGGCCGGCGTAGATCGCATCGCCCGGGTTGAGCGGTGCACCGGTCAGGGCCAGGAACAGGCCGCCGTGGCCGGGCACGCGCGGCAGCAGCCAGCTGCCGCCCACGTCCGGGAACAGGCCGACGGTGATCTCCGGGAAGGCCAGCTTGGAGCGCTCGCTGACCACGCGGTGGCTGGCGCCGGACATCAACCCGATGCCGCCGCCCATGACGATGCCATGGCCCCAGCACAGGATCGGCTTGGGGTAGGTGTGGATGGCGTAGTCGACGCGGTATTCCACATCGAAGAACTCGGCGGCGTAGGCGTTGTCGCGGATGTCGGTGCTGCCGCTCGCGCGGTAGTCGACCATGCTGCGGTACAGGCTGTGCAGGTCGCCGCCGGCGCAGAACGCTTTCTCGCCCGCGCCCTGCAGCACCACCAGCGCGATGCCCTCATCGTCGGCCCAGGCTTCCAGCCGCTCGCGCAGCAGGTGCGCCATCGGCAGCGAGAACCCGTTGAGGGTGCGCGGGGCGTTGAGCGTGGCGATGCCGATGCGCGTGCCATTGGCGGCGACGCGCTCTTCGAACACTACCGGCGCCTCGTCGGTGGCGACGGCGGTGCTCATGCGTTCTTCCACTGCGGGGCGCGCTTTTCCAGGAAGGCGTTGACGCCCTCGGCCTGGTCGGCACGGTCGAACAGATCCACGAAGGCCTCACGCTCGGCCACCAGCGCCGAGGCGTGGGTGCCGCTGCGGGTAGCCTGGACCAGGGTCTTGCAGGCGGCGATGCTGGTCGGGCTCTGCTTGCCGGCCTTGTGCGCCCAGGCCAGCGCCAGCGCCTTGGCTTCGCCCTTGCCGACCTTCTCTTCGACCAGGCCGATGCGCAGCGCGGTATCCGCGTCGATGCGCTCGCCGAGCAGGATCATGCGCTTGGCCCAGCCTTCGCCGACCAGGCGCGGCAGGTTCTGGGTGCCACCGGCGCACGGCAGCAGGCCGACGGTGGCCTCCGGCAGTGCGACCTGGGCGTGTTCTTCGATGATGCGCAGGTCGCAGGCCAGCGCGCATTCCAGGCCACCGCCCATCGCGTAGCCGTTGATCGCGGCGATGGACACGCCACGGAAGCCGGACAGCGCCTCGAAGGCTTCGCCGAAGCGGCGCGCGGCTTCGCGGGCGGCCGCCTTGTCGCCGGAGGCGAACTGCTTGAGATCCGCGCCGGCGGAGAAGAACTTCTCGCCGCCACCGGTGATCACCAGCGCATAGATGCCGGCGTCGGCATTGAGCGCGCCGACCAGGTCGCGCAGCGCCGACAGGCTGTGCACGGTCCAGGTGTGCGCGGGCGGGTTGTCCAGGGTGACCACGGCGACGTGGCCATCGGCCTCGACCTTCAGGCCGGTGTGATCATGCGTGCGCCAATCCATCATCGCAGTTCCTCGTCGGTATTGAGCAGGTGGCGGGCCACGATCACACGCATGATCTCGTTGGTGCCCTCCAGGATCTGGTGCACGCGCGAGTCGCGCAGCAGCCGTTCAATCGGATATTCGCGGATGTAACCGTAGCCGCCGTGGATCTGCAGTGCGTCGTTGCAGATGTTGAAACCGGCATCGGTGGCGAAGCGCTTGGCCATCGCGCACCACACGTTGGCATCGCCGGCACCGGCATCGAGCTTGCGCGCGGCGGTGTGCACCATCTGCCGTGCGGCGACCAGCTGGGTGGCCATGTCGGCCAGCTTGAACTGCAGCGCCTGGAACTCCGACAGCGCCTTGCCGAACTGGCGGCGCTCGCCCATGTAGCGGCGGGCGGCGTCGACGGCGCCCTGGGCCGCGCCCAGCGAGCAGGCGGCGATGTTGATGCGGCCACCATCCAGGCCCTTCATGGCCAGCTTGAAACCGCTGCCTTCCTCGCCGAGCAGATGGCTGACCGGCACGCGCACGTTTTCGAAGGTGATGCCGCGGGTCGGCTGGCTGTTCCAGCCCATCTTCTCTTCCTTGCGGCCGTAGCTGATGCCCGGCAGGTCGGCCGGCACCGCGATCGCGCTGATGCCGCCTGCACCGGCGCCGCCGGTGCGCGCCATCACCACCAGCAGTTCGGTGGCACCGGCGCCGGAGATGAAGGCCTTGGAACCGTTGAGCACGTAGTGGTCGCCGTCGCGCACCGCGCTGGTCTTCAGCGAGGCGGCGTCCGAGCCGGCACCCGGTTCGGTCAGGCAGTACGAGGCCAGCTTGTTGCCGGACGAGAGGTCTGCACCCCATTCGGCACGCAGGCTCTCCTGGCCCCACTTGGCCACCATCCACGACGCCATGTTGTGGATGCTGATGTAGGCCGCGGTGGACGGGTCCACGTTGGCGAGCTCCTCGATGACGACGGCGGCGTCCAGACGGCTCAAGCCGCTGCCACCGACCTCGGGGTCCATGTACAACCCACAGAACCCGAGTTCCCCTGCCTTGGCGATCGCCTCGCGCGGAAAGGTGCCCTCCGCATCCCATCGCGCGGCGTGCGGCGCCAGTTCGGCCTGGGCGAAGTCACGCGCTGCCTCTCTATAGGCCTGCTGCGCTTCGTCGAGTTCCGTCGTCATCGAGTGGCTCATGGTCGAACTCCGTTGTTGCTTATTTCAGGCTGATGGTGGTGTTGACGCCATGACCCAGCGTCTCGTCGTCGAACCAGCGCGAGGTGATCGTCTTGGTCTGGGTGTAGAACATCACCACCTGCTTGCCGTACGGGCCCAGGTCGCCGAGCTTGGAGGCGCGCGAGCCGGTGAACGAGAACAGCGGCACCGGCACCGGGATCGGCACGTTGATGCCGACCTGGCCGACGTCGATGTCTTCCTGGAACTTGCGCGCCGCCGCACCGGACTGGGTGAACAGCGCGGTGCCGTTGCCGTTCGGGTTGGCGTTGATCAGTTCGATGGCGTCTTCCAGCGTCTCCGCTTCCAGGATCACCAGCACCGGCCCGAAGATTTCCTCGTCGTACACGCGCATACCCGGCTTGACGCCGGCGAAGATGGTCGGGCCGACGAAGTTGCCCTTCTCGAAACCATCGACCTGCGGGTTGCGGCCGTCGAGCACGAGCTTGGCGCCCTGCTCCACGCCCGAGGCGATCAGCCCTTCGACACGCTCACGCGCGGCACAGGAGATGACCGGCCCGACATCGGTACCGGCCACGCTGCCGGCGCTGACTTTGAGGGTCTTGGCCTTGGCGACCAGGTCCTGCACCCACTCCCGCGCTTCGCCCACCAGCACCAGGGTGGAGGCCGCCATGCAACGCTGGCCGGCGGCACCGAAGGCGGCGCCCACCATTGCGTTGAGGCTCTGCTCCTTGTTGGCGTCCGGCAGCACCACGGCGTGGTTCTTGGCGCCCATCATGCACTGCACGCGCTTGCCGGCCAGCGAGGCACGGTTGTACACGTGGGTGCCGACGCGGGTGGAGCCGACGAACGACACGGCCTTGATGTCCGGGTGATCGCAGATCGCGTTGACCACGTCTTCGCCGCCGTGGACGACGTTCAGCACGCCCTTGGGGATGCCCGCTTCCAGGGCAAGCTCGACCAGGCGCATGGTGACCATCGGGTCCTGTTCGGACGGCTTGAGGATGAAGGTGTTGCCGGTGGCGATGGCCATCGGGAACATCCACAGCGGGATCATCGCCGGGAAGTTGAACGGGGTGATGCCCGCGCACACGCCCAGCGGCTGCAGCAGGGTGTAGGTGTCCACGCCGTTGGCCACGTTGTTGGCCAGCTCACCCAGCTGCAGGTTGCCGATGGCGGCGGCGTGCTCGACCACTTCCAGGCCGCGGAACACATCGCCCTCGGCATCGGGCACGGTCTTGCCCTGCTCGGCGGACAGGATGTGGGCCAGCTCGCCCATGTTCTCGCGGATCAGCTGCTGGTACTTCAGGAAGATGCGCGCACGGGTGCCGATCGGGGTCTTGCGCCAGGTCTTGAACGCTTCCTTGGCCGAGGCGACGGCGGCGTCGACTTCGCTGGGGGTGGCGAACGGAACCTGGGCCAGGACGTCCTGGGTGGCCGGGTTGACCACGTTCTGCCAGTGCGAGCTGGCCGATTCGATGAACTGGCCATCGATCAACATGCGGATACGGGGCGCTGCAACAGTCATGGACAATCCCGAGGGGTCGAAAGTTGTTGGCATTATTCACAGTGCCGCCCTCGATTTCCGGCCTGTATGCGCTTAATCTGGCCAATGCCCGCTACGATTCTTGTGAATTTTGTGAATAGCCAGCCTCCCCATCGCCAGCTCGGTCTGCGCCTGCTCAAGCTGCGCGAGCAGCGTGGCTACAGCCAGGTCGATCTGGCCCGGGCGCTGGGGCTGTCGGCCAGCTACCTGAACCAGATCGAGCGCAACAAGCGCCCACTGACCCCGGCGGTGCAGCAGAAGCTGCGCGACGTGTTGGGCGACGTTTCCGGGTTGTTCGAGGGGGATGAGCCCGGGGCATTGCAGGAGGCGCTGGGCGAGACGCTGCGCGACCTGGGCCTGGACGATGTGAGCAGCACCGAGCTGCGCGCGATGGCCGGCAACCTGCCGCAGGTGAGCCGTGCCCTGCTCGACCTGCACCGCCGCCACCTGGTGCTGCGCGAACATGCGGCCGCGCTGGAGTTCCAGCTGGGCGACGTGCACGCCGGGCAGACGCTGCCGGCCGGCGACCAGGTGCGCGACTTCTTCAACCGCATGCACAACCACATCCCCGAGCTGGACGACCTGGCCGAGCAGCTGTTCGGCGAATGGGGGCTGGTGGCCGGGCATGTGGCACCGCGCCTGCGCCAGCTGTTGGCCGACCGCCACGGCGTACTGGTGGAGGTGGGGCCGTTGCAGGCCGGGCGCGAGAAGCGGGTGTACGACGGGGGAAGCCGCACGCTGTGGCTGCCCGATTACCTGGAGCCGGGCCAGCAGGCGTTCCAGATGGCCGCCGAGCTGGCCCTGCTGGGGTATGCGGCGCAGATCGATGCGGTGATCGCACGTGCCGGGTTCCGCGACGCCGAGCAGATCGCGCAGGCGCGGATCGGCATGTCCAACTACTTCGCCGGTGCGCTGGTGATGCCGTATGCGCAGTTCCTGCGCGCCGCCGAGCACAGCAGCTACGACATCGATGCGCTGGCGCACCGCTTCGGCGTGGGCTTCGAGGCGGTCTGCCATCGCTTGAGCACGCTGGCGCGGCGCAGTGCGCCCGGGCTGCCGTTTTTCTTCATCCGCGTGGACCGCGCCGGCAATGTGTCCAAGCGCCACTCGGCGACCGACTTCCATTTCTCGCAGGTGGGCGGCTCGTGCCCGCTATGGATCGTGTACGAGGCCTTCAACCAGCCCGGCCGGGTGCTGACCCAGACCGCGCGCATGCCCGATGGGCGCCGCCACTTCTGGCTGGCGCGGCAGGTGAGCAGTGGCCCGATCGGGCATGGGCAGCCGCGCAAGACCTTCGCGGTCGCGCTGGGCTGCGACCTGCAGCATGCCGAGCGCCTGATCTACTCGCGCGGGCTGGATATCCAGAGCCCGGGCAACTCGGTATCGATCGGTCCAGGCTGCCGGGTGTGCCCGCGCGAAGATTGCATGCAACGCGCCTTCGCGCAGCTACCCGGCCGCGGGTAGAGTCGACCGTTGGTCGACTTCCATCCGACGCCGGGAAGGTTCGCCCCCCCGGGGCGAAGAGCAGCCGACCAACGGTCGGCTCTACCAACGCCGGACAGGTTCAACCCGCCGTAGAGTCGACCGTTGGTCGACTTCCATCCGACGCCCGAGAGGTTCGCCCCCCGGTGCGAAGAGCAGCCGACCAACGGTCGGCTCTACCGGCGCCGGCGCCCTCGGCGTTGACGTCCTAATCCCAAAACACCGAGAAGACCTGGAACCCCTCGGCCGGTACGGGTGCTGCGGCATGCTGGCCATATGGCCAGCCGGTGCTGGCACCGTCAGATTCCAGGCCGTCCAGCCATGACAGCACGGTGGGCTCGTCGGCGCAGGTGAGGATGTGGATATTATCCGCTGCGGGCCACTCGGTGTCGTCTTCCAGCGCCATGCCCCAGTCCTGGTGCAGACCGACATACACGCCCTGTACGTCCGGGCGCGCGGCGATGGCCTGGAAGCGTGCGTACAGCTCGCCGATGGGCGGGCGCCCGAACTCCCATTGGTTCGGCGCTATCGACGCTTCCTGGTCATTGCCAGTGAAATATGCATCCAGTGGAACCACCGGCAGATGATCGGGGTCGAGCGCGTCGAGGTGTTCGAGTGTCTGCAGCAGTGCCATGCGTGGGGTCATGCGGTTCCATCCTGGTAAGCGCGGGGGCCCGGGGAGCATAAACCGGTCGTGCCGGCTGCCGGGTGTGCCCGCGCGAAGATTGCATGCAGCGCGCCTTCGCGCAGCTGCCCGGCCGCGGGTAGAGTCGACCGTTGGTCGACTTCCATCCGACGCCCGAGAGGTTCGACCCCCGGTGCGAAGAGCAGCCGACCAACGGTCGGCTCTACCAACGCTGGGAAGGTTCAACCCGCCGTAGAGTCGACCGTTGGTCGACTTCCATCCGACGTCCGAGAGGTTCGACCCCCGGTGCGAAGAGCAGCCGACCAACGGTCGGCTCTACCGGCGCTGGCGGCCACCGGTCGGTTTCACCGGATCGGGAAGCGCCCTGTCCCGGCTCAATACATCGGCGTGACCTTCATCTGCGGAAGCGGGCGCGGCGCGCCGTCGGTGAGGTCGGGGCCGAGGTCTTCCCAGTGCTGGCCCTGCTCGACCATGTGCCGCCACAACCGCTGCGATTCGCGCCGCTTGTCCTCCGAGCCCAGCCGATAGGACGGCGGAGGCGGTTCGCCGGTTGCCACGCTCTGGTAGGCATCGGTCCAGGCCGCCACGCGCTGGGCCGGATCATCGGTGCGCGCGATTTCCAGCGTGTAGCGCTGGTACGCCGAGGCCAGGTTGCGCCAGCGGATCCAGTAATGGTTGTGGAAGGAGAAGCTGCAGAAGCGCTCGCCGGCCACGCTGCCCTTGGCGGCAATGCGGCCCAGCACCTCCTGCGGCATGTCCAGGTTCATGCCGCCCTCGTCGCCCTGCAGCGAGACGTGCACGATGCGGTCGCGATAGCCCGGTGCGCGCGCCTGCAGCACGTCGCGCCAGTTCTGCATGGTGGTGACGATGGAGAACAGGAACCCGGACATCTCCGCGGCGGCCAGCGGCCGCGCGATGGCATGGTAACTGCGCTGCCAGCCCTGGCGGTTCTCGCTGGGCAGGAACACGGCATGGTCGATCTGCGCGTGCTCGTCCTGCGCGTCGCTGGCCAGCACGCTGACCGCATCGGCATGCCGCGGGTAGACCAGGTTGATGCCGAACGTGGGCCAGCGCGGCAGTGCGGCATCGAACAGGTGGATCGGGAAATTGCTGCTGATGCCGCCATCGGAGAACCAGCACACGCGGAAGGCGGTGATGGCCGAGCCACAGGCCTGCCCACCGCTGGTCAAGCCTTCCATGCTCTCGGCGACATGCGGATTGTGCGGCGCGGAGGCAGCGTCGGCCTGCGGCGCGCAGCGACGTTCACGGCGTGCCGGCTCGTGCAGCGGCACGGCGCTGATCAGCAGCGGGAAGCTCAGGCTCATGCGCGTGGCGACCAGCACCGGCAACTGGTCGCCATCGACCAGGCGGTAATAGTCGCGGCCATCGACATGCACGGCGGCACCGGCACGGGCCACCAGCCACGCCACCACGCTGGCCGGGAACAGCTGGGCGAATTCTTCGCGCAGGAACCAGAACTGGGCGCCACTGAAGGGCAGCGTGCGCGGCTCGGTATGCGAGATGCAGGTGGTGATCATCTGCAGGGTGATCGCGTGCGGACCGGCCGGCTCGCCGGCGTAGCGCGGCGCCTGGTGCAGGTCGCCGAAGGTGAGCGGTTCATCCAGCGGCTTGCCCGAGAGCATCTGCAGGCGCTCGTGCAGCCAGTCGGTCAGGGCCGGCACCGAAGCGTCGGCCTGGGTGCTGCCATTGCACAGCCCCAACAGGTTGCGCCGTGCTACCCGTGCCACCCGCAGCGCGGCCGCCAGCACGCCGGCACCGTAGGCGCACAGCAGCGACGGCAGCAGCGTGGCCCACACGCCGTCGATCCCACCGGCCAGCCAGCCGATGCCGAGCAGCCCGAGCAGCGTGCCCAGCAGTTCCAGCGGCGCGATCGCGAACACGGCCGCAAGCAGGCAGGCCAGCTTGCGCGACAGGCCGGCCTTGCCGGTGAGCATGACCAGCAGCCGGTAGGCCGTGCGCGCGCCATACGCCGGCTGGAACAGGCTGTAGATGAACCCACGCGTGGACAGCTGCGCCGACACCGCCGCCAGCCCCGGGAAGCCGACCTGGCCGGCGACCGGCTGGCCACTGTAGCGGCGGCGGTCGCCCAGTGCCGCCGCCGCCGCGACCGCCGCGGCGATCGCCCCGGCCGAGGTGCCGCCGATGCTTTTGAAGCGGTACTGGCGGGCCAGCGACAGCACCGCGTTGGGATACACGATGCCGCTGGTGATGCCGCCCTTCATGACCAGATCGCAGTACTTGTCCGCCACGTCGCGCCCTCTGTCCACCCACCGCGCGCCCTGCCCGCGCATGCCCCCGTCCGTGGGCCTTCGGCGCCTCCGTGCTGCTGCAGTGTGGCGCCCGCATGTGCCCGCACGGTGACGGGATGTACAGGCGGGGCCAGGGGGACAGTATCGCCGACCGGCTTCTCAGGGCCTGAGAACCGCGCCGCAGTTACGGCTGCTTCACCCCGCCGGACTGCGGCACGCGCCGCAGCTTGGACAGGTCATAGCCGAGCGCGGCGATACGGGCGGTGGCCTTGTTGTAGTCCGCGTCGGACATCTTCGGCGTGCGCGACATCAGCCACACATAGTCGCGCTTGCTGCGCCCGACGATGGTCTGCTGATAGTCCGCATCCAGGTACACGATCACGTACTCGGCCTTGATCGGCCAGATGAACTGCATGCCCCACTCGGCCCCGTTCGTGCCCGGCTTGACGGTGCCGACCGGATGCATGGTCTTGACCGGCGCCTCGAAGCTGCCCTTGCGGTAGCGGAAGGTGGTCTGGATGCGACCGTCCGGGCGCAGCGCGTAGGACTCCACCGCATCGAACGCCTCGCGCTCGGGTCGGCTGGGGATGTGGGCGATCACGTACCAGTCGCCCATGAAACGCGGCACGTCGACCTCGGCGACCGGGGGAATCGGACGGGAATTGCTGCCGCAGCCCAGCATCAGGCTGGCCAGCAGCAGTGGAACGATGGCGCGGACGGACATGGCAGGATCCTCATGGCGGGGGGTGCGATCACGGGCGGGCGAACAGGTAGTGGGCCACCTGCCATTGCTGGCCGTTCTGGTAGCCGAACAGCTCGGCGCAGGCCATCCAGAACATGCGCCAGCGTTGCGCCCACAGCGCCGCCGACGGGGCGCCGTAGCACTGGCCCATGATCTCCAGCACCGCATCGTGGTGCCGGTCCTGGTTGGCCAACCAGTGGTTGGCGGTGCGCTCGTAGTGGGTGCCGTCCAGCAGCCAGCGCTGCTGCAGCTGCAGGTGCTGCTGGAAACACAGCAGGGTGTCGGCGGCGGGCATCAGGCCACCGGTGAAGAAGTGGCGGCCCATCCAGTTGTCCTCGCCCTCGGTCTCGAACGGGTACATCAGCGTGCGGTGCACGAAGATGTGCACGAACAGCTTGCCTTCCGGGCGCAGCCAGCCGTGGATGCGCTGCAGCAGCTGCTGGTAGTTGCGCATGTGCTCGAACATCTCGATCGACACGCAGCGGTCGAACGTGCCGGCATCGAGCACCAGGTGGTTGACGTCGCGGGTGAGCACATTGACGTTGTCCAGGCCGCGCAGGCGGCACTGCGCCAGGATGTGCTCGCGCTGGCTGTTGGAGTTGGATACGGCGGTGATGCGCGCGTTCGGGTAGCGCTCGGCCATCCACAGGGTGAGCGAGCCCCAGCCACAGCCGAGTTCCAGGATGTACTGGCCATCGGCCAGTTCCGCACGTTGCCCGTACAGCGCCAGCATCGCGTCTTCTGCCTGGTCCAGGCTCTCGCTGCCGGTGGGGTAGTAGCAGCTGCTGTATTTCAGGCGCTTGCCCAGGCACAGCTCGAAGAAGCGCGCCGGCACCTCGTAGTGCTGGCGGTTGGCGGCATCCACATGCAGGGCCACCGCGCTGCGCGACAGCCCGGCGATACGCTCGGCGAAGCGTTGCGACTGCGCCTGCTGGCCACCGGCCATCTCCTCGCGCAGGCGCTGTTCGCATTGGCGGCGGATGCCCAGGCGAAGCAACGCGTCGGGGAGGACCCCGCGCTCGGCCAGGCCGGTCAGGCCCGCGGCGTAGTCGGGCGCGGGCAGGGAGTCACTGGCGGCGTTCACGGGGACGGCTCCTTGGGGGAATGCGGGGTACGGGTGGGAAACCAGGGGAACAACATCGGCGTGGTGCGCTGGTAGTCGCGGTAGTCCTCGCCACGGGTGCGCAGCGCCTGTGCCTCGGTGAACGGAATGCCGCTCACCCAGCGCAGGAACACGTACATCACCAGCGGGCCGGACCAGGCCAGCCACCACAGCGGCGACTGCACCGCCAGCAGCACGTAGGTGAACCAGTGCAGCCATTCGAAGAAGTAGTTGGGATGCCGCGAGTAGCGCCACAGACCGGCGCGGCAGGTCTTGCCCTTGTTGGCCGGATCGGCGCGGAAACGCGCCAGCTGGCGGTCGGCGACGGCTTCGCCGCCGACGCTGAGCAGCCATACCGCCACCGCGCCGACGATCCAGCCGATCCCGTCGCGCTGCGGGTTGTGCGCGACCGCCACGAACGGCAGGGCGAACAGCACGATCAGCAGCGCCTGGAACTGGAAGAAGCCGAAAATCTTGCCCTGGTGCCCGTTCCAGTGCGCGCGCAGGTGCTGGTAGCGCCCGTCTTCCGGTTCGCTGCGCACGCGGTGCCACAGGTGCAGGGCCAGCCGCGATCCCCACAGCCCACCCAGCACGGCCAGGGCGATGCGCGGCGCGGCGGCACCGTCGCCGAGCAGGGCCAGCAGCAGCGCCGAGGCGCCCACGCCCTTGGCCCATAGCACGTCGACCACGCCGATGTTCTGGTGGCGGCGCTGCCACCACCACCCCCAGGTCATGATCACCGCGGCATACAGCCACACCCACCACAACAGCTTCATGCGTGTTCTCCCGATCGATCCGCAAGGGGGTGCAGCGGCGTGCGCTGCCAGTGACGGGCGCAGGCCGCGAGCAGCGGCAACGCCATCGACCAGCCGATACCGAGCAGGGCCACGCCCTGCCAACGCGGTTCGGGGAAGCTCACCGACGACCAGCCACGCGCGGCCGACAGGTACGCCAGTGGTGCCAGCAGCAGCCCGACCAGGGCGGCGATGCGCAGGTGCCGCTGCAATACCGCGAAGGACACTGTCAGGGTCATCGCGAACGCGGCCCACAGCGCCAGGATCCACACCGGTGCCAGCCAGGCCGGGTCGTTGCCGGCGGCGTACTGCACCCAGCCCGAGCCGGCGGCCACCCCATCGACCAGCAGCCCGCACAGCAGCGCCACGCCGAGCAGGCGGAGCTCCACGCCCGGCTGCGGCGACAGCGCCAGCTGGCTGCCCACGTACACCGCGGCCGCCAGCAGCGCCGGCCAGCGCAGGCCGTGCCCGGCCCCGATCACCGCGCACAGCCAGACCCCCTGGTTGCCGATGACGTTGGCCCAGAAGCGCAGCATCTCAGGTGGCCTGCTGCAGCAGGGACGGCCGATAGTCCGGCCGCGCCATCAGCAGGTGCGAGACCCCGATCGAGCGCTCCAGGAAGCCGCCTTCGCAATACGCCAGGTAGAACTCCCACATGCGGATGAAGCGCTCGTCGAAGCCCTGTGCGCGCACCGCCGGCAGCTGCGCCAGGAAACGCTGCCGCCAGGCGCGCAGGGTGAGCGCGTAGGAAGTGCCGAAGTCGTGCTGGCCGATCAGCTGCAGGTCGCTGCTGCGGGTCTTGGCGGCGATGATCGCGTTGATCGAGGGAATGAAGCTGCCGGGGAACACGAAGCGCTTGATGTAGTCCACGCTGCGCCGCGCCTGTTCGTAGCGCTGGTCTTCGATGGTGATCGCCTGCAGCAGCGCCAGGCCATCCGGCTTGAGCAGGCGGGTGAGCGTGTCGAAGTAAGTATCGAGGTACTGCGCGCCGATCGCCTCGATCATCTCGATGGAGACCAGCTTGTCGTATTGGCCCTCCAGGTCGCGGTAGTCCTTCAGCAGCAGGGTCACTTTGTCCTGCAGGCCGGCCGCTTCGACCCGCTGTTTGGCCAACGTGTATTGCTCCACCGAGATGGTGGTGGTGGTGACGCGGCAGCCGATCTCGCCGGCGGCATACAGCGCGAAGCCGCCCCAGCCGGTACCGATCTCGACCACGTGGTCGTCGGCAGTGAGCTGCAATTCCTCGCAGATGCGCGCCAGCTTGCGCCGCGAAGCGACCTCCAGCGGGTCGGTGGGCGCGGCATACAACGCCGAGGAATACATCAGGTCGCTGGACAGGAACAGCGAGAAGAACGGATTGCCCAGGTCGTAGTGCGCGGCGATGTTGCGGCGACTGCCCTCGCGGGTGTTGCGGCGCAGCCGGTTCCAGCCCTTCAGCAGCCACCCACCGACACGCGCCACGCCACGCTCCATGCCGTCGAGCAGGTCGCGGTTGCGCACCAGCAGCTGCACCAGCGCGACCAGGTCGCTGCAGCGCCACTCGCCGCGGATGTAGGACTCGCCGGCGCCGACGCTGCCCTGGGCGGCCACGGCACGGTAGAAGGCCGGGTCGTCCACCCACACCGTCACCTTCAGTGCGGCGGCAGGATCGCCCAGCAGCACGTCACCGCCGGCATCGCGCAACTGCAGGCAGCCACCGTGCAGCGGCGCAAGCTGGGCCAGCAGGCGCGCGCGCAGGAAGCGCTCCAGCGCACTGGGCAGGGGCACGGCAACCGGCCGGGTCATGTCGTTCATGGGCGTTTTCCAGCAAGCGAAGGGTGGTCGTGGACGGGGTTGCGCTTGAGCCACAGGCGCAGTGCCTGCCAATGGATGGCGGCTACCACCTGCAGGGTCATCAGCGGAAAGCGCAGCAGCACGCCGGCCAGCCCGCGCGCGGTGATGGGATGGCGTTGCAGCATCAGGTCGGCGTCGAACTGGCGCTCGCCGCCGCGCCAGACCTGCATGTGCACGTGCAGGTCCTGCCCGGGCGCGGTGAAGCGCCAGCGGTAGCGGCAGTCCATCGGCATGAACGGGGAGACGTGGAACTGCTTGTCGAACTCCCACGCCAGCGCGCGGCCGTTGGCATCGGCCGCGGCCACCGGCAGCACGTAGGCGTGGCGTTCCTTCCAGGGCGTGTTGGTGATCTCGGCGACGATGCAGTCCAGGGTGCTGCCATCGGCCGCATAGCAGTAGTAGAAGCTGACCGGGTTGAAGGCGTGGCCGGCATAGCGCAGGTGGGTGAGCAGGCGGATCGGGCCCTGCGGCGCGCGGCCCAGCGCGTCGGTGATGCGCGCGCGCACCGCGTCGGCCAGCGGCTGGGCGGGGTCGCCGAGGTAGTCGCTGCGGCGGAACTCGGCCAGGTTGCGGCGCCCCACCGACCACAGCCAACGCCGCCGGAACACCGTGTCCAGCTCGTCCAGGTCGAGCAGCAGTTGCGCCACCGGATAGCCGAACGCATGCGGGTGGGGCGCATGCCGGCGGTGGCGCATGCGGCCGCGGTAGAGCGCGCTGGCACTCATGCCGGCTGCGCCTGTGCCAGCGGCCAGTACGCGTCGGCATCCAGCGCCTGCAACGCATCCACTACGCGTCGCGCGCTGCGGATGCCGTCTTCATGGAAACCCCAGCCCCAGTACGCACCGGCGAACCAGGTGCGGCGACGGCCCTGGATCTCGGCCCAGCGTTGTTGCGCGCGCACCATCGCGTGGTCATGCACGGGGTGGGCGTACTGCAGGCGGCGCAGAATCCTGTCCGGATCGATCGCTTCGGTGCGGTTCAAGGTGACCACCAGCGGCGTGGGCGTGTCGATGCCCTGCAGCTGGTTCATCAGGTAGCTCACCGTGCAGGGTGCCATCGGCGCGGCCGGCACGTGCGCGTTCCAGGCCGCCCAGGCCTTGCGGTTGCGTGGCAGCAGGCGCGCATCGGTGTGCAGCACCACCTCGTTGGGCTGGTAGCGGATGGCGCCGAGCACGCTCCGCTCGGCCGGGTCGGCATCGGACAACAGCGCCAGGGCCTGGTCGCTGTGGCAGGCCAGCACCATCTGGTCGAAGCCTTCCAGGCCGGCGGCGCTGTGCACGCGCACGCCGTGTTCGTGGCGCTCGACGCCGAACACCCGGCAGTCCAGCCGCTCACGGACCTGCCAGCGCCGGCGCATGGCCTCCACGTAGCGTGCCGAGCCCCCCTGCACCACCCGCCACGGCGCGCGGCCGCTCACCTGCAGCATCTGGTGGTTGGCCATGAACTGCACCAGGTAGCGCGCCGGGAACGCGGTCAGGCTGGCGGTGGGGGAGGACCACAGCGCCGAGGCCATCGGCAACAGGTGCTCATCGATGAAGGTGCGGCCATACTTGCCGGCGGCAAGGTAGTCGCCCAGTGAAGGGCCTTCATCGTCGCCGTGCAGCAGCGCCGGGGCCTCGCGGTAAAAGCGGCGCAGGTCGGCCAGCATGCCCCAGAAGCGCGGCGAGACCAGGTTGCGACGCTGGCAGAACAGGCCATCGAGCGAGGTTGCGTTGTACTCGCGCCCACTGCGCTCGCTGTGCACCGAGAAACTCATGGTGGTCGGCTGCGAGGCGACGTTGAGTTCGTCGAACAGCGCGGTGAGCAGCGGGTAATGCAGCGGGTTGAACACGATGAAGCCGGTGTCCACCGCGTGGCTGGCGCCATCCACGTGCACCTGGTGGGTGTGGGTGTGGCCGCCGAGGTAGTCATTGGCCTCGAACAGGGTCACTTCGTGCTGCTGGCCCAGCCACCAGGCGCTGGCCAGGCCGGCGATGCCCGATCCGATCACGGCGATACGCATGTCAGTGCTCCGCCTTGGCCAGCACCCAGGCCGGCACCGGTTTGAGGTCGCTCACCAGGCGCAGCGCCGCCATCAGGCGCAGGCCGTACCAGGTGAGGTCCACTTCCCACCAGTAGAAGCCCTGGCGCGCGGTGCCCGGGAAAAAGTGGTGGTTGTTGTGCCAGCCTTCGCCGAAGGTGAGCAGCGCCAGCCACAGGTTGTTGCGGCTGTCATCGCCGGTGGCGAAGCGCTGGCGGCCGAAGCGGTGCGCCAGCGAATTGATGGTGACCGTGGCGTGGAACAACACCACGGTGGAGATGAAGAAGCCCCACACCAGCATCTGCCCGCCGCTGGTGCCCCAGGACGGAGCGATGCGTTCGAGCAGTGCGCCCAGGCCGAACAGCGCGGCGGCCAGCGCGATCGGCACCAGCGTGTCGAAGCGGTCCAGCCAGCGCAGCTCGGGGTACCTGGCCAGGTCCGGGATGCGGTCCCAGTCGGTGCGGAAGCCCTCGGTGGTGAGGAACCAGCCCATGTGGCTCCACCAGAAGCCATGCACGCTGGGCGAATGCGGATCGGCGGCGGTATCGGTGTGGCGATGGTGGTTGCGATGGTGCGCGGCCCACCACAACGGCCCGCGCTGCACGCTGGACGCGCCGATCAGCGCGAACACGAACTGCACCGCGCGCGAGGTCCGGAAGGTGCGGTGCGAGAAGTAGCGGTGGTAGAAGGCGGTGATCGCAAACATGCGCACTGCGTACAGCGCCAGCGCCACGCCCACCGCGACCCACGACACCCCCACCCAGATCACGGCGAAGCAGGCCAGGTGCATCGCGGCGAAGGGGATGGCGCGCAGCCAGTCCACGCGCGTGGCCGCATCGGCAGCCACCGGCGTGTCGGCACTGGTATCGAACCAGCGCCGCACGGTGGCCCAAGGGCCACGACGGGGCTTGCGTGCTGCAGCAGTGGCGGGTCCGGCCGACATTTCGCGCATCTCCTGGCGTTCTTGTCAGGAGATACGGGAATCAGGGCCATCCGGATGCACGAATCCGGAAATAAAACGTGCTTTACAGCGTCGCGATGTCGCCCCTGGCAACAATCGGCCCGGTCGGGACACCCTCCGGTGCGCCGCCGGCCGGTTCCAGCGTGACCGCGAGCACAGACCCGTTCACCAGCGCATCACGCAGTGCGTCGGGCACCGTCACGGTGTGGGCGCGGTTGATCGACACCAGGCCCAGCGAACGCGGCGTGCCACCAGCCGGAATCAGCCACAGCTCGGGCGCGCGTCCGGCCGCGTCGGCCGCCGTCGGCACCGGCACCATCAGGACCTTGCCCTGCGCCTTGTCCACCGACGCGAGCCAGCCGGGGCTGCCATCGTCGTGCAGCAACGGGGTGACCGGTCGGGTCGCCTGCTCCGGTTCGGCCGACGTCGGCGGCGCGGTCGGTGTGACCGCCACCGGCGTGGTCACCGGCGCCACCGGCTCCAGCTCGCGGCGGCTGAACACCGCCACCAGCGCCACCACCGCAGCCAGCGCGGTCATGCCCTGCCAGAAGCCCGTGCGCTGCCACGCGCGCGGTGCCTGGGTCGATACCGACGACCAGCCCAGCGAGGTGCGGATACGCGGCCACAGATGCGCCGGGACGGCTTCGCTGCCCATCGCGTCCAGCATCGGGGCCAGGCGGTGTTCCCACTGCGTCACCAGCCGGGCAAACCCGGGATCGCTGGCGATGCGACGCTCAACGTCCGCCCGCTGGCCCGCATCGAGCACGCCCAGCACGTACTCGCCGGCCAGGATGTCGGCACTGGGCGGCTGGCCGTCGTCAGGCAGATCGTGGCGGTCGCGGAGGTTCATTGCTCCAGGCACACCCGCAGTTGGCCCAGGCCGCGGCGGATCCAGCTCTTCACCGAACCCAGCGGCGAGCCGATCCGGCGCGCCAGTTCCTCATAGCTGGCGCCCTCCAGGAACGCCAGCTGGATCAGCGAGCGCCGGCGGGGCTCCAGCGTGTCCAGGCAGCCGTCCAGGCGCTGTCGATCGGAGGCCTGTTCGGCCACCTGCGCCGGTTGCGGGGCGAAATCGGGAATTTCGTCGGCCACCGACAGGTCGTCCAGCGGACGCGGTGGCGCCGCGCGCAGGCGATCGATTGCGCGGTTGCGCGCCATCATCGACAACCAGGTCATGGCCCCCGCCTTGGCACGATCGAACTGCGCAGCCTTGTGCCAGACGCGGGTAAAGACGTCCTGCAGCACCTCTTCGGCATCGCTGCGGTCGCGCAGTACGTGCAGGCAGATCGCGAACAGGCGCCCCGACGCCAGCTGGTAGACCGACTCGAACGCCTGGCGATCGCCAGCGGCGACCCGGCCGAGCAGCTCGTCGAGGCGCCGCGCGGCGCCGGATTCGGCAGTGTCCAGCTCAGGCATCGCAGGCTCAATGTCGGCGGGGGGACTGCCCGCATCGTCGTCGCTGCGCGGGGCCTGCGCAAGGGGGCCCTCAGCCGGTGCATGCCGCCACCAGCGGCTGTTGCCGCGCCGCAGCCAGTTCGGCGGCGCTCGCCGCGACCGGCGCATCGGGGAATTCAACCCGCACCTGCGGGTAGCGGCCGCGTTCATCACGCACATTGCCGGTGCCGCTGAACTGCAGCAGGCGCGGGTTGTTGCGTGCATAGACCAGGTTCACCGCCGGCACCGCGAAACCGAACCACGCATCCAGGCGCATCTGCAACTGCTCGGCTGGTTGGCCCTGCCACGTCACCGCGCTGCCGCGCTGCAGCTTCAGCGGCACCAGCCGCTGGCGGCTGGGCAGCAGGAACTGGAACGCCACCGGGCGCCCGGCCTGCAGGGCGTCCCAGTGGCCAAGCACGGCTGCGTCGAACCCGGCATCGACCACCGCGTCCGGCGGAATCGCGATGGTGCGGCTGACCCGGTCGGCGCGGGCGTCTTCACGCACATACACGGTGCGCGTGGCGGCGTTGCCCTGCAGGCCTTCCTGGTAGCCGCTGCGCGCGTCCTCGAAGGCGAAATCCGGCGTCTGCGCGCTGCCCCGCGGGGTCATCCACTTGCGCGCGAAGGGCCGGCCGTCGGCGCAGCGGTACAGCACCAGCCGCGCGCGCGCCGTGGGCGGGCCCTGCAACCAATGCGTCTCGCGGTACAGCAGGCGGCCATCGGCCGGCGCGAAGGCCCGGCCTTCCTGGCGCTGCACCTGCTGGGCGGCAGCGGGCAGGATCGGGCACAGCAGCAGCAACAGCAACAGCAACGGGGGCAGAGGGGGGCGGCGCATGCGTGGCTCCACGTGGGGGTCGTGGGCAGATACGCAGCCAGCGGCGCGGCGGATGCAGTGGCTCGTCCCACGTAAACTTGGCGGCCCCGGTTTCCAAGACGCCCCCATGCCGTCGCTCCACCCTGCACACCACCTGCCCGGCGCGCTGGCATGACCAGCGCCCTGGAAATCACCGCCAACCTCACCGTGGCGGCCTCGATCCTGCTGGCTGGGCGCAACAGCGTGCATACCTGGTGGACCGGCATCATCGGCTGCACCCTGTTCGCGCTGGTCTTCCACGACGCCCGGCTGTACGCCGACGTGGTGCTGCAAGGCGTGTTCGTGTTGACCAGCGTGATCGGCTGGTGGCAATGGCTGCGCGGCGACCACGGGCACGCGCTGCCGATCACCCGCGTGCAGGTGCGCACGCTGGGCTGGATGCTGCCGGCCGCAGTGCTGGCCAGCGTCGGCTACGGCCTGCTGCTCCACACCTGGACCGATGCCTACGCGCCGTTTCTGGATTCGGCCGTCCTGGTGCTGAGCGTGGTGGCGCAGCTGTTGATGATGCGCCGCAAGCTGGACGCGTGGTGGTTCTGGCTGCTGGTCAACAGCATCGCCATCCCGCTGTATGCCAGCCGCGGCCTGCACCTGACGGCCGTGCTGTACGTGGTGTTCTGGATCAACGCGCTGGTCTCGCTGCGGCATTGGCGGCGGCTGATGCGCGCCGCGGCTGCCGGCGCGGTGGCGGCGGAGCCCACGCATGGCTGAGCGCTTCGCCACCGGCCTGGTGGTGGGCAAGTTCAGCCCGCTGCACCGGGGCCACCAGGCGTTGATCGACCACGCGCTGGCGCAGTGCGAGACGGTGTTGCTGCTGAGCTGGAGCCAGCCCGAGCTGCCCGGCTGCGATGCATCGCGACGCGATGCGTGGCTGCAGGCGCTGTACCCGCAGGTTACGCGGCTGGTACTGGACCCTGCGCGCCTGGCCGCGCTCTGTGCGCAGCGCGGCGTGCCGGTACGGCCGCTGCCGGACAACGGCGATGACGACACGGCGCAGCGCACGTTCGTGGCCTGGGTATGCACCGCGCTGTGGGAGCGTCGGGTGGATGCGGTCTTCACCAGCGAAGACTACGGCGAGGGTTTCGCCGCTGCCCTGCAGCAGCATTTCAGTGCACAGGCCGGTGTGCAGTGGCCGGTCGCGCACGTGTGCCTGGACCCCACGCGCAGCAGGATACCGGTATCGGGCACCGCGCTCCGGCGCGATCC
This sequence comes from Stenotrophomonas sp. BIGb0135, assembly GCF_024810105.1. Classification (GTDB taxonomy): domain Bacteria; phylum Pseudomonadota; class Gammaproteobacteria; order Xanthomonadales; family Xanthomonadaceae; genus Stenotrophomonas; species Stenotrophomonas maltophilia_AB. Next base: position 208,717 of record NZ_JANUDX010000004.1, read on the forward strand.
ACATGCACTGCGCGCCTTCCTGCACCCCCGCGTGTACGCCGATTTCGTCGGGCGCATCGGCCTGCTCGGCGGCGAATCCAGCGGCAAGACCACGTTGGCGGCCGCGCTGGCCACCCGGTTGCAGACGACCTGGGCCGCTGAATTCGGCCGCGAACATTGGGAGGCGCGCGGCGGCGCGCTGACCTATGACGACCTGCTCTACATTGCACGCGTGCAGGTGGCGCGCGAAGAAACGCTGTCGACCACGGCCAACCGCTGGCTGGTGTGCGACACCACGCCGCTGACCACGCAGCTGTACTGCGAGGTGATGTTCGGCCGCGTCGAGCCGGCGCTGCACGCGTTGGCGCAACGTCGCTACGCCCATCTGTTCCTGTGCGCACCGGATTTTGCGTTCGTGCAGGATGGCACCCGCCGCGACGCAGCCTTCCGCCATGCGCAGCACGACGCCTACGTGCAGGCGCTATCGGCGCAGGGCGTAGCGTTCCATGTCCTGACCGGCCCCGTGCAGCAGCGCATCGCGCAGGTGCTACAGATCCTCGGCTGAACACCCGGCCCGCATGACACCGCCGACGTTGACGCGGTTTGGCAGAGGAGTAGCATTGGCATCAGCCAAGGGACAGACCCGCGGCATACACAACGACATGGGGGATTCTCATGGAATACGACTATCTGGTTTTCATCGGGCGTTTCGAGCCCTTCCATAACGGCCATGCCGCCGTTGCCCGCCTCGCACTGAGCCGGGCCAACAAGCTGATCTTTCTGGTCGGCTCTGCCGACACCCCCCGCAGCCTCCGTAATCCCTGGACCGTGGCCGAACGTGCCGTGATGATCCAGGCCGCGCTGGAAGGTGCCGGCGAGCGTCTGCTGATCCGTCCGCTCAAGGACCATCTGTACAACGAAGCCCAGTGGATCGCCGGTGTGCAACGCACGGTGGCCGACGCTGTCCGCGCCGATGGTCACGAGGGCGATGCCAGGATCGGCCTGGTCGGGATGGACAAGGATGATTCCAGCTATTACCTGCGCGAGTTCCCGCAGTGGCCGCTGGTCGATGTACAGCACACCGAAACCTTGTCGGCCACCGAGCTGCGCCGTTACCTGTTCGAGGCCGGCAGCGTGGATTTCCATGGCGCGCTGCTGATGCTGCGCGGCAACGTGCCCGCACCGGTGTACGCCATGCTCGAAGCGTTCCGCAAGAGCGGGCCGGCCTATGCCCAGCTGGTGGCCGAGTACCAGTTCATCGAGCAGTACAAAGCGGCCTGGAAGGACGCGCCATACGCGCCCACCTTCGTCACCACCGATGCCGTGGTGGTGCATTCGGGCCACGTGCTGCTGGTGCGTCGCCGTGCCGAGCCCGGCAAGGGGCTGTGGGCGCTGCCGGGCGGGTTTGTCGGCCAGCAGCAGGGCCTGCTGGACAGCTGCCTGCGCGAACTGCGCGAGGAGACCCGGCTGAAGATACCGGCGCCGGTACTCAAGGGGTCGCTCAAGGGCCAGCATGTGTTCGACCACCCCGAACGCAGCCAGCGCGGCCGCACCATCACTCACGCCTTCCATTTCGATTTCCCGGCTGGCGAACTGCCGGCGGTACGCGGCGGCGACGATGCCGACAAGGCGCGCTGGATCCCGGTCAGCGAGGCGCTGGACATGGGGCCCAAGCTGTTCGAAGACCATCTCCACATCCTGGAGTTTTTCCTGGGCCGGGGCTGATCCCTGCCTGTTCCGCCGGCGGATAGACCGCCGGCGTCACCCGACGCGAAGGAGCTTCCCGTCATGCAGTACCTCGATAATCTTCTCCTCAATACCGACAGCTACAAGGCCAGCCACTGGCTGCAGTATCCACCGGGTACCGATGCCACGTTCTTCTACGTGGAATCGCGCGGCGGCCTCTACGACCGCACGCTGTTCTTCGGCCTGCAGGCCATGCTGAAGGATTACCTGGCCAGGCCGATCACCCACGCCGACATCGATGCGGCGCGCGATCTCTTCGCCGCCCATGGCGAGCCCTTCAACGAGGCCGGCTGGCGGTACATCGTCGATGCGCATGGCGGCCTGCTGCCGGTACGCATCCGCGCGGTGCCCGAAGGCACCGTGGTGCCCGTGCACAACGCGCTGATGACGATCGAATCGACCGACCCGCAGGCATTCTGGGTACCGTCGTACCTCGAAACGCTGCTGCTGCGGATCTGGTACCCGGTGACGGTAGCGACCACCAGCTGGCACGCCAAGCAGACCATCCGCCGCTTCCTGGAGCGCACCAGCGACGACCCGGAAGGCCAGTTGCCGTTCAAGCTGCATGACTTCGGCAGCCGTGGCGTGTCGAGCCTGGAGTCGGCCGCCATCGGCGGCGCCGCGCACCTGGTCAATTTCCTTGGTACCGATACCGTCTCGGCGCTGCTGTTCGCCCGCGCCTTCTACCATGAGCCGGTGGCCGGCCATTCGATCCCGGCCGCCGAGCACAGCACGATCACCAGCTGGGGCCGCGACAACGAGGTGGAGGCCTACCGCAACATGCTGGCGCGCTTTGCCACGCCCGATGCAGCGGTGGGGGTGGTGTCGGACAGCTATGACATCTACCACGCGATCACCCAGCACTGGGGCACCACGTTGCGCCAGCAGGTGATCGACTCGGGCGCCACCGTGGTGATCCGCCCGGACTCGGGCGACCCGGTGACGGTGGTGCTGCAGTGCCTGCAACTGCTGGACGACGCCTTCGGCCACGTGGTCAACGGCAGGGGCTACAAGGTGCTCAACCACGTGCGCGTGATCCAGGGCGACGGCGTCAACCCGACCAGCATCGGCGACATCCTGGCCTGCATCACCGCGGCCGGCTACGCCGCCGACAACGTCGCCTTCGGCATGGGCGGCGCGCTGCTGCAGCGGCTGGACCGCGACACCCAGAAGTTCGCGCTGAAATGTTCGGCCGCCCGGGTGGACGGAAACTGGATCGACGTCTACAAGGACCCGGTTACCGACAGTGGCAAGCAGAGCAAGCGCGGTCGCATGCGCCTGCTGCGGCATCGCGAGTACGGCCAGTTCCGCACGGTGCCGATCCCGGCCGAGGCCGAGTCGCTGGCCGCGGTCGCGCTGCCGCTGGGGTACGAGGACGCCATGCTGACCGTCTGGGAGAACGGGCGGCTGCTGCAGGACGACACCTTTGCCGACATCCGCAGCCGGGCGGACGCGGCGCGCTTGTAAGCGGCGTCATTCATCGGCCGTAACCCCCCTTGACCACCGCCCGCCTTCGGCCTACCTTGTGCGGGCCGAAGGTATCCATCTCTTCATGCAGATGAAGGGATGGGTTTAAACGGGAATCCGGTGAAGGCGCCTCGCGCGCCCATTCCGGAGCTGCCCCGCAGCGGTGAATGGAAACGAATCCTGCCAACAGCACTGGGCCTCACCGCCTGGGAAGCGGCAGGTACTAGGTGGGCGCCCGCGCCCGTGTCCATCAGCCCGAATACCGGCCCCGGCCGGGGGACACGACCGTCCCCCGATTCGACCTGGAACGTCCGCGGGGAGGTTGCCGGGGCCAGCCGCCATGCCGCCCGCGTGGCGCTGCCCCCGTGCGTCCGCTCCACGACATCCGGTTCGCCCGCGGGGGCGAAGGTCGCTGGCGGGACGGACACGGCAGCCATGGCGTGGCCGGCACGCGGTTCCTTCGTTCCTCAATGCCGCTACTGCAATGAGGACACGTTCCATGACCACTGTTACCAACCTGGGGTTTCCCCGCATCGGCGCCAAGCGCGAACTCAAGCGCGCGCTGGAAGCGTTCTGGGCCGGCGAAAGCAGCGCCGCGTCGCTGCAGGACACCGCCCGTGGCCTGCGTGCACGCCATTGGACCCTGCAGCGCGACGCCGGCGTCGATGTGCCGCCGAGCAACGACTTCAGCTTCTACGACCAGGTGCTCGACACCGCCTTCCTGGTCGACGCGATCCCGGCCCGCTACCGCGCCCTGGCCGATGCCGACCCGTTGGCGGGCTACTTCGCGCTGGCCCGCGGCGTGCAGCGCGACGGCTACGACCTGCACGCGCTGGAAATGACCAAGTGGTTCGATACCAACTACCACTACCTGGTGCCCGAACTGCAGGCCGGCCAGGGCTTCGCCCTGCGCGGCGACAAGCCGCTGGCCGAGTACCGTGAAGCCAAGGCGCTGGGCATCGAGACACGACCGGTGCTGCTGGGCCCGGTGAGCTTCCTGCTGTTGTCCAAGACCGTGGACGGCAGCCCGGCGCTGGACCTGCTGCACGCGCTGCTGCCGGTATATGCCGAATTGCTGGCCGGGCTGAAGGCCGCCGGTGCGCAGTGGGTGCAGCTGGACGAGCCGGTGCTGGTGCAGGACCTGGACGACAGCGCGCGCGCCGCGTTCGAACACGCCTATGCGGTGCTGTCCGGCGTGCCACGCCCCAAGGTACTGCTGGCCACCTACTTCGGCGCGCTGGAGGACAACCTCGGCCTGGCCGCCGCCTTGCCGGTGGACGGCCTGCACGTGGACCTGGTGCGCGCACCGGAGCAGTTGGACGCCGTGCTCAGCGTGCTGCCGCCCGACCGCGTGCTGTCGGCCGGCCTGGTCAACGGCCGCAACATCTGGCGCACCCACCTCGACAACGCGCTGGTACTGGCCCGTTACGCGCACGGCCACCTCGGCGACCGGCTGTGGCTGGCACCGTCGTGTTCGCTGCTGCACAGCCCGGTGGACCTGGCGCTGGAAACCAGGCTGGATGACGAACTGCGCGGCTGGCTGGCGTTCTCGACCCAGAAGCTGCAGGAACTGCGCCTGCTGGCCGATGCGCTGGACGCCCGACCGCACGCCGAGGCCGGGCTGGCCGCGTCGCGCGCACGCATCGAATCGCGCCGGCAGTCGCCGCGCGTGCACAAGCCCGCCGTGGCCGCGCGCCTGGCCGGCCTGACCGCTGCCGATGCGCAGCGCCACAGCCCCTACCCGCAGCGGCACCTGGCCCAGGCCGGCGCCCTGCAGCTGCCACGCTTCCCGACCACCACGATCGGCTCGTTCCCGCAGACCCTGGACGTGCGCGAGGCACGTGCCCGCAACAAGTCCGGCAAGCTCTCCGACGCCGACTACGATGCGTTCCTGGCCACCCAGACCGAGCACTGCGTGCGCGTGCAGGAGCAGATCGGGCTGGACGTGCTGGTGCACGGCGAGTTCGAGCGCAACGACATGGTCGAATACTTCGGCGAACAACTCGATGGCTTTGCCTTCACCCGGAATGGCTGGGTGCAGAGCTACGGCTCGCGCTGCGTGAAGCCGCCGGTGATCTTCGGCGATGTGACCCGCCCACGGCCGATGACGGTGCGCTGGTCGCAGTACGCGCAGTCGCTGACCGACCGCCCGATGAAAGGCATGCTGACCGGCCCGGTGACGGTGCTGCAGTGGTCGTTCGTGCGCGATGACCAGTCGCGCGCGGACACCTGCAGGCAGATCGCGCTGGCGCTGCGTGATGAGGTGCTGGACCTGGAGGCGGCCGGCATCGGCGTGATCCAGATCGACGAGCCGGCGATCCGCGAAGGCCTGCCGCTGCGCCGCGCACAGTGGCGCGAGTACCTGGACTGGGCGGTGGAAGCGTTCCGGATCAGTGCCAGCGGCGTGCGCGATGCCACCCAGATCCACACCCACATGTGCTATTCCGAGTTCAACGACATCATCCACTCGGTGGCGGCAATGGATGCCGACGTGATCTCCATCGAGACCTCGCGCTCGCGGATGGAGCTGCTGGATGCGTTCGTGCGCTTCCAGTACCCCAACGAGATCGGCCCGGGCGTGTACGACATCCACTCCCCGCGCGTGCCGGACAAGGAAGAGATGCTGGCGCTGCTGCGCAAGGCCGCCGAGGTCCTGCGGCCAGAGCAGATCTGGGTCAACCCCGACTGCGGCCTGAAGACCCGCGGCTGGAAAGAAACCCGGTCCGCGCTGGAAGCGCTGGTGGCCGCCGCCCGCGAACTGCGCGCGGAAAACGCCGACGCCAACGCCGCCTGATCCACCGTCTGTAGATGACCCCAAGGACCGCACCGCCGCCGTTGCCGGCGGTGCGGTTGACGAGAGCCGCATGACCACGCCCACCGTTACCCCGCTCGACCGCCCCACCCTGGCCCTGCCCGACGGCCACACCCGGCTGCTGCTGCATTCGTGCTGCGCGCCGTGCTCGGGCGAAGTGATGGAGGCGATCACCGCCTCCGGCATCGACTACACCATCTTCTTCTACAACCCCAACATCCATCCGGCGCGCGAGTATGAGCTGCGCAAGCAGGAGAACATCCGCTTCGCCGAGAAGCACGGCGTGCCGTTCGTGGACGCCGACTACGACACCGACAACTGGTTCGCCCGCGCCCGCGGCATGGAAGCCGAGCCCGAGCGTGGCATCCGCTGCACGATGTGCTTCGACATGCGTTTCGTGCGCACCGCGCTGTATGCACACGAACATGGCTTTCCGGTGATCAGCAGTTCGCTGGGCATCTCGCGCTGGAAAGACATGAACCAGATCAACGACTGCGGCCATCGCGCCGCCGCGCAGTACCCGGGGATCCAGTACTGGGACTACAACTGGCGCAAGGGCGGTGGTGCCGCGCGCATGGTGGAGATCAGCAAGCGCGAGCAGTTCTACCAGCAGGAGTACTGCGGTTGCGTGTATTCGCTGCGCGATGCCAACCGGCACCGCCGCGAGACCGGCCGCGAGCGCATCAAGATCGGCCTGCTGTATTACGGACAGGACAACGGCGCCCCCACGGGCGATTGACGTTCGCACGCGGGGCCGCCACGCTGGTTGCCCCGCTTCCGTTGTGTTGGACCTGCCATGACCGCCGCCCTACCCGCCGATGTCGCCCTGCTGGTGATCGACCTGCAGCCGGACTTCATGCCCGGTGGCGCGCTGGCCTGCGAGCAGGGCGATGCGCTGGTGGCGCCGATCGCCGCCCTGCTGGCCCAGCGCCGCTACCGCACGGTCGTGGCGACCCAGGACTGGCACCCGGCCGACCACGCGTCCTTTGCCAGCCAGCATCCGGGACATCTCCCGTTTGAAGCGATCCTGCTGCATGCGCAGCCGCAGACGCTGTGGCCCGACCACTGCGTGCAGGGCAGCGCCGGCGCGGCGTTGCACGCGGGCGTGGACTGGACCGTGGCCGACCTGATCCTGCGCAAGGGCACCCGCCAGCAGGTGGACTCCTACAGCGCGTTCCGCGAGAACCATGGCCCGGCCGGCACCCGCCCGGCCACCGGCCTGGCCGGCTGGCTGCACGAACGCGGCATCCGCGAGGTGCATGTGTGCGGCCTGGCGCGCGACTACTGCGTGCTGTGGAGCGCACAGGACGCGGTGAAAGCCGGGTTCCGGGTCAAGTTCCTGTGGGACCTGACCCGGCCGGTGACCGAGGCCAACGACGGCATGGTGCGCGAGGCATTGGCGAAGGCGAAGATCGCGGTCGTTTGACCGGCAGCCTCCGGGTGCGGGGCGGAACGGCGTGCCGATCTGCGGGCGGAACGGCGTTGCGACCAACGGTGGGAACGGCGCACCGATCGGCGGTCGGAACAGCGTGCCGATCAGCGGTCGGAAGAGCGTACCGACCAACGGTCGGTACCTACGGATCAAGGTGCAGGCAGCATCAGGCAACCGGCGCCGCATCCCGGTTCAGCGAAATACCACCGTGCGATGGCCGTTGCGCAGGATGCGATGCTCCACATGCCGACGTACCGCGCGCGCCAGCACCTGCGATTCGGTGTCGCTACCCAGCCGCACCAGATCGCGCGGGGTCATGGCGTGGTCCACGCGCGCCACGTCCTGCTCGATGATCGGGCCTTCGTCCAGGTCTTCGGTGACGTAATGCGCGGTGGCGCCGATGATCTTGACCCCGCGCGCGTGCGCCTGGTGGTACGGCTGCGCACCCTTGAAGCTGGGCAGGAAGCTGTGGTGGATGTTGATCGCCTTGCCCGCCAATGCCTTGCACAGGCGCGGCGACAGGATCTGCATGTAGCGCGCCAGCACCACCAGGTCGATGCGCTCGCGCTCGACCAGGTCGATGATCTGCTGCTCCTGCGTGTCACGGTTGTCGGCGTTGACCGGCAGGTGATGGAACGGCACGCCGTAGGAACCTGCCAGCGCCGCGAAGTCGTCATGGTTGGAGGCCACTGCGGCGATCTCGACCTGAAGCTGGCGGCTGTGTGCGCGGAACAGCAGGTCGTTCAGGCAATGCCCCTGCTTGCTCACCAGGACCAGCAGCCGCGCACGGCGGCGCGCGTCGTGCAATTGCCAGTCCATCTGGAACTCCGCCGCCAACGTCCCCATCCGCGCTTCGATATCCGCCAGCGCCTGGCTGGCGGCGCGATCGAAGTGCACGCGCAGGAAGAAGCGGCCGCTCTCCTCATCGCCAAACTGCTGGGCATCGAGGATGTTGCAGCCGAGCTCGAACAGCAGGCCGGAGACGCGATAGACGATCCCGGTACGGTCCGGGCATGAGAGGGTGAGGATGGAATCGGGGCGCATCGTTCGAGTGTAAGCGAGCACCGCCGCGGCGCGGACGATGCTCTCAGATGCAACCAAGCTGACGCGGACTCAGCGTGTTTGCGCGTCCAGTGCCGCACGGATGACGCGCAGGTCGGCGCCCTCTGGCGGCCAGCCGGCCACGGTCGCGACCACCTCGCCATCGCGCAGCAGGTGGAACACCGGTGACTGGCCAGTGTCCAGCGCGTGCCACGACGGATCGCTCACCATCGGCTGCATGGGCAGGTCCGGATGCGCGCGGTTCCAGTCCAGCATTTCCTGGCCGGGCCAGGCCTGGCTGATCGGCACCACCAGTTGCAGGCGCGCGCGTAGCCAGGCGTAGTCAGGCTGCGAGGTGATCGCCTGCAGCGCGCGCCGCGAGAAGCCGCAGTGCGGGTGCACCATCGCCACCACCTGCAGGCCATCCTCGGCCAGCACTGTGCGCTGGACCTGGCCGATGTCCTCCAGCCGCAGCAACGGCCGGCCCGCCAGCGTCTTGCCGCCAATCGTCGGCAAGGCGGTGGGCGGCGTCTGCAGGCGGGTGTTCAGCGCGTTGGCCTCATCGAACCGCTGCAGCGCGATCAGCGAACCGCGCATGCTGCGGTGGTCGTCATCCACGGCGAGATCGCGCGCGACCAGCGCCTCGTACAGGCACTGCAGGCGCAGCAAGGTGGCCGGTTCACGCGCGTAGAAGGCGATCAGGGCGGTGGACTGGAACAGGTCCTGCAACCGCGCATCCGGCAATGCCACGCAATCACCGGACTGCATCGCCACCGGTGCGGCCTGCGCATACGCCCTGCGTATTGCCGCCAGGCGCTCGGCCGCGGGCTGTGCCGGGGCGGCATCCAGTGCCACCAGCCGGGCATGCAGGCTGCCCGGAACCGGCTCGGTGCGGGCGACGGCCGCCGACAGCAGCAGCCCGCAGCACAGCAGCACCGCGAGGAACAGGACGACGGCCGTGCCGGGCTGTCGATCGCGCTTCATCACGGCCTCCCTGCTGTCAGCTGGATACGAGGCATCCAGCATGCCAGCGTTCCTGCCGTGCGGCAGAGACCGGAGTCGCGCTATCAATGGCGTGAATGCTTCCGTGCCTACACCGCCGCCGGGTCCACCTTCTCCACATCGATCCCGTACGTCTCGATCGCCACCTGCAACTGGCCGCGCTCGATCCGCCCGTCATCGGCCAGTGCCTTCAACGCGGCCAGCACGATGAAGTGCCGGTCCACCTCGAAGAACGTACGCAGCGACTCACGCGTATCCGAGCGGCCAAACCCATCGGTACCCAGCGCGGTGAAGCGGCGGCCGTCGACGAACGGGCGGATCTGGTCGGCGACGATCTTCATGTAGTCGGTGGCCACCACCAGCGGGCCGGCGTGCGCGGCCAGGCACTGCTGCACGTAGGGCACGCGCGGCTGCTGCAGCGGGTGCAGCAGATTCCAGCGTTCGATGGCCAGGCCGTCGCGGCGCAGCTCGGTCAGGCTGGTCGCGCTCCACACATCGCTGGCGATGCCGAAGTCGTGCTGCAGCAGCGTGGCGGCGGCTTCCACCTCGCGCAGGATCGCGCCGCTGCCCATCAGCTGCACGCGCAGCGCCGGGTCGCTGTCGGCGGCGGCCGGGTGCAGCAGGTACATGCCCTTGAGGATGCCTTCCTCGGCACCGTCGGGCATCGCCGGGTGCGGGTAGTTCTCGTTGAGCACGGTGATGTAGTAGTAGATGTCTTCCTGGTCCACGTACATGCGGCGCAGCCCGTCCTGGATGATCACCGCCAGCTCGAAGTTGTAGGTGGGGTCAAACGATACGCAGCTGGGGATCACCGAGGACAGCACGTGGCTGTGGCCGTCGTCGTGCTGCAGGCCCTCGCCCATCAGCGTGGTACGCCCGGAGGTGGCCCCCAGCAGGAAGCCGCGCGTGCGCGCATCGGCGGCGGCCCAGGCCAGGTCGCCCACGCGCTGCAGGCCGAACATCGAGTAGAAAATGTAGAACGGAATCGTGGCCAGGCCGTGGTTGCTGTAGGCGGTGCCGGCGGCGATCCACGAGCAGATCGCGCCGGATTCGTTGATGCCTTCCTGCAGGATCTGGCCGTCCTTGGCTTCCTTGTAATAGCTCAGCTGGCCGGCGTCCTGCGGCGTGTAGAGCTGGCCGAGGTAGGAGTGGATGCCGATCTGGCGGAACAGGCCTTCCATGCCGAAGGTGCGCGATTCATCGGGCACGATGGGAATGATCAGCTTGCCCAGTTCGGGGTCCTTGAGCAGCGTGGTGAGGATGCGCACGAAGCCCATCGTGGTGGACTGGCCGCGTTCGCCGCTGCCCTGCAGCTGGGTGGCGAACGCCGACAGCGCTGGCACCGGCAACGGATCGACGTGGGTCAGGCGCGCGGGCAGCTGGCCGCCCTGCGCCTGGCGGCGCTGGGCGAAGTAGCGTTCCTCCACGCTGCCCGGTACGGGGCGCAGGTACGGCATGTCCTCGAGCTGGTCGTCGCTGACCGGCAGGTCGAAGCGGTCGCGGAAGGCGCGCACCGCGTCCAGGCTCATCTTCTTGAGCTGGTGGTTGATGTTCTGCCCTTCCCCGGCCTCGCCCATGCCGAAGCCCTTGACGGTCTTGGCCAGGATCACGCTCGGGCGGCCGTTGCCAGCCACGGCCTGGGCGTAGGCGGCATACACCTTCTGCGGATCGTGACCGCCACGGGCCAACGCCCAGATGTCGTCGTCGCTCATGTCCGCGACCAGGTCCAGCAGCGGCGGATACTTGCCGAAGAAATGCTCGCGCACGTAGGCGCCACTCTGCGACTTGAAGGTCTGGTAGTCGCCGTCCACGCATTCCATCATGCGCTGGCGCAGCAGGCCGCTGTGGTCCTTGGCCAGCAGCGCGTCCCAGCCGCCGCCCCAGATCACCTTGATGACGTTCCAGCCAGCGGCGCGGAAGGTGCCTTCCAGTTCCTGGATGACCTTGGCATTGCCGCGCACCGGGCCGTCCAGGCGCTGCAGGTTGCAGTTGACCACGAACACCAGGTTGTCCAGGCGCTCGCGCCCGGCCACCGAGATGGCCGCCAGCGATTCGGGCTGGTCCATTTCGCCATCGCCGAGGAACGCCCAGACCTTGCGACCCTGGTGCTCCTTCAGGCCGCGGTATTCCAGGTAGCGCATGTAGCGCGCCTGGTAGGCCGCGGTGAGCGGGCCCAGGCCCATCGACACGGTGGGGAACTGCCAGAAATCCGGCATCAGCCGCGGGTGCGGGTAGGAAGACAATCCATCGCGGTCGGACTCGCGGCGGAAGTTGTCCATGCGCTCGGGGGTGATGCGGCCTTCGACGAACGCGCGGCCATAGATGCCCGGGGCGGAGTGGCCCTGGATGTAGATCATGTCGCCGTCGAAGGTATCGGTGCGGCCACGGAAGAAGTGATCGAAGCCGACGTCGTACAGCACCGCGGCCGACTGGTAGGTGGCGATATGGCCACCCACGTTGGAGTGCTTGCCGGCGCGCAGCACCATCACCATCGCGTTCCAGCGGATCATCGCGTTGAGCCGGCGCTCGATCGCCAGGTCGCCCGGGTAGGCCGGCTGGCGCTCGACCGGGATGCTGTTGACGTAGGCGGTCCAGGCGCGCGCATGCAGGTCGCCATGCCGGGCCACGTCGAGGTCGCTGAGCTGGTCGATCAGGTAGTGCGCGCGCGGGCGCCCGGCCACGTCGGTGACCGCCTGCAGCGCTTCACGCCATTCCTGGGTTTCCTGGGGGTCGGTATCGAGGGGGGCGAGCGCTGGGTCCATGGTCCATCTCCGGCAAAGGCGGCCCCTCCGGGCGCGGCGTGCACTCGCGGCGGAGGCAGGCGGTCAGCGCGGATGGGCGGGGAGCACCACCATAGGAGCCAGTCCGGGTGGCCGGTAGATGCAGCGCTCTTGGCTCTTTATAAAGACAAACTTTGCAATCACAGGCGAGAATGGCGGTCACCATGAATATTCTCCAGTCAATCCGCAGCTTCATCCGCACCGCCGACGCCGGCAGCCTGGCCGCGGCGGCCCGCACCCTGGGCATCAGCGCGGCGGCGGTGGGGCAGAACATCGCCCGGCTCGAGGCCCACCTGGGCGTGCGCCTGTTCAACCGCACCACCCGCCAGTTGGCGCTGACCGAGCGCGGCGCGCTGTACCTGGCGCAGGTGCGCTACATCGAGCGCGACCTGCAGCGTGCGCAGGCCGCGGTGACCGACCTGGACGCCACGCCCGAAGGCCGCCTGCGCATCGCCTGCAGCACCTCCTTCGGCCGGCACAAGCTGGCCCCGCTGCTGCCCTCGCTGAAGGCGCGTTACCCGCGCCTGGCGATCGAACTGCTGCTGGCCGACCGTGCGGTGGACCACGCACGCGAGGACGTGGATGTGAGCATCCGCATCGAACCGCAGCTGGAAGAAGGGCTGGTCGCGCGGCCGATCGCGCAGGTGCCGTTCGTGTTCTGCGCGGCGCCGTCCTACCTGGCGCGCACCGGCGTACCGCGCACGCCCGAGGCGCTGCGCGAGCATCGTTGCCTGTTGTTCCGGCATCCGAAGGATGGCCGCCACCTGCGCTGGGGCTTCGTGCGCGACGGGCTGCGCTTCGACGCGGAAGTGAGCCCGGCGCTGGTCAGCGACGACATCGATGCCTTGGCCGCGATGGCCCTGGCCGGCGGTGGCATCACCCGGTTGGCGGCCTTCGTCGCGGCACCGTACCTGGCGCGCGGGGAGTTGCAGGCCCTGTTCGACGGCAACGAGGCCGGCGATGCGCAGGCGTTGCCCGAGCCGATGCGGCTGTACCTGTGCGTGAGCGACCGCCGCGACCTCACCCCGAAGGTGCGCGCGTTGATGCAGCACATCGTCGATGGGCTGCCGCCGGAGTGGCGGGTGGACGTGGGCTGAGGTGTGCCGGTGCAGGCGATGGCGGGCGGCCATCGCCTGCAGGCCCGGTCAGCGTGGCGGGGCGATGAACACGCCGCGCGCCTCCCGTGGTTCGCAGCGCAGGTATTGCGGCGCCGGTTCCAGCGAATCGCCGAGTGCGGCGGCGGCATGCCACGGCCAGCGCGGGTCGTAGAGGATGCCGCGGGCCAGTGCGATGGCATCGGCATGGCCGTGGCGCAGGATCGATTCGGCCTGCGCCGGGTCGGTGATCAGGCCGACCGCGATGACCGGCATGCGCAGCTTCTGCGCCTTGATCGCCTGCGCGAACGGCACCTGGTAACCCGGCGACAGCGGGATCTGCTGGCGCGGATCGTTGCCGCCGCTGGACACATGCAGGAACTGGCAGCCACGGCCATCCAGCACATGCGCCAGGGTGGTGGTCTGCTCGATGTCCCAGCCGCCGGCCACCCAGTCGCTGGCCGAGATGCGCACGCCGACGGCGATGCGATCGGAGACCGCCTCGCGCACCGCGTCGAACACGCGCACCAGCAGGCGCATGCGGTTCTGCAGCGAGCCGCCGTATTCGTCGTCGCGCTGGTTGCTCAGCGGCGACAGGAACTGGTGCAGCAGGTAGCCGTGCGCGGCGTGCAGCTCGATCAGGTCCAGGCCGATGCGCTCGGCGCGCTGGGCCGCGGCGACGAAGGCCTCCACCACCGCATCGATGCCGGCCAGGTCCAGCGCCTGCGGGGCCGGGTCGGTCGGGCTGAAGGGAATGGCCGAGGGCGCATGGGTGGTCCAGGCGCGCGGGTCGGTCGCGGGCAATGCACCGCCGCCGTCCCACGGCCGGGCCGAGGAGGCCTTGCGGCCGGCATGGGCCAGCTGCACGCCGATCGGCATCGGCGACCAGCGCTTGACCGCCTCGATCACGTGCTTGAGCGCGGCTTCGGTGGCATCGTCCCACAGGCCCAGGTCGGCCCAGCTGATGCGGCCTTCGGGCAGCACGGCGGTGGCTTCGAGGATCAGCAGGCCGGCGCCGGACTGGGACAGCTGGCCCAGGTGGATCTGGTGCCAGTCGTTGGCCAGGCCATCGGTGGAGGAGTACTGGCACATCGGTGCGATGACGATGCGGTTGGCCAGCGACAGCGGGCCAAAGGACACGGGGGAGAAAAGCTGGCTCAAGTGGGGGGACTCTGGCGAATGCGGAAAACCGGACGCTATTGCACTCCTGCCGTGCCGATCAGGCAACCGTGCCGGTGGATCACAGTTTCGCGGCGGTACACGCCCGGCCCGTTGCGCGCGCCTCAGGCGTTGGCAGCGCTGGGCAGCAGGAAGGCCAGGGCCGACGCGCAGGATTGCTCGACCTTGAGGCTGAGCAGGTCATCGGCGCGGGTCCGGCCGAGGTTGAGCGCGGCCACCGGCAGCCCGGCAGTGGCGGCGGCCTGGACGAAGCGGAAGCCGGAATAGACCATCAGCGAGGATCCGACCACCAGCACGGCATCGGCCTGCGCCAGATGGGCCTGGACGGTGGCGACCCGGTCGCGGGGGACGTTTTCGCCGAAGAAGACGACATCCGGCTTGAGGATGCCGCCACACTGCGGGCATGCCGGCACCTGGAAGCGGCTGAAATCCACCTCGTCCAGGTCGGCATCGCCGTCCGGGGCCTGGGCCGCGTCGAGCTGGTCCCAGCCGGGGTTGCAGGCCAGCAGCAGGTGCTGGACATCTTCGCGCGCGATGCGCGCCTCGCAGCCCATGCAGCGCACCTGGTCCAGGCGGCCGTGCAGGTCGATGACCGCACGGCTGCCGGCCCGCTGGTGCAGGCGGTCCACGTTCTGGGTGAGCAGCACCTCGAGCTGGCCGCGCGCTTCCAGTGCGGCCAGGGCGGCGTGGGTGCCGTTGGGCCTGGCCTGGCCGACGCGCGGCCAGCCGAGCAGGCTGCGCGCCCAGTAGCGCTGGCGCGTGGCCAGCTCGCCCATGAAGGCCTGGTAGGTCACCGGCGGGGTGCGCTTCCACTGGCCGTCGGCATCGCGGTAATCGGGGATGCCCGAATCGGTGCTGCAGCCGGCGCCGGTGAGGACGAACAGGCGCTGGGCACGGTCGATGAAGTCGGCGAGTGGGCTGGACATGGGGCTGAGGTGGGGGCGCGCGGCGGCGAACCCAATCGGCTTACGGGCCGGGGATGGCGTCGGGCAGCGGCGGCACGGCGATGGGGTGGCCCTCGGGGTCCAGGGCGATCATGACGAAATGGCCACGGGTGCAGAGCTTGCGCTCGCCGGTGTGCAGGTCTTCGGCGATCAGTTCCACTTCCACCTTCATCGAGCTGCGGCCGACCTCGACGATGCGGCCGATGGTCTCGACCATCTGGCCGATGCGGATGGGCAGCTTGAAGTCGACCTGGTCCGAGCGCGCGGTGACCACGGTGCGCCGCGAGTAGCGGGCGGCGGCGAGGAAGGCGGCCTTGTCCATCCACGCCAGGGCCTGGCCACCGAACAGGGTGCCGAGGTGGTTGGTGTGGTTGGGGAAGACGATCTCGGCCATGCTGATTTCAGTGGGCGGGACGGTGTCGGGGGTCGGGGACATGGCGGTGGCCGATGTGGGGGAGTCGGCGCGGATGATACGGCAGGGGGTGGATGTGTCGCGTGGATGGCGTTTTGTCTGCTGTCGCGTGGCGAAGGTTGGGCCCCCATTGCAGGACACGCCGCACGTACGTCCCTGTCGGCCCGCATGCGCCATCCATGGCGCATGACGGTCCTGCAATGGGAGGCCCAACCTTCTCCGGACAGTTTGCGTACGCGGATGGGAGAGCAGGTTGGCGGGTGGGACACAAAGGGGGGGAAGAGCAGCCGAGCGTGGCTCGGCGCTACCGGGGTTTGCGTCCGGGGACCGCCGCTCTGAAACGAAAAACCCCGGCACTGGGCCGGGGTTTTCGTTGACGCGTATGGCGCTGGACTCAGAACGACATGTCGAACGAGACTTCGCCCTTCACGCCGACCTGGTAGGCCGAGGAGCGGCGCTCGAAGAAGTTGGTCAGCTCCTGCACGTCCTGCAGTTCCATGAAGCTCAACGGGTTGCGCACGTTGTACTTCTTTTCCATGCCGAGGCGGTGGAAATGGTTGTCGGCGCAGTGCTGCAGGTACTGGCGCATGTCGCGGGTGGAAATGCCGGCCACGCCGCCGGACAGCACGTCCTCGGCGAACTGCACTTCGCATTCGATCGCCTCGGCCAGCATGTCATACACCTGCTGCTTCATCGCATCGTCGAACAGGTCCGGCTCTTCCTCGCGGATCACGTCCACGCACTCGAAGGCGAACTCCATGTGCGCGCTCTCGTCGCGGAACACCCAGTTGGTGCCCGAGGCCAGCCCGTTGAGCAGGCCACGCGAACGGAAGTAGTACACGTAGGCGAAGGCGGCGAAGAAGAACAGGCCTTCGATGCACGCGGCGAAGCAGATCTGGTTGAGCAGGAACTGGCGGCGCTCGTCGCGCGTTTCGATGCGCTTGAGGTTCTGGATCGAGTCGATCCACTTGAAGCAGAAGTCGGCCTTCTTCTTGATCGAGTCGATGTTCTCCACCGCGTCGAACGCCTTGGCGCGCTCGTCCGGATCGGGCAGGTAGTTGTCGAGCAGGGTCAGGTAGAACTGCACGTGCAGCGCTTCTTCGTACAGCTGGCGCGACAGGTACATGCGCGCTTCCGGCGCGTTCAAGTGCTGGTACAGGTTCAGCACCAGGTTGTTGGACACGATCGAATCGCCGGTGGCGAAGAACGCGACCAGGCGGTGGATCAGGTGGCGCTCGCCCGGCGACATCTTGCCGTGCAGGTCGCTGATGTCGATCTGGAAGTTGATCTCTTCCACGGTCCAGGTGTTCTTGATCGCGTTGCGATACATGTCATAGAACTGCGGGTAGCGCATCGGGCGCAACGTCAGTTCGAAACCTGGATCGAGCAACATCTGGGTGGGCTTGTCGGCCATGGGAATTCCTTGGTTCAGTGGCGGCGCCCCGATCGGGGACGCGTCGAAAGACCCGCGCGGGTGCGCGGCGGGCTTCCGGCACCGTGGGCCCTGCAAGCGCCCTGCGGTGACAGCGGTGTCTGGGATGAAGCAGCCGGGCGTGGCCCGGCGGTGTCAATTCTCTTGTACCCACCAACGGTGGGTACCTACCCGTTGGAATGCCGGCCGGTTGGGCCGGCACGCCTTCTTACTGGCACGCCTCGCAGCTTTCCGGGTTTTCCAGCGAGCAGGCGACGGCTTCCACCGGGGTGTAGCTGCTGACGGTCGTCTTGGCGATCTTGGTCGCCGGGCGCGAACGCAGGTAGTAGGTGGTCTTGATGCCCTGCTTCCAGGCGTACATGTACATGGAGGACATCGCGCCGATGTTCGGGCTTTCCATGAACAGGTTGAGCGAGGCGGACTGGTCGATGAACGCGCCGCGGTCGGCGGCCATGTCGATCAGCGAGCGCATCGGCAGTTCCCAGGCGGTGCGGTAGACCTGGCGCAGGGTTTCCGGGATCTGGGCGATGCCTTGGATGGAACCTTCGGCCAGCTTGATCGCATCGCGCATTTCCGGCGTCCAGTGGCCGAGCTTCTTCAGCTCGTTCACCAGGTAACGGTTGACCTGCAGGAAGTCGCCGGACAGGGTCTCGCGCTTGAACAGGTTGGACACCTGCGGCTCGACGCACTCGTAGCAACCGGCGATCGAGGCGATCGTCGCGGTCGGGGCGATGGCGATCAGCAGCGAGTTGCGCAGGCCATGTTCCTTGATGCGCTCACGCAGGGCATCCCAACGCGCGGTGTCTTCGGGCACCACGTTCCAGGCGTCGAACTGCAGCTCGCCGCTGGCCGCGCGGGTGTCGGCGAAGGACGGGTGCTTGCCGCGTTCCTGGGCCAGCTCGACCGAGGTTTCCAGCGCGTGGAAGTAGATCGCTTCGGCGATCTTCTTCGACAGCGCGCGGGCTTCTGCACTGTCGAAGGCCAGGCGCTTGCGGAAGAACACGTCCTGCAGGCCCATGCAGCCCAGGCCGACCGGACGCCAGCGCAGGTTGCCACGGCGCGCGGTTTCGATCGGGTAGAAGTTCAGGTCGATCACGCGGTCGAGCTGGCGCACGGCCAGGCGCACGGTGTCGGCCAGCTTGTCGAAATCGAACTCGCCGTGGGCATCGAAATGGTTGCCCAGGTTGATCGAGCCCAGGTTGCACACCGCGGTCTCTTCGGCCGAGGTGATTTCCAGGATTTCGGTGCACAGGTTGGACAGGTGGATCACGTTGCCCGGACGCAGGGTCTGGTTGCTGGCGCGGTTGCACTTGTCCTTGAAGGTCATCCAGCCGTTGCCGGTCTCGGCCAGCGTGCGCATCATCCGCGAGTACAGCTTGCGCGCGGAGATGGTGCGCTGGGCCTTGCCCTGGGCTTCGGCCTGCAGGTAGGCCTGCTCGAAGGCTTCGCCGAACAGGTCGGTGAACTCGGGCACCACGCGCGGATCGAACAGCGACCATTCCTGGTCCGACTCGACGCGCTGCATGAACAGGTCCGGGATCCAGTTGGCCAGGTTCAGGTTGTGCGCACGGCGCGACTCGTCGCCGGTGTTGTCACGCAGTTCGAGGAAGTCCTCGATGTCGGCGTGCCAGGTTTCCAGGTACACGCAGGCCGCGCCCTTGCGCTTGCCGCCCTGGTTGACCGCGGCCACGGACGAATCCATGGTCTTCAGCCACGGCACGATGCCGTTGGAATGGCCGTTGGTCGACTTGATCAGCGAGCCGCGCGAACGCACGCGGGTGTAGCTGACGCCGATGCCGCCGCTGAACTTGGAGAGCTGGGCGATATCGCCGTACTTGGCGTAGATCGACTCCAGCGAGTCCTGCGGGGAGTCCAGCAGGAAGCACGAGGACAGCTGCTCGTGGGTGGTGCCGGAGTTGAACAGGGTCGGGCTGGACGGCAGGTAGTCCAGGCTGCCCATGCGCTTGTACAGGGCCAGGGTTTCCGGCACGTCTTCGCTCAGCGCGCTGGCGATGCGCAGGAAGAACTGCTGCGGGGTCTCGATCACCTTGCGGGTGTGCGGATGGCGCAGCAGGTAGCGGTCGTACAGGGTACGCAGGCCGAAGTAATCGAAGTTCAGGTCCAGCCCGATGTCGATCGCGTCGTTGAGCTTGCGTGCATTGGTCTGCACGAAGTTCAGCAGGCGGTCGTTGATCAGGCCCACTTCATGGCCACGACCGACCGACTGCGAGAAGGCGTAGATTTCCTGGCCGGACACTTCCTTGGCGATGAAGTTGGCCAGCAGGCGCGCGGCCAGGCGGCCGTACTCGGGTTCTTCACCGATCAGCAGGGCGGCGGTGCGGATGGACAGCTCGTCCAGCTCCTGGGTGGTGGCGCCGTTGTACAGGCCGGAGATGGTGCGGGTGGCCACGCGCATCGGATCGACGGCGTGCAGGCCTTCAGCCGAACGCTGCACCGCGCGCACGATCTTGTTCAGGTCCACCAGTTCGGTAGTGCCGTTGCGCTTGGTGACGCTCATGGCGTTGGCCGTGGGCGGCGAGGTCAGAAGGAACTCGCTTTCCTGCTCGGTGGCTGCGCTGGTTTCGGTGCTCACGGCGTTTTCCTCTTGGCGTGATTTGGGGTCGTACAGCGTCACCTGGCTTGCAGGCGCCGGACCGGTGCACGGGATTCCCAGAGTGGCCCTGTGGTGTCGCATGGGCCGCGACTGCGCAGGCAGGCCTGCGTGGCGGTTTCCGTGCGTTACAGGTCCTCTCCCCCGGGAGTGGTGCGACCGGCACCGCACGCTGTACTTTCGTGCGGTTGTCAGTAGGTCTTCAGGCCATCGGCGTGAAGGCGATACGCCCGGCGACTTGTGGTCGCTGGTACCGACGGCCACAAGATAGTGGGGGTACCAGGTGCCGTCAACGCCAAATGTAGTGAAATTGGCCAATCCCTTGGGGCGCAAGGACCGGGCCGGAAAGGCGTCCGACGAACGGTCCGGCCCCGTCGAAAGCGAGTGCGCAGTCAAGGGCAAATGGCCGGATTGTCCTGCTCGAAAACAGAACAACGCCCGCTCACACAGCCCTAACGAATGGCCGCCGGTCAGGGTGACTTCCGACCCGCGCCGGGGGACCCACGGGGTGCCACGCTCCGGTTGCCTCCTTTGAATGAACGCGACCATGCGCCTGCCCCTGACCGGATGTCTGCTGTTGGGCCTGGCCGCGGCCAGCACCGCCGCTGCGGGCAAGAGCAAGGCGCCGCAGCTCTCCTCCCGCCAGTGCGGGGTGAGCACGCCGTACAACGTGCTGGTGGACAGCGGCGGGATCTGGCTGCGCAACCGCGACCAGGTGCCGGCGGAGATCTTCTTCCACGATGGCGAGCTGAACATCGACCGCCAGCCCATCCCCGTCAGCGACGCGGATGCCCAGCGCCTGCGCCAGCTCGAGTGGGGCACGCGCCAGTTGGTGCCCGCGGTGGCCGGGGTCGCCGGCGAGGCCACGGACATCGCCTTCGATGCGCTGGGCGCCACGGTGGAGATCATGACCGGCGGCGGCGGCACGCAGCGACGGGTGGAGCGACTGCGGCGCGATGCACACGCCTACGTGGCTCGCACCCTGGGACGCGGGATCTGGGAGCAGGCGGTGTTTGAGGCGGGCTTCGACCGGCATGTGCAGGACGCGGCCGAGCGCTTGTCCGGCGCGCTCGCCCGCGGCGTGCTGTGGACGATGCTGACCGGCGGCTCGGACCGGATCGAGGCCCGCGCCGAGAAGATGGAGGCCGACCTGGAGCGCCGCATGGACGCGCGAGGGCAGGCCCTGGAGGCGCAGGCCCAGTCGCTGTGCACCCGGGTGCTGGCGCTGGATGCGATCCAGCAGTCGTTGGAGGTGCGCTACCAGGGCAAGCCGCTGGCGATGATGGTGATCGACCGCGACGAGTCCGCCGCGGCGCCGATCGCGCACGAACAGCCGCGCGCGGATGCGCTGGTGCTGCCCCCGTCGTAGGAACGCATCCACGCATCGACAGTGCACGGCCTGTCCGGGCGTGGATCTACGCCCGGTGCGGCGTGCCCAGGTACTCGGCGCTCTGCATCTCGATCAGGCGCGAGGCGGTGCGTTCGAACGCCCCCTGCAGGCGGGTGCCCGAGTACAGCGTCACCGGCGCATCGGTGGCGGTGCAGACCAGGTTGACGTGGCGGTCGTAGAGCTCGTCGATCAGGTTGACGAAGCGGCGCGCGGCATCTTCGTTGAGCCTGTCGAAGTGCGGGATGTCGCCGAGCAGCACGGTGTTGAACTCGTGCGCGATCTCGATGTAGTCCGACGGGCCGCGCGGGCCCTCGCACAGCGCCTTGAAGTCGAACCAGGCGATGCTCTTGCCGCGCGCCCGCACCGGAATCTTGCGGCCCTCGATCTCGATGTTGCCCGCCTTGGCCGGCTGGCCACCGCTCAACTCGGCCCAGCGCGTGCCCAGCCAGGCATCGCTGCCCGCATCGCGTGGGGCCTGGTAGACCGGCGAGCGGGTCAGCGCGCGCATCCGGTAGTCCTCGGTGCCTTCGGCGTACAGCTCCACGCAGTAGGTCTGCAGCAGGCCGATGGCCGGCAGGAAGCTGTCGCGCTGCAGGCCGTTGAGGTACAGGTTCTCCACGGCGGTGTTGGAGGTGGTCACCAGGGTGACGCCCTCGGCGAACAGCCGCTCGAGCAGGCGCGCCAGCAACATGGCATCGCCGATGTCGGTGACGAAGAACTCGTCCAGCACCAGCACGCGCAGTTTGCTGCGCCACTCCTGGGCGATCTTCGCCAGCGGGTCGCTCTGGCCCTGGTGCTCGCGCAGGCGCTCGTGGATGCCGCGCATGAACCGGTGGAAATGGGTGCGGTACTTCTGCTCGATCGGCAGGCCGTCGAAGAACAGGTCGACCAGGAAGGTCTTGCCGCGCCCCACCCCACCCCAGAAATACAGGCCCTTGACCGGATCGGGCTTCTTCCAGAATGCCGACAGGCGGTCCAGCCAGCCCTCCTGGGCACTGTCGACCAGCGCCAGGTGGATCCGGTCCAGCTCGGCCAGGGCGGCGTGCTGGGCCGGGTCGTTCTGCCATTCGCCCCGGGCCACGCCATCGGCGTAGCGCTGCGACGGGGTCATCACCGAATCGCTCATGCCGTGCCGGTGTCCGCGCCGGGCAGCCAGTGCTTGACGCCGTGGGTGAGCGCGCCGCGCAGGTCGATCAGCTTGCGGTGGAAGAAATGGCTGGTGTCGGGCATGCGCACCAGCGCGTGCGGCGCGTCCAGGCCGTCGAGCCAGTGGTAGACCGCCTGCGGGTCGACGATTTCGTCTTCTTCGCCCTGGACGACCAGCCACTGGGCCGGCGGCTGGATGCCGTCGAAGTCCCAGCGCCCGGCCGGCGGGGCGATCGAGATCTGCGCATCCGGCTGCAGGGCGGCCGCCGCCTTGAGCGAGACGAAGGCACCAAAACTGAAACCGGCCAGCCACAGCTGCTGGCCCGGGCGCTGGGCACGGACCCAGGCCACCACGGCGGCCAGGTCGTGCTGTTCGCCATTGCCGTGGTCGAAGCTGCCGGCCGAGGTGCCCACGCTGCGGAAGTTGAAGCGCACCGTGGTGATGCCCAGCGCGCGCAGGCTGGTGGCGACCATGGTCACCACCTTGTTGTGCATGGTGCCGCCCTCGGTGGACAGGGGGTGGCAGATCACCGCGACGATGGGCTGGACCGGCGCGTCGCCCGTGGGCTGGTCGACCGCCACGTCCAGCGGCCCGACCGGGCCGTCCAGCGTCAGCGCAGCGCTTTCTTGGGGAAAGGGAGGATTGTGCATGGCGTCATAATACCGCTCCCTGCGGGCTGCACCGCCGCGCTTGCCTGGTCCGTCATGCTCTATCTGGTTTTCAGCGTGTGCTGCAGTGTGCTGGTGTCGGTGCTGCTGAAGCTGGCACCGCGCCAGCGCCTGGACATGGCCCAGGTGGTGACCTGGAACTACCTGCTGGCCAGCGTGCTCAGCCTGGTGCTGCTGCGCCCGTCGCTGGCCTCGCTGCACGCCCCGCATGCGCCTTGGCTGGCCCTGCTGGGCCTGGCGGTGACACTGCCGGCGATCTTCCTGGTGATGGCGCAGGCGGTGACCCGTGCCGGCATCGTGCGCAGCGACGTGGCCCAGCGCCTGTCGCTGCTGCTCTCGCTGCTGGCCGCGTTCCTGGTGTTCGGCGAAACCGCCAACGGCTGGAAGCTGGCCGGGCTGGGGCTGGGCCTGCTGGCGATCGTGGGCATCACCGTACGCCCACGCGGCGCGGCGGCGGCGGCGCCCGATGGGCAGCGCGCGTGGCCCTGGCTGCTGGGCGTGTGGGTGGGCTATGCGGCGGTGGACATCATGCTCAAGCAGGTGGCGCTGTCGGGCACGCCGTCGATGGCGGCGCTGACGGCGAGCTTCGCGCTGGCATTCGTGCTGATGCTGGGCGTGCAGCTATGGCGGCACGCCAGCGGCACCGCGCGCCTGCACTGGCGCAACCTGGGTGCCGGCGCGCTGCTGGGCCTGCTCAACTTCGGCAACATCCTCTTCTACGTGCGGGCGCACCAGCACCTGCCGGAGAGCCCGGCGGTGGTGTTTGCCGGCATGAACATCGGCGTGGTGGTGCTCGGCGCGCTGGTGGGCGTGTTCGCCTTCGGCGAGCGCACTAGCGTGTGGAACCGGGTGGGCCTGGGGCTGGCGGTGGTGGCGATCGGGTTGATTGCGTGGGGGACGGCGGGCTGAGCGGTTGGGATGCCGCGCCTTCTTCTCCAGCAGGGCAGGATCAGGGCGGCTCCTGCACTGGCCGGCCTGATCCTGCCTTCGGCGGACTGCGATTGTGGCGGGGGTAGAGCAGCCACGCATGGCGTGGCGCTACGATGGTTTCGCGCCCAGGCATGCCGTACCGCACAGGCCATTCAACGCCGCACCGCTCGCCAGCCTGTCAGCGGTCGAACCCCAGCAGCAGCGGGTCGTGGTCGGAACTGCGCCACGGGCCCGGTTCGTTGCGGTCGCGGTAGCCCAGGTCGTCGGCTTCGTCGGCATTGGTGTGCCACTCGGCAGCACCGCGCAGGCGCGCGGCCATGCCCGGGCTGAGCAGGGCGTGGTCGAGGCGGCCGCTCATGCCGTTGTAGACATAGCTGTAGGGGCGCTCGACCTTGGCCACGGCGAAGGCATCGCGCCAGCCGGCGTCGTGCAGGGTGCGGATCGGGTCTTCCATCGCATAGGCGTTGAAGTCGCCCAGCAGCACCGCGTCGCTGCTGCCGATGCCGGTCGGGTCGGTGCGCAGCCACTGGTCCAGCAGCCTGGCCGATTCGACGCGGGTAGCGTTCCAGCAGGCCTGGTCGTCCTTCTGGTCGGCGTCGGCGCCGGTGGCCTCTGAACATCCCTTGGACTTGAAGTGGTTGGCCACGACCACGAACGGCGCGCCCTTGCCGGCGCGGAAGGCCTGGGCCAGGGGGACGCGGCTGTGCGGGCCGAAGGGGCCCTGCTCGAGGGTGGCCGGTGCGCCGACCGGGGTGACCCGCGAGGCGCGGTAGAGGATGCCCACCCGGATCGGGTTCTCGCCCGGGCCCTTGCCGGCATCGATGAAGCGCCAGTCGGCGCCGGCCCCGCGGGCGGCGTTGAGCGCGTCGACCAGCTGGGCGATCGCCGACTGCGGGCCGTAGCCGTCGTTCTCCAGCTCCATCAGCGCGGCCACGTCGGCGCCCAGGGCGTTGATGGTGGTCACCAGCTTGGCCTTCTGCGCCTGGTGTTCGGCCAGGGTGCGGGCGCCGCGCAGGGTCGGGAAGCCGCCGCCCTGGCCGTCGCCGTTGAAGAAGTTTTCCAGGTTGAAGGCCGCCACGTGCAGGTTGCCGGGCACGACCGGTACGGCCGGGCGGTCCAGCGTGGGCAGCACCAAGGGCCGGGTCACCTGCATGCGCGGGGTGCCCTTGGCATCCACCCGCACGATGCCCTCGACATTGCGCAGGACCATGCCGGTGCGCAGGGTGGCGCCGGCGGGCAGGTAGGCCACCGGGCCGGGGTCGCGCGCGTCGCTGCCGTCATCGAGCAGCAGGCGGCGATGTGCGTTGTCGGCGGCGATCTGCGAATGCCCGGCGCTGCGCGGGGCGGCCACTTCGCTGGGCTGCCAGAGGCGGCCGTCGAAGGCCACGGTGAGTTCGCCGAAGCGGTCCAGCCCATCGGTGCCGGCCAGGGTCAGCGGCGCGGCGATACGCACGTGCTGACCGTCCAGGGTACGCCAGTCGGCGGGCGGCGCGGCCAGGGTGATGCTGGCCGTACCGGCGGTGGTCGCCGGGGGAGCGGTGCGCGGCTGCGGCTGCGGCTGCGGCTGCGCCGACGCAGGCGCAGGCGCCTGGGCGTGGACCGCGCCGGACAGCGCCAGCGCGAGGGCGAACACGAGGGGGATACGACGCATGGGTGGGACGACTCCGGGATAGTACGGCAAGCCTGCAGGCGAAAGATGACCGGCGATGGCGCGGCCAGCGACCGCTGCAGATGGTAGCAATGCCAAGGCAACGGCCGGTAGGCACGGAGATCCACGCCACGCGCGGACACGCCCCAGCAATGACCCGCGACGTAAAAAACCCCGTAGATCCACGCCATGCGTGGATACCGCGCGCAGCGCGGCAATGCCCGCCGACGCCCGGCGACCGCGGCGCAACCAGACCGTCCGACGTTCACCCCAGGCCGAAGAAGACCGTCCGGGTTCATGGCGCCGGAACGGAGAGCATCCACGCATGGCGTGGATCTACGATTGATCCTCTTCAATACGGCCCCGCCAATGACCCGCGACGTAAAAAATCCCGTAGATCCACGCCATGCGTGGATACCGCGCGCAGCGCGGCAACGCCCGCCGAAGCCGCGTGGCCACGGCGCAATCAACCCGTCCGACGTTCAACCCCGGCCGAAGAAGACCGCCCGGGTTCATGGCGCCGGAACGGAGAGCATCCACGCATGGCGTGGATCCATGATCGGATCCGTGTGCACACCGCCCCAGCAATGACCCGCGACGTAAAAAATCCCGTAGATCCACGCCATGCGTGGATACCGCGCGCAGCGCGGCAACGCCCGCCGACGCCCGGCGACCACGGCGCAACCAGACCGTCCGACGTTCACCCCCGGCCGAAGAAGACCGTCCGGGTTCATGGCGCCGGAACGGAGAGCATCCACGCATGGCGTGGATCTACGATTGATCCACGTCAATACGGCCCCGCCAATGACCCACGACGTAAAAAACCCCGTAGATCCACGCCATGCGTGGATACCGCGCGCAGCGCGGCAACGCCCGCCGAAGCCCGGCGACCACGGCGCAACCAGACCGTCCGACGTTCAACCCCGGCCGAAGAAGACCGCCCGGGCTCATGACGCCGGAACGGAGAGCATCCACGCATGGCGTGGATCTACTTCAGGTTGGCGAGCATCCAGTCGACGGTGGCGTGGATCTGCGCCTCGGTGAGCGCGGGGTTGCCGCCCTTGGGCGGCATGATCCCGCCATCCGGCCCGGTGTAGCCCTCCACGGCATGCTTGTAGAGGGTGTCCTTGCCCTGGGCGATGCGCGCGTCCCAATGGCCGTGGTCCAAGGTCGGCGCATTGCCCACGCCGTTGGTGTGGCAGGCGGTGCAGAGGTTGTCGAAGATGACCTTGCCGTCGGTGGTGCCGCCATAGGCCACCTGCGAGGCGGCCTTGGCCAGCGCGGCGGCCTTGGCAGCCGCCTGGGCGGCGGCACCGGTGCCACCGGCATACACCGCGCCCGCCGGGGCGATGCGCTGTTCAGTGCGCTTGGCGGCCAACGGGGAGACTTCCGGGGGAATGCTGGTGTGCAGGTAGGCAGCGAACAGGATCAGGCCGAGCGTGATGGCCATCAGCAGCGCGATGACCATGGAGAAGCGTTTCAGGAACTCGAGGTCGTAATTCCGCACTCTCTATACCCCTGGCTGGTAGTCGTTGGACCACGGCTTGTCGCCCGAGTATGACCAGCGTCAGCGGGGCTCTGCAAGCCGCCGCGTTCTATCGCATTGCAGCATGGCCGGCGCTCAGGCGCCGGCGGCCCGCAGGCAGAAAACGCAGATCGACTCCACCAGCTGGTCCTCGTCGCCGTGCGCGTCGCGGCTGGGGGCGGTCGGGCCGACCAGCGCCTCGGTGAAGGCACCGACGATGCAGGCCGCCGCCACGTGGGTGTCCTGCGGCGGGAAGGTGCCGGCCTCGATGCCGTCGGCGACGATCCGCCGGAACACCTCGCCGAACAGCCGGCGGCAGCGGATGCGCTCGGCTTCCACTTCCGGGTCGACCGGCTCGGCGATGAAGGCGTAGGCCAGGCCGGGGCCGGCCAGCGCGCGCCGGACGAAGGCGGTGATCGCCCGGCGCAGGCGCTCGGGCGCCGGCAGCGGCTCGGCGGCGATCGCCTCGAAGATGCGCAGCTCGTGCTCCACCGCGGCGGTGAGCACCTCCACGAACAACTCGGCCTTGGACGGGAAGTGGCGGTAGATCAGCCCGGTGGAGACCCCCGCCTCGGCCGCCACGGCGGTCACCGGGGCATTGCGGTAGCCGCCGGCGGCCACCAGCGCGCGCGTCGCCAGCAGGATCCGTTCGCGGGCGCCGGCAAGGCGTTCTTCCATCAGTGCGGAGCGTTTGTAGGCCATTTGTTGATTCTATGTTCAATTTTTGAATTTGTGTTCACTTCTTCTGCGAACCCCGCTACGCTGGGCCAAATCGCCCGTGGGACGGCCCTGACCGTCCACCCCAACCGGCGCGTCCCTTCCAGCTGTCGCGGAGCCGCCCCATGCACGTCCCCACCATGAACTTCCACCTCGGCGAGGAAATCGACCTGCTCCGCGAGAGCGTGGCCCATTTTGCCTCCGCGCAGATCGCCCCGCTGGCCGCCCAGGCCGATGAGGAGAACCTGTTCCCGAATGCACTGTGGCGCAAGCTCGGCGAGCAGGGCCTGCTCGGCCTGACCGTGGAGGAAGCGTACGGCGGCAGCGGCATGGGCTACCTGGCCCACGTGGTGGCGATGGAAGAAATCTCGCGCGCCTCCGGCGGCATCGGCCTGTCCTACGGCGCGCACTCCAACCTGTGCGTGAACCAGCTGCGCAAGAACGGCACCGAAGACCAGAAGCAGCGCTTCCTGCCCGGCCTGTGCAGCGGCGAGAAGGTCGGCGCGCTGGCGATGAGCGAACCCGGCGCCGGTTCGGACGTGGTCTCGATGAAGCTGCGGGCGGACAAGCGCGGCGATCGCTACGTGCTCAACGGCAACAAGATGTGGATCACCAACGGCCCCGACGCGGACGTGCTGGTGGTCTACGCCAAGACCGACCTGGACGCGGGCGCCAAGGGCATCACCGCGTTCCTGGTCGAGAAGGGCATGAAGGGCTTCTCCACCGCGCAGAAGCTGGACAAGCTGGGCATGCGCGGTTCCAACACCTGCGAGCTGGTGTTCGAGGACTGCGAGGTGCCCGAAGAGAACGTGCTGGGCGCGGTCGGCGGTGGCGTCAACGTGCTGATGTCCGGGCTGGACTTCGAACGCGTGGTGCTGTCCGGCGGCCCGCTGGGGCTGATGGCCGCGGCCATGGACGTGGTGATGCCCTACGTGCACGAGCGCAAGCAGTTCGGCCAGGCCATCGGCACCTTCCAGCTGATGCAGGCCAAGCTGGCCGACATGTACGTGGGCCTCAACGCGTGCCGCGCGTATGTGTATGCGGTGGCGCGCGCCTGCGACCATGGCCGCACCACCCGCCAGGATGCCGCCGGTGCGATCCTGTACTCGGCCGAGAAGGCCACCTGGCTGACCGGCCAGGCGATCCAGGTGCTGGGCGGCAACGGCTACATCAACGACTACCCCACCGGGCGTCTGTGGCGCGATGCCAAGCTGTACGAGATCGGCGCGGGTACCTCGGAGATCCGCCGCATGCTGATCGGCCGCGAACTGTTCCAGCGCACCAAGTAAGGGACGGCCATGAGCGTATTGAGCACCCAGCTGCAACCGGGCAGCGATCTTTTCGAAGCCAACCGCGCTGCGCTGCAGGCGGTGGTCGATGACCTGCGCAGCACCCTGGCGCAGACCGCGCTGGGTGGCAGCGAGGCGGCCCGCGCCAAGCACACCGCACGCGGCAAGCTGCTGGTGCGCGACCGCATCGATGCCCTGCTCGACCCGGGCAGCGCCTTCCTGGAAATCGCGCCGCTGGCCGCGCACGGCATGTATGGCGATCCCATTCCCAGTGCCGGCGTGGTGGCCGGCATCGGCCGGGTCTCCGGCGTTGAATGTGTGATCGTGGCCAACGATGCCACCGTCAAGGGCGGTACCTACTACCCGATGACGGTGAAGAAGCACCTGCGTGCGCAGGAAGTGGCCGAGCAGAACCGCCTGCCGTGCATCTACCTGGTCGACTCGGGCGGCGCGTTCCTGCCGCTGCAGGACGAAGTCTTCCCGGACCGCGATCATTTCGGCCGGATCTTCTACAACCAGGCCAACCTGTCCGCGCAGGGCATCCCGCAGATCGCCTGCGTGATGGGCAGCTGCACCGCCGGCGGCGCCTACGTGCCGGCGATGAGCGATGAAACGGTGATCGTGCGCGAGCAGGGCACGATCTTCCTCGGCGGCCCGCCGCTGGTGAAGGCGGCCACCGGTGAAGTGGTCAGCGCCGAAGAACTCGGTGGTGCCGACGTGCACACGCGCATTTCCGGCGTGGCCGACCACATGGCCGACAACGACCTGCAGGCGCTGGCGCGGGTCCGCGCGATCATCGCCCAGCTCAACTGGCGCAAGCCCGAGCCCGCGCTGGCCGTGCAGGCGCCAGTCGAGCCGCGCTACCCGGCCAGTGAGCTGTACGGCGTGATCCCCGCCGACACCCGCAAGCCCTACGACGTACGCGAAGTGATCATGCGCATCGTCGACGACTCGCGTTTCGACGAGTTCAAGCCGCGCTATGGCGCCACCCTGGTCACCGGCTTCGCCCACCTGCACGGTTATCCGGTGGGCATCATCGCCAACAACGGCATCCTGTTCTCCGAGTCCGCGCTCAAGGGCGCGCACTTCATCGAACTGTGCACCCAGCGCGGCATCCCGCTGGTGTTCCTGCAGAACATCACCGGCTTCATGGTCGGCCGCAAGTACGAACACGGCGGCATCGCCAAGGACGGCGCGAAGCTGGTGATGGCCGTGGCCTGCGCCAAGGTGCCCAAGTTCACCGTGGTGATCGGTGGCTCCTTCGGCGCCGGCAACTACGGCATGTGCGGCCGCGCCTATTCGCCCAACTTCCTGTGGATGTGGCCGAACGCGCGGATCGGCGTGATGGGCGGCGAACAGGCCGCCAGCGTGCTGGCCACGGTCAAGCGCGACGGCATCGAGGCCAAGGGCGGGCAGTGGTCGGCCGAGGAAGAGGACGGCTTCAAGTCGCCGATCCGCGACCAGTTCGAAACCCAGGGCCATCCCTACTACGCCAGCGCGCACCTGTGGGATGACGGGGTGATCGACCCGGCCGACACGCGCCGCGTGCTGGCCCTGGCCTTGTCGGCCAGCCTCAACGCGCCGGCGAAGAAAACCGGGTTCGGTGTGTTCCGCATGTAAGGCACGCGCGGCACCGCGAGGTGCCGCCCCCTGCTCCGCCATTGGCCCGCGCCACGAGACCTCCATGTTCACCAAGATCCTGATTGCCAACCGCGGCGAAATCGCCTGCCGTGTCATCGCCACCTGCCAGCGCCTGGGCATCGCCACCGTGGCGGTGTATTCCGACGCCGACCGCAACGCGCGCCACGTGCGCCTGGCCGACGAGGCCATCGCGATCGGCCCGGCGCCGGCACGCGAGAGCTACCTGCGCGCCGACGCCATCCTGGACGCGGCCCGCCGCACCGGCGCGCAGGCGATCCACCCCGGCTACGGCTTCCTGTCCGAGAACGCCGGCTTCGCCCAGGCCTGCGCCGAGGCCGGCATCGTGTTCATCGGCCCCTCCGCCGCGGCGATCCGCGCGATGGGCGACAAGAGCGCGGCCAAGGCACTGATGCAGCAGGCCGGCGTGCCACTCACGCCCGGCTACCACGGCGACGAGCAGGCGCCGGAGTTCCTGCGCGCCCAGGCCGATGCGATCGGCTACCCGGTCCTGATCAAGGCCAGCGCCGGTGGCGGTGGCAAGGGCATGCGCCGCGTGGACGCCAGTGCCGAGTTCATCGACGCGCTGGCCAGTTGCCAGCGCGAAGCGCAGTCGGCCTTCGCCAATGCCCACGTGCTGGTGGAAAAGTACGTCGAGCGCCCGCGCCACATCGAGATCCAGGTGTTCGGCGACAGCCACGGCAACGTGGTGTACCTGTTCGAGCGCGACTGCTCGGTGCAGCGCCGCCACCAGAAAGTGCTGGAAGAAGCCCCGGCGCCAGGCATGACCGCCGAGCGCCGCGCCGCGATGGGCAAGGCTGCCGTGGATGCGGCGCGCGCGGTCGATTACGTTGGTGCGGGCACGGTGGAGTTCATCGCCGCGCCGAACGGCGATTTCTTCTTCATGGAAATGAACACCCGCCTGCAGGTCGAACACCCGGTCACCGAGTGCATCACCGGTACCGACCTGGTCGAATGGCAGCTGCGCGTGGCCAGCGGTGAACCGCTGCCGCTGCAGCAGGACCAGTTGCAGATCCGCGGCCATGCGCTGGAAGCGCGCCTGTACGCCGAAGACGCCGACCGCGGCTTCCTGCCGTCCACCGGCACGCTGCAGCACCTGCGCCTGCCGTCGGGCAGCGCGCATGTGCGCGTGGACGCCGGCGTGGAGCAGGGCGATGCGATCACCCCGTTCTACGACCCGATGATCGCCAAGCTGATCGTCTGGGACGTGGACCGCGATGCCGCGCTGCGCCGCATGCAGCAGGCCCTGGCCGAGTGCGAGGTGGTCGGCGTGACCACCAATGCCGCGTTCCTGCGCCGACTGGTGATGACCGAGTCGTTCGCCACCGCCAACCTGGATACCGCGCTGATCGAGCGCGAGCAGGCCGCGCTCGCGCCGAACGCGGACGACAGCGATCCTGCCCTGTGGGCGATGGCCGCCATGGCCGCCATCGGCAGCCAGGATGCAGCCCGCGTCGACGCACGCGACCCGCACTCGCCCTGGCAGCAGCAGGACGGCTGGCGGCTGGGCGCGCGTGCACCGCGCACGCTGACGCTGGAGCACCGCGGCACCCAGCAGCCGGTGACGGTGCAGCAGCAGGACGGGGCATGGTCGGTGACCGTCGGCGATGCCCGCGTGGTCGCCCACGGCGGCCTCGACGGCGATGCGCTGCGCATGCAGAGCGACGATGCGCTGCACCGCGCCCGCGTGGTGCGTGAGGGCGATGCGCTGTATCTGTTCGGCAGCGAAGGCGCGCAACGTTTCACGCTGCACGATCCGGTCAGCGAAGCGGACCAGGGCGTGGCCGACGCCGGCAGCCTGCTCGCGCCGATGCCCGGCCGCATCGTCGCCACTTCGGTGGCGCCGGGCACCGCCGTCAAGCGCGGCGCGCCGCTGCTGGTGCTGGAAGCGATGAAGATGGAGCACACCCTGCAGGCCCCGGCCGATGGCGTGGTGCAGGGGTACCGGGTCAAGGCCGGCGACCAGGTGGGCGATGGCGCCGTGCTGGTGGACTTCGAGGCGGACGGGGCCTGAGCCCCGCCCCCATCGCAACGCCGGTTACACCGCCGCCGGGTGCCAGATCATCCCGGCGGGATCCAGCTCGGTCGTGGTCATCTGCGCAGCGCGCCAGCCGAAGCCGCAGACCGCCAGCACCCCCTCGGCGATGGTGTCGAGCTGCAACGCGCGCTCGATGTGCTTTTCATTGATGGCACCGGTGATGAACGCGCCCAGCCCGGCATCGGTGGCGGCCAGGTAGAGCGTCTGCGACAGGTGCCCCGCCTCCATCGCCACCACGCGATAGCTCTTGGCATGCTGGCGGTACTTCCAGAACGTGCGCTCGAACCGCGGGGCCAGCACGACCAGGACGTGGGCGTCGGCGAACCAGTGCTGCTGGCCCACCATCTCCATGACGAACGCGCGATCCACCGTGACCTCGCTGGCCACGCGCTCCAGCTCATGGGAGTCGCCGCGATAGTGGTACAGCCCCGGCGCGAGCCCGGCCACGTTCTGGACCACCAGGTAGGCCTCGATCGGATGCAGGCCACCGCCGGAGGGCACGCTTTTCTTGAGGAACACCAGGTCCTGCCCGACCTGGAAACGGCAGCGGCTGCCGAAGGTGCGTTGCAGCAGCTGGGCGAACACCGCCAGCGGCAAGGGCCGGTCGGGATCGAAGTTGCGGCAGGTGACGCGGCGCGCGAGCAGCTGGTCGAACGCGTTGCCGTCCACGTCCGGCAGCGCCAGGCGGGGGCCGGCGCCGGCCAGCTGCGGTGCTTCGCGCGGCGGCTCGCCCAGGGTCTGGCGCATCTGCTCGGCGGTCTCGGTTTCCGAGGCCTGCATGTTGTACACGGCATCCACGCCGTCCCAGCGCGAGAACGCATGCATCACGGCAGCCAGCGGATGCCAGTGCACCCCGCGCAGGCGCGCATCGCGCGCGGCCGCTACGCCGTCCCCGTCCTCGGCGATCAACAGGCCGGCCGCCAGCAGCGCCTGCGCCATCGGCATCTCGGCGGCGTCGGCGGCCAGCTCGGTCCAGGCGCTCGGGCTGAGCGTGCCGAGCCAGGCCTGCGCCTGCGCGGACAGCGCCACGGGCTGCTCCAGGTGCGGGGCCAGCGCCACCCAGCCGAGCGACCGCACGCGGCCGTCGCCGCCGTCCAGCAGCGCTTCGAACTGGAATGCCACCGTTTCCCGCGGCTCAAGCAGCAACATTGCACATCGCCTCAGGCGCACAACCCCTCCACCGCGTCTATGAGCACAAGAAAGGATATCGTTCCGGATGCCGACAACTTGACCCCGTTATCGCCCGGACCCTCAAGAACCCTGCGCCCGGGCCGACACCAGCTCATTGCGTCCATCCACAGAGAGCCCCGCCATGCCCACCCTGAAGCTTGAAGCTGCCTCCGCCAAACGCCTTGTCGAGCTGCTGTCCACCGACGATGCCTTCCGCGAGCGGTTCGTCACCGACACCGCGCAGGCCATCCTGGATACCGGCCACGTGCCGGAAAGCGATGCGGCCCTGCACGACTTCGTCAAGCAGTGCTGCAGCAACATCAGGCTGGCCGACAAGGACAGCATCGCCAAGGCGCAGAAGGAAATCTTCGCCATGCTCACCTCCGGTACCGGCTACAACGTGCCGATGCTGGAGCACGGCAAGGGCGCGCCGCGCACGCTGCGCTGAGGGCAGGCGTTACGGGGCCGACACCCGCGTCGGCCCCGCACCCGTGGGGCGCTGGCCGGTGGCCGCGCGCACATCCAGGATGTTGAGCGCCTGCAGGCAGAAGCTGCACTCGATTTCTGCGTAGGCCATGCCAGCGCGCTGCTGCAGCCAGCCGGCATGCTGGGCCGCGATCTTCTCCATGCCGGCATCCCGCGCGGCATGCATGGCCGCCACGCGCGTCTGCACGCGCGATTCGGGACTGATGAACGGCGCCAGCGTCTGCAGTGCTTCGCGCGGCTTGCCCTGGACGCGCTGCTGCTCGGCCTGCAACACCGCGCTGAACTCGTCCACCACCCGGCTCTTGGGCAGGTTCTTCAGTGCGGCGATCCGCTCCGGCAGTGTCTTGGCCAGGCTGCCATCGCCCAGCCGCCTGGCCACGATGCCGGCAGCCAGCGCCGACACCACCCGATCGATCGCATCCACGCTCGGCGCGCTGTCGATGCCGGCGAAGGCACGCGTGACCGCGTCATGGGTGAGCGCCAGCGCGCGTTGGCGCTGGCCGGACTGCATGTAGGCCACGGCCAGCGGCACGTGGTAGTTGAGCTGGTCGGCACCGGGCTTGTCGCGACTGCCGGCCAGGCCACGCTCGGCATGCCGGAGCGCGCCGGCCACGTCGCCGCGGTCCAGGGCGACGGTGGTCTTGACCAGGTCGCCGTGGTAGTTGGCCGCATCCAGCGCGTCGAGCAATGTGCCGGCGCGGCTGAAATCGCGGCGGGCGGCGGCCACGCTGGCTTGCCGCATCAGCGCCCCGTTCCAGCCGATCGACACCGCTTTGCCCAGGGCCGCGTCGGCGTCGTCGTAACGGCCCAGCGCGAGCAGGATGCGTCCGTACTGGTCCAGGCCGATGCTGTGCAGGTCCACGGTGCTTTCGGCCACGCGCTTGGCCAGTGGCAGCGCGTCGAGGAAGCGGTTTTCGTTGTACAGGTTCATCGCCGCGTTGTTCGCGGCCGGCACGTAGTCCGGATACAACTCGGACATGCGCAGCCAGCCGTCGCCGGCACGGTCCGGGTCGAACACCTGCAGGGTCCAGTTCTTGACGTACATCGCTTCGCGCGTGGGCAGGTGCGCGGTGAGTGCCTGGGCGCGCCGCAGCGCGTCGGCCGCCGAGCCGAAGTCGACCTGCGCGAAATGGCAGCGCGCCTGCCCCAGCCACGCCAGCGCGAAGTCGCCGTCGATCTCCGTGGCCTGCTGGTAGAAGCCCAGCGCGGCGCGGTAGTCGCCCTTGAGGTAGCGCTTCTGGCCCAGCGCGAAGGCGCGCAGTGCATCCATGTTGGCGGTGGTGACCTCCGGCAGCGGCATGGCATCGCGCTGGATCATGGCGGCCTCTTCGCCCAGCTCGTCGCGCAGCTCCAGCGAGACCTTGTCCACCGCCGCCAGCACGGCGCCCCGGTCGGCGAAGGACGTGCTCACCGCCAGCGTGTGCTGGGTGCGCGGGTCCATCACCTCCACCGAGAACCGCACCCGTCCGCCCACATCGGTCACCGCCGGCATCAGCACCAGGTTGGCGCCAGTGCGAAGCGCGACCACGGCGGCATTGCTGCGGTCCAGCGCGCCACCGCCCACGCCCTTGCGCATCATCTGCAGGGTGCGTTCGATGCGGTCCTGGCTGACCACGTTGACGTGGCGAGACTGTTCCAGGCTGATCCGGAAGGCCTGGTCCAGCGTGTCGTCCAGGATGGGGTTGTCGGTGAGGTTGCGCAGGTCGCCGATGACCACCCAGTCGCGCTCGGCGAAGGCGATCGCCGGCGCCGGCCGCAACAGCATCCAGCCGCCGGCCATCAGCATCGCCATCACCGCCAGCTCGGCGACCAGGGCCGCCGGTTGCCGCCACAGCGGGATATCGCGCCGGGCCTTGGCGTTGCCGCTCGGCATGCGCAGTGGGGCGAAGCCGATCTCGCCCACCTCGAACACTTCCTGGCGGGTGGGCACGCCCTTGAAGCGCCAGCGGCCATGCGATTTCCACAGCAGGCGCGTGGCGCGGTCCCCGAGCTCGCCGCTGGCGCGATGGGTCAGCGATTCGGCCACCGCCGACATCAGGATCTGGCCCGGCCGGGCCAGGGCCATCAGCCGGGCGGCCATCGGCTTGGCCAGGCCCTCGACCTCCAGCGACTTGGCACCCACCCTGATCGCTTCGGGGCTGTTCTCCCAGGTCAGCACTTCACCCACGTGCAGGCCGGCGCGGGCGCGCAGCACGATGCCGCGCTCCTCGCCCAGCCGCTTCAGCCCGCGCTGGTAATCCAGTGCGAAACCCAGCGCGTCGATCGCGCGTTCGAACAGCAGGAACAGGCCATCGGAGCGGTCGATCTGGTGCCCGTTCCATTGCTGCTGCAGCGTCAACACCAGTCGATCGTGCTGCTGGAACAGCTCGGCCGCAGCCGTATCACCGATGCGTTCGACCAGGATCAACGAATCGCACAGATCGGTGAACAACAACGCCCGCATCTGTGGGGCCTGGGTCGACGTTCCGATGTCGCCGTACATGCCGATCTTCCCCCGCTCAGGGTGTGGCGGTCGCGGCACGCGACCAGTGCAGCCGGTTGCCGCCCAGGCGCTTGGCCTGGTACAGCGCGTTGTCGGCGCGAGCGTACCATTCGCTCCAGTCGGTGTGGGGCTCGAGCAGGCGCACGCCGATGCTGACCGGGCAGACGTGGGGCACGCCGTGGGCGCGGTCCATCAGGCCGTGCACGGCGCTGAGGATGAATTCGGCGGCATGCTGCAGGCTGTCGGCGGTGGCCGTGCGCAGCAGCAGGCAGAACTCGTCACCGCCGAGCCGGCAGGCCAGGTCGGTCTCGGTCGCGACCGAGCGCAGGATGTTGGCCATGCTCTGCAGCACGCGGTCGCCGGCCTGGTGGCCGTGCTCGTCGTTGACCTTCTTGAAGTGGTCGCAGTCGATCAGCAGCAGGCCCTGCGGCGGGCCTTCGGGCTGGGTGCGGCAGTCCTGCAGGTACAGGGCCAGGCCACGCCGGTTGTGCAGGCCGGTCAGCTCGTCGGTCCGCACCAGCTCGCGGGTGTGGGTGAGCTGGTGGGTGGTGATGTACAGGTTGTCGAGCGCGGTCTCCAGGTCGTGGTTGCGCCGGCGCAGCTGGCGGATCAGGACCTGTTCGTTGCTCACCACGCGCATGATCGTGCGGCGCAGGAAATAGGCGATCAGCCCCGGATCGTGGTCCACCAGGCGCTGGAAGTCGGCGTTGCCCAGTTCCAGCACGACGCTGTCGGTGATCGCGCGCGCCTCCGCGCTGCGCGGGTGGTCGCCGATCAGCAGGCCGAGCTCGCCGAAGAATTCATTGGGGCCGAGCGACTTGACCAGCAGGTCTTCGCCAAAATCCAGCTCGATGCCGCCGCTGACGACCACGTACATCGTGTCGCCGGCTTGACCGCGGTGGAACAGCTGGTCACCTTTGGCCAGGTGCTGCTGCCGGCCGAACTGGGCGAACAGCGCGAACTCGCTGCTGCTCAATACGGCATGCACGATCTCAGCCATCGCAGTCTGGGCGATGCCTGGTTCCTGTTCGCACACAATCGCCGCAACCTTGCCGGTCATCCCGTGCACCCGCTTCCCAGCGTTCCCCCGGTGAGCCGAGGAGAATAGCACCCCTAAAAAGTGTGCGCCTCATCCCATTTCAGCGCCCGGGCGCCCCATTTTCGGGCGGCCGCGGCACATCCCCCTTTCATACGCAGCCCGGGTCCGCCAGCGGCCACCCGGCCGACGGGACGGACCGGCCGCCGAGCGGCCCCATGCAGCGACGGGCGGTCCCCCGACCGCCCGTCGCCCCGGCCTTCCCTGGCCGCCCTTGGGGGTCGGTCAGGCCGCGCGTTCGGCGTTGAACTGCTCCTCCTCGGTCGACCCGCTCAGGGCCGTGGTCGAGGACTGGCCCTGCTGGATGGCCTGGGTGACCGCGTCGAAGTAGCCGGTGCCGACCTCGCGCTGGTGCTTGACCGCGGTGAAGCCCCGGTCGGCCGCGGCGAACTCGGCCTCCTGCAGCTCCACGAAGGCGCTCATCTGGCGGCGCGCGTAGCCGTGGGCCAGGTTGAACATGGAGTAGTTCAGGGCGTGGAAGCCGGCCAGGGTGATGAACTGGAACTTGTACCCGTATTTGGCGATTTCCTTCTGGAAGCTGGCGATGGTGGCGTCGTCCAGGTTCTTCTTCCAGTTGAAGCTGGGCGAGCAGTTGTAGGCCAGCAGCTTGCCCGGGAACCTGGCGTGGATCGCCTCGGCGAACTTGCGGGCGAACTCCAGGTCCGGCTTGCCGGTCTCGCACCAGATCAGGTCGGCATAGGGCGCATAGGCCAGGCCGCGGCTGATCGCCTGGTCCAGGCCGTTGCGGGTCTTGTAGAAGCCTTCCACGGTGCGCTCGCCGGTG
Source organism: Stenotrophomonas sp. BIGb0135 (assembly GCF_024810105.1). GTDB lineage: Bacteria > Pseudomonadota > Gammaproteobacteria > Xanthomonadales > Xanthomonadaceae > Stenotrophomonas > Stenotrophomonas maltophilia_AB. The sequence goes on from NZ_JANUDX010000004.1 coordinate 247,677, forward strand.
GTGAACGGCTGGTCGTTGCCATCCACGTCGCTGGTCAGCAGGTCGGCGGCCTCGGCGTCGGTGCGCGCCACCAGCAGGGTCGGCACGCCCATCACATCGGCCGCCAGGCGCGCGGCGTTGAGCTTCTCGATGGCCTCGCGGGTGGGCACCAGCACCTTGCCGCCCATGTGCCCGCACTTCTTCACCGAGGCCAGCTGGTCCTCGAAGTGCACGCCGGCGGCGCCGGCCTCGATCATCGCCTTCATCAGCTCGAAGGCATTGAGCACGCCCCCGAAACCGGCCTCGGCATCGGCCACGATCGGCTGCAGGAAGTCGATCTCATCCTTGCCTTCGGCATGGTGCAGCTGGTCGGCACGCAGCAGGGTGTTGTTGATCCGCTTGACCACCGCCGGCACCGAGTCGGCCGGATACAGCGACTGGTCCGGATACATCTGGCCGGCCAGGTTGGCGTCGGCGGCCACCTGCCAGCCGGACAGGTAGATGGCGTTCAAGCCCGCCTTCACCTGCTGCATGGCCTGGTTGCCGGTCAGCGCGCCGAGCGCGTTGACGAAGTCCTTTTCCTGCAGGTAGGTCCACAGCTTCTGCGCACCCAGCCGGGCCAGCGAATGCTCGACGTGCACCGTGCCGCGCAGGCGCACCACGTCGGCGGCAGTGTAGTTGCGCTGGATGCCCGCCCAACGCGGGTCGGTGTTCCATTCGTGCTGGATCTGTTCGGCGGTCGGCAGCGTGCTCATGGCGTTTCTCCAGGGGGGAAGACGGTGAATGGATGAAGCGGTGCGGAAGGCGGGCGGTACAGGTCAGTCGAGGCGGTCGTAAGCGGGCAGGGTCAGGAAGTCGGTGAGTGCGTCGCGGCGGCTCAGCTCGCCCAGCAGCGCGATGGCCTCGTCGATGCGGCCGCCGCCGGGCAGCGCGGCGCGGTCGCCCAGGCGCGCCGGCAACTGCGCCAGGGTGGCGTCGAGCAGGGCCAGGTCGATGGCGGTGCCGTCGTCCAGGTACTGGCCAGGGGTGTGCAGCCACTGCCACAGCTGGCTGCGGCTGATCTCGGCGGTGGCCGCGTCCTCCATCAGGTGGTGGATGGGCACGCAGCCGTTGCCGTCCAGCCAGGCGGCCAGGTAGCGCACGCAGACCTCGACATTGCCCTCGAAACCGCCGCGGGTGATGGTGCCGGTGGGCGCGGCGATCAGATCGTCGCGGCCCACCTGCACGTCGTTGCGCAGCACGCCGTGCTGGTTTGGCCCGGGCATGTGCGCGTCGAAGATCGCCTGCGCCACCGGGATCAACGCCGGATGCGCCACCCAGGTGCCGTCATGGCCGGCGGTCACTTCGCGCAGCTTGTCCGCGCGCACCCGCGCCATCGCCTGCTCGTTGGCGGCGGCATCGTGGTTGATCGGGATCTGCGCGGCCATGCCCCCCATCGCGTGCGCACCGCGGCGATGGCAGGTGCGGATCAGCAGTTCCGAATAGGCTTTCAGGAACGGCTGGGTCATGGTCACCTGGCCACGCTCGGGCAGCACCTTGTCGGCGTGGCGGCGGAAGGTCTTGATGTAGGAAAAAATGTAATCCCAGCGCCCGCAGTTCAGGCCGACGATGCGGTCGCGGAGCGCGTGCAGGATCTCGTCCATCTCGAACACCGCCGGCAGCGTTTCGATCAGCACCGTGACCTTGATCTGCCCATGCGGCAGGCCAAGCATGCCCTCGATGTGCGACAGCGCGGTCTCCCACAGCGCCGCCTCTTCCATGCTCTGCAGCTTGGGCAGGTAGAAGTACGGGCCACGTTGCTTGCACATCAGGGTGCGCGCGTTGTGGAAGGCGAACACCGCCGCGTCGAACAGGCTGCCGGCGATCGGCTGGCCATCGATGCGCACGTGCTTTTCATCCAGGTGCCAGCCGCGCGGGCGCACGATCAGCACCGCCTGTTCGTTGAACGGGCGCAGGGTGTATTGCTTGCCCGGCTTCCCATCGACGGATGGCCCGGTGTGGGTCAGATCGCCACGCACCGCGCCGATCAGCGCCTGCTGGCCGGCCAGCAGGTTGCGCCAGGCCGGGGCGGTGGAATCCTCGAAGTCGGCCATGAACACCTTGGCCCCGGAGTTCAGCGCGTTGATGACCATCTTCGGGTCGGTCGGGCCGGTGATCTCCACGCGGCGATCCTGCAGTGCGTCCGGCAGCGGGGCCACGCGCCAGTCGCCGTCCCGGATCTCGGCGGTGTCGGCGCGGAAGTCCGGCAGGCCGCCGCCGTCGAAGAACGCCTGGCGCGCCACCCGGGCCTGCAGCCGGCGCTGGCGCTCCGGCTCCACCGCACGGTGCAGCGACACCAGCAGCGCCAATACCCCCGCCGGCAGCAGCGCGGACTGGCCGGCGAGCTGGGTGGTGAGGGCGATGCCGGGAGTGGCCGGGGCATCGGCGGGGGTGGGCTGGGCAGTGGCGAAAGCGGCGACGGCGGACATGGCGGGTTCCTGCAGTGCGGTAGGGCCCCACCGTGCGCTGCCGTACCGTATTTGACAAAACAGTTATCGCAATGCTCACCATAAGGTGTGCTTATACTCGTAACGCCATGCCCACACCGCGCCCGCCAAGCCCCCGGTTTTCCTACAAATCCGACCGGCTAAAGCCGCTTCGGGCGTTCTGTCAGACGGTCCGCCTGGGCTCAGTCTCACGGGCAGCTGAGGCGCTTTTCGTCAGCCAGCCGGCCATCAGCCAGCAGTTGCAGGCGCTGGAACGCGAGCTGGGGGTGAGCCTGTTCGAGCGCAGCGGGCGCCGGCTGGTGCCCAGCCGCGAGGGCCAGCTGCTGTTCGAGATGGCCCAGCCGCTGGTGGAGAACCTGGACGGGCTGGAAGCCAGCTTCCGCGACAAGGTGAAGGGGCTGGACGCCGGCGAGCTCAACATCGCCGCCAACAGCTCGACCATCCTGTACCTGCTGCCGCGCATCGTGGAGCGCTTCCGCCAGCGCCACCCGGACGTGCGCCTGACCCTGCACAACGCGATCAGCGCCGATGGCACCGACCTGCTGCGCAGCGACGCGGCCGACCTGGCCGTGGGCTCGATGACCGACGTACCGGCCGACCTCAGCTACGCGCCCGCCTATCGCTTCGAGCAGGTCCTGATCGCCCCGCCGGGGCATCCGCTGGCGCGCGGCGAGCTCAGCCTGGAGGCGATCTCGCAACATCCGCTGGTACTGCCACCCAAGCGCCAGATCACCTACCGGCTGGTCGACCAGGTGTTCCAGCGGCACCGCTTGCCCTACACCGTGGCGCTGGAAGTGGGCGGCTGGGAGGTGATCAAGCAGTACGTGGCCATGGGCATGGGCATCTCGATCGTGCCGGCGCTGTGCCTCAACGATGGCGACCGCGAGAAGCTGGTGACGCGCTCGATGAGCGCGTGGTTCCCCGAGCGCAGCTACGGGGTGATCGTGCGCCGCGGCCGGTTCCTGTCGCCGCAGGCGCGCGCCTTCATCGAGCTGATCCAGCCGGACCTGTTCAGTCCGCGCAGCTATGATGAAAGCGGGCATTCCGAGCGCTGACCCGGGCATCTTCCATGTCGATCGAACTACGCCACCTGCGTTACTTCCTGGCCGTCGCCGATACCCTGCACTTCGGCCGCGCCGCCGAACGCCTCGGCATGTCCCAGCCCCCGCTCAGCCAACAGATCCGCCAGCTGGAAACCCTGCTCGGCGCGCGCCTGTTCGTGCGCGCCAACCGCCGGGTGGAACTCACCGATGCCGGGCGCGTGCTGCAGGAGCAGGCGCGCGAGGTGCTGGCGCGGGTGGATACCGCAGTCGACCTGACCCAGCGCGCGCAGCGCGGCGAAACCGGCGAACTGCGCATCGGGCTGACCCGGGCCACGCCGCTGTCCACGCAGATTCCACGCGCGATCTTTGCCTACCGGCAGCAGTTCCCGCACGTGAAGTTGAAGCTGCGCGAGATGAACACCCTGCAGCAGATCGATGCGCTGATGGCCGGCGAGCTGGACGTCGGCCTGATCCGCAAACGTGCGCTGCCGGCGCCGCTGGTGTCACGCAAATTGTTCAGTGACCCGCTGGCGCTGGTGGTGCACGACCAGCACCCCCTGGTGCGGGGCCTGCCCGCCGATGCGCCGCTGGCGCTGCGGCAGTTCGCGCATGAGCCGTTCGTGGGCTTCCTGCGCGAGGTGGGCGCAGGCATCCACGATCATTTCATCGCGCTGTGCCGCAGCGCGGGCTTCACCCCGCGCATCGTGCAGGAGGCGGGCGAAGCCTCGACGCTGATCAGCCTCGCCGCCTCGGGCCTGGGCGTCACCGTGCTGCCGGCTTCGTGCAGCCATATCCAGGTCGATGGGGCGCGCTTCGTCGCACTCAGCGACCGCGCCGCCAGTTCGGAAGTGCACGTGGCCTGCCGGCGCGGCGCGGCGTCGCCCCTGATCGGGCACTTCACCCGGCTGCTGCAGGGCGTCAGCGGCTGAGCGCGAGCGCCGCGGCGGCGGCCGGTTGCACGCGTCGCCGCAACCGCCAGGCAATGGCGGCGCCGGCCACGGTCAGCACGCCGACGAAGCCGCACACGCCCAGCCAGTCCCAGTGCGTGTAGAACACCCCACCGATCACCCCGGCCACGCTGGAGCCCAGGTAGTAGGCGAACAGGTACAGGGCCGACGCTTCGGCGCGCATGCTGCCGGCGCGGCTGCCGACCCAGCTGCTGGCCACCGAATGGCCGCCGAAGAAACCAAAGGTGACCAGCGCGATGCCCGCCGCCATGCAGCCCAGCCACGGTAGCGCCAGCAGCACGATGCCCAGCGCGATCAGCCCGTAGCAGATCGCCAGCACGCGGCTGCGGCCGTGCCGGTTGGCCTGCTGCCCCATCCACGCCGAACTGAAGGTGCCGACCAGGTAGACGCTGAAGATCAACCCGACCACGGTCTGGCTCAGGCCATAGGGCGGGGCCAGCAGGTGGTAGCCGAGGTAGTTGTACAGCGTGACGAACACGCCCATCAGCACGAAGGCGGTGGCAAACAACCAGGGCAGGCCGGGGTCGGCGAACAGGCTGCGCCAGCGTGCGGGCAGTTCGCGCAGGCCGCCGCGGCGGCTCTGGAAGTGGCGTGAGGGCGGCAGCTGGAACCACAGCAGCACGGTGCTCAGCAGCGCGATCACCGAGACCACGCCAATGCCCCAGCGCCAGCCCCAATGGTCGGCCACGATGCCGGCGATGAGGCGGCCGCTCATGCCGCCGATCGCATTGCCGCCGATGTACAGGCCCATCGCCAGGCCCAGCGCGCGGCTGTCCATCTCTTCGGCCAGGTAGGTCATGCCCACCGCCGGCACCCCGCTCAGCGCGATGCCCAGCAGGGTGCGCAGCACCAGCAGGGTGGACCAGTCGTCGACCAGCGCGGTGGCCACCGACAAGACGCTGGAGGCCAGCAGCGCAGCGACCATCACCCCGCGCCGGCCGATGCGGTCGGAGATCAGCCCGGCGATCAGCATCGAGACCGCCAGCAGGCCGGTGCTCAGCGACAGGGTCAGCGCGCTGTTGGCGGCCGATACGCCGAAGTGGCGGCTGAACTCGGGCAGCAGCGGCTGCACCGTGTAGAGCAGGCCGAAGGTGGAGAAGCCGGCCAGGAACAGCGCCGCCGCCGTGCGCCGGAATGCCGGGGTGCCCTGCTGGATGTGGTCTGTGGCCCCCGCAGCCGTGGGGGGTGCGGAGCTGCGGGCAGGGCCCGCTGCGGTGTCGCCATTCATGCCGGTAAGGCCCGCGTGGACGGGCCGGAGCGAAGAGTCAGCGCTCAGGATAGGCAGCGCCGACAAGTCGATCCATAACCTCCAATGTCTGAATCGAGACGCCGTGGATATCGATTCAGATCGGGCCCGGGGTTACAGCGCCTGCCAGGTCAGGCCCTCGCCGCGCCGGTAGTAGACGTGCGACGCCTTGCCGTACAGCGAACTGGCCTGGACCAGGCCGAAGAAGCGCCCATCGGCGCTGTTGCCGCGATGATCGCCGAGCATCAGCACTTCGCCCGCCGGCACGGTGAGGCCGCTGATGTCCGGGCCGCCACCTTGGCCGAGGTCGAGCCGGGCCAGGTGCTGGCCAAAGTCCTCGATCTCGCCCGCGCCTGCTTCTGCCAGGGGCTGGCCGTTGATGCTCAGGTGGCCCTGGTGCAGCTCCACTCGGTCACCGCCCACGGCGGCGATGCGCTTGATCAGGCGGATGCCGTCCACCGGTGAATCGAACACCGCCACGTCGCCGCGCTGCGGCTGGCCGGTGTGCAGTAGTTGCACCGAGGTGAACGGCAGGCGCAGGCCATAGGCGCGCATGTCCACCACCACCCGGTCGCCCGGCATCAGGGTGTGCTGCATCGAACCGCTGGGCACCTGGTAGTGGTTGGCCAGCGAATCACGCGCGGCCAGCAGCAGGCCCAGCATCACCGCCACCGGGAGGGCTTCCTTCTTCAGCCAGTGCAGCATCCGGTTGGGGGCGGCGGTGGCGGCGGGACGGTCCATGGCGGGGCTCTCTCAAGGGGTGAGGGTGTGACCGGGCGGCGCAGGCCGAGTTCCCGGCGGCGCAGACAGAAGCTACGCGATGTTTACGCGCCACGGCAGGCGCCGGCATGGCGGTTTTACGGGCCGCGGTCGCATCGTGGCGTCACCGCGCCGCAGGGCGCTTGTTCGAGGTGTTCCATGACCATCCTGATGATCCGGCACACGCCGCCTGGCGCGGCGCCGGATGCCGCCCCGCTGCCGGCCCGGGTTGCCGGGCACCGCCTGGCCTGTCGCGACTGCGACTCGCTGCCGGCCCTGCTGCGCTGCCTGCAGCGCGCCCAGCGCAGCCGGCCGGCGCTGGTGCTGATCGCCACCGCCGCGGTCGACGCACCGCAGTGGGCGCGTTACGGCCAGGCACTGCGCAGCGCGCTGGAGGCGCTGCCGGCGCCGTACATCGAGATGGCCAGCAACGATGACGACGCGCTGGACGCGCACCTGCACCCGCAGCACGGGCCGACGGCGCGGGTGGTGTGCAGCAGCGGCCGCGCCGATGCCTGCCGGCTGTCGCTGGCGATCGCCGCGCGTCGCCTGCAGGCCGTGCCGGAGGGGGCCTGAGCCATGTCGATCTTCATCATCCGCGGGCCGGAAGCCAGCGGCGCGCTGATCCGTACCGCCGCGCCGCTGCCGCCTCTCCTGCTGAAGGCGCTGGTGCATCGCGCGATCGACGCCGGCACCACGCTGGCGATCCGCGCCTGCGGCTCGGAGCAGGAACTGCTGGACGCGCTGCGCGTGGCCGACCACAGTCGCGGCGAGGTAACGCTGCTGGACCCGGGCGCCTGCGTGGACAGCGTGCGCCTGCAGCGGTTGCTGCCGCATCTGCACAACGTCTACGTGGAAGTGCACGACGACGATACGCGTGCCCCGGAGGCATGCCTGCCGGCGGATGTGGGCCAGCGTATCGGGGTCGCGCATGGGTACTGCGCGCAGAGTTACATGCATGCACTGGAGATCGCGCTGGACCATCTTGGGTGCAGCGAGATCGTGGAAGGCGTGCACGTGGGGACGTGAGGGACGCTGCCGCCGCGGAGCGTGTCTGCGCGCGGCGGTCGGTGGGTTTGGCGCTGGGCTCCCATACTCTTTCCGGCGATGCCTCCGGTGTCGGCCTGCGGCCGCTCCCCTCTTCTTGTTTCGCCTCAAGCGGCAGTCGGTGGGTTCGGCGCTGGGCCCCCATGCCCTTTCCGGCGAATGTCCTCCGGCCGCGGAGCGGCCTCCCCCTTTATTTCGCCTCCAAGGGCATGGGGGCCCAGCGCCAAACCCACCGACCCGCCTGGCTTCTACCTGCTTGGCGCAGCCGAGCCCCGTAGCGGCCGGTAGGCTCTTGGGCAACATAAAGGAGGAGGCCGCCCCGGGGCCGGCGGACATTTGCACCAGGGGCCTACCGGCCGCTACGGGGCCCTCGAGCTCGCAGAAGACCCCGGCGGAGCCGCCACCCCAAAAAAACGGGAGGGTTTCCCCGGCCGTTTTCGTTTTCGGCCTGCGGCCGCCACCTCCCTCTTTAGTCCGCCTCCGAGGGCATGAGGGCCCAGCGCCCAACCCACCGACCCGCCTGGCTTCTACCTGCTTACCGCAGCCGAGCCCCGTAGCGGCCGGTAGGCTCCTGGGCAAAATAAAGGAGGAGGCCGCCCCGCGGCCGGGGGACATTTGCACCAGGGGCCTACCGGCCGCTACGGGGCCCTCGAGCTCGCGCAAGGCCCCAGCGGAACCGCCACCCCAAAGAAAACGGCAGGATTTCCCCTCCTGTTTTCGTTCTCAGCCTGCCGCCGCCCCTCCCCCTTTATTTCGCCTCCAAGGCGATGAGTGCCCCAGCGCCCGATCCACCGACCAGCGCCAGGAGCCTGGCTTCCACCTTAGCGTAAGCCAAGCCCCGTAGCGGCCGGTAGGCTCCTGGGCAAAATAAAGGAGGAGGCCGCTCTGCGGCCGGGGGACATGTGCACCAGGGGCCTACCGGCCGCTACGGGGCCCTCGAGCTCGCAGAAGACCCCGGCGAAGCCACCACCCCCCAAAAAAAACGGCAGGGTTTCCCCTGCCGTTTTCGTTTTCAGCGTGCACCGGTGGAGGGTCCGACTCACGGTCGGCCCCCCAAGGTTCGCGCGGTTACTTCAGCCCGCGATTGACCAGCAGCGGTTCCACCGACGGATCCTTGCCGCGGAACTCGCGGTACAGATCCGCCAGCTCCACGCTGTTGCCGCGCGAGAGGATCTTGTCGCGGAACACCTGGCCGTTCTCCGGCGTCAGGCCGCCATGTTCCTTGAACCACTCGAAGGCATCATGGTCGAGCACTTCAGCCCAGAAGTAGGCGTAGTAACCGGCCGAATAGCCGCCGCCCCAGATGTGGTCGAAGTACGTGGTGCGGTAACGCGGCGGCACCTGCGCCAGGTCCACCTTGAACTTCTTCAACGCAGCCGCCTCAAACGGCGCCACGTCCTGCAGCGGCGCATCGGCCGGCTGGGTGTGCCAGGCCAGGTCCAACAGCGCCGCCGACAGGTACTCGGTGGTCGCATACCCCTGGTTGAAGGTGCGTGCCTTGAGGATCTTGTCGACCAGTGCCTGCGGCATCGGTTCGCCGGTCTTGTAGTTCTTCGCGTAGTTGGCGAAGACCTTCGGGTCCAGCGCCCAATGTTCGTTGAACTGCGACGGGAACTCCACGAAATCGCGCGAGGTGCTCGTGCCCGCGATCGACGGGTACTTCACCTTCGAGAACATGCCGTGCAGCGCGTGGCCGAACTCATGGAACATCGTGGTCACGTCATCGAAGCTGAGCAGCGCGGGCTGGCCGGCGGCGGGCTTGGTGAAGTTGCACACGTTGTAGACCACCGGCTTGGCACCGGTCAGGCCGTCCTGCTCGACGAACACGTCCATCCAGGCGCCACCGGACTTGCTGTCACGCTTGAAGTAGTCGGTGTAGAACAGCGCCAGCGAGGTGCCGTCCTTGTCGAACACTTCGTAGACCTTCATGTCCGGGTGGTAGGTCGGGATGTCGGTGCGCGGCTTGAACGTGATCCCGTACAGCTGGGTGGCGGCGTAGAAGACGCCGTTCTGCAGCACGTTGTCCATCTCGAAGTACGGCTTGATCTGCGACTCGTCCAGGTCGTACTGCGCCTTGCGCACCTGCTCGGCGTAGAAGTCCCAGTCGGACGCGGCGAGCTTGAAACCGCCCTTCTGTGCGTCGATCACCTTCTGCATTTCGCCGATCTCGCCACGCGCCTTCGCGGTGGCCGCCGGCACGGTGTCGGTCAGCAGCTTGAGCGCGGCGGCCGGGGTCTTGGCCATCTGGTCGGCCAGGCTGTAGGCGGCGTAGTTGTCGAAGCCAAGCAGCTTGGCCTTCTGCGCACGCAGCTGGGCCAGGCGCTGCACGGTCTGCCGGGTGTCGTTGGCATCGCCCTTCTCGGCGCGGGTTTCCGACGCCTTGAGCACCGCGGCGCGCTGGTCGCGGTCGCTCAGCGAGGCCAGCACCGGCTGCTGGGTGGTGTTCTGCAGCGGCAGCACGTACTTGCCGTCCAGCTTGCGGTCCTTGGCGTCGGCGGCGGCGGTGTTGATCGCATCCTCGTCCAGGCCGGCCAGCTTGGCCTTGTCGTCGACCACCACCGCACCGGCGGCCGTGGCGGCGACCAGTCGGGTGTGGAACTGGGTGGCCAGCGTGGTTTCTTCCACGTTGAGCTTGCGCAGCGCGGCCTTGTCGGCATCGTTGAGCTGCGCGCCGGCGCGCACGAATTCCTGGTAGTCACGCTCGACCAGGCGCAGCTGCACCGGATCCAGGCCCAGCGACTGGCGCTGGTCGTACACACTCTTGATGCGGGCAAACAGCTTCGGGTCGAGGTTGATCTCGTCCTGGTGGTCGGCCAGCTTCGGCGCGACCTCTTCCTGGATCTTCTGGCGCGCATCGTTGGTATCGGCCTGAACCAGGCCGAAGAAGATGCGCGACACGCGGGTCAGGGTCTCGCCGCTGCGCTCGAGCGCTTCGATGGTGTTGTCGAAGGTGGCCGGCTCGGGGTTGTCGGCGATCTTGCGGACTTCGGCCAGGTGCTGCTTCATGCCTTCGTTGAAGGCCGGCAGGTAGTCACTGTCCTTGATCTTGTCGAAAGGCGGTGCCTGGAACGGCAGCGTGCTGGCGCTCAACAGGGGGTTGGTGGAGGCATCGGCCGGCTGCTGCGCGGCGGGGGTCTGGGTGTCGGACACGGGGGTGGACTCCTTGCCGGAACAGGCCGCCAGCGCCAGGCTGATGGCAGCGGCCAAAACTACGGTACGCGACATGAAACAGGCTCCTTGGAATGGGATGCGGCTGCGGAAAACCGCAGCCGATCACCCTACTCCGATTGCCCGCAGGCGGCATGTGCCGGACGTGGCGCATGGCTGTGCGGGCCCCGGCGCCAGCGCGGGCGGGGCCTGGTCCGGCTCACACGGTGCCGCGGTTCTTGCCCTGCCACGGTCGGTAGTAGGCGCGGATGGCGGCCATGTCGGCGGCATCATCGCCACTGGAGTGGAACAGCGGGCCGATCCCGATGGTCTTCTCCGGGTAGTGGAAGTACGCCGCCAGCACCGGCACGTCGGCCATCCGCGCGATCTTCAGGAAACCGGCCTTCCAGTGGGTGACCGCCTTGCGGGTGCCCTCGGGGGTGATGGCGTACCACATGCGCTCGGAATTGCGGATCAGGCTGACCGCCTGTTCCACGGTGCCCTGCGGCGAACTGCGGTCCAGCGGGATCACCCCCAGCGCGCGCAGCAACGGCGACAGCGGCCACCAGAACAGCGAGGCCTTGCCCAGCACCTTGACCTGCATGCCCAGCGCGATCTTGGCCGCCATGCCCCAGAACCCGTCCCAATTGGACGAATGCGGGGCAACGATGAACACCAGTTTGGGCACGTCCGGGAAGGTGCCCACCACCTTCCAGCCGCCCAGGCGCAGGGTGCAGCGGGCCAGCCAGCGCAGGAAACGGTTGGGTTTGACCTGCGGCATGTTGGGCGGCACAGCCGGCAGCAGCGGACTTCGGTTGTTCAAGCAATCACTCCCAATTGCGTGTGGTGCGTCCGCGCTTGATCTGCGCGCGGCCCTTTTTCTCGTCCAGGCGGCGCAGCTTGGCCCCGTACGAGGGCTTGGTGGCCACGCGTGGCTTGGGCACGCTCAGGCTCTCCTGGATGAACGCGGCCAGGCGCTCGCGGGCGTCGTCGCGGTTGCGGTCCTGGGTCCGGAAACGCTGCGCATCGATCACCAGCACGCCGTCGCCGGTCATGCGCCGGTCGCGCCGGGCCAGCAGGCGCGAGCGCAGCGGCTCGGGCAGCGACGGCGAGCCGGCCACGTCGAACCGCAGCTCCACGGCGGTGGACACCTTGTTCACGTTCTGGCCGCCGGCACCGCTGGCGCGCACGAAGCGTTCGACCAGTTCCGCATCGGGAATGGACAGGTGTGCGCTGATGGTGACGGGTCCGAGAGCCATGGGCGGCATTGTAAAGGCAGGACCGCTGTCGAGGGTGAGCGCAAGATCCCCGATGACGCCGATAACGTCCGTCATATGCGGTCCGATGACGTCTTCGCGGGTATCCTCGTACTTCCATGCAACGCAGGATGCCCCGCACATGCTTTCGATTCGTCCCCTGGCCCGGCTCGGCCTGATCCTCGCCCTCGGCCTGGCCGCCGCCGCGCCCGCACTGGCCACGCCGCCCTCCGATGCCGACGTCAACCGGTTGCTGGCCGCCTCGCGTGCGCAGAGCCTGCTGGACGGCATGCTGCCGCAGCTGGAAGCGATGCAGCGCCAGCAGTTCGAACAGATTGCCCAGCGCCGACCGCTGGATGCCGGCCAGATCGAGCAGCTCAAGCGGATGGAGCAACGCACCAACGCCACCATCCGCAAGGCGCTGTCGTGGCAGGAGCTGCGGCCGATGTATGTGGACCTCTACAAGAAGAGCTTCAGCAAGGAAGACGTGCTGGCAATGGCCGAGTTCTACGAGAGTGCGGCCGGGCAGAGCCTGCTCGACAAGACCCCGGTGCTGATGCAGAACGTCATGGTGGCCATCCGCCAACGGATGGACCCGCTGTTGGCTGATCTGGAAAAGGACATGCAGGCGATCGTGAATGAACGGTCGCTCCCGGCCAACAACGGGAACCCGCCGGTGGTCGACGTGCCCGAACCGCGCAGGTAAGGCCACTCTCGGCGGGCCGCGCAGCTTTTCAGCCGACCAACGGTCGGCTCTACGGGGTCGGCGCGGTCACACCACGTCCCAGCCGAACAGATCCATCGCCTTGCGGAACTCGCCGTCCACCGGCGCGCTGACGTCCATCGTGGTGCCGTCCGGGTGCGGAAAGCGCAGCCGCTCGGCGTGCAGCAGCATGCGGTGGATGCCCTGCATGCGGAAACTGCGGTTGTGGCGGCCATCGCCGTGGCTGGTGTCGCCGATGAGGTGGTGGGACAGGTGCTTGAGGTGGCGGCGGATCTGGCGGAAGCGGCCGGTCTGCGGCTGGCAGCGCAGCAGCGCGTAGCGCGAGGTTTCGAACTCGCCCACCGGGACGGCGATCTCGCCCACGGCCACGCGCTGGAAATGGGTGATGGCCTGCTTCTTCACCGGCTTGCCGGGGCCGCCATCGAGGTCATGGTCGACGGTGAAGATTTCTTCGGCCGGCCAGCCACGGCAGATCGCCAGGTAGTCCTTGGTCACGTCGCCGCCCATCAGCGCCTTGCCCAGCACGCTGGCGCTGTCGCGATCGAAGGCCAGCAGCAGGCAGCCGCTGGTGGCGCGGTCGAGCCGGTGTACCAGGAAGATCGGCTTGCCGAGCTGGTCGCGCAGGCGATCGGCGAGGAAGTCGTCTTCGCCACGCGCCAGCTTGCTGTCATGGACCATCAGCCCGGCGGGCTTGTTGACCACGGCCAGGCGGTCGTCCACGTGCAGCAACTGCAGGGGGGCCACGGCGGACGCGGGAAGGGTTGCGGTGTCGGTATCGATGTCGTTCACCGACCGATTATCCCCGCCCGCCGCAGGCAGCGCCATCAAGCGGGATTCAGGCGACGTCGCGCACCGCGATCAGTTCGCCGTTGCCGATCGGCACCCGCACACAATGGAATTGCGGATCGCCGCGCACCTGCGCCTCGAAGGCAGCCATCTGGTCGGCATGCGAGACAGCGTTGTCGACCACCAGCAGGCCACCGGGACGCAGCACGCGACGCAGGTCCGGCCACCAGCCCAGGTACTGGCTGCGTTCGGAATCCAGGAACAGCAGGTCGATACTGGCCTCGGCCGCAGCGCGCAGCCACGCACCGGCATCGATGTGGACCAGCTCGATCTGCGCAGCCAGGCCGCTGCGCGCGAAGGTGTCCCTCGCCAGGGCGATCTTGTCGGCCGCGTACTCCAGCGTGGTGACCTGCCCGCCGATGGCAGCGCATGCTTCGGCCAGCCACAGCGTGGAATAGCCGTTGGAGGTGCCGATCTCCAGCACCCGCCGCGCGCCGGTGGCGCGCACCAGCACCCCCAGCAACTCGCCGGTGTCCGGGGTGATGTTGAGCATGCGCTGGGCGCGCTCGGGGTGGGTGGCGTCGTTGTCGGCGCCGAAGCGGGCCAGTTCGTCCTTGAGCGCCTGCAGCGTCATCTCAGCGGCGCCACCAGGCGCTGGCCAGCGAGAACAGGCCGGCCACGCCACTCACCCAGCTCCACACCGGCGCATCACCGAAATACCAGCCGCCCGGCTGCATGCCGTACAGCACCGCCGCGACAATCAGCAGGCCGACGCCGGCGATCGCCGCCACCGCGCGCTTCTGCAGTTTCTGCAGGTTGGTATTGAGCGCGACCAGGTCCTGCGAGCGCATCGACAGCTCGTGCCCGCCATCCACCTGCTGCTTCAGCCAGGCGTGCACCAGGCGCGGCATGTCCGGGGTGTGGGTCATGATTTCCGGCAGCCGCTTGCGCAGCTCCTTCAGCACCCGGCGCGGGCTGTAGCGCTCGCGCAGGATGCGCTCGAGCACCGGCCGCGCCACCGCCCAGATGTCCAGTTCCGGATCGAGCTGGCGGCCCACGCCTTCGATGTTGAGCAGGGTCTTCTGCAGCAGGATCAGCTGCGGCTGCAGGGTCAGCTCGTAGCGCTGGGCCACGCGGAACAGCTTGATCAGCACTTCGGCCAGCGAAATCTGCGACAGCGGCCGGGTGAAGTAGGGCTCGCACACCGAACGCGCCGCCGCTTCCAGCTCGTCGATGCGCACGTTGTTGGGCATCCAGCCGGCCTCGACATGGAGCTCGGCCATGCGCCGGTAGTCCTTGTTGAAGATGGCCATGAAATTCTCGGCCAGGTAGTACTGATCTTCCTGCGAGAGCTGGCCCATGATGCCGAAGTCCAGCGCGATGAAGCGCGGGTTGTCGCGGCGCGCCGGATCGATATCGACCCAGATGTTGCCGGCGTGCGCATCGGCGTGGAAGAAGTTGTCGCGGAACACCTGGGTGTAGAACACCCGCACGCCCTTGGCGGCCAGCGCCTTGCGATCGATGCCGGCCTTGTCCAGCGCAGCGATGTCGTCGGACGGAATGCCCCACACCCGCTCCAGGGTCAGCGCGCGTTCGGCGGTGTGGCTCCAGATCACTTCCGGCACGTACAGATCGTCCGAATCGACCCAGTTGCGGCGCAGTACGCTGGCATTGGCGCCTTCGCGCTGCAGGTCCAGCTCGGCGGCGAGGGTGTTCTCGACCTCGGCCACCACTTCGCGCGGGCGGATCTTGTCGGCGCGCGGATGGGCGCGCTCGACCAGCGCGGCGGCCGAGGTGAGCAGCGCGATGTCGGCGTCGATCTGCCGTTCGATGTCCGGGCGCAGCACCTTGACCACTACCTGGCGGCCGTCGGCCAGCGTGGCCGCATGCACCTGGGCGATCGAGGCCGAGGCCAGCGGCTGCAGGTCGAAGCTGGCGAACGCCTCGCTGACCGGGCGGCCGAGCGCCTGCTCGACGATGCGCTGGGCGGTCGCGCCGTCGAACGGCTTGACCCGGTCCTGCAGCAGGGTGAGTTCATTGGCCACGTCGGCCGGGATCAGGTCGCGGCGGGTCGACAGGATCTGCCCGAACTTGACGAAGATCGGGCCGAGGTCCTGCAGCGCCAGACGCAGCCGGGCGCCGCGCGACTGCGCGGCGATATCGGCCGAGGCGCGTGGCACGAACGGCTTGGCCAGGCGCAGCCAGCGCTCGAGCGGGGTGCCCTGCAGCAGGTCGTCCAGGCGGTAGCGCAGGATCACGCGGCCGATGCGGGTGGCGCGGAACATCGCCTTCATGCGCGCACCTGGCGCAGGCGCTGCACGCGCACGGCGATGCGTTCCACATCGTCGCGCATCACGTCCACGTCGTCGTGGAAGGCTTCCAGTTCTGCTCGCGGTACCACGTCGCGCGACTCCTCGGTGACATATTCGGCGGCGCTGTGCGCCAGGTCGGACGCGCCGCGGCGCGCATGCTGCAGGGCCGAGCGCAGGCTGTTGGCGACCTGCACCCCCAGCACCTCGCCGAACACGCGCACGAACGGCTGCTGCCAGTCCGGATCGAAACGGGTGGCCAACTGCTGCAGGCGCCGGGCCAGCTCGGCATCGCCGGAGACCTTGACCCGCCCGGCCGGCGCATCGCCGCCGCGGCGGGCGTTGGCCAGGAACGGCAACTGCGCCAGTACCCCGCCCAGCGTGCTGCGTACGGCCAGGTCCGGCTCCTGCTGCGGGTCGACCGGGCCCACGGTCAGCCGCTCGCCGTCCACCCCGATCCGCATCGCCAGCGCGGGCGACTCCAGGGTCAGGGCGATGTGGCGGCCATCCAGCGCGCCCAACGCGGCGCGGGTGTCCGGGTCCAGTGCCAGCGCGCGGTTGAGCGCCAGTTGCAGCGCATTGCCGGCCAGCGGCTTGAGGGAACTGAGGAGGGAACGGGCCATCGCTGCATTCTACTCGGCCCATGGCAGCGGCGGACCCCGCGCGCGCGTCGAGGCTGACGCGATCATGAAGGCCGGTTGCGCCGCCGGCCGCTGACCGGTTCATGCTATGCGGCCCACATCAGGCGCAGGAGCGGCAACAGCATGGGCAAGACCCGGGTAGGCATCATCTTCGGTGGCCGTTCGGCCGAGCATGAGGTTTCGCTGCAGTCGGCGAAGAACATCGTGGACGCCTTGGACACGACACGCTTCGACGTGACCCTGATCGGCATCGACAAGCAGGGCCAATGGCATGTCAGCGACCCGCAGGCGTTCCTGCTGCACGCCGAGGATCCGGCCCGGATCGCGCTGAACCCCTCGGGCAACGCCTTGGCCGTGCGCCCCGGGCTGGAGCACCAGCAACTGGTGCCCACCGACCCGGCCACGGCACTGGAACAGATCGACGTGGTGTTCCCGATCGTGCACGGCACGCTGGGCGAGGACGGTTCCCTGCAGGGCCTGCTGCGCATGGCCAACCTGCCCTTCGTCGGCTCCGGCGTGCTCGGCTCGGCGGTGGCGATGGACAAGGACGTGGCCAAGCGCCTGCTGCGCGACGCCGGCCTGGCCGTGGCGCCGTTCGCCTGCTTCAACCGGGCCAGCGCGGCCGACGCCGACTACGCCGCGCTGGTGGCGCAACTGGGCTCGCCGCTGTTCGTCAAACCGGCCAACCAGGGCTCGTCGGTGGGCGTGAGCAAGGTGCACGACGCGCGGGAATTCCACGAGGCCCTCGCGCTGGCACTGTCCTACGACCACAAGGCGCTGGTGGAAACGGCGATCGAGGGACGCGAGATCGAATGCGCCGTCCTTGGCAACGAGCACCCCGAAGCCAGCGTGTGCGGCGAGGTGGTGGTGCACGACGCGTTCTATTCCTACGCCACCAAGTACATCAGCGAGACCGGCGCCGACGTGGTGGTGCCGGCGGACATCAGCGACGCCGACCAGCAGCGCATCCGCGACATCGCCGTGCGGGCCTACCAGGCGCTGGACTGCGCCGGGCTGGCGCGGGTGGATGTGTTCCTCGGCCGCGACGGTGAGGTGGTGATCAACGAGATCAACACCCTGCCCGGCTTCACCCGGATCAGCATGTACCCCAAGTTGTGGGCCGCCAGCGGCCTGGGCTACACCGCGCTGATCACCCGGCTGCTGGAACTGGCCCTGCAGCGGCATGCGCGCGAACGCGCATTGCGCAGCTCGATCATGGCCTGATACGACGACGGCCCGACGCGCTTTCGCACGCCAGGCCGTCGCAAGGCACTGCCTGGGCAACCCGCGCTGGAGAGAGGTAGCGCGGGTTGCCCGGCAGACTAACCTCGCTTGCGGAACATCGACACCACCGCCAGGATCAGGAACACCACGAACAGGATCCAGGCGATGTTGCTGGCGGCACCGGCGATGCCGGAGAAACCAAGCACCGCCGCGATGATGGCGATGACGAAAAAGATAACGGCGTAATGCAGCATGTCGATCCTCGCGTAATGCGTGCCGGATTGGCGTGCTGCCATGGTGGCCAGAAGCCGGTGTTCAGGAAGTGACGGCATCTTGTGCATGCGATGAAGACTTCAGCCTCGTGAGGCCTTCGTCAATGCTGACCTGCGGCACGTAGCCGAAGTCCCGACGCGCCGGCTCCATGCTGTACCAATGCGGGGTGCACAGCTGTTCGGCGAGGAAGCGGGTCATCGGCGGCTCGCCACGCAGGCGCAGCAGCGGCCAGAGGCGCTCGGCCACCGCACCGATGCGGTAGGCGGTCTTGAAGCTGATCGACCGGTGCACCGCCGGTGCGCCCACCGCGGCCAGCAGCTTGTTGAGCAGCTCGCGCATCGGCAGCGGTTCGCCGTTGGAGATGAAGTACGCCTTGCCCGCGCATGCCGCGCCCGGGGCGAGGTGCTCGAAGGCCAGGAAATGCGCCAGCGCGGCGTTGTCGATGTAGGTGGTGTCGACCAGGTTGCTGCCGTCGCCGACGAAGCGCAGCCGGCCGGCACGCGCGCGCTCGGCCAGGCGCGGGACCAGTTGCTGGTCGCCCGGCCCCCAGATCAACCGCGGGCGCAGCGCCACGGTGGCGAGGCGGGCGTCATTGGCGGCCAGCACGCGCTGCTCGGCGATGGTCTTGGTGGCCGCATACGGGGCCTGGAAGTTTTCGCCATACGGCACCTCGTCCGCGCCGAGGCCTTCCACCGGATGGGTGGCGCGATGGGTCACGCTGGGCGTGGAGGTGTAGACCAGCCTGCCTACGCCATGCGCGCGGCAGGCGGCGATGACGTTGTCGGTGCCGACCACGTTGGCCTGGTGATAGCTCTCGTAGCTGCCCCACGCACCGGCCTTGGCCCCGTTGTGGAACACCGCATCGACGCCGGCCACCGCGTGGCGCACGGCATCGGCGTCGGCCAGGTCGCCACGGATCTGGCCCACGCCGAGCGCGGCCAGCGGCGGGTAGTCGCCGCGGTTGAAGCTGAGCACCTGGTGGCCACGCTGCACCAGCCCACGGCACAGCGCCTGCCCGAGGAAGCCACCACCGCCAGTCACCAGGATCTTCATGCGCGCGTGTCCACTTGGGTTGCGGCCCAGACGGCCAGCTTTTCGCGGCCGATCTTGGCGTTGTGGCGGATATCCACCGGGAAGGAGGGATGCATCAGGAACTGCGTGATGCGGGAGGTGTGCGGGTGGGTGTCGGCTTCGCGGCGCAGGCGTTCGCGCAGTGCCGGGGTATCGCTGCAGCCGGGCTGCAGCTCCACGCACAGCACCGGTCGCTGCTGGCCGGCCGCGCCGACGCCCACCAGCGCGGTGCGGGCGATGCCCTCGAGCGCATTGAACACGGGCTCCACCTGCTCGGTGTACATCGGCCCATGCGCCGTTTGCAGGCGCTGGGTCTTGCGCCCGCAGAACCACAACCGGCCCTGCGCGTCGAAGTAGCCCACATCGCCCATGCGGTGCACCACGCGCGTGCTGCCGTCGGCGAGCACCTCGCGGACCTTGGCCGCGGCGGTGGCCTGTGGGCGGTTGAAGTAGCTGTCGGTGGCGGTCGGGCCGGCCACGGTGATTTCCCCGACCTCGCCGGTGGCCAGTTCGCGCACCTGCGACCAGTCGGCCAGCGGCGCGTCATCGATGGCGATGATGCGCACTTGGTTGGGCGCCACCACGCGGCCCACGCAGGTCCCGGCGCCGGCCTCGGTGGCCTGGCGGGTGCTCTCCAGCTCGCGGCCCTCGATCACCGCCACCGGCAGGCACTCGGTGGCCCCGTAGGGCGTCCAGAACTCGGCATCGGCCGGCAACAGGCGGCGGATCCGGGCGACCACGTCCGGCGGCACCGGCGCACCGGCCGAGGTCACCCGGCGCACGCCGGCCAGCGGCTGGCCGTGGTCGGCCAGCACCCGCATCAGCGCCGGCGAGCCGAACAGCTGGGTGATGCCGAAGCGGGCGATCGCATCGTGCAGCTTGCGCGGATCGGCCTTGGCCGGGCGCGTGGGGTCCATGTCCGGGATCACCGAGGTCAGCCCCAGCGCCGGGTCGAACAGCGCGAACGGCGGGAAGGTGGGCAGGTCCACGCCACCGGGTTCCATGCCGAAGGCCGCACGCAGCAGCTCGACCTGGCCCACGAAGTGGCGGTGGCGGTAGACCACGCCCTTGGGCACGCCGGTGGAGCCGCTGGTGAACAGGATCGCGGCGACGTCCTCGCCATCGGTGGCGGCCATCGGCTGCGGCGCGCGCGCGCCCTCGGCCTCGACCCGGGCCAGCGTGGTGCCGCCCCAGCCCCAGCGCCGGCCCACCGTGACCAGGGTCTTCACCCCCGGGCACCAGCGCAGCACCAGCCGCGCCACGTGGGCCAGGCCAATGCCGATGAAGGCCTGCGGCTGCGCCTCGTCCAGGCACTGCTTGAGTGCGCGCTTGTCGATGCCGGGGTCGACCAGCACCGGCACCGCGCCGTTCTTGAACAGCGCGAACATCAGCAGGAAGAACTCCGGCGAGGGCCGCACCATCACCACCGCGCGCACGCCGCGGCCGATGCCGTGGGCGGCCAGGCCGGCGGCCATGGCGTCGCTGCGCGCGTTGAGGGTGCGGTAGTCCAGGGTGACGTCATAGGCGGCCATGCCGCCCGCACCGGGCTTTCCGGGGCAGCGGATGGCGATCTGGTCGGGGCGTTCA
This sequence comes from Stenotrophomonas sp. BIGb0135, assembly GCF_024810105.1. GTDB lineage: Bacteria > Pseudomonadota > Gammaproteobacteria > Xanthomonadales > Xanthomonadaceae > Stenotrophomonas > Stenotrophomonas maltophilia_AB. Next base: position 268,223 of record NZ_JANUDX010000004.1, read on the forward strand.
CGGGCCAGCTCGGGCAGGCGCGCGGCAATGTTGGTGGCGGCGTTCATCCGTTCATTGTCGCCGCTGCAGAAAAATCTTGCGCGGGCGGCCACGGCATGGAAAATTCGCGGCCTTCCCACCCATCCGCGCATGGCGTGGATCTACCTGTCTCCAGCCGGTGCCCCATGTCCCATCCCTGCCTCACCTGCGGCGCCTGCTGCACCCAGTACCGTGTGGCGTTCCACTGGATGGAATCGGACGAGGTCACCCCCGGCGGCGTGCCGCACGAACTGACCCAGGTGCTGGACCCGCACCGGCTGTGCATGCGCGGCACCCTGTCCAAGCCGGTCTACTGCGTGGCGCTGGATGCCGAGATCGGGGTCTATTCGCGCTGCAGCATCCACCCCAACCGGCCCAGCGTGTGCCGCGAGGTCGATGCCTCGTGGGAATACGGCAAGGCCAGCCCGCAGTGCGACAAGGCGCGCGTGGCGCACGGCATGCCGGCGCTGACCCTGGCCGATTGGGGCTGGCGGGACGAGGCGGGCAATGACGACGACCATCCCGATGACAACGGCAATTCGCCGGCCCCGCAGGCACCGATCGCGGCGTGAAAGTGCGCGTCCGGGGGTTGATGGCCCGGCGCGAAGGGCAGCCGACCAACGGTCGGCTCTACGGGTGGGGGTCCCGACCCGATCAAATGTCCGTGCCCTGTGACCGGTTTCGATCCGACCCAACGCCCTACCCACCGGTTGCCGGGTAGGTGACGACCGTTGGTCGGCACACCGGTCAAATCGGGTTTGCGTCCAAAAACGCGCGGATCTTCGGCACCAGCACCTCGTGCTTGTCTTCCAGCACGTAGTGCCCGGCATCCTCGAAGGCATGCACCTCGGCCTGCGGCAGCGCGGCCTGGAAGCCGGCCAGGAAGTGATGGTCGAACACGAAGTCGCGCAGGCCCCAGCCAATGAAGGCCGGGCGGTCGGCGTAGGTGGGCAGCGTCTGGCCCGAACGCTCCAGCAGCGACCACGCCTTGTCGGCCGGCGACAGCGGGATGTCCTGCATGAAGCGGATGGTGCTGATGCGGTTGGTGTAGCTGTTGTACGGCGACACGTAGGCGCGGCGCACGTCGGCCGGCATCTTCCGTTCCACGCCCAGCCACGAGGCACCGGCGGAGAAGGCGTTGAAGGTGCGGATGATCCACTCGCCGATCTTCCAGTGACGGCCCAGCGCGATCTGCCACGGCATTTTCTTCGCGGCCGGCATCGGGAACGCCGCCGTATTGAGCACCACCAGGCGCTTGACCTGCGCGTGGTGCGACAGCGCCCAGCCAAAGCCGATCATGCCGCCCCAGTCGTGCACGGCCAGGGTCACCGGGCCGGTGATGCCCAGGTGCGCGAGCAGCGCGTCCAGGTCGTCCACGCGGGACTGCAGCGTGTAGTCGTAGTGCGCGTCATCGGGCTTGTCTGACAGGCCCATGCCGATGTGGTCGGGCACGATGCAGCGGTATTTGTCCGACAGCCCGGCCACCAGCGTGCGCCAGTAATAGCTCCACGACGGATTGCCGTGGACCATCACCACCACCTCGCCATCGCGCGGGCCTTCGTCGAGATAGTTCATCGACAGGCCGGGGCGAACGTCGAATCGGGTTGAACGAGCGGGATAACCGGGAAGATTCATTTTTCACCGCTCCTGCGGCAGTACATAGCGCTCAGGCGCATGATGGTTGTCGGACAGAAGCCGCAGGTACGCCGGGTGCAGGAACAGCTTTTCCTTGCCCATGCGCTGCTCGTCGAGCACGCCGATATCGACCAGTTCGCGCAGGTACCGCGCGGCGGTTTCGCGCTTGGCGATCCCCGCGTCGACAATGTTCTGGATGCGGCAGTACGGCTGGCTGAAAAGGACATCGATCAGTTCACGGCTGTAGGTCTTTGGCCGATGCTGGCGGACCCATTCGCAGGCCTGTTCGTGCAGGTCGCGGATCGCATCGATCTTGGCACTGGTCCAGCGCGCGGTATCGGCAACGGCATTGAGCATGTACGCCACCCACGGTGCCCAGGCCCCCTCGCAGGTGACCGCAAGCAGCAGCCGATAGTATTCGGCCTTGCGCTCGATGATGTAGCGCGACAGATACAGCACCGGGCGATCCAGCAGGTCCTGCTCTACCAGCATCAACAGGTTGAGCACGCGCCCGGTACGGCCATTGCCGTCGGTGAACGGATGGATGGCTTCGAACTGATAGTGCGCCACTGCCATGCGGATCAACGGATCGATGTCGCCGTGGTCGTGGATGAAACGCTCCCAGTTCGCCAGCTTTTCGCGCAGCAGGGGCTCACCCGCAGGCGGGGTATAGATCACCGCGCCGGTGTGCTGGTTGGCCAACGCAGTGCCCGGCACGCGTCGCACCTGCATTTCCATGTTCTTGATGCGGCTGCAGACCACCTCGGCGGTCCGCGTCGACAGCGGGCGATCGGCCAGCGACTGAAACCCTTCCTGCAGCGCGCTGCGATAACGCAACGCTTCACGCGTGGCCGGGGTCGCGGCGTCCTGGTGATCGGCAAAGCGGAACAGCTCGTCAGCCGTGGTGACGATGTTCTCGATTTCCGAACTTGCCTGCGCTTCCAGCAGCGGAATGGTGTTGATCAACACCGCCGGATTGGGCAGATGTTCCGTAGCGCGGCGCAATGAAGCCAACGCCTTGTGCGCCTCGATGCAGGCCTTGAGCATGTCCCGGGTTTCAAGCTCGGCCGCCGGCGGCAGCAACGGCAGGTCGTTGTAGGGACGCTGAAGATCCACGGGGACGCCTCATGTCGATGGAATCGACATGATGCCGACTACATGTCGAAAAATATACAAAATTCGTACATGAATGCGGAAAGGTGCGAGGTGCCGCACCGTCCCGCTGGCAAACCGGGCCAAACCCCAGCGAGTGAGGTCGACCCCGACGCCGTTACCAGACCACTTCAGCCATCGAGCAGTTCAGGCCCGAGCCGATGCCGAGCAGCGCGATGCGATCGCCCTTCTTCAGGCGGCCCAGCTCCTTGAGCTTGCTCAGCACGATCGGCACCGAGGCCGGGCCGATGTTGCCGTGCTCGCCGAAGATGGTCATGACCTTCTTCGGGTCGATGCCGAAGTTCTTGATGAACGCGGCGGTGTGCGGCTGGCTGACCTGGTGGATGACGAACTGGTCCAGCTCGTCCACCGCCCAGCCCAGCGCTTCGCGCGCGGCGACGAAGGTCTTCTGGGCCAGCTTGATGCCTTCGATCAGCAGCATGCGGGTATCGGTGACCATGCGGTCCAGGTTGCCCCGGCACAGCTGGTTCCACTCGGTGGCCGAACGGGTCACGCCACCGCGGTAACGCGGCGCGTCGGGCACCAGTTCGGTCCGCGCCATGACCATGGCGGCGGCACCGCAGCCCAGGGTCAGCGCGGCCATCTCGTTGCGGAAGTCATCGGCGGTCACGCCCGGCAGGGCCATGCGCTCGAGGGTCTTCTCGTAGACCAGGTTGGCGGTTTCGCCATCGACGATCAGCGCGTAGTCGATCTCACCGCGCTCGAGCATGCGCGCGGCGATGTCCATGCCGTTGATGAAGGCCAGGCAGGCATTGGCGACGTCGAAGGTCATGCACTCATCGCCCACGCCCAGGTTGCCCGAGACGATGCTGGCGGTGGACGGTTCCAGGTAGTCGCGGCTGACCGAGGTATTGACCAGCAGGCCGATCTTGTCGGCGCCGATGCCGGCGTCTTCCAGTGCCTTGCGCCCGGCCAGGGTGGCGGCGTCGGAGGCGAGCATGTCCGCATCCCACAGGCGGCGGGCATGGATGCCGGCGATATCGCCGAGCACGTCGGTACGGATGCCCAGACGATCCAGCGTCGGCTGCAGACGTTCGTTGATTTCCTTGGACGTCAGCGTGTGCGGCGCGTCGATGTGCGCCAGGCCGGCGATAGAGACATTCTTGAAGAGCATCAGTTAGCGCCAAGGCTCAGGCAAAGGGGGCGCTATTGTAAGCCGGCGCTGCCTTCACCGCACCTTTACGAATTCACGCCCGGGCGTATGGTCGGTCCGGGCGCCTGAAGGGTTCAGCGCGGCGGGCACTGGAAGGCCAGGAAACGCTGGCTGCCGTCGGCCGGCTGGCCTGCGGCCTGGACGGCATTGGCCCCGGCGCTGGGCGCTTCATTGCGCGCAAGGGTTTCCAGCTCTTCCTGCACGCGCAGGGGGTTGCGGTTGTAGAAGGCGACCTTGCTCTTGACCGTCACCACCACCTCGCCCTTGGTCTGGCAGCCGCTCGGCACCTGGCCGGCGGGCAACACGCGTACGGTCTTGCCGGTCGGTTCGATCGGCACCCAGGTGCAGGCAGTGGCGCTGAGGGTAAGCAGGGAAAGCAGGAGAAGGCGCATGCGTTGGACCTGGCTGGGTAACAGAGGGGGAGTGTGCGGACAACAGCTGAATCGCGGGTGATGGGTGCCGGGCAGTGTGCCCGGCACCGTTCCATCGACGGCTCGGCGCCGATGCGGGGCTGCGGCCGGCACCCTCCCGGGATCGGGTGGCGCCGGCCAGCAGCGGGCCTTACCGGGCGGCGGGGGACGGCGCCACCGGCTTGCCATCGGCATCGATCACGTGGACCTCGCCCAGGTTCAGCGCGCGGACTTCCTTCTCGGTCTGCTTCAGGTCACCCACCACCACCCAGGTAAGGGTCTTCGGGTCCAGCGTGGCCGCGGCCTGCTGCACCTGCTCCGGGGTCATCGCCTCGATCTCGGCCTTGCGCTTGAACACGTAGTCGTCCGGGCGCTGGTAACGCACGATGCCGCTGATGGTGCCCAGCACGGCGCTGGCGGTTTCATAGGCGCCGGGCAGGCTCAGCGTCTGGATGTTGCGGATGCGCGCCACTTCGGCCGCGGTCGCCGGCTTGGCCCCGCTGGCGAACTCGCTGATCTCCTTCTGCATTTCCTGCATCGACTCGGCGGTCTTGTCGATCTGGACCGGCGCGCGGGCGCCCCACGGGCGCTGGCCCAGGGTGTTGCTGGCACTGCTGCCGGCACCGTAGGACCAGTGCTTCTGCTCACGCAGGTTCATGTTCAGGCGCGAGGTGAAGTCGCCACCGAGCACGCCGTTGGCGATATCGAAGCGGGTGCTGCCCGGGTCCATCGCCGAGGGCACCACCTGGCTGGCGAACAGGTTGGCCTGCACCGCACCCGGCTGGTCGATCAGGTACACGCGGGTGTGGGTCGGGCGGGCCACGTCGACCGGGGCCTTGACCTGCGGTGCGGTGCCCTGGCCCTTCCAGTCACCGAACTGGCGCTCCAGCAGCGGCACGATGTCCTTCAGGGTGGTGTCGCCGACCACGATCAGGGTGCCCTGTTCGGGGCGCAGCGCATCGCGGTGGAAGGCCACCAGGTCCTCGCGGGTGAGCGACTGGATATCCGCTTCGTTGCCGCTGCCGGTGAACGGAATGGCATACGGATGGCCGGCGCCGTACAGCAGGGTCGGCATGACCCGCATCGCCGCGGCGCTGGGGTTGACCTTTTCCTGCTGGATGCCGGCGATCCAGGTCGCCTTGACCCGGTCGATCTCGGCCTGGTCGAAGCGCGGCTGGCGCAGCATGTCGGCATACAGGGCCAGCGACGGCGCCAGGTTTTCCTTCAGGGCGGACAGGTAGACGCTGGCACTGTCCAGCGAGGCCGAGGCGCCCAGGGTGGCGCCGAGCGCGTCGGCGGCATTGGCGAACGGCAGCGCGCCGAGCTTGCCGGCGCCCTCGCCCATCAGGTCCATGGTGAAGTTGGCGGTGCCCTGCTTGCGGCCCTGGTCGGCGGTGAAGCCGCCCGGGAACTCATAGCTGAACTGCACCACCGGGATGTCGTGGCGCTCGGCCAGGATCACCTTGGTGCCGTTCTTCAGCGTCGCGCGGTGCAGCTGCGGGAACTTCAGTTCGGGGAAGCTCTTGGTCTGCGGCACCCCGGTGCTGCGATCCACCTGGCTGGGCAGGGTGGTGTACCTGGCGTCCACGGCCGGCACGGTGAACGGCTTGGGCGAGGCCGACGGCAGCTCGGGCAGCGCCACGCGGGCGCCCGGCTCGACCACGATGGTGTGGTCGCCCGCGCCCAGCCACTTGGCCCCCACCGCACGCACGTCGGCGGCGCTGGCCGCATCGATGGTGGCCAGCGATTTGCGGAAGCAGCCCGGGTCGCCTTCGAACACGGTGCACTCGGCCAGCGCGTCGGCCTTGCCGCCGAAACCGCCGATGCGCTCGATGCCGCGGATGAAGCCGGCGCGGAAGGCGGTCTTGCCACGGCTCAGTTCGTCGGCGGTCGGGCCGTCCTTGGCCAGGCGCTTGATCTCTTCATCGATGATCGCCTCGACCTTGGCCGGGTCCACGCCCTGCTTCACCGTGGCCATCACCACGAAGTTGGAGCCCAGCTGCGAGCTGTAGGCGCCGGCGCTGATGTTGTCCACCAGCTTGTCCTGGTGCAGGAGGCGCTGGTCCAGGCGCGAGGACTTGGCGCCGCCGAGGACCTGGGCGAACAGCTGCAGCTGGTCGATGTCGGTGGTGCCGACCTCGGCCACGTTCCAGGCGCGGTAGATGCGCGCCTGCGGCACCTTGTCGGTCATCACTTCACGCGTGCTCTTCTCGCGCTTGGCCACGTCCACCTTGGGCTGGGCCATGCTCGGGCCGGCCGGGATGTCGCCGAAGTAGCGGGCGACCTTCTCCTTGGCGGTGGCCACGTCGATGTCGCCGGCCAGCACCAGCACCGCGTTGTTGGGGCCATACCAGGTGCGGAACCAGGTCTTGACGTCCTCCAGCGAGGCGGCGTTGAGATCGTTCATCGAGCCGATCACGCCGTGGTGGTACGGGTGGCCTTCCGGGTACATCGCGCGGGTCAGCTTGTCCCACACCTGGCCATAGGGCTGGTTTTCGCCCTGGCGCTTTTCGTTCTGGACCACGCCGCGCTGCTCGTCGAGTGCGGCCTGGTCGATCGCGCCGACCAGGTGGCCCATGCGGTCGGACTCCATCCACAGCGCCATGTCCAGCGCGGTGGTGGGCACGTTCTCGAAGTAGTTGGTGCGGTCGGTATTGGTGGTGCCGTTCTGGCCGGTCACGCCGACCTGCTTGAAGGGCTCGAAATACTCGCCGTTGTGGTTTTCGCTGCCCTGGAACATCAAGTGTTCGAACAGGTGCGCGAACCCGGTGCGGCCAGCGGGCTCGTCCTTGCTGCCGACGTGGTACCAGACGTTGACCGCCACGATCGGCGCCTTGCGATCGGTATGCACGACCACGCGCAGCCCGTTGGGAAGGGTGAACTGCTCGAACGGAATGTCGACCTTGGCCGGCGTGGCGGGCTTGGCCAGCACCGGGGACGGCACCACGCTGCCCAGGGCGGCGGAAAGCGCTACAGCCAGCAGCGCGGCACGCGGTCGAAGATGAACGGTCATTCCGGTTCCTTGGTCATGAAAGTGAAGGCCGATGCTATCGCGTGGCGAGGGCCTGCGGCATCCGCCAACAGTCACTGCCTGGATGGGGGAACTTCCAGCGTCCGGCCCTTTGTGATGGGCCGCCCCAGGCCCGCCAGAAGACCAGCACCCGGACACCCTGACGGTCTGCGCGGACACGTGTCCGGACAGCGGACACCGCCCTATCCATGGAAAATCCTTTCAAATCAACGCATTGAAGTTGGCACGGCACCTGCTTGGTACTGGCCGGGGCACGTTCGCGAACAGAATGAAACTGACTGGACGCTGAACAAAAGCAAGAAAAGGCAAATTGTTCTTGCAAGCCCCGAATCGGTGTACTACCTTACTACCACACCACTGCCCACCAACACTAAACAGGCCCCGCCATGAACACCAAGACCCTCGCCATTGCCATTGCCCTCGCCGCCGGCACCGCGTTTGCTTCGAACGTGCAGGCCGCCTCCATCGTCACCCTGGACACCGTGCAGGTTCGCCCCTCGGCCGACCAGATCGCCCAGGCCGAGGTCGAGCGCAGCAGCGCCATCCCGACCCTGGCCCTGGTCGAAGTCCGGCCGACTGCCGGCCTGATCGCCGACTACCGCGCCGAACTGGCCGGCAGCCGCCGCGTCACCACGCTGGCCGCCGTCGAAGTGCGCCCGACCGCCGAGCAGTACCAGGCCCTGGCCGCCGAGCAGGTGACCCACCGCGATTACGTGGCCACCCTGACCGCCGCCGCCACCGCCGTCGCCCGCGACGTGATCGTCAACCTGCCGGCCCTGCAGGTGCGTCCGTCGGCTGCCGACCTGCAGGCCCTGGCGCTCGACACCGCTGCCCAGGTGCTGGTCCGCCCGTAACCGGTTGCTGCGGTAACGCGCAGCAGCCGCGTAAACTGCGGCGATGACCGCGCCCACGTTCCACGTCATCCTGTTCCAACCCGAAATCCCGCCGAACACCGGCAATGTGATCCGCCTCTGCGCCAACACCGGCGCGCGGCTGCATTTGATCGAGCCGCTCGGTTTCGACCTGAGCGACAAGCAGCTCAAGCGCGCCGGCCTGGACTATCACGAATACGCTCGACTGCAGGTGCATCCCGACCTGGATACCGCCCTGCAGGCCATCGCACCCAAGCGTCTGTTCGCCCTCAGTACCCGCGGTAGCGTGCGTTACGACACCCAGCAGTTCGACGACGGCGATGCCTTCCTGTTCGGCCCGGAAACCCGCGGCCTGCCCCAGGACCTGCTCGACGCCTTGCCCGACGGCCGACGCCTGCGCCTGCCGATGCAGCCGGACAACCGCAGCCTCAACCTGTCCAACACGGTGGCCGTGGTGATGTACGAGGCATGGCGCCAGAACGGTTTCGCCGGCGGGGCCTGAGCACGCGTACCGACCCGTAGTCGGTAGCTGCCGGAGTGCGTAGCCCCTGGCCGTTGCTCAGGTGGCCTTCAAAACGCGTTGATCCCGGTCAGCTCGCGCCCGATCACCAGCTGGTGCACGGTCTCGGTGCCTTCATAGGTGATCACCGATTCCAGGTTCAAGGCGTGCCGGATCGCCATGTGCTCGGTGGTGATGCCGGCGCCACCGAGCAGGTCGCGGCATTCGCGCGCGATGTCGATGGCCATGCGGCAGTTGTTCCACTTGGCCAGGCTGACCTGCTGCGGCTGCAACTGCCCGGCGTCCTTCAACCGGCCCAGTTGCAGCGCCAGCAACTGCGCGGTGGTGATCCGCCGCGCCATGTCGGCCAGCTTGATCTGCGCGCTCTGCGTGGCCGCCACCGGGCGCCCGAACAGCACCCGTTCCTTGGTGTAGTTCAACGCTTCGTCCAGGCAGGCCACCGCCGCACCGATCGGGCCCCAGCTGATGCCATAGCGGGCCTGGTTCAAGCAGCCCAGCGGCCCCTTCAGGCCCTGCACGTTGGGCAGGCGGTTGCGCTCGGGCACGCGCACGTTGTCGAAGAACAGCGCGCCGGTCAGCGACGCGCGCAGGCTCATCTTGTGCTTGATTTCCTGGGTGGTGAAGCCGGGCATGCCTTTTTCCAGCACGAACCCCTGGATGCCGTCCTCGGTGTGCGCCCAGACGATGGCGATGTCGGCCACCGGGCCGCTGGTGATCCACATCTTGCTGCCGTTGACCACCCAGTCGCCGCCGTCGCGCACCGCGCGGGTCTTCATCGCCGCGGGGTCCGAGCCACCATGCGCTTCGGTCAGGCCGAAGCAGCCGATCACCTTGCCGGCGGCCATGTCCGGCAGCCAGCGCGTGCGCTGCTCCTCGCTGCCGTAGGCGAAGATGGGGTACATGCACAGCGAGCTCTGCACCGACACGAAACTGCGCAGGCCCGAATCGCCGCGTTCCAGCTCCTGGCAGATCAGGCCGTAGCTGACCGCGTTGAGCCCGCCACCGCCGTACTGCTCGGGCAGGCTGGAGCCGAGCAGACCGAGGGCGGCGATTTCCGGGATCAACTCGTCCGGGAAGCGGCCCTGGTCGAACGCATCGCCGATGATCGGCAGCACGCGTGCGTCGGTGAAGCGCGCCACCGTGTCCTGCACGGCACGCTCCTCATCGGTGAGCAGGGAGCGGACATCAAACAGGTCGTACGGATTCAGTGACATGGCTACCCGGGCGTGAAGGCGATCAAACAGGCCGCCATTGTGGGCGCTGCACCGTGTCCGGCCAAGGCACGCCGCAGCACGGTCGAGGTGGCGACGCGACCGCAGATGCCGCCGGCCCGCACAGGTAGCGTCACGCCATGCGTAGCTGGCGGACACCAGCAACGCCAAAAGCCGCAGCAGCCACGCATGGCGTGGCGCTACCCGCGCTCGGGTCACGGGCGTATTGGATTGCTGCGCCGCACCATCGCTGCGCGTGAAGCATGCACTCACGTGACGTCAACGTCGGCGATCTAGGCGGAAACGCCGCGTCCGGCTACCCTGCATACCTGATCCAGTAGTTGCGCCGTCTGCCGCGCGCGCGATTCCCAGGCAACCGCCATCGGCTTGACCGACGGCACTACCCAAGAGTTACGCATCCCCATGAGCGAAGAGACCCCCGCCCTGCCCCCGCGTGAAGCCATGGAGTTCGACGTGGTGATCGTCGGTGCCGGCCCCGCCGGCCTGGCAACCGCCATCCGTCTGCGCCAGCGCGCGATCGAGGCCGGCCGCGAGCTGTCCGTGTGCATCCTGGAGAAGGGTTCCGAACCCGGCGCGCACATCCTGTCCGGCGCGATCATGGACCCCCGCGCGCTGACCGAGCTGTTCCCCGACTGGGCCGAACGCGGCGCACCGCTGAAGCAGAAGGTCACCCGCGACGAGTTCCTGTTCCTCAGCGAGACCGGCGCGCGCGGCACCCCGCATGCGCTGCTGCCGGAGTGCTTCCACAACGACGGCAACTACATCGTCAGCCTCGGCGAGGTCACCCGCTGGCTGGCCCAGCAGGCCGAAGCGCTCGAAGTCTCGATCTTCCCCGGCTTCCCCGCCGCCGAAGTCCTCTACAGCGCCGACGGCGCGGTGATGGGCGTGGCTACCGGCGACATGGGCATCGAGAAGAATGGCCAGCCCGGCCCGAATTTCGAACGCGGCATGGAACTGCATGCCAAGTACACGATCTTCGCCGAAGGCTCGCGCGGCCACCTCGGCCGCCAGTTGATCGCGCGCTACCAGCTCGATGCCGGCAAGGACCCGCAGGCCTACGGCATCGGCATCAAGGAGCTGTGGCAGATCGACCCGGCCAAGCACGAACCCGGCCTGGTGGTGCATGCCGCCGGCTGGCCGCTGGACAACGCCACCTACGGCGGCGCGTTCCTGTACCACGCCGACGGCGGCAAGGTGTCGATCGGCTATGTGGTCGGCCTGGATTACAAGAACCCGTGGCTGAGCCCGTTCGAAGAGTTCCAGCGCTTCAAGACCCATCCGTCCATCCGCAAGCACCTGGAAGGCGGCAAGCGCATCGGCTACGGCGCCCGCGCGATCACCGCCGGCGGCCTGATGTCGTTGCCCAAGACCGTGTTCCCCGGTGGCGCGCTGGTCGGCTGCGAAGCCGGCTTCCTCAACGTCAGCCGCATCAAGGGCAGCCACGCGGCGATCAAGACCGGCATGCTGGCCGCCGATGCCGCGTTCGATGCGCTCGCCGCCGATCGTCAGCACGACGAGCTGAGCGCCTACCCGGCCGCGTTCGAGGCGAGCTGGCTGCATGACGAACTCAAGCAGTCCAGGAATTTCAAGCAGTGGTTCAAGAAGGGCCAGACCGTGGCCACGCTGATGACCGGCATCGAGCAGTGGCTGCTGCCCAAGCTGGGCATCCGCAACCCGCCGTGGACCCTGCGCCACAGCACGCCGGACCATGCCTGCCTGGAGCCGGCGGACAAGCACGCCAGGATCGTCTATCCCAAGCCCGATGGCGTGCTCACCTTCGACCGGCTCAGCTCGGTGTTCCTGAGCAGCACCAACCACGCCGAGGACCAGCCCAGCCACCTCACGCTCAAGGATGCCAGCGTGCCGGTGCGGATCAACCTGGCCGAATACGCCGGCCCGGAAGCGCGCTACTGCCCGGCCGGGGTCTACGAATTCGTCGGTGCCCAGGGCAGCGAGCAGCTGCAGATCAACGCGCAGAACTGCGTGCACTGCAAGACCTGCGACATCAAGGATCCCACCCAGAACATCGTCTGGGTAACCCCGCAGGGCGGTGGCGGCCCCAACTACACGGGCATGTGAAACACGCGCCTGCGGCCGATGGTCGCAGGCCGATCCCGGCGGCAGGCGGGCGCGGCTGGCTATCATCTGCGCCTGTACCGCCGCTACCGGAATGCCCATGTCGTTGCGCCTGATTTGCCTGGTGTCGGCCTGCCTCTGGCTGGCGGCGTGCGCACGTACGCCGCAGACGCCGGCGCAACGGCATGAGCAGCAGCTGCAGCGCGCGTTCGCGATCTGTGCCGGTTGCCACACACGCCACGCCGGTGGCGTGCACCGCTTCGGCCCGAACCTGCACGGCGTGATCGGGCGCCGCGCCGGCAGCCTCGCCGACTACCCGTATTCGCCGGCGATGCGCCAGGCGCAGATCACCTGGGATGCACAGACGCTGGACGCCTTCCTGCGCTCGCCCGACAGCGTGGTGCCCGGCTCGCGCATGCGCAATGCCACCGCCGATCCGGAACGGCGGCGGCAGGTGATCGAGTACCTGCAGCAGTCGCGCTGAGCCGCGGCCCGCCTGCTCAGCCGGCCTGCAACGATGCCAGGTAGGCGCGCAGCGCCTGCTCGAAGCCCTCGATGGCGTCGCGGCACGCAGGCACGCCCTCGCGTTCGACCTGCTCCATCAACGTGCGTGCCTGCACGGCCAGCGTGCCGGCCCCGAGCGCGCCCAGCCCCCCCGCCATGCGGTGCAGCGCCTCCGCGGCGGCATGGCTGTCGTCGGCGTCCAGGGCGCTCCGGCTGTGGCGCAGGTCGTCCTCGGTGGCACTGCGCATGCTGTCGATCATGACGTTGGCGACATGCTCGGACCCGAAGCGTTGCACGATCGCGCTGCGGCTTGGCGCCCCGGCGGCAGGCGTGGCGACGGCGGCATCGGCCGCGTGGCGCGGGTCGTGCGCTGCCGCGTCGGCATCCAACCAGCGCAGCAGCGCCTGGCGCAACGTGGCCAGCGCCACCGGTTTGGCCAGCAGGTCATCCATGCCGGCCTCGCGGCAGCGCTGCAGGTCTTCGGCCAGCGCACTGGCCGACAGCGCGATCACCGGCATGCGCGGCCGCCCCTGCGCGCGCTCGTCCTCGCGCAGGCGCTTGGTCATCGCGTAGCCATCGAGCACCGGCATGCGGCAATCGGTGATGACCAGGTCGTATGTTCCCTGCTTGAGCAGTTCCAACGCCTCCTGGCCATCGGCGGCCAGCGCGTAGGCCAGTCCCAACTGCTGCAGCCGCCAGCGCATCAGCGCCTGGTTGGTGGGATGGTCTTCCACCACCAGCACGCGACGTCGCTGCAGTGCCTCCGGCAACGTCGGCACGCCATCGCCGCCGGTCAGCGCCGCCTCCCCGGGCTCCATCGCCGGCACCACCGGCAACACCAGCCGCACCACCACCTCGGTGCCTTCGCCGGGGACGCTGTGCAGGTCCAGGGCACCGCCCATCAGCGCCACCAGGCGCTGGCAGATGCTCAAGCCCAGGCCGGTGCCGCCGTACTGGCGCGAGGTGGCCACATCGGCCTGGGCGAACGGCATGAACAGGCGCTCGCGTTGTTCCGGGGAAATGCCGATGCCGGTGTCGGCCACGCTCAGACGCAGCCGTTGCGCGCCCTCGTCGTCCTGTTCCAGCGCCAGCGCGATGGAGACCCTGCCGTGCGCGGTGAACTTGATTGCGTTGCTGAGCAGGTTGAACACGATCTGGCGCAGGCGCAGGCCGTCACCCAGGTGCCACGGCGCCACGTCCGCGTCGACCTGCAACTGCAGCTGCAGGCCCTTGGCCGCCGCCTGCGGCGCCAGCAGCTGCTGTACGTTGTCGAGCAGGCTGCGCAGCGCCAGTGGCTGCAGTTCCAGCTGCAGCGCGCCGGCGTCGATGCGCGAGTAGTCCAGGATGTCATCGAGGATGTGCCGCAGCATCTGCGCGGAATCTTCGATCACCGCGATGATGCGCCGCTGCTCGTCGTCCAGCGGCGTATGCGCCAGCACCTCGACCATGCCCAGCACGCCACTCATGGGCGTGCGGATCTCATGGCTCATCGTGGCCAGGAACGCGGACTTGGCCTGCGCGGCCTGCTCGGCGGCCGCCTTGGCCGCGACCAGGGCGTCCGCCTGGGCACGCGCTTCGGTGACATCCACCCAGTAGCCGCTCCACAGCATCTGGCCCTCCTCGGCCGCATAGGGCGTGGCGCGCGACCGCACCCAGCGCGTGCTGCCGTGCGGACGGGTGCGGAACTCCATGTCGAGCACGTCGAAGTCGCGCGCGGCCTGGTCCAGTGCCGCGCGCACGCGCGCGCGGTCCTGGGCCTCGACCCGCTCCATGACCTGCCCCCCATCGGCCATCGCCTCGGCCGCGCTGAGGCCGAACAGCGCCTCCATGTCGCCGGCGATGTAGGGGAAGGAGAACTGCCCGCTGGCATCGCGGCGCGCCTGGTAGACCGTGGCCGGCAGGTTGTCGGTGACCTCGGCGAGGCGCTGCTCCAACCGTCGTCGCATCGACACTTCATTGCGCAGCCGCCAATAGCCCCAGCCGTGCACCAGGAAGGCGGTCAGCAGCACCAGCGCCAGCGGCACGGCCCACCGCGCGATCGAGCGCCAGTCCAGCCCGCTGCGGTATTCGGCGGAGAGCCAGTCGCCGCGGATGGCTTCGTGCTCGCGCGTGCCGAGATTGACCAGCACGCGGTCGAAGGTGGTCGCCAGCGGGGCGTACTCGCGCTTGACGGCCAGCGACAGCCGATCGTTGAGGCCGGCGGGCGCGGTCACGTGCAACTGCGTGGGGTAGGACTCGCGCACGATGCGATCGGCCGTGGCCAGGTTGCCGACGTAGGCGTCGGCATCGCCGCGCGCGAGCCGTGCCAGCGCCTGCTCGCCGCTGCGCGCCGGCACGATGCGTGCGTTGGGCGCGTGCTGCAGGATGAAACCGCGCAGGCGATCGGGATCGGAGACCAGGATGCTGTGCCCGTTGAGGTCGGCCAGGCTCAGTACCGGCGGGCTCTGGCTGCCGACCACGATCACGTTGGGAACGGTGATGAAGGGCTGGCTGAACACCCAGCCCGGCCCCAGGTACGTGGAGTCGTTGGGGATGCCCATGATCGCGTCGACCTCGCCCTTGCGCAGCTGCTCGCGCACCTCGAACCAGTCGTGTGCGGGCACCCGTGTCAGGTGCGCCCCGGCCAGGTTCAACTGGCGCAGGTAGTCGCCGGCCACGCCGCTGGGCTGGCCATCGGCATCGATGAACGCCAGCGGGGCGGCCTGCGGCGCGAAGCCGAGGCGAAGCGGTTGCGCCAGCACGCGCTTTTCCGCGTTGCCCAGGATCAACTGCGACCTGCGCGACCACTGCAACGGCTGCAGCCAGCGATCGGCGATCGCCTCACGCTCGGCGCTGGTGAGCCGGGCCAGTGCGCCGTCCAGGGCCTCGGCCAGCGGCTGGCTCGCGTTGGTCACGCCGAAGTGCAGGCGCTCCTGCGGCAGGTCGCTGGGCCGCAGCAGGGAGACCCGCTGCAGCGCCTTGGCGCCGATCAACGTACTGGCCACGTAGGCATTGCCGATATACACATCGGCCTCATCGCGGCCGACCATGCCCAGCGCTGCCAGGGTATCGGCGGCGTTGATCCGCACCGCCCGCGGAAACCGCGCGCGCACCTGGTCGCTGGTGACGAACTCCCCCTCGGTCACCACGCGCAGGCCCTGCAGGTCCGGGTCGGTCGAGGTGCGGGTGTCGTCCGGGCGTCCGACCACCGCCAACGGTGCCTCGATGTAGGGCTGGGTGTAGACCATGCAGCGGGTACGGTCGGCGGTCAGGGTGACGTTCATCACCACGTCCACCTCGCCCCGGCAGGCCGCGTCGAGCACGGCGGTCCAGCTGGGGTAGGTGCGGACCTCCACGCGCAGCCCCAACCGCGTCGCCAGCAGGCTCAGGTAGTCGTAGCCCAGGCCTTGGGGACGGCCGTTCTGGATGGATTCAAAGGGCGGCCAACCGCTGTCGTAAATGCCCAGGATGATGGTAGGGTGCCGTCCAAGCCATTCACTTTGGCGGGGCGAAAGCGACGCGGTGGTCGCGGGCACATCGGCGCCCATCGCCCACATCGGCATGAATGCAAGGATCAGCAGAACCAGCCAGCGGACAACCGGGGTACGCATGCGGTCTGATCTCCGTAGAATGATGTTTCCACCACGGCACGACCCATGCGGCGTCCGCCTCGGCGACCATACTAATCCATGACCTTGCGCATCATCATCGCCGACGATCATCCGGTGGTCCGTATCGGCACCAAGGCCGTGATCGAATCCAGCGGGGTCGGCACGGTGGTGGCCGAAGCCAGCAGCGCCGACGAACTGTTCGCCGCGCTCGCCCAGCACCCGTGCGACGTACTGGTGACCGACTACTCGATGCCCGGCAGCCAGCAGGCCGACGGGTTCACCATGATCGGCATGATCCGGCGGCGTTTCCCGGACCTGCCGGTCCTGATGCTGAGCGTCTCCAACAACCTGGCGATCCTGCGCATGGTGGTCTCCACCGGCGTGCTGGGCCTGGTCGACAAGACCTCCTCGATGGAAGAGCTGCCCCTGGCCATCCAGACCGTGCAGCGCGGCGTGCCGTATGTGAGCCGCACCCTGAAGGAACGCATCAATGCCATTGGCACCCACAACGTGGGTGACGTGGGCACCAAGCCGCTGTCACCGCGCGAAGTGGAAGTGCTGCGCCTGCTCGGCAGTGGGCAGACGGTGAAGGAAATCGCCCTGCAGCTGCACAAGAGCGTGAGCACGATCAGCCGCCAGAAGGGCGATGCGATGCTGAAGCTTGGGCTGAAGGGCGATGCCGAGTTGTTCGACTACCTGCGCGACGGCGAAATCTGACGCCCGTCAGCGCATGTACCGGCGCCGGATTCATGCGCAGGTCAGGCTTTTTTCAGCGCCGCTTCATGCGTCCTGCCGCTAGATGAATACGCACGCTGAGCGGTCCACCGGGGCAATGTTCCGGCAATGTCCGGCCCCCAGCGTGGTAGCCAAGGCCGGTGGGCAGGCAGTCGCCACACCTCCCGACCGTGGCAAGCACCTGACAGGAGAACCGAACATGCTCAACATTTCCGCACTCAGCCTTCGTGGACTGGCCATGGCCCTGGCCCTGACCGCCGGCCTGGCCACCATCAGCGACGCCAGCGCCATGTCCCGCAAGGACAAGCGCACCGTGGTGGGCGCGGTGGTGGGCGGCGTGGCCGGCCACCTGATTTCCAACGGCGACCCGACCGCCACCGTGGGCGGTGCCGTCGCCGGCGGCGCGATCGGCAACCTGACCACCCGCGATCGCCATGACAACCGGTATGACCGTCGCTACGACAACCGTCGTTACGATGACCGCCGCCATGACCGTCGCTATGGCTACGACCGCGACCGTCGCCATGACCGCGGCCACCGCGACTGGGATCGCCGACACGGCCGCGGCTGGTAATACCGCCAGCGGTGTCGACACAGCCGTAGCAGCAGCGGGCGGGTCGATGACCCGCCCGTTCTGCGTTCCGGGCCCCGGCGGTATCGCGCTACCCTAGGCGCCCGGCAGCAGCACCGCCCCCGTCGCACGTCCCGATGAACAACGCTCCCCACCTCGTCCAGGGCCTCAACAACGATGCCGTGGACGCCGACTGGCCGGCGCTCGACGAGGCCGAGATCGGTTGGCTGGCCGGGCAGTACCCGCAGTGGCACGGCCAGGCGCGCCTGCGCTGGCACAGCCCGCGACCGCTGTCGGCGGCCGCCCTGGTGGACACCGGCGCGGGGCAGGTGTTCGTCAAGCGCCACCACGGCAGCGTGCGCAGCGCGGCGACGCTGGCCGAGGAACACCGCTTCATCGCCCACCTCGGTGCAGCGGGCCTGCCGGTGGTGCAGGTGCTGCGCGCGGCCGACGGCAGCACCGCGCTGGCGCACGACGGCTGGACCTACGAAGTGCACACCCTGGGCCGGGGCGAGGACGTGTACCGCGATGCGCCGTCGTGGACGCCGTTGACCGCGATCGCCCAGGCCCACGAGGCCGGCCGCATGCTCGCACGCCTGCACCAGGCGGCCGCCGATTATCACGCGCCCCAACGCGGCACCCACCTTCTCGTCGCGCGCGACGACCTGATCCGTGCCCGCGACCCGCTGGCCATGATCGCCCACGACCTCGACCAGCGTCCCGGCCTGGCAGCGTATCTCGGCCGGCGCGATTGGCGCGCGGACCTGCAGCGCGCGGTGCTGCCCTGGCATGCCGGCCTGGCCGGCCGCCTGCAGGCCGAACCGCGCCTGTGGGCGCACAACGACTGGCACGTCTCCAACCTGCTGTGGCGCGCCGACGGCGAGACGATGGCCGTGGCGAGCGTGCTCGACTTCGGGCTGGCCTCGCCCACCAGTGCCCTGTTCGACCTGGCCACCGCGATCGAGCGCAATGCCATTGCCTGGCTGGAGATCGACCGGCCGGCCCCGGCCGCGAGGCCGGGGATCGCGCTGGCCCTGCTGGCCGGCTATCGCGAGGTGCTGCCCCTGTCGGCCGCGCGCGTGCACCTGCTGGCCGACCTGCTGCCGATCGTGCACCTGGATTTTGCCCTGTCCGAAGTGGAGTACTTCGAGGGCGTCACCGGGTCGCCGGCCAACGCGGACGTGGCCTACCACACCTTCCTGCTCGGCCATGCGGCCTGGTTCCAGGGCCACGACGGGCAGGCCCTGCTCGCGGCGCTGCACGCGGCCGCCTGAACGCCGGCGGGCAGCGCCGCGGCGTTTGTGGTGAAATAGCCCTCGAAGCGGGGGTGCCTGGCGAAGCCAGGCTGAGAGAGTCCCTTGGAACCTGATCCGGTTGATACCGGCGTAGGGAGCTTTGTGCAGTGGGCGCAACGACCGGATGGGTCGGTGCGTGCGCGCCGTCGCTTCGTCTCTTCTGGCTGATGACGAATCGAATGAACCGCTGCTACCGCCCTGCCCTGCTGACCGTCGCCCTGTGTGCCGCCCTGCCGCTGCACGCCCGCGATGCCGCCCCCGACGCCGCCGAACGCTCCCCGACCGACCTTGCCGCCGTGCGCGTGCAGGCCCGGCAACCGGTGGCCGATACCGTCCAGACCAGCAGCTTCGGCAGCGGCGACTGGAAGGACACGCCGGCGTCGCTGACGGTGCTGGACCGCATGCTGCTGGACAGCCGCCAGGTGCGCACGCTGTCCGAACTGGCCAGCAACGATGCTTCGCTGGGCGACAGCTACGCGCCGGTGGGCTACTACCAGAACATCGCGATCCGCGGCTTCCCGCTGGATACCGGCACCGGCTACCGCTTCAACGGCCTGAGCACCACCGGCGAGCAGCGACTGGCGTTGGAGAACATCCAGCAGGTGGAGATTCTCAAGGGCGAGGCCGGCCTTGCCGCCGGCGTGATGGCGCCCGGCGGCATCATCAACTACGTGGGCAAGCGTCCGGCCGAGGTGCGCACGGTCACCCTGGGCACCGACTCGGAAGGCTCGCGCTATGCGGCGCTGGATGCCGGGCATTGGCTGACCCCGCGCGTCGGCGTGCGCGTGAATGCGGCCTGGGATGGCAGCGAATCGTATATCGAGCACGCCGAGGGCCGTCGCAATTTCTACTCGCTGGCCACCGACTGGCTGATCAGCGACCGCAGCAAGCTCGAGGTGGATGCCAACTACCAGACCAGCGCGCAGCGCTCGGCCTCCGGCTACCAGTTGCTCGGCGCCCGCACCTTGCCGCGCGGCGTGGACCGCGAGCACATGCTGGGCTACCAGCCCTGGCAGCGGCCGGTAGGCATCGACAGCACCAACATCACCGCATTGCACACCTACCAGTTCAATGCGCAGTGGCAGTCGCGGGTGTCGGCCGGCTACAGCCGGTCGGTGATCGATGACAACGTGGCCTTCGCCTATGGCTGCTACTACGCCGCGCAATGCGCCGATGGCAGCGTGCCGGGCAACTACTTCGCGCCCGATGGCGACTACGACGTCTACGACTACCGCAGCCCCGACGACACCCGCCGCAACCTGGAAGCACGCGCCGAACTGCGCGGGCGCATCGACACCGGGCGCGTGGGCCACGACCTCAGCATCGGCGCCGATCGTTTCGAGCGCACCATCGACAAGCGCCGCAACGTCAACGAGTACGTCGGCACCGCCAACATCGGCGATGCGCAGGTGCCGGTGTTCGCGCCGTCGCCGCTGCAGCCGGGCCCGTCGGTGCGGCGCCTGGACAGCGCACAGACCGCGCTGTTCGCCATGGACCGCATGCAGTTCGGCGAGGACTGGCAATGGCTGGCCGGTGGCCGCTTCGTGCGCCTGGACGAGCGCGCCTTCGACAAGCGCGGCGCGCCGGAACGCCGCAGCCGGCTGTCGCGCTTCCTGCCGCAGACCGCGCTGATCTGGAACGCCACCGACGAAGTGAATGTGTACGCCAGCTACGTGCGCGGCATTTCGCTCGGCCAGGAAGCCCCGTTCTGGACCTCCAACGACGGCGCGTTCCTGGCCCCGGTGCTGTCGCGCCAGACCGAAGTGGGCGTCAAGTACGCCGCGGCCGACGCACTCACCCTGGGCGCGGCCGTGTTCCGCACCTCGCAGCCGTTCCAGTACGCCAGGCCCGATGCCAGCGACGCCGGCTATACCTTCGTCGCCGAAGGCCAGCAGACCCACACCGGCCTGGAGCTGACCGCCAATGGCCGGCTCGCCGAGGGCCTGGTGCTCACTGCCAGCGTCAGCGCGCTGCAGGCGCGCGCGCGCAGCACCGGCACCGCGCTGTATGAGGGCCACCAGCTGGTCAACGTACCCAAGCTGCGCGCCAGCGTGCATGCCGACTACGCGCTGCCCTTCGCCACCGGTCTGGCGGTCACCGGCGGCTGGCGCTACGCGTCGGCGAACGCGGCCACGGTGGACGGCAGCGTGCGCGCGCCGGCCTACCACGTGGTCGACCTCGGCCTGCGCTTCAAGCACGCGCTGGGCGAGCATCCGGTCACCTGGAACCTGTCGGTGCACAACGTGTTCGACCGCTTCTACTGGCGGGATACCGGCAGCAGCGCCGGTGACTATTACCTGTTCGCCGGTGCGCCGCGCCAGGCACGGCTGTCGGTCACGTTCGGGCTATGAACGCCGCGGCGATCCTGGAATGGTCGGCGGTCGTGGCCAGCCTGCTGGGCGTGTGGCTGATGGCACGCCGGCGCATGCTGGCATGGCCGGTCGGGCTGGTGGCGGTGGCCCTGTACGGGGGCGTGTTCGC
Organism: Stenotrophomonas sp. BIGb0135; assembly: GCF_024810105.1. Taxonomy (GTDB): domain Bacteria; phylum Pseudomonadota; class Gammaproteobacteria; order Xanthomonadales; family Xanthomonadaceae; genus Stenotrophomonas; species Stenotrophomonas maltophilia_AB. Next base: position 289,519 of record NZ_JANUDX010000004.1, read on the forward strand.
CGAGGCCCGGTTGTACTCGGACACCCTGCTGCAGGTCGTGTTCGGCGGCTTCCTGGTGTACGGCTGGCTCAGCTGGCACCGGCACGCGCAGGAGGACGGTGCGATCGTGATCGCACCACTGGCACGGCGCACGCTGCTGCGTGACCTGGCCATCGGCATCGCGTTCGGGCTCGTGCTCGGCGCGGCGATGCATACCTGGACCGAAGCCGCGCTCCCGTGGCTGGATGCGATGCTGGCCGCGCTGAGCCTGGTGGCGCAGTGGTGGCAGGCACGCCGGCACATCGCCACGTGGTGGTTGTGGATCATCGTCGACGTGATCTACGTGGGCATGTATCTGGTGAAGTCGCTGGACGTCACCGCCGGGCTGTACCTGGTGTTCGTCGGGCTGGCGGTGATGGGGCTGCGGGCGTGGACGGCGGCAGGCGCGGGCCAGGCGATGCCCGCCGGTAGCCACCACGGCTGAGGCCGGCCTTTCGGGCGCGCCTGCCCCGCGTTGCTCAGTCGGCCAGCCAGCGCATCGGCTCGGCGCCCATCGCCGGGTCGGTGCTGCCCGGCTGGCCATCTTCCACCCGCCCGGCCAGACGCTGGGACGCACCCGGCTGCTCGACGTGCAGGTCGTACCAGCCGCCGCTGGGCGTGGCATCCCAGGCGATGTCGACGGTGGCGCCCGGGTCGATCCGCAGCTGCCGGTGCGGTGCGGCCTCGACGTAGGCACCGGCGCGCACGGTGACCGCCAGCGGCATCGCGCCGGGATTATGCAGCCACAGGCGCAGGCGGCCAGCGTCGCGGTCGATGCGGGACTGCAGCGGTGCCTGGGTGCCTGGCTGGCCGCGATAGTGCCGATGGAAACCGTTCGGGCCGAGCAGCCACAGGTCGTAGCCGCGTGCGTCATCGATGGCCCAGCGCGCCTGCTGCGGCAGGCCCGGGGCAAGCGTGTAGCGGCGCGGGATCGCGCCCAGATGCAGACGGTCGTAGACATGCAGCACCGCCGCCGCGCCATCGCAGGCCAGGTCCAGCCGCACGTGGTCGTCATCCAGCACGATGCCCGCCTGCGGCCGATACGGCAGCGCGCGCGCCGGGCGCACCCCGGGCGCCTGCCGCGCCGGCGCGAGGCCCTCGGGCACGACCGGCACGGTACGGCCCGGCAACGCGGCCGCACGCGCGGCGGTGGCAGCGGTGGCCGGCAGCGACGCGACGAAGGGCCGCGCGTCGCCACGCGAAAAGTCGAATGCGCCGGTCAGGTCGCCGCAGACCGCGCGACGCCACGGCGACAGCGCCGGTGCAGCCACGCCGAAGCGGCGCTCGATCAGCCGGATCACCGAGGTATGGTCGTAGACCTGCGAATCGACCCAGCCACCGCGGCTCCACGGCGAGAGGACATACAGCGGCACGCGCGGGCCGAGGCCATAGGGGCGGCCACGCAGGTCGAGCGGATCGGCCTTCTCGTTGCCCGGTGACGGATGCCGGTGATACTCGCCCTCGGTCGAGACCGACGACGCGCCTGCCCAGCCACCGGCCACGCTGGGATCGGGCGACGGCGGTGCGGGCGGCGGCATGTGGTCGAAGAAACCATCGTTCTCATCGAACATCAGCAGCAGCGCGGTACGGCCCCACACCTGGGGATCGGCGGTGAGCGCATCCAGCACGCGCGCGGTGTACGCCGCGCCCTGGGCGGGGCTGGAGGGGCCGGGATGTTCGCTGCCGGCGGCATCGGCGATGATGAAACTGACCTGCGGCAGCTGCCCCTTCAGCACGTCCTCGCGCAGCTGGGCCAACCCGCGCGTGCTGACCCCGCGTTCGCGCAGGGCCGCATCGTGGCCGGGCGCGCCGCGCCAGGCCTGGCGGAACGTCTCGAAGCCGGCCAGCGGGTTGTCGGTGAAGTTGTCGGCCATGTCTTGGTAGATGCGCCAGTCCACGCCTGCGTTCTGCAGGTGCTCCACGTAGGTGGTCCACGTGTAGGCCTGCGGGTTGCCGCCCAGCTCGGGGAAGTTGTCGTGCGAGTTGGCCACGGCCGGGCCACCGCCGCGTGCGTGCGGATCGTTGTGGCCGGTCCACAGGAACAGGCGATTCGGATTGGTGCCGGCCTGCATTGCGCAGTGGTAGGCATCGCACACGGTGAACGCCTCGGCCAGCGCGAACTGGAACGGCATGTCGGCGCGCTGGAAGTAGCCCATCGCATGGTCCTGCTTGGCCGCCGGCCACTGCGCCATGCGCCCGTGGTCCCATGCACGCTGTGCGTCGGGCCAGGTGTGCGGGGTACCTTCCACACGCATCACCCCGAACTGCGCGGCGGTATCCAGCGGAAACGGTGCGATGGCCCGCGTACCGGCCGCATTGGGCTGCAGCCATACAGTGCGCGGCGGCTGGCCCGCGGCCAGCGGCGCGGCCGGGATGACAAAACGATCGCCGAACCCGCGCACCCCCGGAAGGGTGCCGAAGTAATGGTCGAACGAACGGTTCTCCTGCATGAACACCACGATGTGCTGCACATCCTCCAGGCTGCCGCTGCGCGCATGCGGGGCGATCGCCGCCGCACGGGCGATGCTGGGCAGCAGGGCCGCCAGCCCGGCGCCGACGCCGCCCTGCAGCAGGCGGCGGCGACCGATGTCCGGCGCGGGGGTGTCGCGTCGGGTCACAGGTCGACCCGGACCGAGACGCCGACCGTGCGCGGGGCACCGATGAAGGCGGAATCGCTGCCATCCACGCCGGCCAGGTAGCGGCGGTCGGTGAGGTTGCTCACCACCAGGCTGGCACCCACGCCCTTCAGCTTCGGCGACAGGCCCTGCAGGTCGAACCCGATGTTGGCGTTGAACACGGTGGCCGACGGCAGCTTGTTGATGTTGGAGGCATCCAGGTAACGCTCGCCGAGGTAGCGACCGGAGATGCCGGCATTCCAGCGCTCGCCCTGCCAGTCGGCCGAGACCACCAGCACGTGCTTGGGCTGGCCGATCACCTGCGCACCATCGACGATGCCCAGTTCGGTGTCGCGCGCCAGGTTGCCGCTGCCCAGGTATTTGGACCGGTTATAGGTGTAGGCCCCGTTGACCCGCCAACCGCTGTCCCAGCCGTAGCCGAGCGCGGCTTCCAGACCGGTGCTTTCCACGCCACCAAAGTTCTCGTAGACGCCATCGGTCTCGTCCAGGTAGTCGATGCCATCGGCCAACCGCGCCGGCAGGTAGACGATGCGGTTGTCGAACCTGATGGTGTACAGGGTCAGCGAACCGGTCAAGGGCCAACGGCTCACGCGCAGGCCAAGCTCGATGTTGTCGGCGGTTTCCGGTTCGACCCGGGCGAAGCGCTGCGCATCGGTTTCGCCGAGCACGCCGGAGGGGATCGCCGCGAAGTTCTGCGAATAGCCACCGAACAGCTCCAGCCCTTCCACGGGCAGGGTCCAGGTGCCACCGGCGGAGAGCAGCGGATCGGACCTGGAGTCCGACCGCACGTTCTCGGCGTTGCCGATCACCCGGTTGCGCTTCTGGTCGACGAAGAACTGCTTGACGCCGACGCGCGCACTGAACGGGCCGACGCGGGCCACGTCTTCCACGTAGTACATCTGCTCGCTGGTTTTGTAGCGGTCTTCGAACTGCACCCAGTACGGCTGGTGATCAAAACCGATGTCGGTGCCGACGTTGAGCAGGCGGTGCCAGTCGCGGCGCACGCTGCGATCGTACTGCTCCACCCACACGCCGCCACGCACGGTGTTGTCCACGCTGCCCAGGGTCTGCTTCCACTCCACGTCGGCGGTGGCACCGGCGCGGTCGTTGTCGTAGTGCGAGTGGCGGTAGGACTGCACGCCCTGCACGCCAGCGGCGTAACAGTTGGGGTCGTATTCCGCGCTGAAACCGGCGCGCGGTACGCAGCCGGCGCGCATCTGCGCGGCGCTTCCATCGGGGTTGACGAAGTAGAACTGGCCCAGCGCGCTGCCGCCATACACCGTGCCGCCACCGAGGTATTCCGATTCCGGCTGGCCGACGCCATCGTTGCGCGCCTGCACCAGGTACGGCGGCAACCAGTCGCCGCGGCCCTCCATCCTGTGCGCGTAGCCGGTCAACGTGGCCTTGACGCCATTGCCGCCGTCGAACGCACCGCGCAGGTAGCCGAAGGTGTTCTCGCGCAGCGCGCGCGATCCGGACCGGTAGTTCTGGTCCAGGTAGGGAATACCGGTGAGCGTGCCGGTCAGGCCATCGCGGTCCGGGTGGGTGGCGAACGCGACCGGGCTCACGCTGGTGTATTCGGGCTCGTCGGCATCGTTGTAGGAGGCGTAGCCGCTGAGGGTCCAGCGCTCCAGCTCGGTGACGAACCGGGCCGCGATGTGGTCGTTGCTGACATGGCCGCTGCCGTCGATCCAGTCGTTGACGCGCGAAGACGACGCACTGACCCAGGCGCGGGTGTGACCTCCGAGCAGGCCGGTGTCGTAGCGCACGTAGTACTTGCGTGCATCGTTGTCGCCGCCGCCCACCACCATGCGCAGGCGCTGCTCGGCCAGCGGATCGCTGGTGAGGAAGTTGAGCGTGCCGCCCAGGGCCTCGTTGGAGCGCGAGGAGATGTCGGCGGTGCCCTGGCTGACTTCGATGGTCTCCAGGTCGAGCGTGTCGATGTAGCGGTTGGCCAGCGAGCCGCCGCCATAGCCCGAGCCACCGTTGGGCAGGCCATCGATGGTGGTACCGATCTGCTGCGTGTCGCGGTTGGTGACGAAGCCGCGCATGCTGATCTGCGTGCCCCACACCGACGAGCCGGTGGCATCGGCTTCGCTGACCACCACGCCCGGCAGCTCGTTGAGCGCAGTGTTGACGCTGCTCAGGATCTGCTGGCGGTTGAGGGTTTCCTGGCTGACGGTGGTCTTGGCGTAGCTGGTGGCCTGGCCGATGACCTGCACTTGGTCGAGCGTGCGGGCCTCATCGGCGGGCGCGGGCTCGGCCGCCATGGTCTGCACGGCGGAAGAAAGCAACAGGGCGAGCAGCGAGATTCGAGGGCAGTGGCCAGAGGCGCGCATCGGGTCGGTGGGGGTAGTGGGCGACCGGCGGAGTATTGGCAGCGCCGGTGACTTCCCCATGACATTGCGCTTGCATTACGCGCACGTGGTGCTGCGTTTGACGTGGCTGGCCAGCTGCGCGACCGCCACCGCATCGCCAGCCAGCGGCGCAACGCCGAGCAGTGTTTCCTCTGCCGCCGACGCGCTGGAACACGCGGTCGACAGGGCACACCGGCACATCAGGACGACGCTACGGTCGAGCATGGCGGCGCTTCGCGGGACGAGTGCCGAGTGTATCGGGGTGGTCGTGGCAGGCGCCCTGTGCCTGCCACGGGATTTCATGCCTGGCCCAGTGCTGCCTTGTGGCTGGCGTGCGCGCCTACTCCGCGCCGCCAGCCACCGGGTGCGACGGGCGCCGGTGGAACTTGCGCGACAGCCAGTTGCCCAGGTCATCCATCACGGTGAACGCCGCCGGGATCACGATCAGGCTCAGCAGCGTGGAGGTGATCAGGCCACCGATCACCGCGATCGCCATCGGCGCGCGGAAGCTGGAATCGCCGGCGAAGCCCAGCGCGATCGGCATCATGCCCGCGCCCATCGCCAGGGTGGTCATGATGATCGGCTGGGCGCGCTTGCGGCACGCATCAATCAGCGCGTCGTGCTGGCTCATGCCGTGCTCGTCCTCGGCCATCACCGCGTAATCCACCAACAGAATGGAGTTCTTGGTGGCGATGCCGATCAGCATCAACAGGCCGATCAGCGCCGGCAGCGAGAGCATGTTCTGGGTGATCAGCAGCGCGCCGAACGCACCGCCGGCACACAACGGCACCGCCGCGAGGATGGTCACCGGCATCAGCGCGTGGTTGAACAGCAGCAACAGCACCATGTAGATGCAGATCAGGCCGGCGGCCATCGCCAACAGGAAGCCGATGAACAGCTCGACGAACACTTCGGCATCACCGGTGTTGAGGAAGGTCACCCCGGGTGGCAGCTGTTTGACGCTGGGCAATGCCTGCACTTCGGTCATCACATCGCCGAGCGGGCGGCCGTTGAGCTCGGCGGTGAGCGTGACGTTGCGCTGGCGCTGGTAGCGCGAGATCTGCGAGGGACCGCTGCCCTGCTGGATATCGGCCACCGCGGCCAGCGGCACCGGACCGTTGCGGCCGGGCACGCGCAACTGGCCGATCAGGGCCGGGTTGGCCAGCGTAGCCTCGGCAAAGCCAACCCGGATCGGCACCTGGCGATCGGGCAGGTTGAGCTTGGCCAGGCGCTGCTCGTAGTCGCCGGCGGTGGCGATGCGCGCCGCCTCGGCGATGTCCGCGGTGGCCACGCCCATGTCGGCCGCGCGTGCGGCGTTGGGCACGATCTGCACTTCCGGGCGCAGCAGCGAGGCGGTCGACGTCACGCTGCCCAGGCCCTGGATGCCGCGCAGGTCGCGCTCCAGCGCCGTGGAGGCGTCCTGCAGGCGTTGCGGATCATCGCCGGACAGCACCAGCTGCAGCAGGTTGCCGGGCTCGGAGCTGACATAGCTCACGCGCACGCCGGGCAGGTTGGCCAGCTTCTGCCGGGCCTCGCGCTCCAGCGCGCGCTGGTCGCGGTCGCGCGTGTTGGCGGTGCCCCAATCCAGTACCAGCGTGGCTTTGCGTGCCTCGCCCACACCGGTGGCACTGGGGTCGCCCAGGTCCAGCACGCTGCCCACGGCGGTGTACACCTGCTTCAGTTCGGGCATGTCCTTGAGCAGCGCGCGCGCCTGCTCGGCCACGCCCACCGTCTCCTGCAGCCGGGTGCCTGGCGGCAGTTCCAGGCTGAGGTTGCTGCGGCCCAGGTCGGATTGCGGGATGAAGGTGGCCGGGATGAACGGCACCAGCGCCAGCGAGGCCACGAACAACCCGGTGGCCAGCCACAGCGTGCGCCCGCGGTGGCGCAGCGCGGCGTCCACCCAGCCCAGGTACCAGACCATCAGCCTCGAATCGGGCTTCTCCTCGCCATGCGGCTTGAGCAGGTAGGCGGCCATCATCGGCGTGAGCAGGCGTGCCACCAGCAGCGAGAACAGCACCGCGGTGGCCGCGGTCCAGCCGAACTCGCGGAAGAACTTGCCGGCGATGCCGGGCATGAAGGCGACCGGCACGAACACCGCCGCCAGGGTCAGCGAGGTGGCGATCACCGCGTTGCCGATCTCGCCGGCCGCCTCGCGCGCGGCCTCCAGCGGCGGCTTGCCCATGCGCAGGTGGCGCACGATGTTCTCGATCTCCACGATCGCATCGTCGACCAAGATGCCGACCACCACCGACAGCGCCAGCAGGGTGATCATGTTCAGCGTGAAGCCGAAGAAGTACATCACCGCGAAGGTGGGGATGATCGACAACGGCAAGGCCAGCGCCGCCACCCAGGTCGCGCGCCAGTCGCGCAGGAACAGCCACACCACCAGCAACGCCAGCAGCGCGCCCTCGTACAGCATCGTCATCGACGAGTCGTAGGAGCGGTGGGTTTCGTCGATGGCGGTAGTGACCAGGCGGAACTCGATACCCGGATGTTCGGCCTTGATCGTGTCCAGCGCGGCGTGCACGCCGGCTTCCACCTTGACCTCGCTGGAACCACGCGTGCGCGACATCGAGAACGCCACCACGTCGCCGCCGTCCAGCAACGCGGCTTCGGTCGGGTCGGCGGCGGCATCGGTGACCGTGGCCAGGGTGGACAACCGCACCGCGCGCCCGTCCGGCAAGGCGATGGAGTAGTCGCGCAACGATTGGGCATCGCCCACCGTGCCCAGCGTGCGGATGGTCTGCTGCGCGCCCTCGATCTCGGCCTTGCCACCGGCACGCTCGACCTGGATCCGCGCCAGCTGCTGGGACACGTCCCCGGCGGTGATGCCCATGGCGATCAGCGCGTTGGGGTCCAGGTCCACGCGGACCTGGCGTTGCACGCCCCCCACCCGGGTGACCCGGGCCACGCCGGGCACGCCGTACATGGCGCGCGCGATGTCGCGGTCGACGAACCAGCTGGCTTCGTCGGGCGTCATGTGCGGGGCGACCAGCGCGTAGGTCATCAGCGAGCCGCCGATATCCACCTTGGAGATCACCGGCTCCTGGATGTCCTGCGGCAGGTCGGTGCGGATGCGGGTGACCGCATCGCGGGTGTCGTCCAGCGCGGTGGCCAGGTCGGCCTCCAGCTGGAACTCGATGGTGGTGGTGCTCACGCCTTCGCTGACCGAGGAGATCACGCGCTTGACGTTGTTGACCGTGGCCACCGAGTCCTCGACCTTCCGGGTGACCTCGGCTTCGAGCTGGCTCGGCGACGCGCCGGGCTGGGTCACCGTGACCGTGGTCATCGGGAAGGCAATGTCCGGGAAGCGCGCCACCGGCAGCTGATGGAAGCCCCACAGACCGGCCACGCACAGCACGAAGAAGATCAGCAGCGCAGGCAGCGGGCGTTTGATCGCCCAGGCGGAGATGTTCATCGCGCGGCAGCCCTGGTCGCGGCCACCACGCGCACGCGGTCGCCCTCACCGAGGAAGCCGGCGCCGTCCACCACCACCTTGTCGCCGGCCTTGAGTCCTTCCAGGATCGCGGTCTGGCCGTTGACGGCCTGGCCGGTACGCACGCGGTGGCGGGCGGCCTGCTGCTTGTCGTTGACGCTGAACACATAGCTGTGGCCATCGCGCTGCACGATCGCCGCCGTGGGGATGGTCAGCGCCTGGCCGTCGCCGGTGACGATGCGGCCTTCCACGTACATGCCCGGCTTGAGCGGGTCGGGCGTGGGCAGGTCGGCGTAGATCGTGCCGGTCCGGGTCTGCGCATCCACCCCGGGGGTGACCGCACGGATACGTCCGCTGACCACCTGGCCGGCGTAGGGCAGTTCGACGGTGTTGCCCACGGCCACGTCGGCCAACTGGTTCTCCGGCAACTCCGCGCGCCATTCCAGGCGGCCGTCGCGGATCAGGCGCAGCAGCTCGGTGCCGGCCGACACCACCTGGCCCGGCTGCACCAGCCGCTTGGAGATCAAGCCATCGGCCGGCGCGCGCAGGTCGGCAAAATCACGGCGCAGCTTGGCCGCGTCACGTGCCGCACGGGCGGTGGAGGTCTGCGCTTCCGCATTGATGCGCGCTGCGCGCAGTTCGTCCAGGCTGCTGGCGCTGATCAGTTGCTGGGCCTCCAGCTTGGCGCTGCGTTCGTAGTTCATCCGCGCCAGCTCCTGCGAGGCCTGCGCCTGGCGCAGCGAGGCGTCGGCCTGGGCCAGCTCGCTGTCCAGGGTGCGGTGGTCCAACTGCAGCAGCACCTGGCCCTGCTTCACCCACTGGCCCACGTCCACCGGCAACGCGGTCACGCGCTGGCCGGTGATCTCCACCCCGAGCTGCATTTCCTCATAGGCGGTGACCGGCCCGGACACCAGCACCGTGCGCGCCATCGGCTGCAACTGCGCGGTGGCCAGCGAGACCGGCAACGCCGCGCTTGCGCTGGCGGCCTCGGCCGAGGCCGCCTCGTCTTTGCCGCCACAGGCCGACAACAGCGCGGCGATCAGGATCAGGGAAGAACAGCGGAGGAGTCGGTCACGCATCGGTGGGGCTTCCGTGTCGGTGCAGCGGTAACGGGAGGGGAACATCAGGGGGTGGCGGCCAGACGCCGTTCGATGCCATCGAGCATCAGGCCCAGCCCCTGCTCAAAGCGCGTGTCGAAGTCGACCTCGCTCCAGACATCACGGGCCTGCCAGCAGTGCGGGAAACGCTCCTCGGCCAGGGCCATGAACGTTTCACCGAGCGCCTCCATGCTGCCGTCGCCCGGCCACGATTGTTCTTCGATCACAAAGCCCATCGTGTAGTACACCAGGTCCATCGAGGCGGTCGCGGCGAAGCGGATCGGGGCGCCGGCGCCGGCCAGCGCGGCCATGCTCGCCTCGCCTACCCGCAACACGTTCTCGGTGGCCAGGAACGTACCGGCGTAGACGCGCGCACCGTCACGCCGGGCCTTGAACGCCAGCCGGAATTCACGGGCGATCTGCAGCAGCGTCTGCCGCCACGGCTGGCCGGCCGGGATCGCGCGGGCGACGTCGCAGATCATCGCGTCGGCCATGGCGTCGATCAGCGCCTGCTTGCTCTTGAAATGCCAGTACAGCGAGGGCGCACGGATGCCCAGCGAACAGGCCACCTTGCGCAGGGTCACCCCTTCCAGCCCCGCCTCATCCAGGATCCGGAAGGCCGCCTCGACGATGTTTTCCCGCCCAATCGGCTGACGCACCTGCTGGCCCTTGCCTAACGATGTTAGGGGCGCGAATCTAACAGCGTTAGGCAGGTGCGCGCAAGGAGGCGACCGCGGCCAGCGCTGGCGACCGGGTGGACGGGGCAATACCATGCCGGTCAGGGCCTGGCGCCCAGGGGAGAAAGCAGGATGCGCTGGAAGAACGGGACGATCGCGCTGGCAGTGTGGCTCGCCAGCGTGGGCGCAGGTGCGCACGCCGGACCCATGGACGGCGAGGGCGACGCGATTCCCTACGCGTCCCCGGAGGCCGCGCTCGTCGCGCTGCGCGCGTCCCCCCACGTCAGCGAGCGACTGGAGAACGACTGGTTCGCGCTCCAGGATCACCAGGGGCACGTGCTGTGGTCGATCACCGCACCGGGCAACGCAATGCACCCCTCGATGGTCAAGCGCACCCTGGTCCAGCGCGATGGCGGGGTCGAGATCGGGATGTCGATCAAGTGCGGCGCATCCAGACAGGCCTGCGACACGCTGGTGCAGACATTCCAGGCCAGCAACGATCGCCTTCGCCAACGTCTGCGCGACACGACCACCCCGGCGCCGCCGTCCGCGACGGCTCAGCCCACGCCGAACGGTGCAGCCGACCCGCAACGCTAGCCGAGGCCGCCATGTTCCCGAGAAAACTCCTTGCCTGGGCGTGCGCCACCCTGCTGCTGATGCCTTCCATCGGCCACGCCCTGCAGCTGTCGCTCTACGACATCCGTGGGTACGCCGTTGCCTACCTGGACACCGACCAGCAGATGACCGTCTACCTGTGGGATGGGCAGCCGGTGGCCTACGTGGATGGACAGTCCCTCTATGGCTTCAACGGCAGGCACCTGGGGTGGCTCAAGAACCGCGTGGTCGTGGACCATGACGGTTACGCGGTTGGATTCACTGAAAGCGTGATCAGGCGGCGCACGCGCGTGGAGCGCATCAAGGGCCTTCAACAGCTCACCCCGCTGAAAGCACTGCCGCAGCTGGAACCGATGGAACCACTGCAGGCCGGCGGTTGGTCGGATGTCCCGCTGGATGTGTTCCTGTCGATGGGACGGAACTAGGCCGCATCGCGTGGCGGAGGGTGTGCCAGGCATCCACGTCCACGTGGATCAACACGCCTCGTCAGGGTCACGTGCCGCGCTCCGCGCGGGAGCATGTGGCGGCTGAGCGCCTGGCGCGCCTTCCACCGCCGCGAGCATGGCGTACCCATTCGGAACAGGCCCCCACGGTGGCAACCAGCATCGTCGACCTCTCACTTACCGGTTTGCCCCCTTATTGCGCACCGCGTCCCCGGCGAAGTCGTCAGGACTGACCACCACGGAGCCATCACCTTCCAACCAGACGTCCTTGTAAACATCGGGAGGTGGAATAGTGTTGATGTCCGCCCCCAGGGGGAGAAGTTGCCAGCCAATCACATCACCACAGACCGTCCTGCCAATGAGCCTGCGACTATCCAATCCGCGCGCGCGCAGCCCATCCACCACTACCGCGGGAGGACGGCGATCAAACCCCTTGTAGAAACGGCATTGCGCTCCATTCCTGCCCAACGGATAGCTCTCGCCGACAGGATCTTCGCTGCACCCCGGCAGCAGGGCCAGGAGCACACTGCTCACCAGAACACGCGACAGTCCCATTGATGACGCTCCTCTGCTTGCGTTGGTATTCCCGCGCCCAAGGGCGAGGTTCCATGCGCCGTGTGGAAGACCTTGCCGCCCCCATGCGTTGCAGCCATCCAAACGGCGAGGACAGGCGAACTCAGAAGAGACCTGCGACATCGATAGAGGCGCCGTGAAGCAACCGGACTACGCGTCAGGCACACCTGACGGTGGCTCATTGGATCCGCCATCTACGTGAAAAGACAGCATCGCCTCACAGCCAAACTCCCTCTCCATCGCCTGCCTTACCAAGCCGACGATTGCATACCATGAGGTATTGGAACGGGCGTCGATCCCTCTACGGTCGAACTGACGCAATACATGCAGCGTCTCGACACGCGACATTTTCGTCCGCTCCTCATCAAGAATGGATCGTCTGTGTTTCTTCATCAGACAACCTTAAACGCTTGACCGTTGTTATTCCGAACGCCTCGAGCCCCGGCATCAGTTCGCCGAGGTCGAAATTGCCGTAGTCGTGCTTTCGCCGAAACAGAGGCAGCACCAACCTTCTGTTTCTCTCAGGATTAACCTTCTCATTGTCCAGCCTCGCCCGTGCGCGCTGCGGCCTCATGTCAAATCACCTCGCAGGATTTTTGACTACCAGAGAACCAAAGAGAAGCGCTTGGGTAGGCAGTGAATCCGACCTGGTACCTGGAATGCGGTAACAACCCCATTGACTCCCACCACAACCTTTACGTTATTCACCGGATCATAGTAAACCGCGGTGCCAGCCCACGGTCTGCACCTTGCGGGTGACCTGGCCGAAGCGATCATGGCAGTGCAATGTGCTGCCGCCTGCAGGCAGGACCGTCCCCAGGCGCCCCCCTGCCGAAACACTCGTCTGCCGCGCTGGCAGCCGGCGCGGTGTCGTGAGCCCCACCAGAAATCACCGCCTCAAATTTCCACGCTAATAATCACAAAGTGAACTTTCGTCATTCCAACTTCCCCACTGTCCAGGCAACCGCCTATCTTCAACTGCCCTCTTAGCCAGAGCGCCCCCTGCGATCACGTTTAGGCCATAGGAATATCGTCAAGCCCTCCCGACAGCGGGCGGTCTTATAGGCCCCCCACCGGGGGCGTCCTCAGGCGAAGCCACGTCAAAGCGCATTCAAAGCGCCTCCGCTAGACTCCGGCTTTCCATCCATGAAGGTGCGTTCATGCCAAGCCGCATTCGTCTTTCCCTTCTTTCCGTGGCCACTGCGCTGGTCCTTGCCGGCTGCGGCGCAGGCACTGAGTCGGCACCGGTCGCCGCCACGCCGGCAGCGCCTGCACCCGCCGCGGCACCTGCCCCCACCGCAGCCGCAGAGCAGCCCACTACCGCACCGGCCCCCAGCGCGGAAAGCGTGTTGACCGCGATCAGCGATATCGACGGCGGTGGCGCATTGAGTTACGACGTGGAAAACGGAAGCAAGATCCATTATTGGCATGGCCTGGAATTCCAGGCCGATGGCAAGCGCTACTACACCGGCTTTGCCTGGTTCACCCCCACTCGGTACGGCGCCGACCGCCAGAGTGGCCGCATCGATCCCGCCGCCAAGGTGACCCTCGCCCATGCCACCTACGTGGCTGATGGCAACAACGCCTGGACGCTGCAGGGCAGCGAGCCGTACATCGGTGAGTTCGGCCAGGCCGAGCAGGGCAACGCGATCGACACGGCACGCAAGCCGCAGACCTTCACCACTGCATCCGGGCGCGTGTTGCTGGCACTGCCCACCCGTGCGGGCACCAGCGATGCCGCCAGCCCCGCGTTCGAGATGCTGGTGTTCAACCCGCACGAACTGCAGGGCACCAAGGAGCGCAAGTGGACTTACCTCGGCACCGTCCCGGCCGCCGCAGCAGCGCCGTTGGAGCTGGTGCCGGTCGACGGCTCGGACCTGCCGGCCCTGCGCGTGAAGACGGCGGGGGGTGACAACGCGACCGAGTACCGTTACGATCCCGGCCATAACACCTACCGGCCGATCTCCCGGTAGCGGACCCAAGGATGTGGTCCGGATCGGCCAATACGTGGCAGCGCTTGCGCTGCCGCGTGGCACGCATGGAGATCGCGATGCATACGGACACTACCCGGGTCGGTCCGCGGAAGACATTTCTTCACTCCGCACTCACCCTTTTCGATCGTCTGGCCCTCCCCGGCCAGCACCGCCCAGCGAACGTCAATCATGACGGCGCCGTTTTGTCGTTTCCGTTGTCCTGCGCGCCCATCGTGCGCGGACCGGCCGTGGCAGGCAGGCACGACGCGGGGCGCTTCTTTTCCTCATCGGCCGCGGCCGATTTTCCCTGAGACGACACCATGCATACCGCCCTTGAACAGCCGGCTGTGATTTCCGTTGCGCGTTCCACCCGCGCCCTTCCCGCGCGCCACGCCCTGTGGCTGGGCGTTTGCCTGGTGGCCGGCCTGACCGCCTGCAAGGCGCAGGCGCCCGCAGGCGAACCGTCGACCGCGCCCGCGGCGGCGGCGGCCACCGCACCGGCTACTGCCGCCGCGGCCACGCCCACCGCCGCCGCACCGGTCGCGCTCAGCGCCGAGCAGCTGCAGGCCGTGGTCGATGGGATGCTGCGCAAGGCGTACGGCGAAAAGGCCTTCAACGCCGCCACCGGCTGCTGGTCGCACAGCTTCGAAGGCGCCAACGACACGCTGGACTACTGCATGAAGCCGGACACGCCCAAGGTCGTGGCCGCCGCCTCCGGTACCCAGGTGTACTTCCAGACCTACAGCGATCCCAACGCGGACACCTACTCGCTGGTGGATCCGGGGCTGCGCGGCGCGTTCGCCGCCACCGTCACCGCCGATGGCAAGTGGACGCCGCTGGCCGCCACCGCGGCCATCGACCAGGGCCAGGCCGGCGACTGCGGCTGCCGCGACGCGCAGCTGGTGCAGGTCGGCCCGGATCGGCATGGCTGGCTGGGCACCGCCGGCGGTACCTGGCAGGGCGTGACCGTCACCCAGTACACGTTGCTGGTGCCGGTCGCCGGTGTGTTCCGCGATGTCTCGCGCATCGCGCAGAGCAGCGAAGACTCGCCGAGCGAAGTCGTGCAGATCCAGATCGACCCGACCGGCACGCCGGTCGATGGTTTCTATCCCATCAAGGCGACCCGCCAGGGGGATGGTGCAGCGGCGGCGACGTCGGTGATTGCCTTCGACCCCAAGCAGCAGGTCTACCCCGGGGCGCCGTAACGCCTCATTTCGATGTTCAGCTGAATCACTAAAAGGAAACTTACTATGTCAAATCGGGACGAACGCTGGGCAGCGCACCGGCAGGAACTGGAAGCGGCGGCCAAGACGGCCGGGATCGACGTGGACGTGATGGTGAAGATCGCCGGCTTCGAGTCGGGCTTCAATCCGAATGCGCGGCCGATCTCCACCTCCAAGCCGGAGCTCAACACGGTCACGCAGTACGACGGCACCAAGGCCATTTCCTCGGCGCATGGCTACGGCCAGTTCCTCAATGGCACCTGGCACGACATGGTGCAGAAGTACGGCGAGAAGTACGGCGTGGCCAATGCCGCCGACATGACCAAGGAGCAGACCAACTCGCCCAAGCTGCGCGAGAACACCAAGCTGCAGGCGGGCATGCTGGCCGAGTTCACCCGCGAGAACATCGAGCGCGCCTCGCAGTACGGCGGCAAGGACGTGGACGCCAATGTCTACGCCATGCACAACCTGGGCTCGACCGATGCGGTCAGCTTCCTGTCCAAGCTGCGCGACAACCCCAATGCGCGCGTGGACAGCGTGCTGAGCAGCAAAGTGATCTCCGGCAACCCGGCGCTGTACGGCGATGGCAGCATCTCGCTGCAGAGCGCCTACGCCAAGATGGGCGACCACATGGATCGCTACCAGGGGTATGCCGACGAGGCCACGCGCGGCCTGCCGAGCGGCACGCTCAGCCACACCGCCGCTGCGCCGTCGCGCGCCGCGCGTGATCCGATGGCCGACGGCATGCTCTCGCCGAACGAACGCGGTGCACCGGTCGAGCAGCTGCAGCAGCAGCTCAACGCGCTCGGCTACACCGACCGCAACGGCAAGGCGCTGGGCACCGACGGGTCCTACGGCGACAACACCCGCCACGCAGTGGAGAACTTCCAGCGCGACCACGGCCTGACCGTGGACGGCGTGGCCGGTCGTGACACCCTGCAGGCGCTGCGTTCGCAGGCGCCCGGCCATGCGCAGGCCGCTCCGGCGCAGGCACCGGCGGCAGCCGCCGTGGCTGCAGGCGCTGCTGCCGTGGCGGGCACCGCCGCTGTTGCGGCCACCGCTGCACCGGCCAAGGCTGCGGCCGAGCCCGTCGCGCCCGCGCAGCCGGCCGCACCGGCCACCGGTGGTGAAGGCATCGAGCTCAACCGTGCCTACGAACTGACCAAGCAGTTCGACCACGTCAAGTACGGTTTCGGCGACAAGAAGCCCGAGTCCGGTGCAGTGGACTGCTCCGGCTGGGTGGTGCGCCTGGCCAACCAGAGCATGGCCGAGATCAACGAAAAGGCCGGTCGCGATGTGTTCACCAAGGCCGACCAGTTCAGCCCGGGCTTCGACCATGCGGCCGGGATCATCCAGAAGGCGTCCGAGCGTTCGGGCACCCTGATGTCCGGCAAGGAGATCACCGCCAACTCGCTGCGCGAGGGCATGATCATCGGCGAGGACAACGGCGCCAAGGGCTGGGACCGGGGCCGCTTCAACGGCATCGACCACATCACCATGGTGGTGCGTGATCCCACCGACGGCCAGCTCAAGGTGAGCCAGTCGCGCAGTGGCGAAGGCGTGGAGATGATCCCGCTGCAGGGCTACCTGGACCGCAAGCACGCGCGCGGCGTGGAGCTGTTCGCCACCGATCCGCTGGCCAATGGCCGCGACCTGATCAAGGACGGCGGCGGCCGCGCCACTGCGGGCGAACGCGCGCCTGCGGCGAACGCTGCACCGGGCAAGGCCGAGTCGACCGCGCAGTCGCACCCGACCCTGCGCGAAGACAGCCGCGGCAGCAGCGTGCATGCCCTGCAGGAATCGCTCAACAAGCTCGGCTACACCGACCGCAACGGCAAGCCGCTGGACGTGGACAGCAAGTTCGGCGCGCACACCGAAGAAGCGGTCAAGGCGTTCCAGCGCGACAAGGGCCTGAGCGCCGATGGCGTGGTGGGTCCCAAGACCCATGCCGCGCTGGACCAGGCACGTGAGCAGACCAAGGCGCCGCAGGCCGAGAAGGAAGGCAACAGCGTCCTCTCTTCGTTGTTCAATGCCGCGCGCGAAGGCAACGCCGACGGCATGCGCAACGCGCTGGCCGGGCTGGCCGAGACCCCGGCGGGTCGCGCCTTCACTGAAATGCGCGACAACCTGCAGCAGCAGTTGAACGCACGCCAGGCCGAACCGGCGGCGCAGGCGCCGGCTGCACAGAGCCAGCCGCCCGCCGAGCGCTGAGGCCACCGCAACACGCGTAGGGGCGCCATCGCCGAGGACCAGGATGTCCTCGGCGGTGGCTTTTTGCATTCAGGGGCGTGCGCGCCGCATTGATCGCGCTGCTGCTGGCAGGGCGCTCACCTGTGCACCACTCTGGGTCATGACGCCGCGTTCGGTGCCATGCCCGCGCACTGGCGCACCTGCGCTTCTTCCTCGCTGCCCTGGAAGCTGTCCGGGTAACGAATCTTGCTGCCGCCATTGCCGTCATTGAAGATGTACCAGCCCATGTCACCAGCCCCCGGGGTCTGCGGTCGGAAGATCTGGTACAGCCAAGGCGCAGTGCGGCGCATGCGGTAGTCGCCGCCCAGGGCATCCAACGCACACGCCGACACCCGGTCGGCGTGCACGCCGCTGTCGAACCCCACGCGCGTGATCGGCGGCGGCGGGGGTGTGCGGGGGCTCGTGGCGCAGCCGGCCACCATCAGGATGGCCAGGGCCGGAATCCGTACTCGCATGCTCGTGTCCTTTTGAGATGCCGTGTTGGCGGATGAAGTTTACCCACGTCCAATCGCGGTCGCCGAGGCTGACCGCGGAGATCCGCTAGGGGGCGGCGTCCGCCCCAAGCTTGGTGGACGGCGACAGTGTCGGCGCCACGATGGCGAAGTCGTAGCCGCGGATGAGCTCGCGCCATTCGGGGGTGAGGGCGTCCATATCCTTGCTGCGCAAACGGCGCAGATCCACCAGGATCCAGTCGCCCGGTGCCGTGTCCGCGGGACGCGCCGACATCACATCCTTGCGCCAGTCGCTGCCCTTGCCCGTGGTCGCGTCGAAGTCGTACACCTTCATCGGGCGACTGACCCCGTTGTATCCAGCCTCCACGCCTTTCGCGCCGACCACGATCATGTTCACGGCCTGCACGCCCTCGCCGTCGGCATGTTCAGCGACAAAGTTACCCACGTCGCGCTGGCCGAGGGGGTTGTAGCCCTTGTAGAGGTGATAGGCACCGAACTTCATCAGCACGCGCGCCTGCGGCGCCTCGGCGAGATGGGCCGCCAGCGTCCGCTTCATCAGCCGCGCCCGGCGTCCGTTCGGATCGCCACGGCCAGACTGCGAGGCCTGGTAGATGGCGCGTGTTTCGCGCAAGGCCGCAAACAGCGCTTTTGCCCGCTCGCCACCGTCCTTGTCGATGGCCGTCCCCGCCGCGTCCAGCGTCGCATCGGTGGCCGTCAACAGGAACAGGTCCATGGGCGAACCGGAGGCGAGCGCGGCCTGCACGGCCGTCCTTTCCTGTCTGGCCAACGCCTCGATCTGGGCGCGGGCGAGCGGCCCTGGATTGGCGGCCAGCATCTGTTCGAACAGATAGCCACTGACGCCCAGGAACTCCTGATCCAGTCCCCACAACCTGAAGTCAGGCCCGGCGACGGCGGCGCAATCGGCCGCCGTCTGGCCTTCGGCGCGGCTGTTGAGGAACGCCATGACGTCCGGATGAGTGGTGAGGAAGTCCGCAATCTGCTGTTCCCGGTCCGGCGCTCTCAGCCGTGCATTGACCGCCACCGCGGCCTCCGGCCCGGTCTCCACGGCCATGGCGGTCAGGCCGCCGGGCGCCATCAAGCGACAGACGTTGGTGGTGAAGGCCGGGATCTCCCGCGAGAAATGGCTCTCGCCGATGAGCACGTACCGGCTGGCGTTGACCGCGTCCGCCAGGATGGCAGCGCCCGGACCCGAGAAGCCCTCCGGCCGGACGGTCAGCGACGACCGCGCTTGCGCCAGGCGATCCGCGAAGGCGAGCGGCGCAGCGTTTTCTGCATGGGCGGACACCGCGCACATGGTGGTGAGCGACAGTGCCGCCGCAATCGACTTCAGACTCATATCGCTTATCCCCGTTGGATGAATCGGCTTTGCGGATATCGCTGGAAAACGCGGGTAGATCGCGGTCACGGTCGCCTTCGCTGCCGCGCCCCCATTCAATGGGGCAAGGACGCGAGGAGGACGGACGGCGGGCCAGTGTAGAGCAGGCGCTCGCGGCTTTTCCACAGGCGTTGATGCATTCCCGGCGAGGTCGAACGACGCTGGACGGTCCGGTGTCTGGGCATGGGCTTACGCGCTTCTGTCCCTCATCCGGCAGGGCGAATCATGCAGCCGCGGTCCAGTGCATGGACGGGCGTGATACAGGTACGGGTCTGGATCGGCGCTCCTGCGCCAATGATGTTGCGCTCGCCTTTCCAGCGTGATGCCTGCTTCCGACCAGGAACGGACAGTGGCGATGCCTTGAGCGGCGCCAGCTTGTATTGCCCACTGCATGCGCGGGATCAGGACGGTACCGCGTCGAGGTGTAGGGCAGGACTTCCCTCATGAGCGCTTCAAGAAAACACGTGTTTTCCCGTTTCAAAAATACGCTGCTTGTTCTTCTCACTCCCTCGTCGAAATCCTTTCGAACCTCCCTCAAAAACGAGTGGAGGAATCAGGCTCCGATCGCAATTGGCGCCGTCGTTCGACATGCGTCGGCAACCCTGGAACGAGGACACGGACTAAACAGCCAGCGCCGGCTGGAGGCAGGTCAGTCCTCGAATGTTTCCTGTAGATCGTCAGCTTCAGACTGGCGCAGGAAGCGTGAGATGACGCGACTGACATGTACGGTTTGCGGGGGCCCAACGCCGACGCAAGACCACGTCGAAACCCGGCGTCGCGCTCAAGATCCGTGTTCGGAAGTCGCCTCGTCGGTGCAGGAGTCGGTACGCGCATGGGCGCGGCTATATCTCACCCCGTAGTTCCCTGAACCGACGCTTCATTCATGTACCGGTCAGTTCAATATTCAGGAGCGATTGGGACGGCAAATGAATAATTAACACCTGTCGACCGCCCCTCTCTCCCCTCCCCCGGGGGGCGGCCGACGAAACCAAAATAATTAAAGGTGTGTCCCGATATGAAGACTTCTTTGCTTGCCCTGGGTCTGCTCGCTGCACTGCCGTTCGCTGCTTCGGCAACCGACGGTCTGTCGTACAACTATGTTGAAGGCGGCTACGTGAACACCGATGCCAAGGGTGGCGACGCGGATGGTTGGGCCGTGAAGGGCTCGGTCGCGGTGGCGCCGAACTTCCATGTCTTCGGTGACTACAACGCGCAGGAAACCAAGCGCGGCAGCAATGATGTGGACCAGTGGAAGGTGGGTGTGGGCTACAACTACGGCATCGCCCCGACCACCGACCTGGTCGCCCGCGTGGCTTACCAGAAGTTCGATCCGAAGCGCGGCCTGGACTTCAACGGTTACTCGACCGAAGTCGGCGTGCGCAGCGCGTTCACCCCGAACTTCGAAGGCTACGTGATGGCCGGTTACGAGGACTACAGCAAGAAGCACGGCATCAACCCGGACGGCGAGTTCTACGGCCGCGTCGGCGCCCAGGCCAAGCTCAACCAGAACTGGGGTCTGGCCGGCGAAGTGAAGCTGGCCAAGGGTGGCGACAAGGAATACTTCGTCGGCCCGCGCTTCACCTGGTAAGACCGCCACACCGCGGTACGTTGTTGGATGGCGCGTGACCTCTCTCCCGCGCGTCATGAAGCCCGGCCTGGCCGGGCTTCACTTATGCAAGGCCGGCGCGTCTTCCACGCGCATGGCCGCCGACCACCGGTCGGCACCCCTGGTTGCTACCTCGTCGGTAAGCCACGAACACACCCGGCCTCGTGCCGGGTGTGTTCGTTTCCGGGGCCGTGTTTGGGGCAGTGTTTGCGGCTACAAAAAACCCCGGCGATGGCCGGGGTTTTTCGTGGATCACTTGAACAGCGTGTCCGGGTATTCCGGTTTCTGTTCGCGTGCCAACAACGCACGCAGGCCTTCTTCCGGCGTCTGCTCGCCGTGCAGCACGGCGCGGACCCGATCGGAGATTGGCAGGTCGATGCCGTGGCGACGCGCCTGGCGCATGACTTCGTCGGCGGTCTGCACCGACTCCACCACCTGGCCGATTTCACGCACCGCGTCCTGCAGGGTCTGGCCACGCCCCAGCGCCAGGCCGAGGCGACGGTTGCGCGACAGGTCGCCGGTGCAGGTGAGCACCAGGTCGCCAAGCCCGGCCAGGCCCATGAGGGTTTCCGGCTTGGCCCCGATCGCCGCGGCCAGCCGCAGCATCTCGTTGAGGCCACGGGTGATCAGGCCGGCACGCGCGTTGAGGCCGAGCTGCATGCCATCGGCAACGCCGGTGGCCACGGCCAGCACGTTCTTCATCGCACCGCCGAGTTCGGCGCCGACCATGTCATCGCCGGTGTAGGCGCGGAAGGCCGGGCCATGCATCGCATCGGCCACCTGCTGGGCGAACTCCGGCGCATCACCGTGGACGGTGATGGCGGTGGGCAGGCCCTGGGTGACTTCCTTGGCGAACGACGGACCGGTCACCACCGCCAGCGGGACGTCCGGTCCGAGGACCTCGCGCGCCACTTCGTGCAGGAACCGCCCCGAACCGGGCTCGAAGCCCTTGGTCGCCCAGGCCACGCCGGCATCGGCCGGACGCAGCGGCGCCAGCGCGCGCACGGTTTCACCGAAGGCGTGCGACGGCACCACCACCAGGATCCAGGTGGCGTCGCGGACCGCGGCGGCCAGGTCGGTGGTGGCGCGCAGCGTGTCCGGCAAGGGAATGCCGGGCAGGTAACGGGTGTTCTCGTGGCGCTGGTCGATGGCCTCGACCATGGCCGCGTCACGCCCCCACAGCACGGTCGAATGACCGTGCCGGGCAAGCAGACTGGCCAGCGCCGTGCCCCAGGAACCGGCGCCGAGGACCGCGATCTTTTCTGCGTGGGTGCTCATCGAAACGAACGCAGCGCCGATCAGGCGTTGCCGGCCGGCTCGGAGTCGGCCAGCGAGGTTTCACCCTGCTCCTGGCGCTGACGCAGGGTTTCGGCGTACAGGCCTTCGAAGTTGATCGGCTGCAGGAAGAACGGCGGGAAGCCGCCGGCCTGGATCAGCTCGCTGACCAGCGAACGCACGTACGGGAACAGGATGTTCGGGCACTGGGTGCCGAGCAGCACGTCGATCGACTGCGGGTCCAGGCCGACCAGGCCGAACACGCCGGCCTGCTGCACTTCGGCAACGTAGGCGGTCTTCTCGCCGGCCTTGCAGGTCAGGGTGACGGCCAGCACGACTTCAAAGGCGTTCTCGCCCAGGCGCTGCACGCGCTGGTTGAGGTTGAGCTGCAGTTCCGGCTGGACGGCGTCGTTGAACACGGCCGGCGCGTTGGGCGACTCGAAGGAAACGTCCTTGACGTAGATCTTCTCGACGGTGAACGCGGGGCCGGTGACGGCGTCGGCCGGCGCGACGGCGCCGTTGGTGTTCTCTTCGGACATTTCCTGTAGCTCCAGAAATTAAGTGCAATAAGGCGGATTGTTACATGCCCTGCGATGGGGGCGTGTGGCGCCGCGCACAAGGCGTGCGGCGCGATCCAGGTCAAATCAGTTGCGGCCCTTGACCAGCGGCAGCTCGGCCTGCTGCCAGGCGGGAATGCCGCCGTCGAGCACGTGGACCTGCTCGAACCCGGCCTTCTTCAACGCCTTGGCGGCGGTTTCGGACGCATTGCCGGTACGGCATACCAGCACCACCGGGCTCTGCTTGGCGTTGGCCACCAGCTTGTGCTCCGGGCCGAACGCGGTCGGCTGCACGTTGCGGCTGCCGGCGATATGGCCCTTTTCGAAATCGCTGCTGGAGGACAGGTCCACCACGATCGCGCCACCGGCATTCATGAGGTGGGTCAGTTCGGCCGGCTTGAGCGACTTGAAGCCGCGGAACAGACGGCGGACTTCGGTGACGATGATGGCCACGGTCAGGCCGACCAGGGCCATCGACAACATCGGGTTTCGGCCGGCAAAGGCCAGCAACTCTTCGTAATTCACTCAGATCACGGGTCGATAAGCGGGGGCCGATTGTCGCACATGCGGGCGAATCGGCGTCCAGCCCCGGCCGGCGCCCGGATTCAGGATTCCGGCCACAGGTCCGGCAGGCCGCTGGCCTGCCACCAGCGCTTGCCCTCGGCGTCCCAGCGCCACACTTCCCGCACCAGCACCAGGCGCTCGGCCTGGGTGTTGACGTTGATCACCCCGATCTCGACCCGGCGCTCCACGCTGCCGTCGGGCATGGCACCGGTGCTGCGCTCGCGGTAGGAGGAAACCCGGATCTGGCTGTAACGGCGCAGCTCCAGCTCGGTCAGCGGGTGCGCCTTGCGGTAGTCCGGGTCCAGGTAGCCGATGGCATCCTCGGCACTGCCCCAGCGGATGGTGGCGCCGTAGGCGTTCTGGGCTTCCTCGAGCAGGTTGCGCTGCTTGCGGCTCAGCCCGGCGGCAAGCGCCGCCACGCTGGCCAGCATCAAGGTGGTCAGCAGCAGGATCTGAAGCGTACGGCGCATGCGAATTCCCCCATCGGCAAGGCGCCCATCCTACCGCCTTGGGAAGGCAACGAAACGGCCGGTCAGTTCCGCGGCGGGCTTGCCGTCGGTGCCCGGCTGGCGGGCGAGCACGCCGATGCGGGCCTTGCCGCGCTGGGCGAACGTGGCCAGGAAGCCTTCCCAGTCGGCCTCATCGGCGGCCTGGGCCTGGGCGTGCAGGTCCGCGTAGACCGGGGCGAGGTAGCGCACGTGGCTGTCGGCCACGTAGACATCGGCATCGAATCCGGCCAGGCGCAGGCGCAAGGTCACCAGCGCCCAGCCGGACAGGGTCAGCGCCGAGGCCAGGCTGCCGCCGAACGCATTGCCCTTGTCGTTGACATTGGCCGCCAGCGGCGCGCGCAGGTCCAGCATGCCATCGGCATAGGAGACGACCTGGATCTGCATCGCCGCCACCGGCGGCATCCGGTCCAGGACGTGCTGCAGTTCGGCCAGTTGGGCGGGCAGGGAAAGAGGAGTGGACATCGACACGACAACACAACGGCAAAGGGCTCGCATAATGCCCGCAATGAACAGTGATGCACATGTGCCGGAGTGGACCCTGATTTCACTGCGCCCGCGCGGCCAGCACGCGCCGTTGCGGCGCGCCGCGCAGGCCGCCGGTGCGCGCGTGCTGGCGTTGTCGCCGTGGGCACTACAGGTGCGCGCCGATGCGGCCACCCGCGCGCAGCTGAGCCGTGCGCTGGCCGCGCAGCGGGTGGTGTTCAGCAGCCCGGCGGCGGTCCACGCGGCCGCGCGCCTGCAGCCGCTGGCGGGCGCCCATCCGGGCATCTGGCTGGCGGTGGGCGCCGGTACCGCCGCAGCGCTGCGCATGCACGGGGCCGAGGAGGTACAGGCCCCCGCACGGATGGACAGCGAAGGCCTGCTGGCCCTGCCGGCACTGGCCGACCTGCGCGGCCTGGAGGCCGGGCTGGTCACCGCCCCGGGCGGGCGCGGGATCATCGCGACCACGCTGGTCGAGCGCGGCGCGCACCTGCATCGCGCCGACGTATACCAGCGCGTGCCGCTGGCACTGCCGGCGCGCACCCTGCAACGGCTGCGGCACAGCGCGCCGCCGTGGGTGCTGGCCCTGAGCAGTGGCGAGGCGTTGGCGCTGCTGCTGGCCGCGTTGCCGCAGGACCTGCAGGCGCCGCTGCGGGAGGCGGTGGTGGTGGCCGCCAGCGCACGCCTGGCCGAGCAGGCCCGGGCCGCCGGCTTCGCACGGGTACGGCTGGCCGAGGGGCCCTTACCACGCCAGCTGGCGCAGGCCGCACACGCTGCGATCATCACTACCGCAACTTCCTGAACAGGCGACGCAGTCGGCCTTGCAGGCCGCGCGGGCGGCGGGCGATGCTGTGCACCACATCGCTCGCCAGCTTGTGGATGCCCCGGCGCGATCGATAAGGATGCCGCCCGCATGAACGACCCCGTTTCGCCCCCGTCCCCCTCCCCCTCCGTGCGCTGGATCGCCCCGCTTGCGGTGCTGCTGGTGATCGGCGCGGGCGTGGCTTGGGGCTGGACCCGCTGGCAGGCCGAGCAGGCCCACGAGCTGCAGCGCCAGGCCGATACCGGGCTGCAGCTGCAGGGGTTGGTGGACAGCGTGGAGGCGCTGCGCCGCGACCAGCGCTCGACCTCGCAGCGCGTGCAGGATGCCGCCGCCACCAACCGCGTGCTGCGCGATGAAATGCTGGGCCTGAGCCAGCGCAGCGCGCTGCTGGAAGACAACCTGGCCAAGCTCGCCGACAGCACCCGGCATGGCGCGCAGGCATTGCAGCTGGAAGAGACCGAACTGCTGCTGGGCCAGGCCGCCCAGCGCCTGGCGTATGCGGATGACGTGGAGGGCGCCAAGCGCCTGTATGCACTGGCCGCCAGCACCCTGGCCGACGTCCCGGGCAACGACTACCTCAATGTGCGCCAGGCGTTGATGCAGGAGCGCAACGCGGTGGATGCACTCGGCCCCGGCGTGCGGGTCAGCACCGCCGCACAGCTGGCCACGTTCTCCAAGGCGCTGGAGCGGCTGCCGCAGCAGGTGGACGCGGTTCCCGGCGCGGAGGCGGCCACGCCGTGGTGGCACCAGGTGCTGGCGCCGTTCGTGACCATTACCCCCACCCACACGCAGGGCCCGCTGACCGACGCCGAACGGGTGACCGGCTGGGACGCACTGCAGCTGGAACTGACCCTGGCGCGCGCGGCGGTGGAACGCGGCGACCAGCCGGGGTTCACCCATGCGGTGGACCGCGTCGCCCTGTGGCTGCCGCGGCTGTGGCCGGATTCACCCGCCCTGCGCGAGCGTCGTGCTGAACTGCAGCAACTGCGCATGCGCGTGCTGCAGCCCGCGCTGCCCGAACTGGGCAGCACCCTGCAGCAACTGCGCTCGATGCGCGATGGAGATGATCGATGAAGCCCTTCCAATCCCTAGTAGTGCTGTTGCTGGCCGTGGCCCTGGGCGTGATCGCCTCGCAGTTCCTGGGCACCGAGCAACTGCGCCAGTTTGGCGAAGTGATCTACCGCTACGGCGGCAACGACTACCGTTCCACCGTGCCGCAGGTGGCATTGATGGTGCTGGTGGGCCTGCTGGTGCTGTGGCTGCTGTGGAGCCTGCTGGCCTCGCCGTTCCGGGCCTGGGGCCGCTACCGCCGCAAGCAGGGCCGCGCCCGCCTGATCGAAGGCATCCAGGCCCACGAACAGGGCCAGTGGCAGCGCGCCGAGAAGCTGCTCGCGACCGCCGCCGAAGACAAGGAAGTGAGCGCGGTGGCGATGGTGACCGCCGTGCGCAGCGCCGAAGCGCGCGATGACCAGGCTGCGGTCAACCAGTACCTGCAGCGCCTGGCGGGCGAGGACGCCACCCTGCACGCGCTGCTGCAGGCCGAGCGCCTGCTGCAGCAGGAGCGCCCGGTGGACGCGATCAACCTGCTGGATACCGCGACCATCCAGCCGCTGCCGCCGCGCGGCCTGTGGCTGCGCACCGAAGCACTGGCACGTGCCGAACGCGCGCACGAGGCCTACGGCCAGCTGGGTGCGCTGCGCAAGCAGAAGGTGCTGCCGGACGAGGCCGTGGCCGAACTGGAAACCCGCCTGGCCGCGCAGTCGCTGCTGGAAGCGGGCGACGTGAACGCGCTGGCCGCGCAATGGGAAGCCACGCCGAAGGCACTGCGCAGCGATCCGGACGTGGTCTCGGCCTACGCGCTGCGTGCGGTGGCGCTGGAGTGGGACGAGCCGGCGCTGCTCAACCTGGAGCAGGCGCTGGACACGCGCTGGGACGAATCGCTGGTGACGTTGTACGGGCAGATGCCGGTGGACAAGCTGGCCACCCGCCAGGCCAACCTGCAGCGCTGGCTGGGCAACCAGCCGGCCAGCCCGGCGCTGCTGCTGGCCCTGGGCCGCGTCGCTGCGCGCCAGCGCCAGCACACCCAGGCCGAGGACTACCTGCACCGCGCGATCGCCGCAGGCGCCGGGCCGGCCGCGTGGGAAGCGCTGGGGCAGGTGTTCCTTGATCGTGGTGAACCGGCGTTGGCCTCGCAGTGCTTCGCCAACGCGCTGCGCCAGCAGCGTGGCGATGACAGCATCGCGCTGGCGCGCGCGAGTGCGCCGCTGGCGGCACCGCTGGATGCGGTGATTCCCGAACGCGCCACGGTGGAGGAACAGTCGTTGATGAGTGAACCGGCACCGCTGGTGGTGCACGACCGCGTGAGCGAAGAGCGCGACGCATTCGGCAACCCGCGCCTGCCGTAAGGCGCGCCGACACGGGGGCGCCGCCGGGCGCCCCTCGTGGTGGGTCACGTCCGTTGCGTCGCTACGCCGCTTTCGGCGGTCGCGCCCTCCGAGGCGCGGTTGCCCAGCGTAGCCAGGCCAGCGAAAACGTCCATGGACCGATCCCGGCGCGCTCAGCCGGGCCCGCGTCGGACCACGATAAAGGCCGCCAAAGGCGGCCTTTATCGTGCGCGCGGCGCCGTCGCGCCGCCGGCTCAGCGGTCCTTGTCGGGAAGGCGCGCAGGACTGCGGTTGCCCGCCTCGATCAGGCGCAACTGCTCGGCGACCACATCCAAGCGCATCTGCTGCTCATCGGCCTCGTCCAGCGGCTGGGCGCGCAATTGCGGCCCCAGGCGCTGGAAACGCACACGCGCGGCGTCCATGCGCCCCAGGCGTCGTTCCAGTTCGCCGCGGATCATCTGACAGAACTGCCATGGGCCAGGGCCGGGCGCGGCATCCGGGCAGGTCTGCTCGTACAACGCCAGCGCGCGGCCGGCATAGCGCGGGTACTGGGCCGGGGATGCCTCCCAGCTGGCCTGCAGCATCACCCAGGCCTGGTTGGCCACCGGTGCATCAAGGAACTGCATCATCTGCGCGACCAGGAAGTAAGGCGTCTCGGTGGTGCGCCACTGCTGGTACTGCTTGCCGAGCACGAACGGGGTGAGCTTGCGCACGCTGGCCGCATCCAGGTCCGGATCGTAGATGATCATGCCGTTGCCGGGGCATTGCGGCAGCCGCCACGGCGAGGAGATCGGTCCGAAGGGGCGGGCATCGAACTCACTGCCGAACGAGGTGCCCGAGCTCGGCGTGGTCTGCTCGAAGCGCTCGCCGCCGATCGGGCACTCGAAGGCCTGTTTCATGAAGGTCAACGCGCTGGCCGGTGCGGCCAGCGACAGTGCGGCCAGGACAATCAGGCCGCGGTACGGCATGTGGCGTGTGTGCATTCCCTGCTCCTTGGCGCCTTTCCATAGGGAGGCGCGCATTGCGCGCCGGGTGTTCAACGTTCGACGATCGCCACCACGCCCATGCCGCCGGCGGTGCAGATGGACACCAGCGCGCGGCCACCGCCACGTTCGGCCAGCTGCTTGGCGGCCGTGGCGATCACCCGCGCGCCGGTGGCGGCAAACGGATGACCGGTGGCCAGCGAGGAGCCCAGCGGGTTGATCCTGGCCGGATCGATGCGGCCCAGCGGTGCGTCCAGGCCGAGGCGGTTGCGGCAGTAATCTTCGCTTTCCCACGCGCGCAGGGTGCACAGCACCTGGGCGGCGAAGGCTTCGTGGATCTCGTAGATGTCGAAGTCCTGGAGGGTCAGGCCGTTGCGCTTGAGCATCTCCGGCACGGCGATGGTGGGGGCCATCAGCAGGCCCTCGCCATGCACGAAATCGACCGCGGCCACCTGCGAATCGCGCAGGTAGGCCAGCGGCTCGTGGCCGTGCGCACGCGCCCATTCCTCGCTGGCCAGCAGCACCGCCGAGGCGCCATCGGTGAGCGGGGTGGAGTTGGCGGCGGTCAGCGTGCCGCGGCCGGACACCTTGTCGAAGGCCGGCTTGAGCGTGGCCAGCTTTTCCAGCGAGGTGTCCGCGCGCAGGATGTTGTCGCGCTCCACCCCACGGAACGGGGCGATCAGGTCGTTGAAGAAACCGCGCTCATAGGCGGCGGCCAGCTTCTTGTGCGAAGACACCGCCCACTCGTCCTGCGAGTCGCGCGAGATGTTCCATTCCTTGGCCATGTCCTCGCAGTGGTCGCCCATGCTCTTGCCGGTGCGCGGCTCGGCCACGCCGGGGAACTCCGGCTTGAGCTCGCTGAGCTTGAAACCGCGGGTGAGCGCCTTGAGCTTGTCGCCGGTGGACTTGGCGCGATTGGCCGCCAGCAGGCGCGCGCGCAGCTTCTTGCCGTACACGATCGGCACGTCGGAGGTGGTGTCCGAACCGCCACCGATGCCCGATTCGATCTGCCCCAGCGCGATCTTGTTGGCCACCGCGATGATCGTGTCCAGCGAGGTGCCGCAGGCACGCTGCATGGTGATGCCCGGGGTGAGCGGGGACAGGCCCGAGGACAGCGTGGCTTCGCGGCCGAGGTTCCAGTCGCTGGAATGCTTGATCACCGCGCCCATCGCCACTTCGCCGAGCTGCTGGCCGTGCAGGCCGAAGCGCTCGACCAGCGCACCCAGCGTGCGTACCGACATGCCGAGGTTGCCGACATCCGAATAGGCCGTGTTCTGGCGGCAGAACGGGATGCGGACGCCACCGAGGATGGCGACGGGACGGGCGTTGGGCATGGAGATACCTGGCATGGGAGGGGTGTCTGCAACATGGCCTGCACGAAGGAGCAGGCATAATGGGGGCAAGTGTAGCTGCCGCCCTGTGATGGGCCAACCGTGAAACCATGAGCAAACCCGACCCCGGCATGAATGCCCTAGGCGTACTGGCATTGGAACTGGCCGGCGGCGACGCGCCGCGCCATGCCGCGCTGTCCTCCGAACAGGCTGGCGAACTGGCCGAACGCGTGGGCCGCGACCTGGCCAAACTGGTCCCCGGCGTGAGCGGGCTGGACTTCGTGTTCGCCGGCGCGCATTTCGATCCTGCTGAAGTGCTGCGGCCCGGCTGGCCGGTGCACCGCCGCCTGGAAGAACTGCAGATGCGCGCCCCGGGCCGCAACCAGGGCCCACGCATGCTGGCCTTTGGCGCGGGTGCCGACGGCGACGTGCCGTTGCCGTTCCAGGCCGATGCCGCCCTCACCGGCGGTGGCCTGCGCGTGGTGCCGTTCCTGTTGACCGGCACCGAGGTGGCCCAGACCCGGGCCGTGGCCGAGGCGCTGGAAGACGTGCTGCTGGCCCAGGGCATGGCCCAGCCCGACACCGCGCTGCAGGCGCAGACCGCCTTCGGCGCGCAGATCGAGCATGCGCGCTACTTCACGGTGAACGACCTCGCCGCGATGATGTCCATGCAGTACGACAACCAGGGCCTGGCCGCGCTGTGGCCGTTGATCGAGACGGCGCTGATGGCGCCGCAGGATGCGCAGTGGCTGGACAGCACGCCGGAGCCGCTGCTTCGATACGCCGATGGCGAAGTGCGTATGGCGCTGTTCGATCCGGCCGGCTGGTGTGCGTTCTACAACCACGGCACCGGCGATTGCGATCGCCTGCAGGGCATCTACGAGCAGTACCTGATGCGTCAGCGGCAGATGGCCGCGGTGCTGGAAGCGCACGGGTTGCCGGTGCTGTTCGTGCATTGCGAAGCCGGGCAGGATGCGCGCGCGTTGTTGACGAAGTGACGTGCTGCCGGCCGTTGGCCGGCGCCCCGCGGAGGGGATGGCGGCCATTGCAGCCACGCACGACCTGGCTCCACCCGCACAAAAAAACGCCGGCTTGCGCCGGCGTTTTTCTTCATGCGCTGCGTCGGTTTACGGCGCGGCGTTGATCACCGCGCAGGCCAGGCGGGCACCGGCGTTGCCGGTCGGCTGGGTCTTGTAGTCGTCCGCGTCGGCGTGGACGATCAGGCCGCGACCGATGATGTCGAAATCGTCGCCCTTGCCGATGTTGACGTTGCTGGACACGTCGGCATCGACCACGGCATTGCCCTGGGCGTCGGCCTTGATGTTGGGAATGTCACCGCCGTGGTGCGGGGTGGCGCTGACGTTGCCGTGGTCTTCCTTGGACGGGTTGAAGTGGCCGCCGGCGCTGGCGCCGTCCGGCGCGCTGCAGTCGCCCTTCTCGTGGATGTGGAAGCCATGCTCGGAGTTCGGCTTCAGGCCGCTGACCTGGCCCTTCACGTGGACCTTGCCGTCGACCACGCTGAAGGTCACGTTGCCCTTGGCGGTGCTGTCCTTGGTCGGGGCCAGTTCGGCGACGGCGCCGTGGTTGGCGTGCGCTTCGCTGGTCATGGCCGGCGGGGCGTCGGTGGTGGCTTCGGCGGTCGGCTGCGCGGCCGTGGCTTCGGCGGCCGGGGTGGCCTCCGGGGTGGTGTCGGCCGGCTTGTTGCAGGCGGTCAGGCCGAGCGCGGCGATGGCGACGAACAGCGAGGTGTGGATAAGACGCATGTGGATCTCCTTGCGGGTAGCGATGGAAGAAGCGACGTCGGTGGGGTGCGCGTTCAGCGCATGACCCGGATGACGCCGCAGGCGATTCGGGCGCCGGCATTGCCGGCCGGCTGGCTGCGGTAATCGTCGGCATTGGCGTGCACGACCAGTGCACGTCCTGCGATGTCGGTGGCTGCGCCGCCGCCCAGGGTAACCGCTGGCAGGCGCACATCCACGTTGACCCGGCCCTGCGCATCGGCGCGCAGGTTGTCCATGTCGCCGGCGTGGTGGATGCCGCCGTTGTTGCGACCATGCGGCTGCAGGGTCGGATTGAAATGCGCGCCCGCGCTGCTGGCATCCACGGCGCTGCAGTCACCGCGCTCGTGCACGTGGAAGGCGGCCACCTGCAGTGGCTGCAGGCCACCGATCATGCCGGTGATGTGCACGCCCTGCGCATCGGGCACCAGCGCCAACCGGCCGCTGACCAGGCTGGCCGACGCCGGGGCCAGGTTGGCTTCGGCCATGCGCGCGGTGCTCACCAGCGGCACTGCCGGCGGAGCGGTCGGACGCGTCGGCGGCGTGCTGCCGCAGGCGGCGAGACCGAGCGTGGCCAGGGCAACGAGGGCGATACGGGAACTGCGCATGGAAAACTCCTTGGTTGCAAACTAGCGGCGTGCGCGTCCACGCACCATGAAAGCAGCGCGGACACCGCGCACACGCGGTGTGGACAGGGGGTTCATCCGCCGCGACGGCGACCTGCGCCGAGCTTGCGGGTCAGTGTGTTGCGGCCCATGCCCAGGCGGGCGGCCGCCTCGGCACGACGCCCGTGGGTGATCTGCAGGGCCGCTTCGAGCAGGGCCTGGTCGACCCGTTCGCGCACCTGCGCATGCAGGCCTTCGGCGCCCTCGGCCAGGCGCTGCCGCGCCCAGGTGGAAAGCAGGGTTTCCCACTGGCCCGGGTCGCCGCCAGCGCGCGTGCTGCGCGAACCACCGCCGCGGTGCAGCGCGCTGTCCACGTCGGCCACGCCGATGGTGTCCGAGGCGGCCAGCGCGGCCATTCGCCAGCACACGTTTTCCAGCTCGCGCACGTTGCCGGGCCAGTCGTGTTCGCGCATGGCCTGCAGGGCGGCGGCAGTGAGCCGCTTGGGGGAGGTGTCGAGCTTGCGCGCGGCGGCCGCCAGGAAGGTATCGGCGAGCTGGGCGATGTCGTCGCGGCGCTCGCGCAATGGCGGCAG
Source organism: Stenotrophomonas sp. BIGb0135 (assembly GCF_024810105.1). Classification (GTDB taxonomy): domain Bacteria; phylum Pseudomonadota; class Gammaproteobacteria; order Xanthomonadales; family Xanthomonadaceae; genus Stenotrophomonas; species Stenotrophomonas maltophilia_AB. The sequence continues at coordinate 322,153 of NZ_JANUDX010000004.1, forward strand.
GCGCAGCCGCACCACGTCCAGGCGGTGCAGCAGGTCGGCGCGGAAGCGGCCCTGCGCGACCAGCGACTCCAGGTCCTGGTGGGTGGCGGCAATCACCCGCACGTCGACACGGATCAGTTCGCGCCCGCCGACGCGGAAGAACTCGCCTTCGGCCAGCACGCGCAGCAGGCGCGTCTGCAAGGGCAGCGGCATGTCGCCGATTTCATCGAGGAACAGCGTGCCGCCGTTGGCCTGCTCGAAGCGGCCGACATGGCGACGCTGCGCGCCGGTGAACGCACCGGCCTCGTGCCCGAACAGTTCGCTTTCCAGCAGCTCGGCGGGAATGGCGGCGGTGTTGAGCGCCACGAACGGCCCCTGCACGCGCGGCGACTCATGGTGCAGCGCGTGCGCGACCAGTTCCTTGCCGGTGCCGGTTTCGCCGTTGATCAGCACCGACAGCGGCGCCTGCGCCAGGCGACCGATGGCGCGGAACAGCGCGCGCATGGCCGGGGTATCGCCGACCAGCTGCGGGCGCTGGTCGGCGCCGGGTTCGGCAGCGCTGGGCAGGGGCGCGGACGCCAGGGCATCCGGCTCGGGCAGCACGCGCTGCGCCAGCGCGACCGCGTCATCGAGGTCGAACGGCTTGGACAGGAATTCCTGCGCACCGCCGCGGAACGCGCCGGCGGTGCTTGCCACGTCGGTGTAGGCCGACATCACGATCACCGGCAGGTGCGGGTGCGCGGCCTTGAGCTTGTCCAGCAACACCAGGCCATCGTCGCCGGGCATGCGCACGTCGGTGAACAGCAGGTCCGGCGGCGGCTGGGTATCGAGCATGGCCAGCGCCGAGGCGGCGCCGTCGAAGCCCTCGACCCGGTAGCCGGCATCGCGCAGGGCGGTGCACAGCACGAAGCGCACGGCGCGGTCGTCGTCCACCACCCAGACGCGCTGGGCGGCGCGGTCGGTGTCATCCGCCATGGGCGGCCTCCTCGGTGGGCGTGCCGTGCCCGATCGGCACCAGCACGGTGAATACGGTATGCCCCGGACGCGAGCGGTAGGTGAGCGTGCCACGGTGTTCGCGCGCGACCTGCTGGGCCAGTGCCAGGCCCAGCCCGGTGCCTTCGGCACGGCCGCTGACCAGCGGCAGGAACAGGTGCTCGGCCAACTGCTCGGGCACGCCGCGGCCGTCGTCGGCAATCTCCAGGCGCAGCGCCAACGGGTGCAGCTGGTCGCCGATGCGCACGCCGTGCTCGACGCGGGTCCGCAGCGTCACGCTGCCCGCGCCCGCCTGGATCGCATTGCGCACCAGGTTCCACACCGCCTGGGTGAGGCGGTCGGCGTCGCCGTGGAACTCGGGGATGCTGGGGTCGTAGTCGCGCTGCAGGCGCACCGCCCAGCCACCTTCGCTCTCGGCCAGGCGCAGCACGCGCTCCAGCGAGGCGTGGATGTTGAGCGGCGCATGCGGCGCGGCCGGTGCCGGCGACAGCAGTTGTTCGAGCAGGCCGTTGAGGCGCTCGATTTCCGAGCCGATCAGCTCGATCAGCTCGCGCTCGGCGGGGTCGCGCTCATCGGCGGCGCGCTGCGCGTTGCGCCTGGCCAGCAACTGGGCCGCGCCCTTCAACCCGGCCAGCGGGTTGCGCAGCTCGTGGGCCAGGCCCTTGAGCGCGGCGCTCAGTGCGCTGGGCAGGGCCTGGGTCGGGTCGAGCCCGGGGAATTCATCGACCGGGTGCGCTTCCAGCAACCAGCCGCCCGCGTCCCAGCGGCTCAGCCAGCCTTCGGCAAAGCGCGGGGCGTCGCCCGGCAGGGCCAGTGCGAGACGGTGCAAGCGCAGGGTGTCGCGCTCGTCGCGGGCCAGGAAGTGCGCCAGCGCCTCGCCCTGCACTTCCAGCGACGCGAGCGGCTGGCCAAGCAGACGGCGCACGCTGACGCCCAGCCAACGGGCAAAAGCGGGGTTGCAGCCGACCACGCGCCCGGCGGCGTCGGCCCAGGCGACCGGAGTGCCGAGGACGTCGAGGGCGGGAGGCGGGAGCGTCGGGGTCATTGCACCAATGTAGTGCAAAACGGCCCGGCCTGGGCCCGATCAGGATGACGTGGGCGGGTTGATTCTGCCTCCACCCGACCTGGATCCGCGCACCGCCAGCGACATTGCGCGCGAGCGAGCCAATCCACGTCGCCCATGGCAATCAACGCGTTCCGGACGATTCCCTGGCCGAGTTCCATGCGTCCTCGAACTCGCCTGCACTGATCTCGTCGACGGCGTCCAGCTCGAGGACTGAAATCGGTTGGTCGGCCAGCATGAATCGGTCATCGCTCTGGCCGCTCTCGTCGCACCAGATTCGGTGCGGGCCGTAGATTTCGACCTGGCGGACAACCCATTCCCCTTTCAACTCCATCAGCGCCACGCCCTCGCCAAGGACCGATTCTGCCCAGTGCCTGAAATATCGCGGAGCGGGGGTAATGGCGATGCGGATGCTCTCCTGCATGTGCTGGTGGTGCCACGTACCGGGGCCGCGCAGGTGGGCCGTGGCCAGTATGGCCGTCCTTGCCGGATCCGCCCAAGTCAGCACGGTCTCGAGTTCGACCGGCTCACCACCGATCACCAGGGATCGCGTGGTGTGTGGCTGGTCCACGCGCGCGAGGAGGTCTGCGACCGAGGCCGAGCGCAGCGCCTCCAGGGCGTTGACAAGTTCTACGTACGCATCTGTCGGTTGCATGGAAGAATTCCGGTTGAGGGCAGATCGGACGTCTGCACATGCGTCCGTCCCCAGCATGCTTATCAAGCAAGCCGCTGGCTTTTTCAACCCGTCCCCGGCCGATGGATCGGCCTCGACGCGGCCCGCGGCGCGCCGCTTGACTACAAATGTAGTCAAGGTTACAACAGCATCCGACTCCGCTTCGTAGCCCGACGTATGCGCCTTGTTGCATGTGTGTGCGGTGTTGCAGTGCTGCTGTGCAGTTTCCTGGCCGGGGCCAAGGCCCCCGACACCGCCGGGCAGCTGCGCGACCTGGTCGACAGCTATGCCGACCGCCGCGGCTTCAACGGCACCGTGCTGGTCGCCCGGGAGGGCAAGGTGCTGTTGCTGGTTGCGCATGGCAAGGCCAATGCGGAGTGGTCGGTACCCAACCGGACGGACGGACGCTATCGCATCGGCTCGTTGACCAAGCCGCTGGTGGCCACGTTGACCCTGCAACTGGTGCAGCAGGGCACGCTTCGGCTGGACGGGACGCTGGGCGACTATCTCCCCGATCTCTATGCCGACACCCCGGCCGCGTCGGTGACCGTGGCGCAATTGCTCAGCCATACCTCCGGCCTTGCCGATCTGCCGGCACGCTACACCGACGACTGGTGGCAGACGGCCGCGCGACGCCACTACGCGCCGATGGACTTCGCGCGCGAGTGGATCCCGCCGACGCTGCGGGAGGCGCCAGGGCAGCAGTTCCGCTACAACAACAATGGCTTCTTCCTGCTTGGGCTGCTGATCGAAACGGTCACCGGCCAATCGCTCGCCCACAACCTGCAGGCGCGGATCTTCGCCCCGGCGGGCATGACCTCCAGCGGGTTGCTCAGTGACGACACCGTGCTGGCGCAGCTTGCCCAGGGCTATGCACGCACGCCAGCGGGCCAATGGGCGCATCCGCAATGGATCGATCCGAGCGTTTCCTACGCGGCGGCCGGGATCTACACCACCGCCGAGGATCTTTACCGCTTCGATCAGGCGCTCTACGGCTCCTCCCTGCTGCACGACGACACGCGGGCGATGATGCTGGAGGTGCGCGCGGCCGGGTACGGGTTCGGCTGGAACGTAGAGACCTGGTTCCTGGCGGACGGCAGCACGTTGCCCGTCGCGTCCCACACCGGCAGCGTGCCGGGCTATCAAAGTTATTACCTGCGCTCGGAACCGCACCGGGACAGCGTGATCATCCTGGACAACCTCTGGCAGGGCGCACTGGTCGCGGCGATGGGCAAGGACCTGATGGAGGTACTCAACGGCAAGCCGATGCAGCGGGCACAGCGTAGCCTCGATGACCTGCTGACCCCGATCGCCTACGGTCAGGGCGTCGATGCGATGGTCCGGACGTTTGCCGGCCTGGGCGAGCGTGGCAGTGAGTACGACCAGAGCGAGCGCGCGTTCAACACGCTCGGCTACCGGTTCCTGCGCGCGGGCAACAGGGAGGCGGCCGTGCGCGTGCTGGAATGGGGTGCCGCCGCCTACCCGGCATCTGCCAATGCGCATGACAGCCTCGGCGAGGCCTACCGCGCCTCCGGGCGACTCGCGGATGCCCGTCAGAGCTACCAGACCGCGTTGCGGCTGGATCCGACGAGCAGGAGTGCCAGCGAAGCCCTGGCCGCCCTGCAGGCCGACCTGCCGCCGCGGTGAGCGCGTGGCCGGGCGCCGTGGGGCGCCACCACGCGATCAGTCCAGCAGGCCTACCAGCGAATGATGCACGGCCACGCCGGCCAGCGCGCCCTCGCCGACCGACAGCGCGATGTTGCCGGCCATGCGTGCCGCATCGCCGCAGGCGAACACGCCCTCCACGGTGGTCTGCTTGGCCGAATCGGCGGTGATGCAGCCGGCGTCCTGCAGCCCGCAGCCCAGTTGCTCGGCCAGGTCGCAGGACAGGCGCGAGACGGGGGCGACGAACAACGCATCGGTGACGATACGGCGACCATCGGCAAGCACGGCGGTGGCGGTGTCGTCCACGCGCAGCAACGGCGTTGTTTCGATGACCACCCCGCAGGCGTCCAGCCGCGCCTTCTGCGCCGGATCGATCCGCGCGGCATCGCGGCAGAACAGGGTGACATTGCCCCAGTCGCATAGCAGCAACGCTTGCCCCGCACCGCCATCGTCGGAGCAGCCGACCACGCCGATGCGGCCTTCCTGAAGTTCATAGCCATGGCAGTACGGGCAGTGCAGCACGCTCCTGCCCCAGCGCTCGGCGAGGCCGTCGATGGCGGGCAGTGCGTCGGTGACGCCGTAGGCCAGGATGAGCCGGCGCGCCGAAAAGCCCTGGCCCGCCTCGCACTGGATCTGGAAGCGCTTGCCGCCGTCCACGCGCTCTGCACGGACCGCGCGACCGGTGAGCCAGGCCAGAGTGGGATAGCGCATCAGTTCGGCACGCGACTGCGCGGCGATATCCGACGGCGCCATGCCTTCCCGCCCGAGGAAGCCATGGGCGGCCAATGCGTTGCGATTGCGCGGCGTGCCGGCGTCGATGACCAGGACGCTGCGGCGCGCGCGGAGCAGTTGCAGCGCGGCCGACATGCCGGCGTAGCTGCCGCCCACGATGATGACGTCGAAAAGCTCGGGGTGTGCGCTCATGGGACCGGGTTACCTTGCCAAGGGCATCCGGAAGGAATGCCAGCGGCGAGCATAGGACCGCAGCGTGAAGCGGGCCTCACGCCGGGGCCGTCGCCAGCGACGGTATGGCCACGCTGCGGCGCACGCGCCCACCGCACGAGGGCGGGTAGCGCTTACGGTGCCTTCGGCAACGCCGCGCCCTTCGGCCACAGCATCCAGATGCTGCCCTTCTGCTTCATGTCGCCGGCCAGCTTGCCGGCGGCGTCGCCGGTGCCCCAGAACAGGTCGGCGCGCACTTCGCCGGCGATCGCGCCGCCGGTGTCCTGCGCGGCCACCGGGCGTACCACCGGGGTGCCGTCCGGGCGGGTGGTGGACAGCCACAGCAGGCTGCCCAGCGGCACCACGGTGCGGTCCACCGCGACGCTGTAGCCGGCGGTGAGCGGCACGTTCAAGGAGCCGCGCGGGCCGTCGTCGCCGTCCGGGCCCTTGGTAAAGAACACGTAGCTGGGGTTGCTCGCGAGCAGCTCGGGCACGCGTGCCGGATGGGCAACCGCCCAGGCGCGGATCGCGTCCATGGTGACGTCCTCCTTCTTCAGCTCGCCCTGCTCCACCAGCCAGCGCCCGATCGGCCGGTAGGGGTGGCCATTCTGGTCGGCGTAGGCGATGCGCAGGTGGCGGCCATCCGGGAGGACGATACGGCCCGAACCCTGGATCTGCAGGAACTGCAGGTCCATCGGGTGGGTGAGCCAGGCCAGCACCGGCGCCTTGGCGCCATGGGTGGCAATCGTGGCGGCATCGTCATAGGGCGTGAGTACGCGCCCCTCGACGCGACCGCGCAGGCGCTTGCCTTTGAGTTCGGGGTAGAGGCTCTCGAGCTGCACGCTGACCATGTCCGTGGGCACGCCGTATACCGGCACCGTCGCCTTGGCGGTACGGACGAGGCTGCCGGGATAGATGGGCTCGTAGTAGCCGGTGATCAGGCCGTCGGCGCGGTTGCCGGCCGCGCGCAGGGCGTAGACGTCCAGGCGTTCCTGCAGGAACTGGCGGATGGCCGCGGGCGTGCCGTCGAGGTGGGTGGCCGCCGTACAGATGGACGCCCAGGCGGCATCGGTCTTCAGGCGCGGGCAACTGCTGCGCCACGCCGCGAAACCCGCCTGCAGGTCGGCATCGGAGACGGCCGGCAGGGCCTTCCAGTCGGCCTTGAGGTAGGGGCTGGCGGGCACGCTGGGGCGCTGCGGGGCGACGGCGCAGCTGGTGAGCAGGGCCAGCCACAGGATGAGCAGCGCGGGGCGCTTGCAGGCATCGGAGATGCGCGTGGTCGTCATGAGCGAAGGTCCTGAGATGGTAGAGCCGACCGTTGGTCGGCTGGCGCGGGAACCGCGCGATGGGTCAATGCGACGTGCAGCCGACCAACGGTCGGCTCTACGGCGCGGCGCGGGGTCAATGTTACGTGCAGCCGACCAACGGTCGGCTCTACGGGGTGGCGCGGGGTCAATGTTACGTGCAGCCGACCAGCGGTCGGCTCTACGGGGCGACGCGGGGTCAATGTTACGTGCAGCCGACCAACGGTCGGCTCTACGGGGCGGCGCGGGGTCAATGTTACGTGCAGCCGACCAACGGTCGGCTCTACGGGGTGGCGTGGGGTCAATGTTACGTGCAGCCGACCAACGGTCGGCTCTACGGGGCGGCGCGGGGTCAAGGTTACGTGCAGCCGACCAACGGTCGGCTCTACGGGGCGGCGTGGGGTCAAATTTACGTGCAGCCGACCAACGGTCGGCGCTACGGGGTGGCGTGGGGTCAAGGCGACTGCTGCAGCAGCGAGTGCAGGATGCGGGCGTCGTCGGCATCCAGCGTGGCGGGCAGGTCATCGCGGCCGCGGAAGCGGCGATGGAACGCGCCGACGGCGGCATCGCGATCGTCCAGCGGATAGCCGAACGCCTGCAGCGCCAGCCACGGGTCGAAACCGGGCGGGGCCGGGCCGTCGCTGTCACGTGGCCATACGCCGAAACCGGCCTGGGCCAGTTGCTGCCACGGGAAGAAGCGGCTCGGGTCCTGTTTGCGCGCAGGGGCGAGGTCGGCATGGCCGATCACCTGCGTGCGCGGGATGCGCAGGCGCGTGCACAGGTCGTCGAGCAGGCGGATCAATGCGTCGATCTGCGCGGGCGCGAACGGGGTGTCGCCGTCGTTGTCGATCTCGATGCCGATGGACGCCGAGTTCAGATCGGTGATCGCGCCCCAACGGCCGGGGCCGGCGTGCCACGCGCGGCGGTCATCCCCCACGAGCTGGTAGAGATGGCCGTCGGCACCGACGAGGTAATGCGAACTGACCTTGCCGCCGCTGTTGGCGCTGCGCAGGGTGTCCAGGCTCTGTTGCACCGAGTGCTGGTCGGTGTGGTGCAGCACGATGATGACCGGGCCACGCGCGTTGTGATTGGGCGATGCCACCCAGGTGGCAAGCGGGCTGCGGATGCCGGTGCTGGCGCAGGCGGCGAGCAGCAGGCAGGCGAACAGTGACAGCAGGGGTCGGATCTGGCGCATGCGCGCATTGTGCGCGATTCGGGGCGAGGTTGCCGGGCGTCGACTCCGTCGAGGGCGGCGCGCAACAGCCGTGGCGCCACACCATGCGTGGCGACTGTTTGCGATGCGCCCAAGCAAAAAAAACCGGCGACCCGAAGGCCGCCGGCGAAAGTACAACGTCTCTCTCTCTCGTTTCTTGTTTCTGTCGGTGCCGGGCAACGCCCGGCACCAAGCGGTGGCGGCGATCAGGCCTCGTAGGCCGATTCGCCATGCGAGGTGACATCCAGGCCGGTGCGTTCCGCTTCTTCGGTGACGCGCAGGCCGAACACCATGCGCACCACCAGCAGGATCACCGCGGTAACCACGGCGCACCAGACGATGGTGAAGCCGACGCTGACCAGCTGCACCCAGACCTGGTGGCCGATGTCCAGGTCGGCCTTGGTGCCGCCCAGCGACTGTGCGCTGAACACACCGGTGAGCAGCGCGCCGACGATGCCGCCGATGCCATGCACGCCGAACACGTCGGCGGTGTCGTCCACGCGCAGCAGGCGCTTGAGGCCGGTCACGCCCCACACGCAGACCACGCCGGCCACCAGGCCGATCACGATCGCGCCGAGCGGGCCGACGGTGCCGCAGGCCGGGGTGATGCCGACCAGGCCGGCGACGGCGCCGGATGCCGCGCCCAGGGCCGAGGGCTTGCCCTTGCTGACCGCTTCGACCAGGGTCCAGCCCAGCACTGCGGCGGCAGTGGCGAGGATGGTGTTGATGAAGGCCAGCGAGGCGACGGTGTCGGCGGCGGCGGCCGAGCCGGCGTTGAAGCCGAACCAGCCCACCCACAGCAGCATCGCGCCGATGTAGGTGAACGGCACGTTGTGCGGCTTCAGCGCGGTCTGTCCATAACCAATCCGCTTGCCGACGAAGTACGCGCCGACCAGACCGGCCACGCCCGCGTTGATGTGCACGACGGTGCCACCGGCGAAATCGATCGCGCCCATCTCACCCAGGTAGCCGCCGCCCCACACGATGTGGGCCATCGGGATGTAGCTCAGGGTGAACCACAGCGCCGAGAACAGCAGGACCGCCTTGAACTTGATGCGCTCGGCGAACGCACCGACGATCAGCGCGGTGGTGATGCCGGCGAAGGTGGACTGGAAGGCGACGAACAGGTAGTCGGGCAGGCCCTTGATCGGCGTGTTGCCGACCGAATCCGGGCTGAAGCCCTTGAGGAAGGCGAACTCGGTGAATGAACCGAAGAAGGCGTTGCCTTCGCTGAACACCGCGCTGTAGCCGTAGGCCACCCACAGGATCAGGATCAGCGAGAACACCACCAGGATCTGGCTGAGGATGGACAGCACGTTCTTGGAGCGCACCAGGCCGCCGTAGAACAGGGCCAGACCCGGCACCACCATCAGCAGCACCAGCAGGGTGGAGGTGAGCATCCAGGCCACGTCGCCGTGGTCGAAGGTGGGTGCGGCTGCGGCGGCTTCAACGGCCGCTGCCGGTGCCGGGGTCGCGGCGGGCAGCGGCTCGACGGCGACGGTTTCCGACGGCGCCGGGGTGACCTGGGCCTGGGCGTGCGCGCTGCCGGAGAACGCGCCAACGGCCAGCGCGCTGATCAGCATCATCAGGCACACGGCATGGAACCGGGCTTGCCACCCGGTGAACAAAGAGGTCTTCATTGTGGGCTCCGAGTGGGGTTAGAGCGCGTCAGCGCCGATTTCGCCGGTGCGGATGCGAACGACCTGTTCGACCGCGGTCACGAAGATCTTGCCGTCACCGATCTTGCCGGTGCCGGCCGCGTTCTGGATCGCCTCGACCACCGCGTCCAGGCGGTCGTCGGTGACCACGGTTTCGATCTTGATCTTCGGCAGGAAATCCACGACGTACTCCGCGCCGCGATACAACTCGGTGTGGCCCTTCTGGCGGCCGAAGCCTTTCACTTCGGTCACGGTGATGCCCGACACGCCCGCATCGGAGAGGGCCTCGCGGACCTCGTCGAGCTTGAACGGTCGGATGATGGCGGAGATCAATTTCATGCGCATGTCCCGATGGTGGATGGAACCGGCGATCGCTTGCTGGCCGGTGTCAGGTCAGCGGGCGGCCACTTGCACATGGCCGCCCACTGGTGCGCCGAACGTTGCATGGGCCTCGCCAATGCCGCCGCCCCGTGGGCGGTGGCGCTGGTGACGCGGGAGGGAGGATGGGCCCATGGCACGCGTCCGGTCTCTCTTGCCCCTGGTGGTGCAGCGGACCAACGGTCCGCTCTACACATGCAGCGGACCAACGGTCCGCTTTTTTTTCCATGCAGCGGACCAACGGTCCGCTCTACAGCATGGTTGCCTTGCCGGCTCCCCAGCCGACAAAGCGGCGACGATGACGAAGGTGGGAGGGAGGTCCTTCGTCATCGTCGCCTGTTGCTCAGTTGGCGTAGTACATCTGGTACTCGAGCGGGTGGGTGGCGGCGCGGAAGCGGGTCACTTCCTGCATCTTCAGCGCGATGTAGCCATCAATGAAGTCGTCGCTCATCACGCCACCGGCCTTGAGGAACTCGCGGTCCTTGTCCAGCGCTTCCAGGGCCTGGTCCAGCGAGGAGCAGACCTGCGGGATCAGCTTCTCTTCTTCCGGCGGCAGGTCGTACAGGTCCTTGTCGCTCGGCGCGCCCGGATCGATCTGGTTCTTGATGCCGTCCAGGCCGGCCATCATCAGCACGGTGAAGGTGAGGTAGCCGGACTGGATCGGATCGGGGAAGCGCATTTCGATGCGGCGTGCCTTCGGGTTGGACACCCACGGAATGCGGCACGAGGCCGAGCGGTTGCGGGCCGAGTAGGCCAGCATGACCGGGGCTTCAAAGCCAGGGACCAGGCGCTTGTAGCTGTTGGTGCCGGAGTTGGCGAAGGCGTTGATGGCCTTGGCGTGCTTGAAGATGCCGCCGATGTACCACAGCGCCAGCTGGCTCAGGCCGCCGTAGCCGTCGCCGGAGAACAGGTTGGTGCCGCCCTTGGACAGCGACTGGTGCACGTGCATGCCGCTGCCGTTGTCGCCGACGATCGGCTTGGGCATGAAGGTGGCGGTCTTGCCGTTGCGGTGGGCGACGTTCTTGATGACGTGCTTCATGCGCAGCAGTTCGTCGGCCTTCTGCACCAGGGTGCTGAACTTGGTGCCGATTTCGCACTGGCCGGCGGTGGCCACTTCGTGGTGCTGCACCTCGACTTCGATGCCGACCTGTTCCAGGGTCTTGCACATTTCAGCGCGCAGGTCGTGCAGCGAGTCGGTCGGCGGGACCGGGAAGTAGCCGCCCTTCACGGCCGGGCGATAGCCGCTGTTGGCGCCGTCGAACTTGTCGCCGGTGCTCCAGGCCGCTTCTTCGGAATCGATCTTGAAGAAGGTGTTGCCCATGTCGTTGGCGAAGCGGACCGAGTCGAAGATGAAGAACTCCGGCTCCGGGCCGAAGAAGGCCTGTTCGGCGATGCCGGAGGACTTCAGGTAGGCCTCGGCGCGCTTGGCGATGCCGCGCGGGCAGCGGCCGTACGGCTGCATGGTGGCCGGGTCGAGGATGTCGCAGCTGATGACCAGGGTCGGGTCGGCGTAGAACGGGTCGATGTAGGCGCTGGCCGGGTCCGGGAGCAGGACCATGTCCGATTCGTTGATGCCCTTCCAACCGGCGATGGAGCTGCCATCGAACATCTTGCCTTCTTCGAACAGGGACGGCTCGACGATGCTCACCGGGAAGGTGACGTGCTGTTCGATACCGCGCATGTCGACGAAACGCAGGTCGATGAACTCGATCTGGTTGTCCTTGATCAGCTTCTCAACGTTTTCCACGGACATCGGTGAAACCCTCGGATGGATGATTGCGTGGAATAGATAGAGCAATCGCCGTGCCAACTTTTGAGGCTTCACAAGTCGTTGATTTCACTGCACGTGCACCGCACTGGCGCCTGAACGGTGCGCACCACGATGGTGCAACGGCCGCACCACGCACACATTTGGTGCGGCGTTTGATGTTTTATGCTCTACGCCGATTTCACCCATTCCGAGCCCCAACCGCCGATGTCCGACCTGCTCTCCGCCCTCCTGCTGGGCATCCTCGAAGGCCTCACCGAATTCCTGCCGATCTCCAGCACCGGCCACCTGCTGATCGCCCAGCACTGGCTGGGCGCGCGCTCCGACTTCTTCAACATCGTGATCCAGGCCGGCGCGATCCTGGCCATCACCCTGGTGTTCCGCCAGCGCCTGTGGTCATTGGCCACCGGCCTGCACGAGCGCGCCAACCGCGACTACGTGATGAAGCTGGGCACCGCCTTCCTGGTCACCGCGATCGTCGGCCTGCCGGTGCGCCTGGCCGGCTGGGAACTGCCCGAGACGGTCACGCCGGTGGCGTGGGCGCTGATCATCGGCGGCCTCTGGATGATCCTGGTGGAGACCTACAGCGCGCGCCTGCCCGACCGCGACGAAGTGACCTGGAAGGTGGCGATCCTGGTCGGCCTGGCGCAGGTGGTGGCGGGCGTGTTCCCCGGCACCTCGCGCTCGGCGGCGGCGATCTTCATCGCGATGCTGTTCGGCCTGAGCCGGCGCGCGGCGGCCACCGAGTTCGTGTTCCTGGTCGGCATCCCGACCATGTTCGCTGCCAGCGCCTATGCGTTCCTGGAACTGGCCAAGGACGGCAAGCTGGCCAGCGAGAACTGGACCGACGTGGGCGTGGCCTTCGTTGCCGCGGTCATCACCGGGTTCGTCGTAGTGAAGTGGCTGCTGGGCTACATCAAGTCGCACCGGTTCACCGCGTTTGCGTTCTATCGCATCGCGCTCGGTGCGGCCCTGCTGCTGTGGTTGCCTGCTGGCAACTGAACGCGACCGGCGCGCGCCAACCCCGTTTCACGTTGCACCCCGTTTTTCCACGGGTTCCCAAGGAGATGTCCATGAAACGCACCCGCACCCTGATGCTGATCCTGCCGCTGGCCCTGATGGCCGCCTGCAGCAACCCCTCCACCCCGGCCCCCGCCGGTACCGGTGGCGATGACCTGGCGCCGGCTCCGACCGCCGCCGCCGACGCCAAGGCCGTGGAGAAGCTGGACATGCAGCGCCTGCAGGGCAACCACTGGCTGCTGGACAGCGCCACCGATGCAAGCGGCAAGCGCGTGGATGCGCTGTTCGCGCGCGCCGACAAGCCGGTCACGCTGGACTTCAAGGACGGCCGCCTGTCGGTGGGCAACACCTGCAACCGCATGGGCGGCGGCTACACGCTGGCCGATGGCACGCTGACCGTCACGCCGATGGCCTCGACCATGATGGCCTGCACCGACAAGGCGCTGATGGCGCTGGACCAGGCCGTGGGTTCGCGGCTGGAGGGCGCGCTCAAGGCCGAACTGGCTGGCCAGGGCCAGCTGACCCTGCGCACCGCCACCGGTGACGTGCTGGTGTTCACCCCCGAGCCGACCGCCGAAACCCGCTACGGCGGTGAAGGCGAGACGGTATTCCTCGAGGTGGCCGCGCAGACCAAGCCGTGCTCGCACCCGATGATCCCGAACATGCAGTGCCTGCAGACCCGCGAAGTGAAATTCGACGACAAGGGCCTCAAACAGGGCACGCCGGGCGCGTTCGAGAATTTCTACGGCACGATCGAGGGCTACACCCACGAAGATGGCGTGCGCAACGTGGTGCGCGTGAAGCGCTACACGATCGCCAACCCGCCGGCCGATGGCTCGTCGCTGGCGTACGTGCTGGACATGGTGGTCGAGTCGGAACAGAAGTAACCGCGGAGTACCGGCCGTTGGCCGGTCCGCGGCCGGGGCGGCACGCACGCACCGCAGACGACGAAGGGCGGCCCATGGGCCGCCCTTCTTCATGACCGGGTAGTGCCGGCAGACCGGCCTGCACCGGCGTCTGCCGGATCGCCGATCAGGCCAGCGCCGGGTTCAGCGTGTAGGTGCCGTGCAGCGTCGCTTCGGCCAGTACGTGGCCGTGCATCGCACGGTGCACGTCGGCCGCGGTGAACGGCGTGGGCAGGTCCAGCTGCGCCACGTCGAGGGCGAACACGCGGAAGAAATAGCGGTGCACGCGTTCGTCGTTGAACGGCGGGTACGGGCCGTCATAGCCGAGGTACTGGCCGGCCATGTCCGGATTGCCGGCGAACCAGCCGGTGAAGTCGTTCAGGCCCTGGCGCGCGCCCGCCGGTCCGGCCGGTGCGGTTTTGCCCTTGACCGTGAAGCCTTCGCTGCAGCTGCCCGCGGCGATGGCATGGACGCTGGCCGGGATATCGGCCATCGCCCAGTGGACGAAATCAGCGCGCGGCTGGTCGCGCGGTACGCTGCAATCGTGGCGACCGACCGTGTCCGGCACGGTCGGCACGTCCGGATCGACGCACAGCAGGGCGAACGAACGGGTGCCCTCGGGCACCTCGCTCCAGGCCAGCTGCGGGTTGCGGTTGGCGGCGAAGCCGTTGGCGTCGCCGGCGGCGAACTCGGCCGCGATCGGCTGGCCGGCGTGGATGCTGGTGCTGCTCAGGCGCATGGGGGGTCCTTACTGTTCGGGATAGCCAAGACGGACGGCGACGGGGGTCAGCAGCGCGAACGCCGGTGCCATCAGCTCGCGATACTGGCGCCATTCCCCGCTGGGCATGCGTGGCGGCCCCAGCGAGGGCGCCGGCGGGAAGCGCGTGCCGAACAGGTGGCCGAGGTGCGCGGCCATCACTGCCGGGTCGTTGCCGATGTCATCGATGCGCACCAGCGCGTGCGGGTACAGATCCTGTTCGTGCAGCGTGGCCACCTGGGCCAGCGAACGTGCCAGCCATTCGGCGGCCTCGTCGATGGAGGTGACCGCCAGCGGGGCAGGCGCGCCGTTGGCCAGCCAGTGCAGCAGCATGTCGCGCGGGTCGCGCAGCACCACCAGCAGGCGCCCTTCGGGCAACTGCGGGCGCAGCGCCCACAGCAGCGCGTTGTCCCACCACAGCAGCCAGTCGATCAGGTTGGCGTCGGCCAGGCCACGCGCCGGCAACTGCTCGCGCCACTGCTCCACCAGCCGTTCGGGGCTGAGCTTGCCGGTCGAGAGGTCCTGCAGGGTGTGGTAGCTCTGGAAGGCATCGTCGGGCGGGTTGGGGCCGAAGCGGTCGCCACGCAGCACCGGGCTGGCCGCCGCGATCGCGGCGATCACCCGTTCCACGCCGGAGCCGGGGGCGCCCCAGACGAACATCGGGCGGGCGGTATTGGCCTCGCTGATGCTGCCCAGGTCGGGCCAGGTCAGCGGTGCCTTGGCCTGCGGCGGCAGCGGCAGGCGCTGGCCGGCCTCGGCCACGTGCAGGCCGACCCAGCTGCGCAGGGCGTCGGCGTGCTGGCCGGCTTCGTGCTGCACCGAGCCCAGCCACGCACGCAGGGTGCCCTTGGCGTCGTCATGCGCGGCGTCATGGATGGCCTGCACATGCGCCACCGCCGCGGCGGGATCACGCGCCAGCAGGGCATCGACAATGCGCGTCTCGCCACTGGCGCGGCCCGGCTCGATCGCCACGATGCGGCGCGCCACGGCTTCGGCGGCGTCGTTCTCGCCGGCCATGTCGTGCAGGCGCATGCGCGTTTCCATCGCCGGCAGGTGCGCGGGCATGGCCTGCAGCCAACGCTCGGCCACCGCCACCGCGTCGGCACTGCCCACCGTTTCGATGGACAGGCGCGCCAGCCACAGGTCGTGCAGCTGCGGGTGGGTCTCCAGCACCGCATCGAGGGTGTCGCGGGCCTGCTGCTCGCGGCCCAGGCGCTGCCAGGCCATCAGCAGCAGCTGCAGGGTCTGTCGGTCGGCGGGGCTCTGCTCCAGCAGCGGCAGCAGGTGTTCCAGGGCCTGCAACGGCTGCCCGGACTGCAATTCCAGCTCGCCGGCCAGGCGGCGCATCGCCGGGGTGTCACCCTCGGCAGAGGCCAGGATCTGGCGCATGGTCGCCGCCGCGCCGTCGATGTTGCCCTGGCGCACCTGCAACTGGACCAGCAGGCCAAACAGCGAGGTCAGCGCCGGATTGAGGTCGAGCACGCGGCGGAACGCCTGCTCGGCGAAGGCCAGCATCTCCTTGCCCAGGTAGGCAAAGCCCAGTGCGTACAGCACGCGCGCGTCGTTGGGCAGCGCCTGTGCGGCCGCCGACAACAGCGCCACCGCACGGTCGCCCTCGCCACGGCGCAGCGCGATCATGCCGTTGAGGGCGGCCAGCTCGGGGTGGTCCGGCTCGACCCGGCTGGCGGTGCGGGTGACCCGCTCGGCCTCGTCCACGTCGTTGCGGGCCAGCGCCATGTGCGCCTGCATCAGGTAAGCGGCCAACGCGTTGGGGTTCAGCGTGGCGGTGCGGTCCAGCGCCGAGTCGGCGGCGTCGAACTGGCGCAGGGCCAGCAGCAGGCCGGCATGCTGCAAGTGCAGGTCCGGGTTTTCCGGGGCCAGTGCCAGCGCCTGCTGGAGGCTGTCCAGGGCCGCATCGAACTGGCCCTGCTGCTGCAGCGATAGGGCCAGCCAGCGGTGCGCCTGCGGCTGCTCCGGCTCGGCCTGGATCCACTCGCGGGCCAGCTGCGCGGCGTCGTCGGCCGCGTTGCGGCGCAGGGCTTGGAGAATCTTGTCTTGCATGACGGTCCAGCGTGGGGTCAAACCCCGATTGTAGAACACGCCTACGGCGATCACCCGTGCGCCGCGCCGCGCCCGGCGGGCCGCCGCCGGGCCGGCTCAGCGCAGGGCTTCGATGCGCAGCCGCTGGGCCACCCAGCGCTCGGAGAAACCGTCGCCGCGCCAGTTTTCCAGGAAGCCGCAATGGCCGCCCCACGGGGCGATCTCCAGGTGGGCGTGGGCCGGCAGCCCCCAGCCGTTGAAGGTGGCGAAGGGAATCACCGGGTCGTCCTTGGCCATCAGGATGTCCGCCGGCACGGCCAGCTCGGCCAGGCGGTCGCCGGCGATGGAATAGCCGTCGAAGTACGCCTGCAGCGAGCCGAAGTCGGTGTGGTGTTCGACCAGCCAGGCGGTCAGCGCGCGGATGTCCAGCTTGAGCACGCGGTCGTCCCAGTCGCTCAGCTCGGGGAACAGGTCGCGCTTGCGGCGCAGCGAGCCGGCCCACTTGCGGCGGAAGTACCAGTCGTACATCGCCGGACCGTTCTCGATGCTCTCCATGGTGATGGCCGGATCGAGCACCGGGCACACCGAGGCGACCCGGCGCAGCGGCACCCCGGCAGAGGGCGCCCGCAATGCCAGACGCAGCACGAAGTTGCCGCCCAGCGAGTAACCGGCCGCCACCAGCGGCAGTTGCGGCCAGCGCAGGGCGATGTCGCTGGCGGCGTGCACCACTTCATCGATGCGATTGGAATGGAAGATGCCGGGATTGAGGTGATGGGTATTGCCGTGGTCGCGGAAATTCAGCCGCACCACGTCAAAGCCTTCCTCGAGCATGCGCGCGGCGGTCATGCGCATGTAGCTGGACTCGGCACTGCCTTCCCAGCCGTGCAGCAGCAGCGCCATGCCGATCGGCTCGCGGCCTTCCACGTGGCTGTGCCAGCCCTGCAGGCGCACGCCCTGGCCACCGTCCAGGATCAGTTCCTCGGTGACCGCGCCGGTGGCGGCAAGCAGCATCAGCCCACGCTGCATGCGCATGCGGCTGGAGCTGAGCATCGACTGCAGGTGCGGATTGCGCAGCCAACGCGGGGGTTGATAGTCGGCAGCGGTCAACATGGGCGGCAGACTGCTCCCGATGGCGACGCCGGCGCGTGAAGGGCCGCCATGCACTATTCGGCGGACATCGCCGCCAGGATGCGCGCGCGCGAGGTTTCGGCGATGCGGCGACGGCCTTCCAGGTCATGGGTCCCGATCGGCGCCAGGAAATGCACCTCGGCGCGACGCGCCGGTTCTCCCAGCAGGCGCAGGAAGTTGGCGAAGAAACTCTCCTTCGGACCAAAGGCGACGATGGTCTGGGCGTCACCGCGCCAGCCGTAGCGCAGCGCCACCGGCTGCACCGGGACCTGGGCTTCGACGGCGGCCTGGAAGATGCGCGCATGGAACGGGCCGACGTCGTGGCCGCCGCGGGTGCGTCCTTCCGGGAACACGCCCACGGCCTTGCCCTCGCGCAGGCGCACGACCATTTCCTGCATCACCCCACCGAGCGATTCGGTGCTGCCGCGCTGGTGGAAGATGGTCTGGCCGCGCGCGGCCAACCAGCCCACCACGGGCCAGCCGGCGATTTCGCGCTTGGCGACGAAGCCCATCATGCGCTGGCTGTGCAGCACCGAGATGTCCACCCAGCTGACGTGATTGGCCACGAACAGCACGGCACCCGGCAGTGGCGTGCCGATCCGCTGCAGGCGGAAGCCGAAGATCCACATCAGCCCGCCGGACCATGCGTTGACCGCGGCATGCTCGAACAGGCGCGTGCCCACGCGCATGCGTCCCCATGGCGGGAGCATGGCGATCAGCAGCATCGGCAGGAACAGCAACAGGTGGACCAGCAGCAGCGGTACGCGGTACAGATAACGGCACACACGCGCCACGCCGCCACGTGAGGCCGGGGTGGGGGAATTCATCCGCGAACGATACCGGAGCGCCGCGGGGTCTGCCAGCGCGAACCGGACAAATCGATGGCGCGGGCGGGCCAGCCACCGCAGGGGGTCAAGCCACTGCCCGTGCCTGGCACAGCGCGTCAGCCGACTGTGCGCCGGCGCACTGTGCCGACCGGCGCAACACAGCATCCGCGGCGTAGTGCGCTCAGGCCGGGGCGACCGCCGGCACGACCGCCAGGGTCAGCCGCGAGGTGCACACCAGGCGGCCACCCTCATCTTCGATGCGGATGTCCCAGACGTGGGTGCTGCGGCCCACGTGGATGGCACGTGCCGTGCCGGTGACCACGCCGCCACGCACCGCGCGGATGTGGTTGGCGTTGATTTCCAGGCCCACGCAGACCTGCCGGGTGGTGTCCACGCACAGGTTGCCGGCACTGCTGCCGAGGGTTTCGGCCAGCACCACCGAGGCGCCGCCATGCAGGATGCCGTAGGGCTGGCGGGTGCGTTCGTCGACCGGCATGGTCGCGCTGACCCAGTCCTCGCCGGCCGCGGTGAAGACGATGCCCAGATGGTCGATCAGGGTGGTGCGGCTGAGTGCGTTGAGTGCCTCGATCGACACCGCTTCGCGGAATACCTGGGCCATGCGGCGTCTCCGTGCGACGAAAGGAATTACAGGATCGGCACCAGGCCGGCGCCGAAGGCGGTGAGCATGCGCACCAGCAGCCACTTCGGGCCGACGTTGACCTCGGGGAAGTCACCGACCGAGACGTAGCAGGTGTGGAAGTCCTTGTCCTGGCGACGCAACGGCTCGGGGCAGTTCGGCCCGGGCTGGAACTCGTAATCGGTGGCGTAACGCCACGGCCAGAAATCCAGCACCGGCAAAGCCTCGGAGGCCTTGCCGACGCTGTAGTTGAGGCCCGACAGCACCGGCGGCTTGGTGCGCGGGGCCACCGTCCAGGAGTTCTGCGGGTGGATGTCGCGCAGGATGCTCTGGGCCAGCGCCTCGGCGAAGACCGGGTCGTCGATGATCACCGCGCCTTCGGTGTTGTAGTTCTCGCTGCGCGGGTCGAAGTTGTGCGTGCCGATCACGCCGATACGCCGATCGACCACCATCGACTTGGCGTGCAGGCCCATGCGCGCGCCGGTGCGGGTGACCGGCAGCGGCTTGTTGACGGCCTTGGTGCCCAGGAACGAGGGCCGGGTTTCGGCACGCAGCACGCGCCGTTCGACCACGCTGCCATCGGTGCGGCGGCGTGCGGCCGGGCCCGGCGTGGGCTGGCGCCGGGGCGGGTCGGCGGCGGTATCGGTATCGGCATCGACGCTGGCCGGCCGCATCGCGGCGCCGGCATCGGCACTGCGACGGCTGCCGCCACTGGCGCTGCCGCGTGCATTGCTGCCGGCCGCGCTCCCGCCGATCAGGCTGTTGCGCTTGCCGTCCGGGGGCGGTGCGTCGCCGAGCGGCGCCGGCAGCAGGTTGCGATAGTCGACCGGCGCATCCAGCGGGAACGGCTTGAACTCGTACAGGTTGAAGCCAAGCTCGCGCATGTTGCGGCGCTTGTACTTGTAGGACAGCGCGTAGACGATCGGGTTGTCGGTGGCCGCCAGGCTGTTGGTGGACACCACGATGCGCGGCGCCTGTTCGCGCTTGCGCAGGTCGCCGAACAGCTTGCGCGCCGGCTTGGACAGCACCAGATACGGGGTCTGCAGCAACACTTCGCTCTGCGCACTGGCGATCAGCGCATCCAGCTGCGGCTCGGTCACGTGCTGGCCATTGGCCGGCTGGCTGGCGCGCTCGCGCCGGTGCTTGCGCGGCAGGTCGGCCACGTAGCGCACCGAGGCCACCGGCAAGGCGGTGTCGACGAAGGCACGGGTGATGTAGGCCGGATCGCTGGCCTCCGCGCTGACCCGCTCCACCCGTTCGGGATGGCGGTAGGCGGTGGCGGGCATCTGCGGGGCGCCCTGGTCCAGGAGGGTGCGGCCGACATCGTTGAGGCGTTCGGCCGGGACGCTGCGCGGGGCGCGCCAGAACGCGTCGAAGTTGGTGGCCATCTCGCGCACTTCCGGGCCAGCCACCAGCACGTCGCGGTCGCGGAAGTTGTACTCGCTGTCCCAGTCGTAATAGTCGTCCTGGTAGTTGCGCCCGCCGACCACGCCCAGCGCGTCGTCGATCACCAGCAGCTTGTTGTGCATGCGCTGGTTGAAGCGGCGGAAGCAGCAGAGCACGCTGCCGGCGTAATCGAAATAGTTCAGCCGCGCCTTGCCGAAGGTCGGGTTGTACACGCGCAGCTCGAAGTTCTGGTGGCTGCTGGCCAGCGCGCCGAGGATCTGCAGGTCGGAGATGGCCGAGAGCTGGTCGATCAGCACGCGCACCTTGACCCCGCGCCGGGCGGCGGCGAGCAGTTCGTCCAGCACCAGCCGGGCGCTGTCGTCCTTGTCGAAGATGTAGGTCTGCAGGTCGATGCTGCGGGTGGCGCTGCGGATCAGGTTGAGCCGGGCGACCAGCGACACCTCGCCCTCATCGATGATGGTGGCGTAGTGGCGCGGGGCGGCCTCGGTCGATTCGGAGAAGGCCTTGCCGCCGAGCGCGCGCAGCGGCGAGTCCAGGGCGCAGCGGTCCGGCTGGGTGCAGTCGACCACGCTCGAACGTGCCTGCACGGCGATGCCGGCGGCACGGTCGCGCTGTGCATTGGACAGCGACGCACAGCCGCCGACCAGCAACAGCGTTGCCAGCATCACCACACGCATCAATGGGGTCACGGTTTGGGCGCCTCGCTCAGACGCGCTCGCAGTACAAAGGTCACTCGATCACTCAATGCTAGTTGCCAGCTGTCCATTCCATACCGGCCACGCTGCACGGTACCGCGGCTGACGACATCGCAATCATACCCGGCCCGGGGGCACTCCGCCGGCTCCACCCGCAGGGTCTCGGGGTGGCTGACGCCGCGCAGGATCAACCGGCCCTGGACCCCGCCGCCCTTGTCCACCACCTCGGGCAGATAGGGAACCGAGTCGAACTCGACCACCGGGTAGCGGGCCGAATCGAAGAATTCCTCCCCGCGCATCCAGCCGGTGTAGCGGTTCTTGCCGGGGATCTCGACGTAGCGGGTGAACATCCGCAGGTGGACCTGGTGGCGGCCATCGGACAGCACCTCGATGCGTCCCTCGAAACGCGGGAACACCCCTTCGATGCGTTGCCCGAGCCGGGTGCGGATCTCGAAACCGAAGCGCGAACGCGCGGTATCGAACTCCAGCACCTGGCGCGGGACCCCAGCCGGGGCCGGGACCGGCGGTTCAGCGCAGGCCGCGTAGGACGCCAGCGCCAGCAGGCCGCCCAGCAGCGCGCGCACTACCGTCATGGGCTACGGCCACCAGAAGGCGGTCAGGCTGGCCACGCCGGGTTCGATGCTGGCCTCGCGGTCAAAGGCCAGCACGGCGATGCCACCGGGCGGCATGCCGCGGTAGTCGCTGCTGGTGCCTTCGCTCAGCAGCGCCACCAGCTGTTCCAGGCCCGGGTTGTGCCCGACCACCAGCAGCCGGTCGACATCGCTCCGGGCCTCGATCAGGCCCATCAAGGTGCCCGGGGTGGCGTCGTAGACGCCATCTTCCAGGCGCTTTTCGACGAAGCCGGTGATGCCCAGCACGGCCTCCAGGGTTTCGCGGGTCCGCCGCGACGGCGAACACAGCACGCAGTCGGGCAGCAGGTTGTTCTCCTTCAGCCAGCGGCCGGCCGCTTCCGCTTCGGCCAGGCCGATCGGGGACAGCGGGCGGTCAAGGTCAGCCTGGCCGGTACCGGCGGCTTCGGCGTGGGCATGGCGCAGCAGGATCAGTTCTCGCATAAAGGCTCTCTTCCGGATCAGGCTTTCTTCAGCCACTTCAACAGTGGCTCCCAGTCACTCTGGTGCTCGCGCACCTGCGCGGAGCGGTAATCGAACAGGCTGCGTCCCAGCCCGACCATCACCACGTAACTCTGGCTGTCGCGCAGTTGGGCGACAACGTCATAGGGCCATTCGGCCAGCATCTGGATGGCCTGCTGGGAGGTCTGGGTCCAGGGCTTGGTGCGGTTGAGCACCAGCCCGACCGGCAGCGCGCGGCGGTGCACGCGGGGCACCTTGGACAGGCTGTTGAGGAAGCCGACGATGGCTTCGATATCCAGCGCCGACGGCAGCACGGGCACCACCACGGCATCGGCAACATCGAGGAAGTGGCCCAGATCGTCGGCCAATGCGCCAGCGGGGGCGTCGATGATGACCTCGTCGGTACCATCGGGAATCAGCTTCTCCCAGGCTTTCTTGCGGTACACGTCGATCGGCAGCACCGCGCTTTCCAGCATCGAGCGGCGCTGCGCCCAGCGGGTGCTGGAGCCCTGCGGATCGGCGTCGGCCAGTACGGTCCGTTTGCCGTCCAATGCGGCATGCGCCGCCAGGTGGGTGGCGACGGTGGTCTTGCCCACCCCACCCTTGGAACCGGCTACCAGGATCGTCTTCATGCCAGCCTCGCTTCCGGGGAACGTCGTCGCAGCGTACACCGCCGTCCGTGACGGAGATAGTCGCGCGGCTGAACCCCTGTGCGGGCCGTCGCTTTGCTATCGTGCGCGATCCAAAGGATTGCAAGCCGGCATGAGCGAGTTACAGGACCTGAGTGCGCTGATTCGCGCCAATACCCCGCTGATCATCATCGAGACCCAGGACGAGGGTCGCATCGTGGAGCTGTTCCGGCAGACCTTGATGCATGTCTGGCGCGCCCTGCACCGCTGGTCGATCACCGAAGGCCTGCGCCGCATCGACATGGACCGCGAGGATGACGCGGTCGGCCCGCCCGATGCCAGCGCGGCGCTGCAGATGATCCGCCAGGCCGAGCAGCGCGGGATCTACCTGCTGCTCGATTTCCACCCTTACCTTGGCTATGCCAGCCACCAGCGCGCGCTGCGCGACCTGATCCAGCGCCGCCACTGCCAGGCCCACGTGCTGGTGCTGATCGGGGCCAAGGTGGAACTGCCGGCCGAGCTGGAGGCGCTGGCCACCCGCTTCAACCCGCGCCTGCCCGACCTCAACGCGCTGCTGAAGATGCTGCGCGAGGAGGCCGAGGCCTACGCCCGCGAGAACGGCGGGCGCCGGGTCGAGGTGGACAACGAAGCGGTCCAGAAGATCCTGCACAACCTGCGCGGCCTGAGCATGGTCGACGCACGGCGGATCGGCCGCCAGCTGATCTTCGCCGATGGCGCGCTCAGCCAGGACGACCTGCCGCAGCTGGCCCGGCTCAAGTTCGAGCTGCTCAACCGCGCCGGCCACCTGCATTACGAGTACGACACCACCCGCTTTGCCGACGTGGCCGGCGCCAACCGCCTCAAGCGCTGGGTCAACCAGCGCCGGCCGATCTTCCTCGGCGGCCAGGGCCCGGCCGGGCTGGACCCGCCCAAGGGCATGCTGCTGCTGGGCGTGCAGGGCTGCGGCAAGTCGATGCTGGCCAAGGCCACCGCGGCCGGGTTCGGGGTGCCGCTGCTGCGGCTGGACTTCGGCAGCCTGTATGACAAGTACCACGGCGAGACCGAGAAGAACCTGCGCGAGGCCCTGGCCTCGGCCGAGCAGCTGGCCCCGTGCGTACTGTGGATCGACGAGATCGAGAAGGGCCTGGCCAGCGGGGGCGAGGACGGCGGGGTGTCGCGGCGCGTGCTGGGCCACCTGCTGACCTGGCTGGCCGAGCGCAAGGGCACGGTGTTCATCGTGGCCACCGCCAACCAGGTGCACGAACTGCCGGCCGAACTGCTGCGCAAAGGCCGTTTCGACGAGATCTTCTTCATCGACCTGCCCGACGCCAATACCCGGGTGGAACTGCTGCGCCTGCACCTGGGCCGGCGCCAGCTCAATGCCGACGACTTCGCGCTGCCGGCGCTGGCCGCGGCCAGCGAGGGCTTCTCCGGCGCGGAGATTGAACAGGCGGTGGTGGCCGGGCTGTACGCGGCGCACGCCGAGACGCGGGTGCTGGATACCGAGCTGCTGATGACCGAGATCCGCAGCAGCCGGCCGTTGTCCGTGCTGATGGCCGAGCAGGTCAACGCGCTGCGCGACTGGGCCCGTGGGCGCACCGTCAGCGCCGACGAGTAACGCCGATCGCCGGCGCGTAGAGCCGACCGTTGGTCGGCTGCTTCGTGGGTCGGCGGTGTCGGTGGCCCTGCATAGAGCAGCCGACCAACGGTCGGCTCTACCGGTTCTTGTGCGGTGTCGGTGGCCCTGGATAGAGCAGCCGACCAACGGTCGGCTCTACCGGTTCTTGTGCGGTGTCGGTGGCCCTGGATAGAGCAGCCGACCAACGGTCGGCTCTACCGGTTC
>NZ_JANUDX010000005.1 GCF_024810105.1 Stenotrophomonas sp. BIGb0135
CCCCCCCCCCCCCCCCCCCCCCCCCCCCCCCCCCCCCCCCCCCCCCCCCCCCCCCCCCCCCCCCCCCCCCCCCCCCCCCCCCCCCCACGACCGCGTCTGGAGAGCCCCAACGCGCGCCTAGCGCAGCGAATGCGAACCGTTTTAGAGCGGGCTACGCGGCTCCACAACGAAATGCGGCGCCCCTGAGGGCGCCGCATGGGTTGGACAGAAACGGTGGGCTTACCGGCTGTTGATCACGTAGTCGGCGATGATGCCGGTGGCGATGGCGACCAGCAGCAGGTTGCCGCGGTCGTCGCGGATCCAGTGGTGGCCATACGGCGGACGACGCACCGAGTAGCGGTTGTAGTCGTTGACCACGTAGACCGGGCCCCGGTAGTACTCGTTGTAGCGGTGACCCCGCGCCCACCCGTAGCCGCGACCCGGGCCCGGGCGATAGACCACGCGCGGCGGCGGCGGTGCCGGGCGGTAATGGCCACGGTTGTCGTAGTAGCGACGATCGTGGTGCGCCTCGCGGCGGTCATCGCGCCAGTCGCGGCGGTCATGCCGGCGATCATGGCGGTCATCGTGGCGGTCGTGGCGGTCGTGCCCACGACCACGGTGGTCATCATCGGCGAAGGCCGGTGCCACCGCGCCGAGGGCAAGCAGCGAGGCAACGGCCCCGACGACAAATCGATTCATGCGCATGATTGGCCTCGCTTGGTGGATTGATGGCTCCATCATGCGCACGCCATCTGAACGGTTTCCGGCTGGAAACGGTTTCCACTTCAAGGGCCTTGACGGCCCATTCAGGCCCCGGCAAGCCCCGCCCCATGGGCCGACCGGCGACTGTCATCGCTTCCGGCTATAATCGGGAGTACCCCTTTTATTCATCTGTTCCCGTTCCGCATGGAACGGGGGCAGGGTCGCGCCTTCGGAGACCTCATGTCCTCGCAATACATCTACACCATGAACCGCGTCAGCAAGGTGGTCCCGCCCAAGCGGCAGATCATCAAGGACATCTCGCTGTCGTTCTTCCCGGGTGCCAAGATCGGCCTGCTGGGCCTGAACGGCGCCGGCAAGTCCACGGTGCTCAAGATCATGGCCGGCGTGGATACCGACTTCGAGGGCGAAGCCCGCCCGCAGGCCGGCATCAAGGTCGGCTACCTGGCCCAGGAACCCGAGCTGGACCCGACCAAGACCGTGCGTGAAGCGGTCGAGGAAGGCGTGGGCGAAGTGCTGCAGGCCCAGGCCCAGCTCGACGCCGTCTACCTGGCCTACGCCGAGGAAGGCGCCGACTTCGACAAGCTGGCCAAGGAACAGGAGCGCCTGGAGGCGATCCTCGCCGCCGGCGACGCGCACACCCTGGAAAACCAGCTGGACGTGGCCGCCGATGCGCTGCGCCTGCCGCCGTGGGATGCCGTCATCGGCAAGCTCTCCGGTGGTGAAAAGCGCCGCGTGGCGCTGTGCCGCCTGCTGCTGCAGAAGCCGGACATGCTGCTGCTCGACGAACCGACCAACCACCTCGACGCCGAGTCCGTGGAATGGCTGGAACAGTTCCTGGCGCGCTACACCGGCACCGTCGTCGCGGTCACCCATGATCGCTACTTCCTGGACAACGCCGCCGAGTGGATCTTGGAACTGGATCGCGGCCGCGGTATTCCGTGGAAGGGCAACTACACCGACTGGCTGATGCAGAAGGACGAGCGCCTGAAGCAGGAAGACAACCAGGAGAAGTCGCGCCAGAAGGCGATCCAGAAGGAACTGGAATGGTCGCGCCAGAATGCCAAGGGCGGCCGCACCAAGGGCAAGGCCCGTCTGGCCCGCCTGGAAGAGCTGCAGTCGGTGGACTACCAGAAGCGCAACGAAACCAACGAAATCTTCATCCCGCCGGGCGAGCGCCTGGGCAACTCGGTGATGGAGTTCAAGAACGTGTCCAAGAAGTTCGGCGACCGCCTGCTGTTCGACGAACTGAGCTTCCTGGTCCCGGCAGGCGCGATCGTGGGCATCATCGGCCCCAACGGTGCCGGTAAGTCGACCCTGTTCAAGATGATCACCGGCCAGGAAAAGCCGGATTCGGGCGAAATCACCGTCGGTCCGACCGTCAAGCTGTCCTACGTGGACCAGAGCCGCGATGCGCTGGAGGGCAACCACAACGTCTTCCAGGAAATCGCCGGCGGCCTGGACATCCTCAACATCAACGGCATCGAGATCCAGTCGCGCGCCTACATCGGTCGCTTCAACTTCAAGGGCCAGGACCAGCAGAAGCTGGTCGGTTCGCTGTCCGGTGGTGAGCGTGGCCGCCTGCACATGGCCAAGACCCTGCTGCAGGGTGGCAACGTGCTGCTGCTCGATGAACCGTCCAACGACCTGGACATCGAAACCCTGCGTGCGCTGGAAGATGCGCTGCTGGAGTTCCCCGGCAACACCTTCGTGATTTCGCATGACCGCTGGTTCCTGGATCGCATCGCGACCCACATCCTGGCGTTCGAAGGCGACTCGCACGTGGAGTTCTTCCAGGGCAACTACCGCGAGTACGAGGAAGACAAGCGCCGCCGCATGGGCGACGACGCCGCGCCGAAGCGCCTGCGCTTCAAGGCGCTGAAATAAGAAAGGAAAAACGGCCGCGCACTGCGCGGCCGTTTGCATTTGGGTAGGTCATGACCGTTGGTCATGACACAGGCGCGCACTGCGCGGCCGTTTGCATTCTGGCAGGTCACGACCGTGGGTCGTGACGCCTTATCGTCACGAGATTCCACCATGTCCCTCCCCGAGCGCCTGTTCCAGCTGCAGCAGTACGGCACCTCCGTGCGCACCGAAGTGCTGGCCGGCCTGACCACCTTCCTGACGATGTCCTACATCGTCTTCGTCAACCCGGACATCCTGTCCACCACCGGCATGGACCCGGGCGCGGTGTTCGTCGCCACCTGCCTGGCCGCGGCACTGGGCTCGCTGGTGATGGCGTTTGCGGCCAACTTCCCGGTCGGCATGGCCCCGGGCATGGGCTTGAACGCGTTCTTCGCCTTCACCGTGGTCGGCGCAGCCGGGCTGCCCTGGCAACAGGCGTTGGCCGCCGTCTTCATTTCCGGGCTGGTGTTCCTGGCGCTGTCGCTGACCGGCGTGCGCGCCTGGCTGGTGGCCGGCATCCCCAGCTCGCTGCGTGCTGCGATCGTGGCCGGCATCGGCCTGTTCCTGGCGATCATCGCGCTGCAGAAATCCGGCGTGATCATCGCCAACACCGATACCCTGGTCGCGCTCGGGCCGCTCAACACCGCCCCGCCGCTGCTGGCCCTGGGCGGCTTCCTGCTGATCGCGATCCTGGAAGCGCGCAAGGTGCGCGGCGCAATCCTGATCGGCATCCTGGCCGTCACCGGCGCCGCCTGGCTGCTGGGTGATGTGCAGTTCCATGGGCTGGTGTCGCTGCCGCCGAGCCTGGCCCCCACGTTCCTGCAGCTGGACCTGCCCGGCCTGCTGCACCACAACGGTGGCGCGCCGATCGCCGTGCTGCTGCAGGTGGTGCTGGTGTTCGTCCTGGTGGAGGTGTTCGACGCCACCGGCACGCTGTACGGCGTGGTCGGGCGGGCGGGCCTGTTGAAACTGCCGGGCGCGCAGAAGCGGTTCGGGCGCGCGTTGCTGGCCGACAGCACCGCGATCGTGGCCGGCTCGCTGCTGGGCACCAGCAGCACCACCGCCTTCGCCGAGAGCGCCTCGGGCGTACAGGCCGGTGGCCGCACCGGGTTGACCGCGCTGGTGGTCGCCGCGCTGTTCCTGGCCGCGCTGCTGTTCTCGCCGCTGGCGGCGATGGTGCCCGGCTATGCCACCGCCCCTGCCCTGCTGTTCGTGGCCGGGCTGATGCTGCGCGAGCTGGTGGACGTGGACTGGGGCGACCTGACCGAGTCGGTGCCGGCGGCGCTGTGCGCATTGGCGATGCCCTTCACCTATTCCATCGCCAATGGCCTGGCCTTCGGCTTCATTGCCTATGCGGTGCTCAAGGCCGGCACCGGCCGCTGGCGCGACGTGCATCCGGCGGTGTGGCTGGTGGCCGGCCTGTTCGTGCTGCGCTACGCGCTGGAGTAAGCGCCACGGTTCACCCCTCCGCAACGCGGCTCTGGGATGATGGCGGCATGAGCGATGCTTCACTGCCAGCCGATCTTTCCTCGCCATTGCGTCGCCGCCTGTTGCGTGCGGCGCTGCTGGCGCCTGCGGTGGGCGCGTTGGCGGCCCTGCCCGGCTGCTCGATGCCGGTCCAGGTGGATGGCACCTTCCTGCAACCCTGGCGCAGCCACCTGGACTGGACGATGGCCGACTGGCAGCGTTCGATGCAGTTGGCCGGTCGCCTGGGATGCAAGAGGCTGGTGCTGCAGTGGGCCGGCATCCACGGCGCGCCGGAAGGCGATTGGCTGCTGCCGGACGCGGGCCTGCGGATGCTGTTCACCGCCGCGGGCGAAGCCGGCATCACGGTGCGGGTGGGCCTGCCGTTCGAGCAGTCGTGGTGGACGGCCATCGGCGGCGATGATGCCGCGCTGCAAGCGTTCTTCGCCGACAGCCTGGCGCGCGCGCAGCAGTGGCTGGCGCAGGCCCCATGGGCACGCCTGCAGGCGTTCGGTGGCTGGTACCTGCCCTACGAGATCGAGCAGTACCACTGGGCCGACCCGGCCCGCGTGCAATGGCTGGTGCAGTGGCTGCACGGCCTGCAGCAGGCCGCGCAGGCGCGCGGTGGCGACTGTGCGATGTCCACCTATTTCAGCCGGCTGCAGACCGAAGGCCGGCTGGAGACGGTGTGGGCCAGCGTGCTCGACCAGGTCCCGCTGCGGCCGATGGTGCAGGACGGCGTGGGCGTCGCCGGCGCTGGCAACGTGCAGGAACTGCGGCCGCTGCTGGCGCTGCTCAAGCAACGCGGCGTGGCCTTCGATGCGATCGTCGAGTTGTTCCGCGAACTGCCGGGCGGAAACGCCGACGGTACCCAGTTCAAGGGTGAAACCGCCGACCCGGCGCGTATTGAGCGGCAACTGGCCTGGGCGCGCGACAGCGGGGCCGAGCACGTGCTGGTGTATGCGCTGGATCCCTGGCTGTCGCAGGACACGCCGCAGGCCAAGGCATTGCGGCGTCACTGGGGCCTGTAAGGCCTGCCTCCGCTACCGACCGACGGTCGGTAGCGACAGGTTCGTGCCGTACGCGCGTTACAGCGTGCGGCCGATGATCTCGCGCAGGATCTCGCTGCTGCCGCCAAAGATGCGCAGGGCGCGTGCATCGGTCCAGGCGCGGCCGATGCCGTACTCGCTGCTGTAGCCGTAGCCGCCGTGCAGCTGCAGCAGGTCATCAAGCACCGTGCCCTGCAGTTCGGTGGCATTGAGCTTGGCCATCGCCGCCACCGTCGCATCCAGCCGGCCCTGCATCTGCTCGCCCAGGCACTGGTCGAGGAAACTGCGCAGCATCGCCAGTTTGGCAGCCGCATCGGCGAGCACGAAGCGGGTGTTCTGGTGGTCGATCAGGAAGCGCCCGAACGCCTTGCGCTGGCGCACGTAGGCCACGGTCTCGGCGAGCATGCCTTCGGCCGAGGCCGCCGCACGCAGCGCGATGGCCAGGCGCTCGGCGGCCAGTTGTTCACCCAGGTAATCGAAGCCGCGCTGTTCTTCGCCCAGCAGGTGCGAGGCCGGCACCACCACGTTGTCGAAGAACAGTTCGCTGGTGTCCTGCGCATGCTGTCCGATCTTGGGCATCGGCGCGCCACGGGTGACGCCGGACCACGCGGTATCCACGCAGAACAGGGTCAACCCGCGCGCACCCAGCTCCGGCGCGACGGTCGCCACCACCACCACCACGTCGGCATTGCTGCCGTTGGTGATCCAGGTCTTCTGGCCGTTCAGCAGGTAATGCTCCCCCTGGCGCTCGGCGCGGGTGCGGATCGCCTTGAGGTCGCTGCCGGCGCCGGGTTCGGTCATGGCAATGGCACCGATCACCTCACCGCGGGCCATCGCCGGCAACCACGCATCGCGCACGACTTCGCTGCCGTACTGCATCAGGTACGGCGCCACCATGTCCGAGTGGATCGAGAATCCGATGCCCAGGTAGTTCGCGCGCGCCAGTTCTTCGGTCACGCACGCGGCATGCCCGTAATCACCGCCAAGGCCATAAGGCTCGGGCAGCTGGCAGTTGAGCAGGCCGGCCTCGCCCGCTGCGCGCCACAGCGACCGCGGGGTGATGCCGTCGCGCTCCCACTGCGCGTAATGCGGCGCGATGTCGCTGTCGATGAAGCGACGCACCTGCGCGCGGAACAGGGCGTGGTCGTCGCGGAAAACGGAACGCTCGGACATGGGATCAGCGGCCCACCGCGTCGGTGCCACTGAGCTGACCCTGCAGCACCGGGGCGGCCGCCGTACCGGTCAGGAACAGGCTGTAGTGATCGCCGGGCTGCAGCGCCGGCAGCGCCAGCGGGGCGCTGTCCTTGCTGCCGCAGCCGGCTACCAGGCGCGCCTTGACCGGGTTGATGCCGCGCGCACTGCTGCTGCCGGCGGGCACCGCCGGGAACACCACCGGCCCCTTGTCGGCCATGGCCAGGCGGCCCTGCGTGCAGCCGCTGGCAAGATTGTAGAAACGGATCTCGGCCTTGAGCGCGTCGCTGGTGCCGCCGCCATCGGCCAACACCGCCAGCGGCCTGGTCGGGGTGGCGGCATCCAGCACCAGCGTGGTGAAGCTGCCGGCGGCGACCTGCGCCTGGCTGCGCGGCTTGCCGGCCACGCGCAGGTTGAACGGCTTGCCGCCTTCCACGATGGCGTAGCGGGTGGCGCGGGTGGCCGGGCCGATGCTCTGCTCGGCACCGTTGCCGACGGCGACCTTGAGCGCGGCGCTACCGGGATTCAACACGCGTACGAACGCCGAGCCGGCCGGCGGCCGCGGCGCGTACAGCTGCGCGAGGCGGCCTTCCTGGCCCCCCTGCTGCGCGTAAGCGGCCAGCGGGGAAAGCACCAACAGGGCGGCGGTGAGCGGGATCAGGGTGCGCTTCATGGTCTGGGTTCCTGGCTGCGGAGCGTGCGCGCCAATGCATAGCGCTGCTCCAGTTGTCTGCGGTCGACCTTGTTGCTGTTGCCGGTGGGCAACGCATCCACGGCGATCAGTTCGGAGGGAATCATGTAGGGCGGGACGCGGCGGCCGAGCTGTTCCTTCCAGTCCTGCAACGCGGCGGGCAGCGGCTGCACCAGGCCTTCGCCGGGCTGGGCCAGCTCGACGAAGCCGATCATCCGCACCAGGCTGCCGTCGGGCCGGCGCAGCACCACCGCTGCACCCGCCACCACGCCGTCCAGCGTGGACAGCGAGGCATCCACTTCGGCCAGCTCGATGCGGTAGCCGTTGAGCTTGATCTGGTCGTCCTTGCGGCCGCGGAAGTACACGCGGCCCTGGTCGTCGAGATCGCCGAGGTCGCCACTGCGGTAGGCGCGCTTGCCGTGGTGGTCGAACAACACGCCTTCGTCCAGGTCCGGGCGGTCCAGATAGCCGCGCATGACGTGGTCGCCGGCCATGCAGATTTCGCCATCGTCGATGAAGACCTCGGCATACGGCTTGGCCACGCCGATCGGGAACGGGTTCGGGGCGGCCGCACGCAGCGCCGGGTCGATCTCCACCCAGGTGGTCGAGCAGGTGGCTTCGGTGGGGCCGTAGGAGTTGATGATGCGCGCCTGCGGGAAACGCGCCCACAGTTCCTCGGCCACGCGTGGGGTGAGCGATTCGGCGCCGAACACGAAGACCTTCAGCGACGGCAGGTGCTCGGCGTTGAAGCGTGGGTTGAGCATCTGCTGGCGCACGAACGAGGGCGTGGAGGCCCACACCGCCACCGCCGAATGCCGCAGGTGCTCGACGAAACGCTCGCTGTCGGCGATCACCTCGCGCGGGCACAGCACGCAGCTGCCGCCCAGGCCGAGCGCACCGCACAGGTCGAACAGCGAGAAGTCGAAGCTGAAGAGCATCTGGTTGAGGAACGCCGGTGCTTCACCCAGCTGCAGGCAGTCGCGAATCCAGCCGGTGAACAGCGCCACGCTGTCGCGGCCGATCTGCACGCCCTTGGGGTCGCCGGTGCTGCCCGAGGTGAACATGATGTAGGCCAGCTCCGGCACGCGCAGCGCGCGCGGCGCATCGGCGCCAGGGCCGAAGGTGTCGGTGGCCGCATCGTAGATCGCCCCGGCATGGGTGAGCTGGGTGATGCGCTGCAGCCGCGCCGCCGGGTTGATGGTGTCCACCGGTACGTAGGTGACGCCCAGTCGCAGGCAGCCAAGCATGGCCACCACGAACGCGGACTGCTTGTGCCCGGAGATCACCAGCGCATGCCCCGGCTGCACGCCGGCCGCCTGCGCGCGCACGATCCAGGCCTGGGTCGCCGCGTGCAGCGCGGCCCAGTCCAGGGTGCCATCGGCATCGTGCAGCGCCGGCGCGTGCGGCGCGCGGTCCAGCTCGACGAAGCGGCAGTGGTCGAAATCGAAGCGCATGCGGGCGGCTCCTGCAGGGGGGGGGAAGGCTCAGCGCTGGTGCGCGGCCACGTAGTCGGCCAGCACCTGCACCGAATCGACCAGCGCATCGATCTCATCGACCGGCAGGGTCACGCCGAGGCGGTCCTTGACCTCGACCATCAGCTGCACCTTGGACATCGAGTCGAACAGCGACTCCATGTATTCGTCGGGCTGCACGCGGGTGCCGATCACCGCTTCGACGATGTCGATCAACTGGGCCTGGAGGGTCTGGATATCCATCGGGTTCACCTTGTCAGAACTGGAAGTAGAGGAAACGGGATTCTTTGTGCAGGCTCAGCAGCGACAGGCCCAGCATGAGCAGCATCACCAGCAGCCATTGCCAGTTGGGCTGCCAGCGCATCCACGCGCGCGGGGCCGGGCTCGGCTTGGCCAGCGACGGGCCGTACACGCCCATGATCTGCTGCGCATTGGGTGCCAGCCAGACGATGGCCAGCAGCACCAGGATGTAGAGCAGCTGCACGTGGTGCCCGGCCAGCAGGCGCCAGCTGTCGCCCAGCCCCATGCCGCCAAGGTAGCCCAGGTTCTCCAGGCTTTCCCAACCACGCACGCCGAACATGGCCTGGACCAGCTCCCAGGCATCGTGCACGCCGTCGGCGCGGAAGAACGCCTGTGCCACCAGCACCGCGCCAAAGGTGAGCAACACGTAGCCGGCGTGCTGGTACCAGCGCAGCTGGCGCAGCGCGGCCGGCTTGCGGCCACCGACGAACACGCGCCAGGCATGGTTGATGGAGAGGTAGCCGGCATGCAGCAGGCCGAAGATCAGGAACTGCAGGCCGGCGCCATGCCAGATGCCGGCCAGGCCCATCGCCCACACCGTGGGCAGCACGATCATCGACAGGAAGCCGCCGGCCGAGGCCACCGCGGCCGGGCCGGTGGCGCGGCCGTGGCGGGTGCGCCAGCGGGTCACCGCCATCGCCACCGGGTAGTACAGGTAGGCGGTGATGTAGCGGGTGAGGGTCATGTGCCAGCGCGCCCAGAAGTCGATCACGCTGGTCGCCTTGTACGGCGAGTTGAAGTTGAGCGGGAAGCGGATGCCGAACATCCGCGCCAGGCCCAGCGCCATGTCCGAGTAACCGGAAAAATCGAAGTAGAGCTGCAACGCATAGCTGAGCGCGGTGGCCCAGGCCCCCCAGAACTGGACCTCGCCCGTGGACGCGAAGCCGGCATCGGCATACGGGGCGATGGTGTCGGCCAGCAGCACTTTCTTGGCCAGACCGATCACGAACAGCATGCCGCCCACCGAGAGGTTGTCGGCCTGGAAACGGTAGGTTTCGCGCTTGCTGAACTGCGGCATCATCTCCTTGTGGTGGAGGATGGGGCCGGCGATCAGGTGCGGGAAGAAGGTCACGAACAGCACGTAGCTGAGCGGGCTGCGGTCGTTGACCACGCCGGCACGGCAGTCGAGCAGGTAGCCGATCTGGGTGAAGGTGAAGAAGGAAATGCCCAGCGGCAGGATCAGCGCGTCCATCGGGCCGACGTTGAAACCCATCTCGCCGACGAAATTCACCATCGCCGCGAAGTACTTGTAGTGCACCAGCAGCAGCAGGTCGGCGGCCACGCCCAGCGCGGTGGCCAGCAGCTGCAGCCTGGGCCGCCTGGCCAGCGACAGGATCACCAGGCTGACCAGGTAATTGAACACGATCGAGCCGGACAGCAGGATCACGAACTGCGGGTTCCACCAGCCGTAGAACACGATCGAGGCCACGCACAGCCACAACGCGGCCAGCCGCGGTCGCACCGCACCCAGCGCGTAATGCACGCCCAGTGCGATCGGCAGGAACACCAGCAGGAACAGGAAGGAGTTGAAAAGCATCGTCCGTAGCGCTCAGTGGATCTCGGCCAGTGTTGCCTGCTCACCGTCGGTCAACGGCAAGGACAGGGCCATTTCGGAGAATTCCCAGACCACCAGCTTCACTGTCGATGGCCACTGCGCACGCTGCGGCCAGGCGGCCAGCAACGCGCCCGAGAACTGCCCACCATCCAGGCTCTGGTTCCACACTTCGCGCCCCAGCGCATGGCCCAGGCGCTCGGCAAACAGGCTGCGGCGGCCATTGGAGCTGCCCAGCAGCAGTACCTCCACCGGCGGGGTGTCATCGAGCAGGCCGCCGCTGCGCAGCGGGGTGATCACCTGCTCCGGCTCGCGGTCGAGCGCCGGGCGCCAGGCCGGCGGTGCCTTCTCCAATCCGGCCAGCACGATCAGGTCGCCCATGCGCGGTCTGGCTGCGCCCGGCGCGCCGACCTCGAAGGCCTGCCCGCCCGGGCCACCCAGCAAGGGCAGCGCAGCGGCGGCCACCGCGTCGGCCGCGCGCTGCGCGCCGAGCCGGTTCATGTGCACGTCGGTACGGAAGAACATGGGCGCGTCGGCGCCCTGCAGCACCGGGAGCAGGTCGGCCGACGGCACCTGGGCGACCTGCAGTGCCTGCTGCCACTGGCCGAGCCGCGCGCGCATGTTCGCCGAATGCCGCAGCCCGCAGGTGTGCGCCTGTTCGATCCGCGACTTGTCCGGCACCACCACCACCAGCAACTGCACGCCCTGCGCCTTGAGCTGGGCCGACCAGTGCCGCATCAGGCGCACCCGCTGCTGGACGACCTGGTCGCCGGCACCCGGCTGCGGGCGCAGGCCGTCGCGATAGAACAGCCAGTCCGGGCACCCCAGTGCGACCTGCGGGCCGAGGTCGCCCAGCAGGCGATAGCGCAGCGCCGCCGTGGCCAGGTCGGCCTGGGCCTGCACCGGCAGCTTGAGCGCTTCGTTGATCGCGCGGCCCGCCTCGCCATCGGCCCAGCGCGCCGGCGCCAGCGACGCCGCCGGAATCTTCGCCCTGCCCAGCATCCAGCCGCCAGCGAGCAGGCCGACCACCAGCAGCGCGATCACCACCACCGTCGTGGGCAGGTGGGCACGCGCCGGCGCGGCGGGGGGCAGTGGCGCGGGCGCGCCGGGACGAGCACTCATCGGGTTACTGCCCCAGTGCCTTGTTCAAGCGTGCGGTCCATTGCTGCGGGGTCATGATCGAGGCGTTGTCCCACTGGCCACGTGCATCCGGGCCCTGCACGTAGGACGGCTCGAACATCTGCCAGACCAGCACCTGCGGCTTGTGCGCGCGGAACTCGGGCGACTCCAGGTACTCCAGCAGCATCACCCAGTGGCCGACGTTGCCCGGCTTCCAGTTCACCGAGACCGGGCGGTCGAGCACGTTGGAGAGCTTCTGCGGGAAGCCGAAGTACGGCTGCACCATGCTGTGGCCGGTGACATGCACCGGCGCCGGCGCATCGTCCAGCAGCGACTGCTGCTCGGCCTGGCGGCGCACGGTGAAGGTGTCACGGCCAATGGACCTGCGCTGCTCTTCGGTGAGGAACAGTTCGGCCAGGTCGCCGAAGCGGCGTTCCTTGATCTCGCTGCCCAGCGCCATCCCGGTGCCGGCCTCGCCCGCCAGGCTGGGCACCTGCTGGCGGATCTGCGCGGCCACGGCCGAGGCCACGGCGTCGGCCGCCGGCTGGGTCCAGTGCTGGTCGCTGCGGTAGAACACCTCCTGCCCGCCCTGTTTGACCTGGCGCAACACCTGCAACGCATCGACCGAGGGCACGCCGGAGGTTTCCAGCCCGTCATGGACCAGCGCATAGCGGCCGCGTACGGCCTCGCCCAGGCGCTTGCCGTCGGGCAGCTTGTCTTCGTAGAACAGGGCCTTGTCCGGCAGCACCAGCACCTCCAGCTTGACCCCGGCCGCGGCCAGCGCGGTGCGCGCCTGGGCGATCAGCTGGGTGTTGCGGGCAATCGCCGGCGCATCGACGTCGGTGAGGCTGCCCCACGCCGGGAACAGCCAGCCATCCTTGCCGATCAGCACGATCGAGGAGTCCTGGTTGGCCGCGCCGGCCGCCGCCGGCGGCGTCTGTGCGATCGCCGGTGCCGTGGCGCACAGCGCGCCGCACAGCGCGGCCAGCAACAGCGGCCGCAGGCGGGAGGGGCGGGCGGAGGATCGGGCGTGGGTCATCGTCGGGTCCTTTTCCTGGATCAGTAATAGAGCGTGGCAGTGGCGAACAGGCCCTTGGCCCGCTGCGTATCGCCGCCGCCGATGGCGAAGCGGTACTGCACCGCCACGTCGAGATACGAGCGTGCGGCGTTGTAATGGTCTTCGCGGAACCAGTAACGCACGCCAACGCCGGGACCGGCCCCCAGCGACCAGCTGCTGGCGGTGTCGGACAGGGTGAAGGACTGCGCGCCGATCAGCGGGTACTCGATGCCACGCACCTTCGAGGTCTGGTCGATCCAGTCCGCGCCGACGACCAGGTACGGGTTGACCACCCAGCGGGTCTGCGCGGCGCCGAAGCGGTAGCTGCGCCCGGCGCGGACTTCGGCCGCACCAAACCATTGCTGGCGGCGCAGGCGGCCATCGGACTGCAGGATGCGCTGCGACGGATCGCCATTGGCGTCCAGCGCATCGATGGTGAAGTGGGCGCGGTTGTCGTCCCAGCTCAGGCCGGCCTGCGCGTAACCGCTGAGCGTCCACCACTGGTTGACGTCGGTACGCACACCGGTGCCCTTGTAGAAGCCGTAGGTCAGGTAGGACATCCAACCGCCGGCGTTGCTGTCCAGGCGATACCGGGCCAGCGTGTTGATCTGCAGCGGACGATTGGAGTCGAGCTGGATGCGGCACTGGATCGCGGTGGAATCGGGATAGATGCCGCCGTTGCGGGTGGCGGTACCGGCGAACTGGCGGCGCTCGATGCCCGCGCTCAGACCGGTCTGGCCAAACGCATAGCGCACGCCGAAGGAGGCGATGGTGGACGGCCAGCCGGCGATCGAGCGCGAGCGGCTCAGGCGTTCGGCCCGGGCGCGGGCGTCCTCGGTGGCTTCACCGGTGCAGGGGTCCACGGCCAGGATCGACTCGAACGTGCCGCCCTCGTCGTACAGCGTGTTGGCGATGCGTGCGTAGGCTTCGAGCGTGCCGTGGCGGGTGTTCAACGCGGGCGGCCGCCAGAATGCTTCGAGCGTGCCGAACACCGAATCGCCCGGCGTGCTGATCGCCGCGCCGCCGAGGTTGGTGGCTGCCTGGCGCGCGCCGCGGTAGCCGGCCGAGGCGATCACGCCCCACTCGCGCGAGAGGTTGGCGATGGAACTGCGGGTGTTGTAACGCTGCGCCGTGTCCAGTTTCAGCGTGCCTGCGTCGGCACTGTCGATCGCGCCGCGCAGCAGGGTCACCGCGTCGCGGTTGGCGCCGCTGGCCGCGCTGGCATAGGCCTGGTCCAGGATCACGGTGGGCGGCGCCTTGCCGGTGGCCTGGGCCGCGCGGAAGTCGGCCAGCGCCTGCTCCGGCTCGCCGACGCGCTGGTGGAGGTAGCCGCGCTGCATGAGCAGGGCGGCGTCATCGGGCGTGGCCGCCAACGCGGTGTCCAGGCGCTGCCGCGCCTGCGCCGCCTGGGCACGGTCGCCGGCCGACAGGGTGGTGGTCAGCAGCGCCTGCAGGGTGCGGTTGTCGGGGTCATCGCTGACGGCCTGCTGGGCCTGGCGGATGGCTTCCTGGTAGTCCTGCCGGCCGAATGCCGCGTAGGCGCGCTGCGACGCCCCGCCCTCGCCCTGCAGGTCGGCCGGCATCACTTCGCACTGCGTGCCGTAAGGGGTATCGCGACACTGCTGGAACGGTGCCGGGTAGTCGGCCAGGGTGAGCGCCTGGCCGGGCCGGGCCCGTGCCAGCGCCTTGCTGCGTTCGGCCACCGCATCCTGCACGGCCTTGCGTGCGTCGGCGTCCAGGTCTGCATAGGTCTCCTGCTGCAGCGGCTGCAGCAGCTGGGCCGCGCGCGCGCGGTCGCCGGCGGCGATCGCCGCATCGGTGGCGAGCAGGCGCACGTTGCGCAATTGCTGGCCATCCAGCCAATCCTGCTTGAGCGCAGCGTCGAAGTCCGCGTTGGCTTGCGCGGTCTTCATCTGGCGCTGGCGCAGGTAGGCGCGCATCACCAGGGCGACGGTGTCGTCGCTGTCATTGGCCAGGGCCTGGTCGGCGGTGGTCTCGGCTGCCGGCAGTTGTTCATCGAGCATCTGCGCGGTCATCAGCAGCAGGCGGTGCGAGGCGACATCGGGCGCGTGCTCGACGGCCTGCTGCGCGGATCGGGTGGCCGCGCCGAAGTCCTGCGCGATCAGTGCCTGATAGCCTTCCTGCGCCGGCTTGACCGCCCGCTGCCGGCCCAGCGCGACCCGCTTGGCCTGCAGGTCGCCGACGTTGGGCGCGCCGAGCTGGATCGCCGTGGCCGCCGCGGCGTCAGCCTGTTCCAACTGCTGCTGGGCCTCCAGCGAGGCCACCCACAGGGTCGCCCACGCGCCCTGCTGCGGTTGCTGGCGGAACGCCTGCTCGGCCTTGCTGGCAGCCTCTGCCATGCGGTCGTTGTTGTAGGCCTCGTAGGCCTGGGTGGCCAGCGCGAACGCGCGCTGGTACGCCAGCTCGGCCGCCGT
Source organism: Stenotrophomonas sp. BIGb0135 (assembly GCF_024810105.1). Classification (GTDB taxonomy): domain Bacteria; phylum Pseudomonadota; class Gammaproteobacteria; order Xanthomonadales; family Xanthomonadaceae; genus Stenotrophomonas; species Stenotrophomonas maltophilia_AB. The sequence continues at coordinate 14,935 of NZ_JANUDX010000005.1, forward strand.
GGGTTTCGCGGCGGCGTCAGCCCGGGGGCCGGCGGCGGCATTGCCGCGTGCCGGGGCGGCCGCCAGCGCCGGCAACGCCGGATCGGTGATGCCCGCGGCGATGGCACGCTGTGCCAGGGCGCGCGCCTCGTCGTTGCGGCCCAGCTTCTGCGCCGCGTAGATCTGCAGCAGCCGCAGCCGCGCCACGTCCGGGCGCAACCGCACCGCCTCGCTGGCGCTGCGGTAGGCCTGGGGGAAATCGCCGCGCTCATAGGCGCCGAATGCCTGCTCGGCGATGCGGTAGGCGTTGCCCGAGAGCGGCAATGATTCCTGCGCGTGCGCACAGGCACTGCCCAGGCCGATCAGACTCAGCGCGATCACGCTGGAAAGCAGGGTGGTCCTCATGCCTTCAGCTCTCCGTCGGCGCTGTATTGGGGTTGCCCGGACCGGCGATGCTGCTCGCGCACCGCTTCGGCGATCGCCGCTTCGGTGGCCACGCCGTGCTTGACCAGGTAGTCGCCGATGCGCCCGTCGCGCTGCGGCTTGTATTCGTCCAGCACGCGCTCGAACTGGTCGCGGGCGATCAGGCGCATCTCCACCAGCAGGTCGCCGAGCAACGGCACCGCGTCGATGCGGTAGGTTTCACCGCTGATCAGACGCAGGCCGGCATTGATTTCGCTTTCGCGCGCGATCGACTGCTCCACGGCACTGGCGTGCACGTCGTGCAGCAGCTGGGCCTGCTCAGCCTCGCTGAGCGGGTTGGCCACCGCGACCGACAACGTATCGGCCGTGCTGCGCGGCAGGGGCAACAGGCGCCACTGCACGCACGCTTCCACCGACAGCGGGAACACCCCGGCCTGCAGGTAGTCCACGTCGATGACGGCACGCGCCAGGTCGCCCTGGAACGCGATGGCCTCGGCCAGGGTTTCATCATCCAGCCAGCCCTGCGAGACCAGGATCCGGCCCAGCGGCTGCTGGCGCCCGCCCTGCTGTTGCTGCAGCGCTTCTTCCAGGCGTTCGGGCTCGACCGCCTGCCAGGTGGTGAGCAGCTCGCCGAGGCGCTTGCGGGTCTGCACCAGCTGCGAGGCACTGGGGAAATCGTGCATGGTCTTGTCCCACACCATGCGCTTGCCGAACAGCAGGTACAGCAGGAACATGCGCCACGCGCGCGCGGTGGCCATGAAGTTGATCATGTTGCCGACCACCATGCGCGGGATCGACATCAACGCGTGTTCCCATCCGTACAGCTTGTTGACGAAGTAGAAGCGCTGCACCACGCGACTGGCCAGGGCAGCGGTGGTGATCAGGGCGATGTTCATCTGCCAGGTGCCGGCCTGGAAGATGGTCGGGAACTGGGTCTGCCACAGCCCGGTCATCTTCAAGACCCAGAACAGCAGCAGCTGCAGGAAGATGATGTAGGCGATGATGCTGACGAACGAGGTGACGATGCCCTTGCGGTCGCGCGCCAGCAGGTACTTGGTGGCCAGCGACCCGCGCCAGCCCAGCGTTTCCCAGCTCTGCAGGCCGATGCCGAGCACCCAGCGCGCCTTCTGCCGGTAGGAGGCGCGGAAGTTGTCGGGGAAATACTCGCGCACGCACAGCGCCATCGACTGGGTACTTTCGCGCACCGGTCCCCAGCCGAACCACGAGGGGCGGCGCACGCGGAACTGCACCGGGAACCGGGCGAAGATCGAATGCATGCCCATCGCCGCCAGGCGCGCGCCCACGTCGTAGTCCTCGGTGAGGCTGTCGGTGTTGAACGGCTGGTTGTTGGTGGCCGCGCTCAATGCCAGCAGCGCCTTGCGCGAGAAGCAGGTGCCGACGCCCGCCGAGGGCACCATGCCGGACACGCTTTCGCGCACCACCAGGTCCTTGGCGTGCCATTCGGCGAACTCGTCCATGTAGACGCCGGCGATCAACTCGTACCACTCGCGATCCAGCGAGGTCACCGGCAACTGGATCATGTCCTTGCGCGGCAGCAGGTAGTTGAAGAAGCGCAGCTCCATCGGGTGCAGCACGTCCTCGCTGTCGTGCAGGATCACCCCGGCAAACTCGATGTCGTGGCGCTTCTCGTAATCGAAGATCGACAGGATCAGCCAGTTCAGGCAGTCGGCCTTGCTGGTCGGGCCGGCATGCGGCACCTCCACGCGGCGCAGGCGCTTGTAGCGCCGGCGCATGCGCTCCACCTCGGCGATGGTCTCGGCATCGTTGGGATAGGTGCCGACGAAGACGATGTACTCGCGGTAGTCGAGTACATCGATCATGTTCTCCACCATCTGCGCGATCACGTCGTACTCGGCCCAGGCCGGCACCATGATCGCCAACGGTTGCTCCGGGCGCTGCAGCAGGTCCTGCTGGGTCAGCGGGCGATACTCGCGCCGCTTCTTGACGGTCAGCGTGCGCCAGCTTTCGCGGACCCAGTACCAGATGTCGATGAACAGGTCATCGAGGCTGGAAATCAGGATCAACACGGCCACCGCCGCCGCCACTGTTTCCAGGGCGGCGTAGTAGTTGGCCAGGTGGATATCCCAGGGGAGACCGTTCACGGGCGATCAGTGCCCGCTGCTGCCGGACGCGCGGCGACGACGGATCTGGGCGACGCGTGCGGCCAGCAGGGCAAACACCACCAGGCCGACCAGCACCAGCAGCCACACCATGTGCTGCTGCCACCACGGCTGCGGGTTGCCGACATCGGCCAGCCGTGCGCCATACGGATCCTGGCTGTTGAAATCAGTCACCACGCCACTGCCATCGAGCACGGCGAGGTCGCCGCGCCGCAGCCGGAACGGCTGCTCCAGCAGCGGGCCCTGCGCACCGAGGTCGGTGTAGAGCACGCCGGTGTGGCCACCGCCGTCCACCACCTGCACGGCGGCGGCACGGTCCAACCCGGTCACGTCGAGCAGCGGCTGGTTGCCGCCGTTGACCACCAGGTGACCGTCCTTGAGCCCGGCCGGGCTGATCCCGGACGGGGCCAGCGCGAAGGCCAGGTATGGATGGCCGGGGCTGATCGCGGTACCGGCGGCCACCACCTTCAGCTCGGCCGCCTGCGGCGACACGCCCACCGCACTGGCGATGGCGATCACCTTGGCCAGCGATGCCGGGGCATCCTGCAGCCAGGTGGTCGGGACGAACACTTCATTGGCGTGCGCCAGCTGGCTGGCCGCGCCGATGAAGTCGGCATCGAGGGTCCGCTTGGCCAGGGTCAGGTGGCTGCTGGGCAGCACCGACACCGGGAAGGCGGTGGCCGGGTCGTGGCAGTACGGGCGCGCCGGCTGGCGCAGGAAGCTGATGCGCACTTCGTTGCGTGCCGCCAGCGCATAGGCCGGCACCTTGGCGACCAGTCGCTGCGGCTTGCCGTCGCTGGCCAGCACCTTGGCGCCCAGCAGATAGTCGTTGAAGTAGATGCTGGCTACCGCGCCCTGCCCGGCCGCGTTGGGCGCGGCCGAGACATCGACCACCACCTGGTCGGGCAGACGGCCGTCGGCCGAGAGGGCGCCGAGCTCGAAGCTGGCGGTCCGGTCGCCGCGGGTGACGATGTCCAGGGTGCCGGCGATGTTGCCCAGGCGGCTGAGCAGCACGGCGTCTTCGCCGACCGGCGCTGCGCTGGCCTGCGCAACCTGCAGGGTGCGGCCCAGTGCATAGGCACGCCACTGCTCGCTGAGCAGCCCGGCCACCTTGGCCCCGGCGTCGGCGGCGACCACCAGCGTGGGACGCCCGGCGACCGCGGCCACGCTCACCGACGCGGTGCCGGTGCCCTTCTCCAATGCGGCCATGTCGCTGCCGCGCCACGCGGTGAATGCAGCCGCGGCGTCGCCACCGCTCGCACCGACTTCCGTTGCCAGGGCGTCCAGCGCAGCGCGCACGGCGGCGCGCAGCGGATCGGTACTGATCGCCACGTCCACCGCCAGCGGGCCGCTGTCGCGCAGTGACAGCAGCGCGCCCACCTCGGCCAGAGAGGCGATCCGGTGCTGGCTGCCGCCAGCGGCCAATGCCGCGTAGGCCGGCACGCCCTGCAGGCTGGCCGGAATGCTGATGCCGGTCAGGTCGACGGTACCGCCCACCACCGGCAGCGCCACCACGTCCACCTGCTTGCCACCGTTGCGCAGCGCCGCACCTACCCGCCACGCCGCGTCGTAGGCCGGTGCCTGCAGCGCCTTGCCATCCACCAGCAGGCGCACCCGCGCCGGCAGGGCGCCCCAGGCCTTGGCCACGGTGTTCACCGCGCGGCCGTCGAAGCGATAGCTGAAGCGCGAGTCCGGCGACAGCCGCAGCACGTTGGCCGGGGCGCTCTGGTCGGCGCAGCGATAGTCGGATACCACCGACCACCAGCCGACGTTGACCCGCACGAAGCCGTTGTCGCGCGGCAGCCCGTCGATGGCCAGCAACTGGCTGGCATCGCCCTGCGGATCGGTGATCGAGCGCGCGGCGACCGGGTCGCCGTCCACCGACCACAGGCCCGAGCTGCGCCCGGTATGGCCGCGCACGTAGCGGCCATCGAGCTGCAGCTGCGCATCGCGGGTGGGCACGCCCGCCGGGACCGGCAGGTAGATTTCGCGCTGGCTCTCCTGCCCGCTGAGGGTCAGCGCCTGGCGGAAGCCAAGCTCGCGCAGGGTCATGCTGCGGGTCACGGTGGCATCGGCGGCCCACTCGCTGAACTGCCCGGCCGCGGTGTCGGCGGCGTGGGCAGGACTGAGTGGGAGGGCCAGGACCAAGGCCAGCGGTACTACCTTGGGGAAATGAGCGGTAATCCGGTTGGTCTGGGTCATGGCGTCAGTTCGGAAAGGGAGGTATGGGACATCGGCGCCGGGTGGGCCGCCACGAACTCGTCGAACGGCTCGCCGCGCAGCGCGGCCACGATCCGTGCCGAGGCACGGCCATCGCCATAGGGGCTGGCGTCGGCGATGAAGTGCGCCGCCACCCGCGGCCCGTCGCAGGCGGCATGCACCGCGGCGACGATCCGTGCCGGATCGGTGCCGACCAGGCGTACCACGCCGGCCTGCACGGCCTCGGGGCGTTCGGTGACGTCGCGCATCACCAGCACCGGCCGGCCCAGCGCCGGCGCTTCTTCCTGCACGCCGCCGGAGTCGGTCAGCACCACGTGCGCACGCTGCATCAGGCGGACGAAGTTGAGGTAGTCCTGCGGCGCGATCAGGTGCACGTTGTCCAGCCCGCCCAGGTGCGCATGCACCGGGCCCTGCACGTTCGGGTTCAGATGCACCGGGTAGACGATCTGCAGGTCCTCGCGCTGGGCCAGCTCGGCCAGCGCGCGGCAGATGTTCTCGAAGCCGCCACCGAAGTTCTCGCGGCGGTGGCCGGTGACCAGCAGCAGCTTGCGTTCGGGCTCCAGGAACGGGAAGTGGGCATCGATCTCCGCGCGCAGATGCGCGTCGCGGTCGATGCGCTCGACGGTCTGCTTGAGCGCGTCGATGACGGTGTTGCCGGTGACGCTGATGCGCCCGGCCAGGTTTTCCTGTTCCAGGTTGTAGCGCGAGCTGTCGGTGGGCGCGAACAGATGGTCGGCGACCACGTCGATGACGCGTCGGTTCATTTCTTCCGGCCAGGGCTGCTGCAGGTCACCGGTACGCAGCCCGGCTTCCACGTGCGCCACCGGAATGCGGCGGTGGAAGGCGGCCAGTGCGGCGGTCATCGCCGTGCTGGTATCGCCGTGCACCAGCACGCGATCGGGCTGCACCTGCTCGTAGAGCGCATCGAGCTTGGCGAACAGGCGCGAACACAGCCCGTTGAGGGTCTGGTTGGCCACCATCACGTCAAGGTCGTGGTCGGGGTGGATGTCGAACAGCGACATCACCTGGTCGAGCATCGCCCGGTGTTGCCCGGTGATGCAGACGATGGAGTCGATATCGGGCGCCGCGTGCAGCGCGCGGACCAGTGGTCCCATCTTGATGGCTTCAGGACGGGTACCAAAAACAGATAGAACCTTCACCGGACAGCTCCCTGTGACGACCAACGAGTGTGACTTCCATCACGCAAATCGTAGGCCAAGTGGCGAGAGCTAGCCAGTGCAACGTGATGTGGATCACATTTCCCCGTATAAGTGACGCTCAGCGTCACTTAATGCCCCGGGTTACACCCCATTGTGGCGTTTATGCGCGTGTCACCCGGGTGAAAGTTCGAATACCTGCCGCAGGTAGGCCAGGTAACCGGGGTCGTCGCACATGCTCTTGCCGGGCGAATCGCTCAGCTTGGCCACGGGCTGGCCGTTGCAGCGGACCATCTTGATGACGATGTTGAGCGGCGTGGGGCCAAGGTCGTTGGTGAGGTGCGTGCCCACCCCGAACGCGACCTGGCAGCGCCCGCGGAAGTAGTCGAACAGCTGCATCACCTTCTCAATGTTCAAGCCATCGCTGAACACCAGCACCTTGCTGCGCGGATCGACGCGGCGGTCCTTGAAGTGCGCCAGCATGCGGTCGCCCCAGGCGAACGGATCACCGGAGTCATGCCGCACGCCGTCGAACAGCTTGCAGAAATACATGTCGAAATCGCGCAGGAACGCATCCAGCCCGACCACGTCCGACAGCGCGATGCCCAGGTCGCCACGGTATTCGCGCGCCCACGATTCCAGCGCGGCAACCTGCGAATCGCGCAGGCGCGGGCCCAGCGCCTGGAACGCCTGCAGGTACTCATGGGCCATGGTGCCGTGCGGGGTCATGCCGTACAGCCGGGCAAAGTGCACGTTGCTGGTGCCGACGAACTGCGCGCCGAGCGCATCGCGCATCATCGGCAGCATGCGGGCGTGCCACTCCCGCGAGTAGCGGCGGCGGCTGCCGTAGTCGGCGATGCGGCACAGCTCGAAACCGGGGGTATCGCGCAGCAGCGCGGTCTTGGCCTGGAGGCGGCGCTCGCCCTCGGTGAAGTCCGGCGTGGTGGTGTTGCGGAACCAGACCTCGTTGATGATCGCCAGCAGCGGCACTTCGAACAGGATCGTGTGCAGCCAGGGGCCGGTGATGTCCAGGTCGATCTCGCCGGGCACGGTGGCCGACGGGCGCAGGTCGATGTACTTGCGGTCCAGGTGGAACAACCCGAGGAAATCGGCGAAGTCCGGTTTGACGAAGCGCAGGCCGCGCATGTACTCGAGCTCGTCGGCGCTGAAGCGCAGCCGGCACAGGTGGTCGATCTCGTCGTTGATCTGATCGATGTAGCTGGCCAGGTCGATGCCGGGGGTGCGGCACTTGAACCGGTACTGGACCTGGGCGCCGGGGTGCTGGTGCAGCACCGCCTGCATCATGGTGAATTTATACAGGTCGGTGTCGAGCAGGGACTGGATGATCATGGCCGCGATTATGCGCCTGCCCGGATGTACCGACCAACGCCCGGTGCTCAGCGCCGGCGGAGCAGGCGCGGGACCTGCATGAGGGCGTGCGCCCAGATCGCGGCGAACACCGCGCCCTGCACCGGCAGGCTGCGCTGGCGCGCCTCGAACTTGCGGAAGTAGCGCCACAGCCCGCGGTGCTTGTGCCATTCGACGAAGAACGGCCGCGAGCGGCTGGATACGCCGCGCACATGCACCACCTGCAGATCGTTGGCGATGGCCACCAGCGCGCCGGCCTGGCGCACCCGGCGGCACAGGTCCAGGTCTTCGGCGTGCAGGCGGTAGCCGGCATCCCAGCCGCCGATCCGCTCGAACAGCGCCCGCGGCATCAGCAGCAGCGCGCCGGACAGGGCCGGCACCGGCTGCAGCGCCTGCGCGGGGTCGGGCGGGATGGCCAGCTTCGCGCCCTGCCCCGGCGAGCGCAGCATGGCGCCGAAATCCGGGTCGCGCCGGCGCACCGCCGCGTCGGGCTGGCCGTGTTCGTCCACCTGTTCGACCCCCAGCAGGCAGTCGCCGATGCCGATCGCGCGCTCGCAGAGCAGCGCCAGGGTCTCGGTATCGACCATCAGGTCGGGGTTGATGAAGGCCAGCCACGGCGCCTGGCTGTCGGCTGCGCCCTGGTTGTTGGCGGCGGCGAAGCCGGGGTTGTCCGGGTTGGCGATGAAGCGCACGCGCGGATCGGCGCTGGCGTGGCGCTGCATGATCTCCAGCGTGCCGTCGCTGGAGCCGTTGTCGACCACCCGGATCTCGACCACGCCACGGGCGGCGCGCAGCCGGGCCAGGCAGCCATCCAGGGTGCTGGCACTCTGGTAGCTGACGATGATCGCGGCGATGGCAAGGCTCAAACAGGTGACTCCGGTGGGGCGGCGGGCGCGGCGAAGAGATCGCCCTGGGACCGCGGCATTATCGCCTGCCGATGCAGTTGCTGCAGCGCCTGGCGCGTGCCGAGCAGCGGGTCGCCCATCAGGAACGCCGCCAGCCGCGGCTGCCAGCCCGGCCAGCGCGTGCCCAGTGCGTCCATGTCGCCGTCGAACGCCTGCGCTTCGCTGGCACGGGCGACGAAGGCGGTTTCGCACAATGCGTTGCGCCAGCCCAGCCCGGCCATGCGCAGGCTCAGGTCGATCAGCGCGGCATTCCACGAACCGTAGCTGTGCATGTCCAGGCCGCCGGCCTTGCGCCGCGCGTTGGCGCGCAGCAGTACCGCGTGGGTCACCGCCGAGGGCAGTTCCGGATGCATCGGCGGCAGCGCCGCGCAGGCCTGCGCCATCGCCGGCAGATCGGCCGGCACCGGATCGATCTCGCCCAGCCGCGGCCACGCGGCGGTTTCGCCGGCGTTGCACCATGGGGTAGCCGACCCGATCGAAGGATCGCGCGCGAAGCACGCATCCATCTGCTGCAACCAGCCCGGCGCGGGGATGGCGTCGGGCGCCAGCACCACCACGTCGGCGCCGGCGCAGGCACGCAGCATTTCATCCAGGTGGGCCACCTCGCCGATGCTGCTGGCACGCCGGGTGTACTCGGCCTGCAACGGGGTGTGCAGCAACCAGTGCGCGATCACCGCCTGTGCGCGGGGGCCGGCCTGGCCATCATCGGCCAGCCACGCGGCGGTGCCGGTCGGGGTGCCGGCGTCCAGCGCCGCCAGGCAACGGTCGAGGGCGGTGTCATCGACCCCGATCGGCAGCAACACGATCGTCCCCATCGATCCTCCTGTGCGCGGCGTGCGGGAAGCGGCCGGTCAGGATGACCGCCTGGCCGCAGCGTAGCAGGCGCGCTGGCCGCGGTGACACCGTCGCCGGGACTCAATCCTTCTTCGGGTGGTTCGGGAACGGCTCCATCGCGCGGAAGCGGCTGCTGTATTCGTCGGTCAGGTTGCGCGATTCCTGGGCGTTGCGCACGATGGTCGGAGTGAGCAGCACGATGACTTCGGTGCGGCCACTCTTCTGGGTCTTGCGCCCGAACAGCGCACCGAGCACCGGGATCCTGCCCAAGCCTGGAACACCGTTGGAACCATCTTCGTCGGAGTCGGTGATCAGACCGGCCAGCATGATGGTGTCGCCGCTCTGCACTGCCGCCTCGGTGGAGATCTTGCGGGTGTTGATCGGCGGATTGCAGGTGGTCTTGGTCGGATCGCAGCCGGTCGGCGTGGCACCGGCGGAGCTGACTTCCTGCACGATATCCATGAACACCACGCCATCGCGGGTGATGCGCGGACGTACTTTCAGGATCACACCGGTGTCCAGGTACTGCACCTGACTGTAGGTGTTGTCACCGACGCCGGTGTTGACCGACACCGAGTTGATCGGGATCTTGGTGCCGACGTTCAGGGTGGCCTCGGCGTTGTTGCGCACGAACAGCGACGGGGTCTGCAGCAGGCGCAGGTTGGTGACCTTGTCCAGTGCGCTGATCACCGCCGCCGCGTTCTTGCCGAGGAACGTCCAGCCCAGGCCGGTGCTGCCGACCACGCCGGAGGTGCTGCCCCAGATCGAGCGACCCAGCGCGCTGGGCAGATTTGCCCCGCCGCTCTCTGCCGGGGCGTTGACCGCCTGCTCGAAGAACCAGTTGACGCCATAACTAAGGTCGCCCGTCAGCGCCACCTCGGCCACCTGCGCCTCGATATGCACCTGCATCGGCATCACGTCGAGCTTTTCGATCACCTCGCGGATCGAGCGCCATGCCTGCGGCGTGGAACGCACCAGCAGGGTGTTGGTCTCTTCCACCGCCGACACGCCCACGGTGTCGCCCTTCACTTCCAGGCTGAAACTGGCGTTGCCGGACTGGCGCTGCGGCAGGTTCATCGTGCCATCGCCGAGGCCGCCGCCAGTGCTGGAGCCGGTATTGCCCACGCTGCTGTTGTTGAGGGTGTTGTCGCGGTTGCTGCCCAGCTCCATCTGGGTCGCACCCGGGGCCAGCGAACTGCTGCTGCCCCGTCCGCCGCGACCGTTCTCGTTGGCGAAGGCCTCGGCCAGGCGCTCGGCGAGGTCCTTGGCCTTGACGTAGCGCAGCTCATAGGAGAACAGGCGCGCACTGCCGCCGGCGCTGTCGATGCGCTCCAGCCACTGCTGGATCTGGTCCAGGTAACGCGCCTGGGGGGTGATCACCAGCACCGCGTTGGCGTTCTCCAACGGCAGGAAGCGGAACATGCCCGCGCTCGGCGTCTTGCTCTGCTCGCCGAAGACTTTTTCCAGGTCGGCCGAAACCTGCTCGGCCTTGCCGGTCTGGATGGGGAACACGCCCACCGACATGCCCGACAGCCAGTCGACGTCGAAGATCTCCACGGTGCGCAGATAGTTTTCCAGCTCGCTGCGCGTGCCACCCAGGGTGATCACGTTGCGGCCACTGTCGACGTTGACGATCGCATTGGGCCGCGCGTACGGCTCGAGCACCTTCTTCATCTCGGTGGCCGAGATGTACTGCAGCGGCACTACCCGCACTTCGAAACCCCGCGCGCTGGATGCCGGCGCGGTGCTCGGGGCGACGGTGCCGGCCAGGGCCTGGTCGGCGGCGACGATGTTGTAGCGGCCACCGCTGTAGACCATGCGCGCGTTGTTCCAGCCCAGCACCATCTCCAGCAGGTTCAGGGCCTGCGCCGAGGAGACCGGCTTGGGGGTGGCCAAGGTTACCGTGCCCTGCACGCCCGGGGCGATGACGTAGTTCTGGCCCAGCATGTCGCCGAGGATCGCCTTGACCACCGCGTGCACCGATTCGCCTTCGAAATTGAAGGTGGCGGTGCCGTTGCCGGCCTGGGACAGCGCAGGTGCGGCGGCGGCCGCGGCGCTGCGGTTGATCATGGTGCCGGTACCGCGACGGATGACCGCCTGCGGCGCGCCGGCGGTGTCCAGCGGCTGGGCGTCGATGCCGTCGCGCGAGCCGTCGCCGGCCACGACCTGGTGGCTGCCGTCGAGCACGGCGTTGCGACGGACGTCCGGTGCGGGCACCGAGGCACACCCGGCGAGCAGGACCAGGGCGAGAGACAGGCAGAAATGACGCGGGGAGAAAAGACGCAGTGTCATGCTTTGCACTCTAGTTGTTCTGGCCGGAGCCGCCCGTGGGCGGCCGCTGCGACTGTTGTTGTTGTTGCTGCAGCTGCTGGCGGCGCGCCTGGATACGCGCACGGATGGCTTGCATCTGCGCATCGCTGGGGCCTTGTGCCGACGGCGTCTGCGTCTGCGTGGCCGGTGGAGTGGCCGGCGCAGGCGCCGGCACCGAGGGATTGGCGGCCTGGACCGGGCGCGCAGGGGGTGCCATGGGCGGTGGCGCCGTGACCCCGGCGCCGGCCGGCGGCACCGCACCATTGACCGGATTGCCGAGCACCGTCGGGGGCTCCCCGCCCTGACCGTTGAACACGCTCAGTTCCAGCGTCTGGGTCCCGCCGGGGCCACTGACCGTGGCGCTGCGTGGCTCCAGTGCGAGCAACTGCCAGCCGTTGACCGGCTCGCCATTGAGGCGCAGGCGCAGCGACTGCTTCTGGTCGGTGGTGAGGATGGCCATGCTGAACTCGCTGGTGAGCAGCACGCCGGTCAGGCTGACCGCGCTGGAGGCGCCCGGTTCGCTGCCACCGAGCAGATAGGGGCGCGGCTTGCGGTCTTCGGCGAACAGCGGGCGCGCGCCGATCTGCGCGTAAGCCTCGGCCGAGGCAAGGCGCTCGGGTGCGGCCGCCGGCAGGACCGGCAGCGGCGACGCCGTGCGATCGCCCTCGGCGGCGGCGGGGATGCGGCCGCCCAGGCCAAACAGGCCGGCCACCCAGATCGCCGCGGCCCACAGCAGTGCCGTGGCCAGCCACCAGCTGCGCAGGGAGGCCAGCTCAATCTTCATGGGCGTCCTCCTCCGGGCCGTCGGATGCGCGGTCGGTGGCGTCGGCAGCGGCTGCGGCCGCCGCGTCGGCCCCGTCCGAAGGCACGTCGGCAGCGGCCTGCGGGCCGGTCGGCACCGCCATCGCCGGCGCGGGACTCAACCCGGCACCGCCGGACAGGCCCACGGGCGGCGGGGCGAGCGGCGCGCCGGCGGCTGACGCGCCTGCTGGCGCGTCGGCCAACGCATCGGGTTTGAGGTAGCCCACCAGCTCGAAGGACACATCCAGCCCGGTCCCGGTTTCATTGGGCGACTGCTGGAAGCGCTGCGCGAGCAGGTTGAGGTTGTTGATGAACAAGCGCGGGCTGCCGGTCTCCAGCGTGTGCAGCACCGCGGCCATCTCCGGAATCCCACAACGCAGGCGCACCTGCAGGGCGATCCTGGGGAAGGCGTTGTCGCCGCCGCCGGTGTCCTGCAACGGCGAGCGGTTGCTGATCGTGCAGCTGCGGTTGCCGGGGCTGGCCGAGGCGACCGCATCCTGCAGGCGCGACGACAACGCGGCGGCGGCCGACTCGGCCGTGGCCTCGCGCAGGAAGCCCGGGCGCCCGGCCAGGGCGGCCTGGGCCTGCTGCAGGCCGCGTGCCACCGGCACCCGCTGCTGCAACTGCGCCTGCACGCGCTGGCCGCGCTCCTGCAGTTCGCTGATCTCGGCATTGATCGCCAGCAGCGGACGGGTGAACCACGGGTGCACCAGCAGCAGGTACGCCAGCGCGATCACCGCCACCAGCAGTGCCAGCGCCAGCCAGCGGTCACGGCGTGTCGTTGGCATGGCCATCGGCACCCTCCGCAGTGGTGGTGGCGGCAGGCGCGCTGGCGGCAACCGCGCCCGGCAAGGGCTGCAGTTCGGCGGTGAGAGTGAAGCGATCGCGCCCGGCGGCGCCGCCATCGGCCTGCAGTACGCCGGTCAGGTTGACCTTGCGCCACAGCGGCGAATCCTGCAGCAGCGGCACCAGTTGCGAGGCTTCGCGGCTGAGCCCGATCAGCTGCAGCGAGTCCCCCTCCACCGACAACTTCTCCAGGTAGGTGCCATCGGGCAGCAGCCGGGTCAGTTCATTCCACAGTTCCACGGTGCTGGCATGCGCCGTGCGCTTCTGTTCCAGGAATGCCGCGCCTTCGACCAGGGTCTGCAACTGCTGGCGTTCGGCCGCGACCTGGCGCGCATCGCGCGCGGCCGCATTGACCTGCTCGCGCAGCACATCGGCCGCGGCCTGGCGGTTGTCGAGGATCTGCTGCCCGGCCAGCGCCAGCACCACCAGGGTGGCTGCGGCCATGAGCAGGTTCCAGCGCCGCATCGGATCGCGCAGGGTCTGGCGCTGCTCGAGCGGCAGCAGGTTCACGCCCAGCGGCTGGCCCTCCGCATCGGCGACGTCGATCCCGGCCAGTGCCTGCGCCCACGGCCCCACCTGCCCGGCCCACTGCTCCAGCGCCAGGCGCGGGATGACCACCAGCTCGACCTGCAGCTGGCCATCATCGCGTGTGCCGAGCTCACGCACATCGAAACTCACCTGCGCCGGTTCGAACGGGGTCTGTCGATCGATCTCGAAGCCGACCACGTCGCGCAGGCGCGCGGCGGCGGCGGCAGGCAGGCGCATCGGCCGGCGCAACGCCGCGGTGGCCGGCAACAGCCAATGCCGCGGCAGCGTGCGCAGGCGGGCGTCCAGGCGTTGTTCCAGCGTGGCCGGCGTCTGCGGCCAGGGCAGTTCCAGCAGGGTGTCGCGGTGCAGCCCGATATCGCGCTGCACGACCAACTGCTCGCCCTGCCGGTGCAGCAGCAACCGCGCGCGCGACCAGCCCAGCGCCCATTGCCAGCGCTCGGGCAGCCACGCCAGCAGCGAACGCCGCCACCAGCGCAGGCCTTTGCCCACGCCCGGCGCCACCTGCCCCTGCGCCCGCACCAGACTGTCCCGCCATGCCGTCATCGTGCTGCCATTCCCTGTTCCCAACGAAGTACTGTGTAAGTCGTTCCCGGCGTGCCCGACGCCCCCATGCGCACCACGCCCTGCAGGACCGACACCCGGCCGCGGTCATCCATTGCGCGGCTCTCGATACTATAGGTGCCGCTGCCACTGGCAAGCGTCGCACCGCCCACTTTCTGCTCTTCGTCGCCTTGGGACTGCTCACGCTGGGCCAGCAGCTGGTTCGCATCCAGGCCCAGCGCGGTGAGCACCGGGCCGGCGGCGAAGCGCGGATCCGGACGCGACTGCCGACTGTACAGGGTCAGCATCGGCGCGAGTTGTTCATACAACGCTGCATCCATGCCCAGCACGCGCTGCAGCTCGCCCAGGGTCTCGAAACGGTTGTTGCGGGGCCCGTAGGGCAGGCCGGCCGCGACATACTGCGGCAATTCCGCGCCCCCGACCGGCTGCTTGAGGCTGTCGGCGTCGCGCCAGTCCACGATCGCACCGGCCAGTTGCCGCGCACGCCCGGTTTCCACGCCCATCGCCCGCAGGAAGGCCTCCAGCAGGGCGGCATCGGCCAGGTTGAGGTTGATCTTGCCGTTCTCGTCGACGATGCGCAGGTCGATCCGGCGCTGGTCGAACTGCCAGCGATAGCGGCGCCCGTCGGCCACCCACGCCGGCCGGGTGGCGGTGGGCTGCAGGCGGTAGAGCGCGTACTCCAACCCGGCGCGCGCATGCTCCTGGCCGATCGCATCGTCGCCGACCACCCGTTCCTGCAGGTGCTCCACGCGCGCACTGAGCGCGAACGCGCCCACCACGGCGGTCAGCAGCGCGATCAGCCACAGCACCAGCACCAGCGCCGCACCACGGGCCCGGGTCATGGGCGCGCCCCGCGTTGTTGCGGCAACGCGGCCACCATTGGCGGCCATGCCTGCCCCTGCTGCGGGGTGACGGTGATCGAGACCAGGCTGGGCAGGCGACGGGTGTCCTCCCAGGTGTCCTGCCAATCGCCAAGTTCGCCGTTGCGTGGGTCGATACCGCGATAGCGGAAGCGGACCTCGCGCAGTCCATCGGCCAGCACTTCCGGCGGACGCACCGGGTTTTCCTCGATGCGTTCGCCGTTCTGTACCAGGGTCAATGCCAGCTCCAGGCGCTGCGCCCCGTCGCTGCCGCGCACCTGCAGGTCGTGCACGTACGGGCCGCCACGGCCCAGATAACCGGGCAGGTCGGACACGAACAGCATGCTCTGCGCCTGCCCCTGGAAGTACACCGGCTCACGGGTGGGATCGGGCGGTGTGGTGGCGGTGAGCATGGCCATCGACAGGCGCCGGCGCAGGAAGCCTTCGACCGCGCGCATGCGCTCGTTCTGCGCCACCATGCGTTCGCCGCGCTGGCTGATCGCCATCGCCGAGCGCACCGTGGCGAACGCCAGGGCCAGGCCGCCAACCAGCAACGCGGTGGCCAGCAGCACCTCGATCAGGGTGAAACCACGCGCGCCGCGCAGGCCGATGCGAGTCATCGCGGGGCCCCGGGTGTGGCCGGCAGCAGGCGCAGGCTGCGCCACTGCAGCTGTTCACCCGCGCCGTCGCCCCAACGCACGTCCAGGCTGAGCTGCGCCAGCACCGGGCCGGAGACCGGCTCGGCGGCGTTCAACGCGCCGCCGCGCGGATCCACGTAGGGCGCCACCTGCAGGTGCCAGCGGTAGCGGCCCGCGTCCCATTGCCCGCTGCGCTCGCCGGTCTGCAGCGGCGCCTCGACACCGGTCACGGCCAGCAACGACTGTGCGTGCAGCACCGCGCGGCTGCGCAGGTCGGCTTGCCTGACCTGCCGCGAGGCACCGGACAGACTGCCCAGCAGCAGGGTCAGCGCCAGCGCCAGCAGCGCGAAGGCAACGATCACCTCCAGCAGCGAGTAACCGCGTTGACGCTTCATCGGCGCTCCCGTGGCTGGCCCGAGCGCACTTCACCGGTGATCCAGCCCACGTCGATCCGCCACACCGCCTCGCGCACCTGCAACTCGATGCTGCCGCCACTGGAGGCCCCATCGGGATAGAACGCGATGGCGCCCTGGCCGGCGGCGGCAGCCACTTCACGCGCACCGCGGAAGCGCACCTCCAGCGACTCGGGCAGCGTGCCGTGGCGACCGCTGGCCCCCTGCCAGGTGCGCGCCTGCGGATCGATCACGAAGCGCTGCCGTTCGCCGCTGGCGATGGCCTGGGTGCGCGTGTAACGCAACTGCGTGGCCAGCTCCTTGCCCGCGTTGCGCAGGCGCATGCCGTCGATGCCGCCGTTCATCGCCGTGGCGGTGACCACCCCGACGATGGCGATCAGCGCCACCACCAGCAGCATCTCCAGCAACGACAGCCCGGCTGCGCCACGCGCGGGGCGCGGCAGGCAACGGGGCAACGCGCAGCGATGCAGGGCGGCGACCGGCAAGCAGGCTTACTCGTAACGGATGTCGGCGTCGTAGCTGCTGCCACCCACCTTGCCATCCTTGCCCAGGCTGATCAGGTCGAACGGCTGGCCTTCGCCGGGCGCGCGGTATTCCAGCGGGTGGCCCCACGGATCGTTGAGGTCGGCCGGCTTGGCGTACGGCCCCAGCCAGCCAGTGCTGCCCCCGGGCTGGGTGACCAGGTCGTCCAGCTTGGTGGGCAGCTTGCCGGTATCCAGCTGGAAGTTTTCGACCTTGCCGGCCACGGTCTGCACCTGGGCCTTGGCGATGTTGGCCTTGCCGCGATCGGCACCACCGAGCACGCGGCTGCCGACCAGGGTGAGCACCGCACCGATCAGCACGATGACGATGATGATTTCCAGCAGGCTCATACCCGACTGGTGGCGAGGCGAGGAAAAACGGGTCAGGCGGCGTTGCATGCGGCAGGCTCCTTGCGGGATGTCAGGGGCAGCGCCATCGTCAGCCGATGGCGTTGGTGAGGTCGTACAGCGGCACCAGCACGGCCACGATCACCAGGCCGACCACCGAGGCCAGCACCAGGGTGATCACCGGCACCATCGCCGACAGCAGCCGGTCGATCGCGCGTGCGCTTTCCTGTTCAAACGTGTCGGCGGTCTTGAGCAGCATCGTATCCAGCGCGCCGGATTCCTCGCCGACCTGGATCATCTGCAGCGCCAGCCGCGGGAAGCGCTTGCCGCGGGCCAGCGCCAGCGACAGGCCACTGCCGTTCTTGACCTCGTCGCTGGCGGCGTCCACGTCGTCGGCCAGCGCGCGGTTGCCCAGCACGTTGCGCGCGATGCCCAGCCCGGCCAGCAGCGGCACGCCATTGCGCAGCAACGTGCCCAGCGTGCGCGCCAGGCGCGCGGTTTCCAGCTTGGCCAGCAGCGGGCCGATGCCCTTGCGCTGCAGCAGCCAGCCATCCATCGCCAGCCGGAACGCGGGTTGCCGCAGCTTGCGCTCGATCACCAGCAGCGCCAGCGCGGGCACCACGATCATCGCCAGCCAGCCTTCGCGCACCACCAGGCCGGCCGCCAGCACCCATTGGGTGAACCACGGCAGCGCCACGTCCAGGCTTTCGTACATCAGCGCGAACTGCGGCACCACGTAGCCCAGCAGGAACAACAGCGCCCCGCCGACCACCGCCAGCAGGATCGCCGGATAGATCAGCGCATTGATCACCCGGCCCTTCAGTTCGGCGCTGCGTTCCAGGTAATCAGACAGGCGCTGCAGCGTGTCGTGCAGGCTGCCACCGGCTTCACCGGCACGCACCATGTTGATGTACAGCCGCGAGAATAGGCCATGCTGGCGTTCCAGCGCGGTCGACAGCGACGCGCCACCCCGCACCACGTCGCGGATCTCGGTGATCACCCGGCGGCTGCGCTCGTCTTCCGGCAGTTCCAGCAGGATGGTCAGCGCGCGGTCCAGCGGCTGCCCGGCACCGAGCAGGGTCGCCAGCTGCTGGGTGAACTGGACCAGCGCGGCGCCGTCGAACGGCTTGCGCCGCAGCAGCGAAGCCCAGGAGGTGGTGGTGGCCACGCCCTCGCTGGCCAGTCGCGCTTCCATCGGCAGGTGGCCCTGGTCCTGCAGGCGCGCGGCCACCTCGGCTTCGCTGGCGGCCTCCATCTGGCCGTCGAACAGCTCGCCATGGGCATTGAGCGCCTTGTAGCGGTACTGCGCCATGCTCAGTGGCCTGCCGGCCGGCGGACGCGTGCGTGCATCAGGATTCCTCCGTCACGCGCAGCACTTCCTCGATGGTGGTGTGGCCAAGCAACGCCTTGGACAGGCCGTCCTCGTACATGGTGCGCATGCCGGCCTCGCGCGCGATCCGCTCGATCTCGCCCATCCCGGCGCGGCGCATCACCGCCCCGCGCAGCGCGTCGTTCATCACCAGGAATTCCATGATGGTGGTGCGGCCCAGGTAGCCGGTGGGCGCGATCGCCGAGGGCTGTGCGCGATACAGGAAGATATCGCCCTCCGGCTGCAGCCGGCGCAGGTCGAACTTCTCGATCTGCTCGGGCGAGGCGGCGTAGCGCTGCGCGTGCTGCGGCTCCAGCCGGCGCACCAGGCGCTGGGCGAGGATGCCGTTGATGGTGGAGGTAAGCAGGTAGTCCTCCACGCCCATGTCGAGCAGGCGGGTGATGCCGCCGGCCGCGTTGTTGGTATGCAGCGTGGACAGCACCAGATGGCCGGTGAGCGCGGACTGGATCGCGATGCGCGCGGTTTCCAGGTCACGCATTTCGCCGATCATGATGATGTCCGGGTCCTGGCGCACGATGCTGCGCAACGCATGCGCGAAGTCCAGCCCGATCTGCGGCTTGGCCTGGATCTGGTTGATGCCCTCGATCTGGTACTCGATGGGGTCCTCGACGGTGATGATCTTCACGTCGGCGGTGTTGAGCTGGCTCAGCGCGGTATACAGCGTGGTGGTCTTGCCCGACCCGGTGGGTCCGGTCACCAGCAGGATCCCGTGCGGCTGTTCCAACACCTTGCGGAACTGCGGCAGGAACGCATCGGTGAACCCGAGCCGATGGAAATCGAACACCACCGTGTCGCGATCGAGCAGGCGCATCACCACGCTCTCACCGTGCGCGGTCGGCACCGTGCTCACGCGCAGGTCCAGCTCCTTGCCCTGCACGCGCAGCATGATGCGCCCGTCCTGCGGCAGGCGACGCTCGGCGATGTTGAGCCGGGCCATGATCTTGATGCGGCTGATCACCGCGGCGGTCAGGTTGGCCGGCGGGCTCTCGCCTTCGATCAACACGCCGTCCACCCGATAGCGCACCTTCAGGCGATTCTCGAAGGGCTCGATATGGATATCCGATGCCCGCAGTTCGAAGGCGCGCTGGATGACCAGATTGACCAGCCGGATCACCGGTGCTTCGGACGCCAGGTCGCGCAGGTGCTCGATATCATCGACCACCGCGCCCTCGCCATCGGCGGTCTCCACGATCGCGCCCATCGCGCTGCGGCCCTGCCCGTACCAACGCTCGATGAGGTCATCGATCTCCGAGCGCAGGCCCACCTGCAGCCGCACCGGCACGCCCATCGCCAACTGCACTGCATCGGCCGCATAGGGATCCTGCGGATCGCTCAACCACAGTTCCATGACGCCATCGCGCAAGGCCAGCGGGCAGACATGGAACTGCTTGAGGAAGCGCAGCGACAGCGGCAGCGCGTCGAGCAGCGACTCCGGCGCCACCTCGGGCACCGCACGCGCCTCCAGCAAGGGCAGCCCCAG
Organism: Stenotrophomonas sp. BIGb0135; assembly: GCF_024810105.1. Taxonomy (GTDB): domain Bacteria; phylum Pseudomonadota; class Gammaproteobacteria; order Xanthomonadales; family Xanthomonadaceae; genus Stenotrophomonas; species Stenotrophomonas maltophilia_AB. Next base: position 34,679 of record NZ_JANUDX010000005.1, read on the forward strand.
CACGTCGGCACTGGTCTGCGCGTGGTCACGCTCGGACACCAGCCCCAACCGCACCAGCAACTGCAACAGGCTGCCACCGGCTTCGCGGTGCAGCGGCCGCGCCCGCGCGAGGTCGCCGTCCTTCAGGCGCCCGCTGCGCAGCAACGCCTCGACGATGCGGCTTTCCGCGCTGGAATCTGCAATGGGATCGTGGGCAACCGCGTTCACAGAAGCTCTCCTGGCGACCCCGCGACTTTAGCAGTTCATCGCCGCCCTGCACCGCTTTGGAGGCGCATCGATGAAAAGGATGGAATGCTCACCTGGCGACAACGATTGATCCCGTATGCGGGGACAAGGAGCAATCAACGGCCGCGAATATTCGACCTGCCACGGGCGTGGGCGGCTACACCGCGACCCACAGCAGGCGCAGCCCTTTGCCTGGCCGCTGCACGTCGTGTTCGACGCGCGGGCGCCGGATGGGCAACGCCGGCATCCGGGATGCAGCGCCGGGGTCAGGTCAGCGGGCCTCGCTCAAACGAAACCCCCAAACAAAAAGCGGGCGCCCGTCACAAAGACGGACGCCCGCAAACCACACACGCTGTTACTGGTTCGCGATCAGGCTCACACCGCTGAATGCGGACTCGCCGACCAGCTTGATGTAGTACGTGCCCGCCACCGGCGCGGTGAAGCGCACGGTTTCACTGTTGCCCGGACGGGCCGACTTGGCGTCGAACACCGTCGCCGTCGGTTCCTTGCCCTGGCTCACGTACACCGACACATTGCCGCTGCCGCCGTAGGTCAGCAGGCTCAGCACCTTGCCCGCCTGCGCCTCGAAGCTGTACAGCACTTCGCTGCCGCCGGCCCCGCTCAGCCCGCCCACCGCCACCTTGTTGGTCAGCGGAATCGCGGTCGGGCCGCAGTTCTCGGTGCATTCTTCTTCCAGCGCCTTGGCCAGCGCGGCCTTGGCGTCGACGATACCGGTCCCGATCGGCGTCGCCGCCGGGATGGTCACCGGGAACTTGCGTGCCGTCGACTTCAACAGCGCTTCCAGCTCGGCCGGCGTGAACGCGTCGCGGTTGTTGGCGATGCGGGCGCTCTGCACCAGCGCGGCCACCGCGGCCACGTGCGGGGACGACATCGACGTACCGCCCTTGCCGCCGTAATCGGAGGTGCCCAGCTCGGGCGAGGTGGTGCTGCTGGAGATCGCCTGCCAGATGTAGCCACCCGGATTGCCATCGACGCTGCCACCGCCACCCGGGGCCGACAGATCCACCGCCGCGCCGTAGTTGGAGTAGTACGTGATCCCGCCGGTGATGCGCGTCGCGCCCACCGCCACCACGTTGTTGCAGTTGGCCGGACGCGCGTTGGAGACATTGCCACCGGCGTTGCCCGCAGCCACCACCACCAGCGTGCCGCGCGACACCGCACCGTTGATCGCGGCCTGGTAGACCGGATCGCAGGCGCCGCTACCGCCCAGGCTCATGTTGATGATCTCGGCCGGATTGGCGTTGGCCGGAATCCCCGCCACCGTGCCACCCGAGGCCCAGGTAATCGCGTCGGCGATATCGGCCAGGCTGCCGCCGCACTTGCCCAGCACGCGCACCGGCAGCACCTTGGCCTTGTACGCCACGCCGGCCATGCCGACGCCGTTGTTGGTCGCCTCGGCTACCGTACCGGCCACGTGCGTGCCGTGCCAGGAGCTGTCTTCGGCCAGCGAGCCGGTGTAGCACTCGTTGTCATTTTCCACCCAGTCGCCGTAGTCCAGCGCACCCGGCACGCGGGCGTCGGTCGGACGCCGCGAGGTCTCCGCATCGCTGATGAAATCGTAGCCCTGCAGCAGGTTGCCGCTGAAGTCCTCATGGTCGGGCAGGATGCCGGTATCGATCACCGCCACCACCACGCCCTCGCCCTGCGAGACATCCCACGCCGACGGCGCGTTGATGCCGCCGGTGGCGCCGCTGAAGTGCCACTGGTACTGCGCGTAGTACGGATCGTTGGGAACCAGCTGCTTGGTCTCGGTCGGCTTGGCGCGCAGGTCGGCGCGCTGCATGCGCGCATTGACCACCGCGTATTCCACGGCCGGATCGGCCTTCAGCTCGGCCAGCACCTTCTGCAGTTCCGCATCGCCCAGGCGGCTCTGCAGGCGGATCAGGTCCGCGCCGATACCGAGCTTGCGCACCACCTGCGGGCTGAGCGCACCGGCGCGCGCGGTGCCACCGTTGAGGCTGGCGCGCGACAGGGCCGAATTGACCACCGCCAGCTTCGCCGAACGGTCCGACGCGGCGGCGGTGCCGGTACGGTACTTGACGATGATGCCGTTGCTGGTCTGCTGCGCGGCGGTTGCCGGACGCTGCGGTTCCTCGGTACGCGGGCTGGCGGCGAACGCCGAACCGGCGGAGATCGACAGCATCGCGGCTGCCAGCACGTTGATGTGAAGGTTCTGCTTACTGGTCACGTTGAAATCCTCTTCAAGGTCATGGATCAAACGACTGTTCAGGCCAACATTCCATGCGAGTTCCCTGGCCGGCCCTGGCCAGGGTCCCCGTGACCCGCCCCCTCAGGCCTTGCATTGCTTGCGACGTGGCCCGACCGGGCCACGCCTTGCCACGTTCCGCTTACCAGCCGAAGCCGGCACCCACGCCCACCGAGCTGTCATCGCTGCTGAAGGCACCGCCGATGGTCACCGTGGCGCGCTCGCTGAGCGCACGCTGATAGCCCAGCGACAGCGCCGACTCACCGCCCTGGTAGCCCACGCCCACGCCGACCCGGTTCTGGGTGCGGACGCCGGCGGCGCTGGTGGCCATGTTGAGCATGGCCGCGCTCATCGCCCCCTGGCGGTCGATGCGGCGATCCTGGTGGCGCAGGCGCTGGTCGATTTCGCCCTTGTAGATATCGAAGCTGTCGGCCATCGCGCCGAAGCGCTGGTCGGTGTAGCTGTTGGCCGTGGCGATGCCGCCGTCCAGCTGGCCCTTGTTGACCGCATCGGTGGCCAAGGTACCGGCAGCCACGTTGGCCACCTGGCGTTCGGCACCGACACTGCCCACCGACACCGTATCGGCCCGATCAGCGACCGAGCCCTGGCCGAGCGCGACCGAGTTGGCGGCCGTCGCGGTGGCGCCCTGGCCGATCGCCGTGGCCGACGCGCCGGTGGCGACCGCGCCATCGCCCATCACCACCGCATTGACCGCGGTCGGTGCAGCGGCCGCCGGTGCGCTGACCACCTGTGCCGCACCGGCACTGGCGGCGGTCGGCGTGCCCTGCACGCTGGCCGTTGCCACCGCCTCATCCACACGGGCCACCGAGGCGCTGGCCAGGCTGGCGGTGGACGGTGCGGCCGCGCGGGCGCGGGCGGTGCTGCTGCCGGCCACGCGCTGGTCGAGGTCGCTGACCTTGCGATCCAGCGCACCCAGCGCATCGCCGACGTTGTTGTACGTCGTGCCCTGGATCACGTAGTTGGGCGCTACGAACACGCCCTGCATGCCGACGCTGGCACCGCCGCCGAGGAAACTGGCGGCATCGGACAGCGACTGGAACAGCTGGCCACCGTTGATCGCCTGGCGACTGCCCGAGGCGATCGCGCCGCTGCCCACGTTGTCCAGCACCGTGCCCTGCACGCCGGACAAGGTGACCTTGTCGCGGCTGGCGTCGTCGTAGCCGAGCGCATTGGCGGTGACGTTCTCGACCGAGCCGATCCGCTCGTCGATGTCGCCCACGCGGGTTTCCACCGCGCCGACCCGCTGGTTGGTGGTGTTGAGCTGGCCACCGGTGACCGCGTCGGTGCTGCCGGCAGCAATGCGGCCCGCGCCCACGTTGACGATGCGGCGCGTGGCCGGACCATCGGTGCCGTTGCCGCCACCCACCGAGACCACGTTCGCTTCCACCGCACGCGAGCCTGCGCCGAGCGCCACCGCGCCGGCGCCGGACACGCCGGCGCCCGCACCGATGGCAATGCTGCCGGCACCATTGCTGGCGAAGGCGCCGTTGCCGATCGCCACGCCATTGACCGCGTTGGTCGAGGCCGAGCGGCCCAGCACCGTGCTGTTGTCACCGCGCGCCGACGCATCGGCACCCACTGCGGTGGCGCCGGTCGCCGAGGCCACCGCCGCGGTGCCCAGCGCACTGCTGCGGGTGCCGCTGGCGGTCGCCGCCGAGCCGGCGGCGAGCGCATCGCTGCCGCTGGCCGTGGCCACGCCGCTACCGCTGGCCTGGAAGTGCTTGCCGACCGCATCGGCAGTGGCCGCCACGCTATCCAGCTGCGCCTTGTTCACCGCATCGTTGGCGTTGACCGCCGCGCCGACGTTGGTGATGCGGCGCGTGGCCGGACCGGTGGTTCCATTGCCGCCACCCACCGAGACCACGTTGGCCTCGCTGGTGCGCGCACCGGCGCCCAGGGCGACGCTGCCGGCGCCGCTGGCCGAGGAGCTCTTGCCCACCGCGGTGGCGTTGATGCCGCTGTAGGCATAGCTGTCCTGGCCGATGGCGGTGGAGCCGGCCGAGGTCGCCCACGCCAACTGGCCGACCGCAGTGGTCTGCGCAGCGGTGGCCCAGGCGTTGGAGCCGGCGGCGACGCTGTTGGCGCCGCTGGCCTGGGAGGCATAACCGATCGCGTTGGCATAGGCACCCGAGGCGGTGCTGCCCCAGCCCAGTGCGGAGGCGTAGTCACCGCTGGCCTCGGCACCGTAACCGAGCGCGGTGGTGCGCACGCCGCTGGCGGCACTGAAGGTGCCGATAGCCGTGCTGTAGTCGCTGCCGGCTTCGGCGCTGTAGCCGAAGGCCGACGACTGCAGGCCGGCTGCGGTCGAACCGGCGCCGCTGGCCGTGCTGAACACCCCCACCGCCTGCGCACCCGCGCCGAGCGCGGTGGCGCCGATCCCGCTGGCGCTGGTGGCCTTGTCGAGCACCACGTTGCCGTTGGCATCTTCGTAGTACAGCGCACCACCGATGGCGGTGGCCGAGTCGGCGGTGGCCGATGCGTTGAAGCCGGACGCCGAGGCATTGCGGCCGGAGGCCAGCGCGCCGCTGCCATAAGCCGATGCACCGGTGCCGAAGGCATTGGCCGCTTCACCGGCGGCGGTGGCATAGGCACCGTCGACGTAGCTGCCGACGTCATCGCCGTTGCCGCTGCCGGAGGCCTTGAAGTGGCGGTTGGTCTGCTCGGCCACCTCGGCGACGGCATCGAGCTGGTTGAGGTTGACCGCATCGGTGCCTTCGGTACCGGCAGCGACGTTGGTGATCTGCCGCTGTGCGGTGGCCGTGCCGACCGAGACGGTATTGTCGCGGTCGGCGCTGGAGCCCGCGCCCAGGGCGACGCTGTTGACGCCCTCGGCCGACGCATTGGCACCCAGCGCCGTGGCGCTGGCCGCATCGGCCCAGGAGTTCCAGCCGATCGCGGTGGCGTAGTCGTCGGTGGCCCAGGCACCGGCGCCGAACGCCGCTGCACCGGTGCCGCTGGCACGCGCCGGAATCAGGCCGAAGAAGGTCGACCCACCGATGGCGACGCTTTCATCGCCGGTGGCTTCGCTGGATTCGCCCAGCGCGACCGCACTGGCACCGGAGGCCGTCGCCGAGGTGCCGACCGCAGTGGCCAGCGTGTTGGAGGCGATGGCGCCGTAACCCAAGGCATTGGACAGGCGGCCACTGGCCTCGCTGTAGCTGCCGAACGCGGAGGCACCGGCATCGGAGGCGCTGCTGCGGAAGCCGGTGGCGGTGGCCTGCTGGCCGCTGGCCGCCGACTCAACGCCCGTGGCGGTGGCATAGGCGCCGCTGGCGATGGCACCGCCACCGACCGCGCTGGCCCCGATTTCGCTCGCGCTGGCATTGCTGCCCAGCGCCACGCTGTTCTCGCCACTGGCCTGCGCATTGCTGCCCAGCGCGGCGGCACCCTCGGCACTGGCCAGGGCATCGGTGCCCACGGCCGTGGCGCTGGTGGCCAGTGCATTGGCACCGGCACCCAACGCGGTGGCACCGTTGCCGATCGCGTTGGCCGCTTCGCCCGCGGCGAGTGCGTCATCGCCTTCCACGTATGCGCCGGCATCGCTGTTGTCGTTGCCGCTGGCCTGGAAATACTTGCTGGTCGCCTCGCCTGCGGCCGCCACGGCGTTGAGCTGGTCGAGGTTGACCGCATCGGTGCCTTCGGTGCCGGCGGCGACGTTGGTGATCTGGCGCTCCGCCCCGGCACTGCCCACCGACACGCTGTCGTCGCGGTCGGCGATGGCATCGGCACCGAGGGCAACGCTGTTCTCGCCACTGGAGGTGGCCGCGTTGCCGAGCGCAGTGCTGTTCAAGCCCGGCGACCACGCCCCGCCACCGACGGCGGTGGAGTAATTGCCCGAGGCTTCGGTGGCCAGCAGGCCGAACAGCGAGCCGCCGACGGCGACGCTGTTGGTGCCCGTGGCCAGGCTGCCCTGGCCGGTGGCGGTGCTGTACGCACCGGACGCCTCGGCATCGCCACCCACGGCCACGCTGTTGGAGCCGGTGGCCTGGGCGAAGCTGCCCAGCGCGGTGGCGTTGAAGGCGCTGGCCACGGCCAGTCCGCCGATCGCGGTGGTGTAACCGGCAGTGGCTTCGGCACCGAAACCATAGCCGGCCGACAAGGTACCGCTGACCACGCTTTCAGCGCCCACGGCGGTGGCACCCTGGCCGCTGGCGGTGCTGTAGTACCCCAGCGCGACCGACTCCTCGCCGGCCGCTTCGGACAACGCGCCGCCGGCCAGGCTGCCCGCGCCGGAGGCGATGCTGGCCGCACCGGTCGCGGTGCTCTGCTCGCCGGTAGCCTCGCTTTCGGCACCGGTCGCGGTGGCGTATTCGCCACTGGCCTGTGCGTTGGCGCCGACCGCGATCGCGTTGGCGCCGCTGGCCAGCGCGTTGAAGCCCAGCGCACTGGCGTTGTCGGCCAATGCGAACGCGCCGCTGCCCAGCGCGGTGGCACCGCTGCCGGCAGCGAAGCTGGCCGAGCCCACCGCCGTGGCGTAGTCGCCGTCGGTGGCGGCATTGGACCCGGCGGCCACGCTTTCCTCACCGCCGGCCACGGCCACGCCGTCGCCGCTGGCCTGGAACTGCGCGGTCGCGTCGCTGAGCTGGTCCAGGTTCACCGCGTCCGTGCCTTCGGTACCGGCGGCGACCTGGGTGATCTGGCGCTGGCGGGTGTCGCTGCCCACCGACACGGTGTAGGCACGGTCGGCAACCGATCCGGCGCCGAGGGCGACCGCGTTGGATGCACTGGCATTGCTGCCCGCACCGATGCCGATCGCGCTCTCGCCGCCGGCCACCACGTTGGTGCCGATGGCGATGCTGTTGATGCTGTTGCCCAGCGCCTGGAAGCCGACCGCGACGCTGTTGTCGCCGTAGCCGAACGCACCGCGACCGAGCGCGGTGGCGCTGCTGCCACGGGCCCAGCTGTTGTAGCCGATGGAGGTGGAGCCGGTCCCGCTGGCCCATGCCGACTGGCCGACCGCGGTGCCGTTGGCGGCGGTGGCCCATGCACTGGCGCCGTAGGCGGTGGCACCGTCTTCGGTGGCCCATGCGTAGGCACCGGTGGCGGTGGTTTCCTCACCGCTGGCGAAGGCATTGTCGCCCTGGGCGACGCTGTAGTCGCCGGTGGCGCGCGCCTTGTAGCCAGCGGCCAGGCTGTTGTTGCCGGTGGCCTGTGCGCCGCTGCCGAACGCGTTGCTGGTGGTGCCCGTGGCGAGTGCGCCGGCGCCCACGGCGACGGCATCCTGCGCGGCAGTAGTGCCTACGGTGACGGCATTGCCGTCGGTATCCACCAGCGGCTGGTTGAATTCGTCATAGGCCTGGCCGAGACCGCCGATGGCGACGCTGCCATTGCCGTTGGCACTGACATTGCGCCCGACCGCCACGCTGTCATCGCCGAGCGCATTGGCCCCGTTGCCGAGCGCGGCCGCGCCGGCTCCCAGCGCGTTGCTCGCTTCACCGGCAGCCACCGCGCCATCGCCTTCGGCGAAGGCGCCCACGTCGCTGTCCTCGGAGGCATTGGCCTTGAAGCGGTTGGCGGTGACGTTGGCCACCTGGGCCACGCCGTCCAGCTGCGCCTTGTTGACCGCGTCGGTGGCCTCGGTACCGGCGGCCACATGGGTGATCTGGCGTTCGTTGCCGACATCGCCGACCGACACCGTGTTGGCGCGAGTGGCGGTGGAATTGGCGCCGAGTGCAACGCTGTTCGCGCCGCGTGCCGTGGCATAGAAGCCGACCGCGGTGCTGAGTTCGCCGCTGGCCCAGGTTTCCGCGCCCAGTGCGGTGGCCCCCTCACCCGGCGCGTAGGCGAAATAGCCCACGGCGGTGGCTTCGGTGCCCGACGCCTCGGTCAGGGTGCCGTTGGCGGTGGCGTAGTCGCCACTGGCGATGGCGCCGGCGCCCACGGCGGTCGCCGCTTCACCACTGGCCTGGGTCTGCACGAAGAAGCCCAGGCCCGGCAGCAGGTCGGCCGGACCACCGATGGCGGTGCTGCTGTTGCCGGTGGCCACGCTCTGCGTGCCGACCGCGGTGGAATAGTCGCCAATGGCGTTGGACACCGCGCCGAAGGCGGACGACTGCGCGCCGCCAGCGTACGCGCCCACACCGTAGGAGGACGAAGCGAAGCCCGCTGCTTCCGCGCTCGCCCCCACGGCGGTACCGCCGACGCCGGCACTGGTGGCACCGGTATCCACCGGCACGCCACCGTTGGTGATCAGCGGGTTGCCATCGGCATCCACGGCCGCGCCACCGACGGCCACGCTGCCCGGCCCGTTGGCCTGCGCGTTGTTGCCGAAGGCGGCGCTGTTCTGCCCACTGGCCACGGCGTTGAAGCCGACCGCGGTGGCGTTCTGTGCCACGGCCGTGGCGCCACTGCCCAGCGCGGTGGCCCCATTGCCAAGCGCGTTGGACGCTTCACCGATGGCAGTGGCGTTGTCGCCGTCGGCATAGGCGCCGACATCGCTCTCGCCAGTGCCGGTGGCCTGGAAATACTTACTGGTCGTGGCCGCCACCGCGCCCACGGCATCGAGCTGGGATTTGTTCACCGCGTCGTTGGCTTCGCTGCCGTCGGCCACGTTGGTGATCTGGCGGCGCAGGCCGGTTTCGCCGTTGCCCACCGAGACCGTGTCGATGCGATCGGCGTAGGAGCCGGCGCCGAGCGCCACGCTGCCGACGGCCACGGCCGCGGAATTGGAACCGAGCGCGGCGCTGAAATCGGCTACGGCCACGCTGAACGCGCCAACCGCCACCGAGGCTTCGCCGCCGCTGCCTGCGCCGCGGCCCAGCGACGTGCTGCCCGCACCGATGGCCAGCGCACCGCCACCGATCGCGGTGGCACCGTCGGCGCTGGCTTCGGCCAGGCCGCCGATCGCGGTCGCTGCGCCGTTTTCGCTGGCGGCCACCGCCGACGCGCCAAGGGCGACATCGCCCAGCCCGAACGCCACCGCACTCTGCCCGACGGCCGTGCTGGCATCGCCGAGCGCCAGCGCGTTCTGGCCGAACGCACTAGCGCCCAGGCCCGCAGCCACCGCGCTGCTGCCCACCGCCGTGGTGGCATTGGCCAGCGCCTGGCTGCCCTGGCCGACGGCCGTGGCGGCATCGCCGTCGGCAGTGGCTCCGGCACCGGCGGCAAGGGCGCCGTCACCATCGATCTTCGCCGCGTCGCTGTTGTTGCCCGCGCCATCGGCCTTGAAATAGCGGGTCGCGCCTTCGGCGGCGACCGCAACCTTGTCCAGCTGCGCCTTGTTCACCGCATCGGTGGCCGCGGTACCGGCCGCCACGTTGGTGACCTGGCGTTCCTTGCCGGCATCCCCCACCGACACCGTGTTGGCACGATTGGCCTTGGAGCCGGCACCGAGCGCCACGCTGTTGCTGGCCGAGGCGGTGCTGTTGCTGCCGATCGCCACCGCGTTGCTGCCCGAGGCCGTCGCGTTGCCGTCGACCACGCAGCTGTCGATCACGCCGCTGTTGAGCACCACGCAATTGGCATTGCCGCCCACTTCCACCGATTGCGCGTGCGCGGCCGGCGCGATCGCTGCCGTGCCCAGCCCCAGTGTCAACGCGATGGCGGCCGACAGCAGCGACGCGCCGCGTGTGTCGGTGGATCGTCGCTGGTCGATGACCACGCCGGCGGACTGGCTGCTGGCCAATTCCGAGGCGACGACCATCTGCCCCAGTGCTTTGTTCCAGACCTTGCGATAAATCCGATTCATCGATGCGACTCCTGAGTGGGCTGGTTTAGGCAAAGCGACGCCAACGCCGGACCACGTGGTCCAACGTCCCCTGGGGGCGTTTTCTCGCTTGATTTACTGCGTTGTGCCGAATGGCTTGTTACAGACGTACAGCGGACGCGCCATCCCTGCGGTTACTGTGGAACTGAACACTTTCCAAATGAGCAATCAGTGTTAACGCACCGTGCCAACAACGTCAAGACTTTGACTTCGAAAAACTCCTGACCGCCAAGCGCGTCACAAAACCGGCGGAAAACACGCTTATTTCGTTAGCTTCATGTGAGCAATGGTCATAACGCCGTTTCACATTGAAACGCGCTGTAACTCATTGCTGTCGATCACTTTCCACCGAACGCAAAAAAAAACCGCCGGCAGAACCGGCGGTTTCTTCACGCGATTTTCATCGCATCGACATCGGCAGCGTGCGCCGTATCAGCCGCACCATACTCTTGCGTTGCGGAACATCCGCAGCCACGGCGAATCGCCCTGCCAGTCACTCGGACGCCAGCTCAGGTTGAGCGCGCGCGGCGTGCGTTCGGGGTGCGGCATCATGATGGTGACCCGGCCGTCGGTGCTGGTCAGGCCGGTGATGCCGTCGGGCGAGCCGTTCGGATTGAGCGGGTACTGCGTCGCCACGTTGCCGTCGCCGTCCACGTAGCGCAGCGACACGCGTGCCGCGGCCTGGTCGACCGCCGTGGCAAACACCGCCTGGCCTTCGCCGTGCGCCACCGCGACCGGCAGGCGCGAGCCGGCCATGCCGCGCAGCAGGATCGACGGCGACTCCACCACTTCCAGCAACGCCGTGCGCGCCTCGAACTGCTCGCTGCGGTTGCGGCGGAACTGCGGCCAGTGCTCGGCACCGGGGATGATGTCCTTGAGCTGGCTCATCATCTGGCAGCCGTTGCACACGCCCAGCGCGAAGCTGTCCCCGCGCGCGAAGAACGCCGCGAAGGCATCGCGGAGCGCGCTGCGCTCCAGCACCGAGGTCGCCCAGCCACGGCCGGCACCCAGCACGTCGCCGTAGCTGAAACCACCGCAGGCGGCCAGGCCGGTGAAATCGGACAGGGCCACGCGGCCGTCGATCAGGTCGCTCATGTGCACATCGAACGCATCGAAGCCGGCACGTTCGAAGATGTTGGCCATCTCGATCTGGCCGTTGACGCCCTGCTCGCGCAGCACCGCCACGCGCGGACGCGCGCCGGTGTTGATGAAGGGCATCGCCACGTCTTCGTTGAGATCGAAGGTCAGCTTGGGCTTCAGGCCCGGCGCGTTGAAGCTGCGTGCGACCGCACGCTCCTGGTCGGCGCTGTCCGGGTTGTCGCGCAGCTTCTGCATGGCGTGGGTGACCGACCACCAGGCATCGAACAGCGCTTCCCAGCGCCACTCGACCAGGCTCTCGCCCTGCAGCGACACCCGCACGACCGGCGCGGTGGTCGGGCGGGCGATGCGCTGGGCGCACTCGGTCAGCGCGTGGCGCTCGACCAGGTCGGCGAAGGCCGCGCGGTCTTCCTTGGCGATCTGCACCACCGCGCCCAGTTCTTCATTGAACAGACTGCGGAACGGATCATCGCCCCAGGCATCCAGCGTGATGTCCAGGCCCAGCCGCGAGGCGAAGGCCATTTCGCACAGCGCGGCGAACGCGCCGCCGTCGCTGCGGTCGTGGTACGCCAGCAGCAGGCCGGCCTGGCGCGCATCGCGGATCAGCTCGAAGAACGCGCGCAGCCGCTGCGCATCGTCCAGGTCCGGCACCGCGCCGGCGAATGCCGGCAGTGCGCTGTGGTCGGCATGCACCTGCGCCAGGATGGAGCCACCCAGGCGCTGCTTGCCGGCACCCAGGCCGATCAACCACAGCTCGCTGTCGGTGTCGCGATCCAGCAGCGGGGTGAGCTGGCCGCTGGCATCGGCGACCGGAGCAAAGGCGGAGATCACCAGCGACACCGGCGACACCGACTTGTGCGCCTGGCCGTCGGCCTGCCACTGCGCCTGCATCGACAGCGAGTCCTTGCCCACCGGAATGCTCAGGTCCAGCTGCGGGCACAGTTCCATGCCCACCGCGCGCACCGCGTCGTACAGCAGCGCGTCTTCGCCGTCGTGGCCGGCTGCCGCCATCCAGTTGGCCGACAGCTTCACCGTCTCCAGCGCATCCACCGGGGCGGCGCACAGGTTGGTGATCGCTTCACCCACGGCCATGCGCGCCGAGGCGGCCGCGTCGAGCAGGGCCAGCGGGGTGCGCTCGCCGATCGCCATCGCTTCACCGGCCAGCGTATCGAACCCGGCCAGGGTGATGGCGACGTTGGCCAGCGGCAACTGCCAGGGGCCGATCATCTGTTCGCGTGCGGTCAATCCGCCGACGCTGCGGTCGCCGATGGTGACCAGGAAGTTCTTGGAGGCCACCGACGGGTGTGCCAGCACGCGCAGGCCGGCTTCATGCAGGTCCAGCCCGGCGGTCTTCAACGCCGGCCAGCGCGGGGCGGCCGGGTGCGCGGTATCGCGATGCATCTTCGGCGCCTTGCCGAACAGCACGTCCATCGGCAGGTCGATCGGCGCATCGGCCGGGATGGCGTCCACGGTGGCGCCGTAGGCCACCACCAGCCGCTCTTCAGCGGTGGCGACACCGACCGCGGCGAACGGGCAGCGCTCGCGCGCGCACAGGGCGGCGAACTCGGCCAGGCGCGCCTGCGGCACGCCGAGCACGTAGCGCTCCTGCGATTCGTTGCACCACAACTGCATCGGCGACAGCGACGGGTCATCGCTGGGTACCTTGCCCAGGTCGATCACACCGCCCACGCCGGAGTCGTGCAGCAGCTCGGGAATCGCGTTGGACAGGCCACCGGCACCCACGTCGTGGAACCAGCGGATCGGGTTGTCCAGGCCGAGCGCGACGCAGCGGTCGATCACTTCCTGGCAGCGCCGCTCCATTTCCGGGTTGTCGCGCTGCACGCTGGCGAAATCGAGGTCTTCGGCGCTTTCACCGGAGGCCACCGAACTGGCGGCGCCGCCGCCCAGGCCGATCAGCATCGCCGGCCCACCCAGCACGATCACCGCATCGCCGGGCTGCAGGCGCAGCTTCTCGACCTGGTTCTGGTCGATGGCGCCGAGGCCACCGGCCAGCATGATCGGCTTGTCGTAGGCGCGGGTCAGGCCCTGCCCTTCCGGCAGTTCGAAGCTGCGGAAGTAGCCAAGCAGGTTCGGGCGGCCGAACTCGTTGTTGAACGCAGCGCCGCCGAGCGGGCCGTCCAGCATGATGTCCAGCGCCGGGGCCATGCGCGGGTTCAGCGCACGCGGCGCCTCCCACGGCTGCGGCAGGGTCGGGATGCGCAGGTGCGAGACCGAGAAGCCGGTCAGGCCGGCCTTGGGCTTGCCGCCGCGGCCGGTCGCGCCTTCATCGCGGATCTCACCGCCCGCACCGGTGGCCGCGCCCGGGAACGGGGCGATCGCGGTCGGGTGGTTGTGCGTTTCCACCTTGATGCAGAACGCCGAATCGACCACCGCCTCGCTGCGGTACTGGCCGCTGGCCGGGTCCGGGCGATAGCGCGCGGCCGGGAAGCCGGCGACCACCGCCGCGTTGTCGCTGTACGCGCTCAACGTGTGCTGCGGGGTCTGCTGGTGGGTGTTCTTGATCATCCGGAACAGCGAATGCGACTGGTCGGCGCCGTCGATGGTCCAGCTGGCATTGAAGATCTTGTGCCGGCAGTGCTCGGAGTTGGCCTGCGCGAACATCATCAGTTCCACGTCCGACGGCTGCCGGCCCAGTTCGCCGAAGCGCTGGCGCAGGTAGTCGATCTCGTCCTGGGCCATGGCCAGGCCGAGGCGGCGGTTGGCCGCTTCCAGGTCGTCCAGGGCGATGCGTTCCAGCTCGCCGCGCGCCGGCGCGCTGAACAGCGCCTGGGCCTGGTCGGCCTGGGCCAGCACGGACTGGGTCATCGGGTCGTGCAGCGCGCGGCTGACCGCGTCCTGCGTGGCCGCATCGGCCGGCCAGCCGGCCAGGTCGATGCGCAGGCCACGTTCCACCCGGCGGATCGGCTGCCCGGCACCGCGGACCAGCTCGGTGGCCTTGCTCGACCAGGGCGACAGCGTGCCCAACCGCGGGACCACGAACCGCGACACGGCCCCGTCCTCACGCCCGGCCAGGTCCGGCTGGGCCTCCAGGATCCGGCTCAGGATCGCCGGGTCCGGGGCCGCATCGCCCTCGGTCTGGATGAAGTAGACATGCCAGGCACCGGTGATGCGCAGATCGGCGGCCAGGGACTGCAGGCGGGATTCAAGACGTTCGCGGCGGAACGGCGAAAGGGCGGATGCGCCCTCGAGGACCATCATGTCCGGGGAACCGTGGTTGGGAACGGGGCCCACCATTGTACCCAAGTCCGCTCCCGGGGCTGCCCCGGCGGGTAGGCGGCCGGCCCGGTCTTCACGGCCGAACCTTGCGCTGGCTCACGGATTGATCCGGGAATGCATGACAACGTTATCACCACCTGGCCCACGGCCAGGTCCTTGTCCGCCCCCTGCTGTTGCCGGCCTCTCCCCGGCGCCCGGACCTGCTGCACGCGGGCCGCCCCACCCGGCGGCCCGCGCCCATCACTAGATCGGAGTAAGACCATGCCTGACCCGATGATGCGCAGTGCGGTGACATCGATATCCCTCCATGCGGCGGGCCGCCGCAAACGCTGGTTGCTGGCCCTGGCCCTGGCAACGGCGGCCACCACGCCCACCCTCGCGCTGGCCGCCAACTGTACCGGCGCGCCGGAATGGAACCCGGCGGTGATCTACCTCTCCGGCACCACCCTGCAGAAGGGCGGCGTGCTGTACCGGGCCAACCAGGACATCTGGAACGCCCCGCCCGACCACCCGGCCGGTGCGCCGTACTACACCAACCTCGGCGCCTGCGATGGCAGCGGCAGCAACCAGCCGCCCAGCGTCAGCCTGACCTCGCCCAGTGCCGGGGCCAGCTTCAGCGCCGGCAGCAGCATCACCGTCAGTGCCAACGCCAGCGACAGCGATGGCACCGTGAGCAAGGTGGAGTTCTTCCGCGGCGGCACCTCGCTGGGCATCGACACCAGCGCGCCGTACAGCGTGACGTGGACCAACGCGAGCGCCGGCAGCCACACCTTCAAGGCGGTGGCCACCGACAACAACAACGCGGTGACCTCCTCGGCCACGGTCAGCGTGACCGTCACCGCGGCCAGCAACGACACCACCCCACCCAGCGTCCCCGGCGGGCTGGCTGCGCCGTCGAAGACCGCCACCACGGTCAACCTGGCCTGGAGTGCGGCCACCGACAACAGCGGCGGCAGCGGCGTGGCCGGCTACGACGTGTACCGCAACGGCAGCCTGGTCGGCTCGCCCAGCGCCACCCAGTACACCGATGGCGGCCTCACCGCCAGCACCGCGTACACCTACACCGTGCGTGCGCGCGACAACGCCGGCAACGCCTCGGCACAGAGCGGCGCGATCAGCGTGACCACCTCGGCCGGCGGCGGCGGTGGCGGTGCCAAGCGGGTGATCGGCTACTTCACCCAGTGGGGCATCTACGGGCGCAACTACCGGGTCAAGAACATCGACACCAGTGGCTCGGCCGCACGCCTGACCCACATCAACTACGCCTTCGGCAACGTGCGCAACAACCGCTGCGAAGTGGGCGTCACCCAGGCCTCGGACCCGAACACCGGCGTGGGCGGGGACGCCTTCGCCGATTACACCAAGGCCTTCGGTGCCGGCGAGAGCGTGAGCGGTGGCGCCGATACCTGGGACCAGCCGCTGCGTGGCAACTGGAACCAGCTCAAGCAGCTCAAGGCCAAGCACCCGAACGTGAAGGTGCTGATCTCGCTGGGCGGCTGGACCTGGTCGCGCGGCTTCTCCAGCGCGGCACAGCCGGCCAACCGCCAGGCCTTCGTGGCCTCGTGCATCGATGCCTACATCAAAGGCAACCTGCCGGTCACCGACGGCGCCGGTGGCGTGGGCGCGGCGGCCGGCGTGTTCGACGGCATCGACATCGACTGGGAATACCCGGTGGCCTGCGGGCTGAGCTGCGGCACCCCGGCCGACAACGCCAACTACACCGCGCTGCTGGCCGAGTTCCGCCGCCAGCTCGATGCGGTGCGTCCGGGGTTGTTGCTGACGGTGGCGGTGGGCGCGGGCATCGACAAGGTGCGGGTGACCGACCCGGCCGCGTACCACCCGTACCTGGACTTCATCAACGTGATGACCTACGACTTCCACGGTGCGTGGGACCCGCAGACCAACCATCACTCGGCGTTGTTCGATTCCCCGGCCGATCCGTCCACCGGTGACCAGAAGCTCTACAACAGCAACGATGCGATGGAGGCCTTCCTCAGCCGCGGTGTGCCGGCGTCCAAGTTGAACCTCGGCATCGGCTACTACGGGCGTGGCTGGACGGGCGTGGCCAGTGGCAACAACGGCCTGTACAAGAGCGCGAGCGGCGCGGCGCCGGGCACTTACGAGGCCGGCATCGAAGACTGGAAGGTGCTCAAGAACCTGGCCTGGCCGGGCTATACCGACACCGTCGCCAAGGCCACGTGGATCTCCAACGGCACCACCTTCTGGAGCTTCGACACCCCGGCGATGGTCACCGAGAAGATGGGCTACGTGAAGGCCCAGGGGCTGGGCGGCGCGTTCTTCTGGGAGTTCAGCGGCGATGATGCGCAGGGCACGCTGACCAAGGCGGTCAGCGACGGCCTGAACTGACCGGGCGCCGGCCCCTGACCGGGCCTACCCCGTAACGACAACGCCCCGGCCATGCCGGGGCGTTGTTGGTTTCAGCGGCTGCCGCCGGCGGAGATCCGCTCCAGCGCGGCCTTCATCTGCGCCGGCGGGACGTAGCCACCGAGCTGGGTGCCATCGGCGGCGAAGATCGCCGGGGTGCCGTTGACGCCGATCTGCTGGCCCAGCGTGTACTGCATGGCCACCGGGTTGGTGCAGTTCTTCGGCGCGACCGGCTTGCCGGTCTTGGCCGCGGTCAACGCCTGCTTGCGGTCGTCGGCACACCACACCGAGATCATGTCGGTGTAATCCTGGCTGCCCAGGCCCATGCGCGGGAAGGCGAGGTATTCCACGCTGATCCCGTTGCGGTTGAGCTCGGCGATGTCCTGGTGCAGCTTGCGGCAGTAGCCGCACTCGATATCGGTGAACACGCTGACCGTGTACTTCGCATTGGGCGCGGCGAACACGATGCGCTCGCTTCGCGGCACCTTCGCCAGCAGCTTCTGGCGGTAGGACAGCAGGCCCGCACTGCTCACCGGCGCCTTGTTCTGGATGTCGTAGGGCTGGGACTGCATCAGGTAGCGCCCGTCATCGGACACGTACAGCACCTGGCCGCCGACCAGCACTTCGCGGAAGCCGGGGAACGGCGCTGCACCGATGAAGTCCGGCTGGAACTTCGGGTCCAGGGTCAGCAGCGCGCTGCGCACGCGCTGGTCGGCAGTGCCGCCGGCCGAGGCGGCCGTGCTGGCCGGGGCCGCGGCGCCCTTGCTGGCGGCCGGAGCGGAGGGCTGCTGCGCACAGGCAGTCAGGCTGAGCGCGCCGAGGAGCGCGGCAAAGGCAACACGGAGCATCGAGCGATCCGGGGGGAAAGAAGGTAGCGCTGATTCTCGCACAGCCACCCGGCGCCGCAGCTGGACCGCGACGGAACAGTGACGTGCAGCGGCTCCCGCCACCGCACTCAGCCCCGTGGGTGGTGCTTGGCGTGCAGCTTCTGCAGGTGTTCACGCGCCACCAGGGTGTAGATCTGGGTGGTGGACAGCGAACTGTGCCCCAGCAGCATCTGCAGCGCGCGCAGGTCCGCGCCGCGGTTGAGCAGATGGGTGGCGAAGCTGTGGCGCAACCCATGCGGACTGATCCGCACCGGGTCGATCCCGGCCAGCACCGCGTACTTCTTGACCAGTCCCCAGAACTGCTGGCGGCTGAGCGGCTCCAGCGAGGGGGCCAGGAACATCGGCACCGCGCCGTCGGCGGCCACCGGCACCGCCCGCTTGCCGGCCAGCAACGGCCGCGACTCGGCCAGGTAGCGTTCCAGCCAGTGCTGCGACTCCTCGCCCAGCGGCACCAGCCGCTCCTTGCTGCCCTTGCCGGTCACCCGCAGCACGCCCTGGCGCAGGTTGACCGCGTTGGCGGGCAACTGCACCAGTTCGCTGACCCGCAAGCCGGCCGCGTACATCAGCTCCAGCATCGCCCGGTCGCGCAGGCCCAGGGGCGTCTCCACGTCCGGTGCGCCCAGCAGCGCGTCGATCTGGCTCTCGGCCAAGGCCTTGGGCAGCAGGCGGGGCAACTGCGGCGGATCCAGCAGGGCGCTGGGGTCCTCGTTGCGCTGACCGCGGCGCACCGCATCGGCGAAGAACGCGCGCAGCGCCGACAACAGCCGTGCGTTGCTGCGCGGCGACCAGCCATGCCGCGCCCGCCAGGCCAGGTAGTCGAACAACCCCGCGCGGTCGATTGCCCCCAGCCCGCCGCCCGCCCCATCGCGCCAGCGCGCTACCCCTTCCAGATCGCGCCGATAGCTGTCCAGGCTGGCCCGCGCCAGGCCATGCTCGGCCCAGATCGCATCGAGGAAACGCTGGATCAGGATGTTGTCGTCATCGCGCAACGGCGGAAGCTGCTGGACCAACTGGCGGCGCAGCGCGGGAGTGGAGGCATCGGACATGCCGCCAGCATACGGAGCGACGCCGGCCGCGGCCATCGAAGCCGCGCCGATGCACAGGTATGCTCGGCCGATGGCCACCACCCCCGCTCCCGCCGCGCGCACCGACCGCCCCGCCAGCCAGCTGCTGTGGCGCCTGCTGGCCCTGCTCTACGACCTGTTCCCGGCACTGGCGCTGTGGATGCTGGTCGGCACCCTGTTCACCGTGGCCTATACGCTGTCCGGCCATGCCGAACGCGAGAACATCCCGGCCTTCAGCGCCCTGCAATGGGTGCTCTGGCTGTGCTGCTGGATCGTCACCGGCGTGTACGCCACGCTCAGCTGGCGCCGCGGCGGCCAGACCCTGGGCATGCGCCCGTGGCGGCTGCAGGTGGTCAACCCCGATGGCAGCGCCCCGACCCGCCGGCAGCTGTGGCTGCGGTATGCGGTGGGTACGCTCTCGGTCCTGCTCGGTGGCCTCGGCCTGTGGTGGGCATTGATCGACCGCCACCGGCTGGCGTGGCATGACCGTGCCAGCGGCACCCGGATCCGGCGCCTGCCCAAGCGCTGATCCCGCCGCCGGGATCAGCCCGGCCTCATCCGGACTTGCGTCGGAACAGCATCCCCGACACCGCCAGCATCACGATCGGTGGCAGCGCGTAGGCAATGCGGTAATCGAACTTCAGCGCGCCGGCCATGCGCCCGAAGAACAACTGCAGCAGCCAGAAGCCCAGTGCGAACAGGATGCCCAGGAACAGGCGCTTGCCCATGCCGCCGCTGCGCAGCGAGCCGAAGGCGAACGGCACCGCCGCCAGGCACAGCGCCAGCACGTTGACCGGGTAGAACCAGCGGCTCCAGTAGATGTCCTCGTAATCGCGCGCATCCAGCCCGTTGCGCTTGCGGTACTCGATGCTGGTGCGCAGGTCCATCGCGGTCAGGTTGCGCGGCTTGGAAATGCCGCTGGCCAGCGCCGCCGCATCCAGCCGTGAATTCCACGGCTCGGACTCGACCGTTTCACGCGTGGCCGAACGCTCGCCAAAGGTATCCCGGCGCACTTTCTTCAGCACCCAGCCATCACTGCCATGCTCGGCCGACCCGGCATAGGTCAACGAGGCAAGCCGGCCATCGTCGCCGATCTTGTACAGGCGCACGTCGCGCAGCACCAGCTTGGTCCCGCCACCGGGCAACAGCTGCTCATCGCCCGCGCCCGCATTGAGGAACGTATCGCCCTCGCGCGCCCAGACGCCCGAGTAACGCGCCACGGCCATGCTGTTGCCCCACTTGGCGCTCATCTTGATGTCGTCGGCACGGCTCTGCGCCCACGGCGCCAGCGTCTCGCCGCTGAACACCATCACCGCCGTCAGCAACGACAGCGCGATCGCCACCGATGCGCTCAGACGCTTGCGCGACAGGCCCAGCGCGCGCAGCGCGGTCAACTCGGAGGTCGCCGCCAGCTGGCCCAGGCCCATCAGCGAGCCGATCACAGCCGCCGTCGGGAAGAAGGTGTAGGCCCGGCGCGGCACCGTGTACAGCACCCAGGCCGCCGCATGGCCCAGCGTATAGCTGCCCTTGCCCACGTCCTTGAACTCGCCGGAGAACGCCATCACCACGTCCAGGCCCACCAGCACCGCCCAGGTCAGCAGGACGGTGCTGAACACCGCCCGGCCCAGGTAAACGTCAAACCGCATCGGGCGAAGCTTCATGCGGTCCTCCGCGGGCGCGACAGCTTGCCATCACGCAGGTACATCCAGATCGCCAGCGCCAGCAGTGGCAGGCTCAGCCACCACAGTCCGACGCTGCCGGACAATTTGCCATCGGCGATCCAGCGCGTGCCGATGAACATCAGGTTCATGCCCACCATGTAGGCCAGGAAGGCCAGCATCATGCGGCCGTAGCGCTGTTGCCGCGGCGAGCTGCGCGCCAGCGGCAGGGTCATCAGCGCGAAGGCCAGCGCGATCAGCGGCGGGGTGATCCGCGAGTGCAGCTGCGCCTGCGCGGCCGGGCGTTCATCGCCGAACAGCCGGCTGGTCGGCAGCAGCTCCGGGTCGTCCTTCTCGCGGGTATCGGCGCCGTCGGGCATGGCCACGTCGTTGCGCGCGAAGGTCATCAGGCGGTAGTCCAGCGCGCCGGCGGCCGGCCCTTCCACCTGGTGGCCATCTTCCAGCTCCAGATAGCGTTGGCGGGCGCCCTCGAAGAACATCCGGCCGCGGTCGGCCGAGACCACCTCGATGCGGTCGTCCTTCTGGCGCTGCATGAACACCTTGCCCAGCTGTGTGCCATCGGGCGACACCGAGGACAGGTAGACCACCCCGCCGTTGGGCAGCGTGGTGAACTTGCCCGACTCCAGCCCGGCCATGACCACGCTGCGGTTGGCTTCCTCGATCATGGTCTCGCCGGTGCGGTCGGCCCACGGCCCCAGCCACAGCGAGCACAGCCCGATCAGGGCCACCACCGGCAGCACCAGCATCAGCACCGGGCGCAGCAGCCGCTTGGGCCCCACCCCGATGGCGGTCAGCACCGCCATTTCCGAGTCCCGGTACAGGCGGGCCGTGGCCAGCAGCAGGCCCAGCATCAGCGCCAGGGGCAGGATCAGCGGCATGTACACGATGAACTGCAGGCCCAGCTGGGAGAACAGCAGGCGGGCGGGCAGCCGGCCATCGGCGATGTTGCCGAGGATGTCCACCAGGACACCGCCGACGCTCACCACCAGCAATACGATGAGGGTGGCCAGGAAACTCTGGACGAAATCACGCAGGAGATAGCGATCGAGCTTCGACATGGGGCGGTGGTTTAAACTCTCGGATTCGTTCGCGGTGCTGCCCAGTCTACTGACGGGACGTAAACAGCTCGCGATTGTACGGATTTGCCAACGGAATCTGATCAATGGCCCTGGAATTCACCCTGAACCACGCAGCGCCGGCCTCGGCCGCGTTCGATTGCGTCATCGTCGGCGCCTTCGCCGACCAGACCCTGAGCCCGGCGGCGCAGGCCCTGGACACCGCCGCCGGGGGTCGCCTGTCGGCCCTGCTGGCCCGCGGCGACGTCGGCGGCAAGACCGGCAACACCACGCTGCTGCACGACCTGCCGGGCGTGACCGCTCCGCGCGTGCTGGTGGTCGGGCTGGGCGAGCCGGCCAAGTTCGGCGTGCCGCAGTACCTCAAGGCGGTGGGCGATGCCAGCCGCGCGCTCAAGGCCGGGGTCAACCACCACGCGCTGTTCACCCTTAGCGAGCTGGAGGTCAAGGGCCGTGATGCGGCCTGGAACATCCGCCAGGCGATCATCACCGCCGACCACGCCGCCTACCGCTACAGCGCCACGCTGGGCAAGAAGAAGGTCGACGAACCCGGCCTGACCACCCTGGCGGTCGCTGGCAGCGACACCGAGGCCCTGGCCCTGGCCCAGGGCCAGGCCATCGCCGCCGGCGTGCAGTACGCCCGCGAGCTGGGCAACCTGCCGCCGAACGTCTGCACCCCGGCCTACCTGGCCGAGTCGTCCGTCGCCTTCGCCCAGGCCCATGATGGTGCCGAGGCGGAGATCCTGGACGAGGCGCAGATGGAAGCGCTGGGCATGGGCTCGCTGCTGGCCGTGGCCCGCGGCTCGGCCAACCGCCCGCGCATGATCGTGCTGAAGTGGCGCAACGGCGGCGACGCCAAGCCCTACGTGCTGGTCGGCAAGGGCATCACCTTCGATACCGGTGGCGTCAACCTGAAGACCCAGGGCGGCATCGAAGAGATGAAGTACGACATGTGCGGTGGCGCCAACGTCATCGGCACCTTCGTCGCGGCGGTCACCGCCAGGCTGCCGCTGAACCTGGTGGTGGTGGTGCCGGCGGTCGAGAACGCCATCGACGGCAATGCCTACCGTCCCTCGGACGTGATCACCTCGATGTCGGGCAAGACCATCGAAGTGGGCAACACCGACGCCGAAGGCCGCCTGATCCTGTGCGACGCGCTCACCTACGCGCAGCGCTTCGAGCCGGCCGCGCTGGTCGACGTGGCCACCCTGACCGGCGCCTGCGTGGTCGCCCTGGGCCACCAGACCGCCGGCCTGATGACCAAGCACGACGACCTGGCCAACGAACTGCTGGCCGCCGGCGAGCACGTGTTCGACCGCGCCTGGCGCATGCCGCTGTGGGACGAATACCAGCCGATGCTGGATTCGACCTTCGCCGACGTCTACAACATCGGCGGCCGCTGGGCCGGCGCCATCACCGCCGGCTGCTTCCTGTCGCGCTTCACCGACGGCCAGCGCTGGGCCCACCTGGACATCGCCGGCGTCGCCAGCGACGAAGGCAAGCGGGGCATGGCCACCGGTCGCCCGGTCGGCCTGCTGAGCCAGTGGCTGCTGGACCAGGCCGCCCGCGCCTGATGCTGTCCCGATCGCGGCCGCCGCACGGCGGCCGCGGTCCTGCCCGGCCCGCGCCGGGCCTTTCCCTCCGTTCCTGGCCTGCCCATGTCCCGTGCTGATTTCTACCTGATCGCCAAGCCCCGCTTCCTCACCGAGCCCCTGCGCCTGGTCTGCGAGCTGGCCCGCAAGGCCAATGACGCCGGGCTGTTCACCTTGGTGCTGGCACGCGACCAGGCCCAGGCCGAGGAGCTGGACGAGCTGCTGTGGGCCTTCGACAACGATGCCTACATCCCGCATCAGATCGCCGGCGAAGACATGGACGAGGAGGAGGCCCTGGTACTGATCGCCGTGCCCGGCACCCCGGCCCCGGCGCGTCCGCTGGTGATCAACCTGCGCGACGACCCCTACCTGGCCGAGTGTGACCGCGTGCTGGAAGTGGTGCCGGCCGACCCGGAAGCGCGTGAACCGCTGCGCGAGCGCTGGCGCCAGTACAAGGCCCTGGGCTTTGACCTGAACAAGTACGACATGTAACCGGCGCGGCGCCCGCCGCGGTGCCGCTGCCTACCGGAGCCCTTGATGCGCCTGCTGATCGCCCTGATCTTTCCCTGGTTCGCCTTCTTCACCATCGGGCGCCCGTTCGCAGGCATCCTCTGCCTGATCCTGCAGATCACCCTGATCGGCTGGCTGCCCGCGGCCATCTGGGCCGCGTATGCGGTCTCGCAGTTCCATACCGACCAGAAGATCCGGCGCGCCCTCGGCCGCTGATCTTCCGGAACCCCATCTCCCGTCTTCGATCCTGGTTCCCGCATGACCCAACTCGCCTCCAGCTACGACCCCACCTCCTTTGAAGCCGAGTTGTACGACTCGTGGGAGAAGGCCGGCCATTTCAAGCCGTCCGGCAAGGGCGAGCCGTACACCATCCTGCTGCCGCCGCCGAACGTGACCGGCACGCTGCACATGGGCCATGCCTTCCAGCAGACCCTGATGGACGCGCTGGTGCGTTACCACCGCATGCGCGGCTACGACACCTTGTGGCAGGTGGGCACCGACCACGCCGGCATCGCCACCGAGATGGTGGTCAGCCGCAACCTGGCGCTGGAAGGCAAGGGCGAGACCCGTGACTCGCTGGGCCGCGAAGGCTTCATCGGCAAGGTATGGGAGTGGAAGCAGCAGTCCGGCGACACCATCGAACGCCAGATGCGCCGCCTCGGCACCTCGGCCGACTGGTCGCGCAGCACCTTCACCATGGACCCGCAACCGTCCGAAGCGGTGATCGAAGCCTTCGTGCGCTGGCACGAACAGGGCCTGATCTATCGTGGCCAGCGCCTGGTCAACTGGGACCCGGTGCTGAAGACCGCCATTTCCGACCTGGAAGTGGAGAGCGCCGAGGAAGACGGTTTCCTGTGGTCGATCGCCTACACGCTGGACGAAGGGCTGAGCTACGAGCACGTCGAGCGCGATGCCGATGGCGTGGAAACCCTGCGCGAAACCCGTGATTACCTGGTCGTTGCCACGACCCGCCCGGAGACCCTGCTGGGCGACACCGCGGTGATGGTGCACCCCGAAGACGAGCGCTACCTGCACCTGATCGGCAAGCACGTGGTGCTGCCGCTGACCGGTCGCCGCGTACCGGTGATCGCCGACGACTACGTCGACCGTGCGTTCGGCACCGGCGTGGTCAAGGTCACCCCCGCGCATGACTTCAACGACTACCAGGTGGGCGTGCGCCACGACCTGCCGATGATCAACCTGTTCACCCCGGTGGCGGCGATCAACGAGAACGCGCCGGAGCGCTTCCAGGGCCTGGACCGCTACGAGGCGCGCAAGGCCGTGCTGGGCGAACTGGAGGACCTGGGCATCCTGGTGGAGACCAGGGCGCACAAGCTGCAGGTGCCCCGCGGTGACCGCACCGGCCAGGTGATCGAGCCGTACCTCACCGACCAGTGGTTCGTGAAAATGGACGAACTGGCGCGGCGTGGCCTGGAGCTCGTCGAAGGTACCGATGGGCAGCCGGGCGCGATCGGCTTCGTGCCACCGAACTGGATCAACACCTATCGCCACTGGATGGCCAACATCCAGGATTGGTGCATCAGCCGCCAGCTGTGGTGGGGCCACCGCATTCCGGCGTGGTTCGATGCCGCGACGGGCACCTGCTACGTGGGCCGCAGCGAAGCGGAGGTGCGCGAGAAGAACGCACTCGGCACCGAGGTCGTGCTGCGCCAGGAAAGCGACGTGCTGGAGACGTGGTTCTCCTCGCAGCTGTGGCCGTTCTCCACCCTGGGCTGGCCCAACGCGCAGGCGATGGCCGAGCGCGGCTTCGACCGCTACCTGCCGTCGTCGGTGCTGGTCACCGGCTTCGACATCATCTTCTTCTGGGTGGCGCGCATGATCATGGCCACCGACAACCTGACCGGGAAGATCCCGTTCAAGGACGTCTATTTCACGGGCCTGATCCGCGATGGCCAGGGCCAGAAGATGTCCAAGAGCAAGGGCAACGTGCTCGACCCGCTGGACATCATCGACGGCATCAGCATCGACGACCTGGTGGCCAAGCGCACCGGCGGGCTGATGCAGCCGCGCATGGTGGAGAAGATCGAGAAGGCGACCCGCAAGGAATTCCCCGAGGGCATCATCGCCCACGGTGCCGATGCGCTGCGCTTCACCATCGCCGCGCTGGCCACCCACGGCCGCGACATCAAGTTCGACATGAACCGCGCCGAGGGCTACAAGAATTTCTGCAACAAGCTTTGGAACGCCAGCCGCTTCACCCTGATGAACACCGAGGGCAGCAGCTTCACCGGCGTGCCGAAGCCGCGTACCGATGCCGAACGCTGGATCCTGGCGCGCCTGGCCGCGGTCTCGGCCGAGGCGCAGGGCCACTACGCCACCTACCGCTTCGACCTGCTGGCGCAGTGCCTGTATGAGTTCGCCTGGAACGAGTTCTGCGACTGGTTCCTGGAGCTGAGCAAGCCGGCGCTCAACGCCGGCGACGCCGCCGATGCCGACAGCACCCGCCACACCCTGCTGTACGTGCTCGAAGCGCTGCTGCGCCTGCTGCACCCGCTGACCCCGTTCATCACCGAGCAGCTGTGGCAGCAGGTGGCCCCGCGCCTTGGCCTGGCCGAGGCCACCCTGTCGCTGCGCCCCTACCCCACGGCCGCCGAGTTCGCGGGCGATTTCGCCCAGGCCGAGGCCGACGTGGAGTGGCTGAAGGGGACGATCAGCGCCCTGCGCCGCGTCCGCAGCGAGCTCAACGTGGCGCCCTCCAGGCTGGTCCCGCTGCGCCTGCTCGGCGGGCTGGAACTGGACCGTGCGCGCGTGCAGCGCTACAGCGCGTCGCTGTCGTTCCTGCTGAAGCTGGAGAGCATCCAGTGGCTGGATGACGCGGCCAGCGCGCCGCCGGCCGCGGCGGCGATCGTCGGCGAGCTCAAGCTGCTGGTGCCGCTGGAAGGGCTGGTCGACCTGGGTGCCGAACGCGCCCGCCTGGACAAGGAAATCGCCCGGGTGGAGTCGGAGAAGGAAAAGAGCGAGACCAAGCTGGCCAAGTTCACCGACAAGGTGCCGGCGGCGGTGGTCGAGCAGGAGCGCGTGCGCCTGGTCGAGTGGACCGCGCAGCTGGCCGGCCTGGTCGAGCAGCGCGCCAAGCTGTAAGCACGGGAGCAGCGCGCCACGCCATGCGTGGCGCCTTCCCGGCCCGGTCTACGTGCAGCCACCCATGGGGTGGCTCTACGCGGATACCTGATAGGCGGGCCTCGGCTGGAGGGTAGCGCCACGCCATGCGTGGCGGCCTCCCGGGCCGGTCTACGTGTCCAGCGAAGCAAGACGCCGATGGTAGAGCCGAGCCATGCTCGGCTGCCGCAGCGCAGCTGCGGCAATCCCCCGACGGTCGATGACGGCGGCGCCACCGGGGCCTCGGCGTGGGATGCACGCGCCGTCAGAGCGGCGGCATTGTCTGGATGTCGTCCTCGACCAGCTCCATGGCCATCACCAGCGCATCCTCGCGCCCGTCGCGGGCCGGGTAGTAGCGCGGGCGTCTACCGATCTCGTTGAAGCCTTCGCTGTGGTACAGCGCCACCGCCGGGGTGTTGGACGGGCGCACTTCCAGGAACACGCGGTGCGCACCGTGGTCACGCGCCAGCTTGACCAGCGCGCGGAACAGGTACCGCCCCAGGCCGCGCGATTGGGTATGGGTGTCCACGCAGACGTTGAGCACGTGCGCCTCGTCGGCGGCGATGCTCAGCACGCCGTACCCCACCAGCACGCCGTCCTCTTCCAGTGCCAGCGCCGGGTAGCCGGCGCGCAGGCAGTCCACGAAGATGCCGCGCGTCCACGGAAACGGATACCCGCGCAGCTCGATCGGCATCAGCGCATCCAGGTCGGCCTCGCGCAAGGCGCGCAGGGCGACCGGACGCGGCGAGCTCACCGCGCTCACGCACGGCCCCGCTTGCGCAGCGCGCGCAATTGCGGCCACAGCGCGCGCTTGGCCGCGGCATTGCCGCGCAGCTCGTCCAGGTTCCAGCCCGCCATCAACGCCTGGGTATCGGGCTCGGCCGGATTGCAGCCGGAGGCACGCAGCAGCGCGATCTGCAGGCGATCGGGCATGCGTACCGCGGTCCGGCGCCCGGGGGCGGCGCTGCGCGCAGGGGGCGCTGCGGCGGGGGCCACCGGCTCGCTGGGCGGTGCGGCGCTGCGCCGCGGCGGGGCCGCCGTCGTCGCGTCAGGCGCGGCCGCCACGGCCACTGGCGCGGGCGGCGCAACAGCCACGCTCAGCTCGATCGGTGCACTGGCAGCCACCTCGTCGACCTGGCCATCCACGAACACCGTATAGCCCATCGCCTGCAGCCACGACTGCTGCGCGGGCGACCACAGCGGCGGCAGGCCGGTCTCGCTCACGCGCTTGGCTCGGCCGTCTTTCGGGTCCGCTGCCACAGCCAGAAACCCGGCCCGGACAGGGCGTAGACCACGCCCACCGCGAACAACACGCGCGGCAGATCGATCACCATGATCGCGATCGCGATCGGGACCAGGGCCAACGCCAGGAACGGCACGCGGTCGGCGCGCGGGCCCTTCTGGCCGCTGCCCTTGAAGCTCCAGAAGCGGATCCGGCTGACCATCAGCAAGGCCGCCACCAGGGTGACGCCCAGCGCCACGTAGCGTAGCTGGTTGCCGTCCCAGCCCAGGTTGCCATCGGCGAAGGCCCAGACGAAGGACATCATCAGCCCGGCCGCGGCCGGGCTGGCCAGGCCGATGAACCAGCGCTTGTCCACCACGCTGACCTGGGTATTGAAACGGGCCAGGCGCAGGGCGGCGCAGGCCGCGTACAGGAATGCCACTGCCCAGCCGACCCGGCCCATCACCGGATCGTCGAACTTCAGCCACGACAGCGACCAGTGGTACATCACCAGCGCCGGGGCCATGCCGAAGCTGACCAGGTCGGCCAGCGAATCGTACTGCACGCCGAATTCGCTGCTGGTGCCGGTCAGCCGCGCCACGCGGCCGTCCAGGCCGTCCATGACCGCGGCCACGAACACGGCGATGGCGGCATTGACGAAGTCGCCGTTGGCCGCGGCGATGATCGCGTAGAAGCCGGCGAATAGGCCCGCGGTGGTGAACAGGTTGGGCAGCAGGTAGATGCTGCGGTTGCGCGGCGGGGGTTTCATCTCATCCATGCGGCCAGTTTAGTGGGTGCGGTGGCCTTTGGGGCAGCCCGGGCACCCGCCCGTCGCCGCCGGCTTGCCAGCGCCCGGCCGGGATGCTGCAATCGCCCCCCTGACCTTGATGCCCGGAGTTGCCATGCGTGCCCTGCCCTCGCTGTGCTGCCTGCTGCTGCTCGCCAGCGCCTCGGCCACTGCCGGAACCGTCTACAAGTGGAAGGACGCCAAAGGCGTGACCCAGTATTCGGAGAAGGCCCCGACCGGCCAGAAGTACGAATCGCGCGAGGTGGACACCCGCGCCCCGGTGGCCCGCGCGGCGCCTGTCGCCGAGGCGCCGGCCGAATCGGCCGATTGCACCACCGCACGCAACAACCTGACCCTGCTCAACGGACAGGGCGCAGTGATGCAGGACACCAACGGCGACGGCAAGGCCGACAGCCCCCTCAGCCCGGAACAGCGCAGTGCGCAGAAGGACCTGGCCAACGCGGCGATCAAGGTCCACTGCAAGCCGGCCGGCTGAGCCGGCCCCGGTCGGCGCCGCGGCGCCGGGGGCGCTTCCGGACCGCCCGGCCGGCGTGATGGGCAGGGCGGCGGCTGGGCTGGCAGAATATCGGCTTCTGCCGTTCAGCGAAGCCGACGATGCGCCTCTCCCAGTTCCACCTGCACACCACCAAGGAAACCCCCAGTGACGCGGAGCTCACCAGCCACCGCTTGATGCTGCGCGCGGGCATGATCCGCAAGCTGGCCTCGGGGTTGTACACCTGGTCGCCGCTGGGCCTGCGCGTGCTGCGCAAGGTCGAGCGCATCGTGCGCGAGGAAATGGAGCGCGCCGGCGCGGTCGAATTCCAGATCCCGACCATCCAGCCCAAGGAACTGTGGGAAAGCACCGGGCGCTGGGAAAAGTTCGGTCCGCAGCTGCTCAAGATCAAGGATCGCAAGGAGCAGGTGTTCTGCTACAGCCCCACCGCCGAAGAGGCCGCGGCCGACTTCGCGCGCCAGGAGCTGTCCAGCTACAAGCAGCTGCCGGTCAACTTCTTCCAGATCCAGACCAAGTTCCGCGATGAGATCCGCCCGCGTTTCGGGGTGATGCGCGCCCGCGAGTTCCTGATGAAGGACGCCTACTCCTTCCACCTGCACGACGACTGCCTGGTGCGCGAGTACGAAAACATGAAGGCGGCCTACAGCCGCATCTTCACCCGCCTGGGCCTGGATTTCCGCATGGTGCAGGCCGACTCGGGCGCGATCGGCGGCGACGCCTCGCAGGAATTCCACGTGATCGCCGAGTCCGGCGAAGACGCGCTGGTGTTCTCCACCGGCTCGGACTACGCCGCCAACATGGAAGCGGCGATCGCCGCTGCCCCGGGTGAGCGCCCGGCCGCCAGCGAGGCGCAGCGCAAGGTGGAGACGCCGACCCAGAAGACCTGCGAAGCGGTGGCCGCGCTGCTGGGCCTGGGCCTGGAGCGCACGGTCAAGTCGATCGCGATCATGAGCACCGATGGCTTCGTGCTGGCGCTGGTGCGCGGCGACCACGAGGTCAACGAGATCAAGCTGGGCAAGGTGGCCGGGTTGCAGGGCTACCGCATGGCCAGCGAGGCGGAGATCGCCACGCACCTGGGCAGCGAGCCCGGCTTCCTGGGCCCGCTCAACCCGGCCCAGCCGATCCGCATCGTCGCCGACCGCGACGTGGCGGCGCTGGCCGACTTCGTGGTGGGCGCCAACGAGGCGGGTTTCCACATCGCCGGGGTCAACTGGGGCCGCGACCTGCCCGAGCCGGAAGTGGCCGACATCCGCAACGCGAAGGAAGGCGACCGCGCCGCCGATGGCGGCGAGCTGAAGATCGCGCGCGGCATCGAAGTCGGCCACGTGTTCCAGCTGGGCCGGCAGTATGCGCAGGCGCTCAAGGCCACCGTGCTGGATGAGAACGGCAAGGCGGCGGTGATGGCGATGGGCTGCTATGGCATCGGCATTTCGCGCATCGTCGCTGCAGCCATCGAACAGAACCACGACGAGGCCGGCATCATCTGGCCGGCCGCGATGGCGCCGTGGCAGGTGGTGGTGTGCGTGATCAACCCGAAGCAGGACGAGGCCGTGGCCACCGCCGCCGCCGAGCTGCTGGCGCAGTTGCAGGCCGCGGGCCTGGATGCGGCGCTGGACGACCGCGGCCTGCGTCCGGGCCAGATGTTCGCCGACATGGAACTGATCGGCGTGCCGCACCGGGTGGTGGTGTCCGAGCGCGGCCTGGCCGCCGGCACCTACGAATACCGGTCGCGCAGCGCCAGCGAGGCCGAGAGCCTGGACCGCGACGCCCTGCTGGGCCGACTGGCGGGTTGATCAGGAAAAGCCGGGGGGAATATCCCGGCTTTTCTTTTGCGTGCGGCGATTGAATATGCCGGTTAACTCTGTGCAGCATCCGGCTGGATATGTATGCTGTCGCGCAAGCCAAGGACTGGCCCACCCCGTCCTTAATTAGATTCCGGAGCAGTTGATGAGTATTGACCTGAGTGGCCTGTCCGCCAAAGAGCTGGGCGCCCTGATCAAGAACGCCAAAAAGCAGCAGACCATCGTGGCCAAGCGCCCGGCGGTGACCAAGGTGCGCGCGCAGCTGACCAAGCTGGCCAAGGCCCACGGTTATTCGATCGAGGAAGTGTTCGGTGGCGCCGCCCCGACTCGCGGCCGCGCCGCGAAGGCAACCAAGGCCCCGGCCAAGAAGGCCGTGCGCAAGCTTGGCAAGGTGGCCCCGAAGTACCGCAATCCGGCCAACCCGAAGGAAACCTGGACCGGCCGCGGCAAGCAGCCGCGCTGGCTGGCCGCGCTGACCACCAAGGGCAAGAAGGTCGAAGAGTTCCTGATCAAGAAGTAATCGTCTCCGGTTTCATCGGAAACTGAAAACGGAAAACGCCGGCGCGATGCCGGCGTTTTTTTTGGTCTGCGCGTTTTTCAGCTGCGCGAAGGGCCGTTGCTGGAGCACTGCAGGATCAACGACTGGCGAGTGCGTGCCCTGCTGGCTTGGGCGGGTACGGGTGGGTTGGCGGGACACGCCGTAAATACGTCCGTGTAGGCTCGCATGCGCCATCCATGGCGCATGACGGTCCCGCCAACCCACCCGCACCCACCCTTTGACAGTGTGCTGGTGCGCAACGGAAAGCGGGCCACCAAGCGCTCTTCGCCGCTGTCTTTTCGATGGCCACATCCCCGCCCAGCCACGGGACAAGCGGCCCTGCGCTCTGACACGCCTACAAGAAACCCCAAAACCCCAACACCCGTCAGAGATTCTTCCGCGCCGGAATCAGCAGATTGCCAAACAGCAAGCCGGCCACCAGCGCCATCACCACGTTGAGGACGGTCATCAGCACGGTCTGGCCGGCGCTCATGTCCTGCTGCTGCACCAGCGTCAGCACGCCGCGCAGGCTGGTACTGCCGGGCACCAGCATGATGATGCCGGGCAGGCGGATGATCGCGCCCGGGCGCTGCACCAGCCGCCCGAACAGATTGCCGGCTGCGGTCATCAGCATCGCCGACATGAAAATACCCGCCGGCAGTCCCCAGGCCTGCCCGGCGAATTTGGAAATCGCGTAGCCGGCCACCGAGGCCGCCATCACCCACGGATAATCGCGGCGGTTGGCCTTGAACAGCATTGCGAACGCGAACGCCGCCAGCAGCAGCGCGCACCACTCCACCCAGTCGGCCTGCGGGCGCGACGCGCGTACGTGCGGCTCCAGCCCGATGATCCCCGACAATGTCACCGCGATCACCGCGCCCACCGTCAATTTGAGGATCGTGGTGATCGCCCCGGCAAACCGCGCCGTGCCCGACACCCAATGCTGGCTGGCCAGCTCGTTGACCGCATTGGTCAGCGACATCCCGGGCAGCATCACCACCAGCGAGGCGATGATGACGGTATTGAGATTGAGCGGCCCCAGGAACGAGGCCACCAGCGCCGCCACCGTGCCCGCCAGCAACGCTGCCAATGCCTCGCTCGCCTCGCGGCTGGCCGGGCGCCGATCGGTATACAGCGTCATCACCCCGATCAGCAGGCCGATCACCCCGGCGGTGGCGATATCCAGCCACGGCAGCTTCCACAGCCCGGCCACGCCGGCCGCGCCCAGGCTGTAGGACAGGATCATCCGGATCTTGCCGCGCCGGCCCGGGTCCTTGTCCAGTTGCCGCAGGGCGGTATGGCCCTGGGCGATGCTCATGCTGCCGGTGGCCACCGCATCGGTGATCTGGTCGGCGATGCTGAGTTTATGCAGGTCATTTTCGCCCGGTGCCAGCCGGATCACGCGGGTGATGTCCGACGAACCGATCGCCTTGGTCGGGTCACTGAAACTCAGGATCAGCCCGGTCGGGTTCGACCAGGGCTCGCAGTCCAGGTCCAGCCGCTGCGCCAGCGCCACCACCGCCGCCTCCAGCCGCTGCGCGGTCGTGCCGTAACTGTGCAGGCGCCCGGCGATTTCCGACACGAACGCCACGCGCTGCGCATAGGTGGCCTGGGGGGTGGCAATGGTGGCGGTATCGACGGACATGCTTCGTAGTATTACCCGAAGCCCGCCCCGGCTGAACAATCATGTCGCAACGCACACACTTGATGTCGACACGGACAAGGTATGCTGCGCGCAGGACGCCCCATGACGCCAACCCAAGCCCCCCATCTCGAACTGGATGCGCAGGATTCCGGCCTGGTCCGGTTGTCCGGCCACTGGACCCTGCATACCGCGCTGGACGCGGCCGAAGTGCTGCGCGGCATTCCCGATGCGCTGACCGGCATCGACGCCAGCGGCATCACCCAGCTCGATTCGGCCGGCGTGCTGCAGGTCCTGCGCGTGGCCCGCCGCGCCGACCTGGCCGACGAGGCGTTGCAGTTCCGCGAGGAACACCGCGCACTGGTCTGCACCATCGAGGAGGTCGCCGACGACCGCCCGCGTTCCAAGCGCGACTTCGGCGTGCTGGCCGCGCTGGAGCGCCTGGGCGTCAGCGTGCACGGCATGGGCCACAACATCGTCGCCCTGGCCAGCTTCCTCGGCGAGAATCTGGTCAAGGGCGCACGCCTGATCAAGGAGCCACGTCGGTTCCGGCTGACCGCCACCGTGGCGCAGATGGAACAGGTGGGGCTGGACGCAGTGCCGCTGGTGGCCCTGCTCTCCTACCTGGTCGGTGCGGTGATCGCCTTCCTCGGCTCGACCATCCTCCGCGATTTCGGCGCGGAGATTTACGTCGTCGAGCTGGTCAACATCGCCTTCCTGCGCGAGTTCGCGGTCCTGCTCACCGCGATCGTGTTGGCCGGCCGCACCGCCAGCGCCTTCACCGCGCAGATCGGTGCGATGAAGGCGCGCGAGGAAATCGATGCGATGCGCACCCTTGGCCTGGATCCGATCGACCTGCTGGTGCTGCCGCGCCTGGTCGCCCTGCTGATCACCCTGCCCCTGCTGACCTTCATCGCGATGGTCGCCGGCCTGGCCGGTGGCATCACCGTGGGCGCGTTCGACCTGGACATCCCGCCGCAGATGTACATCGCGCGGATGCACGAGACCATGGAAGTGCGCAACATGCTGGTGGGCCTGTCCAAGGCGCCGGTGTTCGCGCTGGTGATCGGCCTGATCGGCTGCCTGGAAGGGCTGAAGGTCGAAGGCACCGCACAGTCGGTCGGCGAGCGCACCACCTCCAGCGTGGTGCAGGCCATTTCGCTGGTGATCATCCTCGATGCGTTCGCCGCGTTGTGGTTCATGAAGATGGGCTGGTAAGCGATGACCACCGAGACCGCCGCGCTGGCCGCACCCGAGGACACCACCGGCGATGACGCCGGCCTGGCCATCCGCGTACGCGGGCTGACCAACCGCTTCGGCGCGCAGACCGTGCACGATGGCCTGGACCTGGACGTGCGCCGTGGCGAAATCCTCGGCGTGGTCGGCGGCTCGGGCACGGGCAAGTCGGTACTGATGCGCAGCATCCTCGGCCTGCGGGTGCCCGATGCCGGCCAGATCGAGGTGCTCGGCGTGGACGCGCGCTCGGACGATCCGGCCAGCCGCCTGCACATCGAACGCAATACCGGGGTGTTGTTCCAGGACGGCGCGCTGTTCTCCTCGCTGACCGTCGGCGAGAACGTGCAGGTACCGCTGAAGGAACACCACCGCGAGCTGCCCGAGCGCTGGCATTACGAGCTGGCGTTGCTGAAGGTGAAGCTGGCCGGGCTGCCTGCCGACGCGATCAACAAGCTGCCCTCGCAGCTGTCCGGCGGCATGCGCAAGCGCGCCGGCCTGGCCCGGGCGCTGGCGCTGGACCCGCCGCTGCTGTTCCTGGACGAGCCCACCGCCGGCCTGGACCCGATCGGCGCGGCCGCCTTCGACCGGCTGATCAAGACCCTGCAGGAAGCGCTGGGGCTGACCGTCCTGCTGATCACACACGATCTGGACACCCTGTATGCGATCTGTGACCGGGTGGCGGTGCTGGCCGACCAGAAGGTGATCGCCAATGCCCCGCTGCACGAGATCGAACAACTGGACCACCCGTGGATCCAGGAATACTTCCACGGACCGCGCGCGCGTGCTGCGCGCGATGCAAAGCACGAGAGCGAGTAAGCCATGGAAACCAAAGCCAATTACGTCCTGATCGGCGCGTTCACCCTGGTGGTGGGGCTGGCGCTGCTGGCCTTCGGCCTGTGGGCGGCCAAGTACTCCTCCGACCGCACCTGGACCGAGTACCGGGTGGTGTTCCGCGAGGCGGTGACCGGCCTGTCGGTCGGCAGCCCGGTGCAGTACAACGGCATCGCGGTGGGCTCGATCACCGAGCTGAACCTGGTCCCGGACGATCCGCGCCAGGTGGTCGCGCGCATCCGCCTGAACTCCAATACCCCGGTCAAGACCGACACCCGCGCCAAGCTGGCGATCACCAGCCTGACCGGCCCGTCGATCATCCAGCTCAGCGGCGGCACCCCGCAGGCCGCGGCGCTGACCGCGGTCAACAAGGACCCGGCCCCGATCATCCCGACCACCCCCTCGGCCCTGCAGAACATCACCGACGTGGCCAACCGCATCGTCGAGCGCATGGACCAGGTGTTGAGCGACCGCAACGTGGCCAGCATCAACGCCACCCTGGCCAACCTGGAAACCATCAGCGGCGGCCTCGCCGACCGTGACCAGGGCACCCAGGCGCTGCTGCTCAGCGCGCGCGATGCCGCGCGCAGCCTGGATGTGACCCTGAAGAGCACCAATGGCACCATCCAGCGGCTGGACCAGAATCTGGTGCAGCAGTTGCCGCCAATCCTGGACAAGCTGGAAACCACCCTGTCCAAGCTGGATTCGGCCGCCGGCAGCGCCGATTCGATCCTCGGCGAGAACCGCGCGGCGATCAACAGCTTCGCCAACGACGGCCTGGCCCAGCTCGGCCCGACCCTGACCGAGCTGCGCGGACTGATCCGCGACCTGCGCCGGGTCAGCGACAAGCTGGACAACAAC
This sequence comes from Stenotrophomonas sp. BIGb0135, assembly GCF_024810105.1. Taxonomy (GTDB): domain Bacteria; phylum Pseudomonadota; class Gammaproteobacteria; order Xanthomonadales; family Xanthomonadaceae; genus Stenotrophomonas; species Stenotrophomonas maltophilia_AB. The sequence continues at coordinate 70,935 of NZ_JANUDX010000005.1, forward strand.
CCGGCACGCTATCTGCTGGGCCGCGACGCGCCCAAGGAGTTCGAACCCAAATGAGCCGCCCGACCCTCACCCGAATCCTCCTGCCGGTGGCGATGATCGCCACCCTCGGCGGCTGCTCGCTGCTGGGCAGCAATGAACGCAGCGCAGTGACCATCTATTCGCCGATCGTGCGCATCCAGGCCGATCCCGGCTGGCCAAAGGTCGACTGGCAGCTCGTCGTGGTCAAGCCCAGCGCCGCGCGCGTGGTCGACAGCCCGCGCATCAACGTGCGCCCGTCGCCGTCCGAGCTGGAGGTGTACAAGGGCGTGAGCTGGGCGCAGCCGGCCACCGACATGCTGGACGACGCGCTGGTGCGCGGCTTCGAGGATTCCGGCCGCGTCGCCGGCGTCGCCCGTGCCACCACCGGCATCCGCGCCGACTACAAGCTGGCCCTGGACGTGCGCCGCTTCGAGGCCGACTACCGCGGCCAGCCCACCCCGGCGGCGCTGATCGAGGTCAACGCCAAGCTGATCCACGTGATCGACCAGCGCGTGGTCGCCGACCGCACCTTCCGCCAGGAACAGCCGGTGCCGACCACCGCTACCGCCGATGTGGCGCGTGCCTTCGAGCAGGGCCTGCAGGCCATGACCAGCGAGCTGGTGGGCTGGACGCTGGTGACCGGCCAGGCCGACTACCAGCAGGCGCAGGTCATGCCGAGCCGGCTGCGTCAATCCAGCGGAAGGTGAGGTTGATGCGCTCGGCCAGCGGCCGCGCGCTTTTCGGCAGGGCATGCTGGTAATGGCGCTGGGTCTGCCCGCCCATCAGCAGCAGGTCGCCATGCCCCAGCGTCACCTCGGCCTTGCGCGCGTGGTCCTCGCGTCGGCGCAGCAGGAAACGACGTTCGGCGCCCAGGCTCAGTGACGCGATCATCGGCGTCGGCCCGAGCTCGGGCTCGTTGTCGCTGTGCCAGCCCATGCCGTCATCGCCATCGCGGTAGCGGTTGAGCAGCACGCTGTTGAACGGCGTGGCGCAGAACGCAGCCAGCCGCTCGCGCAGCGGCAGCAGCGCCGGGTGCCACGCTGCCGGCACGAAGTCGGTGCCCGAATAGCGATAGCGCGCGGCCGGGTCGCCCATCCAGCAACTCAGCCGCGGCGAGTCGACCTGGCGCCCGAACATGCGGATGCGGTGCACCTCCCACGGTACGTCCTCGCGCAGGGTGCGCTGCAGGGCATCGGCATCGGCGGCGGCAAGCCAGTGACGGTGCCAGTGCACCTGCGCATCGGGAAGGTGGAGATCCATGGATGAACGCTAGCACGCGGCGATTTGCCGGTGCGCGGGCAAAGCCCGAGAATGCCCCCACCCGTTGGAGCGCTGGAGCCCGCATGCCTGCTGTCGTTTTCCCCTGGATCGAGGTCGGTCGCGCGTGACCGCGCTCAAGGCCCGGCTGCGCCAGGCGGTCTTCGTGGCGCTGCGCGCCGGTTTCCGGGCGCTGCCACTGTCCGATGGCCAGCGTGATCGACTGCGCGCACGCTTCCTGCGCGATCACGGCGACTGGGTGCCGCCGCCGCCGCGCGGCCGCATCGATGCCAGCCCGGGGCAGGTGAATGGTCCCCTCCCTCGTCCGCTGCTGCGTGCCGATGAAGCCGCGATCGGCTACGTCGCGCATCGCAGCGAGGCCCTGCCTGCACCGCTGCCGGCCACGCTGGTGGCGTTCTACCTGCCGCAGTTCCACCCGTTCGCCGAGAACGATGCGTGGTGGGGCAAGGGCTTCACCGAGTGGCGCAACGTCACCCGCGCCCTGCCCCAGTTCGAAGGCCACATCCAGCCGCGCCTGCCCGCCGACCTGGGCTTCTACGACCTGCGCACCCCGCAGGTGATGCGCGACCAGGCGCAGTTGGCCCGCGAATACGGCATCGGCGCGTTCTGCTTCTATTACTACTGGTTCAGCGGCACTACGCTGATGGAGACGCCGCTGCGCCAGTGGCTGGCCGACGACAGCATCGACCTGCCGTTCTGCCTGTGCTGGGCCAACGAGAACTGGGCGCGGCGCTGGGACGGTCGCGACGAGGACATCCTGATCGGCCAGCAGCACAGCGCCGAGGACGACCTGGCCTTCATCGCCCACGTCGCCGACTACCTGCGCGACCGCCGTGCCCTGACCGTGGACGGCAAGCCCATGCTGCTGGTGTACCGCCCGCACCTGCTGCCCGACGCGCGCGCGACCGCCCGGCGCTGGCGGCAGTGGTGCCTGGACAACGGCATCGGCGAGATCCACCTGGCCTACGTGCAGGGCTTCGAGCGCCCCGATCCGCGCGACATCGGCTTCGATGCCGCGGTCGAGTTCCCCCCGAACATGAGCAACCCGCGCTCGCTCACCGCCGACCAGTACCTGATCAATCCGGATTTCCAGGGCGACGTACGCGACTGGCGCGAACTGGCCGCGGAGATCGCCGCGCGTCCGCTGCCGCCGTACACGCTCTATCCCGGGGTCAACCCGGGCTGGGACAACGAGGCACGCCGCTCCGGCAAGGGCCGCGTCTACCTGCATGCCTCACCGCGTGGGTATGGCGACTGGCTGTCGACCACCGTGCACACGCGCCTGGCCGCCGCGCCGGCCAACCAGCGCCTGGTCTTCATCAACGCCTGGAACGAGTGGGCCGAAGGCGCAGTGCTGGAGCCGGATGCACGGCTGGGGCATGCCTACCTGGAGGCGACGCGGAAGGCGCTGGCCCCCCCCGGTGTGCAGGCCGCCGCGACCCGGCCCTGCGCGGTAATCCATGCGTGGTACATCGACGTGCTTGCCGAACTGCTCGCTGACCTGCGCGCCAGCGCCCTGCCGTGGCGGATCGTCATTACCACCACCGATGAGAAGCGCAGCGACGTTCAGCGGGCGGTGAATGATGCCCGGCTCGAGGCGGAGATCGTGGTGTTCGCCAACCATGGCCGCGACATCCTGCCCTTCCTCCAGATCGCCGAGCGCCTCTACCAAGAGGGTGAGCAGGTTGTGCTGAAGCTGCATACCAAGCGCTCCACGCATCGTACCGATGGTGAACACTGGCGCCGCGAACTGACCGGCCGCCTGCTCGACGCGGACCGCGCGGCACGGATCTTCCAGGGCTTCGTCGAGGATGACCGGTTGGGCCTGGTGGCGCCGGAGGGTCACGTCCAACCACTGCACTTCTACTGGGGCGCCAACCAGCGCAATGTCGAGGCGCTGCTGGTGCAGCTTGGCCTGAAGGCCGCGGACATCGAGGTCGACACGTTCGTCGCCGGCAGCATGTTCTGGGTGCGCCTGTCGGCACTGCGGCCGTTGCTGGATGCGCATCTCTACCGTTCGGCGTTCGACACCGAAGCCGCCCAGCTTGATGGCACGCTGGCCCACGCCGTCGAGCGCATCGTCTCGCTGGTGGTGCGCAGCAGCGGCCAGCGCGAGGTGACTGCGGCGGGCCTGCTGGGCGAACCGTTCGATGCAGATCACCCCTACCGTTACGCGCGGAAGGGGTGAGCGAACGCTGGCACCGCCCCGGCTGGCCGGGGCGGCGCCATCACCTCAGGCGGCGGCGAATGCCACGCCGGTCTTTTCCTTCAGTTCCTCCACGCCCACGCCCGGCGCTGCCTCCACCAGCACCAGGCCGGCGTCGGTCACGTCGAACACGGCCAGGTCGGTGATGATGCGGTCGACCACGCCCACGCCGGTCAGCGGCAGCGTGCAGTCGGGCAGGATCTTGTGCTCGCCGTTCTTGGCGGTGTGCTCCATCAGCACCACCACGCGCTGCACGCCAGCCACCAGGTCCATCGCCCCGCCCATGCCCTTGACCATCTTGCCGGGCACCATCCAGTTGGCCAGGTCGCCCTTGTCGGTCACCTGCATCGCGCCGAGGATGGCCAGGTTGACGTGGCCGCCGCGGATCATGGCGAAGCTGTCGTGGCTGCCGAAGTAACTGGCGCCCGGGCGTGCGGTGACGGTCTGCTTGCCGGCATTGATCAGGTCGGCATCGACCTCGGCCTCGGTCGGAAACGGGCCGATGCCGAGCAGGCCGTTCTCGGACTGCAGCCACACATCCACGCCATCGGGGATGTGGTTGGCGACCAGGGTCGGCAGGCCGATGCCCAGGTTCACGTAAGCACCGTCGGTCAGTTCGCGCGCGGCGCGCGCGGCCATTTCATCGCGGGTCCACGCCATGTCAGTTGCCCTCCGCACGCACGGTGCGCTGTTCGATTCGCTTCTCGGGATGCGGGTTGTGCACGATCCGGTGCACGTAGATGCCCGGCAGGTGCACCTGGTCCGGATCGATGCTGCCCACCGGCACCACCTCTTCCACCTCGACGATGCACAGCTTGCCGGCCATCGCGCAGGCCGGGTTGAAGTTGCGCGCGGTCTTGCGGAACACCAGGTTGCCCGACGCGTCGGCCTTCCACGCCTTGACCAGCGCCACGTCGGCGCGCAGCGCGGTTTCCATCACGTAGTGCTTGCCGTCGAACGCACGGGTTTCCTTGCCCTCAGCCACCACCGTGCCGTAGCCGGTGGCGGTGAAGAAGGCCGGGATCCCGGCACCGCCGGCGCGCAGGCGCTCGGCCAGGGTGCCCTGCGGGTTGAACTCCAGTTCCAGCTCACCGGCCAGGAACTGCCGTTCGAACTCCTTGTTCTCGCCCACGTAGGACGAAATCATCTTGCGGATCTGGCGGGTCTCCAGCAGCTGGCCCAGGCCGAAGCCATCCACGCCGGCGTTGTTGGAGATCACCGTCAGGCCCTTCACCCCCGTGTCGCGCAGTGCGCCGATCAGCGCCTCGGGAATGCCACACAGGCCGAACCCGCCCACGGCCAGGGTCTGGCCATCGGCGACCACGCCGTCCAGCGCGTCGGCCGCGCTGGCGTACTGCTTGCCACGCCGGTTGGCGTTGCCTGGGGAAATACTCATCTACGCCCTCACCTCGTTGATGTAAGCGATCATTGTAGCCAACCCCCATGCCCTTCCCTGTACGCCCCCCAAGGCACTCATCGCCGCGCCGGGCTTGGAAACGATTCCCATACATGCCAAGCGTTAAACTAAGCAGCTGACCTAAAAAAGGACCGACTATGACCCTCCCCGCTTTCAAGGCGTACGACATCCGCGGCCGGGTGCCGGACGAACTGAACGAGAACCTCGCCCGCCGCATCGGCGTGGCATTGGCGGCCCAGTTGGCCCCGGGCGCGGTGGTGGTCGGTCATGACATCCGCCTGACCAGCCCCGCCCTGCAGGACGCCCTGGCCGCCGGCCTGCGCGGCGCCGGGCGCGACGTGCTGGACATCGGCCTGTGCGGCACCGAAGAGGTCTATTTCCAGGTGGACCACCTCAAGGCGGCCGGCGGGGTGATGGTCACCGCCAGCCATAACCCGATGGACTACAACGGCATGAAGCTGGTCAAGGAGCAGGCCCGCCCGATCAGTTCGGACACCGGCCTGCTCGCCATTTCCGACGCGGTCGAAGCCGACAGCGCAGGACCGGTCGAGCCCAAGGCCGGCCTGCAGTCGCACCCGGACAAGAGCGCCTACATCGCGCACCTGCTCAGTTATATCGACCGCGCCGCACTGAAGCCGCTGAAGCTGGTGGTCAACGCAGGCAATGGCGGCGCAGGCACCATCGTCGACCTGCTCGCCCCGCACCTGCCCTTCGAGTTCATCCGGATCTGCCACGAACCCGATGGCAGCTTCCCCAACGGCATCCCCAACCCGCTGCTGCCGGAGAACCGCGCGATGACCGCGCAGGCCGTCCGCGAGCATGGCGCGGACTTCGGCATCGCCTGGGACGGCGACTTCGACCGCTGCTTCTTCTTCGACCACAACGGCCGCTTCATCGAGGGCTATTACCTGGTCGGCCTGCTCGCCCAGGCGATCCTGGCGCGCCAGCCGGGCGGCAAGATCGTGCACGACCCACGCCTGACCTGGAACACCGTGGAGATGGTCGAGGCGGCCGGCGGCCAGCCGGTGCTGTGCAAGAGCGGCCATGCCTTCATCAAGGAAAAGATGCGCAGCGAGAACGCCGTGTACGGCGGCGAGATGAGCGCGCACCATTACTTCCGCGAGTTCGCCTACGCCGACTCCGGCATGATCCCGTGGCTGCTGATCGCCGCCCTGGTGTCCGAGTCCGGCCGTTCGCTGGCCGATCTGGTCGAGGCGCGCATGGCCAAGTTCCCCTGCAGCGGCGAGATCAACTTCAAGGTGAGCGATGCCAAGGCCGCAGTCGCCCGGGTGATGGACCACTACGCCGCGCAGGCGCCGGCGCTGGACCACACCGATGGCATCAGTGCGGATTTCGGCCAGTGGCGCTTCAACCTGCGCAGCTCCAATACCGAGCCGCTGCTGCGCCTGAATGTCGAAACCCGTGGCGATGCGGCGCTGCTGCAGCAGCGTACCGATGAAATTTCCCAATTGCTCAAGGCATCCTGAGGCGAAGATTCCGATGCACAACATCCTTCCTGTCATTCTCTCCGGCGGCTCTGGCACGCGCCTGTGGCCGCTGTCGCGCGAGGCCTACCCCAAACAGTTCCTTGCACTGGCCGGTGAGCAGACCATGCTGCAGGCCACCTGGCAGCGCGTCGCCCCGATCGCCGGGCACGCACCGCTGGTCGTTGCCAACGAAGAGCATCGCTTCGTGGCTGCCGAGCAGCTGCAGCAACTGGGCGTGCAGCCGCAGGCGATCCTGCTTGAACCGATGGGCCGCAACACTGCTCCGGCGATCGCAGTGGCGGCCTTGGAAGCGATGCGACAGGGAGACGACGCGGTCCTGCTGGTTCTTCCGTCGGACCATGTGATCGCCGATGAGGAAGCGTTCCGTGCTGCAGTATTGCGCGCGCTGCCGGCTGCCGAGGCGGGAAAGCTGGTGACCTTCGGAATCGTGCCGTCCGGCCCGGAGACTGGCTACGGCTACATCAAGGCCACTGGGGACGGGGATGCGCGTCCGGTGGATCGCTTCGTGGAAAAGCCCGATGCCCAGACCGCCCAGCAGTACGTGCAGTCGGGCGAGTATTTCTGGAACAGCGGCATGTTCCTCTTCAAGGCCTCGCGCTACCTGGCCGAGCTGGAGAAGTTCAACCCGGCCATGCTCGCCACCAGCCGTAGCGCGTGGCAGCAGGCGCGTCGCGATGCGGACTTCACCCGCTTGGACAAAGATGCCTTCGACGCCGTGCCGTCCGACTCCATCGACTACGCAGTGATGGAAAAGACGGCCGATGCAGTGGTCGTTCCACTGGACGCCGGCTGGAACGACGTGGGTTCATGGACTGCGTTGCGTGACGTTTCCCAGCAGGACGCCGACGGCAACGCCCACCATGGTGATGTCATCGCCATTGATTGCCGCAACACCTACGCCTATGGCGATCGACTGATTGCACTGGTGGGCCTGGATGACGTCATCGTGGTCGAAACGGACGATGCGGTGATGGTCGGCCGCAGCGACCGCATGCAGGAGATCAAGCAGGTTGTCGCCCGCATCAAGGACGCTGGCCGGCCCGAAGCCACCTGGCATCGCAAGGTGTTTCGTCCCTGGGGCGCTTACGACTCGATCGACAACGGTGCCCGTTTCCAGGTCAAGCGCATCACCGTCAAGCCCGGTGCCACGCTCAGCCTGCAGATGCACCACCACCGCGCCGAACACTGGATCGTCGTCAGCGGTACCGCCGAGGTCACCCGCGGCGACGACGTACTGCTGCTCACCGAGAACCAGAGCACCTATATCCCGCTGGGCGTGACCCACCGCTTGAAGAATCCGGGCAAGCTGCCGCTGGAACTTATCGAAGTGCAGTCGGGCAGCTATCTGGGCGAGGACGATATCGTGCGGTTTGAGGATACGTACGGTCGTACGTGATCGAGGAGCGTTGCAAAAAAATAAAACCCGGCAAAGGCCGGGTTTTTTCATTGGCCGGTAGAGCCACGCCATGCGTGGCTGACGCGGTCCAAGTGATCGGGCAGTACCACGCATGGCGTGGCCCCACCCGTACAGCGTCAGAGCGCTGCGATCACCTTTCTCAGCCCATCCTGCCAGCTCGGCAGTGCAATGCCGAAGTCCGACTCCAGCTTGCGCACATCCAAGTGCGAGTATGCCGGACGCCTGGCCGGGGTCGGGTAGTCGGCGGTGGTGATCGCCTCTACCTTCGGCGCGCGCGCCAGCTTCCCAGCCGACACCGCCTCGGCGAAGATCGCTTCGGCAAACCCATGCCAGCTGGTTTCGCCCGTAGCGGTCAGGTGCCAGGTCCCCGACAGGCCACCAGCATGCTGCAAGGCCTGCGCGGTGACATCGGCAATCAGCGCCGCCGGGGTTGGCGTGCCGACCTGGTCGGCCACCACGCGCAGCACATCACGTTCGGCGCCCACGCGCAGCATGGTGCGCAGGAAGTTGGCGCTGTGCGAGGCATATACCCACGCGGTGCGGAAGATCAAGTGCCTTCCACCGGCTTCGCGGATGGCGTCCTCACCGGCCAGTTTGCTGACGCCGTACACGCCCAGCGGCGCGGTGGCATCGTCTTCGCGGTACGGGCGGGTGCCCTGGCCGTCGAACACGTAATCGGTGGAGTAATGCACCAGCGGCACACCGGCCGCGGCGCACCAGCGCGCGATGATGCCCGGCGCTTCGGCGTTGGCGCGCCAAGCCGCATCGCGCTCTTCTTCTGCGCGGTCCACCGCCGTATAGGCGGCCGCATTGACCACCACGTCCGGACGAACGCGATCCAGCAGCGCAACCAGCGACGCGGGCTCGTTGAAGTCGGCCGTCTCGCAGACAGTGTCATCGGGCAGCGCGCCACTACGGGTGGTCGCTACGATCGTGCCCAGCGGTGCCAGCGCGCGGCGCAGTTCCTGGCCCAGCTGGCCGTTGCCACCGAACAGCAGCACGGTCACGGCTGGTAGATCGGCAGGCGATCATCGGCGATGTCCTTCAGGAACGGCGCCGCCTCGTCCTTGCCCGACAGCGTCGGTGCGCTGATCGGCCAATCCACGGCGATGTCGGCATCGTTCCAGCGCACGCCGGCGTCGAAGTCCTTCAGGTACACCTCGGTGCACAGATAGCTGAAGACCGCACGTTCGGAGAGCACCGCAAAGCCATGCGCGAAGCCTTCCGGGATCCAGAACTGCTTCTTGTTCTCCGCGCTCAACACCACCGCTTCCCACTGGCCGAACGTCGGCGAGCCACGACGGATGTCCACCGCCACGTCATACACCTCGCCTTCCAGCACGCTGACCAGCTTGCCCTGCGGCCGCGGCCACTGGTAATGCAGGCCACGCAGCACGCCCTTGGCCGAGGTGGACACGTTGCTCTGCACGAACTTCGTCGGCAGCCCGTGCTGGCCAAAACGCTCGGCGTTCCAGGTCTCAAAGAAGAAGCCGCGCTCGTCGCCGAACACCGCCGGCTCGATCACCACGCAGCCCGACAGCTTGGTCTCAATAATTTTCACGGCACCACTCCTCGTACAGACAGTTTATGCAGGTACTGGCCGTAGCCGTTCTTGATCAGCGGGGCGGCCAGCGCCTCCAGCTGCTCGGCGCTGATCCAGCCCTGGCCGAAGGCGATTTCTTCCGGGCAGCAGACCTGCAGGCCCTGGCGGGTCTGGATGGTCTCGATGAAGTTGGACGCTTCCAGCAACGACTGATGGGTGCCGGTATCCAGCCATGCATAACCGCGGCCCAGCGCTTCCAGGTGCAGGTTGCCCTCGCGCAGGTAACGCTGGTTGAGATCGGTGATCTCCAGCTCGCCGCGCGGTGACGGCTTCAGCTCGGCCGCATGATGGCTGGCATTGCCGTCGTAGAAATACAGCCCGGTCACCGCATAGTTGGACCGCGGGTTGGCCGGCTTCTCGACCAGGTCGATCACCTTGCCGGCCTTGTCGAACTCGGCCACGCCGTAACGCTCCGGATCGTTGACCCAGTAGCCGAACACGGTGGCGCCGGTATCGCGCTGGTCGGCATTGCGCAGCACTTCGCGCAGGCCGTGGCCGTGGAAGATGTTGTCGCCCAGTACCAGGCAGCTCGGCTTGCCGTCGATGAAGTCCTTGCCGATCAGGTACGCCTGCGCCAGCCCGTCCGGGCTCGGCTGCACCGCGTACTCGATGTTCATGCCCCACTGCGAGCCATCGCCCAGCAGGCTCTGGAACAACGCCTGCTCGTGCGGCGTGTTGATGATCAGCACGTCGCGGATTCCGGCCAGCATCAGCACGCTGAGCGGGTAATAGATCATCGGCTTGTCGTACACCGGCAGCAGCTGTTTGCTGACGCCCTTGGTGATCGGATACAGGCGCGTGCCCGAACCGCCCGCGAGGATGATGCCCTTGCGTTGAGTCATGCGTTATTCCTCTGTATGGTGATCACCGCCACTCAGGCGGTGGTGCCGATGCGCTGCAGGCGGTAGCTGCCGTCGAGCACGCCGTTGACCCATTCCTGGTTTTCCAGGTACCAGTCCACGGTGAAGCCGATGCCCTGCTCGAAGCTGTACTTCGGCTCCCAGCCCAGCTGGTCCTTGAGCTTGGAGGCATCGATCGCGTAGCGGCGGTCATGGCCGGGGCGGTCGGTGACGTACGTGATCTGGCTGCTGCGCGGCTGGCCGTCCTCGCGCGGGCGGCGCGCGTCGAGCAGCGCGCAGATGGCGTGCACCACCTCGATGTTCTGCTTTTCCGAGTTGCCGCCCACGTTGTAGGTCTCGCCGACCTGGCCCTTGGCCAGCACGGTGCGGATCGCTTCGCAGTGGTCGCTGACGAACAGCCAGTCGCGTACCTGCTTGCCGTCGCCATAGACCGGCAGCGGCTCGCCGGCCAGCGCCTTGGCGATCACCAGCGGAATGAGCTTCTCCGGGAAGTGGTACGGGCCGTAGTTGTTCGAGCAGTTGGTGGTCAGCACCGGCAACCCGTAGGTGTGGTGGAACGCACGCACCAGGTGGTCGGAGGCGGCCTTGGACGCCGAATACGGCGAATTGGGCGCGAACGGGGTGGTTTCAGTGAACTTGCCGGTCTCGCCCAGGGTGCCGTAGACCTCGTCGGTGGACACGTGCAGGAAGCGGAAGGCCGCGCCCTTGTCGGCCGGCAGCGCCTTCCAGTAGTCGCGCACGGCCTCGAGCAGGGCCAGGGTGCCGACCACGTTGGTCTGGATGAAGGCACCCGGGCCATCGATGGAGCGGTCCACGTGGCTCTCGGCGGCGAAGTTGAGCACCGCATCGGGCTGGTGTTCGGCCAGCAGGCGCGCCACCAGCGACGGGTCGCCGATGTCGCCGTGCACGAACACGTGGTCCGGGTTGCCGTCCAACGGCGCCAGGGTCTTCAGGTTGCCGGCATAGGTCAGCGCATCAAGGTTGACCACCTTGACGCCCTTGGCGACCGCTTCCAGGACAAAGTTTCCGCCGATGAATCCGGCTCCGCCGGTGACAAGCCATGTGGGCACTACCCGTTCTCCTGTTCGGTTCTAAAGTCTCAGGCAGCGACGATAAGGCGCCCTGATGCAGCGCCACAGGATACATGCGGGCCGTCTTCACGACTGCCTGCTGGACGTGAACGAAGACGACGGACTGCGCAGATTGTGCCGCACTGCAGCATAACCATACGCATTCGCATGGTTGCCTCCGGCCAGTTAGAATCGCGGTCCCACCCCCGAACCGGTTGCTGTGAACAGAACCGGACGTTCCCCCGTTATTGAAGGATCCAGCACCAGATGAAAATCCTCGTCGCGTACAAGCGCGTGGTGGACTACAACGTCCGCATTCAGGTCAAGCCGGACGGTTCCGGCGTGGTCACCGACGGCGTCAAGCTGTCCCCCAACCCGTTCGATGAGATCGCCCTGGAAGAAGCGCTGCGCCTGCGCGACCAGGGCATCGCCACCGAAGTCGTGGTGGCCACCATCGCCCCCACCGACGCCCAGGCCCACCTGCGCAACGGCCTGGCCATGGGCGCCAACCGCGCCATCCACGTGGTCACCGACCAGGCCATCCAGCCGCTGACCGCCGCGCGCACCCTGCTCAAGCTGGTCGAGAAGGAACAGCCGGACCTGGTCATCCTCGGCAAGCAGGCCATCGACGACGACGCCAACCAGACCGGCCAGATGCTGGCCACGCTGTGGGGCCGCCCGCAGGCGACCTTCGCCAGCAAGCTGCAGATCGAAGGCGGCAAAGCCACTGTCACCCGTGAAGTCGATGCCGGCCTGGAAACGCTGGAAGTGGACCTGCCGGCCGTGGTCACCACCGACCTGCGCCTGAACGAGCCGCGCTTCATCAAGCTGCCGGACATCATGAAGGCCAAGGCCAAGCCGATGGAAACCCTGCAGCTGGCCGACCTCGGCGTGGACGCCGCCGATACCTTCAAGACCACCCAGTACGCCGCGCCGGTCAAGCGCAGCAAGGGCGTGATGGTCAAGGACGCGGCCGAACTGGTCGCCGCACTCAAGCAGAAGGGGTTGCTGTAATGACCAAGATCCTCGTTGTCGCCGAGCACCACGACGGCAAGCTCAACGCCGCCACCGCGAAGACCGTCAGCGCCGCCGCCGCCATCAGCGGTGCCAGCATCGACGTGCTGGTGCTGGCGGCCGACCCGGCCGCCGCGGCCGCGGAAGCCGCCCAGCTGGCCGGCGTGGCCAAGGTGCTGACCGTGGCCAACCCCGCCAACGCGCAGGCGCTGGCCCAGGTGCTGGCCCCGCAGATCGCGCAGTTGGCCAAGGGCTACACCCACGTGTTCGGCCCGTCGACCACCTTCGGCAAGGACCTGATGCCGTGCGTGGCTGCCCTGCTGGGCGTCAACCAGGTCTCGGACCTGATGACCGTCGAAGGCAGCCACAGCTTCAAGCGCCCGATCTACGCCGGCAACGCCATCATCACCGTCGAGGTGCCGGCCGACCAGATCGTGGTCGCCACGGTGCGCGCGGCGTCCTGGCCGGAAGCGGCCAAGGGCGGCAGCGCCGCGGTGGAAGCGGCCAGCGTCGATGCGGCCCTGCCGACCCACACGCGTTTCGTCGGCCTGGCCGCCGGTGCGACCGACCGCCCCGACCTGCAGAGCGCCAAGCGCGTGGTCTCCGGTGGCCGTGGCGTGGGCTCGGAAGAGAACTTCAAGGTGATCTTCCAGCTCGCCGACAAGCTCGGTGCCGCCGTCGGTGCCTCGCGCGCCGCCGTGGACGCCGGCTATGTGCCCAGCGACCTGCAGGTCGGCCAGACCGGAAAGATCATCTCCCCGGAGCTGTATGTGGCCGTGGGCATCAGCGGCGCGATCCAGCACCTGACCGGGATCAAGGATGCCGGCACGATCGTGGCGATCAACAAGGACCCGGACTCGCCGATCTTCGAGATCGCCGATATCGGCCTGGTGGGTGATCTGTTCACGCTGCTGCCAGAGCTGGAAAAGGCACTGTAATGGCAGACTGTCCGCCCCCGGCGCCGGCGCCGCCGGCACGCCGGGGGCGGGCGGTCAGTTGGGTCATCGTCATTGCGGCGCTGTACCTGATTGGCCTGTGGTACGTCGATCGGGACCGGGACATCCTGTCGCGATTGGCTGAAATGGCGCTCCCCCTTGCTGGCTGTGCACTCCTGGTCCTGGCAAGCTACGTGGTCCGCTACCAGCGCTGGCGTGCAGTCCTCGCCAAGCAGGGATGCCCTGTCTCCAGCTGGGCGCACGGTTTTGCCGCCTATCTGGCCGGATTCGCGTTCACCGCGTCGCCCGGAAAGGCCGGCGAACTGCTGCGCATCCGTTACTTCAACTGGCAGAACGTCCCCGCCCGCGCCACCCTGACCGCGTTCATCTTCGAGCGCGCCATAGATTTGTTGGTCATCACGCTCATGGGCGCAGGTGCCGCGTCGCTGGTGCCCGTATTCGGCCTGCTGGCCTCGATCATCTTCATCGTGCTCCTTGTGCTACTCGCGCTCGGCTGCTGGCCCCCGCTGGCAAGGGCTGTAAGGGACTTGGTTGACCGGTTGCCGGGAGCGGCGGTGCGCCGCTTGGGCAACTTCCTTGTAGATGGCGCCGAACACCTCGGGCCGCTGGTCCGTCTTCCCGTGATCGCCCCCGCTACCGCACTGGGGACGCTGGCCTGGACGCTCACCGCCGCGGCATTCGCCCTGCTCTGCCACGCGGCCGGCATCGACCTGCCGTGGCCGCTCGCTCTGGGCATCTATCCCTTGGCGATGCTGATTGGCGCACTTTCCTTCGTGCCAGGCGGCGTAGGAACCACCGAAGCCGCCGTCGTCATCATGCTGGGCGCCGCCGGCGTTCCAGCAGATACCGGCTTGGCGGTGGCCATCGGTATCCGGCTAGTCAGCCTCTGGCTCGCCGTCGCGGTTGGCATGCTCGCGATGGGTGTGCTGGAGCTCCTTGGCCCAGGCCCGCGCGACCATTGATCAGCCCTGTCCCCCGCCGATGGCCCCATCCTTTATCATTCGTTAGGTTTTTCAGGGATATGAAGGATATTGCAATGCACCAATCTGATTCGCACATGGTCGGAGCGCGTCGCTCGTGACAGCATCCCACCGCGCGCTCTGCGTCGATCTGGACGGAACCCTGCTGCGCTCGGACATCCTGTACGAGTCCCTGCTCGCCCTGCTGGCTCATAATCCGCTGTATATCTTCTTGGTGCCCATCTGGCTGCTCCGGGGCAAAGCGCATGTGAAGCGCCAGCTGGCCTCCAGGGTCCAATTGCCCGCTGACAGCCTGCCCTACGACGAGCGCGTCTTGGAGATCCTGCGCACCACCACGCAGCGTCCGCGCGTGCTGTGCACCGCCTCGGACCAGATGCTGGTGCAGCCGATCGCCGATCACCTGGGCCTGTTCGAAGAAGTCATGGCCAGCGACGGCCATACCAACCTGTCCGGGCACAACAAGGGCAAAGCGTTGGCCCAGCGGTTTGGCGAGCGGGGCTTCGACTATATGGGCAACGGCCAGGTCGACCTGCAGGTATGGGAGCACGCCGGCGGCGCGATCGTGGTCAACAACGGTGCTGCCCTGGCGCGGGATGCGGCCAAGCGCACCGACGTGTTGGCGCATCTGCCGTCGCAGAACGGCGGGCTGCTGACCTGGATCAAGGCCCTGCGCATCTACCAGTGGCTCAAAAACCTCCTGGTCCTGGTCCCGCTGCTGACTGCGCACCGTTTCTTCGACCTCGGCTCGATCATCGACGCGGGCATGGCATTCCTGGCCTTCGGTCTGTGCGCATCGGGCGTGTACCTGCTCAACGATCTGCTGGACCTGACCCCGGACCGCATGCACCCACGCAAGCGCAAGCGGCCGTTCGCCGCCGGCACGCTACCGTTGCTGCACGGCTTGATGGTTGCGCCACTGATCACTCTGGCCGGCTTCGCCCTGGCCTTCTTCTGCAGCCCGGCATTCGCTGGCGTACTGCTCTGCTACTACGTGATGACCCTCGGTTATTCACTCAAGCTCAAGCGCATCGTCATGATCGACGTAGTGCTGCTGGCCGCGTTGTATACGGTCCGCATCATCGGGGGCGCGGTCGCGATCAATTCGGAACTGTCGTTCTGGCTGCTGGCCTTCTCGATGTTCGTGTTCCTCAGCTTGGCAATGCTCAAGCGCTATACCGAACTGGCATCGGCACTGGCCAACGGCAAGGAGATGGCGATCGGCCGCGGCTACTCGGTTGCCGACCTGCCGCTGGTGCAGTCGCTGGGCGCCGCCGCCGGCTATATCGGCGTGCTGGTGTTCGCGCTGTACATCAACAGCCCGGAGAGCATGGAGCTCTACCGCAATCCCAAGCTGCTGTGGCTGCTGTGCCCGATCCTGCTGTACTGGATCAGCCGCATGTGGATCGTTTCCCATCGCGGCGACATGCACGATGATCCGATCGTGTTCGCGGCAATGGATCGCGGGAGCCAGATCGTCATCGCGCTCTGCGTGCTAATCGTCCTGGTCTCGATATGAGTTCAGCGGTTGGACAATCCTGGGGCCGCTACCCGAGAGTCGAGCAACGGATCAACCCGGTGCTCGACCGCGCAAGCGCCCTGCCACTGCCTCCCGATGGCGGCAGCGCGCTGCCCCATGGCAATGGCCGAAGCTACGGCGACAGTTGTCTGAATCCGAATGGCACGCTGCTGACCAGCAGCGCGCTGGACCGTTTCATCGATTTCGATCCGGCAACCGGCGTGGTGCGCTGCGAATCCGGTGCCACCCTGGCCGATATCCTCGATATCGCCCTCCCGCGTGGCTGGTTCCTGCCTGTGACCCCGGGCACCCGTCACGCCACGGTGGGGGGCGCGATCGGGAACGATGTGCACGGCAAGAACCACCATCGCGCCGGCACCTTCGGCCACCATGTCCGTTGCCTGGAACTGCTGCGCAGCGATGGTACGCGCCAGCTGCTGTCAGCCTCCAACGGCAGCGGCCTTTTCGCCGCTACCGTTGGAGGCCTCGGCCTGACCGGTTTCATCACCTGGGCCGAGCTACAATTGCGCCGCGTTCCGGGGCCTTGGATCGAGACTGAGTCAATCCGCTTCGACAACCTGGACGAATTTTTCGAGCTGTCCCGCACGTCGGCCGACGACTTCGAATACACCGTTGCCTGGATCGACTGCCTTGCCAGCGGCACGCACTTGGGCCGTGGCCACTTCCTCCGCGGCGATCATGCCCCGGGCGATACCCGGGCCGCGACGCCGAGCGCCGCCCCGCGCCGCAGCATGCCGCTGGTGCCGCCTGTATCCCTAGTGAACCCGCTGACCTTGCGGCCATTCAACACGTTGTATTACTGGCGACAACCCGCCCGTCGCGTGCGACGTCTGTCCCATTACCAGAGCTATTTCTACCCGCTGGACGGCATCAATCACTGGAACCGCATGTATGGCCCGCGCGGGTTTCTGCAGCACCAATGCGTTCTGCCGCCGGCCACCGCGCGCGATGCCACGGCCGCCCTGTTGGCCGAGATCGCGCGCAGCGGGCGCGGCTCCTTCCTCGCGGTGTTGAAGGAATTCGGTGATCGTCCCTCTCCTGGTCTGCTGTCCTTCCCGCGCCCGGGTACCACACTGGCCCTTGATTTCCCCAATGACGGCCCGGAGCTGCTGACGATGCTCGATAGGCTCGACCGCATCGTCAGCGATGCAGGCGGTGCCGTCTATCCGGCCAAGGATGCACGCATGTCCGGCGCCTTGTTCCGTCAGGCGTTTCCCGCTTGGGAGGCCTTCTCTCGTTACATCGACCCTCGATTCTCATCCGGCTTCTGGCGCCGGGTGATGGAGTAAACATGCAGAAGATCCTGATCATCGGCGCGACCTCGGCGATCGCCGAGTCCGTGGCGCGCCTCTATGCCGGACGCGCCGCCGCGCTCTACCTGGTCGGCCGCAGCGCCGGCAGACTCGAGGCCATCGCCGCCGACCTCCGCGTCCGCGGGGCGCAACGCGTAGACGTTGGCGTGCTCGATGTGAACGACATCAATGCCCACGAGCCGCTGCTGGATACCATCTGGGGCGCACTGGGGAGTGTAGACACCGTGCTCATCGCGCACGGCACGCTGCCCGACCAGACCGCCTGCGATGCGTCGGTCGACCTGTCGCTGCGCGAGTTCGCCACCAACGGCACCTCGACCATCGCCCTGGCCGCAGCCCTCTCCCAGCGCCTGCAGTCCGGTGCCACGCTGGCGGTCATTTCGTCGGTGGCCGGTGATCGTGGCCGTGCCAGCAATTACCTGTACGGAAGCGCCAAGGCAGCGGTCACCGCCTACCTGAGCGGTCTTGGTCAGCGCCTCCGCCCGGCCGGGGTCAACGTCCTGGTGATCAAGCCCGGATTCGTCGACACGCCAATGACCGCGGCCTTCAAGAAGGGGGCCTTGTGGGCGACGCCGGACAAGGTGGCCGCCGGTATCGCCAAGGCCATCAACAAGCGCCGTGCCGTAGTCTACGTTCCTGGCTTCTGGTGGGCGATCATGATGGTGATCAAGAACATTCCCGAATTCGTCTTTCGCAGGATCAAGCTCTGACATGACCGACAAGCACGCCAAAATCGTCATCACCGGCGCAGCCGGCCTGGTCGGGCAGAACCTGATCGTCGAGCTCAAGCAGCAGGGCTACAGCCAGTTGGTGGCAATCGACAAGCACGCGCACAACCTCGAGATCCTGCACACGCTGCACCCGGACGTGCATGTCGTCCGCGCCGACCTTGCCGAACCCGGCCCATGGGCCGCCGAGTTCACCGGTGCCGCCTGCGTGGTGCAGCTGCACGCGCAGATCACCGGCAAGACCACCGACCTGTTCGTGCGCAACAACATCACCGCCACCGATCACGTGCTCGCAGCCACGCGCACCGCGTCCGTGCCCTACATGGTGCACATCAGTTCATCGGTGGTGAACTCCGTAGCCAAGGACGACTACACCAACACCAAGCGCGAGCAGGAAGAGATGGTCGTGGCCAGTGGCCAACGCCACTGCGTGCTCCGGCCTACCCTGATGTTCGGCTGGTTCGATCCCAAGCACCTGGGCTGGCTGTCGCGCTTCATGGCAAGGACGCCGGTGTTCCCGATCCCCGGCGACGGCAAATTCATGCGCCAGCCACTATATGAGCGCGACTTCTGCCGCTGCATCGCCAAGTGCATCGAGACCGAGCCGGACGGCGAGGTCTTCGATATCGTTGGCGATACGCGCGTGGACTACGTCGACATCATCCGCACGATCAAGCGGGTGAAGAAGCTGCACACCGTGATCGTGCACATCCCGATTGGCTTCTTCGCGTTCCTGCTGAAGGTCTACAGCCTGTTCAGCAGCAAGCCTCCCTTCACCGCCGACCAGCTCAAGGCGCTCAGTGCAGGGGATGACTTCAAGGGCATCGACACCCACGCGGTCTTCGGGGTGAAGCAGACGCCGTTCGAAGAGGCGATCCGCGAGAGCTATACCGATCCGCAGTACTCGCACATCGTGCTGCAGCGCTGAACCCCATTTCCCAACTTTCCGAACAAGAATCCATCATGATGAATGACTCATCACCACCTACGACCTCCGGCCCCTTCTGGCGGAACATTCCTGTCGCCGTGATCCTGCTGATGGTCGCCGCCGTAGTTATTCGACTGGCGTTCTGGGCCTACACCGATCGCGTGTGGGAAGACGCGCTGATCACCGTCCTGCATGCCGAGAACCTCTTCCAGGTGGGCAAGCTGTCCCATTTCCGCCTGGATGACAAAGTCGTGCATGGCTTCACCAGCCCCATCAGCGTGCTGGTGCCGGTCATCGGTGGCGCCTTGGACTGGAAGGGCACCTATGCGCTGCCCTTCATCCAGTTCGTGTCGGCCCTGACCGGCGGGTTGACGGTCCTTCTCGGCTACAAGCTGATCACCCGGATCAAAGAGCCTAACCAGCTTGCCTGGATGGTGTTTACCCTTGCCTACCTGGCGTTCGAGCACCACCAGATCCTGTGGGGAATGGCGGGCATGGAGACGCAGCTGGTGGTCGCCACCATCCTGTTCGCCTTCTATGCGGCCACCACCGGGCGTGCGACGGTCATCGGCATCGCACTGGCCCTGGCCCTGTACGCGCGCCCCGATTTCGCCTTCCTCAACATCATCATCGTCGCCTACACGTTCCTGTTCGTCGGTCGGAGCCAAGCCGTCAAGGCCGTCCTGATCGGCGCGGCGCTGTACCTGCCGTGGTTGATCTTCGCGACGGTGTACTACGGTTCTCCGCTGCCCAATACCATCCTGGCCAAGGCCTACGGCTACGCTCAGCAGGACCTCTCCGCGTTCAGGAAGCTGCTCGACTTCTGGGTGCCGATGGGCCCGTCGTTCGCCGGCAATGGCACCGGCTACTGGCGTCTGTGGGACCACGGCTTCATCTCGATCGCGGTCATCTTGCTGTTCGGCTTTGGCGCTTACAGCATCTTCCGCAACCGAATCAAGCAGCTCTATGTGCCGGTGGCCTTCGTCCTGGTCTATTGGCTGTATTACGTGGTCGCCGTCAATGGCGTCTTCGGCTGGTATGTCGTGCCGGTATCGGCAGCGACAGCCTTGGTGGCGGGCTACGGCCTGGCACGGGCCATCCGCAATCGAAAGGCGGCGATCGCCGTTGCGCTGGTGTACACCGCCGCGATGGTCACCGTGCTGCCTACCACGTTCAAAGCCGAGCATGACATCCAGGCCAACATCGAAGCACCGGCTCGCGAGGCCATGGGGCGCTATCTCGGTGCCGTCATGCGGCCGCAGGACAGGGTGGGCATGGAGCCGCTGGGCTACAGCTCCTACTACTCACGCCACGTCATCATCGATTATCCGGGCCTGATCAACCCCGATGTGGTGGCCTACACCAAGGAACACCGTGCCGCCGGCCTATGCGCGCTGCTGCGCGACTTCCAGCCCGAGTATGTGGCCTTGCGCGAGCACGAATGTAAGGGATTCCCTTGGATTGCCCAGCACTACGTCGAGATCAGGAACTTCCGCAGCAATGCCGCCGCTGCCCAGAACTTCATGATCGAACACAACATCGACACGCATTTCGTTTTGTATCGACGTTCCGACGTGCCGGCCGTCGTGGTGCCGGGCCCGGCAGCGCCGGACCGTGAGCAGAAGATGGGCCTGACCGACCCCGTGTTGGCGCAGACCTCCTCGGCCAACACCGCCGCCGCCCTCGCCGTGACCGCCGTTGATCTGGAGGGGGATGTTTCAGAGCGCGGGCACAACCCGGAAGTGGGTCTGCCCTCCACCAAGGGCGATGTCCATGGGTCGTGGCAGATCAAGGGCGATGACGGCACCGGGAAGATCACCCTGTCCGCCGTGATCCCGGCCGGCATCGATGGGATTGCCATCCCCGTCCTCACCGGGCCGGCCGGAACGCACGCAAGCTTCGAGGTCATCGACGGCGGACAAGCGATCGCCCGCCTGGCCGATTCCCCGGGTCTGGCTCATTGGCGCCTTTGGAGCGTTCCACTGGCGGTTCACGATCAGCCGCGCACCATCACCATCACCGCCACCGATACCGGTCATGGCTGGGGCGAATGGGTGGCGATCGGCACACCCCATGTCGTGCAGAAGCACGACTACCTGGTCAAGCAATGACGCCATCGCAATGAATTCACCCGATCCCGCCTTCCTCAGTCTTCCTGGTTCTTGCCCATGAAAAAATTTGCCATCATCGGCGCAGGCCCCATGGGCCTGATGGCCGCCGTGAAACTCCTTGACCAGGGCCATGCGGTCACGATCTACGAGCGTGACGATCGCATTGGCGGCATGTCAGCCAACTTCGACTTCGACGGTCTGTCGATCGAGCGCTATTACCACTTCATCTGCAAGACCGACTACCCGTTGTTCTCGCTGCTGGAACGCTATGGCTTGTCCAATGCGCTGCGCTGGACCGACACCAAGATGGGGTACTTCTACCAGGGCAAGCTTTATAAGTGGGGCAACCCGTTTGCCCTGCTGGCCTTCCCCCACCTGGGTCCGATCAGCAAATTCCGCTATGCGCTGCACGTGATGTACACCAAGGGCATCAAGGACTGGACGGCGCTGGACAAGGAAGAAGCCGGCACCTGGATCCGTCGCTGGGTTGGCCAGAAGGCGTACGACGTCATGTGGAAGGATGCCTTCCGCCTGAAGTTCTTCGAGTTCAAGGACAACCTGTCGGCCAGCTGGATTGGCACGCGTATCAAGCGCGTGGCGCTGTCGCGCCGCAATCTGATGAACGAAAGCATGGGATACCTGGAAGGCGGCTCGATGACGCTGCTAGAGCGCATGGTGCAGGACATCCAGGCCCGCGGCGGCCGCATCGAGCTGTCGCGCGGCATCGACGAGGTGGTTTCGGAGAATGGCGTGGTCACTGGCGTGTCGCTAGGCGGTGAGTTCACCGCCTACGATGCGGTCATCTCCACCGCGCCGATCCAGTACGTGCCTGCGCTGGTGCCCGGGCTTCCGGCCGACTTCCGTGCCAAGGTCGCCGCGGTGCAGAACATCCCGGTTGCCTGCGTGATCCTCAAGCTCAAGCACGCGGTCAGTGAGAACTTCTGGATGAACATCAGCGACCCGGCCATCGATATCCCCGGCGTGATCGAGTACAGCAACCTCAATCCGGGCCGCGATCCCAAGCAGAAGATCCTTTACGCCCCCTTCTATATGCCCAAGACCCACCCGAAATGGCAGCGTTCCAACGCCGAATTGATCGAGGAAGTACTGGGCTACCTGTCGCGCCTGAACCCCGCGTTCCAGCGCGATTGGGTGCTGGCGTCGCACTGCCACCGTTACGATTTCGCGCAGACCATCTGCCCCCCCGGGTTCCAGGACATGCTGCCGTCGATGCGCACGCCGGTGCAGGGTTTCTTCATGGCCGACACCGCGTATTACTACCCGGAAGATCGTTCGATCAACGAGAGCATCAACACCGCCCAGGCGCTGGTCGACGAGGCACTGCGCGGATGAAGGCGTGGGTAGGCGCGGTACGCGCGCGATTAGCGGGATGGTCGGATCCCCTGCATCCGGTCTTCCTGCTGACGGTACTGCTGGTACCGATGATGGCGGTACGTGCCTACCTCGTGCTTTCCCATGGCAGCAGCAGTCCGTTCTGGGACCAATGGGATGCGGAGTTCGACAACCTACTGCTGCCATACCTGCGTGGCGAGTTGGGCATCAGCCACTTCTTTGCCGCGCACAATGAGCACCGCATCCTGTTCACGCGACTGATCTCGCTGGGACTGTTCACCGCCAACGGCAACCAGTTCGATGCCAAGGTGGAGATGCTGACGAACGTGCTGCCGCATGCAGCGGCGATCGGTGCGATGGCCTGGTTTGGCATGCGTACCCTTGCACCGTCTGCCCGTCCGCTACTGGTGCTGGGCGTATTCGCGCTGGCTGCGTCACCGCTGGACTGGGAGAACCTGATCGCAGGCTTCCAGAACCAGTTCTTCATCCTCGCACTGCTGTCCGTAGCGACGGCTTGGTTGACCTCGGCGGATGTGCTTGGCCGCAACCGCCTGATCGCAATGCTGCTATGCGCCACAACGGCGTTGTTCACCATGGCCTCGGGCGTGTTCGCCGCCGCAGCGGCGGCCGGCCTGCTCATCCATCGCCTGCTGGCCGGCGACGTCGATCGTCGCCGGGGCACCATCGGCCTGGTGCTGATGCTGGCCGTGGTCATAGCCGGCCTGCTGATGATGCCCGAGCCACCCCACGGCGATAGCTTCCACGCCCACTCGCCGGGCCAGTTCCTGCATGCCCTGAGAAACACGCTGACCTGGCCGCTTCGTCCGGATTGGATCAGCGCGGTGGTGCTGTGGGCGCCCACTGCCGCCCTTGTCGTGGTCATGCTGCGCCGGATCCTGTCCCGAAGCGGCGTGCAACGCGGTGAGCGCTTCGCATTCGCCATCGCCGGATGGGTGCTGGTCCAGGCCGTTGCAATGGCCTATTCGCGCGGGACCGAGGTGGAACACGGCGTGGCTTCACGCTACACCGACCTGCTGGCGATCGGCGTCATCAACAATCTGTGGCTGGTGCTGTACGCCACCTTCCGCAGCGACAGCCGCTGGCCGGCCTGGGCAAAGGCCATTGTGCCGGTCGTGTTCATCGGCTGGACCGCCCTGTCGATGCATTCCACCTTCATCACCGCCACGGACGGCATGGCCCAGCGCGGTGCTGCCGGTCACGAGCAGGAGCGCCTGCTGGCCAGCTACCTGCGCGATGGCGACCTGCAGGCACTGCGGGATGCACCTGGACGTTTCCCTTACCCGGATGCAGAGCGAATTGCCCGCGTGCTGTCCGCCAACGACGCGGCGGGCATGATGCCGGTAGAGATCCGCCGCGCCTTGCCCTTCTCCCTGGCCGACTGCGCCGGCATCAGCCACCCAGGCGCCTACACCTCGTTGCCTGCCCTGCCCTATGCGCTTGGCACCTACGCGCCCGGCTCGGGCGATAGCAACACGGTGGACTGCAGCAGCGCGCCCGTGGCGATAGCCGGCGGTTGGGTTGCCTATCGCCACGCGGGTTCGGGTGCGCCGTCAGTGGCGGCAACTCTGGCAGGCGAGCGGCACACTCTGGAGCTGGCAGGGCAGGGCGTGCAGGGCGAGCGCTGGAAGACGCAGCTCCGGCGGCTGCCCGCAGATCAGTACCGCCTGCGCATCGTCGACACCGATCCACACACCTGGGTAGCGGTGACCCCACCGACCCAGGTGGGCCGTCTTAGTGCAATGCGACTGTGGGCCGAGGAACGCGCTGGACGCATCCTGTACGGCGTCCTGGTGCTGGTGCTGATGCTGCTGACCTATGCCGTGGCCACGCGCCGCCCCCTCCGTGAAAGGCCCCCCGCATGAGTCGCCAGTTCCTCTTGTTCATCATCTGCGGCGGCACCGCGGCCGCGGTCAATGTCGGTAGCCGCATTCTGTTCAGCCTGGTCGTGCCATTCGAGGCGGCCGTGTGCCTAGCCTACGTCCTCGGCATGCTCACGGCATTCATCCTGAACCGGATTCTGGTCTTCAAGGGGGCTGATCGCCCGCTCGCCCACCAGGCCGCGTGGTTCGTTGCCATCAACGCAGTCAGCCTGCTGCAGACCCTGGCCATCAGCATCGTGCTCAAGCGCTGGCTGCTGCCGTGGATCCACTGGCCGCTGGACATCCCGCTCAGCGCCCATCTGGTCGGTGTCGCAGTGCCCATCTTTACCGCCTATCTGGGCCACAAGCACTTCACCTTCGCCCGCACCAAGGGGCGTGAAGCCTGAACGGCCTCCATGCGGGGCTCACCGGTCCGCAGTAGACTACCCGGTCAATCTCACCCCCCACGTTGAATGCAAGCCTATCCCAGCTCTCCCAGCCACCTGATCCGGTCATTGGTCGACAACCGACGCCTGGTGCTCGCCTTGGCAGCGCGCGAGATCGCGGCCCGGTACCGCGGCTCCCTGTTGGGCTTGGCGTGGGCACTGGTGCAGCCGATCTTCATGCTGGCGATCTATACATTCGTCTTCAGCGAGGTATTCAAGGCACGTTGGCCGGGAGGCAGTGGGTCGCGCACCGAGTTCGCGCTCGTGCTGTTCAGCGGGCTGCTGGTCTTTAACCTGTTCTCGGAAGTCTTCAATCGCGCGCCGGGCCTGATCGTCAGCAACGCGAACTACGTGAAAAAGGTAGTGTTCCCGCTGGAGGTGCTGCCCTGGGTCAGCGTGCTGACTGCGATGTTCAGCCTCGCAGTGAACCTACTTGTCTGGCTGGTGTTCTACCTGGTCTCCACCGGCCTGCCGCCGGTGAGCGCGTTGCTGGCCCCCGTCGTCATGCTGCCGATGATCCTGTTCATGACCGGCGTGGCGTGGCTGCTGTCGGCACTGGGCGTGTTCCTGCGTGACACCGCGCAGATCACCGCGATCATCACTACTGCGGTGATGTTCCTGACCCCCATCTTCTACCCGATCGATGCGATCCCGCCCTCGCTCCGACCGATCCTTAACGTCAACCCGCTCGCGCCGATCGTCGCGCAGATGCGCGACGTGCTGATCTGGGGAAAGGGCCTTGACCCGGTGGTGTACCCGATCTGCCTGTTGGTTTCCGCCGCCGTGTTTTTCCTCGGCTTCGCCTTCTTCCAGCGCACGCGCAAGGGGTTCGCCGATGTGCTCTGACATCGCGATCCAGGTGCGTGACCTGGGCAAGTGTTTCAACGTCTACGAGAAGCCGGCGCATCGCCTGATGCAGATGCTGTCGCTTGGTCGCCGCCAGTACTACCGCGAATTCTGGGCACTGCGCGAAGTCGGCTTCACCATCCATCGCGGTGAGACGGTCGGCATCATCGGGCGCAACGGCGCCGGCAAGTCGACCCTGCTGCAGATGATCTGCGGCACGCTGACGCCGACCGAAGGCGAGATCACCGTCAACGGCCGCGTGGCTGCACTGCTGGAACTGGGTGCCGGCTTCAACCCGGAGTTCTCGGGCCGAGAAAATGTATACCTCGCCGCGTCGCTGTATGGCGTGGGCAAGGAAGAAGTAACGCGCCGCTTCGCCGACATCGCCGCCTTCGCCGACATCGGTGAATTCATCGAGCAACCGGTCAAGACCTACTCCAGCGGCATGTACGTGCGCCTGGCCTTTGCGGTCATCGCCCACGTCGACGCTGACATCCTGATCATCGACGAGGCGCTCAGCGTCGGCGATGCCTACTTCCAGCAGAAGTGCATGCGGTTCCTTGCCGGCTTCCAGCGTGGCGGTGGCACCTTGCTGTTTGTGAGCCACGACATGGGCGCGGTGAATGCATTGTGCGCCTCGGCCGTTCTGCTGCGCCGCCAGGACGGGCGTTACCAGTGCGACATCGGCTCGGCGAGGGAGATTTCGGCGGTGTACCTGCGCGACCTGTACGCCGACCGGCAGGAAGCAACCGTCGCCAAGACCAGCGCCGCGCTTGGCGAGGGCACCTACGATGTCGACAATGTCGAGCCGACGCATTTCCACGCCGGCAGTTTCCGCCCGGACGTGGACAGTTTCGGTGCCGGTGGCGCGCGCATTGAGCGCGCACAGTTCACCGACGTGGATGGTAATCCTGTTTCCGAGTTCACCTCGCAGGACGACGTCCGGCTGACGATCACGGCCCGGGCCAACAAGGCGCTGGACTACCCGGCCATCGGCTTCATGCTGAAGGATCGCAAGGGCCAGTACCTGGTGGCCGAGAGCTCGGACAGTTACCTCCGGGACGAAGCCATCGCAGTCGAGCAGGACAGCACTTTCACGGTGACCTTCCAGCTGCGGCTGCCCCGCCTGATCCGTGGCGAATACAGCCTGGATCTTGCACTCGCCGAGGGACCCGGCGATGACCACGTGCAGCATCACTGGCTGCACGATGCCATCGTCCTGACCGCCCTCAATCCCCAACTTGTACACGGCATCTCTGGCGCCCAGCCGCTGGCGGTGTCGTTCCGCACTTCTCATCGCTCATGACCATCATCACTGGACGTCACGGCGTCTTCGAAACGCTCCCCGGCGATACTGTCATCGCCGACTCGCTGCGCTGGTACGGAGAATGGGCCGAGAACGAGCTGGAGCTGCTACGTCGCTTCATCTCCACCGGAGGCGTCGTGGCGGACGTGGGCTCCTTCATCGGAACCCATGCGGTCGCGCTCGCCAACGCGGTCGGCGGTATCGGCCATGTCCACGCATTCGAGCCCCGTCGCACCGCGTTCGACATCCTCCAGCGGAACATCGAGCGTAACGGGCTGGCGCAACGGGTCACCGCGCACAACGTCGGAGTTTCCGATCATCCCGGCACGATCACGCTGGATGACGCGATCGATCAGGCGCAGAACCAAGGCGGGCTGAGCCTGGTCGATGCCGGTCGCGGCTACGCCGTGCGCATCATCACGCTCGATTCGCTGCAACTGCCACGTCTGGACCTGCTCAAGATCGACGTGGAGGGCATGGAAGCACAGGTACTTGCTGGTTCCTCCGCAACTCTGCAACGGTGTCGCCCGGTGGTCTTCGCCGAGTGCAATTCGGTCGACGGTGCAGCAACCACCCTAGCCGCCGTGGCCGAAGTGGGCTACGCCGTGTACGGCGTGATCTACCCTGCATTCAATCCCGACAATTTCAACAACTGCCCGGACAACTTCCACGGCGCCAACGCCGAATGCGGCCTGTTCCTGGTCCCACAGGAGCGCGTGCCGACCGCGCCGGTCGACGGCATGCACCGGATCAACTCCCTGGAAGACGTCGTCGCGCTGTTGTTGGAAAAGCCGCAGTACCTGCCCGAGATGCTGCCGGATGCGCCGGCAGTCGAAGCAGTCCAGCGCATCCGCGCCGAGACGCTGCAGGCTAATCGGCAGGTCAGCCGTATCCTGCATGTGGTGGCTCCGTTCTACTGCAATGAACAGTTGGTCGTACCGTTCATGCGTGGCCTGCGCAGTGTTGCCGCCGAGCTGGTCGAGGCCCGCGCCTCGGTATGGCTCTACAACGACAGCCCGGACCACGAAGGGCTGCGCGCAGCGCTTGCCGATGCGGTTGCCGAAGGAATCGACGGCATCGACGTGCAAACGTTGGCCAATGACGAGAACCTCGGGTTCATCGGCACCTGCAACCGCGCATTCGACCGCGCGATCGAAGAGGGCGCCGACGTCTTCCTGCTCAATTCGGACACTGAAGTCACCGCCGGTGCGATCGCAGAGATCCTGGCGGTGTCGGCAATGGATCCGATGATCGGGTTCGTCTGCCCGCGCAGCAACAATGCGACACTTGCTACGCTCCCGCATTCTATCGAGAACGTCGACGTCTCAGCGGAGAAGGCGCGCGACTTGTTCCTGCCGATCGCGCGACGCCTGCCGCGCTTCTCGTTCATTCCTACCGCGGTCGGCTTCGCGCTGTGGATCCGCGGCACCCTGCTTGCCGAGTTCGGTCGCTTCGACACCGTCTACGGCAAGGGCTACAACGAAGAGAACGACCTGATCATGCGCGCCAACCGGGCCGGCTATCGCGCCGTGCTCGCCAACCGCGCCTTTGTCTGGCACCAGGGAGAGCAGTCGTTCTCCACCACGAACCAGCAGCGCTCCGAGCGCGAGACGGTAAACGCTGACATCCTGCGCCAGCGCTACCCGGAGTACGACCCGCTCATCTATCGCTACTTCACCTCGCCGGAGTATCGGGCCGAGCGGCTGCTGGAAGCACTGGACCCGGTGAATGGGCAGCGCATCATCGCCTTCGATTTCTCGTCCTTCGGCCCCTTCCACAACGGCACGTTCGAATCCGGTGTAAAGCTGTTGTCGGCTGCGCAACGTGCCTGGCCCCGGGATACCCGCATCGCTGTATACATCAGCGAGCAGGCGTGGGCATTCCATGGGCTGGACCGGCTGCGCGACATCGTGCGCATCGAACCGGGCGATCAACGCACCAAGGTCGCTGCCGTCGTACGGATCGGCCAGCCGTACCAGCTTGGCACCCTGGTGCACCTGTTCGAATCGGCGCCGGTCGTGGGCATCTTCATGCTCGACACCATCTCGACCGATTGCGGTTACCTGTCGTTGGACTTCGACGACGGCATCTGGCGCTTTGCCTTTGAGAACATGAGCGTGTTGTTCACCAACTCGCGCTTCACTCTCGACCGCATCCGCCTGCGCTATCCGATCGGTCCATCCACCCTGCAGCAGGTGTCGCTGCATTCGATGGATCCGGCCGACTATGCAACGTACCAGCCGACCGATTCGGAGGGGTCACACATTCTGGTGATCGGCAACCACTACACGCACAAGTTCGTGCGGGCGACCACCGATGCCCTTGCTGCCGCCCTGCCGGGGCAGCAGATCATCGCCATTGGCTATCCCGACGACATCGAGCTGCCCGCCAACGTTCAGTCGTTCAAGGCCGGTAACATCGATGAGGATACCTTCCGGTCGTTCTATCGCGATGCGCGGGTGGTGGTGTTCCCCAGCCACTACGAGGGGTTCGGGTTCCCAGTGCTGCACGCGCTGGCCCACCGCCGCCCGGTGCTGGTCCGCGACAGCCTCCTGAATCGCGAGCTTGCCGGGCATATCACCACCTCGGCAAATATCCATTCCTACGAAACCACGCGCGAGCTGGTGCAGACCCTGCAGGACGCGATGCCGTCATGGACGGACGAGCGTCGCGCCGGTGAGGTGGATGGGTGGCAACGTTCGGCGCTGGAGGTCCACGCTGCACTGACGTCGGCGATGAATCTCGCCACCGGCAGGCAGGTTGCCTCGGTGCTGCGCCGACTCGACGCGCTCAAGCGCCCGACCGTCGTATCCGCGGAGATTCCCACCTCCGGCCAGCGTGTCGGCCGCCGGCTGGGGCGCATCATTGATCGCCTGCTAACGATCCCGGGCGCGGCGCCTGCGGCCCGCCTGGCCGCCCGGATCTATCGCAGCATCGCCCGCTGACGCGGATACGAGCGGGGCTGAGCCACTTGCGCCGCCCCGCCCCGCTCGCCCCGGCCTGCGCCGGGGCCTCCCGCAGGATTCAGCCCCGCAGCGCCTGCTCCAGATCCACCTGCAGATCCCCCAACTCCTCAACCCCCACGCTCAGCCGCACCAGCGCATCGCTGATGCCCAGCTGCGCGCGGCGCTCCACCGGGATCGACGCATGCGTCATCACCGCCGGGTGGTTGACCAGGCTTTCCACCCCGCCCAGCGATTCGGCCAGGGTGAACAGCTCGGTCTTCTCGCAGAAGCGCTTGGCCGCCTCGTAGCCGCCCTTGAGCACGATCGAGACGATGCCGCCGTAGCCGTTCATCTGGCGCGTGGCCAGCTCGTGCTGCGGGTGGCTGGTCAGGCCCGGGTAGATCACCTTTTCCACTGCCGGGTGGGTGTCCAGCCACTGGGCCAGCGCCAGCGCGTTGGCGCAATGGGCCTTCATGCGCAGCGGCAGGGTCTTCAGGCCGCGCAGGGCCAGGAAGCTGTCGAACGGGCCCTGCACGCCCCCGATGGAGTTCTGCAGGAAGGCCATCTGCTCGGCCAGCTCGGCGTTGTCGCCGACCACCACCATGCCGCCGACCATGTCCGAGTGCCCATTGAGGTACTTGGTGGCCGAGTGCAGGACCAGGTCGGCGCCCAGCTCCAGCGGGCGCTGCAGCATCGGCGAGGCGAACGTGTTGTCGACCACCACGATCAGGCCATGGCGCTTGGCGATGGCGGCCACTGCGGCGATGTCCACGATCTTGAGCATCGGGTTGGTCGGGGTTTCGATCCAGACCATCTTCGTCTGCGGGGTGATCGAGGCCTCGAAGGCGGCCGGGTCGGTCAGGTCGACGAAGCTGAACTGCAGGTTGGCGGTGCGCTTACGCACGCGCTCGAACAGGCGGAAGGTGCCGCCGTAGATGTCGTCCATCGCCACCACGTGGCTGCCGGCATCCAGCAGTTCCATCACCGTGGAGCTGGCGGCCATGCCCGAGGCGAACGCGAAGCCGCGGCTGCCGCCTTCCAGGGTGGCCACGCAGCGCTCGTAGGCGAAGCGGGTGGGGTTGTGGGTGCGCGAGTACTCGAAGCCCTGGTGCTCGCCGGGGCTGGACTGGGCGTAGGTGGAGGTCGCGTAGATCGGCGGCATCACCGCGCCGGTGCTCGGATCCGGCGACTGCCCGCCGTGGATGGCCAGGGTAGCCAGGGCAAGCGCACGGTTGCCGTGCCCGGAGGAAGCGTGGTCGGACATGTTGTTTCCCAGCAATGGAGAGCCCCGGAAGGGGCTCCCGCAAAAGGAGCGGAAGTCTATCAGCGGCGGCTTAATCGGCCGTTGACGCGGATAAACGCTGATTCACGGCGGCGCCGGCCGGCGCCGGGCGGTTACTGGACCCGGCGGCGCAGGTAGTTCAGCAGGTCGATCCGGGTGATCAGGCCCAGGAAGGTGCCGCTGTCCATGACGATGGCGACCTGGCCGCGGTCGAACACCGGCAGCAGGGCCTCGATCGGCGACTTCACGTCCAGCCGGTCCAGCTTGCTGACCATCGCGGTGGCGACCGGGTCGCGGAAGCGGGCTTCGTCCCCGTAGACATGCAACAGCACGTCGCTTTCGTCCACGATGCCGACCAGCTGGTCGCCGTCCATCACCGGCAGCTGCGACACGTCATACAGCTTCATGCGCTGGTAGGCGGTGGTCAGCAGGTCGTTCGGCCCGATCACGACGGTGTCGCGCTGGCCGTACGGACGCAGGATGAGGTCGCGCAGGTCGCCCGACTGCGGGCGCTCCAGGAAGCCGTTGTCCAGCATCCAGTAGTCGTTGTACATCTTGGACAGGTACTTGTTGCCGGTGTCGCAGACCAGCACCAGCACCTTCTTCGGGGTGGTCTGCTCCTTGCAGTACTTCAGCGCGGCGGCCAGCAGGGTGCCGGTGGACGAGCCACCGAGGATGCCTTCCTTGCCCAGCAGCTCGCGCGCGGTATGGAAGCTCTCGGCGTCGCTGATCGCGTAGGCCTTGGTGACCCGGCTGAAGTCGGCGATCGAGGGCAGGAAGTCCTCGCCGATGCCTTCCACCAGCCAGCTGCCGGACTTGTCGTTGAGCACGCCGTCGTTGATGTACTCGGCCAGGATCGAGCCGACCGGGTCGGCCAGCACCAGCTCGGTCTTGGGCGAGGCGGTGGCGAAGGCGCGCGACAGGCCGGTCATGGTGCCCGAGCTGCCGCAGCCGAACACGATCGCGTCCAGGTCGCCGTCCATCTGGGCCAGGATTTCCGGGCCGGTGCCGAATTCATGCGCGGCCGGGTTGTCCGGGTTGCCGAACTGGTTGATGAAGTAGGCGCCCGGGGTTTCCTCGGCCACGCGCTTGGCCATGTCCTGGTAGTACTCCGGATGGCCCTTGGCCACGTCCGACCGGGTCAGGCGCACTTCGGCACCCATCGCCTTGAGGTTGAAGATCTTCTCGCGGCTCATCTTGTCCGGCACGACCAGGATCAGCTTGTAGCCCTTCTGCTGGGCGACCAGCGCCAGGCCCAGGCCGGTGTTGCCGGCGGTGCCCTCGACCAGGGTCGCGCCCGGCGCGAGCTCGCCACGCTTTTCAGCCGCTTCGATCATCGACAGGCCGATGCGGTCCTTGATCGACCCTCCGGGATTGGCGCTTTCGAGCTTGAGGTAAAGCTCGCAGACGCCGG
The DNA here is from genome assembly GCF_024810105.1 of Stenotrophomonas sp. BIGb0135. GTDB lineage: Bacteria > Pseudomonadota > Gammaproteobacteria > Xanthomonadales > Xanthomonadaceae > Stenotrophomonas > Stenotrophomonas maltophilia_AB. The sequence goes on from NZ_JANUDX010000005.1 coordinate 103,351, forward strand.
TGTCCAGGCGCTGGGCCTTGACGATCGGGGTCTGGCCAATGAGGTCGAGTACGGAGGAGTGGATTGCCATCGGTTCACATCGATTCGCGCCGCAAGGCGGCCGGACCGGTGATTATCCGACGGTTGGCGTCGAAAGTCAGGTTGCCGCGCTCCAGAGCCGGTGCCCGGCGGGAAACGCACGCACGTGCCGGCCCGGAAAGAGCGACGCGGACGGCGCCCGTCGACGAGGAGACGGACGCCGCCCGCGGCGGTCGGTGGCGGGTACCGGCGGCAGGCCGGCACCCTTGAGGCGTCAATGCGTGGGGGAGTTGTACATCCTTTCCAGCTTCTGCTTGGCCAGCAGCTTCTCACGCTTCATCTGGCCCAAGGTGAGATCGTCTATCGGAAGTACACCCAGCTGGGCATCCGTGCACTTTTTATTCAACTTCTGGTGCCGCTCGTAAAGTGCCTTGAATTCCGGGTCACGCTTGCGGCGTGCATCGATCTCGCTCTGGGGCTGACCTTCGAACATGATGAACCTCCTATCGCTGTCTTGCAGAAACAAGAACGCCCCGGCCTTACGGCACGGGGCGTTGCTTTTGGGCGGAGCGCCAGACGATGACCGCGACCGAACCCGCGTGCGCAACCGGGACTGCCCGGACTGCAGACTGCTGTGGTTCGTGCCCTCGGTTCATCGGCCCGGCCCTCCAATCGTCCGGGTCGCGGAAGGCAACCCGGACAACTGACCCTACGCTTGGTCGGGAGGGTCTTCAAGCGTTTCATTTGAAATGGTCGACGCGTGCCAGCAAAGGTTCAGGCTGAACACGCAGAACAACGAAAATTAAACGAAAACAAGAAGTTGCGTCACAACCATCGGTCATGACCGATACCTCGTCCGGCATCAGGGCGCGATGATCACCTCGGCCGAGCGGGCCTTGGTGGCCGCGGCCTTCTTGCCGCTCACCTGCAACCGGCTGGCGCTGACGCCTGCAGCCACCAGCGCATCGCGCAGCGCCTGGGCGCGCTGTTCGCCGACCCCGGCCGCGGCGTCGTAGGCCTCGATCCGGACCCGGCCCTTCTTGCCGATGTTCAGGTATTCGGCCAGCGCCTTGGCCTGGCCCTTGGCGCCACCGGACAGGCTGCCCTTGCCGGCCGCGAAGGCGTCGCCGTTGAAGGTGAAGACTTCGCCACGGGTGTCGAACTTCGAGCCCGGCAGCTTGCTGCCCGCCACCAGTTCGGCTTCCTCGCGGGCCAGCTTGGCCGCGCTCTGCTGGGCTGCGCTGAGCCGGGCGGTCTGCTTGCCGGCCACGCTGGTCAGCGCGGTCTCGGCGTCCTGGCGGGCCAGGGCCTCCTGCTCGGCGGCCAGGCGCAGGCGCTCGCTTTCCTCGGCCTGGATCTGCGCCTGCACGCGCAGGCGCTCGGCCTCCTGGCGGGCGCGCTGGGCGTCCCGGCGGCTGGCCTCGATCAGCAGCTCGCTGCGGGTGCGCTCAAGCTGGTCGACCTCGCGCTGGGCCAGGGCGGCGCGCACGCTGGTTTCGGCGATCTCGACCCGGCGCTCGGCCAGGTAGCGGGCCTGGTCCAGGTCGCGGCGCTTGGCCTTGGCCAGCTCGGCCACGGCCTGCTGGGCCTGCAGGCGCTCGAAGGCGGCCAACTGCGACGCATCCGGGTTGGCCTGGATGGCCATCAGGCGCTGGGTGAGCTGGGCCACGGCCGGGTCTTCGGCGGCCTGGGCCAGCAGCGGCAGGGCCAGGCCGGCGGCCAGCACCAGGGTGGACGCGCGCAGCATGCGCGACTTCTTCGGTGCGACGGTCATCAACGGTTCTCCCCGGTGGCGAGCTGGCGTTGCAGCTGGGTCACCTCATTGCGGCGCAGTTGCAACTGGGCGGTGGCGGTGGCTTCTTCGCTGCGGGCGCGGGCCAGGTCGGCATCCACCGTGGCGCGAACGGCCAGGGCCGGGGCGTTCTTGCGCTCGCGGCGGTCACCGGCGGCGCGCTGCGCCTGTTCCAGCCCTTGCCGGGCCACGGCGATCAGGTCCGGGGCGTACTGGTCGGCATCGGCCTGGGTGGCCTTGTCGACCGCTTGCCGGGCCTGCATCAGCTCCAGCGCGCCCTCCTGGGCCTGGGCGGTACCGGCGAACGCGAGTGTGCACACCGTCACGCATATCAGCAGGGTGAGGTACGGGACACGTCGTATTTGTGCGAAGCTAGGATTCATTGGGGGTGCCGTCGCCAGAAGTAGGAGCGCGGCCATTGTCGGAAGCCTGCGGCGTGCTTGCAATGGCACGCGGCCGATTGTTGGGGAAACATTTCGCATGGATATCGGCTATTTCCTGAAGCTGATGACCGAAAAGAACGCGTCGGACATGTTCTTGACCACCGGAGCCCCGGTCTACATCAAGATCGAGGGCAAGCTGTACCCGTTGGGCAACACCGGCCTGCCGCCGGGCATGGTCAAGAAGATCGCCTACTCGCTGATGGACGAGGGCCAGGTGCCCGAGTTCGAGCGCGAGCTGGAGCTCAACATGGCCATCGCCCTGCCCGACGCCGGGCGCTTCCGCGTGAACGTCTTCAAGCAGCGTGGCGAGGTTGGCATGGTGATCCGTGCGATCCGCAGCAAGATCCCCAGCATCGAAGAGCTCAACCTGCCGCAGGTGCTCAAGGACGTCATCATGACGCCGCGCGGGCTGGTGCTGGTGGTCGGCTCGACCGGTTCGGGCAAGTCGACCTCGCTGGCGTCGATGATCGACCACCGCAACAGCACCACGACCGGGCACATCCTCACCATCGAGGACCCGATCGAGTACCTGCACAAGCACAAGATGTCCATCGTCAACCAGCGCGAGGTGGGGCTGGATACGCATGCCTTCCACAACGCGTTGAAGAACGCGATGCGAGAAGCGCCGGACGTGATCCTGATCGGCGAAATCCTGGATGCCGAAACCATGGAGGCGGCCATCGCCTTCGCCGAGACCGGGCACCTGTGCCTGGCCACGCTGCACTCCAACAACGCCGACCAGACGATCGAGCGCATCCTCAACTTCTTCCCGGAAAGCGCGCATCGCAACGTGCTGATGAACCTGTCGTTGAACCTGCGCGCGGTGGTGTCCCAGCGCCTGGTCAAGGGCAAGGACGGGCGCCGCCTGCCGGCCACCGAGGTGTTGATCAACACCCCGATGATCCGCGACCTGCTGCGCCGCGGCCAGGTGCACGAGGTCAAGGCGGCGATGGAAGCCTCGCTGGAAGAAGGCATGGAGAGCTTCGACCAGTGCCTGTTCCGGATGGCCAAGAACGGCATCATCGAGCAGGAGGAAGCGCTGCGCGCGGCCGACTCGCGCGATGGCCTGGCGTTGAAGTTCCGCCTCTCCGAAGGCGGCAGCGGCGAGCACGATCCGTACGCGGACTTCTCGGCCAACAGCGCACCGGCGGCGATCACCCACGGCTTCTGAGGGGGGCGCGGAGCCACGCATGGCGTGGCTCTGCCGATACCGGTTTCGAACAATGATGTTGAGAGCCGGCCAACGGCCGGCACGACCGCGTCCGTTGCCGCCGGTCAGGCGGCGTCGGGCTGGTGTTCCGGGCGCGCGGCGTCGAAGGCTGGCAGGGCCAGGCAGGCCGCGTCGATCCGGGCCAGGGTCGGGTACGGCGCCATGTCCACGTTGAAGCGCCGCGCGTTGTACAGCTGCGGCACCAGGCAGCAGTCGGCCAGGCCGGGGCTGTCGCCGTGGCAGAAGCGCCCGGTATCGACCGATTCGACCAGCATCCGTTCCATGGCCTCGAAGCCCACCTGCATCCAGTGCCGGGTCCAGTCGTCGCGCTCGGGCTGCGGCACGCTCCAGGTATCGCTGAAGAACTGCATCACCCGCAGGTTGTTGAGCGGGTGGATGTCGCAGGCCAGCAGTTGCGCCAGCGCACGCACCCGCGCCCGCCCGGCGGCATCGTCGGGCAGCAGCGCCGGCAGCGGGAACACCTCGTCCAGGTAGTCCAGGATCGCCATCGACTGGTGCAGCACCTGGCCGTCATGCCGCAGCGTGGGCACCAGTTCCTGCGGGTTGAGCGCGGCGTAGCCTTCACTGTGCTGCTGGCCACCGTCGCGCAGCAGGTGCACCGGGGTGATCCGGTACGGCAGCTGCTTGAGGTTCAACCCGATCCGCACGCGATAGGCCGCGCTGGACCGCCAGTAGCTGAACAGTTCGATCGCGGTGTCTGCGCTGGCGACGGTGGCGTTCAGGGCTTGGCGGCCTGTTCGATGCGCTGCTCGATGGCCCCGAAGATGCTCTCGCCGGCGGCGTCGAGCATTTCGATACGGACCACGTCGCCGAAGGACATGAACGGCGTGCTCGGCTTGCCGTCGCGGAGGGTTTCCACGGTGCGCTGCTCGGCGAAGCACGAGGCCCCCTTGCTGGTGTCCTCGTTGGCGATGGTGCCCGAGCCGACGATCGCACCGGCGCCCAGCGGGCGGGTCTTGGCCGCATGCGCGACCAGCTGGGCGAAGTTGAACTGCATGTCCACGCCGGCTTCCGGGGCGCCAAACCATTCGCCATTGATATGGGTCAGCAGCGGCAGGTGCACCTTGCTGTCCTGCCAGGCCTCGCCCAGCTCATCGGGGGTGACGAATACCGGCGACAGCGCCGAGCGCGGCTTGGACTGCAGGAAGCCGAAGCCCTTGGCCAGCTCGCCCGGGATGAGGTTGCGCAGCGAGACGTCGTTGACCAGGCCGACCAGCTGGATGTGGCCGGCGGCCTGTTCCGGGGTCGCCGCCATCGGCACGTCGTCGGTGACCACCACGATCTCCGCCTCCAGGTCGATGCCGTACTCCTCGCTGACCACCTTGACCGCGTCGCGCGGGCCGTAGAACCCGGCGCTGGTGGCCTGGTACATCAGCGGGTCGGTGTAGAAGCTTTCCGGCACCTCGGCGCCACGGGCACGGCGCACGCGCGCCACGTGCGGCAGGTAGGCGCTGCCGTCCACGAACTCATACGCCCGCGGCAGCGGCGCGGCCAGCGCCTGCAGGTCGATGTCGAACACGCCGTCGGCGCTGCCATCGTTGAGCGATTCGTACAGCGCGTTCAGGCGCGGCGCCAGGTGGCTCCAGTCTTCCAGCGCCTGCTGCAGGGTGGTGGCGATGCCGGTGGCGCGCACGCCATGGCGCAGGTCGCGCGAGACCACGATCAGGGTGCCGTCGCGGCCGCCTTCCTTCAAAGAACCAAGCTTCATGGGTGGGTATCCGGGATCGCGAAAATAGGTTTCAAGTGTAATCAAATGCGCGACACGGTCACCAGCTGCACCGCCGCATCGCCCACCCTAAAGCATCCTTGCCGCTGCCGGCGACCTGCCCCGTCGCGCCGCGGGCCCCTGCCAGGCCCGTCCCGCCATGCATGGCGTGGATCCCGGCGCCTGGCGCCCTCGGCCAAACTGAACAGGGGCATTTGGTAGGGATCTCAACTATCCGTTAGACTATGCGGGTCTGCAGCGGCCGTCCGTTTCCCTTCGGGATCGCCGGCGATATGGATCAACGATCCGTCGCCCGCCCCCACTCCGACGCCATTCGTCATGCATTCCAGTCTGCGCACCGCGCCGGCTGCACCCAATTCTCGCAGCGCGGTTCACGGGAACGCTCCGAGTCAGCCGATCACATTCTGATCTGCCTCGCGTCTGGCCATTCGGTCTGGCGTTACCTTGTCTTTGGAGCTTCCACCCGATGTCTTTTGAATCCCTGGGCCTTGCCCCGTTCCTGCTGCGCGCGTTGTCCGAGCAGGGCTACGATACCCCCACCCCGATCCAGGAACAGGCGATCCCGCTGGCCCTGGAAGGTCGCGACCTGCTCGCCGGCGCGCAGACCGGTACCGGCAAGACCGCCGCCTTCGGCCTGCCGCTGCTGCAGCACCTGGGCACCAACCCGCAGGCCGTCAACGGCCCGCGCAAGCCGCGTGCGCTGGTGCTGGCCCCTACCCGCGAACTGGCCACCCAGGTGCATGACAGCCTGCGCGGCTACAGCAAGTACCTGCGCATCCCGAGCGCCTGCATCTACGGCGGCGTCGGCATGGGCAACCAGTTCGACGTGCTGCGCCGTGGCGTGGACCTGCTGGTGGCCTGCCCGGGCCGCCTGATCGATCACATCGAGCGTCGCAGCGTCGACCTGTCCGGCATCGAGATCCTGGTGCTGGACGAAGCCGACCGCATGCTCGACATGGGCTTCCTGCCGTCGATCAAGAAGATCCTGGCCAAGCTGCCGCGCCAGAACCGCCAGACCCTGCTGTTCTCGGCCACCTTCGAAGAGAGCATCAAGCAGCTGGCCCTGGAGTTCATGCGCGATCCGGCGCAGATCCAGGTGACCCCGAAGAACACCGTCGCCGAGACCATCACCCACCGCGTGCATCCGGTCGATGGCGCGCGCAAGCGCGAACTGCTGCTGCACCTGCTGGCCCAGGACAGCCGCGAGCAGACCCTGGTGTTCGGCCGTACCAAGCACGGCTGCGACAAGCTGGCCATGTTCCTGGACAAGTCCGGCATCAAGACCGCGGCGATCCACGGCAACAAGAGCCAGGGCCAGCGCCTGCGCGCCCTGGGCGACTTCAAGGCCGGCCGGGTGACCGTGCTGGTGGCGACCGACATCGCCGCGCGCGGCATCGACATCAACGAGCTGCCGAAGGTCATCAACTACGACCTGCCGATGGTGGCCGAGGATTACGTGCACCGCATCGGCCGTACCGGCCGTAACGGCTCGACCGGCCAGGCGATTTCGCTGGTGGCGCAGGACGAAGCCAAGCTGCTGCGCCAGATCGTGCGCCTGCTCGACAAGGACATGGACATCCGCGACGTGCCGGGCTTCGAGCCGCAGACCCCGATCCGCTGGGGCAACAGCGCGCCGGGCAAGGCCGAAGTGCCGGGCGGCGATCGTTCGCCGCGCAAGCACGCGCGTCGCCCGCACGCCGAGGGCCCGCGCCACGCCCATGCCGGTCCGAAGAAGACCGGCGGCGGCCAGCGTGATGGTGCCGGTCGCGGTGCGCCGCGCGGCGGCCAGCCGCAGGGCCAGCGCCGTGGCGGCGCCAATGCCGGCGGCGGCCGTGGCCAGGGCAGCGGCGGCGGTCGCGCCAGCTGATCCGTTCGCGGACCGGTTGAATTGAAAAGGGCGACGCATCTGCGTCGCCCTTTTTTTTGGGTTTGCCTCCGGCCGTAGAGCCGACCGTTGGTCGGCTGCCCTTCGCCCGGCCGTAGAGCCGACCGTTGGTCGGCTGCCCGTCGTCCGGCCGTAGAGCCGACCGTTGGTCGGCTGCCCTTCGCCCGGGCGTAGAGCCGACCGTTGGTCGGCTGCCCTTCGCCCGGCCGTAGAGCCGACCGTTGGTCGGCTGCCCTTCGTCCGGGCGTAGAGCCGACCGTTGGTCGGCTGCCGTTCGTTCGGGTGCTCCGATAGCCGACCAACGGTCGGCTCTACCAGGATTGCGATAGCCGACCAACGGTCGGCTCTACCCGGATCGCGATAGCCGACCAACGGTCGGCTCTACGGGGGCCGCCGTTGCCTTATCCGCGCGGCTTGGTCGGGTTGAGCTGGTTGCCGAAGAAGATCGCGTTCAACAACAGGCGTTCGGTGCCATGCCAGTACTTGCGGTGGGCCGGGTCGTCAGCGAACAGCACCACGTTGCCCTGCCCCTGTGGCGACACCAGCAACCAGGCGCTGCCCGCAACGCGGCTGCGGTTGCTCTCGGACAGATAGCCATTGACGCGCGGCGTCTCGTCCACGCGCACCACCGTGGAGAACGGATTGCGACTCGGCTTGAAGCTGATGCCGTTTTCCTTGTTGATCGCCAGTTGCGTGCGCGGCAGGCCGAAGCCGAGCGGGTGGCTGGTGTCCACGTCCGCGCTGAGGATGTTGCCGCTGACCCGCTCGATCGCGGCAATGTCGCGCTGGTCGCCGAAGGCACGGCGTGCGCTGTCCGGTTGCTTCTCCTCTTCACCGAGGCTTTCCTCGGCCAGCTTCTGTTCGATCGCCCAGCGCGCGGCGGTGCCGTAGGTGACCAGCGAGCCGCCGGCGTTGATCCAGCGCTTCAGCGCCGCCACCGCGGTGGCGTCCACCCCGGCGTAGGTGCCGCCGGCCAGCACGATGGTGGTGTAACGATCCAGCGCGACCTTGCCCAGTTGGGCCGGGTCGAGCTTGCTGGCCGGCAGCTGCACCTGCTGGTCGAGCACGAACCAGGCCGAGCCGATCTCGGTGGCGCTGACACCCTCGCCCATCACCAGCGCCACCGCCGGTTTGCGCAGCGACCTCACGCTGTCGCTGCCCAGGTCGATGCCGCTGCGGCTCTGCCCGCTGGCCAGGGCATGCACGCGCACGCCGCTGCTGCGGGCGGCGTCATCCACGGCAGCGAGCAACGCCGCCCCGGCCAGTGGCTGGCCGGCTACCGGGATCACCACGCTGCCCCGCGCGAAGGATTGCTCGCCCTCGGCAGTCGCGGCGGTGAACGGCTGGAACGCCGCGCGGGTAAGCAAGCCGCGTGCCTGCAGGGCGTACAGCGCGCGGCTGGCGTTGTAGTCGCGCCAGTCCAGCACATACGCATAGCCGGCCTGGCCCCCCACTACCCCGCCCTGCGCGGGCGCCAGGGCACTGACCCGAGCGCCGCCGGCGATGCGGCTGCGGCTGCCGGCGAAGGCCACGCCGTAGGCCGGTGCGATCGCATAGGAGGTGCTGCCGTAGAACACGTCGCCCTTGATCGGCGGCGTGTCGGCGAAGATCGAATGGACCAGCCGGAACTGCGGCTGCGCGGTGGGCACCACGTAGGCGCTGCCCGGTTCGAAGCGCTGGCCATCCACCGTCACCGCAGCGCTCAACGCTTCCACGGTGATCTGGTGCTGCAGCAGCAGGTCCAGCAGCTTGGCAGTGAGCCCGGGATCGTGCGCATCGCCGAACACGAACGCCTTGACCGGCTGCTGGCCCGCCTGCTTCAGCGCGGACTGGAAGAAGTCCTTCTGCAGCTTGAGCAGGCCGCTGCGCTCGGTCACCGCGCCGCGGATCGTCCCCAGGCCGGTAGCGACCTGGTTGCGGATGGTGAACGGGAAGGTCAGCAGGCCATTCACCGATTCCTGCACGCGGCCTCGCGAGCTGGCCTGCTCGACGGTCACCCCGACCGCGCCGTGGAAGTCCGGATAGGTGGAGCCGTACACCGGCGAGAAATTGTCGAAGTTCTCGCCGGTGTAGTACAGCGAGCCCAGCGCGTCCAGCGCCTGCGCGTGGTACTTGGCCAGGGTCTTGTTGAACGCGTACGACGATGCCGGCAGCAGCGGGCTGTGCATGCTCGCCGGCGACGGTTCGAAGTAGTAGGTGCTGTCCTTGCCCATCTCGTGGAAGTCGATCTGGACGTTGGGGTACCAGCGGTGGAAGTAGGCGATCTTCGGCCGCGTGTCCTGCTGGGTGAGGGCCAGCCAGTCGCGGTTGAGGTCGGTGAAATAGTGATTGGTGCGGCCTTGCGGGAACGGCTCGACATGTTCCTTGTCGGCCGGATCGGCCGAGGCCGGTGAGGAGGCATACGCGTTGTGCCAGCTCGCCGCGCGGTCGCGCCCGTCCGGGTTCTGCGCCGGGTCGAACAGCACCACCGCCTGCTGCAGCCACTGCGCGGTATCGGCGCTGCGGCTGGCCACCAGGTAGTAGGCGGTCAGCAGCGCGGCTTCGCCGCTGGAGGTTTCGTTGCCGTGCACGCTGTAGCCCAGCCACACCACCACCGGGCTGCTGCCGGCCGCGCTCAGCGGTTGCGCCGGGTCGGCCAGGGTGACGTGCTGGCGGCGCAGGGTCTCCAGCTGCTGCAGGTTCTGCGCCGAGGTGATGGTGGCGATCAGCAGCGGGCGACCTTCGTAGCTGCTGCCGATGCGCTCGACCTTGATCTTGTCCGAGTGTCTGGCCAGTTCGTCGAAGTAGGCCACGAGCTGGTCATGCCGGGTATAGCGGCTGCCGATCTCGTAGCCGAGAAACTGCTGTGGGGTGGGAATGGACGGATCGAAATCGCCGCCCTGCGGAAAGAAATACGCGCTCTGCGCGAACGCCGGCGCTGCCAGCAACCACAACGACCCCACCAGCCAGCGGATGGGACGTGACACGAGACGATGCAAGGACACAGCAATTCCCCATGGAACGGGGGCCGGCATCGCGGCCGGCCCCGTTGGATACAAAGGAGTTAGAAGCGGTAGTCGAAACCGACGGTGAAGTAGCGCCCGCGCAGGTCGTACTGGCTGAAGTCGTACGGCGCGCGGATGCCCGGGAAGGACGCGTCGTACGGCGGTTCCTCGTCGGCCAGGTTCTGGATCTTGGCGTACACGGTCAGCTTGTCGATGCCGGTGTAGCCCAGGTACAGATCGAACTGGCTGTAGGAATCCACGCGGTCCTGCACGGCGGTAGCGGCCGCGCTGGCCTTCTGGTCGTAACCGCTGGTGTAGTACCAGGTGAGCGCGGTGCGGAAGTCGCCGTAGCTCCAGTCCAGGCTGGTGGTGGCCTTGTTCTTGGGCAGCGTGGCGCCGAGGTTGCTGCCGGCGTAATCCACCAGCGGGCCGCCGACCACGGTGGGACGGCTGTAGTTGCGTACGTGGGTGAAGGCGCTGCTGAGCGCGAAGTCGCCGGCGCGCTCGGTCGGGAAGCGCTGGCGCAGTTCCACGTCGATGCCGGAGGTCTTCAGCTCGCTCAGGTTCTGGTAGCGGTTGTAGACGGCCAGCAGCTTGCCACGCTCATCGCGCAGCACCGCGCCGGGGACGTCGTCGGTGACCAGGGTCTGGGTGTTGTTGGTGCCGACCAGGTTTTCCAGCTCGATGCGGTAGTAGTCAACGCTCAGGCTGGTGTTGGACCACGGCGAGAGCACGATGCCCGCGTTGAAGCTCTTGGTGCGCTCGGGCTTGAGGTCGTTGTTGCCGACGGTGAAGAAGGTCGGGTTCTGGCGCGAGCCCGGCACGTCCGGATCGCGCGGATCGATCACGCTGCCGTAGGCGATGCTGGTGCTGTTGGAGTTCTCCGACAGCGACGGCGCACGGAAGCCCTTGGAGGCGGCCGCACGCACCAGCAGGATGTCCCACGGCTGCCAGCGCAGGCTCAGCTTGGGCGAGAACGCGTCGCCGAAATCGCTGTAATGGTCGGCGCGCGCGGCGGCCTGCAGTTCCAGGCGCTCGGCCAGCGGCACGTTGACTTCGGCATAGGCGGCGGTGACCTTGCGCTCACCATGCACTTCGGCGATGGCCGGGCGGATCTGCAGGCCGGCGTCGATCTGCCAGGGATTGTTCGAATCGAGCTTTTCGCGGCGCCATTCGGCACCGGCGGCAAAGCCGATCTCACCGGCCCAGGTACGGCCCAGGGCCCCGGAGATCTTCGCATCCACGCCCTGCAGCACCGACTCGGCCGGGCGCAGCGTGCTGATGTTGATCGCGTTGAGCACGTCCGGGGAGGTGGCCGCCGGATTGAGCAGGTTGTAGCTGCCGCTGGCCAACGCATCGGCCAGTGCGTACCGGTTGGCGAAGCCGCCGGATACGGTTTCCCGCTCGCTGCTGCGCGCACCGAACGCGCCCACTTCCCAATCCCAGTCCTGCAGGCTGCCGCGCAGCCCGACCAGGCCGCGGTAGGCCTGCGAGCGGTTGGTCTTGATCGTCGCGCCGAGGTTGAAGAACGTGTACTCGATCGGCACCGCGCGGCCGTACGGATTGTAGGGGCTGCTGGCCGGCAGGTTGGAGGAGACCGGCTCGGCCAGGCCGGTGTCGGCGTTGAGCGCGAAGCGACCGCTTTCCAGGGTGAAGAACGGACTGCTGCCGAACCAGGACACGCCCTTGATGTCGCTGTAGAGCACTTCACCGAAGGCTTCCACGTTGTCGTTCACCTTGAAGGTGCCATTGACGTAGGCCTGGTAGCGCTTGGTCGAGGGAATCAGCGTGGTGTACGGGGCCTGGTTGAAACCGCAGGTGTTGCCGGCCAGGCCATCGATCGGCGCGCTGGCCACCAGCGTGGTGCCTTCCGGGCAGTTGCCGTTGGCATCGAGCATCGGCACCGAGGTGCCGTTGACCAGATAGCGCGCGCCCTTGGCCGACCAACCGTTCCAGCGCCCGCCGGGTTTGTCGGTGTAGATGCCGGACTTGGTCAGGTCGCGCTGGTCCTGGTCCAGGCGCTCGCGGTTGTAGCCTTCCAGGCTGACCAGGATGTTGTAGCCGTCGGTGTCCAGGTCGCCGATGCCACCAATGAACTTGAGCGTCTGCTCATCCAGCCCGCCCTGGTCGGCGGTGCCCAGACTGCCACCGAGTTCGGCGCCCTGGAAGTTCTGCCGGGTGATGATGTTGACCACCCCGGCGACCGCGTCGGAGCCGTACACGGCCGAGGCGCCGTCCTTGAGCACTTCGATGCGCTCCACGGCCACCAGCGGCAGTGCGTTGAGGTTGACGAAGGTGTCCGACAGGCCCCCGGCCGGGAAGCCATAGTTGGCCAGGCGGCGGCCGTTGAGCAGCACCAGCGTGTTCTTCTGCGACAAGCCGCGCAGGCCGATGCCGGCCGAGCCGGAGGCCCAGCCATTGTTGGTGGTCTCGTTGTTGGCGTTGCCGGTGTTGGCCGAGATCGAGCGCAGCACGTCGGCGACGGTGGCCTTGCCGGTCTCCTCCAGCTGCTGGCGACCGATCACCTGCACCGGGTTGGCCGACTCGGTATCGGTGCGCTTGATGTTGGACCCGGTGACCCGCACGGCGGCGAGGGTCTTGCTGTCGCCGGCGGCATCGGCGGTTGCATCGGGGGCGGCATCGGCAAACGCAGGCAAAGGCGTAGCCAGAGCGGCGGAAAGCGCCGCTACAAGAAGGGTGTGCTTGGGCATGAACTTCAGTGGGGTGGTGGACGACGAGTTCCGCAGTAATCCATGCCTGGCCATGAACCGGCCAATAACATCTCTTCATACGGATATAAGAGAAACTACCATCTCTTCATCCGGATGGAAATGTTTACGTGAAGGCAGCCGGGCTGTTGGCGTCACCGCCGGGCGGGTCCACCAGTACAATGCGCCTATGGAAATCTTCAAAGTCTTTACCCTCGAGGCCGCCCACCTCCTCCCCAACGTGCCGCCGGGCCACAAGTGCGCGCGCCTGCACGGGCACTCGTTCCGGGTGGAACTGAAGGTCGAGGGCGAGCCGGGCGAGCAGTCCGGCTGGATCATGGATTTCGGCGAGGTCAAAGCGGCCTTCCAGCCGATCTACGACCGCCTGGACCACCACTACCTCAACGACATCCCCGGGCTGGAAAATCCCACCAGCGAGCGCCTGGCGATCTGGATCTGGAACGAGCTCAAGCCGGCCCTGCCGCAGCTGAGCGAAGTGACCGTGTACGAAACCTGCACCTCCGGCTGCCGCTACCGCGGCTGAGCCGGCGGACCGTCACCAGTCCGGCCGGCAATGCCAGCCGCTGGCCGGCTCGCGCGCCCGCTGCACGCGGCGGGTCGCCCCACACACTTCGTTGATTTATAACGGGTTTTCCGGAAACCGGACCACAACTGGCAACAAGTTGTTGCAATGCAATATTTTCGGCGTATGCTGCATTGCATCAACGTTCTCGAGCCGTCCTCCATGGCGTCCGCGTTCACCGATTCCTTCAGCGACTACACCCGCCAGCTGGCCGCCGCGGCCACGCGTGCCCATCGGCTCGCACTGGAAAATGCCGAAAGCATGTTCGGGGTGCAGGTGAAGACGCTGGAGAAGAACATCACCGCCACCAGCGGGTTCTTCGGTGACATCGTGCAGTCACAGGATGCCGGCACGCTGCAGTCGCTGCTGCCCAAAGGCGCGCAACTGGCACGTGACAACCTCGCCCGTTGGACCAGCGCCAGCCAGGAAGTGGCCGGGCTGGGGCTGAAAGCCTCTGAAGCCTTCAGCGAACTCGCCCGGCAGCCGTTCGCGGCCGCCGCGACCCGCCCGGGCAAGACCCGCGGCTGAGCCGGACAACATCGAATTTGCGTGGGTCCCTCCCCCCACGCAATCCCAGACCCGACAGAACCCTCCCTCTGTCGGGTCTTTTTTTGGGCGGCGTTCAGGCCTCGGCGATCGCCTGCCGGTGCCGTTCCAGCCACGCCTGGAACATCAGGATCGGCCACAGGTGGGTGTGCCACTTGCGTCGGCCCGCGCAGAACTCCGTCCATATCCGCGCGACCTTGGCCGCATCGAAGAAGCCTTCGCGGTGCAGCCGGTGCTCATCCAGCAGCGCGTTGGCCCACGGGAACAGCGGGCCCGCCAGCCATGCGGCGACCGGCGGGCCAAAGCCCTTTTTCGGGCGATACACCAGCCTTTCGGGCAGATGCCGCGACAGCAGTTGCTTGAGAATCCACTTGTGTTCGCCGCCGGCGAACGTGAGGTTGCCGGGCAGCGACCAGGCAAAGCGCGCCACGGCCGGATCCAGCAACGGCGAACGGGTCTGCAGCCCGTGCGCCGCACCGGCGCGATCGACCTTGGTCAGGATGCCGTTGCCGAGGTCCATCAGGAAATCCAGGTACTGCACGCGATCCGCCGGATCGCCCGCCTCCAGCCACCGTGCGCGATCGGTAAACACCGTGCTCGGCTCGCGTGTGTGCAGCACCACGCGCGCCGGATCACGCCAGCGCGACACCCGCAACAGGTAATGCGCTTCCACACTGTCCGCGCCCAGTTCCGAACGCACTGCAGGCCAGCCACCCAGCCGTGCCCGCTCCGGATCCGCCGCAGGCCATCGCCGCAGCAGGCTGCGCACCGCCGTGGGAACGCGGGCGTTCCATGCCGCATTGCAGATGGCGCGCTGGTACGCACCGTGCCCATGGAACAGCTCGTCCCCACCATCGCCGGTCATCACCACGCGATGTCGATCGGCCACCAGCATGCTGGCCAGCAAGGTCGGCACCTGTGACGCATCCGCGAACGGCTCGCACCAAATGTCCGGCAGCGCCGCCACCAGGCTGCCCGCCTCGCTCCGGCGCAGGATGTGACGGGTGTGCCGGGTGCCGAGCCGGGCCGCCACCTGGTCCGCCCAGTCGGCTTCGTCGTGGCGCGGATCGTCGAATCCCACAGTGAAGGTGTCGACCGGCAGCGTGGACTGCGATTGCAGGACAGCGGTGACTATTGAGGAATCCGTGCCTCCGGACAGGAATGCCGCCGCGCCGCCGTCCCCTGGCGTCCGCCGCGCCACCGCCTGGTGCAAGAGCATCTCCAACCGCTCCAGCGCATCGTCGCTGGACACCGGCATGTGTGCGCGCTCATCGATGGCCGTGCGGATGTCCTCACGGGCGTCCCAGTAGCGGCGACCGCCCGCGTGCACGCCGTGGGCCTCCGCCCCCGCGGCGCGCATGGCCGGGGTGAGCCGGACCACGCAGCCCGCAGCGACCTTGAAGATGCCCTGCTGGATGCTGTGCGGCGCGGGAATGTAGCCAAAGCGCAGCAACAGCGGCAGCGCGTCGCGATTGATCGGCGCCTGGAAGCCGGGATAGCCGTGCAGCGAGGCCAGCCCCATGCCGAACAGCAGATCGCCGTGGCACCAGCCGTAGTACAGCGGCCGCGCGCCGACCCGGTCGCGGGCCAGCCACAGGACCTGTTCCTGGCGGTCCCATACGGCCAGCGCGAAGTCCCCATCGCACTGGGTCAACGTGCGCTGCAGTCCTCGGGCAGCGATGGAGCGCAGCAGCAGCGTCGCATCGTCCTCGCTGGCTCCCGCAGACATCGCAAACTCGCGCTGCAGCGCCGCACGGGTATACAGCGTACCGTCCAGGCACAGCACATAGCGCCCGCACAGGGAACGCTGCGGGGACGATGGCGTGCCACCCACCTGATGCAATCGCGCCATCGCCACGCCGTTGCTCTCATCGCACCAGGCCGACGGCGCGCGGCCGCCGTGGCGCGACGCCGCACTCATGGCGTCCACGCGGTGCGGCAGGCCAGCCGAACATTTTCCAGGGCGCACGACGACGCCACAGATACCACTCATACAGAGATTCCTCCCGCCAGGATCGCGAACAGGCCACCGCCGGCCGCAGCGGTCGGCGATGGCGATGGCGATGGCGTTGCCGATCAGAAGGCGTAGGACATGCCCACGTTCCAGCTGTTGAGGCGCATCTTCTCCACGCCGGCGGCCTGTTGAACCTTCTTGTTGGCCGACATCGGGATCGTGTACTCGGCCCGCAACGCGAGTGCGTCGGTCAGATACACGTTGGCACCGAGACTGGGCGTGGCGGCGAATGTGCTCTGCTTCACGCGCTTCTGGTCCGTACCGGCCGGCGCCAGAATGCCCTGCTGACGGCTTCCCACCGCGAGCTTGCCGAACAACTCGACATGCTCGCCAACAGGAATCAGGCCTACGCCGCCCACGTTGAAGGAGCGGCTGGTGAAAACGCCTGATCCGGCCTGCCGGCGGTTGCCGATCGTCGTATCGAAAGAGGTTTCCGCTGCAAGGTACGGCCCGAAGCGGTAGCCGGCGCCGAGGACGTAACCCTTCTGCGAACCGCTCTGCTTCTGCGCCGCACCGGCTGCGCCATCGGCTGCCGGCACCTTCCAGTGGCCGTGGACCTTGCCGACGCCGCCGTAGACATAGGCGCCCTCGCGGTCGGCAGGAGAGGCCTGGGCGGTGGTGGCGACCAGGGCCAACGAAAGGGCAATGAGGGACCGCTTGATGTACATGGGTGACTCCTTGGTTGGGAGTGCACAGCGTGGGTTCGCGGCGAGGGTGTGTCAGTGCAGCGCGCGTGTGAGTCGCGCAACCGCTCTCGACCGTTTGTAACCGTCGGTAACAGCGGGTGGAACGCGACACTACGGCACGTCTTCCACGCGTCCGCACGCATGCCATAAGACCGTCCGATCAAGACATCTCAGGACGTGTTCCACCTCGGTTTCACCATGTGTTCGCCCCCACGCAGGCCTCCCGGATGCACAGGCTGACGGGTACGTTCAGCGCACACCTCGGCTCCCGCTCGTGCTGCCTTAGGATCGCGCCAGGCAGGGAAGACAAGGTAGCGCCGCGATGGTTGATATCGTGCTGGTGGAGGATGACGCGCGTCTTGGCGCCCTGGTCAGCGCCTATCTCGTGCGCCATGGCTACGATGTGGTGCATGTGCTCAGCGGCGAAGGCGCGGTGGAGCGCATTCCCGGTCTGGCCCCGGCCGTGGTCCTGCTGGATGTGACCCTGCCCGGCATCGATGGCTTTGCCGTCTGCGCCTCGATCCGGCCGCGTTTCAGCGGGGTGATCTGCATGTTGAGCGCTCGCACCGACGATATCGACCAGGTGCTTGGGCTGGAGCTGGGTGCGGACGATTACATCGGCAAGCCGATCGAACCGCGCGTGCTGCTGGCGCGCATACGCGCGCACCTGCGTCGCGACACCGGCCAGCGACGGACGCGTCCGACACTGTGCTTCGGGCAGCTGCGCATCGAACGCGATACCCGCGAGGTTACCCTGCAGTCTGGGCGTATCGAATTGACGACGGCCGAGTTCGACCTGTTGCTATGCCTGGCCGAAAGTGCCGGGACGATACTCAGCCGGGACGATCTGCTGCGCGACCTGCGCGGCATCGGCTTCGACGGCCTGGATCGCTCGATCGATGCCCGCATTTCACGGCTGCGCCGCAAGCTCGGCGATCTGGGCGAGGTACCCGAGCGCATCAAGACCATCCGGAGCAAGGGCTATCTATTCAATCGAGCCGGCTGGGATTGAATACGATGGCGCCCCGCGATACCGCCATCCACCGCACCGGGCATTTCCGCCTCTTCCTGCGCTATTGCCTGGGTTTCGTACTGGCCTACTTCGTCCTGATCGCGTGCGGGCTGTACCTGTGGGCGACGCTGACCGAGCAGGGCGAGGATCAGCAGGTGCGCACGCAGCTGCAGGGGATCCACCATCTCCTGCATGCGCGCTATGCCGACACCCCCAAGGCGGATTGGCCGCAGCTGACCCGGCTGCTGCAGACGCAGTTCGCCTACCCGCTGCGGGTCATGACGCTCGCCGAGGCACCGCACGTATTGGATCCGCCGTCGCTGAAGCATCTGGATCAGGGGGGATTGGTGTTGTCGCCGGACGGTCACTTCAGCTACCAGCGCCTTCCCGGCGCCACACAGGTGCTGGTGCTGGGCGATTTCTCCGAGCCCGAGCAGGCCGATGTTGCCTGGTACGACAGCGAGCGCGTGGATACGGCGGTGATGATCAGCATCTTCATCGTCGCCATCGCGCTACCCCTGTATTTCCTGGTCTATCGGCTGTGGCGCGATGTCTATGCGCTGGGGCACATGGCGCTGGCGATCCAGCAGGGAGAGCTGGCCGTCGCGGCACCTGCCGTCAGTACCCACCTCGTGCGGCCGCTGCGTGAGGCGCTGTCCAGCATGGCAACGCAACTGCAGGACGTGATGGAAGGGCAGCGGATCCTGTCCCAGGCGGTTGCCCATGAAACCCGCACCCCATTGGCACGAATGCGCTTCGCACTGGCCATGATGCAGATCGGCGACGAAGACCCGGAAGGCGCGGAACTGCTGGACGGCCTGAAAACCGATGTGGCGCGGCTGGAGCAATTGGCCGCTGCCGGGGTGACCTACGCACAGTTCGGCCGCAGCCCCCGGGTGGCCACGCACCGGCTGGACATTGCGCAGCTGTTCGAGGCGCTCGGGCAGCGTTTTCCCGCCGCCGGCGACCGCAGCCCCAGGCTCTGCTTCCAGCCCCCTCATCAGCGCACCCTGGTGGCCAACCGCGATGCGCTGATGCTGGCGCTGGGCAACCTGATCGGCAATGCACGGCGGCACGCAGTCGGTCAGGTGGTCGTGAGCCTGCATGTCGCTGGATCGGGGCTGGTCATCGCCGTGGATGACGACGGCCCGGGCGTGGCCCCGGCCGATCGTGAGCGCATCTTCCAGCCTTACGTGCAGCTGCAGCGACACCCCGACGGTTTCGGACTGGGCCTGGCCCTGGTCCACATCATCGCCACCAAGCACGGTGGCAGCGCGGATGTCTGCGACTCGGTACTCGGTGGCGCGCGCTTCCGGCTGCTGCTGCCAGAGGCCTGAGCCCCCGCGTGCTGCTCAGCGCGCGGCGGGCAACGAGAACACGAACAACGCGCCTTCCCGGCTCTCCAGCAGACGGATGTCACGCCCATGCAGCTGCAGGATGCGGTGCACGATCAGCAGGCCCAGCCCGCCACTGTCCGGTCGCTGGCTGCCCAGCGCAGGCATCGCGGTGAACAACGTGTCGCGCCGCTCCGGCGCGATCCCGGGGCCGCTGTCGGCCACGCTGACCTGCACCTCGCCGTCGGCCGCGCGCAGCGTCACGGTGATACGGCCACCTTCGGGGGTATGTCGGATCGCGTTGTCGAGCAGGTTGGTCAGCACCCGCTCGATCAAGGCCAGGTCCGCCACCACCGGCGGCAACCCGGGCGCGATATCGGCGCTCAGTGCCTGCCGGCGCGACTCCGCAGCCAACTCGAATTTCTGGAACACATCCTGGACCAGATCCGGCAGCGAGAACGCCTGCCGGTCCAGCACGACACCGCCGTGTTCCAACCGGGCCAGCTCGAACAGGGCCTGGGCCAGGCGCCCGACCTTGTGGCTCTGCGACAAGGCGATCGACAGATAGCGTTGGCGCTCGTCGGCGCTGAGCGTGGCGTCCTTGAGGGCCAGCGTTTCCAGGTAGCCGTGCAGCGAGGACAGCGGCGTGCGCAGATCGTGCGAGATGTTGGCCACCAGCTCGCGGCGCTGCAGGTCCTGCTCGCGCAGCTGCTGCCACTGCTCGCCCAGGCGCTGGCCCATGTGCCCGAAGCTGTGCTGCAGGATGGCCAGTTCGTCGCGCTCACCGGGACGCAGCGGGGTCGGCGGCAGTGGCGTGCCGGCGCCGGCGGCGTCCACGTCGAAGGCCTGGATGCGCCGGGTCAGCTGGCGCAGCGGCCGGGTAACCCAGCGGAACGCCACCACGCCGGCCAACAGCCCGACCGCGGCCAGGATCGCCAGTGACCACAAGGTGGTGCGCAGGGTCGCGTTGGCGGCGATGTTGGCGGCCAGCACCTCGCGCTGCTCGCCCACCAGCACCACGTAGATGTAGCCGGCCTGGCGCCCCTGCACCCACAGCGGCGCGGCGTTGAAGACCTTGCGCCCGGTCGCGCTGCGCGGGTCGTCGCCGAGGATCGGCAACGGCTCGTCGCGCAGCAGCGCGCGGACGGGCGCCAGGTCCACGCGGTCGCGCCTGAGGTGTCCATCGGGCGCATCGTGGCCGAGGATGCGGCCCTCGTCGTCCAGCAGGTACACCTCGACGCTGGGGTTGACCGCCATCAGCTTGCCGAACAGCGCGCGAACCTCGCCACCGCGCATGCCGCGCGCATCCATCAGTTCACCGCTGCGCGCGATGTGCTCGGCCAGCCCGCGCGACAAGCGCTGCACGGTTTCCTGCTCATGCATGGCGGTGCTGCGCATCTGGATCCACATCAGCGCGCCGCAGCACACCAGCAGCAGGGCGCAGAACACCACCGACAGGCGCTGGGACAGGGTCAGCCGGATCACGACGCGTCTCCGTCGCCGCCCACCAGCTTGTAGCCACGGCCCCACACCGTCTGGATGCGCTGCGGGCTGGCCGGGTCGCGCTCGATCTTGTTGCGAAGCCGGTTGATGTGGGTGTTGACGGTGTGCTCGTAGCCGTCGTGCTGGTAGCCCCAGACCTGGTTGAGCAGGTCCATCCGCGAATACACCTGGCCGGGATGGCGGGCGAAGAAGTACAGCAGGTCGAACTCGCGCGGGGTCAGTTCCAGCGCTCGACCCTCGACCTGGGCGGTACGTGCGACCGGGTCGATGCGCAGCCCGGCCACCTCGGTTTCACCGGCATCGATGCGCGCGTTCTGCGCCATCGCCTCCACCCGGCGCAGCAGCGCCTTCACCCGTGCCACCAGCTCCAGCATCGAGAACGGTTTGGCCAGGTAGTCGTCCGCCCCCAGTTCCAGGCCGAGGATGCGGTGCACTTCGCTGGCGCGCGCACTGGTGATGATGATCGGGGTGTAGCGCGTCATCGCCCGGGCCCGCTTGCAGATTTCCAGCCCATCCACGCCGGGCAGCATCAGGTCCAGCACCAGCGCACTCCACGGCTGCGCCTCGAGCAGGGCCAGGCCCTCGTCGCCGGTGGCGGCATGGGTGACCTCATAGCCCTCGTCGCGCAGGTGCATGCGCAGCAGGTTGGCGATGTGGACATCGTCTTCGACGATCAGGACACGCTTGGCGCTGCTCATCGGTACGGGCGGGCCGGTCTGGGGAATGGCCTGCATTGTCGGCCGATCCGCCCCCGGATGTGTCACGGAAAATTTAATCCTGCGTGAGGATTCGTTGACCGGGCCGGGCGCAGCATGGCCGCATCGTATCCAGACCTGGAGATCGGCCATGCGTTACTCCCGTCGCAATGTGCTTGGCATGGGGGCCATGACGGCCGCCGCCGGCCTGTTCGGCCTGGCCGCGTGCAGCGGCCCGGCCCCGGCCGCACCGGCCGCCCCGGCCCGTCGCTTCGAGGTGATGCGCACCGACGCGCAGTGGCGTGAACAGCTCAGCCCGGCGCAGTACGCCGTGCTGCGCCAGCAGAGCACCGAACGGCCGTTCAGCAGCCCGCTCAACAAGGAACACCGGCGGGGCACGTTCAACTGCGCCGGCTGCGCGCTGCCGCTGTTCTCCTCCTCCACCAAGTTCGACAGCGGCACCGGCTGGCCCAGCTTCTGGGCACCGCTGCATGGCGCGGTCGAGGAAGACCGCGACACCACCCTGGGCATGATCCGCATCGAGGCCCATTGCCGGCGTTGTGGGGGGCACCTCGGCCACGTCTTCGATGACGGTCCCCGCCCCACCGGGCTGCGCTATTGCATGAACGGCGTGGCGATGAGCTTCAGCGCGGCCTGAGCGCCGCTTTCCCCTGCATCCTGGAAGGATCTGACCATGTTCCTGCTTGTCCTGGCCTACCTCGGCGGCGTACTCACCATCCTCAGCCCGTGCATCCTGCCGGTGCTGCCCTTCGTGTTCGCCCGTTCGGACCGGCCATTCCTGCGCAGCGGGTTGCCGCTGCTGGTGGGCATGACGCTGATGTTCGCGGTGGTGGCCAGCCTGGCGGCGGTCGGCAGCCAATGGGTGGCCCAGGCCAACCAGATCGGGCGCTGGATCGCGCTGGTGGTGATGGCCGTGTTCGCGCTGGCCCTGCTCTGGCCGTCGCTGGCCAACCGGCTGCTGTCGCCGTTCCAGCGCCTGGGCGCGCGGCTGAGCGCATCGGCCGATGCCGCCAGTGACGCCGGCCGCGGCGGGGTGGGCACCTCGCTGCTGATCGGCATCGCCACCGGCCTGCTGTGGGCACCGTGCGCCGGGCCGATCCTCGGCCTGATCCTCACCGGCGCGGCGTTGCATGGCGCCAGCGTCGGCACCAGCGGGCTGCTGCTGGCTTACGCGCTGGGCGCGGCGACCTCGCTGGCCCTGGCGATCTGGATCGGCGGGCGGGTGTTCGCCGCGCTCAAGCAGCGCCTGGGCGTGGGCGAGTGGATCCGCCGCGCGCTGGGCGTGGCCGCGCTGGTGGCGGTGGTGGCGATCGGCATGGGCTGGGACACCGGCGTGCTGACCCGCCTGTCCACGGTGAGCACGGCCAAGCTGGAACAGGGCCTGCTGGATGTGCTGCCCGTCCAGGGGCCGGCGGAAGGCGGATCGATGATGATGGCCGCCGACGCACCGGCGGGTACGCCGTTGCCGGTCGAAGGCACCCTGCCCTCGCTGGCCGGGGCCACCGGCTGGCTCAACAGCCCGCCGCTGAGCGCCGAGGCGTTGCGCGGCAAGGTGGTGCTGGTCGATTTCTGGACCTACTCGTGCATCAACTGCCTGCGCGCGATGCCCTACGTGCGCGAGTGGGCCGAGCGCTACCGCGACCATGGCCTGGTGGTGATCGGCGTGCACGCGCCGGAGTTCGCCTTCGAGCGCAGCCTGGGCAACGTGCAGGGCGCGGTGAAGGACCTGAAGGTCACCTACCCGGTGGCCATCGACAATGATTTTGCGATCTGGCGCGGCTTCAACAACCGCTACTGGCCGGCGCATTACTTCATCGATGCACAGGGCCGTATCCGCGCGCACCACTTCGGCGAAGGCAACTACGCCCAGTCCGAGCAGATCATCCGCCAACTGCTGCGCGAGGCCGGCAACACGCTGCCCGGCGAGCCGGCGCAGGCGATGGCGATGGCGGGCGCGACACCGCGCGATGGGGTGGAACAACAGGCGGACATGCGCAACTTGAAGTCGCCGGAGACCTACCTCGGCCATGCACGCGCGCAGAGCTTCGCCTCGCCCGGCGGGCAGCAGCCGGACCGGGCCACCGACTACACCGTGCCGGCCACGCTGGCGCTGAACCAGTGGGCGCTGGGCGGGCGCTGGACGGTGGGCGATGAAGACGCTCGCCTGGAGGCGCCCGGGGGCCGCATCGCCTTCCGCTTCCATGCCCGCGACCTGCACCTGGTGCTGGCCCCGGCGGTGGATGGCAGGCCGGTGCGCTTCCGCGTGCGCATCGACGGCCAGCCGCCGGGTGCTGCCGCCGGCGGCGATGTGTCGGCCGACGGCAGCGGCCAGGTCGGCGGGCACCGGTTGTATCAGTTGATCCGCCAATCCGGCGAGGTGCGCGAACGGACGTTCGAGATCGAGTTCCTCGATCCGGGTGTGCACGCCTACGCCTTTACGTTCGGTTGAGCCCTGGAGGCCTTCGATGAAGATCGCAATGGACAAACTGGTTGCCGGCGGCATCGCCGCGGTGATCGCGGCACTCACGCTCACCGCCGTGCTGAGTGTGGATGGCCCGGTGCATGCCGCGCAGGCACAGGCGCCGGTCACCGTGCCCGCACCGAGCGGCAGCGCCGATGTCAGACAACCCGGCATCACGCGCGCGCAGGTGGTCTTCGCTGGTGGCTGCTTCTGGGGCGTGCAGGGGGTGTTCCAGCACATCAACGGGGTGGACAACGCGGTGTCGGGCTACATCGGCGGCAGCGCGGCCGATGCCAGCTATCCGCGCGTGGGCAGTGGCCGCACCGGCCATGCCGAGGCGGTGCAGGTGACCTACGATCCGTCGAAGGTCAGCTACGGACAACTGATGCAGGTGTTCTTCTCGGTGGTGCATGACCCGACGCTGCTCAATCGGCAGGGTCCGGATCGCGGCACCCAGTACCGTTCGGCGGTGTACGTCGATGACCCCAAACAACGCGACGCCACGCGCGCTTATATCGACCAGCTGCAGCGCGCCAAGGCGTATGCGGCGCCGGTGGTCACCCAGGTCGACGGCGGCAAGCGTTTCTACCCGGCCGAGGGCTATCACCAGAACTACCTCACCCTGCATCCGGAATCTCAGTACATCCAGATCAACGATGCGCCCAAGGTGGCGGCCCTGAAGCAGCAGTATCCGGCGCTGTACCGCGAGAAGCCGAGGTTGGTGTCGACGTTGTCTGCGCGGTGATGCTTTTCCTGTAGATCGTCGATGTCCGCTTCTCCCGCGCTGGTCGGGGGTGTGTGGGTTCGCGGGACACGCTGCAAGTACATCCTTGTAAGCTCGTTTACGCCATCCCTGGCGTACGACGGTCCCGCGAACCCCCACACCCCCGTCCCAGACAGTGGGCTGGTAGCCGTCGAAAACCCTGGAAGCGCGAAGCAAAGACAGCAAGGCTGATGCTTGTAGCTGATGCTTCGCTGCGGCTGCCGCTGTAGCTGTGCTTGAGCCTGTTCGCTGCGCCCCAGCCGACTGTCTGGGGCGGGTACGGGTGGGCTTGCGGGACCGTCGTACGCCATGGATGGCGTACGCGAGCCTACAGGGACGTACTTGCGGCGTGTCCCGCAAGCGCACCCGTACCCGCCCAAACCAGCGAAAGCCCGCACACGCCGGCCGTTGATCTGAAAAAAACGCACGGCGAACACCGCACCGCCGTGCGCGAGGGAATGGCCAGGATGCGCGGCGGCGGTGGCCTGGCGCGCTGACAGGACCATGCTAGGCTGCGCCAGGAAGCGGATACAGAGCCAGTGTTTGGCCATCCGCATGGTTACAGATTCCTGCGGGCACCCGATGGCAGCCAACCTCTACCAGACCCTGGCCGACGAAATGGCCGATGCGATCCACAGCGGCCGGCTTCCGGTGGGCACGCGGCTGCCCTCGTTGCGCGGTCTCGCCGCCCAGCGCCAGCTCAGCCTCAACACGGTCATCGCCGCCTATCGCCAGCTTGAAGACGCCGGGCTGGTGGTGCCGCAGCCGAAGGCCGGCTTCGTGGTCAGCGCGCGCCTGGCCGAGCCCACCCGCTCGCTGCGCCAGGCCCCCTCGCTGGCGACCACCCAGGCCCAGCAGCTGATGATGGCCCGTGTGCTGGCGGCGCAGCAGCAGCCCGGCATCGTCGACCTCGCCTTCGCCGGGCCCCGGGGCCGCCGCTTCTATCCCGGCGACAAGCTCGCCCGCAGCACCGCACAGGTACTGCGCCGCGCCGGCATGGTGGAAACCTACGCGCGCCCCAATGCCGCTACCCGCCTGCTCGAACAGATCGTGCGGCGCGGCCCGCGGCTCGGGCTGCACACCAGCGTCGAACGCCTGGTGCTCACCCACGGCGCGATGGAAGCGCTGCAGCTCGCCTTGCGTGCGGTCACCCGGCCGGGCGATGCCGTGGGCATCGAAGCGCCGTCGTATTTCAACCTGTATCCACTGCTCAGCAACCTGGGCCTGAAGGCGATCGAACTGCCCACCGACCCGCGCCTCGGGCTGGACGTGGGCGCCGTCGCCGCGCAGCTCGAACAAGGCGCGCTGGCCGCGATCGTGGCCATGCCGAGCGTGCATAACCCGCTTGGCTTCACCATGCCGGTGGCCGAGAAGCAGCGGCTGGCCGCGCTGGTGAACCACCATCGGATTCCGTTGATCGAAGACGCGGTGTACGCCGAACTGCAGTTCCAGGAGCCGCTGTCGCCCCTGCTCAAAGCGTTCGATGACGATGGCTGGGTGATGGTGGTCAGCAGCTTCTCCAAGACTCTGGCCCCGGACTACCGGGTCGGCTGGCTCGATGCCGGGCGCTTCGCTGCGGACATCCAGCTGCTCAAGTTCCAGTCCACCGGGGCCGAACCGCGCCTGCTCGGCGAAGCGGTCGGCGCGTTCCTGGAAGCGGGCAGTTATGAGCAGCACCTGCGCCGGCTGCGTCGCCTGTACAGCGACCAGGTACGGCGCGTGCGCAGCCTGATCGCCCAGCACTTCCCCGCCGGCACCCTGGCCACCCAGCCCACCGGCGGCTTCCTGTTGTGGGTGGAACTGCCGCCGGGCATCGACACCGGCGAGCTGTTCGAGCAGGCGCTGGCGCACGGCGTGGTGTTCATGCCCGGCCAGGTCTATTCGCGCGGCGCGCGCTACCGGCATTGCCTGCGGCTGTCCTGCTGCCAGGAGCTGGACGAGCGCTATGTGGCGGCGATCAGCACGCTGGGCCGACTGGCCTGCGCCCTGCGCGGCGGATGAACGCTCCCCTCAACCGCACTCCGCGCCAGCCACCCATGGGGTGGCTCTACGCGGATTGGAACCCTGCCATGGTCGCGCCAGCCACCCATGGGGTGGCTCTACCCGGTTGGGGCCGGCCAGGGTAGCGCCACGCCATGCGTGGCTGCCTCGCCGCGCTCGGACGCCTTACGCCTCCTGCAGGCGCAGGCAATCCGCCAACCCGGCCGGGTCCGCCCCGGGCGCGAACGGCAGCCGCCCCAGGCAGGGCATCGCCAGGCGCGCGCGCAGCAAGGCCATGTTGTCGTCGATGCGCGCCATCTGCGGGTCCACCTCGTTGCCGATCCAGCCGATGCAGGTTGCCCCGCTGGCCGCGATCGCCGCGGCGGTCAGGCGCGCGTGGTTGAGGCAGCCCAGGCGCAGGCCGACCACCATCACCACCGGCAGCCGCAACGCCTTGACCAGGTCGTCCTGGTCGAGCGTGCCCGACAACGGTGCCAGCCAGCCGCCCACCCCCTCCACCACCACCGTGTCGGCCTGCGCCCGCAACCGCGCGAAGGCGGCCTCGATCGGCGCCAGCGCCAGGCTCACGCCGGCTTCGGCGGCGGCCAGCTCCGGCGCCAGCGGCAGGGGCAAGGCGTACGGGTTGAGGTCGGCATAGGCCGGGCGCGGGTCGCTGGCCGCCAGCAGCGCGGTGGCGTCCTCGTTGCGCAGGCCGTCCGCGGTCAGCTCACAGCCGCTGGCCACCGGCTTCATGCCCACCGCGCGGCCGCCCTGCCGGCGCAAGGCGTGCAGCAGCACGCAGCTGGCGAAGGTCTTGCCGATGCCGGTGTCGGTACCGGTCACGTACAGGGCGGGGGGCGGATTGGCGGTCATCGGCGTAGCGGTCGGGAAGGTGCGGTGCATTATCGACGGTCCCGGCGCAGCCCGCTGCTTGCTAGACTCGGCCCATGTTCGATACTTCCACGCTCACCGGCAGCAAGCCGGAACAGTACGGCCAGCTGCTGGCCCAGGCCCGCGCGCTGGTGCATGGCGAGCGCGACCGCATCGCCAATGCAGCCAACCTGTCCGCGCTGGTCTACCACGCGCTGCCGCACCTCAACTGGGTCGGCTTCTATTTCTACGACGGCACCGAGCTGGTGGTCGGCCCGTTCCAGGGCCTGCCCGCCTGCGTGCGCATCCCGCTGGACAAGGGCGTGTGCGGCGCGGCCGCCAGCCAGCGGGTGACCCAGCGCATCGAGGACGTGGAGGCCTTCCCCGGCCACATCGCCTGCGATTCGGCGTCGCGCTCGGAACTGGTGGTGCCGCTGGTCAAGGGCGATACGCTGATCGGCGTGTTCGACCTGGACAGCCCGTCACTGGCGCGCTTCGATGCCGAGGACCAGGCCGGGCTGGAAGCGATCGCCGCGGTCTTCGTGGAGGCGCTGGGATGAGCGTCAAGCTGCGCAACATCGGTCCCAAGAGCGCGGCATGGCTGCGCCAGGTCGGTCTGCGCACGCCCGAGGAGCTGACCGCGATCGGCGCGGTCGGCGCCTTCGTCAAGGTTCGCCGGGCCGGCTTCAAGCCCAGCCTCAACCTGCTCTACTCGCTGGAAGGCGCGCTGCAGGACTGCCACTGGCAGGAGCTGCCGGAAGCGCGCCGGATCGAACTGGTCGCCGAGTACGACGCGATCATCGCCGACAAGCCGCTGAAAAAGGCCCCGCCGGCGTCCGGCCCGGTCTACGACCGCACCGCCGAGCGCCGCGATGACGACGACAGCGGCGATGCGCCGCCGTTCGACACGGACGACGAGCGCGCCTGATCAGGCCTGCTGCAGTTCCAGCAGCTCGCCCCAGAGGCGGTCGCCTTCGCGCTCCACGCGCAGCTGCAACCGCGTGCCGTGATCGATGCGCAGCGCCCAGCACATCGCCATGGGCATCCCGCAGACCTGCGACAACACCATGCGCAACGGTCCGCCGTGGCTGACGATCAGCGTGGACGGCGCGTCGGGCTCATCCAGCAGGCGATGCAGGCCACGCACGATGCGCCGCTCGAAGTGGCCCCAGCTCTCGCCATGCGGCGGCGGGTTGGCATGCGGGTCCAGGTGGAATGACGACAGCTGCTGCATCGGCAGTGCGTCCAGCGCCTGGCCATCCCAGTCCCCGAAATCGAGTTCTTCCCACTCGTCATCGGCGATCACGGCCAGCCCGCGCGGCAGCGCCAGCGCATCGGCGGTGGCCAGCGCGCGTTGTCGCGGCGAACTTAGTACGCGTTCCCAGCCAAGCGCGGCATACCGGGCGCACAGGGCATCGGTACTGCCTTCGTCCAGGGCCGGGTCGGTGCGACCGTCCAGGTGGCCATCGCGGCCGGTGCTGGCGTGGCGGATCAGGTCGAGGATCATGCCACGCCCCGCCGGCGACCCGCTGCGACGGGCCGGTGGGGGTCACGGGCGTCGGTGCCGGAGTGCTGCAACCACAGTGGGGTCATGGAGATCACATCGAAAAAGCGAGGCATATTCTAACCGCTGCGCTCCATCCCCCCGGCCGATGGCTTAGACTGCGCGCACTTTCAGGTGACCTGGGGCTGCGATGCCGCCAGGTTGAAACGGGAAGCCGGTGACGCGTCAGGCCCTGTGCCACGCCGCCACTCCGGCGCTGCCCCCGCAACGGTAAGCATGGATACACCAGGCAACACGCCACTGTGCTCCGGCATGGGAAGGCGCCTGGCGCGATGGCACCGCCATCGACATGCGAGCCCGGAGACCGGCCTGGAAGACGACTGGTTGCGATGCGGCGGGCATGGCGGCGGCAAGCGGCGCCGTGTGCCCGCTCTCCGTCGAGTGACTCCCTGCAGCGCGATCATCCCCACCCCTTGCCGCGCGGGCGTGCGCGGTGCATGGAGTCATCGATGAAGCTGCAAACCCGCGTTCTTTCCCTGGCCGTACTGTCGGCCCTGCCGCTGCTGGCATCCGCACAGGACGACACCGCCGCGCTGGACCAGGTGCTGGTCACCGCCACGCGCACCCCGATCGCCCTGCAGGACAGCATCTCGCCAGCGCAGGTGATCGACCGCGCCGAGATCGAGCGCAGCCAGGCGCCCTCGCTGCAGGACCTGCTGCGTGGCCGTGCCGGCATCAACCTCAACAACAGCGGTGGCCTCGGCAAGCAGAGCTCGCTGTTCCTGCGTGGTACCAACTCGGCCCACACCCTGGTGCTGGTCGACGGCGTGCGGATCAATACCGGCGACCTCGGCCTGGCGATGATCCAGGACCTGCCGCTGGCGCAGATCGAACGCATCGAGATCGTGCGCGGCCCGCAGTCCAGCCTGTACGGCGCCGATGCAATCGGCGGCGTGATCCAGATCTTCACCCGCCGCAACACCGGCACCTTCGCTCCGCACCTGCAACTCGGCGGCGGCAGCAACGGCCTGCGCGAGGCCAGCGGCGGCTTCGGCGGCAGCGGCGAGCGCGGCTGGTTCGGCACCGACATCGCTTACCAGCACACCGACGGCATCAACGCCTGCCGCGGCGATGCGGCCACGTTCGCCGGCTGCGGCGCCGACGAACCCGACCGCGACGGCTACCGGAACCTGTCCATGAGCCTGCGTGGCGGCTACGCGCTGACCGACGCGCTGAGCGTGGAAGGCACCGCGCTGCGCGCCAAGGGCGAGAACCACTACGACGGTTACTACAACTACTCGGAGACGCTGCAGCAGGTGCTCGGCGGCAAGGTCCGCTACAGCCCCGGCGAGCGCTTCAACCTGACCGTCAACGTCGGCCGCGCCGACAACGAGTCGGAAAACTACAACGGCAGCACCTGGCTGGGCGCGGCGCAGACCCACCGCGACAGCGCCTCGGCGCAGGCCGACATCGACATCGCCGACGGCCAGCTGCTCAGCGCCGGCGTCGACTGGAGCCAGGACAACCTGGACGGCAGCAGCGCCGGCTACCTGGTCGACAGCCGCGACAACACCGGCGTGTTCCTGCAGTACCAGGGCCGCTTCGGCGCGCACCACCTGCAGGCCAGCGTGCGCAACGACGACAACGAACAGTTCGGCAACCACACCACCGGCAGCCTCGGCTGGGGCATGGAACTGGGGAGCGGCTTCCGCCTCAACGCCAGCTACGGCACCGCCTTCAAGGCGCCGACCTTCAGCGACCTCTACGATCCGTGGAGCGGCGTGCCGGGCCTGGATCCGGAGACCTCCAAGAGCGCCAACCTCGGCATCGCCCAGCAGGGCGACGGCTGGCGCTGGGGCCTGGATGTGTACGAAACGCGCATCGATGACCTGATCACCTACGACGCCACCACCTTCATGATGTCGCAGGTGGAGAAGGCGCGTATCCGTGGCGCGGAACTGACCGGCGCGATCGCCTGGGCCGGCTTCGACGTCAATGCCCAGCTCAGCCACACCGATCCGCGCAACCGCACCGATGGCAGCGCGCAGTTCGACAACTGGCTGGCACGCCGCGCGCAGAACACCGCCCGCCTGGACATCGACCGCAGCTTCGGCGGCTTCCGCGCGGGCATCACGGCCAACGGTGCCGGCAAGCGTTATGACAATGCGGCCAACACGGTGCGCCTGGCCGGCTACGGCACGGTCGATCTGCGCCTGGAATACGCGCTGAGCCGTGACTGGTCGGTGCTGGGTCGGGTCAGCAACGTGTTCGACCGCGAGTACGAAACGGTGGGCTGGTACAACCAGCCCGGCCGCGAGTACCGCCTGAGCGTGCGTTACCAGCCGAGGTAATGCCGGGCCGCCCCAGGCATCCCGTAGTGCCGAGCCATGCTCGGCAACTCGAATGCCGATCCACCCCAGGCATCCGTAGTGCCGAGCCATGCTCGGCAGCCCGAATGCCGATCCACCCCAGGCATCCGTAGTGCCGAGCCATGCTCGGCAGCCCGAATGCCGATCCA
This sequence comes from Stenotrophomonas sp. BIGb0135, assembly GCF_024810105.1. Classification (GTDB taxonomy): domain Bacteria; phylum Pseudomonadota; class Gammaproteobacteria; order Xanthomonadales; family Xanthomonadaceae; genus Stenotrophomonas; species Stenotrophomonas maltophilia_AB. The sequence continues at coordinate 134,628 of NZ_JANUDX010000005.1, forward strand.
CCCCAGGCATGCCGTAGTGCCGAGCCATGCTCGGCAGCCCGAGTGCCGCTCCACCCCAGGCATGCCGTAGTGCCGAGCCATGCTCGGCAGCCTTTCCAGCCGTCGCGCCACCAAGGCGCGACGCGCTCCCGCTCCCCCAACAACACCCAAGACAGCGGGCAAGCAGCCTTGGACCAGCAAAACACACCAACCACCGGCCGTCTCACCAACCCCACGCCTGCTCCGTGGACCAGGGCTTCACCCGCGCTATAGCGCCAGCAATTCCTGAAGGTCATCCATCACCGCCACGGCCTGGACGGTGTCCAGGTCCAGCCCGCGCGGATACCCATAGCGCACCAGCGCCACCGGCATGCCCGCATCGACGGCAGCGAGGTAATCGGTGATCGAGTCGCCCACCATCAATGCCGCCTCCGGCGCTACGCCGAAGTGCGCGGCGATATACCGCAGCGGTGCGCCGCTCGGCTTGCGCTCGGGCAGCGAATCGCCGCCGAGCACCACGGCGAACACCGCCTGCAGGCCGAAATGCTGCAGCAGCGGCGCCACCAGAGCCGATGGCTTGTTGGTGCAGATGGCAAGCCGCACATCACGCGCCTGCAATGCCTGCAAGGCCGGCTCGACGCCGTCGAACAGGCGCGGACTGCGCAGCAGGCAGGCTTCGTAGTGACGCATGAAACCGGGCATCACCGCGTCCAGGTCGGTCTGGCTGCCCGCCGCATCGAAGGCCTGTTCCACGAGCCGCCGCACCCCATCGCCGATCCAGGTCAGCACCGTGGCCTCGGGCACGCGCGGCAACTGCCAGTCCTGCAGGGTGCGGTTCAGCGCCTCGGCAATATCGGCCGCGCTGTCCACCAGCGTGCCATCCAGATCGAACACCACCAACGGATACGGATACGACAAGACGCGACTCGCTTCAACGACGTGGGAAGGCACAGTGTACGCCGCGCGCTGGGCGCGCCCGCTCACCCGCACTTGACTGCACCGCGCGTGCGAGGCGACGCACGTCGTCCTCAGATCCGCGCCAGGAAATCCGTGCTCGCGAAACGCTCCACCAGGAAATCCAGGAAGCTGCGCATGATCGTCGGCAGCTGCCGGCGCGATGCGTACACCGCATGGATGCCCAGGCCTTCCACGTCGTACTCGGGCAGCACTTCAACAAGCTCGCCACTGCGCAGCAGCGGGGCAATCTGGTAGGTCGGCAGCATCGCGATGCCCGCACCGGCACGCACCGCTTCGAGCAGCAGCGAAGCTTCGTTGGCGCTGATGTTGCCGCCTACCGCCACCGCGATCGCACGGCCGTCGCGCTGCAGGTGCCACACGCTTTTGCCGACGTAATGGTGCGTCAGGCAGTTGTGCCCGGCCAGTTCGTCGGCGGTGGTCGGCGTGCCCCGCTCGGACAGGTACGACGGCGCCGCGCACAGCACCGAGCGGCACGGCGCCAGCCAGCGCGCAATCAGCCCCGGGTCGATCGCCCGCGAGATGCGCACGGCGATATCCACGCGCTCTTCGACCAGGTTGACCACCCGATCCACCAGCAGCAGTTCCACCCGGGTCAGCGGGTGGCGCTTGACGAAATCGGCGACCGCCGCGGCCAGGTGGATCTGCCCGAACGACACGCTCGCCGTGACCCGGATCAACCCGTGCGGCTCGGGATTGTCGGTGGCCAGCTCGCCATGCAGCTCATCGCCGATCGCCAGCATCTGCCGGAATCGCAGCAGCGCCGCCTCGCCGGGCGCGGTCAGGCTGATCCGGCGCGTGGTCCGGTGCAGCAACCGCGCGCCCAGCCAGCGCTCCACCTCGGCCAGGTAGCGGGTGACCATCGCCCGCGACATCTCCAGCGCCTCGGCCGCGGCGGTGAGACTGCCGCGCTCGACCACCTCCACGAACACATGCATCGCGGTTATCCGGTCCATCTGATCGATCCGTGCAACAAATTAGACCGTTATACGCGGTTTTTCGTACGATTCATGGCGCATACGCTGGCCTTCCTTCCTCAACGGATCCGCCCCCATGAAGATTGCCCTCGTTGGTGCCACCGGCAACATCGGTCGTGAAATCGCCCGCCAGGCCCTCGCCCGCGGTCATCAGGTCACCGCCATCGTGCGCCGTGAGAACGACCTGCCGGCCGAACTGGACGGCGCCCAGCTGGCCGTCGCCGCGCTGGACGATACCGATGCCCTGGCGGCGGTGATCGCCGGCCACGATGTGCTGGCCAGCGCCTTCGGCCCGCGTCCGGGCGATGCGCCCGGCACCGTCACCAGCGTCAGCGCGGCGCTGGTCAAGGCTGCGCGCCAGGCCGGCGTGCCGCGCTTCATCATGGTCGGCGGTGCCGGCAGCCTGGAAGTGGCCCCCGGCGTGCAGCTGGTGGATACCGAGGGCTTCCCGGACGCCTACAAGCCGGTCGCCCTGGCCGCGCGCGACACGCTCAGGCAGCTGCAGGCCGTCGATGACCTCGACTGGACCTTCTATTCCCCCGCTGCCGAGATCGGCCCGGGTCCGCAGCGCGGCGGCTTCCGCACCCAGGCAAAAACCTTCCTCGCGGCCGCCGACGGCCACAGCCGGATCAGCTACGCCGACTACGCCGATGCGTTCGTCAGTGAGATCGAGACGCCGCAGTACGTGCGCCAGATCGCGACGGTTGCGTATTGAAGCAGGCGCCGGCCGGTGGTCGGCACCGACAGAGCAGCCGAGCATGGCTCGGCTCTACCTTGTCCCGGTGTGATGCCGGGGCCGTACCGAAGCGCCTGCCGGTGCTCGGCGCCGATAGAGCAGCCGAGCATGGCTCGGCTCTAACCCGGTCCCGGTGTGATGCCGGGGCCGTACCGAGGCGCCGGCCGGTGGTCGGCGCCGACAGAACAGCCGAGCGTGGCTCGGCTCTACCCGGCCCCGGCGTGATGCCGGGGCCGTACCGAAGCGCCGGCCGGTGGTCGGCGCCGATAGAGCAGCCGAGCATGGCTCGGCTCTACCCGGTCCCGGTGTGATGCCGGGCCTGTACCGAAGCGCCGGCCGGTGGTCGGTGCCGATAGAGCAGCCGAGCGTGGCTCGGCTCTACCCGGTCCCGGCGTGATGCCGGGGCTGTACCGAAGCGCCGGCCTGTGGTCGGCGCCGATAGAGCAGCCGAGCATGGCTCGGCTCTACCCCGTCCCGGCGTGATGCCGGGGCCGTACCGCACAGGAAACCTTGAGATGCCGAACTTCTCGCGCACCGCCCTGACGCTAGCACTGGCCGTCGCCACCGCGCTTGGCGTGACCGCCCCCGCCATCAGCGAGGCCGCGGCTGCCGCCGCCCAGACCCATGCACTGCACGTGCAGCCCTACCATCCCGGCGACCCGGCGCTGTTCTCGGTGGCCTCCACCCTGATCACCGGCCAGCACGACGCCGTATTGATCGACGCCCAGTTCGCCGCCTCCGACGCCGCCCAGCTGGTGCAGCGCATCCGCGACTCCGGCAAGCACCTCACCACCATCTACATCAGCCACGGCGACCCGGACTACTACTTCGGCCTGGCCACCCTGCAGGACGCGTTCCCCGACGCCCGCATCGTCGCCACCGCCCAGACCGTCGCCCACATCACCGCCACCCAGGCCGGCAAACTCGCTTACTGGGGCCCGCAGATGGGCGCCGACAAACCCGCACGCATCGTCATCCCGCAGGTGCTGGACGGCACCGCCCTCACCCTCGACGGCCAGCCGCTGCGCATCATCGGCCTCGACGGCCCGACCCCGGACCGCACCGTCGTCTGGATTCCCTCCCTGCGCACCGTCCTCGGCGGCATTCCCATCGTCGCCGGCGAACACGTCTGGATGGCCGACACCCAGAGCGCGCAGTCGCATGCCGAGTGGCTCGCCACCCTCGCCACCATCAAGGCCCTCAAGCCCGCCCGCGTCATCCCTGGCCACTACGCCAGTGGCGCGAAACTGGACAGCAGCGCCCTCGATTTCACAGCGGCCTACATCCGCGCCTTCGACGAAGAAACCGCACGCAGCCGCAACGCCGATGCGTTGATTGCCGCGATGAAGAAACGCTACCCCACCCTCCAGGGCGTCAGCTCGTTGGAGGTGAGTGCGAAGGTCGCCAAGGGTGAAATGCAGTGGCCGTGACATTGGATTGAAGCGAGGTAGAACCGCCGCACTTTTCGCAGCTCGAACCATCACCGCATGTTGAAACACGATCGGCGATCCATCGGGATGCGACCCGATTGCGGCACAAACTGCCGCCAGCGATGAGGCACCGCATCGTTCGCAGCTCATGCCACCGCCAGATGATGAAGCACGGTCGGCGATCGATCCCAATGCAACCCAACTGAAAAAAATGCCGCCTCCCTAAACAGGGTACTGCTCCTAGCAGTCGCAGTCGCAGTCGCAGTTGCAGTTGCACTTGCCGTTGCACTTGCCGTTGCACTTGCCGTTGCACTTGCCGTTGCACTTGCCGTTGCAGTTGCAGTTGCAGTTGCAGTAGCCGTTGCACTTCCCCTGCCCACCGACACGGTATCAAAGGGTGGCGTGGGTGGGGTTGCGGGACCGTCGTGCGCCATGGATGGCGCACGCGAGCCTCCAGGGATGGATTCACGGCGTGTCCCGCAGCCCCACCCACGCCGCCCAAACCGTCGGCACAAGGACACCACGGCTTTTGACGTTATTGCAGTTGCAGTTGCAGTTGCAGTTGCAGTTGCAGTTGACGTTGACGTTGACGTTGACGTTGACGTAGATCTTCAAACGCCACCCAACGCTCAACAGTCATCAAGATGATCGAACAACCCCGGCTGGCTCACCGCCTCACGCTCCCGGAATCCCCCCAACCCCACCCCCACCAACCGATAGCGCGTCTCCGCCGGCAGATCCACCCGCGACCGCAACGCCAACGCGATATCGCGCAACTCTTCCAGTGACTCCGGCGGCGACTCCGGCGTAAAGCTCCGCGTAATGATCCGGAACTGCGACGTCTTCAACTTCAGCACCACCGTGTGCCCCACCCGCTCCGTCTTCCGCGTCGCCTGCCACGTCTTTCCCGCCAGCTCCACGATTGCCGCGTCCAGTGCATCCAGCGGCAGATCTTCGGCGAACGTATCCTCCGACGAAATCGACTGCACCGGCTGGTCCGGCTCCACCGCACGCTCATCGATCCCCCGCGCGCGGTGGTACAACCGCGCACCGAAACTGCCGAACCGCCCTTCCAGCTGCTCCAGCGGCAACGCGCGCAGATCACCCACCGTCGCGATCCCCAGCTCGGCCAGCTTGGCCTCCATCACCTTGCCCACGCCCGGCACGCGATTGACCGGCAGCGGCGTCAGGAAGCGCTCCACGCGATGCGGCGGCACCACGAACTGACCATCCGGCTTGCGCCAATCCGAGGCGATCTTGGCCAGGAACTTGTTCGGTGCGATCCCCGCCGACGCCGTCAACCGCGTCTCCTCCCGGATCTGCGCCCGGATGATCTCCGCGATCTCCGTCGCCACCGTCATCCCGCCCTTGTGCACCGTCACATCCAGGTACGCCTCGTCCAGCGACAGCGGCTCCACCAGATCGGTATGCCGCAGGAAAATCTCCCGCACCTGCCGCGACACCGCCTTGTAGCGCACGAAGTCCGGCGGCACGAACACCGCGTCCGGGCACAGCCGCTCCGCGCGCAACGCCGGCATCGCCGACCGGATCCCGAACACCCGCGCCTCGTACGATGCCGCGCACACCACCGAGCGTGCGCCCTTCCACGCCACCACCACCGGCCGCCCGCGCAGCGACGGATCGTCGCGCTGCTCCACCGACGCGTAGAACGCGTCCATGTCCACGTGAATGATTTTGCGCAGAACGGACACGTCGGGAAGGCTCGGGCCTGGAAGCGGATTGCTAGATGAACAAGATTACAGCCACACGCCTGAGTATGGTCTTTTCATAACAACAACATGCGTTTTTCAAGCTGAAAACACTACGCCAGCGTACGGTTAAAACGTTTGATTGAATCACTTTTCCTCTGCACTCTTGCGCACTTGTAACCCAGCAACACAGCCGCCCCAGGGCCGGCTTCACCCGATGGCAACTTCTTCAGGATTGCGCTTTCCATGACTCGTCTCCACGCGTTCTCGCGCGAACAACTGCTGGCCAGCGCCCGCGGTGAACTGTTCGGCCCGGGCAGCGGTCGCCTGCCCAACGATCCGATGCTGATGTTCGATCGCATCACCGACATCCGCGACGACGGCGGCCCCCACGGCAAGGGACTGGTACGCGCCGAACTGGATATCCGCCCCGACCTGTGGTTCTTCGGCTGTCACTTCATCGGCGACCCGGTCATGCCCGGCTGCCTCGGCCTGGATGCCATGTGGCAGCTCACCGGCTTCTACCTGACATGGCTCGGCGCCCCCGGCCGCGGCCGCGCCCTGGGCTGTGGCGAAGTGAAGTTCACCGGCCAGGTGCTGCCCGAAGCGAAGCTGGTCAGCTACGAAATCGACATCACCCGCGTCATCAACCGCAAGCTGGTGATGGCCCAGGCCGACGCCCGCATGCTGGTGGACGGCCGCGAAATCTATTCCGCCAAGGACCTCCGCGTAGGTCTGTTCACCTCCACCGAGAACTTCTGATGCGTCGCGTCGTCATTACCGGAATGGGCATTACCTCGTGCCTGGGCAACGATCTGGACACGGTGTCCAGCGCACTGCGTGAGGGCCGTGCCGGCATCCGCACCCTGCCCGACCACGCCGAAGCCGGCCTGCGCAGCCACGTCGGCGGCAATATCGAACTGGACCTGGACGCGCAGATCGACCGCAAGGTGAAGCGCTTCATGAGCGACGCCTCGGCGTACGCCTATATCGCCATGCGCGATGCGATCGCCGATGCCGGCCTGGACGAGAGCCAGGTCGCCAACCCGCGCACCGGTCTGATTGCCGGTTCCGGCGGCGGGTCCAGCCAGTGGCAGGTGGAATCGGCCGACATCCTGCGCGCGCGTGGCGTGCGCAAGGTCGGCCCGTACATGGTGCCGCGCACGATGTGCTCGACCGTGTCGGCGTGCCTGGCCACCGCGTTCCAGATCAAGGGCCTGAGCTACTCGCTGTCCGCCGCCTGCGCGACCTCCGCGCACTGCATCGGCGCGGCCGCCGACCTGATCCGCCACGGTGCCCAGGACGTGATGTTCGCCGGCGGCGGTGAAGACCTGCACTGGTCGATGAGCGTGATGTTCGACGCCATGGGCGCGCTGTCCACCCGCTTCAACGAGACCCCGGCCTCGGCCTCGCGCCCGTATGACAAGGACCGCGACGGCTTCGTCATCGCCGGCGGCGGCGGCATGCTGGTGCTGGAGGACTACGACCACGCCGTGGCCCGTGGCGCGCGCATCTACGCCGAACTGGTCGGCTACGGCGTGACCTCCGACGGCGCCGACATGGTCGCCCCGTCCGGTGAAGGCGCGGTGCGCTGCATGAACATGGCCATGGCCAACCTGTCCGGCCCGATCGACTACCTCAACACGCACGGCACCTCGACCCCGCTGGGCGACGTCACCGAGCTGAAGGCGGTGCGCGAAGTGTTCGGCGAATCGATCCCGCCGTTGTCCTCGACCAAGGCCCTGTCCGGCCACTCGCTGGGCGCGGCAAGCGTGCACGAAGCGATCTACTGCCTGCTGATGATGCGCGACGGCTTCATCGCCGGCTCGGCGAACATCGGCGAACTCGACCCGCTGGTCGAAGGTTTCCCGATCGTGCGCGCCAGCCAGGAGGCGCAGTTGAACACGGTGATGTCCAACAGCTTCGGCTTCGGCGGCACCAACGCGGCGCTGGTGTTCGGCCGGGTGTGATGCGCGGTTGATGCGTGACGAGAAAGCCCGGCCAATGCGCCGGGCTTTTTTTCTTTGGTCTGGCGTTCATGGTGCCGGAACGAAGAGCAGCCGAGCATGGCTCGGCTCTACCGACGTGGCATCAGGCCACATGACCGGATGCCGTACCTGCAATCCCGCATCACGCATGACAGGATCACCCGCCGGCAATCCCGCATCACGCATGACCGGATCACGCGCTGGTAGTCCCGCATCACGCATGACCGGATCACCCGCCGGCAATCCCGCATCACGCATGACAGGATCACCCGCCGGCAATCCCGCATCACGCATGACCGGTAGTGCCGAGCCATGCTCGGCAACCGCGCGCAGCGCGGCATACGTGTCCGAAGGCAACATCCATCAAAGCGCCATTGGGTTGCCGGCATGGCACCAGCCCGACGCCCGGGGTTCGGCGGTCACGTTGCCGAAACGGAGAGCAGCCGAGCATGGCTCGGCTCTACCGACGTGGCGTCAGGCCACGTGATGCGGGATGCCGTGCCCGCAATCCCGCATCACGCATGACCGGATCACGTGCCGGCAATCCCGCATCACGCATGACCGGATGACGCGCCGGCAATCCCGCACCGCGCATGGCCGGATCACGTGCCGGCAATCTCACACCGCGCATGACCGGATGACGCGCCGACAATCCCGCACCACGCATGACCGGATCACGCGCCGGCAATCCCGCATCGCACATGACCGGATCACCCGCCGGCAATCCCGCGTCGCGCATGATCGGATCGCGCCGGTAATCTCACACCGCGCATGACCGGTAGTGCCGAGCCATGCTCGGCAACCGCGCGCAGCGCGGCGTACGCGTCCGAAGGGAACATCCATCAAAGCGCCATTGGGGTTGCCGGCATGGCACCAGCCCGACGCCCGGGGTTCGGCGGTCATGTTGCCGGAACGGAGAGCAGCCGAGCATGGCTCGGCTCTACCGATGTGGCATCAGGCCACGTGATCGGATGCCGTGCGGGCGATCCAACATAACGCGTGACCGGATGACACCCCGGCAATCCCGCACCGCGCATGACCGGTAGTGCCGAGCCATGCTCGGCAACCGCGCGCAGCGCGGCGTGCGCGTCCGAAGGCAACACCCATCAAAGCGCCATCGGGGTTGCCGGCATGGCACCATCCCGACGCCCTTGGTCCGACGCCCCGGGTCCAACGCCCCGGGTCCGACGCCGTTGGTCAGGCGGTCATGTTGCCGGCACGAAGAGCAGCCGAGCGTGGCTCGGCTCTACCGTAGGTGCGGCAGCAGCAATGCGTGCGCGTCCACCAGCGAACCAACGATGCGGTGGCCGAGCGCGCGCAGGTCTTCGTCGGGGTGCACCAGGTCGGGGACCTGGATCGCGGTCATGCCCGCGCCGACCGCTGCGCGGATACCCGCCGGCGAATCCTCCAGCGCCAGGCAGCGCGCCGGCTCCTTGCCCAGCTTCCGTGCGGCCAGCAGGTAGATGTCCGGCGCCGGCTTGGGGTGGGCCACGTCGCTGCTGGTCACCACCACGTCGAAGAACGCCAGCAACCCGGACGCCGCCAGCTTGCGCGAGGCGCGCGGCTGCCGGGTCGAGGTGGCCACCGCGCGCGGGATGTCGTGCTCGCGCAACAACTGCAGCAGTTCCAGGATGCCCGGCCGCAACGGCAGCCCGGCATGCGTGCGTGCTTCGTACAGGTCATGGCAGCGCGCGAACAACGCCGCCACCTGCCCGGCCTCGATGTGCTGCAGCAACAGGCGCTCGCAGTCGCGATCACCCAGCCCGACCAGGCGCAGCCAGAAGCCATCCTCGATGGGCAGCCTCAGTTCCTGCGCGGCCTGGCTCCAGCACGCGATCGACACCCGCTCGCTGTCGATCATCAGGCCATCCATGTCGAAGATGACCGCGTCAGGCAGGAACGGCAGCGCCGCGATCGCACTCATGGCACGTTGAACAGTGTGTCCAGGTCGGCCGCGTCGAGCATGCGCCACTGGCCTTCGCCCAGCCCGCCCAGGGTCAGCCCGCCGACGCGGCTGCGGTGCAGCGCCTCGACGTGGTTGCCGACCGCCGCGAACATGCGCCGCACCTGGTGGTAACGCCCCTCGTGCAGCACCAGCTCGGCCTCGCGCGGCGACCGCACCTCCAGCTCGGCCGGCAACAGCGGCTTGTCGTCGGATTCCAGCAGCAGCGTGCCGCTGGCGAAGCGTGCGGCCTCATCGCCGCGCAGGTCCTCGGCCAGGGTCACCTCGTAGGCCTTGTCCAGGCGCGACTTGGGCGACACGATCCGATGCAGCAGCGCGCCGTCGTCGGTCATCAGCAGCAGGCCGCTGGTGTCGCGGTCCAGGCGGCCCACCGAGGACAGCACCGGCGCGCGGTCGCGGTACCGCGGCGGCAGCAGGTCGTAGATCAACCGGCCCTTGTCCTTGGTCGAACAGGTATAGCCGCGCGGCTTGTGCAGCATCAGGGTGAGCCCCTGCGGCGGGTCCAGCGGCTCGCCCTCGACCCGGATCGCCTCGTGCGCGACCACGTCGTCGGCGTACAGCACCTCGCCTTCGGCATCGGTGACCAGGCCCTCGCGGAACATGCCCTGCACCTGCTTGCGGCTGCCATAGCCCAGGTTGGCCAACAACTTGACCAGCTTCATGCGCGACCTCCGCGGCCCCACTTCGGCTCGGTGCTGCGCGGGGCACGGGCCGGGGTGGCGCTCTTGCTGGCCTTGGTCGCTTCGATCAGCTTGAAGCCATCGCGCTCGGCGGCCACCCGGACCTGGCCGAAGCTTTCGTTGAGGATCTGCTCGTACGGCAGGTGGCGGTTGGCCACCAGCCACATCCGCCCGCCCGGGCGCAGCGCCTGCGCGGCCACGGCGATGAAGCGCTGGCCAATGTCGGGGCGGTCGGCGCGCGACGGGGTGTGGAACGGCGGATTGGTGACGATGAAGTCGTACTCGGCCTCGATCCCGGCAGTGACATCCTGCCAGTGGTAGGCCAGGGTGGCCGGCTTGTCGAGCCTGGCCAGGTTTTCCCGGGCCAACGCCAGCGCGCGGCCTTCGGCCTCGTACAGGTCCAGCGCGGTCACGCCCGGGCAGCGCGCCAGCACTTCGGTCGACAGGTAGCCGAAGCCGGCACCGAGATCGGCACCGCGCCCGGCCAGATCGGCCGGCAGCTGCTCCACCAGCAGCGCCGAAGCCGGGTCGATGCGATCCCAGGCAAAGATGCCCGGCCGGCTCTGGAAGCGCCCGCCGAGGATCGCGCGGGGTGCGTCCAGGGTGGCCCAGCGCTGCGCCAGCGCGGCGTCGTGCTGGCCGTTCAGCGGCGCGGTCCAGTAGGCCCGGCAATGGTTCTTGGTGAGCTTGCCGCCCAGCCCGGTCAGCTGCTGCAGGTCGCCTTCGCCGGAGCGCGCGCCCTCGTTGTTGTGCTGGCAGGCCACCACGATCCCGCCCGGGGCGGCCAGCGCCACGGCGCGGGCGAACAGGGCCTTGGCCTCTTCACGCTGGCGCGGGGGCAGCACCAGCACCACCGCGTAACGGGTGGGGTCATCGGCCAGCTGCTGCTCGTCGCGCACGGTCCAGCCACTGGCCTCCAGGGCATCGGCAAACGGGCGGAAGCTCTGCTCGCAGACCAGTTGGCCCGGCTGGGCGTGCTCGCGCAGCGGCCAGCCATCGCGGGCGCGCAGGAACAACACGGGGCCGGCGGGCCAGGACAGCACGCCACTGGCGAACGGCAGGAACAGGGTTTCCAGGGGAGCGTCGTGCTGGGCAGCCATCGGGGGGCACATCTTGAAAGAGACCGCCATTCTACCGGTTCGCCCGGATCGCCCCCGCCGTGCCCCGATTTGCGTTTATTCAACGCGGCGTTGATCCCCTGCCAACATCCCAACCGTCAGGGTGGAGGCTCACTTGTGATGGAGATGGCTCATGCGTGCATTGTTTGTCGGTGGCGTGGTGGACAACAGCGAAATGGACATCGAGGGCGCCCAGCCCCCGGTGCACTACCCGCAGGACACCGGCGGCGGGCACTCGCGCTACCGCCTGCACCAGGTGGGCAAGCAGTCCGATGGCAGCGTGGCCTATGCGGTATACGGTGCGCCGGACATGGCCGACGACGAGGTGGCGCGGGTGGCCGATGAACGCGCCTACGCGCGCCGTTTCGAAGCCGAGCCGGAAGTGTTCCAGCACTGAGGGCCCCCGGCAGGTACCGGCCATCGGCCGGTACCCCGCCGGAGAACCGGCTATTCCACCGGCGGCAACTGCCGGATCGCGGTGATCCGGTCCAACCAGACCAGGTGCTGCTGCACCGGCGCATCCAGGTCGTCCAGCCGCAACTGGCCGTTGCTGCCTTCGTTCTCGTCGGCGTCGCGATACTGCTGGAGGGTCGGCTGCACCGCCACCGTGCCCAGCACGCGGCTGCCGTCGTCGAGGGTCAGTTCCACCCGGGTCTGCCCGTGCAGCTGGGGCAGCAAGGCCTCCAGCGCGGCGATTTCAGCCGGATCGGTGTGGATGTGCGGGGCGTAACGGGACATGAGGGACTCCTCTGGCATGAACATGCGTGGCCACCCACCCGGGGGTGAGCAGCACGCGCGATTCGAATCGGGGGTTGGTCAGCGGCGCTGCCCGCCCAGTACGCTGCGCACCGCCGACACCAGCTGCGCCACGGAATAGGGCTTGGCCACGTGCTCCTGGAAGCCGGAGGCCAGCGCGCGCTTGCGGTCATCGGCGCGGGCCAATGCGGTCACCGCGACGGCCGGCAGTTCCGCCGCTTCCACGCCGATATCCTCGCGCAGGGTCCGCACCAGGCCGTAGCCATCCATGCCGGGCATGCCGATGTCGGTAAGCAGTACGTCGATCCCCGCGTGGCCACCCTGGTCCAGCAGCGCCAGCGCCTCGCCGGCCGACGCGGCCGCGGTGACTTCGGCGCCTTGCTCCTCCAGCAACCGGCGCAGGTACTCCAGCACTTCGGGCTGGTCTTCCACCGCCAGCAGGCGCAGGCCCTTGAGCGGGTACGGCTCGATCACCTGCTCGCTGATCGGGCCGCTGAACACTTCGCGCAGCGGCCGGCCATCGGCCTGCGGCTGGTAGCCCGGCAGGCGCACGGTGAAAGTGGCGCCGTGCCCATGGCCATCACTGCTGGCCGACACCACGCCGCCGTGCAGCTCCACCAGTTGCTGGGCGATTGCCAGCCCCAGCCCGAGGCCGCCATGGCGGCGGGTGGTGGTGCCGTCGGCCTGGCGGAACCGGCTGAACAGATGGCGCAGGAATTCCGGGGCGATGCCGTCGCCGGTGTCGGCCACGCTGATCGACCAGTGGCCGCCATCCTCGCGGAGGGTGACGGCCACGGTGCCTTCGGCCGGGGTGAACTTGATGGCATTGGAGAGCAGGTTCCACAGCACCTGCTGCAGGCGCGTGGCATCGCCGAGCACCAGGGCCGGCGTCTCGGGCAGGTCCAGGCGCATCTGCAGCGCCTTGCCTTCGGCGACCAGTTCCTGGGCGCGCATCGCTTCGGTGAGCTGCACGCGCAGGTCCAGCACTTCCACTTCCAGCTGCACCTTGCCCAGCAGCATGCTGCTCAGGTCGAGCATGTCCGAGATCAACCGCTTCTGCGCCATCGCGCTGTTGGCGATCACGCCCAGGCCCTTGAACAGCGGGCTGGTGTCGTCCACGCGCTGCAGCAGCAGCTCGCTCCAGCCCAGGATGGTGGTGAGCGGGGTGCGCAGCTCGTGCGACAGCGTGGCCAGGAACTCGTCCTTCAGCCGCGCCATGTTTTCGGCGGCACTGCGCGCGGCGCGCTCGGACTGCAACAGTTCCTCGCGCGCCATTTCGATTTCACGGCGTTCGGTCACGTCCGGGCTGCTGCCGGCCAGACCGATGAACCGCCCCATCCGCGAGAAACGCGGGCGTGCGTTCATTTCCAGCCAGCGCCACTGGCCATCGGCACGACGGCCACGCACCAGCGCATGCATGGAGCGCTGCGCCTTCAGGGCTTCCTGCAGTTCGTAGTCGAACACCGAGGCATCGTCGGGATGCACCAGGCCACGCCAGACGTCTTCGGGCACCCGTTCATCGCCGCCGAAGAATTCGGTGAAGGCGCTGTTGACGAAACGGGCATGGCCGCGCTCGTCGAGCACCCACACCGGCATCGGCAGGCCATCGGCCAGCGCGCTGAAGCGCGCCTCGCTCTCGGCCAGTTCCACTTCGATCTGCTTGCGGCTGGAGATGTCGAAGAACACGACGGCGACGCGGTGTTCGCCCGGCTCGCCCACCCGCACCGCCTCCACCGAATACCAGCGCCCCAGGGCGCGAGCCTCCAGCTCGAACTGCTGCGGCTGGCCGGTCAGGGCGACCTGCCCGTAGAGGCGGAACCAGTCGCTCTCATGCCCCGGCACCATGACGCTCACCTGCTGGCCCGGTGCCCCCACCAGGCCGGTGTTGCGTTCGAAGGCGTCGTTGACCTCCAGGAAGCGGTAGTCCACCGCCTGTTCCTGCTCGAACAGCACCTCGATCACGCAGAAGCCGGCATTCATCTGCTCCAGCATGCTGCGGTACATGCCAGGATCGGATGCAGGCGCCATGAAGGGAGGTCGTTCAAGCGTGGAAGCGGGCAGGCTGGACAAGGGCGTCAATGGGGCAATCGGCGAAACGGAGAGACACAGCATCTTCCAGAGCGCGTATTCGTAGCGTCAAGCGCCATGGGTGGGATTGACGTGGGTGAATTCGCGCCAACCGGGCCGACCGGCGGCGCCGCCGGCGATTGTCCCGCCGGAGCATCGGGATCACACTCGGCCTCGATCCCATCCGTGATCGCGACCAAGGAATCCCCATGAACCGCACTCCCTGGATGGCCGGTGCCCTGGCCTGCCTGCTGCTGGTCGGTACGACCGCGGCGGCCGGACCGCGCTCGGTAACCGCCGCCGATGCCCCCCGGGCCCTGAGCGGGGAGGGTCCGGTACAGGTCAATTGGACCGATCCGGCCCAGTTCACCGAGATCCGCGCCAGCAACAACCGCTTCGAGGCCGAGCGCGGCAACTGGGTGCAGCAGCTGGCGCAGTACGTGCGCACCTCGGCCGGCAAGCAGCTGCAGCCGGGCCAGCAGCTGGCCGTGACCTTTACCGATATCAAGCGCGCCGGCGATTACGAGCCCTGGCACGGCCCGCGCGGCAACGACATCCGGATCCTGCGCGATGTGTACCCGCCGCGGATCACGCTGACCTACACGCTCAAGGATGCCCAGGGCCGGGTGCTGGGCGAAGGCGAGCGCAAGCTGGTCGACAACGGCTACCTGCACAACATCGGGATGCAGAGCGATACCGATCCGCTGCGCTATGAGAAGCGGCTGCTGGACGACTGGGTCCGCCGCGACCTGCGTGCGCAGGCGACGGCCAGCAACTGAGGCCGTCAGGTGCTGGCGTGGGCGCCGACGGGCGGCGCGGATCGGGCGCCGTCTCCGCCCGAGGCTGCCAGGCGCGTCAGGGCCGCGTCAGGGCCGCGCAGGCGCCGTCAGGCGCCCAGCAGCGCGTGCGGGACCCGCTTCACCGCGCAGGGCAGCTGGTAGGCACTCACCCCGCATAGCGGGGCCAGCACGTCCAGCCGCGGCGCGTCGCCCCACAGGGTGACGCGGCTGCCCAGCCCGGCCTGCGGCAGGTCGGTGAGGTCCACGGTCAGCATGTCCATCGAGACCCGCCCGATCAGGCGGCCCGGCTGCCCATCGATCACCACCGGCGTGCCGTTCGGGGCGAACTGCGGATACCCATCGGCATAGCCCAGCGCCACCACCCCGACCCGGGTGGGACGTTCGGCGACGAAGCGCGCCCCATAGCCGACCGGTTCGCCGACCCCGATCTCACGCACCGCGAAGATCGTCGACTGCATCGTCATCACCGGGCGCAGCCGCGCACTCAGTTCCGGATGCCCGGGCAGCGGGTTGGCGCCATACAGCATCAGGCCCGGACGCACCCAGTCACTACGCACGTCCGGCCAGCCCAGCAGGGCCGGCGAGTTGCACAGGCTGGTCTCGCCGGCCAGGCCCGCGATCGTGGCGGCGAACAGCTCGGCCTGCTCGCGCGTGCGCGGGCTGTCCAGTTCGTCGGCGCGTGCCATGTGGCTCATCAGCACCATCGGCCCCACCTGCGGCAGCGCGGACAGGCGCGCATGCGCGGCGCGGAAGTCCGCCGGCGACAGCCCCAGCCGGTGCATGCCGCTGTCCAGTTTCAGCCAGATCCGCAGCGTCGCGGTGGTCTGGAACGCCGCCACCGCCTCCACCTGCCACGGCGTGCCCACTGCGAACCACAGATCGTGCTGCACGATCAGGGGCAATTCGTCGGCGTCGAAGAACCCTTCCAGCAGCACGATGGGCGTGGTGATGCCGGCCTGGCGCAGTTCCAGCGCTTCTTCGATGCAGGCCACGCCGAACGCATCGGCCTCGCCCTGCAGCGCGCGCGCGCAGTCGATGGCGCCATGGCCGTAGGCATCGGCCTTGATCGCGGCCAGGGTCTTGCGACCGCCACCGAGTTCACGGGCGAGGCGGAAATTGGCGCGCAACGCGTCCAGGTCGATCAACGCGCGGGCTGGGCGCATGCTTTGGGCTCACTATGAACAACGGATGCGGCGGCATGGCCGTAACGGAAGATATCCAGGCCTTCGGTGCTGATCTGCGGCTGGCGCGCGCTCATCAGGTCGGCCAGGTAACGGCCCGAACCGCAGGCCATGGTCCAGCCCAGCGTGCCGTGGCCGGTGTTGAGGAACAGGTTGCGGTACGGGGTGGCGCCGATCACCGGCGTGCCATCCGGGGTGGCCGGGCGCAGCCCGGTCCAGAACTCGGCGCGCGACAGGTCGCCGCCATGCGGGTACAGGTCGCCGACCACCTTTTCCAGGGTGGCGCGGCGGCGCGGCGACAGTGACAGGTCGAACCCGCCCACCTCGGCCATGCCACCGACGCGGATGCGGTCGTCGAAGCGGGTCACGGCCACCTTGTAGCTCTCGTCCAGGATGGTCGAGGTCGGGGCCATCGCCGCGTTGGTGATCGGCAGGGTCAGCGAATACCCCTTGAGCGGGTACACCGGCAGGCGCAGGCCGAGCGGGTCCACCAGCGACGGCGAATAGCTGCCGAGTGCGACCACGTAGCGGTCGGCGGTTTCCAGCGTGCCGTCGATGCGCACGCCGGTAATGCGGTCGCCGTCGGTCTGCAGGCCGGCGATGTCCTGGTCGAAGCGGAACTCGACTCCGGCGTCCACGCACATCTGCGCCAGGCGACGGGTGAACAGCTGGCAGTCGCCGGTCTGGTCGCGCGGCAGCCACAGCGCGCCGACGAGCGTGTCGGCCACCCCGGCCAGGGCCGGTTCGTGGGCGATGATGCCCTCGCGGTCGAGCACCTTGTACGGCACCCCGTACTGCGCCAGCACCTCGATGTCCTGTGCGGAGGCATCCAACTGCTGCTGGGTGCGGAACAGCTGGGTGGTGCCCAGGTCGCGCCCTTCGAATTCGATGCCGGTCTCACGGCGCAGTTCGTTCAGGCAGTCGCGGCTGTACTCGGACATCCGCACCATGCGCGCCTTGTTGATCGCGTAGCGCTCGTGGGTGCAGTTGCGCAGCATCTGCGCCAGCCACGCGTACTGGCGCCAATCCAGGCCGGGGCGGATCGCCAGCGGCGCATGTTCGGAGAACAGCCATTTGACCGCCTTCAGCGGCACGCCCGGGGCGGCCCACGGCGAGGTGTAGCCGAAGGACAGCTGGCCGGCGTTGGCGAAACTGGTTTCCAGCGCCGGACCGGGCTGGCGGTCCACGACCGTGACTTCAAACCCGGCCTGCCGCAGGTACCAGGCACTGGTGGTGCCGATGACGCCGCTGCCAAGGACTAGAACGCGCATGCTGCTTCTCCAACCCGATCATTCCCTGCACTGGCGCGTGCCGGGACCATAATTGGGCAAGTATATTCCGGCCAAACCAAGCATTTCTCCTGTTTTTAGGAGTGCTTGCAGGGTATTGTCTCGCCAACCCCCATGCCTGGATGACGCCCATGGCCGTACGCCCCCGCGAACTGGACAAGATCGACCGCAAGATCCTGCGCATCCTGCAGGCCGAGGGCCGCATTTCCTTCACCGAACTGGGCGAGCGGGTGGGGCTGTCGACCACGCCCTGCACCGAGCGCGTGCGCCGGCTGGAGCGCGACGGGGCGATCACCGGCTACTACGCCAAGCTCGATCCTCACTACCTCAAGGCCAGCCTGCTGGTCTTCGTGGAGATCAGCCTGGCCTACAAGTCCGGCGATATCTTCGAGGAGTTCCGGCGCGCCGCGTTGAAGCTGCCCAACGTGCTGGAATGCCACCTGGTCTCGGGCGATTTCGATTACCTGCTCAAGGCGCGCATCAGCGAGATGGCCTCCTACCGCAAGCTGCTCGGCAGCACCCTGCTGACCCTGCCGCATGTGCGCGAATCCAAGAGCTACATCGTGATGGAAGAAGTCAAGGAAACGCTGACCCTGCCGATCCCGGACTGAGCCGGGAATGCAAAAGGCGGCGCGCTTGCGCGCACCGCCTTCGATCATGCCTCGCGCGCGTCAGCGCTGTTGCTTGGAGTCGGGGTGACGCTGCTGGTCGGGCTGTTTGCCTTTCTGGTTCTGCTGGTCCCACTGCTGCTGGTTCTGCTGGCCGGCCTTCTGGTGCTGCTGACTGCCCTGCTGTTCCTGCTGCGGCATTTTGCCGCCCTTCTGGTTCTGCTGGTTGGTCATGATTGCACTCTTCGGAAAAACCTTGGAATACGCCGCGTTCCGGCGCACGAACAGGGTCCGGGAAAAACGGTTAATCGCAGGCGAAAAAACAGTGAGCGGCATCGTTGATGGAGATGACTGCGTGGCCTGGTTGTGGGGCGTTCATGGACGCGACGCTGCGCTTGTACTCATGCACATGCACATGCGGCATCGCTCGCCGCATGTCCACGTGCAGTCGACCGCGCGTCGCGCCCTGACGCGTCGCGGGACAGAGTCACGCTGCGAGGCAGAGGTGATCGTACGAGGCACAGGTGATGCCGCGAGACAGGCCTGATGTCGCAAGCCTGGCCAACTGCCGACCGTGTCACGCGCCGACGAACGGATGAGGCCGAACGAGGTGACGCGCGTGCTGCGCACGGCACCTGCGTTCAAGGTCGCCCTGCCGTCCATCCATGCAGCACCCCGTGCCGTCGACCCGGGATCGACCCCACCAGAACTTACGGCTTGATCTGCTGGCCGTTGCCGCTGGGGATGGCGTCGTAATACTTGCCCGTGCGCGTATCCAGCACGCGGTTGGGGCCGACCTGCCTGGCGCCGGGAATGATGCGGCCGTGGCGGTCGTACACCTTGGGCTGCAGGGTCGGGCCCTGGATCGGTTGCGCCGGCCCATCGCCCTGGGCCTGGATCGGGTGGGTGCGCAGCTGCTGCTGGACCTGGCTGTCGGACTTCACCGGCGCCATCTGCCCGGACAGGCTGTCGGCCGGGGCCGGACGCACCGGCGTGGGCAGCGGCGTCGGGGTGGGCTGGGAGACCACCACCGGGCGGGTTTTGGTCGGGCTCGGCGGCGGGCCGATCTGCGCCATGGCCGCCGCCGGCAACAGCACCAGCAGCGCGACGGCGAGGCAGGGGTGGCGGGACATGGCGTGCTCCAGCGGGAATCAGGGCTCCACCTTGCACCCACGCGGGTATCAGCACCATGAACAACGCCGATCCACACCGCCCGGGTTGAAGCAACCGCCGCCGACCCAATCTTGAACCCACCCCCGCGAGGAACCGCCATGACCGCCTTCGATCTCTCCCCCCCCAGCGACGCCCAGCGCCAGGCCCTGGAAGCCGGCCTGAGCGCCGATGAGCGCCGCGTGCTGCTCCAGCACGGCACCGAAGCCCCGTTCTGCGGCGTCTTCCTGGACAACAAGCAGGACGGCGTCTACGGCTGCCGCCTGTGCGGGCTGCCGCTGTTCCGTTCCAGCACCAAGTTCGACTCCGGCACCGGCTGGCCGAGCTTCTTCGCCCCGTTCGACCCGGCCCACGTGCGCGAGATCCGCGACATCAGCCACGGCATGATCCGTACCGAAATCGTTTGCGCGCGGTGTGACAGCCATCTCGGCCATGTGTTTCCCGATGGCCCGCCGCCGACCCACGAGCGGCATTGCCTGAATTCGGTCTCGCTGGCGTTCACCGCCAATGGCCAGGCCTATCCGGACCCGCTGCAGCGCGGCGGCGCCGAGGCCCAACCGGCCGGCTGAGCCCGGCGGTGTGAACCGGCCAGACCACCCAGGCGGGCAAGTGCGGGCCGTCGGCCCGCGCGGCCCGGGGGGCAAAAGTGTGACGTTGAGCGAACGGCCCCCTTCAGAAAACCTGAATCCGGGCCGACAAGGAGAGGTATCCCCTACTCCCTCCGCGTCGGCCCATGCTCATCTTCGTTGGATTCCTCGTCGTCATCATCAGCGTGCTGGGCGGCTATATCGGCGCGCACGGCAAGCTGGCCGCCCTGTGGCAGCCGTACGAACTGGTCATCATCGGGGGTGCGGCACTGGGCGCGTTCCTGGTCGGCACCCCGATCAAGACCGTCAAGCAGACCCTGCAGGCCACCGTGGGCGTGTTCAAGGGCCCGGCCTACAAGCAGCAGGATTACATCGACGTCCTGAGCCTGCTCTACGAACTGCTCAACAAGGCTCGCCGCGAGGGCTTCATGGCGCTGGAAGACCACGTCGAGCGCCCGGCCGAAAGCAGCATCTTCGCCAACTACCCCAAGGTGCAGGCCGACCACCACCTGGTCGACTTCATCACCGACTGCCTGCGCCTGATGATCGGCAGCAACATCGAGCCGCACGAGCTGGAGCCGTTGCTGGAGCTGGAGCTGGAAAAGCACCACGCCGAAGCGATGCAGCCCTCGGCGGTGCTCAACAAGGTGTCCGATGGCCTGCCCGGCTTCGGCATCGTGGCCGCGGTGCTGGGCATCGTGATCACCATGGGCTCGATCGGCGGTGAGATCACCGAAGTCGGCGCCCACGTGGCCGGCGCGCTGGTCGGCACCTTCCTCGGCATCCTGCTGGCCTACGGTTTCGTCAGCCCGCTGGCGGCCGCGGTGGAAGCACGTGCCGAGCAGGACAGCCGCATCTACGAGTCGGTGAAGACGGCGCTGCTGGCCTGCCTGCGCGGCTACAACCCGAAGATCGCCCTCGAATTCGCGCGCAAGACCCTGCCATCCAACGTGCGCCCGGGCTTCAGCGAGTTCGAACAGCACCTCAAGACGGTCAAGTAAGGCACCGCCATGGCCGAGAACAAACCCACCGTCATCGTCCGCCGGGTCCGCAAGGCCGGCCATGCCGCCCACCATGGCGGCGCGTGGAAGGTCGCCTACGCCGACTTCGTGACCGCGATGATGGCCTTCTTCCTGGTGCTGTGGCTGATGGCGGCCACCACCAAGCCCGAGCGCGCGGCCATTTCCGAGTACTTCCGCAACCCCAGCCCGCTGGCCGGGCAGAGTTCGACCCCGGCCCCCGGCATGGCTGGCCCGGGCGGCGCCAGTACGTCGATGATCAAGCTGGGCGGGGCGACCGACATCTCCCGCGGCAACAGCAACGACCCCTTCCAGAACAAGCAGGAAGCGGTGCCGCAGCCGGTGGACCAGCAGGCGCGCGACAAGCAGCAGCTGGAAGCGCTGATGAAGGAACTGCAGGAGGCGATCAGCAAGAGCCAGGCCCTGGAGCCGTTCAAGGACCAGCTGCTGCTGGACCTCACCCCGGAAGGCCTGCGCATCCAGATCGTGGACAAGCAGAACCGGCCGATGTTCGACATGGGCAGTGCCGCGCTCAAGCCGTACACGCGCGACATCCTGCGCGAGCTGTCGCAGTTCATCAATCACGTGCCGAACCGGATCAGCATCACCGGCCACACCGACACCACCGCCTACAACGCCGTGCACGGCTACAGCAACTGGGAGCTCAGCGCCGACCGCGCCAACGCCGCCCGCCGTGCGCTGCTCGACGGCGGCATGACCGAGGACAAGGTGACCCGCGTGGTCGGCCTGTCTTCCTCGGTGCTGTTCGACAAGGCCCAGCCGGACAACCCGATCAACCGCCGGATCAGCATCGTGGTGATGACCAAGGCCGCCGAAGCCGCCGCGCTGGCCGGTGCCGGCCAGGAGCTGGCGCTGTCGCCCACCGCCGCCGACGCCGACATCCAAGCTGCCCAGGCACCGCCGACCACGCCCTGAGCGGTACGGGGTGGTCGGTGGTCGGTGGTCGGTGGTCGGCCGTGCGGTTGCGCGGACGCCCGGACGCTCGCCCGACGGGACGACGCGCGCGCCGCCTTGGCAGGCTCGCGCCAGGCCGACTGCACCTGGATCGTCAGCGCAGCGGCCGCATCCGGGCGCCATGTCGTTGCAGGTCATGCGTTTCCCGGGCGTGGGCGGAACACCGGCGGGCGGTCGGGACGCGACCCAGCCGCGGCCGTGGTTCCCCCGCTTCGTCGAGGCGACCCTGGCCGCGACCGCCCCATTGCCATCCGGACCGACGGCAATGGCCAACCCCCATTACAATGGCGGTCTTTCCCTGTGTAGATAGACGCCACCATGTCCAAGCAGTCCAAGGCCAAGCGCGACAAGCGCAAGAAGCTGCAGCCCAAGCGCCCGATCAACCGCCTCAACGCCCAGCAGCCGGTGCAGAACCATGCCGTGCTGACCAACGAAGAGGGCCAGGTCGTGGCCGCGATCGGCCTGCAGGGCACCGAATGGCTGCTGGCCATCGGCGGCCAGACCATGGGCAACGCCGACAACCCGGTGCCGATGCTGGCCATGCTCAAGCACCTGTCCAACGTGCAGGAAAAGGAAGGCCGCAAGGTCAACCTGGAATACTCGACCCAGCTGCAGCAGCTGATCGATGACCTGGCCGCCGACGAAGGCAAGACCGCCGACGAATACCTGGCCCAGCTGGTGTCCGAGTTCGAGGGCGTGGAAGGTGAGGACGGCGACGAAGGCGACGCCGATGCCACCGCCGAAGACGCGCAGGTCGTGGAGCCGGCCGAGGCCGAAGACGCTGCCGACGCCACCCCGGCCGCCAGCGACGACAAGCCGCAGGCCTGAGCCATGGCCGCCCGGTGACGGTCTATATCGACGATGCGGTCCACCCCTGGCGCGGCGAGCGCTGGGCGCATCTGATGGCCGACACACTGCCCGAGCTGCACGCCATGGCGGCGCAGCTCGGGATTCCCCGGCGGGCGTTCCAGAACCGCCCCAGTGGGGCCCACTACGACGTGCCCGCGCCGCTGCGTGCGCAGGCGATCGCACTGGGCGCGCACGCCATTTCGCGCCACACCGATCGGGCGCTGGTCAAAGCGGTCATCGCCAACGCGCGCACGCAATACCAAACGTAGTGCCGGCCGTTGGCCGGCAACCTCAGCAACCTGTCAGCGCACGCTGCGTGCCGGTCGCTGGCCGGCACCTGCCGTCAGGGCTCGTGGCCGCCGGATGCCCGGAGCCGCCGACCAACGGTCGGCGCTACCGGTGGCGTCTTCAGAACGGGTCGCTGCCCGGCCGCACTTCCACGCCCAGCAGCGAGCACAGCGCCAGCATGGCGTCGTCGTCACGGCTGAGCGCCATCCACCCGGCCAGGCCACCGTTGCCGGTGTCCACGCTCCACAGCGAATAATTGTGCTCGCGCAGGCGGTCGTAGGCGGTCGCCATCAGCACCGGCGCATCCACGCGGGCCGCGAAGTCCTCGTCGTCGAGGTCGCCGCCCCAGTCCAGCTGCAGGTTCCAGCGCGCGGACAGCTCGTTGACCGCCGACATCAGGGCATCGGCATCGCCGCGATCCACCTCGAAACCGGACTGCCAGGCGATCGCCGCCATCAGCGGCGGCAGCCAGTCGGCGTCCTCGTCGATCTCCTCGCCCGCCTCCAGCACCGCCTCGCGCCAGCGGTTGAACTGCTGCAGGCCCAGCTCTTCGTCGCCGGGGTTGATCAACACGAACAGATTCCAGATCCGCGCCTCGAAATCGTCTTCGTCGAAATCGCGCTCGTCTTCTTCGAAGTCGAAATAGTCGCTGTTGTCAGGCATGGCGGGTAGTTCCTTGAGGCAGGCGGGCATTCTGCCGTGCAGCGGCGTTGTCAGGAAGCGAAATTCGGCGCCGGGCGCGCCGCGGTTTATCCTGTGCGCCTGGAAGATGGCCGTGTTGGCCATCACAACTGACTGACCATGAGCGATACCCCTCCCGACCACCTGGCGATCAACCCGACCAGCCCCTTCCATGACGCCGCCGCCCTGGAGCGCGGGGTCGGCATCCGCTTCAACGAGGTCGAGCGCGACAACGTCGAAGAGTATTCGGTCAGCGAGGGCTGGATCCGGGTGCAGGCCGGCAAGGCCCGCGACCGCCGTGGCAACCCGATGACCATCAAGATCAAGGGCACCGTGGTGGCGTATTACCTGGACCAGAAGCCGGACGCCTGATCCAAGGCCCCTGCGTGGCGCCACCCCATGGGTGGCTGCCGCGATGCCGGGCGACTGGCGCGATGCCGGATGCCCGGCGCATGCCCGGCCCGGAACGCAGCCACCCGTGGGGTGGCTGTACGCGGTCCATGCGCGGACGCGGGCGCGATCTCAATCGCGCTGGCGCGTTTCCAGCAGGTCCAGGTTGCGGATCAGCTTGCGCGAGACCTCATCGGAAATCGTGCCGCGCCGGGTCAGCCGGAACAGCTCCTCGCGCTCGGCGGTGAGCCCGGCCCCGCGCAGCTGGCGGTAGCCCTGTTCCATGCGCTGCACCTTCTCCGGGTCCGCATCCGGGCCATCGTCCTTTTCAAGATTGCGCTGGTACAGCAGGCTCACCCGCGAGGCGGCGTCGTTGTACAGCTGCACGTTCTCGGTGGTCTGGTTCTGCACCAGCTGCTGGCGCATGCGCTCCACCCCGGCCAGTGCCGCCTTGGAGGCCAGCCGCCGGGCCAGGTCCTCGGCCTTGCGTTCGCCCGAATCGGCCGGCAATTCCAGCCCCTTGAGCAGGCGCGGCAGGGCCACGCTTGCCCCCACCAGCGAGAACAGGATCACCGCCGCCGCCAGGAAGATCACCAGGTCGCGTGCGGGGAACGCGCTGCCATCGGGCAGGAACAACGGCAGCGTGAGCACGCCGGCCAGGGTGATCGCGCCGCGTACGCCGGCCACCGAGGTGGCCACCACGATCCGCCACGAGGTGCCTTGCCGGACCTCGCCGCGATGGCGTGCGCGCAGCACGCTCCAGCGCAGCGACAGCCACACCCAGGCCAGGCGCAGCAGCACCAGCGCCAGGTTGATCACGACCACGTACACCAGCAGCCACCACGCACTGTGGTGCCCGCTCTCGCTGACGGTGGTGATCGCGCGGTCGACGATGCCCGGCAGCTGTTCGCCGAGCAGCACGAACATGATGCCGTTGAAGCTGAACTGCAGCATCCCCCACACCGCCGCGCGCTGCACGCGCATGCTGCCCGATACGCGGCCGGTCAGTTCGACGTAGCTCATGGTGATGCCGGCGGCCACCGCCGAGAGGATGCCCGAGGCATTGGCTTCTTCGGCCAGCAGGTAGGCCGCGAACGGGATCAGCAGGTTGACCAGCAGCGCCGCGCCCGGCTCTTCGCCGAAGCGCCGCCACAGCCAGCGCTGGAAGGTGGACACGCCCAGGGTGACCGCCACGCCGATCGCCAGGCCGGCCAGGGCTACCCACAGGAAGGTCATCGAAGCGGTGGCCAGCGAGAAACTGCCGGTCATCACGGCCGCCACCGCGAAGCGGAAGCAGACCAGGCCGGAGGCATCGTTCAACAACGACTCGCCCTCCAGGATGTGCATCAACCGCTTGGGGATGGGGGCGCGCGAGGCGATCGAACTCACCGCGACCGGGTCGGTCGGGGAGATGATCGCGGCCAGCGCGAAGGCCACCGCCAGCGGCATCACCGGAATCATCCAGTGGATCAGGAAGCCGGCGCCGATCACGGTGAACACCACCAGCCCGAACGCCAGCTCCAGGATCACGCCCTTGTCGCGGAACAGGCCTTGCTTGGGGATGCGCCACCCATCGAGGAACAGCAGCGGCGGCAGGAACAGCAGGAAGAACATCTCCGGCTCGAGTGCGTGGCCACGGTTGAACACCCCGGCAATCACCGCGCCAAGCCCGATCTGCACCAGCGGCAGCGGCAAGGACAGGGGCAACACCCGGACCAGGTAGCCGCTGGCCACCACGGCCACCAGCATCGCCAGTACGACTTCAATGGTATGCATGCATTTTCCAGTGGCGGCGCGAGGGGAGGCTGCAGGCAGCCG
The DNA here is from genome assembly GCF_024810105.1 of Stenotrophomonas sp. BIGb0135. GTDB lineage: Bacteria > Pseudomonadota > Gammaproteobacteria > Xanthomonadales > Xanthomonadaceae > Stenotrophomonas > Stenotrophomonas maltophilia_AB. The sequence continues at coordinate 160,661 of NZ_JANUDX010000005.1, forward strand.
GCGCCGGAAACTGCAAAAAAACTACCACACCCTCCCGCCCACGCGAATGCCGGGAACGCGCCGGATCACGCCGCCGCCAGCAGCTGGCGTGCGCTCCAGGCGTGGAAATCGGCCTGCATCGCCGGGGTCAGCGTGTGATCGGCCGGGTAGCCGTGCAATGCATGCTGCACGCCCAGCGCCTGCAGCCGCGCCGATGCCGCGGTGGCCAGCGCGAACGGCAGCTTGCTGTCCTGTTCGCCATGCAGGATCAATCCCTGCACGCCGTGCGCGGCGATGTCGGCCGGAATGTGCGCGGCGATCTCGGGCAGGATGCGGCCGGAGAGGACCGCAAACCGCTGCGCCACCCGCGGTGCGGTGAGGGCCACGCCGGCACTCATGATGCCGCCCTGGCTGAAACCGGCCACCAGCGTGTGCGCGGCATCCACGCCCTGTTGCGCCTGCAGCCGGCGCACGTAGTCGATCAGCAACTGCCGGCTGGCCTCGGCCTGGCCGGGATCGATCACCGGCCCCTGCGCGCCGAACCGCACGCTGAACCAGCCGAACGCATCCGGCCCGAACGCCAGCGGCGCGCGCGGCAGCGCCACCTGCAGGCGCGGGTCCGGCCCCTGTGCAAGCCCGAGCAGCGAACGCTCGTTGCTGCCCACGCCATGCAACAGCACCACCAGCCCCTGCGCCGGGCCGGTGGCCGGCCGCACCACGGCATGCAGCGCGCTCATGCCGCGGCGCCGTCGAAGCGATAGATGTCCATCGCCAGGAACCCGGCGTCGATGCCCGCGTCGATGCGCTGCGCGCCCAGCGCGTCGCCGCCGGCCGCGCCCATCGCAAAGTGCAGCGGCTGCAGGTGCTCGTCGGTGGGATGGGCCTGCACCGCATGCGGTGAGCGCGCCCGGTAATCCAGCAACGCGGCACTGTCGTCGGCCTGCAGGCGCTGCTCCACCCAGTCGATGAAGGGCCGCACGTAGGGCGCGTCCTTGCCATCCTGGTAGCTGCCCCAGTCGTGCAGGTTGTGGGTGATGCTGCCCGAGCCGACCAGCAGCACGCCCTGCTCGCGCAGCGGCGCCAGCGCACGGCCCAGCGCGAACTGGTGGGCAGGCCCCAGCAGCGGCTGGATGGCCAGCGGCACCACCGGGATGTCGGCCTGCGGGTACAGGAAGCGCAGCGGCACCCACGCGCCGTGGTCCAGGCCACGCCGCGCGTCGATGGCGCTGCGCAGCCCGGCAGCGTCCAGGCGCGCGGCGATGTCAGCGGCCAGGGCCGGCTCACCCGGCGCCGGGTACTGCAGGTCGAACAGCGCCTGCGGGAAACCGCCGAAGTCGTGGATGGTGGGCGGCCGCGGGTGGCCACCCACGGCCGGCTGGTGGGTGAGCCAGTGCGCCGACGCCATCACGATGGCGCGCGGGCGCGGCAACTGCGCCGCCAGCGCCGCCAGGCGTTCACCGACCAGGCCCGGGTTGAGCGCGGTCATCGGCGATCCATGGGAGATGTACAACGAAGGCAGACGGGACATCACAGGCTCCAGGAGGGGGCATCGAAAAGGCGGCGCTCAGCGCGAGGCAAGCGTCCACTTGCCATCGCCGATACAGAACAGCACCAGCAGCGCGAGCGCCCAGAACGCGGGGTATTCCCAACCGCCGCCGGCATTGGCGAAGCTGAAGCCATGGGCGCCGTGCACGCTGACGATGGTGCCCAGCAACAACGGCACGCCCACCAGACCGACCCAGCGCGCGTAGATGCCGAGCAGCAGGGCCGCGGCCAGGCTCAGTTCCAGCGCGATGGTCAGGTAACCAAGCGCAGCGGGCAGGCCCAGCGACTGGAAATAGGCCGCCGTGCCGGCCGGGGTGAATACCAGCAGCTTGGTCAGGCCGTGGACCAGGAACAGCGTGCCCAGGCCCCAACGCAGCAGGGTCGGACCGAACGCGGCAAGCGCGGGCGCAGGGACGGGGGTCGTTTGCATGGAACACCTCGCGGACTAGGATGGGATCAGCTTATTGCGCGCTGCCGTGGCGATAAATACGATCACCCGACGCTGTTTATTACCGGATTCGAAATAATGGACACTCTCGAGGCGATGCGGGTTTTCGTGGCCGTGGTCGAGCGCAACGGCTTCAGCGCCGCCGCGCAGGCCCTGGACATGTCCACGGCGGGGGTGACCCGGCAGATCGCCGCGCTGGAAAAGCGCCTGTCCACGCGCCTGCTCAACCGCACCACGCGTCGGGTCAGCCCGACCAGTACCGGCGCGGCCTATTACGCGCAGTGCGTGCAGTTGCTGGCCCAGTTCGATGCGCTGGAGGCCAGCATCGGCGCCCAGGCCCTGGAGCCCTCCGGCGTGCTGCGAGTCAATGCGCCGGTCAGCTACGGCATCGCCCGGCTTGGCCCGCTGCTGGCCGGCTACCGGGCGCGCTACCCGCAGGTGACGCTGGAGGTGTCGCTGTCCGACCGGCTGGTGGACATGGTGGAGGAAGGTTACGACGTGGCCATCCGGATCACCCGCCAGCCCAACCCCGCCCTGATCGCACGCAAGCTGGCCGACACCCACATCACCCTGTGCGCCGCGCCGGCCTACCTGGACCTGCACGGCCGGCCGCAGCGCCCGGAAGACCTGGCCGCGCACGAATGCCTGGGCTACAGCTACTGGGGTGGCGGCGACGGCTGGCCGCTGCGCGGTCCGGGCGGCGAGGTCACGGTGGCCGTGCACGGCGGCCTGCGCGCCAACAACGGCGACGTACTGCGCGAAGCGGCACTGGCTGGCATGGGCATCATCCTGCAGCCGGATTTCCTGGTCGGCGACGCGCTGGCCGAGGGCCGGCTGGAACGCCTGCTGCCGGACTGGGACGTGGCCCCGATCGGCATCTTCGCCGTCTACACCAGCCGCAGCCACCTGGCGCCGAAGGTGCGCAGCTTCATCGACTACCTGGTGGACGCGCTGGGCTGACGGCGGCCGCCGGCGACGGGCCTCAGGTGGCGTCGGCGGTTTCCAGCCGCGCGATCACCTTCGCCAGCGGCGCGGGCCGCCCCAGCAGGTAGCCCTGCACCTGGTCGCAGCCGTGCGCGGCCAGCCACTGGTGCTGGCCCGGCGTTTCCACGCCTTCGGCGATCACGGTCAGGCCCATGCTGTGGCCCAACGACAGCAGGGCGCGGCAGATCGAGGCATTGCGCGGGTTGGTTTCCACGTCGGCCACGAAGCAGCGATCGATCTTCAGGATGTCCAGCGGCAGGTGCTGCAGGTAGGACATGTTCGAGTAGCCGGTGCCGAAATCATCCAGCGAAATGCACACGCCCTGCTCGTGCAGGCGCTGCATGGTCTGCTTGGCCTGGGCCGGCTTGCGCATCAGGCTGCTCTCGGTGAGCTCCACGTGCAGCGCGCCGCGTTCCAGCCCGAATTCCTGGCTGGCACGGGCGAACTCGGCCACCAGGTCGCTGTTGAAGAACTGCACGGCCGACACGTTGACCGCGATCGGCAGCGCCCAGCCGGCATCGGCCAGTTGCCGCTGCGCCTGCGCCGCCGCCCGGATCACCCAGCGGCCCAGCGCCAGGATCAGCCCGGTGTCCTCGCACAACTGGATGAACTCGCCCGGCGGAATGAAGCTGCCATCGGCCTGCGGCCAGCGCAGCAAGGCCTCCAGCGCCGCCGGCGTGCCATCGCTGGCATGGCAGATCGGCTGGAAGTACAGCTCGAATTCGCTGTCGATCGCACTGTGGATGCGCCCGGCCAGGCGCAGCCGCTCGGCCAGGCGCGAGGTGACCGTGTTGTCGAACCAGGCGATCACGCTGCCTTCGTCGCGCGCGGCATGCGCGGCCTGCGCGGCCATGCCGATCACCTGTTCGGCCGGCACGTTGTCGCCATCGAACTTCACCGCCACGCCGATCCTCGGCTCGAACTGGTGCAGCCAGTCCTGCCCGCGCACCGGCTCGGACACGGTCTGCACCAGCGTATCCAGCGCGGTCTGGCGCTCGTGGTCGTCGCGGATGGCGAAGATGAAATCCTCCGCCGGCTGGAACGCGAGCAGGCCATAGCGCGTGCCGAGCCCGCCCAGGCGCTTGGCCATCGCCTGCAGCACCACCTCGCCCACTTCACGGCCGAGCGTATCGGCCACCAGCTGCAGCCCGCGGAACTGCACGTAGGCGATGGTGTAACTGCCGCCCTCCTCGTCCAGCTGCGCGGCCAGCGCGCGCGTGTTGAGCAGGCCGGTGGCCGGGTTGTGGGTGGCGTGGTAGGCCAGGTCGCGCTCGTAGGCGAGCCGGTCGCTGATGTCCTCGGCCAGCACCAGGCAGGCCTGGCGCCCGTCGAAATCCAGCCGTGACAGGTGCGCGCGCACTTCGAACAGGGTGCCGTCCTTGCGCCGGTGCATGCGCACCTGCGCATCCTGCGGATCGCCCAGCGTGGCCCGCGAGATCGCCCCGCGGATCTCGTCCCAGCCTTCGCGCGGGCGGATGTCGAGGATGCTCATCGAGAGGAACTCATCGCGGCTGTAGCCGTACTGCTGCACCGCGGCCTCGTTGACCTCCATGAAGCGCAGCGTGTCCGGGTCGAACACCCAGAACGGCGCCGGGTTGCGGTCGAACAGCAGGCGGAACTGGCGCTCGGCCTGCTGCACCCGGGCCAGGGCCTGGACGCGCTCGCTGACGTCGGTGAGCGCGCCGATCATGCGCCGCTGGCGGTCCACCACCGCTACCCGCTGGCCGCGTGCCGAGACCCAGCGCACCGCACCGCCGGGAAGGACCACGCGGAACATTTCATCCAGCACGCCGTTGCCGGCGAAGGCATTGTCGAAGGCCAGCTGCATGCGCTCGGCATCCTCGCGATGCACCCGGGCGAAGAACGCGGCCACCGGCAGGCTTTCGATGTCGATGCCGAAGATCTCGCGCGCCAGGGACGACCAGCGCAGCAGCGAGGCATCCTCGTCCACGTACCAGGTGCAGACCTTGCCCACCTGGTGGGCCATCAGCAGTTCGGCGTGGTGGGTGCGCAGCTCCTCGGTCAGCGCATCCTGGCTGCGGGTGGCGCGGCGCAGGCTGACGTACACCAGCGCGAACACGCCCCAGTACAGCAGGTACAGCACGACGGAGGCGTGCAGGTAGGGCCACCACGGCGCCAGCACGTCTTCGCGGCCCAGCCCGGCATACACCGCGATCGGATACTGGCCCAGCGTGGTCAGGGTGGAAATGCGCTCGACGTTGTCGATGGTGCTGGTTTCGATGCCCAGCGGGGTCACCGCGTCGCGGCGCAGCATGTCGCGCCTGCCGAGGTGGAAGCGTTGGCCGGTGAGCCCGACGGTGTCCGGGCTGCGCGCCAGCACATACCCCTGCGAATCGGTGATCGAGATGACCCCGTGCTGCCCGGTGTCCAGGCCGCCGATGATCGACTGCAGTTCGCTGGTATGCAGCCGGCTCAGCAGCCAGCGGTCATCGCCCATGCGCAGCGCCAGCGGCAGCACCCAGCGCTGCGCGTTGCGCTGCTGCGGCGGCCCCAGGTACAGCCGGCTCTCGATGCCGCGGTTGGCATCGACCGCCCACAGCGGCAGGTAAAGATCGCCGCTGCCACTGGTCAGTGCGCGCCCGTACTGGTCCACCACCACGATGCTGTCCAGCTCGGCATGGCGCTGCAGCACGCCGCTGATCGCGTCGTCGAGCAGGTCCGGGGCCTGGCCGGGGACGCGCTCGAACAGCAGCGCGCCGTCCTCGGCAATGCCCAGCATGGCCCGTTCCAGGTTGCGCAGCTCCAGCCGCAACAGGCGCTGCGAGCCGGCGGCCAGCGCCGAGCTCTGGCGCTGCGCGGCTTCCTGGCGGCGCTGGTAATCGCTGGCCAGCATCATCGCCAGGCCGATCGCCAGCAGTACGCCCAGGCTGGCGCCCAGCCACACGAGCGTACGCAGCGGCCGCGCCAATGCGTGCTTCAACGCGGGCATCGACGACCTCTCCCGCTGCAATGGGCTGACTTCATGCGTAAACGCTTCCTGGTTTCCCCAAACCTGAGCGGCCGAAGCCTGGGATTCTTGATGTCCTGGCGGCAACAAACATACGGTTGGCCGGCCGGGGCGGAATCCTGTGCGGCCAGCATGCACCAGCGCGCGCGGCACGGGAAGGGCCGGCGTTGCCGGATCGGGCGGTTGCGGGCCTGGCCCGCGGTGGCGGGGGTAACAAGCCCGGCGGGGAGGATTAGACTTGGGGTTTTCCCGTTGCCTGAGAAGTCCATGTCCAAGCTGCGCCGCCCCACCCTGATGCTTGCCATTGCCGCCAGCCTGTCGCTGGGCCTGAGCGCCTGCGACCGCGAGCCGGCCGCCCCGGCGGCGACCACCCCGGACAAGGCCGCCGCCGCCCCGGCCGCGCCCAAGCCGCAGCTGGGCAGCTTCGGCTTCGATGCCGCCGGGATGGACCGCAGCGTCGCCGCCGGTGACGACTTCTTCGGCTTCGCCAACGGCACCTGGGTGAAGAACACCGAGATTCCGGCCGACCGTTCCAGCTATGGCAGCTTCAACGTCATTTCCGAGAAGACCCTGGCCGATACGCGCGCCATCCTGGAAGGCGCCGCGGCCGATACCAAGGCTACCGGCGAGGCCAAGCTGATCGGCGATTACTACGCCGCCTTCATGGACGAGGCCGGGATCGAGTCGCGCGGCGTGGCGGCGGTCAAGCCGGAGCTGGACGCGATCGGCGGTATTGCCGACAAGGCCGCGCTGGCGACCACCCTGGGCGGCACCCTGCGCGCCGACGTGGATCTGCTGAATGCGACCAACTTCTACACCGACCGCCTGTTCGGGGTGTGGGTGTCGGTGGACCTGCTGCAGCCGGACCGCAACGCGCCGTACCTGGTGCAGGGCGGCCTGGGCCTGCCGGACCGTGACTTCTACCTGCAGGGCGGGCGCATGGCCGAGCTGCGCAAGCAGTACCAGGCCTACATCGCGCAGGTGCTGCAGCTGGCCGGGGTGGCCGATCCGGCGGCCAAGGCGCAGCGCATCCTGGCCCTGGAGACCAAGATCGCGCAGGCGCATGCCACCCAGGAAGAAACCAACGATGTGGCCAAGGGCGCCAACGCGTGGAAGCAGGCCGACCTGAGCGCGAAGGCGCCGGGCATGGACTGGGCCGCCTTCCTGGCCGGGGCCAAGCTGGGCGAGCAGCAGGACTTCATCGTGTGGCAGCCCAAGGCGGTGGCCGGGATCTCGCGCCTGGTGGCGACCGAGCCGCTGGAAGTGTGGAAGGACTACCTGGCCTTCCACGCGCTGGACCGCGCTGCGCCGTACCTGCCCAAGGCGTTCGCCGACGCGCGCTTCGCCTTCCACGGCACCACCCTCAACGGCACGCCGCAGCAGAGCGAGCGCTGGAAGCGTGCGGTGGATGACAGCAACCACGCGGTGGGCGAGGCGATCGGCAAGCTGTACGTGGAGCGCCACTTCGACCCGGCCACCAAGGCCCGCGCCGATGAGATGGCCAAGAACATCATCGCCGCCTTCGCCAAGCGCATCGATGCGCTGGACTGGATGTCGCCGCAGACCAAGGCGCATGCCAAGGCCAAGGTCGCCGGGCTGACGGTGGGCATGGGCTACCCGGACAAGTGGCGCGACTACACGGGCCTTGAGATCAAGCGCGACGATGCGCTGGGCAACGCGGCGCGCGCCGAGCAGTTCGAGTACCAGCGCAACATCGCCAAGCTCGGCCAGCCGGTGGACCACAGCGAGTGGGCGATGCTGCCGCAGACGATCAACGCGATGAACGTGCCGCTGGAGAACCGCCTGGTGTTCCCGGCCGCGATCCTGCAGCCGCCGTTCTTCGATGGTGCGGCCGACGATGCGGTCAACTACGGTGCGATCGGTGCGGTGATCGGCCATGAGATCAGCCATGGGTTCGATAATGCCGGTGCGCTGTTCGATGAGACGGGCAAGCTGCACAACTGGTGGACGGCGGACGATCTGAAGAAGTTCAACGCCGCCGGCGATGCGCTGGCCGCGCAGTTCAGCAGCTACCAGCCGTTCCCGGGGGTGTCGGTGAATGGGCGGCTGACGCTGGGTGAGAACATCGCCGACGTGGCGGGCCTGGCGACGGCCTACGATGCCTACCAGTTGTCGCTGCAGGGCAAGCCGGGGCAGACGCTGGAGGGCTTCACGCCGGACCAGCGCTTCTTCCTGGGCTTCGCGCAGGCGTGGCGCAGCAAGGCGCGCGAGCAGGCGCTGCGCAATTCGCTGCTGACCAACGTGCATGCGCCGGGCCAGTTCCGCGCGCTGACAGTTCGCAACCTGGACGCGTGGTACCCGGCGTTCGAGGTGAAGGAAGGCCAGAAGCTGTATCTGGCGCCGGACAAGCGGGTCAAGGTGTGGTGAGGGGTTTTATCGCGTTGCGATGAGATGCAGAAAAACGGGCGCTTCGGCGCTCGTTTTTTTTGCTGCTGCGGGTTTCTGCAGTGAAGCGCAGAAGCCACAGCGACACCAACAGCAACAGCGGCGAGTGCCGGGCTTTGCTGGCTGGGGCGGGTACGGGTGGGAGTGCGGGACACGCCGTGGACCCATCCCTGGGGGCTCGACATGCGCCATCCATGGCGCATGACGGTCCCGCACTCCCACCCGTACCCACCCTTTGACAGTGTGCCGGTGCGCAACGAAACAGCCGATGCGTTATCACCACGCAGCCCTGCATTGGACTGTGAGTCTCAAACTGCGCCTCTCCACTTCTTCGCGTTGTGCTTCTTCGCTATGTGTTCTTCATGCGACTGACGCCCAGCCCAGCGCCTGGGCCGGGCCGCGGAGCGGGATTTTCGGCGTGCCCCGCGAGCCCCCCGCCCTGCCCCTGGTGGGCAGGGCAGAAGGCTTTTATGCATCACCCCCACTCGCCCAACACGCTCACCGGCACGCCCATCCGCGTGCACGCGCGCGTGGCCAGGCCGTCGCGCAGTGCGCGCCGGAACAACGGCGCCATCGCGCGCAGCACGTGGGCGGATGTGCGTGCCTGCGCGCGTTGCAGGGGCGTGCGCTCGAGCATCGCCGCGGCCCAGTCCGGGACCAGGGCTGCCCCCGCCCCCAGGAACAGCTCGCGCGACAACCCCGCCATCGGCACCGGCAGGCGGATGCCCGACAACACCCCCAACACCTCGCGCGAGCGCGCATCGAAGCTCAACTGCGGCAGCTGCCGGGCAAAGTAGGCGTCCACCTCCGCTTCGGTGGCCGGCACCTCCGTGGCGCCCAGCGCCTCGGCCACCCGCTTGTACTCGCCGTAGTACTGGTCCGCGACCGCCACCGGGACGTCGCGGCAATAGCGCCGGCAGCCCTGCAGGAAGCCATAGGCCTCGGTGACATGCACCCACGTCAGCAGTGCCGGATCATTGGCCGCGTACACGCGCCCATCGGGCAATTGACCGCGTACCCGCGCATGAATACGCCTGACCTTGGCCACCAGTGCCTCCACTTCGCCGGTCGGCGCATAGCTGGTGCCGGCCACGAATGCCGTGGTCCGGCGCAGCCGCCCGACCAGGTCCTCGCGGAAGTTGGAATGGTCGTACACCCCGGCCAGTGCCAGCGGATGCAGGGTCTGCAGCATCAACGCACACAGGCCACCGGCCAGCATCCCCGGAAACTCCGAGTGCACCCGCCAGGTTGCGCTGTGCGGGCCGAACCAGCCGGGATCGCCCAGCGGCTGGTCGTAATCGATACCACTCTGGCCACGCGGGAAGGCGCCCAGGACCCAGCGCCGGATCGGCGCGGTGATCGGGCGGGAAAGACGGTGCAGCAACGGCGGCCTCACAGGGGGTCCAATCGGTGGGAAACGACCGCAGCCTGCGCGGTCGGCCACGATTCTGGCCGATCCCGGGGTCGCCAGCGAGCCTGCGTGCTCAGCGCCGGTTTCATGTGCGGCCGCAGCATGTTTTTTCCTGCGACATCTTGTCGCAGGCCGCAGGCGCAATGACGCGCTGCAGCACCGCCCGCCCATTCAGAAAACCGGGCGCGGCGGCTTCGCACCGCCCCCATTGCACGGCCCGCTGGAAGTGCTAGAACTGAATCCGCCTCAAGTTCGTCCAATGCGCTGTCGCACGTTCCAGAAGGAGCACGTCATGATCGCTTTGTTCAAGGGTTTGGGTTTGCTGTTGCAGGACAACGAGCTCTACGGGAGTCCGTTCGAAAAACAGGTCGCGCATTGGCGTAACAAGAGCGAGCAGCAGATCCGCGAGGAAGTGGATGTGCTGGCCAAGGCCAAGGGCCAATGGCTGATGGCCTCGATCGTGGGCTGGCAGGCGTCGTCCCTGCTGATCCTCGGGCTGATCAGCAACTACCTCTGGAAAGACGACTTCCATATCACCTTCACCCGCGTGGTCATCGTGTTCGGCTCGTGGATCTCGATCCTGTTCGTGATCTGGTTCATGGCCAACATGTTCGACCATACCGCCGGCTTCGAGCGCTGGATGAAGGCCTTCAACAGCCGTGCCCGGATCACCTCCGACGCTGACAGCGTGGAGTGCGTCGCCGAGGCGCTGGACATGGCCCAGCATTACCCCGAAGTGCTCGACTACAAGCAGGCCGTCACCGCCCGTCGCGAGCTGCGCCATGAGGACATCCGCATCATGCGCGAGATCGGCCGCATGAAGCAGCACTCCGAACTGGTCGGCCAGCTCAACCACGTCGGCGATCAGGACAGCCGCGGCGACCTGCACCTGCAACCAGCCTTCTGACCATCCCGGAAAGCGGGGGGAGCCACAATGCCACCGTGATCACTCACGGTGGCATTGTTCTTTGGGCTGCTCGCTCACGCATTGGCCGAAGCCCTTGGGCAGGTCCGGCACCCGTTCGGTCTTGCCCACCGCTACCGACAGGCGCCGTACGGGCGGCTGTGCGCAGGCCGCATCGGCCTTGCAGCCCGGTGCCAGCACCAGGTAGTGGCACTGGCCGCTGCTGCTGGCGATGCAGCCGAACTGCGCCACCCCGTCCACCACCGTGGAGGTGCTGTACAGCGTGTCCACGCCATTGGCGCGCACGCGGGTGACCGAGGTATTGCTGGACTGCTCGCAACCGGCCAGGGCCAGCAGCATGACGCACAGGATCGGGAGGTGGCGCATGGTCGCTCCAACGTTGCGATGGACGGGGAATCACATACCGCGGAACAGGCTCATGAACGGCTGGCTGACGCTCAGCACCTCGGCACGGTGCTTGAGCTTGAGCTGGCCGCGTCCGCTGTCGTCGCGGCTGACGGCGGCCACCGCCTTCATGTTGACGATGGTGGAACGGTGCACCTGGCGGAAGCGCTGCGGGTCGAGCACCTCCAGCAGTTCGCGCAGGGGCGTGCGCAGCAGGCTTTCGCCCTGCTCGGTCACCACCGTGGTGTACTTGCTGTCGGCGCGGAAGTACAGCACGTCCTCCAGCATGATCAGCTGGGTGTCGCGGCCGTTGCTGGCGGTGATCCAGGCCAGCGGGGGCGTGCCCGTGGCCGCTGCGCCGCCCTGGCCGAGGCGCTGCAGCAGCTGTTCGAGCATGGCGCTGTCCGGCCGGCCCTGCTGCAGGCGCGCCAGGATCCGCTCACGGGTGGCCAGCAGGCGCTCGTCGCTGACCGGCTTGAGCAGGTAGTCCATCGCGCCCTGCTCGAACGCATCGATCGCGTACTGGTCGTAGGCGGTGACGAACACCACCTGGGTGCGTGGGCTGATCTCCGGCAGCGCGCGGGCCACGTCGATGCCGGTGATGCCGGGCATGCGGATGTCCAGGAAGGCCAGGTCCGGTTTCAGTTCGGCCAGCTTTTCCAGCGCGCAGGCGCCGTCTTCACACTCGGCCACCAGGCGCAGTTCCGGCCACAGCCGCTGCAACTGGGCGACCAGCGACTGGCGCAGCAGGTCTTCGTCTTCGGCGATCAGGGCATCAAGCTGCATGGATGGCCTCGCGCGCATCGCGCGGCAGGGTGATGGTGGCGGCCACGCCGCTGGGGAAGTTGGACACGATGGCCACGCCGGCGCGCTCGCCGCAGGTCAGGCGCAGGCGCTCGCGCAGGTTCTTCAGGCCGATGCCGGTACCACTGCTGCCGCCCTGGCCGAAGCCAAGGCCGTCGTCGGCCACGGTGAGGGTGACATGGTCATCGAAGGCGCGCGCGATGATCCACACCGTGCCGCCACCGGGCTTGGGTTCCAGCCCGTGCTTGATCGCATTCTCCACCAGGGTCTGCAGGGCCATCGACGGCAGTGGCAGCCCGAGCAGCGCCGGCGGCACGTCCACCTGCAGCGCCAGCCGCGCCCCCATGCGGATCTTCAGGATTTCCAGGTAGGCCTGGGTGCGTTCCAGTTCCACGCCCAGGGTGGACATCGACTCGTCGACACTGGGCAGCGAGCTGCGCAGGTACTGGATGAGGTGGCCCAGCATCTGGTCGGCACGCGGCGGGTCGGTGCGGGTCAGCACCTGTGCGTTGGCCAGGGTGTTGTAGAGGAAGTGCGGTTCCACCTGGGCGTGCAGCAGGTTGAGCTTGGCTACCGAGAGTTCTTTTTCGGTCGCGGTCTGTTCGGCGGCGGCCTGCTCGTCGCGGCGCTGCTCGGACACACGGCGGGTGATCGCGCGGGTGACCGCTTCGGCGTTTTCATGGTTGCTGCCCTCGTCCACCGCCAGCAGGTCGGCCCAGACCCCGGCGTCCGGCTCGAACAGCAGGGTGACACTGCTGGTGCCCTGCCCCGGGGTCACCGTGGCCAGCACGCTGTTGCGGCGGATCGCCAGCCGTGCCGGCAGGTTCCAGCGCGATGGCGGGCGGCCGTTGTAGGGGTCCACGCGGCGCACGCAGGCCCGCACCTGCAGGCTGCCGGCGGCGCTTTCGATGTTTTCCACGCGGGGCAGTTCGGCGATGGCTTTTTCCACCAGCGCAAACGCCGGGCCGGCGTCCATCGGCAGTTCGATCTGGCGACGCTGGCGGCTGGACAGGGTGGTGCCGTCCAGGCGACCGGCAATCAACCAGACCCGGCGGATATGGGTGATGCAGCTGCCGATCGCGGTGACCACCAGGAACATCGCCAGCAGCCCGAAGACCCAACCGGGGCCGTCGTCCATGCCGCTGAAGATGCCACTCCAGACGAAGCCGGCCACGACGATGGCGGCGGCCCAGGCCAACAGGATGCGGAGAATCAGAGCGAGGCTGGCGAACACGGCGGCGTCTTCACATAGGGAGTGAGGCGAGCATAGCCCTGCCACCAGCGGGAACAAGCGGCATGCGACGAAGGCGGGGAATGCGGGGATGAAGCCGGCCAGCGGCCGGCCGCAGCCGTGTCGATGGCTGCGGCTGGGCACCCGCCCCGCGCCGGGGGGGCCGCGCGCCCCGCCGGCGGTACCGGCGGGGCAGTGGGTCAGTTGCGCTCGGCGGCGCTGGCATCGCGCGGGGCGCGGAACTGGGAATCATTGCTCCAGTTCGGCCAGGCCCGCGCGTTGGCCAACTGGTTGCCCAGCGTGTACAGCACTTCCAGGTCGCGCGAGGCACCGGCGAAGGTCCAGTCCGGCTGCCACTGGTCGCCCTGCTGGTGGTAGCGCTTGGCGGTGTAGTCATCCGAGGCGGCCTTGCCCGCGGCCACGCCGCCGTCCACCCAGTCCTGCCCGGCCGAGTACGACACCGCCGGCACGCCGCGCTTGGCGAACGGGAAGTGGTCCGAGCGGAAGAACAGGCCGGCTTCCGGCTTCGGGTCCGGGGTGTAGCGGATGTCCCAGCCCTTGGCCACGTCCTTGAGCTGGTCCAGCAGTTCCAGCTTGGCCGACCCGTAGATGCCGAAGTCGCGCGACGGGCCGAACGGCGCCATGCCGTCCATGTTGATCACCGCCACGGTCTTGCTCAGCGGGTACAGCGGATGGCTGGCGTAGTACTCCGAGCCGAGCAGGCCCTTTTCCTCGGCGGTGACCGCCAGGAACAGCACCGACCGCTCCGGGCGCTTGCCCTTGGCAAAGCCGCGGGCCAGTTCGACCAGCGAGGCGGTGCCGCTGGCGTTGTCCAGCGCGCCGTTGAAGATGGTGTCGCCGGTGGCGTCGGGCTTGCCCACGCCGATGTGGTCCCAGTGCGCGCTGTACACCACGGTCTCGTCCGGATGCCGGCTGCCTTCCAGGCGCGCGGCCACGTTGTGCGAGGTGATCACCTCGGTCTTGACCGCGTATTTGGCCGAGAAGGTCTCGCCCTTGAGCTCGACCGGCTTGAAATCGCGGCGCTGGGCCTGCGCCTTGAGCGCCTCGAAATCCAGCCCCGCGCGCTTGAACAGGTCCACCGCCAGGTCACGCTGGATCCAGCCTTCCAGCAGCGGGTGGGCCTCGGCGGGCTTGTCGCGGACCACATCGAACATGGTGTTGGTGTTGGAACCGGCCACCGTGGCCCAGCCGTAGGAGGCCGGGGCGGTCTCGTGCACGATCAGCACGCCGAGCGCGCCCTGGCGCGCGCCTTCTTCGTACTTGTAGGTCCAGCGCCCGTAATAGGTCATGCCCTTGCCGTCGAAGTCGCCCTGGCCGCTCTCGAAGTCGGGGTCGTTGATCAGCACGACGGCGATCTTGCCCTTCAGGTCCACGCCCTTGAAGTCGTCCCAGTCGCGCTCGCCGGCCTTGACGCCATAGCCGAGGAACACCAGCGGCGCGTTCCTGATGTCCACCTCGCTGGCACCGTTCATCGCGGCACGCACGGCGATTTCCTTGCCCTGGCTCAGCGCCTGCGGCGTGCCCTTGCTGGTCAGCGACAGGCTCGGCGTGCCGACGATATCGCCCTTGAGCAGCGGCACGGCCTGGGTCCACAGGCGCTTGCCGTCCTTGAGGTCGCCGCCCGGCTGCAGGCCCGCCGCGGCGAACTGCCGGCTCAGGAAGGCGATGGTCTTTTCTTCGCCGGCGGTGGCCGGCGAGCGCCCCTCGTAGGCGTCGGAGGCCAGCTCCTTGACGTCGGCGGAGATCCGCGCGCCATCGAATTTGGGGGTGGCGGCCATCAAGGCCGACGACACCGACAACGCCAACAGGCTGATTACCACACGCTTCACGCTGCACCTCATGACTGACCGACAATCGTACGAGTGTAGGCCAGCGCCGTCGCCCGGTGCAGTGCCCCTCTACACGGCCGCCGCGCGCGCCAGCAGCAGGGCCTTCTCGCGGCCGTTGGCGGTCAGCGCGGCGGCACGTTCGAATGCGGCCCGTGCCTGCTCGGGCCGCCCCAATTGGGCCAACAGGTCGCCCTGCACCGCCGCCAGTGGCGCGTAGTCGCGCAGGCGGGCATCGGCACCCAACTGCTCGACCAGCGGCCAGGCCGCCGCTGCGCCCTGCGCCCGCGACACCGCGACGGCGCGGTTGAGCTCGACCACCGGCGACGGCTGCCGTTCGGCAAGCCGCGCGTACAACGTCGCCATCCGCGTCCAGTCGGTGTCCTCGCTGCGGCGCGCACGCGCGTGGCACTCGGCGATGGCGGCCTGCAGCACGTAGGGATCATCGCCTCCCCCCAGCGCCACCGCCTGCTGCAGTGCCGCCTGGCCGCGCGCGATCTGCAGCCAGTCCCACCGCGCGCGGTCCTGGTCGGGTAACAGGATCGGGGCACCGCCGGCATCGGTGCGCGCGGCAAGCCGCGAGGCCTGCAGTTCCATCAGCGCCAGCAGGCCCTGTACCTGTGGCCAGGTCGACAGGCGATGGGCCAGCACGCGGCCCAGCCGCAATGCCTCGTCGCATAACGCCGGGCGCATCCAGTCATCGCCGGCACTGGCCGCGTAGCCCTCGTTGAAGATCAGGTAGACCACCTCCAGCACCGAGGCCAGCCGCTCCGGCAGGGCGGCCTGGCGCGGCACGTCAAACGGCACGTTCTTCTGCGCCAGCGTGCGCTTGGCGCGCACGATGCGCTGGGCGATGGTGGGTTCCGGGGCCAGGAAGGCGCGCGCGATCTCGTCGGTGGTCAGCCCGCCAAGCAGGCGCAGGGTGAGTGCCACGCGCGCATCGGCCGCCAGCACCGGGTGGCAGGCCACGAACATCAGCCGCAGCAGGTCATCGCCGATGTCGTCTTCCAGCACTGCGCTGTCGTCCGGCGCGGGCAGCGGCAGCGGTTCCAGCGCACTGCCGTGCAGCGCATGCTGGCCGGCCACGCGCTGGTGCTGGCGCAGCACGTCGATGGCACGGTTGCGCGCGGTGGTCATCAGCCACGCTCCGGGGTTGTCCGGGATGCCGTGCGCGGGCCAACGCTCCAGCGCGGCCAGCCAGGTGTCCTGGGCCAGTTCTTCGGCACGTCCTACATCGCCGCGCAGCATCCGCGCCAGGCGTGCGATCAGGGCCGGCGATTCCATCCGCCAGAGCGTGTCCAATCGTTGCGAAAGCGCGGTGTCCATGCGCGGATCAGAGCATCGGCGGCGGCCTGGCACAAGCCCGCCGCCATCGCCCCCGTCGGCCTTATCCCGGCTCGCCATCCATGTGCGCGATTTCCCACAGGTGGCCATCCAGGTCCTGGAAGCCGCGCTGGTACATGAACCCATAGTCGCGCGCCGGCATCGGTTCGCTCGCCCCGGCCGTGAGCGCCGCGTCCACCAGCGCGTCGACCGCGTTACGACTCTCCGCCGACAGGCAGGTGATCACCTCGGTGCTGCTGCGTGCATCGCTGATCGGCTTGGGCGTGAACCCGCTGAAGAAGGGCTCCACCAGCAGCATGACGAAGATGCTGTCGCTGATGATCATGCAGGCCGCATTCTCATTGGTGAAGGTGGGGTTGAAGGCGTAACCCAGCGCCGCGAAGAAGGCCTTGGAGGCCTCCAGGTCGCGCACGGGAAGGTTGACGAAGATCATCTGCAGCGGTGCGGTCATGGTGTCGTTCCTTGGCGGGGCTCAGGGCTGTTTCATGCAGTTGACCATCCACGGCTTGCCGTAACGGTCGATCAGGAAGCCCCAGCGATGCGCCCAGAACGTCTCGCCGATCGGCATCTTGACCTCGCCGCCGTCGGCCAAGGCCTTGAACACGCGCTCGGCCTCTTCCACCGTGTCCACATCGATGTTGATGGTGGTGCTGTTCTCGCCACCGCTGGACGGGCCATCGGCGGCCATCAGGATCGCGCCGCCCACCTCCAGCTGGCTGTGGGCCACGTGGTCGAGCGTCTCCGGCGGCATCTCGCCGCAGCCCTCGGCGCCCTCCATGGGCGGCATGTCGCGGTACTTCATCTCCGAGGTGACCTCGCCGCCGAGCACCTGCGCGTAGAAGGCCATCGCCTCGTGGGTCTTGCCGTTGAAGCCAAGGAACGGAATCAGTTTCATGGGTGTGCTCCAGGGAGAAATGGGTCAGTCGGCGGCGCCGATCTGCTCGCGCAGACGCTGTTCCTGCGCCTGTAGTTCCGGGGTGAAGGCGGCGCCGAAATCCTCGGGACTGAGGATCGGGCGCAGTTCGACCACATCGCCGGGGGCGAACGGGGCGCGCTTGAGCCATTCGGTGGCCTCGTCCAGCGACCGCACCTGCCAGAGCCAGAATCCGCAGACCAGCTCGCGGGTCTCGGCGAACGGGCCGTCGATCACCCGTGGCGGCTCGCTGCCGAAGGCCACGCGACGGGCGCGCGAGGTCGGGTGCAGGCCCTCGCCCGCCAGCATGATCCCGGCCTGCACCAGCTGTTCGTTGTAGGCGCCCATGGCGCGGATTTCCTGCTCGGTCGGCATCAGGCCGGCCTCGGTTTCCTCGGTCGCCTTGACCAGGACCATCACTTTCATCGTTGTCTCCTGCCGGACAGGCCCGGGACCCGGGCCCTTCATGGAGTACAACGTTGCACCGGCCCCGAAATCGACACACCGGCGCAAAAAATATTCCGGCGATGCGGTGGGCGCGCCGGGCCGACAGCCTGAACGGGCAGGTCCTGTCGCGCTGCAACACCGTCGCTGCGGCGCCTGGGGCATGATGATGGCCCCGTCCCCGGAGCGTTCGGCCATGCAATTCCTGCTGCTGATCTACATCGATGAAGGCCTGCTGCAGGCCCTGCCCGCCGAGGAATACGACCGCCTGATGCGCGACTGCCTGCAGCACGCCGACGCACTGCAGGCGGATGGCACGCTGGTGTTGGCCCAGCAACTGGCGCCCGTGGCCAGTGCACGTACACTGCGCACCCGCCAGGGCCAGGCCCGGGTCACCGACGGCCCGTTCGCCGAAACCCACGAACTGCTGGCCGGCTTCAACCTGATCAACGCGCGCGACCATGCGCAGGCGCTCGCCATCGCCCGGCAGTTCCCGTGGTCGCGCTTCGGCAGCATCGAAGTGCGTCCCCTTGCCGACATGCAGGCCGAGCGCGCGCGCGTCGGCCTGGAGCGCACGCTTACGGCAACAACGTGATCTTCAGCTCGCGCGCGCCCACGCCTTCGTTGCCGCTGTAGTCGCGCACACTGGCGCGGATCACGTAGTCCCCCGCCGGCAGGGCATCCGGCTGCCAGCGACCGGTCTCCACCACGCCATCGCGCACGGTGTTGCTGACCAGGTAGCGGAAGCGGGTGACCGCGCTGCCGTGCACGGTGATGCCGCTGTCCGGCGCATAGGCCACCACGGTGGCGCTGTTTTCCGGCGGCATGCGGTTGAACACGATGTTGAAGCGCGGCTGCTCGTAGCCCGGCAGCGGCTGGCCCTGCGCGTCGAGGATCTGGTAGCCCACCTGGTAGGCGCCCAGGCGTCGGCGCGGCAGGTTGCGGTCTACCTGGTCCCACGCTTCCACCACGATCTGCACGCCCGGCCCCTGGCGCGGCACCGGCACGCGTCCGCCGGTGGCGGCCGTGATCGGCTGGTCCAGGTCGTCCAGCAGTTCCACCGCGGTGATGCGCGGGGCGAAGCGGTCGGCATAGCCGGTGAAGCCCAGCGCCACGGCATTGCGTTCGAAGCCACTGGCACCCACGCTCAGGTGCACGTGCGCCATGCGGTTGATGCTGCCCAGCGGTTCGCCCACGCGGAAGCGGGTGCCGCGACGGACGCGGATGCGTTCCAGCTTGCCATCCAGGTCCAGCAGTGGCTGCCAGCGCGTGTCGAAGGGCTGCCCGCGTGGGTCGCGCCCGACCTGCATGTGGATGTACTTCAGCCGCCCCAGCGCCAGGCCCTCGCCCTGCCCGCCCACCGCCCAGCTCGCCGCCGCGCTGTCGACCTTGCCATCGGCGATGGCCAGCACGCGCTGGCCGACATCACCGCGGATGTCGAAGCCGCCGTGCAGGTGGTGGCGGCTCTCGCCGCTGAAGTTGCCGCGCACCTCGCCCAGCGTGCCCACCACTTCATGCCAACCGTCCTGCGGTGCCAGTGGCCAACGGCCTGCGGTGGCCGGCAGGGGCGCGTCCGGCGCCGGGCCGGTCACCGCCGGTGCGGGCGCACTGCCATCGGCGGCGGCACGCAGCCGGTGGATGCGGTAGGCCGCCGCGTCCGCCAGGTACAGCCCGCCCTGCGCGTCCAGGGCCACCCCGCTGGGGCGGGCAAAGCGCGGCTGCGGGGCTACCCCGGCCAGTGCGACCTGGTGGCCCTGCGGGGACACCTGCACCACCTTGCCGTTGATGTCGCCCACGTACAGCACGTCATCGTGGGTGACCGCCACCGAGAGCGGCCCGCTGAGCACCCCACCGCCGACCACCTGGGTGCGCAGCGTGCCATCGGGGGACAGGCGCCGGATCGCATCGTTGTACAGGTCGGCGATCAGCAGGTTGCCGTGCGCGTCCAGCGCCAGCGCCACCGGCGTGTCCAGACGTGTTTCCGCGCCGATGCCGTCCACGTTGCCCGGCGCGTCGCCACCGGCCAGCGTACGCACGTTGCCATCCGGTTCGATCACGCGGATACGGTCGTTGTAGGTGTCGGCCACGTACACGCGGCCGGTCGCATCGACGGCCACGCCCATCGGCCCGTCGAAGCGCGCCTGCAGGGCCGCGCCGTCGGCGAACCCCGGCTGGCCATCACCGGCCACGGTGGTCACGTTGCCGTCGGTGCCGATCCGGCGGATTCGATGGTTGCCGGTATCGGCCACGTAGACGTTGCCCGCCGCATCCAGGGCGATACCCGAGGGCGTGTTGAACTGTGCCTGCAATGCAGGGCCATCGCGCCAGCCTTCGCCGGTGCCGGCCAGCGTGTCCACGCGCCCGTCCGGATGCAGCCGGCGGATACGGTTGTTGTCGCCCGCGTCGGCAATGTAGGCAACCCCGTTGCCATCCAGGGCCAGGGCATAGGGGTCGGCGAAGCGTGCCTGCGCGCCGGCGCCGTCGCGCAGGCCATCCACGCCGTCGCCGGCCGCGGTCTCGATATGCGCCTGCCAGCCCAGTGGGGTCGGTGCCGGGCCGCGTGCCACCGGCGCCTGCACGGCCGTGGGAAGGAAGGTCCACGCCAGCCCTGCCGCAGTGACCACCACCACCGCCACCACCATCCACTGCCAACGTTTCATTGCGTTCCTTGCATGCATCCGGGCCACGACCTTAAACGTTGCCCGTACGCGTGCAAACCCCTTGCGCTTGTGTCACCCCGGTGTTCCGGGTTCAATCGTCGTTCTCTCCACGGAAGGATGATCCATGCCAAGCCTGCGCCATCGCCTCACCGGCTGTTTGCTGCTGGCGCTGTCTGCTGCCCCGGCGCTGGCCGGCCCCGACAGCCCTGCGGCACCCACCGGCACCCTGCGGGAAGACGCGGCGGCGGCGGCCATCGTGGACAGCATCACCCTGGCCGAACGCGGTGACAGCGTCGGTGCGCTGCTCGGCTTCGAACGCGCCTTCGCCGATCCCGATACCGCGCTGCTGTCCGAGCCACTGCGCCTGGACGGCCTGATCACCGCCGGGCGTACCGCCTTCAACGCACGCCAGGCGGCGCAGGCCCGCGCGTACCTGGACGCGGCGCTGCAGCAGGCGCCGGACGACCCGCGCGCCCTCTACGTGCTGGGCCGCCTCCTGCTGTGGCAGGAAGACATGCTGGAAGGCACCCGATTGATCACCCGCGCACTGCGTGCGTCCGATGCCATGCTGGGCGACGTCGACATCCAGATGGCGCATGCGCTGGTCGACGCGCTGCAGGACCAGCCCGATGCACGGCGCGAGCTGCTGCAGGTATTGTTCGACCGCGACTGGAAGGACGAGGGCATCGAGCCGACGTCGCTGTGGCTGCAGTTGGCCGTGCTGCAGGCCGACGCCGGCCAGCGCGAGCGCCTGGCCGCGACCGTGGCGCGCATCGATACGCCGATGGAGGTGGTCGCCCTGCGCACCGACAAGCGTTTCGACGCCGTGGTCGACCGCCGCGACCCACGCTTCGATCCGCTGCACTCCGCCCGCCGCTACACCGATGCCTTGCGGGTGGAAGGACTGCTGCGGCCCGAGCGCAGTGACCGCGTCGCCGACTTCACCGACACCCTGCTGCTGATCGGCGAGCACGAACAGGTGCTGTCCACCAGCGAGACGCTGTACACGCGCCTGTCCGCGCCGAACGCACCGCGCAGCTTCGTCGGCGCCGATTACGCGGCCTGGGTGCTGAGCCATCGCGCGACGGCCGAACACCGCCTGGGCCGCGATGACGCCGCGGAGGCCACGCTGCTGCTGGCCGCGAGCCTTGGCGAGGCGGAGGCCCCCGGCAACCCGCTGCTGCAGCTCTACCTGGCCAGCTGGTACCTGGCACGGGAGCAGCCCGAGCGCGCATTGGAGGCGATCGCCGGCCTGGACCCTGCGCCGATGTTCGGCGAGTACATGCGCCAGTGGATCCGCTTCAGTGCCTACCGCACCCTGGGCGATGCCGACCGCTCGGCGCAGGCGCGCGCCTGGCTGCAGGCCAACCAGGGCGAAGGCCGCGCCGCTTACGTGGACGTGCTGCTCACTGAAGACCGCATCGACGATGCAGCGCGGCAGTTGATCGCCGACCTGCAGACCACGGCGCACCGCCAGGACGCCCTGCTGCTGATGCAGGACTTCCGCATGCTGGCACCGATGGCCGGCGACGTGGCCAACGACAGACGCTGGCAACAGCTGCTGCGGCGCGCGGACGTGCTGGCCGCGGCACGGGCCGTCGGCCGCATCGAAACCCAGCCGATCTACAGTCGCAGCGCCTGGCGGTGAGGCGTAGCGGCGCGGCTTGTGCGCGCCGTGCTTCCGGGGTTCAATCGGGCCACCGCCATGGAGGCAAGGATGCAACGATGACCCGAGGTGCCGGCCTTACCCTCGCCCTTCTGCTTGCGCTGCACGCCGCACCCGGCGTGCACGCCGCGCCGCATGCCCCGGCCCCGGCCAGCGCCGCACGGCCACTGGTGCCGGTACCGGCCGACCTGGCCGCCGCACTGGATGCCGCGGCCGAACAGGGCCAACAGGGCGATGCGCGCGGTGCGGGCGAAGCGTTCGACCGGTTGCTGCAGGATCCACGCCTGACCCTGCTCGATGACACGCAACGCAGCGCGGTGTGGATGGCGGCGGCCTGGACGGCCGGCACGCTGGAGCAGTGGACCCTGGCCAGGCAGCGCGTGCAGGAAGCGCTGCGGCTGGACCCGTCCAACAGCCTGGCGCGCTACTTCCTCGGCTCGCTGCAGATCGATGCGGGCGAACTCGACCAGGGCGCGGACAGCATCATCCGGGCGGTCCAGACCGAACCGGGCACGCCCACCCTGCGCACGCCGCTCGCATGGGCGCTGGCCGCGCACCTGCGTGACCAGCCTGCGCGCCTGCGCCCCTTCCTGCAGGCGCTGTTCGACAAGGGCTGGACGTCCGATGGCGTGGAACCGGACGACCTGTGGCTGAGCCTGGCCACCCTGCAGGCCGACGCCGGCGAGGCCGAGGCGCTGGCCACTACGCTGTCCCGCATCGACGGCCCCCGTGAGTTGATCGCGTTGCGCAGCGACAAGCGCTTCGATCCGTACCTGAAGCGCGATGATCCGCGCCTGGACCCGGTCCGCGCCGTGCATGCGCGCATCGCGTCGTTGTCCGACACCCTCCGGCGCACCCCGCAGTTCAACGACCTCACCACCGAGTTCGGCCGGCTGCTGCTGGTCGCCGGGCGGGAGGAGGAGGTGCTGACCCTGACCGAACCGCTGCTCGCCATCGCTGCAGGGCCCGAGGCGCTGCCGGCGGAGCAGCGCCGCAGCGTGGCCTGGCTGCTGGACCAGCGCGCCACCGCGCTGCGCCGGCGTGGCGAGCATGCGCAGGCCGTCGCGTCCCTGCGGCTGGCCGTGCGCGCGGCCGATCCGACCGGCGATACCGTCAGCCAACGGTTGAACCTGGGCGTGTTGCTGGCCGGCCTGGAGCAGCCCGAGCCGGCGCTCGCCGAGGTCAGCGGGCTCGGCGATGTCAGCGCGTATGGCGAAAGCACCCGCGCACTGGTCGAGCTGGTCAGCGCGCTGCAACTGCGTGACGCGGCCAGGGCCAATCGCGCGCGCACGGCCCTGGCCGCGGTGCGTGCGCAGGCGCCGCAGAACCCGCTGGAAGGTCTGCTGGCCGACGACCGCATGGACGACGCGGCGACCGCGCTGATGGCGATGCTGGCCTCGCCGCGGACGCGCGTCGATGCGCTGCTGTCACTGCAGGACATGCGCACCGTGCCGGCGTTGCCAGGCGATGCCGCGCGCACCGCGCGCTGGCGCCAGCTCAAGCAGCGCCCCGACGTGCAGGCCGCGGTGCGGCAGGTCGGGCGCATCGACCGCTATGCGTTGTACGGCGACGACGACACGCGCTGAGCCGGCACCGCGCCCCGACTACTTCGCCGGCGTCTCCAGCTTGAACCCCATCGCCTCGCGGTAACGTTGGTACAACGCGCTGACCTTCTCCACGTAGGCGAGCGTTTCGGCATACGGCGGCACGCCCTTGTAGCGCGTCACCGCGCCGATGCCGGCGTTGTAGGCCGCCGCGGCCAGGGTGCGGTCGCCCTTGTAGCGTTTCAGCAGCGCCTTCATGTAGCGCGCCCCACCGTTGATCGACTGTTCGGCGGAGAGCGGGTCGGCCACGCCGAATTCGGTGGCGGTATCGGGCATCAGCTGCATCACGCCCTGGGCGCCCTTGGGCGACACCGCGCCGGCATCGAAGCCGCTTTCGGCATGCGCGATCGCGCGCAGCCATGCATCGTCCACGCCGGTGGCCTTGGCCGCGGCCTTGAACTGCCTGGCGTGGCGGTTGAGCTGCGGCGTGCCTACCTTGCCCAGCCCTTCATGGGCCGGCTCGCCCGGCGGGGTGGCCACGGTGAACTTCAGGAACACCCGCGAGCCGGGCAGGTTGCGCGTGGAATACACCATCGCCCCGTCCTGCTCGCGCTCGTACAAGGTGCCGCTGAACACGCCCATGTTGCCCCAGAGGTTGGGGGTCTGCACCGCGTTGTCATCCACCTGCTGGGCGGTGCAGCGCGAGCCGGGTTCCGGCGCGGTCGCCAGGCTGACCGTGTTGTTCTGCACGCAGCGGTACACCGTGCGCGCCGCCACCGGCCAGGGCAGCAGCAACGACAACAGGGCCAACGCGGCAGGCAGGGTCGGTTTCATGGGCTCGGTTCGGGGCACGCAGGTCGTGCGGCGCGATCATCCGGCGGTGGCCGCGAACCGAAGGTGAATACCGGGCCCGCCGCCATGGCGGGCCCGGGGCGCGTCAGCGACCGCCGCCCGCCAGGCGCTTGCCGGCGTAGCCCAGGCCCAGCAGCAGGAACCACAGCGGGCTGATCGCCAGCGCGTACAGGGTGTCCGGCTGCAGGGTCAGCAGCACCAGCACGAAGCCGAAGAACGCCAGGCAGACCACGCACATGGCGATGCCGCCGGGCATCTTGAACCGCGAGGCCGCATGCAGGTCCGGGCGCCGGCGGCGGTACACGATGTACGAGCACAGGATCAGCGACCACACGAACATGAACAGCACCGCCGCCAGCGTGGTGACCAGGGTGAAGGCGGTGACCAGGTTGGGGATCAGGTAGATCAGCATCGCCCCCAGCAGCAGGCAGACGCAGGAGAACAACAGCCCGCGCGCCGGCACCGCCGCCCGCGACAGGCGCGCGAACATGCCCGGGGCGTGCCCCTCCTCGGCCAGGCCGTACATCATCCGGCTGGTCGAGAAGATGCCGCTGTTGGCCGACGAGGTGGCCGAGGTGAGCACCACGAAGTTGATCAGGCTGGCCGCGGCCGGGATGCCGGCCAGCACGAACAGCTCCACGAACGGGCTCTTGCCCGGCACCACCTCGCGCCACGGGGTGACCGCCATGATCGCGATCAGCGCCAGCACGTAGAACACGATGATGCGGATCGGGATCGAGTTGATGGCCTTGGGCAGGTTGCGCTCGGGGTCGGCGGTTTCGGCGGCCGTGGTGCCCACCAGCTCGATGCCGACGAAGGCGAAGACCGCGATCTGGAACCCGGCGAAGAAGCCGGCCAGGCCCATCGGGAACATGCCGCCGTCATTCCACAGGTTGGCGAACGAGGCCTGGTGGCCCGACGGCGCGGTGAAGCCCCACGCCACCAGCCCGAAGCCGGTGATGATCAGCGCGCAGATGGCGATGATCTTGATCAGCGCGAACCAGAACTCCATTTCGCCGAACAGCTTGACCGTCACCAGGTTCAGGCTGAGCAGCAGGATCACGCACAGCAGCGCCGGTATCCAGGGCGCCAGGTCGGGAAACCAGAACTGCGCGTAGGCGGCGATGGCGATCACATCGGCGATCGCGGTGATGATCCAGCAGAACCAGTAGGTCCATCCACAGAAGAACCCGGCCCAGGGGCCCAGCAGGTCGGTGGAGAAGTCGATGAAGGACTTGTACGCCAGGTTGGACAGCAGCAGCTCGCCCATCGCGCGCATCACGAAGAACAGCATCGCGCCGATGATCAGGTAGACCAGGATGATCGACGGGCCGGCCAGGCTGATGGTCTTGCCCGATCCCATGAACAGCCCGGTGCCGATGGCCCCGCCAATGGCGATCAGCTGCAGGTGGCGGTTGGAGAGGCTGCGCCGGAGGTGGTCGGGGGGAACGGTCGGATCGGACATGGATGCGGGCCAGCAGGGCGATGGCTAGGAACATAGAAGAGCGCCGCCGGTTTGACCACTGCCGCGTGCAGGCGGCGTCGGCTTTGCCCCGGCGCCCGGCACCGGCCGGCCCGGCCGGACCTGCCCGGGCGGACGCGTGCGGGGTATTCCGATTCCCATCGCCGCCCGCAAATGGTGATATAGCGCACCGGGGGCATCGATCAGCCGCCGCCGGCCATGGCGTTCGACGTCCCCCACCCTCCCGGCATCGAGGTCTGCTTGAACCGCCCCAGGATCATCGCCGCCACCGTGCTGTTCGCCCTGCTCGGCGCGCTCGTGCCGATCGCCTCGGTGGCCTATGCCACCTGGAGCCGGGCCACCGATGCCGAGCACGACCGCCTGCAGGTCACCGCCGAACGCACCCTGCTGCGCGCCCACCGCGCGTACGAGACCGGGCTGGTGGCGCTGCGCCGGCTCAACCAGAGCACCCTGCCACCGTGTTCGCCCGAGCACCTGCAGCTCATGCGCAGCCTGACCCTGGGCACCCGCTCGGCCGAGCAGATCGGCTACTTCGAGGACGGGCGGCTGCGCTGCACCTCGTGGGGGATGATGGACAACCACGTGCCCGAGCCGACCCCGGACCACATCACCGCCGATGGCGCCGGCATCACCCTGGACGTGCACCCGATCGCCGGCGATGGCACCGCCCTGATTGCGGTCAAGCTGGACCGGTACGACATCCTGATGGATCCCGAACGCTTCGTGGATGTCATCACCGACCCGAACGTCCGCCTGGCCGTTGCCAGCCCGGACGGGCGCCTGATCGCCCAGCAGGCCATCCTCGACCAGCAGCTTCTGCAGCGCCTGCTGCGCGAACCGCACAGCGGCATGGACGGCCACACCCTGTACGCCACCGCCCAGGACCAGGAGTGGCTGGCCATCGCCACCGCGCCGCGTACCGACCTGATCGCCAGCTTCCGCCAGCAGTTCCGCCAGTTCATCCCGCTGGGCGTGCTGGGCGCGCTGGCGGCGGTGGGCGGAGTGGTCTGGCTGTCGCGCCGACGGTTGTCGCTGCCGGCCGAGCTGGCCACCGCGGTGCGCCGGCGCGAGTTCTTCATGCACTACCAACCCATCATCGAGCTGGACACCGGCATCTGCATCGGCGCCGAGTCGCTGGTGCGCTGGGCACGCCCCGATGGCACCCAGGTGCGCCCGGACCTGTTCATCCCCCTGGCCGAAGAACACGGCCTGATCGACGCGCTCACCGACCAGGTGATCGAGCGGGTGATCGAGGACATGCGCGATCTGCTGGTCCAGGACCGCAGCGTGCACATCGCCATCAACCTGTCCGCCAGCGATGTCAGCAGCGGGCGGGCGCTGAAGGTGCTCACGCGCCAGTTGGCCGGCACCGACATCCATCCCCAGCAGATCTGGCTGGAAGCCACCGAGCGGGGCTTCATCGATGTGCAGCGCGCGCGCAACACCCTGGCGGTCGCGCGCCGCGCCGGGCACTGCGTGGCCATCGATGACTTCGGCGTGGGCTATTCCAGCCTGCAGTATCTGCAGCAGTTGCCGCTGGACGCGCTGAAGATCGACAAGTCCTTCATCGATGCCATCGGCACCGACAGCGCCACCAGCCCGGTCACCTCGCACATCATCGACATGGCCAAGACGCTGGGCCTGTCCATCGTCGCCGAAGGCATCGAAACCCCGGCCCAGCTTGCCTACCTGCAGGCGCGCCAGGTCGACTTCGGCCAAGGCTGGCTGTTCTCCCGGCCCTTGCCACCGGACGCCTTCATCGCCTTCCACCACCAGCGCCTGCAGCAATACGGCAAGGCGCCGGAAAACATGCAGAACCCCAACAACGCCGTCGAGGACTGAGCGCGCGCGCCTTCATTCGTCGGCGATGCCCGCCAACGCCAATACCCAGCGTGGCACCTTGGGTTCGCCGGCATAGAAACTGCGCGGCTTGCCCTCGGCCATCGCCCAGCGGTGGATCCAGCTGATGCCGCCGGCGCCGTTGTAGCCATCGGCGTGCGCGTAGACCGGGTCCTGCAGCGCCTGTTCGAGGGCGATGAACGTATAGCCGCGGCGCCGGGTGGCCGCGATCAGCTCGCCGATGCTGTCGGCGTTCAACGCATTGGCGTGCATCAGCCATACCTGGGCCGGCAAGCGCCCGAACAGCTGCCGCGACTGATCCTCGTAGTAGTCGAGCTTGTTGAGCATGTAGGGCACGTAGCCACGCCGCAGCTGCCGCAGGCGCGCCTCGCGCAGCGCCGGATCGGTCTCGGTATCGCGCACGTGGTCGTAGGCGAACGCCCAGATCCATTCGCTGTTGTCCACCGTCACCGGCGCGATCCGGTAACCGTGCTGGTCCAGGAAGGCCGCCAGCGCGGCGCGTTGCTGTGGCGTGCGCCCCGCGCGCAGGTAAGGATGGCGGAACCAGCGCGGCGCCTGGCCGCGCTCGGCCAACAACGGGCGCAGGGTCTTCTCCCCGTCGAGGATGTCCTGCTCGTAGGCCTCCAGCCCGATCGCGTGCAGGTCGACATGGCCACGCGTGTGGTTGCCCAGTTCCAACCCGGCATCGCGCCAGTCGCGCAGCATCTGCACGCGTGCCGGCTGCACCTGGCCGCCCTGCTCCAGTTTGACCTCGTTGACGAAGCCCACCACCGGCACCTGCGCGGCGGTCAGCGCGGCCAGCAGTTGCGCATAGCGCTGCGCCAGTTCCGGGTCGTTGCGCTCATCCAGCCGCTGCCAGGGCAGATCGTCGATGGTCAGCGCGATGCGCTGGTCCGGCGCTGCCTGCACCACGCCGGCCACGGCCAGCATGCCCATTCCCATCCATCGCAACACGGTACGGCGCACGCCAGACTCCAACCCCTCATCCAGATCCCAGCATAGCGCCCCATCCCGACCCGTTGTTTTCAACGCAAGGCGATAGCGCCGGGCCATGCCCGGCGGCCGTTCCCTGTCAGTGCACGGCGGGCGCCCAGGCACGCGGCCGCCGCACCACCACCATCAGCGTCATCACCAGCAACACCAGCAGCACGCCCGGCAGCCAGCGTTCGCCCAGGGTTTCCAGCATCACCCCGCCCACCACGCCACCGATGGCGATGGCCAGGTTCCAGCCGGTCACCACGAACGACTGCGCGATGTCGCCCGCCGCCCCGGCGCGGCGTGCCACGGCGGTCTGGAACTGGGTCGCCACGCCACCAAAGGCCACGCCCCACAGCACCGTGCCCAGCACCAGCACCCACGGCGAGCTCGGCCACAGCGCGAACGCCGTGGCCGCCAGGGCGAAGGCCACCGTACTGGCGATCACCAGCACGCGCAGCCAGCGGTCCACCCAGATCCCGGTGATCCAGATGCCCAGCAGCGCGGCCACGCCGAACACCAGCAGCAGGCGGTCCAGCCACGGCGCGGCACCGGCCAGCGCGGCGAACGGTTCGATGTAGGTGTACAGCACGTTGTGCGCCAGGACGTACAGGAACATCGTCAGCAGCGCCGCGCGCATGCCCGGCAGCCGCCACACATCCCCCAGCCGCTGCCGCGCCCCCGCGCCCGGTGCCGACAACGCCGGCAATGCCAACCGCGCCCACAGCAGCAGGCCCACGCTGAGCAGCGACATCAACCCGAATGCCCAGCGCCAGCCGATGGTCTGGCCCAGCAACGTGCCGGCCGGGATGCCCAACGACAACGCCAGCGGCGTGCCCACCATCGCCACCGCGATGGCGCGGCCCTGCAGCCGCGGCACCACCATGCGGCTGGCATAGCCGGCCACCAGCGACCACAGCAGGCCCGCGCTGATCCCGGCGATGAAGCGCGCCACCAGCATCACCGCGTAGTGGTGGGTGAAGGCGGTGAGGGTGTTGACCACCACGAAGCCGGCGATCGAGGCCATCAGCAGCGGGCGACGCGGCAGGCGCTGGGTCAGCGCGGTCATCGGCAGGGCCGCCACCAGAGAGCCGATCGCATAGATGGTCACCAACTGGCCCACCAGCGCGCGGCTCACGCCCAGGTCGGCGCTCATCGGCGACAGCAGGCCGGCCGGCAACGCCTCGGTCAGGATGGTCACAAAGCCCGCGCAGGCCAGGGCCAGCAATCCCGCCAGCGGCAGGCGCGCGGACGCGGCCGACTCGACCGCCAGTGCGGCGGTGCCAGCGTCTCCATGCATGCCTGCGCCACTCATGCCGACACCTCCAGCGCGGCGTACACCGCATCGCGCAATTGCTCGACGAACGCGCCGTGCATGCCTTCGTACAAGGTATTGGTGAGGGCCACCACGCTCAGCCCACGCGCCGGGTCCACGAACCAGCTGTGCCCGTACGCGCCGCCCCAGCGCCAGCTGCCGGGCGCCTGCGGCGTGGCCGTCGGACCGGCGGCGTCCAGTACCGCAAAGCCCAGTCCGAAGCCCCAGCCCGGCGCATCCGGCGGTCCCTGCTCGCCCACCTGCGCGCGCGCCATCGCCGCCACGGCCGTCGCCGGCAACCAATCGCGGCGCGACTCCCCACGCAACGCCTCGAGCAGGCGCATGACGTCGTCGGCCGTGCCGACCATGCCGCCGCCCGCCGAGGCGAACGCCGCCGGATCGCTTGCACGGGCCAGGCTGTAACGGATGCCGGCGCTGCCCTCGAACGGCGCCACCACCTCGCCCTCGGCCAGCCGGTGCGGCTGCGGCGTGTCGGTGACATAAGGCGTGACCAACCGCGCCGGGCTGTCGGTATGGAAGCCGGTGTCCTGCATCCCCAGCGGCAGGCTCACCTGCTCGCGCACCACCTGCGCCAGCGGCACGCCGGTGGCCGCCTCCAGCAGCGCGCCAGCCACGTCCACGCCCAGCGAGTACCGCCACGCCGTACCCGGCGCGAACAGCAGCGGCACCCGTGCGATCCGCTGCAGGTTCTCGCGCAGGCTGACCGGGCTGTCATCCATGCCGTCGCTGACGCCCGCCCGTGCATGCGGGCCGTCGGCGTCGGCATCCAGGAAGCGGTAGCCCAGCCCCGCGCTGTGACTGAGCAGATGGCGCAGGGTGATGTCCGGGCGGCCGCCGTCGGCCAGCGCCGGGCGGAAGTCGGGCAGCCAGTCGGTGATCGGCGCATCCAGCGACAGCAGGCCCTGCGCCACCAACCGCATCGCCGCGGCGGTCACGATCGGCTTGCTGACCGAGGCCAGCCGGAACAGCGCATCGCGCGGCATTGACCGCTGCCGCTCGCGATCGGCCCAACCGCTGGCGCTGGCGTGGACGAGCTGGCCGTGCCGGCGCACCAGCACCACCGCGCCCACGATCTGGTGGCGGGCATGGGCGGCAGACAGCACGGCATCGACCGGCGCCAGGCGCGGATCGGCAGCGGCAACGGCAGGGAGGTCCAGGACGGAGGACATGGGGGACGGTCCAGCAGGAGGGGAGCGCCATCCTCGGCCTTCACTGCCCCGGCAAACACCCAGGCAGCGCTCCAGACATTCCGGACACCAGATTCCGCAATGATGGAGAACCCCATACCAGCAAGGGATCTGGCGGAGGGCCGTCCCGACGCACCACTGCGTCCCATCTCGAGGGGCGCCAGTGGCCCCAGGGCGGCTAAAGTGGCCGCTTTCCCCCTTGGTACGGCCATGTCCGCGCTGGAAAACCTGGGCAACCTGCAAACCTTCGTGCACGTGGCCGACACCCGCAGCTTCGTCGAGACCGGGCGCCTGCTCGGTGTGTCCGCCTCGGCCACGGGCAAGACCGTCACCCGGCTGGAACAGGCCTTGGGCGTGCGCCTGTTCCACCGCAGCACGCGCAGCGTCACTCTCACCGCCGAGGGCGAGCGCTTCCTGCTGCGCTGCCGGCGCATCCTCGACGAGCTCGACGCCGGCCGGACCGAACTGGCCCAGCAGGCGGCCGCTCCCTGCGGCACGCTGCGGTTGAGCCTGCCGCTGGTCGGCGACCTGTCGCTGCCGATCCTGTCCGACTTCATGGCCGCCTATCCGGGCATTCGCCTGGAGCTGGATTTCGACGACCGCATGGTCGATGTGATCGAAGAGGGGTTCGACGCCGTGCTGCGGGTCGGCGAGCCCTCCGACTCGCGGCTCAGCGCACGCCGGCTCGGGGTATTCCCGCGTTATCTGGTCGCCTCGCCGGATTACCTGGCGCGGCGCGGCGTCCCGCAGACACCGTCGGACCTGCTGCAGCACGACTGCCTGCACTACCGCTTTCCCACCAGCGGCAAACTGGAACCGTGGCCGCTCCCGCGCGAACCCGGCGCGCCCGCGCTGGAGCTGCCGGTGGCGATGGTCTCCAACACCATCGAAGCGCGCCTGGCGTTCGCCCTGGCCGGGCGCGGCATCGGCTACATCCCCGAGCACTCGGTCCGCGAGGCGTTGGCCGACGGCCGCCTGGTGCGCGTGCTGCCCGAGCAGATCCATGCCTGCGGCACCTTCCACCTGCTGTGGCCCTCGGGCCGCCACGTGCTGCCCAAGCTGCGGGTGTTCATCGATTTCGTCAGCGCCCGGCTCACCGGCGTGAGCTGCTGAACAGCCGGCATTCACCGCCCGCGGCCGCGGCAAACCTATACTGGCCGCGCGACAGCCAGTCGCCTGTGTAATGAGGTATGCCCGCATGCGCCATTGATGCCCCGCCGTCGCCAGACGGCCAGTGACCTTCCCGCCTTCGCGGGGAGCATCCACGGCATCCATGGAGGTCGCATGACCGCATTCTCGCTCACGCTCGACCGCGTGACCTGCACCCTGCCCGATGGGCGGGTCCTGTTTTCCGATATCAGCACCCAGTTCGATACCACTCCGACCGGCCTGGTCGGCCGCAACGGTGTGGGCAAGAGCGTGCTCGCTGGCCTGCTCGCGGGTCAGCGCACACCCAGCAGCGGGCAGGTCCAACGCCAGGGCCGGGTCCACCTGCTGGCGCAGCACGCCGGGCCACCGGCCGGCAGCATTGCCGCCCTCGCCGGGGTCGCCCCGCTGCTGCACGCCCTGGCCCGCATCGAGGCCGGCAGCGTCGATCCGGACGATTTCGCCACGGTCGGCGAGCGCTGGGACATCCGCGACCAACTGCAGGCGCAGTGGACGCGGCTGGGCCTGCCCGCGCTGGATCCGGTACGCCCGGCGGCCTCGCTCAGCGGTGGCCAGGCCATGCAGGTGGCGCTGGCCGGTGCCCTGTTGTCCAACGCCGATGTGCTCAT
Source organism: Stenotrophomonas sp. BIGb0135 (assembly GCF_024810105.1). Lineage (GTDB taxonomy): Bacteria > Pseudomonadota > Gammaproteobacteria > Xanthomonadales > Xanthomonadaceae > Stenotrophomonas > Stenotrophomonas maltophilia_AB. The sequence goes on from NZ_JANUDX010000005.1 coordinate 193,632, forward strand.
CCTGGACGAGCCCAGCAACCACCTCGACAGCACCCACCGCACCCGCCTGCTCGACGCCCTGGCCGGGTGGCGCGGTGGCCTGATCGTGATCAGCCACGACCGCAGCGTGCTCGGCGCGATGCAGCGCATCGTCGAACTCTCCCCGGCCGGGCTGCGCAGCTATGGCGGCAACTACGACTTGTATGCAGGCCAGAAACAGGACGAACGCGCCGCTGCCGATGCGGTGCTTGCGCTGCGCCGGCGCGAGCGTCGCCAACTGCAGAACGATCAGCGCGAACAACGCGAGCGCATCGAGCACCGCCAGTCACGCGCGCAGCGCACGGCCCGCACCGCCAACCAGGCACCGATCCTGCTCGGTGGCATGAAGAACCGCAGCGAGAACAGCACCGGGCGCTGGCAGGCCCGGCAGGTAGAGCGCGCTGCCAGCGTGGACGCGCGCGTGCGCGACGCTGCCGCACAGGTGGAGGAGGCGGTGGAGATCGCGCTGCTGGCGCCCACCCTGGCCGATCCCGGTCCGCAGCGCGTGGCCGAACTGGTCGACGTACGGCTGCCGTGGGTGGCGCCGCCGTGGCAGCGCATAAGCATGTCCGTGCAGCGCGGCCAGCGCATCGGCGTGCGGGGCCGCAACGGCAGCGGCAAGTCGACGCTGCTGCGGCTGCTTGCCGGGCAGCTCGGCGCCGAGGCCGGCCAGTGCACGGTGGCTGCGCGCACGGCGCTGCTCGACCAGTCGCTGTCCGCGTTGCCGGCCCAGGCCACGGCCCTGTCACTGCTGCAGGACGCGCATCCCGACGCCAGCGAGGCAACCCTGCGCACCCAACTCGCCCTGCTCGGCCTGGCGGGCGATCGCTGCCTGCGTCCGCTGTCCACCCTCAGCGGCGGCGAGCGCCTGAAGACCGCGCTGGCCGCCGTGCTGTATGCCCGCGATCCGCCGCAGTTGCTGCTGCTGGATGAGCCGGGCAACCACCTCGACCTGCCTTCGCTGGCCGCGCTGGAGCAGATGCTCACCCGATACCCCGGCACGCTGATGATCGTGTCCCACGACCCGGCGCTGCTCGATGCGGTCGGCGTGAGCCACTACCTGGACGCGGCCGAGGCAGGCTGGGCGCTGACGGCGGTGTAGGCAGTATGTCGGCGTGGTCGGGTCACCCGCGCGACCACGCCGGGACGGCATCGGGCAGCAACTGCCACAACATCGGCCCGGCCCGCATCTCCGCATCGGTCAGCAGACAGGCGCCGAACGCCGCACGCACCGTGCGCTCATCCATTTCCACCCCGATCAGCGCCAGCGCCTGGCGGCGATCGCCCCACCACGGGTGCCACATCCGGCGCATCGCCTGGTCCGGCCGGCGTCGTCCATCTTTTTCTCCATGCCCGGCATCGGCGCGGTCCAGCACGCTGCCGGTTGGCGTACCCAGCCCAGCTCGGTATACGGCACCCGCGGCGCCGGCAGCAGCGGGGAGGTGTCTTCCAACCCGGCCGCCACCCGCGTGCGCGCGACATGCCAGACGCCGGCCGGTGCGGTCCGGGGGCCGCGTCCACGCCGGACAGCGCGCCACCCGGTCCACGCGGTTGGCCAGCATGGCAAGGCGGGCATCGGACACGCATTTGAAATGTTACTATATAACATTCACTGATCCCGGGCCCCCACCCATGAAGCGTGCGTCCACCCTGCTCGATGCGAGCGCCATCGCCCTTTCCAGCCTGTGCCTGCTGCATTGCCTGGCCCTGCCGCTGTTGGCCGCGGCGCTGCCGCTGTTGGGCGTGTGGGCAGAGGCCGAGTGGGTGCACGCGCTGTTCGTGACCATCGCCGCGCCCATGACCGGCTTCGCCCTGTGGCGCGCGCATCGGCAGCAGCGCCTGCCCGCGGCCGCCGTCACCAGCGCCGCAGTGGGGCTGTTGTTGTTACTGGCCGGCGCTGCCGGCTGGCCCAGCCACGACAGCGAAACCCCGATGACCGTTGCCGGCAGCCTGCTGCTGGCCGCCACCCATGCGTGGAATGCGTGGCGCCGTCATCGCCACTGAGCGGACGCGCTATTTGCCGTAGGCGCGCAGCAGCCTGACCAGCACCTGCGCCTCGGCGGCGCGTTCGGCCGGGTCGGTCGGGCTGACCACGTGTTCCTGCAGGTGCTCGTCCAGCAGCGCCATCAGCAGGCCATGCGCCGCGCCGCGTACCGCCGCGGCCTGCACCAGCACGTCCGTGCAATCGGCATCGGTCGACTGCAGCGAGGTTTCCAGCGCGGCCACCTGGCCGGCCATGCGCCGGACCCGGGCCAGCAGCGGGTTTCGTTTGTGTTGGACGTGCGACATGGGGCAGAAGAATATACCCTACGGGGGTATCCCTCAACCGAGCCGTCGTCATGTCCCTCGCCGCTGCCGCCGATGCCCGCAGCCACAGCCACCGCTTCGACGACGGCAATCCGCTGGCCGAGCGCAACACGCGCCGCGCCCTGTGGCTGACCGCCGCCATGATGGGGGTGGAGATCGTGGGCGGCTGGTGGTTCAACTCCATGGCCGTGCTGGCCGACGGCTGGCACATGAGTTCGCATGCACTCGCCCTCGGCCTGGCCGTGTTCGCCTATGCGTGTGCCCGCCGCTACGCGCAGGACCCGCGCTTCGCCTTCGGCACCTGGAAGATCGAGATCCTCGGCGGCTACACCAGCGCGATCGCCCTGCTGGGTGTCGCCCTGCTCATGGCGGTGCAATCGGCGCAGCGGCTGTTCTCCCCCAGCGCCATCCACTACGACCAGGCCATCGCCATCGCGGTGGTCGGCCTGGCGGTGAACCTGCTGTGCGCGTGGTGGCTGCGCGACAGCCACGGCCACGGCCACGATCACGGCCATGCGCACACCGGCCATGCCCACCACGGGCATCACGCGCATGACCATGCCCATGACCACGGCCACGCCGCGCATGCGCAGGACCTCAACCTGCGCTCGGCCTACCTGCACGTCCTCGCCGACGCTGCCACCTCGGTGCTCGCCATCGCCGCACTGGTCGGCGGCAAGTTCTGGGGCGCGGCCTGGCTGGACCCGGTGATGGGACTGGTCGGTGCCGTGCTGGTCACGGTGTGGGCCATCGGCCTGTTGCGCGATACCGGCCGCGTGCTGCTGGATGCGCAGATGGATGCACCGGTGGTGGCCGAAGTGCGCGAGGTGATCGAGCAGGGGCCGTGGCCGGCGCAGCTGGCCGACCTGCACGTGTGGCAGGTGGGTCGCGGCAAGTACGCGGTGGTGGCCAGCGTGGTCACCACGGCAGAGATCAGCGCCGATCAGCTGCGCGCCGCGCTCTCCATCCATGAGGAACTGGTCCACGTCACCGTGGAAGTGAACCGCCTCCCCGCCCCGCTCAGCGGTGCAGCAGCATCGAACCGATGAACAGCGCCAGAGGTGCGGCACCCACCACCGCGCCCACGATCCCCAGCCACGCCCAGCGCTCCTGACGCACCCGCGATCCCAGCGCCGCCAGCAGCGCGACTGCCGCAGAGGCGAGCACGCCGATCGACACGCCGGTGGTGCTCGCGCCGGCAGTCACCCCGTGGTTGGCCCACTGCGCGCCGTACGCCACTGCGGCCCCCAGCGGGAGTGCCGCGAAGCTGAGCAGCCCCAACAACGGCGCGCGTGCGGCCGTCGCCTTCACCGGAGGCCGGCCGACCGTGCCCATGTCGCTGTCGTTGTGCATGCATGCTCCTGACGGGTACATCCCGTGGACCAGCCTCGTTCACTTGTCCGCCGAGTTCAAGCGCGCGCCTGCACACCCCGCGCGGGCCCGCGAGGTCTACACGCCCGCCCGCGCGAGGCGCCCGTACACTCCGGCGACACCCGCCCAGGATGCCCGCCATGCGCCCCGGCCTTTGCCTGTTGCTGCTCGCCCCGCTCCTGCTCAGCGCCTGCCGGAACGGCGACAGTGGCGTGGGCACATTCTCCGCCGACCCGCTGCTGGGCTGCTTTGCCCCCCGTCCACGCACGCCGGCCGAGTTCCGCATCGAACACCAGCAGGGCCAGTACTACGTCACCTTCCGCCGTGACGCGCACTGGCAGCGCGACGACACGGCCCTGCAGGTATCGACCCGCGCCGACATCGGCCGGTTCTTCAAGGACGATGCCGACCAGATCGACAAGGCGCTGGTGCGGCCCACCGGTGGCTTCGGCCTCTTCCACCTCACTCCCGGCGCGACGCTCAAGGGCAAGGCCAAGGACAGCGACTACATGGCCCTGGTGCTCATCGGTGCCGGCCCGGTATTCCAGGTGCGCTGCGACTGACCCCGCGTCGCGGCAGCGGCGAGCCCCGGATATGCAGCTGCCGGCAGCGCCGCCTCGCCACGGCGGTACCCGCAGGCCAGATACCCCACGATGGCCCCCTCCCCAGGGACCGTCGCCTCCCCCGCCAGCAAGCCGGCGTCCGCCCGCTGCCCGCGGCCTCCCATCCCCTCGCCGCCCCAACCGCCAGCGCCAGACCACCGCGTGCCGGCGCGTCCGTGCACCGTGCCACGCGTGCGCCCGCTCCCCGCGCCACCGGCCGCGCCTTCTCCCCCGGCTGCGACCTCAACAACCGTCGCGTGCAGCGCCCCGCGTGCACGCGCGTACAGGGCGGCAGTGTCCGGCCGTACTTCAACATGGCCCCTTGCCCCGGCCACGGCGATGGATCGAGCTGTAGGGCCAGTCCGCCGCGTCACGCACGTGGCCATGTTTGACCGGGTTCTCGTGCACGTACGCCACATGCCGCAGGAAATCCTCCCCGTCCACGATGCGGTGCTCGCGGAAACTGCTGTGCCAGAGCGGTCGCGCACTGCGGTCCCGGCGCAACACCGCGCGCGGCGGCATGCCCGGCAGCTGGCGGTCGAAGATGGCCTGGATCTGGTTCCAGCGCCGGTGCCCGTCATCATCGGCCGCGGGCAGCGTCCACACGCCATGCAGGTGGTCGGGCAATACCACGATCGCATCCAGACGGAACGGCCGCGCCTGCTGTGCCACCCGGAACGCCAGCCGCAGGCCTTGCGCGTGATCGACCAACAGGCGGCTGCGCTGATCGCGCAGGTGCGCACTGAAGAAGTACGCGTTGCCGGGTTGCCAGGGGCGGTGATCGCAGGACATGGCCGCAGTGTGCGATCCATGGCGCGCTGCGAGGATCGGCCTGCGCCTTATCCTGGTTTCGGGCTTGGTCGCACCGGCCTATAGGCATCGCCGCATGCGCCACATCAGACCATGCGGCCACCGCCGTCAGCGCTGCGCCGCCTCGCATGCCATGCGCGCATCGCGGGCGAGGTCGTCCAACAGGTAGTCGTCCTCACGCGCGGTCAGCCGCGCCACGGCCCTGGACGTATCCGGCAGCAGCCGGCGCACCGCCTGGCTGATCGGCAGCGAATAGCTGCGAGGTGCATCGGCGCCACCGGTCGGCGCCTCGCCCACCGTCCACGGCAGCATCATCAGCTTCTGCGAACGCGACGCCAGTACCTGCGCGGGGGCCGTTTCGTACTCGATACGCACGCTGATCACCGGGTCATCGTCGGTCCACACGCCCCCCGCGTAGTAGGCGTCCAACCGCCTGCGCAATGCCGTCACCCCCAGCATCGGCTGCAGGTAGCCCTGGATCCGCGCGATGGTGCAGGTGGGCACCGTATCGGAGGCCGCGATCGGGGCATGCTTCAACACCTGCGCAGGGCGCACGCGGCGCGCCATCTCGGTGACGGCGCGCTGCTGGTTCCAGGCGGGCGCGTCCACTGCCCACAGCAGCTCGGCCACGCGCTGCGCCGGCACGCTGTCGGTACTCGCCTGACCATCGGTAGCGGTCGGCGGCGGCGAGCGTCGCACGAAGCCACGCCGGCCGGGGCCGGGTTGCAGGCGATGCACCTCATCCACGCGATCCCAGCCTGAGTAGCTGTAGCGGATCTCGATCGCACGGATGTCCTGGATCGCCGTCCCGGGCGGTGGCGCATGGCCGCCGCTGCATCCGCCCAGTGCTGCCATGGCGACCAGCAGCAGCGCGCGCCGCAGGGTCATTGCAGGAACTCGACCGGCACGGCAGCGGTGAGCCACACCCCGTTCTGCGTGCAATGGAAGACATGCCCCGCTGCATGCATGCGGCCGGCCTCCACCACCAGGATGTGCACCTTGCCGTGGCGCTGGCCCACGGCCTGGGCGGTGTCGCGGTCGGCCGACAAATGCACGTGGTGGCGCGCGCCAGGCTGCAGCCCCTGCTGACCGATGGATGCCAGGAAACGCGTGGCCGTGCCGTGGTAGAGCTGCGCCGGCGGCACCACCGCTGGCAGGCCCAGGTCCACCGCTACCGAGTGGCCCTGGTTGGCGCGGATGCGCAGGCCATCGTCGCTGAGCGCAAAGCGCTGCTTGTCGCTGCTGCGCACCAGCTCGTCCAGCAGCGCGCGGTCCAGGCGCACGTGCGGCCGTGCCTGGCGCAGCAGGTCCTCGACCCCCACCCAGCCCTGCGCGTCCAGCTGCAGGCCAATGCTCTCGGGCGCGTGGCGCAGTACGCGGCTGAGGAAGCGGCTGGTCGTCTCGGCGTCGGTGCTCATCGTTGGTCCATGTGAAAACAGGTCGAGCGGGCAGCGCCGCACACCGGCGCACTATAGCGGCGCACGACACCGGCCCGAGCCCTCAGGCCCTGTTGCCGCCTTCTCGGGTACGATGCCCACCCCTTGGCCATGCCGCCCACCGGCTGTTCCGCAGCCCCGGCGCCCCCCTCCCGTGCCCCATTACACCGGTCCCCTGCTCACCCGCCCGCTTGCCGAAGCCCTCCTGCGCGCCCGCGACAGTGGCGCCGGCAGCTGGACCGGCTCGCTCGACCTTGCCCGCTCCACCGGCACCGCGACCCTGGCCGCCGACCATTGGACCTGGAAAGAGCAGCGCTACCCCTACCCCGGCAAGACCAAGGACCGCACCCTGTACTACTGGGACGGCGAGGAGTTCCTGGCGGTGTCGCGGTTCGGCACGGCGCTGATCAAGCTGGTGCCCACCGACTGGGATGCGCCCACCTTCGAGATCGACGGCATCAAGATGCTGCCCAGCGCGCAGGTGTCGCCGTTCGAGGACGCACGGCGCAAGGTGGCGCTGATCGCCCCTGCGGGCAAGACCGTGCTGGATACCTGTGGCGGGCTCGGCTACTTCGCCGCGTGCTGCCTGGAAGGCGGCGTCGCCCGCATCCAGTCGTTCGAGAAAAACCCGGACGTGCTCTGGCTGCGCACGCTCAATCCGTGGTCACCCGACCCGGACGCGCCGGTCAGTGGCGGCCGGCTGTCGCTCACCCACGCTGACGTCTCTGTGGCCATCGAGGGCCTGGAAAGCAGTTCGGTGGATGCCATCCTGCACGATCCGCCCCGCTTTGGCATCGCCGGCGAACTGTACTCGCAGGTGTTCTACGACCAGTTGGCACGGGTGATCCGCAAGGGCGGGCGGATGTTCCATTACACCGGCGCGCCCAACAAGCTCACCAGTGGCCGCGACGTGCCGCGCGAGGTGGCCAAGCGGCTGGAGAAGGCGGGCTTCAAGGCCGACCTGGCGCTCGATGGCGTGCTCGCCGTGAAGCGCTGAGCGCGACGCGGCACGCCGGAACCCGAGCGGTCGATGACCGCCCGGGTCAGTCCTCGCGGGGCAGCTTCTTCGCCCACATGTTGTCCACCAGGTTCGGATAGGCGCGGCCGTTCTCCTCGGCCCGCTGCCGCGCGGCCTCTTTCTGGGCCGGCGACAACGGCCGCGACTTGCCCTTGTTGGGCGCCGGCTTCTTCCAAGGGGGCGTGCGAGGCGCGGGCATGATGGCCGTTACTTCTTCAGGAACGCCACCAGCGCCGCGTTGAACTGCTCCGGATGGCTGGCATTGCAGCCATGCGGCGCGTCCTTGAGCACCACGGCCTCGCTACCGGCAATGGCCGCATGCGTGCGCTTGCCCGAGCCCTCGTAGGGCACCGTGCCGTCGCTGTCACCATGCAGCACCAGGGTGGGCACGCTGACCTTCTTCAGATCCTCGCGGAAATCCGTAGTGCCGAAGGCCTTCATGCAGCCCAAGGCCGCGGTCTGGTCGGCCTGCTGGCACAGCTTGATCGCCGCCTGGCGCTCGCTCTCGCTCACCTTCAGCTCGCCCTTGGCGCTGAAGAAATCGGTGGTGAAGTTGTCGAAGAAGCCGTCGCGGTCGCGCTCCAGGTCCTGGCGCATCTGGTCGGCCTTGGACGGGATGAGCGGGCCGTCGGGGTTGTCGGCGGTCTGCAGCATGTACGGCGGCACCGCCGAGGCGAACACCACGCTGTGCAGGCGCTGCTCGCCGTGGCGGGCGATGTAGCGGGCCACTTCGCCGCCGCCCATCGAGAAGCCCACCAGGGTGACATCCTGCAGGCCGAGGTCGTCGATCACCCCCGCCAGATCATCGGCCAGGGTGTCGTACTCATAGCCGTCGGCCGGCTTTTCCGAGCGCCCGAAGCCGCGCCGGTCGTAGGCAATGACGCGGTAGCCGGCATTCTTCAGCACGGGCACCTGCGCCTTCCACGATTCGGCCGAGAGCGGCCAGCCATGGATCAACACCACCGGGCGGCCGGAGCCACCGGTGTCTTCAACGTGCAGCTTGACGCGTGATGCCATGGGGGCGCTCCTGTCGGTCGAATAGGTGGTCGATGCTAGGTGGCGCGGTTGACAGATGTTGTGAAAGAAACGGGTGGGTTGATGACATGGCGTGCACGTTTCACCGGCCAGCGGTGAAAGTAGGGAATATTCCTATTCACGCGCAACGCATCGGCGGGCAAGCTCACCCCTCCTCAGCAACCGACAGCGCCATGTCCCTTATCGGATCCTCGACCGAGCCACACTGGAAGAAGGAGGTTGCCCTGATTGCAACCGCCATTCGTGAGAACAGCCCATTGATCGCAGCGGGCGTGGTGTTCCTCACCAGTGCCTCCATCTACAACTTCTCGAACAGCGAGAAGGTGGCCATCAACGTGATGTCGGCCGAGCTGGTGGCCTCCATCCCGCTCTATTTTTCCATCATCACGCTACTGGTCATACTCCTCAGCTTCAGCCTTGGAATGACCTCGATGGTGACCTTGGAGGGCGCGGCGCGCGATCAACGCGGGCGCCTCCTTGCCGTGCCAATCGTCCCCACTGGCCGTGGTGAGTTCATGACGGCGCCGGTGCGGCGTGCTGCGTTGGTGGCGGCTGGCGCATGGCTGCTTGCCTACTGGTCACCCGCCTTGATCTTCATCGGGCTTGGGCTGATCACCGTTGCCCTCGATGGCGAAGACGCCAGCTATGTCGTGATGATTCTGTTGGGCCTTGCCATGTCAATCGTGGCGATGTCGTGGCTCTCCCTGCGCATCCGTCGTCCGCATAGAAACCGTGCCGTGGGCAAATCGCGCTCCACCCTGCTGCTTGCCGGCGTCGTGCAGAGCATCCTCATGATGACCGCCATCGTGATCGCCATTCGCTACTACAGCGAACAGGGGTACGGTGATTGGGGGATCGCCGCGTGGACGCTGACCGTGACGGCACTCCTGGCCGGGCTGCAGTTCGTCGCCGCACTGGCCATCGCGCGTACCAGCAGCCATGGTGGCGTCCTTCGCCAGTGTGTGATCGGCGGAGCAGTGCTGGTCACGCTGGTGTGCCTGGTTCCGACCACCTCCGTATTCGTTTCGCGATGGGTCTTCAATATCAGTACCACCGGCCCGGTTTCGTGCGTGCAATTGGCGCTTCCCCCAGGCTACAGCGCCAACATCATGACCGACGCGGCCGGCGCGGCGCCCTCAGCGTCGGCGCCGTCCTCGTGGACACAGCCCCTGCGCGTCATCGCGCCCTACGACGATACGGTCCAGGTACGTCTGCGCGATATTCCAGACACCGTGTTCCGGATCAAAAAGGCCGACATCCAAGCGGTACGGGTGTGTCCATCACGCCAGTAGCCCGATGGACCACTGGCGCGTCTCATTATGTGAGACGCGCCAAGCGCAGCATCGTGACCTGATCCAACTCCCGAGGCGGCCCAGATGGACCTTCGCCCGCTATACCCCCGCGCCACCGCGCCCGCAGTCCTCGCGCTGCCCCGCGTGGCCTGCGGCGGCCTCGCCCGCACCTTGCTGCTGCACGGGCTGGGTGCGCACCCGGCGTCGCGGCTTGCCTTGCGCCAGGCGCTGCGCCGCACCGGCCAGGCCGCGCGGTGCACCTGCTGCCTGGGCCAGCGTCCGTTGGACACCTGCGTAGCCAGCCGACCAGCGGCACCCCCGTGCGCCCCGCGCCCCGAGACGGCGGTCGCCGCGAGCGCCTGAGCGCCGCGCCTGCGGCAGTGACGCACCTCGACAGTCTTGGCCGGCGCGATGGTCACGCGGTTGTCGCCGCCCTCCACGCCTGGGCGCTCCATGTCCCACGCGTGCCGATGGACGAAGCGGCTGGCGGGGTGAGCAGCCCCACGTCGCTGGCGGCAACGCCGGACACGCCTTCGAACCCTGGAAACGGCTGATTCATTGGTGGGGACGCCGCCACGACCATCCCGGCCGGGCACAGCCCAACCAGCGCGAGCAACCGTCTCATGCGGCATCGCCCGTAAAACGCAACGGGGCACGCAGGCGCGGACCGGGCCACCCGGCGGTGGTCAGCCCGCGTTACCCCGCGTTGCCACCTGGCGCAGCGCAAGCCGGCGCTCACCCAGTACCGCGTAAGCGAGTGCAACGCCACCGGGCAGCGGCGCGCCCGGCTGCAGCGTCGCCATGGCATGCGCCTCATCAAGCCGGTACCAGGCCCCACCCACGCGCACGAACGTTGCCGCGTCCGCGCCCTGCCGGCTCGCCCGCTCGCGCGCCTGCATCACTTCCTGCACCGGCCCACTCACCTCCAGCCGGGTCACCAGGCGTCGCCGGCCCCACATGCGCAGCGGCGGCAGGCATTGCCACACCGCCCACAGCGCGGTGAGCACCATGCCGCTGCCCAGCCACACGTTGAAACCACGGCTCACTGCCGGCAGGAACGCCAGCACCACCAGCCCCAGCAGCATCGCCCCACACAGCCACGCCGCCGCGCGCAGCACCGCGCGTGGGCGCGCCATCAGCCCCGTCCAGTCGCGTGCCTGCATCGGCGCCTCGCTGGCCGGCAGCGCGTCGAGGTCGGGGTAGGCCACCTGCAGCAGATGGCCGGGCCGCAATGCACTGAACACCAGTCGCACCTGCGTACCGGCCGGCGGCCCGGTCACCTGTCGTGGCACGAAGCCCAGCTGTTCGTCGCTGCTTGGCGATTCCTCCAGCACCGCGTGCACCGCACCGTCCACGGCGTACACCCGCGGCCGTGCGCCCAACGCGCCGCCTTGCGGCAGGATATCGGCCGTATCCAGCCGCCCCTCCACCACGGTTACCTGCCCGTCGGCCAACACCGCGCGCAGTGCCTCCGTGCGCCGCCGGCGCGCGATGACCGCCGCGACGATGCCTGCCACGCCCAGCAGGGCGGCGACGCACATCGGTATCACGGTAGGCGCTGCATTTGCCTGGTACAGCCCCAGCCACGCGAAATAGGCGGTGGCGAGCAGGCCGATACAGGCGGCCAGCAACACCCAGGCCGTGCCGGTTTCCTGCTGGAAGGCGAGGTCGGCTTGCAGGCGGGTGCGAAGCTCAGGCGACAGCGGCTGCGGCTGGCGCGCGGGGGCAGTGGACATCCTTGATCTCATGCGACGGCGTGTCGGGAAGTATGACCGAGATTCATCGCGGCCTCCGCAGCGTGCCGCCAAACACCTGCTATCGTTGCGGCCCCTGCTTTTCACGGACCGAAACCATGCAGACCACGCTTCAAGGGCGCTCCTACCAGCGCGGTGAAATCACCCTGGAGGAGCTGGCGGCCCTCACCGCAGGCTTCAACTACGCCAGCGCGCTGCTGGACGAGGATCTGCTGGGCAACGACTACGATGCCGTCGTGGTAGACGGCGACCTGCACCTGCCGTCACTGACCCTCGGCGAGCCCCTCGCCTTCCTGGTGGTCACCGGCAACCTCGTCATCGACGGCGCCTGCGTGGACTGCGACGAGCCCGCCACCGGCCTGTACGTGCTTGGCAACCTGCAGGCCGGCTCGGTGTGGACCGGCGGCATGCTGGGCGTGCAGGGCGACCTCACCGTGGCCCGCACCCTGGCCGGGTTCTACAACGACTACGCAGCCATCGTGAAAGGCACCACGCGTGCCGCGGTGTTCTTCCCGGAAAACCATTACTTCCAGTTCGAGGGCGCCCCCACGTTCGACGTGGTGCTGGGCAATGCCGCCCCTTACCGCGTGCCGACGCAGTGGGCCGCCCGGGTGACCGAAACCCTCAAGGGCCGTGCGCTGCTCGACCGCGCCGTGGGCCTGGAAAGCGAGGATCTGCCCGCGCTGTCGGCCGAGCAGATCGAGACCTTCGGTGCTACCGAGCTGCTGGATGCCCACGCGCTCTACACACGCGTACAGGCCGACAGCCCCGTGCTGAGCGACTGACCCAGCCGCCGGCACCACGCGCGTTGCCCAGCCGCTCACGGCACCGGGCAACGCGTTGCGGCATCAGTCCAGCGCAATGCGGGCCACGGACTCTTCGCTGCCCTTGGCATCCTTGTCGCCGTTCTTCACCGTCACGTACAGCACATTCCTGCGGGCATCCAATGCCAGGCTGTTCGGATGGGTGGGCACCGCGTAGCTGGCCAACTGCGTGTAGGTATCGCTGTTGTATGCCGTCACGCTGCCGCCGTCGCGGTTGGTCACGTACAGGCGCTTGCGCGGCGCATCCAGCAGGATGCCCAGCGGGCCGGCGTCGGTGGCGATGCTGGCCAGTTCCTTGCCGCTGGTGCGGTCCAGCACCAGCACGCGCTGGCCGGGGTGCGAGGAAGTGAAGCCCGAGCTGCTGGCCTGGTACTTGCGGATCATCTCCGAGCCCTGGTCCGTCACGAACAGGCGCTTGCCGGCCGGGTCCAGCGCGATGTTCATCGGCTGCTCGGCACCCACCTTGAAGCGCTGCTCCACCTTGCCGCTGTCGGTGCCCACGGTGACCACTTCGGCCAGCAGGTTGGAGGTGTACACGCGCTTGCCCTTGGCATCCAGCGCCAGCCCCGGCGCCTTGGCATTGCCCAGGCCGGGAATGGTGTTGATCACCTTCAACGTCTGCGTGTCCACCACGAACAGCACGCTGCCGTCACCGGAGTGGCCGGTCACGTACAGGCGGTGATTGGGCGCATCCACCACCAGCTCGCGCAGGTCGTGCGTGTAGGCGGCCTTGCCATCCTTGCCGACCACTTTCTCCATCAGCTGCACGGTGCCGATGGCCTTGTTGGCGGCGGTGTCGACCACGGTTACCGAGGTATCGACGGTATTGCCGACGTACAGGCGATCGCCCGCGTCATCGAGCACTACGCCGAAGCCTTTGCGCTCCAGCGGGATACGCGCTTCGACGGCGAGCGTGTCCGGGTTCAGGCGCAGCACCTGGGCCGGGCCGGCGGCATCGCCGAAGCCACCGGAGGACGCGACAAACACGGCGTTCTGCTTCGGGCTGAAGGCCAGCTCATACAGGCCCTGGGCCACCGGCTTGCGCTGGACAGCGGCTTCAGTGGCAGCAGACGGGGTGGTCTTGCCGAGGGCGAAGGCCGACGGGGCGCCGAGGGTGAGGCTGACGGCGAGGGCCAGCGTGGCCGAACGGAGGAGGAAACGTGGGTGCATGCGAGCGTCCTTGTGAGAGGCAGAGGAGAGAGATCCTTGGCTCGCGTGGCCGCTGGGGAGCGGCCATCCACACGCAGGGGACGGTGTGGGAAGGCTGGCTGGCGGGGACATGGTAGCAGCTGGGCCGCTATTCTCCTCCGCCGCCCCCGCCGTCGCCATCCATGGTCATGACGCGTGCGTTGGCCTCCAACTGCGCCTGCTGCCCCTGGGCCTGCTGCTCCATCTGCTGTGCCTGCAACCGCTGCTGTTCCTGATTCTGCGCCTCCAACTGCTGCATGGCCTCTTCCACCGGCGTCTCCACCGCCTGCCGCGTACGCATCGACGCACGCCGGCCTGCGGGGTCGCCGATGTCGCCCTCTACCAGGAAGACGAACTCTGCCTCGGGGGACGTGGCCGTTGCGCTGCTCATCACCACATGGTCTGCCCGCGTCAGCCCGTTGCCCTTTGCGAGTACGAACAGGCTTGCCGACATCCGTTCGCTGGTCGCGTCGAAGGTCCGTCCATATTCGGCATCCACGGCCGCTACGCCACCGCGTATCTGCTGGAAGAGTGGATAGTCTGGGTGGTCTGGTTTGCTTGGCCACGCCGGATGGCGCTCAGGCTCCTTCCGATCGGGCGTATTGGCGTCAACGTCGAGGCTGGTGTGATCACGCTCGGCAAGCCGTGGTGCCGGGGCTGCCCAAGTCGACTGATGGATAGGTACGTACACCGCGCCATTATCGGCGGATGTGGAGCCAGGGCGCTCGAACTGCGCACTTTTCGAAGGCGTAGCTCCAGCAAAAACCTGCGCCGGCATTTCTTCGGTCGAGCGCGGCTCTTCCGGTTCGGCCAGCTTTCGGGCCCTCCATGCAGGCTGCTCGCGGCCTGCGGCGCTATCGTTGACAGGCGGAGGTTCCACGCCGTGGCTGGAAAAATCGTCGCGCGGAAGGTCGCCCCGCTCCCTCACCTATACGCTGTCGATGTAGTCCCAGAGCGCCTTGTCGCCAATCCAGACATGCTTCCATGCCGCTTGCGACATCAATCGTTCTTTTAAGTCTGCTTTGTGCACTGCATCTTGATTCCCGCTTGCCTTCGCAGCTTCAAGTTCCGCCCTTGCCTCGCTTTTAAAGGCTTCCAAGCGCCCTTCCAATGCCCAAATAGCAAGCTCCAACCGGGGCGTAGCCGAACTCGGCTCCTTTGCCACGGCAGTGAGGACGTCCTGCAAACGATCGATATGCTCCGGATAGTCCTTGAACATTTCACGGAGCTTGAGTGGGACCGGTGGGACGTGCTGAGGCATGGTGGATTTCCTTCATCGTCTGATGCGTGACCACTCCATCTCAACCTACTACGCCATAGATAGATACCGGCTGCCCCGCCTCTTTTGCATTCTTGAAGTAGTTCCAGGGATCATCGTCACCGATCCAGACTTGTTTCAAGTGGACTTGCGGCATCAACCTGAACTTTGCCTCGGCCGCCGCAGTCTGGCTTGGAACAGCCGTTGCGCTGATTCGCCCGAGATCTCACAGAACACTCCACCATGAGTACCACTGAGAAGAGTGTCGGGCTCAAAGACGAGGTAGGCGCGCTTCGGAGGCTTGTTCTCTTTAGTCATGGAAGGCAGCCGGCTCATGAGTGTTCTTGGGCTACCTGGGGTGCTCCGCATACTGCCCGATGTGGCCCCGCTGCCAAGGCCTGCAATGAAGCACATGGGGCGTCAGGCAAGCCGGCCAACTGCTTCATTGGTCTTCCAGCTTGTTCTGATCGATACGATGACACCTCTCATCGTTGGACAGCGTAATCAGCTCGGCCAAGGCGACAGCCAACTGGGATATACCCCCTCGGCGAGAACGATGCGGCCAGCTACGCGCAGCGGTTTCGTTTGGGAGCGGCTGATGCCACGTCGCGAGAGCGCGTCATCTGTAGTAACGGCGACATACCGGATACCGGACTTGCTGCTGCTTTGATCCATGTTCGCCATTACAAGTCCCTGTGCAAGTCCGTGCTCCGCCGCTCGTGCTCCCTCGATGCTGGCACGCCGCGACGTAACCTCCCCCTGCTGACATGGGATTGTCCACCCTACGCTATCAGCATTTGTTGCTGCGCAAAGATGTGAGTACGCTTGCAGTGCGCGGCACACCGCCAATACCACCGAGGGACTTTCATGAGCTGTATCCGGCGCTGCCTGATGTCACTGCCCCTCGTGCTGCTTTCAACGCTTTTGCTCGCCTGCGCGAGCCCGGCAGAGCCCGGGCCGCCTGACCCCCCTGCTGCGGGCGCCAAGCCAGCAGCTACGCTCCCCGAGCTCCAGAATCGGCTGATTCATTACGCCGATTCCCTGAAGCAGCCAAAGGACTCCGCCCAGCACGTCTTCACCTCCATGCTGGGCGTAACTCTGGCCCCCATCGCACCCGGCGCAAAAAGCGGACGCGTCAAGGACATGCCACTGAGCGGTGGCTACATGTTCTACGCCAGTTCGTTGGCAACCCAGCCACCGCATACGTTCGGCGATTACGAGGTCGGCATCTATCGACACGGCGGACCTGCATTCACCGAGGACGAGAGATCACCCTGCGTCTGGGACGCCGCTATAGCGCGGCAGCGTCTGGAGTCGATTGGCTATCAGGCGGGTGGCGAACGACCGTTTCAGCGCGGCAGGCGACAGGAGTTCTGGCGGCCAATTGAAGACAGCGAAAAGGAGTTCTATGTACATCTGCTTACCTACACGGCGGTGGCTGGACAGGAAAAGACGTGCGTCTATGCAATTCGCTTCTCTGGGGGTAATCCATGAAGCCGCTTGACGCTCGCATCGAACCACTTCTGGCAGGCCTGTCCGGTGACCCAAGGCTGCCCAAGGGCACCGAAGAGAGCATTCGTCGTGCCATCTCTGAATCGCCGTTCCTCTCAAACCTTCTTGCAAATGCTGCTGGTGATCGACAGATCGGACGGATAGCGATCTCGTACGGCGAAAACAACGGCGGACATTTCCAGGATGGACCCAATGGAGGGCCTGGCACCATCTACGTGAGTTCAGCTTCCTTTGTGGACCGCAACGAAGCGCAGAGGCTCAACGTGCTGACTGAGATCCTGGGGCATGAAACGATGCACGGGGTTCTAACCAAGCATCGAGCGCAGGCACTATCGGAATACGTTGGCAGCTACAGAGGCTTGATGGATGAGGCCTATCAATCCAGAGCTGCAGTGGTGGATCTCACGGGTCCAGTCCGCATCTACCTGGACAGAGGACGGCAGGAGGAAGCGCTGGCTGAGGTGGCAGGCTTGAGAGCACTGAACAGTCGAATCGCCCATGCAGACCCAACCGCATCCAAGGATGATATGGCAGCGAAACTGCTGTCGTCTTCAACCTCACGGTGTGTAGACGGAGGGGCCGGTGACCGCAGGCTCGCGCCAGGGCTCTCCTACGACGAAATTTCGAAACGGACTGCCGACGGCGACAGGCCGCTACACCACGCGGTAGAACGTTGCTTCTACGATGGAAAGGGCACCTTGGGGCGGCATGGCGACTCGGACTACCGCAATTACTATGGTGTAGCACCGATAACGAGCGTCGCCCAGGATTACGCCTATCAGTCACGCGGACGCCAGCCGCCCGAGGTGCGCATTGACTTTCGAGAGCTCGGCCTGGAGCCCAGACAGCTTGAGCGAAACGGATTGGACCTAGGTTCCGCCAGAGTTTTCCCTGTCTCAGACTTTGGGAAGGATGGCTTTGGCAGGATCGAGCTGAACAACACCGGTGCAAATGGCCGGAGGGCCGATCCCCCAAATCGTGCGCTTCCGTCGGATGGCCCGCCTTCTATCGAGCTTGGCGCGCATGACCGACACCTGCTCAATCAGATTCGGGACAAGGTGGGTGAACTGGATAGAGCACACGGACGCCAGTTCGACCAGACAAGTGAGCGCGTATCGGCCAGTCTGCTTGTCAGTGCGAAAATGGCAGGATTGAGCAGTGTGGATCACGTTCTTTCCAGCAACGCAACCGCGAACGTTCCTGCTGGTCATACGCTGCACATAGTGCAAGGTGACCTGACCAATCCCACGTCACCGCGTGCACATGTGCTTGCATCGCAGACCGTGCAACGGCCTGCACAAGAGAGCCTGGAGCAAGCCGCAGCGATGGGACAGCAGCAGTCACAGGCAATGGACACGCAGCGGGCTGTGGAGCGCCAGGAGCCCCCGCCGCTCCATGCCAGGTAGTCGGTCAGGAGGGCCAGTAGACCAGCGGCTTGAAATGCGCCCACCGCTTCAGCGAGCGCACTTCCTTGGTCCTCGGCGTGCGCGACTGTTGCCACTTATTCCGCTCGCCGCGGCGCGACGCCTGTCCGGCGCGGCTGGAGGGCAACCGTTTCCGACTGACGCGGCCACATCAGAGGCATCTTCGTCGTGCCCGCCCGAGACCCTCACGTCGTCAGTCGGCGCGGACTGGGATACGTCCCTCGGCCAGGACGATACGGCCTGCTTCAGACGGAAGGTTCATTTGGGAAGGGTTGATGCCACGACGCGAGAGCGCGTCGTCTGTAGTAACGGCAACATACCGGATACTGTACTTACTACTGCTCTGATCCATGTTCGCCATTACAAGTCCTTGTGCAAGTCCGATCAAGAAGGTGAGATCTTCGTCTGTACTTCCCAATATTCTCTTGAAGCTAAAAACGGATTCAAGCACCCAGTCACGTCCCATGTCGAGCGTAAACACTCGTTCGTGCCCACCCTCAGCTTCCATCATCGCCTCACTTCCAAACAATCCCAACCCATCTACGCGCACACCATCAACGTAGAACAGGTACTGATACTCGTCGTGACTTGGATCCTCCGGTGGACTGGCGGGAAGCACTCGAGGTGATGTGATTACGACTCGATTGTCTTGATCAACGGCAGAGCCTGGTTGAGGCGTGAAATTCAATGGCATGGCGGGTCCTTCAACTTGGACGGATCCAGAGCGTGGAATGTAGTCCGGCGGCCACCTGTCGCCGCCTCGGCCAACTCAACAGCGCCATCCGACAACGCGGCGGCTGTGTCACGGACAAAGACATCGGCGCGGACCACTGCACTACGTGAGGTTGGCCGGAACGGCCGACTCTGCCAACACAATATTGCCCGTGGGCCTGGGCGCGCCTGCGACCAGGATCGAGACTCCAGCTCGATCAAGCGCTTCAGCGGTGGTGACAGCTACATACCGAACGTGGCCCCTGTTATCGGCTCGCCCCGCGTAGGCCAACACCAGAACCCGCGGTTGCGGAATTGAGATGCCCGTACTCGGATCAAACGACGAAGCGGGTTCAGCCTGGAAACAGAGAGGCACAATTCATCCTTGATCTGCATGGATGGCGAGACGTCGATTGGCGCCCTCCTGCACGTAGAGGCTTGTTGATGCGCCTCGTCCACTGAGGGAGAACCAGATGTTAACGCTTGCGGCGCGGGGAGCAAGCCTACCGGGTCGCATCCTCTGACCTTGGTCCATGTGTTCGCCATCATCCTGATTGCCATGGGTGTTGGGAACCTTCCTATCGGTACCAGTGCGCTTCAAACCATCCGCCATCATTTCGTGGAGCTTGGCGGAAATGGTGATGCGGCTTGAGGCATACCGGACTATAGATTGCTCTGGCTGCCGCCGCGCCGGGTGTGGTTCGTACGAGATCGTGAGAAGTAGAGCGATGCATCACCTCTCGGCTCATGCCTTATCGGCGGGAACAAAAACATTGGCCAATACAATCGTGCCATCAGGAAGTGGATGCACTGCGTCTGGCACCCCAATGCCGTGGCGCCCAAGCGCCTCAACAGTGGTCACCACCACATTTCGCTGAGCGTCGGTGTTGTTGTTTCGTCCTGCGAAAACATTGACCAGGCCACACGCAACATCGCGAATGAAATCGAAATCCCTGTCTGCATTGCCAATGGCCTGCTTGAAGCGGAACAACGCCTCGAAGGCCGCGTCCTGGCTAAGATCAAGGGTGTACAGCCATTCGCGTTGTCCAGACACTTCCAGTGCAACTTCGGAACCAAAGATGCCCAGCGCCCCGATACGTTCGTCTTTGAGGCGAAACACGTACTGGTACTCAATGCCATTCCTCCCGTCCGGGAGAGTGGTTGGCAGCATTCGAGGCTGGGGGATCGAGACGCCGCTTCGCTCATCAAAGGCGGCGCTGGCCGTGGGCTTGAAATCGATAGGCATCACGCGTCCTTTAGCTCGTGTCGATTGCGCGGCATTCAATTCTCCCCGGTACCCAAAGAACGCGCTGCATCAGAAAGAGATACACCCAGCGATGGCGCGGCCCTTCCCTGCTGGGCTGGGCTGGGCTGGGCTGGGCTGGGCTGGGCTGATGCTCGATCATTCCATCATCTTGAGCAATCCCGCATAGAACGCCTCTCTCCAGATGCGTCCCAAGCGCTGACCTGCACTATTCAGGGGAGCGAGGTCCGTCTGCGCCGGAGTAGTCTGAAGGCCGAAGCATGGAGGCGGCTATAGGAAAATCCTTAAGCTGCTCATCGCGCAGTGCTGCCGAACCCTGCGACCCACCGGCGCCATCTCGCCAAGGGCCCAGCACGGGCCGGTCGGCCATGGCACTGCAGCAGCCGCCACGCGGGTTGCCGCCGCAACTTCCTGGGCATCTTTTGGACCCCAACACCGGCCGGTCCACCACCGTGAGTGTGATGATGTCATGCGAGGTCACCACCTTCAGGCAAGCGCCCAGGGAGGGGCCGAGCTTGCCCAGCCAGCGGCGGCGCAGCTTGAAGCAGGGGACAAGCTCGGTTGGACTGTATTCGTCGCGGTCCGGGTACATCAGCGCGCCTATGCGGTAGGTGCGTGCGGGGCGGGCGTAGGGCTTACGCCTTGGGCGTGCGTCTGGGCCACCAGCTCGGACCGGACTGCGGCTTCGGTTGCAGCGGTCGGTGCGGTCTTGTCGCCGGGGGCGCCCACCCACACGCAGAGACCGTGCGGGAGGCGCTGGCGTGGCAACAGCGGCGGATCGAAATGGCTGATTGCGCCAAGAAGGCCCGTTCCGAATGCCGGACTTCTGGGCGCCATGCGTCAATACGGTATTTAGCTGGCCGCGCATTGTCTATATTCTTGAACAGGGTGTGCAATGGACTGATCATGAGCGATATGCCTTATCGTAGATGCGTGGCACTGGCACTGGCGCTGGGCGTGGCCGTGAGCGTCGGAGCCTGCGCGAGGACATCGAACGAACGCGGCGAAGGCAGGGAGGCTGGCATGTCAGAAGAGCAGATCATCAAGAAGGTAGTGGGTGGGCGTGCGTACACCAATGCCCCGGTAGAGGCACGCCTTGGGCCGAATCGTTTCCTGATCCCGGCCAACTACTACAACGACCAAGTTGGACCTTCTCCGGACATAGGGCTTGAGCTAACGTTGTTCTGGCCAACGCTGGACGCAGCTCCGCCTGGCAACTACCCGATGCGAACGGTAGATGAGCAGTATCGTCAGGTCAGCGCTACCGTTGTACCCATAGACAGGATACCGATCGAGTCCGTGCTTGACCGAATGGTCACCACCGACTGGACCACGGAAGCCGGTTCTCTGCGCAGCCGGGATCCGCGCGCGCGTCTCGAGCTTCGCGGAAGGCAACCTGAGGTTTTTGGTCTGGCCCCCTATGTCATCGACGAGGCCCGCATGCCGCCATTCGCCGCAGAGTATGAAGCAATGTACGGTCACGAGCTTCTGCGGAATCCCGATGGCGAGAAAGACTGGTACATCGTCCGTTCGACAGACGGGGCGTTGGTTACCTTCATAGCGTGTAGCAGTCAGCGCCTGAGACAGGATGGACTGGTGATAAGCGGAGACCGGGTAACTCCCGACGGAAGTGGGCGAGCTGCAATGTGCAGTCATCACTTCGTGGATTCAGAGAAGCGCATCGCCTTCAGCGTCAGCTACCCACGTGTCCTTCTCAAGGACTGGAAGCGGGTGGAGGATGCCATGCGAGGCGTGATGGACAGGTATCAGGTCAACTGACACCAAATTAGATCAAGGACGATGCATGAGCGGCTTGACGAAGAAAGACTTGGACATCCTTACGCATTACGCGGAGAAGGGAAATCGTGAGCTTTACTGGAACTATCTAGCGCATCTGGATGGAAATGACGGGTACGGACTTCTCGCTCTTGGCGTCGTACGTAACGACAACCTCCCGGGCCGAGTTGCCAACCGCTTCGCCACTGAAATGGCCGGCATACAGAGCAGGCTGCCTGGAGACCTCAAGAACGTTGACTTCGACGAACTGAAGGGCGAGGCATTCGGGAAGACCCTTATTCTTGAAGATGTCGGACTGCGCAGGCAGTGGCTGGAGCAAGGTCGAGCTGACCTTGCGCTCAATCTTCCCGCAGTGAGCACGAAGAAGTCGCACGATGTTTCTTTTGTGGAACACGGCTTGAGCATTCACTGCTGGACGCCACGCCTGCTCCTTGAAGCCACACGAAACCGCAGTGGCGAAGTAGCGGAGGAGCAGGTTTGGAGGAACATGCTCGACAACAACCTCGGGGGCTTCGTACGGGCCGGAAAGACAGCACTGAGTGCTGAAGTGGAGATCCAGCAGCCTGTTGGGCACATGTATCTGCTCAATATGAGCAGGCTGGAAGCACAAGCCCTCAATGATCTCTCCGCGATTGATCCCAACCGAATCGGCACCAGGCTGCAGTCCCACGAATACGTGCAGGATGAGGCCAAGTGGTACAAATCCACCGGGATTTCGCCGATGGTTTATAGAAGGGAGGAGCAGGATCCCGCCGAAATTTCCCGACTGAACAGCATCCGCGACCTTCGGCTGGAGCGACAAGAGACATCGAAGCAGTTTCATCCTGATGATCCATACCGGGACCTCGCCAAGAGCCCCTCGGTTGTATCGAACGAGCGTCGCACCGGGCCCGAGGCAGAATCGTCGCATCTGGCAGCAATGGCGCCCGCGCATCCCGACTACGCGATCTACATGCAGATTCGTGCCGGCGTTGCGGCGGAGGATTCTCGGTTGGGTCGGGTGTACGATGACATGAGTGAGCGATTCACCATGAGTTTGACGGCCTTGGCCAAGAGCGAGGGGTTGCAGCGGGTGGACCGCGTTCTGCTGAGTAATGAGACGACCCGCAGCCCTGCGGGTGAGCACGTCTTCCTGGTGCAAGGTGATCCTGAGCAAGCGGACTATCGAAGCGCGGCTATGAAAACTGCAGCTGCGGTCCAGGCGCCGATAGCGCAATCCCTTCAGCGCATTGAGAGCATCAGCGCCGAGCAGTACGGTACCGCGATTGCGCAGGCCGGGCGACAGGCCGCTGGCATGCCGATGGAACAGGACCAAGGCCAGGCGGTGCAGATTGGATGAGGCCGTCATCGAGCCTACTGCCCGGACACCCGAATCGCCGGCCCAGTGACCCACTACGCCAATTCATTTAAGGAGAGCACCGCGATCTCTGCCGCCAGCATCGCGATCGGGCCAAGTTTCTTGAGCAGAGCTATGGATGTGTGCATACCGTCGGCATGCGCATCGGAAAAGGGTACTCACTTCTCACAGCACGTCGGAAGGTGTTGCTGCACCTAGTACGCCGCACGGCGGCCCCCCCTGTCTGGTAAGCCGCCCCGCCCCCTCGGTTGCCACCATCAGGATCCAACAAGGCTAGAGCGACCTACGGATCTCACCCCACACCAAAGGGGCAGCACCTCCACCCCAGCTGCCGCAGCGCCATTTCCTCCAGGTCCCGGCCGCTGCTTGAAAATCCCGGCACCTCCTCCAACTGCCCCTTACTCACCGCCGGCGCGTCCAAGGCCACCGACGCCGCTGCACGCCTAACTGCTTCAAGCCCTGGGTCCACCGCGGCCGCCTCCAGATCGAACTGCGTGGCCACGTACACCCGCATCAACTGCCGGAGCACCTGCGCAGCGGGACGGTGTTGACGCCCCGCCGCTTCCTGGAAACTGGCGCGCAAGCCGGCTTCCATCTGTAACTGCATGAAGACACTTTTGCTCATGAGTTGCTCCCACTGCTGGGTAGTGAAACAGAATTCACAGCCGAACCCTCCACGGGCTGGCGGGCGAAGGCCGTGCAACGGCGCACCGCCCGGGTGGGCGCTGCCGCTTAGCGGGCTTGCCGCTGCAACTTCCTGGGGATCTTTGGGGGCACCACCACCGGCCGCTCCACCACCGTGAGGGTAATGCTGCCGTGCGTGGCCTCCACCTTCAGGCGGGCGCCTACGTCGAAGCCGAGCTTGTCCAGCCAGCGGCCGCGCAGCTTGAGGTAGGGAACAATTTCGGTGGGACCGCACTCTTCGCGGTCCGGGTACGTCAGCGCGCCCACACGATAGCTGCGTGCGGGGCGGGCGTAGGGTTTGCGCTTGGGGCGCGCGTCATCGGGTTCGTCTTCCCACGGCGTCAACATGTTGGACCTCCTGCAGGGCTTGCCCTTGCCGGGATGGCAAGGGCGTCGGGAGGTTAGAAACCGTCTAGTAGCAACCGGCGGGCGTATTTCCACGAGGGTGTTGTATTAGCCACCCTCCCGACAAATAGACGTCCAACATTCTGCTACTAGAAGAGTTTCTACGCTCCGATGAACACCATGCGCGTTGGTGCGGAGGATGGGAAATCGCTTGTTCCTGTTGATCTGGCAGGGGTCGGTTGGCGGCGTCTACGGTGCGACGCAACTGGCCCGGTTCAGTCGCAGGCCTTGGGACGGGGTGGCGGCATCCTCTCTGGCCTATCGGGAGGACCACAGATGACCAGGATTGACGGGGATTGGCTTGAGGCATTCGACGAGGCCATGTTGGGCTTCTTCGCTATCGACCATGCGGATGCGGGGATGGATCAGGACCTGTTGGAGTGCTACTCGGACCTGCCGGCCAGGGAGGCTGCGCTGGCGTTTGGGGAGGACCACGAGCTTTGTCGGGTGTATACGTTTTGGCCGCCACCGAGGCTGGTGCTGAGCAGTTGATCGGCAACCAAGCTTGTCGGATCGCTGGGATCTCCTCAGTAGCCTAAGGAATTGGGGAAAATGGCGCGTCTATCGCGGCGCCATGATTGATTGAGGCAGCATATTTCGAATCCTTCTATCGATATGCGAGTCCTGAGTGAAATTGCCTTTCCAGCTTGGTGCTCTCTACAACCGCCAGGCGCAGATCCACGCCCTGCTTGGTGGTCAGCAGCAGGGCGGCATCTCTACGCCGAAAGGTAATCCCCCCGCAGGTTAGCCGCAGCCAGAAGTGGAATTTTCTCGTAACCTAACCCGAGGAGATCCCATGAAGAAATCACGATTCACCGACAGCCAGATCATCGCCGTACTCAAGCAGGCCGAGGCCGGCACGCCTGTCCCGGACCTTTGCCGACAGCATGGCATCAGCTCAGCGACGTTCTACAAGTGGCGCAGCAAGTTCGGCGGCATGGATGCGTCCGTGGTGTCCCAGCTAAAAGAACTGCAGGACGAGAACCGGCGGCTGAAGAAGATGTACGCCGATGCGCGGCTCAGTGCCGAGCTGCTGAAGGAAGCGCTCTCAAAAAAATGGTGAGGCCATCTCAGCGTCGCGAGATGGCCAGACGGGCGGTCCAGGCAGGCATCACCAGTATCGTTCATGCGTGCAGGACGTTCGAGGTGAGTCAGACCTGCTACCGCTATCAGGCCAAGGCCTACCAAGAAAATGCGATCATCGCCGACTGGTTGCTCAGGCTGACCAGCGCCTACCGCGATTGGGGCTTTGGGCTGTGCTTCCTGCACCTACGCAACGTGAAGGGCTTCGCTTGGAAGCACAAGCGCGTGTATCGGATCTATCGCGATTTGGAGCTGAATCTGCGCATCAAGCCGCGCAAGCGCATCGTCCGGGAAGTGCCGGAGTCTTTGGCGGTGCCTGAGGCGGTCAACCAGACATGGTCGATGGATTTCATGCACGACTAGTTGGCTGATGGACGCAGCTTCCGGATGCTCAACGTACTGGATGACTTCAACCGTCAGGGACTGGCGATCGAGGTCGACATCTCCTTGCCTGCGGCGCGCATCATCCGCAGCTTGGAACAGGTCATTCAATGGCGCGGAAAGCCCCGCGCCATACGCTGCGACAACGGGCACGAGTACGTCAGCGGAGCGCTGCAAGCATGGGCCGAGCGGCAAGACATTGCACTGCTCTACATCCAGCCAGGCAATCCTCAGCAGAACGCCTACAACGAGCGCTACAACCGGACCGTGCGTTACGCTTGGCTTGCCAGCAATCTGTTCAATGACATCGAACAGGCCCAGGACATCGCCACTCGTTGACTATGGACTTACAACCACGAGCGCCTAAACATGGCGCTCGGCGGCATCACGCCAATGCAGAAGCTTGCACTGGCAGCGTAGTTCCACTTTTGGCGACCGCTAAAAGCGGGGGGATTGCCGACTGGCAGCGAGTGGAAACGACCACTCGCAAACTGATGCGGCGTTACGAATCGCGGGATTGACCCCGGCCCATCGCCTGACCCTCATCTTGAGAAGCCAGGCTGCCGCCAGTTGGCCGCCCTTGCCGCACGGCATCCAACAAGGATCGACAAGGCATCCCCGACTACGGGTATGCCTGCTGTCGGCGATTCCTGCCTACTTACGCAGCAACTCGGCCCGATGGTAGTTGAGGTACTGGACTTGCGCCGCCGAAAACGGCGCGCGCGGAATCTTCTGAGTAACATCCCACTTCAACCGTACCGCCTCTGGCAATTGCTTGCTCAGAATAAGCCCGCCATCGTCCTGAAAGGAGATGTAGCCACGGTCGAAAAGTCGATCGATGTGGGGAGCCAACAGCAGTCCATTGTTGCCATCGAGACGCTCGCTGTTCTCGCTCTTTGCCCATGGCTTGATGTGGCTAGCGATCAAGAACTTGGCGTCGCTCGTGCCCGTAACGCGGCAAGCTTTCTCAATATCGCTCAACTTCTTTCGGTAGATGCCTTGGCCCTTTCTGGCCATGATTAGCTGTGCCTTCTGGGTCTCGCCAATGTTCCTATCTTCTTTGAGCTCCTTGAGCGGTACCTCGTCTTGCCAGTCACCGAGGTCATCGCTATCGACATTGAGCAGCCCCAGAAGTACTGCAGCCATCGCTTCGGGCACAGGGAACAGGTAGGCCTGATTGGCCTTACCGTCTGCCTTTAGTGGTGAGTACTTCCCCGGGAGGTGCAGCCCAATCTGTTCCATGTGGTCGCTCACCTTCAGTGGCGCATCCACTAGGTGATAGTCGACCGGAACGGCCCATCCATCATTGCGCCACTTGTTGTCCGTCGCCCTGAAGTCCTCGGGGCGATCTTTCGCGTAATGCGCACCGTTGACTATCGCGATGGCCTGGATGCGGGTGTTGGCAAATGCAAAGACCACATCACCTGGCTGTACTTGAGTCATGTGCTCATAGAATGGGTTCGCGTCGCCCCTCACGTTGGTCTTCGGTGACCACAGGTAACCCGCCTTAACGGCCCGATCAAACGTCTGCTTCTGGTTCACCCACCAGTACGCCATCCTTGCTTCCCCTGTCTCATCTGATTGATTAGGCCTATCGGCCTCGAGACGGGATAGTACCCTTCAGTGTCGCAATCGGCACGCTTTCGGTGAGCAAGAGTAAGGCGGGCTCTGTGATTATGCGTTCATACCTGGGTATGCCCGCCCCATCGCTAACAACTCAACCTACATCGCGTCCCCCTCCCCTCCTCTCACCGCTCGCAATGCTCATGAGCAATTGGACTTCTTGCATGCGCGGTGCCGCGGAGAAGATCAATAGATGGAGATCGAACTACACACTTGAGATCTAGAGGTCAGGCCACAAGTCCGGCCGCGGAAGAATCGAGCTGGCAAGTGGGCATGCATTTTAGGTTTTCCGACCACAGCAGCGAGACGGTTCGACCAAGGGAGAGGATCACACTAATCCCAGGCGATATGCCGCGAGAGCTGTAGGGAGAACCGGATTAGGTCCGCAGAGTAGCGTTGACACAACTTAGGATTCGGGGTAAATCACTGAGACAACATTAGCGCAGTCGTGCCATTCATTTAGGGGGATGACACTTGGCAAACACTACTGAACGCAAAGAGAAGCTCTCAATCTATTTAATGAAGGAAGGGAGCTTTACGGCGGACGAATTCGTCAAGCCTGAGCTGGCTGGGCAAAAGTACACATTCAACATCCCGGGGATTGATTCAATTCTCTATGTAAAGCGGGAATCGCCCGCACACGCTCCGATTTGGACACGCATATTCACCGAACATCCTGATGGACCAATAGTTGAATTTGGGAAAAGCAGCAACGTGGGCGCTGTTCTTTACGCAAATCTAGATGGAAGAAGCTTCCTAATTTCTTTTGGCACCGGATTCCACCTTATCAATGGAGAACTTACCGAGAGGGATTTCGGGCTGCGCGTAACCTTAAACGCAGTTGATCCAGAAAAGCTAAGAAGCCTTGACAAGGCTAGCTATGACGATAATCCACTGAATTCCAGGACACAAAGCTCCCTTGAGGTGGACATTTTTGATCTCCAGGCGAATACTGAATCGGACCTAGTTTATGCAGTTACTGGCGCATGCAAAGTTCCGTTACTCGGCACACATATTACTGGTCGAGATGCTCTTACGCTCATGGTGGAGACAAAACTAGACGGCATTCCAAAGATATTAGCAAAGACACTAGAGTTATTTAAATCACCCCTGCCCATCGCCTATTCGTGGATAGACAACGTCGCAAAAGTAAGGGATCCAGACACAATCAAGATTTTGGACCTCCTTCTTGATGACGAAATCTCGAAAACGGGAGGAAATAGCGTCTGGCTAGGAGAGCCTGAAATTGTCAATTGGGAAACAAATTCCGGCTACTCTTTTGACATGTATCCAAGCAGTCCTCGCCACCAGACTCTCTGCATTGATGATCTCCGCGAATACTTAG
This sequence comes from Stenotrophomonas sp. BIGb0135, assembly GCF_024810105.1. Taxonomy (GTDB): domain Bacteria; phylum Pseudomonadota; class Gammaproteobacteria; order Xanthomonadales; family Xanthomonadaceae; genus Stenotrophomonas; species Stenotrophomonas maltophilia_AB. The sequence continues at coordinate 222,131 of NZ_JANUDX010000005.1, forward strand.
ATTCAAGATCAATTGAATTTAGCCTCGAAGCAATCAAAAGCATCAGCGTACATATAAATGACGAAAATTATAGATCAACTCAAAGCTGGCCTGCCTACAGATGCATTCACGCAGAAATAGCAAATGGCAACGATAGATTTATAATTAGAAATGGCTCGTGGTTCAGGATCGAGGCTGACTTCATTGCGGAAATAGACAAGCGACTCGCCAACGCAAAGGTTCTCCCCAGCTACCTGCCCTCATACTCCTACGCCAACGAGGGTGAATACAACTTACAAGTCTCTAAGACTGTATCAAACATTCATTTAATGGATAAAAATAATGTAAAAACAGGCGGCCCATACGACAAAATTGAATTTTGCGACCTGATCGTCGGGAGCGATAACTTTGTCCACGTCAAGTACTACAGATCATCCGCAACGCTTAGCCACCTGTTTTCGCAGGGAGCGGTCGCTGCAGAGGCATTCCTGAAGGATGAAGATTTTCGTAAAAAATTAAACTTAAAACTACCAACCCATATCGCACTAGTAGACGCAGCAATACGCCCTAATCCGAGCGCCTACACCATCACCTATGCAATAGCCACGTCGAAGACTTTACCTAGCGAGCTACCGTTCTTTTCCAAGGTCACACTAAAGAACGCGATTTCTCACCTTGACGCACTTGGGTTCAATGTTGCATTGACGAGCATTCCACTAGACCCCTCTCTGGGCAATACGAAGAAATTCAAACCCAAAGTCATCAGGAAGAAGAGATAAACAATTCTGCGGGTATAGAAATAGTTAAAACTTCGTTACACATAAAAAGAGGGCGGCCAATGGCCGCCCTTTTCGCATCAACTAACTGACCAGATCAAACCCCAACCGGATTAGCCTTCTCAGGATCAATCTTGTACTGCTTGATCGCCCGAGCCACATCCTTACCCGTCATCTTCCCTTCCTTCGCCAGCGCCGCAATCGCGGCATGCGCGATGTAGTACCGGTCAACCTCGAAGAAGCGACGCAGGTTGGCCCGCGTATCCGAACGACCGAAGCCATCGGTACCCAGCACCGTGTACGACATCGGCACGAACGAGCGGATCTGGTCCGCGTACGCACGCACGTAGTCGGTGGCGGCAATGGCTGGGCCCTGGCGGCCTTCCAGCAACTCGGTCACGAACGCCTTGCGCTGCTCGCCTTCCGGGTGGAAGCGGTTGTAACGCTCCACGTCGAAGCCGTCGCGGCGCAGTTCGTTGAAGCTCGGGCAGCTCCAGATGTCGGCGGTCACGCCGAAGTCCTTGTCCAGCAGCTCGGCCGCGGCAATGGCTTCGCGCAGGATGGTGCCCGAACCCAGCAGCTGCACGCGCAGCTCGCCCTTCTTGGGCTTGCCGGCGTCGGTGAGCAGGTACATGCCCTTGACGATGGATTCGGCAGCACCTTCCGGCATTTCCGGGTGGGTGTAGTTTTCGTTCATCAGGGTGACGTAGTAATACTCGTCAATCTGATCTTCCATCATGGCCTTGGTGCCGTGCTGCATGATCACCGTTACTTCGTAACCGAAGGTGGGGTCATAGCTGCGCACGTTGGGGATGCCACCGGCCACCAGATGGCTGAAGCCATCTTCGTGCTGCAGGCCTTCACCGTTCAGCGTGGTGCGGCCGGCGGTGCCGCCCAGCAGGAAGCCACGGGTACGCATGTCGGCGGCCTGCCAGGCAAGGTCGCCCACGCGCTGGAAGCCGAACATGCTGTAGTAGATGTAGAACGGCAGCATCGGCACGTTGCTGACCGAGTAGCTGGTGCCGGCGGCCATCCACGAGGCGATGGCGCCCGGCTCGCTGATGCCCTGCTGCAGCACCTGGCCGCTCTGGTCTTCGCGGTAGAACATGAGCTGGTCGGCGTCGACCGGCTTGTACTTCTGGCCGAACGGCGCGTAGATGCCGATCTGGCGGAACAGGCCTTCCATGCCGAAGGTACGCGCTTCGTCGGCCACGATCGGCACGATGTGCGGGCCCAGTTCCTTGTCGCGCAGGGTGATGTTGAGGCTCTGCACGAAGGCCATGGTGGTGGAGTAGCTGCGCTCGCCGCTGCTCTTGAGCAGCCGCTCGTAACTTTCCAGCTTGGGCGCGACGAAGCTCTTTTCGGCCTTGCGACGGCGCTGCGGCAGGTAACCACCCAGGGCGGCGCGGCGTTCCTGCAGGTACTTCACTTCCGGCGAATCCGGGCCCGGGTGGTAGAACGGCACCTGGCCATCGGCCAACTGCGCATCGGTCACCGGGATGTTGAAGCGGTCGCGGAAGTGGCGGACGGCATCGTCGTCCAGCTTCTTGGTCTGGTGGGTCGGGTTGAGTGCTTCACCCGCGCTGCCCATGCCGTAGCCCTTGACCGTCTTGGCCAGGATCACGGTGGGCATGCCCTTGGTGTTCACCGCTTCGTGGTACGCGGCATACACCTTGTGCGGATCGTGGCCGCCACGGTTGAGGCGCCAGATGTCGTCGTCGGACAGGCCGGCGACCATCGCAGCGGTCTCCGGGTACTTGCCGAAGAAATGCTCGCGGGTATACGCGCCGCCGAAGGCCTTGCAGTTCTGGTATTCGCCGTCGACGGTTTCCATCATCAGCTTGCGCAGGACGCCGTTGGTGTCCTTGGCCAGCAGGGCATCCCAGTAACCGCCCCACAGCAGCTTGATCACGTTCCAGCCGCCGCCACGGAAGACGCCTTCCAGTTCCTGGATGATCTTGCCGTTGCCACGCACCGGGCCGTCGAGGCGCTGCAGGTTGCAGTTGACCACGAAGATCAGGTTGTCCAGGCCTTCGCGGCCGGCCAGCGCGATGGCGCCGAGGGTTTCCGGCTCGTCGCTCTCGCCGTCGCCGATGAAGCACCACACCTTGCGGTCGGACTTCTCGATCAGGCCACGGTTTTCCAGGTAACGCAGGAACTGCGCCTGGTAGATGGCGGCCAGCGGGCCCAGGCCCATCGACACGGTGGGGGTCTGCCAGTAATCGGGCATCAGCCACGGGTGCGGGTAGCTGGAGAGGCCACCGCCGTCCACTTCCATGCGGAACTTGTCCAGCTGGGCTTCGTCGATGCGGCCTTCCAGGAAGGAGCGCGCATAGATGCCCGGGGCGCTGTGGCCCTGGATGAAGAGCAGGTCGCCGGGGTGGTTGTCGCTGGGGGCGCGCCAGAAGTGGTTGAAGCCCACGTCGTACAGCGTTGCGCCGGAGGCGAAGGAGGCGATGTGGCCGCCCAGGTCGCCGGGCTTGCGGTTGGCGCGCACGACGGTGGCCATCGCGTTCCAGCGGATGATGGAACGAATGCGCCATTCCAGTTCGGCGTTGCCCGGGCTCTTGGCCTCCAGGGTCGGCGCGATGGTGTTCACGTACTCGGTGGTGGGAGAGAACGGCAGGTACGCGCCCGAACGACGGGTGAGCTCCACCATGCCTTCCAACAGTTGATGCGCGCGCTCAGGGCCCTCGACATCAATTACGGCCTTCAGCGACTCGATCCATTCCTGGGTTTCCACAGGATTCGGGTCGTTGTTCAGCACCTCGTTCAACCAGTTCATTTGCGCTCCCATGACCGCACGCACGCGCGCGACTGTTTTAGATTTCTAGCCGCAAAGTGTAGCGCACCAAGGGGTTTGCTTACTTCGCTACGGGTGCGTATGGAGGCGGAGGGGGCTGTCTTTGGGACAGTGGGGGACAGGTGGGTGGGTGCACGATGGTGGTTCCACGCGGTGTTTTGGCTGCGGTTCGTGCGATGGCCGGGGCGTTGGAGGGGGACACGGCGGGCGTGTGGGGCGTTTGCGGGATGCGTGGATGGCGGGGTCGGGTGGGTGTGGAACAGGGGCGTTTTGGCGAGGCGTTGGTAGTGACTGTTCCATGCGGGGTACGCACCGTCGCGGTGGCGGTCGTCGGGGAGCGCCGCGCTGCGCGCGGTGAGCCGGGCATGGCCCGGCTCTACCGGGTGGGTCGTGGGGTCACCGGGGGGCGGAGGATCACGGTTATCAGGGGATCACCGGGGCCGGGAAATCACAGGGGCGGGGATTACAACTGGATCGCGTGATTACCAGTAGGTCGGGCAGGAATCTCGCATGGTGGCGCGATCGCGCGTGGAAGGCGCAGTGACGGCGGAACGCGTGGCCGGAGCGTGAGGCGGTGACGCGGGAATGGCCTGGCGGAAAGCCGCAGGTCGTGCGGTTCGCCCAAGTGTCGACGTCTGTCGATTCACCTGAACGCATCCCTGCCGTGCGCGCGCCGCTGCTGGCCGCGGGCGGGTTTTCGATATATCGTTACGCCATCACATTCGATATATCGAAATGACCACTCCGCGTGACCTCGACCGCCCTGCCCGCCCGCTGACCGCACGCCCGCTCAGCCGCGGCGACCTGCGCCTGCTGGTGCTGGCGTTGCTGGGCGAGCAGCCGCGCCATGGCTATGAGCTGATCCAGCTGATCAGCGACATGTTCGTGCGGGTGTACACGCCCAGCGCGGGTTCGATCTACCCGGTGCTGGCGCAGTTCGAGGCGGCCGGCTGGGTGGGTGCCATCGAGGAAGGCGGGCGCAAGCGCTACCAGCTGAGCGCGCTGGGCCAGGCCGAATTGGCCGGCCAGCGCGAAGAGGTGGACGCGGCGCTGCGCCGGGTGCGCGACAGCGCGCGCACGATCACCAAGGCCAACCTGCCACCGAGCGTGCGCGACGGGCTGCGCGAGCTGAAGGCCGCCCTGGGCCAGTGCCACGGGCGCTGGAACGAGGACAACGCCAGCAGCGTGGCGCAGGCGCTGCGCGAGGCGGCCGCGCACATCCGCGGGCAAGGACGCTGAGATGCCCTCCCCCATTGTTCAACGCATTCGACCCCGCCAGCCCCGGCCAGCCAGGTCTTCCCCCTACGCCGCGCTGCGGCGCATTTGAGTACAGGTGTTCCCCATGGCTTTGCATGAAAACAAGCTGCTGCGTCATACCGTGACGTTCCGCCCCCTGCAGGTGCTGCGCACCGAGGAGATCAGTCCGTGCATGCGTCGGGTGATCGTGGGCGGGCCGGCACTGGAAGGCTTCGACTCGCCCTCGCCGGACGACCACGTGAAGCTGTTCTTCCCCAACGCCGAGGGCCAGTTCGTGGTGCCCACGATGACCCCGGAGGGCCCACGCTACCCGGAGGGCCAGCAGCCCTCGCCCGCCCGCGATTACACCCCGCGCTGGTGGGACCTCGAGGCCGGTGAGCTGGCGCTGGATTTCGTGCTGCACGGGCACGGCGTGGCCTCGAGCTGGGCGGCCAACGCACAGCCGGGCGATGCGATCGCAGTGGGCGGCCCGCGCGGTTCGCACATGACCGCGCGTGATTTCGACACCTACGTGCTGATCGGCGACGAGACGGCGCTGCCGGCGATCGGCCGCTGGCTGGAGACGCTGCCGGAGGGTGCCAATGCGGAGGTGTATATCGAGATCCCCGAATCCGGCGACCGCCAGGAGTTGCCGGAGGACGACCGCATCCGGGTGTCGTGGCTGGAGCGCAATGGCTTCGACGCGTCCAGCAGCACGCTGCTGGAGGATGTGTTCACCGATTTCGAGGAACCGGAGGGCGATACGTTCTACTGGATCGCCGCCGAGTCGCGCCGGGCGCGGATGATGCGCAAGTACATCGAGGGCCACCTGGGCGTGCCCAAGGAGTGGATCCGCTCGACGGGCTACTGGAAGGCCCACGCCGACGAGCACGACGGCGACTGAGCCGCGACGGGCACCGGCCACGGATGCGACAATCGCGTTTTGGGCCGGTGCCTTTCCATGCAAGCAGTTTCTTCCTCGGCGCTGACCGACCTGATCGACCGCGCCGAGCGCGCCGACCCCGCCCTGGATGCGGCCTTGAACGCGCTGGCGCCCTCGGTGGCCGGCAACGTGGCGCCGCTGCGCGCAGCGCTGGTGCCGCTGGCCCAGGCGCAGTTCGCGCTGGTGCAGGCCACGCTCGATATCGGCCTGGTGGCCGATGAGCTGCGCCGGTACCAGAAGTATGCGGCGCCGGGTAAGCCGAGCCTGCAGATCGTGCTGCTGCGCAAGCAGCAGGCGGCGGTGAAGCAGGCCTCGCTGATCGCCCGGCAGGGCTACGCGCAGGCCACCCACGCGTTTCTACGCGACAGCGGATTGACGGCACCGGCCCGGCGGGTGCCCACCGATTTCACCACCGCGTGGCTGGGCAAGGTGGTCGCGGCGGTGGCCGCAGGCTGACCGCCGCTTACGGCGTAGGTAGAGCCGGGCCATGCCCGGCTGGCGGTGTGCGTGACCCGGAACGGAGGGCAGCCGAGCATGGCTCGGCTCTACCGTGTGGGCGCGTCGGGTTTGCGTTGGGCGGTGTGCATCACCCTTGCGTAGCAGGTAGAGCCGGGCCATGCCCGGCTGGCGGTGTGCGTGAGCCGGAACGGAGGGCAGCCGAGCATGGCTCGGCTCTACCGTGCGTGGACGCGTCGGATGTGCGTCGGGCGGTGTGCATCACCCTACGCGTCAGGTAGAGCCGGGCCATGCCCGGCTGGCGGTGTGCGTGAGCCGGAACGGAGGGCAGCCGAGCATGGCTCGGCTCTACCGTGTGGGCGCGTCGGGTGCGCGTCTGGCGGTGTGCATCACCCTTGCGGAGCAGGTAGAGCCGGGCCATGCCCGGCTGGCGGTGTGCATGAGCCGGAACGGAGGGCAGCCGAGCATGGCTCGGCTCTACCGTGCGTGGGCCCGCCGGGTGTGCGTTGGGCGGTGTGCGTCACCCTTGCGGCGCAGGTAGAGCCGGGCCATGCCCGGCTGGCGGTGTGCGTGAGCCGGAACGGAGGGCAGCCGAGCATGGCTCGGCTCTACCGTGTGGGCGCGTCGGGTGCGCGTCTCGCGGTGTGCATCACCCTTGCGGAGCAGGTAGAGCCGGGCCATGCCCGGCTGGCGGTGTGCATGAGCCGGAACGGAGGGCAGCCGAGCATGGCTCGGCTCTACCGTGCGTGGACGCGTCGGGTTCGCGTGGGGCGGTGTGCATGGCCGTTACGAGTCAGGTAAAGCCGGGCCATGCCCGGCTGGCGGAGTTCATGAGCCGGAACGGAGGGCAGCCGAGCATGGCTCGGCTCTACCGTGCGTGGGCCCGCCCGATCTGCGTCGGGCGGTGGCGGAGAGCTGGTTCAGGCCGCCGGGGTTGTATCGGGTGGTGCCACGCGCATCGTTTGAGCGGGCGGGTTCGTGCCGGTCGGCGCCACCGCCGGGCGGCGCCAGCCGTATCGACGGGCCACGCCGATTTCCAGCAGCACCAGCGTCATGGCGATCAGCAATGGCAGCAGCAGGCCAAGGTAGATGCCGGGCATCATGCTGGTGAGCTGGGCCTTGAGCAGGCGGATGGCGCCCTGGGTGTGCAGCAGTTCGTTCATGCGCATGCCGAGCGCTTCGCGGAAGACTTTCTTGTCTACGCCGCTCACGCCGGCCGCTTCCTTGGACAGACTGTCCTCCACCCACTGCGACATCAGCGCACTGCGCACGTGGTCAACGCCGCTGCGGGTCCAGCGTTGGAGGGTGCCCTCGCCCTGCAGATAGCCGGCGCCGGGCAGCGGGTGGTCGGCCAGGTAGTCGTCCACCACCTGGCGGGTGACCTGGTGCACGGTGGCATCGCTGCGCATCAGCGTGGCGAGCGCGGGGTCGTCCAGGGAGCGTTCGATGTCCACCATCCAGCCGGCGACGAGGGTCTGCAGGTGCGGCTGGAAATGGTCGATCTGCTTGTAGAGGGCGCGCTGCGCGCCGGCAGTGAAGCCGAGCTGCAGGCCGGTGGCGCAGAACAGCAGCGGCAGCAGTACCACGTAGGTGGCCAGCGTCCAGTGGTGCCAGCGGTTGCGCCGGGCCAGCCAGCCGCGACGATGCATGGCCAGCCAGGTGGCGATGCCGAGCAGCAGGCCGATAAACGCGCCGAGCACGGTGCCGCCGACCAGGTCGAGCAGGCTGAGGCCGGTCCAGAATTCCATCATCCAATACTGTGCGTCTTGCACGGGGTGCTCCTTTGCGCGGGGGCGCGTGAAGCGGGGAAGTGTACGAGATGCGGATGCGTGGCTGCCGCAAGGCACACGGTGCGCGCGTAGAGCCACGCCATGCGTGGCTGCCGCAAGGCACACGGTGCGCGCGTAGAGCCACGCCATGCGTGGCTGCCGCAAGGCACACGGTGCGCGCGTAGAGCCACGCCATGCGTGGCTACCGCAAGGCGGACGATGCGCGCGTAGAGCCACGCCATGCGCGGCTACCGCAAGGCACACGATGCGCGCGTAGCGCCGCGCCATGCGTGGCTGCCGCAAAGCGGACGGTGCGCGCGTAGAGCCACGCCATGCGTGGCTGCCGCAAGGCGGACGATGCGCGCGTAGCGCCGCGCCATGCGTGGCTGCCGCGAGGCGGGCGGTGCGCGCGTAGAGCCACGCCATGCGTGGCTGCCGAGAAGCGGACGGTGCGCGCGGAGCGCAGCCACGCATGGCGTGGCTCTACAGGGCGGGGACGGTCGTCGAGCACCGGTGTGGCCCGGCTCGTCGAGCACGGCGCGGGCCGGATCACGCGCAGGGCGCCGGCGACACGCTGCGCCCGTTGCGCAAACAAAAAGCCCGCCTTTCGGCGGGCTTTCTGCTGTTTCTACATCCGCGACCGATTACGCAGCCGGCTTTTCGCCGGTGGCTTCGGTGGTGATGCGGATGGTCACTTCATCGCTGACGTTCGGGGCATACGCGCCCACGCCGAAATCGCTGCGCTTGATGGTGGTGGTGGCATCGAAGCCGGCGGCCGGCACCTTGGCCATCGGGTGTTCGCCGCCGCCGTTGATGGTGACATCCAGGGTCACCGGCTTGGTGATGTCCTTGATGGTCAGGTCGCCGGTGACGGTGAGCTTGTTGGTGCCGTTGGCTTCAACCTTGGTGCTCTTGAAGGTGGCGGCCGGGAACTTGGCGGCGTCGAAGAAATCGGCGCTCTTCAGGTGCTCGTCGAACTTGGCGGTGAAGCTGTTGAGGCCGGTCAGCGGCAGCTTCACTTCCACGGTGGACTTGCTGACGTCGGCGGCGTCGTACACCAGGGTGCCTTCGGCAGCGCCGAAGTGCGCGGTCGGGTGCGAGAAGCCGAAGTGGCTCCACTGCGCCAGCACGTCGGTGTGGCTCGGGTCGAGCTTGTAGGTGCCCGAGGCGATCTTGATGGCTTCTGCGGCGGGGGCAGCAGCCGGGGCAGCAGCCGGGGCATCGGCCGCCGGGGTGGTGGCGGCAGCGGCCGGGGCGGCGTCGGCAGCCGGGGCAGCGGCGTCATCGGCCGGCTTGGAGCAGGCGGCGATGGCCAGGGTGAGGGCCAGCGGCAGCAGGAGTTTGCGGGTCATGGTCATGTCAGGTCTCTCTCGAAAGCGAAGGGAAGAAAAAAGGTCGTGCAAACAGCCCGTCCGCGCGGACGGGCCAGGGTCCGGCGGGAACGCTTATTCGATGCGGGCCGCTTCGTCGAAGCTCAGGCGAGGCAGCCGCGGGAACAGGCCCGAGGCGTCACCGTACCCCAGATTGACGAGGAAGTTGGACTTGATGGCGGTGCCCTTGAAGAAGGCCTCGTCGACCTTGGCGTTGTCGAAACCGGACATCGGGCCAGCGTCCAGACCCAGCGCGCGGGCGGCCAGGATCAGGTAGGCGCCCTGCAGGCTGCCATTGCGGAAGGCGCCTTCGGTGCGGGCTTCACGCGGGCCGTCGAACCACGCCTTGGCGTCGGTGTGCGGGAACAGGTAGGGGAGCTTTTCGTGGAAGTCTTCATCGAAGGCCACGATCACCGTGACCGGGGCGGCCAGAGTCTTGTCGTGGTTGCCCTCGGACAGCGCCGGGGCGAGCTTGGCCTTGGCCTCCGGGGAGGTGACGAACACGAAGCGCGCCGGGCTGCCGTTGGCCGCGGTGGGGCCCCACTTCAGCAGTTCGTACAGCGCCTTGAGCTGGCTTTCTTCCACCGGCTTGTCGAGGAAGGCGTTCTGGGTGCGGGCGGTACGGAACAACTGGTCGAGCGCAGCATCGTTGAGTACGTTGGACATGAAGCCTCCGGAGGACAGGGGAACCTGGGCGACATCGGCTACCGTTACCAGGCGGCCGCGCGATCGGCGAAGGCTGGCAGTGTAGAGTGTCGCGACAGTTGCAACACCCAGCCTGACTGAAACGAATTAATGCCATACGTGAAACGATCGAGTCCGCCCTGGACGATCACTGACGGCCGTGCCGGCAATGTGCGGCAGGCGGTGGCGCTGGCCTCCGCATTGAAACTGGGGGCGCACCAGCCACTGGTATTGAGCCCGCGTGCGCCATGGCGCTGGCTGGCGCCGCGCTGGCTGCCGGGCGCCGCCGACGGCTTCGGCGAGGGCTTCCGGCAACTGGCGGACATGCCGCCGCCGCTGGCCATCGGCTGTGGCCGGCAGGCCGCCGGCGCGCTGCGCGAACTGCGCCGGCGCGGCAGCCAGGTGGTGCAGATCCTCGACCCGCGCATCAGCGCGCGCCACTGGGACCTGCTGGTGGTGCCCGACCATGACCGCCTGCGCGGCGACAACGTGCTGACCCTGCTGGGCAGCCTCAACCCGGTCAACGATGACTGGCTGGCCTGCGGGCGGGCCGCGTTTGCCGCGTTCAGTGCGCTGCCCGGGCCGCGCACCGCGCTGCTGGTGGGCGGGCCTACCCCGCACGCGCCGTGGCACGAGCCGGCGATGGTGCAGGTATTCCAGCAATTGGCCGCGCAACTGCGCGCCGAGGGTGGCAGCCTGCTGGCGACCACCTCGCGGCGCACGCCACCGGCATTGGTGGGCGCGCTGCGCAGTGCGTTCGCCGAGCTGCCGCATGTGATCTGGGGCGACGGTGGCGACGGAGTGAACCCGTATGCCGGCCTGCTGGGCTGGGCGAACCGGGTGGTGGTGTCGCCCGATTCGGTGAACCTGCTTTCGGAGGCCTGCGCCACGCGCATGCCGGTGGCGGTGGCCTTGGCCGACCAGGCACAGGGGCGATTGGCACGGTTCCAGCAGGCCCTGCGCGAACGCGGGCGGCTGCAGTCGCGCTGGCTGGACTGGCACACTGACGGCCGTATCGAACCGTTGCGCGAGACCGCGCGGGTGGCCGCGCAGGTGCGTGCGCGCTTGGGCCTGACGGGCTGACGCTGCGATGGACACGCTAGCGATCACGCGACGCGCGCGCTAGATTCATACCCCCATGGAATGGAGAACCCGCATGCGCATGTGGATGTTGTCGGCGTCGGCCCTGCTGCTGACCGCCTGTTCGAGCATGGAGACCGCGCAGGACCCGCTGTCCTGGCACTGTCAGCACCAGGTGGACGCCGCGCGCGAACAGCCCGCGCTGCGCGATCGCAAGGGCGAACGACCGCCGCTGCCGGTCGCACCGATCAGCGCCGACTGTGAACGGGAAATGCGCCGGGGCGAACCGGCACGCTGAGCGCGGCGCTATGATGCGCGCGCGGCACGGTGCCGCTGGAGAAATGCCGCCATGGACGACGCCCGCCCTGCGCTGATCAACCGCCTGTACCCCGCCGTGCTGTGCGCGGCGCTGCTTGCCAGCGCAGGCATCGCGCAGGCTGAGCCGCAGTGCGTGGAGCGCTACCCGACACCGGCGGCGTTGGCCTCGATGTTCGACGTGGCGCTGGCCACCACCGAGCGGCTGGACGCGCTGGAGGATGTGGACGTGGTGCTGATCGCACGCGGCGGCCAGGACCTGAGCAAGTACGGGTTGCGCCACAGCCATGTGGCGTTCCTGCTGCGCGAGGACGATGGCCAGTGGCGCGCGGTGCACCTGCTCAACCCGTGCAAGACCGCCGATTCGCAGTTGTTCCGCGAAGGCGTGGCCACCTTCATCGGCGAGACCTCCGCGCATACCGACCTGCGCATCGGCGTGCCCTCGCCTGCGCTGCGCACCGCGCTCAAGGCGATGCTGACCAAGCCGGCGATCCAGGCGCGCGCCCTGCACGAGGCGCGCTACAGCGTGGTGGCCTACCCGTTCAGTACCGAGTACCAGAACTCCAACCAGTGGGTGCTGGAGGTGCTGGCGGCGGCGCTGGCGCAGATCGAAGACGACACGCTGATCGTCAACCGCACCCAGGTGCAGGCCTGGTTGAAGCAGCACCAGTACCGGCCCAGCACGCTGCACATCGGCGTGGCCAAGCGGCTGGGTGCGCGTTTCTTCGTGCCCAATGCGGCGGTGACCGACCACCCGGCCAGCGAGCGCATCTCGGGCAATTATTCGGTGGTGACGGTGGAATCGGTGTTCGATTTCGTACAGCAGCAGAAAGGCCTGCAGATGGAACTGCCGATCGCACACGTGCCGGTGCAGGGCATCACCGCGCCCAAGCCCTGAGCCCACGCACGCCGCGCGTTACCCGCATACTGCCCCCTCTCGACGCACCCCAGGAACTGCCCCATGACACGGATCTGCCGCCTCGTTGTTTCCCCGTTGCTGGCCGTTGCGCTATGCGCCACCAGCGTGCCGGCGTCGGCCCAGCTGTTGACGGGCAACAAGCACCCGGTGGCAAGCAGCGTCATCGTGACCTCGGTGGTGAGCGTGGTGGTGGTGACTGCACCGATCTGGCTGGTCTCGGCCGGGGTGAGCAAGGCCGGCGATGTCTCGGCCCGGCGCAGTCGCGCGCGCGCCGAGGCGAAGAAGGCCAAGCCGCTGCCACCGCTGACGGTGGAGAAAGTGGAGCGCACCACCGAGGGCGGCGTGCAACTGGAACTGCAGAACCCGCAGGCGCCGGACGAACCGGCGGTGCTGGCCTGGCCGGCAGGGGCCGCTACGTCGGTGAACGCGGTGAAGGTGGGCGATGTGCTGGACTTCACCCCCACCCAGGGCGGCGCCGGCTGGAACGTGGCCAATGCCGAGGGCACGACGCTGGCGTTCCTGCCCACCGACCCGGACGCGGCGCAGCCCAGCGCGCGCTGGTAAGCCCCTCCTCCGTACCCAGGAACCACGTTATGAAACGGCCTGCCCCGATCTCCCTGTCGCCGCTGCTGGCGCTGGCGTTGCTGGCCACCGGCCTGCCCGCCGCGGCCCAGGACCTCAGCCGTGCTTCGCCGGTCACCAGCAGCGTGCTGACCGCCTCGGTGGTGAGCCTGGCGGTGATCACCGCGCCGGTGTGGCTCAGCGCGGTGGGGGTGAGCGAGCTGCATGACGCCTCGATGCCGCACAACCGGGCCGCGCGGGCCGCGAAGAAGCACAAGGCCGGCCCGCTGCCACCGCTCACCGTGGAGCGCGTGGCGCAGCAGCCAGACGGCGCTTACCGGGTGGACCTGAAGAACCCGCAGGCACCGGATCAACCGGCCGTGGTGGAGTGGCCGGCGCGCGCCGACAACCCGGCCGCCGGCGTCAACGTGGGCGATGTACTGGAGTTCACCCCGACCCCGGCCGGTGCCGGCTGGATGGTGGCCAACGCCGACGGCGAGGCGCTGGCGTTCCTGCCCACGGACGGCGCGGCGGCCACCAGCATGAGCGAACGCTGGTAGGTGAACCGGCCCGGGCTGGCCCTGCGCGGGCCAAGCCGGGATAATCCGCCGCTTCCCCGACTCCCCCGGTGCGCCATGCCTGTGCGTCCTGCCATCGCCTTTGCCCCGTTGACCGTGCCGTCGCTGCTGCTGGCGGTGCTGGCCATGGGCGTGGTGGTGCTGGGCAGCAACGTGCTGGTGCAGTACCCGATCAACGACTGGCTGACCTGGGGTGCCTTCAGCTACCCGGTGGCGTTCCTGGTGAGCAACCTGATCAACCGCCGCTTCGGGCCGCAGGCCGCGCGCAAGGTGGCGTGGGTCGGCTTTGCGCTGGCGGTGCTGTTGTCGATCTGGATCGCCACGCCGCGCATCGCGGTCGCCTCGTGCCTGGCCTTCATCGCCGCCCAGTTGCTGGACATCACCGTGTTCGACCGGCTGCGCCGGGGGCATTGGTGGCGTGCGCCGATGGTGGCCACCACCTGCAGCGCCACGCTGGACACGACGATCTTCTGGAGCATCGCGTTCGCCGGTTCGAGCCTGCCGTGGGTGAGCTGGGCCGCCGGCGACCTGGCGGTGAAGCTGGCCATCGGCGTGTTCCTGCTGGCACCGTTCCGCGCGTTGCTGTGGAAGATGGCGCCGCGCACGGCGTGACCGATCCGCGATCGCGGTTGCGGGTGCTGCGCCGGCTGGACAGCGCGCCCCCGGGTGCGCAGGCTGTGGCGATGGAAACCGATGCTGCTTACAAGATCGCCGTGGAGCGCCAGGTGCGCGCACGCATGGCCGACGTGGCCGCCAGCCACCCGGGCGTGCGTACGCGCGGGCTGGACTGGGTGGTGCGTGAGGGGAAGACGGAACTCGCCAGCGCCGGCCTGTACCCGCTGCGCGCGGCACGCGGTTGGGCTGCAAGCCTGGTGGTGCAATGCCCGACCGCGCTGGCGTTCTGCAGGACATGGGCCGATGGCAGCGAGTCGACCCAGCCGAACCCGGACCTGCTGATGGCCACGATGTCGTCTGCGCACGGCATGCCCGGCTTTGCCGGTCACAGTGGGGTGATCGTGCGCGCAGGCACCCACGATGCCGATGCGCTGGCCGCGCACCTGGTGGACCGCCTGGCCGCTGCGGCGCTGGCGCGTGCGTTGGCCTGGCGCGAGGTGCCGGTGGCGCTGGTCGACGACGTGGTGGCGCACGCCGCGTTCTACGCGTGGCCGCTGCAGACGGTGCTGTATATCGCCACGCGCAATGGCCTGCGCGCCGACGACCCCCGGTTGCGCGACGCGCTGCAACGCCGCGCGATCATGCGCCGCGGACAGCGCGACCAAGCCCTGGTGCAACGCGTGTTGCCCGCGTAGCGCCACGCCCTGCGTGGCTGCGCGGTGCCGGATGCAGCGCCGCCGCGCGTGGCGCAGGGCTACGCGAGCGGCGCCTGGAACGGCAGGCCGGCGGCCTCGCAGGCGGCACTGATCACCGCGCGGGCTTCTTCCAATGCGGGCGTGGGTGCGGCCAGGCGCGGGCGGCGGTCGAGGGTGCAGGCCAGGCCCACGTCCAGCAGCGCGGCGTGCGCATCGTGCAACCCTTGGCGGGTGCCACCGGGCAGCCAGGCGATGTCGGCGAGGGCGTCGATCAGGTGGGGAGTGTCACGCGGCTGCAGCACCTGCGGATGGCTGCCGGCGCTGTCGAGCACGCCGGTCTGCAGCAGGAATTCCAGATCGACGATGCCGCCGGGACCCTGTTTGAGGTCCAGGCGGGCGGCATCGCTGCGGTCGAGTTCGCCGCGCATGCGCGCGCGCATCTTCAGCACGTCGGCATACACCACCTCGGCCTCGCGCGGACGCGCGAGGGTCTGCGCACGCACGCGCTCGAAATCGGCGAGCAGCGAGGCATCGCCGGCGATCCCGCGCGCGCGCACCAGGGCCTGGTGTTCCCAGGTCCAGGCGCGCTCGCGCTGGTACTCGGTGTAGCTGGCCAGCGAGGACACCAGCGCGCCCTTGCCGCCGTCCGGGCGCAGGCGCACGTCGATGTCGTACAGGCGGCCGGCGGCGGTGACCGCGCCCAGCAGGGCCATCACCTTCTGCGCCAGGCGCGCGTACCAGCGGCCGGGGTCGAGCGGGCGCGCGCCGTCGCTGCTGTCCTGGTCGGCCGGGTGGTCGTGCAGGAACACCAGGTCCAGGTCCGAGCCGAAGCCCAGTTCCAGCCCACCCAGGCTGCCGTAGCCGATGATGGCAAAGCGCCCGCCGGGAATGCGCCCGTGCGCGTTGCCCATGTCGGCCTCGGCCATGGCGTGCACGGTGACCACCACCGCCTGGGCCAGTTCGGCCAGCTGGCGGGTGCTGTCGACCGCGCGCTGGCGGCCATCGAGCGTGGCCAGGGCCATGCGGAAACTCAGCGCCAGGCGGGTTTCATTGAGCAGGCGCAGCGCGGCCTCGGGATCGTCCACGGCCAGCGCGGCGTCGCACTCGGCCTGCATCTCGCCGGCGTCGGGCATCGGCCCGGACACGCGCACGTCCAGCAGTTCGTCCAGCAGCAGCGGATAGGCCGCCAGGCGCTCGGCCAGCAGTGCGCTGCGCGCCAGCACGTCGACCAGACGGGCCAGCGCGCTGGGTTGTTCGTCGAGCAGCGCCAGGTAGCTGGTGCGGCGCAGGACGGCCTGCAGCAGGCCGAGCACGCGCTTGAGCGCGGCATCGGGCTGCGGCGAGCGGGTGGCCGCGTGCAGCAGGGCCGGCAGCACCCGGTCCAGCCGCGCACGCGCGCTGTCGGACAGCGACTTCACGCCGAGTGACTGGGCAAAATCGCGCAGCGACTGGTCGGCGCTGTGCGGGTCGTGGAAGCCGGCCTCGGCGAGGATCTCCGCGCTGCCGTTGTCGGGCAGCCCGCGCCAGTAGTTGGACAACGCATCCGGTGCAGCCTGGCCCTTGCGCGGGGCCAGCAGCGCACCGAACTCGGTGCTGACCCGGGTGCGCTGCACATCGAGCGCGGCCACGAGGGCGTCCCAGTCGGGGTAGCCCAGGCCGGTGGCGATGCGCAGGCGGTCGGTGGGATCGGCCGGCAGTGCGTGGGTCTGCGCATCGCGCAGCATCTGCAGGCGGTTTTCCAGGCGGCGCAGGAAACCGTACGCGTGCAGCAGGTCCTGGCCATCCTGCGCGGCCATCTGCCCGCACGCCACCAGCGCCGGCAACGCATGCAGCAGGCGGCGCTCGCGCAGGCTGGCCTCGCGGCCGCCGCGGATCAACTGCAGTGCCTGCGACAGGAATTCGATCTCGCGGATGCCGCCGGGGCCGCGCTTGATGTCGTCGAACATGTCCCGGCGCGAGACTTCGGCGGTGATCGCCGCCTTCATGTCGCGCAGGCCGTCCAGCGCGGTGTAATCGAGGTAGCGGCGGTACACGAACGGGCGCAGGGTCTGCAGCCACGCTTCGCCGGCGGCGATGTCGCCGGCCACGGCGCGGGCCTTGAGCCAGGCGTAGCGTTCCCAGTCACGGCCTTCGCGCTGGAAGTACTGGTCCATGCCGGCGAACGACAGCGCCACCCGCCCGGCACTGCCGAACGGGCGCAGGCGCAGGTCGACGCGGTGGCTGAAGCCATCCACGGTGGTTTCGTCCAGCAGCCGCGCCAGGCGCTGGCCGAGCCGGGCGAAATACTCTTCCGCCGCCAGCGGACGTGCGCCATCGGACTCGCCGCCCTGCGGGTAGGCGTAGACCAGGTCGACGTCGGAGCTGAAGTTGAGCTCGCCGCCGCCGAGCTTGCCCAGCCCGAACACCACCAGTTGCTGGGCGCTGCCGTCGGCGGCGCGGACCACGCCATGGCGGCCGGCGAATTCCTGCTCGAGCGCGGCCAGGCCAATGCCGAGGCAATCTTCGGCCAGGGCGGTGGCGCCGGCCAGGGTGGCGGGGACGTCGTCGAGCCCGGCCAGGTCGCGCCAGATCAGCCGGGTGGAGGCGGCGGTGCGATAACGACGCAGGCGCCGCGGCCAGTCGCTGGGCTGCTGGGGGTCCAGCTCGGGCAGGGGCAAGGGCGGGCAGCCGGGCTGGGTGAGATGCGCCAGCAATGCCGGTTGCCGGCACAGGGTGTCGAGGGCGAAATCGCTGGTGATGGCCAGCAGGCGTACCTGGTCCAGAACCTCGGCCGGTGGCGGCCAACTGCCGCTGTCGGCCAGCGAGACGGCCAAGCGCGCCAGGGCGCGGTCGACGAGGGGAACAAGGGCGGCGGGGACAGCGTCGGCGGGAATCGGCATGCAGGGATTATGCAGGGCGCCGGGCGCGCCTACGCATGGCAGGATGGTCGAAGCAGGGATGGTAGTGAGACCGGCGTCGGTCGCTCCCCGGCCAAGGTCATGCGTTTACCACGTTGATGGGCGGTAGCGGTGGTGGAGCGGGATTCGTCCGTACCGGGTGGGTTCGCCGGCGTGCAACGGGATGTGGACATGTCGCGATGGAGCACGCACAGCTTCACGCTCTGCGCGGCCTGGAACGGCGTTCATGACGTCGGAGCGGAACGCCCATCCCGAACGTCAGGCAATAAAAAGCCCGCTTGCAGCGAACTGCCAGCGGGCTCTGCTCCCTCCCCCACGTCGGGATGCAGGTCGATCTTCTAGGGTCCTCGTAAAAGTTGCACGCTGCACTGCAAAACAATACTGGCGGGTACAGAAGCGCGCGCAAAGCTGAACAGGGGCCGGCTGTGGCCGCGATTGCCATGCCACCTTGGTCGCACACCTTGTGCGGCAGGGATCGCCGATAATGATGGTCCCCCACACACGTTGTCGTCATGTCTGTCGATCGCATTGCCAACGCGCGTCTGCGTGATCGCGTCGTAACCGCCGAAGCGGCCGCCGCCCTGATCCAGCCCGGTGAAACCGTGGCCATGAGCGGCTTCACCGGCTCGGGCTACCCCAAGGCGGTGCCGGTGGCGCTGGCCCAGCGCATCGAAACGGTGCACGCCCAGGGCCTGCCCTTCCAGATCAGCCTGATGACCGGCGCGTCCACCGCCCCGGAGCTGGACGGCGCCTTGGCCAAGGCCGACGGCATCGCCATGCGCATGCCGTTCCAGAGCGACCCGGATGCGCGCAACCGCATCAACGAAGGCAAGCTGGATTACATCGACATCCACCTCAGCCACGTGGCCCAGCACGTGTGGTTCGGGTTCTATGGACAGATCGATACGGCGGTGGTGGAGGTCTCGGCGATCCGCGAGGACGGCTCGCTGGTGCCGTCCACCTCGGTGGGCAACAACAAGACCTGGCTGGACCTGGCCAAGAAGGTGATCATCGAGGTCAACGAGTGGCAACCGGCCGGCGTGGATGGCATGCATGACATCTACTACGGCACCGCGCTGCCGCCGCACCGCAAGCCGATCCCGCTGGTGCACGCCAACGACCGCATCGGCGAGACCTCGCTGCGCTGCGACCCCGACAAGATCGTGGCGGTGGTGCGCACCAACGGCCCGGACCGCAACAGCCCGTTCAGTCCGATCGATGCGACCAGCGAGCAGATCGCCGCCCACCTGATCGACTTCCTCAAGCACGAGGTGGCCAAGGGCCGCCTGCCGGCCAACCTGCTGCCGCTGCAGAGTGGCGTGGGCAATATTCCCAACGCGGTGCTGGCAGGATTGGCCAAGAGTGGTTTCCGCGATCTGGCCGCGTTCACCGAGGTGATCCAGGACGGCATGCTCGACCTGCTGCGCGACGGCGTGCTGAGCTACGCCTCGTGCACCGGTTTCGCGTTGAGCCCGCAGGCCAACGAGACGTTCAAGGCGAACATCGATTTCTACCGCGAGCGCATCATCATGCGCACGCAGGAAATCTCCAACCATCCCGAACTGGTGCGTCGCCTGGGCTGCATCGGCATGAACGGGATGATCGAGGCGGACCTTTACGGCAACGTCAATTCCACCCATGTGATGGGCACGCGGATCATGAACGGCATCGGCGGCTCGGGCGACTTCGCGCGCAACGGCTTCCTGTCCGCGTTCCTGAGCCCGTCGACGGCCAAGAACGGCAGCATTTCGGCGATCGTGCCGATGGTGAGCCACGTGGACCACACCGAGCACGACGTGTCGGTGATCGTGACCGAGCAGGGCCTGGCCGACCTGCGCGGGCTGCCCCCGCGCAAGCGCGCGCGGGTGGTGATCGACCGCTGCGCGCATCCGGATTTCCGCGACCCGCTCAACGATTATTTCGACCGTGCCAGCCGTGACAGTTATGGCAAGCACACCCCGCACCTGTTGCCCGAGGCGTTGTCGTGGCACCAGCGGTGGCTGGATACCGGGACGATGAAGGCGTGATGCAGAAAGGCCGGGCAGATGCCCGGCCTTTTTTTTCGACCGCGTTCGAGTGGGTTACCGGCCCGTGCCGCCGCCGGGTACGCCGCCGAGGTGGGGTCGGTTCCCGAACGAGCGCCGTGGCCGGCTCAACGTGCGGAAACGCATGCCCCTGGCACGCAGCGAACGCACTCCCCGACGAAGGTCATGCCCTTCCCGATCGCGGCAGCTGCCACGGCGGTTGGTCGGGATGCGCCCTTACCTCATGTGGCGCGCAGGGCCGCCAGCGATTCGGCCTGCAGGCGTTCGTAGATGGCGAACTCGTCGTCGACCCGCATGCCAAGCGCCTGCTCGAACGCATCGCGGTTGGCATGTGCGGCATAGGCGCGCTGCTCTTCGCCGCCGAGGTTGGACTGGAAGATGCCCGCGGCACTGACCGGCAGGAAATCCTCGTAGACGATGGGATCGGCGCTGGCCAGGCCGGCGTCGATCAGGGCCTCGGCCGGGAGGTCGCCGATGGCGGCCGGGTTGCCGCGGCCGGCGTCGGTGAGGGCGTAGCGGTAGTAGCCGAGACCTTCGCGGCGCAGGGTGTCGTGGTCGTCCGGGAACGCCTGGAACACGGCGGCCAGGCGGGTCGGGTAATCCTGGCCGGTGCTGCCGGCGCCCCCGCTGTCGCGCGCCTGGGCCAACAGTTGGTCGTACAGGGCGCGGCCCTTGGGGGTGAGCGCCAGGCCGCGCTGCTCGATCTCGCCGAAGCGCGCGGTGTGGGTGCCGGCGTCGGCGGCATCGCCGGCGGGGAAATGCACGGTTTCCTGCAACGCCTTGAAGCTGGTCTGGCGCAACAGGATCGGGCAGCGGCGCGGCGGCGGGCCTTCGACCACGGCCTTGGCGTCGATGCCACGGGCGAGCATGGCGGCCTGCGCCGCGTCGATGTCCAGCGTGCGCGGGGTCAGGTGGTTGATGTGCGGGCCGCGGAAGCTGACCACGTCGGCGATCAGGCGGTGCGCGTCATGCAGTGCGTGGTAGGTGGCCAGCGACACGGTGGCATCGCCGTGCCAGCGGAAGGTTTCCAGCGATTCGATGACGAAGCGGCGGGCGTCGGCTTCGTCCAGCCCCCCATCGCGCTCGGCCTGCGCGATCAGCGCCAGCGCGGCATCGGTGAAGATGCGGCGCTGGGCGAGGATGCGCGCCGCTTCGTCGCGCAGCGCGGCGTCCTCGATCAGCTCCAGTCGCAGCAACGAGGTGAACACGCGGAACGGATTGTGCGCGAGCGCCTTGGCGGTGCGCGGGCGGAACGCGGTGGAGTGCACCGGCACGCCGGCCACGGAGAGGTCGTAATAGCCGACCGGGTGCATGCCCATCACCGCGAACAGGCGGCCGAGCGTGGCCAGTTCTTCGGCGGTGCCGACCCGGATCGCGCCATGGCGCTCCTGGTCCAGGCGCGCGCGCTCGTCGGTGCGATCCAGTTGCTCCACCAGCGCCGGATCGGCGGTGAGCACGGCATCGTTGATCTCGGCGACCAGGTCGACCAGGGTGCCGTACAGCGGCACTTCGGTGCGGTACATGGTGGACATGGCCTGGGCGAACAGGCTGCGGATATCGTCGGGTGAAACGAAACGGTCGGCGCTCATTACGTACTCGGCAACGGATCACGGGGGGAACAGCAGGGGCCCATTGTCGCCGAGGCAAGGGCGATACCGCGATCTGCACAGCAGCAAAGGCGGGCGAGTGCGGGGTCCGCGCGAACGGCAGCCACGCATGGCGTGGCTCTACGGGCCTGTAGAGCCACCCCCATGGGTGGCTGCGCGGGGAATCCGGTCCGCGCGAACGGCAGCCACGCATGGCGTGGCTCTACGCGGGGCTGTAGAGCCACCCCATGGGTGGCTGCGCGGGGAATCCGGTCTGCGCGAACGGCAGCCACGCATGGCGTGGCTCTACGTGGCCACCCCATGGGTGGCTGCGCGGGAATCCAGTCCGCGCGAGAAGCAGCCACGCATGGGTGGCTGCGCGGGGAGTCCGGTCCGCGCGAGGAGCAGCCACGCATGGGGTGGCTGCGCGGGGAATCCGGTCTGCGCGAGGAGCAGCCACGCATGGCGTGGCTCTACGTAGGACTGTAGAGCCACCCCATGGGTGGCTGCGCGGGGAATCCGGTCCGCGCGAACGGCAGCCACGCATGGCGTGGTTGTACGTGGTGGCCTGTAGAGCCACCCCATGGGTGGCTGCGCGGGGAGTCCGGTCCGCGCGAAGGGCAGCCACGCATGGCGTGGCTCTACGTGGGGGCTGTAGAGCCACCCCATGGGTGGCTGCGCGGAATCCAGGCCGCGCGCCTGCTCAGCGCCCGGCTGGCGCGGCGATGGCGGCGTCGCGCTGGCGCTGGGCGCGATCGCCGAGCTGGCGCTGGAGGGTGGCGTCGAGCTTGATCGGGCGGTCCCAGTGGTCGTGGCTGGCCACGATGGCATGGCGCAGCGCGCGCCAGTGCAGGTTGGTGGGCTTGACCGGCAGATCGGCCACCACCGTCTCCCAACGTTTGGGCTGGCCCTCCTCCGGCACCGCGCGGCTCCAGGCCTGCACGCTGTCGCGGCACGCGCGTTCGATCGCATGCGCCCAGAAGCAGGCGAAGTAGATGTCGCCGGCCTGCCAGCCGTGGGTGTACATCAATGCGGCAATGTAGCCGCGCGACACGCCGGCGTAGCGCGCCACCTCGTCCAGGAAACTGTCCGGGTAGCGCTCGGCGTAGTGGTTGATGTCCTGCAACTGGCCATCCACCCAGGCGTCGCCGGTAGCGACGACATAGGCCTCGGATTTCTCGGCGGTCTGCTGCGCCGAGGCCGCCAGGGGCAGCATCAGCCACAGCAGCACAAGCAGCGCGCGCAGGGTCATGGAACGATTCTGCCGCAGCGCTGCATGCGTGTCAGGCCCGGGATGCCTTGCGCTCGATGGCCTGCAGCGCCTGCGGCCAATCGAAGGCGGTCGGCGCATCGACCATGCGCGGCTCATCGTCGGCCACGCCATGCTGGGTTTCATGCGCCCAGGTCACCGCGTACGGGGTATGGATGCCCCAGCCGCCGAGGGTGATGACCGGCTCGATGTCCGAACGCAGCGAGTTGCCGACCATGCAGAAGCGCTCGATCGGCAGGTCGAACTCTTCCAGCACGCGGGCGTAGGTTGCCGGGTCCTTCTCCGACACGATCTCGATGCGCGGGAACAGGTCGCGCAGGTTGGCCAGCTTGATCTTGGCCTCCTGGTGGAACAGGTCGCCCTTGGTGATCAGCACCACCGGGTACTGGCCGGCGATCGCGGTGACCGATTCGCGCACGCCGTCGATCAGTTCCACCGGGTGGCGCAGGGTGTCATGGCCGATGTCCAGGATCTGCTGCAGGTCGCGCGCGGTGATCATCTGCCGGGTGATGTCGATGGCCGCCTCGACCATCGACAGGGTCATGCCCTTCACCCCGTAGCCGAACACGCCGAGGTTGCGCTGCTGCACTTCCAGCAGGTGGCGCGCGGTCTGGGTGTCGTGTACGTCGATGTAGCGCGACAGGATGTCGAGATAGTCCTGCTCGGCCTTGCGGTAGTAGTCCTCGCTCTTCCACAGCGTGTCGTCACCGTCAAAACCGACCAGGCCGATGGCGCCGGTGGGCGCGGGCAGGGAGGTCATCATCGGGTAAGGATAACAACAGCGGCCGGACGGCCCAATGACCGCATCGGCTCAGTAGCCGAACGGCTGCGGACCACCCCAGCCCAGCACCCCGCGCTGCGGCAGCTCGATGCGGGTGAGCCGCCACTGGCCCGGGCCCTGCCAGCTGAATTCACGGTAGCTGCTGCCCAGCTGGCCGGTTTCCTGCCACCACGCCATCAGCGCCGCAGGCCCGTCGGGCGCGTGCGGCTGGTACTGGAAGGGCAGGCCGCGGGTATTGAGCTCGGCCAGCAGCTCCTGCAGGCCCGGGTTGGCCCAGCGCGGGCCATGGTCGTCGAAGGCGATGGCGTCGGACACGCCGCCCGGCGACGCTCCGGTGACCAGCACCACCTCGCCGGGCGCGATATGCGACACCCGCTGCGGTGGGGGTTCGCCCGGAACGGGCAGGTACACGTCGAAGGGAGGCCGGCGGCCGGGATGATCCATGGTCTTCATCATAAAAGAAGGGCGACCGAAGCCGCCCTTCCCCCTCACTGCCTGACGCCGGTGTCCAGCGGCATCAGGCCTCTGCGCTCAATGAACTGCGGGATGGGCCAGTGGATCAGTTGCCGGGCTGCGCGCCGCTGCCACTGGCGGCCTTGCCCTGCTGGGCAGCCACGTAGGCCTTGTACTCGTCGGCGGAAAGCTCGCCGTCCTTGTTGCTGTCCGCCTGGTCGAACACCTGGGCAAGGCCCGCGTTGACCTGTGCCTCGGGCTTGCTGATGGTGCCGTTGCCGTCGGTGTCCACGCTGGCCCAGGTCTGGCCGCCGCCACCGTTGGCCTGCTGCGAGGCCTGCGCGGCAGCACCCGCCGCCGAGTCCGCCGCCTGGCCGGCCTGTGCCGCTGCCTGCTGCGCCTGCGCGGCCTGGTTCTGGGCCTGCGCGGCGCTCTGCTGGGCGGAGGACTGGGCCATCGCCGGGAGGGCGAACACGCTGCCGGCGGCGACGATCAGGGCGATCAGGGGCTTGCGGTTGCGAATAGTCATGTGGGTGGTCTCCTTTGGGGATGTCGCACGGTTCGTTGTTTCCGCACGGCCTCCACCCTGCCAGCCCGTTTGTGAATCGACTTTGCGCCGCAATCGGGGCGCGCACGCGGTCTTAACCACCTGCGCGCGGCGCTCGTTTACCGCAGTGGTTATGCGTGGGTGAGCGCGTGGTAATACGCGCATTCAATGGCCCCGGATTTAACGGGATGCGAACGCAAACTCACGGTTCGCTGGCGCTTTTTTCGCCTGAGCGGGAACTGAACACCACCCACCCCAATGCCACGCCGGCCAGCGCGCCGGCGACCTCCAGCACCACCCGCGAGCCCAGTTCGTTGGGATCGTGGATGCTGGAGAGAAACAACCGCGCGTACAGCGGCGACTCCAGCCGCACCATGCCCATGTAGAACAGCTTCCACGCATCGATGCCGGCCGACACCACCACCGCGATCACGCAGGACCAGCCGATCGCATGCCCGGCCGTCCATGCCAACGCGCGGGCCAGGCGATGCCACAGCGCGTACACCAGCAGCCCGACCAGCAGCGCGATCAGGCCCGCCTCGAGCGTTCCCAGCAATCCAAAGTGCAACGGCAGGTTCATCGTGATCCGGGGGTGCGGTGAGCGCACAGTGTAGCGGCCCGCCCTGCCCGGCCGATGCTCAGCGCACCGGCACGTCGTAGGCGGTATGCGGGTCTGGCTCGGGGCGGAGGGTGTAGTGCCACCATTCCAGCGGGTAGTTGGCAAATCCATGGCGCCCCATCGCGGCGCGCAACTGCTGGCGGTTCGCGCGCTGCACGGCGCTGATGTCGGCCGCGTCGGTATGCGCGCGCGGGCCGAAGAAATCAAACCCGGTGCCCATGTCCAGGGCGACGCAGGGGCCGCTGCGGCAGTCGAGCAGGGTCAGGTCGACGGTGGCGGCGCGGCTGTGGCCGGAGGTTTCGGCGATATAGCCGTCGAGCAGCGCGGGCTTGTCCAGGCCCGGGTAGTGCAGCGCCTTGCGCGACTGCTCGGTCGGGTCGTGCGCCCAGGCCACGAAGGCGCGTACCGCCTGCACCGGCCGGTAGCAGTCGAACACGCGCAGGGCGTAACCATCGGCGTGCAGTTCGGCCTCGACCGCGGCCAGCGCGGTGGCCGCCGGCGCAAGCAGGTAGCACGTGGGCGCGTCGTAGCCGGGCACGCGACGGCCGGTGAAGTTGTCCGCGCCGGCATAGCGCATGTCCAGGGCGATATCCGGCGCCAGCGTGCGGATGTCGACCAGGCCGGCGGCGGCCGCGTCGCGCGCCGGCGATACCGTCACCGTGCCTGGCTGCGCGCGGGCGATGCCGGCCAGCAGCAACAACGCGACGGCGCTACGGGCAATCGCCGACGCGGGTGAACTGCAGGTCCTGGTAGTCATAGCTGAAGTCGATGTCCGGATCGATGGCACGCAGGGTAAGCGTGGGCGGCACGCCGGGCTGCACCTGCAGCCACGGCTGGGTGTACTCGCCCAGGCTATCCCACTGCACCAGCCAGCGCTCGCCCACCTGCATCACCTGGCCGTGCAGCCAGCCCGACCGGGCCACGCGGAAGCGCAGTTGGCCCTGGTCGGGGCAGACGCTGGCCGGGCCCAGCCACGGGTCTTCATAACGCCCCTGCCAGGCGCGGGTGGCCTGCAGGTCGGCCGGGCGCCGCGCACCGGTATCCGGGCGCACGTGGCCGGCGGCCGCGCGCTGCTGTCGCTCCCAGGCCAGTGCGTCCAGGTACCCGCCCACACCCTCGGTAGCGGTGGGATCGGTGTAGTGCTTGAGCGCGGCCTGCACCAGCGCGGTGCGCGCATCCTCGGCCTCGCCGTTGATCAGCACCACCACGCCCACGCGGCGGTCCGGCAGCAGCGCCAGCGAGGAATACATGCCCGACAGGGTGCCGGTGTGCGCCACCTTCCACTGCCCGTCCATGTCCGACAGGCGCCAGCCGTAGCCGTAGGCGGAGAAGTGCGCGTTGTCCCACTGGCGTTGCCGCTCGCTGATCGGCATCGGCATGTGCGCGGTCCACAGCGCGCGGCGCTGGGCGGCGCTGAGCCAGCCCGGCGCACGCGCCGGGTCCAGCAGTACCTGCATCCAGCGGGTCATGTCGGCCAGGCTGCAGCGGATGCCGCCGGCAGCCATCGAGGGGCGGTCGGTGGTCATGTCCGCATCGGTCCCCTGCATCGCGTTGCGGCCATCGATGCGCACATGCGGCTGGGCCACGTTGCCCACCTGGGTGACCGACCAGGCCCCCACCTGGCAGCGCTGCATGCCCAGCGGCGCGAACACCTCCTCGCGCATCAGTTGGTCGTAGGGCTTGCCACCGGCAGCGGCGGCCACTTCGCCGGCCACCACGTACATCAGGTTGTCGTAGGCATAACCGCTGCGGAAGCTGGTCACCGGTTTGAGGTGGGCCAGCCCGGCGATGACGTCCTGGCGGGTGAAGGCATTGGGCTCGGGCCAGAGCATCAGGTCACCCGCGCCCAGGCCCAGCCCGCTGTTGTGGATGAGCAGGTCGCGCACCTGCATGTGCTCGGTCACCCACGGATCGTGCATGCGGAACTGCGGCAGGTAGCGGGTGACCGGATCGTCCCAGCGCAGCACGCCGCGGTCGACCAGCCGCGCCAGCAGCGCGGCGGTCATCGCCTTGCTGTTGGAGGCGATCTTGAACAACGTGTTGGCGTCGATGCGCTGGCCGGTGCCGGCCCTCCGCTCGCCGCGGGTGGCCGAGAACACCACCTCGCCGTCCTCGACCACCGCCATGGCAATACCAGGCAGGTCCTCGCGGGCAACGGTCTGCTCGAGCATCGGTTCAAACACGGCGCGCGCGTCAGCGTCGGTGGCGGCGACGCCAACGCCCGGCAGCAGGGTCAGCGCGGCGGCCAGCGCGAGCGTGGTGCGGTGGCGATGGATGCGCGATGGCAGGCGGGAAGGCATGGGGTTGGACGGGGCCTTGAAAGGAAACCGGCGCCCCGTCGAGGCGGGGCGCCGGTGGATCACAGCTTACCCAGTGCGGGCCGGCAACGGTGCCCGGCTCAGAAGTTCCAGGTCACCATCAGCTGGGTGTAACGCGGGGCCTGCCAGCGCGTGCCGGTGTTGAAGGTGTTCTCGCGCACCTGGCCCGGCTGGGCCTCGTAGCGCTGGTGCACGTTGACCACGGTCTGGTTGTTGAACAGGTTGTAGACCGACAGCCGCGCACTCAGGTCGATGCCCTCCACCGGCAGGCGCCACGTGACGTTGGCGCCCATGGTCCAGGTCCACGGCAGGCGACCGAATGCTCCGCGTGGGGAGTACTCGAACTGGCGCTGGTTGTACGGGCCGGAGCAGTTGGCCACGCACAGCCAGCCGGTACCGCCGCCGCTGCCTTCGCTGGAGGTGCTGCCGCCGGCAACGGTGTCGTTGGGCCACATCACGCCGAAGGCGGTGATCGGGCCACCGGACATCACCTGCAGGGTGGTGCCGAAGGACCACTGCTCGTTCAACGCGTACGCGGCGCGGAACTTGAACTGGTGGCGGAAGTCGTTGAACAGCGGCCCATAGCGCTCGTTGTTGGCCGGGTGGTCCCAGTGCTGGACCATGCCGGTATCGCCGTAGTTGGTGTCCGAGTTGACCGGCCCTTCGACGTTGCCGTCGCTGCGCGACCACAGGTAGGACGCATTGAACAACCACTTCTCATCCCACGCACGGTCGATCTGCAGCTCCAGCGCCTTGTACGTGCGGCGGGGCTTGGAGTACCCCACCACCTCGCCGCTGCCGCCCTTGCGGTAGCCGCTGTTGGCGGTGTCGATGGTGATCCAGCCTTCCTCGGCGCAGCCGATGCTGGAATCGCCCCAGAGGGTGAGGCTCTCGCCCGGGTTGGCGATCGGCCACAGGGTGCTGGGGGTCGGGCCGCACGGGGTGTAGTTGATGCGCATGTCGTCCAGCGCGCGGGTCATGCGCCGGTAGGTGGCGTTGATGCCCCACGACCAGGCCTGGTTGATCATGGTCTGGAAGCCGAGGATGTACTCGTCCTGGTAGACCGCCTTGAGGTCCTTGTCCACGCTCTGGCGCAGATCGGCCGCGCCGGTGTTCATGCGGGTGTCGACCGGGCCGATCTGCTGGCCGATGATCGGGGCCATGTACGGGGCGCCAGTGACCGGGTTGGCCTGCTGCTGCCAGCCGTTGAGCACGTAGTAGGAATACTCGTCGGTGAGCCCGCCGGCGAAGTTGACGTTGATGTTGTTGGTGACCGGCAGGTAGTAGCGACCGGCGTTGCCGAACAGCTTGGTGCTGCCGTCGCCCTTCATGTCCCAGGAGAAGCCGAAGCGCGGGGCGATGAGGTCGTCCATCTTGATGAAGGCGTCACCGTCGGCGGTGCGGTTCTCGAAGCGGTCCCAGCGCACGCCCAGGTTGAGCATCAGGTTGGGGGTGATGTTCCAGATGTCTTCGAGGTAGAACGCGTTGGCTTCGGTTTCGAAGGTGCCGCCGGAGACGCGGTTGCGTGCGCGCAGCATCTCGGTGACGCCGGCCGGCACGTAGGCGTTGGCGCCATCCCACACTTCATCGCCCGGGCGCGCGACGTAGGCGGTGTAGCTGAGCTGGGTCGGGCCGGGATAGCGGGTGGACTGATCGGTGGTCATCAGCTCGCGGTCGACGCCGAAGCGCAACAGGTGCTGGCCGAGCTGCCATTCGAAGTCCAGCCGGGCCACGTCGCGGGTGTCGTCGCGCTCGGCCACGGCGGCGCCGGTGGGGTGGCAACCCGGGCGCAGCCCGTTGAGCTTGGACAGGCGCGAGGCGTAGGTGCTGTCGGTGAACACCGGGCTGCAGGCCTCATCCAGCGAGGAACTGGTGAAGGCGCGCTGGTTGTTCTGGCCGACCATGGCGCGCGCGGTGAAGTTTTCGCCAAAGTGGCCGGTGTAGGTGGCCGACCAGTTGCGCCCGCCGGTTTCGGTGACCGAGTCGCCGCCGTAAGCACCCAGTTCCGCATCGTCCCAGTCGTAGTTGTAGGACGCGTTGGTGACCTCGCCCTCGTCGGAGAAGGCCAGCAGCGCCAGGCTGTGGTTGTCGGTGATGTTCCAGTCCAGCTTGGCGCCCCAGAAGCCGTTGTCGGCCTTGTTGTTGAACCAGGTCAGCGCGTCGGAGGAGGTGTTGTGGCCCTTGTCGCTGCGGTCTTCGTACATCGCGAACAGGAACAGCTTGTCCTGCACCAGCGCGCCGGACCCCCACACGTTGGTCTTGAAGAACGAATTGTCGTCGCGGCTGGCGTAGGAATGCGCGGTGCCATCGCGATGGAAGTGGTCGCGGCCGCTGGAGCGCCAGGCGCTGGGCTCGGCAGTCACTTCGATGCCCCCCTGCAGCTCGTTGCTGCCCGAGCGGGTCACCGCGTTGATGACGCCGCCGGTGGAGCGGCCGAACTCGACCGAGTAGCCGCCGGTCTTGACCTGGAACTCGTTGAAGAAGGCGAACGGGGCGCTGGAGAAGCCGCGCCGGGTGTACATGTCGGTGACGTTGAGGCCGTTGATGAAGACCGCGTTCTCGGCCACCGAGGAGCCGGCGAAGGACAACCCGCCGAACGAGGAATTGCCGCCCACCACGCCCGGTGCCAGCAGCGCCACCGCCGACAGGTCCTGCGCCACCGGCAGGCGCGAGATCTCCTGGCGGTTGACGTTGAACGAGGTCTCGGTGGAATACACATCGACGCGGTTGACCACGCGGGTGCCGACCACCTGCAGCGCATCCAGGTTGACCACCCCGCCGCCGCCGGCCAGGTTGACCGTGGTGGTGCCGCCCACGGCCACGCTCACCGCCACCGGTTCGCCCAGCGTCTGGCCTTGGCGACTGAGCTGCAGCCGGTAGTCGCCGATCGGCAGCTGGCCCAGGCGATAGCTGCCGTCGCCGCTGACGGTGACCGTGCGGGTCAGGCCGGTGGCGGTGCTGACCACGGTGACCTGGTCACCGGCGGTGGCCCGCCCGGCGACCGCGCCGCTCACGTTCTGGGCCGAGGCCAGGGTCGGCAGAAGGCTGCCCAGACAGACACCCAGCGCGGCGTACAACGCCGCGCGCTTCATACGATGTGCATTCATTCCCTGCTCTCTCCTGCAGATATGGAATCGTGGATACCGCCGTTTACCGCGTGGCGTCCAGCGGCACGATGTGCGACTGGACGTCGTAGTCCCATTGGTCGAAGTACAGGTTGCCGCCGTCCCACTCCACTTCGCCGCGCTGCGAATCCACCGTGTCCGAGCGCGGGTAGCGCTTGGCTGGCAGCAGCGGCTGGCCGATGTCGTCGTTGAAGGCGATGCGGTAGGCATCGAGCCCACCGAAATAGAAGTCGCGCAGCGCCGGCTGCGGGCTGTCCAGGCGGCCGCTGGTGACATCCATCGGCACCCAGCCGTACGGCGCCAGGTACAGCGCGCCCCAGTCGTGCAGGTTGCTGTAGTGCGCCGCGTCGTCGGCGTAGACCATGCCCGACTGCCAGCGCGCGGGAATGCCGTTCATGCGCAGCAGCGTGATCAGCAGCAGCGTCTGCTGGCCGCAGTCGGCATGGCCGGCGCGCAGGGCGTAGTCGCTGATGTTGGACAGCGTGGAGTACTCGCGCGCGCCGGCCCAGGGAATCTGATCGACCGCATCGAACAGGCGGCGTGCCACTTCATACGGTCGTGTCTCGCCCTGCAGCACCTGCGCGGAGAACAGCCGCAGTGCCGGGGTAAAGCGCACATGCGGCGGTTGCTCGGCCAGGTACGGGGCGAGCGCCGGATCATTCGGCGTGGGCCGCACCGTGGCCGGGTCGATCGCGGTATGCCGCGCCGAGACCGTCAGCGCGTAGCGGATCTCGAAGCGGGTCGGCTGCCCGGCCACGGCCGTGCCTTCCAGGTAGGCGGTGCGCTGCAGGGTGCCGGGCGGGGCGATGCGGGCCTGGCCGGGCGCGCTGCCGCGCCATTGCAGGTGGTCCTGCTGGCCGGCGATCTCGCGTGGATAGGGAATCCAGGCGCGCAGCGTGGTGCCGGCCGGCACCGCATCGGCCTTCACCGTGAGCGACTGGGTCACCTCCACCCGCTGCGGGAGCACCGAGGTGCGGCCGCTGGCCGTGGCCGCCTGCACCACCTTGGCGTGGTAGGCGTTGAGGGTCTCCAGCGGGCCCGCGCTGGGCAGCGGCGCATCGGCGTGACGGCGTGCGCGCGCCTCGCTGCTCAGTCGGAACAGGTTGGACGGCGCGCGCTTGAAGTAACGCCGCGTGCCATCGATGTCCAGGTGTTCCAGCAGGCCCTGGCGGTCCCAGCGCTCGAACTCCGTATCGCGCAGGTCCGGGACGACGCGGCGCACCGCCGCCTTTGCCGCAGCCTCGTCCAGGGTGAAGTCGAGCCGGATCCGGCGCATGCGCTCGTGCTGGAAGGCCCAGGCATCCTCTGGCTCGCTGGCGGCGGTGGCGTGCGCGTCGATGAGCATCGCGGCACGGGTAAAGTGGCCCGCGTCGATCAGGTCGATCACCTGCGCCAGCGCCGCCGCCTCGGCCGAGTCGTCCGCAGGCACCGCCGTTGCGGCCACCGAGACGGCCGACAGCAGCAGCCCCGCCAGCAGGGCAACGGCAACGGGCACAGGCGGTTTGCGAACGGCGTGATCCACAGCGACACTTCCCCAGCGCGGGTGGTAAGGGCTGTGTAACACGGGCCGTGACACCGGTCAATAATTTATTCTTGCATTCCAGATCGAAAGGAATAAGTATTCCATGACACCCGCAGCGGCTGGAGTACGAGCGCGATGACATTCCCTGAGCTGCGCTGCGACCATTGCGCGGCCACCTTCGTGGCAGAGGGACCGCAGGCGGCGCTGTTTGCGCGGTCGCGCGCCAAGGGCATGCGCTTCCTGATGCTCGACTGCCCGCATTGCCTGCACGGCACCGCCGTGGACCCGGCCGCCCCCGGCCAGCCACGTGCCGCGCCACGACTGCCCGAGCTGCCCGAGCTGCCCTGCCCGGCCCGCGCCTGCACCGGGGTGGCCTGCTTCGTGGATACCCTGGCACCGCCGCTCTGGGGCTGCGGCAGCTGCGGCGACACCTGGCCTGACCGGGCCACGCTGGATGCAGCCATCGCCGCGGCCATCGCGCGTTTCCCGTGGCGCGCCGGCGCCTACGTCCGCGCTGCCGATGGCTATCGCGCGGCCGCACCGCTCCCGGCGCGCTACCCGGACGATGTCGCGACGGAATGGGCGGCATGATCCCCGCGCACCGCTTCTGCCCGCCCACCAAGGACGCCGCCTGCATGACCGCATCCCTTACCTCGTCGTGGCGCTCGCCCGCGCGGCACGTGCTGGGCCTGCTGCTGGCCGTGGCCAGCCTGCCCACCTGGGCGGCGGACACGCCGGCACCCGATCCCGGCGCGCCGCTGCCCTACGTGGTGGGCCTGCACGAGGCCTACCTCACCCCGCAGTACTGGGCTGCGCGGCTGCCCTCGCCGGATGCCCTGCTCCTGGATGCAGCCCAGATCGCCGCGCAGAACGCGCGCATGCGCGCCGACGACGCCTCCATCCAAGACCTGCGCGCCCTGCCTGCGCAGCTGCCGCGTGCGCAGGTACGCGCCGCCATCCAGGCACTGTCCAACTGGCCGACCAAACCCAGCTTCGGGCAGGACGGCCAGCCGCTCGATGCACGCCAGCGCGCGCAGGCCACGGCCAACCTCGCCCTCGATGCGATCCCCGCGCAGCGACCGCTGCGCTACGGCCTGGTCACCCAGCGCGCCGCGTTGCGCGCGTTCCCGACCACTCTGCGGGTGTTCACCACCCAGGGCGACACCGATATCGACCGCATGCAGGAATCGGCGCTGTTCCCCGGCGACGCGGTCGCGGTGCTGCATGAAAGCGCGGACGGCCAGTGGGTGTTCGTCACCAGCGAACGCTATTCGGCATGGATGGAGAAACGCTACGTCGGCATCGGCGATGCGGCCACGGTGCTGGGCTATGGCCAGCGCGGGCCGTATCGCGTGATCACCGGCGCCACCGCGTTCACCGCCTACACCCCGGACGAACCCCGCGTCTCGCGCCTGCAGTTGGACATGGGGGTGCGCCTGCCGGTGCTAGCCGACTGGCCGCAGGCCACCCCCGTCAACGGGCAGCAGGCGCATGCCGCCTACGTGCTGCAACTGCCGGTGCGCAACGAGGATGGCAGCCTGGCGCTGGTGCCCGCGCTGCTGCCGCGCGCCCAGGACAGCGCCGCCGACTACCTGCCGCTGACCCCGCGCCATCTGCTCACGCAGGCCTTCAAGTTCCTGGGCGAGCGCTACGGCTGGGGCCATGACTACGGCACCCGCGACTGCAGCGGCTTTGTCTCGGAGATCTACCGCAGCTTCGGCGTGCTGGTGCCGCGCAATACCAGCGCGCAGGCGGTGAGCCCGGCACTGGATCGGATCGCGTTCGATCCGAAGGACGGCAAGGCCAGGCGCGCGCAGGCAGTGAACCAGCTCCAGGTCGGCGACCTGGTCTACATCCCGGGCCACGTGATGGTGGCCATCGGCCATGTCGACGGGCGCACCTGGGTCATCCACGACACCGCGGGCGGCAGCTGGTTCGGCGCCGACGGCACGCGCGTCCAGGCGCATCTGAACGGCGTGTCGGTCACGCCACTGGAGCCGATGATGGCCAGCGACACCGTCAGCTACATCGATCGCATCACCAACATCCAGCGCCTTCGAGCCAAGACCCCTGAATGAAGATCACCGACATCGAACTCGGCATGCTGCGCGTGCCGCTGAAAACCCCGTTCAAGACCGCGCTGCGCACGGTGGATACCGTCGAAGACGTGGTGGTGCTGGTGCGCACCGACAGCGGCCACACCGGCTACGGTGAAGCGCCGGCGACGGCGGTGATCACCGGCGACACCCATGGCTCGATCATCGAGGCCATCAACAGCTTCATCAAGCCGCGCCTGATCGGCCAGGACGTGGCCAACCTCAACCGCGTGTGCGCGCTCATCCAGACCTCGCTGGAGCGCAATACCAGCGCCAAGGCGGCCGTGGAAATCGCCGTCTACGACCTGTGGGCGCAGCTGCACAACGCGCCGCTGTACCGCATGCTCGGTGGTGGCGACCCGGTGATCACCACCGATATCACCATCAGCGTGGACTACATCGACAAGATGGTGGCCGACTCGCTGTCGGCGATCGAACGCGGCTTCGAGTCGCTGAAGATCAAGGTCGGCAAGGACATCGGGCTGGACATCGAGCGGGTCAAGGCGATCCACGCCGCCGTGCAGGGCCGTGCGCTGCTGCGCCTGGACGCCAACCAGGGCTGGACCGCCAAGCAGGCCGTGCACGCGATGCGCGCGCTGGAGGATGCCGGGGTGGTGCTGGAACTGCTGGAGCAGCCGGTCAAGGCGGCCGACATCAGTGGCCTGAAGTACGTCACCGACCGGGTCAACACGCCGGTGATGGCCGACGAAAGCGTGTTCAACCCCGGCCAGGTGGTCGACCTGATCCAGCAGCGCGCCGCGGACATCATCAACATCAAGCTGATGAAGACCGGTGGGCTGTCCAATGCGATCCGGATTGCCGACATCGCCGCCATCTACGGCGTGCCGTGCATGATCGGCTGCATGATCGAGTCGAGCATCAGCGTGGCCGCCGCCGTGCACCTGGCCGTGGCCAAGAGCGAGGTGA
The DNA here is from genome assembly GCF_024810105.1 of Stenotrophomonas sp. BIGb0135. Lineage (GTDB taxonomy): Bacteria > Pseudomonadota > Gammaproteobacteria > Xanthomonadales > Xanthomonadaceae > Stenotrophomonas > Stenotrophomonas maltophilia_AB. Next base: position 257,096 of record NZ_JANUDX010000005.1, read on the forward strand.
TCACCAAGGTCGACCTGGATGGCCCGTCGCTTGGCCAGTTCAACCCGGTCACCGGCGGGGTCAACTTCAACGAGTCGGAGATCACCATCAGCGATGCACCGGGACTGGGCATCACCGAGGTACGCGGGCTGGAGATGATCACCCCGCCGCGGTGGTAACCCGGACATCCACGCGGTTGGCGTCACCGCGTCCACCTGGCCGGGCGCGCCGACCCGGGGTAGAGCCACCCCATGGGGGCTCTTTCGCGCGCTCCTGCCCGGTGCAGCCGACCAGAGGTCGGCTCTACCGGGTGCATTGCGTATTCTCTCCCTAACGGACCTGACGCCCTTTCCATGCCGCCCCTGGTGAAAATCCGCTCCGAGCGTGACCACATGTCGGCGATCGAACGCCGCATCGCCGACTTCATCCTCGACAACGCCCACCTGCTGCGCGACTACTCCTCACAGCAGCTGGCCAGCGCGCTGGGGATCAGCCAGTCCAGCGTGGTCAAGTTCAGCCAGAAACTCGGCTTCAAGGGCTACCCGGACCTGAAGTATTCGATCGGCGAAGCCGTGGCCCGCGCCGGCAACGGCACCCAGGCACAGGCGCCGGTGGCCAGTGACGGCGATGACTACAGCCGCATCGCCGAGCGCCTGCGCCTGAGCAAGGCCGCGGCCGAGGAAGAAACCCGGCTGGCCAACCCGCCGGCCGACGTGGAGGCGATCGTGCGCCTGCTCGACGGCGCGCCCAAGGTGTTCGTGTACGGGCTGGGCGATGACGGCCTGTATGCGCGCGAGTTCGCCATGCGGCTGTCGCTGCTGGGCATGCTCACCGTGCACCACGCCGACCCGATCCTGATGATGGCCAACCTGTCGGCCGCCCGCCCCGGCGATGCCATGCTGGTGTTCTCCGAGTTCGGCAAGCTGCCGCAGCTGTTCCAGTTGTCGCGGCAGTTCCAGGACGTGGGCGGCAAGGTGGTCTCGATCACCCGGCACAGCGCCAACCCGCTGCGTGCGCACGCCGACGCAGCGCTGGTGGTCTGCGCCCACGACCCGGCGCCGCACATCGCGCAACTGCTGTACCGTGCGTCGTTGCAGTCCCTGCTGGACTTCGTCTTCGTGCTGTTGTGCCACGCCAACCCGGACCGCCACCGCCAGCTTGGGGTGAACCTGGAACGGATCGAACACCTGATCGATACCTGATCGACACCTGGTCTTTTGGAGTCCGCCACGATGCTGCCGATGTTCCGCTCCGTATTCGCCGTCGTGCTGGCCGCCAGCGCCCTGCCCGCCAGCGCGCTCACGCCGGCGGTGGCGCCCTTGCAGGACCACCAGCAGATGATCGTGGTCATCACCGACGGCTGGGACGCCACAAATGGCCGGTTGCAGGCCTATGCGCGCACTCCCCGGGGATGGGTACCGCACGGTGACGCATTCGCGGTGGCCGTCGGCCGCAACGGCAGTGCCTGGGGCGTGGGCATGCTGCCGGCCCAGGGCAGTGCCCCGCATCAGCCGGGTGACCCGGTGAAGCCCGGCGACCCGGTGAAGCAGGAAGGCGATGGCCGCAGCCCGGCCGGCATCTTCAACATTGGTCCGGCCTTCGGCTATGCACCGACGATCGCCACGGCCCTGCCCTACCAGCCGATGCAGGCCAGCAGCTACTGCATGGACGTCCCCGATTCGCCGTACTACAACCGCATCGTCGATGCCGAGGCGGTGGGCGCCGACGCGGTGGAAGGCTCCACCGAACCGATGCGGCTGGACCTGCACAACAAGGGCGACGTGCGCTATCGCGAGGGCTTCGTGATCGAGCACAACCCGAAGGCCGAACCCCGCCGCGGCAGCTGCATCTTCGCCCACCTGTGGCGCACGCCCGGTGAGCCGACCGCCGGCTGCACGGCAATGCAGCCCGGGCACATGCGCAGTCTGCTGGCCTGGCTGGACCCGGCCCAGCGGCCGTTGTTCGTGCTGCTGCCGCGCGCGCAGTACCAGCAGCTGCAGTACGACTGGAACCTGCCGGTTCAACCGGACGCCGCGTCATGAGCGCCCCGGCCGATCCGCAACTGGAACGCGCGGTCAGCCGCTGGCAGATCGTCGGGCTGTCGATCAACGACGTGATCGGCAGCGGCATCTACCTGCTGCCCGCCGCCACCGTCGCCCTGCTCGGGCCGTTCAGCCTGTGGGGCGTGGTCGCCGCCGGCATCGTGGTGGCCTTGCTGGTGCTCTGCTATGCGCAGGCGGCCAGCTACTTCGACGAACCCGGCGGCAGCTACCTGTATGCACGCGAGGCGTTCGGGCGGTTTGCCGGGTTCGAGATCGGCTGGATGATCTGGCTGACCCGGATCAGTTCGGCGGCGGCCTTGAGCAATGCACTGGCCGATGCGGTTGCACGCTTCTGGCCATGGGCCGGGCATGACCTGGGCCGCGTGGCGATCATCGTGGTGTCGCTGGGCTTCCTCACCGCCGTCAACGTGGCGGGCGTGCGCTCGGCCGCGCGCACCGGTGTGATCCTGGTGATCGGCAAGCTGGTGCCCCTGCTGCTGTTCGTGGCGATCGGCGCGTTCTACGTGGACATGGACCTGGCGTTCTCCGGCGTGCGCCCGGACCCGCATGACCTGCAGCGCATGGGCGAGGCGGCGTTGCTGCTGCTGTACGCCTATGCCGGCTTCGAGAACATTCCGGCCGCCGCGGGCGAGTACAGGAACCCGCGCCGCGACATCCCGTTCGCGCTGATCACCATGATCGTCAGCGTCACCGTCATCTACGGCGCGGTGCAGCTGGTGGCGCAGGGCACGCTGGCCAACCTCGCGGCGTCGCCGACGCCCCTGGCCGATGCGGCCTCCAGCTTCGGCGGCGAAGCGCTGGCGCTCATCCTCACCGTGGGCGCCACCATTTCCATCCTGGGCACCAACAGCAACACCATGATGATGGGCCCGCGCTTCCTGTTCGCGCTGGCCCGCGACGGTTATGGCCCCAAGCTGCTGGCCAACGTGCACCCGCGCTTCCGCACGCCGGCCGCGGCCATCGTCACCCAGGGCGTGATCGCGCTGGCCCTGGCCCTGTCCGGCTCGTTCGTGCAGCTGGCGCTGCTGTCGATGACCACCCGCCTGTTCGCCTACATCGGCACGGCGGCCGCCGTGCTGGTGCTGGCGCGGCGCTTCCGCGACCGTCCCGGCGCGTTGAAGCTGCCCGGTGGGCCGTTGATTCCGGTGTTGGCGCTGCTGCTGTGCGTGGCACTGTTCGTCAGCGCCAGTTGGCAGAACATCGCCGCGGCCGGTATCGCCTTCGCCGTGGGCGCGGTGATCTACCTGCTGCCGCGCAAGGACCGGCCGGCCTGAACGGCAGCCTCGCGGTGAAGCGTGCTTGATCCAGCATTCACCTCGTCGGTCCATGGCGTTAACCGGCCGCTGGGTAGGGTGGAACCTCACCCAACCGGAGCCATCCCATGCCTACTGACTACCAGATCCCCGGCCGGGTGCCGGAAGACGGCGTGCCGCGCCAGGCCGTATCGGACTACTGGCGTGAGCGTTTTCCCAGCGAGCCGTATTACGACAACACCCAGTTCTTCGATGACTACGAGCCCGCGTATCAGCTGGGCCACAACTCGCGCGCAGATGATGTGATCCGCGCCTACGAGCAGGTCGAAGCGGAGCTGGAAACGCGTTGGGCGCACGAACGTGGCAAGAGCAAGCTGACTTGGGAACAGGCGCGCAACGCCGTGCGCCGCGGCTGGGATGAATCCACCGCGCTGCGCCAGTCGCACCTGGACAAGGGCGTGCCGCGCGGCACCTGAGCCCGCGCGGCATCCCCGGGGGTGACTCAGTCGCTGCTGGGCAGCGGCGGCACCTCGCGTTCACGACCACCCGCGGCCATCAGGTCGCGGGTGTTCTTTTGTACGGCCACCGCACCGAACAGACTCAGCGCGAAGGCCATGCCGTAGAAGCCCTTCTCGCTGAGCAGCAGGGTGGCATTCCACAGCCCGACCAGCAGCAGCAACAGCGAGACCATCAGCGCGAACCAGCACAGCGCGTAGTACAGCCCGCTCACCGGGATGTCTTCCACCCGGTCGCGCACGCTCTTCTGCAGCGATACCGCGGCAAACAGGCCGAACAGCAGCAGGGTGAGGTAATAGCCCTTCTCGTTGAGGGCCATCTCGGCGTTGAACAGGCCGATCAGGTAAGCGACCGCGCCGAGCAGCAGCGCGCTCCACGAGGCGGCGATGAAGGCCGGGGACGGTTTGTGCACCTGTTGCTTCATGGATCCAACTCCCTTTGATGGCGGCAAGCCGCACGCGCCGCCCCACGGGCGGCCGGCGCCAACGTTAGCCGATCCCGGTGCGCGCGCCTACCGGCAGTGACGTATGGTGCACGCGGTGTTGATGGGCTTGCTGTACAACGAGGGCTGGCCATCGCATCCCCACCCGGAGATACCTCATGACCCGCAAGCGCCTGCTTTCGCTCGCCGTCGCCCTCACCCTGCCCGTGTTCACCACCGCCTGCGTGGCCGCCGACAAGGCCGCCGCCCCCGTGCTGGAGAAGGCCCAGTGGCCGTTCGCCGCCACCGAAGTGACCCGCTTCGACGAACCGTGGGCGATGAGCTTCCTGCCCGATGGCAGCCTGCTGGTCAGCGAAAAGGCCGGCGTGCTGCAGCACGTGGACCTGACCACCGGCAAGGCGGCCCGCATCACCGGCGTGCCCAAGGTGGCCTACGGCGGCCAGGGCGGGTTTGGCGATGTGCTGCCGCACCCGGGCTTCGCGAAGAACCAGTGGGTGTACCTGAGCTACGCCGAAGCCGGCGATGGCGCCACCAGTGGTGCCGCCGTGGCGCGCGCGCGACTGGTGCTGGCCGCCGATGGCAGCGGATCGCTCAATGACCTCAAGGTCATCTGGCGCCAGACCCCCAAGGTGGAGGGCAAGGGCCATTACGGCCACCGCCTGGCGTTCGGCCCGGATGGCAAGCTGTGGATCACCTCCAGCGAACGCCAGAAGTTCGACCCGGCCCAGGACATGGCGGCCAACCTCGGCAAGATCGTGCGCCTCAACGACGACGGCAGCGTTCCGGCCGACAATCCCTTCGCCTCGCAGGGCGGCGTGGCCGCGCAGGTCTGGTCGCTCGGCCATCGCAACGCACTGGGCATCGCCTTCGATGCACGCGGCAAGCTGTGGGTGCATGAAATGGGCCCGGCCGGCGGCGACGAACTCAACCTGATCACGCGCGGCGCCAACTACGGGTATCCGATCGTCTCCAACGGCAACCATTACGACGGCCGCGAGATCCCCGACCACGCCACCCGCCCGGAATTCGCTGCCCCCAAGGTGACCTGGACCCCGGTGATTTCGCCGGCCGGCTTCATCATCTACAGCGGGTCGCTGTTCCCGCAGTGGACGGGCAGCGGCTTCATCGGCGGGCTGTCGTCCAAGGCGCTGGTGCGGGTGGCCTTCGACGGCGACAACGCCCGCGAGGCCGAGCGCTTCGACATGGGCGAGCGCATCCGCGAAGTGGAACAGGGCCCGGACGGTGCGATCTGGCTGCTGGAAGATGGCAAGAACGGGCGCCTGCTGAAGCTCACTCCGAAGGCGTGAGCACGCGGGGTGGCGGCCCCAGGGGCGGCCCCCCCCGGGGGCAGCCCGCACCCGGGCGCTGCGCCCCCGGGGCGGGGGGGGGACCAAGGGGGGTTGCCCGCCAAACACGGCGCCCCCCAGGACGCACACACACACAGCGCCAACAGGGAAGGCGAGCAAAATCACAGA
>NZ_JANUDX010000006.1 GCF_024810105.1 Stenotrophomonas sp. BIGb0135
GCCGCCGCCGCGGCCGTCTGTGCAGCGCCGGCCTTCTCGTCCGCCTTGTTCACCGCCGTGTTGGTGGCAAACAACTGGCCACCGGTGACCGCTTCGCTGCTGTTCACCGTGAGCGCACCCTCGCGCACGCCCGACAACGTGCGCGTCAGGCTGCCCTGATTGCGTACATCGACCACGCGACCGGTGTTCTGCGCCCCCAACCGCAGGTCGCCCGACGCAGATACCTGGCGGACCAGGCTGTTGGCCAGATCGGCACCGGCTTGGGCATTACCCGCCGCCGTGGTGGCCGCCGCCGCGGCCGTCTGTGCAGCGCCGGCCTTCTCGTCCGCCTTGTTCACCGCCGTGTTGGTGGCAAACAACTGGCCACCGGTGACCGCTTCGCTGCTGTTCACGGCGAGCGTGCCGTCGCGCACGCCCGACAGCGAGCGGGTCAGCTCGCCCTGGTTGCGCACGTCCAGCACGCGGCCGCTGTTCTGCGCCCCGAGCCGCATGTCGCCCGAGACGGACGCCTGGCGAATCAAACTGTTGGCGAGCGCTGCACCCGCCTGGGCATTGTTCGCCACCGTGGAAGCCTCGGCCGCCAGTGCCCGCGCGGCGGTGGCCTTGGTATCGGCGCCGGTGGCCAATGCTTGCGTGTCATACAGCTGGCTGCCGGTGACCGCTTCGGTACTTGTCTTGGTGACCGCACCGTCCTTGAGCCCGGTGAGCAGGCGGGTTTCGTTGCCCTGATTGCGTACATCCAGGCGGGTGCCGGCATTGCCGATGCCCAGGCGCACCGTGCCGCCGGCCGATGCTTCGGTGATCAGCCTGCGCGCGGTGGCGGCAGTGTCGGTCACGGCCTGGTTGGTAGCGTGCAATTGGCTGCCCGTCACGGCTTCCGCGCTGCCCGCGGCGACGAGCCCGTCGCCGACGTTGACGAGGGTGCGCTTGAGCGATGCGCTGCCGACCGACACCGTGTTGGCCGCGCTCGCGATCGAGCCGCTGCCCAGCGCGACGGCGCCGTTGGCGGTCGCGCTGGCGGCATAGCCCAGCGCGGTGCCGCCGGCCGCGCCCACGCTGCTGCCATTACCGATTGCGGTGCCGCGCATGTCCGTACTGCTTTGCGCCCCCTTCACCAGGGCGCCGTTGCCCACTGCCAACGAGCGCCCGCCGGTTACCTTGGCTTCGCTGCCGAGCGCGGCGGAGAAATCCGATGCGTTGTTGCCAGCCGCGTGAAAGCTGCTGACGGCACTGCGCGCACCGATGGCGATGTCCGCGCCAGCCACGGCGTTGGCATAGTCGCCAATGGCGATGCTGCCGGTGCTGCCGGTGCTGGCGCCGGCAACGGCGGCCCGACCGACCGCCACGCTGGCCTCGGAACGGGCCTTGGCATAGCCGCCCAGCGCCACTGCCGCGCGCGCGCCGCCACTGGTGGCGTAGCCAATGGCCACGGCATCGGTCGCCGAGGCAACGCTCATCCGGCCCACAGCGATGGTATCCACCGCCGTGGCAGTGGACGCCGACCCGAGCGCAGTCGCGCCCAACCCTTGCGCGCGCGCACCGAACCCGAGCCCGGTGGCCTGCCCGCCCGTGGCGATGATCTGGTTGCCGTAGGCGGTGCCGTGTCCGCCACTCACCGTGGAGCGCGACCCGGTGACAATCGAGTGGTCACCGGACAGCACCGAGTTCTGGTAGGCCGAGTCCGAGGTCAACGCAAACTGTTGGTGCACGGCCAGCGGCTCGCCTGCAGCACGCACGCCGAGGGAGGGCCACGCCAGGAGCGGGACCACCTGCTCTCGCACCACCTGCAGCGACTCCTCCTCCTCGCCTTGATCGGACAAGGACGGTTCGGCGGCCACGGCAGGCACGGCCAGGGCCAGCACCACTGCGGCCAGCGCCGTGCGCCGGCCTCGGGCAGGTTTGCCAAGGCCGCGACTGTGCTCGCTGGCGACGGTCCAGCCGCCGAGCGCGGTGTTCCAGATGAGACGGTAGATATGGTTCATGGGGATACTCCAGGGAGCGGATGGGAAACGTCGGGCAATGCGCTGCCGTCCACGGCCGATACCGTGGCTGCAGAGGTGGCGATGGGGGTGGTGCCGCGCCGGATGGGGCGCGGCAGGACGGGCTATGCGACGGTCATGGGGTGAGGGTCCGGTGGTGGTCCTTGTAGCCGAGGTAGCTCAGGCGATAGGAGACGGTCAGCTGCGCGACTCCGGCCGGATCGAACGGCAACGGCATGCGCGCGCCCGGGTACAGGCTGCGCTCGACGCTGTGTTCGGTGCAGTGATTGGCCGCAGTGCAGGCCTTGATGGCAGTGACACCCAGCCGGACATTGCCGATGTTGTGCAGGTCGGCACCGTCGATGCGCATGTCCGGTAGCGGCTGCGCCGGAATGACATGCACCAGCGCGCCCCACACCAGGCTGACCCCCACGTTGGCGGTCGAGGCGTCCCCCTCTCCTTCGGCATGTTCATCGTGCGGGGGCGGTACGCCCTCGACGTAGACGCGGTACGCCGTCTCCTGGGTGACCGACTGCAACGGAATGACCCGGACCAGACGGTTGCCGCCACTGGCGAGCACGAACCTGGCAGGAGTGACCACCACGCCGTCCTGGTTGCCGGGCGCAAGCGCGACTTCGGCTTCGTCGGGCGTACCCGGCTGCTCCAGGCGCAGTACGCGCGTCTGCACGTACTGCACCTTGCCCGTCTGCGAGTAGACGCGGATCTGCCCGGCGCGGCCATCCTGCACGGGCAGCCGCATCGGGTGTACGCTCAGGTTGGCCTGCGCGGGCGCGGCCAAGGCAGAGACCAAAAAGACAAGTAGCGCCCGCAACCGGGGGATCATGCTGTTCATGGCAGTAGCTCGCAGTCGTGCATCAGGGCGTGGTGGTGGGAACATTCATCAGGATCTGCAGGTTGCCTTCGTAGTGGCCATTGGCCTTCGACGCAGCGGGCACCGGGTCCATCTCCAGGCTGAGCGGCGTGGGGACGCAGTACACGGGCTGGGACATGCCGGGCAGCACGACCAGCCGAAGGTCGGCGGTGTCGATGCCGGTCAACGACTGCAGGCGTCCGTTCTGCATCGGCATCCGTGCGCCGGCATGGTTGAGCCAGACTCTGTAATCGAGACGATCGCGGGCGTCGCTGCCACCGGCTTCATGCCAGACCGAGAACGTATCTGGCGGGCGCCCGGATGCGGGCCGGCCGGTGTCGCTGATGGTCACGTCCAGATATTGGCTCTGCGAGCCCAGGCCATCGTAGAGGCACATCTCAAGCTCGCGCTTTCCCCCGATCGACGGGATGCCGATCGGGTTGTACTTCACGTTGAGGCCGACGTGGGGCGTGGCTTGGTCGTACTCGGGGAAGTAGATGCTTACGCGGTCGTGGTCGGTGATCGTCAGTTCAAAAATGAATATATAAGTCGCAATTGCGTGACCTTCGGATTCTGCGCGAAGATCCAGAATCAGCTCTCCGTCCCACAGGCCGGCTACCAATCGCTCCAGTTCCGAGGCACTTACTGCTAAATAGGCACCCACGCCAGCAGGCAGAATTCCCGAGCAGTCTGCGTGCCTCGATGTGGAAAATGGCCGTTGTACCCTCTCCCAGAATTCCGGCGTGCATACACGTCCAGCCATTGCACGCTCTATCCATCCAGTGGCTGCGACGTCCACGGTCAACCCGCTCCGCCGTTCACGAAAGCGAATTGGAATACGACTATGGGCTGAGCCATCTTCCTTGGTGTCGCGCGTGGGGCATTTCCCGGTTGAGGAATCCAAGTCAGAGCGACATGTGAGATGGGCCGCACTGTAGTCGTTTCCTGTTATCGAGTACGCCAAGACAGTTCGGGGACTCCAAAGAATCTCGTCCCCCGGAGCGGACGATCGATCGAAGTGGAGATCGATGCGTCGAGTTTCACTTGCCGGATGGGTCTCTGGCGGCCGTTGCGCGTGAGCGCAGAACGCCACTGCCCAAACCAATAGAGCCAACGTTAGCGAAATATTCCTGCTCACAACGACGCCCCCCGCCCAGCCACCGAAGGCACATCCCCACCCAGCTTCTCCTCCCGCAACAACCGCTGCACACGCGCCTGTTGCTGGATCTTCGCCGGCAGGCGTTCGGCGGCCAGCGGCTGGCAGCGCACCTTGCCCACCAGGAACACCACGCTGCGCTGCTCGCGTACCTGCAGCGGACACTCCAGCAAACGGCTTTCCTGCAGCAGGTACAGCGTCTTCTCGCGCTGCGGGAAATCGGCCACGAAGCCGCCGTCGTTGCCCAGCGATGGCAGCGGCGCGTTGAGGATGCGTGCTCCGTGCAGGGCATGGCCGGCCTCATCGTGGGCGCTGCCGATGAAGGTATAGGTGAGGTCAAGTTCGATCGGCATCATCCAGATCTTTCCGGGAGGCAGGAACAGCGCGTGGCCGCTGCCCTGGCCGTCCACGCGGACGGCGGCGGCGATGTCGTGCGAACTTACGTCCTGCACGTCCGCGTGGGTGAGGGTGTAGCTGCTCAGCGGCAGCAGGCGGCGTTGGCCGAAACGCAGCAGCTGGCGGCGCGCGCCGGCCACGCGGACTTCGGCGGCATGGCCGCTGAGCTGCAGGTCGTCCGGTTGGCGAACCTGCACGGCCAGCCCGGCACCACTGCCGTATTCGCTGCCCCAGAAGAAGCCGGCGCGGCTCCATGCAAAGGACGAGGTATGGGTGGCGGTGTAGCTCATCTCGCTCTGCTCGCGGTAGCGGTAGCGCGATACCGTGGCGGCGCTGGAACCGTAATCGTCCTGCTGGCGCACGCTGGCGGCCACGCTGGTCTGGTGGTCGCTGCGGCCGCTCAGTTCACCGCCCAGCTCGCGGTAGCCCGTGCCGCGCTCCCAGCGGCGGGACGTGCCGACGCGGTAGCCCACGTCGGCTTGTTCGTCGCGGCCGTGCTGCAGGTCCAGGCCGATGCGGTCCTGGCGGGTCGCCGTGGGTGCGCGCACCACGCGCGAGACGGTCAGGTTGAGGTACACGCCCTGGTCGCGTCGCGGTCCGGCGCTGGCGTCGGCGCGCTGGGTGAAAACCCCGGTGCGGGTGGCGATGCTCATCCCGCGCCAGTGGACACTGCGGCTGTAGTTGGCCTGCAGCGTGCGGGTCAGCCGGCCCTGCCGGTCGCCGGGCAGCCATGCGGTGCCCGGCGGTACGCCATCGCCAAACCAGGGCCGATCCAGATCGTCACGCCCCAGCGTGTAGGTGGTGCGCCGCGTGTAGCCGACATACAGATTGCCGCCGGGCAGCGGCGCCGACAGCGACGCGCTCAGCGCATCACTGCAGCCCAGCGACTCGGCATTGAGATGGTTGCCGCGGCAGGCACCGCCGCGCATGCGCTGGTGGTACACGCTGCCGCTCACGCGGTGCCGGTAAGTGGCCTGCTGCTGCAGGCCGTGACTGCCGTCGTCGCCGCGCAGCACGGCGCTGCTGCCGGTGAATTCATGGGTGCCCAGCGCTTTGCGGCCTTCCAGGCGCAGTTCGCCGTAGACGGTGTCGTCGACGATGGCCGAACCCAACGTCATCGCCAGGTTGCGCCGCAGGGGCATGCGGATGCCGGCCTGCACCGCCCCATCATGATCGCGGTCGTCGTCGGTGATCAGGCGCCCGCCCTGCACGAACCACTGCACGCTGCTGTCGTCCCAGGTGGCGCCGGATTTGCTGAACGGCGCATCTTCGGTGCGCACCAGCACGCCATCCTCGAAGATCCGCAGGCTCACCAGGTAACTGCCGGCCGGGAAGCGGGTGGTGTCCAGGTCGTTGATGCCGCTGTCCAGGTAGAAGGTCTGCAGCAGGCGCTCGCCGTCGTACGCATCCACGCGGGCCTGGCGGCTGAGCAGCACCGTCAGCGGGCTGCCCTGCCCCGCGACCGCGTGGTCCAGGTAGGCCTGGGTGGTGCCGAAGCGCGCGCCCTCGAAGCGGTCGAGCGGCAGCATCGCGAAGGCGAAGTTGCCGCCCTGCGCACTGGACAGGTTGCGGCGGTCCATGCGCCCCACCTGCACGTAATGCTGGCGCGCCAAGTCGTGGCGCAGGTAGACATCGTTGAAGGAGAAATCGTCACGGCCGCCCTGGCGGCGGCTCTGCTGGCGGTTGTAGTTCCAGTCCACGCCGACATGCGTGTCACGCAGCACCCCGAGCATGCCGTTGCCCAGCGCCGACACGCTCATGTAGTCACGCCCGCCGCTGACGTTGACCATCTGCTGGTGCAGGAACGCGTTCTGCGCGCGCTCGCTGGGGCGGTGGTAACGCTCGCGCACCGGGCGGGACGTCGGCAGCCACTGACGCGCCGGAAACAGGTTGAGCACGCCTTCGTTCTCATCGTGGATCACGCCGATCGCGGCGGGGTCCTCGGGCGGCGCAAGGTAGCCACACCCGGCATCGGCCACGCTGTTCTGGCAGGCCAGGTGGCCGTTACGCGGCAACGTCGCCGACAGCGCCGGTACCAGCGCGGCCTGCGCCTCGTCGGTGAGCTCCAGCGCGGCCAACACCGCCACCGGCTCGAGCAGACGCACGCCGTCGGGCGTGACAAACACCGGCCATATACCGGCCGAGCGACCCATCAGGCGCACGTCCAGCTGCTCGGTCTGGCCAGCAGCCAGATCCTCGAAACCGGCCGGCACCGGCCGTGCACACACAGGCGCACAGACCAGCGCGAGAGACAGCGCGATCGCGAGGCGGGACGGGGAAAAGGAGGGTGTCTGCATGGGAGATGGCCCACAGCGCAGCCGCCGCGCAAGGCGGCGACCACACTGAAACGGCACTTCTTACGACTTCTGCACCATCAGAATGGTGACCATGCCGCGGTACTGGCCGCCGAAGGCGATCGTGCCCGGCGTGGTCTGCGCGATCTTCAGCTCCATGGACTTGGACGCACCGTCCATTTCCGAGCCCGGGTACAGCGAGGCCTTGGTGAAGTCGACACCGGCGACGGTGATCGGCACGGCATTGAGGCTGACGGTCAGCGGGATGGCCACCGCACCGGGCGCGGCCACGTGCGGCTGCAGCGCGGCGTCGGCACCAAGGCGCACGTTGATGTCCTTGTCGGTATCGTTGGTGAACACGCGCACCTGTTCGGTCCACGGCGCCAGGCCCGCGGCCGCACCGGTGCCGGCGCGGTAGGTCATCTCGACCACATCGGTGAGCGGGGTGCCGTCGGCCTTGAGCAGCGCCAGCGTCGGGTCGACGTCGGCCCACACGGTGATATCGGCCTGCACGGCATGGGCGGACATGGACGCGCTGGCCAGCGCCAGTGCCAGGGCGACTTTCTTGTAATGGTTGAACATGATCTCTCCTTGGGGATTGAGGAGCCTCCACGTAGGAGGCGCTGTCATCGTCCTATTTGCATGGACGGCGGCAGCGTATTCATGTTAGTCAGCAGGGCGTGCAGGTCCCATTCAACCATTCCTAAAAATCACGTCGCGCTCCGGATCTGGAACTGCGATTGAAATTCCACGCACATGCAACGATTCCGATGCGCGTTTTTCGAGACGGCCTTGGATATGTCCGCTTACACTCGCCGGTTTTGAAACACGTCGGAAAGTGCCGATAGCGTCGCTTGACGTCGCGCGCGGGCCTATCGCATTTTCGAGTGGCGATCGCCATGACCACGCGTCAGCACGGCGTGCGCAGCATCAATGCAGCCGCGCGCGATCTGCGCTAGCCATCCACCCCGATTCACGAGCATCAGGCGCGCTGCTTGAACAGTGCAGAGCGTGCACGATCTTCGGTGCGTGCGGCATCGGGATTTCCGTCGGCGCGTTGTAAGCAGAGTGGACTGTCGACACGCGGATATGCAGACGCCTCCTTGCGGAGGCGTCTGCGTTGTTGCACGTCGGTTGAGCTGAGCCGACCCACGTACGCGACCGGCTGCAGGGTCGAGTTACCAGGCGCGACGCACACCCAACTGCGCACCAGCATCCTTGTAACCGCTGTCGCCGCGCTGTACGCGCAGGTCACCCCACGCCGACCAGCGTTCGCCCAGCCGCAGCTGCGCACCGGCCTGGGCTTCGTAGCGGTTGGTCGGCAGCTTGGCGTCCAGCGACTGCCCATCGAAACGCATGCTGTCGCCGCGCTCGTTGTAGAGCCAGTTCACCGCCAGGAACGGCTGCACGCGGTTACCGACGGCGTTGTCATGCCCGAACAGGCGCACGCCCACGCGCGTCTCAAGACCACCGGCCTGGTCGTCTTCCACGATCGTGCCGTTCACTTCCTGCAGGGTATCGCCCTTGTAGTCGGTGTAGCTCACCTGCACCTGCGGCTGCAGATAGATCGCGCGGCGCTCGCTGTTGCCCAGTGCGAATGCGTAGCCCGCTTCCAGCGACGCCGCGCGCGTGGTGGCGTCGTACTTCTCGCGCGCCAACGCATCGCCCTGCACCCAGCTGTCGTAACGGCCGTACTGCAGCCAGCCGTCCAGATACAGCCCGGCACTGTCCTCGGCGTTCTGCATCCAGCTGCCGTACACGCCCACCGCATCGCCCTTGACCTTGCCGCGCGTGCCGTAGCCGGTGATGCGCGAGGTTGCCTGCGTGTCCGCATCGCCGGTGGCCAGCATGATGCCGACCGAGCCACGCCCCTGCTGCCCCCAGCGCGCCACGTCGCTGCCGATCTGCAGCGTGTTGGTCTGGCTGCGGGCATCGACCTGGCCGGCGATGGTGGTGTGCAGCTGGTCGCGCGACACGCGTGCCCAGGCGCCTGGGCCATCGTGGTCGAACGCAGGCTCGCCGCGGTCGTGGCGACGCTGCTGGAACATGCGCACGGCCGCGGCCTGGTTGGCCAGGTACGCGCCCGGCTCCGGACGCAGCACGGGAATCGGATCCGTCGGATCGGGGTTGATCGGATCGACCGGGGTCACCGGATCCACCGGCGTGACCGGGTCGGTCGGGTCGGTCGGTGCGCACGCCGGCAACGACGGATTGAGGTCGCAGGGATCGCCGGTATAGGCCGAGCGCAGGTACCAGCCGCCATCGTTGGGGTTGGTCACCCCGCCCTTGTACAGCAGGTATTCGTAGATGCCGGCAGTGGCACGGGTGTTCATCGCGAACGTTGCCCCCGAGGTGCCGGCCACCGAAATCAACTGGATGCCATCGGTGGTCTGCGCACCGGCGCCGCCGATGTTGTTGACCACGATGTTGCCGCTCCCGGAGGTACTGCCGCCCACGACGAGCGTGTCCGACGGTGCGCCGTCACCGGCCAGCACGCTGTTGAAGATCAGCGTGCCGCCATTGACGGCCATGTCACCGCCCACGGTGACCGTCTTGTAGCCCGGCGACGGTGCGGCGAAGGCCAGCGTGCCCGAGCCCAGGTTCACACTGCCGACAGTGGAATCGGCGGTGACGTTCCAGCGCGAGGTGTCGGCCAGCGCCATCGAGGTGACGTTGGTCAGGGCGCCGGTGAGGCTGGCGTTGTCGCTCATCTGCATGGACAACCGTTGATCCTGACCAACGAAGATATTTCCGCTCAACTGACTGTCGTTGACCGCCACGCTGACGTTGGCGATGTCGGGGCCGAACTCGGCCGGCAGGACTTCGATGAGATTTCCGTTACCGGCCCGCAACGTACTGCCGTTGGCAATGGTAATCGTGGCGTCGAAATCCTGGGCCAGCCCCTGGACCCGGATCGCAGCACCCTCGATCCCTTCTACCGTCGAACCGTCCACGACGAGGTCTGCGAGAGACGGCATGGCCTGCCCCCCAAGTCCCGTGGAGATCAAGGTCATGAAGGCACCATTGCGCCGCCCACCGAGGTAAGAGCCATTTGTAAGCACGGTCGAAGCCGAGACGGACGCGAGACCGACCCCGTCGAAATCTCCCGCGCCGGTTGCGCCGTCGGAAAAGACGCGTGTGGCATCCAACGCGATCTGTGCGCCGCCAATGGCGGAAAGGCCAGCACGCGACGCCTGGATTTCGCTGCCCGTCATGCGCAATGCGCCAGCAGTTCCGCCGCTGCCGGTAATGACGACGCCATTGGAGTTGCTGAAGAGACGGGTAGTCCGGATCGTCGCAACGGAATCAGGGAAAAGCGTCAAGGCCGCCGCATTGGAGGACGATGCGGCGCTGGTCACGGTCCCGCCGTCGGCGGTCAGGGATGACCGATCCAGGGAGATGGCCCCTGTCGCCCCACCCGCGATGATGTTGAGCGTTGAATTCCCGGTCACCGTCCAGGCTTCGACGGGGTCGCCAGGTTGCACGGTCGCGGTTGCGCCACCACCCACGGTTGCTGCCATGGATACCGTCGGGAGCACCAATAGCGCCACGCCGATGGCGAGCGGCAGGCGCTTGCATCGAGCGCGAAGCGCGTGGGGAGCCGAAGAAGAGGGATGACGAGCCAGGGCCGATGTCACATGCGGAAGCGTCATGAAGTGCACTCTGTTTGGGACTGTGGGGAGAGGAAAAACCTCTGCATTTGGCCGGAGATTCTCCAGATTCGATTACCCCAACCCATTCAATTAGTTGCAAATGATGCTTTCCATCACGTTCTGCATGTGATCAAACACCAGCGCGACGAAGATTGCGCGCCCGGCGTGAAGATCTCGTCTACGCCAAATTCACTGGCTTGGGCCGTGCTGCCGACGCGCATATCACAGCAAAAAAAAACGCCCCCTTGCGGAGGCGTTTTTCATCGGCGGATCAACCGGGGCGATCAGCCCTTGTAATCACGCACGTCGCTGCCGGTGTAGACCTGGCGCGGACGGCCGATCTTCATTTCCGGATCGACCTGCTGTTCCAGCCAATGCGCGACCCAGCCGGAGGTACGGCCCAGGGCGAACATGACGGTGAACATTTCGGTCGGGATCTGCAGCGCCTTGTAGATGATGCCGCTGTAGAAATCGACGTTCGGGTACAGCTTGCGGGCGACGAAGTAGTCGTCCTGCAGCGCGGCCTGCTCCAGCTTGACGGCCACGTCCAGCAGCGGATCCTGCACGCCCAGCTGCTTGAGCACCTTGCCGGTCATCTCACCGATGACCTTGGCGCGCGGGTCGAAGTTCTTGTACACGCGGTGGCCGAAGCCCATCAGGCGGAAGCCGGAGGTCTTGTCCTTGGCCTTGAGCACGGCGGACTCGACGTTGTCGGCCGAGCCGATTTCTTCCAGCATCTTCAGCACGGCTTCGTTGGCACCGCCGTGGGCCGGACCCCACAGCGCGGTGACGCCCGCGGCAACCGACGCATACGGGTTGGCACCGGTCGAACCGACCAGGCGCACGGTCGAGGTCGAGGCGTTCTGCTCGTGGTCGGCGTGCAGGATGAACAGCAGGTCCAGCGCCTTGACCACGTCCTGGTTCAGCTCGTACTGGCCATCGGCGGACTCGAAGGTCTGCTTCAGGAAGCGGCTGACGTAATCCAGCGAGGTGTCCGGCTTGTTGGCCGGCAGGCCCTTGCCGTGGCGGTAGATCAGGGCCGACAGGGTCGGCACCTTGGCGATCAGGCGCACCGCGGCGTGGCGACGCTGTTCGGCGTCGGACAGGTCCAGCGAGGCGTGGTAGATGCCCGACAGCTGCGCGATGGCGGCGGTCAGGATGGCCATCGGATGGGCATCCTTGGCGAAGCTGCCGATCAGCGTGTTGATCGACGGATCCACATCGGCTTCGGCGGCCAGCTCGTCGGTGAAGGCCTTCAGCTGCTCGGCGCTCGGACGCTCGCCATTGATCAGCAGGTAGGCCACTTCGACGTAGCTCGACTTTTCAGACAGCTGCTCGATGGGATAGCCGCGATACAGCAGCACGCCCTTGTCACCGTCGATATAGGTGATGGCGGACTTGCAGCTGGCGGTGGCGGTGAAGCCGGAGTCGTACGTGAAGAGACCGGTTTCCTTGGTCAGCTTCGAGATATCGACGCAATCGTTGCCGAGCGTGGGTTTGATGACTGGCAGAACAACCGACTTGTCGCCGGCGTTGAGCGTGACCTGATCAAGATCGGACACTGTGTGCGCTCCTCGAGGGAAGGCGCCCGCCCAAGCGCATGGGGCAGGCACGTGAAGGAAGTCCACGATCGTTATCGTGGATCCCGCCATTATCGCACAGCAACATTTCTGCCGCCCTAGGACGGAAGTCGTAGACGCGGTTACGGACCTGCGTCGGGTGCTTGCCGCCAGGCAGCGCAAGGGCTGCGGCGGATCAGGACGTTTTTGTCCGGACACACCGTTGCACCGGCCTGGCGACGTCGCCAGCTGGCGTTCAGATACAGAGGCGGAGCGCCGCGGCCGCTCCATACGCCAGACAGCAAAAAACAACGGCCGCCGAGGCGACCGTTGTTTTCATGCAACTGCAGCGACAACTCAGGCTGCGGTCGGCGCCGGCTTGCCGAAACGCTTCTGGAACTTGTCGATACGGCCGCTGGTGTCGATGACCTTGTGCTTGCCCGTGTAGAACGGGTGCGAAGCCGAGGAAATTTCAACCTTGACGAGCGGGTACTCGTTGCCGTCTTCCCACTTCACCGTTTCCTTGGTGGCCATGGTGGAACGGGTCAGAATCTTGAAATCAGAGGTAACGTCGTGGAAAACCACGTCGCGGTAGTTCGGATGAATATCGGCCTTCATGGGCGCGCACCGTAATAAGGGCTGGTGGTCAAGAGCGGCATTATAGCCCCGGATGCCACCAAGGGCAAGCCGGGACCATCAGCCGTGCGAAAGGTCCGCCGCAGCGGCGCCGTCAGGCGCCGAGTGCCGCCCGGACCTGGGCTTCAAAACGCCCTTGGTCGTAGGCCATCAGCAGCTGGGTGTTGTCCGGCTGCCCGGTCTGGCGGTTCCAGTCGACAATGGTAGCACCTCGGCTGTGCACGCCGGCCAGTTCCACGTTCAGCGGGCGCGATTCGACCCGCAGCGCGCCTTCCGGCTGCAGCGCCCAGGCCATGGCCAGGGCATCGGCGGCAAACCACCGCTCGCCGCGGCTGTCTTCGGACCACAACCGGGTCTGGCGCGAGATCAGCTCGTAGAAGCGGGCCTTGTCGGTATCGGCGGCCAGCCACTTCTCCACGTCGGCATGCAGCAGGCCGTGGGCGACGGTGGCTTCCCAGTCGGCCACTTCGATGTGCGGGAAGCCGGTGAACACCACGTGCGCGGCTTCCGGATCGAAGGCGATGTTGAACTCGGCCGCCGGGGTGATGTTGCCGTGGCAGGTGACCGCCCCGCCCATGACCAGGAAGCGCTTCACGCGCTGCGGCAGGGTCGGGTCCAGCTTGAGCGCCAGGGCCAGGTTGGTCAGCGGACCGAGCGCGACCAGGAACAGCTCGCCGGCGTACTGGTGCGACAGGCGCAGGATCGCCAGGGCGGCGTGTTCGGCCTCGGCCTGGCGCTTGGCGGCCGGCAGGTTCACATCACCGAAGCCGTCGGCGCCGTGCACATGGGCGGCATCGACCGACGGGTGCAGGAGCGGATCGGGGGTGCCGGCATAGACCGGCACGTCTTCGCGGCCAGCCACTTCGCACAGTTTCAGGGCGTTGCGGACCGTGTGGTCCAGGCCAACGTTGCCGGCGGCGATGGTCAGGCCGACGATGTCGTGGCGCTCATCGGCGAAGGCCATCAACAGGGCCAGGGCATCATCGACACCCGGGTCGGTGTCGATCAACAGCGGAATCTTCTTGCTCATCGTTGCCGTCTTGATAATCGGCAAGGGACTTTCGCACCCTGTCATGACAAATACAAGGCGGGGGTGATCGGGTGCCAGCGGCGCTGTCCAGGGCGGCTGCTTGGTTTGCCATGGCCGCGACCGGCGGGCCCGCTTCGCGGCCGGCAGGGAGCCAGGCGGCGGGCGCTATGCCGAGGCGTAGCGCACCGCCGTGCCGATCCAGCGGCGCACGATCTTGTCGGCCACGTCCGGGGCTTCGGCCAGCAATCGCTCGGCCAGGTCATGCACGCCCGGCAGCAGGTCCGCGTCGCGGGCCAGGTCGGCCATGCGGAAGCCGGCCAGGCCGGTCTGGCGGGTGCCCAGCAGCTCGCCGGGGCCGCGCAGTTCCAGGTCCTTTTCGGCGATCAGGAACCCGTCGTTGGTCTGGCGCATGGTTTCCAGGCGCTCGCGCGCCATCGCCGACAGCGGCGCCTGGTACAGCAGCACGCAGCGGGACACCGCCGAGCCCCGCCCTACCCGCCCGCGCAACTGGTGCAACTGGGCCAGGCCGAGCCGCTCGGCGTTTTCGATGATCATCAACGAGGCATTGGGCACGTCCACGCCCACTTCGATGACGGTGGTGGCCACCAGCAGGTCGATCTGGCCGGCCTTGAACGCCACCATCGTGGCCAGTTTCTCGCTGGCCTTCAGCCGCCCGTGCACCAGCCCCACGCGCACGCCCGGCAGCAACGCCTGCAGCGATTCGAAGGTGGCCTGGGCGGGCGTGGCGTCCAGTTCCTCGCTCTCCTCGATCAGCGTGCATACCCAGTACACCTGCTGCCCTTCGCGGCAGGCCAGGGCGATGCGCTGGATCAGTTCCGGGCGGCGGTCGTTGTTGAGCGCGACGGTCTGCACCGGGGTGCGGCCCGGCGGCAGTTCATCGATGGCCGAGACATCCAGGTCGGCGTACTCGGACATCGCCAGCGTGCGCGGAATGGGCGTCGCCGTCATCACCAGCTGGTGCGGCACGCTGCGCCCGTCGGCCCCCTTGTCGCGCAGCGCAAGACGCTGATGCACGCCGAAGCGGTGCTGCTCGTCGACGATGGCCAGGGCCAGATCCTTGAACACCACGCTGTCCTGCATCAATGCGTGCGTACCGACCACCACCTGCGCCTCGCCCGAGGCGACCTCGGCCAGCACTTTGCTGCGTGCCTTGCCGGTGACCTTGCCGGCCAGCCACGCGGTGCGTACGCCCAGCGGCTCGAGCCAGGCGCGCAGGTTGTTCAGATGCTGCTCGGCAAGCAGTTCGGTCGGCGCCGCCAAGGCGACCTGCTTGCCGCGCTCCACCGCCAGCATCGCGGCCAACGCGGCGACCACGGTCTTGCCCGAGCCGACGTCGCCCTGCACCAGGCGCAGCATCGGATGCGCCTTGCCCAGGTCCTTGCGGATCTGCTCGAACACGCGCTGCTGCGCGCCGGTGAGCTGGAACGGCAGGCTGTCGCGCAGTTGCCGGACCAGCGCGCCCTGCCCGCGCAACGACGGTGCGTGGTGCGCCTGCAACGCCATGCGCTGGCGGCGCAGGCTGAGGTGGTGGGCCAGCAGTTCTTCGATCGCCAGGCGGCGTTGCGCGGGGTGCCGGCCCGCGGCCAGCGCGCCCAGGTCGGCGTCCGGCGGCGGGCGGTGCACGGTCAGCAACGCGCTGCGCAGCGAGGGCAGGCCCAGCCCGGACAGCCAGTCGGGTGGCAGCAGCTCCAGCGTGGACTCCTCCGGCAGCCGGTCGAGTGCGAGCCCGATGAACCGGCGCAGCGTGGCCGGGCCGACCCCTTCGATGGCCGGGTAAACCGGATCGAGGCTGTCGCCGAGTTCGTCGTCGTCGTTGCTGCCCATCACCCGGTAGCTGGGATGGACGATTTCCAGCCCGAGATGCCCGGGCTTGGCGGTGCCGTAGCAGCGGATGCGCGTGCCGACGGCGAATTGCGATACCTGCTGGGCGCGGAAGTGGAAGAAGCGCAGCACCAGGGTGCCGTAGGAATCGTCTTCGAGGGCGACCTTGAGCACCGGCCGACCGCGGAAACCGCGCTCGACCGCACTCACCCGACCTTCCACCTGCGCCGCCACGCCCGGCTGCAACCGGGCAATGGTGGTCAGCCGGGTGCGGTCTTCATAGCGCAGCGGCAGATGCAGCCACAGGTCCTGCAACGAGGACAGGCCACGGGCCTCCAGCTTGGTGGCCACCGCCGGGCCGATCCCGGAAAGCATCGACAACGACGCTTCCCCGGCCGCGGCCAGTGCCGGTGCAGGAGCCCGTGACCGCGCCACGTCAGGCCTGGTCGAGCACCATCACCGCATCGACCTCGAAGTTGGCGGCCTTCGGCAGGCCGGACACTTCGATGGTGGAACGGGCCGGGAACGGGGCCTGGAAGTAGTCCTGCATGACCGCATTGACCTTGGCGAACTCGGCCAGGTCGGTCAGGTACAGGCCGAGGCGCACGATCTTGTCCAGCGAGCCGCCGGCTTCTTCGGCCACGGCCTTGAGGTTGTCGAAGGCGCGGCGCGCCTGGGCTTCAACGTCGCCGGCACCGACGATCTCACCGGTGGCCGGGTCCAGCGGGATCTGGCCGGAGAAGTACACGGTATTGCCGGCACGCACAGCCTGCGAATACGGGCCGATCGCGGCCGGGGCCTTGGCGCTGGTGATGATCTGGCGGGACATGGACGCTCCACGGTTCAAAAGGGGGAGCGCAATTGTAGCGCCGAAGCCGCGATCGGGGCCGCGATCCAACGCCGCGATCAGAGCCGAGATCAGAGCCGAGATCAACGCCACGATCAATGCCACGATCGACCCGCGATCGACCCGCGATCGACCCGCGATCGACGCCGCAATCGACGCCGCAATCCACGGTAGAGCCGACCGTTGGTCGGCTGACTGGAGAATGACGAAGACGGTTGGCCGGCAGGCCGACCCTGTCGATCATCGCCGCGGGGTGTGCGGGTAGCCGACCAACGGTCGGCTCTACCGTGGGGCGATCGTTGTGGCAGGGCGTGCGGGCAGCCGACCAACGGTCGGCTCTACCGTGGGGCGATCATCGCCGCAGGGTGCGCGTGCAGCCGACCAACGGTCGGCTCTACCGACCGTCGTCTCAAGGGAGGCGGCTTATTGCCTGCGGACCGATTGCACGACCGACAACCGCCGTAGCCTGCGCATGACCTCGGCCAGATGGTTGCGGTCGCGGACCTGGATGTTGAACGCCAGCACCGCCGCGTTGAAATCGCGATCCAGGTAGTCCACCCGCTCGATGTTGGAGTGGCTCTGCGCGATCGCCGCGGCCAGCTGGGCCAGCACGCCGGTGCCGTTCTCCACTTCCACCACCAGCGCGGTGTCGTAATCGCCGGACACGGTGGTGTCCCAGCCGATCGGCACCCAACGTTCGGGCGACTTGCGCAACTCGGCCAGGTTGGGGCAATCCATGCGGTGCACCACGATGCCCTTGCCGGCGGTGTGGTAGCCCATGATGTCGTCGCCGGGGATCGGCTGGCAGCAGTTGGCGAAACTGACCACGCCACGCTCGCTGCCGTTGATCAGGATCTTTTCCTGCGAATGGCGCGAATGCGCGCCGCCACGCAATTCGGCATAGGCCATCAGTGCCTGCGCGGCCTGGTTGGGCATCCAGTTGCCCAGTGCCACCTCGGCCAGCAGGGCCTCCAGGCGGGGATACCGGTGTTCGGCCAGGAACGCATCCAGGCGCCCCTTCGGCAGGCGCTCCAGCGAGCTGTCCATCGCCTCCAGCGCGCGGTCGAGCATGCGGTGGCCCAGCTGCACCGCGTCTTCGTGTTCCAGCTGTTTGAGCTGGTGGCGGATCGCGGTGCGTGCCTTGGAGCTGACCACGAACTCCAGCCACTGCGGCTTGGGCGTGGCCGAACGCGCGGTGATCACCTCCACCGTCTGTCCACTGACCAGCTTGGTACGCAGCGGCACCAGCTTCTTGTCCACGCGCGAGGCCACGGCCATGTTGCCCACGTCGGTGTGCACCGCGTAGGCGAAGTCCAGCGCGGTGGAATTGCGCGGCAGGGCCAGGATCTTGCCCTTCGGGGTGAACAGGTAGACCTCGTCCGGGAACAGGTCGACCTTGACGTTGTCCAGGAACTCCAGCGACGAGCCGGCGGCGCGCTGCGAGTCGATCAGTTCCACGATCCACGCATGCGCGCGGCTCTGCGCGCTGTTGGGCGAGTCGCCGCCGAATTTGTAGGTCCAGTGCGCGGCCACGCCGCGCTCGGCGATCAGGTCCATCTCCTCGGTGCGGATCTGCACCTCGATCGGCGACCCATACGGCCCGAACAGCACCGTGTGCAGCGACTGGTAGCCGTTGGCCTTGGGGATCGCGATGAAGTCGCGGAAGCGCCCGTCCAGCGGCTTGAAGGTGGCGTGCACCGCGCCGAGCGCGTGGTAGGCGCTGGGCACGTTGCGGACGACCAGGCGGAAACCGAACACATCCATGACCTGGTCGAAGGATTTGTTCTCGTCGTGCATCTTGTTGTAGATGCTCCACGGGGTCTTGATGCGGCTGACCAGGCGGTGTTCCAGCCCTTCCTTGGCCAGGCGCTGGCTCAGCTGCACTTCCACCTGCGCCATCGCCTCGCGGCGGACCACCGGCTGGCTGCGGATGTGTTTTTCCAGGATCGCGTGGCGCCAGGGGTACAGCGCCTTGAAGCCCAGGTTCTGCAGTTCGCTCTTGACCAGGCTCATGCCCAGCCGCTGCGCGATCGGGGCGTAGATTTCCAGGGTTTCGCGGGCGATGCGGCCGCGCGCTTCGCGGCTCTGCGCGCCGAGGGTGCGCATGTTGTGCAGGCGGTCGGCCAGCTTGATCATGATCACGCGCAGGTCGCGCGACATCGCCAGCAGCATCTTGCGGAAGCTCTCGGCGGCCGCTTCCTGGCGGTCGCGGAACTTCAGCTTGTCCAGCTTGGTGACCCCGTCGACCAGCTCGGCCACGGCTTCGCCGAACTCGGCGGCCAGTTCTTCGCGGGTCAGCGGCGTGTCTTCGATGGTGTCGTGCAGGATCGCGGCGATCAGCGCCTCCACGTCCAGGCCGAGCTCGGCCAGCACCTGCGCCACGGCGACCGGATGGGTGATGTAGGGCTCGCCGGACTTGCGGGTCTGCCCGGCATGCGCGGAGGCACCCACTTCCCAGGCACGGCGCAGCAACGGCAGCTGCTCGGGCGGCAGGTAATGCGCTGCGCGTTCGAGCTGGAGGACATAGTCGGGTACGGCCGCGCCGGGGGGCGTGGCGACCTTGGCAGTGGGGCCTGGGTTCATGGCTGGAAGACTATGCCAGCGGCGGGATAACGGCAAACATCTGAACAGGGGAATCGCCCCCGATGCGTCGCCCCATGGTCATCGCCCGCCGGTGATCGCGCGGCGCGCTGCGGCGAGCGACCGTGATCGCGACGCGGCGTCACCCTGATGTGCCGCGCCCAAACGCAGAACAGCCCGCCAAGGCGGGCTGTTCTGGCAACAACGCACGACCAGGGCGATCAGTCGTCGTTCTTGGACATGTCTTCGTCGGCGACGACTTCGGCAGCGGCCCATTCCAGTGCTTCACGCTCGGCACGCTCGCGCTCGGCCTTCTCGACTTCGTCGATCAGGGCGTTGTCGATCTTGCGGGCGGCAATTTCGCGCAGCGCCAGCACGGTCGGCTTGTCTTCGGTTTCGCTGTTGTCCAGGGTGGCCTGGACGCCATTGGCCAGCTGACGGGCGCGCTTGGACGCCATCATGACCAGTTCGAAACGGTTGTTCACGACTTCCAGACAATCTTCTACGGTGATGCGGGCCATGCGGGCTCCCGGCAACCAGTGACGGTTGCTCAATCGAATGAGGGAAAGGGGACGGATTGTACTCGCGGGGGCTGGACAAAATCAAGCCAACCCGCTAGCACCCTCTTGGGAATCAGTCAGTTAGGGCTGATCCTGGGTCAACAGGGCCTGGATCAGGCCCGCGTGGCGGACCTTCTGGGCCTCCCGGCGCAGGCGGCTGGCGGTGAAGATGGCGCAGAGTTCGTCCACCGCCGTCTCGAAGACCTCGTTGACGATCACGTAGTCGAAGTCGTTGAAGTGCAGCATCTCTTCACGCGCGGCGGCCAGGCGCTGGGCGATCACTGTCTCGCTGTCCTGCCCGCGCTTGCGCATGCGGTCCTGCAGCGCCTGCTTCGACGGTGGCAGGATGAACACGGTGACCGTGCCCGGCACCAGCTGACGGACCTGCTGGGCGCCCTGCCAGTCGATCTCCAGCAGGACGTCCTGGCCGGCGGCCAGCTGCGGCTCGACCGACTGCCGCGCGGTGCCCTTCCAGTCGCCGTGCACCCAGGCATGCTCGAAGAAGTCGCCGGCGGCGATCATCTGCTCGAACTCCTCGGCGCTGACGAAGTGGTAATGCTCGCCGTTGACCTCACCCGGGCGCGTGGCGCGCGAGGTGAACGAGATCGACAGCGCGATCTGCGGATCGCGCGCCAGGGTGGCATTGACGATGCTGCTCTTGCCGGCCCCGGAGGGCGCGGCCACGATGTACAGGGTGCCGCGCGCGGGCGCACCGACGGGCGTGGGCTGGCTGCTCATTCGATGTTCTGCACCTGTTCGCGGATCTGGTCGATCAGCACCTTCAGTTCGACCGCGGCGTTGGACGTGCGGCTGTCCACCGACTTGGACCCGAGCGTGTTGGCCTCGCGGTTGAATTCCTGGAGCAGGAAGTCCAGGCGGCGCCCGACCGGCTCGCGCTGGGTGAACACCCGGCGGATTTCGACGATATGGCTGCCGAGCCGGTCCAGCTCCTCATCCACGTCCAGCTTCTGCAGCCACATCACCAGTTCCTGCTCGGCGCGGCCGGGGTCGACCGGGTGCGGCAGGTCGGCCAGGCGCGCGGCCAGCTTGGTGCGCTGGCCTTCGCGGATCAGCGGAATCAGCGTGGTGACCTCGGCAGCGATGCGCTCCACCCCGTCCACGCGCTCCTGGATGGCCGCGGCCAGCTTGTCGCCTTCACGCTCGCGCGCGGCCACGAAGCCATCCAGGGTGCTCTCGAGCAGGGCCAGTGCCTCGGCCTGCAGTGCGGCGGCGTCCACCGCCTCGCCCTGCATCACGCCCGGCACCTGCAGCAGTTCGGTGAAGCTCACCTGCAGGCTGGGGAACCCGGCCGCCAGCCGCGTGGCCAGCTCCCCGAGCTGGCCCAGCAGCGCATCGTTGACCACCAGCGCGCCGGTGACCTCCGGCGCGCGCAGGCGCATGACCAGGTCGATCTTGCCGCGGCTGCAGCGCGCGGCGACCCGCTCGCGCAGTTGCGGCTCCAGCGCACGCAGTTCCTCGGGCAGGCGCACGCCCACCTCCAGGAACCGGTGGTTGACCGAGCGCAGCTCACAGGCCAGCGTGCCCCAGCGCGTGGCGCGCTCGCCGCCGGCATAGGCGGTCATGCTTCGAATCATGCGGGTTTCCGGTGCTCTCAAAGTGCAAATGGTACCCTAGCGGTCTTCTCAGAGCCTCCTCGCCTGCCGGTCCCCGGTCCGGGCGCGGCCCTGCATCCCCTGACTTACGGAAGCCAAGCATGTCCGATCCCCGTCCCAGCGGCCGCCAGGCCGACCAGCTGCGCGAAGTGCGCATCGAGCGCGCCTTCACCCGTCACGCCGAGGGCTCGGTGCTGGTCAGCTTCGGTGAAACCCGCGTGCTGTGCACCGCCAGCGTGGAAAACCGCGTGCCGGGCTTCCTGCGCGGCAAGGGCGAAGGCTGGGTCACCGCCGAGTACGGCATGCTGCCGCGCTCCACCCACACCCGCAACGACCGCGAGGCGGCCCGTGGCAAGCAGGGCGGCCGCACCCTGGAGATCCAGCGCCTGATCGGCCGCACGCTGCGCGCCTGCATCGACCGCGGCGCGCTCGGCGAGCGCACCATCACCCTGGACTGCGACGTGCTGCAGGCCGACGGCGGCACCCGCACCGCCGCCATCACCGGCGCCTACGTGGCCCTGGTCGATGCGGTCAACTTCCTGCTCAAGCGCGGCGACATCAAGCGCAACCCGATCTTCGGCGCGGTCGCGGCCGTGTCGGTGGGCGTGTACCGCGGCACCCCGGTGCTGGACCTGGACTACGCCGAGGACAGCGACTGCGATACCGACATGAACGTGGTCATGAACGATGGCGGCGGCTTCATCGAACTGCAGGGCACCGCCGAAGGCCATGCCTTCCGTCGCGATGAACTGGACGCGCTGCTGCTGCTGGCCGAGAAGGGCATCAAGGATCTGTTCGCGGCGCAGCAGGCCGCCCTGGCGTCTGCATGAACCGTCGCATCGCCCTGACCACCCTGGTGGTGGCCGACTATGACGAGGCAATCGCCTGGTACACCGGCAAGCTCGGTTTCGCCCTGATCGAGGACATCGACCAGGGCGACAAGCGCTGGGTGGTGGTCGGACCGACCGACGGCAGCGCCGCGGCACTGCTGCTGGCGCGCGCCAGCACCGACGAGCAGCGTGCGCGGATCGGCAACCAGACCGGCGGCCGGGTCGGCTTCTTCCTGAACACCGATGATTTCCGGCGCGACCATGCGGCCATGACCGCCCAGGGCGTGGAATTCCTGGAAACCCCGCGCGAAGAGGTGTACGCCACCGTGGCGGTGTTCCGCGACCTCTACGGCAACACCTGGGATCTGCTGGAGCCGAAATGATGAAACTGGTATTGGCCAGCGGCAACGCCGGCAAGCTGAAGGAACTGCAGGCCATGCTCGGCGACCTGCCACTGCAGATCGTCGCGCAGGGCGAGCTGGGCGTCAGCGACGTGCCCGAAACCGGCCTGACCTTCGTCGAGAATGCGCTGATCAAGGCGCGCCATGCCTGCCAGAGCACCGGGCTGCCGGCGCTGGCCGACGACTCGGGCCTGATCGTGGATGCGCTCGATGGCGCGCCCGGCCTGTACAGCGCGCGCTATGCCGGTAGCCCCACCAACGATGCCGCCAACAACGCCAAGCTGCTGGAGGCGCTGCGCGGGGTCCCGGCCGAACGCCGCACCGCGCGCTTCTACGCGGTGATCGTGCTGCTGCGCCACGCCGACGACCCGCAGCCGCTGATCTGCGAAGGCAGCTGGGAAGGGGTGATCCTGGACGAGCTGCGCGGCAGCCACGGCTTCGGCTACAACCCGGTGTTCCTGGACCCGGCGCATGGCCTGACCGCGGCGGAGATGGAGCCGGCGCAGAAGAACGCCATCAGCCACCGCGCCATCGCCCTGCAGCTGCTCAAGCAGGCATTGCCCGCCTTGCTGTAATGCCCTCCCTGATGATGCCTGGAGAGCCGGCCCGCGGCCGGCACGACCGTTGAATTCCATGCCACAGCCACACCACCACTGCGACCACCTGCCCGGCGAACACTGCCCGGGCGACCACGATCACGCGCCGCGGCTGGTCCCGCCGCCGCTGTCGCTGTACGTGCACCTGCCGTGGTGCGTGCGCAAGTGCCCGTACTGCGACTTCAACTCGCACGCGGCCAAGGGCGAGCTGCCGTTCGAGGCGTACATCGACGCGCTGATCCGCGACCTGGACCAGGACCTGCCGCTGGTCTGGGGCCGGGTGGTCAGCAGCGTGTTCTTCGGTGGCGGCACCCCCAGCCTGTTCCCGCCCGAGGCGATCGACCGCTTCCTGCAGGCCGCCTCGGCCCGGCTGCGTTTCGCGCCCAACCTGGAGGTGACCCTGGAGACCAACCCGGGCACCGCCGAGCACGGCCGCTTCGACCGCTACCGCGCCGCCGGCGTGAACCGGATCAGCTTCGGCATCCAGACCTTCAACGACGAAGCGCTCAAGCGCCTGGGCCGCATCCACGACAGTGGCGAGGCCGAGCGCGCGGTGAAGCTGGCGCAGGACGCCGGCTACGACAACTTCAACATCGACCTGATGTACGCGCTGCCGCAGCAGACGCTTGCGCAGGCCGAGCATGACCTGGAGCGCGCCTTCGCGCTGCAGCCCACGCACCTGTCGCACTACCAGCTCACCCTGGAGCCGAACACGGTGTTCTTCGCAAAGCCGCCGCAGGGCATCCCCGACGAGGATTCGGCGTGGGACATCCAGGAACACTGCCAGCGGATGCTGGCCGAGGCCGGCTATGCGCAGTACGAGGTCAGCGCGTACGCAAAACCCGGCCGGCAGAGCCAGCACAACCTCAATTACTGGCGCTTCGGCGATTACCTGGGGATCGGCGCCGGCGCTCACGGCAAGATCAGCAGCGGTGCCGAAGAACACGTGCTGCGCCGCTGGAAGCACAAGCATCCCCAGACCTTCATGGACACTGCCGGCAGCGCAGCCTCGATCGGCGGCGACGACGTGATCGATGCGCCGCGCCTTCCGTTCGAGTACATGCTCAACCTGCTGCGGCTGCATGAAGGCTTCACCCTGAAGGATTTCGAATCGCGCACCGGCCTGCAACGGGCGGCCATCGCCACACCGCTGCAGGCGGCCATCGCGCGCGGCTGGATGACCCTGGACGGCGACCACGCCCGGCCCACCGAGCTCGGCCGACGCTTCACCAACGACGTCGTCGAACTCTTCCTCCCGTAGAGCCGACCGTTGGTCGGCTGCTCTTGATCGTCTGCTCCTGATCCCCTGCTCCAGATCCCCTGCTCCAGATCCCCTGCGCCCGATCCCCTGCTCCCGATCCCTGCGCCCGATCCCCTGAGTTGATCGTCTCCGCCCCTCGACTCCCGTCGGCGGCCCCGGATCCGCCGACGTGATCCGGCCCGGCAAGACCACGCAACGCAGCCGACCAACGGTCGGCGCTACGGTCGGGGTATCCCTTCTGGCGGTGACCGGGCGAAAACGTTAGATTCTGTGCTCTCAGGGGAGCTGGAACTACAACGGATGTCTGCGTCCGCACCTTCATCGTCCCACGCCGATCCGGCCCGTTTCGCCCACGTGGCCGCGCCGCCGCGCGTGCGCCGGCTGCTGGCAGCCCTGCATGCGCTGGCGGCGCAGACCCTGGCCAACCCGCTCAAGCTGACCATCGTGGAACTGGAACGCGAGCTGTTCCGCGACGCCGAACGGGCGCGCAACAGCCAGATCCAGGCCGACATCTACGCCCAGACCCGGCGCCTGCACGAGATCAACGCCCAGTTCGCGCCGCGCTTCCTGGAGGAACTTGCCGAGACCCTGGCCAACCTGCGCCAGCCACGCGTGCGCCACGTGCCGGCCGTCTCCCCTGCCGCGATGTCGGCGACCACGCTCACCCTGGTGGCAGACACCGACATCGATCGCGACATCGTGCTGGTGGACATCATCCGCCGCGAATCGCAGCGCTCTGCCAGCGCGCTGCAGCTGCTGGGGCAGCGCTTCGGCGTGCTCGCCGCCGGGCCCGAATTCGACGTCGAGGACATGCCGTTCGGTCCGCAGGTGCTGTGCCGGATCGTGCGCGGCCTCGGCGAGCAGTTCGAGCTTGGGCTGGAAACCCAACTGGCGCTTTACCGCGTGTTCGACCGCCAGTTGATCGAGCGCCTGGGCGAGCTGCTGGAGCGCGCCAACATCCTGCTCGGCCACGAAGGCATCCTGCCCGGGCTGGTCTACACCCCGTACCTGGCGCGCTCGGCCACCACCCGCCGGATCGTCACCGGCCCCGAGCGCACGGCCACCCCGCGTGAAGGCGGCAAGGTGACCCGCCCGCTGACCGGCTGGAGCGGCTCGGCCCAAAGCGGCAGTTGGGCAGCCATGACCAGCGAAGCGATGGGCGACCTGCCTGCGTCACTGCGGCCGGCCGCCGCCGAGCCGGTGGCCGCAGTGGCGACCGCATCCCCTTCGTCCGGCGCGGACGCCGTGGGCGCCGCTGCACAGGACCTGTCCGCGCCGGCCATGTCCGCACTCCACCAGTTGCTGGATGCCGCCCGTCACGCCAGTGCCGGCGGCACGCCCGGCGTCGCTGGCCAGACCGGTGCCGGCGCGCCCGGCGGTCCGGCCGAGATCGGCGCGACCGCGCCTGCCCCCGGCCCGTCCAGCGCCCCCCCGCCCGCCCCGGGCCCGCCGCCGGTCGCCGTGGCCAGCGAGGCCGTGCACGCCACCCTGGCCAAGCTGCAGGCGCAGAGCGTGGGCAGCGGCGGCGCGCGGCGCAGCATGGCCGACCTGCACAACGCGCTGCTGGCCCAGATGCGCGCCGACCATGGCCCGCAGGCCGCGCTGACGGTCAAGGACAACGACACCTTCGACCTGCTGGACATGCTGTACGGGCAGATCCAGCGCGAGGTCCGCCCGGACGCGGTGGCCGCCGACCTGCTGGCGCGGCTGCAGGTGCCGGTGGCCCGCGCAGCCCTGTCCGACCCGGCGTTCTTCGTGCGCGACCAGCACCCGGCACGCGAGCTGCTCAATGCCGTGGCCGAGGCGGGCGCCAACTGGCTGGGCGAGGAAGACGTCGACCCGCAACTGGTGCAGAAGCTGGGCCGCGCGGTCGACCAGGTGGTCAGCGACTACCAGGGCGACGCAGCGGTGTTTGAGACCGCCAACGAGGATGTCCAGCAGCATTTCCGCGCCTTGGCGCACAAGGCCGAACTGGCCGAGCGGCGCCACGTGGAGGCCGCGCGCGGCAAGGAACGCCTGGAGGCCGCCAAGCAACAGGCCGGGGCCAGCATCGAGCACCTGTGCGCCCGCGCCGAGCCGCCGCGCTTCGTGCAGTCGCTGCTCAAGCAGGCCTGGTCGGACGTGTTGACCCTGACCCTGCTGCGCCACGGCGACGATTCCGAGCAATGGCAGCAGCGCGAGCAGGAAACCGCACGCATCGCCGACGTCACCTGCCAGGCGCCGGGCAGCGCGCCCAGCGACGCCGAACTGGGCAGCCAGGTGGAAACCGCGCTGACCCAGGTCGGCTACCACCAGGACGAGGCGGCGGCGATCGCTCGCCGGCTGTCCACCCCCGGCGGCGAGGACGACAGCAGTTCGCGCACCGAATTGACGGCACGGATCCGCGCGCGCACCCGGCTGGGTGAGCAGGCCGAAGGCAACGAAGCGCGCAAGGTCGCGCCGCTGGCGCGCAACATGGCCGAAGAAGACTGCTACCGGCAGCTGCGTACGCTGCCGTTCGGTACCTGGTTCGAGTTCACCACCAACCAGCAGGGCGACCTGCGCCGTCAGCGCCTGTCCTGGTACAGCCTGGTCACCGACAACGCGTTGTTCGTCAATCCGCGCGGGCAGAAGGTCGGCGAACATTCGCTGGACGCGCTGGCCAGGCTGATGGCGCATGGCCAGGTCCGGCTCGTCAGCGAAGACAAGAGCCGCCTGATCGACCGGGCCTGGCAGGCCACGCTGCGCACGCTGCGTTCGCTGGCCGGCAACGCCCCCACCGTGGAGAGCGCGCAGTGAGCACCGATACCGATACCCGCCGGGCGCCGCGCCGCCAGGTCGCCGAACTGGTCCCCGTCACCGACATGCTGGCCGAGGCCGTGATCGGGCGCCTGGGCAATGTGTCCGAGACCGGCATGCTGATGCTGGCCTCGGTCCCGATGCACGAGGACGCGCTGTACCAGTTGCAGTTCGCCATCCCCGGTCCGCAGGGACAACCGCTGGCGCTGGACGTGGGCGCGCACCTGCTGTGGAGCGAACAGACCCACGCCCCCGGCCAGGCCTGGGTGGGCTTCCGTTTCCTGACCCTCAGCCGCGACCATCGCGAACGCCTGCGGGACTGGATCGCACAGGAAACTTCGGCGGTCTGAGTGCCGGTTCCGGCACAGCGCGATGCCCGCGATTGCGGCAGAATCAGGGGCTGCACTCCGCACTGTCGAACGAGCCCCCGCGATGAACCAGCCAGACCTCGGCGCCCTGTATTCCCATCACGTCAGCGTGCTTCGCCAGCGCGCCGACGAAGCGCTGGCGCGCGGCGGTTTCGACCATCTGGTGATTCCCAGCGGCACCCAGCATTACCAGGTGTTCGATGACCGCGATTACCCGTATGCGGTCAACCCGAACTTCAAGGCCTGGCTGCCGCTGACCAAGCTGCCCAACAGCTGGCTGGTCTACACCCCCGGCCAGCGCCCGGCGCTGATCTTCTTCCAACCGTTCGACTACTGGCACGTGGTGCCGGATGCGCCCAACGGCTGGTGGGTGGAGCACGTCGACATCCACATCATCCGCAGCGCCGAGCAGGCGCTGGCACTGCTGCCCAAGGACCCGGCGCGCTGCGCGATCCTGGGCGAACCGCAGAGCACGCTGGGCGCTTTCGCGCCGAACAATCCCGAGCCGGTGCTGCACTACCTGGACTGGCAGCGCGGCTACAAGACGCCTTACGAGATCGCGCTGATGCGCCAGGCCCAGCGCCTGGGCGTGCGTGGCCACCGTGCCGCCGAGACCGCCTTCCGCGCCGGCGCCAGCGAGTTCGACATCCACATGGCCTACTGCAGTGCCGTCGGCCAGGACGCCAATGAACTGCCGTACGGCAACATCATCGGCCTCAATGAACATGCCGCGGTCCTGCATTACACCGACCTGGGCCGCAGCGCGCCGTCCCCGCTGCGCAGCTTCCTGATCGATGCCGGCGCCAGCGTGCACGGCTACGCCAGCGACATCACCCGCACCTACGCGGCCAGTGGCCACGACGAATTCCAGGCGATGATCGACGCGGTCGACGCGGCCCAGCAGCAGATGGCCGCCGGTGTGCGCGCCGGCGTCGATTACAAGCAGCTGCACGTGGACGCGCATCTGTCGCTGATGGGCATCCTGAAGGACTTCGGCGTGCTCAAGGTGTCGCCGGAAGCGGCCCTGGCCACCGGCGTCAGCGCGGCCTTCTTCCCGCATGGCCTGGGCCACCTGATCGGCCTGCAGGTACACGACGTGGCCGGCTTCGCCGCCAGCGACCGCGGCGGTCGCATCGAGCGCCCGCAGGGCCACCCCTACCTGCGCCTGACCCGCGTGCTGGAGCCGGGCATGGTGGTCACCATCGAGCCGGGCGTGTACTTCATCGACATGCTGCTGGACGAAGTGAAGCAGGCCGGCCATGGCGACAGCATCGACTGGGCACGGGTCGATTTCTTCCGCCCGTATGGTGGTATCCGCATCGAGGACGAAGTGCTGTGCACCGAGGCCGACGCGGACAACCTGACCCGCCCGGCTTTCGCAGCCGCCGATTGAAGCGGGCCGGCGCGTAGAGCCACCCCATGGGTGGCTGCACGCAACACCCAACCCGTAGAGCCACCCCATGGGTGGCTACACGCACACCCAACCCGTAGAGCCACCCCATGGGTGGCTGCACGCACACCCAACCCGTAGAGCCACCCCATGGGTGGCTACACGCAACACCCAACCCGTAGAGCCACCCCATGGGTGGCTACACGCACACCCAACCCGTAGAGCCACCCCATGGGTGGCTACACGCACACCCAACCCGTAGAGCCACCCCATGGGTGGCTGCACGCACACCCACCGCAGAGCCACCCTATGGGTGGCTGCACGCAACACCCGCTCCCCTCGTCAGCGATCCGCCATCACCGCTTCGATCTCATCGGCGCTGCGCGCCAATGCCGCGGTCAGCACCTGGTGGCCGTCGTCGGTGATCAGCACGTCGTCTTCGGTACGGATGCCGATGCCGCGCCAGCGCGCCTCAACGCTGCGATCGTCCGCAGAAACGTACAGGCCCGGTTCGATGGTGAACACCATGCCCGGCTCGAGCATGCGCGAGTCGCCGGCCAGGCGGTAATCGCCCACGTCATGCACGTCCAGGCCCAGCCAATGCCCGGTCTTGTGCCGGTAGAAACGCTGGTAATGGCCCTCGGCAATGTTCTCTTCCAGGGTTCCCTTGAGCAGCCCCAACCGCAGCAGGCCCTCGGTCAGGGTCTGCACGGCGGCCAGATGCCCCGCCTCATAAGCATTGCCCGGCCTGGCTTCGGCCAGCGCGGCCGCCTGCGCCGCGCCGACCAGATCGTGCAGCGCGCGCTGCTCGGCACTGAAGCGGCCGTTGACCGGGAAGGTCCGGGTGATGTCGCTGGCGTAGCCGCGATACTCGGCACCGGCATCGATCAGCACCAGGTCGCCATCGCGTGAGCGCGCCGCGTTGTCGCGGTAGTGCAGGATGCAACCGTTGGCACCGGCACCGACGATGCTCGAATAGGCCGCGCACGCATCGTGGGCGCGGAACTCGCGCTCCAGGTCGGCCTGCAGTTCGTACTCGTGGATGCCGGGCCGGGCCACCCGCATCGCCACCCGATGCGCCTGTACGCTGATGTCGGCGGCGCGCTGCATCAGCGCGATCTCCGCACTGGACTTGAACAGCCGCTGCTCATGCAGCAGGTGGCCCAGCTCGAGGAATTCGTGCGGTGGCTGCGCACCGTGGCGCACCTGAGAGCGCACCCGGTTGACCCAGCCGATCAGCTTGAGATCGAACTCGGCATCGCGACCGAAGTGGTAGTACACCCGCGAGCGCCCTTCCAGCAGGCCGGGCAGGATGTCGTCCAGGTCGTCGATCGGATACGCATCGTCCATCCCGTACTGCGACACCGCCCCTTCCTGGCCGGCGCGCGCGCCATCCCAGGCTTCGCGGTCGGGGTCGCGCTCGCGGCAGAACAGGATCACCTCACCGTGGCGTCGGCCCGGAATCAGCACCAGCACGGCCTCCGGTTCCGGGAAGCCGCTCAGGTACCAGAAGTCCGAATCCTGGCGGAACGGGTAATGCGTATCCAGGCTGCGCACCCGCTCGGACGCGGCGGGCAGGACCAGGATGGCATCGTCGCCGGCCATCTCCATCAACTGCTGGCGACGACGACGGTATTCGGCGGCGGAGATGCCGGTCAGCTGCCGGATATCCATCTCAGTTCAGGCGCTGCCGATGGCGCGCCGCCATCACGCAGTCGCCGTGCAGCAACAGCACCGCCACGCGGATGAACTCCTCGATCTCGGCCAACGCGTCTTCATCATCGTCGTTGCCGCTCTCGAAATCCTCGCTGGAGGCCTGGGCCAGCTTGGCCAGGTCGTTCAGGGCTTCCTCGCCCTCCTCCGACAGCGCCGGTCGGCGCCCGCCCGAGCCCAGCCCGAAGCCGCCCAGGAAGGCACGCGCCCAGGTGAACAGGGCATCGGCCTGCGCGGCGGTGTCATTGGCATCGCTCAGCAGCAGTTCGAAGGCGAAATCGCGGTCTTCCAGCTGGGCCACGCTGGCCTGCAGCAGCTGCGAGAGCGCATCGCCCTCGGCCGGCAGCGGCAGGTTGTCATCGGCCAGCACCCGGGCCGGCCATTCGCGCACCGGCGCGCCGCCGGCGGACAGCCAGCCGCACAGGCCGCCGTGCAGTTCAGCGGCATTGGCGCCCAGGCCCAATGCCTGGCTGGCCAGGTTCACGTCATTGACACTCGGTAGTTCGGTCATCTTGGGGCTCGATCGGAAAAAGGCGCCAAGGCCACCGCGGGCGGGGCTCTGGCAGCTTCACAGTGTAGCAATCCGACCGTACGCCCCGGGGCGTGATCGCCGCTGCCGGGCGCCCGGGCGGCGGTGCCCGCCTGCCCCGTCATTATTCGCTTGACCGGCTCCACCGCCCTTGCCTATCGTGCCGAACATGGAACCTTCCGACGCCATCACCCAATTGCAGGCCTTCGCCGCCCGGGTGGAGGCGTTGCTGGAGCGCAACCAGCGCCTGGCCGAGGAGAACCGCAGCCTGCGCCACCAGCAGGAACAGCTGGTGGCCGAGCGCTCGCAGCTGTTGGCCAAGAACGAGCAGGCCCGCTCCCGGGTCGAAGCGATGATCACCCGCCTCAAGTCCCTGGAGCAGCACACATGAGCCAGACCGAGCCGGTCAGTGTCCGCATCCTCGACCGCGAGTACACCGTGGGCGTGGGCGCCGAAGAGCGCGAGATCCTCACGGCTGCCGCGCGCCTGCTGGACGCCAAGATGCGCGAGATCCGCGGCAGCAACCGCATGGCCGCCGTGGACCGCGTCGCCGTGCTGGCCGCGCTCAACCTGGCGCATGAACTGCAGCAGCTGCGCGATGAACACGCCCGCCAGGCCGTGGCCCTGCAGCAGACCCTGGCCGATCTGAACCGGCGGCTGGATCGGGCGATCGACGGGGCGTAAGCAGCCGCCCGACGGTCGGCTCTACCGGGATCATTGGCATGGGCAAGCCGACCCACCGGCGGCGCTGCGGTGTTCCACGCGATGTTCCATTGCACAAGACCATCGCATGGCCATCATCGATCTGAATTCAGGTGTAATTCGACCGACGAACGGCCTCCCCCTCGGCGCGTGCTTGGCTATAATGGCGACGCGTTCTCTGCTGTGAACGACGGCGTGTGCAAACATTCGCCTTGTCCCTTAATTACGACCACGGGTGCGCGACGGCGCCGGGAGTGCAAGTCCGCCTTGTAGCGGGAAGCCCGAAGGAGTCCCAGCGTACCCACTTGAACCCCGGGTTCAAGGTCGTTTCGCACGCATCGTCACCGCGGAGAATGCAGTATTCCTGCAAGAGCGACGTCCCACCGGGGCGTCGCTCTTGTTTTATCCGCGCCCGCACCACGCCCCGGACCCAGGCATGACCGACCCGCGCTCCGCACTGCGCCAGCAGCTGCGTCAACGCCGCCGCGACATCCCCGCCGCCCAGCGCCTGGCCGCGGCCGAGCACCTGGCCGATGCCCTGTTGCAGCTACCGTTCGCTCCGGCCGAAGGCTTCGTTGCGGGCTACTGGGCGATGGATGGCGAGATCGCCCTGCACCGCTGGCAGATGCAACTGCCGCCATCGCTGACCTACTGCCTGCCGATCCTCGCCGGCGACACCCTGCGCTTTGCACCGTGGCGCCCTGGCCAGCCGCTGGGCGCCAACCGCTATGGCATTCCCGAGCCCGACGTCGCCGCCGAGGCCACCCTCGCCCCGGAACAGATGGCGTTGGTGGTCGCACCGCTGGTGGGGTTCGATGCGCTGGGCCGACGCCTGGGCATGGGGGGCGGCTGGTATGATCGCAGCTTCGCATTCCGTCACCAGCGCCCGGCCCCGCCGTGGCTGGTCGGGGTCGGCTTCTCGGTGCAGCAGGTCGATGACCTGCCGGTACAGCCCTGGGATGTCGCGGTGGATGCGATCTGCACCGACGCGTCCACCCTTGTTCCCGTATCGGCCGCTGGCCGCTACCCCTCGCGATAGAAAGACGGATGACCGCACGCAAGCGCTACTGGCTGATGAAGTCCGAACCGGACGCCTTTTCCATCGATGATCTGCAACGCGTGGGCCGCGAGCCCTGGAACGGCGTGCGCAACTACCAGGCGCGCAATTTCATGCGCGATGGCATGAAGGTCGGCGATGGGGTCCTGTTCTACCACTCCAACACCAAGGTGCCGGGCATCGTGGGCCTGGCCACGGTTGCCAGCGAAGCCTACCCGGACGACACCCAGTTCAACCCGAAATCCGATTACTACGACCCCAAGGCCACCCGCGAAGAACCGCGCTGGATGCTGGTGGACGTGGCCTTCGAGCGCAAACTGCGCGACACCATTTCGCTGGACGAGATCAAGCTGCATGCCGATGCGCTGGGCGACGGTTTCCCGCTGACCGCGCGCGGCAACCGCCTCTCGATCCTGCCGGTGACCGCAGCGCAGTGGAAGCTGCTGCTGTCGCTGGAAAAGCACTGATCCCCCTTTCCCTCAAGAGTTGCCCGCCATGTCCGAAGCCAAGCGCCTGGCTGCCGAAAAAGCCCTGGAATACGTCGAAGACGGCATGATCGTCGGGGTCGGCACCGGCTCCACCGTTGCCTATTTCATCGATGGCCTGGCCCGCATCCAGCACCGTATCAAGGGCACCGTGTCCAGCTCGGAGCAGAGCACCGCGCGCCTGCGCGAGCACGGCATCGAGGTGATGGAGCTCAACCACACCGGCAACCTGTCGCTGTACGTGGACGGGGCCGACGAATGCGACGGCAACAAGTGCCTGATCAAGGGCGGTGGCGCCGCGCTGACCCGCGAGAAGATCATCGCCGAAGCCAGCGAGCGCTTCGTCTGCATCGTCGACCCGAGCAAGCAGGTGCCGGTGCTGGGGCGTTTCCCGCTGCCGGTGGAAGTGATCCCGATGGCCCGCAGCCTGGTCGCCCGCCGCATCATGGACATGACCGGCGGCCAGCCGGCCTGGCGCGAAGGCGTGGTTACCGACAACGGCAACGCGATCCTGGACATCCACCACTTGCAGATCACCGACCCGGTCAAACTCGAGCGCGAGCTCAACCAGCTGCCCGGCGTGGTCTGCGTGGGGCTGTTCGCGCGGCGCCCGGCCGACGTGGTGATCGTCGGTGGGCAGCCGCCCAAGGTGTTCTGATCCGGCGGCCGGCCCGCGATGGCCGGCTTCCCCAACTTCGAGGTAGACCCGATGTCGCTGACCCGCCTGCTGTCGCTGCTGCTCCTGATGACCTTGACCGGCTGCGCCAGCAGCGGCGCCCGCCACTGGGTGGAACTGGGCGGTGCCCGCTACCAGGTGGAGCTGGCCGTGGATGACGCCAGCCGCGCACGCGGGCTGATGTTCCGCGACCAGATGCCGGCCGACCACGGCATGCTGTTCCTGCACGAGCGCGAAGAGCTGCAGGCGTACTGGATGAAGAACACCAAGATCGCGCTGGACATCCTGTACTTCGACGACCAGCGCCGCCTGGTCAGCCAGCAGCGCGACGTGCCGCCGTGCTCGGCGGGCGATCGTTGCCCGCCCTACCCGAGCAGCGGCCCGGCGCGTTACGTGCTCGAGCTCAACGCCGGCCAGGCGGAAAAGCTGGGACTGCAGGATGGGACCCAGATCACCTTCGGCCCGGGCATCTCCGACCGCTAGATCCACGCGCTGCGTGGAAGACAGGCACGCCCGGCGCTTTCACGCCGGGACGCTTGAATCCGGCCGCGTTTGACGCCAGTCTGTCGCCATGCAGGGGCAGATCACATTGCCGACGTGGGATTCGCTGGCCGAGCTGGACGACGAGGCGCTGCCGCTGTTGCCCACCGCGCTGCTGATCGCGCGTGACGAGTACCCGGACCTGGACCCGAAGGTCTACGACGCGGTGCTGCAGAGCCATGCCGACCACCTGCGCACCGAAGTGGACACCATCGAGCACTGGCCGCTGAAGATCGCCGCGGTCAACCGCCACCTGTTCGACGAACTGGGCTACGGCGGCGACCACGGCGAGTACTACGACCCGCGCAACAGCTACCTCAACCAGGTGTTCGAGCGCCGCCTCGGCAACCCGATCTCACTGGCGCTGGTGCAGATGGAAGTCGCGCGCCGACTGGGCATCCCGCTGGACGGGGTGTCCTTCCCCGGGCATTTCCTGGTGCGGCTGCCGGTGGATGACGGCATGCTGGTGATGGATCCCTTCAATGGCGGGCGCCCGCTGGACGTGGAGGAACTGCGCGAACGCGCCCGCTCGCATCTCGGCGGGGAAACCCCGGACGACCACGTGCTGGCCCAGATCCTGGACGCCGCGCCCGCGCGCGCGATCCTGATGCGGATGCTGCGCAACCTGCATGGCGTCTACGTCGAACGCGGTGAATGGGACCGTGCCGCGCGCAGCGCCGACCGCCTGCTCAAGCTGGCCCCGGAACAGGACGACGCCCTGCGCGATCGTGGCCTGGCCTACCTGCACCTGGACTACCAGGCCGGCGCCCACCGCGATCTGGGCCTGTACCTGCAGCGCAACGGCCAGGCCAGCGATGCCCAGTGGGTGCGCGAGAAGCTGGTGGAGATCGGCGGGCGGGCACCGCGGCTGCATTGAGGGGAAGTCGGTTGCCGGGTTGCCGGGTTGCCGGGTTGCCGAGCATGGCTCGGCACTACCTGGGGAAGGCAACATTGGCTGCGACCGGGTAGAGCCGAGCCATGCTCGGCATTACCGGCGGAACGGAACGTTGGCTGCGACCGGGTAGAGCCGAGCCATGCTCGGCATTACCGGTAGAACGGAAAATTGGCTGCGATCTGGTAGAGCCGAGCCATGCTCGGCTGCTTTCCCCCGCAGGCCAAGGAACCAGGCCGCTGCCCTCAATCGACCTCGACCATCTCGAAATCGTCCTTGGTCACGCCGCAGTCCGGGCAGGTCCAGGTCTCGGGAATGTCTTCCCAGCGCGTGCCCGGCGCGATGCCTTCTTCGGGCAGGCCGTCCTCTTCCCTGTACAGGAACCCGCAGACAACGCACATCCAGGTGCGGAAGGTGGTGGCGGTGGCATCGGTCATTGGATAATCACGGCTGGGCAAGAACTGGCGAAGGCCATTGTCCCACTCCCGTCGTACTACCGGTAGCCACCGATGACTCCAGCTTCAGCCTCCACGCCCCGCGCGCGCGGCGTTTACCTGATCACCCCGGACGATGCCGACACCGCGCGCCTGCTGGCGCGCACCGCGCCGCTGCTGGCCGCTGGCGCCACCTGGCTGCAGTACCGCAACAAGGGCGCCGACGCCGCACTGAAACGGGCGCAGGCCACCGCCCTGCAGGCGCTGTGCGCCGAACACGGCGTGCCGCTGATCATCAACGACGATCCACTGCTCGCCCAGGCCGTGGGCGCTGCCGGCGTGCACCTGGGCGGCACCGATGGCGACATCGGCGCCGCACGGGCGCTGCTCGGGCCGGATGCCATCATCGGCGCGTCCTGCTACGACCAGCTGGCCAACGCCGAGCGTGCCGTCGCCGCCGGTGCCAGCTACGTGGCCTTCGGCGCGTTCTTTCCCACCACCACCAAGGTCACCACCAGCCGCGCCACGCCGGACCTGCTGCGGCAAAGCGCCGCGCTCGGCGTACCGCGGGTGGCGATCGGCGGGCTGAGCCCGGACAATGTCGGTCCCATCCTCGATGCCGGCGCCGATCTGGTGGCCGTGGTCAGCAGCGTGTTCGCCGCCGCCGATCCGGTCGCCACCCAGCGCGCCTTCCTCGCCCAGTTCCCGTAATACCCAGGACACCCCATGAACCACGACCAGTCCCACGCCCTGTTCACCCGCGCCCGGACGCTGCTGCCGGGCGGCGTCAATTCGCCGGTGCGCGCGTTCAAGTCGGTGGGCGGTGAGCCGTTCTTCGTCGAGCGTGCCGACGGCGCGTACCTGTACGACGTCGATGGCAACCGCTACATCGAC
Organism: Stenotrophomonas sp. BIGb0135; assembly: GCF_024810105.1. Classification (GTDB taxonomy): domain Bacteria; phylum Pseudomonadota; class Gammaproteobacteria; order Xanthomonadales; family Xanthomonadaceae; genus Stenotrophomonas; species Stenotrophomonas maltophilia_AB. The sequence goes on from NZ_JANUDX010000006.1 coordinate 36,563, forward strand.
TATGTCGGTTCGTGGGGCCCGATGATCGTCGGCCACAACCACCCCGCCGTACGCCAGGCGGTGAAGCACGCGATCAACAACGGCCTGTCCTTCGGCGCGCCCTGCGAAGCCGAAGTGACCATGGCCGAAACGCTCACCCGCCTGGTGCCGTCGTGCGAGATGGTGCGCATGGTCAACTCAGGTACCGAGGCCACGCTGTCGGCAATCCGTCTGGCGCGCGGGGCCACCGGGCGCAGCCGCATCGTGAAGTTCGAAGGCTGCTATCACGGCCACGGCGACTCATTCCTGGTCAAGGCCGGCAGCGGCATGCTGACCCTGGGCGTGCCGACCTCGCCGGGCGTGCCGGCCGGCCTGAGCGAACTCACCCTCACCCTGCCCTACAACGATGTCGACGCGGCCACCGCGCTGTTTGCCGAGCAGGGCGAGCACATCGCCGGGCTGATCATCGAACCGGTGGTCGGCAACGCCAACTGCATCCCGCCGCGCGAGGGTTACCTGCAGCACCTGCGCGCACTCTGCACCCAGTACGGTGCGCTGCTGATCTTCGACGAGGTGATGACCGGGTTCCGCGTCGCCCTCGGCGGTGCGCAGGCGCACTACGGCATTACCCCGGACCTGACCACCTTCGGCAAGATCATCGGCGGCGGCATGCCGGTGGGCGCCTACGGTGGCCGTGCGGACCTGATGGAGCAGATCGCCCCGGCCGGCCCGATCTACCAGGCCGGCACGCTCAGCGGCAATCCGGTGGCGATGGCCGCCGGCCTGGCGATGCTGGACCTGGTGCAGGCACCGGGTTTCCACGACCGCTTGGGCGCGGCCAGCGCGCGCCTGTGCGCGGGGCTGGAGGCAGCCGCCGCCGAGGCGGGCGTGGCCGTGACCACCAACCAGGTGGGCGCGATGTTCGGCCTGTTCTTCACCGACCAGAAGGTGGAGACCTACGCCCAGGCCACCTCCTGCGACATCAGCGCATTCAACACCTTCTTCCACGCGATGCTCGAGCGCGGCGTATTCTTGGCACCGTCGGCGTACGAAGCCGGCTTCATGTCCAGCGCGCACGATGACGGCGTGATCGATGCGACGATCGCTGCGGCGCGCGAGGCGTTCAAGGTCGTCAAGGGCTGAGCGGGCGCATGGCGCCACGCCCTGCGTGGCTGCCGTTCGATCAGGCATTACGTGCAGCCACCCATGGGGTGGCTCTACGCGGATGGCTCGCCGCAGCCACCCATGGGGTGGCTCTACGCGTGCAATCCGACCATCGTAGAGCCACGCCATGCGTGGCTGCTGTTCGATCAGGCATTGCGTGCAGCCACCCATGGGGTGGCTCTACGCGTGCAATCCGACCATCGTAGAGCCACGCCATGCGTGGCTGCTGTTCGATCAGGCATTGCGTGCAGCCACCCATGGGGTGGCTCTACCTGTGCAATCCAACCACCGTAGAGCCACGCCATGCGTGGCTGCTGTTCGATCAGGCATTGCGTGCAGCCACCCATGGGGTGGCTCTACGCGTGCAATCCGACCATCGTAGAGCCACGCCATGCGTGGCTGCCGTTCGATCAGGCATTGCGTGCAGCCACCCATGGGGTGGCTCTACGCGTGCAATCCGACCATCGTAGAGCCACGCCATGCGTGGCTGCCGTTCGATCAGGCATTGCGTGCAGCCACCCATGGGGTGGCTCTACACGTGCAATCCGACCATCGTAGAGCCACGCCATGCGTGGCTGCTGTTCGATCAGGCATTGCGTGCACTCACAGGACGGCAGCTACGCGTCAGCCGAAAACGAATCGGCCCTTCATCATCGCGAAGTGGCCCGGGAACGAGCAGAAGAACGTGTAGTCGCCGCCCTTGGCCAGCTTGGCCGTGGCGAAGGTGACGCTGGTGCTCTGGCCGCCGCCGATCACCGCCGTATGTGCCAGCACCCGTGCATCGGCCTTGGGCAGGTAGCTGTCGGCCAGGGTCATGCGCATGCCCGCCATCGCCACCGGCTGGTAATCGGCGCTGCGGGTGAGCACCCAGTTGTGGCCCATCGCGGTGGCGGCCAGTTTGCCGGTGTGGCGCAGGGTCAGCTTCACCTGCGTGCAGTCCGCGCCGACCTTGATCTCCTTCTGGCTGAAGCTCATCTGGTCGGTGCTGTCGATGGTGACCGCGCACACGCGGGCGTGGGCAGCCGGGGCCAGCATCAGGCCGGCGAGCAGTACGGGGGCAAGCAGGTTCACGGCGATCTCCAACACTCAGTCCGGAGATTCTAGACAGCCGCTTGCCCGCCCACCTGCGACGCGATGTCGCAGCGCGCACCCGGAGTAAGGTACGGTCGGCACTGGACCTGGACGAACGTTGCCGATGCCGGTTGCCGTGGACTGCCTGCTGCTGGATTTCGATGGCGTGCTGGTGCGCCATGCGCGCCACGTGCGCGTGCGTCACCTCGCCGCCAGCACCCGCCGCAGCGCCGCACAGGTGCAGGCCGCGCTGTTCGACAGCGGCCTGGAGCAACGGCATGACGCCGGGCTGGACAGCGCGCTGTACCTGCAGCAGTTGGGCACTGCATTGGGCACCCCGGTGAGCATCGCGCAATGGCAGGACGCGCGCATTGCCGCGTCATCGCCGCAGGACGGGGTGATCGAACGCGTCGAACGCATCGCGCGTGATCTGCCGATCGCCATCCTGACCAACAACGGCGCGCTCATGGCCCAGACCATCCCGCGCATCCTCCCTACCCTGGCCGAGGCCCTGAGCGGGCGCATCCTGTGCAGCGGTGCACTCGGTGGACGCAAACCGGACCCGGCCGTGTTCGTGCAGGCCGTGACGCTGCTTGGCACGCGCGCCGAGCGCACGCTGTTCATCGATGACCTGTTCGTCAACGTGCGCGGCGCGCGGCAGGCGGGATTGCAGGCGGAGACGGCGAGCGACAGCCGCGGTATCGGCAAGGTGTTCAAGCGCTACGGCCTGGCGTAGAGCCGACCGTGGGTCGGCTCTGTTCGCCCCAAGACAACAGCGGCCGACCCTCGGTCGGCGCTACCGCGACGCGATGAACCCGGCAATCGCGGCGTGCAGCCGCTTCAGGCCTTCGGCGATTTCTTCATCGGTGATGTTCAACGAGGGCACGAAGCGCAACACGTCCGGACCCGCCTGCAAGGTCAACAGACCGTGCTCGGCGGCATGGTCGAGGATGGCACCGGCCTGGCCGGCGAAATCCCTGTCCAGCACCGCACCCAGCATCAGGCCGCGGCCGCGCACCTGGCTGAACACCTTGAACTCGTCGTTGATCCTGCCCAGGCCATCGCGCAGCGCCTGCGACTGGCGGCTTACGTTGTGCGCGATCTCCGGCGAAGACAGCTTGCGCAGCGCCACGCGCGCCACGGCCGCCGCGAGGGGGTTGCCGCCGAAGGTGGTGCCGTGCGCACCGAACTGCATCACCTCGGCCACCTTCGGGCCGGCCAGCATCGCGCCGATCGGGAAACCGCCGCCCAGGGCCTTGGCCAGGGTGACGATGTCCGGCTTGATGCCGTCCTGCCAGTGCGCGAACAGCGTGCCGGTGCGGCCCATGCCAGCCTGGATCTCATCGAGCACCATCAGCGCGTTGTGCTGGTCGCACAGTTCGCGGATGCGCTGCATGAAGCCCGGCTTGGCCGGCATCACCCCGCCCTCGCCCTGGATCGGCTCCAGCATCACCGCGGCCACGTCGCCGGCCGCCATCGCGGTTTCCAGCTGCGTCTCATCGTTGAAATCGACGTAGCGGAAGCCACCGGGCAACGGCTCGTAGCCTTCCTGGTACTTCGGCTGGGCGGTGGCGGTCACCGCGGCCAGGGTGCGGCCATGGAAGCTGCCACGGAAGGTCACGATCACCCGCTGATGGGCGGGGCGGCCCAGCGAGGAGGCCCACTTGCGCACCAGCTTGATCGCCACTTCATTGGCTTCGGCGCCGGAGTTGCACAGGAACACCCGCTCGGCGAAACGCGAGGAGGTGACCAGTTCTTCGGCCAGGCGCAGCGGCGGCTCGCTGTAGAACACGTTGCTGGTGTGCCAGAGCTTGCCGGCCTGCTCGACCAGCGCGGCGGTCAGGTCCGGGTCGTTATGGCCCAGCCCGCACACGGCGATGCCGGCGGCCAGGTCGATGAACTCGCGGCCCCGGGTGTCCCAGACGCGCGCGCCCTGGCCGCGTTCGAGCACCACCTGGCGCGGTTTATAGACCGGCAGGTAGTAATGCGACAGGGACAACAGCGGATCGGTGGCAGCGGCGGTCATGGCGGTCAGGGGGTGCGGGAAAGTCCCATTCTCGCGCTTTGGGCCGGTGGGGCACAATGCAGCCCATGCGACCGTTCACCGCCCCCCAGCTCAACCCCGCCACCGAGACCGGCTGGCGCCGGACCTGGTTCGACATCATCTACCGGCACGACACCCGGCCATCGCGCAATTTCGACCTGCTGCTGGTCTACGCCATCATCGCCAGCGTGCTGGTGGTCATGTTCGACAGCGTGCAGCGCTTCCACATCGCCCACGCCAGCTGGCTGTACGTGCTGGAATGGGGCTTCACGGTGCTGTTCACCGCCGAGTACCTGCTGCGGCTGGTGGTGGTCCGGCGCCCGCTGCGGTACGCATTCAGCATCTGGGGCATCATCGACCTGGCCTCGATCCTGCCGACCTACCTGTCGCTGTTCATTCCCGGCGCACAGAGCCTGCTGGTGGTCCGCGCGCTGCGCATCCTGCGCGTGTTCCGCATCCTCAAGCTGACCCGCTACATCGAAGAAAGCGGTGTGCTGATGGAATCGCTGTGGCGCAGCCGGCGCAAGATCCTGCTGTTCCTGTTCACGGTGGTGACCATCACGATCATCGCCGGCACCCTCATGTACGTGATCGAAGGCCCCAACCACGGCTTCACCAGCATCCCCAGCAGCATGTACTGGGCGGTGGTGACCATGGCCACGGTCGGCTTCGGCGACATCGTGCCGCAGACCGTGCTCGGCCGCTTCGTCACCTCGGTGCTGATCCTGATCGGCTACAGCATCATCGCCGTGCCCACCGGCATCTACACCGCCGAGCTGGCCAGCACCATGCGCGACGCCGACCTCGCCGCGCGCCGCGATGCCCGTGGCTGCGCGCACTGCGGGCTGGAAGGCCACGAACCGGATGCCCGGCATTGCCGCCGGTGCGGCGACGCATTGCCCGATACCTTCAATACATAACTTCGATCCACCCCGGCGCGCTGCACGCACCGGGGGGGATCGCACTGCCGCTTACTGGCGGTTGCTCTGGAACACCAGGCTGTTGTATTCGTTCAACAGGCGCCCGGCCGAGCCTTGCGGCGCATGCGACGGCGAATCCAGCATGCGCTGTTCGAAGTCGCTGTACGGGGTCTTGTCGGCCACGCGCTTGATCCGCTCCTTGCCCTCGCGACGGAAATTCTCCGCGGCGGTCTCGAAGCTGTTCCAGTCCATCTTGCCCGGTTCCTGGTCGGCCACCTTGGCGTGCGCTTCGTCGGCGATGGTGTTGAACGCGTCCAGTCGGGCGCGCCCCTGCACCACGTCGAAGTCATCTTCGGCCATCAGGTCCATCAGCGACTTGGCCTCCAGCATGATGGCCAGGCGGTAGTACGTGCGGGTGCGGCCTTCCTGCTTTTCCAACGCCTGCAGCTGGGCCTGCTGGGCGCGGTCGTTCTCGGCCTCCAGCGCGGTGCTGAACACTTCGCTGGCCTGCACGAAGGCGGCCAGCGCGTCCATCAGCGGGGCATGCATCGCCTTGCCGCGCGCGTAGCCGTCGTCTTCGAAGTCTTCGCGCTTGTAGTAGTCGTAGGCCGCGTGGGTGAGCGGCTGCAGGGCGTGCAGGCTGTCCAGGTAAACCTTGGCCGCCTTGTCCAGCTCCGGCAGCGCCGGCGCGGCAGCGATCGCGGTGGGAATGGCGGCATCGCAGGTCTTGAGGTCGTCGGCGTCCAGGTCCGGCGGTCCGATCGGACGTTCTTCGCGACCGCTCGGACCGACCTTGGGATCCTTCATCCAGCCCGTGTAATAGCCGATGCCGCGATGGATGCCGGAATCGACATCGTTGTAGCAGTCGATGTAGCTGTTGAGCTTGGCGGTCAGTGCCTGCTCGGCATCCTGCGCAGCGGTATCGGCCGCCTTGCCGGCCTGGGTCACCGCATCGGGGGCGGCGCCCGGGCTCTTGCCGCCACAGGCGGTGAGCAGCAGCGACAGCGCTACAGCCAGCGGGGCGACGGGAAGCGTACGGATCATGCGTGACATCCTTGTTGGAAACGATTTCAGCCGCGCATTGTACCCAAGCCCACCGGCGCTGCCGACCGCAGCGCGCGCCACTCAACCGCGCCATGCGGTTGCGCATCTCCACCAGGTCGTTGTAGTTGGCCATCACCGTGCGCGACGCCGAGCACGCGCGATGCCCGCGGCTGTCCGCACGGTGGGCTGGATGGACGCGCGCCCGATGCGCTGCGTTGCCGCCACTGCGGCGAGAAACGGCCGCCGGTGTCCAACGCCGGAGCCCTGAAGGCGTGCACGCGGCAGGGCGTGCGCCGCCCCGCTGCGTTGACGCTGTCGTCGCCGACAGCGACGTGGCGCTGCGCCTCAGCGCGACAGCTGGTTGCTGGCGTCGACCAGATCGTTGTAGCTGTCGGTCACCGCTTCGGCCGAGCCCTGCGGGTTGCCGATGCGGCCGCCGCCCTGCATCAGGATCTGCTCGCTGCGGGTCAGCGGCTTGTTTTCCTGCAGGCGGTCCACGCGACGACCCGCGTCCCGGGCCAGCCCGTCGGCAGCGCGCTCGAGGTGGCCCCACATGGCATCACCCTTGCCGATCTTGTCGTCCTGGGCCTGCTTCAGCAGGGCCTGGAAGGCGGCCAGCTGGGTGCGGGCCACGGCCAGGTCCGGCGTCTCGGCCGTCAACAGCGCCACCAGCTGCTTGGCGTCGCCCACGATCCGGAGCTGGTAGTAGGACGCAGAGCGCCCTTCGGCCGCTTCGATCTCCTTCAACTGGGCGCGACGACGCTCATCCTCGCGCGTCTCCAGCGCCGCATCCAGCGCATCGCTGGCCTCGAAGAACGCCGTGTAGGCCTGCATCAGCGGGCCGTGCTGGGTGCGCATGCCCGCGTGGTCGTCGCGCAGGTAGTCCTCGCGGGTGTAGTAGCGGTCGGTCTGTTCGATCAGCGCGTACAGGTCAACGAAGCGTTGCTGGTAGGTGCGCGCAGGCGGATCCAGCGCCGCATCGGCCGGGGTCATCGCCAATGCCGCCACCATCGGTTCATTGCACAGCGCGACGCGGTGCGACAGCACCATGCCCGGTCCGCGCACGTGCGCCTCCTTGCCGGTCGGGCCTGCCTTCGGATCCTGCATCCAGCCGGTGTACTGCTGGAAGCCTTCATGGATGGGCTGCTCCACCGCGTTGAAACACGCGATGTAGGCATTCACCTTCTCAACGCCTTCCGTATCGACGGCATGCGAGGGGCCTTTGCTGCAGGCACCGAGCAGGCCGATGACGGCGATGGCTGCGGCGAGCGATGCACTTCGTTTGCGATGGGACATTCAACAGACCAGACAAAAGGGGGCACGCACAGTAGCAGCCGGGCGTGGAGCTTTTGTCGACGCTCTCGCCCTGCAACGCTGCCGCAGGCTCACGCCAGGAACTGATCCGGCAGCAGCGCGCGTGATGGATCCACCGCGTAGACGCTCCAGCTCGGTGATGCGGGGCCGTGCCGATGGGACGAGCCGCGGTCGTGGATCCGTGCCCCGCCGCAGCGCGACAGGTTCAGCGCGAACCCCGGATCCGGCTCAGTCGATTGCTGGCGGCGACCAGGTCGTTGTAGCTGGCGTTGAGTTCCTCGGCCGACCCCTGCGGATTGCCGATCCGGCCACCGCGCTGCATCAACATCTGCTCGCTTTGGGTGAGGGGCTTGTTGGCCTGCAGGCGTTCGACGCGACGGCCGGCGTCACGGGCGAGCACATCGGCGGCGCGCTCAAGGTGTCCCCACATGGCATCCCCCTGACCCACCCTGTCCGCTTGGGCCTGCTTCAGCAGCGCCTGGAAGTCGGCCAGACGGGCACGCGCGAGCGCCAAATCCGGGGACTGGCCGCCCAACTGGGTCACCAGCTGCTTGCCATCGCCGAGGATTTTCAGCTGGTAGTAGGCGGCAGAGCGCCCTTGGTCCGCTTCGATGTCGTCCAGTTGCGCCTGACGGCGCTCATCTTCCCGCGCATCCAACGCCGCGTTCAGGACGGTGCTGGCCTGAAAGAACGCCGCGTACGCCTGCATCACAGGGCCATGCTGGTTGCGTACGCCGGCGCGATCATCCCGCAGATAGTCTTCGCGCGTGTAGTAGCGGTCTACCTGCTCGATCAACGCGTGTAGTTCAAGGAAGCGCTGCTGGTACGCCCGGGCGACGGGATCCAGCGCGGCATCCGCAGGCACCATGGCCAGGGCGGCGACAATCGGATCCTCGCATCGGTCCACGTTGTGTGACAGGGGCACGCCAGGGCCGCGCATCCCCTTCTCGGTTCCTGCAGGACCGGCCTCCGGATCTTTCATCCAGCTGATGTAACGGAGATAGCCTTCGCGGACAGGACCCTCCACCGCGTTGAAACACGCGATGTAGGCGTTGGTTTTCTCGATGCTCTGGGCGCTGGGCATAGCGGGAGCCCCCTTGCTGCAGGCGCCGAGCAGGCTGACGAGGGCAACGACGGCAGCCAGGGACAGGTGATGATTTCGGCGGGACATACGGCGGCACACACGGGAGGGGGCGTGCACGGTAGCAACTGTGCGTGCGATGGCTGCCGATCCCGGCGGGTGCTGACGCTATTGTCCGATCACTCCAGGAACAGATCCGGCAGCAACGGCTGCGACGGATCCACCGCATAGCCGCTCAGGTCGGTGATGCCGGCCTGCGCCAGCACCTCGTCGTCAAGCAGGAACTGCCCGCTGAAACCGGCCGCATCGCGGGTCAACACCGCATGCGCGGCATCGGCCAGGATCTGCGGCGTGCGGCAGCCGTTGATGTCCACGCCGGGAATCATGTTGACCGCGTCGGTGGCGATGATCGTGCGCGGCCACAAGGCGTTGACCGCCACGCCCTGCGGCCCGAACTCGGCGGCCAGGCCCAGGGTGACAAAGCTCATGCCCATCTTGGCCAGCGTGTAGCCGGTATGCGGCCCCCACCATTTGGGGTCCAGGCTTGGCGGCGGCGCCAGGGTGAGGATATGCGGGTTGGGCGCCTGCAGCAGGTAGGGCAGGCAGGCCTGCGCGCACAGGAAACTGCCGCGCGAATTGACCTGCTGCATCAGGTCGAAGCGCTTCATCGGGGTGTCCAGCGTGCCACGCAGCCAGATCGCGCTGGCGTTGTTGACCAGGATGTCGATGCCGCCGAAGGTGTCCACGGTCGCGGCCACCGCCGCGCGTACCTGGTCTTCCTCGCGGATGTCGCACTTGAGCGCCAGGCCCTGACCACCGGCGGCGGTGACCGCCTCGACGGCACTGTGGATGGTCCCGGGCAGCTTCGGGTTGGGCACCGCCGACTTGGCCGCGATGGCAACGTTCGCGCCATCCTGCGCCGCGCGCAGGGCGATGGCCAGGCCGATGCCGCGCGAGGCGCCGGTGATGAAGAGGGTCTTGCCTTGCAGACTGGCCATGTCGCGTGCTCCGGCGAAATCGGTGATCGGCCCAGTATGCCGCGACCACGCGCAATTAACCGCCCCTTGACGATAGTGACGCTCCGGTTACCGCTGCGAGGTTCCTGCCATGCGCCGTTCCCGTTGCCTGCTGCCCGCCGTTGGCCTGCTGTTGATCACCACCGCCTGCCAGGGCGGGTCGTCCGAGCCGCCCCGCGCCACGACGCCCGGGCCAGCCACCGGCACGGCGCGCATGGCCGCCGACAGTGCGCTGCGCTGGAGTCCCGCAGTCGTGTGGAGCGGCGACCTGAACAGTTGTCGCCAGGGCGAGGCTGCGGCCACCCGCGATTGCCTGACCAAGGCAATGCAGGCCGGCGGCGCCAGCGCCGATGCGGTTACCGCCGCCGGGCAGTTGTCCAGCGCCGGCGAACTGGCGTATGTGACCGCGTGGCATGAACAGGACGGCATCGGCGTGGCCACGGTGGCCTACCCGTTCCGCGCCAATACCAACGAAGGCACGCGGCTGATCGACGCCGGCGGCAAGCGCATCGACGTGGACACCGTACAGCTGGACGACACGCTGCGCGCCGATCCCGGCGTGCAGGCGCTGCTCAACGCCCATCCCCAGGCAACGCCGTTTGCGCCGGCACAGGCGGCGGGCGGCACGCCGCTGGAAGGCGGCGGAGTGCGTCTGGTGTACCGCACCCCGCTGCGCGAGTGCCACGCGTGCGCGGACGTGGGCCAACTACAGATCGGTTACGACTTCGACGCCACGCGGCACTTCGTCGGGCAGCATGTGGTGCCGACACCCGCACCGTGATCCGGCCGGGCCGGCCACCCGCAGCCGTCCATCATGGCGCGCTTGACGCGTATCGCAGCACCTGCCGCCGCAACAGACGCGGCACGATCCAGCGATGCACCGGCGCCACCGGCAGCATGTACAGCCGCCCAAACGCGTTATGGGTGTGGACCACCGTGGCGATCTCCAGCAGATCGCCGCGCCATTGCAGCGCCAGCTGCACGCGCAGGTGGCGGTCGTCATCTTCCAGCACGATCGCATCGGACGTGCACTGCTGCAGGGTGAAGATGCCGAGCCGGTCGCCCGGCCGTGGATCGACGCTCTCCTGCACCGCGCGCAGCGAGCCCAGGTCCTTCATGCCGAGCAGGCCCATGCCCCGATTGCGCAGCGCCATCAAGCCATCGAACCAGCCCGGCACCGTGGCCGCCATGTCCGTGTAGGCCTGCAACGCCGAGCGCCCCTCGCGCGCCACGGCCGCCTGGCAGGCGTGCGCGAAGTCGGCGCCGGGCAACTGCGCATGCAATACGCTGCCGGCGCCAAGCGGCACCACCGCAACGCGCGGCGCGCTCACGGCTTCGGTCCCTGCCCTTCGTTGTCTTCCCAGTGCAGGATTTTCCGGGTAACGAACCGGTACACCGGCTTGCCGGTGCGGAACCACAGATCACGCACCCACGAGGTGCGCTTGAGCAGGCGCTTCTCCACCGGGGTGAGCGACTCGCGGCAATACATGCGCTTGTGCTTGAGCAGGTGGCGCAGGTCTTCGCGCGCCAGCAGGCGCATCCAGCGCGACCGCGGGTTGCCGATCACCGCCAGCTGGAAATCGATCAGCGCCGGCGAGCCGTCCTCGCGCACCAGCCAGTTGGCTTCCTTGGCCAGGTCGTTGTGCGCGATGCCGTGCCGGTGCACGCGCTGCAGCAGCCGGCGCGCGGCGCGGAAGTAGGCCAGGTCGCCACGCGGCGGGCGCTGGTACATCGCATCGCCGGGCATGAAGCTGCGGTCCAGCCAGCGCCCGTTCCAGGCCAGCAATGCCGGGGTGTCGGCCATGCCGTCCAGGTGCGCCAGCGCGTGCGCCTCGCGCCGGGCCAGCCACCAGGCCGGCAGTCGCAGCCACCACGGGGTCGCCTCCAGGTCGCGGCGCACGAAGCGCTGGCCGTCCTGCTCGACCAGCAGGATGCGGCCGAAGCTGTCGGCCTTCAGGGCATGGGGAGCGGGATCGGGGGCGGGCTTCATCGGCTCATTCTAGGCGGGCGATCGCGTTCATTCACTGTAGATGTCGCGCGTTGGCCCCTGCTGGCCGGCAGTCAGTCACCTTCCGCCCCCTATAATCGCGTGATGGACTCGTCATGGATCGATGCCACGCTTGCGTGGATCTCAGCTCACCCCGTGCTTGCCGGCGCGGTCATTTTCCTCATTGCCTTCTGCGATGCGGTCATCGTGCTGGGCGCGATCGTGCCGGCGTTGCCGCTGTTGTTCGCGGTCGGCGTGTTCATCGGCCTGGGCCAGATTTCCGGCCCCTATGCGGTGGCCTGTGCGGCGCTGGGCGCGTTTGCCGGCGACGGCATCAGCTATTGGATCGGCCGGCGCTGGGGTGATCGGCTGCGCGGCTTCTGGCCCTTCAGCAAGTACCCGCAACTGCTCGACCGCGGCGAGACGATGTTCCGCCGCAATGCCTTCAAGAGCATCCTGGTGGCGCGCTACGTCGGCGCGATCCGGCCGTTCGTGCCGGCCATCGCCGGCATGATGAAGATGCCGCTGTCGCGCTATGTGCAGGCCAGTGGCGTTGCCGCCCTGTCCTGGGCGGTGTTGTTCCTTGCCCCGGGCTGGGTGCTGGGCGAGGCCTACGACGCCGTCGCGGCGGTGGCCGGGCGGCTGGTGATGGTGCTGGGCCTGGTCGCGGTGGTGATGGGCGCGGTCTGGGCGATCGTGCTGTACAGCTACCGCTGGTCGGCCTCGCGCATGGACAGCTGGCTGGCCGCGCTGCTGCGCTGGTCGCAGCGCCACCCCACGCTGGGCCGTTATTCGGTCTCGGTGTTCGATCCGCAGCGGCGCGAGTCGGTGCCACTGGCGATGCTGGCCTTGATGCTGTTGTTGCTGGGCTGGTGCTGGTTCGCACTGCTCATGGCCGTGGTCGCACACGGCGAGCCGTTGCGCCTGGACCTGGCCGTGCACGACGCGATGCTGGCGCTGCGCAACCCGCTGGCCGACTACCCGATGGCCGCCCTGGCCTCGCTGGGTGCCTGGCAGGTACTGCTGCCGGCAACCGCGGTGGGCATGGGCTACCTGGTCTGGCGCCGGCGCTGGATGGCGGCGGCGCATTGGCTGGCGGCGCTGGCCTTCGGCCTGGCCCTGTGCAAGCTGCTGGGTGCCACCGTCCACGTGGTGCGCCCACCGGATGCCAGCAGCGGCTTCGGCTTCCCGTCGGTGTCGGTGACCATGGCCACCATCATCTTCGGCTTCTTCGCCGTGCTGATCGCACGCGAGCTGCCCGGCCGCACCCGCGTATGGCCGTACCTGCTGTCGGGCATCGTGGTCAGCCTGATCGGCTTCGCGCGCCTGTACCTGGGCGCTCACTGGCTGAGCGATGTGATCGGCGGGATGCTGTTCGGCATCTTCTGGCTGCTGGTGCTGGGCATCGCCTACCGCCGCCGCTTCAACCGCTCGTTCTGGGTCAAGCCGGTGGCGTGGTTGTTCTACGGCACCTTCGCGGTGGCCGCGCTGTGGTACGCGCCGCGCAACATCCCGCTCAAGCTCGCCCGCTTCGAACCGGCCCAGCCGGCACCGGTGGACGTGGCCGCCGCTGCCTGGTGGCAGGCGGAATGGAAACAGCTTCCCTCGCGCCGCAATGAGTTCGATGACGACCAGCGCTGGCCGCTGGACGTGCAGGTGGCCGGGCCGCTGGCGCCGCTGCAGCGCCGCCTGGAGAGCCAGGGCTGGCGCGTGCAGCCGCAGGCCGGCTGGGAGCAGGCGCTGCTGATGCTGGACAAGTCGGCCACGCCGGAGGACGTGCCGGTGCTGCCGGCCACGCTGGATACCCAGGTGGAATCGCTGCTGATGCTGCGCCCGGGCAATGCGCCCAACGAGATCTTCGCCCTGCGCCTGTGGCCGGCGCCGACGCGCCTGCAACCGGGCAACCAGCCGCTGTGGCTGGGCAGCGCGCAGACGCTGCACTACCAGCAGCATGTCCACCTGATCGGGATGTGGCGGCCGATGCGCGGCATCGACCCGTCGCTGTCGGCGGTGCGCGAGGCACTGGATGGCCTGCCGCAGCAGGTCGATACGCATCCGGACACGCAGATGCCGGTGCTGCGGGTTCGGACGCCGGCAGCGGAGTGATCCTCGCGCCGTTCATGCCATGCATGGACGGCGCGCAGGTAAACAGCGGGTGATAGGGGCGCGCCCGTACCGGCGGGATCGCCCGGTGTGCGCCGGTCGGGCCTTACGGCATCCAGCCCAGCAGGTCTTCCAGGCGCTGGTGCGGGTCGTCGTGCTGCAGCAGTTGCAGGCGCTGTGGCTCGTCCAGCGGCAGCAGCTCGGCCAGCCGCCAGCCGACCCAGGCCGCCTGTTCAAGCTGGGCCGGGTGGCTGGGTGCGAACGCGCTGCCGGCCTGCTCGATGATGTGCTCGAGCACGGTCGCCAGCAGCGCATGCTCGGGCCGCAGTTCGTCGTCGTGGTCGGGCGTGCTCCACTGCACGTCGGCCAGGATCAGCCCGTTGTCGCGCACCCGCGTGCGCAGGACGTGGAAGCGGCGCTGGCCGCGCAGGCGCAGCATCAGCACGCCGTCGGCGCCGACGTCGAAATCCTCGATCCGCGCCTCCACCCCGTAGGCGGCCGGCGATGCCGGTGCCCCCACTTCCTCGCCCTCCAGGATCAGGCAGATGCCGAAGTTGCTTTCCTGGCGGCTGCACTCGCGCAGCATGTCCAGGTAACGACGCTCGAACACGCGCAGGCCCAACGCAGCGCCGGGCAGCAGCACCGCATGCAGCGGGAACAACGGCAGGGAGACGGTCTCGGTCATGCCATGCGCCGGCTCAGGACGCCTGCAACTGCGCCAGGAAACGGCGCGGCGCGCCGTCGAAGCCGCCGTTGGACATGAACACCACGTGGTCGCCCGGCTGCGCGATCCCGCCGAGGCGGGCGAGCAGTGCGTCGGTGTCGGGCACCGCGTGGGCGTCTCCGCGCACGGCGGCGATCACCCCGGCCGCGTCCCAGGCCAGCTCCGGCCGGTGCAGGAACACCACCGCATCGGCGAGCGCCAGCGACGGCGCCAGCGCCTGCGCATGCGCGCCAAGCCGCATCGAGTTGCTGCGCGGCTCCATGGCCACCACGATCCGCGCATCGCCGACCTTGGCGCGCAGGCCTTGCAAGGTGGTGTGGATGGCGGTGGGGTGGTGGGCGAAATCGTCGTAGATGGTGATGTCGTGCGCCTGGCCGATCACTTCCATGCGGCGCTTGACGCTGCGGAAGCCGGCCAGCGCCGGGATCACTGTCGCCAGGTCCACGCCCACCGCATGTGCGGCGGCCAGCGCGGCCAGGCCGTTGAGCACGTTGTGGCGGCCCAGCAGCGACCAGCGCACTTCATCCACGCGCGCGCCGCGATGATGCACCACGAAGGCACTGCCGTCGGCGCTGACCAGTTCGGCATGCCATTCCAGACCCGGATCGAAGCCGAACCGTTCCACCGGCGTCCAGCAGCCCATCGCCAGCACCTCGGCCAGGTAGGCATCCTCGCCGTTGACGATCAACCGCCCGCGCGCCGGCACGGTGCGGATCAGATGATGGAACTGGCGCTGGATCGCCGCCACGTCCGGGAAGATGTCGGCGTGGTCGTATTCGAGGTTGTTGAGGATCGCCACCAGCGGGCGGTAGTGCACGAACTTGCTGCGCTTGTCGAAGAAGGCGGTGTCGTACTCGTCCGCCTCGACCACGAACTCACGCCCCTGGCCCAGGCGCGCGGACACGCCGAAGTCTTCGGCGACGCCACCGATCAGGAAGCCCGGCTCACGGCCGGCGGCCTGCAGCAGCCAGGTCAGGATGGTGGTGGTGGTGGTCTTGCCGTGGGTGCCGGCCACCGCGAGCGTGTCGCGGCCGGGCAGCACCTGTTCGGACAACCATTGCGCGCCGGAAATATAGCGCTGGCCGGCATCGAGTACCGCTTCCACCGCCGGGTTGCCGCGCGACAACGCATTGCCGACGATCACCGCGTC
This sequence comes from Stenotrophomonas sp. BIGb0135, assembly GCF_024810105.1. Taxonomy (GTDB): domain Bacteria; phylum Pseudomonadota; class Gammaproteobacteria; order Xanthomonadales; family Xanthomonadaceae; genus Stenotrophomonas; species Stenotrophomonas maltophilia_AB. The sequence goes on from NZ_JANUDX010000006.1 coordinate 52,160, forward strand.
GCAGTCGGCGGCGACGCTGTCGGCCCGGTAGCCGGGATCCAACGCGATCCCCAGCTGTTCCAGCTGGGTGGACATCGGCGGATAGATCGCCTGATCGCTGCCACGGACCGTCTGGCCCAGTTCCCGCGCCAACGCGGCCACGCCGCCCATGAAGGTGCCGGCAATACCAAGGATGTGAATCGTGCTCATGCGTCGGATTGTCGCCGATCCCCTGCGTCGTCGGCCATTGTCGTCAGACAATTCCTCAATCGATCATAGGAAGAATTTCGCGGGGTGTCGGGGAATCCCCGATAGCGAGCTAGTGTGAATACGGACACAATTGCGCTGGCCAGCCGTGGTACCCCATTGGTCCTACTCCCCAAGAGGCCATCCCCAGGGGAGCTCATGCTGCGGGGCTCTGAGCAAGCCCGTTCGCTGGCACCTAAACCGCACGCCTGGCCCTTTCGGGGGCCGGGCGTGTGTGTTTATGCGGCCTGGCCGAACAGCAGCGCTGCCGAGGCAGCGCCGCCGCGGGCTCAGCCGTGGATCGCGGCGCGGATGCGCGCTTCCACGTCGTCCAGCTCGCCCACGCCATCCACGCGTGCCAGCGTGCCGCGACCGGCGTAGAAATCCACCACCGGGGCAGTCTGATCGTTGTAGACCTGCAGGCGCTGACGCACCGACTCGGGGTTGTCATCGGCGCGGCCCTGTTCGGCGGCACGGCCGGCGATGCGCTCGACCAGCAGTTCGGTCGGCACGTCCAGCTGCACGACGGCATCCAGCGGCTGGCCGATCTTCGCCAGCAGGGTGTCCAGCGCATTGGCCTGGGCCACGTTGCGCGGGTAACCGTCGAGGATGAAGCCGTTGGCCACGTCGGCCTGGCCCAGGCGCGATTCCAGCATGCCCAGCAGGATGTCATCGGACACCAGGTTGCCGGCATCCATCACCGCCTTGGCCTGCGTGCCCAGCTCGGTGCCTGCGGCCACTTCGGCACGCAGCAGGTCGCCGGTGGAAATATGCGCAATCGACAGGTGTTCCTTCAGGCGCGTCGCCTGTGTCCCCTTGCCCGAACCGGGCGGTCCCAACAGAACCAATCGCATCAACCTGACTCCAACTTGGTAAAAAAATGGAAGGGCGCGCGCCCCGGGATTGTCCACAATCACGCTGCACCGCAATACGCGCACTTTACCCCATACCGGTAATGTCTCTGCAATGTCCTTCCCCCAGACCAAGGTCGACCCATGTCCAAAGGTACCCTGCTCTACGCCCAGTCAGGCGGCGTCACCGCCGTCATCAACGCCACCGCCTCGGCGGTCATCAGCACCGCCCGGGCCAAGGGAATCAAGGTCTTGGCCGCGCGCAACGGCATCCTGGGCGCGCTCCGTGAAGACCTGATCGACACCAGCCGGGAGACGGCGGCCGCCATCGCCGCGCTGGCCCATACCCCGGGCGGGGCCTTCGGCTCGTGCCGCTACAAGCTCAAGTCGCTGGAGGCCGACCGGGCCCGCTACGAGCGCCTGCTGGAGGTGCTGCGCGCCCACGACGTGCGCTGGTTCCTCTACAACGGTGGCAACGATTCGGCCGACACCGCATGGAAGGTCTCCCAGTTGGCCAAGGCCTTCGACTACGACCTGACCTGCATCGGCGTACCCAAGACCATCGACAACGACCTGGCGGTCACCGATACCTGCCCCGGCTTCGGCTCGGCAGCCAAGTACACCGCGGTGTCGGTGCGCGAGGCGGCGCTGGACGTGGCCGCGATGGCCGAGACCTCCACCAAGGTGTTCGTCTACGAGGCGATGGGCCGCCACGCCGGCTGGCTGGCCGCGGCCGCCGGGCTGGCCGGGGAAGGCCCCGACGATGCACCGCACATCATCCTGCTGCCCGAGCGGGCCTATGACGAGGCCGCCTTCCTGGCCAAGGTCAAGCAGGTGGTCGAGCGCGTTGGCCACTGCGTGGTAGTGGCCTCGGAGGGCATCCAGACCGCCGATGGCCGCTTCGTCGCCGATGCCGGCGGCGGCAAGGATTCGTTCGGGCATACCCAGCTGGGCGGGGTGGCCTCGCAGTTGGCGGCCCGGGTCAAGGACGCGCTCGGCTACAAAGTGCATTGGACCCTGCCCGACTACCTGCAGCGCTCGGCGCGGCACATCGCCTCCAGGACCGACTGGGAACAGGCGCAGGCGGTAGGCAAGGCCGCGGTGCAGTTCGCGCTGAAGGGCCAGAACGCGGTGATGCCGGTGATCGTGCGCGGCAGCGACGCGCCGTACCGCTGGAAGATCGAGGCGGCGCCGCTGCACAAGGTGGCCAACCACGAGAAGAAGATGCCGGCCGGTTTCATCCGCAAGGATGGCTTCGGCATCACCGCCAAGGCCCGCGCCTACCTGTCGCCGCTGATCAAGGGCGAGGCACCGCTGCCCTATGGTGCCGACGGCTTGCCGAAGTACGTCACGCTCAAGAACGTGGGCGTGAAGAAGAAACTGCCGGCCTGGCAGGACGGCTGAGCCGCGCCTGACGGTGGCACGCCCGCGGGCATGCCATCGCCGAACCGCGCCGATCGGCAATTGCGGCGCACCCGGACGCCTCATACAATCGCGCCCAGCCGGCAGGACATGCCGGCCTTCGCACCCGCGACCCACCTCCGCACTTGCGTGCGATGACAAGGACTGTACCGATGAAGCGCCAAACCCTGTTTTCCGTGCTGCTGCTCGCCGCCGCGGCTCCCGCCTTCGCCGATACGTGCGAAAGCAGCTTCCAGAAGAAGGGCAATCCCCTTTCGGGCACCACCTACACCGCCTCGGTGACCGTGCCCGACCTGACCGTGAAGAGCGCGATCGGGCAGATGAACGTGATCGCCAAGGGCAACAACATGGACGTGTTGAGCCTGGATGCCGAGAACGGCGCGATGCTGATCGAAGATCCGCAGACGGCGATGCACAAGACCATTCCGATCATCATCAGCGCCACCAGCGAAGGCCGCACCGGCACCGTGGCGATGACGGTCAAGCTCAATCCGGGCGCCTTCGCCAAGGCCGACGCGGTCCGCGCCGAGATGTGCAAGATGCTGACCCAGGTCAAGCCGGGCAAGGCCGGCGACCAGCTGGCGGCATCCGCGCCGAAGGCCTCGACGGTGAACATTTCGGCCAGCGATTTCGGCTTCCAGCTGCGTACGCAGAACAAGGACAACCCGGCCGCGATCGAGCCGCGCTACAAGGGCAAGGTGTACTCGATCACCGGGCGGGTCAACGGCGTGCTGAAGAGCGGTGGCACCTACAACACCGGCTTCGAGCTGCCGAGCGGTTCGAGCGGCATCGATTTCGAGAGCGTGGCCATCACCTGCGCCTTCGCCCCGAGCCAGGCCGCCTTCGCGCTGGCGCTGCGCCCGAAGGAGAAGGTCACCCTGGTCGGCGTGGTGGACCATTACGACCAGATCGGACGGGTGCTGTGGCTAAAGGACTGCAAGGGCAACTGAGTCTAGCTCGTCGCGGATGACACCCAAGCCCGGATCGGCACTGCCATCCGGGCTTTTTCGTGCTTGTGCCGGTAATCGCCCTGGGCGGAACGGATTATCGGCAGGCCTTGCCTTCCACCGCCATCTGCGCGGCAAACATCGGGATCTGCGCGATCTTGCCGGCGGCGGCCTGCTGCTTGGCTTCTTCGAGGTAGATGCGCGACTGGCCCTGCCCGTCCAGCTCGGCCTTCTGGGCCACCGGCAGGCGCCACACGCGCACCACCGCCTGCTGCGCCGGGCAGCTGGCATTGGGCACGCGGATCACGTCATTGAGCTTCCAGCCCTTGGCTTCGCTCGGCTGCGCCTTGGCGAAATCGACGAAGCGCGCGCGCGGCTGGCATTGCTCGCTGGTACGCACCACCGCGAACGTGTACGGCTGGGCGGCGTTGGTGGTGAACATGCCTTCCAGGCGTGCGCAGGCTTCGGGGATCTGGCGCAGCGTGTGCGCCGCCCCCACCGCCTGTGGCGCGCCGGCCGCGCGTTGCAGCTCGGGGGTTTCGGCGGCGCTGGCCGCGACGGCGGGCAGCAGCGCCAGCCAGAGCAGGTGACGGGTGGACATGGCAGGTTTCTCCGGGAGCTGGGGATGGAGCGAGGCTGCCAGCGGACGGCTGAACGGCGTGGCAAGGCGTGCCGTCTTGATGGGCGTGCTGGCGAGCGTGGCTGGGCACTACGGGTGCGGGGACTGCTGCCGAGCATGGCTCGGCACTACGGGTGTGGGGACGTGCTGCCGAGCATGGCTCGGCACTACGGGTGTGGGGGCTGTGCTGCCGAGCATGGCTCGGCACTACCGGTCTGCGGGCTGTGCTGCCGGGCGTGGCTTGGCATTACCGGTCTGCGGGCTGTGCTGCCGAGCGTGGCTCGGCACTACAAGTCTGGGCGCGTGCTGGCGGGCGTGGCTGGGCATTACCGGCCTGCGAGCGTGCTGCCGAGCATGGCTCGGCACCACAAGTCTGGGCGCGCGCTGGCGGGCGTGGATGGGCACTACCGGTCTGCGGGCGAATGCCCGCATACTCGCGGCCACCAGGGATTGCTGAACACCGCCACACGCTTGATGACCGGGCACGGTCTGAACGGGTTGGTCCAAGGTTGCAGCCCGTTGTGCCCCCGCGTGGAGAGGTTCATCCGTTCACTGGATGCCATTCCATCACCCGGGAGGGGACATGCTGGAACGTTATGGGCTTTCTCTGGCGCTGTTCTGCGCCATTCTCGCGATTCTCTACGGCATCGTGTCGGCACGCTGGATCCTCCGGCAACCGGCTGGCAATGCCCGCATGCAGGAAATCGCCGCCGCCATCCAGGAAGGCGCGCGCGCCTACCTCAACCGTCAATACCTCACCATCGGCATCGCCGGGGTCATCCTGTTCGTGCTGGTCGGGGTGTTCCTCAGCTGGTACACCGCCGCCGGTTTCGCGATCGGTGCGGTGCTTTCCGGCGCGGCCGGCTACATCGGCATGAACGTCTCGGTGCGCGCCAACGTGCGCACCGCCGAGGCCGCGCGCCATGGCCTGAGTGCGGCCATGGACGTGGCCTTCCGCGGAGGCGCCATCACCGGGATGCTGGTGGTCGGGCTGGGCCTGCTGGGCGTGGCCGGCTACTACGCGCTGCTGTTGCGGATGGGGCTCGATACCGCCACCGCGCTGCATGCACTGGTCGGGCTGGCGTTCGGCTCCTCGCTGATCTCGATCTTCGCCCGCCTCGGGGGCGGCATCTTCACCAAGGGCGCCGACGTCGGCGCGGACCTGGTCGGCAAGGTCGAGGCCGGCATTCCCGAGGACGATCCGCGCAACCCGGCGGTGATCGCCGACAACGTGGGCGACAACGTTGGCGACTGCGCCGGCATGGCCGCCGACCTGTTCGAGACCTACGCGGTCACCGTCATCGCCACCATGCTGCTGGGCAGCCTGATGATCGCCGAGGCAGGCCGCAACGCGATCCTGTATCCGCTGGTGCTGGGCGGGGTCTCGATCATCGCCTCGATCGTGGGCGCGCTGTTCGTCAAGGTGAAGCCGGGCGGCTCGATCATGGGCGCGCTGTACAAGGGCGTGATCGTGTCCGGCGTGCTGGCGGCGATCGCGTTCTACCCGATCACCACGCAGCTGATGCCGGACAACGCGCACGGCGCGCTGAACCTCTATGTCTGCGCGTTGATCGGGCTGGTGCTGACCGGGCTGATCGTGTGGATCACCGAGTACTACACCGGTACCCAGTACAAGCCGGTGCAGCACGTGGCGCAGGCCTCCACCACCGGGCATGGGACCAACATCATCGCCGGCCTCGGCGTGTCGATGAAGTCGACCGCCCTGCCGGTGATCGCGGTGTGCGCGGCGATCTGGCTGGCGCACCATTTCGGTGGCCTGTACGGCATCGCCATCGCCGCCACCGCGATGCTGTCGATGGCCGGCATGATCGTGGCGCTCGACGCTTACGGCCCGATCACCGACAACGCCGGCGGCATCGCCGAAATGGCCGAGCTGCCCTCGGAGATCCGCGACATCACCGACCCGCTGGATGCGGTCGGCAACACCACCAAGGCGGTCACCAAGGGCTATGCGATCGGCTCGGCGGCGCTGGCCGCGCTGGTGTTGTTCGCCGATTACACCCACAACCTGCAGGCCGCCAACCCCGGGGAGGTGTTCGCCTTCGACCTGTCCGACCACACGGTGATCATCGGCCTGCTGATCGGCGGCCTGATCCCCTACCTGTTCGGCGCGATGGCGATGGAGGCGGTGGGCCGTGCGGCCGGTGCGGTGGTGGAGGAAGTGCGCCGCCAGTTCCGCGAGATCCCCGGGATCATGGAAGGCACCGGCAAGCCGCAGTACGACCGCGCGGTGGACATGCTGACCCGCTCGGCGATCCGCGAGATGATCGTGCCCTCGCTGCTGCCGGTGGCCGTGCCGGTGGTGGTCGGCCTGCTGCTCGGACCACGTGCACTGGGCGGCCTGTTGATCGGCACCATCGTGACCGGCCTGTTCGTGGCGATCTCGATGACCACCGGCGGCGGTGCCTGGGACAATGCCAAGAAGTACATCGAGGATGGCCACTTCGGTGGCAAGGGCAGCGACGCGCACAAGGCCGCGGTGACCGGCGATACCGTCGGCGATCCCTACAAGGACACCGCCGGCCCGGCGATCAACCCCCTGATCAAGATCATCAACATCGTGGCGCTGCTGCTGGTGCCGCTGTTGTAGGGCAAGTGCTGCAAACACGCCCCGGTGCTACGCCGGGGCGTGTTCATTGGTTTTGATCGCGGCAGGCGCGTGGCCTACGAGCGTCGGGGGCGCAGCATCCGCCATAACAGCAGGATGCTGCCCGCCACTCCCCACATCGCGGCCATGGCCAGCAGCAGGTCCGGAACGTCGTCGCGCGGCAACGGACTGCCGATGAAGGCCGCCGCGCAGAGGAGCAGCCCCATGCCGCTGGGCAGCCAGGCACCGCGCCATGCCGTATAAGCGAAGAGCGGTACCAGCGCACCGGTGAGCGTGATCGCCCCGACGAACGGCGCAAGCGACAGCAACGCCACCACCAACGCGCTCACCACGGCGCTCCATGCCATGCGGACGACATTGACGTGGGTCATCCGCTGTTCTCCCGATCGTGGCACTGCATTGCGCACCCTGCATGCGCAGGCTGGACGAAGGGGACATTCCCTGCATCCAGTCGTACGCCGCCGCGACCGATTCCAACCGGACCATGAAACAGGTCCCGGGTTTGCGGACCAGAAGAGAGGCAGTCGTCGGCCGCATCACGGTGCTGCCCTCCCAGCAAAAAGCTGTGGAAATTGCGGTTGAACGCATCTGCAACCGCTTGCTCCTGCTGGATCATGCTCCCCTCTCATTCCGTTGAAGACGGTGTCGCGAAGCTACTGCATGCGCAGTGCGATGCATATTGCATCGGCCGCCCCGTGCCGGGCCTCAGCCGCGGGGGGCACCGCCGCCGCGGCGTGTCACCGGAAGGCACGGATGCTCAGCGGTTGCCGGCGCCCAGCCGCGGCGACGGGCGCGACACCACGTAAGCCGCGCTGGCGAGGAAGAACAGGCCCACCCCCAGCAGCAGGATCCACGAGGGATGCGCGCCCCAGCAGAACATCGCAAAGCCGACGGCCATGCCGCCGGCCGCGAATGCCTTGCCCTTGCGGCTGACGGCGCCCTGCTCGCGCCACAGGCGCAGGGCCGGGCCATAGCGCGGGTGCGCCAGGAGCGTGCGTTCGAAGCGCGGCGAACTGCGCGCGAAACAGCCCACGGCCAGGATCAGGAAGATGGTGGTCGGCATCACCGGCAGCAGCGCACCGATCACCCCCAGCGCCACCATCACCCAGCCCAGGCAGAACCAGAGCGCGCGCATCAGCGCTGGTCGAACTCGAGTTCGACATGGCCGTGCACGCTGCGGAACGCGGTATCGGCAGCCTCGATGACCTGCTGCTCCTGTGCGTCATCCAGGACCACGCCATCCAGCGCCGCGGTGAACTCGCGCCAGTGGCGCGCGGCACCGTCCGGGTGCGCGGCCAGGTGGCGGGCGCCAAAACCGGCGTCCAGGCCCAGCCTGGCGGCCATTTTGTAGAGGATGGTGCCGCCGAGGTTGGAGCCTTCGGCCACGTACAGCCAGCCCAGTGCCGCCGGCAGGGCGAGGTCGGGGTCCAGCCGCAACGGCACGGGTGCGGGCAGGATCTGTTCGAGGTCGGCCAGGTCGCGCGCGATCAACGGCAGGCGGCGGCGCGCCTCCAGGTCCGGCAGCAGCGCATCCAGCGCGGCGTTGGCATACAGCGCGTCGATGTCGCGGTGGAAGCGGTACTGCACGCGCAGGAAACGGGCGAACTGGCCGCGGCTGGCGAAGATGTCGCCAGCCATGATGCGCTTGTCCAGCGCGCCGTGGCTCTCACGGGTGGCGGCCTTGAGGCGTTGGCTGCGGGTGGCTTGGGGAGTATCGATGACGATCATGGCGATGCTTGGAGGGGGAAGTGGGGCGCGGTTCTCTGTTGAAGACGTCTGTCACGGCTGCAACCCCAAGCCCATTGTCGCGTGGGGAGCGCTGCGTCCCTCACATGCCACCGTCACGGCCTTGCCCCGATAATACGGGCCACGCCCTGCCACTGGAATGACACGATGATCACCACCGAACCCCGCATGACCAATCTGTTCCTGCAGCTCGGGCTGGACGCCAGCGACGAGGCGATCGCCGCCTTCATCCGCGACCACCAGCTGTCCAACGAGATCCGCCTGATCGAAGCGCCGTACTGGAATGACGGGCAGCGCCAGTTCCTGACCGAGCAACTGCGCTCGGATGCGGAGTGGGCGATCGTGGTCGATGAGCTCAGCGAAGCCCTGCACGCGGATGCAACCGCGCAGGCCAACGCCGGCTGAGCGATCACGGGCATCTGATGCCGGCCGACGCCGCAGGTGCCGGCCGGATGCACGCAGGGGCCGGCAATGCCGGCCCCTGTCGTGTCCGGGCATCAGTAGCGGTAGGTCAGCGCCAGCCGCACGATCCGGCCCGGTGCCGGCATCACGCCCAGCGCCAGCGGGTCCAGGTAGTAGCGGTCGGTCAGGTTGTCCACGTTGAGGTCGACCGCGAACTGCTCGCTGGCCTGCCAGCTGGCGAACAGGTCCACCACCGTCGCCGGGCGGTACAGCTGCTGGATCGCCGACAGGCCCACGTTCCACTCCTTGTCCAGCTTGCTGATCGGGCCGCCGTTGTGGATGACCCGCGTGCCGACGCTCAGGCGCTGGTCGAACAGGCGCGAGCCCAGGGTCAGGTTGACCGTGTAGCGGGGCGGGTTCTGCGTATTGCTGTACGACCCTTCGAAGCCGCCATCCACGCAGTCCGGGGTAGCGGCGAGCTCGGCGATCCTGCGCTGTACGCCATAGGCGCGTCGCTCGGCGGCGATGTCCGGGGCGCAGGTCTTGGCCTCGATGTAGTAATGCGCCGACAGGTCGGCGAATACCTTGCCGGCGTCGTAGCTGGACTGGAACTCCAGGCCCGATACCTTGAAGCGCTCGATATTGCGGATGTAGCCGGCCGACAGCGTGCGGTAGTCGCGGGTGATCAGGTCATCGATGCGGGTGTTGAAGTAGGCCAGCTTGAAGGCGGTGGTATCGCCTTCGGTGAACATGCCCTGCCTGACCGTGCTCGCGCCCGCTTCCCAGGTGCCGGCACGCTCGGGCTTGAGCTCGCCGCCGACCGGCTTGGCCGCGGTGAACAGGCCGAGCGTGCTTTCGAACAGGCTGGGCAGCTTCACGCCCTCGGCGTACTTGATGTACACCATGCTGTCTTCGTCGAAGCGGTAGGTGACGCTGGCGGTGGGCATGAAGGCGTGGTCGGTGCGGCGGATCGGCTGCGACCAGGTCCAGCGGGTCGGCACGATCAGGTCCTGCGCCTTGGTCAGGTCATGGAAATTCCAGCCGGTGATGTCGGCCACCGTGCCCTTCTTGTACGGCGACGCCAACAGCGAGGCCTCGGTGAACTGGCCGTTGGCATCGGGATACCAGTTGAGCATGGCGATGCGCTTGGCCAGGTACGCCGGCCGCTTCGGGTCGCCGTTGAGCAGCTGGGTGTAGCGGTACTGGCCGATCACCGACTCCTCCTCCACCGTGGCCAGGCGGTTGCGGTCGTGGATGCCGACCCGGTTGAAGCGCCCGCCCAGCAGTACTTCCCAGTGTTCGTCGGGCTGCCACTTCATGGACGCCACGGCGCTGTATTCCTTGCGCTCGGCGTTGCGCAGGAAGCGGTTGTTGATCAGGTCGTCATGCTTGATCGGCGCGCCCTTGCCCGGGCCGACGTCCTCGTTGCTGAAGGACAGGCCGTAGTCGAAGGTGAACAGGCCGCCGCCATCGGTGAGCAGATGGGTGGTGTTGGACACGTCCAGCCCCAGCCGCTCCTGGGTCATGTCGTTGCGGTAGGCGTCCTTGTAGCCCGGGTCGGTGTTGAACGTCGGGCCGTCATACCACTCGGTGCGCCGATCGAAGTACCACGGGGTGATGCCGGTCAGGCCGTTGTACATCAGGCTGTCGGCCTGGGTGTACCAGAGGTTGGCCTTGAGGTCGACGAGGTCGTTGCCCGGGTCGAACCGGTAGCGCAGGTTGTAGGCATCCAGGTCCACGCTGCCCGGCGACCACTGCGGCACGCGGTCGCGGTCCACGCGGATGATCTGCGAGGCCATGATCTCGCCCTGGTGGCCACTGTAGTGGCGGTAGCCGGCTTCCAGGGTCTGGCTGTCATCGATCCGCCAGGTGCCCTTGACCAGCACCGAGTTGGATTTGGAGGAGGTGTTGAACACTTCGGTGTTGGGCGGGTTCAACGGTGCCAGGGTGCGGCGGGTCTGCGGGAAGTCGTCATAGCCGTGCTTACCCGCGTAGTAGTTGCCGGTGTCGCGCCAGGCGTAGGCGGCCACCAGGTCGAACCGGTCCCAGTGCTTGCCACCGGCGATGTTGGCGAATTGCCCGCCCAGGCTGGTGCGGTCGGTGCGGGGTGCCGCATCGTAGGCCGGCACGTCGCGCGCGCTGCCGTTGGAGACGCCGGTGCGCACCCGCAGGCCCAGATCCTGGCCCTCGCGCAGCACGTCGCCAATCTTCAGCGTTTCCATCTCGACCACGCCCCCAATGCCGCCGGAGGCGTTGACGCCCAGGCTGGGGCCCTTGGTGACGGTCAGCGTCGACACCAGATCCGGGTCCAGGTAGGTGCGCTGCGATTGGCCGGCATAGCCGCGGTAGGTATCCATGGTGGACTGGCCACCATCGATGATCACCGGAATGCGGCTCTGGCCCTGGATGCCGCGGATGTTGAGGTCGAGCGCATTGGCGGTGCGCGGATCGCCGGCGGTCACGCCGACCACGCCCTTGACGATGTCGGCGGTGGAGGTGCCGCGGAAGCGTTCGATGGTGGCGCGCGGCACGAACACGCTGGAGCCGGAGGTACGGTACGCATCCAGTGCCCGCGCTTCATTGCTGTCGCCATCCGCCGCCTGCTCGCCGGCCACGCGCAGCGCCGCGGTGACGATCACCCCGTCCTCGCGGCTGGCCGTCGGGGTGCGCTCCAAGGTCACCGCATCGGTGCCCACCGCGCGCATCGCCAAGCCACTGCCACGCAGCATCTGCTGCAGCGCCACCTGCGCATCGAGCTCGCCACTGACCGCACTGGAGCGCAGGCCGTCGGTAAGCGCGGCCGGCCACGCCACCTGCACGCCGGACTGGCGCATGTACACCCGCAACGCCTCGGCCAGCGGTTGCGCGGGGATGTCGAAGCGATGCGGGGTGGCAGTCCCGGCAACAGCGGACTGGGCCAGCACCGGCAGTGCAGGCACAACGGCCAGGCCCGCGGCCAACAAGGCGATGCACAGACGGGACGGGCGCAGGGTACGGCCCGGGTGGGAGTTGAGGCGCATGATGGAACCTGTCGAAAAGGCGAGACCGCCGGAGCGGCGTCCCCGCACGAGGCGTGCGGGCGCTGCGACGTACGTGGCGGCGGCGGGTACGTTCGGGAGGTGAGACGAACGGGGTGGCCACAGCCCCAAGATCAATTCACGCGGCAGTAGCGGGTTGGCGCGTGGCGCGGCTACGGCGTGGCCGCAACCTGCACGATCGCCACGCCCATCGGCAACCGGGTGACGCGCAGCCCGGCGCTGCCGGCCAGCGCGTCCAGCGCCTGTTCCGGGCGATCGGTGCGGAAGGCGGCGTTGACCCTCGGCAACTGCGAGAGGTCGCCGCGCACGAAGGTGGGCCCGCGCCGATAGCGGCCGATGCGTTGCACCGCATCGGCCACGCCTGCCGCATCCAGCAGCAGTTCGCCTTGGCGCCACGCGGCGATCCGATCGGCGGCGATGTCGTCCAGGCGCTGCACCGGTCCGCCCGGCACGAACGCGGCGCGCTGGCCGGCCTGCAGCCAGGTCCAACGCCCACCTTCGCGGGCGGCCACGCGCACCCTGCCCTGCTCGACCTCGGCCTGCACCCCGCCCGCCTCGCGGGACACCACGAAGGCGGTGGAAATGTCTTCGACCACGCCCCCCGCCGCCGCCACCTCGAAGCGCTGCGGTTGGCCCGGTGCCACCTCGAACCAGGCGCGGCCGCGCAGCAGATCGATCCGCCGCCGGGTGCCGTCGAAGTGCACGGCGATGGCCGAGTCCGCATCCAGCACCGCACGGCTGCCATCGGGCAGGGAGACCTGCGCGATGGTGTTGAGGGTGCGGTGGTCGGACTGCAGGCGCAGCCATGTCTCCGGCGCTACCCAGGCCAGGGCCAGCACGGCCGCGGCGGCCAACGACCAGCGCGCCACGCGTTGCCGCGGGCGCCGCGGCGCGCCGACTACCGCCCGCGCGGGACGCGGGCCCACGCTGCGCCAGAGTTGGCGCTCGTATTCGAATGCGCGTCGATGCCCTGGCCGCGCCAGCCAGTGTTCGAACGCCTGCATGCCGGCCTCCTCCACCGCGCCGGATGCCAGCCACGCAAGCCAGGCCCGGGCCTGGACGGCAACGGGCTCGGACGAAACGGACGGCGGCGTGGCCGGGTCGATGGGAGGCGGGCTCATGGCTGGCGGAAGGTCGCGGTGCAACGCAGGGAAGGAAGAAGGTACGCAGTAAACGCACCGGTATGATCAAGACGAACGACGCGGGCAGTTCCCCAACGTGATCGCCGCCACGCAGCCTCCTCAGCGTCCGTTGCGCGCCCAGGCCAGGCGCTGCAGCGCGTTGCGCACGTGGTTCTCCACCGTGGTCACCGACACCTTCAGGCGCCTGGCCACCTCGGCCTGGGTCAGGCCCTGCAGGCGGTTGAGCCGGAAGATCGTGCGGGTGGGCTCGGGCAGGTGCGCGGCCGCCGCCAGGACACGCTGCAGTTCATCCTGGGCCATGGCCTGCTCCTCGGTGGACAGCACTTCGTCCGCGCCCCACAGGTAATGGTCGGCCAACAGGCGCGCGCGGCGGGTGCGTTCGCGCCCATGGTCGGTAGCCAGGTTGGTCGCCAACCGGTACAGGTAGGCGCGCGGGTTGTCGATCGCCTGGCCGCCGTCCACGCCGCGGGCCTTGAACCAGATCGCCTGGATCACGTCCTCGGCACCGCCATCGTTGCCCAGGATCCGCTGCACCAGGCGCAGCAGCGCCGGGCGTTCGCGGATCAACAGGTCCGTCAGGGTGGAAGCGTTGCTGGACATGCAGGCAGGCGCAGGGCGAGCGCAGGGAGCCGGGGGAGGAAGGCGCGCCATCCTACGCCTCAAATGCGAATGCGTCACGTTTAGCCCGCAGGGATTATCGTTCGCGGTCGCGGCCCGGACGGCCTGGCAACGCCACCGGCAGGTACCAGGGCGGCGATGCGGTCATCCATCGCCACCTGACGCGCCGCGCGCCGCCACGATCGCACGGCTCGCCCCGGACGCTCACAGGCACGCGGTCAGGCCGTCATACACGGTAAGGCGGGTGCCCGGCAGCACGGCATCGATGGGCTGCGGGCCTTCCAGCGTCGCCAGCAGCAGAGCCAGCGGGGTGTGGTCGGCGAGCGGCACCCGGCACGCCCAGGACCGGGCATCCACCACCACCTCGCCGGTCTGGGCGTCCACCCGCGCGGTACTGCCGGCGAAGGTCCAGATGCATTCGTGCACGGTGCCGCTGCTGGCCTGCACCGAACAGCGGAAGCGCTGCGGCTGAAGGTTGGCGTACTCGCCCTCGCAGAAGGTGTCGCCACAGACGCCGTCGAAACCGCGTACCAGCGCCGCCTCCACCCGGCGGAAGCGCTCCCAGCCGGCGACCTGGTCCGGAAACTCGCGGGCGTCCACATAGCGGTCTGCCGCCAGTGCCGGCGCGACGGGCAGCAGCACTGCCGTGATCAGGGCGATCCGCTGGAGGGCAGCGGGGCGGGCACATCGGAAGGGCTGGGTCATGCGGATCACTCCAGGGGCGCCCGCACGGCGGGCAAGGGGGCGGCTCACAGGCAGTCCATCAGGCCGTCGTACAGGCTGCGGTCCGTGCCCGGCAGGCGACGGCGCAGCACCTCCGGCCCCTGCAGGGCCGCATGGAACGCCTCCACCGAGGTGCCCGGCGCCAGCGGCACCCGGCAGGTCCAGCGGCCGTTGTCCACGTCGACCCGACCGCTGACGGGGTCCACCGCCAGGTTGCTGGCGGCCAGCACCCAGACGCAGGCCTGCACGTGGCCGCGCCCGGCGTGCACCGAGCAGCGGAACTGCAGCACGCGGTAGTCGCTGTAGGCACCCTCGCAGAACGTGTCGGCACAGACCGCGTCGAAGGCCTGCATGAGGCGCCCCTCCAACGCATAGAAGCGGTCCCAGTTGGCTTCCTGCGCGGGGAAGTCGACCAGATCGACGTAATCGCCGGCACGGGCCGCGCCCGGCGGCGCGCACGTGGCCAGCACCAGGGCAGGCAGGAGAAACAGGCGGGTGCGCATCGGGTGGCTCCAGGGGCAGAGCATCCATCGTCTATGCCGGTGTCGACGCGGCCCATCGGTACAGACCCTGCCGCGGGGTCAGTAACCGCTGCCATGGCGGGTCCGGGCGAACCCCTGCGGGGCCGGGTCGACGACGACGCCACCGGATCGCTGCACGAGGACCGGCAAAGGGCCTAAAATGTCGGACTTTGCGCCCCTACCCCCTCTCGGAGTAAACCCATGGGTCTGGAACTCGTCTCGCCCGGCAAGAACCCGCCGGAAGAAATCAACGTCATCATCGAAATCCCGAAGGATTCCGAGCCGGTGAAGTACGAAGTGGACAAGGAAACCGGCGCGATCTTCGTCGACCGCATCCTGTCCACCCCGATGCGCTACCCCTGCAACTACGGCTACGTGCCGAGCACCCTGTGCGGCGACGGCGATCCGGCCGACGTGCTGGTGGTGCTGCCGCTGCCGCTGGTGCCGGGCTCGGTGGTGCGTTGCCGTCCGGTCGGCGTGCTCAAGATGAGCGATGAGGCCGGCAGCGACGAGAAGATCCTGGCCGTGCCGATCTCCAAGGTGTTCAGTGGCTACGCCCACGTGGAAGACATCGAGCAGGTGTCCAGCCACTGGCTGGAGCGCATCGGCCACTTCTTCGAGCACTACAAGGACCTGGAAAAGGGCAAGTGGGTCAAGCTGGACGGGTGGGGCGGCGCGGCCGAGGCCAAGCAGATCCTGGTTGACGCGCACCAGCGCTACCTGGGCAACATCGCCTGAGACTGAACGGCATCGCTCCGGCGCAGGTGCGCTGGAGCGATGAACATCACGTTTTTTGAATGCGGCACATCACTATTTGTGCCGGATTGGGTACATTGCGTCTTCACACCGTCCACGGTGCGTTTCACCGTGGTCAGCCAGGGGACTGTGTCGTGCGTATTCTGCTTGTTGGGGACCAAGCCAGCCTCTCGGCTGAGCTGATGGATTTCATTGCCGATCTTGGGGAAGAGTGGCAACCGTTGACCGCATCCGATGGCCAGGCGGCCATGAACATCGTCGCCGCCGGTCCGATCGACGCGGTGATTGCCTGCCCTACCCTGCCCGATCTCAACGCCACCACGCTGCTGGGCCAGATCCGGACGCTGCGTCCGGAGACGATCCGCATCGCGCTGGTGGAAGCGGCCCAGGGCAACCGGCCGCCGCCGGCGCGCCTGATTGGCGTGGCCCACCGCTTCCTGCCGATGCCGCTGGCACCGGAAGTGCTGCTCGAAGCGCTCACCAGCCTGGAAGAGCTGCGCGAGCTGCTGGACAGCGCGCGCCTGCGCAGCGCGATCGGCCGTATCGAAAAGCTGCCCTCGCCGCCGCACCTGTACCTGAGCCTGACCCAGGCACTGGAACACGACGACGACACCAACACCGCCGACGTGTCCAAGCTGGTGGCGGCCGACCCGGCCATCGCGGCCAAGGTGCTGCAGCTGTCCAATTCGGCGTTCTTCAACAGTGGCCGGACCATTTCCGACCTGCGCACCGCGGTCACCCGGCTGGGCCTGTCCACGCTGCGCGACCTGGTGCTGGCCAGCGAAGTGTTCTCCGCGCCACCGCTGTCCGGTGCCGAGCGCAACTCGCTGCAGCAGCGCGCGCTGCTGGCCTCGCGACTGGCGGCCAAGCTGCTGCCGGACTCCAGCGCCGAGCTGGGCGCCACCGCGGCGCTGCTGGCCGACATCGGTCTGCTGCTGCCGGGCGTGCGCAACGAGCGCCTGCCGGCCGAGCCCGGCGATGATCGCCCCGGGCATGCCGAGGCGGGTGCCTACCTGCTGGGCCTGTGGGGCCTGCCGATGCCGATCATCGAGGCGGTCGCCTTCCACCTGCAGCCGCAGAAGTCCAACACCCGCAGCTTCTGGGTGACGGGCGCGGTGCACGTGGCGCTGGCGCTGATCAACGGCGATCCGGTGGACGAGGATTACCTGCAGCGGGCCGGCGTGCTGCAGAAGCTGCCGCAGTGGCGCGACCATGCCAACGGGCTGATGGGGCTGGTGGCTGCCGAGGCCTGAGCCTGGCGACAGGCAGGGATGGCACAGGATGGCGCGCCGTGATGGCGCGCCATCGTCGTTTCAGCGCTGCGGACAGGCGTCCAGCACGCAGTCGCGCCACAGCGCCTCGCAATACGCCGGCAGATGCTGGCCCGAGGCGATGCACTCCTGGCGGAGCTGTTCGCAGTAGCGGCCACCCTGGCACACGATGAGGCCGGCCGAGGCGCTGCCGGCGATGGCGATGGTGCCGAGGAACACGGCGGCGAGTTTCTGAGCGAACGTCATTTTCATATCGATCTCTCAATCGTCCGTCATTGGACCGATTGACCGTATCAACTGACGATCCGCGCAGAACGTGATTGCGATCACCGTAAGAGCAAACTCAGAATTTCCTGACCCCCTGAACGCAGAGAGGGCGGACCTTGCGGTCCGCCCTCCGTGTAGTGCTACACAGCGTCGATGGATCAGAAGCGCTGGGTGTACTTCATGTACAGGAAGCGACCGATATCGAAACCGCCGTAGTAGGCGAAGCTCGAGTTCGGTGCCGAGTACATCAGCGGACCCTTGTGGTCGAACAGGTTGTTCGCACCGACGGCAATGGTGGCATCCCACGGCGCCTTCCAGCTGACCTGCAGGTCGTGGAAGGTGTTGGAGCCGGTCTTGCGCAGCGGTTCGGCTTCGCCGTTGGCCATGTGGTTCGGGGCATTGCACCAGAACTCGCCGGTGTCGATGCAGTCTTCCTTCATGCCGGAGTAGTAGCGCGCGGTGTAGTTGACACCGAAGTCGCCCATCGCCCAGTTGATGCCCACGTTCGAACGCACGCGGAACAGGCCGGCTTCGCCGACGCGACCGATCATGATGTTCTGACCGGCGGCGTTCTGGCCCTGCTCGTCATACTTGGACAGGTAGCTGGTCTGCCAGTCGATCGAGAACTGACCGATGGCCAGTTCCGGCAGGCGGTACTTGATGCCCAGGTCGTAACCTTCGGTTTCCATCTTGCCGAGGTTGGCGGTGCCGTAGGTCAGCGCGCTGACGTGGCCATCGCTGGCACGGACGACGCCTTCGCAACGGGCCGAATTGCCGAGCACGTAGCAGTCGCGCAGGATGCGGTCGACGCTGTCAGCGATGATCATGTCGCTGATTTCGTACTTGTACCAATCCAGCGAGATGTCCAGGCCCTGCACCCAACGCGGGCTCCAGACCAGACCGGCGGTCGTGCTCTTGGAGGTTTCCGGCTTCAGGTTCGGGTTGGCACCGGAGACGAACTGGTCACCGGACTGGCACGGCAGGGTCGAGCAGACCTTGTTGCCCTGGCCCAGCTGCACGTAGTCGGCCGGAACGCCCGCCGCCGAGCACGGACCGTTGCCGGCGACGCTGCCCGGTGCGCTGGTGCCGCACGGATCGATGTAGGACTCGAAGCTCGAGCTCAGGCCACCGTACAGATCGGAGATGGTCGGCGCGCGGAAGCCCTCGGCGTAGGTGCCGCGGACCAGCAGCTCGTCCATCGGACGCCAGGTCAGGCCGAACTTGCTGTTGGTGGTGCCACCGAAGTTGCTGTAGTCCGAGTAGCGGCTGGCCATGTTCAGGGTCAGCTCCTTGGCGAACGCCATGTCCGCCAGGATCGGCACGTTCAGCTCGAGGTAGACCTCGTTCAGATCGTACGCGCCGCGGGTCGGCTTCTGGCCCAGGCCGGTGGACTGGCCCGACTGCGCGAAGGCATCCGGGGTGTAGCTGCCTTCTTCCTTGCGGTGCTCGACGCCCATGGCGAAGCCCAGGTCACCGGCCGGCAGGGTCACGATCGACCCGGCCAGGTTCGCGGTGAAGCTGGTGGTCTTGGTGATGCCGCGGGTGGTGAAGGTCGGGAACAGGAAGTCCTGCAGCTCCTGGTCAGCCAGCGAACCCTGGCCCGAGACGCCATACGGCAGCAGCGGGTTCCACGGGCGGCAATCGCCCAGGATCGGGTTGGCGGCCGTGCCGCAACGGGCAACGCCGGTGCCGTCGATGAACGACGGGCCCAGCGCCTGGCGCGCCGCGATCAGGCTCATGTCGCCGCGCTGGGTCTTGATCGACTCATTGCGATTCCACAGGGCGCCGACGTCCCAATCGAACGACTTGCCGCCCAGCTCGAAGAAGCCGCTGACGGTCGGTGCGAAGCGCAGGGTCTTCAGCTGGCTGTCGGTGGTGCGCGGCACTTCCCACAGGCGACGGCGGAAGCTGACGTCCTGGCCACCCACGCCATTGACGGCGGTCGGGTTGAACACGCTCGAACCGGACAGCGGGGTGTTGATGGTGGTCGAGTTGGACTGGTACGGGTAGCCGGCGATCTGCTGGAACGTCTGACGCTCGTTGTAGAGCAGGTCGGTGTTCAGGCTGATCGAATCGGTGAAGTCGTACGTACCGTTGATGTAGACCGACTTGCGCTTGACGCCGGTCAGCAGGGTCATCTGCTCATTGGCGTTGGAGTACTCGTCCGGGGTCAGCTCGTGGTAGTCGTTCGGATTGGTCGGGTTGCCGCCCTGGTTGAGGGTCTGCCACACCGCCGTCTTGGACGTGCGCGAGCAATCGAACAGCAGCGGGTTGCACCAGGTGCTGTTCTGGCTGATCGGGCTCCAGTCTTCACTGGTGGAGTTCGGGCCCAGTGCGCCGTCACGGCTGTACCAGCGGTCCTTGGCCCACACCGGGTCCTGCTTGGAGTATTCGGCCGACAGGGTCAGGCTGCCGCGCTCGCCCTTGGCACCCAGGGTCATCGAGTACTGCTGGCTGTCACCGTCGCCGTTGCCGTACTGGCCCACGTAGACGCTGGCTTCGCCGCCTTCCACGTTCTTGCGGGTGATCACGTTGACCACGCCGGCGATGGCGTCGGACCCGTAGATGGCCGAGGCGCCGTCCTTCAGGATCTCGATGCGCTCAACGGCCGACATCGGGATCTGGCTCAGGTCCTGCAGGCCTGCGGTGGAAGCGCCCAGGCGCTTGCCGTTCATCAGCACCAGGGTGCGCTCGGCGCCCAGGTTGCGGATGTCGACGTAGTAACCGCCGACGTTCTCGCCCGATGCCAGCGACTCCGAACGCGAGATGGCCGGCGAACCGGCCGAGGTCAGGTTGTTCAGCACGTCCGCGACGCTCGAGAAGCCCTGCTTTTCCAGGGTCTCACGGGTCATCGTCAGGATCGGCTGCTGCGTCTCCATGTTGGCGCCGCGGATGCGCGAGCCGGTGACCGAGATGCGGTCGAGGTCAGTGGTGCCGGAGGCAGCTTCCTGCGCCGAGGCAAAGCTCGGCGCCAGCGCCAGCGCAATGCCGGCGGGCAGAAGGCCCAGCCGCACTGCGGGAGTACGAAAATTCATTTATCTCTCCGAGGTACGTTAGTAGCGTGTTAAAACGCCTCGGAAAGTTACGACTGCGTTACGGTTAATTATTTGCGGGATGCCACCGGAGACTTTGCCGACTTTGGCGACAGCATTCCCACGCTCTCGCGGAAGCCTGACGCAGACTGCCCGTAACGCGCGCGAAACGCCCGTGCGAAGCTGCAGCAGTTGTCAAATCCACTCGCGGCCGCCACTTCGCCGATCATCATGTCGGTATCACGCAGCAGGTCGGCCGCACGCTCCAGGCGCAGGCGCGCCGACAGCGACTGCGGGCTTTCCTCGTACAGGCTCTGGAAGGTCTTGGACAGGTACCAACTGGAGAAGTTGGTCAGCTCGGCCAGTTCGCCGATGCGCACCACGCGGTGACTGTTGCCCTCCAGGAACAGGCGCGCACGCTGCATGCGGCCGAACACCTGGCGCTTGCGCACGCGCGAGCGGCCCGGGCAACGCTGCACGCCGGTGGCCAGCACGCGCTGCAGCGAGGCCAGGTGCAGCAGCACCGGGCGCAGGGACTGGGCCGGCTGGCCGCTGGCCAGCGCGTCGCGCCACAGGCGCAGGGCCACGCGGACTTCGCTGCGGCTCATGCTGCCGCGGCCGGCGTACAGGCTGCAGTCGTCCAGCTGGCCCAGCGCGCGCAGCGCATCCGGGGTCAGGCTCAGCCCGATGCACAGCCCGTCGCGACCGGCCTGGATCATCGGCCGGGATTCCTTCTCGAAGGCGATCCACTCGCGCTGGCGCAGGCGGAAGCGGCCTTCCTTGGATTCCACCCAGGCGCTGCCACGCAGCTGCATCCACACGGTGAAGGTGGTGCCGGCGGTCTGCAGGCTGCCGAGCCGGGCCACGCCCAGACAGGTGGGCAGCGCGCCGTCGTCGACGATCTTGTCCAGGGAAAGCGATTGGCCGCGATCGGCCAGGGAGAGCTGACGCATGACTGCACCGTGTTTGCCGTTACTGGGCAAACGTTTTGCCAAATCAGGCCGACGCGGTCAGGAAGGTTCAACGAGATTCATCCGAATTCGACACGAGGCCGATACGAAGGAATCACGAAGACTATTTTCCCTTTGGCAACAAGGCGTTGGAGATGGCGGAAAACACCGGGGCAGGCGCATCGGGCAGCGTCATCACGCCGATATCGGCGCCATCGGCGACCGCCAGGGCCACGTACAGGGCGCTGCCATCGCGCTGCGCACTGAAGCCGTTGCCGGCGCTCAGGCGCTCGCCGTCCAGGCAGTACTCGACACCCGGCGCGCCGGCCGTGATGCGCGAGAACAGCGTGGCGCAATCGGCGCGGTTGGACAGGTAATCGACGCTGCCATGTGGGGCCACGGTCCAGGTGCGGTAGCGCCAGCGCGATGGCCGGTCATCGCTGACCTGCTGGATGCTGTCGGCAGTGAGCTGCGCATCGGCCGACCACAGCCCGCCCGCCGACAGCCGGGTGAACAGCACGCGCCGGGTGGAGGGATCGAAGCGCGCCTGCGAGACCCCGTCGATGCTGCCCAGCAGTTTCCACGGCGTACTGCGGCGGTCGAACAGGGACAGCCGCATGCGCTCGTGCTCGTCGCGATCGACCACCAGCAGGTGCTGGGCATCGGCGGCATACAAGGCCTGCAGCGGTTGCGCGACCGGCACCGGCAGCGCCACCACCTGTTCGTCGCGCGGGGACACTTCATAGATGATCGGATTGGCCTGCGCATCGCGGCCGGACACCAGCAGATGGGTGCTGTCCGGCGACCAGTCGGCGGCCTGCCGGGTCTCCGGGCGCAATCCCTCGACCGGGCGCAGCGATTCCGGGCGGCCCAGGTCGGCCCACCACAGGCCGTAGTTGCCGGAGCGGTCGGAGGTGAACACCAGTTGCCGGCCGTCGGGCGCGAGCATGGGCTGGCCATCGCGGCCGTTGGAGGCGAACAGGCGCTCGGGCTGGCCCGGCCGGCCGTCGGTGAGCGGCACGCGGAACAGGCCGAACTGGGCCTTGCGGTGGACGAAGGCGAGCATTTCGCTGTTGCGCGCCACTGCCGGCGACTGCGCATCGTCGATGCCGACATCGCGCAGCGTGCGGGTCTCCACGTCCAGCTCGTACAACCGCGATTCGCTGTCCACGCGCCGGCCGAACACGATGTGGCGGCTCTCGCTGCGCCACGCCCAGCCACGGATCTCGGCCGAATCGTCGGTGAGCTGCTCGGGCACCCCGCCGGCGGCAGGCAGGCGCCAGAGGTCGCCGATCTGCGGGTTGCGCACGAACACGATCCAGCGTCCATCGGGCGAGTAGCGCGGGGCGTAGTCGAAGCTGTCCTCGGCGACCTGGTAGTCCAGCGGCGTCCAGCGCCCGCTGGCGATATCCAGCACGCGGATGCCACGGTGAGCGAAGCGGCCGGCCAGCGAGCCGAACACCAGCCCACGGCCATCCGGGGTCCAGTCGAAGCTGAGCAGTTCGGTGCCGTCGCAGCGGGTGACGTGGCGCACCGCGCCGCCGGTGGCACTGGCGATCAGCACCTCGCAGCCGGCATCGGGACCGAAGCGCGCAAAGGCGATCTCGCGCCCGTTCGGCGACCAGTTCGGAAAGCGGTCCGAGTAGCCGTCCGGCGTATCGGCAAGCAGCCGCGCGGGGGCGTTGCCGGAGGTCTGCACCTTGATCGTGCTGCCCTGGCGTGCGCTGCTGTCGGCCTCGTAGGCCACCTGCGAGCCATCCGGGGAAAGCGTGGGATAGGTCTCGAAGCCGGCGGTGGCGGTGATCAGTCGATACGGCCGCTGCGGGCTGCCGACCACGCGGCTGCCATCCTCGAGCACGCCGCTGCCGGCGGAGGCCGGCGCAGGCCGTTGCAGCAGCAGCGCGGTCATCACCAATAGCGCGATCAGCATGGCGATGCCCAGCGCGAGCAGCACGTAACGCCGCATCCGTCGCCAGCGACTGCGCGGCGACGAGGCGACGCCATCGTCCGTGCCCGGCGCACTCGAAAGCACCGCGTCGGCGGAACTTTCGAGTGCGTCCGGCGCGGGCGCCGCGACAGCATCCTGCACGGTGACCGGCACGAGCAGGCGGTAACCGGTCTTGGCGATGGTCTCGATGTACGGCGTGCCGGTGACATCGTCACTGCTGAACGCCTTGCGCAACTGGGTGACGGCCTGGGTGAGCACATCGTTGGTCGGCAGCGTATCGGGCCACACCTCGGCGAACAGTTCATCGCGGGTGACCACCGCCCCCGGCGAGCGCATCAACGCCTTCAGCACGCCCAATGCCTTGGGCGTCAGCCGACGTGGACGGCGCGCGCCCGGCACGCTGACCTCACGGGAGGACAACGTCACGGTGCAATCGCCGATCCTGATCACATCGACTGGGGGAGACTCGCTAGTGGGGCTGATCATTCCGGTGCTACGAGTGAATGCAGAACAACAGGAACGCAGCATCCATCGCAACCGAACACCGATCGAACGAACCGCCAGATTCCGCACATGCCATCAGCGCAAACCGCAAAAAAACTGAAGCGCGCGAATACTAGCCTATGCCGGTTAACTGCGCCTGTGCGCGTGGACAACATCAGGCTCTCTCTCGCCGACGAATTCACATAAATCGCTTCAGTATTCGCGCCTTCGGGCGCGAATTTTTTATCTGCGATTCAGTTTCGTCCACGCCGAAGCATGGTCAATCCGACCAGCCTGGACACCACCAAAGCCACGTACATCACGCCTGCAAACTGCTCCAGCATGACCAGTGCCCGGGCCTGTGGATGCACCGGCACGACATCGCTCAAACCGACCCCGGACAGCAAGCTGAAGCTGAGATAAAGCAGCTCCATCCAGGTGCGCAATTCGGTTTCGCTGGTGGCCAGGAAACTGCCCGGGTACCACTGCTGGCAGACCGAGAAGGCGAACGCGAATGCCCAGGCGAGCAGGGTGAATGTCGCCCCGGCCGCAAACAGCTCGTCGCGGGTGACCTTGTGGTCCTGCAGCATGTAGGCGGTGAGGCTGCCGGCGGTATAGAAGTACAGCAGGCACTCCAGCAGTTGCGCGGTGGTGGTGAGTGCGGGCCGGCCCAACAGGGCGCCGCTGATGGAGAACACCACCGAGGGAATCGCCAGCAGCAACGCCAGCCACATGCCCAGCGGGCTGCGCCGCACCACCCACAACGCCAGGCCGAGCACGGCAATGCCGAACGCGCCGAACACCGCGCGGCTGGCCCCGGCCTCGTCCATCGCCGGGTACAGCAGCACGCCCAGCAACTGAACACCGAGCAGCCAGGCCGACGGATGCCGGCGGGCGATGGCCAGCCATTTGGTGGTGCGTGCGATGGCCATGCCAGATCCCTTCCCTGCCCCGGTTGCCGCCGAGCTTAGCGCGTTGCCCGCGGTGGTCGCATGAGCGTGCCGGGACGGCGAGCGCGCCGCCCCGGCACGGCCCATCACGCCTGTCGGTACACGTCCGCGCCCAACGCGCGGAACTCCGCCGATTTGCCGGCCATCCCGTCCTGCAGCGCGTCCTGTTCGCCCAGGCCATGCTCGGCGGCATAGTCGCGCACGTCCTGGGTGATCTTCATCGAACAGAAGTGCGGGCCGCACATCGAACAGAAGTGCGCCAGCTTGTGCGCGTCCTTGGGCAGGGTCTCGTCGTGGAACTCCTTGGCCTTCTCCGGATCCAGGCCGAGGTGGAACTGGTCCTCCCAGCGGAACTCGAAGCGCGCCTTGCTCAGCGCGTTGTCGCGCACCTGCGCGCCCGGATGGCCCTTGGCCAGGTCCGCGGCATGCGCGGCGATGCGGTAGGCCATGATGCCGTCGCGCACGTCCTGGCGGTTGGGCAGTCCCAGGTGTTCCTTCGGGGTGACATAGCAGAGCATCGCCGTGCCGTACCAGCCGATCATCGCCGCGCCGATCGCGCTGGTGATGTGGTCGTAGCCAGGCGCGATGTCGGTGGTGAGCGGGCCGAGCGTGTAGAACGGCGCTTCACCGCACTCGCGCAGCTGCTTGTCCATGTTTTCCTTGATCAGCTGCATCGGCACGTGGCCGGGGCCCTCGATCATGGTCTGCACGTCATGCTTCCACGCCACCTTGGTCAATTCACCGAGGGTTTCCAGCTCGCCGAACTGCGCTGCGTCGTTGGCGTCGGCGATGCAGCCCGGGCGCAGGCCATCGCCCAGCGAGAAGGTCACGTCGTAGGCCTTCATGATCTCGCAGATATCCTCGAAGTGCGTGTAGAGGAAATTCTCCTTGTGGTGGGCCAGGCACCACTTGGCCATGATCGAGCCCCCGCGCGAGACGATGCCCGTCACCCGTCGGGCGGTGAGCGGGACGTAGCGCAGCAGCACCCCGGCGTGGATGGTGAAGTAGTCCACGCCCTGCTCGGCCTGCTCGATCAGGGTGTCGCGGAAGATCGGCCAGCTCAGGTCTTCGGCACGCCCATCCACCTTCTCCAGCGCCTGGTAGATCGGCACCGTGCCGATGGCGACCGGCGAGTTGCGGATGATCCACTCGCGCGTTTCATGGATGTGCTTGCCGGTGGACAGGTCCATCACGGTGTCACCGCCCCAGCGGATCGCCCACACCAGCTTTTCCACCTCCTCGGCGATGCCCGAGGACACCGCGCTGTTGCCGATGTTGGCGTTGATCTTGGTGAGGAAGTTGCGGCCGATGATCATCGGCTCGCTTTCGGGGTGGTTGATGTTGTTGGGCAGCACGGCACGACCACGGGCGATCTCGTCGCGGACGAACGCCGGGGTGATCAGCGCCGGGATCGAGGCACCGAACGCCTCGCCGGGATGCTGCCGCAGCAGCGCCGCCTCGCGGACCGCCTCCAGCCGCTGGTTCTCGCGGATGGCGACGAACTCCATCTCCGGGGTGATGATGCCGCGGCGCGCGTAGTGCATCTGGGTGACGTTGGCGCCGGCCAGCGCGCGACGCGGCTGGGTGCGCGACGGGAAGCGCACCGCATCCAGGCGCGCGTCGAGCGCGCGCGAACGCCCGAACGCGGAGCTCAAGCGGGCCAGCGGCTCGGTATCGCCGCGCTCGGCCACCCAGCCTGCGCGCAACGCCGGCAGCCCGGCGGCAAGGTCGATGGCGGCCTGCGGGTCGGTGTAGGGGCCGGAGGTGTCGTACACGGTGACCGGTGCGTTCTCTTCGCCGCCGAACAGCGTCGGGGTGCGGGTCAGCACGATCTCGCGCATGGGGACCTGCACGTCGCTGCGCGATCCGGGCACGTGGATCTTGCGCGACCCCGGGATCGGCCGGGTGACCGACGTGGAGAGTTGCTGGGCTTGCTGCTGCAAGGTGGGGTGCGGTGCGTTCATCTGGCTTCGTCCTGGATCGGTTTCCGCACGGGACGTGGCGGAAGGGACGAAGCGGCGGCGCACGGCGGACGCATCACGGGCCGCCGTCGGACGAGGGCCCGATGGCGCAATGCGTCACCTGTTGCGAAGCATCCCTACGCCGGTGTCAACCGGATCAGGTTCGAAGGGACTATCTCAACCGTGGCCGTTGGGCCGCGGTACCCCCGCTTCGGGGCGAATTAGACCACAACACCGACGCGATTGGCGCATCCCCGACGAGCGCGTCGGCGGCGCCGGCTTGAACGTGAACAATGCGCTGACAGTGCATGGCCTAGAATGCTGCGGCGCGGCAGGGCCTCTCCCGTCCGCAGCGGAGTTCCGCATCGCCCGGCATCGACCGGCTTGAATCGCCCCAGCGGGTGTTGTCGCGCTGGAGACGGCAGGCATTGGCTCGCCTCATTCGTACGGAGAAACTCCCCGCATGGTGTTTCGCATTTCCATCGCACTGATCGTCATCCTGGTGCTGATCGCCGGCCTCGCGCCCGGCCCCTTCAACGACGTGGTGCAGAGTGGCCTGGGCCACATCATCCGCAGCACCGGCTGGCTGTACCTGCTGGTGGTGTTCATCACCCTGTCGTTCCTGATGTACCTGGCGTTCGGCCGGCTGGGTTCGCTGCGCATCGGCGGCGAAGATGCCGAGCCGGACTTCTCCAACGCGAGCTGGATGTCGATGCTGTTTGCCGCGGGCATGGGCATCGGCCTGGTGTTCTGGGGGGCCGCCGAACCGATCTCGCACTTCATCAAGCCGCCGGAAGGATTGGCGCCGCAGAGCATGGAGGCCGCCCGTGCCTCGATGCGCTATGCGTTCTTCCACTGGGGCCTGCATCCGTGGGCGATCTATGCGCTGATCGGGCTGGCGATGGCCTGGTTCCAGTTCAACCGCAACGGCCGCGGCTTGATCAGCGACCTGCTGCAGCCGCTGATCGGCGCCCACCACCGTGGCTGGATCGGCACGGTGGTCAACGTGGCGGCCGTGGTGGCAACGGCCATCGGCGTGGCCACCACGCTGGGCTTCGGCACGATCCAGATCGCCGCGGGGCTGCAGCGGGTGTTCGGCATCCGCGATTCGATCCCGGTGCAGCTGACCATCATCGCGGTGGCCTTCGTGCTGTACATGGCCTCCACCACCAGCGGGGTCAACCGCGGCATCAAGTGGCTGTCCAATTTCAACCTCGGCCTGGCTGCGCTGCTGCTGGCCCTGGTGCTGGTGCTGGGGCCCACCGGCTTCATCTTCGATACGTTCACCACCACCATCGGCTCGTACCTCAATTCGCTGGTGACGATGAGCCTGCGCATGTCGCCGTTCTCCGGCAGTACGTGGGTGGCCGACTGGACGATCTTCTACTGGGCGTGGTGGATCGCATGGGCGCCGTTCGTGGGCTCGTTCATTGCGCGGGTCTCGCGCGGGCGCAGCATCCGCGAGTTCGTGCTGGGCGTGGTGATCGCGCCGAGCGTGCTGGGCTTCCTGTGGTTCTCGGTGTTTGGCGGGACCGCGCTGTGGTCGCAGATCTTCGGGCACGTGGACCTGGCCCAGGCGCTGGGCAACGGCTACGAGACGGTGCTGTTCACCATGTTCGACAGCCTGCCGATGCCGACGGTGCTGTCGGTGATCGCGCTGGTGCTGCTGATGATCTTCTTCGTGACCTCGGCCGATTCGGCGGTGCTGGTGCTGGCGACGATGTCCACCGAGGAAGCCGGCGATCCGCCGCTGGCACGACGCATGGTGTGGGGCGTGGCGATCGCGCTGATCGCCGGGGTGTTGCTGCTGGCCGGCGGCCTGACCGCGCTGCAGGGCATGATCACGATCGCGGCGCTGCCGTTTGCGCTGCTGATGCTGCTGGTGATGTGGTCGCTGTACCGGGTACTCGATACCGAGTACGCCCTGCAGCGCCGCCGCGCCCAGCGGGCGCGACGGATGATGGACGAGTGGATCGAGCGCGAGATCGCCGCGCAGGAAGAAACGCGCGACGAGGCGGCGCGGGCACCTTAGTGGTGTGGCCGTGAGGCCCGTGGGTGGGGCGGGGCGGGAGAGCAGCCGAGCGTGGCTCGGCTCTACCTGGGATGGGTCGCGATTGTCGGGGGGGTGATGGTGCGTGGGCGTTTCGCGATCCCGTGCACCCTGCCCTTGGACACATGGCTGGGCGGTTGGGGAGAGCAGCCGAGCGTGGCTCGGCTCTACCTGGGATGGGTCGCGATTGTCGGGGTTGGGGTGATGGTGCGTGGGCGTTTCGCGATCCCGTGCACCTCGGCCTTGGGGACATGGCTGGGCGGTTGGGGAGAGCAGCCGAGCGTGGCTCGGCTCTACCTGGGATGGGTTGCGATTGTCGGGGTTGGGGGGTGATGGTGCGTGGGCGTTTCGGGATCTTGATGGGTCACGGCCGGTGGGCTGGGGTTGACGTTGCACTGGTAGTGCCGAGCCATGCTCGGCAGCAACATTCCTCAGCCAACGGCCCCCAGACAATGAGCGCGGAAGGCGCAGCCACGCATGGCGTGGCTCTGCCTCGCGTGGTCAGTACCCCGCCGCCTGCCCATCCTTGCGGCTCTCCGATGCGCCGTAATACACGCCGGTGTCCGGGTCGCGCAGGATCGCCTGGTAGCCGCCGTACGGGCCGTCGGCGAATACCACCCGGTGGCCCTTGCGCATCAGTGCGCGCACCGTCTCGTACGGGAAGCCGGTTTCCAGGTTGACCTCGCCGCCGTCGCTCATCGCGGTGGCCTGCCCGGTCGGTTCGGTCGAGCCCTCGTGCTGGATGCGCGGTGCGTCGCCAGCCTCCTGCAGGTTCATCCCGAAGTCGACCATGTTCATCACGATCTGCGCATGCCCCTGCGGCTGCATCGCCCCGCCCATCACGCCGAAGCTCATCCAGGGCTTGCCGCCCTTGGTCACGAAGCCCGGGATGATGGTCTGGAACGGGCGCTTGCCCGGCGCATAGCCGTTGGGATGGTCCTTGCGCAGCACGAACATCTCGCCGCGATCCTGCAGGATGAAGCCCAGCCCCGGCGGGGCCATGCCGCTGCCCATGCCGCGGTAGTTGGACTGGATCAGCGACACCATCATGCCGTCCGCGTCGGCCACGGTCATGTAGATCGTGTCGCCCTCCTCGAGCTGCCTGGGCGTGCCGGGCTGCACTTCGCGCAGGGCCTTGTCCATCGAGATCAGCGCGCGACGCTCGGCGGCGTAGCCCTTGGACACCAGCTTGGCCACCGGCGCCGGCTGGAACGCCGGGTCGGTGTAGAACCGGGCGCGGTCGGCGAAGGCCAGCTTCTTGGCCTCCACGAACAGGTGCACATGCTCGGGTGAGCCAAAGGCGATCTTCGAGAAGTCGTAACCCTCCAGCACATTGAGGATCTGCAGCGCCGCAATGCCCTGGCTGTTGGGCGGCAGTTCCCACACGTCATAGCCGCGGTAATTGCTGCTCACCGGCTCGACCCACTCGCCGTGGTGGCTGGCCATGTCCTCGTAGCTGAGGTAGCCGCCATTGGCCTTGAAGTAGCTGCCGATGGTGCGGGCGATATCGCCCTTGTAGAACGCGTCGCGGCCGCCTTGGGCGATCTGTTCCAGGGTGTTGGCCAGGTTCGGGTTCTTCCACAGCTCGCCCTTGCGCGGCGCATGCCCGTTGACGGTGAACTGTTCCTTGAAGCCGGGGTACTGCGACAGCTTGGGCACCGAGCGGTCCCAGTAGTAGGCGATCACTTCGGCGACCGGGTGGCCCTCGCGCGCGTAGCGGATGGCGGGGGCCAGGTTGTCGGCCATCGCCTTGCGGCCGAAGCGCTCATGCAGCGCGAACCAGCCATCCACGGCGCCGGGCACCGATACCGGCAACGGACCGGTAGCCGGGATCTCCTTCAGTCCGCGGCGCTGGAACTCGGCCAGGGTCAGCGACTTCGGCGACCGGCCCGAGCCGTTGTAGCCGTAGAGCTTCTGTGTCTTCGGGTCCCACACGATGGCGAACAGGTCGCCGCCGACGCCATTGCCGGTGGGCTCCATCAACCCCAGCGCGGCGTTGGCCGCGATCGCCGCGTCCACGGCCGAGCCGCCGCCCTTCATCACGTCCAGCGCGATCTGGGTGGCCAGCGGTTGGGAGGTGGCCGCCATCGCGTGCGGGGCGATCACTTCCGAGCGGGTGGCGAAGGTGTGGCCGGTGATGCGGTCGGCGGCGATGCCGGCAATGGGGAGGGCACACAGCACGGCGGCGGCAAGCAGGCCGCGGGCAAGACGTCGGGGCACGGGAGGTTCCTGGAGGGGTGGTAGCCCCACCGATAGTGGCGGCAGTGGCCCGTCCATGGCATCCGACAATGGTCATGCTGCTGCTCGTGAAACGGACCGGAATCCGCGCAGAAGCGGCCCTGAAAATAGTGAATTCCGGTTCACCACAACGCTTTCAGCCGCAACCATCCTTGTGCGGCGGGCCTTTGCGCTGGATGCAGGCGAAACCGTTGGAAATGTGCCGGCAAAGGTTGACAGCGCCAAAACCGCTGTGGTTTTCTCGATCTCATGTTGCAGCGCACAGCCACCCGCGAATCCATCCAGCACGCCGACACCGGCGGGGCCTCGATCCGTTCGCTTCTCGTCCTCGTACTTATTACCCAACCAACAGGTGCGGGACGGACCGGCGTGTAAGCAAGACTGCCAGGTATCCATCAAAACCCGCACCCACCCAGGTGCGGGTTTTTTCGTTTCAGAGCCCCTCGATTCCTCCCCTCCCCCTTTTCGACTGCCCTTGCCGCCATGACCCGCCAGCCCGCCAGCACCGCTTCCACGCCCACCGCCTGCCCGGCGGCGTGCGTTGGTGGCATGGCGCGCGCCACTCCTTCCCCTGACTGGCCGACGTGTCCCTGACCGTCGGCCATTTTTTTTCTTTCCGCCAAAGGATCTCCCCCATGAGCACCAACGACCTGCCCCAGATCAAGATCGCTGTTGTCGGCTACGGCAGCCAGGGCCGCGCGCACGCGCTGAACCTGCGCGAATCCGGCTTCGACGTCGTCATCGGGCTGCGCCCGGGCGGTCCCACCGAGGTCAAGGCACAGGCCGACGGCTTCACCGTCAAGGCCCCGGCCGAGGCGGTCAAGGAGGCCGACCTGGTGGCCGTGCTGACCCCGGACATGGTGCAGAAGAAGCTCTACGAGGACGTGCTCGCCCCCAACATGAAACAGGGCGCGGTGCTGTTGTTCGCGCATGGCCTGAACGTGCATTTCGACATGATCAAGCCGCGCGACGACCTGGACGTGGTGCTGGTCGCGCCGAAGGGCCCGGGTGCGCTGGTGCGCCGTGAGTACGAGATCGGCCGCGGCGTGCCGTGCATCTGGGCGGTCTACCAGGACAGGAGCGGCAAGGCCGCCGACTACGCGCTGGCCTACGCCACCGGCCTGGGCGGCGCACGCGCCAACCTGATCCAGACCACCTTCAAGGAAGAGACCGAGACCGATCTGTTCGGCGAGCAGGCGGTGCTGTGCGGCGGTGCCTCGGCGCTGGTCCAGGCTGGTTTCGAAACGCTGGTGGAAGCCGGTTACCAGCCGGAAATCGCCTACTACGAAGTGCTGCACGAACTGAAGCTGATCGTGGACCTGTTCTACGAAGGCGGCATCACCCGCATGCTGGAGTTCATCTCCGAAACCGCGCAGTACGGCGACTACGTCAGCGGCCCGCGCGTCATCGACGCCGGTACCAAGGCGCGCATGAAGGACGTGCTGACCGACATCCAGAACGGCACCTTCACCAAGAACTGGGTGGCCGAGTACGAAGCGGGCCTGCCCAACTACACCAGGTTCAAGCAGGCCGACCTGGAGCATCCGATCGAAAAGGTAGGCAAGGAACTGCGCGCCAAGATGGTCTGGTTGCAAAGTCAAGCCGCGTAACCGCGCGGCTCCCCCACCCGCTTTCGTAAAGGTCACCGCATGAACACCTCCGCACACAGCACCGCGCCCCGCAACGGCGCACGCTGGTTGACGCAGGCCCTGGAAGCCGAGGGCGTGCACACGCTGTTCGGCTACCCCGGCGGCACCATCATGCCGTTCTACGACGCCCTGGTGGATTCGGGGCTGAAGCACATCCTGGTCCGCCACGAACAAGGCGCGGCACTGGCCGCCAACGGTTATGCCCGTGCCAGCGGCCAGGTCGGCGTCTGTGTCGCCACCTCCGGCCCGGGCGCCTCCAACCTGGTTACCGGCATCGCCGATGCGATGCTGGATTCGGTGCCGATGGTCTGCATCACCGGCCAGGTCGCCACCCCGCTGCTGGGCACCGACGCGTTCCAGGAGCTGGACGTATTCGGGCTGACCATGCCGATCGTCAAGCACAGCTGGCTGGTGCGCTCGGTGGACGACCTGCCGCGCGTGGTCCGTGAAGCGTTCCGCATTGCGCGCGAAGGCCGCCCCGGTCCGGTCCTGATCGACCTGCCCAAGGACGTGCAGATCGCCGATGCCTCGCACCTGCCGGCGCACACCCCGGCCACGGTGAGCCCGCCGCCGGCACCGCAGGACGACGCAGTGGCGCAGGCCATTGCCGCGATCGCCGCCGCCGAGAAGCCGGTGGTCTACGCCGGCGGTGGCGTGGCGCTGGGCGATGCGGTGGAGGACTTCCGCGCGTTCGTGGAGGCCAGCGCCATTCCCACCGTGCTGACCCTGCGTGGGCTGGGCGCGCTGCCGCCACAGCACCCGCACTACCTGGGCATGCTGGGCATGCACGGCGCCCGCGCGGCCAACATGGCCGTGCAGGAGAGCGATCTGCTGGTGGTGGTGGGCGCGCGCTTCGACGACCGCGCCACCGGCAAGTTGAACGAGTTCGCCCCGTTCGCGCGGGTCATCCACATCGACGCCGATGCGTATGAGATCTCCAAGCTGCGCAGTGCCGACATCGCCGTGCCGGGCAACGTGGGCGGCGCGCTGCGTGCGCTGACCGCCGCTGCCACCGCGCCGGCCTCGCAGGAGGCGTGGCGCAAGCGGTGCGGCACCCATCGCGAGCGGTTCGCCGCGCGCTACGACGCCCCGGGCAAGCACATCTACGCCCCGGCGCTGCTGAAGCGCCTGAGCGAGCTGGCCCCGAGCGATGCGATCATTGCCTGCGACGTGGGCCAGCACCAGATGTGGGTGGCCCAGCACTGCCGCTTCAACCATCCGCGCAACCACCTGACCAGCGGCGCGCTGGGCACCATGGGCTTCGGCCTGCCGGCGGCGATGGGTGCGCAGTTCGCCTGCCCCGACCGCACCGTGGTGCTGGTGTCCGGCGATGGCAGCTTCATGATGAACGTGCAGGAGCTGGCCACCATCGCCCGCTGCCGCCTGCCGGTGAAGATCGTGCTGCTGGACAACAGTTCGCTGGGCATGGTGCGCCAGTGGCAGGAACTGTTCTTCGCCGAGCGTTACAGCGAGATCGACCTGTCCGACAACCCGGACTTCGCCGCGCTGGCCCAGGTGTTCGGCATTCCCGCCACCCGCATCGAGGCCCGCGACGACGTCGAGGGCGGCCTGGCCGCGCTGCTGGCCCAGCCGGGCCCGGCGCTGCTGCACGTGGCCATCGATGCCCGCGCCAACGTGTGGCCGCTGGTCCCGCCCAACAACGCCAACAGCACCATGCTGGAAAGCAATCCAGCCCATCAGTCCCAGGAGTTCCCCAATGCAATACCGGCTTGACCTGGTGCTGGTTCCCGCCGAGGGCGCGCTGCTGCGCGTGATCGGCATGGCCGAACGCCGCGGCTTCGCGCCGCGCGCGATCGCCGGTGCGCCCAACGCGGCCGACAACGGCCGCTGGCACCTGCAGATGGTGGTGGACAGCAGCCGTCCGCCGGAGACCCTGTGCCGCCAGATCGAGAAGATCTACGACTGTGTCTCGGTGCGCATCAGCGCGCTGGAACCCGGTACCGGAGTATCGGTATGAACGCCCGCACCGTTTCCACGGTGCCGGTACGGAGGTCTCTTCTCGAAGCACGGGGATGTGCAAGTGGTGCGCGTGCAGGATGCATGGCGTCGCACCGCGCTGGGGCGTCGTGGCACCGCGCAGCGCATGCCGGCGATCACCGTGGCCGGGGGCAAAATGCCCACTAGCGGTGCCCCGCAGGAACCGGACGTAGGCGAGGTAAGCGTCGCCGACGTGCTGGCCGCGCAGGCGCGGCTGCGTCGCTATCTGCCACCCACCCCGCTGCATTACGCCGAGCGCTTCGGCGTGTGGCTGAAGCTGGAGAACCTGCAGCGCACCGGTTCCTACAAGGTGCGCGGCGCGCTGAACGCGCTGCTGGCCGGGCGCGAGCGCGGTGACGACCGCCCGGTGATCTGCGCCTCGGCCGGCAACCACGCCCAGGGCGTGGCCTGGGCAGCGTATCGCCTGGACATCCCGGCGATCACGGTGATGCCGCACGGCGCACCGGCCACCAAGATCGCGGGCGTGGCCCACTGGGGCGCCACCGTGCGCCAGCACGGCACCAGCTACGACGAGGCGTACGCCTTCGCGCGTGCGCTGGCCGACCAGCACGGCTACCGGTTCCTGTCCGCATTCGACGACCCCGACGTGATCGCCGGGCAAGGCACGCTGGGCATCGAGCTGGCGCCGCATGCGCCGGACGTGGTGATCGTGCCGATCGGCGGCGGTGGCCTGGCCTCCGGTGTGGCGCTGGCGCTGAAATCGCAGGGCGTGCGCATCGTCGGCGCACAGGTCGAGGGCGTCGATTCGATGGCCCGCGCGATCCGCGGTGATGTCCGCGAAATAGCCCCGGTGGCCACGCTGGCCGACGGGGTCAAGGTCAAGATCCCCGGCTTCCTGACCCGCAAGCTGTGCAGCGCGCTGCTGGACGATGTGGTGATCGTGCGCGAAGCCGAGCTGCGCGAAACCCTGGTGCGGCTGGCGCTGGAAGAACATGTCATCGCCGAGGGCGCCGGTGCCCTGGCCCTGGCAGCCGGGCGCCGCGTGGCCGGCAAGCGCAAGTGCGCGGTGGTCAGCGGCGGCAACATCGACGCGATGGTGCTGGCCCAGTTGCTGGCCGACATCCGCCCCCGCCCGCCGCGCAAACCCCGCCGCCGCGCCAGCGAGCGAACGCGACTATCCCTGCCGACCGCGCTCGCCCCACCCAAGATTCCCGCTGCTTCCCCTTCCTTTGTGACCCCATCCGACATCGCTGTCGAGGAGACCTCCTGGTGACCACGCCCAACTCCCCCCGCATTAGAATTTTCGACACCACCCTGCGTGACGGCGAGCAATCGCCCGGCTGCAGCATGAGCCCGCAGCAGAAACTGGTGATGGCCCGTGCGCTGGACGAGCTGGGCGTGGACATCATCGAAACCGGCTTCCCGGCCAGCTCGCAGTCCGACCGCGAAGCGATGGCGATGATCGGCCGCGAAGTGCGCCGGCCGACGCTGGCGGTGCTGTCGCGCTGCCTGGCCGCCGATATCGAAACCTCGGCCAAGGCCCTGGAAGCCGCGGCCAACGCGCGCCTGCACGTGTTCCTGTCCACCAGCCCGCTGCACCGCGAGCACAAGCTGCGGATGAGCCGCGAGCAGGTACTGGAATCGGTACACAAGCACGTCAGCCTGGCGCGCAGCTACATCGATGACGTGGAGTTTTCCGCCGAGGACGCCACCCGCACCGAGGAAGACTTCCTGATCGAGGTGGCGCGCGTGGCCGTGGCCGCCGGCGCCACCACCATCAACCTGCCCGACACGGTCGGCTTCACCACCCCCGAAGAGATCCGCGGCATGTTCCAGCGCGTCATCGCCGGGGTGCCCGACAGCGACCGCATCATCTTCAGTGCCCATTGCCACAACGACCTGGGCCTGGCCGTGGCCAACTCGCTGGCGGCCATCGAAGGCGGCGCACGCCAGGTGGAATGCACCATCAACGGCATCGGCGAGCGGGCCGGCAACTGCTCGCTGGAAGAGATCGCCATGGTGCTGAAGGTCCGCAATGCCTTCTACGAGGAAGACACCCGCATCAATACCCCGCGCATCGTCTCCACCTCGCAGCTGCTGCAGCGCCTGGTCGGCATGCCGGTACAGCGCAACAAGGCGATCGTCGGTGCCAACGCGTTCGCGCACGAGTCGGGCATCCACCAGCACGGCATGCTGCGCCACCGCGGCACCTACGAAATCATGCGCCCGGAAGACGTGGGCTGGGAGTCCTCGCAGATGGTGCTGGGCCGCCACAGCGGCCGCGCGGCGGTCGAGCAGCGCCTGCGTGCGCTGGGCTTCTGGCTGGACGAGGAAGAACTGAAGCACGTGTTCGAGCAGTTCAAGGCGCTGTGCGAGCAGCAGCGCGTGGTCACCGACGCCGACCTGCAGGTGCTGATGCAGGGCAGCGCCACCCAGAACGGTTACCGCCTGGCCTCGATGACCATCAGTGACGTGGGCAGCCGCGCCAATGCGCTGGTCGAGCTGTCCGACCCGGACGGCAACCGCGTGGCCGAGACCTCTCAGGGCGATGGCCCGGTGGATGCGCTGTTCGGCGCGCTGTCGGCCGCCACCGGCGTGCAGCTGATGCTGGACAGCTACCACGTGCACAGCGTGGGCATCGGCGCCGATGCACGCGGCGAAGCCAACCTGAGCGTGCGCCACGACGGCGTGGAGTACGAAGGCACCGGCACCAGCCGCGACATCATCGAAGCCTCCGCCCTGGCCTGGCTGGACGTGGCCAACCGCCTGCTGCGCCAGCGCAACGCCACCGCCGAACAACCCGCGGCCAGCGCCGCCGCCTGAGGAGTCTGCATGAGCGCCTTCGACAGCCACACCACCCCCGACGCCGGCCAGCAGTGGAACGCGCACGACTACGCCATCGACGCCGGCTTCGTGCCCGTGCTCGGCGGTGCGGTCGCGCGGCTGCTCGATCCGCAGCGCGGTGAACGCATCCTCGACCTGGGTTGCGGCGACGGCGTGTTGAGCGTCGACCTGGCGCTCAGCGGCGCGCACATCACCGGCGTGGACGCCTCGCCGGAGCTGGTCGGCGGCGCGCGCGCACGTGGCATCGAGGCACATGTCATGGATGCCCATGCCCTGACCTTCACCCGCCAGTTCGATGCGGTGTTCAGCAACGCCGCCCTGCACTGGATGCGCGGTGCCGACCAGGTGATCGCCGGCGTTACCCGTGCGCTGAAGCCGGGCGGCCGCTTCGTGGCCGAGATGGGCGGGCACGGCAACGTGGTGGCCATCACCAGCGCGCTGCAGGCCGCCCTGTGCGGCAACGGCCACGCGGTGCCGGCGTTCCCGTGGCACTTCCCCACCGCCGACGACTACGCCGAGCGCCTGCGCGCGCACGGCTTCCAGGTGCGTTACATCGAGATGCAGGCCCGTCCCACCGCATTGCCCACCGGCATGCGCGGCTGGCTGCGCACCTTTGCATCGCCGTTCCTGACCGGCCTGGACGCTACACAGCGCCAGCGCGTCATCGACGACGCGGTCGCGCTGCTCGAGCCCACCCAGTGCGACGCGCGCGGCCAGTGGACCGCCGATTACGTGCGGCTGCGCTTCGATGCGCGCCTGCGCACCGTTTGACCTATCTTTGACACGAACACAGCAAGGCCATTCCATGACCCCAGCTCCCCGCACCCTGTACGACAAACTGTGGGACGCCCACATCGTCGTGCCCGAATCGGACAGCGCGCCCGCCGTGCTGTACATCGACCTGCACCTGATCCACGAAGTGACCTCGCCACAGGCCTTCACCGAACTGCGCGAGCGCGGCCTGGCACCGCGCCGGCCGGATCGGACCAAGGCCACCATGGACCACTCCACCCCGACCCTGCCGGCCGGCCCCGACGGCAAGCTGCCCTACGCCAGCGCCGCCTCCGAAGCCCAGGTGGCCATGCTGGCGCGCAACTGTGCCGAGCACGGCATCGAGCTGTTCGACCTGCAGTCGGCCAACCGCGGCATCGTGCACGTGATCGCGCCCGAGCAGGGTTTCACCCAGCCGGGCATGACCATCGTCTGCGGCGACAGCCACACCTCCACCCACGGTGCGTTCGGCGCCCTGGCCTTCGGCATCGGCACCAGCGAAGTGGGCCACGTACTGGCTACCCAGTGCCTGCTGCAGCGCAAGGCGAAGACCATGGCCATTACGGTCGACGGCGTGCTGCCGGTGGGCGTGGGCGCCAAGGACGTGGTGCTGCACATCATCGGCGTGATCGGCGTCAATGGCGGCACCGGCCACGTGCTGGAATTCCGCGGCAGCGCCATCGAGGCGATGGACATGGAGCAGCGCATGACGTTGTGCAACATGTCGATCGAGGCCGGTGCACGCGCCGGCATGGTGGCCCCGGACCAGACCACCTTCGACTGGGTGGCCAACACCCCGCGCGGGCCCAAGGGCGCCGACTTCGACGCCGCCGTGGCGGCCTGGTCGCAACTGCGCAGCGACGCCGGCGCACGCTTCGATGCGCAGGTCCACATCGAGGCCGCCGACATCCGCCCCACGCTGACCTGGGGCACCCACCCCGGCACCGCGATCGCGGTGGACCAGCCGATCCCGGCGGCCAACGATGCCGCCGACCAGAAGGGCCTGGACTACATGCACTTCCACGCCGGGCAGACCCTGGCCGGCACGCCGGTGGACGTGGTGTTCGTCGGCTCGTGCACCAACGGCCGCCTGAGCGACATGCGCGAAGTGGCGCAGGTGCTGCAGGGCCGCCGCGTCGCCGAGGGCGTGCGCATGCTGGTGGTGCCGGGCTCGGAGATCGTCAAGCGGCAGGCCGAGGCCGAAGGCATCCACGCCATCGTGCGCGCCGCCGGGGCCGAGTGGCGCGAGCCGGGCTGCTCGATGTGCATCGCCATGAACGGCGATCTGGTGGCACCCGGCCAGCTGGCGGTGAGCACCAGCAACCGCAACTTCGAAGGCCGCCAGGGCCCGGGCTCGCGCACACTGCTGGCCTCGCCGATGACCGCGGCCTGGGCAGCGGTGAACGGGCGGGTGTCCGATCCGCGTGACCTGTATGCCGCCCAGGAGGTGGCCTGATGAGCGGCTTCCGCACCCTGACCTCGACCAGCGTGGTGCTGCGCGAGACCAATATCGACACCGACCAGATCATCCCGGCGCGGTTCCTGTCCACCACCGAGCGCGCCGGCCTGGGCAAGCACGCCTTCAACGACTGGCGCTGGCAGGCCGACGGCATGCCCAACCCGGGCTTTGCCTTCAACCAGCCGCACAACGCCGGACGCAGCATCCTGCTGGCCGGGCGCAACTTCGGCTGCGGCTCCTCGCGCGAACACGCGCCGTGGGCGCTGACCGACCTGGGCCTGCGCGCGATCGTCAGCAGCGAAATCGCCGACATCTTCCGCGGCAATTCCCTGAAGAACGGGCTGCTGCCGATCGTGCTGGACGAGGCCGACGTGCAGACGCTGATGCAGCGCCCGGACGACACATTGACCATCGACATCGCCGCGCGCGAGCTGCGCACGCCCGATGGCCGCGTCTACACCTTCCCGCTGGACGGCTTCTCGCAGACCTGCCTGCTGGAGGGCGTGGACCAGTTGGGCTACCTGTTGGGCCGCACGTCTGACATCGAACTTTACGAGAGTGAACATGCACGCTGAGATCGTCGTACTGCCGGGTGACGGCATTGGTCCGGAAGTCGCCGCCGCCGCCGTCGCGGTGCTGGGCGCCGTTGCCGGCCGCTTTGGCCACACCTTCAACTTCAGCGAACACGACATCGGGGGCATCGCCATCGACCGCCATGGCGAGCCGCTGCCGGCCGCCACGCTGGACGCCTGCCGCAACGCCCAGGCGATTCTGCTCGGCGCGGTGGGCGGCCCGAAGTGGTCCGACCCGAATGCCACGGTCCGCCCGGAGCAGGGCCTGCTGGCGATCCGCAAGGCGCTGGGCCTGTACGCCAACCTGCGCCCGGTGCGCACCCATGAAGCCGCACTGGACGCGTCGCCGATCAAGGCCGAGCTGCTGAAGGGCGTGGACTTC
Organism: Stenotrophomonas sp. BIGb0135; assembly: GCF_024810105.1. Classification (GTDB taxonomy): domain Bacteria; phylum Pseudomonadota; class Gammaproteobacteria; order Xanthomonadales; family Xanthomonadaceae; genus Stenotrophomonas; species Stenotrophomonas maltophilia_AB. Next base: position 92,585 of record NZ_JANUDX010000006.1, read on the forward strand.
GTGGTGGTGCGTGAACTGACCGGCGGCATCTATTTCGGCGAGAAGACCCGCACCGCCGACACCGCCAGCGACCTGTGCAGCTACAGCGTGGGCGAGATCGAGCGCGTGCTGCGCACCGCCTTCCGCCTGGCGCAGACCCGCCGCGGCAAGGTCACGTCGGTGGACAAGGCCAACGTGCTGGAAACCTCGCGCCTGTGGCGCGACGTGGCCGCGCGCATCGGCCGCGACGAGTTCCCGGACGTTGCGCTGGAGCACCAGCTGGTCGATTCGATGGCCATGCACCTGCTGGCCAAGCCGCGCGAGTACGACGTGATCGTCACCGAGAACATGTTCGGCGACATCCTCACCGACGAAGCCTCGATGCTGGCCGGTTCGCTGGGTCTGCTGCCGTCGGCCTCGCTGGGCGAGCCGGGCGCGGTGGGCATCTACGAGCCGATCCACGGCTCGGCCCCGGACATCGCCGGCAAGGGCATTGCCAACCCCTACGCCACCATCTTCAGCGCCGCGATGCTGCTGCGCCATTCGTTGGGGTTGGAGGACGAAGCCGCCGCGGTGGAAGCGGCCGTGCATGCGGCGCTGGATGCCGGCGTGTTCACTGCAGACCTGGCTGCCAAGGGCCAGGCGGTGAGCACCACGCAGGCCACCGACGCGGTGCTGGCGCGCCTGTGCGGCTGAAAAGCGGCCTCGCCTGTAAAGCCGACCGTTGGTCGGCTGCTCTCCGCGCCGGGATTGAAGGCAGCCGACCAACGGTCGGCTCTACGGGATGCATCGGTGCAGCCGACCAACGGTCGGCTCTACGAGATGCATCGGGCGCAGCCGACCAACGGTCGGCTCTACTTCAGACTTGGCGGCAAGCACCACGCAGGCCACCGACGCGGTGCTGGCGCGCCTGCGCGGCTGAAAAGCGGCCACGCCCGTAGAGCCGACCGTTGGTCGGCTGCTCTCCGCGCCGTGGTTGAGAGCAGCCGACCAACGGTCGGCTCTACGGGATGCATCGGGCGCAGTCGACCAACGGTCGGCTCTACTTCAGACCTGGCGGTGAGCACCACGCAGGCCACCGACGCGGTGCTGGCACGCCTGCACGGCTGAAAAGCGGCCACGCCCGTAGAGCCGACCGTTGGTCGGCTGCTCTCCGCGCCGGGATTGAGGGCAGCCGACCAACGGTCGGCTCTACGGGATGCGTGGGGAGAGCCGACCGACGGTGGGCTCTCCCGCCATTGATTACCCCTCGCCGGTCTTCCCTTCATCCGGCTTCACCCGGAACCACGCCGCGTACAGCGCCGGCAGGAACACCAGGGTCAGCACGGTACCAACGATCAACCCGCCCATGATCGAGATCGCCATGGAGCCGTAGAAGGCACTGCGCGACAGCGGGATCATCGCCAGCACCGCGGCCAGCGCGGTCAGCACGATCGGGCGGAAGCGGCGCACGGTGGCGTCGATGATGGCGTGCCATCGGTCGTGCCCGGCGTCGATATCCTGCTGGATCTGGTCGATCAGGATCACAGAGTTGCGCATGATCATGCCGGCCAGCGCGATGGTGCCCAGCAGCGCCACGAAGCCGAACGGCGCGCGGAACAGCAGCAGGAACAGCGTGGCGCCGATGATGCCCAGCGGCGCGGTGACCAGCACCATCGCCGCACGCGAGAAGCTGCGCAGCTGCAGCATCAGCAACGTGGCCACCACGATCAGGAACAGCGGCATGCCGGCCTTGATCGAGTTCTGTCCACGTGCCGAATCCTCCACGGTGCCGCCGGTTTCCAGCAGATAGCCCGAGGGCAGCTGCGCGCGGATGCCCTCCAGGGTGGGCAGGATCTGCTGCACCACGTCCAGCGGCTGCATGCCATCGCCGATATCGGCGCGCACGGTCACCGTGGGCAGGCGGTTGCGGTGCCAGATGATGCCGTCTTCGAAGGCGTATTCCAGCCGCGCCACCTGCGACAGCGTCACCGACGTACCGCTGGCGGTGGGGATGGCCAGGCTGCCGAGCATGCCCAGCTGGGCGCGCTCGTTGTCCGGGCCGCGCAGCAGCATCTCGATCTGGCGATTGCCTTCGCGGTAGGTACTCACGCTCATGCCCGCCAGCGAGCTGGTCAGGAACTGGCTGACCTGCGCACTGCTCACGCCCAGCGCACGCGCGCGGTCCTGGTCGATCACCAGCCGTACCACCTTGCTCGGCTCGCTCCAGTCCAGGTTGACGTTGATCACGTGCGGGTTCTCGCGCACCTTGGCCTCGACCTGGCGTGCGATCGCCTGCACCTGCGCGATGTGCTCGCCGGACACACGCATCTGCACCGGATAGCCCACCGGCGGCCCATTCTCGAGACGGGTCACGCGCATCTGCACGTCCGGGAACTGCTTGATCACGTCCTTGATCAGCCAGTCGCGGGTCGCCTCGCGGGCCTTGGCATCGGCGGTGAGCACCACGAACTGCGAGAAGTTGGTGGCCGGCAGCTGCTGGTCCAGCGGCAGGTAGAAACGCGGCGAACCGGTGCCCACGTAGGCCACGTAGTTGCTGATGCCCTCGCGACCCTGCAGCAGCTTCTCCAGCTTGCTGGCCTGGGCCTGGGTGGCGGCCAGCGACGCGCCTTCGGCCAGTTCGATGTCCACCATCAGTTCGGGCCGGGTCGAATCGGGGAAGAACTGCTGCGGCACGAAGCGGAAGATCGCCAGCGAGAAGATGAACAACGCAATCGTGGCGCCGATCACCCACCAGCGATGGCGCAGGCAGGTATCCAGGAAGCCGCGGAAACGCGTGTAGAACGGTCGCTGGTAGGGGTCGTGGTCGTGCGCATGTTCCTTCGGCGCGATCCAGCGCGCGAACGCGGGATGGCGGTCGGCCCACTGCAGGCGCCTGGCACGCCAGCGCCCGGCCAGGCTGGTCGGCTTGGGCAGCTGCGGATTGAACAGGTCCGGCAGCATCTTGTCGCCCAGGTACGGGATGAACAGCACCGCGGCAATCCACGACACCACCAGCGCGATGGTCACCACCTGGAACAGCGAGCGGGTGTACTCGCCGGTGCTGGACGCGGCGGTGGCGATCGGCAGGAAGCCGGCCGCGGTGATCAGCGTGCCGGTCAGCATCGGGAAGGCGGTGGATTCCCAGGCGAAACTGGCCGCGCGCAGGCGGTCGTAGCCCTGCTCCATCTTGGTGGCCATCATCTCCACCGCGATGATCGCATCGTCCACCAGCAGGCCGAGCGCCAGCACCAGCGCGCCGAGCGAAATCTTGTGCAGGCCGATGCCGAAGTAATGCATGACGAAGAAGGTCATCGCCAGCACCAGCGGAATGGTCACGCCCACCACCAGGCCGGTGCGCAGGCCCAGCGAGAAGAAGCTGACCAGCAGCACGATCACCACCGCTTCGGTCAGCACCTGCACGAACTCGCCCACCGACTCTTCCACCGCGTGCGGCTGGTCGGACACCTTGCGCAGCTGCATGCCCGCCGGCAGGGTCTTCTGCAGGCGCTCGAACTCGGCATCCAGGGTGGCACCGAGCTTGAGGATGTCGCCGCCGTCCTTCATCGCCACGGCCAGGCCGATGGCGTCTTCGCCCATGAAGCGCATCTTCGGCGAGGCCGGGTCGGCGAAGCCGCGCTTGACCTCGGCGATGTCACCCAGGTGCAGGGTGCGTTCGCCGGCCTGGATCGGGAACGCGCGGATGTCCTCGATCGAATCGAACTGGCCGGTCACGCGCAGCTGCACGCGGTCGGTGGGGGTTTCGAAGAAGCTGGTGCCAGCGACCGCGTTCTGGTCGGCCAGCGCCTGCTGCACCTGCTGCAGCGACACGCCCAGGGTGGCCAGCTTGGTGTTGGACAGTTCGATCCAGACCTTCTCGTCCTGCAGGCCGACCAGATCGATCTTGCCCACGTCCGGCACGCGCTGCAGCTCCAGCTGGATGCGGTCGGCGTAGTCGCGCATCACCGCGTAATCGAAGCCCTTGCCGGTCAACGCGTAGATGTTGCCGAAGGTGTCGCCGAACTCATCGTTGTAGAACGGCCCGACGATCTCACGCGGCAGCGTGGCGCGGATGTCGCCCACGCGCTTGCGTACCTGGTACCAGAGGTCCGGGATCTGCTTGGAGCGCAGGCTGTCGCGCGCCATGAAGATCACCTGCGATTCGCCCGGGCGCGAGTAGGAGCGGATGAACTCGTACTCGCCGGTGTTCATCAGCGCTTTTTCGATCGGCTCGGTGACCTGGCGAGAGACCTGCTCGGCGGTGGCACCGGGCCACATCGTGCGGACCACCATCGCCTTGAAGGTGAACGGCGGATCCTCGGACTGGCCCAGGTGCTTGTAGGACCACGCGCCGATGATCGCGAAGGCCAGCATCGCGAACAGCACCAGCGGGCGATTGCCCAACGCCCATTCGGAGAGATTGAAGCGGCGCACGGGCTCAGTGCCCCTTGCCGGCGGCAGCGGGGGCGGCTGCCGGTGCCAGCACCGGGCGGTTCTGGCGGTCGACCGGGGTCACCACCTGGCCCTCGCGCAGCAGGTGCCCGCCCGCGGCGACCACCCAGTCGCCGGCGCTCACGCCGGACAGCACCGGCACCGTCTCGGCACCATAGGCCCCCACGGTCACCGGGGTCGCCTTGATCGCCCCGTTGGCCGGGTTCACCACCCACACGCTGGCCTTGCCATCGGCGCCGCGCAGCACGGCCGCCAGCGGCAGCTGTTGGGTGCCGCTACGGCCGGCCGTGGCGAACACGCGCGCACTCTGGCCCAGCTCCACTTCGCCCTGCGCCTCCGGCGCCAGGCTCACGCGGGTGGCATAGGTGCGCGCCTGCGCGTCGGCGGCCGGGGCGATCTCGCGGATCGTGCCGGGCAGCAGCTGGCCCGGACGGTTCCACAGCTCCACCTGGACCGGCTGGCCCACCTGGTAGTCGCGGATGCTGCTTTCCGGCAGCGCGATCAGCACCTCGCGGCCGCCATCGGCAGCCAGGGTGAACACGGTCTGCCCGGCACTGACCACCTGCCCGGCTTCGGCCTGGCGGCTGGCGATCACGCCATCGGCCGGCGCGCGCAGCTGCGCATACTCGGCCTGGTTGCGGGCCACGGCCAGGTTGGCGCGGGCGGCGTTGGCCTGGCCCTGCGCGGCCTTGAACGCGGCGGTCTGCTGGTCCAGCGCGGAGCGGCTCACCAGCTGGTCCTCGGCCAGCGTGGCGTAGCGCTTCTGGTCGTCGCGGGCGCGCACCAGGTCCGCTTCGGCCGCGGCCAGCTGGGCCTGCGAGGCAGCGGCCTGCGAGGCGTAGTCGGCCGCGTCCAGTTCGGCCAGCAGCTGGCCGCGGGTCACGCGCTGGCCGGCATCGACATGGCGCTTGACCAGGTTGCCACCGACCCGGAACGACAGCGGGCTTTCCTGGCGGGCGTGGATCTCACCGGGATAGGCGGCCGCTTCCTGGCCGGCCACGGTGCCCGGATGCACCACCAGCACCGGGATCGCCGCCGCCGGTTCGGCATCCTGCCTGCCACACGCCGCCAACATCACCAGCAGCGCAGCGCCGCCCACCCATCGCATGTTTTTCATGAGGTACAGGACCTGAAAGGAAATCCGGAAGAACGCGCTGGCAACACATACTGTTGCAGCACGGCCAATAGTGAACCAGCCGGTATAGTATAAATATCGAACCGATTGGTCTAGTATTGTTTGGATGACTGATCCGACCTCTCCCGTCGCCCCCGCCAAGCCGCCTGCCAAGGCGTCCGGGCCCGGCCGACCCAAGGACCTGGGCAAGCGCGCCGCGATCCTGGACGCGGCCAAGTCACTGTTCGTCGAGCAGGGCTACAACGGCGTCAGCATGGACAGCATCGCCGCACAGGCGGGCGTCTCCAAGCTGACGGTTTACAGTCATTTCGGCGACAAAGAGACCCTTTTCACCGAAGCTGTCAAATCCACCTGCGTCGCCATGCTGCCCGACGCGCTGTTCGTGCCCGACGCCGAAGGCCCGTTGCGCGACCAGTTGATGGGCATCGGCCATGCCTTCTTCAGCATGATCACCTCGGCCGAAGCGGTGGCCGTGCAGCGGGTGATGATGGCCCCGGAAACCGACGACCGGCTGCGCGAGATGTTCTGGGTGGCCGGCCCGCAACGCACCACGGACGCCCTGGCCGACTTCCTGCAGGCCCGCGTGGCCCGTGGCGAGCTTGAGATCGAGGACTGCCAGACGGCGGCGCTGCAACTGATGACGCTGCTCAAAGGCGAGCTGCATACGCATATGATGTGCGGGCTGCGACCGACCCCGGCCGAGTGCGATGCCAACGCCCAGGTGGGCGCCAGCGTCGACTTCTTCCTGAGGGCGTACGCGCCACGCCCACCGGCGTGACATCAACATGAATGGACCGGAGGTCGCGGTGACTTCCGGCACTGCGACCCCGGCGCGACGGCAGCGATGCTCTCAGCGCGCCGCCGGCTCCCGGCACCGGTAAAATGGCCGGCCCACTGCGCTGGAACTAGAAACCTCATGACGATCGATTACTCCCACGCCCGCGAACTGATGGTCGAACAACAGATCCGTCCCTGGGACGTGCTGGAGATCCGCGTGCTCGACGTACTGGCACGCCTGCCGCGCGAAGCGTTCGTCGCTGAATCGCACAAGGCCCTCGCTTACGCCGACATCGAACTGCCGCTGGGCTTCGCGCAGAAGATGATGAAGCCGGTCATCGAAGGCCGGACCCTGCAGGCGCTCGACCTGCAGCCGGGGGATGAAGTGCTGGAGATCGGTACCGGCAGCGGCTTCCTGAGCGCCTGCATGGGCGAGCTGGCCCGCGAAGTGCTGAGCCTGGAAATCCAGCCGGAACTGGCTGCCAGCGCGCGCGCGCGTCTGGATGCCGCCGGCCTGGGCAACAACGTGCGGATCGAAACCGCCGACGCCTTGAGCTGGGACACCGACCGTCGCTTCGACGCGATCTGCGTGACCGCCGCGGTGGACACCATCCCGTCACGTTTCACCCAGTGGCTGCGTCCGGGTGGCCGCCTGTTCGTGATCCGCGGCCGCTCGCCGGTCATGGAAGCGGTGCTGGTCAAGGCCGATGGCAGCACCGAGTCGCTGTTCGAAACCGATATCGATTACCTGCGCGGTGCCGCTCCGGCGCCCCAGTTCCAACTCTGAGTCCAAGGAAGCCGCAATGATCCGCCGATCCCTCGCTATTGCGCTGGCCGCCGCCCTGCTGCCGATGACCGCCTCCGCCGCCGACCTGCTGCAGGTCTACGAAATGGCGCGCAATGGCGATCCGCAGCTGTCCGCCGCCGAATCGACCCGCCTGTACGACAAGGAAGGCGCCGTGCAGGCGCGTGCCGCGCTGCTGCCGCAGCTCAACGGCGAGGCCTCGCTCAACCGCACCCGCACCAACCCGAACCACGACCTGACGTCCAGCTCGTTCACCACCAAGAGCCGCAACTACACGGTCAACGGCAGCCAGACGCTGTTCAACTTCACCCAGTTCGCCAACCTGCGTTCGCAGCGCGACCTGAGCAAGGCGGCCGACTTCACCCTGGATTCGGCCAACGACGACCTGATCGTGCGCACCTCGGCGGCGTACTTCAACGTGCTGGTGGCGATCGAATCGCTGACCGCCGCGCAGACCAACGAAGCGGCAGCCAAGAAGCAGTTCGACTTCGCCGACAAGCGCCTGGAAGTGGGCCTGGCGCCGATCACCGACGTGCATGAAGCGCGCGCCCAGTACGACCAGGCCCGCGCCAACACCATCGTCGCGCAGAACACCCTCGCCGACAGCTACCAGGCCCTGACCGAGTTGACCGGCCAGCCGGTCGCCGACCTGCGTGCCCTGCCGGCCGACTTCCGCCCGGAGCTGCCGGCCAAGTACGCGCAGATCGACCAGCTGGTGGGCGAAGCAGTGGCGCAGAACCCGGCGCTGAAAGCGCAGCAGCTGAAGGTCACCGCAGCCGAGTCCGGCGTCGCCGCCGCCCGTGGCGGTCACTACCCGACCCTGTCGCTGGGCGCCACGGCCGGCAAGTCGGCCAGCTGGGGCGACGTGGTCGGCAGCGGCGACAGCTTCAGCCCGGACCGTCGCAGCAACAGCGTCGGCCTCACCCTGAGCGTGCCGATCTTCTCTGGCGGCGCCACCCAGTCCGGCGTGCGCCAGGCACTGGCCCAGCGTGACATCGCCCAGGACGGCTACGAGCAGCAGAAGCGTGCCCTGGACCGCAACACCCGCAATGCCTACCAGACCCTGGTCGCCGGCATCAGCGAAGTGGAAGCGCGCCGCCTGGCCGTCGTCTCTGCGCAGAGCGCCTACGACGCCTCGCAGGTCGGCCTGGAAGTGGGTACGCGCACCGTGCTGGACGTGATCCAGAACCAGCGCATCCTGTTCTCGGCGCAGCTGGACTACGCCAACGCGCGCTACACCTTCCTGCAGAACCGCCTGCAGCTGGGCCAGGCCGTCGGCACGCTGGACATCGCCGAACTGCAGGACATCAACCGCCTGCTGACCCAGGCCGCGGCAACGCCGAGCACCCAGGTGAACTGAGTCCGGCCCCTGCCGCACACGAAAAAGCCACCCGCAGGCGGGTGGCTTTTTCTTTTCTGGCACACCCCTCGTAGAGCCACCCCATGGGTGGCTGCACGCAGCCCCGGCATCACCCCGCAGCCACGCACGGCACGACGCAACGTCGTCGCCCAATCCGACCGCAGGTGTCATCGCCCCCCCTCGTAGAGCCACCCCATGGGTGGCTGCACGCAGCCCCGGCATCGCCAAGCAGCTCCCCATGACCCGCCGCCACAAGCGCCGTGCCGGCCACTCACGACATTTCCTCGCATTCGCCGACAACAGGGCATGCCGCTCCCGAAACACCGATCCGCACCGTCTTCGGGCGAGCATCGGCATAGGCCTTGAATACCTTGGTATAGACCGCCGAAAAGCGCTTGACCGCCCCGGCCACACGCTCTAACTTCCGCCCCGCACTCCCCTTCCCGCCCCCAGAGACCCCTCCTTGGACAGTCACAGTCGATCGTGTCGCGGCACCTGAGCCGACGGACCCGCTGACCCCAAGGTCGGTTCCGTCCGCGCACAGGACGGGGCCTTCCGGCGCAGCCCACGCGCCGGCCTCGCATCACCCGTACCGCTTTCCCGACAGACCCCGACGAGGGTGCCGCTGGCGTTTCCGATCGCCTGGAGATGGCCCATGCACGTCTACCGAGCACTGCCGCTGCTGCTGAGCGCACCAATGCTTCCCTTCACCACCCACGCCGCCGCCAGCCTGCTGGTCGACGATGCCGGCATCACCGACGCCCAACAGTGCCAACTGGAAAGCTGGGTGCGCCACACCGATGCCGGCCAGGAATGGACCGCCGTACCGGCCTGCACCCTGGCCGACACCGAATGGTCACTGGGCCTGACGCGCGCGCCCGGCGAGGCCGCTCGCCACTGGGCACTGGGTGCCAAGCACGTCCTGGTCGCGCGTGCACCACGGCAGTGGGGACTGGCCGTCAGCGCCGGCATCGGTGGCAATACGTACCGCCCGCGTGCCGATGACTGGGCCCTCAACCTGCCGCTGACGATCGCACCCGGCGCGCAGGAGCGCGTGCAACTGCACCTCAACCTGGGCTGGGCGAAGCAAGGCGCCGTGCACGGTCGCACCGATGGGATCGGCGTGGAGATCGGCATGACGCGCCGCTGGTCGCTGCTGGCCGAGACCGCACAGGATGCCGCCCGCGAGCGCGGCAGCCAGCTCGGCCTGCGCCGCGTGCTGTGGCCCGGTGCCAGCGTGGACCTGCTCGCCGGCCACCTGCACCGGCAACGCGACAGCCGCTGGATCACGCTCGGTTTCAACCTTGCCGCGCCGCCCTGAGCGGTCGCACCGACGTCATCGTCCGCAGCTTCGCCACCGCGTTTTCCGCCTGCATCGCGTCGCCGCTCGCGCACGGTGAACGCGCACGCGCCGCGCGGGCCATCCAACGCCCTTGTTGCACCTGGAGCCCCCATGAACCGCAACGACCTCCTGTCCTCCATCCGCACCCTGTCCCTTTCCCACGATGCCGCCGCATTCGCCCGCATCGCCGCCGGCACCCATGCCTCGGACCTGGTCGACGCCCTCGACGCACTCGATACCGATACCTGCCTGGGCGTGTTGATGCTGCTGCCCCCACCCGTACGCGCGGACCTGTTCGCGCACTTCCCGCCCGCCCGGCAGGACCATCTGTTGGCGGCGATGCTGCCCGCGGCGAAAGTACAGGTGTTCGAGCACATGCCGTCCGACGACCGTGCCGACCTGTACAACCGTCTCGGCGAACGTGCCCGGCGGTCGCTGCTGCCGGCGCTGGCCAAGATGGAGCGCGATGACATCCTGGCGATGGCGGCGTATCCGGAAGGCACCGCGGGCGCGGTGGCCACCTCCGATTACGCATGGGTGCGGCCGGAGATGCAGGTAGCCGACGCGATGGCGCACCTGCGCGCCACCGCGCTGGACAAGGAAACGGTCAACATCGTCTTCGTGCTGGACCCTGACAATGCACTGCGCGGCACGGTGTCACTGCGCGACCTGGTGCTGGCCGATGCAGCCACCCCGGTCCGGGCGATCATGCATGCCGATCCGGTCCGCGCCGACGCAGGACTGCCGGATCTGCAGGCGGCCGAGCTGATCCGCCGCTACGACCTGCTCGCGCTGCCGGTGACCCACGCATCCGGGCGCATGCTCGGCATCGTCACCGTCGATGACGCGATGGACATCGAGAAAGCACAGGACGCCACGCAGCTGGCCCGTTTCGGTGGCACGGTGAGTGCCCACGGCAACGACCTGGACGTGCGCACCACCCCGTTGAAGCAGATGTTCCGCGTGCGCGTGTTCTGGCTGGCGATCCTCACCGGTTTCGGCATCCTCACCAGCACCTTCGTCGCCGCGCAGGAAGAACTGCTGTCGCAGGTGATCGTGCTGGCCGCCTTCATCGCGCCGATCGTGGACATGGGCGGCAACACCGGCAGCCAGTCGGCCACGCTGGTGATCCGCAGCATGGCGCTGGGCGAGGTGAAGCCGGGCTGGCGCGACGTGTGGTTCGTGATCCGGCGCGAACTGCCGGTCGCCGCGGCGCTGGGCATCAGCATCGCCGTGCTCGAAGCGATCCTGGCCTGGTTCAGCAAGGGCGTGGGCATGGACGTGCTGCTGGTGGTCGGCTCGAGCATGCTGGTGTGCACCGCCCTCGGCGGCGTCATCGGCGCGCTGCTGCCGTTCGCCGCGCGCCGCATCGGCGCCGACCCGGCCACGCTGTCCTCGCCGATGATCACCTCGGTGATGGACCTGCTCGGGGTGTTCATCTACTTCGGCTTCGCCTACCTGTTCCTTGGCGACCTGCTGCTGGCGGCGTAAGGGGCCGCCGCCGGCCGTTCACTCCACCGGGGGCGGCAGGTGCGGGGCGATCAGCGCGACGGTGCGCTCCAGCGCGCCGCGTCCGTTGCTGACCAGCATGCATCCGGCGCGGGCCATGTCTTCGCGCGCCTGCGGGTCGCGCAACAGGGTCAGCAGGGCATCGCCCACGCCCTGCGCGTCCTCGGCGATCACCACCGCGCCCGCTTCGCGCATGCGCCGGGAGATCTCGGCGAAGTTGTGCAGGTGCGGGCCGGTCACGGCGGCCGTCCCCATCGCGGCCGGCTCCAGCAGATTGTGCCCGCCGATCGGCTGCAGGCTGCCACCGACGAACGCGACCTGCGCGCAACCGTAGAAGGACATCAGCTCGCCCAGCGTATCGATCACGAACACGTCGGTGTCGGCCTGCGGCCACTGCTGCTGGCGACGCGTGGCGACCTTCCAGCCCTGTTCGCGGGCCAGCGCTTCCACCCGCGGGAAACGCTCGGGGTGGCGCGGCGCCCACAGCAGCAACAGGCCGGGCAGCGCCTCGCGCAACCGACGGTGCAGGTCGAGGGTGGCCTGCTCTTCGCCTTCGTGGGTGCTGGCGGCGATCCAGACCGGGCGATCCGAGGGCACCAGGGCATGGAACTGGGCCACGAAGGACTGCACGTTGGGCGCGGCGATGTCGAACTTGAGGTTGCCCAGCGCCTGTACCTGCTCGGGCAGCGCGCCGAGGTGGATGAAGCGCTCGGCATCATCCTGCGACTGCGCGGCCACGCAGGTGACCGTGCGCAGCGCGCGCCCGATCAGGGCGCTCAGCAGCCGGTAGCCGCGCAGCGAGCGCGCCGAAAGGCGGGCGTTGAGGATGTAGACGGGGATGTTGCGGTCACGGCAGCCAAACAGCAGGTTGGGCCACAGCTCGGTCTCCAGGATCAGCGCCAGGCTCGGCTTGAAGTGGCCGAGGAAGCGGCCCACGCTGCCGGGCACGTCATACGGCAGGTAGACGTGGTCCAGCGCATCGCCCCACAGCGCGCGCACGCGCTCCGAACCGGTCGGGGTGATCGTGGTGATGACCCAGCGGATGTCCGGGCGCAGCGTGCGCAGCGCATTCACCAACGGCGCCGCCGCGTTGACCTCGCCCACCGACACCGCGTGCAGCCACACCCGCGGCTGGCCACTGGAATGCGGATAGGAGGCGTAGCGCTCGTCCCAGCGCCGGAAGTACTCGCGCACCCGGAACCCGCGCCAGACCAGGTGGTACACGGTGATCGGCAGCAACAGGTACAGCACGGCCGAGTACAGGCCGCGCAGGATCCATTCGACAGGGCTTTTGCGCATGCGCAGAGGATACGGGAGCGGCGCGGGGAAGGCATCCCGCACTGCCGTGATGGGCCTGCCGGGATGCATCCATTAGAATCCGATCCATGTCAGATAACGCTTCCACCGCCACCCGCCCGTCCCTGCGCAACCCGCGCAACTGGCCGATGTTCGCCGTCATGTTCGCCGCCTTCGGCATCGCCCGCCTGCCCTGGCTGCTGCAGCGCGCACTGGGCCGCGGCGTGGGCACCGTGGCCTACCGACTGGCCGGCAGCCGCCGGCGCGCGGCCGAGGTCAACCTGCGACTGTGTTTCCCGGAAAAGGACGAGGCCTGGCGCCAGCGCCTGCTGCGCGACAGCTTCGACGCGCTGGGCGTGGGCATCTTCGAGTTCGCCCGCGCCTGGTGGGGCAGCATCGACAGCATCCGCCCCCACGTGCAGGTCGAAGGCCTGGAACACCTGCAGCGCATGCAGGCCGAGGGCCGCGGCGTGCTGCTGGTATCGGGCCACTTCATGACCCTGGAGATGTGCGGGCGCCTGCTGTGCGACCACGTGGACCTGTCCGGCATGTACCGCAAGCACCGCAACCCGGTGTACGAGTGGGCGGTGAAGTTCGGCCGGCTGCGCTATGCCAAGGCGATGTACGCCAACGAGGACATCCGCGCCACCGTGCGCCACCTCAAGAAGGGCGGTTTCCTGTGGTATGCGCCGGACCAGGACATGCGCGGCAAGGACACCGTGTTCGTGCCGTTCTTCGGCCACACCGCCGCCACCATCACCGCCACCCACCAGCTGGCGCGGATGACCGGCTGCGCGGTAGTGCCGTATTTCCACCGTCGCGAAGGCGGGAAGTACTTCCTGAAGATCGGTGCGCCGCTGGAGAACTTCCCCAGCGAGAACGTGGAAGCCGATACCGCCCGCGTCAACCAGGCCATCGAAGCCATGGTGCGCGAGGCCCCGGACCAGTACCTGTGGATCCACCGCCGCTTCAAGCGCCAGCCGGGCGGCCGCAGCGATTATTACCGCTAGCCGTAGCGCCATCCCATGGGTGGCTGCACGCGGTGCCGGCAACCCCGCAACCATCCACAGCATGGGTGCAAGGTGGAAATGCCGGCACCCCGTAGAGCCACCCCACGGGTGGCTGCCCCGTAACACCCGACACACCCAGCAACAACCCACCGCGTGGCGCAACGTGCGCATGCCAGCGCCCCGTAGAGCCACCCCATGGGTGGCTGCCCCGTAACACCCGACACACCCAGCAACAACCCACCGCGTGGCGCAACGTGCGCATGCCAGCGCCGCGTAGCGCCACCCCATGGGTGGCTGCCCCGCGATGCCGGCTACCCCGCGCCCACGCACCGCGTGGCGCTACGCGTCGTCCCTGGCCAGCAGACTGCCGGCATACAACGCGGCCAGCAGCAGGGTCAGGCCGCCCCAGAAGGTGGAATAGAACGCCAGGTGGGTGTTGAGCGGGAACACGGTGACCGCCAACGCCAGCATCGCCGGGCGCGCACGCTCGCGCGCCGGCAGCGGGGCGAAGCGCCACGCCCGCCAGGCCTGGGCCACGGCGGCCAGCCACAACAACAGACCGAGCACGCCGGTCTCGGCAAGGATTTCCAGCACGATCTGGTGCGCATGCAGGGCCGGGCCTTCGCCCCACACCTCCTGCGTCCGCGGGGCCGGGTTGCAACCGGGATAGGCATCGCGGAAACCCCGCGCGCCCACGCCGTTGATCGGATGGCCGGCAATCATGCAGCCGGCCGCCTCCCATATCTGCGCGCGCCCGGACAAGGCCTGGTTGACGCCGTCGCCCTCGCCTTCCCAGGCCATCGCGGTGCGCGCCACGCGCTCGCGGACCTGCGCCGAGCCCAGCCCGACCGCGACCGCAGCCACCAGGCCGATCACCACGCAGGCCACGAGGCCGCGCGCGCCCAACAGGCGCCAGCCGGAGAACACCACCACCAACGCATAGGTCAGCCACGCCGCCCGCGAGCCGGCCAGCACCAGCACCACGCCCACGGCGGCAGCCGCCAGCGCCCAGCCCCACACACCGCCACGCCGCGCCGCAGCGAACAGCAGGAACGGTGAGAGACTCGCCAGCACCTGTCCGAACTTGAGATTGCACGGACCAAGCACGCCGCTGAGCCGGTCGGCGGCGGCCACTTCCTGCGCACTGCACAGGCCATGCCCGCTGACCACCCACTTGAGCTGGTCCATCGACCAGAACAACGGGCTGCTGCCGAACACTGCCTGCGCCAACGCATCCAGCGTCCACACCGCCGCGATCAACGCGATGCCCCCCAGGGTCAGCCGGCGTCGCTGCGGGGTGGCGACCGCGATGGCTACCAGCCACATGAAGGGCAGGTAGCGCAGGCCGGCGGCGGTCTTGCGCCACGCCGTGCCAGGGTCGATGGCATCGAATGCGGAAAACGCCTGCGGCAGCCAATAGCCCAGGAACAGGATGCTGGTCAGCGCCCACGCCGGTGCGCTGAGCAGGCGCTGCTTGCCCTGCATGCGCAACTGCACCATGCGCACGGCCGCATACAGCGCACCGAGCACCAGGACGCTCTCGGCGATGCCCGGCAACGGCCACAACGCCACGAAGGCGAGCACCCACCACGGCGCCCAGCGGCCGGCACGCGAGGCCGGAGAGCCGGGCGCCAGGGCCGGTTCAACCGGCGAGAGAGGTGTAGAGCTGGAGCGTGTCACGCTGCATCGCCTGCAAGGTGAAGGGGATCCGCGGCGGCAGGCTGGGCGGGTGCTGCAGCAGGTGCTGCGCACGCGCCAGCAATGCCGCATCGTCGTGCAAGGCTACCGCACCGGACGGCTGCAGTTGGGCCAGCAGCTCACCCACGCCGCCGTGGTCCCAGGCCAGTACCGGGCGGCCCACTGACAGCGCTTCAAGCACGGTGCGGCCAAAGGCTTCGGCCTTGTCCGACAGCTGCAGCACCAGCTCGCTGGCCGCATAGGCCTGGGCGATGCGCGAGGTGGGCGCGGTCATCAGCACGGCATCGGCCACGCCGAGCGCCCGCGCCTGCGCCTCCAGCTCGGCCACATAGGTCTCGCGCCCGGGCTCGCGGGTGCCGGGCATCCACAGCTTGGCCGGCACGCCCGCCGCGTGCAGGCCGGCGAGCAGTTGCAGCGCATGCCGATGGCCCTTCAACCGGGTGCCGCGCCCGGGCAGCAGCAACAGCGGCGCATCGGTGCCCAGCAGCGGGTGCTGCGCGGCCACGGCCAGGCGCGCACGCCGGTCGTTGCGCGCCACCCGCGGGAACTGCGCCACGTCCACGCCACGCGGGATCACCTGCAGGCGCTCGGCCGGCACGCCCGGATAGTGGCGCTGGACGAAGTCGCGCACGCTGTTGGATACGCAGATGACGCGCTCGCCGCTGGTCATCACCGCGCTGTAGCGGCCCGGCGAGTTCAGCCCGTGCACGGTGGTGACCCAATGCGGGCGCTGCGCCGGCGGCAGGTTGCGCACCGCGTACAGGCCCAGCCAGGCCGGCAGCCGCGAACGCGCGTGCACGATGTCCGCGCCGACCTCGGCAAACAGGTTGCGCAGGCTGCGCACATGGCGAAGGGTCAGCAGCGACTTGCGGCCGATGTCCAGCGTAAGGTGCTCGCCGCCGCTGGCCAGCAACGGCTGGACCAGGCGCCCACCGGCGGACACGACAATGGCCCGGTGGCCGGCGGCAACCAGGGCGGAGGCGATTTCAAGGGTGGAGCGTTCGACCCCGCCGGAGTGCAGCGCCGGCAGCAGCTGCACCACGGTCAGTCGGCGCACGGAGACGACCGTGGCTCAGTCGGCCAGCACGAACACAGCGCCGCAGTACGGGCACTTGGCCTCGCCGTTGGGCTCGTCTTCGATCGGCAGGTACACGCGCGGGTGCGAGTTCCACAGCGCCATTTCCGGAGTCGGGCAGCTCAGCGGCAGGTCGGCGCGATGCACGGTGTAGCGCTTCTCGGCGTTGGCGGGCGCAGTGGCGGTATGGCTCATGGCGTGGACACACAAAGGAATTGCGAAGGGAATGATTCTAGCATCCGGCGCCGGTGCATCACCGCTGGCAATAGAGGCGGCCTGCCAACGCTGGCGCGGGTCCCGCACCACAGCACCGTTCTTTTTAAATCGATCCAAAGATGCTGTCAACCGGGCCGGGATCCGACGGATTTTCCGGGTTTGGATCGAACTAAATGGCACTTGCCAGCGTCACCATGCCTGTTGCAGCATCGGTGCGGTTCGATTCCTGTCCCGATCGCATGGCCCGTCCCCCGCCGGACCTGCATCGCCCTCCTGTCCGCCGCCTGGCGGCCGGGGTGATGCTGTCTGCCGTGGTCGCCGATGCGGGCTCTGCCTGCCGCCTGCCCTTCCCGGGAGTTTCCTGCATGTCCCTGACCGCTCCGCGCCCCGCCCGCCCCGCCCTGCTGCCGCTCGCCCTCGCCATGGCCTGCGCCTCGCTCGCCCTGCCCGCGTTCGGCCAGGGCCTGCAGACCTCCTTCGAGCCAGGCGAGCCGGCCCCCGCCGTCGGCGAGCAGTCGCTGCAGGTGGCGATCGGCAACGGCCCACGCGCGCCGTATGCGGCCAAGGCCGGGGTCGGCTACAGCGGCCTGCGCGCGCTGCACTACGCCAGTCCGGGCGGCACCCTGCAGCGCCGCCTGTTCGACACGGACGTGGCGATCGAGGCCGACACCACGCTGAGCTGGCTGGTCCTGCCGGAGATCGTCGGCAACGATACGGTTGCCTCCACGTATGTCTCGCTGGACCTGGTACTGGACGACGGCAGCCGGGTCTCGGCCAGCGCCGCGCGCGACCAGCATGGGGTCGCGCTGGGCGCGCCCGCGCAGGGCGAATCGAAGACGCTGTACCCGCAGCAGTGGGCGCGCAAGGCGGTACGCCTGGGCGAGGTCGCGGCGCTGCGCGGGCGCCGCGTGGTGGGCGTCGACCTGCAGGTGGCCAGCGCCGCCGGTGCGCCGGTCGCGGGCTGGATCGACGATGTCCGCCTCGATGCACAGCCGCGCAGTGCGCCGCAGCGCCCCTCGGACTGGGTATTGACCACGCGCGGCAGCCAGGCCAACGGCACCTTCTCGCGCGGCAACAATTTCCCGGCCACGGCGGTCCCGCACGGGTTCAACTTCTGGACGCCGGTCACCGACGCCGGCGCGCTCAACTGGCTGTATCGCTGGAACGAACAGAACGATGCGCGCAACCGGCCGCAGCTGCAGGCGCTGGCGCTCAGCCACCAGCCCAGCCCGTGGATGGGCGATCGCCAGACGTTCCAGGTGATGCCCTCCAGCAGTCGCGGCGTGCCCGAGGCCGACCGCGCCAAGCGCGCACTGTCCTTCTCGCACGACAACGAAGTGGCCCGCCCCTACCGCTATGACGTGCGCTTCGACAACGGCATCGCCGCGGCGATCGCGCCGACCGACCACGCCGCGCTGTTCCACTTCACCTTCCCGGACAAGGGCGACGCCAACCTGCTGTTCGACAACGTCGATGCGCGTGGCGGGCTCACCTTGGATGCGGCCACGCAGACCCTGTCCGGCTATACCGATACGCGCAGCGGCCTGTCCAATGGCGCCACGCGCATGTACGTGGTGGCCAGCTTCGACAGGCCCTGGCGCAGCAGCGGCACCATCGACACCGGCCGCCCGACCGGCTACATCAAGTTCGATGCCGGCAGCGATCGCCAGGTCAGCATGCGCATCGCCACCTCGCTGATCTCCCTCGATCAGGCGCGCCACAACCTGGCGCTGGAACTGGCCAGCGATGACACCCTGGCGCGCGTGGCCGCGCGTGCCCAGGATGCCTGGGATGCGCGCCTGGCGCCGTTCGACATCGGCGATGCCAGCGACGACCAGAAAACCACGCTGTATTCCAGCCTGTACCGGCTGTACCTGTACCCCAACGCCGGGCATGAAAACGCCGGCACCGCCGCCGCGCCGGACTGGCGCTATGCCAGCCAGGCCAGCGCGGCGGACGACAACACCGATGGCAGCGCCACCCGCAGCTTCGCGCCGATCCGCGATGGCAAGGTCTACGTCAACAACGGCTTCTGGGACACCTTCCGCACCACCTGGCCGGCCTATGCGCTGTTCACCAAGCACGACGCCGGCGCGCTGGTGCAGGGTTTCCTGGAGCAGTACCGCGCCGGTGGCTGGGTCGCGCGCTGGTCCTCGCCGGGCTATGCCGACCTGATGGTGGGCACCAGCTCGGATGTAGCCTTCGCCGATGCGTGGCTGAAGGGCATCGGCGGCTTCGACCCGGAAGAGGCGTATGCGGCCGCGCTGAAAAACGCGACCGTGGTGCCGCCGGACCGGCATGTCGGGCGCAAGGGGATGGATCGCTCCACCTTCCGCGGCTACGCCAGCGCGGACGTGCACGAGGGCATGTCGTGGACGATGGAAGGGGCGCTCAACGACTTCGGCATCGCCAACATGGCGCAGGCGCTGGCCAAGCGCGCGACCAGCGCCGCCGCGCGCGAGCGCTACACCACCGAGGCCAACTACTTCAGCCACCGCGCCGGCACCTACGCCACGCTGTTCGATCCGGCGGCCGGTTTCTTCCAGGGCCGCACCGCCGACGGCCAGTGGCGCCTGGCGGCCAAGGACTACGACCCGCGCGTGTGGGGCCATGACTACACCGAGTCCAACGGCTGGACCTTCGCCTTCACTGCCGCGCACGACGGCGAAGGCCTGGCCGGGCTGTACGGCGGTCGCGCGCAGTTGGCCGCCAAGCTGGACGAATTCTTCGCCACCCCGGAAACCGCCGACCCGGCGTTTGCCGGCTCCTACGGCGGCACCATCCACGAGATGACCGAAGCGCGCGACGTGCGCATGGGCATGTATGCGCATAGCAACCAGCCGGCGCACCACATCCCCTGGATGTACCTGTACGCCGGGCAGCCGTGGAAGACCCAGCAGCACGTGCGCGAGATCCTGGCGCGGCTGTACGTGGGCAGCGAGATCGGCCAGGGTTACCCCGGCGATGAGGACAACGGCGAAACCTCGGCCTGGTACGTACTGGCCTCGCTGGGCCTGTACCCGTTGCGTATGGGCTCGCCGGAATACGCGATCGGCTCGCCGGCCTTCCGCCACGCCCGGGTGGCACTGCAGGGCGGCGCGGTGCTGACGGTCAACGCGGCCAACAACTCGCGCGAGAACGTCTACGTGCAGTCGCTGAAGATCAACGGCAAACCGTGGACCAAAACCTGGGTGCCGCACGAGGTGATCGCCAAGGGCGCCACCCTGGACTTCGTGATGGGGCCCAAGCCCTCCACCTGGGGTAGCGGCCCGGATGATGCCCCACGCTCGCTCACCGCGCGCGGCCAGCGCCCTGCCCTGCTGCATGATCTGCTGGGCAGCGGTGCGCGTGCGCAGGGTGCCGATGGGCGGTCGCTGCAGGCGCTGGTGGATGACGATGCCGGCACCGTGGTGCCGCTGGGTGCCAGCGCGGTGTCGTTCACCGGCGTCAGCGAGGGCGTGCCATCGATGTACACGCTGACCAGCGGCAACGCCCCGATCCGGGGCGGCGAGTGGACGCTGGAAGCACGCCGCAGCGGTGGACGCTGGATCACGCTGGACCAGCGCCGTGGCGAGGACTTCGCCTGGGCACAGCAGACCCGCCCGTTCGGCATCACCGCCCCGGGCCGGTACGCCGAGTACCGGTTGCGCATCGCCGGGCCTGGGCGGCTGCAGCTGGCCGAGGTGGAATTGCTGGCACCGGTCGGGGAGCGTTGAGCATGGTCGCGATGGCGTTCTGCAGGCGGGTAGCGGATGCGGTCATGGGGAGCCGGCCAGCGGCCGGTACTACCGGGATGATGATGCTGGCGTTGCTGGCGTTCGATGCAACGGCGTTCGAGGGCAACCAGCAACGCGAGGGGGTGACGTTGACCTACCGCGACCCGGCTGATGCGCTGGATGCGACGATGCGTGCGCGGATCATCGGGACGTTCTTCACGGCGTATCTGCGCGAACGTGCCGATTTCCATCCGGGCGCACCGGCGCAGGCGCACATCGTGATCGACCCGGCGTACGACGGCGTCGCCTTTGTCGGCGAAGGCGACGGGGCAACCACGATCACCATCAACCCGGGGTGGTTGGCCAAACATCCCGACGACGTGGACCTGGTCACCCACGAAGCGATGCACATCGTGCAGGGCTACCCCGAATACGCCAACGAGCGCGTGCCCGGCTGGCTGGTGGAAGGCATCGCCGACTACGCGCGCGACCGCTATGGGCGGGAAAATGCCGCGGCGGGCTGGGCACTGCCGACGGTAGTGAAGCCGGGGCAGCATTTCGATACCGGCTACCGGGTGACCGGGGCGTTCCTGAAGTGGAGCGAGGCGCGCAACCCGGGGCTGGTGAAGGCGCTGGACGCGGCGTTGCGCGAGGGTCGGTATACGCCGGCACTGTGGGACCAGCGCACCGGGCTGGCGTTGCCGGCGCTGTGGGCGGCGTACGTGCAGTCACGTTGACGCGGCGGGTGCCCACCAGGAATGGGCGGGCGCGCGGCGATCAAGAGTATGGCGGAGCCGACCACGGCCGGTATGGCCGGCACGACCGGGATCGCGGACGCTCGGTCAGCGCGCGCCGACCAGGCCGGCGTACAGCGCGAACAACTGTTGGAAATAGCGTTTGGTCGATCGACTGCGCATGGGATCGCTCCGGGCTGGCCATTGGGGGGTCTGGTCGGGCCCAGGGCGGCGGGAGCCGGTGGCCCTCCGCCGCGGCCGGGCCGCGTGGGGGTATTGGGCCTTGCCGAGATTGCAGGCTGGTGACCGGTGGGCTACCGGCGTATTGATCGGCCAGGCCGCCGACGGCATGTTGATCGGTGATGTGACCGTTGGCATGTCGATCGGTGACATCACCATCGGCGCATTGAGCGGCGATCCGACCATCGGCATTTTGATCCGCGACGTGACAATCCGGGTATCGATCCGCGACACGCGCATCGGCATTTCGATCGGCGTATCGCGAAACCCAGGGCGTGGTTTGGCGGCGACATAACCATCGAAACATCGATCGGCGACGTAACAATCCCCGTAGATCCACGCCATGCGTGGATACCGCGCGCAGCGCGGCGCATGTGTTCGGGCTGGCGGCATTGACGCGTGCCGGGTTCTGGCCGGCGTTGAAACCAGACCGGAGCCGCATCGCGGCGTGCCTATTGTCATCGCGAAATGCATCCACGCATGGCGTGGATCTACGGGACACCGCGAACGCGTTTCCATCCACATATCGCGAAACCCGGGGCGTGGTTTGGCGGCGACATAACCATCGGCACAACGATCAGCGACGTAACAATCCCGTAGATCCACGCCATGCGTGGATGCCGCGCGCAGCGCGGCGAATGTGTCCGGGCTGGCGGCATCGATGCGTGCCGGGTTCTGGCCGGCGTTGAGACCACACCGAAGCCGCGTCGCGGCGTGCCTGTTGTCACCGCGAAATGCATCCACGCATGGCGTGGATCTACGTGGCACCAAGAACGCCGTCAGGCAGTGACGTGACAATCGGCGTAGATCCACGCCATGCGTGGATGCCGCGCGCAGCGCGGCGCATGTGTCCGGGCTGGCGGCATTGACGCGTGCCGGGTTCTGGCCGGCGTTCAAGCCATACCGAAGCCGCATCGCGGCGTGCCTGTTGTCACCGCGAAATGCATCCACGCATGGCGTGGATCTACGTGGCACCGCGAACGCGTTTCGATCGGCGTAACGCGAAGCCTGGGGGCGCGGTTTGGCGGCGACATAACCATCGGCACAACGACCGGCGACGTAACAATCGCCGTAGATCCACGCCATGCGTGGATGCCGCGCGCAGCGCGGCGCATGTGTCCGGGCTGGCGGCATCGATGCGTGCCGGGTTCTGGCCGGCGTTGAGACCACACCGAAGCCGCGTCGCGGCGTGCGTGATCCCGAGCGAAATGCATCCACGCATGGCGTGGATCTACGTGAAACCAAAACGCGCCCCGAAGGGCGCGTTCTGGTAGCTGGCGGTCAAAAGACCGGCGCGTTACGCGCCGTTCTTTTCAGCCTCCAGCTGCTTGCGGATCTGCGCATCCACCGCCGCGATGGCGGTCATGTTGAGCACGCGGCGCGAGGTCGCGCTGGTGGTCAGGATGTGCACCGGCTTGGCCACGCCCATCAGGATCGGGCCGATCGCCACGCCATCGGTGAACACGCGCACTAGGTTGTAGGCGATGTTGGCCGCTTCCAGGTTGGGCAGCACGAACAGGTTGGCACGGCCCTTCAACGTGCTGTCGGGCAGCAACTTGTGGCGCAACGCCTCGTCCCACGCGGTGTCGCCCTGCATTTCGCCGTCCACGTTCAGGCGCGGATTGCGCTTGAGCAGCAGCGAACGCACGGTACGCATCTTCAGCGCATCCCTGGAATCGTGGCTGCCGAAGTTGGAGTGCGACAGCAGCGCCACCTTCGGCTCGATCCCGAACAGCTTCATGCGGTAGGCCGCCTGCAGGGTCGCTTCGCAGATCTGCTCGGCGGTCGGGTCTTCCTGCACGTGGGTGTCCACGAAGAAGAACACGCCCTGCTGGTTGATCACGCCGGTCATGGCCGAGGTGGAGGTCACCTTGGATTCCAGCGGCAGCACGCTGCGCACGTAGCCCAGCTTCTTGTGGAAGCGGCCCACCACGCCGGTCAGCATCGCATCGGCTTCGCCGCGCGCCACCATCACCGCGGCGATCAACGTCGGCCGTGAACGCATCAGGTTCTTGGCCGCCGCCACGGTCACGCCGCGACGCCCGGTGAGGTTGTGGTAGTACTGCCAGTACTCGTTGAAGCGCGGGTCGTCATTGATGTTGGTGATATCGAAATCGACCCCGGCCTTCATGCGCAGGCCCAGGCGTTCGATACGCGACTCGATCACGTCCGGGCGGCCGATCAGGATCGGCTGCGCCAGGCCTTCATCGACCACGTTCTGCACCGCGCGCAGCACCACTTCTTCTTCGCCTTCGGCATACACCACGCGCTGCTTGTCCGAGCGCGCGCGATCGTAGACCGGCTTCATCATCAGGCTGGTGCGGTAGACGAACTGGGCCAGCTTCTCGCGGTAGGCGCCCATGTCGGCCACCGGGCGCGTGGCCACGCCCGAATCCATCGCGGCCTGCGCCACGGCGGCCGACAGCTCCACCAGCAGGCGGCGGTCGAACGGACGCGGGATCAGGTAGTCACGGCCGAAACTCGGGGTTTCATCGCCATAGGCCGAACCCAGGTCGCTGGCCTCGCGGCGCGCCATCGCGGCGATCGCGTGCACGCAGGCGATCTTCATTTCTTCGTTGATCGCCGTCGCGCCCACGTCCAGCGCACCGCGGAACAGGTACGGGAAGCAGAGCACGTTGTTGATCTGGTTCGGGTAATCCGAACGGCCGGTGCCGATCAGTGCATCCGGGCGCACCGAACGCGCCACTTCCGGCATGATTTCCGGGGTGGGGTTGGCCAGGGCAAAGATCACCGGGTCCTTGGCCATGGTCTTGACCATGTCCGCCGTCAGGATGCCGGGGGCCGACAGGCCGAGGAAAATGTCCGCGCCGTCGACGATCTCGGCCAGCGTGCGCTTGTCGGTGTCGCGCGCGTAACGCGCCTTTTCCGGGTCCAGATCGGTGCGACCGGTGTGGATCACGCCGTCGCGGTCGAAGGCCAGGATGTTCTCTTTCTTCAGGCCCAGCGAGACCAGCATGTTGACGCAGGAAATGCCCGCCGCGCCCATGCCGGTGGTGGCCAGCTTGACGTCTTCGATGCGCTTGCCGGTGACGACCATGGCGTTGAGCACCGCGGCGCCCACGATGATCGCGGTGCCGTGCTGGTCGTCATGGAACACCGGGATGTTCATCCGCTCGCGCAGCTTGCGCTCGACGATGAAGCATTCCGGGGCCTTGATGTCCTCCAGGTTGATGCCGCCGAAGGTGGGCTCCAGCGAGGCGATGATGTCGACCAGCTTGTCCGGGTCGTTCTCGTCGATCTCGATGTCGAACACATCGATGCCGGCGAACTTCTGGAACAGCACGCCCTTGCCTTCCATCACCGGCTTGCCGGCAAGCGGGCCGATGTTGCCCAGGCCGAGTACGGCGGTGCCATTGGAGATCACCGCGACCAGGTTGCCGCGCGCGGTCAGCTCGCTGGCCTGCTGCGGGTCGGCCATGATCGCTTCGCAGGCGTGTGCCACGCCCGGCGAATAGGCCAACGACAGATCGCGCTGGGTCAGCATCGGCTTGGTCGCTGCGACGCGGATCTTGCCCGGCGGCGACATGCGGTGGTAATCGAGGGCAGCCTGTTTGAAATCTTCGTTGGACATCGCTTTCTGCAGATGAATGGGCGAGAGGAACAGGGGATCATACCCCCGTTGGCGTGGATGGACCTGTCGCTACGCTGTCGCGGCCATGCTGCAACCGCACATATCCCAGGCCGTTCGGCAGCGTATGCGGCCAGCGTGACCGACCCCGATGACAAAGCACATCACCGGTCAAGCAGGGTGAAAAACGCAGGGCCCGCCCTCCAGGCGGAGTGGGCGGGCCCTGCACACACACACGCGGGCAGCGGCTCAGCGGGCCGAGGCGGTCAACGGCGACGGCAGGTCGTCGGTGGCCAGCGCCGGCAACTCGGCCTCGCGGCCGTCCAGGGCCAGGGCCAGGCGGTCGCGGTCCAGCGCGCCTTCCCAGCGCGACACCACCACCGTGGCCACCGCATTGCCGATGAAGTTGGTCAGCGAGCGGCATTCGCTCATGAAGCGGTCCACGCCGAGGATCAGCGCCATGCCGGCCACCGGTACTTCCGGAACCACGGCCAGGGTGGCGGCCAGGGTGATGAAGCCGGCGCCGGTGACGCCGGCGGCGCCCTTGGAGCTGAGCATGGCCACCGCCAGCAGTGCGATCTGATGGCCCAGGGTCAGTTCGGTGTTGGTGGCCTGGGCGATGAACAGCGCGGCCAGGGTCATGTAGATGTTGGTGCCGTCCAGGTTGAACGAATAGCCGGTCGGGACCACCAGACCCACCACCGACTTGGCGCACCCGGCGCGCTCCATCTTCTCCATCAGCGAAGGCAGTGCCGACTCGGACGAGGAGGTCCCCAGCACCAGCAGCAGCTCGGCCTTGAGGTAGCGGGCCAGCTTGAACACCGAGAACCCGCACAGGCGGCAGACCACGCCCAGGATCACGGCCACGAACAGGAACGCGGTGAGGTAGAACGAGCCCACCAGCCAGGCCAGGTTGATCAGCGACCCCACCCCGTACTTGCCGATGGTGAAGGCGATGGCCCCGAAGGCGCCGATCGGGGCGGCCTTCATCAGGATGTGCACCAGCCGGAACACCGGCGCGGTCAGCGCCTCCAGGAAGGTCTGCACCGGGCGGCCCTTCTCGCCCGTCAGGGCCAGCGCGATGCCGAACAGCACCGCCACGAACAGCACCTGCAGGATGTTGCCATCGACGAAGGCACTGACCAGGGTGGCCGGGATGATGTCCATCGCAAAGCCGGTCAGGGTCAGCTCGTGGGATTTTTCCACGTAGCTGTGCACCGCGGTCTGGTCCAGGTCGGCCGGGTTGATGTTCATGCCCGCGCCGGGCTGGACCACGTGCGCCACCACCATGCCCACGATCAGGGCCAGGGTGGAGAAGAACAGGAAGTAGGCCATCGACTTGGCGAACACCCGGCCCACGGTCCGCAGGTGGGTCATGCCGGCGATGCCGGTGACGATGGTGAGGAAGATCACCGGGGCGATGATCATCTTCACCAGCTTGATGAAGGCATCGCCGAGCGGCTTGAGCGATTCGGCGAAGGCCGGTTCGAAGTGGCCGAGGACGGCGCCAAGGACGATCGCCACCACCACCTGGAAATACAGCTGGCGGTAGAAGGGCAGCGGCTTGGCCGGCAGCGGGGCGGCGGTGGGTACGTGCATGGCGGACTCCGGAGAAGCGGTGTTGTTGCGTCCGGCCCGCTCGGCAGCGGCAGGCCAGTTCCAGGTGGATCCCGCCACGGCGGCGGGTGATGGACGCATTTGTACGCGCGAGTCACCGCCGCGCAGATAACCTATTGGTACTAGCCCCCCGGTTCAGACAGCGAGGAGTGCCTACACTGCCCCCATCCCGCCCTCCCCCACGGCGGCTGGTGACCGCGCGCAGCCCGGAAGGGCAACAGTTTCCGGCGCTGCGGCCGTTGTTGTCCTGTCCGCTTCAAGAATCCAGAGAGCCGCTCCTCCATGCGCCCGACCCCGACCCTGCTGGCCCTGTGCCTGGCCGCTACCCCCGCCCTGGCCTCGGCCGCCGATTTCGACAACTGGCCGACCAAGGTCGCCTTCAGCGATGGAACCGAGCTGGCCGCCACCGCCAACATCGCCTACGACCTCAATGATTTCTCCGGCGACAGCGGCATCGAGGATGCCGACGCCGTGCGCCGCAAGGAATTCGGCGCCACCCTGAAGAAGAAGGGCGTCTACGACGCCATGGTGTATTACGACTTCCAGGCCGACACCTGGCTGGACGTGTTCGTGCGTTTTGAGAGCAAGGCGTTCTTCGGCCGCGACGTGGGCCGCTTCCGCTTCGGCTACATGAAGACCCCGGTCGGCCTGGACGCGGGCACCTCCTCGCGCGCCGGTAGCTTCCTGGAGACCGCCCTGCCCGTGCAGGCGTTCTACGAAGGCCGCCGCACCGGTGCCGAATGGGTGCTGGAGCGCCCGCAATACCTGCTGCAGGCCGGTGCCTACGGCGGCAAGGACCTGCAGGGCGACAACCCCGGCACCACCCAGGCGGTGCGCGCGGTATGGACCCCGGTCAAGGCCGCTGGCGACGTGCTCCACCTGGGCCTGGCCTACTCGCAGGAAAACCCGCGCGGCTACCGCGATGGCCGCGACGTACACCATGAGGCCAGCGCGCGCCTGCGTGCGCGCCCGGAAGCGGGCCTGACCGACATCCGCCTGGTCGACTCCGGCGCCCTGGCCACCGCCGACCAGATCCGACGCACCGGCCTGGAAGGCATCTGGATCCGCGGCCCGTTCTCGCTGCAGGGCGAAGTGCTGCAGACCACCGTTACCCGCGAGGGCAAGCCGGACTACACCGGCAATGGCCAGTACGCGATGGCCAGCTGGGTGCTCACCGGCGAGTCGCGCCCGTACAACGCCGGCGCGGTGGCCAACATCAAGCCGGCCCACGATTACGGCGCGGTGGAACTGGTGGCCCGTTACAGCCGCCTGGACCTGGACGATGCCGATGTGCTCGGCGGCCGCCAGCACGACTGGACCGTGGGCGCCAACTGGTACCTCACCAGCCACTTCAAGTTCCAGGCCAACTACGTGAAGGCCGATGCCAGCCGTCGTGGCGTGCATACCAAGCCGGACATCGTCGAACTGCGCGCACAGATGCACTTCTGATCCGGTCGCCTGCGGCGGGCGTGCACACCACGCCCGCCGCACGCCCGTAGACTGCCGCCATGTATTGGCTCGGCCGCCATCGCACCCTGCTGTTGACCCTGCTGCTGATGATCGGCGGCACGCTGCTGTGCGCGGCCGCCGCCGGCCACTACGCATGGCGGCGTGCACTGGCCGCCGAGAGCGAGCAGGTGCAACGGCAGCTGGAGTTGTACGGCCAGGGCCTGCAGCAGCGAATTGACCGCTTCGGCACCCTGCCGCAGGTATTGGCACTGGACCCGGACCTGCGCCTTGCCCTGCTGCAGGCACCCGATCCGGCGGCGCGCCAGCGCCTCAACCTCAAACTGCAGCGCGCCAACCAGGTCACCCGCGCTTCCACGCTGACCCTGGTGGGGCACGACGGGGTGGCCGTGGCGGCCAGCAACTGGGACCAGCCCAGCAGCAACGTCGGCGAGGACTACAGCTACCGCCCCTACTATCGCCAGGCACTGGCGACCGGCCGTGGGCGCTTCTACGGCATCGGCATGACCACCGGCGTGCCCGGCTACTTCATGTCCCAGGCGATCGAGGACAACGGCACGCGGCTGGGCGTGGTGGTGATCAAGATCGAACTGTCCGCGCTGGAGCAGGAGTGGCTGCCCAGCCCGGACGTGGTGCTGGCCAGTGACGAGCACGACGTGGTGTTCCTGGCCAACCGCGACGCCTGGCGCTACCGCCTGCTGCGCCCGCTGGGCAACGGCGAGCGCCGCGAGATGCTCGAGGCCCGGCAATACGCCGACCGCTCGCTGCAACCGTTGCGGGTGCGCACCGAAGATGTACTGGACAACGGCGGACGCATGGTGCGCCTGCTCGAGCCGGTCCTGCCCGGGCCGATGCTGTGGCAGAGCCTGGCCCTGCCCGAGGAACACTGGAACCTGCACCTGCTGCATGATGCCGGCGCGGCCACCAGCGCCGGGCGCAGCGCGGCCATCGGCGGCGGCGCGGCGTGGCTGGCGCTGGGCTTCCTGGTGCTGTTCGTGCAGCAGCGGCGGCGGCTGGATGCGCACCGACAGCGCAGCCGGCGCGAGCTGGAGAGCGTACTGGCCCAGCATGCCGAGGAGCTGCGCACTGCGCAGGACGGCGTGCTGCAGGCCGCCCAGCAGGCCGACAGCGGGCTCAGCCGCAGCCTGGCGCACCTGCCGCAGGGCGTGGTGGTGATCGACAACGAACAGAAACTGGTGGCGTGGAATGCGCGCTACCTGGAGTTGTTCAAGTTCCCGGCCGGACTGATCCGGGTGGGCCGGCCGATCGAGGAGATCTTCCAGTACAACGCGCGGCGCGGCCTGCTCGGCCCCGGGCCCATCGACGAGGCCATCGAGCGCCGCCTCAACCACCTGCGCAGCGGCCGCCCGCACATGCGCGAGAGCGAGAAGGACGACGGCACCGTGCTGGAGATCCGTGGCAACCCGCTGCCCGACGGCGGCTTTGTCACCAGCTATGCCGACATCACCGCCTACAAGAACACCGCGCGCGAACTGCGCTCGCTGGCCGATGCGCTGGAGCACCGCGTGGCCGAGCGCACCCGCGACCTGGACGAGGCGCGCCGTGAGGCAGAGCGCGCCAACCGCTACAAGTCACGCTTCGTCGCCTCGGCCGTGCACGACCTGCTGCAGCCGCTCAACGCCGCGCGCATGTTCGTCTCGGTGCTGCGCGGCAAGCTGCACGGCGACGCGCGCGAGCTGAGCGAACACGTGGACGCGGCGCTGGCCGCGCAGGATGCCATCCTGACCAGCCTGCTGGATATCTCGCGGCTGGAATCGGGTGCGTTGCAGACCCACGTGCGCGCATTCGCGCTGTCGCCGTTGCTGGAGACGCTGGCCCGCGAGTTCGGCATCGCCGCCGACAGTCGCGGGCTGCAGCTGCGCTGGGTGGATACGCGTGCGGTGGTGGTCAGCGACGAGGCGCTGCTGCGCCGCATCCTGCAGAACTTCCTGTCCAATGCGCTGCGCTATACCCCGCGCGGACGCGTGCTGATCGGGTGCCGACGGCAGGGCGACCAACTGCGCATCGAGGTGCATGACCAGGGGCCGGGCATTCCGGAAAGCCTGCAGGGCGAGATTTTCGAGGAATTCCGGCGGCTGGATGATGGCGTCGAGCAGGAACGCGGCGCCGGGCTGGGGTTGGCGATCGTAGAGCGGATCGGGCGCCTGCTTGGGCATCGCATCACCCTGCACTCCACGCTGGGACGCGGGAGCGTGTTCGCGGTCAGCGTGCCGCTGGGCGATGCCGCGGCCATTCCAGCGCCGGCGCCGGTTCCGGCCGTGGCGACTGACGCAGGCGATGACAGCCCGCTGCGGCATTGCCGGGTCTGGAGCATCGATGACGACCCGCGCGTATGCGCCGCCACCCGCGCCCTGCTGGAGCGCTGGGGCTGTGCGGTGGAACTGGCCGACGGGCCGCAGGCGGCGCTGGAAATCGCCTCGGCGCTCAACGTGCCGCAGTTGCTGTTGCTGGATGTACGCATGGGCCAGTGGCATGGGCCGGAGCTGTACGAGCACCTTTGTGGCCTATGGCAGGCACGGCCACCGGTGATCCTGGTGACGGCCGAGCGCGATGACGCGTTGAAGGCGCAGGCGGTTGCGAACGGATGGGGCTTCCTGTCCAAGCCGGTGCGGCCGCCGGCGCTGCGGGCGTTGATGACGCAGGTGTTGGTGCGGCATCGGGCGTGATCGGTGATTCAGGAGCAGCCGAGCATGGCTCGGCTCTACCGCGTGGATTGGGGGGCAGCCGAGCGTGGCTCGGCTCTACCCGGTGGATTGGGGGCAGCCGAGCATGGCTCGGCTTACCGGGTGGATTGGGGAGCGGCCGAGCGTGGCTCGGCTCTACCGCGTGCATTGGGGGGCAGCCGAGCATGGCTCGGCTCTACCGGGTGGATTGGGGGGCCGCCGAGCATGGCTCGGCTCTACCGGGTGGATTGGGGGGCAGCCGAGCGTGGCTTGGCTCTACCGGGTGCATTGGGGAGCAGCCGAGCGTGGCTCGGCTCTACCGGGTGGATTGGGGGGCAGCCGAGCGTGGCTCGGCTCTACCGCGTGGATTGGGGAGCAGCCGAGCGTGGCTCGGCTCTACCGGATGCCGGGTGCCGGGTACCGTATGCCGCGGGTAACGGCATACGCGATTGCTTGGGTACCGCGCTCTGGTAGAGCCGAGCCATGCTCGGCTGAGACTCTCCGCAGGTGGCGATGCCTCCGCTGCCCGCGGGCTCAGCCGTCCAGCCCCGCGCCGGCATCGCCTTCCGGCTCCAGCGCCTTCACCAGCACCGCGGCCTGGGTGCGGCTGTGGCATTCCAGTTTTTTCAGGATCGCGGTGACGTGCACCTTGACCGTGTTCTCGGCCAGGCCCAGCTCGTAGGCGATCTGCTTGTTGAGCAGGCCGTCGGCCAGGCACAGCAGCACGCGGAACTGCTGCGGGGTGAGCTGGGCCAAGCGTGCGGCGAGCAGCGCATCGGACTCCGAGCGTTCCGGGGCCATCGCCGGAAACCACACCCCGCCGTCCAGCACCGCCGCGACCGCCTGGCCGATGGTCTCGGCCGGCGCCGACTTGGGGATGAACCCGGCCGCGCCGAACTGCTGGGCCCGGCGGATGACGCGCGGATGGTCGTTGGACGACACGATCACCACCGGGATGTCCGGATGCCCGCCGCGGACGTGCAGCAGTGAGGAGAAGCCGCGTGCACCGGGCATGGTCAAATCTAGCAGTACCAGCTCGATCTCCGGATGCTGGTCCAGCGCCGCCTCCAGCGTGGACGCGCTGGCCACCTCCAGCACCTGCGCCTGCGGCAGCGACTGGCGCAGCGAATGCACCACGGCCGCGCGCAGCAGCGGATGGTCGTCGGCGATCAGGACGGTCAGTTCACTCATGCGGCCAATTGTAATGAGGTTGACGGCCAGCCGCCGCGGCTACCGGCCTTGCTGGCGCATGCTGCCATTCCAGGCGTCCAGGAATTGCCGGCGCTTGAGCGCGTCCAGGTACACCAGCAGGCCCGGCCCCAGCTGGATCGGGCGGTAACTGCGCTCGGGCGAGCGGCCGCGCTGCTGGCCCTGCGCCGGCAGGATCGGCATCAATCGCGCCTCGCGGGACAGCACCTGCTGGCCACGCGGCGAGAGCAGGTAGTCCAGGAAGCGCCGCGCCTCCTCCGGGTGCCGGCTGCTGCGCGGGATCACCGCGGTGCGCAGCACCACCAGGGTGTAGTCCTCCGGCTCGACGATGCCCAGCGGCGCACCGGCTTCGATGCGCGCCTGCGCGTAGGAGCCCAGCACGTTGTAGACCAGCGACAGCTTGCCGCTGCTGACCTGGTCCAGCAGCACGCCGGTGCGCTCCTCCAGGTGCACGCCGTTGTCGCCGAGTGCGCCGAGCAGCGCGCCGGCCATGCTGCCGCGCTGGCCGTCCTGGGTGGCCAGCAGGTAGCCGACGCTGCTGCGCTCCACGTCGTAGGTGCCCACCCTGCCCTGCAGCGGTGCATCCGGCGCGCGCAGCAGCTCGAGCAGCTGGCGGCGCGTGCGCGGCACCCGCGCCGCTGGCAGCGTGCGGGTGTTGTAGACCATCGCCACCGGCTCGTAACTGATGCCGAAGGCCTCGTGCCGCCACTGCGCCCATGCCGGCAGCGCATCGGTCTGCGCCGAGCGGTGCGGCAGCGCGTGGCCGTCGTTGACCAGTTTGGTCTGCAGGTCCATGCCGCTGCTGATGAGCATGTCCGGCGCCTGCGCGCCGCCACGGTCACGCAGGTAGCGGGCGTAGATGTCCTGGGTGATGACGTCCTCGTACAGGATCTCGGTACCGGGATGCAGGCGCTGGTAATCGGCGATCACCGTGGCGAACACCTCGATGTCGGTCGAGCCGTGGATGCGCAGCTGCGCCACCGGCGCGCCCTTGGCCGGGAAACGCTGCACGTCGCCCGGCGCTGCCAACGCGTTGCCGGCCGCCAGCACCAGCAGCAGCCACCACCCTCGTGTTTTCATGGATGCATCCTCGGCAGGCGGATGGTGGCCACCAGGCCACCGCCCACCCGGTTGCTCAGGTCGATCTGGCCGCCATGGCCATCCACCACCCGCTTGACGATCGCCAGGCCCAGCCCGGCGCCGCCGGCCGCCGCCCCCTCGCCGCGCGCGAAGCGCTCGAACACCCGCTCGGCGTCGGCCGCGGCGATGCCCGGGCCGTGGTCGGCGATGGTGAGCACGCAGTGCTGCGCTTCTTCGGTGAGCGCCACCTGCAGCGTACCGTCGCCACCGTACTTGATGGCGTTGTCGATCAGGTTCTTGATCGCCTCGCGCAGCAGCAGCGCGTCACCGCGCACCCAGGCCGCCTGCGCGCTCACCGCCAGCTGCACGCGCGGGGCCGGCAGTGCCTGCGGCAGCGCTTCGTGCAGCGCCTGGTGCACCGTCTCGGCCAGGTCGACCGGGCCGAAATGCTGCAGGTTGGCGCGGTGGATCACGCTGGCATCGCTGAGCAGCTGGTTGAGCAGGCGGCTCATGTGAGTGGCATTGCGCTCGATGGCATGCAGGCTGCGGCGCATGTCCTCGGGATCTTCCTCGTCCAGCGCCAGCTGCGCCTGCGCGCGCAGCGCCGCCAGCGGCGTGCGCATCTGGTGCGCGGCCTCGGCCATGAACGCGCGCAGGGTCTCGTTGCTGCTCTGCAACCGGCCCATGAAGTGGTTCAACGCGCCGACCATCTTGTCCATCTCGCGTGGCACGCTGGCATCGAGCGGCTTCAGGTCGGACGGCTCGCGCCGCGCCAGGTCGCGCTCCATGCGCACCAGCGGGCGCAGGGCTCGATGCACGCCGAGCCCCACCAGGGCCAGCGAGAGCAGCGACAGCACGGCGATGGCCAGCAGTGCGCGGGTCACCATGTCCTGCGCCAGTGCTTCGCGCGCACGCCGGGTCTGCCCGACCTGCACGCGCACCTCGCCTTGTGCCGAGGGCGAGGACACGCGCCGCGACACCACCACGAAGCGCACCTGCTCGCCGCTGTAGGGGGCGTCGAACAGCTGCGGGCGGTCGCTGGGCGGATGCGGCGGCGCCGGGAGGTCGGCGTAGCCGGTGACGGTGGCGTCGCGTGCGTCGGAGACGCGGTAAAACACGCGATCCTCCGGGGCCATCGCCAGCAGGTCCAGCGCGGCATACGGCAGGTCCACCTGCCATTGCGCCTCCACCAGGGCCACCGAGTCGATGATCGACAGCGCCGAAGACACCAGCAGGTGATCGTAGGAACGGTTGGCCGCGCGCTGGCCGTAATCGCGTGCGCCGAACAGCAGGGCGACGGCGAACAGGGCGAGGAACGCGCCCAGGTACAGCCACAGGGTGTGCCGGATCGAGCCGGAGGTGCGCGGGTCAGTCGCCATCGGCCGCAGCGCCGGCGGGGTCTTCGATGGCCTCCAGCAGGTAGCCGCTGCCGCGCACGGTGACGATCCGCAGCGGCGCCCCGGCCAGCTTGCGGCGCAGCCGCCCCACGTACAGCTCGATCGCATTGGGGCCGGCCTCGTCATCGAAGCCAAACAAGCCATTGCCGATCTCGTCCTTGCCGACCACCTGGCCGAGCCGGCCCATCAGGATTTCCAGCAGCCGGTACTCGCGGTTGGGCAGCTCGATCGGCTGGCCCCCCAGGCTCACCCGGTGCGAGGCGTTGTCGAACTGGAACGTGCCGATCTGCACCACTTCGCTGGCCTGGCCACGGGTGCGCCGCAGCAGCACCCGGCAGCGTGCTTCGAGCTCGCGGAAGTCGAACGGCTTGCCCAGGTAGTCATCGGCGCCCACGTCCAGCGCCTGCACGCGGTCTTCGATGCCGTCACGCGCGGTCAGCATCAGCACCGGGGTGCTGTCGCCGCGCTCGCGCATGCCGGCCAGCACGCGCAGGCCATCGAGCTTGGGCAGGCCGATGTCCAGCACCACCAGGTCGAAGCTCTGGTAGCGCAGCACGCTGGCCGCGGCCAGCCCGTCGCGCTGCCAGTCCACCGCGTGGCCACTGCGGCGCATGCGGCGGACGATGGCATCGGCCAGGTCCGGATTGTCTTCCACCAACAGCAGGCGCATCGGGCAGGGATCGTCGAAGGTGCACGAATGCTAGCGCGAGCGGCCGCCCTCGTGGGCTTCGCTGCAGTGCACAAACCCCCGACAGGTGGATGACAGCTTCCCGGCACTAGGCTGCGCCATCGCACCGCAGTCCCCTGCGCTGCCATTGACGACACCACTGCACGAACGAGTACCTGGGAGGGTCCGTGGAACTGAACGCAACCCGCTGGCGCACGCCGGCCGCCTGCACCCTGCTGATGCTGGCCGCGCCGCTCTGGGCCGCTGACGCCGGCGAGGACGACCGTCCGGTCACCGCCACGCTCGGCGGCCGCCTGCACCTGGACTTCGCCGATTTCGACAACGACGGCCGCGGCACGCCGAACAAGGATGACACCGAGATCCGCCGTGCCTGGGTGGACGTGTCGGGCAGGTTCTTTGTGGTCGACTACAAGCTGGAAGCGGACTTCTCCGGCGATCGGGTCGAGGCCAAGGACGTGTTCGTCAGCCGCAGCTTCGGCGATGCCGGCAAGCTCACCGTGGGCCAGTTCAAGCAGTTCTTCTCGCTGGACGACCGCACCAGTTCCAACTACGGCACCTTCCTGGAGCGCGGCAATGCCGGCACCACGCTGGCGCCGCTGTACCGCCTCGGCGCCTCCTGGCAGGCCGCCCGCGGCGACATGACCTGGGCCGCCAGCGCCTACAGCCTGGAAAGCATCGATGCCTGGCAGGTCAAGGGCCGCGCCGCCGGCGGCCGTGCCACCTGGGCACCGGGCGCCACCGCCGGCGACGTGCTGCACCTGGGCCTGTCGCTGGCGCATGAGCGCTACGACACTCCAGGCGCCAATGGCGTGCCGGGGCTGAAGATCCGGCCGCGCCCCGCCGGCCACCTGTCCGACAACAGCCGCCTGACCCTGGTCGATTTCTCGGCCGGGCGCGACACCGACGTCAACAAGTGGTCGCTGGAGTACGCGCAGGTGCGCGGGCCGCTGTCCTGGCAGGGCGAGTTCAGCGGCGCCACCTTCGACGACGGCAGCCAGCGCGGCAAGGTGCTGGCCGGCTACGGGCTGGTGAGCTGGTTCGTCACCGGCGAGTCGCGCGTGTACGACCGCAAGACCGGCCGCTTCGGCCGGGTCAAGGATTTCCAGCACAAGGCCGGCGCCGTCGAAGTGGCACTGCGCTACGACCAGATGCGCGGCGACCAGCACCTGATCGGCCAGCCGGACCTGCGCGATGCGCAGACCCAGGCCTGGACGCTGGGTGGCAACTGGTACATGCGCGAGAACCTGCGCTTCATGCTCAACCTGATCGAGAGCCGCAACCGCGACCGCCTGGCCGCGGCCAACCTGGACCGCACCCGTGCGGTGACCGGCCGCCTGCAGTTCGATTTCTGAGCCTTCCCTTCCGCACTACCCCTCCTGGAGTCTGCAGATGATGCTGAGCATCCTCGGCTTTGGCATGGTCATTACATTCATGTACTTGATCATGAGCAAGCGGCTGTCGCCGCTGGTCGCCCTCATCACCATTCCGATCATCTTCGCGCTGTTCGGCGGCTTCGGCGCCGACATCGACGAGATGATGCTGGAGGGCATCAAGAAGATCGCGCCCACCGGCGTGATGCTGATGTTCGCCATCCTGTACTTCGGGGTGATGATCGATGCGGGTCTGTTCGATCCGCTGGTGCGGATCATCCTGCGCTTCGTCAAGGGCGACCCGATGAAGATCGTGCTGGGCACCGCGATCCTGGCGATGCTGATCTCCCTCGACGGCGATGGCTCGACCACCTACATGATCACGGTGTCGGCGATGCTGCCGCTGTACCAGCGGCTGGGCATGAACGCGTTGAACATGACCTGCGTGACCATCCTCGCCGGCGGCGTGATGAACCTCACCCCGTGGGGCGGGCCGACCGCGCGCGCGGCCACCGCACTGCACGTGGACCCGGCCGACGTGTTCGTGCCGCTGATCCCCTCGATGGTGATCGCCTGCGCCGGCGTGCTGCTGCTGGCGTGGTACCTGGGCATGAAGGAGCGCCGCCGGTTGGGCGTGGTGAGCCTGCCCGAGGGCGGCAGCTGGATGGACAACAGCGTGTCCGACGACGGCAATGCACTGCCCACCGTGGAAGACGCCGAGGACATCAAGCGCCCCAGGCTGCTGTGGGTGAACCTGGTGCTGACGCTGGCGCTGATGACCGCACTGATCATGGGCGTGCTGCCGATGCCGGTGCTGTTCATGGTGGGCTTCGCGATGGCGCTGGTGATCAACTACCCCAACCTGGCCGAGCAGCGCCGCCGCGTGGTCAACCACGCCGGCAACGTGCTGTCGGTGGTGGCGCTGATCTTCGCCGCCGGCATCTTCACCGGCATCCTCAACAACACCGGGATGGTGGAGGCGATGTCGCACAGCTTCCTGGCGATCATCCCCGACAGTTGGGGCCCGTACCTGGCGGTGATCACCGCGATCGCCTCGATGCCGTTCACCTTCTTCATGTCCAACGACGCCTTCTACTTCGGCGTGCTGCCGATCCTGTCCGAGGCGGCCGGCAACTACGGCATCACTCCGGTGGAGATGGCCCGCGCCTCGCTGGCCGGGCAGCCGGTGCACCTGCTCAGCCCGCTGGTGCCGTCCACCTACCTGCTGGTGGGCCTGGCCAAGGTCGAGTTCGCCGACCACCAGAAGTTCACGCTGAAGTGGGCCATCGCCATTTCGATGCTGTTGATGCTCGGCGGCCTGCTGTTCGGCCTGTACCCGCTTGCGTCCTGATCCGCCTACCAAGGAGCGTTCTGCAATGACTCTTCGCATCGCCTACGTCACCAGCGGGATGGGCAGTGTTGGCACCGCCATCTGCCAGAAGCTGGCCCGCAACGGCCACACCGTAGTGGCCGGTTGCGCCCCGAACTCCCCGCGCAAGGCCGGCTGGCTGCGCGAACAGCGCGAGCTGGGCTTCGACTTCATCGCCTCGGAGGGCAACGCCGCGGACTGGTCGTCCACGGTGGCCGCCTTCGCCAAGGTCAAGGCCGAGGTCGGCGAGATCGACGTGCTGGTCAACAATGCCGGCGGCAGCCGCGACGTGCTGTTCCGGCAGATGAGCCCGGACGACTGGAACGCGGTGATGGGCTCGAACCTGCACGCGCTGTTCAACATCACCAAGCAGGTCATCGACGGCATGGCCGCGCGCGGCTGGGGCCGGATCGTGAACATCGGCTCGGTCAGCGCGCACAAGGGCCAGATCGGCCAGGTCAATTTCGCCACCGCCAAGGCGGCGATGCACGGCTTCAGCCGGGCGCTGGCCAATGAGGTGGCCACGCGCGGGGTGACGGTCAATACGATTTCGCCGGGCTACATCGCCAGCCAGTCGATCAGCAGCTTCCCGCCGGACGTCCTGGACCGGCTGGCCGGCTCGGTGCCGATCCGCCGGCTGGGCAAGCCGGAGGAAGTGGCGAGTCTGTGCGCGTGGCTGGCGTCGGATGACGCGGCCTACGTGACCGGTGCCGATTACGCGGTGAACGGTGGGTTGCACATGTTCTGACCTTGGCGCGTCCTGCTGTGACGCGCGACCTCCCCCACGAGGTGAGCTGCGGCGCTGCGAGGCGTCGTGGCTTTTTTTTGGGTGTCAGTGTCGAGCGAATGCCTGCGAGTGCCTGTGCCTGGCCGCGGTGTGCAGCGTCGCGGGACACGCTGCAAGTACATCCCTGTAAGCTCGCGTGTGCCATCCATGGCACACGACAGTCCGCGACGCTGCATCCCCGCCCTGGACAGTTGGTCGGCGGCCTTGGCTGGAACAGAACCGTGCAGAGCAACCAGCGGCGCCCAACGCGCCGCACTGCATCCCGCGTTCCTGTTGAGCACCCGCACACTGTCAAGGTCGGGTACGGGTGGGGTGGCGGGACCGTCATGCGCCATGGATGGCGCATGCGAGCCTACATGGACGTACTTGCGGCGTGTCCCGACACCCCACCCGTACCCGACCAAACCAGCAGCCCCGGCACGCGAGATGCTGTTGATGTTGCTCTTACGCTTTACGCTTCTCTCTTCGACCCACCCGATCAGAATTCAGCGGCCACCGTCATGAACAGCTGGCGCGGCGCGCTGGCGTGGATCGCGTAACGGGTGCCAGTGGGATCGGTCGGCGCGAACGAGCTGAGCTGGCCGGCATAGCGCTTGTTGGTCAGGTTGGTCGCATTGAGCGACACCTTGACGTCGCGCAGGCCGAG
Source organism: Stenotrophomonas sp. BIGb0135 (assembly GCF_024810105.1). GTDB lineage: Bacteria > Pseudomonadota > Gammaproteobacteria > Xanthomonadales > Xanthomonadaceae > Stenotrophomonas > Stenotrophomonas maltophilia_AB. The sequence continues at coordinate 131,811 of NZ_JANUDX010000006.1, forward strand.
GCCGGGGCCGAACGAATAGCCCACGCCCGCATCGAACGTCGTCACCCCCGCTACCGACTGGTCGTTGGTGTAGGTGTAGTAGCGCTTGCCTGTGTACTTGGCGCGCAGGCTCGCCGACCAGCCGTCGCGGTTCCAGCTGATCTCGCTGGAGGCCATCCGCTGCGGCGTGTCCACCGTGATCTTGCCCGCCACCGGCACGATCGCACCGCCGGAGGTGTAGTTGTCCTCGTAGGTGGACTTGTTCCAGGACAGCGCGTTGTACCACTGCAGGCCGTCGACCGGCTTGAGGATGAAGGTCAGCTCCGCCCCCTGGCTCTTCACCGAGCCCACGTTGATGAAGCGGGTGATGCACTCCGGCCGCGTCCCCACCTCGATGCTGGTGCACGGGTTGAGCGAGAGCAGGCGGTTGTCGAACATCACGTGGTAGGCCGCGATCGAGGCCTGGTACCGCTCACCGAAGGTGCGGAAACCGGCTTCCAGCGTCTTCGACTTCTCCGGCTCCAGCCCGGCGCTGGCCGCGAACGATTCCGGCGAGACCTGCAGCGGGCCACCGCTGCCGCCGCCCACGAAGGCCGCGATGTTCTCCGAGTACGAGGCAAACAGCTCCTGGTTCTGGCTCAGCTTGAAGCCGATACCCGCCTGCGGCAGCACCGATTCCTTGGCCGTCAGCGTGCCCGAGGCATAGCTGGCCTCCGTGCCCGGCTTGGCGTTGGCGGTCATGCGCGTGTTCGGGCTCTTGATGCCCACATCGACGGTGAGGCGGTCATCGAGGAAACGCATGCGGTCCTGCACGTAGAACTGGCGCGTGCGGATGTCGAAGTCCTGGTCGAACAGCCGACGGTCGGGGTAGTTGAGGTAGCCGTCATCCAGGAACGGCCCGGTGATGTAGTAGAAATTGCGCTCGACATTGTGGTCGTTGCGCTCATACCACAGCCCCGCTTCCAGCGCGTGGATGCCCCACTGCCAGCTCAGCGCCGCGGTGATGCCCTGGCGGTTGATGGTGTAGTTGGTGCTGCGGATGGAAATCGGCAGCGCCTGCGCGGTGCCCGGGTTGGACGGCTGGCCCGGTGCCCACCAGTGGCCCTGGCCGCGGTTCTCGTGGTGGTAGGCCAGCAGCTTCAGGCGCGAGGTCTCGCCCAATGCCAGGTCGGCATCCAGCGAATACAGGTTGTCGTCGCGCAGCGCGCGGCTCTGGTAGTACGCATCGTCGATGCTGTTGACGCCGCCGCTGAAGGCGCACTTCTGCGCGTTGTAGGTGCCTGGCGCGCAGTAGGCCGCGGCCACCGCCCGATCCCAGTCCGGGGCGTAGATGTTCCAGTCGTAGCCCAGCCCGCGCGCGAGCATGCTCTTGGACAGGTAGGCGTAGTTGGCCTGGCTCACGCGCGAGGTGGCCGCGAACGCGCCGAAACGGTTGTCGCCCACGGCCCACACAGCCTTGGCGTTGAACTGGCGGGTGGTCTGGTTCTGGTTCGGCTCGGCCCACATGTCCGCCTCCTGGTGCACGCCGGAGACATAGGCCGAGAAGCCGTTGAGGTCGCCGGTGTCCACGCGCAGGTAACCGCGACGCTGGTTGTCATCGCCCACGGTGACGCTGGCACGACCGCCGAACTCGGTGGACGGATCCTGCGAGAAGTACTGGATGGTGCCGCCCAGGTTGCTGGTGGAGGCCACGCCCAGCGAACCGATACCCTGCGACAGTTCGGCACCGGCCAGGTTCTCGGCGATCAGCGCGCGGGCGATGCTCAGGCCGTTGTAGTTGCCGTAGCTGTTGTCGCCCAGCGGAATGCCATCGAGTGTGTAGCCCAGGCGGCTCTTGTCGAAGCCGCGCAGGGTGATGCTCTGCGATTCCTCGTTGGCCCCGAACGCGTCATTGGACTGCACCGACACGCCGGGCAGGCGGTCGAGGATCTTCTGGCCGCTGGTGCCCGGCGGCAGCACTTCCTTGTCCACGGCCGTGATGCGCTGGACCTGACGGGTCTCGCCCTGGCCGATCACCGACACGGTGTCCAGGGTCTGCGCGCTGAGCGCGACGTTGGCCTCGGTGGTGGCGTCCACATCGGCAGCGTGGGCATTGGCGGCGCACAGCGCAATCGCCACGGCGATCGTCAGGGGTCGGGTAAGCATGGTGATCCGTTGCATGATGAGGTGGTGACCTGCGCGATGCAGGTGCGTGACCATCATGCGAGCGGAAGATGAAAGCATTCTTACGCGACGGCGTGCGGCGTATGAAATGCGAACCAGCCCGCAAAACCTGCACGAGCATGATCGCCGCAGGCACCGCACGTACAATGCGTGGCGTACCGCAACAGCATGGACAGCAGGCAATGAACGAAAAGGATTACGACGCCGCCAAGTGGGCGCTGCTGCACGCGCACCTTCTCCAGGCCACGCCGGAACAGCGCCACCTTTACGTGGCCCGCTCCAACTACAGCGACAATCAGCGCGCGCTGGCATGGCTGGCCGACCAGCCCGACCTGGACCGGGCCACGGCGCTGATGCTGTTCTGGAGCGTGGGCGCGGGCTGGCATGCCCAGTACGACACACTGGACGCAGTGCCCGACTACGAGCGCGATGCGCATGCGTTCATCGGCCTGGTGCAACAGCGCTACCTCGATGGCTTCTATGCCGACCACGGCATCGGTTTCGATCCGAACGCGTGGGACGGTGCCGGCCCGCGCGAGCATTCGGCGGACGAACTGCGGCGCGTCCCGACACAGATGCTGCAGGCCGTGGACGGCGAGCATCAGATCGATCCGTTCGATGAAGCCTACGACGAGGACTACGACGACGGCCTGCCGATGGCGCTGGTCGAGCAGCTCTACGAACTGGCCGACGTGCATATCGCCTGGGAGAAAGCCCACCCGCAGGCGGAGTGATCCCGCATGCGCCAGCCCGCGGCCGGCGCTATTCCGGCGCCAGCTGGTCCATGCGGATACGGTTGGCGAACAATGAGAACGCCAGCATGCCGGCCAGCCCATTGGCCCGGCTGACCCAATGCGGCAGCCAGCGCGGCGGGCGCAGGATGCCTTCTTCGAACAGCGGCGCGAAGGCGATCGCGTCGGTGAGCGCCATCTTGCCGGCGAACAGCCAGCGGCATACCTGCAGGCGGTCTTCGGCGAGCATGTGGCGGAAGAAGGTATGCACCGAGACCAGCCCCCGCAGGTAGACCGTGTCCTTGGTGAACGCCGCGCCGCCGGTGGGCGGCACGCCGCGGAACACGCGCTGGGCCGAGGCGAAGCTCTCTTCGTTGTTCTGCCCGGCATCGCAGAAGTAGCGGAACACCTCGATGAAGTCCGCCCCCTCGCGCGCCATTGCGATTGCTTCGGTGCGCAGGCTGATGCGCTTGAGGCGTTCGATGTCGATGCTGCCGGTGATCTGCTCGGCGAAGGTGGCCAGCCCCTCCTGGGTGGCGGTGACCCGCGGCGAGGCCAGCGCCAGGCTGGGCAGGTGCGGCTGTTCGCGGCCGTTGAGCGCGGTCAGCGAATGGACCAGTGCCTCGTGGTGGAACAACTGTGCACGGTCGTAGGCGCTGAAGCGCGCGCTGGTGCGCAGGCGGATGCGGGTGGGGCCGGCGGCCGCCTTGGAGATCAGCTCCGGATCGAGCTGCACGCTGATGATGCGCGACTCGAAGAACGCGTCCAGGTCGCTTTGCAGTTGCAATTGCAGCGCGGTGGCCGAGACCGGTACCTGTTCCTCGGGCGCGAGCAGTTCGTGGTCCAGTTCCTGCGCGATCTGGATGAAGTGGCGGGCTGCATCGCGGGTGCTGGGGCCATTGCCGGGCAGCGGCTGTTCGGGCGCGCCGAACAAGGCGACCGAGTAGCGGTCGACCTCAGCGGTGCCCAGCGATTCGAGCAGGCCCGCGGCCAGGTCCCAGCTGTGCGCCGAGCGCTGCACGTACAGGCCGATCGGATGGGAGGGGTCGCACTGGGCGCTGAGCGCGGCCAGCGCGCGGCGGGTGTCGCCGAAGTCCAGCCGCGGGTAGGCGACCTGCGGCAACACCGGCTGGCCGCGCGCCACGCTGGCCAGGAAAGGCGCCTGCAGCGCCGCCGGCCAACTGGTCAGGCCGAGCAGCTTGATGCCGCCCACCGCCTCCACCAGCTGCGCATCGAGCGCGGTGTGGTGGGCCACCTCACGATCCACGGTCATTGGTGTGCTCATGGGGCGGACAATAGCAGCCACGCAGGGCGCGCTGCACGCAGCGCCTGAGGTGGCGCAGGCCCACCCCATGGGTGGCTGCATTCCGCTCCGACGCCACGTAGAGCCACCCATGGGTGGCTGCATTTCGCTCCGGCACCGCGCGCAGCCACCCATGGGGTGGCTCTACGGCGTTGGGTTATCGGCGTCCGCCCTTTCCGCCCGGGCGCCACTGCGCACCCTTGCCCACGTGCTTGCGCTCGATCGCCTGCTGCGCCTGGCGGACGGCCAGCTTGGCCGCCGCGGCAGCCACTTCTTCCTTGAGCTTGAAGTAGTTGAGCAGGCGCTCTTCATCCAGCGTGCCGTCGTCGATGGCCGCACGGATCGCGCAGCCCGGCTCGCGCTGGTGGGCGCAGTCGCGGAAACGGCATTGCGCCGACAGGGCTTCCACGTCGGCGAAGCCCCCTTCGCTCAAGGCCTCTTCACCGGTCGGCTTGAGCTCGCGCATGCCCGGGGTATCGATCAGGCACGCGCCGGCCGGCAGCGGGATCAACGCACGGTGGGTCGTGGTGTGGCGGCCGCGCGAGTCGTTGACCCGCACATCGGCGGTCTTCATCCGCTCCTCGCCCAGCAGCGTATTGGTCAACGTCGACTTGCCGGCACCGGACGAGCCCACCAGCACCACGGTGCGGCCCGCGCCCAGCCACGGCAGCAGCGCCGACGCGCTGGCCGGGTCCCTGCCGTTGATGGCAAGCAGCGGGATGTCCTGCGCGGCCAGTTCTTCCAGCACGTCCAGGGCGTCCTGGCTGTACTCGGTCTGATCGGCCTTGGTCAGCACCACCACCGGTTGCGCGCCGCCACCGCCCACCAGCAGCAGGTAACGCTCGATCCGGCGTGGGTTGAAGTCCGCGTCCAGGCCACAGACGATGAACACGGTATCGATGTTGGCCGCGATCACCTGCTGGTGGTAATGCTCGCCCGCCGCGCCGCGCTTGATCGCGGTCCGCCGCGGCAGCAGCGCCACGATCTTGATGCCCTCCAGCAGGACCCAGTCGCCCACCGCGGCGCGCTCATGGCTGGGGAAGCGCGGGCGCTGCCACTCCGGCGGGGATTCGGTCTTGATCGCCGCGTCCGGCATGTCCGAGACGATGTAGCCGGTGCGATGCTGCTCGATCACCCGCCCCGGGCGTGCCTGCGGGAACTGCTCGAACAGGGCCTGCCAGTCCGGGAGTTCGGGGCCGCCCGGCCAGGGCCAGCCAATGGTCTGCAGGGCGAGGTAATCAGTGGATTCGCTCATCCTGCCCATTCTAGAGGGTGTAGCGACCGGGCGTCGTCGCAGGGCCCGGCCAGGCGCGGGGCAGGCTGGCCGCCCCCGCATCCGCAACTGCTTGCCAGGGCTCGGAATTTGGCCCGAAAGGCTTGCCCTGCAACGCAACATTTCCGCTACCATGCGGTTTCCATGCCCGAAATGACGGCCCGTTCATGTCCACGCCCCCGCTGAAGCCGCTCGCCACCCGCGAGCGCCTGTCCGAAGTCCGCTACGAGATCCGGGGCGAGCTGGCGCGGCGAGCGCGGGAGCTGGAGGCCCAGGGCCGCAAGCTGATCAAGCTGAACATCGGCAATCCCGGCAACTTCGGCTTCCGCGCGCCGGAACACCTGCAGCGCGCGATCGCCGACGACATGGGCCGCACCGACCCCTACACCCACCAGCAGGGCCTGCCGGAGGCACGCGAGGCGATCGCCGCCGCCTACGCCCGCCGGGGTGCACCGGATGCGCACCCGGACCGGGTGTTCGTGGGCAATGGCGTCAGCGAGCTGATCGACCTGTCGCTGCGCGCCCTGCTCAACCCCGGCGATGAAGTGCTGGTGCCCTCGCCCGACTACCCGCTGTGGTCGGCGGCGACCATCCTCAACGACGGCCGCCCGGTGTACTACCGCTGCGCGCCGGAGAACGGCTTCCAGCCGGACCCGGTCGAGATCGAATCGCTGGTGTCCTCGCGTACCCGCGCGATCGTGTTGATCAACCCGAACAACCCCAGCGGCGCCAGCTACTCGCGCGACCTGCTGGAGCGCATCGTGGCCATCGCCGCCAAGCACAACCTGCTGCTGATGGTCGATGAGATCTACGACCAGATCCTTTACGACGACGCGCAGTTCCATCCGGTCGCGCCCCTGGCCGGCGAGCATCCGTGCATCACCTTCAGCGGCCTGAGCAAGGTGCACCGTGCCTGCGGCTGGCGGGTGGGCTGGGCGATGCTGTCCGGCGCGGCCGAGCGGCTGGGCGAGTTCCGCGCGGCGATGGACCTGCTCAGCGCACTGCGCCTGTGCGCCAACGTGCCCGGCCAGTACGCCATCGATGCGGCGGTCAACGGCCCGGACACCATTTCCGCCCTGTGCGCCCCGGGCGGCCGCCTGTACGAAACCCGCCGCGCGGTGATCGAGGCCTGCAACGCCAGCGAGCATCTGTCGCTGGTGGCGCCGGCCGGTGCGCTGTACGCCTTCCCGGCCGTGGTCGGGCCGGCGGCGCGCAGCTTCGACGACCACGATTTCGCGCTGGAACTGATGAACGAGGAAGGCGTGCTGGTGGTGCCGGGCTCGAGCTTCAACGTGCCCTACCGCCACCACTTCCGGGTCACCCTGCTGCCCGAAGCGGACGTGATGCGCGATGTGTTCGCCCGCATCGACCGCGCGTTGGCGCGGCGTGCCGAGGCCAACACCAAGGTGGTGCCGCTGAAGCCACGCAGCGCGGTGGCCTGAGTGGCGCTGTCCTACCTGGCGCTGGGCGACTCCTACACCATCGGTGAGGGCGTGGCGCCGTCCGCACGCTGGCCGCTGCAACTGGTCGCCGGCCTGCGCGACATCGGCGTGGCGGTGGACGACCCGCAGATCATCGCCACCACCGGCTGGACCACCGACGAACTCGAGGCCGGCATCGATGCCGCCGCGCCGCAGGGTCCGTTCGGCCTGGTCAGCCTGTTGATCGGGGTCAACGACCAGTATCGCGGCCGCAGCGTGGATGACTACCGCCCGCGCTTCACCGCCTTGCTGCAGCGCGCGCTGGGCTTTGCCGGCGGGCGCGCCGACCGCGTGCTGGTGCTGTCCATCCCCGATTGGGGGGTGACCCCATATGCGCGCGAGGCCGGTCGCGACCGCGTGCAGGTGGGGCGCGAACTGGACGCCTACAACGCCGCGGCCGCCGCGATCTGCGCCGGGCACCAGGTGGCCTTCATCGACATCACCGACCTCAGCCGCGTTCCGGGCGCCGAAGCGGTGATGCTGGTCGACGATGGCCTGCACCCCTCGGCGACGATGTACGCGCTGTGGACCGAGCGCGCCTTCCAGGTAGCGCGGGTGCAACTGGCCGACGAGGTGCCGCGCTGAGCACGGACGCCCTGCCACTGGCCAAGGAACAGGCCCGCCGCATCGCTGCCGCCTTCATGCCGGCGCAGCGCTTCGGCAACCGCCGCGATTACTACTACAGCCGCGGCAAGCTCGGCAGCGATCCGCTGTATCCGGGCGTGCTGGCCGCGCTGCTGCCTGCACGCGGCGCGCTGCTGGATATCGGCTGCGGCCTGGGGCTGTTGGCGCACGTGCTGCGCCAGGCCGACCAGCAGCGGCCCTACCTGGGCGTGGACATCGATGCGGACAAGATCGCACGTGCCCGCCGCGCCGCCGCCCGCGCGGCGCTGGCGGAGACCCGCTTCGACACACTGGACGCCAGCGCCACCCTGCCCGCCCACCACGGCAGCGTGGCCCTGCTGGACGTGCTGCAGTACCTGCCGGCCGAGGCCCAGGCCGGCCTGTTGCAGGCCGCGGCCGCGCGGGTGGCGCCGGGCGGTCGGCTGGTGATCCGCACCACCCTGGCCGACAACAGCGGGCGCGACCGCACCACCCGCATCACCGACATGCTGGCGCACCTGGTGGGCTGGATGGGCACTCGCCCGCGCCACTATCCCGATGCTTCCAGCGTGCGCGCACCGCTGGAAGCGGCCGGCCTGCAACTGCAGATGACCCCGCTGTACGGCAACACGCCGTTCAACAACTGGCTGGTCTGCGCCGAACGTGCCGCGGCCGGCTGAGGGTCGCGTCGCGCGCCGCACGCGCGCATACTCGCGCCCCGATACCGGCATGGAGCCCGCATGACCCCACCTTCGCCCCGCCATTCCGCACTGGGCATCGCCGCGCTGGTGATCAGCGTGTGCGGGTTGGTGATGTTCGCCATCAGCGCGCACTACGCGCATACCCCGGCCCATGCCGAGATGCGTGAGGTGCCGGTGGTGCTGCTGGTGGTGCTGTGCGTCAGCGTCGGGTTGGCGGTGCTGGCCACGTTGATCGGTATCGGCAGCCTGTTGCAGCATCGCCGCCGCCGGGTCACCGGCGTGCTGGCGCTGGGGCTGTCGATCACCCTGCTGCTGGCGCAGTTGTCGCTGGGCAGCTGGATGCGCCAGCAGTGGATCCACTCGCACCCGCTGGCCGCCTGCGCCAGCCAACCGCTGTCGCGGGCCTGAGCCCGCACGTCTGCTTGCAAGGAGTTCCCATGCAGATCCGTCATTCCGGACTGGGCATTGCCTCGTTCATCCTGTCGCTGGGCGGCGGGGTGCTGATGTTCCTGCTGATCGTGCTGGCCGGCGTCGCCGAGCTCAGTACCCCGGGCGGCATGGACGAAGGCGCGCCGGCGACCGTGATGATCGGGCTGGGCATCATCGGCGCTGGCCTGGTCGAGCTGGTGGCGCTGGCGCTGGGTGTGGCCGGGGTGCTGCAGCGCGACCGGCGCAAGGTGCTGGCGATTCTCGGCCTGGTGTTCTCCTGCGGCGCGCTGCTGGGCACGGCCGGGCTGTTGCTGCTGGGGCTGCTCAGCTGAGCGTGGCGTCCGGCAGTTCGGCGCGCAGGCCACGGTCCTGCAGCGCCTGCAACACCGCTTCGATGATGGCCAGGTTGTGCCCGTGGGCGGCGCCCTCGTGCAGCAGCACGATCGCGCCGGGCCCGAGCTGGGCGGCGATGCGTTCCACTACCGCCGCCGGCTGGCAATCGACGCCGTCGTAGCCGCGCGCGCTCCAGCCAACCCGGGTGAGCTGCCACTGCTGCAGGGCCGGCGCCACGAAGGGGTTGGTCATGCCCACCACCGAGCGGTACCAGCGCGGCGGCTGCCCGGTGATGGCGGTCAAGGCCTTCTGGCACTCGCCAATCTCGGCGGCCATCGCGGCCAGCCCCAACCGCCAGAAGCGGGTCTGCGGATGGCGGTGGCTGTGGTTGCCCAGGGTGTGCCCGCGCGCCAGCATCTGCCGCACCAGGTCGGGCTGGGCCAGGGCGCGCTCGCCGACCAGGAAAAAGGTGGCCTTGGCCTGGTAGCGGTCGAGCAGGTCCAGTACGGCCGGGGTCTGGTCGGACGGGCCGTCATCGATGGTGAGCCAGACCCGCGGGGCGCTGCCCGGCAGGCGGCTCAGCACGGGCGCATAGAAGCGGCTGTTGGGCAGGAAGACGGGCACCATGAACAGGGCATGGGAGGCCACCATGAGGGGCAGGCCGACGGGCCAGCCCAGGCGCAGCCAGGCGGCCGCGACGAGCAGCTGGGAGAGCAGCAGCCACGGCAGCCAGCGCCAGGGGCGCCGGGGAATGCGATGCAACGTTTCCGGTACGGTCATGCCCCATGATGCCATGCCGCGTAGAATGTCCGGTTCCAAACGCCGGACCCTGACCGTCATGTCTCTTGATCCCGCCCTGCGCTCGCGCATCGAAACCATCCTCAACGCCAACCGCGTCGTGCTGTTCATGAAAGGGCAGCCGGGCATGCCGCAGTGCGGGTTCTCGGCCAAGGCCGTGGGCGCGCTGCAGGACCTGGGCGTGGACTTTGCCCACGTCAACGTGCTGGCCGACCAGGAAATCCGCGAAGGCATCAAGGCCTACGGCGACTGGCCGACGATCCCGCAGCTGTACATCGATGGCGAGCTGGTGGGTGGCAGCGACATCCTGCTGCAGATGGCCGGCAGCGGTGAGCTGAGCAGCATGCTCGGGCTGGCCGCGCCGGACCGCACGGCGCCGTCGATCACGGTGACGCCGGCGGCGGTGGAGATGCTGCGTGGCGCATTGGCCGACGCGCCGGGCGCGTCGCTGCAGCTGGGCATCGATGCCAACTTCCAGCCGAACTTCCAGCTGGCACCGCATGACGACAACGCGATCGCGGCCGAATCGAACGGGCTGCGGGTGCAGTTCGATCTGGCCAGCGCGCGCCGCGCCGAGGGCATCACCATCGATTGGGTGGACGATATCCGCGGCAAGGGCCTGGCGATCGACAACCCGAACGCGCCGCGCGCGGTGAAGGAGCTGTCGGTGCGCGATGCGGACGACCAGCGTCGCGCGGGCCGCCTGATGGTGGTGGACGTGCGTCCGGCCGACGAGCGTGCGATCGCTGCGATCGACGCGCCGTTCGAGACGTTCGACGGCGACAACCGCGCGCGCCTGGAAGCGCTGCCGAAGGACACCGCGCTGGGCTTCCTGTGCCACCACGGCGGCCGCAGCGCGCAGGCAGCCGAGCAGTTCCGTGCGCTGGGTTTCAGCAACGTGCACAACATCACCGGCGGTATCGACGCCTGGTCGAACGATGTGGACAACAGCGTGCCGAAGTACTGATCGTCGGTTGCGATGTTTTGAGCAAAAAAACGCCGGCAATGCCGGCGTTTTTTGTATCTCTGCTGATGACACGGGCTGCCAGTGTCCGGGCGGGGCGGGGGTGTGCGGGTGCGCGGGACACGCCGTGAACCCATCCATGGGGGCTCTTTTTGCGCCATCCATGGCGCAAAACGGTCCCGCGCACCCGCACACCCCCGCCCTTGGACAGTTGGCTGGTGCGCGTTGAAAAAGCGGCTCGAACGCAGCGGCAGCACACGCGCGATGCATGCTTCGATCCTTCGCTATTCCAAGGCCACCGGGCAACCGCGCGGGCGCGCAGACGTTCAGCCTTCGCGCCATTGGGGCACCCACGACTCGCTGACGTCCCTGCGTAGTTGAATTCCGCAGGCGTCAGCCGGCGAAACCGCCCTCGGCCAGGTAGTCCAGCTCGGCGGCGGTCGGCATGCGGCCCAGGACCGCGTTGCGGTGTGGGAAGCGGCCGAAGCGACGGATGATGTCGCGGTGCAGTTCGGCGTACTGCAGGTATTCCTTGTCGCCCAGCGCGTCGAACATGGCCACCGAACGCTCCTGGTCCTGCGGATCCTCGGAGTGCTCGAACGGCAGGTAGATGAAGGCGCGCAGCTTTGGCACAAGCTGCAGGTCGAGGCCCTCCTCCACCGCGCGCATGGCGTAGTGCCGGGCCAGGCCGTCGGTGGCGTAGGAGTGGGCGGTGTCGCGGAAGCAGTTGCGCGGGAACTGGTCGAGCAGGATCATCAGCGCCAGCGCGCCGTCGGCGCTGCCGAGCCAATGCTCGCGCGCACGCCGGGCCGCGGCGACGTGTTCGTCCAGGAACGCCTGGCGGAACCGCGCATCGAACGCGTCATCGCGCGTGAACCATTGTTGTGGGCCGGCGTTGCGCCAGAACTCCACCACTTGTGCCGCCACGTCCATTCACTACCCCTGAGGGCGGTGCGTCCCCAAGACGCCCGCCGGTGCGATTGCCATCACTCGTCAAAGCGCAGGTGGCGGACCGACTTGCCGTTGCGCCGTATAAGCTTAAGCGCCTCGATACCGATCTGGATATGGTTTTCGACGAACTGCGAGCTGACCTTGGCGTCGGAGGCCTCGGTCTTGACCCCGTCGGGGATCATCGGCTGGTCGGACACCAGCAGCAGGGCGCCGATCGGGATGTGGTTGGCAAAGCCGGCTGCGAACAGGGTGGCGGTTTCCATGTCGATGGCCATGCAGCGCATCAGCCGCAGTTTTTCCTTGAACGCCTCGTCATGTTCCCAGACCCGGCGGTTGGTGGTGTAGACCGTGCCGGTCCAGTAATCGTGGCCCAGGTCGCGGATGGTGGTGGACACCGCGCGCTGCAGTGCGAAGGCCGGCAGGGCCGGTACTTCCGGCGGGAGGTAGTCGCTGGAGGTGCCCTCGCCGCGGATGGCGGCGATCGGCAGGATCATGTCGCCCAACTGGTTCTTGCGCTTGAGGCCACCGCACTTGCCCAGGAACAGCACCGCCTTGGGCATCACCGCCGACAGCAGGTCCATCACGATGGCCGCGTTGGGACTGCCCATGCCGAAGTTGATCAGGGTGATGTCGTCGCTGGTCACGCTGGCCATCGGCCGGTCCATGCCCTGCACGGGCGCACCGGTCAGGTGCGAGAACGTGTGCAGGTAGCCGCCGAAATTGGTCAGCAGGATGTGCTGGCCGAATTTATCCAGGGGCACGCCGGTGTAACGCGGCAGCCAGTTTTCAACGATTTCCTGCTTGTTCTTCATCCCGCGATTTCCGTCCGGCACATGATTCATGTGCGCCTATTCTGGGGATGGGGAAGCAACAAGCAAGCAAAAAAGGTTCTTCTTCCTGTGGCAGGGAGCGATCGGTTCCAAGGGCCGTGGCGGACGGTGGACGACGGTGCGCGTGCGCGCCATGCAGTTCGTGCGGCGCGTGGATTGCGGGGGCGTTTCCGATCGGGTCTGTCGCGTGCGTGAGGGCCCTGTCGCGTGCGTGAGGGCCCTGTCGCGCGCGTGAGGGCCCTGTCGCGCGCGTGAGGGCCCTGTCGCGCGCGTGAGGGCCCCGTAGCGCGCGTGAGGGCCCCGTAGCGGCCGGTAGGCCCCTGGTGCAAATGTCCCCCGGCCGCGGAGCGGCCTCCTCCTTTATTTTGCCCAGGGGCCTACCGGCCGCTACGGGGCTCGGCTTGCGGAAACAAGTAGGAAAGCTGGCTTCGGAAGGCCGTCGGTGGGTCGGGCGCTGGGGCCCCCTGCCCCTGGAGGCGAAATAACGGGGGAGGTGGCGGCTGCAGGCCGACGCCGGAGGCATCGCCGGAAAGGGTCTGGGTGCCCAGCGCCCGACCCACCGACCAGCGCCTGGAAAGCTCAAGAACGCGCTTCGTCCCTGCAACGTGGCAGGGAGACAGAAAAGAAAAAGGCGGCCATTGGCCGCCTTTTTCCCGTTACCGGTAGTGCCCGATCAGAACTGCACGGACCAGCGGGCGGTCACGCCGTGGTCGCGCGACTCGCTGCCGAACTGGCCGTTGTAGCCCAGTTCCAGCTGGTTGCGCGGGCTCAGCCAGGCCGACAGGCCCAGCTCGGCTACCACCGCGTGGTCGGCGATGGCGGCACCGCTGACGGTGAAGCCGTTGCCGCTGCCCAGCGCCAGGTCGGCGACCTGGTTGCGGTCGCCCCAGGCGCGACGGTAGCCGACGCCACCGCGCACGTGCAGCCAGCTCTCCTGCTGCCAGGATGCCTTCAGGCCACGGTCGAAGCGCACGCCGGCGGTGCCGACGTTGCTGCGGGTGTCGCCCACGTTGCCGTGCAGCGCCGCAGCGCCGCCCTGCTCGTTGATGCCGTCCACGTCCACTTCGACGCGGGCCAGCTGCAGGTAGGGCTCCAGGCCGGCTTCGGCGCCGCCGATGCGGTAGGCACCCTCGACGAAGACCTGGCGGGTCTTGGCGTCGTAACGGGCCGTCAGCGTGTCCTGGTAACCGGCGAAGGCCAGTTCGCGCTTGCTGTCCACGTCATGACGGGTGTAGCCCAGGCCGGCGCGCAGGCCGAAACCGCCCCACTGGTTGCCCACGTAGGCACCGAAGTGGGTGTTGTCGATTTCCGCGCGGGCACGACGGCCCTGGCCCTGCTTGCTGTCGGTACGACCGGTACCGATCAGCCCGCCCACCTGCCAGCCGTTGCCGAACTGGTGGTCGGCACCGACCAGCAGGCCGTTGCTGTTGCTTTCGGTACGCGCCGCGTTGGCGTCGCCGTCCAGCTTGCCGCTGCCACCGATCGCCTGCACCCAGGCACCGCTGACCGCGCCATCGTCAGCGCCCGGTGCACGTGCACCGATGCTGCGGCTGAGCGCGGCATCGCGCAGGTAGCGGCTGCTTTCCACCAGCGCCATCGGCGCGGCGGCATGCACTTCACCGCTCAACGCATCCAGTGCCGCGCCGACCTGCGCCGGGAACAGCTGGGTCAGCGGCTTGGGCAGGCCCTGGTTGAATGCCAGGCCATCGGCGGCATTGGCCACCGCCAGCTGGTTGGCGGTTTCGGCAGCGGCCGACAACGCGTTGCCACGGGTCACGTCGATGCGCATGCCCTGTGCGTCATAGGTCATGTTGAACTGCAGGAACGGCGAGAAGGCGCTGAAGTCGGTGGTCGCGAAACGACCGTTGACGCCGCCATCGGCCACCAGGAAGTTGAACTGCTCGCCCAGGTAGTAATAGCCCGCTTCCGGCAGTGCCTTCAGGGTGCCGTCCAGGGTGGCGGTGCCGGTGACGTGCAGCTGGTCGCTGCGGCTGCCCGGGGCCAGTTCGGCCTGGTAGACGCCGCTGGCGGTCTGCACGTAGTTGCCGTTGATGGTCAGCGTGCCGATCGAGTTGCCCGGCGCGATGATTCCCTCGACGCGGGTATCGCCGAGGGTGCCGACGCCCTTCAGGGTGCCCTTGGCGCCCACGAGCGTGGTGCCGCCGGTCTGCACGCCATTGAACGAGACCACGCCACCGGTGATGTACAGGTCGGTGTTGTCGAGCACGCCGCTAGCATTGACGCGGCTGCTGCCGCCGATGTTGATCAAGGTCATGTCGCGCAGCGTGCCGTTGAGCAGGAACTGGCCACCGGTGACGTCCAGCGAGGAGGTCAGCGTGTTGACGCCGTCCAGCTCCAGGACGCCCTCACGCACGATCGCGCCATTGAAGCTGTTGTCGCCGCTCAGGCGCAGCCAGCCGATGCCCGACTTGGTCAGCCTGCCCGGGCCGCCGATGTCGTTGGTCCAGTCGTCCCACGCATCGCCTTCCCACACCTTCAGGCCGCCGGCCTTGGTGTTCATCACCACGTCGGTGTCCACGCGCAGCTCGCCGTAGCCTTCGACGGCCTTGGCCAGATTCATCAGGCCCCAGCCGTAGACGTCGTCCACGCCGGTCGCACCGAGATCGGTGGCGGTGGTCAGCAGCACGTCACGCACCTGCGCGCTGGTCAGGTACGGGAAGCGCTCGAACAGCAGGCCCAGCGCGCCGGTGACGTGCGGTGCCGCCATCGAGGTGCCGGTCATCACGTCGTAGCTGTAGGTCGGCACGCGCTCGAGCACGTCCAGCAGGACATTGCCCTGCGCGTCCGCGAGCAGCTGGGCGTCCAGCGCCGAATCGCTGCCGTAGACGGTCGACAGAATGTCGGTACCCGGTGCAGCCAGGCACCAGTTGGCGCTGAAGCCGCAGCGGTTGGAGCTGATGTCCAGCACGTAGCCACCGGCCTGGTCCTGGCGAACGTTGACCACGCTCAGCCAGTCCTGCTCGATGTCGCTGAACAGACGCGGCAGGGAGGCGTAGATGCCGGCGATCGGTGCCTGTTCCGGCGTGGCGGCGTTGGCATTGTTGTTGCCGGCGGCCCACACCTGGATCATGCCCTTGCTACGCGAACCTTCCGCGAAGATGTCCAGGTACTCGGCATTGTTGGCGTACAGCAGGTCCAGCGTGGCCAGGTCGGTCGGCTCGTTGGTCAGGCCCCAGCTGTGGTTGATCGCGCGCACGCCCTGGTCGTTCATCTGCGCGTACATGTCTTCGAACGCGCTGTCGTCCGGGCCGATGCCGCCCACGCTGACGACGCGGTAATCGCCGCCGCCCACGTCCGTCCACATCTGGGCGCTGTTGAAGAACAGCTTGGCCGCGGTCAGGTCCGCGCAGAAGGCAACACCATGGGTGCCGTTGCCATCACGGTTGGCCGCGATGGTGCCGGCCACGTGCGTGCCATGGGTCTGGAAATGGATACCGGCCTGGAGGTAGCGGGGATCGGACTCGATGATGTCGCGGATCGCCTGCGGCACGCTGGGATCGTAGGTGACGTACTCGATCGAGACGTCGTCGCCGTCGCTGGCAAAGCAGGCATCGGGACCATCGATCAGCGTGGTGTTGGTGCAGCGGGTGCCGTCGGGCAGCAGGTCGGCGATGCGCAGGCTGCGGTGGTCCTTGCCGGCGAAGTCCGGGTGGTCCAGGCCAGAGCCGCTGTCGAACACGCCCAGGCGGATGCCCTTGCCGGTCAGGCCGCGCGCGTAGGCGGCATCGGCGTTGATCGCGCCCAGGCCCCAGTCGGCGTTGAACTCGGCGCTGCGCCAGCTTTCGGCGTTGCCCGGGGTGCCGTTGATCGGGCCCGGGGCCGGGGCGGCCGCCGGCTGGATGCCGCCGATGTTGGCGAGCGTGGCCGTCGGCAGGTCCAGGCTGAAGGCCGCGCGCTGCAGGGCGCGCTGCTGCTGGTAGGTGGAGAGGGTGTCGGCGGCGGGACTGGCCAGCGCGGGTACCGCGAGGGCGGCCAGCAGGGTTCCGGTGATGGCCGATGCCAGCAGGCTCGGCGACGGACGACGACGTGCGGTGACGCGGGACGAAGAAACGTGGGTCATCTTGAGACTACTTCCTTGAAGTGATTCGGGCTGCACTACCGCAAGCGATATCGGCAGCCGCACAGAAAAATGCATGCCATTCCATATGACACGCACGCCAAGCGTAATCGATTGTTCACAAAACTTTTACAATTTGTGGGCATAAGCCGACACGACGGATGCCCGTCGGTGTACGTCCGTGTGGATCGCCTGCGGGCGACCTGATTCCTCCTCCTGCACCGTCGCAGATGGCAGCCCTGCCACGGTGTGACGCGGCATACACAACCCGTACGACGCGCCATCCAAAATTTCGGACATCAACACGCTAACCATTGGCGAAGCAAATGAGTATCAGGGAATCCCCCACAGTGATGCGTCCGTCACCGCGGGCGGCACCGCGCGCATGAGCTTCGCCACTTGGCAAACGCACCGGGTACCGGCTAGCGTCGCCCGATCCGTCCATGCCGCACCGGGGAAACATGCGCACACGACTGACCGCCGGCCTGGGCCTGGCGCTGTTCTCGCTCGCCGCACCGTCGGCGCCCGCGGCGTCGCGCTTCGTGCAGGACCCCTACCCCAGCACCTACGCGGCGATCGCCTCGGCGCCGGTGCTGATCCGCAATGCGACCGTGCTCACCGGCACCGGTGCCCGCCTGGAGCAGACCGACGTGCTGCTGCGCGATGGCCGCATCGCCGCGGTCGGCACGGCGCTGGCCGCCCCGGCCGGCACGCGTGAAGTGGACGCGCGCGGCAAGTGGGTCACCCCCGGCATCATCGACGTGCATTCGCACCTGGGTGTGTACCCCAGCCCGGGCGTGAGCGCCCACAGCGACGGCAACGAGATGACCGCGCCGGTCACCGCCAATGTGTGGGCCGAGCACTCGGTGTGGCCGCAGGACCCCGGCTTTGCCGCGGCGCTGGCCGGCGGGGTGACGTCCATGCAGGTGCTGCCCGGCTCGGCCAACCTGGTCGGCGGCCGTGGCGTCACCTTGAAGAACGTACCGGCCACCACCTACCAGGCGATGAAATTCCCGGGGGCGCCTTGGGGCCTGAAGATGGCCTGCGGCGAAAACCCCAAGCGTGTCTATGGCGGCGGCAAGGGCGTGGCCCCGGGCACGCGCATGGGCAACGTGGCCGGTTACCGCGCCGCCTTCATCGACGCCAGCGAGTACCTCGCCAAGAACGCGCCGAAGAAGCCGGCGAAGAAGAAGCGCTGGTTCGGCGGCGACGACAAGGGCGACAGCGCCGGCGATGCCGGTGGCAAGCGCGACCTCAAGCTGGACACCCTGGCCGGCGCGATCCAGGGCGACATCCGCGTGCATATCCACTGCTATCGCGCCGATGAAATGGCCACCATGCTGGACCTGTCCAAGGAGTTCGGCTTCAAGATCGCCGCCTTCCACCATGCCGTGGAGGCCTACAAGCTGTCCGACCGGCTGGCGGCCGAGGGGGTCTGCGGTGCGCTCTGGGCCGACTGGTGGGGCTTCAAGATGGAGGCCTTCGACGGCATCCAGGACAACATCGCCCTGGTCGACCGCCCGCCCAACAGCTGCGCGATCGTGCATTCCGATTCGCCCGAAGGCATCCAGCGGCTCAACCAGGAAGCGGCCAAGGTGATCGCCAATGCGCGCCGCGCCGGGATCCAGATCGCGCCCGAGCGCGCGATGATGTGGTTGAGCTACAACGCCGCGCGCGCGCTGGGCGTGGAGAAACAGACCGGCAGCCTGGAGGCGGGCAAGATGGGCGACGTGGTGGTGTGGAACGGCAGCCCGTTCAGTTCCTATGCGCAGGCCGAGCAGGTCTACATCGACGGCCACCAGGTCTACGAGCGGGGCGATGCGCGGCGGCAGCCGCTGTCGGACTTCATGCTGGGCCAGGAGGCGCAGCCATGAGCCGGTCGTCGGGTATTCCCGCGCGTTGCCGGGCATGGCTCGGCGCCACCCTGCTGCTGGCGGTCCTGCCGGCGCAGGCGCAGGACCTGCTGGTGCGCAACGCCACCGTGCATACCGCCAGCGCGCGCGGCAGCCTGGAACACACCGACGTCCTGGTCCAGGGCGGCATCATCCGCGCGGTCGGCACGGGCCTGTCGGCGCCGGCCGGGGCCAGCGTGGTCGAGGCGGCCGGCAAGCCGCTGACCCCGGCCCTGTTCGGCGGCATCACCGACATCGGCATCGACGAGGTGTCCGGTGAATCGACCACGGTGGACAGCGCGCTGAAGCTGGCCGACCAGCCGCTGCGCCCGGAATTCGACGTCAGCCTGGCCTACAACCCGGCCTCGGTGCTGATCCCGGTGGCGCGGCTGGACGGGATCGGGTTCACCGCGCTGGGGGCCAACAGCGGCGGTGGCTTCATCGCCGGCCAGGGCGGGGTGGTGCGGCTGGATGGCAGCGCCGATCCGATCGGGCCGCTGGCGCTGTACATCCGCCTGGGCGCATCCGGGGCGGAACTGACCGGCAGCTCGCGTGCCGCGCAGTGGATGCTGCTGGAGCAGATGGTCAGCGAAGCCCGCGGCCGGGTGCCGGCCGATTCGCCGCATGCGCTGCTGACGCCGGCCGGGCGCGCCACGCTGGCCCGCTACCTCGCGGGCCAGGGCCGGCTGGTGGTGCAGGTGGACCGCGCCGCCGACATCCGCCAGCTGCTGCGCTGGGCCACGCGCGAGAAACTGAAGATCGCCATCGCCGGCGGCGCCGAGGCCTGGCGCCTGGCACCGCAACTGGCGCAGGCCAACGTGCCGGTGTTCGTGGATGCGCTGGGCAACCTGCCGAGCAGCTTCGACCAGCTCGGCGCGACCCTGGAGAACGCCGCGCGGTTGCGCGCGGCCGGGGTGCAGGTCAGCTTCGCCCAGCGCGACGATGCCTCGCACAACGCGCGCAAGATGCGGCAACTGGCCGGCAACGCGGTGGCCAACGGGCTGCCCTGGCAGGACGGGCTGGCCGGGTTGACCCGGGTGCCGGCGCAGGTGCTGGGCGTGGGCGACCGGATCGGCAGCATCGAGGTTGGCAAGCTGGCCGACCTGGTGCTGTGGGAAGGCGATCCGCTGGACGTCGGCCACTATGCCGAGCAGGTCTGGCTGGGTGGCCGGGCAATGCCGATGCGTTCGCGCCAGACCGAGCTGCGCGACCGCTACCTGGCCCCGGCCACCGCCGAGCCGCGCGCATACGCGCGCTGAGCCCCCTTCCGCGGCGGGGGAGCTCCCCTCGCCGCCCCTGCCTGAAAGGACGCGCCATGGCGCTGCGCTGGTACTTCGATTTCGTCTCCCCGTTCGCCTACCTGCACTGGCAGCAGCTCAAGGCGCTGCCGCAGTTCGAGCAGATCATCCCGGTGCCGATCGCGCTCGGGGCCGTGCTGCACCACCTGGGCAACCTCGGCCCGGCGGAGATCCCGGCCAAGCGCCGCTTCACTTACCGCCAGGTGCTGTGGCAGGCGCAGCAGCAGGCGGTGCCGCTGCGCTTCCCGCCGGGCCACCCGTTCAACCCGCTCGCGGCCTTGCGGCTGTGCCTGGCCGCCGAGGCCAGCCACCGGGCAGTGGACATCCTGTTCAACTGGATCTGGCGCGATGGCCATGCCGCCGACAGCGCCGCCGCGCTGGCCCTGCCCGGCGCCATGCTGGACGTGGCCGACGTGGCTGCGGCGGTCTCGGCGCCCTCGGTGAAGGAGCAGCTGCGGCAGAACACCGAAGCGGCGATCAGCGCCGGCGTATTCGGGGTGCCCACCCTATCCATCGACGGCGAACTGTTCTGGGGCAACGAAGCGCACGGCCTGATCCAGGCAGTGCTGGCCGACCCCGGCATGTTGCAGCGCGGCGAATGGAGCCGGATCGACGCCCTGCCGGTCGCCGTCGAGCGCAGCCGCCCCTCAAGCTGACTGGCGGCTCAGGCAGGCCGGTCGTTTTTGGGATAGCTTTCACATTTCCGAACCTACAACCTGCCCGGAGGGGGCCCAGGATGCGCATCGGAATTGTCGTCGACTCTGCCTGCGATTTGCCGCAGGACTTCATTGAACAGCACAACATCGTGCTGCTGCCGATCACGGTGCGCATTGGCGAAGCCGTGCTTGCCGACCACCGCGACGAGCAGGCCACGCTGAGTTTCCTGCACGCCCACGTTGCCGAACACGGCGCCGAGGCGGAGACCATCCCGTTCAGCGTCACCCAGATCCGGGATCTGTTCCTGGGCAAGCTGGTGATCGATTACGACCATGTGTTCTGCATGACGATCACCCGCACCCGCAGCCCGATCCATGACAACGCCATGCAGGCCAGCTTCGCGATCCTCAACGACTACAAGCCGGTGCGCCAGGCGGCCGGGTTCAACTCGCCGTTCGCGTTGCGCGTGCTCGATACCCAGAACCTGTTCGCCGCCCAGGGCGTGACCGCGGTGGAAGCGGTGCGCCTGCGCGAGAGCGGGGCCAGCGTGCAGCAGATCCGTGAGCGGCTGGAAGCCTTGGCGCAGAACGTGCACGGCTACATGGTCACCCGCGACCTGTACTACATGCGCGCCCGCGCCCGGCACAAGGGCGACCGCAGCGTGGGCCTGCTCAGCGCCGCGCTGGGCAGCGCGCTGGACATCAAGCCGGTGCTGCATGGCTACCGCGGCGAAACCGGACCGGTGGCCAAGATCAAGGGCTTCGACAACGCGGTGCAGAAGCTGTTCGATTTCGTCGGGCAGCGGGTCACGGCCGGGCTGATGACGCCCACCGTGTGCCTGAGCTACGGCGGCGAACTGGCCGACCTGCAGGCCCTGCCCGGCTACGCCAACCTGCGCCAGACCTGCGAGACACACGGGGTGCAGGTGTTCGAGGCGGTGATGAGCCTGACCGGCATGGTCAACGTCGGCAAGGGCGCGGTCACCGTCGGCTTCGCCGATGGCCCGCATACGTTCAGCGGCTGAGCGCGATGTGCACGCCGATTGCACTGCGCCTCTGCCAGCCTTGCAGCATTCAACGGAGGTAACCATGTCAGCGCAGTACCACATCAGCCTGCCGGACCCGTCCAAGGCCCGCGGCAACGATTCCGACCTTTCCTTCCATTCGCAGAGCGCGGCCGGCTTCGCCGAAGAACTGCAGGACGCGCTGCGCAGCACCGCGCTGTTCGAGAAGTGGCGCGCCAAGCAGCCCGACCCGGACGCGGTGGAAGCGCAGTGGGGCGCAACCGACCCCGACGCCACCGTGACCGGTTCGCAGGATGACCTGCGGATCAACCTGGTCGCCACCACCCGCATCGACAGCGACGTGTTCAAGCAGCGCCTGCGCATGCTGGCCGGCCACCACTGGGAACTGCGCGACGTGCGCTGAAGGACGTCACGGTGGTAACGTGCCGACCGCACCTGCCACCGCTGTCACCGCCAGCCAACGGGGCCGCCACACAGGCGGCCTCTGCACATGGGCCTTCCCGTGGATCCGACGCTCACCTCCCTGCTCGAACGCACCAACCTCGACGAACTGCTGGCGCCGGAAACGCCTGCGCCCGGCGACGGGCCGGTGGACGGTCCCTCGACCCGGCCGCGGCCCCGCACCCCGTCCCGCGGGCCGCAACCGCCCGCCCCCCGGGCCGCCGCCGTCGACTACGAGATCCGCAGCCCGATCGCGCGTGGCTGCATCCTGCTCATGCTGGGCGGCCCGTGCGTCGGCATGGGCTTGCTGCTGATGGAGAAGTGCTGGAGCGGGCCCGTCGAACACCCGGTGTTGTCCATGATGGGGACGGGGGTGGCACTGCTGATGATCGCGGCCGTCCCTTATCGCCTGCTCGGCCGACGCCCGGACACGCCGGTGGCCACGCCCTCACCTGGCAGAAGCGTGCAGGCCCGGCGCCCCTGACGCGGACGATGCGCGCCTCGCATCCGCCCCGTCGGCCACCGGCTGCCAGCCCCCGCCCAGCGCCCGATACAGGTCGACCCGCGCGATCGCCGCCGCGGCCTGGCTGTTGGCCAGCGCAGCCTGGTTGTCCAGCGCAATGCGCTGGGTGCTGAGCACGTCGAGCATGTCCACCACGCCAGCCTGGTACTGGCGTCGCGCCGCGCCCAGTGCGCGCTCGCTCTCCGCCACGGCCTCCTGCAGCGCCGCTCCGCGCTGCTGCTCGGCTGCGTAGCCATCGATCGCATCGTCCACTTCGTGCCAGGCCTGCAGCACCGTGCGCTGGAACTGCATCGCCGCCTGTTGCTGCTGCAGCCGGCTCACGGCGAGGGTGGCCTTCAGGCGACCGCCCTGGAAGAGCGGCAGGCTGATCGCCGGCCCGATGCTGAAACGGTGCGCGTTCCAGCCGTCCAGGGCATCCAGCTGCTGCGACTGGAACCCGGCATCGCCAGTGAGGCTGATGCGCGGCAGGAAGCTGGCCTTGGCCACGCCGATCGCGGCGGTGGCGGCATGCAGCGCCGCCTCGGCGCGGCGGATGTCCGGGCGCCGTTCGGCCAGTTCGCTGGGCAGGCCGGTGGCCATCGCCGGCAGTGCCGGCCAATCGCGGCGGGCGTCGGCGAGCTGGGCGTCGAGCGCGTGCGGCGGCTGGCCCAGCAGCATCGCCAGGGCATTGCGCAGCTGCGCGTCGCGGTGCTGCAACGGCGCCACGCGCGCCTCCAGCGCGGCCACCTGCGCCGCCGCGCTGGCCACCTGCAGCGTACTGGCCACGCCCTGGCGCTGGCGCGCCCCGGTCAGCCGCGCGATGTCGCGCGCAATGCGCAGGTTGTCTTCGGTGATCGCCAGCAACTGGCGGGTGGCACGTAACTGCAGGTAGCTTCGCGCGGTCTCGGCGAGCACCGCGGTCTGCACCGCATGCGCGTCCTCGTCGGCAATCCGCACGCGCGCATCGGCCGCTTCCAGCTGGCGGCGCACGCGGCCCCACAGGTCCAGTTCCCAGCTCAACCCGATTCCGGCCTGGAACAGGCCGTAGTCTTCGCGCCCACCATGGCCGGACGGATCACTCAGCCCCACTTCGCTGTTGCGGGCCCGCACTCCGCTGGCCGTCGCGCCGAGCGCGGGCAGCCGGTCGGCGGCGCTGACGCCACGCGCGGCGCGGCTCTGCTGCACGCGGTTGGCGGCCAACTGGATGTCCAGGTTGGCCAGCCGGGCCTGCACAGCCAAGGCAGCCAATGTTGGATCCTCGAAGCCTGCCCACCATTGCGCGTCGCTGGCGAACGCATCGTGCACCACCGCGACGCCGTCCCACCGTGTGGGCAACGCGGCGGCTGGCCGGACGAAATCCGGCCCGAGCGTGCAGGCCGACAGCGCCACGCACAGCACGCCGAGCGACAGCGCCCGCCACTGCACCGCGCCGGTCACGCCCCTTCTCCCGGCAGGCCGCGGCGGCCACTGTCCAGGTCCACGCTGGCCTCCACCGACATGCCTGCACGCAGCTCGCCGAGCAGCGGCTGGTCCTTGTCCAGCACGATCTTGACCGGAATGCGCTGCACCACCTTGGTGAAATTGCCGGTGGCGTTTTCCGGCGCGACCGCGGCGAAGGTCACCCCGGTGGCCGGGGCGATGCTGTCGATGTGGCCGCGCAACGGCTGCCCGGGAAACACATCCACCTGCAGGGCCACCGCCTGGCCGGCGTGCATGCGGCTCATCTGGGTTTCCTGGAAGTTGGCCACCACGAACGCCTGCTGCAACGGCACCACCGCGAGCACGGCGGTACCCGGGGTGAGGTAGGCGCCGACCCGGATCGCGCGGCGGCCGACCACGCCGTCGATCGGCGCGCGCAGTTCCGTGTGCGACAGGTCCAGCTCGGCCCGCGCCTGGGCGGCTTCGGCGCGCTGTACCGCCGCCTGCGCCGCCTGCACGCCGGCGTCGAGGATGCCGGTGCGCTGGCGTGCGGTAAGCAGTGCCGCGCGTCCCTGCTGCAGGTGCGCGCTGGCCACCGCCTGGTGCGACTGCGCCTGCTGCGCGTTCTGCACGGTGCCGGCGCCATCGCGGGCCAGCGCGCCGTAACGCTGCTGGTCGGCCTGGGCCAGGGTCAGTTCGGATTCGCTGACCGCCAGCGTGGCACGCGCCTGGTCGATCAGCGAGCCCTGCTGGGCCAACGCGGCCTGCGCATTGGCCAGCTGCGCGCGTGCATTGGCCAGGTCCGCGCGCGCGGCGGTCAAGGCGACCTGGTAATCGCGGTCGTCGATGCGCGCCAGCACATCGCCAGCCTTGACCGTCTGGTTGTCGGCCACCCGCACCTCGCTGACGAAGCCGGCCACCTTGGGCGCCACCACGGTGAAGTCGGCGCTGACGTAGGCATTGTTGGTGCGCTGGTGGCGGCCGTCACGCAGCAGCAGCCAGCCGCCGGTGGCAAGCACGACCACGCCCAGGGCGATGATCAGGGGAACGTGTTTTCTGGACTCGGACATGGGGGTTTCCTGGAACTCAGGCCACGGCACGTGGCGGGAAGATGCGGGTGGGCAGCCACGGGATCAGCGCGATCAGCGCGAGCGCGACCATGGCGACCAGCAGGTAAAGATCGGCCGAGGTCAGGGCGACCACCTGGGCATGCAGGCGCGCGCCGAGCGACGGCGCAGCGCCGATGTCCAGTCCCGGCGCGTTGCCCAGGCGGTCCACCAGGACGGTGGAATGGAAGTGGCTGCGCACGGTGGTGGCTGCCTCCAGCACGCCACCGGCCAGCACGGCGGCAAAGCCCTTGACCGTGTTGAACCAGGCCGAGGCGAACGGACCGTCGGCCGGCGCCAGACCGCCGGTGGCGAGCATCAGCAAGGGCAGCACAGCCATGGGCTGGGCGAAGATCTGCACCAGTTGCATCACGATGAAGTTGTCGCGGTTCCACTCGGTGGTGAGCTGCGCCCCCATCCAGCAGGCCAGCCCCAGCATCGCCAGGCCGATGGCCTGCACCCAGCGCGCATCGACCCGGCGCTGGTTGAGCAGGGTGGCCACCAGTGGCAGCGCCAGCAGCTGCGGGATGGCCACCCACAACAACAGCGGTGCGGTCTGCAGCGGTCGGTAGCCGTGCACCTTGGCCAGGAAGCTGGAGGGAATCAGGATCACCGCGAGCAGCACGAACAGCACGCCGCCCAGGGTGATGAGCGCGTAGCTCAGGTTGCGGTTGGCCAACAGTTGCAGCTTGAAGAACGGCAACGGGTGCGACCATTCGTTGTACAGGAACAGCACCAGCAACCCGCTGCCGCCGCCCAGCAACATGCAGATCAGCGGCGAGGCGAACCAGTCCAGCCGCGGCCCCTGGACCAGGCCGAGCACCAGCATCACCAGTGCCGGCAGGCCAAGCGCCAGGCCCAGCCCGTTGAACTGGGCCAGGCGCTCCAGCCGCAGCGGATCCTGCGGCAGTCCCCACGCCACCATGGCGATCGCCGCCGCGCACCACGGCACGATCTGCCAGAAGGCCCACTGCCAGCCCACGTACTCCACCCACAGGGCGGCCATCGGCGTGCCCAGGCTCGGGCCGAACGTAGCGGTCAGCGCATAGCCGGCCAGCCCGTACAGCTTGATGCCCGGCGGCAGGAAGCGCAGCGCCACGCTCATCAGCAGTGGCGGCAGCGCGCCCCCGGCCAGGCCCTGCAGCGCACGCAGGATCAGGAACGACGGCAGGTCCGGCGCCAGCGGGCACAGCATGCCCAGCAGCATGAAGGCGGCGATCATGCACACCGCGAAACGGCGCAGCGAGAAGGTCACCGCGCACCAGGGCGCGAAGGCCATCGCACTGACCGACATCGCCGTGTACAGCGCTACGATCCAGCTGCCGTCATCGACGCTGAAGCCCATCGCGCCGCGGATATCGGCCAGCGCCACCTTGGTGACGTTTTCGTTGATGCCGGAGATCAATACCGCCAGCAGCACGCCGCACAGGCCAACGCCCAGGCGCACGCCGAACAGCGCCTGCACAGGCGCGGCGGGCGCGGGCGCGGGCGGCGGCAGGGTCGCGGCGATCGACGCGGCGGCCGGCGTACTCATCGGGCATCACCGGCCGTGGGGCGGTGCACGGAAAACAACAGGGACATCGCATCCACTCCGGGACAGGGAGCGGCAGTCTAGGCAGCGCCGATGCTGCGAAAAATGCTGTGTCGACCAATCCTGGAATGCGTCAGGCGCACGCCTGAAGTCGCCCCCGGGAGCGCGGTCGATCGTGCTCAGATGCCCGCGAGGCTGGACTCCCCGTCGCACATCGCCTTGATGCTGCGCCGCAGCCAACGATGCGCCAGATCGCTGTCCAACCGTGGATGCCATGCCTGTACGACAACCACGCTGCGCACCGGGATGGGCAACGCGAACAGGCGCAGCGGCACGCCCAGCCGCTCCAGCCGGCCCAGCATCACGCTGGGCATCTGCGGCAGGATCAAATCCGAATCGGCGGCGGCGAAGATCGCCGAGTGGAAGGTCGGCATGATCTGCGCCACCCGCCGGCCCAGGCCGAGCGCGGCCAGCTCCTCGTCGATGGGGCCGTGCGACACCCCGCGGCGGGACACCGCGATGTGGTGGAACGCAGCGAAGCGCTCGGCGCTGATCTCCTCGGCGAAGATCGGGTGGCCGTCGCGCGCGGCGCCCAGGAACGAGGTACTGAACAGGTTCTGCACCTTGGTGTCGGCGCTATGCCGGCCGGCGGTGCTGATGTGCAGATCGATGCGCCCCTGCTGCATCGCGTCGTCGTCACCGTCGCCCTCGGGCACGAAGCGCAACACCGCACACGGCGCCTGGGTCTGGAACAGCTCACGCATGCGCCCGCCGTAGGTGCCGATGAACACATCGTTGGCGCGGATGCTGAAGGTGCGCTCGAGGGTGAGCATGTCGACCGCGCGGCCGGCGTTGAACACGAGGTGGGCCTGCTCGATCACCTCGCGCACCTGTTCGCGCAGTTGCAACGCGCGCGGAGTGGGCGCCAGCCCGCGCCCGGAGCGCACCAGCACCGGGTCACCGACCGCCTCGCGGATGCGGCCCAGGGTGCGGCTCATCGCCGGCGCGCTCAGGTTCATCCGCCGCGCCGCGCCAACCACGCTGCACTCCTCGATCAACACGTCCAGGGCGAGCAGCAGGTTCAGGTCAGGCATGGCGGCGGCAGGTCAGGGCGGGAAGGCATCCACTTTACGGCATGCCAAATCCGCCACCCGTGCGTTTCACGCAACCCATGCCTGCGGCGCACGGCATGGGTGCGGTGCTGGCTTTGCGCCACCATCGGCCTCCCCCCTGGCGAGACGCCCATGTTCCAGACCCTCCTGGTCGCCCTCGATGGCGGCCCCCAGCACGCCCAGGTGCTGGCCCTGGCCGCCTCGCTGGCGACCCCGCGCACCCGCCTGCACCTGGTCTGCGTGCTCGACCCGGCCTATGCGCTGGACGATGACGCCCCACGCAACGATCGCCGTGAATACCCCGCCGCCGAGGACCAGCGCCACCAGGCCCGGCGCCTGTTGGACAGTGCCCTGGCGCAGCTGCGCGAACAGGGCGTGGACGGCGTGGCCAGCCACCCGGCGGGCGAGCCGGCGCAGGTGCTGTGCGACTACGCACGCGCACACCATTGCGATCTCATTGTCATCGGCCACCGGCATCTTTCCGGCATGGAACGGCTGTTCGAGCGTTCCGTCGGCCGCTGGACCATCGACCACGCGCCCTGCCCGGTGCTGGTGGAAGTTCGTGACGCCGCCCCCTGACCCTTCTGCAGGCCCGCCATGCCCTATCGCTCCCCCACCTCGCCCACGCGGGTGAGTTATCACGCCATCGGCCGCCGCTGCAACCTGGTCGAGCAACGCCTGCTGTGCGCGCTGCGCCGTGTCGGCGATCCGGCCACCCGCGTCGAGGCCGTCGCGCTGCTCGATGGCCTGGGACTGGACGCCGATGGCACCCGTGCCTTCACCGAGCTGGTGCCCCTGCTGCCGACCGGCCAGGCACCGATCGACCTGTTACAACCGGGTTCGCCATTCATCGGTGCCACCGAACTGGACCTGCTTGCCTGCGTGCACCGGTTGTCGCAATGGCGGCGTCCGCAGCCGCGCGTGGACCGCGACACGGCCGAGGTCACCGCCCTGCGCAGCCAACTGGCACGCTGCGCGCGCAGTGCCCGCGATGCACGCCTCGGCCTGCGCCTGACCGCGCTGTCGCCGGTGGGACTGCGCCTGCTTGATCCATCGGCGTGGGTACGCACCTGACTGGATCGCCAGCTGCTGCGCAGGCAGCATCGCGCCGCATTGGCCCCCACCCAGGTGCTGGCCAGGCGTCGCGGGGCAGCCGCCGTGGACCCCGGGCTGCCCGACCAGAACGACGACACCGCGCAACCGCTCAGGTGGGGCGGGCAGCATGGGCCATGGCATCGGGCGGGTGGCCTTCAACCACGCGATTGCGGCCGGCGTGCTTGGCCTCGTACAGCGCCACGTCCGTTGCGGCCAGCAGCGACCCCGGATCGGCGAGGCCGACCTGGCCGACCCATGCCACGCCGATGCTGACGGTCACGCCGATCTGGCTGACCGCATCGGGCGCGGCCAGGCGCAGGCGCTCCACCGCGCGGCGCATCGTCTCGGCCAGCGCCAGCACGCCCTCGCGCGAGGTGGACGGCACGACGACGGCAAATTCCTCGCCGCCATAGCGGGCCACCACGTCGGTGCCGCGGGTGGCGCAACCGGCCAGCGCGGTGGCGACCGCACGCAGGCAGGCATCCCCCAGCGGGTGGCCGAAGCGGTCGTTGAACTGCTTGAAGTGGTCGATGTCCACCATCAACAACCCCATGCCCTGCCCGCTGCGCCGCGCCCGGCTCCACTCGGCCTGCAGCACCTGGTCGAACTGGCGGCGGTTGGCCACCCCGGTCAGGCCATCCACCCGCGCCAGCACGTCCAGCTGGTCCTGGCGCTCCATCGCGCGCACCTGCATGACCACCCCGCGCAGGCCGGAGCCCAGCGTGGCCATCGCGAACCCGACCACCGCCAACCCTGCGTGCGTGTCCACCATCAGCGCCGAGACCACCAGCAACGCGGCCGGCAGGATCAACGGACTGCCCGCGCGCACCGCCAGGGCCAGCCGGCGCGGCGAGGTGTCGGCGCGTTCCGGATCGCCACGCAGCGCCATCCCCGCCAGCAGCAGGAACGGTGCATCGATCAGCACGTCGGTGGGCCCACCGTAGCTGGCCTCGGTGGCCACGTGGTTGATGTACAAGGCCATCAGCATGTACAGCCACGCGTAGATCGCCAGCGTGCGGAAAAATACGCGCCGCGCGGCATCCCCGCTGGCCAGGTAACGCACCAGCGCGAACACCGCGATGAACAGGTTCTCGATGTCGAACATCAGGCGCAGGTTGTCCACGCCCGGCGCCGGCGCGTCGCTCAGGGTGGCGAAGGAAAAGGTGTGCACGAAGAACAGGTAGCCCAGCAGCAGGGCCAGCGCACCATCGATGACGATCAGGTACCACGGCTCGTGGCGCGGATGGGCCATCGCGAGGGTGAGCGGCACCCCGTACAACACGTACAGCAGCATGCTCGCCCCGGGCGTGGCATCGGCGTTGCCCAGGCCGATCTCCTGGTACATGTTCAGCGCCATGCCGCCGGCCCATAGCAGCATGCCCAGCGCCAGCGACAGCCAGCCCACCCGCATGTCGCTGCGCCACGCCCGCCGCGCGCAGGCCAGCGCTGCCAGCAGCGGTGCGCCGACCAGGAACGAGAACGAGACCGCCTGCGCGTGGCCAGGCAACAGCACCAGGGCCACTCCGTGGCACAGCATGTACAACGCCGCCAAACCTGCCGCCATGCGATCCCCTGTCCGGATGCGGTGTCGGCCCACCCTACCGCATTTGTGGAGCGGCGCCGATCCGCGATGTGATGCGCTTCACAACCTGTGCACGACAGGACACTCAGCTGCGCGTCAGCGATTTCACGGCCCGCGTGCAGGCCGCTGCGGCAAGGTGCAGGCGACCCTGTAGTGGAGCCTTCGATGCCCTTGCGCCCGCGTGCCACCCTTTCGCTTCTCGTCCTTGCCCTGGCCAGCGCGGTGCCCGCGCTTGCCCAGCAGCCGGCCACCTTGCCGGCCCCGATCGCCGAATCCAGCGCGCCCTCCACCGGGCCGCGCTCTGACTTCCACGCGCAGGTGTTGCTGGACCGGGCGCATTTCTCGCCGGGCCAGATCGACGCGCTGCCCGGCTCCAACCAGAAGCGCGCGGTGGCCGGCTTCCAGGCCGCGCGCGGGCTCAAGGTGACCGGTGAACTGGACGATGCCACCTGGCAGGCGCTGCAGCCGGAGGCCACCCCGGCGCTGGCGCGCTACACCCTCACCGCCGAGGACGTGGCTGGCCCGTTCCAGCCGGTGCCGAAGAAACCGGCCGACCAGGCCAAGCTGAAGGCGCTGTGCTTCGCCTCGGTGGAGGAAGCACTGGGCGAGCGTTTCCACGCCTCGCCGGACCTGCTGCGCGCCCTCAATCCCGGCGTGGACCTGGGCAAGGCCGGCAGCGAAATCCAGGTGCCCAACATCGCCGCGGCCACGTTGCCGAAGGCGGCCAAGCTGGTCATCGACAAGTCCGATTCGACGCTGCGCCTGTATGACGCGCAGGGCAAGGTGTATGCGCAGTTCCCGGTGTCCTCGGGCAGCAAGCACGACCCGTTGCCGATCGGCCAGTGGAAGATCCTCGGCATCTCGCGCGACCCCACCTTCCACTACAACCCCAAGCTGTTCTGGGACGCGAGCAAGAAGGAAAGCAAAGCGCTACTGCCGCCCGGCCCGAACAACCCGGTCGGGCGGGTCTGGATCGATATTTTCAAGCCGCACTATGGGCTGCACGGCACACCCGAGCCGGGCCACGTGGGCAAGACCGAATCGCACGGCTGCGTGCGCATGACCAATTGGGATGCACTGCTGGTGGCCGACGCGGTGGACGCCTCGGTACCGGTGGTCATGCAGGAGTGAGCCGATGAGCCTGCCAAAGCTGCTTGCATTGGGACTGGTGATCGGCGTGGTCGGCTGGTGGTGGCTGGGCCCGCGCGCGCCCTCGCCGGGACTGGCGGCGCCCGCTGCCAGCGCCCTGCCCGCCGCCGCACGCGCCGAGCCTGCCGCGCTCACCGCACCGGCGCGTGCGTTGCCGGCAGCGATGGCCGGCACGACGCCGGCACCGACGGCACCCGCGCCCGCTGCACCGTTGGCGGCCCCGGCCGGCAGCCCTGGTGGCGCAGGCACGCTGCTGCTACCGGTGCAGGGCATCGGCGCCGCGCAGCTGCAGGACACCTTCACCGACGCCCGCAGCGAGGGTCGGGTGCACGATGCGATCGACATCCTCGCGCCTGCCGGCACCCCGGTGCTGGCGGTGGCCGACGGCACCATCGAGAAGCTGTTCGACAGCGACCGCGGCGGCCTGACCGTCTACCAGTTCGAACCCGGCGGCCGCTACTGCTACTACTACGCCCACCTCGAGCGCTACGCGGACGGGCTGGCCGAGAAGCAGGCGGTCACCCGCGGCCAGGTCATCGGCTACGTAGGCAGCACCGGCAATGCCAGCCCCCAGGCCCCGCACCTGCACTTCGAGATCCACCGGCTGGGGCCGGAAAAGCAGTGGTGGAAGGGCGAATCGCTCAACCCCTACCCGGTTCTGCGCGGGGATCAGGGGCTGCCGTAAGCCGCCCCGGGCCACGCCTGAACCGCTTGAACGGGCCGCCGATGGCCGGCCCGCCCCGAAGATGCGAAAATCCCTTCCCCTTCCAGGCGGGCGCATCGGCGCCGGCCGCATTCCCGAGATTCCGTGAAGACCCCCCAAGGACTGCAGGCGCTGATCGACGACGGCGTGATCGATGAAGTAATGCGCCCGCTCAAGAGCGGCAAGGAAGCGGCCGTGTACGTGGTGCGCAGCGGCGACGACGTGCGCTGCGCCAAGGTCTACAAGGACATGGCCCAGCGCAGCTTCCAGCAGCGCGTGCAGTACCAGGAGGGCCGCAAGGTGCGCGGCAGCCGCGAGGCGCGTGCCGTGGGCAAGGCCAGCAAGTACGGGCGCAAGCAGCAGGAAACCGCCTGGAAGAACACCGAGGTGGACGCGCTGTACCAGCTGCGCGACGCCGGCGTGCGCGTGCCCGAGCCGTACGGTTACTACCATGGCGTGCTGGTGATGGAACTGGTCACCGACGCCGACGGCTTCTCCGCTGCGCGGCTGGGCGAAGTGGAACTAGAGCCTGACCAGGCCCGGGAGTTCCACCAGACCCTGGTCCGCCAGGTGGTGCGCATGCTCTGCTGCGGCCTGATCCACGGCGACCTCTCGCCGTACAACGTGCTGGTGGGCCCGGATGGCCCGGTGGTGATCGACTTCCCGCAGGTGGTCAGTGCCGGCGGCAACAATGCCGCACGCAGCATGCTGCTGCGCGACGTCAACAACCTCACCGCCTACCTCGGCCGTTTCGCCCCGGAGTTGCTGGACAGTTGGTACGGCGAGGAGATGTGGGCGCTGTTCGAAGCGGGTGAGCTGTTGCCCGACAGCGCGCTGACCGGCACCTTCGTGCACGACGAATCGACCATCGACCTGGACAGCGTGCGCCACGCGATCAACGATGCGCGCGAAGAAGCGCTGATCCGCCAGCAGGGCCGCGAGGCGGCCGAAGAAGAAGACGCGTAGATCCACGCCATGCGTGGATGAAACGCCCAGGATCGGCCCCACGCCCGCGCAGCCACCCGGCATGGCGGCAGCCACCCATGGGGTGGCTCTACGCGCTATCCGTTGTGTTGATCCACGCGATGCGTGGCTTTGTCGCGGATTCGGCATGGCGGCAGCCACCCATGGGGTGGCTCTACGCGTGATCCGCTGGGTTGATCCACGGGATGCGTGGTGGTTGGTTGCGTAGATCCACGCCATGCGTGGATGAAACGCCCGGGATCGGTCCCGCGCCCGGGCAGCCATCCGGCATGGCGCCAGCCACCCATCGGGTGGCTCTACGCGTGATCCGTTGGGTTGATCCGCACGCGATGCGTGGCTGCGTCGCGGTTCGGCATGGCGCCAGCCACCCATGGGGTGGCTCTACGCGTGGTCCGTTGGGTTGATCCACGGGATGCGTGGTGGTTGGTTGCGTAGATCCACGCCATGCGTGGATGAAACGCCCGGGATCGGTCCCGCGCCCGAGCAGCCATCCGGCATGGCGCTAGCCACCCATGGGGTGGCTCTACGCGTGATCCGTTGGGTGATCCGCACGCGATGCGTGGCTGTGTCGCGGTTCGGCATGGCGCTAGCCACCCATGGGGTGGCTCTACGCGTGCTCCGTTGGGTTGATCCGCACGCGATGCGTGGCTGTGTCGCGGATTCGGCATGGCGGCAGCCACCCATGGGGTGGCTCTACGCGTGATCCGTTGGGTTGATCCACGGGATGCGTGGCGGCTGGTTGCGTAGATCCACGCCATGCGTGGATGAAACGCCCGGGATCGGTCCCGCGCCCGGGCAGCCATCCGTTGGGTGGCGTTTACGCGTGCAGCGCCTTGGCGTGGTGCGCGATGTGGTCGCCGATGAAGCTGCTGATGAAGTAGTAGCTGTGATCGTACCCGGGCTGCAGGCGCAACTGCAGCGGGTGGCCGGCGGCGGTGCAGGCGGCCTGCAGCCACTGCGGCTGCAGCTGGGTGTCCAGGAATTCGTCGCCACCGCCCTGGTCCACCAGCAGCGGCAGCTTCTCTTCGGCCGTGGCCACCAGTTCGCTGGCATCCCACGCCGCCCAGCGGCTGCGGTCTTCGCCCAGGTACGCGGTGAACGCCTTCTGGCCCCACGGCACGCGGGTCGGTGCGACGATCGGCGAGAACGCCGAGACGCTGCGGTAGCGGCCCGGGTTCTTCAGCGCGATCACCAAGGCGCCGTGGCCGCCCATCGAATGCCCGCTGATGCTGCGCGCACCGCTTGCCGGCAGGTGGGCTTCCACCAGCGCCGGCAGTTCGTCCACGATGTAGTCGTACATGCGGTAGTGCGCGGCCCACGGCTGCTCGGTAGCGTTGAGGTAAAAACCTGCGCCCTTGCCCAGGTCGTAGCCTTCGGCGTCGGCGACGTCGTCACCACGCGGGCTGGTATCCGGCGCTACCAGGATCACCCCATGCTCGGCGGCGTAGCGCTGCGCGCCGGACTTGGTGATGAAGTTCTGCTCGGTGCAGGTCAGCCCGCTCAGCCAGTACAGCACCGGCAGCTTCTGCGAGGCGGCCTGCGGTGGCAGGTACACCGCCACCTTCATGTCACAGCCCAGCACCTGCGAGCGGTGCTGGTAGACGTCCTGCCAACCGCCGAAGGCGGCGCGATGTTCGATGCGTTCCATGGGAGTTCCTTCAGGGGCGGCCGCGCGCAGGCGCGCCGCCGGTAGTGATGTCATGGTCCAGTTCCGCCAGCAGGTGCAACAAGGGCTCGCAGTCGTCCCGGCCGTCCAGGTTGCGTCGCGCCACCACCGCCACCTGGCTCTGCGGCGGCCATTGCCCGTCGCGGCGCGCTTCGTGCAGCCGCGGCAGGAAGACCTGCACCAGCCAATGCTCGAACGGCATCTCATCGATACCGAACGGTGAATCGACGTGACGGGGTGGGCCGACCGGGCCCTGCAACCAGCCGAGCGCACGCAATGCCTGCTCGATCTGGTCGACCAGGGCATCACGCGCCGGCACGGCCGGACGCGTCCAGAGGTCGGTCAGTCGCATGTGCGGCTCAGTAATGCACCACCGAGCGGATCGACTTGCCTTCATGCATCAGCTCGAAGGCCTCGTTGATCTGCTCCAGGTCCATGGTGTGGGTGACGAAGGGGGCCAGTTCGATGTCGCCCTTCATGGCGTCTTCGACCATGCCCGGCAACTGGCTGCGGCCCTTCACGCCGCCGAACGCGGTGCCCTTCCACGAGCGGCCGGTGACCAGCTGGAACGGACGGGTCGAGATTTCCTGGCCCGAGCCGGCCACGCCGATGATCACCGACTGGCCCCAGCCACGGTGCGCGCATTCCAGCGCGGCACGCATCACGTTGACGTTGCCGATGCACTCGAAAGTATGGTCCACGCCCCAGGTGGTCATCTCCACGATCACCTGCTGGATGGGCTTGTCGTAATCCCTGGGGTTGATGCAGTCGGTGGCACCGAACTGCCGGGCCAGGTCGAACTTGGACGGGTTGGTGTCGATGGCGAAGATGCGCCCGGCCTTGGCCTGGCGCGCACCCTGGATCACCGCCAGGCCGATGCCGCCCAGACCGAACACGGCCACCGAATCGCCTTCCTGCACCTTGGCGGTGTTGTGCACCGCGCCGATGCCGGTGGTGACGCCGCAGCCCAGCAGGCACACGTGCTCCGGGTTCGCCTCGGGGTTGATCTTCGCCAGCGAGACCTCGGCCACCACGGTGTATTCGCTGAAGGTCGAGCAGCCCATGTAGTGGTAGATCGGCTCGCCGTTGTAGCTGAAGCGGGTGGTGCCATCGGGCATCACACCCTTGCCCTGGGTGGCGCGCACGGCCACGCACAGGTTGGTCTTGCCCGACGTACAGAACAGGCATTCGCCGCACTCGGCGGTGTACAGCGGAATGACGTGGTCGCCCGGGGCGACGCTGGTGACGCCCTCGCCCACTTCCACCACGATGCCGGCGCCTTCATGGCCCAGCACCGCCGGGAACAGGCCTTCCGGATCATCGCCGGACAGGGTGAACGCATCGGTATGGCAGACACCGGTATGGGTGATCTTGACCAGCACTTCGCCCTTCTTCGGCGGGGCGACGTCGATCTCGACGATCTTCAACGGCTGGCCGGGACCAAACGCTACAGCGGCACGGGATTTCATCGGGGATTCTCCAAGGCAAGGGACGAGACGGGGTCGCGCGCGGTCACCCGCGCGCTTATTTCAGGTAGGAACGGATCAGCGCGCTCATGTCGCGCACACGCTCGGCGCGCTGCGCATCGGACTGCGCCGGCTGGCCGAATTCTTCTCGCAGGTGGGCTTCCATCACCTCGGACATCAGCCCGTTGACCGCCCCGCGGATGGCGGCGATCTGCTGCAGCACCGGCGCGCATTCGGCACCGCCCTCCAGCGCCCGGTCCAGGGCGTCGCACTGGCCGCGGATACGGCGGACGCGGGCCAGGACCTTCTTCTTTTCTTCAGGGGAGTGCGGCATGGGCCGAGGACCGGTGAACTATACTGGGGGATAGTATACACATGGCGCCGGACCCAGCGTCATGCCCCCTCCGCGAACGGGCGCCATGGCCCGATCCCACTTCTGGGCGCTTGTCGCGCCGGCGCGCCACCGTGCCGCCATGCCTCTGGAGCGCCCGACGCTGCTGGAGGCGCTGGTCCGCGCCATCCTGCGCTGGTGCGGGCATTTCCAGCGCCATCCCCCCCCTCTCCTGCCGGAGCAGCTGTGGGCCGCCGCGTCTGTGATCCATGACGGGTGCAGCGAGGATGGTTCCGACTGCTTTCGCGGCGGGTGGACCGGGTGCGAAGCAGCATGCCTGCGCGACGCACTGCGCGATCCGGATTCACGTTGCGCGCACCCGCGCGTCCCGGCCTCTGCACAAGGCGGCGGCGAGAACATGTATTTGCAACGGTTTGCATGGCGCTTTCCCAGCATTTGCATATCACCCGGAGCGCTACACCCCTAGAGTTCGCGGCCTCACGCACCTGTGCCGCCCAATGACCTCGCCCACGCCGCTCCCGCTGCACCTGCTTTCCCTCGCCATCGCCGCCGCACTGGCCTGCAGCACGCCCAGTGCGCTTGCCCAACGCGCGGGGCCCGTTGTCGCCGACGGCACCCACGAGGAACCTGCCCCCGGTGACTACAGCACGTCCCACGATGGCCCTGCAGGCTACGTCTTTCATGCCCTGAACGGCGGCACCCTCCGGGCCACCGGCGCGGTCGCGGTGAGCGCGAACGGCCATGACACATCCGCCGTGCTCGCTGAAACCAACGGGACAGTGGCCTTCCAGGGCGGCAGCATCACCACGCGGGGCGACAACGCCATCGGCGTATCGGTCGCATCCGGCGGGCACGTCGAGCTGCTGGCCGATGGCGCCGGGCAAGGGCTGACCCTGTCCACCAGCGGCGTCCGCAGTCATGCCACCCGGGTAGCGGGCGGTACGTTGCTCCTGCGCGGTGCCACCATCGACGTCAGCGGCCCTCAGTCCTACGCCCTGTTCGCCCTGTCCGGCGGCCATATCGACGGCGATGGTTTGACGATCAACGCACAGGCGTTCGGCGTGACCGGCGCGCTGATCGCGTCCGGGGGAGGACTGACGTTGTCCAACAGTTCCATCGAAGCACTCGACGAGGAGAGCACAGGCGTTTTCGGCGCCGGGGCCATCACCCTGCGCAATACGGATGTGCGGGTCTCCGGTGTTTCTTCGACTGCCGTGTCGATGACGGGAGGCACGCTCCGGGTCGAGGACGGCGTGATACAGGCCGACCACCCACAAAGCAGCACCGTCCATCTGTTGAACGGCAACCAGGTGGACATGATCGGCACGCGGATCAACGCCGGCCGGATCGGGCTCAACATCGACGGCCTCGGAAATGATGTCCGCTTGACCGACGTGGATATTCATACGGTCGGGGCGGGGGGCATGGGTGTCTGGCTGCTCAAGGACTCCAGCCTGGCCATGCGTGGCGGCAGCATCATCACCGACGCCACCGACGGCGTGGCCGTCGACAACCGCGCCGGCAGGGTCAGTCTGGACGGCGTGCACGTGACTACTGCCGGCGCGGCCGCACACGCGATGAGTTCGACGTTCAGCGCCAACGCCGCGCTGCTGGAGGCCGACCGTACCCAGGTGCTCACCGACGGCGATGGCGCCATCGGTGCCCTCGCCCGCGCCGGCGGCAGCACCCACCTGCGCGACAGCACCATCGCGACCACCGGTGCCAACAGCTACGGCGTGCTGAGCGGCGGCACCGGCGTGATGACCCTGCGCGCGACCGATGTCACCACCCGCGGCCAGGGGGCCGCCGCTGCCGTGGTCAATGCCGATGGCAGCCTGGACATCGACGGCGGCACGCTGATGAGCGAGCGCGCCGAAGCGCTGTGGGTGCGCGCGGCGCGCCACGTGGCCGCCCGCAATGGCGCCCGCTTGATCGGTGGCAACGGGGCCCTGATGCACGTCGATGCCACGTTCGCCACCCCGCTCGATGTCACCCTGGACCAGGACGTGATCGCCCTCGGCAACATCGCGATCACCCCGGCCGATGTCGCCGCCGGTATTCCCGTCCAGGCCGACATTCGGGTCCACCTCAACGGCCGTTCGCACTGGCGCGGCGCCAGCAGCGTGGTCAACCAGGTCACGCTCGGCGATGCCAGCCGCTGGACGCTGACCGGGGATTCCCGCGTCGGCCAGCTCACGCTGCGCGACAGCACGCTGGCCTTGTCCGCGGTCGGCGCCAGCGGCTTCAATCGCTTCACCGTGGACGGCGATGTCGACACCGACAATGCGCTGCTGATCTTCAACGGCGCGCTGGCCGGCGATGCGTCGCCCGTCGATACCCTGCACGTGCGCGGCGACACCCGCGGCACGGCCGCCATCCAGGTCAACAACGTGCACGGCTTGGGCGCGCAGACCGTGGACGGCATCGCGTTGATCCAGGTCGATGGCGCGTCCACCGCGGTGTACCAGTTGCGCGGTCGCGCCGTCGCGGGCCAGTACGACTACTTCCTGCATAAGGGCGGGGTGACCACGCCCGGCGACGGCGGCTGGTACCTGCGCTCGGCGCTGGCGACCACGCCGGACCCATGCGAGGTCGATCCCGAGGGTCCGGGCTGCGTCACCCCACCCGATCCCTGCGCCAGCGACCCGACCGGCCCCGGCTGCATCGTCATCCCGCCAGACCCCTGCGAGGCCGATCCGAACGGGCCCGGCTGCGCCGTCCCCCCGCCCACGCCCTGCGCGACCGATCCCGGCGGTCCCGGCTGCGTGCCGCCGCCCATCCCGTGCGAGGCCGACACGACCGACACCTGCCACCGCCCGCGACCGCCACAGGTGCTACGCCCCGAGGCCGGTGCCTACCTGGCCAACCAGGCAGCCGCCGTGGCGATGTTCCAGCACCGCCTGCACGACCGCGATGGCGGCCGCGCCAACGGCGAAGCACGCGACGCCGGTTGGCTACGCGTGAACCGCACCCAGACCCGCCAGGATATTGGCGGCCAGCTGGCCCTGACGGGCCGGGCATCCAGTGCGATGAGCGGCGTGGACGTGCTGCAATGGGGCGGCGCCAGCGCAGGCCGCCTCGGCCTTCTGCTGGCTACCGGCAGGACCGTCACCGAGGTTCGCTCGCGGCGCAGCGGTTACACCGCCACCGGCACGGTGACGGGCACGGCGCTGGGCGCATACGCCAGCTGGATGCAGCACCCCGGTGGCGAAGACGGCGCCTACGTGGACGGCGGGCTGCACCACGGCCGCTACCGCACCAGCGTGCAGGGCATCGGCCTGGCCAGGGAGCGCCAGGACGCGCGCAGCACTGCCGCGTCGCTGGAAACCGGCTACGCCTGGTCGCTTCGCCTGGGTGACGCCGCCACCCTGCAGGTCCAGCCCCAGCTGCAGCTGAGCTACGCTGACTACCGCGCCGATCGCGTGGTCGAGCACAACGGCACGCAGGTCGCCGCGGATGCGGCGGGCGGGCTGTCGTCGCGGCTGGGCATGCGGGTAACGGGCGCGGTACGCACGGAGGAGCGTCACGTGCAGCCGTTCGTGTCCGCCCACTGGCTGCGCGCATCCGGCCGCAACCGTGTCTGGCTGGACGACAGCCGGATCGAGGGCGCCGTGCCGGCCACCCGCTACGAACTGCGCGGCGGCGCCGTGCTGCAGCTGGGCACGCGCTGGTCGGCGTGGGGCGACCTCGGCCTGCAGCGCGGCGACAATGCCTACCGCAGCGTCTCGGCGCAGATGGGGCTCAACGCCCGCTGGTAGTCTCGCCGAGGTTTGCACGGCACGCGGCCACTACAGGTCCGCCTGGCCGATCAACCAGCCGAGCACCTCCGAATGGAGCTGTGCGGCCTGCGTCCCCGGTCGCCACGCTTCAGAGACCGTGGTGCATGTCCGCCACCTCCCGATACTGGAACGCGCCCCTGGATCGCTTCACGTCCTCGGCCAGCCGCCTGGCCGAGGACACCGGCACCGAGCGGTCGCACTCGCCATGGACCACCCGCAGGGGCGCCTCCAGGTCGCGGAGGACGTGGGCGTCCACCGCATCCAGGCGACTGGCCCATGCCGCCGCCACGGCGTCGGTCACCCTGCGCTACGAATAACCCGCCTCGGCTTGCGCCACCTCCCCGTGCATCGGGATCACGCCCGGCGTGCTGCTGCATGACAAGACCCTGCGCCCGCCCCACCCACTACGCTGGCGGACTGACCGCGTCATCGTTCGGGCGGTCCGCCCGGCTCAGTCGAATGCGCCCGCATCGGCCAACCGCGTCAGTTCATCCACCACGTAACGCACCTTCGGCCGCAGATGGCGCGTCTGCGGCCACAACGCGTGGATCTCCACGTGATGCTGCATGCACTGCCCCAGCACCTGCTGCAGCGCGCCCGTCTGCAGGTGCTGTTTGACCAGGAAGTGCGGCATCTGGCAGATGCCCAGCCCGGCCAGGGCGGCCTCGATCACGGCATCGCCATCGTTGAGCTGGTGGGTGCCACTGGGGATGAAGCGCGCCTGCGCATCGTCCTCGCCGATCCGCCACGCCACCGGCTGGCCGTAGCGGTAGCCGACGATGCTGCGGTGGGCATGCAGCTCGTCGACAGTGACGGGGGTGCCGTGCGTGTCCAGGTAGGCCGGCGATGCGCAGGTGATCAGTCGCTGGCAGCCCAGCCGTCGCGCGACGAGGTGCTGGGCCTGGTCCAGCCCACCGAAGCGGATCAACAGGTCGATGCCTTCCTCGAGCGGGTCCACGAAGTGGTCGGTGAAGGTCATGGTGAGCTGCAGTTCGGGGTGGTCGGCGCAGATGCGCAACAACACCGGCAGGATCATCAACCGCCCGAAGGAGGACGGCATGTCGATGCGCAGGCGGCCTGCAGGCAGATGCGACGCCGAGCCCAGACACGCCTCGGCCGAGGCGATCTCTTCCAGCGCGGTGGCGCAGGAGGCGAAGTAGGCCTGGCCATCGGCAGTCAGGGAAATGCGCCGGGTGGTGCGATGGAACAGCCGCACGCCCAGCCGCTCTTCCAGCCGCGCGATCGCCTTGCCGACCGCAGAGCGCGATATCCCCAGGGTCTGGGCCGCTTCGGTGAACGTCCCCGAGCGCGCGGTGGTGACGAAGGTGGCCAGCCCGTTCAACGATTCCACTGGCAGCATTGTCGCGCTCCATTGGGGACAGAATGTCCCGCTTGCCGGGAAATTGAAGGCCTTTATGCGCCTCCAGGTCAACCTTATCTTGAACGGGTCGCGCCGCTGGCGCTCCCTTCCCCACGAGTTCCGCCTTATGACCGCCCTGCTCTTCCAGCCCTATGACCTCGCCGGCACGCCGCTGCGCAACCGCATCGCCATGGCCCCGATGACCCGCGCCCGCAACCCCGGCAGCGTGGCCAACGACCTCACCGCGGCGTACTACCGGCAACGCGCCAGTGCCGGGCTGATCATCAGCGAAGGCACCCCGGTGTCGGCGCAGGGCCAGGGCTACATCGACGTGCCGGGCATCTGGTCGGCCGAACAGGTGGCCGGCTGGAAGCAGGTCACCACGGCCGTGCATGCCGAACGCGGCGTCATCTTCGCCCAGCTCTGGCACGTGGGCCGCATGTCGCATGCCTCGCTGCAGCCCGACGGCGGCCAGCCGGTCAGCGCCGGAACGCGTCCGGTGGCGAGCAACCCGAAGAGCCGTGCGTTCGTGTACCTCGAAGACGGCAGCCGTGGGCAGGCCGATCCGACCCCGCCGCGCGCCCTGCGCAGCGACGAAATGCCCGGCATCGTCGACGACTTCGCGCGCGCGGCCGACAACGCGATCGCCGCCGGTTTCGACGGCATCGAACTGCATGCGGCCAACGGCTACCTGTTCGAACAGTTCCTCAACCCGGTGACCAATGACCGCACCGATGGCTACGGCGGCACGCTGCAGAACCGCGCGCGCCTCATCCTGGAGACCGTCGATGCGATGGCTGCGCGGATCGGGTCGCACCGCGTGGGCGTGCGGCTGGCACCGAACAACCTGCAGTTCGACATGCCCGAGTACGTCGGCAACGAAGCGGCGTACCTGTATCTGGCACAGGAACTGGGCAAGCGCGGGCTGGCCTATGTGCACCTCAACGACAACCATGCGCGCGGTGTGTCGGTGCTGAGCGAAGCGTTCCTGCGCACCTTCAAGCAGAGCTACGGTGGCACCCTGATCCTGGCCGGCAGCCTCACCCGCGCGCGGGCGCTGCAGTTGGTGGACGACGGCATCATCGACCTGGCCGCGTTCGGCCAGCCGTTCATCGCCAACCCGGACCTGGTGGCGCGACTGGAGCGCGACGTGGCACTGGCCGTGCCGGACCGGGCGACGTATTACGGTGGCGGGGCGGAGGGCTATACCGACTACCCGGCGGCCAGCTGATCCCGGGCGGCGGCGGCCGGGGATCGTGCCGGTCGCCGCTGCCGGTTCGGTGGCTGCATGCAGCCCCCATGGGGCGGCGTTACCCCGCCGGTCTACCGCAACATCAGGCCCCGCCACGGGTTGGGCACGTCGCCCATCAAGGCCACCACCGCGCGATCCAACTGCCCGGTGGCGGCCAGGCCGGCCACCGGGTGCGCGTGCAGGTGCGGCGGCAATGGCGGCGGCAACCGCCCGGCGTCCAGCGCCAGCAGGTGGTCGGCCAGCTGGCGGAAATCCGCGTCGCTCAGTGCGTCAGGCGCCGGCATGCATCACCGTCATGCCGGCACGTAGTTGAAGCGGGTATCGATCCCGTCAAAGCCGATGCTGCGCTGGATCAGCGCGGCCGCGGCGTCCTCACCCACGCCGCCGGCGTGGATCGCAGGATCGGCGTACAACGCGTCCAGCGCCTGCACCTGCGCCGCGCGCAGATAGGGGCGATGCGACTCCAGCCAACGCTGCAGGTTGTCGGCCACCTCACCCTCTTCCAGCAGGCTGTCGCCGAGGTCGGCCACCGCGTCGACCATCATCCGGAAGATGAAATCCTGCAGGTTGGCCGCCAGCACGTCCACGCGGTCGTCGTCGTGCCAGAGCAGCACCACGCGCGGCTCGTCCGGTGCATTCGGATCGGGCCAGAAGCAGTAGTAGTCGCCCGCACCGGTACTGCCGAAGGGCAACAGCTGCAGGCCCTCGCGCAGGCGCACGTGGCTGTCTTCATCGGTGAACTGTTCGGCGTGGCCCACGATATCGGCCGGCGCGATCAGCTCGAACTCGCGCGCATACAACAGCAGGGGCGGGCGGGCGCGCAGCGTGGGATACACGCTAGTGACCCAGCCATGGCAGAGCGCGCCCCAGTCCAGCATGTGGTCGCGATGCAACTGGTGGTAAAGCGCGGGAAACCGCTGACCAAGCTGCTGTTCAATGTCGCCGGGTGTGGCTGCGGTCATGGGCCGATGCATCCGATGCGGCGGGCAAGCGTGCCATCACTGGTGCGACCACGGCAACCGCCGCGCGCCTCACACCGTCGCCCGCACCATGTCCACGAAGGCGCGCAACGCCGAGGACATCTGGCGCTGGCGCGGGTAATACAGCACGAAGCCGGGGAACGGCTCGGCCCAGTCCTCCAGCACCGCCACCAGGCGGCCATCGTCCAGGTACGGGCGCGCCGAATCCTCCAGCACGTAGGCCAGGCCGAGGCCGTCGATCACGGCCT
Source organism: Stenotrophomonas sp. BIGb0135 (assembly GCF_024810105.1). Lineage (GTDB taxonomy): Bacteria > Pseudomonadota > Gammaproteobacteria > Xanthomonadales > Xanthomonadaceae > Stenotrophomonas > Stenotrophomonas maltophilia_AB. The sequence goes on from NZ_JANUDX010000006.1 coordinate 176,026, forward strand.
GCAGGATGGTGTGCTGGTCGCCCAGGGTGAGCCGGCCGGGTACGTCCACTTCCAGCTCCTGGCCGTCGCGCTCGAACTGCCACTTGTAGAGGTGGCCGCTGGCGAAGCGGAAGCGCACGCATTCGTGCTGGGCCAGTTCGCGCGGGTGGCGCGGTGCCGGCCGGCGCGCGAGGTAGGCCGGCGCGCCGACGATCAGCCCGCGCAGGGGCGGGCCCAGCGGCACCGCCACCATGTCCTCGGGCACCGACTCGTGCAGGCGCACGCCAGCATCGAAGCCGCTGGCGACGATATCCACCAGGCCATCGTCCTGCGCCAGTTCGATGCGCACGTCCGGGTGGGCCTGCAGGAAGCGCGCCAGGCGTGGGCCCATCTGGGTCTGCACGGCGGCGCGGGTGGCATTGATGCGCAGCAGTCCGGCCGGCGCGGCGCGGAAGTGGTTCATCTCCTCCAATGCGTCGTGCACCTGTTCCAGCGCCGGTTGCAGGCGCTCGAGCAGGCGCTGGCCGGCCTCGGTGAGCGCCACGCTGCGCGTGGTGCGGTGGAACAGGCCCACGCCCAGCCGTTCTTCCAGCGCGCGGATGGCATAGCTCACCGCGGACGTCGACAGGGCCAGCTCGGCACCGGCGCGGCGGAAGTTGCGGTGCCGGGCCACGGCGGCGAACGCGGCCAGGTGGGTCAGGTTGTCAGTGGCCACGATTGTGCAGTCTGCCTTGATGAATCATGCCGATATATTGACTGTATACGCACAGGATGCGGGCGTATTGTAAAGCGCCTTTCTACAAAACCCGCCAAGGATTCCTCATGTCCCTCGCCCATGGTTACGCCGTCCACGACCAGACCGCGCCGTTGGTGCCGTTCTCCTTCGAGCGCCGCCCGGTCGCCGCCGGCGACGTCCGCATCCAGATCCTGTACAGCGGCATCTGCCATTCCGACCTGCACCAGGCCCGCGACGACTGGGGCAATTCCAAGTTCCCGATGGTGCCCGGCCACGAGATCATCGGCCGGGTGACCGAAGTCGGTGCCGGTGTCACCGGCTTCAAGGTCGGCGATTTCGCCGGCGTCGGCTGCATGGTCGATTCCTGCCGCCATTGCGCGGCCTGCGATGAAGACCTGGAGCAGTACTGCGAGAAGGGTGCCAGTTACACCTACAACAGCACCGAGCGCGACGGCCAGCCGACCTTCGGCGGTTACTCGGACCACATCGTGGTCGAGCAGCGTTTCGTGGTGAAGGTGTCCGAGAAGCTGGACCTGAAGGCCGCCGCGCCGCTGCTGTGCGCCGGCATCACAACCTACTCGCCGCTTCGCCACTGGAAGGTGGGCCCCGGCCAGAAGGTCGGCATCATCGGCCTGGGTGGCCTGGGCCACATGGGCGTGAAGTTCGCCAAGGCGATGGGCGCCACCGTGGTGATGATCACCACCACCCCGGAAAAGGGTGCCGATGCCAAGCGCCTGGGCGCCGATGAAGTGCTGGTCTCGCGCGATCCGGCGCAGATGCAGGCGCATGCGGGCAGCTTCGATTTCCTGCTCAACACCATCCCGGTCAGCCACGACACCAACCCGTACATGGGCCTGCTCAAGCGCGACGCCACCATGTGCCTGGTCGGCGTGCTGACCGAGCTGGACCCGCCGCTGATGGGCGCTGCGATGATGTTCGGCCGCAAGCACATCACCGGTTCGGCGATTGGTGGCATGGCGGAAACGCAGGAGATGATGGACTTCTGTGCCGAGCACAACATCGTCAGCGACGTGGAAGTGATCGACATCAAGACCGTCAACGAAGCCTGGGAGCGCATGGCGAAGAATGACGTCCGCTACCGCTTCGTGATCGACATGGCCACGCTGGAAAAGGCGGCCTGATCCTTCCGCACTGGCATGAAGAAAACCCCGGCACTGCCGGGGTTTTTTTATTCTTCGGCCAATGCCGGGAAGCGTCTTGTTCCAAGGGCCGCAGCAGATCGGTCCGACGGTGTGCCGTGGTTGGATAGTCCGACGTTGTGTGGATTTAACAGCGTCTTCGATCGTGTCCGTCTTGCGCGTCAGGGCCCCGTAGCAGCCGGTAGGCCCCTGGCGTAGCGTCCCCCGGCCGCCGAGCGGCCTCCTCCTATATTTTGCCCAGGAGCCCGCCGCCCGCTACGGGGCTCGGCTCGCGGTACAGGCGAGGAGCGAGGCTTCTCTCACTTCCGTCGGTGGGTCGGTCGCTGGGCCCCCATGCCCTTGGAGGCGAAATAAAGGAGGAGGCCGCGCAGCGGCCGGGGGCGTCGCCGGAAAGGGCATGGGGACCAGCGACCGATCCACCGACAGCCGCTTTCACCCACTTCAGTAAGCGTCAGTAAGCGAACGCCTTGAACACCGGATCGATGTTGCCGCCCCACTCGCCATGGAACAGCGCCAACTTGCGGTCGGCCGGGGTCAAGCCGGAATCGACGATCTCCTGCAGCACCTCCAGGAACTTGCTTTCGTCCTGGCCATCGGCATTGCGTGCAGCGCGCCGCTTCAGGCCGGCCACGGCGATCTTCAGCGCCTCGCGTGCCAGATCCAGCACCGTGCCATTGCGGAACGGCAGCTTCAGCCCGTGCTTCGGCACGCCATCGCGCAACACATTGCGCTCGACCAGGCTGAAATCACGCACCAGGTCCCAGGCGGCATCCAGCGCGGCATCGTCGTACAGCAGACCCACCCAGAACGCCGGCAAGGCACACAGGCGGCTCCACGGGCCGGCATCGGCACCGCGCATTTCCAGGTACTTCTTCAGCCGCACTTCCGGGAACGCGGTGGTCATGTGGTCCGACCAGTCGCGCAGCGTCGGCAACTGGCCCGGCAGCACCGGCAACTTGCCCACCATGAAATCGCGGAAGCTCTGGCCGCTGGCATCGTTGTACTTGCCGTCGCGGTAGGAGAAATACATCGGCACGTCGAGCAGGTAATCCACGTAACGCTCGTAGCCGAAGCCGTCCTCGAACACGAAGTCGAGCATGCCGGTACGGTCGTTGTCGGTGTCGGTCCAGATGTGCGAGCGGTAGCTCTGGTAGCCGTTCGGCTTGCCTTCGGTGAACGGCGAATCGGCGAACAGCGCCGTGGCGATCGGCTGCAGCGCCAGCGACACGCGGAATTTCTTCACCATGTCCGCTTCGGTGGCGTAATCCAGGTTGACCTGCACCGTGCAGGTGCGGGTCATCATGTCCAGGCCCAGCGTGCCGACCTTGGGCATGTACTCGCGCATGATCTTGTAGCGCCCCTTGGGCATCCACGGCATCTCGTCGCGGGTCCACTTGGGCTGGAAGCCCATGCCGAGGAAGCCCAACTGCAGTTCGCCGGCCACCTGCGCCACTTCGTTGAGATGGGTGCCGGTTTCCACGCAGGTGTCGTGGATGGTCTCCACCGCCGCGCCGGACAGTTCCAGCTGGCCGGCCGGTTCCAGCGTCACCGAGGCGTTGTCGCGCAGTAGCGCGATGGTGCGGCCGCCTTCCTGCACCGGATCCCAGCCGAAACGGGTCAGGCCCTTGAGCAGGGCTTCGATGCCACGGTCGCCGTCGAAGGTGGGCGGACGCAGGTCGTCCAGGCGGAAGCCGAACTTCTCGTGCTCGGTGCCGATGCGCCACTGCGCCTTGGGCTTTTCGCCGGAGGCCAGCGTGGCGACCAGTTCATTTCGGTCGGTGATCGGCGTCTCGGCGACGTGGCTGGGGCTCGACAAGGGGAGGCTCGCAGGATTCTGGTCAGGGCGGGGATGTGGGGTCCACGCCCCGGCATCGCAAGGGCGCACTATATCGTGGCGTCCCCCACCGTCGTGTCACCGTGACGGTTTTCAGCATCCTACTGGCTACCACTTGACGCTGCCCATGCGCAGGCGCGGCTGCGAGTCATTCCGCCGGCCACGGCGGCCGACACCCTAGACTGTCGGCATGAGCCGATCCAGACATCCGGAAGTACATCGCTCCGACCGCGTGGGCTGGCTGCGTGCGGCCGTGCTGGGCGCCAATGACGGCATCGTCTCCGTGGCCGGGCTGGTGGTCGGCATCGCGGCGGGTGGCGCCAGCGCCTCCACGGTGCTGGCCACCGGCATCGCCGGCACCGTGGCCGGTGCGATGTCGATGGCCGCCGGCGAGTATGTGTCGGTGCAGTCGCAGGCCGACACCGAGCGGGCCGACCTGGCGGTGGAGAAGCGCGAACTGCACGACGACCCGCACAGCGAACTGGAAGAGCTCGCCGCCATCTACCGCCATCGCGGCCTCAGCCCCGAGCTGGCGCAGCAGGTTGCGGTGCAGTTGACCGCCCACGACGCGCTGGCCGCGCATGCGCGCGACGAGCTGGGCATCACCGAAGAGCTGCGCGCGCGGCCGATGCAGGCGGCGATGGCCTCGGCCGGCGCCTTCGTCAGCGGCGCGGCGCTGCCGGTGCTGACCGCCCTGCTCGCCCCGCACGCGCACGTCGCCCAGGTCACCACCGCGGTCACCGTGGCCGGGCTGGGCCTGACCGGTGCGATGGCCGCGCGCGCCGGCGGTGCCCCGCCACTGCGCGGCGCGGTGCGGGTGATGTTCTGGGGCGCACTGGCCATGGGCGCGGCGGCGCTGATCGGCCAGTTGTTCGATACTGCGCTGTAATGGACATGCGCCTGCCCCCCGACTCCCTGCTGGCCGAAATGGCGAGCCTGGCCGACTGCCAGCGTGCCGACGGCTACGCCTGCATCACTGCCCGCCGCGAGCATGGCGCCTCCTCGGTGGACATCGCCCAGCCACAGGTCGCGATCCTGCTGCAGGGGCGCAAGCAGGTGCGCTGCGCGCAGCAGTCGCTCGCGTTCGTGCCCGGCGACCTGTTCCTGATCACCCGGCGCTGCCGCATCGACGTGGTCAACATTCCCGACCCGCACAGTGGCGTGTACCTCAGCGCGATCGTGCCGCTGTGCGCCGAGGCGCTGGCCGCCGCGCGCGTGCTGTGGAACGAGCCCCTGCCCGGCCCCGGCGACGCGCTGGGCAAGCTGTCCCTGGAAGACCATGGCCAGACCCTGCGCCAATGGCGCCACGCGCTGGAGCAGGCCCGCTACACCGAGGCGCGCCTGGCCCTGGCATCGCTGGTAGTGGCGTTCTGCCGGCGCGGCCATGGCAGCCTGCTGCTCGCCCCCGAACCCAGCCTGGGCGAGCGCATCCGCGACCTGATCGCGGCGCAGCCCGAGCGCGACTGGCAGTCCCGCGACTTCGAACAGCAGCTCGGTGTGAGCGGTGCCACGTTGCGCCGGCGCCTGGCCAGCGAGCAGGCCAGCATGCGTGAACTGATCGCCGACGCACGGCTGGCGCATGCGATGAACCTGCTCTACACCACCCGCCTGCCGTTGAAGACCGTCGCCGCGCGCGTGGGCTACCGCTCGCTGGGCAGCTTCAGCAAGCGCTTCGCCGCCCGCTATGGGCTGGACCCGGGAGCGATCGGCAACAGCTGAGCCCGGCCGATGCGAGCGGATCGCGCGGCATTCTGAGCGCATCGCGCGGCAGGCCGCGCGCAGCATGGGGCACCGCGGCGCTGCCGCCCTGTACGGAACCTGCCATGTCCTTCCCCCGCGCCTGCACGCTCGCCACCGCGCTGCTGTTCGCTGTCGCCACCGGCCCGGCCCTGGCCACCACCGCCCGCACCCCGGATGCACAGGTGCCGGGCGTCTACCACCAGCAGATCGGCACGCTGCAGGTCACCGCGTTGTTCGATGGCACCGTCGCGCTGGGACGCCAGGAACTGGTCGGCATCGACGCCGGCGCGGTCACCCGCCTGCTGGACCATCGCTACGTGCCCGAGGACGGCAAGGGCCTGCAGACCGCGGTCAACGCCTACCTGGTGCAGCGTGGCGAGCACCTGACCCTGGTCGATACCGGCACCGCGCAGTGCTTCGGCCCGGGCCTGGGCCAGGTGCTTGGCAACCTGCGCAAGGCCGGCTACGACCCGGTCGAGGTGGATGAGGTGCTGCTTACCCATGCCCATCCGGACCACCTGTGCGGGCTGCTGGACGCGCAGGACAAGGTCGCCTACCCCAACGCCACGGTCTGGTTGTCCGCGGCCGACGCGGCCTACTGGCTGGACCCGGCCAGCACCGCCGGCGCGCCACAGGGTGTGCGCTTTGCCTTCGCGTTGGCGCGCAAAGCGGTGGCGCCCTACGAGGCGACTGGAAAGCTGAAGCGCTTTGGGCCCCGCGATGCGTTGCCGGCCGGCATCACTGCGCTGGACAGCCATGGCCATACGGTAGGCCACGTGTCCTACCGGATCGATGGCGGCGCCGGCCAGCAGTTGCTGGTGTGGGGCGACATCGTGCATTTCCATGCCGTGCAGTTCGCCCAGCCGCAGGCCTCCTACGAAGCCGACAGCGACCGCACCGCCGCGATTGCCAGCCGCCGCCGGATGATGGCGCAGGCCGCCGACGGAGGCTGGTGGGTGGCCGGCGCGCACCTGCCGTTCCCGGGGCTGGGCCATGTGCGCCGCGAAGGCGAAGCATTCGCCTGGGTGCCGGGTGAGTTCGCGCCATTGCCGGCCCCCGCCCAGCCCACGGGCAGGTAGATCCACGCCATGCGTGGATGCCGCGCACGCGCGGCGCCCCGACCGGGACAGAGCCCGGTCAGCGGCGCACATCCATTGCGGGCTTGCCCCAGATAAACGCCCCAGGTGCCCCACAACGCGTAGACCCACGCCATGCGTGGATGCCGCGCACGCGCGGCGCCCCGACCGGGGCAAAGCCCGGTCAGCGGCGCACATCCCTTGCGGGCTTGCCCCAGGTAAACGCCCCAGGTGCCCCAACGCGTAGATCCACGCCATGCGTGGATGCCGCGCCACGCGCGGCCGCCCCGACCGGGACAACGCCGGTCGGCCGCGTACACGCGTTGTTCGCCCGTGCCGGGGGCAACGTCACCCACGCATGGCGTGGGTGCACGGGCCTTGGGTCAGGCCGCTTCCGGGGCCGGCTTGTTCAATCCCAGCCAGCCGCCGATGATCCCGCGCGCCTCGTCCACGCCCTGGCGGGCCGGGCCGGAGAAGGTCTGCACGCTGACCGTGTCGCCGAAGGAGGACTGCAGTTCCTTGCGCACCTTCTGCAGGGCGATGCCCTGCTGGCCACGCCCGAGCTTGTCGGCCTTGGTCAGCAGCGCGTGCGCGGGCAGGCCGCGCTGCACCGCATAGGCCAGCATCTGGCGGTCGTAGTCCTTGAGCGGATGACGGATGTCCATCACCACCACCAGGCCACGCAGCGCCTCGCGGGTGCGGAAGTACTGGTCGATGAAGGCCTGCCAGTGCGCCTGCAAGTCCAGCGGGACCTTGGCGTAGCCGTAGCCGGGCAGATCGACCAGCTTGGCCTCCGGGGTGACCTCGAAGAACACCAGCTGCTGGGTGCGGCCGGGAGTCTTGGAGACCCGGGCCAGGCTGTTCTGGCGGGTCAGGGCGTTGAGGGCGCTGGATTTGCCGGCGTTGGAGCGCCCGGCAAAGGCGACTTCGGCCCCGACATCCTCCGGCAATTGCCGGGTGTTGTGGGCCGAAAGCAGGTAGGTGGCACGTTCGAGGAGCAATGACATGCCCATAGGATCGCATGTCCGGGCCGGCCGCGGGCTGCCGGGGGCGGTTTTGACGCACTGCCGCGTTGACCGTGGCGTGAAAGCGCATGGATAATCGGGCGATCCTAAGCCAGTGCAGCCTGCACTCGCCAGGCCGGTCCACACGGAGCTTCCGCATGCGCCATGCTCGCGTTCTTGCCGTTTCCGCTGTCGCTGTATCGCTGCTGGCCGCCGTTGCGGTCGCCCAGACCTCGATCACCCCGTTGCCCGACAACGGCCCGATCAAGACCGCTTCGCTGGAGGTCGATTTCAGCAAGACCACCTGGGGCGATGCCAAGGCCGGCCAGACCAAGGCCGCCGCCTGCGCGGCCTGCCACTCGGCCGACGGCAATTCCACTGTCGAGATGTACCCGAGCATCGCCGGACAGAGCGAGCGCTACGTGGCCCAGCAGATGGCCCTGATCGCCAACGGCCAGCGCACCTCCGGGGCCTCGGCGGCGATGGTGCCCTTCGTGCAGGACCTCACCCCGCAGGACATGCGCGACATCGGTGCCTATTTCGCAACGCAGAAGGCCAACGCCGGGCTTGCCGACGATGGCCTGGTCGGCGAAGGTCCGTATGCCGGCAAGAAGTTCTACGAGATCGGGCAGCAGCTGTATCGCGGTGGCGATGCCGCCCGGGGCATTCCGGCGTGCATGGCCTGCCACGGTCCCACCGGCGCCGGCAATCCGGGGCCAGCCTATCCGCACATCGGCGGCCAGCATGCGGCGTACGTCGCCCGCCGGCTGCAGGAGTACCAGGCCGGCGTGACCCACGAAACCGACAAGGCCCACTTCCAGATCATGGCGACCATTGCCAAGCAGTTGTCCGAACAGGAGATCCAGGCACTGGGCAGCTACCTGCAGGGCCTGCACAACCGCGCCGACGACATCGCCGCGGCCGCGCCGCCCAAGGCCCCCTAGCCACCGTTCGGCGGCGGGTTGGCCGCACCGCCCTCGCGGCGGGTTATGTTCAACGCCACGCCGGCACTGGGCCGGCGTTGTTTTTTCCGATGGAGATGGATGTAGATGAAGTTGATCCCCCGCCTGATGGTGTTGTTGCTGGCACTGAGCCCCTTGGCCACCCTCGCCGCCGCGCCGGCCACGCTGGTCGAAGGTACCGATTACGAGCTGATCGACGCGCCCGGCCCGTACGCGCCGCTGGCGGGCAAGATCGAAGTGGTGGAGATGTTCGGCTACACCTGCCCGCATTGCGCCCGCTTCGAGCCGCAGCTGGAAGCCTGGGCCGCCAAGCTGCCCAAGGATGTCCGCTTCACCCCGGTGCCGGCCGCGTTCGGCGGGATCTGGGATTCGTTCGCGCGCGCCTACCTGGCCGCCGACCAGCTGGGCGTCGCCAAGCGCAGCCACCGCGCCATGTTCGAGGCCCTGCACGAGACCCATTCGCTGCCGATGCAGAACGTGGCGCCGGAAGAACTGGCCGCGTTCTACACGGGCTACGGCGTGGCCCCGGAGCGCTTCCTGGCCACCATCAAGGGCGATGCGGTGGAGCAGAAGCTCAAGGCCGCCCGCGCCTTCGCCCAGCGCACCAAGGTGCCGGGCACCCCGGCGCTGGTGATCAACGGCCGCTACCTGGTCAAGGGCGACTCGTTCGAGGCGATGCTGCGCAACGCCGATGCCCTGATCGCACAGGCGCGCACCCAGCCCAAGCGCTGAGTGCAGGCTCGCTGAACCGTCACACACCGTGCACGCGGTACGCCCAGTGCCGCGTGCCATCATTCCCCTCTGGCTGGCGCGCGACGCGCCGGCCCCTATACGTTCCTCCGCTGGAGATGCCTAGATGAAGACCCGTTTCGCGATTTCGCTGTTGGCCCTGCTGCCGATCCTGGTGGCCTGCAAGGCCCAGGATGGCACCGCCAACACCGCCGCGCCGACCGAGCCGGCGGCCCCGAGCAGTGCCCCGGCCACCGACACCGCGCCGGCCAGCAGCGAGACCCCGGCCGCCACCGGCGAAACGGCCGCCGCTGAAACCGCCGCCGCCGAGGCCACCACGCCCGCGCCGGCACCGGCGTCGTCGCGCCCGACCGGCCCGGAGCCGGTGGCAGGCACCGACTATGTGCTGATCGAAAACGGCCAGCCGTTCCAGCCGGCCACCGGCAAGATCGAAGTGGCCGAGATCTTCGGCTACGTCTGCCCGGCCTGCGCCGCGTTCCAGCCCCTGATCGGGCCGTGGAAGGCCGGCCTGCCCAGCGACGTCAGCTTCGTCTACGTGCCGGCCATGTTCGGCGGCACCTGGGACAACTACGCGCGCGCCTTCTACGCCGCGCAGAGCATGGGCCTGCAGGAAAAGACCCATGAGGCCCTGTATTCGGCCATCCACGCCGAGAAGACCCTGAAGGGCGAGCGCGGCAAGGATTCGGTTGAAGACATCGCCGCCTTCTACGCCAAGCACGGCGCCGACGCCAAGCAGTTCGCCAGCACCATGAGCAGCTTCGCGGTGGGTGCCAAGACCAACGCCGCCAAGAACTTCGCCCAGCGCAGCCAGATCACCGGCACCCCCTCGGTGATCGTCAACGGCAAGTACCTGGTCAAGGGCAAGAGCTTCCCGGACATGCTGCGCATCGCCGATCACCTGATCGCCCGCGAACGCGCCGCCAAGGGCAACTGATCAAGCGTGAATCGGCAACCGTCGTGAATTCCCCCACCACGCGGACCCTGCGCCTGCTGACGGCCAACATCCAGGCCGGCAGCAGTACCCGCCGCTACAGCGACTATGTGACCCGCAGCTGGTCGCATGCGCTGCCGGCGGGGCGCAAGCGCACCAGCCTGGACGCGATCGCCCAGCTTGCCCGCGGCCACGACATCGTCGGGCTGCAGGAAGCCGATCCGGGCAGCCTGCGCTCGGGCTTCACCAACCAGACCCACTACCTGGCCGAGCGCGCCGGCTTCAACTACTGGAGCCACCAGCCCAACCGCCGCATGGGCGGTGTCGCCTCCAGTGCCAATGGCCTGCTGAGCCGGCTGGAGCCGGTGGAAGTACAGGACCATGCCCTGCCCGGCCGCATCGGCGGGCGCGGCGTGCTGCTGGCCAAGTTCGGCGAAGGCAGCGAAGGCCTGGCAGTGGCGGTGGCGCACCTGTCGCTGGGCACCAACTCGCGGATGTCGCAGCTGGCCTTCATCGCCGACCTGCTCAGCGACCATCCCAACGCGGTGCTGATGGGCGATTTCAACTGCCTGGCCGACCGCCCGGAAATGCAGGCGCTGTACCAGAAGACCACCCTGCAGCCCCCCGGCTGTGCGGTGCCGACCTTCCCGAGCTGGCGCCCGGACCGCGCGATCGACCACATCCTGCTCAGCACCGGCCTGCAGCAGCGCAGCGCCGAGGCGGTCCCGGCCGCGTTCTCCGATCACCTCGCCCTGGCGATGTCGATCGACGTGCCCAGCACCGCGCTGCGGTAACCCCGATACCCCGCCGCCCCGTGCGGCGGGCATCCGCGGCTGCGCACACGCAGCATCCACGACCCGTATGCGATAACGCTCCGCCTGAGCCCACCGTGGCACCGGGAGCATCCCCCACCCCATGAGTACCGTGGAGCCGCATCCGCCCGAGGTGCGCACGCTTCGTCCCGTGTTCCTGCTTGCGGCGACCCTGGTCACCGCATTCGCAGCGCTGGTCACCCTCTTCCCGATCCAGTCCGGCGCCCTGCTGCTGGATGCCCAGACCTGGGCCTCGCGCAATGTGGGCTGGTATTACCTGCTGGCGATGACGGTGTACCTGGTGTTCGTGGTCGGCGTGGCGTTGTCCGGCTACGGCAACGTCAAACTCGGTGCGGACCACGACGAGCCGGAGTTCAGCTACCTCTCGTGGGCCGGCATGCTGTTCGCCGCCGGCATCAGCATCACCCTGTTCTTCTTCTGCGTGTCCGAACCGCTCACCCATTACCTGCTGCCGCCCCAGGGCGGCGTGGGCGGCGGTGAGGCCAGCGCGCGCCAGGCCATGCAGCTGCTGTTCCTGCACTGGGGCCTGCACGGCTGGGGCGTGTTCGCGCTGGCGGCGATGGCACTGGCCTACTTCGCCTACCGCCACAACCTGCCACTGGCGCTGCGCTCGGCGCTGTACCCGCTGATCGGCAAACGCATCAACGGGCCGATCGGCTACACCGTCGATGCCCTGGGCATCGTGGCCACCGTGTTCGGGCTGGGCGCGGACATGGGCTTTGGCGTGCTGCACCTCAATGCCGGCCTCAACACCCTGTTGCCGGTGCCGCACGCGGCCTGGGTGCAGGTGGGCCTGATCGTGCTGATGATGGGCGCGGCGATCACCGTGGCCGTCTCCGGCGTGGAGAAGGGCGTGCGCTGGATGTCCAACATCAACATGCTGCTGGCGATCGGGCTGCTGCTGTTCATGCTGTTCGCCGGCCCCACCCAGTACCTGCTCAATGCCTTCATGCAGAACATGGGCGACTACCTGGGCAACGTGGTCGGCAAGAGTTTCGACGTGTATGCCTACGGCGGCCGCCCGGACTGGCTGGGCAACTGGACGGTGTTCTACTGGGCCTGGTGGATCGGCTGGGCGCCGTTCGTGGGCCTGTTCATCGCGCGCATCTCGCGTGGCCGCACCATCCGCGAGTTCGTGCTGGGCGTGCTGCTGATCCCGCTGGGCTTCACCCTGGCGTGGCTGTCGATCTTCGGCAACAGCGCGCTGGACCAGATCCTGCACCACGACCAGGTGCAGCTGGCGCAGGTGGCCGTGGATAACCCGCCCACGGTGCTGTACGCGCTGCTGGAGCATTACCCGTGGAGCCGGGCGGTGATCGCGGTGACGGTGATCGTCAGCTTCGTCTTCTTCGTCACCTCGGCCGACTCGGGGACGGTGGTGCTGTCCACCCTGTCCTCGCATGGCGGCGCGCCGGAGGACGACGGCCCGCGCTGGCTGCGCGTGTTCTGGGGTGTGATGACCGGCCTGGTCACCGCCGGGCTGCTGCTGGCCGGCAGCATGGATGCGCTCAAGTCGGCGGTGGTGCTGGCCTCGCTGCCGTTCTCGGTGGTGCTGCTGCTGATGCTGTGGGGCCTGACCCGTGCGCTGGGCGAGGAGTCGCAACGCAAGAAGGCCTCGCAGTATTCGCCGATCCCGCTGATCGGGCAGTCGCGGCACCAGCGCGGCTGGCGCCAACGCATCACCCAGGCCGTGCATTTCCCGGTACGCGACGAGGTCTACCGCTTCATGGACACCGACGTGAAGCCCGCCATCGAGGCGGTGGCCGCGCAACTGGGCGAACAGGGCCTGGATGTACGCACGAAGTTCGAGCCGGGCCAGATGGAACTGACCGTGGACCACGGCGAGCAGCAGGTGTTCACCTACCAGGTGATCATGCGCGGCTACCTCACCCCGTCGTTCGCCGCGCAGCGCTTCCGCAACCTGCGCTACTACCGCGCCGAAGTGCACCTCTATGAAGGTGGACAGGACTACGAGCTGTTCGGCTACAGCCGCCAGCAGATCATCAACGACATCATCGACCAGTACGAGCGCCACCTGCAGTTCCTGCATCTGACCCGTTGAACGCTGGTCTCCCGCTGCAAAGGAGTCATCACCATGCCCCGCTTCCCCGACCAACTGCTTTACATCGGCGGCCGTTACGTCCCTTCGCAGGGGGGCCGCACCTTCGAGGTGGTCAACCCGGCCACCGGCGAGGTCCTGGCCAACGTGCACAGCGCCAACAGCGACGACCTGGATGCCGCGGTGGAAAGCGCCCAGGCCGGGCAGACGGCCTGGGCCGCGCTCACCACGGTGGAGCGCTCGCGCATCCTGCTGCGCGCGGTGGCGCTGCTGCGCGAGCGCAACGATGCGCTGGCCGAGCTGGAAACGCTCAATACCGGCAAACCGCTGAGCGAAACTCGCAGCGTGGACATCGTCACCGGTGCGGACGTGCTGGAGTACTACGCCGGGGTGATGCACGGGCTGGAAGGCAGCCAGGTGCCGCTGCGCGAAGGCAGCTTCTTCTATACCCGGCAGGAACCGCTGGGCGTGGTCGGGGCGATCGGTGCCTGGAACTACCCGATCCAGATCGCCCTCTGGAAGGCCGCCCCGGCGCTGGCCGCCGGCAACGCGATGATCTTCAAGCCCAGCGAAGTGACCCCGCTGACCGCGCTGAAGCTGGCCGAGATCTTCACCGAAGCGGGCCTGCCCGATGGCGTGTTCAACGTGCTGCCCGGCGACGGCGACGGCGTGGGGTCGGCGCTGACCGAACACCCCGGCATCGAGAAGATCTCCTTCACCGGCGGCACCAGCACCGGTCGCAAGGTGATGGCCAGTGCGTCCAGCTCCACCCTCAAGGAGGTGACCATGGAGCTGGGCGGCAAGTCGCCGCTGATCATCTGTGCCGACGCCGACCTCGACCTGGCCGCCGACGTGGCGATGATGGCCAACTTCTACAGCTCCGGCCAGGTCTGCACCAACGGCACGCGCGTATTCGTGCCCAAGGACCTGCTGGCCGATGTCGAGTTGGCCCTGCGTGAGCGCATCGCGCGCATCCGCATCGGCGATCCGTTGCAGGAGGACACCAACTTCGGCCCGCTGGTCAGTGCCGCGCACATGCGCCGCGTGCTGGACCACATCGCCAGCGGCAAGACCGAGGGCGCGCGGCTGGTCTGTGGCGGCGAGCGGTTGACCGATGGCGCGCTGGGCAAGGGCTGCTACGTGGCGCCGACGGTGTTCAGCGATTGCCGCGATGACATGCGCATCGTGCGCGAGGAGATCTTCGGGCCGGTGTTGAGCCTGCTGTCCTATGACAGTGAAGAAGAAGCCGTCGCCCGCGCCAACGCCACCGAATACGGGCTGGCGGCCGGCGTGGTCAGCCGCGACCTGAGCCGCGCGCACCGCCTGATCCACCAGTTGGACGCCGGCATCTGCTGGGTCAACTGCTGGGGCGAATCGCCGGCGCAGATGCCGGTGGGTGGCTACAAACAGTCCGGCGTGGGCCGCGAGAACGGCCTGGCCACGCTGCGCGCCTATACCCGCACCAAGTCCATCCAGATCGAACTGGACCGCTACGCGTCGGTGTTCTGAACCGGCCTGACAGGAGAACACCGCGATGAAGCGCGAGTACGACTACATCATCATCGGCGCCGGCTCCGCCGGCAACACGCTGGCCGCGCGCCTCACCGAAGACGCCGGCGTCAGCGTGCTGCTGCTGGAAGCCGGCGGCCCGGACTACCGGCTGGATTTCCGCACGCAGATGCCGGCCGCGCTGGCCTACCCGCTGCAGGGCCGCCGCTACAACTGGGCCTACGAAACCGAGCCGGAGCCGCACATGGACAACCGGCGCATGGAGTGCGGGCGCGGCAAGGGCCTGGGCGGCTCCTCGCTGATCAACGGCATGTGCTACATCCGCGGCAATGCGCTGGACTTCGATAACTGGGCAACGTTCGACGGGCTGGAGGACTGGAGCTACCACGACGTGCTGCCCTACTTCCGCAAGGCCGAAACCCGCGACATCGGCGCCAACGACTACCACGGCGGCGACGGTCCGGTCAGCGTGGCCACGCCGAAGAACGGCAACAACGTGCTTTTCCACGCCATGGTCGAGGCCGGCGTGCAGGCCGGCTACCCGCGCACCGACGACCTCAACGGCTACCAGCAGGAAGGCTTCGGCCCGATGGACCGCACCGTCACCCCGCGCGGGCGCCGCTCCAGCACCGCGCGCGGATACCTGGACATGGCCAGGGACCGCGAGGGACTGGAGATCGTGGTCCACGCCACCACCGACCGCATCCTGTTCGCCGGCAAGCGCGCGGTGGGCGTGCGCTACCTCACCGGCGGCAGCGCCGAGCCGATCGACGCCAGCGCGCGCCGCGAGGTGCTGCTGTGCGCCGGTGCGATCGCCTCGCCGCAGATCCTGCAGCGCTCCGGCGTGGGCGCCCCGGCATTGCTGGCCGCACTCGGCGTGCCGCTGGTGCACGACCTGCCCGGCGTCGGCGAAAACCTGCAGGACCACCTGGAGGTGTACATGCAGTACGCCTGCAAGAAGCCGGTGTCGCTGTACCCGGCACTGCAGTGGTGGAACCAGCCGGCGATCGGCGCGGAGTGGCTGTTTGCGGGCACCGGCGTGGGCGCCAGCAACCAGTTCGAGGCCGGTGGCTTCATCCGCACCCGCGACGAGTTCGAGTGGCCCAACATCCAGTACCACTTCCTGCCGGTGGCGATCAATTACAACGGCACCAACGCGGTCAAGGAACACGGTTTCCAGGCCCACGTGGGCTCGATGCGCACGCCCAGCCGTGGGCGCGTGCATGCAAAATCGCTGGACCCGCGCGAGCATCCCTCGATCCTGTTCAACTACCAGTCCACCGACCAGGACTGGCAGGAGTTCCGCGATGCCATCCGCATCACCCGCGAGATCATCGCCCAGCCCGCGCTGGACGAGTATCGCGGCCGCGAGATCAGCCCCAGTGCGGACTGCAAGAGCGATGCCGAGCTGGACGCCTTCGTGCGCGCCCGCGCCGAGACCGCCTACCACCCGTCGTGTTCCTGCGCGATGGGCACCGACGCGATGAGCGTGGTGGATGGCCAGGGCCGCGTGCACGGCATGGAAGGCCTGCGCGTGGTGGATGCCTCGATCATGCCGCGCATCATCACCGGCAACCTCAACGCCACCACGATCATGATCGCCGAGAAGATCGCCGACCGCATCCGCGGGCGTGCGCCGTTGGCGCGCAGCACGGCTGCGTACTACGTGGCCGGGGATGCGCCGGTCAGGCGCTGAGCAGAACGGGTAGCGCCCAGCGTTGCCCGACTGCCCGGTGATCTGCTGCAACGGGAGCCGGCCAACGGCCGGCACTCCCGATCACGCCAGCGTGCTCATGCGGGCGCGCCCGGCATCTTCGGCGCCACCCGCCGTGCCGTCACCGTACTCCCCACCGACGCCACCACCGTGCAGCCAATGGCCGCCCACTGCAGCGCGGTGAGGTGTTCGGCCAGCAGCCCCATCGCCAGCAGCGCGGCCACCGCCGGCTCCATGCTGATCAGGATGCCGAAGGTCTCCTTCGGCAGGCGCTTGAGCGCCATCATCTCCAGCGACATCGGGATCGCACTGGAGACGATCGCCACGCCCAGCCCGAACAGCAGGATCGTCGGGTCCAGCAACGCCATGCCCGCATGCGCCACGCCCACCGGCACCACCACCAGCGCCGCCGCGCACAGGCCCAGCGACACCGTATGCCCGGCATGCAGGTGGCCGGCGCGCTTGCCGAAGATGATGTACAGCGCCCAGCACACCGCCGCACCCAGCGCGAACATCACCCCGACCGGGTCCAGCGGCGCGCCGTGCCCCAGCGGCAACAGCAGCAACAGTCCGGCCAGCGCGCAGCCCACCCAGACGAAATCGATCGGCCGCCGCGAGGACCACATCGCCACCGCCAGCGGCCCGCAGAATTCAATCGCCACCGCGATGCCGAAGGGAATCGTGCGCAGCGCCATGTAGAACAACAGGTTCATCACCCCCAGGGTGATGCCGTAGCGGAAGATCGCCGCGGCATCGGCACGCGTGGTGGTCCAGCGCCACGGCCGGAACACCGCCAGCAGCACCAGCGCCGAGAACCCCACGCGCAGCGCGCTGGTGCCCTGCGCGCCGATCACCGGGAACAGCTGCTTGGCAAACGAGGTGCCCACGGACAGGGCGGTGACCGAGCCGAGCACGGCCAGCACGGGGATCAGCGAGGCAAAGCGGGAGGTCGACATGGCGCCAGCATATTGCGCTCGGGCCGAAGCAAAGGCTCAATTGCAGGCATCTTCCTGCACGTTTCACTCGCCCATGGCTGCCGTGCCCTACGCCCCCGACGACTTCGACCGCGCCATCCTGGCCATCCTGCAGCGCGACAACACCACCGCGCAGCGCGCGATCGCCGAGGCCGTGCACCTGTCCGCGCCGGCCGTGCAGCGGCGGATCAGGCGACTGCAGGACGCGGGGATCATCCGCGCCAACGTCGCGGTGCTGGACCAGGCACGACTGGGGCGGCCGCTGACGATCATGGTCGAGGTACGCGTGGCCAGCGAACAACCGCATCGCGTCGCCGCGTTCCGCCGCCGCGTGCAGGACGACCCCGCCGTGCAGCAGTGCTACGCGATCACCGGCGAGGCCGACTTCCTGCTGCTGCTCACCGCCGCCTCGATGGAAGAATACGAGGCGATCAGCGAGCGCCTGTTCGGCAGTGACGACAACATCGAGCGCTTCCGCACGGCCGTGGCCTTGAGCACGTTGAAGCGTGGCTTGGACGTGCCGCTGTAACGCGACGAACCAGGCTCAACCGCGCACGGCCGCCTCGATCGCCGCCACGTCGATCTTGCGCATCGTCATCATCGCCTCGAAGGCGCGCTTGGCCACCGCCGGGTCCTTGCTGGTCACCGCCTCGGTGAGCACGCGCGGGGTGATCTGCCAGGACAGGCCCCACTTGTCGCGGCACCAGCCGCACGCGCTTTCCTCGCCGCCGTTGCCGACGATGGCGTTCCACAGCCGGTCGGTCTCGGCCTGGTCCTCGGTGGCGATCTGGAAGGAGAACGCCTCGCTGTGCTTGAACGCCGGGCCGCCGTTGAGGCCGATGC
The DNA here is from genome assembly GCF_024810105.1 of Stenotrophomonas sp. BIGb0135. Classification (GTDB taxonomy): domain Bacteria; phylum Pseudomonadota; class Gammaproteobacteria; order Xanthomonadales; family Xanthomonadaceae; genus Stenotrophomonas; species Stenotrophomonas maltophilia_AB. The sequence goes on from NZ_JANUDX010000006.1 coordinate 194,130, forward strand.
AGGGGATGCCGACCACGGTGAAGTCGACGGTCAGCACGTCGCCCTGCCTGCCCGACGGGAAGTCGCCGGGGGCATGGTGGACCGCGTTGACCGCGCTGTCGGGAAAGGTCTGGGCGTAGAAAGTAGCGGCGTCCAGCGCGGTGCCGTCGTACCAGAGGCAAAGCGTGTTCTTGTTGGGCATGGTGGTCTCCTGCGGCGGGCATGGACGCGGCAAGCCTACGGCCGCAGGCGTTAAGCGCGCGCCGCGGTGTCGCAGACCGGTGTGATACGCGGGCGGCCGAGCGCGAAACCCGGGCGTTTCAGGAAAGTGAATTGATGGTGTCAATGATTCGCATTAACATATCTTCATCCCGTCCGCGCCAGGAGGCGCTGCGGCGATCAGTACCCGGAGCCCGCGCCCTGCCACCAGGGCCCCGCCAGCCGCGCACTGACCCCCACTTACTGCGCGGCGCCTGGCCACCGATGGACATCGGCCATGCCCGCGCCGCCGCCCTGGAATCGCCGATGACCCGTTCGACCGTTGTGCTGCCCCACTCCCCGAGCCGGCGCGCCCTGCCGCAGGCGCTGTTCGCCGCGCTGTGCACGCTGGCCGTCGCGCCTGCATTCGCGCAGGACGCCAGCCCGGATGCCACCACCCTGGACAAGGTCGTGGTCAAGGGCGAGCGCGCCGAGGGTTACTCGGTGCGCCGGACCTCCGCCGGTACCCGCTTCGACCTGGCCCCGCGCGAGATCCCGCAGTCGGTCAGCATCATCAGCCACCAGCGCATCGAGGACCAGAACCTCGACGACATCCTCGACGTACTGGCCAACACCACCGGCGTGAGCAGCACCCAGTCCGACACCGAGCGCACCGAGTTCTACGCGCGCGGCTTCTACATCGACAGCTACCAGTTCGACGGCCTGCCCACGCAGATGGTGCAGAACTGGAGCTACGGCGATTCCGGCCTGGACCTGGCCCTGTATGACCGCGTGGAAGTGGTCCGCGGCGCCACCGGCCTGCTGACCGGCGCGGGCAATCCGTCGGCCTCGGTCAACCTGATCCGCAAGCACGCCGACAGCGCCGAGCTGACCGGCAACGTGTCGGTCAACGTCGGCAGCTGGGGCCGCACCCGCAGCACCGTGGATGTCACCACGCCACTGAATGCCAGCGGTTCGGTGCGCGCACGCGTGATCGGCAGCTACCTGGACACCGAATCGCAGATGGACCGTTACGACCAGCACAAGACGCTGGGCTATGCGGTGATCGACGCCGACCTGACCCCGGACACGCAGCTGAGCGTGGGCTACGACTACCAGCAGAAGCGCGCCAACGGCGCGACCTGGGGTGGCTTCCCGATGCTGTTCTCCGATGGCAGCCCCACCCCGTTCGACGAATCCTTCAGCGCCAACCCGGGCTGGACCTACTGGGATACCACCAGCAAGCGCCTGTTCGCCACGTTGGAGCATGCCTTCGCCAACGACTGGAAGGTCAAGCTCGGTGCGACGCATGACACCACCAAGGCCGATGACAAGCTGTTCTACCCGGCCTACAACGACTGGACCACGGGCGCCTCGCTGCTGGACAAGACCACCGGCGCCGGCGTCGCGCCCTCGGCAGGGTTCTACAACACCGAGCGCAAGGTCAACGCGGTGGACGGCTTCGTGGACGGCCCGTTCCAGCTGTTCGGCCGCGAGCACCAGTTCATGGCCGGCCTGAGCTACAACAAGCGCGAGTTCGCCAACTACGGCGACTACCAGGTGGGCTGGGCGCCGCTGGACAACTACCTGGCCGGTGTCGGCAACTTCCCGGAGCCGAACTGGGCCACCACCCTGCCGTTGCAGAGCGAAGGCACCATCACCCAGAAGGCCGGCTATGCCGCCACCCGCCTGTCGCTGGCCGATCCGCTCAAGCTGATCCTCGGCGCGCGTTACACCGACTGGAAGAGCGAAGGCGAAGGCGACGACCGCTCGCACAAGGTCACCACCCCGTACGCCGGCCTGGTGTTCGACCTCAACGACACCTACTCCACCTACGCCAGCTATACCGAGATCTTCCAGCCGCAGACCGCACGCGACCGCAGCGGCAGCTACCTGGATCCGGTGGACGGCAAGAGCTACGAGATCGGCGTCAAGGGAGCGTGGTTCGACAACCGCCTGAACGCATCGGTCGCGGCCTTCCGCATCGAGCAGGACAACGTGGCGCAGATCACCAGCGAGCCGATCCCGAGCCGTCCGGGCGAGTTCGCCTACATCGCCGCACGCGGCACGGTCAGCCGTGGCTTCGAGCTGGAACTCAATGGCGAACTGGCCCCGGGCTGGAATGCGACCTTCGGTGCGTCGCGCTACGTGGCCAAGGACGTCAACGACGCGGACATCAATACCAACCTGCCGCAGACCACCATCAAGCTGTTCACCAGCTACACCCCGCAGTCGCTGACCGCGCTGACCGTGGGCGGCGGGGCCAACTGGCAGAACCGTATCTACTACCCGGTGCCGGCGTATGGCCGCATCGAACAGAACGGCTACGCGCTGGTCAGTGCCTTCGTGCGCTACCGCATCTCGCCGGAGTTCAGCGTGCAGGCCAACCTCAACAACCTGCTGGACAAGAAGTACTTCTCGCAGATCAACGGGTATGGCGCGTACGGCGATGGCCGCAACGGGTCGATCACGTTCAACTGGTCGTTCTGACGGGTCAGCGGTCGTATCGCGTGGACAAGAGAGCCGGGCATAGCCCGGCTCTCTGCGTTATGGGGCGGTGGGGGTGGGTCGCAGCCACGCATGGCGTGGCTCTACCCGTTTCCGGGCGGTGGTGGTGGTGCATCGCGCGCCCCGTAGCGTGGCCTGGCGGTAGTGGTGGGCCGCGCAGCCATGCGTGGCATGGCCGCGATGGTGGGTCGCAGGCACGCGCGCGTGGGGTTCCGCTCGTGCCGGCCGCTGGCCGGCTCCAGGCACCCCCAACCGCGCTCACCCCGCGTAATACCCGGGCTGATCAAGATCGGCCAGCAGCGCCGGCCCCACCGGTGCCCAGCCCAGCAGCGCGCGGGTGGCGGCGCTGGAGGCCGCCATGTTCGCCCCGGCCATCCGCGCGAACCAGCCGAAGTGTTCGGCCCCACGTGACTCCACCGGCAGCTTCAACCGCGCGCCGATCACTTCGGCGATGCGTTTGAACGGCACCGCTTCATCGGCGATGGCGTGATACACCGGCGCCGCCGCTGCCTGCTCCAACGCGAATCGATACACCCGCGCCGCATCCTGCCGATGCACGCCGGACCAGCAGTTCGCGCCATCGTCCAGGTACGCCGACACGCCGGTGCGCCGCGCCAGCGCGATCAGGATCGGTACGAACCCGTGCTCGCCCAGCCCATGTACCGACGGTGGCAGGCGCACCGTCGCCGCCCGGATGCCGCGTTCGGCCAGCGCGCGTGCGGTGGGCTCGGACAGGCGCGGCGAGGCGGGATCGGGCAGATCCGTTTCCACCGCCCCGCGCGGCAAGCCGAGCAGCCCGGAGGTCACCAGCAGCGGTCGCGACGACCCGGCCAACGCATCGCCGAGCGCCTCGATCACCCGCCGGTCCTGCGCGCAGTTCTCGATGAAGCGCGAGAAATCATGGTTGAACGCGGTGTGCACCACCGCATCGGCATCCGCTGCGGCGGCACGCAGCGTGTCCAGGTCGTCCAGGGTGGCGTGGACGATACCCGCGCCGATGGCGCTCAGTGCCCCGGCTTTTTCTGGACTGCGCGCCTGCCCGGTGACCCGGTGCCCGGCCGCCAGCAGTTCATGGACCACGGCCGAGCCGACCCAGCCGGTCGCGCCGGTAACGAAGACATGCATGATGGAATTCCCTGTTGCCAATGAAAGGTCAGCCGAGGCGCATCGACAGTTCGACATCGTCGCCGACCGCCACGGAAAGATAGCCGCTGCCGGGCGCGCGCACCCGGGCCAGGTAGTCCGGCGCGTCATCGGCATTGTCGGCCACGATCAGCGCACCCGGTGCGAGGCGGGATTCCAGCAGATCCAGGATGTCGCCGTACAGCGCCTTGGCGCCGTCCAGCAGCACCAGGTCGATGGACGCGGGCAGATCCTCGCGCAGCGTCTGCAGCGCATCGCCCTCGCGGATCTCCACCAGGTCCTCCAGGCCGCCCGTCCGCAGGTGCTCGCGTGCGCGCTGCACCTTGCCCGGCTCGAACTCGCTGCTGATCAGGCGCCCGCCGCCGTTGTCGCGCAGCGCCGCGGCCAGGTGCAGGGTGGAGATGCCGAAGGACGTACCGAACTCGACGATGGCGCGTGCACCGCGACTGCGCGCCAGCATGTACAGCAGCGTGCCGGTCTCGCGCGACACCGGCAGCCAGAGGTCCTTGAGCCGCGTGTACAGGGTCAGGTAGTCCGTACGGCTGTGCAGCAGACGGTCGCGCTCGGCGGCGGACATATCGGCGAACACGGGGCGGGTGGCGGCGTCGGACGCATCGAACAGGCGCTCCAGCAGCGGTGCGAGGGGGGCGTTGGTGAGGGTGTTCATGGGGGTCCTGTCAGGGCGGTTGAGCGCGGGAGCGCGCCCACCTAGAATGCGAGTGATTCGTCGCATTTCCAGAATACGGCCGATCCCCGATCCGCACTATTCGCATTCCCTGGCACGGGTCCCCGCCGCATGAACGACCGCGCAACCCCGCAGATTTCCTCAAGAAAACGCCCGCGCCAGAGCCGCTCCAACGCGCTGGTGGCGGTGATCCTGGAGGCGGCTGCTCAGGTTCTGGCCCAGCAGGGCGCCGCCCGTTTCACCACCGCACGGGTGGCCGAGCGTGCCGGGGTCAGCATCGGCTCGCTGTACCAGTACTTCCCGAACAAGGCCGCGATCCTGTTCCGCCTGCAGACCGAGGAGTGGGCGCAGACCGGCGATGTGCTCAGGCGCGTGCTGGAGGATGCCGCCACGCCGCCACTGCAGCGGCTGCGCCTGCTGGTGCATGCGTTCATCCACTCGGAGTGCGACGAGGCGCAGATGCGCGTGGCGCTCAGCGACGCCGCCCCGCTGTACCGCGATGCGCCGGAAACACGCCAGGCCCGCGCGCAGGGCGACGCCGCGTTCGACGCCTTCATGTGCGAAGCGCTGCCCGAAGCAACGGCCGAAACGCGCGCCCTGGCCGTCGACCTGATCGGCACCACCTTGAGTACGGTGGGCAAGCAGTTCTCCAGCAGCGCGCCTTCGCCTGCCGCCATCGACGCCTATGCCGATGCCATGGCCGACATGTTCTGCGCCTACCTGCAGGCCCTGACGCCTGCCGGCACTACGGCCGCGCGCGCAGCAGCGCCAGCCCGAAGCCGATGAAGATGGTGCCGACCACGCGGTCGAACACCTTGCGCAGCCCCGGACGCGCCAGGTAGCCGGCCAGCCCGCGCCCACCGGCGGCGTACACCGCGTACCAGAACATTTCCATCAGCGCGAAGGTACCGACCAGGATCACGAACTGCGGCAGCTGCGGCTGGGCCAGATCGACGAACTGCGGCAGGAATGCCGAGGCGAACAGCAGCAGCTTGGGGTTGCTGATGCCGATGATGAAGCCATCGCGGAACAGGATGCGGCGCTTGCTGGGCGCGATCGCCGCGGTGTTGCCGACATCGATCGGCGCATCGCCGCCGCGCCAGGCCTTGATCCCCAGGTACACCAGGTAGGCCACGCCGGCGTAGCGCAGCACGTCGAACACCAGCGGCGAGGCCTTGAGCACCGCGCCCAGGCCGGCGGCGGAAATCGACAGCGCCAGCACCAGCGCGCTCAGGCAACCGGCCATGGCGGCGATGCTGCGGCGGAAGCCCACGCGCACGCTGCGGGTCATCACGTGCAGCATGTTCGGCCCCGGCGTGCCGCACAGGACGAACACGGTGACGGCGAAGATCCACCAGGTATGCAGGTTCATGGCAACAACACTTGGAAAGGGAAGCCGGCCGCTGGCCGGGCGCCCCATGATGCCTGACGGACAAGGCACCCGGCGGCCAGAAACGCGCCTTGGCCGCCACGCGCAATACATTTGACCGTCGTTGCAGCCACCGGGCATGGCCCGCCGCTGCCGGCCATGCACACCGGGGCACCGCTCGGGTGCCCCGGTGGCCCTGCACGCTCAACCGAGGCTCAGAACCGCAGGTCCGCGCGCAGGTACCAGTAGCGCCCGCGCGGGATGTCGTAGGTGGAGGCGTCGTAGCCGTTGAGCGAGCACGACAGGCAGATCGGCGGATCCTTGTCGAACACGTTGTTCAAGCCGGCGCTGAGCTGCAGCCCCTTCATCCAGTCGATCTTGTAGCCCACCTGCATGTCGTGGAAGGTGGTGGCCTTCAGCTCGTTGGTGCCCTCGATCTGGTTGCTGCACACCGGGAAGGCCACCGCATCGCCGCAGTCTTCGGTGAGCTTGGAGATGTGCCGCACCGTCCAGGATGCGTTCCAGTGGGCCAGGTTCCAGCTCAGCGTGGCGTTGCTGGTCCACTCCGGGATGGAACTGTCGGACACTTCCACGCCCGGCTCCTGCGGCTGGCGCTGCCCCGCTGCACCGATCGCCTCGTACCGGCCCACGAAGGTGTTCTGCCAGCCCAGCTTGAACTGGCCGGCCGAGGTTTCCGGCAGCGTCCAGAACAGGTCCACGTCCCAGCCATCGGTCTTGATCGAGCCCAGGTTGGTCAGGCGGTTGTTGAAGCCGCTGACCGCACCGGTGGAGGCACGGGTGATGCCGCCGCAGTACAGCGGGTCCAGCGTGTCCACGCACAGGTCGAGCTGGGTCTGGGCGTTGATCGCCTGGATGGCGCCCTCGATGGTGTGCCGGTAGAAGGTCACGTCCACGTCGAAGCGCTCGGACCAGGAGGCGTTGCTGCCGAACCACGGGCTCCACACGAAGCCGGCGCTGAAGCTGCGCGAACGCTCCGGGTCCAGCGCGCTGTTGCCGCCGGTGGTGACCGAGATCTGCGAGTTGGCCTGCTGGAAGCCGGTGGGCACGCCGAGCGCGGCGCAGTTGGCCGCGCTGCCGCGCGGCGGGGTGCCGCCCAGGCCGACCGAGCACGGATCGAACAGCTGCAGGTCGGCGCGCGCGGCCGAGCCGTACAGTTCGCCGATCGACGGGGCGCGGAAACCTTCGGCATAGGTGGTGCGCAGCACGAAGTCGTTGGTCACCTGCCAGCGCAGGCCGTACTTGGGCACGAACTCGCCGCCGAAGGTGGAGTAGTCCGAGTAGCGCCCGGCCAGGCTGAGGTCGAGTTTCTCGCCGATCGCGCTCTTGGCGAAGATCGGGATGCTCAACTCCAGGTAGGCCTCGCTGACGTCGTAGGAACCGGACGTGGGCAGCGACGGTACGCCGTTGTAATGGCCGATCACGGTGAGCGGATCGGGCTGGTATGAGCCCTCGTACTTGCGGTATTCCAGGCCGGTGGCGAACGACACCGGGCCGGCCGGCAGGGTGAACAGGTCGCTGCTCAGGTTGGCGGTGACCAGGCTCAGCTCGTTCTGGCTGCGGTCGCGGACCACCGGCTGGATCCAGGCCAGCATCGCCGGGGTGATCGTGCCCGGGCCGCCGAAGATGTTCAGCGGCACGCAGCCGGGCGTGGCCGCGCACACGGCCGGATCGCCCAGGGCCATGTTGACGTTGAAGATGTTGTAGCTGCCGTAGTTGGTCTGCTCGGCCTTGTTCTTGCTGTACATCCCATTGACGTCCCAGAACCAGCTGCGGTCCGCGGCCTCGAACTGGCCGACCAGGCCGGTGGCGACGTACCGGGTGTTGACCTCCTGCTCGAACACGCGTGCGCCGCCTTCCACCGGGCGGCGGCCGATCATGATCAGGTTGTCCGAGGAATCCAGGTCGAAGCCGAACGGGTTGTACGGGTTGAGCGCGGAAATGACGATGTTGTCGGCCAGCGGGTTGCCGGTGGCGCCGTCGGGGCCGAAGAACAGCGGCTCGGGGCCGGCCTGGTTGGTGGACTCGCGGCGGTTGGCCAGCGCCTTGACGTACCACTGCAGGTTGTCGGTGATGTCGAAGCGGAACTGGCCGAAGATGCCCTTCCGCTCCGACGGCGTCAGCACCATGTTGTATTCGGCGAAGTTGAAGCGGTCGGCGGTGCCGAAGCAGTGGTAGCTGTCGGTGCGCGCGCAACCGTCGGCGCCGTTGAACGTGGGCGACGTGGCGCCGGTGTTCGGGGTGAGGTCGTGGGTGATGCCGGTGGTGGGATCGGTGAAAATGAAGCGCCCGGTCGGGGTGGCCGAACTGCCGAAGGACAGGCCGGTGCCCGGGATCGGGAAGCGCGACTGCTCGCGGTCGCTGGCGTACACCGGGTCCTGCTTGGTCCAGCTGGCGCCGAGGAACAGGCTGTAGCGGTCGCCGCTGGTGCCCCAGGCCAGGTCCACGCCCTTCTGGGTGCCGTCGCCCTTGCTGTACTCGCCGTAGTTGAGGGTGACCTGGCCGCCATCGAATTCACGGCGGGTGATGATGTTGACCACGCCGGCGATCGCATCGGAGCCGTACAGCGAGGAGGCGCCATCCTCGAGCACTTCGATGCGCTCCACGATGGCCAGCGGAATGGTGTTCAGGTCGGTGGCCGCGCCCACGCCGGAGGCCGAGGATTCATTGACCCAGCGGATGCCATCCACCAGCACCAGCACGCGTTTGGCGCCGAGGTGGCGCAGGTCGACCTGGGCCGAGCCGGCCCCCACGCCGCTGCCGTCCGGCGGAAAACCGAAGTTGCCGGAGGAATTGAACTTGGCATTGAGCGCCGAACCGGAGCCGGTCAGCTGCTGCAGCACCTCGCCGATCGAAGTGAGCCCGGTACGTTCGATCTCGCTGCGGGTCAGGGTCTGGATCGGCACCTGGCCTTCCACTTCAGCCCGCTTGATGCGGGTGCCGGTCACCTCGACGCGGTCCAGCTCGGTGGTGGTGCGCGGCGCATCCTGGGCACCGGCGAGCACCGGGGCAGCCAACAACAGGCACAGCGATACAGCGACCGCCAAGGGGCGGTGGTGCAGGTCGTTCATTCGCTCTCTCTCCAAAGGAATGTTGGGCTGGGCCGCCGCGCCCCCCAATGCGCGGCAACGTCTCCTTTGTAAACAAACGGTAAAAGTGAAGAAGTGACGACCAACACTTTTTCACGCCACTCAGACAAATCCGAACAGGCAAGATGCAGGCGCCGCAACGCATGACGCCCCTGCGGACAGGGGCGTCAGTGGTGCGCTGCAATGCAGAAAACGGGCTATTGCACGAACGCGATGCGCTGCAGTTGCGCGTTGTTGGCCGCCGCCAGGATCTTGGCCATCACCTCGTACTCGGTGCCCGGGTCGGTTGCGATACGCAGTTCGGGCAGGTTGCCGGCATGGGTCTGCGCCTGCTCCTGCATGCGCGCCTGCAAGGCCGCTACCGGAATGGACTGCCCGTTCCAGGTGACCTGGTTGGCGGCGTCGACGCGCAGTTCGATCGGCGGCGGCGGGTCCAGCGGCGGCGTCACCGCCGTGGTCCGCTGCGGAAGGCCGACCGGGATCGGCAGGGAAATCATCGGCGCGGTCACGATGAAGATGATCAACAGCACCAGCATCACATCGACCAACGGTGTCACGTTGATCTCGGCCAGTGGTCCAGAGTTCCCTGCTGCACGGAATGCCATGGTCTGCTCCTTGCGTGGGGGCCGGTTGCCCCAGCCCGAGACTACGCCCGGCCCAGGCCGCTGCCGCGCGGCCGGCAGGCGGCTGTTCATGATCGAGTCGGCTTGCCCTCACCGCCGTTCACCCGGCGCCGTTATGCTTTCGGCCATGACTCGACTTCCCCTCTGTTTCCTCAGCGTATCTGCCCTGCTGGCCTGTTCCGGCGTCAGCCCGGTAGCCGATGCGCAGAACCTCGACGCGCAGCGCGCGCAGCTCAAGGCCGCCATCGACAGCGCCGAGCGCGGCCAGTTCGACGCCGCCCAGGCCGCCGCCCTCGGCAAGCATCCGCTGTATGGCTGGCTGGAGTACGCCAACCTGCGCCGTAACATCGATACCGTCGGCACCGCCCAGGCCCAGGATTTCCTGAAGCGCTACAACGGCCAGGCGGTGGCCAGCAGCTTCCGCAGCGTGTGGCTGCCCGCCGTCGCGCGCCGCCAGGACTGGCCGACCCTGCTGGCCAACTGGGTACCCACCGACAACGTCGGCCTTCGCTGTGCCCAACTCAATGCGCGCCAGGCCACAGGCAAGGCCGACGCGCAGTGGACCAGCGAAGCGCAGGCGATCTGGCGCAGCACCGGCAAGTCGCTGCCCGATGCCTGCGATGCGGTCTTCGCGGTCCTCGATGCCAAGGGCGGCCTGAGTGCCGACCTGCGCTGGGCGCGGATCGACGCCGCCGCGGACGAACAACAGCCAGCGGTGATGCGCAGCGCCGCACGCGGCCTGCCCGCGGCCGACCTGGCGCTGGCCAACACCTATGCCGCCTTCGTCGACAAGCCCAATGCCAGCGCACTGAACTGGCCGCGCAACGAGCGCAGCCGGCGCATCGCCACCGATGGCCTGGCCAAGCTGGCCAAGGCCGATCCGGCCGCCACCGAGCAGCAGTTGCCGCAGTACGCCAACGCGCTGCAGCTGAGCGCCGCCCAGCAGGCCCAGGTGCTGTACCAGGTAGCGTTGTGGACGGTGGCCTCCTACGGTCCCGAGTCCGCGCGCCGCCTCAATGCCGTGCCCGACGCGGCCTACGACGAGCGCCTGCACGAATGGCGGGCGCGCGAGGCGATGTCGCGCGGCGACTGGCCGCAGGCGCTGGCGGCGATCCGCAAGATGGGCCCGACCCAGCGCAGCGACTCGCGCTGGCGCTATTTCGAGGCGCGCATGCTGGAGAAGACCGGCAAGCGCAGCGAGGCCCAGCCGCTGTACCGCGAGGCGGCGCGCGCAGCCACGTTCCACGGCTTCCTCGCCGCCGACCAGCTCGGCCAGTCCACCTACACGCTGTGCCCGTGGGAACCCAACGACAGCGCGCAGGCGCAGGCGGCGGTCGCGCGCGATCCGGCGATCATCCGCGCGATGGAACTGTTCAAGATCGAGCGCACCGGCTGGGCCGTGGCCGAATGGAACGACGCGTTGAGCCGCTACGACACCACCCAGCGCCGCATCGCGGTGGAAGTGGCGCGCGACAACGGCTGGTTCGACCGCGCGGTGTTCTCGCTCGGCAAGACCCCGGACGAGCAGCGCCTGTACTCGCTGCGCTTCCCGCTGCACCACGATGATGCGATCCGCCGCGAATCGGCACGCAATGCCATCGATCCGGCCTGGGTCGCCGCCGAGATCCGCGCCGAGAGCATCTTCAATCCGAAGGCACGCTCGCCGGCCAACGCCATGGGCCTGATGCAGGTGCTGCCGGCCACCGGCGCCAGCGTGGCCAAGTCGATCGGGCTGGCCAACTACGGCGGCGCGGCCAGCCTGTACGACCCGGACACCAACATCGCCATCGGCACCGCCTACCTGCGCCAGCTGATGAACAAGTACGAAGGCCTGCCCTACATCACCATCGCCGCCTACAACGCCGGCCCGACCCCGACCGCACGCTGGCAGACCCAGCGCCCGGGCTTCGACCCGGACATCTGGATCGAGACCATCAGCTACAAGGAAACCCGCGAGTACGTCGCGCGTATCCTGGCCTTCAGCGTCATCTACGACTGGCGCTTGAACGGCACCGCGCTGCCGGTGACCGACCGCATGAGCGGCCGCCTGCAGGCCAAGCGCAAGAACTTCGCCTGCGCGGCCAACGCGGACAAGGGCGGCGACTGAGAAACGCGCGCCAGGGGGGTGCCGGCCATTGGCCGGCTCCCCCGATGGCCTGGAATTTCCAGCAGCCGGCCAACGGCCGGCACTACCGCCATTGGCATCCCGTCGGCTCACTGCGGCATCATGGCCGCATGAAGATCTATCTTGTTGGCGGCGCGGTACGCGACCGCATCCTGCAACGCGACCCCGGTGACCGCGACTGGGTCGTGGTCGGCGCCTCACAGGCGCAGATGGAAGCATTGGGCTATAAGGCGGTCGGCCGCGATTTCCCGGTATTCCTGCATCCCGATACCGGCGAGGAGTACGCGCTGGCGCGTACCGAGCGCAAGTCCGGCCGTGGCTACCGCGGCTTCGTGGTCGATGCCGATCCGTCGGTGACGCTCGAAGACGACCTGCTGCGCCGCGACTTCACCATCAACGCCATCGCCTGCGATGAAGCCACCGGCGCGCTGGTGGACCCGTATGGCGGCGTGCGCGATATCGAACAGCGCGTGCTGCGCCATGTCGGCCCGGCCTTCGTCGAAGACCCGCTGCGGGTGCTGCGTGCGGCACGCTTCATGGCCCGCTTCGCCCCGCTCGGCTTCACCGTCTCCCCGGAAACCCTGGACCTGATGCGCCAGGTCGCCGACAGCGGTGAGCTGGACGCGCTGGTACCCGAACGCGTCTGGCAGGAACTGCGCCGCGCGCTCACCTGCGCCCAGCCTTCGGCCTTCCTGCGCACCCTGCACGACGCTGGCGCGCTACGCGCGATCCTGCCCGAGCTGGATGCGCTGTACGGCGTGCCGCAACGGGCCGAGTTCCATCCCGAAGTGGACACCGGCGTGCACCAGGAAATGGTCAGCGACATGGCCGCGCGCCTCGCGCCCGGCGATGACCTGATCGGCTTCGCCGCGCTCACCCACGACCTCGGCAAGGGCCTCACCCCGCCGGACGAATGGCCGCGCCACCCGCAGCATGAACAACGCGGCCTTGCGCCGCTGGCCGCGCTGTGCGATCGCTTGAAGGTGCCACTGGAGCACCGTCAACTGGCCGAGGCGGTGTGCCGCGATCACCTCAACGTGCACCGCCTCGACGAACTGCGCGATGCCACCGTGCTGGCGCTGCTCAGCCGCTGCGATGGCTTCCGCCGTCCCGAGCGCATCGCGCAGATCGCACTGTGCTGCGAGGCGGACAAGCGCGGCCGGCGCGGCTTCGAGGACAGCGACTACCCGCAGGGTGAAACGCTCAAGCGCGTGCACCAGGCCGCGCTGGCCATCCAGGCACGCGATCTCGACCTGACCCACCTGAAGGGCCCGGCGGTGGGTGACGCATTGGCGAGGGCGCGTACGCAGGCGATTGGCGCGGTGCGCTGAGCACCGCTCATCCAGCCCCGATGGCCACGGTTTCCGGCCATCCCCTTTCCATACGTCAACATCGTGTTTCATCGCAGAGACCATCCTGGATCTCCGGGCAATGAAACTGCTACCAGGGAGTGGTAATGGCAAGCAATCCATCGGAGCACCTGCTCACCGTCGTGCAGGAAATTGGAAGCCTGGCAATGCTCGGCCTTTTCGCCTGCGTCGCTGGGGCGCTTTGGCAAGCACGCGCGAAGCTCATGAAGCGACCAGCACTGCTGCACGCTGTCGGGCTGGCCATCGTCTGCTTCGGCTACTGGCTGTCCAGATTCAACTTTGGCGAAACAGGAAGCATGGTCGCGTCGGCAGGCATCTTCGGGCTCGGGGTAGCACTACTGGCCGCCAGCTTTACATTGCAGCCGCCTCCCAAAAAGGCGCCGTCGCCGCCAGGCGATCTTGAGCGCCTCGCAGAATCCTTGATCATTCAATTGCGCCAGGAGATTGAGGAGATTGAATCTCGTCCAATGGCGCCCTTGCATAAGAAGCTCAAACTGGAGGAATCACGCGAAAGGCTCTCCACCGCCATTCATCTATGGATTGAAGAATCGAAGGCGCGCAGAAGGGAAGACAACGCGTAGTTGTAGTTTTCTACGCAGGTGAGGCGTCCTTGGGTTGCCCGCAATGCGCTACCAGTCAAACCGCATCCCGATATTCCCCTCGATGCTTTTGCGCTCTTTCTGAGCACTGCTCTCCAGATCGCGCGTGTAATCGGCCACCGCAAACGCGCTGACGTTGGCGTTGAAGCGCGCGACCAGACCGACGCCCACTTCCAGCGCACGCGCGCCCTGCTGGTTGGTCAGCTCGTTGCTGCCGAAGCGGATGCGGTCCTCGCCATCGAAGGTCTGCCAGTAGTTGACCTTGACGTACGGTTGCCAGCCATTGCCGGCCAGGTCGTAATCCGCCGCCAGGCGCAGGCCGACCCGCGCCGTCCAGGCAGTGTCGTTGTCGTAGGCGATCGTGGAGACACGGTCGGCGCTGTCGTCGAGCGAACTGCGCTGCCAGATCACCTGCGCCTGCGGCTCCAGCCACCAGGCCGACTGGCCGAACCGCAGCAACGGCTTGCCCACTTCCAGCGAGGCGGTGGTGCCATCGCCATGCAGGTCGATGCCGAGCCCGCGCGCGGAGGTGGCATCGCCGTCGTAGCGGCTCTGCATCAGCACTGCATCCAGGTAGCCACCGGCGCTGCCCACGCGGGTCCAGTACACACCAAGGTGCTTGTCATCCAGCCGCGTGCGCCCGACGGCGACGTTGTCCCAACCGATCGCGAAGCCGTTGACGTTGCCCTGCGCGCGAGTGCGACCGACGAACACGCCGACCTGGTCGCGATACCGATCATCGGCGCTGGCGTACAGATCGATACCGGCCTGCACGCCCTGGATGTCGCCATCGAAGCTGGGCCTGGCATCGCCTTCCCAATGCTGCTCGTGGCTTTGGCCGATCAGCCGCGCCCAGGCCGAACGTAACCCGCCCTGCCCGGCCAGCAGGCGCTGTTCGCCCTGGCGTTCGTGGAAGGTACCGAGGCTGAGCAGGCTGGTCTCGCGCAGCAGCGGCGGTACCACCGCGTAGGTGGCCGCCTCGATGCGATAGAGCGGAATGATGTCGCCCTGGGCCGGTACCGCGCCGGGTGTAGGCGGCACCGCCAGCGGGCCAGGCACGGCGGCAGGCGTGGTCGGTACGGGCGGCGGCGCATCCCCCTGCGCAGGCGCGACCGGGGCCGGCTCGGGCGGCGGCGGTGGCGGGGCGGGCTCGGGTGCCAGCGGATCCGGATTCTCCGGCACGTCCGGCGACGGTGGCGGGGCCAACGGCGGCGGCGGCGTACCGGCATCCTCCGGCGGCGGCGGTGGGGTGATCGGCGGCGTGCCGAGCGGCGGATTGGCCGGTGCCGGGGTCACGCCGGCCACGAGGGTCGAGCGCAGGTACCAGTTCTCGCCGGTGCCCGCGCTGACACCGCCCTTGAACAGGAAATACTCGTAGGCGCCGGCCGCGACCGGGTTGTACAACGCGAACGCATTCGGCGCGGTGCTGCCACCGTTGATCGACTGCACCACCAGGATGCCGTCGGCAAGCGTTTCGGCCCCGCCGCCGCCGGTGTTGATGATGCCCAGCCCGGTGCTGCCACTGGCCACGCCATTGGAGATCACCAGGCGGTCGGACGGCGATCCATCAGCACCCAGCACCGACTGCAGGTACACCCCGCCGCCGTTGCCTACGTAGTTGCCGGCGATGGTGAACGCGTCGCCGGCGCCGCTGCTGCCATTGCTCAGGTCGATGCGGCCGGCGTTGTTCAGCGTGACCTGCTGGCCGGCGGTGAAACTGCGCACGCTGGCATTGAGACCGCCGGCGAACACCGCGCTGGTCGGGTCGATGTTGAGCGTGCCGCCGCTGGTGGTGAAGTCCGACAGCACCAGGTCGCCATCGAAGGTCAGCTGGCTGTCCTGCTGCAGGCTGATCTGTTCCCAGCCGGTGAAGCGCGCCACGCCGCTGGTGTTGACGTTGTTCATGCTCAGCACGTCGGTGCCCAGGCCGCCGGTGAACAGCGGCAGCGCGCCCAGGTGGCTGTTGTTGAGGTTGCTCAGGGTGGTGACGTCGTTGCCCTCGCCCATGTCCACGGTGCCGTACACCACCCCGCCGCCGGACCAGTCCAGCCGGTCGGTGCCGGTGCTCGCACGGATCTCGCCGCGCACGGTGCCGCCGGTGATGGTGATTGCATCGTCGCCGCCGCTGACGCTGATGTTGCCGCCGATGTAGCCGTCGGACAGGATGATCGTGTCGTTGCCGAAGCCGGTGACCAGGTTGCCGTCGATGGTGCCGCCGGACATGTCGAACGTGTTGTTCTCCAGCTTCATGTTGACCCGGCCGATGCGACCGCCGGTCATCTCGGCGTAATCACCATCGTCGAAGCCGCCGATGATCTGCCCACCGGTCATGCGGAAGCGGTCGGTACCGTCGCCCTGCAGCAGCGCGCCAACGGTGCCGCCGGTCATCAGGAACACATCCTGCCCGCCGCCCTGCTGCACGGTGCCGGTGATGGTGCCGCCGCTGACCTCCATCTGGTCGACATCGTCGCCCTGGTCCACCGAGGCCAGCGTACCGCCGCTGATCACCAGCGCATCGTTGCCGGCGCCCTGGGTGACCGCACCGGCGATGCTGCCGCCGAGCATCTGCAAGCGGTCGTTGCCGTTGCCCTGCGCCAGCGTGCCGCCGATGCTGCCGCCGGGCCGTACGATCGCGGTGTCGTTGCCGTCGCCCTGGTCGACGTTACCGACGATCACCCCGGACACATCGAGCAGGTCATCGCCATCGCCGAGCAGTGCCGCGCCGGTCAGCCGCCCGTTGACGATCAGCGTCTGCGCGCCGCTGGCGCCGATCACGTTGGCCGCCGCGCCCCCACGCTGCTGCAGCGCGCCATTGATCTGCAGCGTTGTACCGTTGGCCATGGTCAGGCCGGCCGTTTCCAGCGTATTGCCCAGCACCAGCGAGCCGCCATTGAGGGTGGTCGCACCGGTGACGCTGTTGAGGCCGGCCAGCGTCAGCGTGCCGGCGCCGGTCTTGTCCAGCGCGCCGGTGCCGTTGATGCTGCCGGCATAGGCGCCGTCGTCGGGCTGGGTGAAACGCACCAGGCCGTTGTTGGTGACCCCGGGCGGCAGGCTCTGCGCGCGCGCCTCCAGGATGCCGGCCGGGTCCACGATCACCGGGCCGGTGTAATTGGCGTTGTTGCCGGTCAGCGCCAGCGTGCCCTGCGCCACCGTGGCCACCGTCACCCCGGTGATCGTGCCGGTCAGCGTCCACTTGCCGGCATCATTCTTGGTCAGCGATTCGAAACCGACGAAGTTGCCTGGCAGGGTCGAGTCACCGGTGCCACTGAGGAAAATCGCGTCGTTGCCGGCGCCACCGCTGAAATTGCCGGTGATCGAGGAGCCGGTATACAGGCGCAGGATGTCGTTGCCGCCGGCCAGGGAGATGTTGCCGATCACCTGGCCGCGGTTGCTGAAGTCCAGTGCACCGTTGCCGGAGCCGCCGATGACGGTACCGGGGGCCTGGATGATGCCGGTCTCGGTGTTGATGACGGTGTTCAGGCCGGTGGTGTTCTGCGACCAGATCGCCACCGCGTTGTTGGCGCGGATCGTGCCGCTGTTGACGATGGTGTTGCCCGCGCCCTGGAAGTTGACGACCTCCGCACTGCCCTGGCTGCCCAGCGCCAGCACCTGGCCACCGGCGTCGATGGTCAAGGTGCCGCCGTTGCGGAACTCGACCGTGTTGCCGCCGGCCCCATACAGCCCCGGCGCACTCACCGCCGTGGCGCTCACCGTGGCGCCGGTACCCACGTGGATGTTGGCGGCGTCGCGCAGCGAGATCGCGGTGTCGTTGCCCACCACCAGTTGGGCGTCGGCCTGCACATCCACCGTGCGGCCGTCCTCGGCGGCGATATTGCCGTTGCCGATACGGGTGGGGTGAGGATTGGGCGCGGCCGTGGTGCAGGTCGTGGTGGCACCGGTGGTGACACAGTCGGCCTGGGCGCCGAAGGAAACAAGCAGCGCAGCGATGCTCAGCGCGAGGGGGTGGTGCGTGGACCTGATCATGCGGCTTCCTCTGGACGACAAAGAGAGCGGCGGCGGCATGGCAGGTCATCGAAGCCCCCTGCTCCTGACTGCACGCATCACCTTGGAGTTCACGTCGGCAGGACACTGCCGGGGACTGCATGTTCGGTGGATGGGACAACGTGTCGAGACAGCAAGGAAACCGGCGCGGGCGATCGGCTGACCGCTCCCCAGTGGCTTCTTTATTTACGCAGGTGCGCTTACGTACTTTTACTGCTCAGTTGTGATGCGAACGTAAATTTTGATGGCGCCGATCATATTTTCAGGTAGATCCGGCGGCGATCCAGAGCCCACACCACGCCCCACCACACCGCCACGAAGCCCAGCGCGCACAGCAGCGACGCCCGCGCGGGCGCCGCCGGCATGGCCGCCGCCAGCGCAGTGAATGCCCACGCCCAGGCACCGCTCGCACCCAGCACCAAGGCCATCGCCGAGGATCCGAGATAGGCGGCAATCGCGTTCACCCCGAAGCGTCGGCCCAGCGCCGGGGCACCCCAGCGATCGATCAGCAGGTGCGCCAGCAGCAGCGCAGTCACCGACAGCCCGCCGCTCCAGAGCACGAAGCTGGGCGTCCACAGGTGTTTGTTGAGCGGCAGCCACAGGCTGGCCACGCCGCCCAGCATCAGGCAGGCCGCCGCCAGCACGGCCAGGCCGCCCACCTGCCCCGCACGCAGCGCGGCGCCCGCGCGCAGGCCCAGCAACGTGGTCGCGAGCGCCCCCAGGCTGCTCAGCAGGCCTTCGGGGTCATGGCCGAGCCCGCTGACGGGGTCGTACTTGTACAGAAACGGTGCGAACAACGCGGTATCCAGCCGGCTGGCCGGGTTCTCCCACGGCGCCAGCGAATCGGCCCCGAGCAGGATCGCCGCGTACGCCACCAGCAGCGCGCCGATGACCCACCACTGCGTGCGCGCGCGCGTGTAGATCGCCAGCAGCCCGACCACCGCCACGCACAGCGCGATCCGTTGCAGCACGCCCCATAGCCGGTACGCCGGCAGCTCGACCAGCCACCAGGCCAGCAGGTGCAGCAGCGCACCGGCCAGCAGGATGCGCAGGGCGCGCTGCAGCAGCCCGCTGCGCAGCGCCGGGCGCAGGCTGGCATCACCGGCACGCGGGGCCAGGCTGAAGGCCATCGACACGCCGGCGATGAACAGGAACAGCGGGAAGATCAGGTCGGTCGGGGTGAACCCATGCCAGTCCGCGTGCAGCAGCGGCGCATACACGTGGTTCCAGTCGCCGGGGTTGTTGACCAGCAGCATCGCGGCCACGGTCAGCCCGCGCAGGGCGTCGATCGAGCCCATGCGCGGCGATGCGGCCGCGCTCACGCGTCCTCGCGCTGGCCGGCGATCCAGGTGCTGCGCACCTGCAGCGCGTCGTCGAGCAGCACCAGGTCGGCCTGGTAACCCTCGGCGATCTCGCCCAGGCGATCGTCCAGGTTGAGGAACTGCGCCGGGTAGCGCGACGCCATGCGCGCGGCTTCCTCGAGTGGCAGGCCGAGCAGCTGCACCGCGTTGCGCACCGCCGTGGCCATGTCCAGCGCCGAGCCGGCCAGCGAGCCGGCCGCGTTGCGCACCACCCCGTCCACCGCGGTGATCACTTCTCCATACAGTTCGTAGCTCGGACTGTCGGCGCCCACCGGCGGCATCGCGTCGGTCACCAGCATCACCTTGCCGCGCGGCTTGGCCGCCAGCGCCACGCGCAGGCTGGCCGGGTGCACGTGCACGCCATCGGCGATGATCCCGACCCAGCTGTCGCGGTCTTCCAGCGCCGCGCCCACCGCCCCCGGCTCGCGCCCGGTCAGCGGCGACATCGCGTTGTACAGGTGGGTGAAGCCGCGGATGCCGGCATCCAGCCCGGCGCGTGCTTCTTCGTAACTGGCCGCGGTGTGGCCGGCGGCGACGATCACGCCACGTTCGACCAGCGCGCGGATGCTCTCCAGCGGCACCCGCTCCGGGGCCAGCGTGAGCAAGGTGACGCCATTGTCGAGCGAGGCCGCCATCGCGATCTCGTCGGCATCGGGCACGCGGAATTTGTTGGCGTCGTGGGTGCCCTTGCGCGCTGGCGCGATGTACGGGCCTTCCAGGTGGATGCCGAGCACGCCGGGCACGCCCTGCGCGATCGCAGCGCGGGTGGCATCGATCGCGCGGCGCATCACCTGCGCATCGTCGCTGATCAGGGTGGGCAGCAGGCCGGTGGTGCCGAAGCGGCGGTGCGCGGCGGCCAGCGTGCGCAGGCTGTCCACGTCCGGCGTGTTGTTGAACAGCACGCCGCCGCCGCCGTTGACCTGGGCATCGATGAAGCCCGGCAGCAGCCAGCCGCCGCCCAGGTCCATCTGTTCATCGGCGCTGCCCAGCTGCGGGGCCGCATCGGAGAGCAGCGCAGTGATGCGGCCCGCTTCGATCACCACCGCGAGGTCGTCGCGGAACTCGTCGCCCGCCAGGATGCGGGCGTTGCGCAGCACGGTTTTCATCAGACGGTTTCCGTTACCTTGTTCAGATGCGGCGGCAGGTCGGGGTTGTGCCCCCGCCGCAGGGCCAGTGCGTTGATGGCGCGATAGAACGCCTGCACGGTGAGCAGCGGCGCGCACGCCGGGTGCGGCGCCACCGGCAGCGGCAGGTCGCCGCCGACGTCGGCCAGCCACACCTGCGCATCGCGTGCGCCAAACTCCTGCAGCACCGCGCGGGTGCCCGCCCCGGTTTCATCGGGCTGGGCGAAGGCCAGCACCGGGAAGCCGGGACCGACCAACGCCATCGGGCCGTGCTTCACTTCGGCCGAGCTGTAGGCCTCGGCATGCAGGCCGCAGGTTTCCTTGAACTTGAGCGCCGCCTCCTGCGCCGCGCCCAGGCCCAGGCCGCGGCCGAGCACGAACAGGTTGTGCGCCGGCACCAGACCGTCGGTGAGCGCGGACCAGTCGCTGTCCCAGGCCTGTCGCAGCGCGTCGGGCAGCGCGCGCAGCGAGGCGATCAGCGCCGCGTCCTGGGTCCAGTAGGCCACCAGTTGCAGGATCGCCGACAGCGAAGCCAGGTAGCTCTTGGTCGCCGCGACGCTGCGCTCGGCGCCCGCCCCCAGCGGGATCACCGTTTCGGCCAGCTGCGCCAGCGGCGAATCCTCCACGTTGACCAGGGCCACCACGCGCGCGCCGGCCGCGCGTGCGGCCTCGGCGTTGCGCAGCAGGTCCGGGCTCTTGCCCGACTGCGAAATCACGATGTACAGCGCGCCGCGCAGCTTCAGCGGGGCTTCGTAGACCGAACCCACCGACGGCGAGGCCGATGCGGTGACCAGGCCGAGCCGGGTCTCCAGCAGGTACTTGGCGTAGGTGGCGGCATGGTCCGAGCTGCCCCGCGCGCAGGTCACCACGAACGGCGGCGGCGCCGTGCGCAGGCTGGCGGCCAGGGTCTCCACCGCGACCTGGTTGCGCGCGAACTGCGCGGCGATCACGTCGGCGGCTTCCGCGGCTTCGCGGTACATCAGGGTGTCGTGGGGGGCAGGCAGGGACATGCGGGACTCAGGTGGTTTCAGGAGAAGGAGGGCGCGTGCCCTGCGGGCGCATCGGTGCGGTGGATCCGCGCACCACCAGCTGCGGGACGAAGCCCTGGTTCTGCAGCTGCAATGGCGCGTCGTCGTAGGCATCGCTGCGCAGCTGCGCGATCAGCAGGCGCGCGGCATGCCGGGCGATGTCTTCGGTGGCCTGCTTGGCGGTGGTCAGCGGTGGCCACGACTGGCGCGAGAACGGGCTGTCCTCGAAGCCGGCGATGGACAGGTCGTAGGGCACGTTCATGCCCGCCGACTTGGCCGCCGCCAGCACGCCGGCGGCGATCTCATCGTTGGAGCCGAAGATCGCCGTCGGTGGCTCGCGCAGCGCCAGCAGCCGGCGCGCGCCACGGAAGCCATCGTCGAAGGTGTAATCGCCCTGCACCACCAGATGCTTGTCGATGCTCATGCCGTAGTCGCGCAATGCCGCTTCATAACCGGCGTAGCGCTCGCCGCTCGAGCGGTGCGAACTGCCGCCCCAGAGGAAGCCGATGCGCAGGTGGCCAAGCTGGATCAGGTGCTCGGTGATTTCATAGGCGGCCTCGCGGTCGTCGACGAACACGCAGGCCCCGTCTTCGGGGTCGGCGGTGGCGGCGATGATCCGCACCAGCTTGATGCCGCGTGCGGTGAGCGCCGCCACCAGGTCGGCACGCTCGGACATCGGCGCGGTCAGCACCAGCCCGGCCAGGCGCGAACGCTGCACCCAGTCGGCCAGCTCTTCGGCCAGCATCGGCGAGCTCGAATCGCAGGGATGGATCTGCAGGCCGAACCCGGTCTCGCGGCAGGCGGCCAGCACGCCGTTCTGCACGCCGATGATGTGGTACGGGTTGGGGTTGTCGTAGACCAGCCCCACCACCAGCGTGGTGCCGGTGCGCAGGTTGCGCGCGGCCGGATCGGGCTCGTAGTCCAGCTCGGCGATCGCCCGCAGCACCCGCGCACGGGTGGCCTGCATGACCGAGGGCTCATTGTTGATGACGCGCGAGACGGTCTTCAGTGACACCTTGGCCCGTTCGGCGACATCCTTGATGGTCGCTCTGCGCATGCTCTTTTCCTGCGGATCCCGTTGGACGTCCATGATCGCCGATCACTGCCCGTCGCGGGACAGCCCCACCCGGTGGCCGCGCACCGAGTAGAACAGGATGTACAGGTAGCAGGGCACCATCAGCCCGGCGAACACCCACTGGAAGTCGACGTGCTGCTTGAGCACGGCAAACAGCTGGGGAATGATCGCGCCACCGGCGATGGCCATCACCAGCAGGGCCGAGCCGGTCTCGGTGAAGCGGCCCAGCCCGCGGATGGCCAGCGGGAAGATCGCCGGCCACATCATGGCGTTGGCAAAGCCCAGCGCGGCCACGAAGCCGACCGACACATAGCCATGCGTGAGCAGCGCGCCGATGCAGAACAGCACGCCGAGCACGGCGGAAATGCTCAGGTATCGCGACTGCGAGACCCGGTGCGGGATCAGCGCCAGGCCGACCAGGTAGCCCAGCAGCATCGCGCCCAGGGTGATCGAGGTGAACATCTTGGTCTGGTCCAGCGGCAGGCCGAAGCCGTGGCCGTAGGTGCCGATCGCATCGCCGGCCATCACTTCCACGCCGACGTATACGAACAGGCACAGCACGCCCAGCCACAGGTGCGGGAACTGGAAGATGCTGGTGCGCTCGGCCACCCCCGGCGCGCGGGCCGGGGTGGCATTGGCTTCCGACGTTTTCAGCTCGGGCAGCGGCGAGAACAGCACGCCGACGGCCAGCACCACCAGCAGCCCGGCCATGGCCATGTACGGCAGCTGGATCTTGGCGGCGAAGTCGTTGAGCAGCACCGTCCTGGCCGCCGCATCGGCCGCCTTCACCTGCGCGTCCAGGTCGCCGATGCCGTGCAGCACCAGCGTCCCGATCAACACCGGGGCGAGCATGCCGGCGATCTTGTTGCAGATCCCCATCAGCGCGATGCGCCGGGCCGCGGTTTCGATCGGGCCGAGGATGCTGATGTACGGGTTGACCGCGGTCTGCAGCAGGGCCAGGCCGCTGCCGATGATGAACAGGCCGCTGAGCGCACCGGGGTACCAGCGCTGCTGCGCGAAGTGGGCGAAGACCACCGCGCCGACCGCCATCACCAGCAGGCTCAGGCTCAGGCCCTTCTTCATGCCGGTGCGCTTGAGGATCCAGGAGGCCGGCAGCGCCAGGAAGAAATAGGAGAGGTAGAACACCATCAGCACCAGGAAGGCACCGACCTCGTCCAGCTCGAAGGCGAGCTTGACGAAGGTGATCAGCGGCCCGTTGAGCCATGTGAAGAAGCCGATCAGGAAGAACAGCACGCCGATGATCAGGATCGAGGTGAGCACGCTCGAACGCGCGGAGGCAGCAGGCACGGCAGACATCAAGAGAGCTCCTGCATCGACGGCGCCAGGCGGCGTCGGAAGAGTGACTGGGAACAACGTTGTCACATTTATTCGTCGCCGCCAGCGGGTTTGTCAACAACCGGTTTTCGCCGCCGCCGCTGGTCAGGGGATGTTGCACCTGCGCAGATTGCACGCCCCGCCACGCCTTGCGGCCGCTACGTCACCCCTTTCGGGCGGTGTGCAGAAACATGGCGGGCCGTGGCTGAAAACGTTTTCCTGCGGCACTGGCCGCTGCGGCGCAACATCGAAAGTGTGAGGTTATCGTTGACATCGTTGTCAGAACGATTACAGACTCCGCCTCAATCGCCGGGTCAGACCGGTCGTGCATACCCAA
Source organism: Stenotrophomonas sp. BIGb0135 (assembly GCF_024810105.1). GTDB lineage: Bacteria > Pseudomonadota > Gammaproteobacteria > Xanthomonadales > Xanthomonadaceae > Stenotrophomonas > Stenotrophomonas maltophilia_AB. Next base: position 218,098 of record NZ_JANUDX010000006.1, read on the forward strand.
GGGAGCCCGTGTGATCGCAGCCGCCCACTCTGTACCGGCCCATGCCCTGCCCCATGCGGTGCCGCCGTTCCTGGCCGCCGACGTGGGGGGTACGCATGTCCGCGTGGCCAGGGTGCAGGCCGGCCTGGACCCGGACCATCCGGTGCAGTTGCTGGAGTACCGCAAGTTCCGCAATGCCGATTACCCCGGCCTGAGCGCCATCCTGGCCGAGTTCCTCGGCAGTGGCCCGCGCCCGGCGCACTGCGTGGTGGCCACCGCTGGCGTGGCGCGCGAAGACGGCACCGTGATCACCGCCAACGTGCCCTGGCCGCTGTCGGCGCGCCGGATCGAGCAGGATGTCGGCCTGGAGCAGGTCTACATCGTCAATGATTTCGAAGCGGTGGCCTACGCCGCCGCCCAGGTCGATGCCAGCGGCGTGCTGCAGTTGACCGGCCCGGCCACGGCCCCGCGCGGCCCCACCCTGGTGGTCGGCCCCGGCACCGGGCTGGGCGCGGCGGTCTGGATCCCCACCCCTCATGGCGCGGTGGTCCTGGCCACCGAGGCCGGCCAGCCCACCCTGGCCAGCACCACCGAACTGGAAATGGCGATCGTGCGCCAGATGCAGCGCGAGCATGCGCACGTCTCGGTGGAGCACGCGTTGTCCGGCCCCGGGCTGATGAACCTGTATCGCGCGCTGTGCGCGCTGGACGGGCAGACGCCCACGCTGACCACGCCCGATGCGGTCACCGCCGCGGCGATGGCCGACCAGGACCCGACCGCGCGCCTGAGCCTGGAGGTCTTCTGCGGCCTGCTCGGCAGCACCATCGGCGACATGGCCCTGCAGTACGGCGTCACCGGCGGGGTGTACCTGGCCGGCGGCATCCTGCCGCAGATCCGCGAATTCCTGTTGAACAGCACGTTCGTGTCCCGGTACCTCAACAAGGGCCCGATGCGCGAAGCGCTGGAACGCATTCCCGTGAAGGTGGTCGAGCACGGGCAGCTGGGCGTCATCGGCGCCGCCAGCTGGTACCTGGGACATAGGGACCACCCGAACGCCTGACGGCGCGCCGGGCAAGCAACACGCAGTACGTGGCACCCATGGCGCGCCCCCGGTCAGGGACGCGCGGCAAAGTCGTACCAGACGCACGAAGACACACGCCGTCGCCGGCGAACCATCGGATTGATGAGGAGAGACATCATGAACCACCGCAAGAGTCTGCTTTCGGCAGCCATTTTCAGCTGTCTGGTGTTCGGCGCGCAGGCGCAGGAAACCTCCACCACCCCGACCGACCTGGACACGGTCAGCGTCGTCGGCATCCGCGCCAGCCTGGAAAAGTCGCTGGACACCAAGCGCAACAACGTGACCATCTCCGAGGCGATCACCGCCGAGGACATCGGCAAGTTCCCCAGCACCAACGTGGCCGAGGCGCTGTCGCAGCTGCCCGGCATCTCGCTGGACCGTCGCTTCGGCCAGGGTGAGCGGGTCAGCATCGACGGCACCGATCCCAGCCTCAACCTGTCCTTCCTGGACGGCCACCCGGTCGCGCAGGCGATCTGGCTGTACGGCGAGCAGCCCAACCGCGGCTTCGACTACACCCTGCTGTCGCCGCTGATCCTGGGCCGCATGGAAGTCATCAAGTCCTCCGAAGCGCGCCTGACCGAAGGCAGCCTGGGCGGCACCATCCTGATGCACACCCGCCAGCCGCTGGACATGCGCGCCAATGAAGTGGCCGCCTCGGTGGGTTACAGCTACAGCGACCAGGCCAGCAAGGGCAAGCCGAACGCCTCGGCCATCTACAGCTGGAAGAACACCGACGAAACCTTCGGCATCAACGTCGCCGCGCAGCACTATGAAGAGCGCGTGGACCGCCAGGGCATGGAAGTGTTCGGCTACGCCAAGGCCTCCACCTTCACCAACGCGCCGGGCGTGGACCCCAACGCGGACGTGCCCAACTCGGTCAACGCCGCGTGGTTCCAGCAGGACCGCAAGCGCGACAGCGCCGTGGTCAACCTGCAGTTCAAGCCGACCGACGAACTCGAGTTCAACCTGAGCGGCCTGTACATCAAGGAAAACTTCGACAACTACAACCAATCGATGTACTCCTTCCTGACCTGGAACCCCGGCACCGTCGGTGCGGTCAACCAGCTCGGCGACGTGCGCAACGGCGTGGTCAACAGTGGCCACTCCAACGCCAGCGCGACGGCCAACAGCGGCACGGTGATCTACGACAACAACGTGCGCGAATCCGAAGTGACCACCAAGGGCCTTGACCTGCGTGGCGCGTGGAAGGGCGACGGCTGGGGCATCAGCGGCCAGGTGGGCCAGAGCAAGTCCGAGAACAAGGACCTGGCCCAGTACTTCATCGAACCGTTCTACAACGGTGGCTTCAGCTGGAACCTGGACAAGGGCATCACCTTCGACAACCCCGACGCGGCCCGCAACCCGGCCAACTGGGGCTCGGCCGGTGGCTGGTTCGGCAACAACGGCATCTTCTCCACCGACAGCAAGGACACCTACGCACAGCTGGACTTCAACGTGCAGTTCGACAGCATCTTCAACCAGCTGCAGTTCGGCGTGCGCCACGGCAAGCATGAAGAAAGCTTCGACCTCAACGTGTACGGCGGCGTGCGCCCGGGCACCCTGGCCGACGTCGGCACCATCGGCCTGACCGACATCCAGGGCTTCAGCGACGGCCAGGGCCGCCACGTGCAGGTGGGCCGCGACAACGTGCTGAACTGGGTCAAGGGCAGCCCGCTGGACTACGCCAACCCGGATCCGGCCAGCTACCTCAACAACAGCTGGGCGCTGGAGCAGACCAACAACGCCGCCTACGCGCAGTTGAACTTCTCCAACGGCCCGGTGCGCGGCAACGTCGGCGTGCGCTACGTGGATTCCAAGACCGCCGGCAGCGGCTTCGTCTACGGCGGCACCCCGACCCTGACCGACCTGGACAGCAAGTGGCAGACGCAGACCAAGAAGGAAGACTTCCTGCTGCCGTCGGTCAACCTGGTGTACGACACCGACAGTGACTGGGTGTTCCGCTTCGGCGCCAGCAAGGTCATCGCCTGGGCGCCGTACAACCAGATGGTGAACAACACCTTCCTCAACGACACCACGCTTACCGGCAGCGGCGGCAACGCGGCCCTGTCGCCGTACGAGTCCTGGAACTACAACCTGTCGGCCGAGTACTACTTCGCCCCGCAGTCGGTGGTGGCCTGGTCGCTGTTCTACAAGAAGATCGACAACTACATCGATACCAGCGCGGTCACCGAACGCCAGTACAACTCGATCCGCGACACCTCGCCGGCCACCTGGGCCAACATCGTGGGCACCAACGGCTGCGCCGCCGACGGTTACTGCGACTACAGCATCCAGCGTCCGCGCAACGCCGGCAGCGGCCACGTCAAGGGCTTCAACCTCAGCTACCAGCAGCCCTTCGGCGAGAGCGGCTTCGGCCTGACCGCCAACTACACCTACGCCAACGGTGAGAACAACTCCGGCGATGCGCTGCCCTACCAGTCGCGCAACTCGGTCGCGTTCAGTCCGTACTACGAGAAGGGCCCGATCAACGCCCGCCTGACCTACAACTGGCGTGACAGCTACCTGGCCGGCGGCTACGTCGCAGGCTCGGCACCGGCCAGCGTGGACGACTACGCCGAGCTGGGCGCCAGCTTCGGCTACACCTTCAACGAGAACTGGTCGCTGACGCTGGACGCGCAGAACCTGCTCAACGAAGAGTATTTCCAGTACCTGGGCGACAAGGACCACCTGGCCTCGCGTTACAAGAGCGGCCGCCGCTACATGGCCACGGTGCACTTCAAGTTCTGATCGCCATAGCACTATGCTGAACGCCTGAACGACGGGCCCGGACCTCCGGGCCCGTTTTTACAGGTGGAATCCGATTCGCACCACAGGAATGACCCGATGCATACCCGCACCCGTCGTACCTCGCTGTCACTGCTCTCCTTCGCACTGGCCCTGTCCCTGGCACCGCGCGCGCATGCCACCGATGCGCAGGCCCCCGACGGCCCACGCGCGCTGCCCGGTTCGCTCCCGCTGATCCCGGCGCCGGCCAAGGTGGAACGCCTCGACGGCGCCGCCTTCAACGTGCGCGCAAGCACCCCGGTGTGGGCCAGCGGCGAGGCCGCGCAGCGCGTGGCGGGCCAGTTCACCACCCTGCTGCGCAACAGCGGCGGCCCGGCCCTGCAGATCACACCCGGGCGCGGCACGCACGGCATCGCCTTCGTGCTGGACCCGTCGCTGAAGACCGGCGCCGAGGGCTACCAGCTGCATTCCCAGGGCAACGGCGCCACCGTGCGGGCGGCCACCGAGGCCGGCCTCTTCTATGGCGCCGCCACGCTGTCCCAGCTGCTCAGCGGAGGGAGCAACGGCGTGCTGCCGGCGCTGCGCATCGACGACGCACCCCGTTTCAGCTGGCGCGGGCTGATGCTCGATTCGGCCCGCCATTTCCAGAGCCTGGACGAGATCAAACGCGTGCTCGACGCGATGGCCGAACAGAAGCTCAACACCTTCCATTGGCATCTCACCGATGACCAGGGCTGGCGCATGGAGATCAAGCGCTACCCGAAGCTGACCGCGGTCGGCAGTTGCCGCATCCCCGCCGGCGATGGCGGCCGCGACCCGGTCACCGGCGCGGAGCGGCCGTACTGCGGCTTCTACACCCAGGACCAGATCCGCGAGGTGATCGCCTATGCCGCCGCGCGCCACATCCAGGTGATCCCGGAGATCGACGTGCCGGGCCATGCCACCGCCGCGATCGCCGCGTATCCCGAACTGGGCACGCTGGACACCCCGCTGAAGCCGCTCAGCGAATGGGGCGTGTTCCCCAACCTGTTCAACACCGAGGAAAGCACCTTCCAGTTCCTGGAGAACGTGCTGGAAGAAGTGATCACCCTGTTCCCGGCCAAGTACGTGCACGTCGGCGGCGACGAAGCGGTCAAGGACCAGTGGGAAGCATCGGCGCGGGTGCAGGGGCGCATGCGCGAGGTGGGCGCCGGCAATGAAATGGAGATGCAGAGCCACCTCATCAAGCGCCTGGAAACCTTCCTGGAGCAGCACGACCGCCGCCTGATCGGCTGGGACGAGATCCTCGAAGGCGGCCTGCCGCCGGAGGCCACGGTGATGTCCTGGCGCGGCACCGACGGCGGCCTGAAGGCGGCCAGCGAAGGCCATGACGTGGTGATGTCGCCGGTCACCGACATGTACATGGACTACCTGCAGACCCCCTCGGACAACGAACCGCCGGGCCGTCCGCTGACGACCCCGCTCGGCCGCGTGTACGGCTTCGAGCCGGTACCCGATGCGCTGGCCCGCGACAAGCAACAGCACATCCTCGGCCTGCAGGCGAATATGTTCACCGAGCACACGCGCAGCTACGCGCGCCTGCAGCACAACCTGTTCCCGCGGCTGGCGGCCGTGGCCGAGACCGGCTGGTCGCCGCGCGAGCGCCGCGATTACGCCGATTTCCTGGCCCGGCTGCCCAGCCAGCTGCAGCGCTGGCAGGCGATGGGCGTGGCCTACGCGCAGACCCCGTTCCAGGTGGAACTGGACAGCCACGACGACCGCAAGGCCGGCACCGCCACGTTGACGCTGCGCACCCCGCTCAACTACGAGGTCCGCTACAGCACCGATGGCAGCCCGGTCACCGCGCAGTCGCCGCGCTACAGCACGCCGCTGACCCAGCCGCTGCCGGTGACGCTGCAGGCGGCGACGTTCTTCAACGGGCAGCCGCTGGCCAGCGCGGCCAGCCGCTTCGAGCTCAGCGCGACGTCGCTGCTGAGCCGCAACGACCAGCAGTTGGCGATGTGCCCGGGCGAAGGCAAGCTGCTGCTGCGCCTGGAAGACGACGGCCCGGCCGATGGCGAGCGTGCGATCTTCAACGTGAACATCTTCAACCCGTGCTGGCTGTGGAAGGACGCCGATGTGGACGGCATCGCCAGACTGCGCGTGCGTGCCGGCCAGATTCCGTACTACTTCCAGTTGGCCCACGACGAACCGCAACGCACGTTCAGCCCCGCACGCAGTGCGCATGGCGAGATGGACGTACTCAACGGAAACTGCGATGGCACGCCGCTGGCCACGGTGAAGCTGCCGGCCAAGCCGGGGGCGGACGGGTTCATCACGCTGGACGCAGCCCTGCCGCGATCGGTGAAGGGGACGCAGGATCTGTGCGTGCGCTTCACCGGGGATACGCGGCCGACGATGTGGGTACTGGATACGCTGACGCTGGTGCCGCGCTGAAGACCGGTGGAGGCGCCGGCCGCGGGCCGGCGCCCCGTGAATCCGACATGCTGTGGTTGCCGGCCCTGGGCCGGCCCTACCGGCCGTTTATCCGCGCAGGCGCAGCAGCAGGTCGCGCAGCGGGGTGAACGCGAGCGCCATGCCGGCGAGCACGCCGATGCTGTTGGCCAACGCGTCCATCGCGTCGGCCATGCGGTTGTCGGTCAATGCCGCCTGCAGGAACTCGATGCCGATCCCCAACCCGACCAGGCCCGCGGCGGCCCACAGCAGGGCCGCGCGGGTGCGGTAGATCTGTACCGCCGCACCGGCCAGCACGAAGTAGGCCAGGAAATGCTCGACCTTGTCGCTGTTCGGCGGCAGGTCCAGCGGCGGCGGCGGAATCAGGCAGACGGTGATCGTCACCGCGATCGCCAGCCACCACAGGCCCAGCCAGAAGCGCGGCCAGCGCAGTGGCTTCAACATCCCTGTCGGGGTCATCTCAGAGGCGCCAGGTCAGGTCGCCGAGGGTGAACGCGGGCTCGAAATCCACGTCGCGCTGGAAGCCCATCACCTGGAAGCGCTCGCCCATGCCGGTGGGCAGGGTGAGCTTCTTGACCTGGTCGCGCAGGCGCACCTGGCCGAATTCGTCCACCCGCGCCTCGGCCTTCTGCAACAGCGCGTCCAGCCCGTTGCCCAGCAGGAAGCTGGCCTGGGTGCAGTAGCCGGCGATCTCGAAGCCTGCCCCGGTACCGGCCTCGGCCAGCGCGGTGAAGTCCACCGACGCGGTCAGGTCCTGCAGGCCGGGCCAGCGGTAGAGGTCGTTGTGCACCTGGTGGCGGTAGAACGCGCGCACCGTGCCATCGTCGCGCTCGTCCTGGTAGTACTCCGTGCGCGGGTAGCCGTAGTCGATGAACAGCATCGCGCCACGCTGCATGCCGCCGGCCACGGCCTGGATCCAGTACGGCAACTGCGGCAGCAGCTCGGAGCGGTAACCGTCGGCGAATGGCCGTTCGCGATACTGCTCGACGTGGCGCACCGCCGCGCTGAGCATCGCATCGGCCGGCTGCGCGCCGCGGATGAAGGCACCGTCGGCATCCAGCTCCACGGTTTCCTCGTAGACCATCCCATCGCGCGCCAGGAAGCGCGGCGTGGGCAGTGCATCGATCACCTCGTTGGCGAACACGATGCCGTCCCAGTCGTCATCGAACGGCCCGTCCAGCCACTCCACCAGCTCGAATACCGGCCCGATCAGCGCCTTCTCCAGGCGTTCGCGCTGGCGCTCGCGCAGGTCCGCGCTGGGCTCCAGAATGGCGTAGCGTTCGGGCAGCGCGTCCAGCTCGAGCATGCGCTTGAGCATCACCTCGGCGAACGCACCGCTACCGCCGCCCAGTTCCATGAAGCGGGCCTGCGGGCCCAGCTGCTGCATCACCGGCGCGATCGCGTTGGCCAGCGTCGCCGCAAACAGCGGCCCCAGCTCCGGCGCGGTGGTGAAATCGCCGGATTCACCGAACTTGCTGGCACCGGCGCTGTAGTAGCCCAGCCCCGGCGTGTACAGGCTCAGCTCCATGAAGCGGGCGAACGGCATGGCACCGCCATTGGCGAGTATCTCGGCGCGCAGCGCCGCGGCCAACTGGTCGCTGTGGGCCAGGGCGTCGGAATCGGGGGTGGGCAGTGGGGAATGCATGGTGCAGGCGATTGCGGTGACAATGCACAGCATAGCCGAGCAGGGAGTACCCCCGATGACCGATACCGCACCCGTCGTGCTGATCACCGGCAGCGCGCGCCGGATCGGCGCGGCGATCGCCCGCCAGTTCCATGCCTGCGGGTGGTCGGTGGTACTGCACGCCCACACCTCCACCGCCGAACTGCAGCAGATGGCCTTCGACCTGGACATGCTGCGCCCCGGCAGCGTGCTGGCCCTGCAGGCCGACCTGCGCGACGCAGCGGCCATTCCCGACCTGGTCGAACAGACCGTGGCCCAGTTCGGGCGGCTGGATGCGCTGGTCAACAACGCCTCCAACTTCTACCCCACCCTGCTCGGCCAGATCACCACCGAGCACTGGGACGACCTGTTCGCGGTCAATGCGCGTGCCCCGCTGCTGCTGGCCCAGGCCGCCGCGCCCCAGCTGCGCCGGCACCTGGGCTGCATCGTCAACCTGACCGACCTGCACGGCACCCAGCCGATGCGCGACCACCCGGTCTACAGCGCGGCCAAGGCCGCGCTGGAAATGATCACCCGCTCGCTGGCGCTGGAACTGGCGCCCAAGGTGCGGGTCAATGCGGTGGCACCGGGCGCGATCCTGTGGCCGGAACAGGGCAAGGACGATTTCGCCCAGCAGGCGCTGCTGCTGCGCACCCCGCTGGCGCGCACCGGCACGGTCGAAGAGATCGCCGAGGCGGTGTACTGGCTGGTCACCGACGCCCCCTTCATCACCGGGCACACCCTGCGCGTGGACGGCGGACGCACGCTGTCGTGATGCCAGCCGTGGACCGGCCTGCATGGCCCGGCAGTGTCGCCATTGCGGCCAACGGCCGGCGCGCCCGGGTTACCCGGGCAGCAGCTCCATCGTCTCGAACGGCTCGCCGTACTGGCGATGCGCGCGCCACAGCGTGGCCAGGTCCAGCCCGCTGACCGGGTCGATGAATGCCGGCGCGATGTCGGCCAGCGGCTTGAGCACGAAAGCGTGCTTGAGCTCCGGGCGCGGGATGCGCAGGTGGCCCGGGCCTTCCACGATCAGGTCGCCGTAGAACACCACGTCCAGGTCCAGGGTGCGGTCGGAGAAGCGCGGGCCGCTGCGATCACGGCCGTGCGCGTCTTCCAGCGCATGCAGCCAGGCATCCAGCGCATCGAGCGGCAGGTCGGTGGTGATCGCCACCGCGTTGTTGAGGAAGTCCGGGCCGTCAAAGCCCACCGCGGCGGTGCGGTAGGCGGGCGAGACGGCGATGGCGCCGAAGCGCGCGCGCAGGGCCTCCACCGCGGCGTGAAGATGCTGTTGCGGCTGCAGGTTGCTGCCCAGGCTCAGGAGCACAGTGGTCATGGTATTCAGCGTGCGTGGGGCGAATCCACACGGGGCCAACAGGGCCTCCGCATAGAATCGGGGTGCACATCATAGGACACCGACATGACCTATTGCGTCGGCATCGAGGTGGACGAGGGCCTGGTCTTCGCCGCCGATACCCGTACCAACGCGTCGCTGGACGACGTCCGCGTGCATCGCAAGCTGCACGAATTCGAGTTTGCCGGGCAGGCCGCCTTCGTGATCATGGCCGCCGGCAACCTGGCCACCACCCAGCTGCTGGTCTCGCGGCTGCGCCGCGACGTGGAAGAAGGCCGCGAGCAGAACCTGCGCGCCTACCGGCACCTGTTCGAGGTGGCCGAGTACGTGGGGCGCATCCTGGTCGACAGCCAGGTCAAGAGCAGCACGCCCGAGCACGGCCACGACGGGGTCAATACCCAGGCCACGCTGATCCTCGGCGGCCAGGTCGGCGGCGAGCAGCCCGGCATGTACATGATCTACCCGCTGGGCAACGCGATCGCCGCCTCGCCGGAGACGCCGTTCCTGCAGATCGGCGAGTCCAAGTACGGCAAACCGATCCTGGACCGCATCATCCGCCCGCCGACGCGACTGGAAGACGCCGCGCGCACCGCGATCGTGTCGCTGGACTCGACCATCCGCTCCAACCTGTCGGTGGGGCTGCCGGTGGACCTGGTGCTGATCCGCAAGGGCGACCTGCGCATCAGCCAGCGCATGCGCCTGGCCGGCGACAGCGCGCTGTATGCGGAAATCCACGGCAGCTGGTCGCACAAGCTGGAGCAGGCCGTCGCCAGCCTGCCGGCGTTTCCCTGGGAACGCTGACCCGGTAACGCCGGCCGTTGGCCGGCATCACCTTGTGCGGATCAGGCGGTTTCCAGCGCCTCGGCGACCGAGCGGAACACCTGCTGCATCTCCAGCGGCTTGCGCAGCACGTGCACGTTGATCATCGGCGGGAATACCGCCAGCGGCACGGTGACGTCCGCCTCCTCCAGCACCAGCGCCGGACCGCGGAAGCCCAGTGCGGCCATCTCGCCCAACAGGTGGCTGGCCGAGAGCAGCTTGGAGCCGGCATCGGCGATCACCAGCGCCGGCATCGCCTCCTGCTGCATCCAGCGCAGCGCGGCGGCACCATCGGAGGCCAGCTGCAGGTGGTAGCCCTGGCTGGACAGCGCGTTGCCCAGCAGCGACAGCCGCGTGGCCTCGCCATCCACCACCAGGATCGACTGGCCGGTACCGGCGGCAATCGGCTGGTCCACCGCTTCGCTGTCCGCCCCCACCTCCTGCATCGGCAGCAGCAGGTCGAACCGCGTCCCCACCCCCACCGTGCTGTCCACGTGGATGCTGCCACGCGCGCCTTCGATGATGCGCTTGCACGAGATCAGCCCCAGCCCGGTGCCGTTGGCCTTGGTGGTGAAGAACGGATTGAACAGGTGCGACAGGGTATCGGCGCTCATCCCGGTGCCTTCGTCGGTCACCGAGATGCGCAGCCAGTCCTCGCCCTGGCCATCGCGATCGGCGGCGGCGCGCAGGGTCAGGCGACCGCCATTGGGCATGGCCTGGATCGCGTTCAACGACAGGTTCAGCAGCACCTGCTGCAGTTCGGTGTAGTTGGCATCCACGCCCAGGCCGTCGTCGGCCACGTCCAGGTGCAGGCTCACCTTGTCCGGCAGGTTGCTGCGCAACAGCAGCTCCACCGCCTCGAACAGGTGCGCGATGCAGATCTGCTCGCTGGGTTTGCGCGAGCCGCGCACGAAGGACAGCATCGACTCGGCCATCTCGTGCCCGCGCCGGCCGCACTCGGCGATGATGTCGGCCAGGTGGTGCAGCTGCGGGTCATCGGTGCGCGCCTTGAGCAGGTCCGGCATGATCAGCAGCGGCTGCAGGATGTTGCGCAGGTCGTGGCTGAGCCCGGCGGCCAGCAGCGACAGGCTCTCCAGGCGCTGCGCGCGCATCAGTTCGGCTTCCACCCGCTGGCGGTCGATCGTGCTGCGCGACTCACGCACCGCGCGGGCCACCGCGGACGGCAGGCGCGCCGGCTGGTGCTTGATGATGTAGTCGTTGGCGCCCTGGTGCAGCGCGGCCACCGCGTTTTCCTCACCCATCGTGCCGGACACGAAGATGAAGGGCACGTCCGGGTGCCAGCCGCGCACGATCTGCAGCGCCTCGTTGCCGGAAAAACCGGGCATGGCCAGGTCCGACAGCACGATGTCCGGGGCGAACCGGGCCAGCGCTTCGCGCAGCTCGCCGGCACTCTCCACCCGCTCGAAGCTGGCCTCAAGCCCGGCATCGAGCATCTGCTCGCACATCAGTTCGGCGTCCTCGGGGGAGTCTTCCACCAGCAGGACGCGCAGCATTCCCAGCGAGGGGCCAGTGAGCGGCATGGGCTTACTCGACTTCCGGCGCCTGGTTGATCACCGCCCAGAACTTGCCCAGGGTCTGCACCGCACCAAAGAACTGGTCCACGTCCACCGGCTTGACCACGTAGGCATTGACGCCCATGTCCCAGCTGCGGGCCAGGTCGCTTTCTTCGCGCGAGGACGACAGGATCACCACCGGCAGGCGCTTGAGCTCCTCGGTGTTGCGGATCTCGCGCAGCACTTCCAGGCCGTCCATGCGCGGCATCTTGATGTCCAGCAGCAGCACCGCCGGCAGGCCTTCCTCGCGGTTGGCGTAGGCACCGCGGCGAAGCAGGTAGTCCATCGTTTCCACGCCGTCTTCGACATGCACGATCGGGTTGGCCAGGCGAGCCTCTTTCAGGGCGTCGACAGCCATCTCGGCGTCGGCAGGGCTGTCCTCGGCGAGGAGGATGGTACGAAGTGCGGTCATGCGGCAGGGCCCTTGTTGATTGCGTCGAGCGCAGGGGGAAGCAGGAAATGGAAGGTGGCGCCCGCATCGACGGCCGACTCGGCCCAGATGCGGCCGCCGTGCCGGGTCAGCACGCGGCGCACGCTGGCGAGGCCGATGCCGGTGCCGGGGTAGTCGCTGGCCTTGTGCAGGCGCTGGAACACGCCGAACAGCTTGCCGGCGTACGCCATGTCGAAGCCGGCGCCGTTGTCGCGCACGGTGAACAGGTGGCCACCGTCGGGTTGTTGCTGGTACTCGACCTCGATCCGGGCCGGGTCGCGGTTGGAGGAATATTTGAGCGCGTTGCCAAGCAGGTTCAACCACACCTGCCGCATCATGTTCTCATCCGAGACCAGGATCGGCAGCGGGGCCACCGTCCACTCCACCTGGCGATGCACGCCGGTCTCTTCGGCCTCGCTCTGCAGGTTGGCCATCAGCATGGCGCGGGTATCGGCCACCAGCGACTGCATGTCCACCGCCTGCATGCGCATCGCCGCGCGACCCAGCCGCGAGTAGACCAGCAGGTCATCGATCAGCGCCGCCATGCGCCGCGCCGAATTGGAGATCACGCCCAGGTAGTGCAGGGATTTTTCATCGGCCTGGTCGCCCAGGTGGCGAGCCAGCTTGTCCGAGAACCCGCCGATGTGGCGCAGCGGCGCGCGCAGGTCGTGGGACACCGAGTAGCTGAAGGCTTCCAGCTCGCGGTTCACCTCGGAGACCTGCTCCACCTTGCCCTCCAGCTGACGGTTCAGTTCTTCCACGCGCTGCTGCACGGCGCGCTGCACGGTGACGTCGCTGACGGTCATCAGCACCACTTCGTCGTCCTTGTCCGGCAGCGGCATGCGCCGGGCATTGATCAACATCGTGCGCACCTGCTCGTCGGCGGTGCGCTGTTCGTGCTCGTAATCCCACAGCTCGCGGCCGCGCAGCAGCACGTCGATCAGGCGCTGGCGCACTACCGCATCGTTCCACGCGCCATCGCCGATGCCGTCCAGGCGCAGTCCTTCCGCCGGCTGCTCCTCGTCCAGGCCGTACAGTTCGGCGAACGCCGGATTGTGCAGCTGCACCTTGAGCTCGCGGTCGAGCAGCACGATCGGCTCGCGCACGGTGTGGAGCACCGAGGCCGCACGCGCGGCCGAGCGCAGCGAGGCACGTTCGGCCGTGGCGCGATGGGCGATCTGGCGGTGCAGCAGCCACAGCACCAGCCCCAGCAGCGCCAACTGCACCGCCAGCGCGGACCAGGAGACGAGCTCGGTCTGCCGCTGCTGCTTCTGGAAGGCCAGGCTGCGCTCGTTCAGCAGCGTTTCCTCGGTGGCCTGCAGTTCTTCGATCAGGCCGCGGATCGGGTAACGGGTGGTCAGGTCCTGGACCAGCTCGCGCTGGTCCGAATCCGGTGTGCTGCGGGCCAGTTGCCGGGCGAGCTCCATGCGCCGCTCCACCATCGACTGGATGCGACCGATGCGGATCAGCTGGTCGGGGTTGTCGCGGGTCAGTTCGGCCAGTCGCGCCAGCCGCCTCGGGATGTCCTTGGCCTGGCCCAGGCGCTCGCGCAGGCCCGGCGCATCGACGCCCTTGGACATCGTGAGCGCGGCCGATTCCACATCGCGCACGTCGGCCTGGAGCTGGTACACCGCCACGCCCACGTCCTGGGTATGGCTCACCCAGCGCATGGCTTCGACGTTGTCATCGGCCAGCTTGCGCAAGGTCAGCCACGGCACCACGATGATGGCCACCGCGGCCAGTGCCAGTGCCGGCAAGCGCCAGCGATCCCAGACGTCGTCACTGAAAACCAGCGCCATATTCCCTCTTCAGCTCGCGGTGCCGTTGCCGGCGGTGACCCCATCGCGGCCGCCTCGGCCTCACTGGCGCGCCGGCGCAGGTGAAGCTCTGAATATACCGCAGCGCATTGTGAATAGGGCTGCTGTTTTTTTCTGAACCATTCAAACAGGACGAGGGCGCGCCAGTCGGCGCGCCCTCGTGCATAGCGGTCAAACACTCCGCTGGATCAGCGCTTGGCGGCCTTGGCGGCACCGCCAGCGACCTTCAGGCCGGTGGAGTCGACGCTCTTGACGCCCTTGATGCCCTTGGTCACGCGCAGGGCCTTGTCATACTCGGCCTGCGTGGCCACGGTGCCCTTCAGGGTCACCACGCCGTTCACGGTTTCCACCATGACTTCGGTGCCCGGGACATTCTTGCTGGTCAGCAGATCGGTCTTGACCTTGGTGGTGATCCAGCTGTCGGTCACCGGCTCGGCCGAATCATGCGTGTCGGCGTGGGTCATCGCCGCGTGGTCGGTGGTCTTCGGCGGATCCTTGGCCATGGCGGAGGAGGTACCCAGCACCATGCCGAGGGCCAGCGAAGCAGCAAGCAGAGTGCGCGTAGTGTTGGTCATGTTCGGTGTCTCCTTGGGTGTGTGGCCAGTGTCCGGGGAAGCCCGTGTTCGCCACGTGCGCGGAACATAACGCCGCCGTGAACCACTCAGCTTCCTGCACAACCGTTCATGTTCCGCCCTGCGCGCGCAGCCGCTACGCTGGTTGCCCCCGTCTTGATGGAGCTCGCCATGACCACGCCCCTGCAGGTGGGATTGATCGGCTACGGGCTGGCCGGCAGCGTGTTCCATGCGCCGCTGATCCAGCACACCCCCGGCCTGGTGCTGCACAGCATCGTCAGTTCGCAGCGCGACCGGCTGCTGCGCAGCTTCACCGACGTGCGCATCTGCGCCACGCCGCAGCAGCTGTTCGAGGATCCGGCCCTGGACGCGGTGGTGATCGCCACGCCCAACCGCGACCACGCGCCGCTGGCGATCGCAGCGTTGCAGGCCGGCAAGCATGTGCTGGTGGACAAGCCCTTCACCCTGGACGTGGCCGAGGCCGAGGCGGTGGTGCAGGCCGCGCAGGCGGCCGAACGGGTGGTCAGCGTGTTCCAGAACCGCCGCTTCGATGCGGACTTCCTTACCCTGCGCCGCCTGCTCGATGATGGCGTGCTGGGCGAGGTCGCCGAGTGCCACTCGCACTTCGACCGTTATCGCCCGCAGGTACGCGATCGCTGGCGCGAGAGCGATGCCCCCGGCGCCGGCCTGTGGATGGACCTGGGGCCGCACCTGCTCGACCAGATGCTGCAGCTGTTCGGCTGGCCCGAGGCGATCAGCGCCGACCTGGCCGCGCAGCGCGCGGATGCGCGCAGCGATGATTATTTCCACGCGGTGCTGCACTACCCGCGGCATCGCGCGATCGTGCACGCCGGCTCGCTGGTGGCTGCGTCCGGGCCGCGCTTCCGCGTGCACGGCAGCCTCGGCAGCTACCTCAAGGACGGCCGCGACGTGCAGGAAGAGCAGCTGCGCGACGGCGTAGCGCCCGGCGCGCCAGGCTGGGGCCTGGACCCGTTGCACGGCCAGCACGTGGTCGTGGATGCGGAGGACCGCCTGCAGCGCAGCAGCGTGGACAACGTGCCGGGCGACTACCGCCGCCTGTATGCCGCCTTCCGCGATGCCATGCAGGGCGTGGGCGCGCCCACGGTGAGCGCGGTGGAAGCGCTGCAGGTAATGCGCCTGCTGGAGGCCGGGGCCGCCAGCGCGCGTAGCGGGCGACGCATCGAACTGGATGCGCCGCCTGCCTGAGCCGATGGCTCGAGGTTGAAGCGGCCAGGGCGAGCCGGCCACCGGCCGGCGCACCCTGGGGCGGGCTCAGCGGGTCTTGATCGCGTGGCCGCCAAACTCGTTGCGCATCGCCGCCAGCAGGCGGTCGCTGAAGGAGTTCTTCTCGCGCGAACGCAGCCGCTCCAGCAGCGACAGGGTGATCACCGGTGCCGGCACGTCCAGGTCGATCGCCTCGGCCACCGTCCAGCGGCCTTCGCCGGAATCTTCCACGTACGGGGCGATGCCATCGAGCTGCGGATTGCGGCCGAGCGCATCGGCGCTGAGGTCCAGCAGCCACGAACGCACCACGCTGCCGTGCTGCCAGGCCTTGGCGACCTGGGCGAGATCGAGGTTGAACGCGGTCTTGTGCTGCATCAGCGCGAAGCCTTCGGCGTAGGCCTGCATCATCCCGTACTCGATGCCGTTGTGGACCATCTTGCAGAAGTGGCCCGCCCCGCTGGGCCCCACGTGCGCCCAGCCGCGATCCTCGCCCGGGGCCAGCGTGCGGAAGATCGCGCCCACCCGCTCCACCGCGGCCGTCTCGCCGCCGATCATCAGGCTGTAGCCTTCCTGCAGGCCCCACACGCCCCCGCTGGTGCCGCAGTCGATGTAGCTCACGTCCTCGCCCTTGACCTGTTCGGCGCGGCGCATCGAATCCTTGTAGTACGAGTTGCCGCCATCGATCACCACGTCGCCTTCGGACAGGTGCGGCGACAGCGCGGCAAGGGTCTGGTCGACCACTTCGCCGGCGGGCACCATCAGCCACACCACGCGCGGCACCGGCAGCTGCGCCAGTGCGTCGGCAATCGAGGCACTCACCTCGAAACCGCGGGTGGCGGCGCTGTCACGGGCCGCCTCGCCGGGATCGACGCCGATCACCCGATGGCCGCCGCGATGCAGGCGCTCGGCCATGTTGGCGCCCATCTTTCCCAAGCCAATCATTGCAATATCCATCCATCACCTTCCAGCGTGTCAGTTGTTGTGTTGCGGAGATGCTGCCGGCGGGGAATCGCACTGGCGAAGGCGTGCGTCGATCCAGCGCCGGAACAGCGTGGTATGCAGGTTGTGCAGGCCCAGTTCGAACGCAAACGGCGTGCGCGGGTTGCGGTCGAGCAGGCGTGCGATGTGGTATCCGACAGGACGTATACCGCGAGGATGCACATAAATCACGAACCCCTGGTAGAACGGATCGTCCAGCAAGGCGTCGAGCTCGGCCAGCAACGGTCGCTGCTCCGGCGGCAGGCCGTTGCGCCACACCGGATCGCGCTCCACCAGCAGGCGTTCGAAGCGCCGCGGCCCGGGGCCGGGCATGCGCTGGGCCAGCGCCCAGATGCGCCGGTTGATCGCATCGTAATGGGCGAAACCGCCGTGGGTGCGCAGCGCTTGCGCAGCGGCGTCGCTCACATCGACCACCACGAAGTTCTCGGCCTGGTTGTTGATGTCGTCCAGGTAGCGTTTGTCGAACACGTGTTCGATGAAGCCGGGCGCGCCGACGAAGGCCTGGCGGCCGAGCTGCGCGGTCTTGACCGCCTTGCCGTCGGCAAGGAAGGTGCCCGCGTGGCGACCGAGCAGGATGCTGTCGGTGTCGTGCAGGGTGAGGAAGGTGCCGATCGACACCTCGCCCGGGCTGAACTCGGCATCGAAGGCGGCATCGCCATAGAGTTCGCGCTGGGTCGCCAGCTGCGCCACCTGCCGCCCCACCCCGCATTCGGAGCGCACGCGGCCATCATAGAAGTGCTGCAACGCGGCGCTGTTGGCGCCCGCCGGCTGGTAGCCACGCCCGAAGCTGCGGAAGCGCTGCCAGCCCTGCGCCTGTGCGCCGCGCGCGCCGAACCCGATCCAGCCCAGCTGCAGTGCCGAGAAGCGGTAGCCGGGGTTGTCCTGCAGCTGCGTGGTCGCCCGGCGCGTGGCCTGGCCCAGTTTGAACGTGTAGGCACACAGCGTGGCCGGGTCATCCAGCAGCTCGGTCATGAACGCCGCGCGCTGCGCGGCCGTCCACGCCTGCGGCAGCTGCACGCGCAGGTCGCCGGCACGCTGCGCCTGCTGCAACGTGGCGCGCGTGCAGACCGGGCCACCGTGGATAACCGGCGTACTGACCGGCGCATCGACGAAGCGCCAGCCGAGCGCTTCCAGCAGTCCCTGCGTGCAGGCCGGCACCGGCGCGGCGGCGGCGCTGCCCACGGCGATGCCCAGCAAGGCGGCCAGCACCTGCGGCCAACGGCGCGGCCGACGCGTTACGGTTGCCGAGTGCACCCTGCCCGCCTGCTCAGTGCGCAGGCACCGGGGAATCGGCCGAGGGCGCCGGGCCCGGCTCGGGCACCGTGGCGGGTGCGGCGGTAGCCGGTGACGCGGACGGGGCCGGCTCGGGCACCGTGGCGGGTGCGGCGGTAGCCGGTGACGCGGCCGGGGCCGGCTCGGGCACCGCGGCGGGTGCGGCGTTAGGCGGTGACGCGGCCGGGGCCGGTTCGACCGGCGCGGGTGCCGGCGCGGCCGGCACTACCGGCAGGTACTGCTGCAGGCGATCGAAGAAGCGGCGGTAGAAATCCGCATCCTGCACGGTGCTGCTGGCCACCTTCACCAGCGAATCATCGTTGCTGCCGAACGGCAGCGACACCGACCCCAACGCGCCCACGCCGACACTGGCCGAGGTGGGGCTTTTCTTCAGCGCGTAACGGTCCTGCACCGCGCTGACGAACACCAGCGCCTGTTCGCCGCGCGGTGCGCAGGAAATGCGCAGCACCAGCTGCTCGTGTTCGTCATCGCGCGGTTGGAAATTCTTGTTGCCTTCCACCGCCGCCGTGTCGGACCGCGCGATGGCATAGCCCTGGCTGAGCAGCGTGCGGCGTGCCGCCTCGCACGCCTGCGCCGGTGCACCCGGCACGGTGCGCGAATAGGTGTCGCCGGAGTCGAACGACTCGCGGATCAGGGTGCTGTCGGCGGCGCGGCCACCGCAGGCGCTGAGGGAGACGGCCAGCAGGCCCGCCGGGATTGCTTGGGACAGGCGCATGGGCGCTCCTGCAAGGACAGACTCCGCCCAGCTTAGCCCCGCCGGCGTATGCGCCGGGTTTAAACGGCGAAGGGCCGGCGCACTGGCCGGCCCCTCGTTGGTCTGGTGTTCACCGAAACCGCCTCCTCCGCCCCGGGAAGAGGTAGAGCCGAGCCATGCTCGGCTGTTTTGGCTTGGCTTGGCTTGCCTTGCCTTGGCTTGCCTTGCCTTGCCTATCCATCCATGGCGCGGTCGGTGAGGCAAGCCGAGCATGGCTCGGCTGTACCCCCCCTTCAACGCCCGGTCAGTCGGCCCAGCGACCGGCACCGGTCGACTGCGGCAGCACCTGCGCCGACAGCGGGCGGTCCTTCTCCAGCAGGTTCACCGCATCGGCCAGGATCGCGGCCGACTCGCGCAGCAACGGGTCCGGACGCTTCTCGGCGGCCTTTTCGCGGGCGGTGTCCTTGACGATGTCACGCTCGTTGCCGGTCAGGCCATCGTCGTTGCTGTCATCGGCCAGCGGGTCCAGGTCCAGGCCGAGCTGCTTGCGGATCGCCTGGCGATCGGTGCGCTGCTTGTCCTGCTTTTCACGCTCGGCGCGACGCTCGGTCTCGTTGAGCGAAATGTACTTCTTGGCCTTCTCGGCGCGGAACTGCTCGACGTCCTCGTTCCACCACTGGAACTCCCTGTCGGCCGCGATGCGCGCGGTGTGGCGGCCTTCCAGCTTGGGCAGCAGCGGGCCGAAGTTGCCGTACTGGGTGTGCGGCACGGCGGCGATGCGGGTCCACGGCAACGCGTTGTCGTAGGTGCTCTCGCCATATTCGCTGGCGTCCACGCTGGCCGGGAAGGCCAGGTCGGGCACCACGCCCTTGTGCTGGGTGCTGCTGCCGCTGACGCGGAAGAACTGCGCGATGGTCAGCTTGACCTGCCCGTAGCGCTGGGTCTCCCCGCTCGGCCACCGGTCCAGGTCCACGATGTTCTGCACGGTGCCCTTGCCGAAGGTGGTTTCACCGATCACCAGGCCACGGCCGTAGTCCTGGATGGCACCGGCGAAGATCTCCGACGCCGATGCGGAACCGCGGTTGATCAGCACCGCCAACGGGCCGTCCCACGCCACCGCTTCGCTGCGATCGCTGTTGACGGTGACCCGCCCACCGGACTCGCGCACCTGCACCACCGGCCCCTGTTCAATGAACAGGCCGGTCAGCTCGATCGCTTCGTCCAGCGAACCACCGCCGTTGTTGCGCAGGTCCAGCACCACGCCGTCCAGCTTGTCGGCCTTGAACCCGGCCAGCAGCTTGGCCACGTCGCGGGTGGCCGAGGCGTAGTCGGCCGCGTTGCGGCGACGGCCTTCGAAGTCCTGGTAGAAGGTGGGCAGCTTGATCACGCCGACCTTGCGTGCCGGCTCCCCATCCTTGGCCGGGATGCTCAGGGTTTCGCCCTTGGCGGCCTGTTCGGCCAGGCGCACCTTCTGCCGGGTCAGCACCAGCATGTGGTGCTTGCCATCCACGCCCTCTTCGGCCGGGATGAATTCCAGTCGCACCTGGGTATCGGCCTTGCCGCGGATCTTGGCCACCACGTCATCGATGCGCCAGCCGATCACATCCTCCACCGGCCCGGACTTGCCCTGGCCGACGCCGACGATGCGGTCGCCCGCCTTGAGGGTGCCGTTGACCGCGACCGGGCCGCCGGCGATGACCTCGCGGATCACCACCATGTCGTCCTGGCGCTGCAACTGCGCGCCGATGCCTTCCAGCGACAGCGACATGGCCTGGTTGAAGTTCTCGGCGGTGCGCGGGGTGAAGTAATCGGTGTGCGGATCGACCGCGCTGGTGTAGGAATTGAGGAAGAACTGGAAGACGTCTTCGCCCTTCAACTCATTGACCGACTTTTCCAGCGTCGCATAGCGCTTGTCCAGCGTCTTGCGGATCTCCGCCGGCTGCTTGCCCGCCAGCTTCAGACGCAGCCAATCGTTCTTGACCGACTTGCGCCACAGATCGTCCAGCTCGGCGCTGCTGGCCGCCCACGGCACGTCCTTGCGGTCGTACTCGAACTTCTCGTCGCTGCTGAAATCGAAATCCTGCTTGAGCAGCTTGCGCGCATACCCGATGCGCTCGCCCACGCGCTGCTTGTACACCGCAAACACCTGGAACGCCGGCTCCAGCTCACCGCCGCGGATGGCGGTGGCAATGTTGGCCTCGAACGGGGCGAAGCGGGTGATGTCGGCCTGGGTGAAGAACTGCTTGCTGCCGTCCAGCGCTTCCAGGTAGCGCTTGAACACGTCCTTGGAGGTCGCCGCGTCAAGGGCGCGCGGCCGGTAGGCATAGCGGCTGTCCGACAGCAGTCCGTAGACCAGCTTGGACGTGGTCACCTGGTCGGCCGTCGCCGCCGACGGCAGGGCCGGCGAATCGGCGTACGCGGCCAGCGCCAGCGGCGCGGTGAGCGCCAGGGCCATCAGGAATGCGGGGGCTTTGAATTTCATCAACTTGCTCATGGCACCTTGCCAAGGGGGAGACTGCGTGCGGATCAGACCACACGACAGTGCCGAAAGTTGCGGGGTTTGTCATCCATCCCCGCGCAACGTGGATTTCCAGCCTAAACCGGGGTCTGTAGCAAATTGTGAATGTGCGCGCAGCGCGGCCACGCCGGGGCGCCAGCGACCGGGGGTCGGTGGAAACCGGCGGAACGTGGGGGCAGCATGGAAGGCGATCCGGTACCGACCTTCGTCGGTACCGGCCGCGATGAGTGCACCGGCAGCGCCCCGGCGTCGCTGGGGGCGCCGGCCGGCGCGGTGCATGCGGCGATGGTGGGAGCGCCCACGGTTTGGGCGGCAAACCGTGGGACGCGTAAGCACGATCGCTTACGCGACCGCGACCCCCGCGCCCTTGGCCTGCACGTCGGCGTGGTAGGACGAGCGCACCATCGGGCCGGAGGCCACGTGGCTGAAGCCCAGCTCGTAGCCGTAGACCTCCAGCGCCTTGTAGTCCTCGGGCGTCCAGTAGCGCAGCACCGGGTGGTGGTGCGGCGTCGGCTGCAGGTACTGGCCGATCGTGATCATGTCCACGTCATGCGCCCGCAGGTCGCGCATGGTGGCCCGGACCTGGTCCAGGTCCTCGCCCAGGCCGAGCATGATGCCGGACTTGGTGGCGATGGCCGGGTGCTGCGCCTTGAAGTTCTTCAGCAGCGTCAGCGACCACTGGTAGTCCGCGCCCGGCCGCACGTTGCGGTACAGGTCCGGCACGGTCTCGATGTTGTGGTTGAACACGTCCGGCGGGTTGGTCGCCAGGATGTCCAGCGCGCGCTCCATCCGGCCCTTGCCGCGGAAGTCCGGGGTGAGCACCTCGATGCGGGTGCCCGGCGACTTCTCGCGGATGGCCCCGATGCAGTCGGCGAAGTGCTGTGCACCGCCGTCGCGCAGGTCGTCGCGGTCCACGCTGGTCACCACCACGTACTTCAGGCCCATGTCGGCCACGGTCTGGGCCAGGCTGGCCGGTTCATTCGCGTCCGGCGGCTTGGGCCGGCCGTGGGCCACGTCGCAGAACGAGCAGCGCCGGGTGCAGACCTCGCCCAGGATCATGAACGTGGCGGTGCCGTGGCTGAAGCACTCGTGGATATTGGGGCAGCTGGCCTCTTCGCAGACGGTGACCAGGCGGTTCTCGCGCAGCTTGGCCTTCAGCGTCTGCACCGCGTTGCCGGAGGGAATCCGGACCCGGATCCAGGACGGCTTGCGCAGCACCGGCGCGTCGGCGAACTGCACCGGCGAGCGGCCGATCTTGTCACCGCCCAGCTGTTTGACCCCGGTCTGCAGCGGCGCGGCGGACGGCGTGTCGCCCTGCACGATCTGCAGGGGAATGATGCGAGCGGTGGTTTCAGTCATGGCCTTGGTCGACGGCGTTCACGCCGCCTCTGTCAGATCGGGCAATTCGGTGGTCGGCTGGAGGTCCAGGCCGAACTGGCGGGCCAGATGGCCCAACAGCACCGGCTTGGCGGCCGCCATGCCGGACGGTCCCCCCAAGTCTACCACCGAGGTCACCTGCAGCCCTTGGTAGCCGCAGGGGTTGATGCGGTGGAACGGTTCCAGGTCCATGGCCACGTTGAAGGCCAGGCCGTGGAAGGTGCAGCCGCGGCGGACCCGGATGCCGAGCGCGGCTACCTTGGCCCCGCCCACGTACACCCCGGGCGCCCCGTCCAGCCGTTCAGCGCCGATATTCCATTCGTCCAGCGTGTCGATGATCGCCTGCTCGATCCGGCACACGTAATCGCGCACCCCGATCCCCAGCCGGCGCAGCTGCAGCAGCGGGTAGACCACGATCTGGCCCGGCCCGTGGTAGGTCACCTGACCGCCGCGGTCCACGTGCAGCACCGGAATATCCCCCGGGGCCAGGACGTGCTCGTCCTTGCCGGCCTGGCCGAGGGTGAACACCGGATCGTGTTCGACCACCCACAGCTCGTCGGCGCTGGCGTCGGTGCGCGCGTCGGTGAAACGCTGCATCGCATGCCAGACCGGGGCATAGGCCTGCCGGCCGAGATCGCGCACGATCGCCGGCTGCGGTGCCCGCGCGCCGGGCTGGGGGGCGGTATCGCAGGCGCCTACAGCGTCCACTTCACTTCCGGGTGCTCGCGCAGCGCGGCGTGCGCGGCGTCGTACTGTTCGCGGTTGTCGGCCTTGAACACCAGCCGCACCGACACATACTTGCCGTTGGACGAGTGTTTCCAGCTGACCCGTTCGGTCAGTACTTCGACGCCGGCCTGCTCGAGCAGGCGCGGCAATTCGCGTTCAAGCTCCTGGCCGGCCGCGCCCATGGCGCTGAGTTCGAACTGGCCGGGGAACTGGAAGCCGTGGTCGGGGTTGTCAGACTTGATCTCCATGACCGCGATTATGGGGACGCCGGCGACCGAACCCAAGCCTTGCATGATCGTGCCCATAGCGGCGCCCAACGCTACGTGAAAATCGGTCTTCACCAACAAAACGCACCAGTGCGTGCGCGGGTCTGTTCACTGCATCACGCGCTGACTACGCTGCTTCGGCATAAAAACAGAACAAATCCTGAGCGGGAATTCCATGTCGTTGAAGCCCTATGCGTTGTCGGCCGCACTCGCCGGCGCCCTGGCGCTCGTCGCCCCCGCGGTCCAGGCCGCCAACCAGTGCGGGCCCGACGCGATGCGCGAGCACCCGCCGCAGGTCAATTTCCGGGTGGACAACGACCTGTTCGGCGGCGCCGACCAGGACCAGGGCTACACCAATGGCGCCCAGATCACCTTCGTCTCGCCCAACCTGGTGGACTACACCGACGACCCCTGCCTGCCGCGGCTGGCGCGCTGGGTCAACCGGCACCTGGAACGGCTGCACCCGGGCGAGTTCGAACAGCAGAACATGATCTTCAGCCTGGCCCAGGGGATCTTCACCCCCACCGATTTCACCCGCAAGGACCTGATCGAGGACGACCGCCCGTATGCGGGCGTGCTGATCGGCAGCTTCGGCTACAACGCGCGGCGCGGCGACCGGCTGCAGACCACGCAGCTGGCGCTGGGCGTGGTGGGGCCGTGGGCGCTGGGCAAGGAAGTGCAGGATGCGGTGCACGATGCGCTGGGCGACGAGAAATTCCAGGGCTGGGACAACCAGCTGCACAACGAGCCGGTGTTCATGCTCACCCACGAGCGCATGCGCCGCTGGCCGGCCGACGCCAGCGAGAACGCCGGCGGCTGGGGCTGGGATGCGATCAGCCACTACGGCGGTGCGGTGGGCAACCTGGCCACCCACCTCAATGCCGGTGGTGAAGTGCGTTTCGGCTGGAAGCTGCCGGACGATTTCGGCAGCACCCCGCTGCGTCCGGCCGGCGAGAACACCGCGCCCACCCGCGGCGGCCGCCCGGCCGGCTGGTCCTGGCACCTGTTCGCCACCACCGACGCGGCCTGGGTGATCCGCGACATCACCCTGGATGGCAATACCTTCCGCAACAGCCACAGCGTGGACAAACGCCACGTGGTGGGCCAGGCCGGCTACGGCGTGGCGGTGATGCGCGGCCGCTGGAAGTTCGCGCTGGCCCGCTACCACAGCACGCGCGAGTTCGACGGCCAGAAGGAAGCGCCGATCTTCGGCAGCTTCACCATCAGCCGGTCGCTGTAAGGCCGAGGCGGGCGTGCGAGCCTGCACGATAGCCGCTGGCGAAAGGCCGGTAGTACCGGCCGTTGGCCGGCTCCTCATCACCCCGTGAGCAGGCGCGGGGAGCCGGCGCGGTCGTGGGGGGGGGGGGGGGGGGGGGGGGGGGGGGGGGGGGGGGGGGGGGGGGGGGGGGGGGGGGGGGGGGGGGGGGGGGGGGGGGGGGGG
>NZ_JANUDX010000007.1 GCF_024810105.1 Stenotrophomonas sp. BIGb0135
GGCCCTGGATAGAGCAGCCGACCAACGGTCGGCTCTACCGGTTCTTGTGCGGTGTCGGTGGCCCTGGATAGAGCAGCCGACCAACGGTCGGCTCTGCCGGTTCTTGTGCGCTGTCGGTGGCCCTGGGTAGAGCAGCCGACCAACGGTCGGCTCTACCGGTGCCTATCCAAGGTGCTGCAGCACCCACGCCCACGCTGGCAGCGTCACCAGCGAAAGCACGATGCCATAGCCCACCATCGCCGCGGCCAGCCGCGGCGCCAACTGGTGCGAGATCGCCAGCGCGGCGGCGGTGATCATGGTCGGCATCGCCGATTCGAGCACATTGACCTGCAGCAGCGTGCCCTGCAGCCCGAACAGCCAGGCCAGTGGCAACGCCAGCGCCGGCATGACCAGCAGCTTGAGCAGCAGGCCGACGCCCAGCGGGGTCAGTTCGGCGCGCGACAGCCGCAGCCGGATCGACAGGCCCACCGCCAGCATCACCAGCGGCAGCATGGCATCGGCCAGTTGCCTGAGCGCCGTGCCGATCCACTGCGGCGGCTGGGCCGGCATCAGCACCAGCGCGAACAGCAGCGCCCAGAGCGGCGGGAAGCGCGCGATGCGGGCCAGCACCTGGCGCGCGGACGGGGGCCGATCACCGCTGTACCGCGCGATCACGTACAGGCCGAAGGTGGACAGCAGCACGAACGTGCCGAACTGGTCGTAGACCACCGCGTACGGCAGGGCCGCGTCGCCGAGCAGCGCGCGCACCATCGGGTAGCCGATGAAGCTGGAGTTGGCCAGGGCGACGCAGATCAACAGGACCGCGTGCACGTCACGGGCGAAACCGAGACTGCGCGTGGCCAGCGTTACCAGCGCCCAACTGGCCAGCATCAACAGCCAGGGCGTGGCCATCAGCCCGACCAGGCCCAGGTCCAGCTGCAGGCGCGGCACGTAGGTGAGCACTGCCGCAGGCAGGCACACGTACAGGACCACGCGGTTGAGGACCTCGGCACTGTTGTCGGGCAGCGCGCGCAGGCGCGCGAACAGCATGCCCAGGCCGAGCATGGCCAGGATCAGCGCGAAGGCATCCACCGCCATCGGACCGGCCTAACCCAGGCGCATGCGGCGCCGGCGGCGACCTGGGTCGACGCCGGTGCTCACCGCGCGAGGCGACCCGCCACGTGGGCGCCGCACTGGACGGCCCGCCCGCGGATCAGGGCCAGGCCGGCGGCTGCGCCGCCCAGGCCTGCTGCACCTCGGCCAGGGTGGCGCGCTCGCTGTCGCGCCAGCTCGGCAGCAGCGCGGCGTAGTGGCTGCTGTCGCTCCACTGCTGCGGCTCGGTGCGTACCGCGGCGGCATACCAGCGCACCGCCTCGTCCTTGCGGCCGAGCGTCCACAGCGCCAGTGCGTAGGTGGGCGGCACCCAGGCGGCATTGCCGCGCATCCCGGCCTGGGCGCTGTTCCATTGCGCCAGCGCCGGCTCGACCTCACCCAGCCGGAACAGGTCCCAGCCGTAATTCCAGCGCACCGTACGCCCGGTGGCCGTGGTGGCGGCGGCACTGCCGAGGGCTTCCTCGTACAGGCTGCGGCCCAGCTCCGGGCGGCCCTGGGCGATCGCCACGCCGGCCAGCTGCACGGTGGCATCGAGCGCCTTGCGGCCGCGCTCGCGTTGCTTCATCAGTTGTTCCACCAAGTCGGCGCCGTTGCCGGGCACCACCACCACCGGCACGGCGGCCGCGTCCTGGTCGAAGTAGAACTCCTGCAGTGCCGGCAGCGGTTGCGCCGCCATCCCCATGTCCACCTGCCCCACCATCAATCCAGCCGCCAGCATCACGCCGGCCAGCCTGTGTCTTGCCACTGCCATGCAAACTCCCCCGGGTTGTCACAACAACCTCCCGGTCCGATCCTAACCCCAGCGTGCGCCCGGGCGCGAGTGCCCAGGGCCATTTCAGCACCACTGTTACAATCCGCGCCTTTCCGGTCGTGTTCGCTGCGGCCGTGCCAGCCGACTTCCCGGGCCAGCCATGACCAGTACCGCCGAACTCACCTCGCCCTCCTCCGCCAACCGGCCCGATGCCGGCGGCCTGGACGCCAGCTACACGCTGGACCACAAGTACACCCGTACCGATGGCCGCATCTACCTGAGCGGGGTGCAGGCGCTGGTGCGGCTGCCGTTGATGCAGCGGCTGCGCGACGAGGCCGCCGGGCTGGACACCGCCGGCTTCATCAGTGGCTACCGTGGCAGCCCGCTGGGCGGCTTCGACCTGGAGCTGTGGCGGGCGCGCCAGCACCTGGAGGCGGCGCGGGTGAAGTTCACCCCCGGCCTCAACGAGGACCTGGGCGCGACCATGGTCTGGGGCACCCAGCAGACCAACCTGTTCCCGGGCGCGAAGGTCCAGGGCGTGTACGGCATGTGGTACGGCAAGGGCCCCGGCGTGGACCGCTGCGGCGACGTGTTCAAGCATGCCAATGCCGCGGGCACCTCGGTGCACGGCGGCGTGCTGGCGCTGGCCGCCGACGACCACGCCTGCCGCAGCTCGACCCTGCCACACGGCAGCGAAGACGAGTTCGTCAGCGCGATGATGCCGGTGCTGAACCCGGCCGGCGTGCAGGACATCCTGGACATGGGCCTGCTCGGCTGGGCGATGAGCCGGTACACCGGGCGCTGGATCGGCTTCAAGACCATTGCCGAGACCGTGGAGTCCTCGGCCTCGGTGCAGGTCGACCCGTTCGCGCGGAAGATCGTGCTGCCGGAGGACTTCGAGATGCCGGCCGGCGGCCTCAACATCCGCTGGCCGGACCCGCCGCTGGACCAGGAGATGCGCCTGCACCGCTACGCGGTCAAGGCCGCGCAGGCATTCGCGCGCGCCAACGGCATCGACCGGGTGGTGATGGATTCGCCGCGCGCGCGGCTGGGCATCGTCACCACCGGCAAGAGCTACCTGGACGTGCTGCAGGCGCTGGAATACCTGGGCCTGGACGAGCAGGCCTGCGCCGACATCGGCATCCGCGTGTACAAGGTCGGCATGACCTGGCCGCTGGAGCCGGTGGGCATCGCGCGCTTCGCCCAGGGCCTGGAAGACATCGTGGTGGTCGAGGAGAAGCGCGCCTTCATCGAGCGCCAGATGAAGGAGCAGTTCTACAACTGGCCAGCCAGTGCCGGCCCGCGTCCGTCGATCGTCGGCAAGTACGACGAGGCGGGCACGTGGATCCTGCCCTCCACCAACGAACTCACCCCGGCCACCATCGCCGGGGTGATCGGCCGTCGCATCCAGCGCCTGCTTCACGCCAGCGGCGTCAGCAATGAATCCATCGAACAGCGCCTGCGCTGGATGGATGAGAAGGAAGCCGAGCTGGCCCTGCCGCGCGCCAGTTTCCCGCGCGTGCCGCATTACTGCTCCGGCTGCCCGCACAACACCTCCACCCGCGTGCCGGAAGGCTCGCGCGCGCTGGGCGGGATCGGGTGCCATTACATGGTCACCTGGATGGACCGCAGTACCGACACCTTCACCCACATGGGGGGCGAAGGTGTCACCTGGGCCGGGCAGGCCGCCTTCACCGAGACCGAGCACGTATTCCAGAACCTCGGCGATGGCACCTACTTCCACAGTGGCTCGCTGGCGATCCGCCAGGCGATCGCCGCCGGGGTCAACATCACCTACAAGATCCTCTACAACGACGCGGTGGCGATGACCGGCGGGCAGCCGGTGGACGGCACCCTGAGCGTGCCGCAGATCGCCCACCAGATGCGCGCCGAGGGCGTGCAGACGATCGTGCTGGTGAGCGATGAGATCGGCAAGTGGAACAAGCGCGAGCTGTTCCCGGAGGGCGTGGAGTTCCATGACCGTGCCGAGCTGGACGCGGTGCAGAAACAACTGCGCGAGGTGAAGGGCACCAGCATCCTGATCTACGAACAGACCTGCGCCACCGAGAAGCGGCGCCGCCGCAAGCGCGGCAAGCTGGTCGATCCGCCCAAGCGGGTGGTGGTCAACTCGCTGGTCTGCGAAGGCTGCGGCGACTGCGGGCAGAAGAGCTTCTGCGTGTCGGTGCTGCCGAAGGAAACCGAGTTCGGGCGCAAGCGCGACATCGACCAGTCCAACTGCAACAAGGATTTCAGCTGCACCACCGGCTTCTGCCCCAGCTTTGTGACCGTGCACGGCGGCAAGCCGCGCAAGGGCGAGCGCAGTGCGAAGACTGCGCTGCTGGACAACCTGCCGGCGCCGACCTTCCGCAGCACGCTCGAGCAGCCCTGGAACATCCTGATCACTGGCGTCGGCGGTACCGGCGTGGTCACCATCGGCGCATTGCTGGGCATGGCCGGCCACCTGGAGGGCAAGGGCGCCAGCGTGCTCGACCAGACCGGCCTGGCCCAGAAGGGCGGCGCGGTCACCACCCACATCCGCATCGCGCGTACGCCCGAGGACATCCACGCCGTGCGCATCGCCGCGGGCGAAGCCGACCTGGTGGTGGGCTGCGACATGGTGGTGGTCAATGACTACTGGGCGCTGTCCAAGGTGCGCGCCGAGCGCTCGCAGGTGGTGCTCAACACCTATGAAGCGATGCCCGGTACGTTCACCACCCGCCCGGACATGCAGTTCCCGGCGGCGGACATCATCGCCGGCATCCGCGTGGCGCTGGGCGGCCGCGAGCCGATGCTGCTGGACGCCACCCAGCTGGCCACCGCGCTGCTGGGCGATGCGATCGCCGCCAACCTGTTCATCCTCGGCTACGCCTGGCAGCAGGGGCTGGTGCCGATCTCCTTCGAAGCGCTGATGCGCGCGATCGAGCTCAACGGCGCGGCGGTGGCGATGAACCAGCAGGCCTTCGCCTGGGGCCGCCTGGCGGCGGTCGACCCGCAGGCGGTGCAGCAGGCCGCCGGCCTGGTCCGCAACAGCCACACCGATGCCGAACGCACGCCCGGCCCGCTGCACGACCTGCCCCCGGGCGAGTGGGAAGGCAACGAATGGGGCGCCAACGCGGCACCGCGCGATACCGGCGACGAGCGCGAACTGCGCGGCCTGCCCGGCCATGGCGTGGGCGAGGACGTGGCGTTCCTGCCGCTGGATGACGAGCGCCTGTCGCGCTCGCTGGACGAGCTGATCGAGCGCCGCGTGCGTTTCCTCACCGATTACCAGGACAGCGCCTACGCCGCGCGTTACCGCGCGCTGGTGGACAAGGTGCGGGCGGCCGAGTGGGACGCCGTGGGCAGCACCGCGCTCACCGAAACCGTCGCCCGCTATTACTTCAAGCTGCTGGCCTACAAGGACGAGTACGAAGTGGCGCGGCTGTACACCAGCGGCGAGTTCCAGCGTCGCCTGCAGCAGCAGTTCGAAGGCGATTTCCAGGTGCGCTTCCACCTGGCCCCGCCGCTGTTCGCGAAGAAGGACGACCAGGGCCGCCTGATCAAGCAGGAATACGGCCCGTGGATGCTCAAGGCGTTCGGCCTGCTGGCGAAGCTGAAGTTCCTGCGCGGTGGCCGCTTCGATGTCTTCGGCCGCACCGCCGAACGCCGTGGCGAACGCCAGCTGATCGCCGACTACGAACAGACCGTGGCCCTGCTGCTGGACGGGCTGAGCGATGACCGCGTGGCCCTGGCGGTGGAGATCGCCAGCATCCCCGAACACATCCGCGGCTACGGCCACGTCAAGGAAGCGCACCTGCACAAAGCCAAGGCGCGCGAGGCGACGTTGCTGGCGCAATGGAAGAACCCGCGCGCGCTGCATATCGTGCAGGTGGCATAACAGCGACGCCAGCAGCCGGTAGAGCCGACCGTTGGTCGGCTACCCGTAAACCCGACCGCAGGCCCCCACCGTAGAGCCGACCGTTGGTCGGCTACGCGCAAACCCAACCGCAGGCCCCACCGTAGAGCCGACCGTTGGTCGGCTACCCGTAAACCCAACCGCAGGCCCCACCGTAGAGCCGACCGTTGGTCGGCTACGCGCAAACCCAACCGCAGGCCCCACCGTAGAGCCGACCGTTGGTCGGCTACCGGCAAACCCGACCCGTCACTCGCCCCCCACCCCAAACACCCCAGCCGAACCCCACCACCGGCCGGCTCCCCACCGCGCAACTCATCACCGCCCTCCACGCCGCCACACCCGCAACCGGTTGTTGGCCGGCATCGCCACGTCGTCGATCAGCCGCATCCCCTGCGCGGCCGCCAGCGCATCCACCGCCTCCACGTCGCGGATGCCCGCAGCAGGATCGCGCGCCTTCAGCCACGCATCGAACTGGCGGTTGCTGTCGCTGCTGAAATCGCCGTGGTCATTGAACGGCCCGTAGATGCACAGCAGCGCGTCGTCCGCCATCACCGCGGGCAACCCGGCGAACAATGCCTGCACGTGCGCCCAGCTCATGATGTGCAGGGTGTTGGCGCTGAACACCGCATCGAAGGCAGGCACGGCATCGGGTAGCGGTGCCAGGCCCGGCTGCGGCGACAGCACCGCCTGCAACGGCCACGGTGCCGGTGCGTTGGGCAGCGCGGCGGCGGCAAGGCGCTCGGCGATGCCAGGCAGATGGTCCGGATGGTCGCTGGCCTGCCAGTGCAGGTGCGGCAGCGCCGCAGCGAAATATTCGGCGTGCTGGCCGGTGCCACTGCCGATCTCAAGCGCCGCATGGCGGTCATGCAGGTGACGGCGCAGCACCGCCAGGATCGGGTCGCGGTTGCGTTCGCAGGCTTCTGACCACCGCTGCTGGCTCATGGACGGCTCAAGATGAATTCGACAGCATCCATCCAACCATGACCGCAGTCACTTGTGCCACTGCCGGCGGCCACCGAAAGTCGAGGACTTGTCCACTGTCGCCGGCGACCTGCCGCCGACCGTACCCGGGGAATCGCAAGCTGTGCAACGCCGTGAGTTTCTGACGCTGTCTGGCATGGGCCTGGCGGGCCTGATGCTGCCGCATTCCCGCCTGATCGCCGCCGAGCAGCTGCTCGAGCCCGGTGACGCGGGCCGCAACAAGGCCCTGGCCGAGGCCGCGCTGGCCGCGGCCAGGCGCGCTGGCGCCAGCTACTGCGACGTGCGCATCGGCCGCTACCTCAACCAGGCGGTGATCACCCGCGAGGCGCAGGTGCAGAACATCACCAACAGCGAGTCCTCGGGCATCGGCATCCGGGTGATCGTCAACGGTGCCTGGGGCTTTGCCGCCACCCACCAGAAGACCCCGGCCGCGGTGCTGGCCACGGTCGAGCAGGCCGCCGCCATCGCCCGTGCCAATGCCACCGTCCAGAGCAGGCCGGTGCAGCTGGCGCCGGTACGCGGGGTGGGCGACGTGAGCTGGAAGACCCCCATCCGCAAGAACGCGATGGCCGTGCCGATCCAGGACAAGGTGGACCTGCTGCTGAGCCTGAATGCCGCCGCGCTCAATGCCGGCGCCAACTTCATCAACTCCACCCTGTTCCTGGTCAACGAGCAGAAGTACTTCGCCTCCAGCGACGGCTCGTTCATCGACCAGGACGTGCACCGGATCTGGCTGCCGTTCACCGCGACCGCCATCGACAAGGCCACCGGCAAGTTCCGCACCCGCGCCGGGCTGTCCTCGCCGATGGGGATGGGCTACGAATTCCTGGATGGCGAGGCCAGCGGCAAGATCGCCCTGCCCGGCGGCATCACCGCCTACCGCGACTCCTACGACCCGGTCGAAGATGCCATCGCCGCCGCCCGGCATGCGCGCGAGAAGCTCAAGGCGCCGTCGGTCAAACCGGGCAAGTACGATCTGGTGCTGGACCCCTCCAACCTGTTCCTGACCATCCACGAGAACGTCGGCCATCCGCTGGAGCTGGATCGCGTGCTGGGCTACGAGGCCAACTACGCCGGTACCAGCTTCGCCACCCTGGACAAGCGCGCCGCCGGCTACCGCTGGGGCAGCGAGCGGGTCAACTTCTTCGCCGACAAGACCGCCCCCGGCAGCCTGGGCGCGGTGGGCTACGACGATGAAGGGGTCAAGACCCGGCGCTGGGACCTGGTCAAGGACGGCATCCTGGTGAATTACCAGGCCACCCGCGATGAGGTGCACCTGCTCGGCGAAACCGAATCGCATGGCTGCAGCTACGCCGACTCGTGGTCCAGCGTGCAGTTCCAGCGCATGGCCAATGTGTCGCTGGCGCCGGGCAAGGCGCCGCTGAGCGTGGCGGAGATGATCAAGGACGTGGAAAACGGGATCTACATCCACGGCCGCGGCTCGTACTCGATCGACCAGCAGCGCTTCAACGCCCAGTTCGGCGGCCAGCTGTACTACCAGATCCGCAACGGCGAAATCACCGGCATGGTCGAAGATGCGGCCTACCAGATCCGCACGCCGGAGTTCTGGAATGCCTGCAGCGCGATCTGCGACGAACGCGATTTCCGCTTCGGCGGTTCGTTCTTCGACGGCAAGGGCCAGCCGGGCCAGGTCTCGGCGGTCTCGCACGGTTCGTCCACCACCCGCTTCAACGGCATCAACATCATCAACACCGCGCGCAGCCTGGGATGAACCTGTCCCGGGCCGTCGCCGTTTCCCCGCCCCCCCACACCAACGTGGAGAGCTGCCTTGCAAAGACGTGACTTCCTTGCCCTGACCGGGCTTACCGCAGGCGGCCTGATCGTGCCGTCGTTCTTCGGCAAGGTGATCGCCGCCGAACAGCTGCACAGCACCCTCGACCTGGGGCTGAAGAAGCGCCTGGCCGATGCGGCGCTGGCGGCTGCGCGCCAGGCCGGCGCCACCTACTGCGACGTGCGCATCGGGCGCTACCTGCGCCAGTTCGTGATCACCCGCGAGGACAAGGTGCAGAACGTGGTCAACACCGAATCGACCGGTGTGGGCATCCGCGTGATCGTCAACGGCGCCTGGGGCTTTGCCGCCACCAATCAGCTCGGCACCGCCGACGTGGCGCGTGCCGCGCAGCAGGCCGCCGCGATCGCCAAGGCCAATGCCGGCGTGCAGACCGCGCCGGTGCAGCTGGCGGCCGCGCCGGGCGTGGGCGAGGTGAGCTGGAAGACGCCGATCCGCAAGAACGCCATGGACGTGCCGATCAAGGAGAAGGTGGACCTGCTGCTGGACGTCAACGCCGCCGCGTTGGCCGCCGGCGCCAGCTTCGTCAACTCGATGCTGTTCCTGGTCAACGAGCAGAAGTACTTCGCCTCCACCGATGGCTCCTACATCGACCAGGACGTGCACCGCATCTGGGCCCCGATGACGATCACCGCCATCGACAAGGCCAGCGGCAAGTTCCGCACCCGCGAAGGCCTGTCCTCGCCGATGGGCATGGGCTACGAGTACCTGGACGGCGCCGCCGCCGGCAAGGTGCTCACCCCGAACGGGGTGGTCAACTACAGCGCGTCCTACGACATGAAGGAAGACGCCATCGCCGCAGCCAAGCAGGCGCAGGAAAAGTTGAAGGCACCGTCGGTGAAGCCGGGCAAGTACGACCTGGTCCTGGACCCGTCGCACACCTGGCTGACCATCCATGAGTCGATCGGCCATCCGCTGGAACTGGATCGCGTGCTCGGCTACGAAGCCAACTACGCCGGCACCAGCTTCGCCACCCTGGACAAGCGCGAGCAGCACTTCCAGTACGGCAGCGACAAGGTCAACATCTTCGCCGACAAGACCCAGCCGGGCAGCCTCGGCGCGGTCGCCTACGACGACGAGGGCGTCAAGACCAAGCGCTGGGACCTGATCAGCGAGGGCAAGCTGGTGGATTACCAGACCATCCGCGACCAGGCCCACATCCTCGGCAAGACCGCCTCCGACGGCTGCTGCTACGCCGACTCCTGGTCCAGCGTGCAGTTCCAGCGCATGGCCAACGTCTCGATGGCGCCGGGCAAGACCCCGCTGAGCGTGGCGGACATGGTCAAGGACGTGGAAAACGGCATCTACATCATCGGCGACGGCTCGTTCTCGATCGACCAGCAGCGCTACAACGCCCAGTTCGGCGGCCAGCTCTTCTACGAGATCAAGAACGGCAAGATCACCCGCATGCTCGAGGACGTGGCCTACCAGATCCGCACGCCGGAGTTCTGGAACGCCTGCAGCGCCGTGGCCGATGAGCGCGACTACCGCCTGGGCGGCTCGTTCTTCGACGGCAAGGGCCAGCCGGGCCAGGTCTCGGCGGTCTCGCACGGCTCGTCCACCGCGCGCTTCAACGGCATCAACGTCATCAACACCGCGCGCAGCCTCGGCTGACCGGTCAGGAGCCTACGAATCATGAGTATCTTCACCGAAGCCCAGGCCAAGGCCATCCTCGACAAGGTCATCGGGCTGTCCAAGGCCGATGAGTGCACCGCCGTGCTGGCCGGCTCGATCAACGGCAACATCCGTTTCGCGCTCAACAACGTCTCCACCAGCGGCATCGTGGACAACACCGAGCTGGCCGTCACCGTAGCCTTCGGCAAGCGCGTGGGCACCGCCTCGATCAACGAGTTCGACGATGCCGCGCTGGAGCGCGTGGTGCGCCGCGCCGAAGACCTGGCCCGCCTGGCCCCGGAGAACCCGGAGTTCATGCCGGCCATCGGCAAGCAGACCTACACCCCCAGCCCGACCTTCAGCGCCTCCACCGCCGCCATCGATCCGGCCTTCCGTGCCAAGGTCGCCGCCGATTCGATCGCGCCGTGCCGTGGTCACGGCCTGATCGCCGCTGGTTTCCTGGAAGACGGCCAGGGCTTCTACGCCACCGCCAACAGCAACGGCAACTTCGGCTACCAGCGCAGCACCAACTTCGATTACACCTGCACCGTGCGCACCGAAGACGGCCGCGGCTCGGGCTGGGTCGGCCGCAACCTCAAGGATGCCGCCGACTTCAAGGCCGACCAGGACATCCAGATCGCCATGCGCAAGGCTACCGAGTCCCAGGAAGCCAAGGCGCTGGAACCGGGCAAGTACACGGTGATCCTGGAGCCGGCCGCGGCCGCCGGCCTGATCAGCTTCATGATGAACTTCTTCAGCGCACGCTCGGCTGACGAAGGGCGCAGCTTCCTGTCCAGGAAGGGCGGCGGCAACAAGCTCGGCGAGCAGGTCTACGACCCGCGCGTGAACATGCACGCCGATCCGTGGCACCCGGATGCGCCGGTGCTGCCGTGGGACGGCGAAGGCATGCCACGCACCAAGCTGCCGATCATCGAGAACGGCAAGGTCGCCAACCTGGAGTACTCGCGGTTCTGGGCGCAGAAACAGGGCAAGACCGCCAATGCCAGCCCGGGCAACCTGCTGATGAGCGGAGGCGACAAGAGCACCGCCGAGTTGGTCCGCGGCACCCAGAAGGGCATCCTGGTCACCCGCACCTGGTACATCCGCATGGTCGATCCGCAGACCGTGCTGCTCACCGGCCTCACCCGCGACGGCACCTTCTACATCGAGAACGGCCAGATCAAGTACCCGGTCAAGAACTTCCGCTTCAACGAGTCGCCGGTGATCATGCTCAACAACATCGAAGAACTGGGCAAGCCGGTGCGCGTGGCCGGTGACGAGTCGAACTTTGTGATGATGATTCCGCCGATGAAGCTGCGCGATTTCACCTTCACCTCGCTCTCCGACGCGGTCTGATGCACGGATGAACCGCGCGCAGTTCCTGCGCCTGATGCTGGGCAGCGCCGCGTTCGCGGCGTTGCCCTCACTGGCGCGCGCCCAGGCCGGTCGCTACGACTTCTGGTTCACCCGCCTCAAGTACGACTCCGGCGACTGGGACGTGGATGCGCGCATGCCGTCCAACGTGATCACCTCGCTGATCGATTACACCTCCCTGCGCGTGGACCCGACCGAGCATGTCATCGCCCTGTCCGACCCGCGCATGCTGGACGCCCCGTTCTGCTACCTGGCCGGGCACAAGCTGGTGGAGTTCAACGCGGCCGAACGGCAGAACTTCGTGCGTTACGTGCGCAATGGCGGCTTCGTGTTCGTGGATGACTGCAACCATGACATCGACGGGCTGTTTGCGAAATCGTTCGAAGCGCAGATGGCCAGGCTGTTCGGCCCCAAGGCGCTGAACAAACTGCCCAACAACCATGCGCTGTACCGCAGTTTCTTCCGCTTCCCCGAGGGCCCACCGGCCACCGGGTTCGAACTCAATGGCTGGGGCGACGACCTGGTCCATGACTACCTCAAGGGCATCGAGGTGGATGGCCGCCTGGGCGTGCTCTACAGCAACAAGGACTATGGCTGCGAGTGGGACTATGACTGGCGCAACAAGCGTTTCCTGGCCGAGGACAACACCCGTTTCGCGGTCAACATCGTGATGTACGCGTTGAGCAGCTAGCTGCCTTGCTGCATTTTCAGCCACGCATGGCGTGGCTCTACACCGTTTTTCTGCGAGTGCCTTATGACCAACGACCGCCTTGATGCCCTTCTTCCCAAGCTGCAGCAGCTGCGCACCGCGCTCGGCCAGGCCGTGGTCGGCCAGCATGCGGTGGTGGAGCAGCTGCTGATCGGCCTGCTCGCCGGTGGCCACTGCCTGCTGGAAGGCGCGCCGGGGCTGGGCAAGACCCTGCTGGTGCGCTCGTTGGGGCAGGCGCTGGAGCTGCAGTTCCGGCGCGTGCAGTTCACCCCGGACCTGATGCCCAGCGACATCCTCGGCACCGAACTGCTGGAGGAAGACCACGGCACCGGGCATCGCCATTTCCGCTTCCAACAGGGCCCGATCTTCACCCACCTGCTGTTGGCCGACGAGCTCAACCGCACCCCGCCCAAGACCCAGGCCGCCCTGCTGGAAGCGATGCAGGAGCGCACGGTGAGCTATGCCGGCACCACCTACACGCTGCCGGCGCCGTTCTTCGTGCTGGCCACGCAGAACCCGATCGAACAGGCCGGCACCTATCCGCTGCCCGAAGCCCAGCTGGACCGCTTCCTGCTGCACGTGCGGGTGGATTACCCGAGCGAGCAGGAAGAGCGCGACATCCTGCTGCAGACCACCGGCAGCGCCAGCGGCACGGTCCCCAAGGTGATGGATGCCGAGGACGTGCTGGCCCTGCAGGCGGCGGTACGCCAGGTGCATGTGAGCGACGACGTGCTCACCTGGATCACCCGGCTGGTGCGCGCAAGTCGCCCGGGGCCCACCGCGCCGCAGGCGATCAACCACTGGATCAAATGGGGCGCCGGCCCGCGTGCCGGGCAGTCGCTGGTGCTGGCCGCCAAGGCCCGCGCCCTGCTGCAGGGCCGCTTCGCCGCCACCCGCGAGGATGTGCAGGCGCTGCTCGCCCCGGTGTTGCGTCACCGCCTGCTGCTGTCCTTCGCCGCCGAAGCCGAGCAGAAAGGCGCTGACGATGTGATCGCCGCCTTGTTGCAGGCCGTGCCGTTCCCGGCCTGAGCCTGCGCATGCCCCCGCACGCCCCGATCGCCATCCCCGCCGATGTGCGCAGCCGCCTGAAGGCGCTGCGGCTGCTGCCGCGGCGTGCGCGCGGCGCGCACGGCATCGGCCAGCACGCCAGCCGCAGCCGCGGCGCCGGCCTGGAGTTCGCGCAGTACCGCGCCTACGAGCCGGGGGACGAGCTGCGCCAGATCGACTGGAAGCTGTATGCACGGTCGGACCGCTTCTTCGTGCGCGAGTCCGAGCGCGAAAGCCCGATCACCACCTGGGTGCTGATCGATGCCACCGCATCGGCCGCGCAGCATGATCGCGCGCGGCCGCAGTGGTCGCGCCTGGACCAGGCCTGCGCCACCACCGCGTGCCTGGTCGAACTGGCGCTGCAGCAGGGGGACCGCTTTGGCGTGATCGCGGTCAACGGCGACGGCGTGCAACTGGTGCCGGCCGGCAGCGGCCCACGCCAGCGCGACCGCGTCCACCTGCTGTTGCGCCAGCTGCAGGCGCAGGGCAGCTGGCCGGCGGTCGACGTGCTGCGCCCGGTCTGGGAGCGCGTGCAGGCCGGTGACCTGCTGGTGGCACTCGGCGATGGCTTCGACGAGGCCGGCACCGTGCTGCTGGAACGCCTGGCCGCCGGCCGCCGCGAGGTGCTGCAGCTGCAACTGCTGAGTGCCGACGAACGCGATTTTCCGTTCACCGACGGCCATCGCTTCCGCGATCCGGAAACCGGTGTGGAGCTGCTCGGCGATGGCCGCGCGCTCCGCGCCGACTACCTGGCGCGCTTCGGCCAGGCACAGCACGCGCTGCAGGCGCGGCTGCACGCCAGCGGCATTGCGCATGCGGTCGGCTACATGGACCAGCCGCTGGATGCACCGCTGCGGCTGCTGTTCGGCCCGGGCAGCGGCGCATGAACCTGGCGCTGCTGTTCCCGCTGGGTCTGCTGGCGTTGGCCGCGTGGCTGGTGCCGCTGCTGGTGCACCTGGCGCGCCGCCAGCAGTACGCGCCGCTGGAGTTCGCCGCGCTGCGCTGGCTGCGCGCCAAGGTACGGCCGCGCCAGCGCGTCCGTTTCGACGAATGGCCGCTCCTGCTGCTACGTCTGCTGTTGCTGGCTGCGCTGGCCCTGCTGCTGGCGCGACCGATACTGCAGGGCAGTGCGCCGGATACCCGCGCGGTGATCGCCGTGGCGCCCGGTCTGGATGCCGCCGCATTGCGCGCGCAGCAACCGGAAGCGGACTGGCGCTGGCTGGCCCCCGGGTTTGCCTCGACAGATACGCCGGCACCCCCGGCCGCGCAGCCGCTGACCAGCCTGCTGCGGGAACTCGACCAGACCCTGCCGGCTGGCGCGCCGCTGACCGTCTACGTGCCTGATCCGCTGACAGGCGCCGATGCGCAGCGCCCGCGCCTGTCGCGCCCGGTGCAGTGGCGCCCCATCGCACGCACCACGCCAGCCGCGCCGGACGCATCCAGCAGCGCGCCGCGACTGCGCCTGGGCGGAGCGCCCGATGCACCGGCCCGGCGCGTCCTCGATGCGGTGCAGCGCGCGTGGTCCGGCCAACCCCTGGTTGCCGCCACGGACGCAGCGCCGGTGCAGGGCGAGATCGGCGTGTGGGTGTCCGCCGCGCCGCTGCCGCCAACGTGGCAGGCATGGCTGGAAGGGGGCGGTACGGTGCTGGTCACGCAGGCCGGAACGCGCGCGCCTGCCGAAACGGTGGTGCTGCGCGATGCGCAGGGACAGGCGGCCATCAGCGAGCGCCGCGTCGGCCAGGGTCGCCTCCTGCGCGTCCATGGCGCGCTGACCCCTTCTGCGGTGCCGCTCCTGGAGGACCCCGCCTTCCCACGGCAGCTGCTCACCCTTGCACGCCCCCCCGCCGCGCCGCAGTGGGTGGCCGCCGCGACCCATGCACCGTTGACCGGCGCTGATGCACCCCCGCCGCAGCCGCTGGACCTCGTGCCGTGGCTGCTCGGCCTGATCGTGCTGCTGTTCGCGCTGGAACGCTGGCTGGCGACGTCGGCACGCCGCGGGGCGCAGGCATGAACCCCGTGCTGCAGCGTAGCTGGCAGCGCGCGCGACGGCGCCAGTGGTGGGCCACGCTGCTGGTCGTGCTGCCGCTGGCCCTGGCCGCCACCGCGCTGGCCTTGCGACTGGGCGGCGTCGATATCGCCACGGTGACGCTGCTGCTCACCCTGCTGGCCAGCGTGGCGCTCGCCACCCGGCGCGGACGCCGGCTGGACCGGCAGTGGCTGGTGCACCAGCTCGATACCCATCGCGTCGTCCAGGACAGCGCGGACCTGCTTTTCGCCGATACGGCCACGCTCAATCCGTTGCAGCAGCGCCAGCAGGCGCGGGTCACTGCCGCACTGCAGGCACGCATGCCCGACCTGCGGCCACGCTGGCCACGTCGCTGGATGGCGCTGGCGTGGCTGCTGGGACTGGCGGTGATCGCACTGGCGCTGGGCTGGCCGCGCAACGGCGGTGGCAGCGTGATGCCCGCCTTGGCATCGCGCGCCCCCGCTACGGCCACGCTGCCGCCGCACCTGCACTCGGCGCGCCTGACGATCACCGCCCCGGCCTACACCGGCCAGCCGTCCCGCGTGCAGGGCACGCTGGATGCCAAGGTCGCACAGGGCAGCCGGCTGCAGTGGTCGCTGCGCTTTTCCGCGCAGCCCACGCAGGTCGCCCTGCAGTTCCACGATGGCCGGCGCCTGGCGCTGGTGCGCAATGGCGAGGAATGGACCGGCACCGGGAACGCCGACCGTGCCGCGCTGTACCGCGTGGTCACCGAACCGGCGCTGCGCGGACAACGCCTGTACCGTCTGGATGTACTGCCCGACCAGCCACCCAACGTGCGCGTGATTGTGCCGGACCGCACGCTGGTGCCGGGCGCGCCGGGCCAGCGCCAGTGGGCCCTGCAGTTCGAGGCCAGTGACGACTACGGCGTCGCCACCGAGGCAACGCTGAAGATCACCTTGGCCCAGGGCAGCGGCGAGAACGTCACCTTCCGCGAACAGTCCGTGACCCTGGCCGGCAACGGCACGGCCACCCTGCGCCGCTTCGCGCGCACGCTGGACCTGGCCGCGCTCGGTGCCGAGCCCGGCAACGATGTGATCGCGCAGTTGCAGGTGCGCGACAACCACGCCCCCGCCCCGCAGACCGCGCAGAGCAGCAGCCTGATCCTGCGCCTGCCCAGCGCCGAGCAGGTGCAGGGGGCCGAACTGGAGGGCATGGTCAAGAAAACCCTGCCGGCGTACTTCCGCAGCCAGCGCCAGATCATCATCGACGCCGAAGCGCTGATCAAACTGCGCCGGCAGTTGCCGCCGGAAGACTTCATCAAGCGCGCCGACGCGATCGGCGTGGACCAGCGCATCCTGCGCCTGCGCTACGGCCAGTTCCTCGGCGAGGAAAGCGAGGGCGGTGCGAAGCCACCGCCGACCAGTGATGCGCTGCCCACCAGCGACACGCCGGCCGACGATCACCACGACCACGCCTCTACCGGCGCGGCCGATCACGCGCAGGCCGGCCACGACGCGCATGACCACGGCAGCACGCCGGCCGAGGGCCCCGCGGTGTTCGGCAGCGCCACCGACGTGCTGTCCGAGTATGGCCATACCCATGACCACGCCGAAGCCGCCACGCTGCTCGACCCGCAGACCCGCGCCACGCTGAAGGCCGCGCTGGACCAGATGTGGTCTTCCGAGGGCGAGCTGCGCCAGGGCCGCCCCGAGGCCGCGCTGCCCTATGCCAACAAGGCGCTGGCCTTCATCAAGCAGGTGCAGCAGGCCGAGCGCATCTACCTGGCGCGCGTCGGCCCGGAGTTGCCTCCGATCGACGAAGGCCGACGCATGCGCGGCGACCGCGGCGACCTGGCCAGCCGCACGCTGCCGATCCGTGCCATGGACGCACCGGATACCGCCATCGTGGCGGTATGGCAGCAACTGGGCGCAACCGACGCGGTGCCCGATCTGGATGCGCTGACCCAATGGCTGGGCCGCAATCAAACGCGCCTGCCCGACCCGCTGAGCCTGGCCGCGGCGATCGAGGAACTGCGCATCGCCCCGGACTGCGGCGCGTGTCGACAGACCTTGCGTGCGCAGCTGTGGCGCGCATTGCTGCGTCCCTCCCCGCAGGTGCTCCGGCGTACCGCGCCGGATCGGATGGGGCAGTCGTATCTGGATGCACTGGAGGGGGCGCGATGATCGAGCCACGCTGGATCGCGCTGGCGCTGCTGGCCATCACGGTGATCGGCAGCGCGCGCCTGCTCTGGCAGCAACGGCGTGGGCCGCGCCGCAAGGGCCTGCACCTGGCCGCACTGCTGGTGCTGCAGTGCGCCGCCAGCGTGCTGCTGTACGTGACCCTGGCGCCGCCGCTCACGCAGGCGCGCGCCACCCGGCTGACCGTGCTGACCCCTGCGGCGGACAAGGTGCAGTGGTCGCCTGCCCGCGGCGACACCCTCGTCGCCCTGCCGGAGGCCGCGCCGCCCACCGCGACGGTCGTCCCCGACCTCGCCACCGCGCTGCGCCTGCATCCGGGCACGCAGTCGCTGCGCATCATTGGCGATGGCCTGCCGGCGCGCGACCGCGACACCGCCTTGCCCGGGCAGGTGCAGCTGCTGCAGCCGGCGCCACCGCGCGGCTGGCGTGCGTTGCAGGCGCCGCCCCTCACCGCGCCGGGCAGCGTATTCCACGTGCATGCCCGCGCGCAGGGCGTTGCCGGCGCCAGCGCCGAGCTGCTCGATCCGGCCGGGGTCGTGGTCGATCGCGGTGCGCTCGGCAGCGACGGCAGCATCGCCCTGGAAGGTGTGGCGCGTGCCAGCGGCCGCAGCACCTTCAGCCTGCGCCTGCTCGATGCCAGCCGGCACGCGGTGGACAGCGTGCCGGTGCCGCTGCAGACGCTCGACCAACCCGCCCCGCGCGTGCTGATCCTCGCCGGCGCCCCCGGCCCGGAGCTGAAGTACCTGCGCCGCTGGGCGGTGGATACCGGGCTGGACGTGCAGGCCCAGGCCAGCGTTGGCGGCGGCGTCGCGCTCGGCGACGCGCCCGTGGCACTCACCGCCGCGCGGCTGGCGGCCACCGATGTGCTGATCCTCGACGAACGCAGCCTGCCCGCCCTCGGTGCCGCCCAGCGCAGCGCGGTGCAGCACGCGCTGCGCGATGGCCTGGGTGTGCTGGTACGCACCGGCGGGCCGCTCGGCGACGGTGCACGCCAGGCGCTGCGCGGCTGGTGGCTGACCGTCGTCGGTAACAGCCAACGCGCACCGCTGCACCTGGCAGCCGATGCCGATGCGGCGCTGCTGCAGGCGCGCCGGGGACCGCAGCGTCCGGCGACGCAGACCACGACGTACATCGATGAGGCCGATGCTGCCTCGCACAGCGCCGCCGTGCCGGTGCTGGAGCAGTTCCCACTGCGCGCCACCGATGCCTCCGCGCTGCTGCACGATGGCAAGGGCCAACCGGTCGGGAGCTGGCGCGGCGCAGGCAAGGGTCGGCTGGCGCTGCTGCCGGTCACCGACAGCTACCGGCTGGTGCTGTCCGGCCGCGATGACCGCCATGCCGAACTGTGGAGCGGTGTGCTGGCCAGCGTGGCACGACCGCTGCCCAACGCCGCCCAGGTGCGTATCGATGCACCCATACCGTGGGCGGGGGAGCGCGTGGCACTGTGCAATGTCCCGGCCGCTGCACAGGTGCGTGGTCCGACCGGCATCGCGGTGCCGCTGCATATCGATCCCGCCACCGGCACCGACCGCT
Source organism: Stenotrophomonas sp. BIGb0135 (assembly GCF_024810105.1). Taxonomy (GTDB): domain Bacteria; phylum Pseudomonadota; class Gammaproteobacteria; order Xanthomonadales; family Xanthomonadaceae; genus Stenotrophomonas; species Stenotrophomonas maltophilia_AB. The sequence goes on from NZ_JANUDX010000007.1 coordinate 18,992, forward strand.
GCGCCGGCTACTGGCCGCAGCAGGCCGGCTGGCACCAGGTGCAGCAGGGCGACATCACGCAGGCGTTCTACGTATTCGATCCGGCCGGTGCATCGGCGCTGTACCGCCAGCAGCAACGCGAGGCGAATGCCCTGCTGGTGCGCGATGCGACGGGCAGTGCAGTATCGGGCACCGTGAACGCCCCCGGCCCGCGCTGGCCCTGGCTGCTGGCGTTCGTGCTGGTGGCCGGGCTGCTGTGGTGGCTGGAGCGCTGGCGGCCGCGGACGCCCTCGCCTGCCCCCTGACGTGCGCGGTGGGCGAACCGGCTATCGCCCCGCCGGCACCACGCAGTCCTCCTGCTGCGCACAGAATTCCTGCGCGCGGCGCTGCTGCTCGGCACTCAACTCCGGTGGCGGGCGCGCCACGGCGGACTGGATCTGGTCCGGCCCGCCAGTGAGCTTGTGCAGGCCCTGCGCGGCTTTGCCCAGCCCGTAATTGATGCCCATCATCAGGTAGCCACCGCTCATGCTCACCTGCTCGGGGCTGGGCGGTTCGCTCCACGAGCGGCTGAAGCGGTTCGATTCCACCTTCACCGGGCTCTTGTAGCGGTACAGGTCCAGCGGCTGATCGTCCTCGGGCTTGAGCGCGCGCACTTCGCCCAGCGTGGTGACCTGCGCCGGCGCCTGCGTCGGCGGCGGCACGGTCGGCTCCAGCGGCGGTTCCGCCTGCTGTGCGTGCGCGCCGCCGGCGACCAGCAGGCCGGCCAGGGCTATAGATTGATATCCACTCAGTGCCACCGCCATGTCCCTGCCCGTTGCGTGCTGCGGCCAAGCATACGGAGGCAGGTGTCAGAAATCGTAGAGGACCTGCTGCTGCGGTTCAGCTGCGCTCAACGTCGGCCCGTGTCACGGCGGTAGACCCCGTTGAAGCGCACGTTCATGCCGCCGCACTCGCTGTTGTCGGTCACGATCAGGTAGTCGCCCAGCCAGCGCGCCTGCAGGGTGCAGGACGCGTCGTCCTTGTCGATGGCGTCCAGCACCGCGCCGACCGGGCGTGCCACGGCGTCGATCTGGCCCAGGTTGGGCCCGTAGGGCCGCTGCGCGGTCGGCTTGGCCGACGGCCAGAAGGCTGCACCGGTGATCACCAGTTGACCGTCCTGCACCACCATCTCCAGGGTGTTGTCGCCATCGTGCCATTGCCCGGCCCAGTCACGCAGCGTCGGTGCGGCGCGGGCCGGCAGCGGCTGCAGGCGCCGCACATCGACCCAGCCGGCGCTGCCGCCGACGTTGTTGGGGAAGAACCCACAGCGGTAACCGCCCAGCGTGCGCCCGGTGATCAGCGTGTCGCCGCGGACCACGTAGCTGCGCTGGCGGCAGGCGGGTTCGCCCTTGGCCGGGCAGCCGTCGAGGTCGCCGAGCAGATACAGGCGTGTGTCGCCGCTCACCGTGGCCAGGGCGAAGTCGCTCTGTTCGGCGGGGAAGGCGCCATTGCGGCAGCTGCCGCCATCGGTGGAGTCGAGCGCCAGCGCGGTGCCGGGCAGGGTGGACAGGGCAATGAGAAAAAGCAGACGCGTCATGCGCGGGCAGGCTCCGATGGAAGGGGGGGGCAAGCCGCGCGTTCCCGTTCGAGCGCGGGCTGCCGGTGCCTATACTGCGACTTTCCAGGAGGATCGCCCATGTCGCGTGTCGTAATGGTGGTAGCCATGGCGCTGGTGTCCAGCGCGTCAATGGTGCACAGCAGTGCCGCGTGGGCGGTGTCCGGCCCCAGCAACCTCAGCAGCAGTCGCTACCCGGCGCCACGCTGCGCGCCGCCGCGCAAAAGTTCCAGCAACACGCCGTCGGACCAGAGCCGCTACCAGCGCGAGGTCAAGGAACACTTCCGGTGCGTGGAAAAATACGTCGACGCCGGGCAGAACGACATCAAGCGCATCCGGGAATCCATCGATGCCGCGGTGAAGGGCGCCAAGCGCTCCTGATCCGGCCACGGCGGCGCTGAATCATTCATGCCGCCGCCGCGGCGTGTCTCAAACGTTGAGACCCGTCTGTGATTCCATAGCGTCCTTTGCAGACCGTCGTCCCCATGGCCTACGAACTCGCCAAGCGCACCGAAGACGCCGAGCGCCGCCTGTCCACCACCGACGGCCTGCCCTCGCGCAACGGCGCGCTGCTCACCGCGCGCCTGCAGCAGCGCTATGCCGACCGCATCACCGGCAGCTTCACGATTCCCGCTCGCGAGGGCCGTTATGCACCGATTCCCGCCGATGTACCGGCCGCGTTGACCGCGGCGCTGCAGGCGCGCGGGATCGAGCAGTTGTACAGCCACCAGGCCGAGGCCTGGGAGGCCACCCAGCGCGGCGAGCACGTGGCCATCGTCACCCCCACCGCCAGCGGCAAGTCGCTGTGCTACACCCTGCCCGTGGTCAGCGCGGCGATGCAGGGCAAGGCCAAGGCGCTGTACCTGTTCCCGACCAAGGCGCTGGCCCAGGACCAGGTGGCCGAACTGCTCGAGCTCAACCGCGCCGGCGACCTCGGGGTCAAGGCCTTCACCTTCGACGGCGACACGCCGGGCGATGCGCGCCAGGCGATCCGCCTGCACGGCGACATCGTGGTCTCCAACCCGGACATGCTGCACCAGGCGATCCTGCCGCATCACACCAAGTGGGCGCAGTTCTTCGAGAACCTGCGCTATGTGGTGATCGATGAGGTGCACACCTACCGCGGCGTGTTCGGCAGCCACGTCACCAACGTGCTGCGCCGGCTCAAGCGGATCTGCGCGTTCTACGGGGTGGAGCCGCAGTTCATCCTGTGCTCGGCGACCATCGGCAATCCGCAGGCGCATGCCGAGGCACTGATCGAAGCCCCGGTCACCGCGATCACCGAATCCGGTGCGCCCAGCGGGCCCAAGCACGTGCTGCTGTGGAACCCGCCGGTGGTCAACGCCGATCTCGGCCTGCGCGCGTCTGCCCGCTCGCAGAGCAACCGCATCGCCCGCATCGCGATCAAGTCCGGCCTGAAGACGCTGATCTTCGCGCAGAGCCGGCTGATGGTCGAAGTGCTCACCAAGTACCTCAAGGACATCTTCGACCACGACCCGCGCAAGCCCGCGCGGATCCGCGCCTACCGCGGCGGCTACCTGCCCACCGAGCGCCGCGAGACCGAGCGCGCCATGCGTGCCGGGCTGATCGACGGCATCGTCAGCACGTCGGCGCTGGAGTTGGGCGTGGATATCGGCAGCCTCGACGTGGTCGTCTTGAACGGCTATCCCGGCAGCGTGGCCGCCACCTGGCAGCGCTTCGGTCGTGCCGGGCGCCGCCAGCAGCCGGCGCTGGGGGTGATGGTGGCCAGTTCGCAGCCGCTGGACCAGTACGTGGTGCGCCATCCGGACTTCTTCGCCGAGGCCTCGCCCGAACATGCCCGCACCGCCCCGGACCAGCCGCTGATCCTGTTCGACCACATCCGCTGCGCGGCCTTCGAGCTGCCGTTCCTGGCCGGCGACCCGTTCGGCCCGATCGATCCGCTGGTGTTCCTGGAAGCACTGGCCGAAACCGAGGTGATCCACCGCGAAGGCGACCGCTGGGAGTGGATCGCCGACAGCTACCCGGCCAATGCGGTCAGCCTGCGCTCGGTGGCCGACGGCAACTTCGTGGTGGTCGACCGCAGCGACGGCAAGCAGCAGATCATCGCCGAGGTGGACTACTCCGCTGCCGCGCTCACCCTGTACGAAGGGGCCATCCACATGGTGCAGTCCACCCCTTACCAGGTGGAGCGGCTGGACTGGGACGGCCGCAAGGCCTACGTCACCCGCACCCACGTGGACTACTACACCGACAGCATCGACTTCACCAAGCTCAAGGTGCTTGATCGCTTCGACGGCTGCATCGCCGGTCGGGGCGATTCCCACCACGGCGAAGTGCACGTGGTGCGGCGCGTGGCCGGCTACAAGAAGATCCGCTATTACACCCACGAGAACATCGGCTACGGCCCGGTCAACCTGCCGGACCAGGAACTGCACACCACCGCAGTGTGGTGGCAATTGCCGCAGGCGCTGCTGTTGACCGCGTTCGACAGCAAGCAGGAAGCGCTGGATGGCTTCCTCGGCGCGGCCTACGCGCTGCATATCGTCGCCACCGTGGCGGTGATGGCCGACGCGCGTGACCTGCAGAAGGCCGTGGGCAATGGCGATGGCGCGTGGTTCGCGGTGGCCGACCAGAGCGGCCGCGGCCAGCTGCGCGGCGCCGAATTCGACGCCAGCGCGATCGAACTGCAGCAGCAGTTCGTGCCCACCGTGTACCTGTACGACAACTTCCCCGGCGGCGTGGGCCTGAGCGAACCGCTGTGGCTGCGCCAGGCCGAACTGCTGCTGCGCGCGCGCGAACTGGTGCAGCGCTGCGACTGCAAGGCCGGCTGCCCGGCCTGCGTGGGCCCGGTGCTCGCCGGCCAGGAAGACGATGCCACCACGCCCCGCGCGCTGGCCCTGAAGGTGCTGGACCTGTTCGACGCACACGCCTTGCCGGCGGCGGGCACGCCTGCGCGCACGCAGGCCGAGGTGGTGCCGCAGTGAGCCTGAGCCTGGACAAGCTGCGCCTGCTGCGCCGGCAGGCGGGCGATGCCACGCCCGCGCCTGCCCGTGACCCGGCAGCGGCGACCGCTGGGCCGGTGGCGGCCACGGCCGTCGCCGAGCGTGGGTCGGCAGGCCCCGGCCCATCCACCGGGTCGCTTCCCCCCGCCGCCAACGACGCCCGCGCCCGCACGCCCGCGCCGTCCTCGGTGTTCGCCTGGGTCGAGCAGGAAATCCGCCACAAACCCACCGGTGGGGCCGCCCCGGTTGCCGCAGCGACGGCGCCCGCACCGGCCCTGCGCAGACCCGACGTGGGCGGCCTGCATCGGCTGCTCGGCCTGCGCGAGCGCGGCGCCGCGGCCGCGCCGGCCAAGCCGCGCGCCAACGCGCATGACCGCCACGTCCCCGGCGAGGAAATCGCCCCGGGGCTGTTCATGATCGAGTCCTTCCTGCCGCAGCCGGTGCCTACCCAGGCGCTGTCGCTGGCCTTCGCCAGGCGCGAAGGCGAACAGGTGCACCCGCGCGACCTGCTGTTCTTCGACACCGAAACCACCGGCCTGGCCGGTGGCACCGGCACCCGCGCCTTCATGATCGGCGCGGCCGACTGGCACGCCCATCCCGAACAGGGCGACGGCCTGCGCATCCGCCAACTGCTGATGACCACCATGGCGGCCGAGGCCGCGATGCTGCGCGAGTTCGCCGGGTGGCTGCAGCCAGGCACGGTGTTCTCCAGCTACAACGGCCGCTGCTATGACGCCCCGCTGCTCAAGACGCGCTATCGGCTGGCCCGGCAGCGCTGCCCGATCACCCCGCTGGACCACGTGGACCTGCTGTTCCCCACCCGCCGCCGTTACCGCGGCACCTGGGAGAACTGCCGCCTGGCCACCATCGAACGCCAGCTGCTGCAGATCGTGCGCGAGGACGACCTGCCCGGCGCCGAAGCACCCGGGGCGTGGCTGAACTACCTGCGTGGCGGCAGCGCGGTGAACCTGCGCCGCGTGGCCGAGCACAACCACCAGGACGTGGTGACGTTGTCGCTGCTGATGCTGCGGCTGGTGGAAGAGGAGCGGCGTGAACGGGAGACGCTGGCGCTGGCGGGTGATTGACCCGGCGCCCGGGCGTTGACGCTGCGTAACGCCTGCGGTCGCCACACTGGTGCCACTGATCCCGGGAGGACCACCGCATGCGCCTGAATCTTCTGCTTGTCCTTGGTTGTGCGTTGCCGCTGGCTGCCTGCAGCCAGCCACCGAAGAGCAACGCCCCGACCTCCGAGCCGATGGCCGCCGGCGCCGACAGCGCGGCCCGTTGCACTACCGACGCCCTGAACGGCCTGGTCGGGCAGACCGCCAGCGAGGCGGTGGTTGCCAAGGCAGTGAAAGACAGCGGCGCCAAGCATGCGCGCGTGCTCAAACCGGGCATGGCCATGACCATGGATTTCCGCGAAGACCGCATCAGCCTCGAGGTGGATGAGCAGAACAGGATCGTGCGCGCCAACTGCGGCTGATCGGCCTGCCCTGTAGACGTCGACGGCCTGCGTTGCGCAGGCCGCCGTTGCCGCCCGCTCAGTCGCGCAGGCGCTCGGCCTTGCCGCTGGACAATGCCTGATCGATCGCCGCCCGCACCTGGCGTGCGGCGCGGGCCGAGGCCACGCTCTGCTGCTGTGCCAGGCGCGCCTGCTCGCGACCGAGTTCGGCCTGCTCACGGGCCATCCGGGCCATCTGCTGCGCGTCCACTGCCCGCGCCGTTGCCGTCCGCGCCTGGCGCGCGGCCTGGTTGGCTTCGGCGGCAGCATCCATGGTGGCCTGTCGTCCGGCCGCCTGGGCGATGCCGGCCACATCCACATCGGCCATGACGTCTGCGGTGACCTGCATGCTCAGCTTGGCCATCTGTTCGCCGAACGCCGATTGGCGGTCCCCCAATTCTGCCTGGGCATTGCCGAGCGCGGCCACCTCGGCCTGGGAGCGCGCCAATGCGCCGATCACGGCTGGGTCGCGGATCAGATACCGGGCCTGCCCGCGCCGTACCCACAGGGCCCGTTCGCCGTTGCCGGCATCGCGGCGCGCCTGTTTCAGATCGGCGACCGAGGCGTCGACGAGGTTGTCGTTCCCGTCCATCAACACGAAGGCCTCGGCCGGCCGTTGCCGCGACAGGTTGATCTGGCCGTGGGTAACGAACGACAGATCCTCCCGCAGGGGCTGCAGCGGTTCCGGCGCGCGCGGAGCGACCGGGGCGACCGGGGCGGCAGGCGCCGCCGGGGCAATCGGCGCGGTCGGTGCCAGGGCCGGCCGTGGTGACCGCGTCGGCGACGGCGCGGGGGCCGGCGGCGGTGGTGGCGGCGGCGGTTCGCTGGGTGCCACCGGTGGCGACGGCGGCGGCGGTGGGGCCGCGGCGGCCACCAACCGCAGCGGCGCAACGCCCACCAGGACGAAGATCGCGGTGATGGCCACGGCAGCCACGCGCGGGCAGCGCCGGGTCTGCTGCAGGCTCAACAGCCGCCGCTTGAGGCTGCGGAAATTCGGCGATGCGCTGGCCACGCCCACCGCCGGTCGCGGTGCCACGCCCAGTTGCACCAGCAGGCGGCCATAGTCGTGGCGGCAATGGCCGTGCCCGGCCACCACCGCACCATCGCAGGCTTCCTCGCGGGCCAGCGCATATTCGCGCGCGGCCAGGTGGACCAGCGGATGGAAGAAGAACAGGTGTTGCGCCAGGGCCGGCAGCAAGCCCCACCACAGGTCGCGGCGCTGCAGGTGGATCAGCTCATGGGTGAGCGCCATGTCCAGGTCATCGGCAGCCATGCGCGGCAGTTCGCGCGCCGGCAGCAGCAGCACCGGGCGCCACGGTCCGATCAGCTGCGGCGAGCGGATCTGCGCGGAGAGCTTCAGCCGCGGCGCGCGGCGCAGGCCGTGCGCATCGGCGGCCAGCTGCAGCGCCTGCTGCAGCGAGGCATCGGTGCAGTCCATCGCCGCATCGACCAGGGCGCGGCTGGCGCGATACCCGCGCAGGCTGTGCAGCAGCATCACCGCGACGCCTGCGGCCCAGGCCGCCAGCAGCAACATCGACCACGACCACGTCGCCGCCTGCGGCGCTGCCATCGCCGCCGTGTCCAGCGCGGCCGGCAGCAGGCGCATCGTGGATTCCGCAACGGGTGCGGCCAGCGCGGGCAGCACCGGCGCGGCGGCCGGCGCCGGCAACACGGCCAGCTCAAGCGGGCTGTTCCACACCAGGCCCAGCACGGCCTGTGCGGCGACCAGCCACCACAACCGGCAGCGCGTGGCCGCCGGCAGCGTCGGCAGCAGCCGGCACGCGCCCCAGACCAGGGTTGCCAGCACCACGCTCTGCACGCTGGTCCAGCCGAGTCGCATCAGGAGGTCGGTCATCAGGGTGTCCATGGCTCAGCTCTCCCGCTTGCGTGATTGCAACTGCGCGACCAGCGCTTCCAGCTCGGCCAGTTCCTGGTCGCTGACCTCGGCCTTGTGCGACATGAAGGCCACGAACGGCGACACCGAGCCCTGCAGCGTCTTCTCCACGAAGCTGGCCACCGCGCCCTGCACCACGCTGTCCTGGCCACTGGTGGCGGCGTAGCGGTACACCCCCTGCACCTGTTTGCGCTGCAGGTAGGCCTTGCCGCGCAGGCGCTCCATCATGGTCAGCACCGTCGAACGCGCCAACCCGCGCTCCTCGCCAAACCCGGCCGCGACCTCGCCCACGGTCGCGCCCCCCTGTTCCGAAACGTACTGCAACAGGGCCAGCTCCTGGTCCCCGATGGTCTTGCCGCGCATGGCACACTCCGATGACTACACGTGTCGCTAACGTGCCAGTGACTACACCTGTCGTCAAGTGCCGGAGGGCGTGCGCCGACGAACGGTCGCGGGCGGGGCGCTTAAACCTTCTGGTCCTCGACCGCATCCAAGCCTGCGAGCCGGACTGTCCCCGCTCCACCGGCGCCCGACGTCCGGCGTACCCGCCCAAGGAAAGCTGCATGCGTTCCCGCACCCTCCGCGCCATCGTCCTTGCCGCACTCGTCGTGCCCCTGGCGTGCTTCGCCGCCCCGTCCACCGCCTGGGACCAGGCCAACGCGCAGACCCGCCAGTTCGTGCAGGACACGATGCAGGCCAGGCGCATCCCCGGCCTGCAGATCGCGGTGGTCAAGGACGACCAGCTGGTGCTGTCGGAGGCCTACGGCATGGCCAACGTCGAGAATGCCGTCGCCGCCACCCGCGACACGCGCTTTCCCCTCAACTCGGCCACCAAGTCCTTCACCGGCGTGGCGATGGCCCAGCTCGCCCAGGCCGGGCGCCTGGACCTGCAGGCCCCCGTGTCGCGCTACCTCGATGACCTGCCGCCAGCGTGGGGCAAGGTGCGGGTACGCCAGCTGCTCGCCCATACCTCCGGCCTGCCGGACATCCTCGACGCGCAGGGCCTGCTCGGCGGCGGCACCGAACAGGAGGCGTGGAAACAAGTGACCGCCCTGCCGGTGGAGGCCGCGCCCGGCGAGCGGCACCGCTACAACCAGACCAACTATGTGCTGCTGGCGCGGATCATCGCCAGACAATCGGGCATGCCGTACGCGCAGTACATGGCCACCCATCAGTTCGACGTGGTGGGCATGCCGCGCACCACCTTCGGCGACAGCTACGATCTGGTCGCCACTGCCGCCACCATCTACAGCTGGTTCCCGCGCAAGACCGACGCACCCGATGCGCCGGCGCGGCTGTCGCACTGGTTCTACGACCTCTCACCGGAGCTGTGGGCCGGCGCCGGCATGCTCACCACCGCCGACGAAGTGGGTCGTTGGATGATCGCGTTGTCCAAGGGCCAGCTGCTCAGCCATGACGGCGTGCGCCGCATGTGGGCACCGGAGGTCCTGAACGACGGGACCCCCGGCGCCTGGTCGGCCGGCTGGCCGGTCATGGGCACCACGCCGGACCTGCAGGTCGGCGGCATGGGCGGTGCGCGCGCGGCCTTCATCGTGTATCCCGACCGCAAGCTGGCGGTGATCGTGCTGACCAATCTGGTCGGCGCCAACCCGCAGGACTTCATCGCCCCGATCGCCGCGTTCTACACCGCGCCGGCAATGCTCAACCGCGCGGCCCGCCCATCACCGGCAGGATCACCCCGCTGATGTAGCTGGCGGTAATCGGCGAGGCCAGGAAGACGTACGCCGGGGACAGTTCTTCCGGCTGCGCCGGGCGGCCCATGTCGCTGTCCTTGCCAAACTCGGCCACGTCGGCGGCCTGCTTGTCGGCCGGGTTCAACGGCGTCCAGACCGGCCCCGGCGCCACCGCGTTGACGCGGATGCCGCGTGGCAGCAGCTGGCTGGCCAGCGCCTTGGTGAAGGCATGGATGGCACCCTTGGTAGCCGAGTAATCGATCAGCGCCTTGCTGCCGAACAGGCCGGTTTCCGACCCGCTGTTGATGATGCAGTCGCCTTCCTGCAGGTGCGGCAACACCGCACGCGCCATCTGGATGTAGCCGCCGATGTTGGTCTGCAGGGTTTCCTGCAGGTGCGCGTCCTCCAGGTCTTCCAGGCGCTCGCAATGCAGCTGGAACGCGGCGTTGTTGACCAGGATGTCGATCCCGCCGAATGCCTTGGCGACCTGCTTGACCGCCTTGTTGCAGAACGCCGGGTCGCGCACGTCGCCGGCGATCACCACGCAGCGGCCGCCTTCGGCCTCCACATGCTGGCGGGTCACCTTCGCATCGGCCGCCTCGTCCAGGTGCAGCACGGCCACGTCGGCGCCTTCGCGGGCAAACAGCACCGCCACCGCGCGGCCGATGCCGGAATCGGCACCGGTGATGATCGCGCGCTTGCCTTTCAGCTTGCCACTGCCGCGATAGTCCGGGGCGAGGAAGCGCGGCGCCAGCTGCAGTTCGTGCTCGTTGCCGGGCTTGGGCAACTGCTGCGCCGGCATGCTCTCCGGCTGCTTGCGGGCGCCGGCCTGGGTGGCCTTTTTCGTGGCCTTTTTAGCCGCGACCTTCTTCGCCGCCTGCTTGGCCACGCGGGCGTCCTTGGCCTTCTCCTGATCCTGCAGGCGACGCTGGCGCGCGGCCACGCGGGCGGCGCGTGGATCCTTCGCGGCGGCCTTGCGGGTGGCTGTCTTCACTACCGGCGTGCGTTCGGCCTGCGGCGTTGCGGCCTGTTCGGCGGCGGCGGGGACGGGGCGTTTGCGGGTCGTGCGGGTGGCCATCGGGGGCTCCTTTGCGAAAGCATTCAAGTGCACAGGCAGTGTGGCCACCCCGGCGATCACGCAAAGTGAGCGCGATGTGGGCATGCCGTGCAGGCTTCATCCGCCGCATACGCGTGCAGCGGCACGCTGCAGACCTGAAAACCTGCTGGAGTCCCCCATGTACCGCACCCTGATCGCCTTCGCCGCCCTCGCCACCCTGTCCGCCTGCAGCAGTACCCCGATCGCGCAGGTGCAGCCGATCGACGGCGTCATTTCCGGCCAGTGCCATGTCGACAAGGTGCGCGGTGCCGTCGGCCTGGCGGCCTCGGCGGCCACCGTCGAACGCGCCCGCGTGGACAGCGACAGCCTGCAGGTCAACGTGGTGCGCGGCCAGCGCGGCGAGAGCGGCCCCACCGCCAGCGGCGCGGCCAACGCCACCCCGGGCGCGGAGACGGGCGGGGAGCGCCTCACCATCGAAACCGGCGGCACCAACAACATCACCGCGCTCTACTGCGGCTGATCGCCCCGTTCAGGCCGCCCGCGCGCGCTTGACCGTGCGCCGTGCGGCCTTGAGCACCTTCAAGGTCGCCTGCTCCCATTGGCGCTCGCCGCGCAGCCCTGCCAGCGCCTTCAGCGAGCCGGCGCGCCAGCCATCGAACACGCACGGGTCGATGTAGGACTTCCTGCACACCGACGGCGTATTGCCCAGCAGGGTCGCCACCTCGCACACCACCTGCTTCTGCAACGCCGCCAGCGCACGTTCGCTGGAGGGTTCGGGCAGCTCGGTGACGGCCAGCTGGCGGATGGCTTCCAGCGTCCCGCCCCAGGTGCGGAAGTCCTTGGCACTGAAATCCTCGCCCATCGCGTCGTGCAGGTAGTCGTTGACCATGCTCGAATCCACCGGCTGCACCGTACCCTCATCATCGCGATACTGGAACAGCGCCTGCCCGGGCAGCTGCTGGCAACCGCGGATCAGCGCCACCAGGCGGCGATCATCCACGTCCACCTCATGCACCTGGCCGGACTTGCCGCGGAAGCGCATCTGCGCACGCCCGCCCTTGACCAGCGCCAGGTGCCGGTTGCGCAGCGTGGTCAACCCGTAGGACCGGTTGTCGCGGGCGTATACCTCATTGCCCACGCGCACCAGCGTCTGCGCCAGCAGGGCGACCACGATGGCCAGGACCTTGTCGCGCGGGAAGCCGGGCAGCTTGAGGTCGCGGCGCAGCCGCCGGCGCAGCGCGGGCAGTGCCGTGCCGAAGGCGATGATCCGGTCGAACTTGCCATCGCCGCGTACCCGCGCCCAGTCGGCGTGGTAGCGGTACTGCTTGCGCCCACGCGCGTCGCGACCGGTGGCCTGCAGGTGGCCGTTGGGCAGCGCGCAGATCCACACGTCGGTGTAGGCCGGCGGGATCGCCAGCGCGCGGATCCGCGCCAGCGTGGTCGCGTCCCGCACCGCCGCGCCGTCGGCATCGCGGTAGCTGAAGCCCTTGCCGGCGCGGCGGCGCTGCAGGCCCGGCATCTCGTCGCTGACGTAACGCAGGCCGGCCTCGCGGGCGGCGGCGGCTTCGGGGGTGGCAGGGGAACGGCTCGGGCTCATCGGCGGCGGCAACGGACAGGGCAGGCAGTGATACCGGTTATCGGTGCGAGGCGGCGTCAATAACGCAACACGAACACCTCACGCCCCGCTTGGCGATATCCTCCAAGGTTTCCCTGGTTCGATGTCCGGAGTCTCGATGCCGTCCTTGTCGTTCCGCCGCCTGCGGCGTTCCATCGGCCTTGTCGCCGTGTTCCCCACCCTGCTGGCCCTGGCCGCCTGCCAGGCACCGCCCATGGACGAGCAGGAAGCCGTCGCCACCCATGCGCAGAAGGCTGCCGAAGCCGCCGCCGCGCCCACCGATGAAGCAGGCAAGGCGCTGGAAGCGCCCCCGGTCGGCGAGTGCGACGCCACCCAGGTGCAGAGCCTGGTCGGCCAGGCCTATTCCGACGCCGTGGGCAACCAGGCCCAGCAGGACGCCAGCGCCAAGCAGCTGCGCGTGCTCAAGCCCACCGATGCCACCACGATGGAATTCGTCGGTGAGCGGCTGAACATCGAAGTCGATGAGAAGGGCGCGATCAGCGGCCTGCGCTGTGGCTGAACAGGGCCGCCTGGAAGGTGATTCCAGGCGGTAATTAAAGGGGTTTGGTTGCGCCTGCAACCGTGTATTGCGGCGTTGCAGCAACTGTGATCTAGTCGAGTCATCCGGTGCCTCCAGATGCGCTCAACGGAGTGAGCGGGGACGAGTGTCGCCGCTCACCCGACTTTGAGGCAGAGATGGCCCCCCGCAACCGCCAAGGGCTTTACGACCCGCAAGATGAGCGCGATGCCTGTGGTTTCGGCATGGTCGCCCAGCTCGATGACCAGCCGTCCCGACTGCTGGTGGATACCGCCATTGCCGCGCTGTCGCGCATGACCCACCGCGGCGGTGTGGCCGCCGATGGTGTCACCGGCGACGGCTGCGGCCTGCTGCTGCGCCGCCCGGACGTGTTCCTCAAGGCGCTCGCCGCCGAGGCCGGGCTCAGCCTGGGGGTGCGATTCGCCGCCGGCGTGGTGTTCCTGCCGCACGACGACGCCGCCGCACAGGCCTGTCGCGACACCCTGGAACAGCAGCTGCGCGCTGCCGGCTGCCAGCCCGTCGGCTGGCGCCTGGTGCCGACCGACCCCAGCGTCTGCGGCCAACTGGCGCGTGACACCCTGCCGCGGATCGAGCAGGTCTTCGTCGATGCCGGTGCCGCGCAGGACGAGGCCGCCTTCACCCTGGCCCTGTTCCTGGCCCGCCGCCGCAGCGAGCAACAGCTGCGCGACCACGCCGACTACTACGTCACCACGCTCAGCCCCAATGCGATCAGCTACAAGGGCATGGTGCTGCCGGACAAGCTGAGCCGCTTCTACGTGGACCTGCAGCGCAACGACCTGGCCTCCAGCGCCATCGTGTTCCACCAGCGCTTCTCCACCAATACCCTGCCGCGCTGGCCGCTGGCGCACCCGTTCCGGATGCTCGCCCACAACGGCGAGATCAACACCATCGAAGGCAACCGCCGCTGGGCGCAGGCGCGCAGCAAGGTGTGGCAGACGCCGCGCTTCGACATCGGCGAGTTCAACCCGGTCATCTCCATGCACGGCTCGGATTCGCAGAGCCTGGACAACATGCTCGAGCTGATGGTCAGCGCCGGCATGGAGCTGATCCAGGCGCTGCGCATCCTGGTGCCGCCGGCCACCCAGTCGCTGGAGTTCAAGGACCCCGACCTGGCCGCGTTCTACGAGTTCTACGGCCTCAACAGCGAGCCGTGGGACGGCCCGGCCGGCATCGTCGCCTGCGACGGCCGCTATGCCGCCTGCACGCTGGACCGCAACGGGCTGCGCCCGGCGCGTTGGATGCTGACCTCCGACCGCCACTTCCTGGTCGCCTCCGAGGCGGGCGTGTGGGAAGTGCCGGCCGAGCGCGTGGTGCGCAAGGGCAAGCTGGGCCCGGGCGAGATGATGGCCATCGACCTCAAGCGCGGCGACCTGCTCGACTCGGACGCCATCGACCGCATCAACCGCGGCCGCGCCCCTTACAAGCAGTGGCTGCAGCAGGGCGTGACCTACCTGCAGACCGAGCTGATCGATCCGTCGCTGGTCGAGGAACCCTTCGACGAGCGCACCCTGCGCAGCTACCACAAGCTGTTCCAGCTCAGCAGCGAGGAAGTGGAGCAGATCCTGCGCCCGCTGGCCGAGACCGAGCAGGAGGCCACCGGCTCGATGGGCGATGACACGCCCATGGCGGTGCTCAGCCAGCACAGCCGCCCGCTGTATGACTACTTCCGCCAGGCGTTCGCGCAGGTCACCAACCCGCCGATCGATCCGCTGCGCGAAGACTGCGTCATGTCGCTGTCCACCCAGCTCGGCAAGGAGACCAACATCTTCCACGCCGGCGCGGAGACGGTGAACCACGTCATCCTCAATTCGCCCGTGCTCAGCCAGCGCAAGCTGCGCCAGCTGATCAAGATGGAGCAGTACGTCGAGAAGAACCGGCTGATCGACCTGTCCTACAGCCTGGAGGAAGGCCTCAAGGCCGGCATCGAGCGGATCTGCGCCGAGGCCGAGGCGGCCGCGCGCGAGGGCATCGTGATGCTGCTGCTGAGCGACCGCTACCCGGTCGCCGACCGCCCGATGGTGCATGCCCTGCTGGCCACCAGCGCGGTGCACCACCACCTGTCCAACGCCGGGCTGCGCTGCGACGTCAACCTGATCCTGGAAACCGGCACCGCCCGCGATGCGCACCACATGGCCTGCCTGCTCGGCTTCGGTGCCACCGCGGTGTACCCGTACCTGGCCTACCAGACCCTGTTCGACCTGGGCCGGCGCGGCATCCTGCAGCTGAGCAAGGGCGGCGAGCAGTCGCAGATCGGTCGCCGCTACCGCAAGGGCATCTACAAGGGCCTGTCCAAGATCATCTCCAAGATGGGCATCTGTACCGTGGCCAGTTACCGCGGGGCGCAGCTGTTCGAGATCGTCGGGCTGGATGACGAGGTCGTCGACCTGTGCTTCCCGGACACCGCCTCGCGCGTGGCCGGCGTCGGCTTCGCCCGCCTGGACGACGAAGCCCGCGAACTCACCGTGCGTGCCTGGAACGACCTGCTGCGCCCCGACGTGGGCGGCGTGCTCAAGTACGTGCACGGCGGCGAATACCACATGTACAACCCGGACGTGGTCATGACCCTGCAGCGCGCCGCGCGCAGCGGCGAGGCCGCGGACTGGCAGCGTTACTGCGAGGCCGTGCATGGCCGGCCGGTGTCGGCGCTGCGCGACCTGCTGCAGCTCAAGGCCGCGCCCACGCCCACCCCGCTGGACGAGGTGGCCCCGGCCGAAGACCTTTTCCGCCGCTTCGACACCGCCGCCATCAGCCTGGGCGCGCTGTCGCCCGAGGCGCATGAAGCGCTGGCCATCGCGATGAATCGCCTTGGCGGGCGCAGCAACTCCGGCGAAGGCGGCGAAGACCCGGTGCGCTACGGCACCGAGAAGCGCAGCAAGATCAAGCAGGTGGCATCGGGCCGCTTCGGCGTCACCGCCGAGTACCTGGTCAACGCCGAAGTGCTGCAGATCAAGGTCGCCCAGGGTGCCAAGCCCGGCGAAGGCGGCCAGTTGCCCGGGCACAAGGTCAATGAACTGATCGCACGGCTGCGCTATGCCAAGCCGGGTATCGGCCTGATCTCGCCGCCGCCGCACCACGACATCTACTCCATCGAGGACCTGGCCCAGCTCATCTACGACCTCAAGCAGGTCAACCCGACCGCGCTGGTCTCGGTGAAGCTGGTCAGCCATGCCGGCGTGGGCACGATCGCCGCCGGCGTGGTCAAGGCCGGCGCCGACCTGATCACCGTGTCCGGCCATGACGGCGGCACCGGCGCCAGCCCGGTCAGCTCGATCCGCTATGCGGGCGTGCCGTGGGAACTGGGCGTGGCCGAGTCGCACCAGGCGCTGGTGGCCAACGACCTGCGCGGGCGCACCCTGCTGCAGACCGACGGCGGCCTGAAGACCGGGCTGGACGTGATCAAGGCCGCGCTGCTGGGCGCGGACAGCTTCGGCTTCGGCACCGCGCCGATGATCGTGCTGGGCTGCAAGTACCTGCGCATCTGCCACCTCAACAACTGCGCCACCGGCGTGGCCACCCAGGACGAGCGCCTGCGCGCGCAGTACTTCACCGGCCTGCCCGAGCGCGTGGAGAACTTCTTCCGCCTGCTGGCCGAGGAAGTGCGTGGCTGGCTGTCCTACCTGGGCGTGCGCTCGCTGGACGAGATCGTCGGCCGCACCGACCTGCTGCAGCAGCTGGAGGTCTCGCCGCGCCCGGGGGTCAAGGTGGACCTGTCGCGCCTGCTCAACCCGGCCGAATACGCCGGCAGCCACTGCGCCGCGCAGCGCCTGTACGAATCGCCGGACAGCCTGGCCACGCAGATGGACGGCCTGCTCGCGCCGGCCATCGCCGGCAAGCTAGGCGGCGAACACCGCTTCCTGATCCACAACACCGACCGCTCGATCGGCACCCGTCTGTCCGGCGAGATCGCGCGCACGCACGGCAACCAGGGCATGAGCGATGCCCCGCTCACGCTGCGCTTCCGCGGTACCGCCGGGCAGAGCTTCGGCGCGTTCAACGTCGGCGGCCTGCAGCTGGAGGTCGAAGGCGAAGCCAACGATTACGTCGGCAAGGGCATGGCCGGCGGCCGCCTGGTGGTACGCCCGCCGCGCGGCGCACGCTTCGAGGCGCGCAACACCGCGATCATCGGCAACACCTGCCTGTACGGCGCCACCGGTGGCGAGCTGTTCGCCGCGGGCCGGGCCGGCGAGCGCTTCGGCGTGCGCAACTCGGGCGCGCTGGCGGTGATCGAAGGCGCCGGCGACCACTGCTGCGAGTACATGACCGACGGCATCGTGCTGGTGCTGGGCAAGGTCGGGCTGAACTTCGGCGCCGGCTTCACCGGCGGCCTGGCCTACGTGCTGGATATCGACCGTGACTTCGTGGACCGCTACAACCACGAACTGATCGACATCCACCGCATCTCGGCCGAGGGCTTCGAGAACCATCGCCAGCACCTGCATACGCTGATCAGCCGCCACCGCGAACTGACCGGCAGCATCTGGGCGCAGCAGATCCTCGATGAATTCCGCGATTACGTCGGCAAGTTCTGGCTGGTCAAACCCAAGGCCGCCAGCATCGAGTCGCTCACCGACTCGCTGCGCCGCGCTGCCTGACCGGGGTCGAGGCGCCGGCCACCACGCCGGCGCCGCACATCCCACCGCTGCAATGCCGGCCGCTGGCCGGCGACGCCACCCAACACAGAGCAAGCCATGAGCCGCAAGCAAGCTTTCCAGTTCCTCGATCTGCCCCGGACGATGCCGCAGCGCATCCCGGTCGAACTGCGCACCTCCGGCGACTGGGGCGAGCTGTACGGCAAGTTCGGCAAGGAAGACGCGCAGTTCCAGGCCGGGCGCTGCCTGGATTGCGGCAACCCGTACTGCAGCTGGAAGTGCCCGGTGCACAACGCGATCCCGCAGTGGCTGCAGCTGGTGCAGGAAAACCGCATCCATGAAGCGGCCACGCTGTGCCATTCGACCAACCCGCTGCCGGAAGTGTGCGGCCGGGTGTGCCCGCAGGACCGCCTGTGCGAGGGCAGCTGCACGCTGGAGGAATTCGGCGCGGTCACCATCGGGGCGGTCGAGAAGTACATCGTGGACACCGCGCTGGCCACCGGCTGGCGCCCGGACATGACCGCCGTGGAGCCCACCGGCAAGCGCGTGGCGGTGATCGGTGCCGGTCCGGCCGGGCTGGCCTGCGCCGACAAGCTGGCCCACGCCGGCATCCAGGCGGTGGTGTACGACCGCTATGAACAGATCGGCGGGCTGCTGCAGTTCGGCATCCCCAGCTTCAAGCTGGACAAGGCGGTGATCAGCCGCCGCCGCAACGTGCTCGAAGGCATGGGCGTGCAGTTCCGGCTCGGGGTGGAGATCGGGCGCGACGTCGGCATGGACGAGCTGCTGGCCGAGTACGACGCCGTGTTCGTCGGCACCGGCGCCTACCGCTACACCGATGGCGGCCTGCTCGGCCAGGACCTCAAGGGCGTGCTGCCGGCCCTGCCGTTCCTGGTCCAGAACAGCCGCATCGTCAGTGGTAGCGACGCCCACGGCCGGCCGATCGCCGGCTGGGAAGACCAGATCGCGCTGCCGGACCTGGAGGGCAAGCGCGTGGTGGTGCTGGGCGGTGGCGACACCGGCATGGACTGCGTGCGCAGCGCGATCCGCCTGGGCGCGGCCAAGGTCACCTGCGCATACCGCCGCGACGAGGCCAACATGCCCGGCTCGGCGCGCGAAGTAGCCAACGCCCGCGAGGAAGGCGTGCGCTTCCTGTTCAACCGCCAGCCGCTGTCGATCGAAGCCGGCGCCGATGACGAGGTGATCGGGGTGATGGTGGTGGAGACCCAGCTCGGTGAACCCGATGCACAGGGTCGCCGCAACGCAGTGCCGATCGAAGGCAGCGAATCGCTGCTCGAAGCGGACGTGGTGATCATCGCGTTCGGTTTTTCGCCGACCGCACCGGGCTGGCTGACCGCCTTGGGCGTGGAGGCCGGCAACAACGGCCGCATCATCGCCGGCGGCCGCGACCGGTTGCCGTTCCAGACCGCCCACCCGCGCCTGTTCGCCGGTGGCGACGCGGTGCGCGGTGCCGACCTGGTGGTGACCGCCGTGGCCGAGGGCCGTGACGCGGCAGCCAGCATCGCGCAGCTGCTGTCGGTATAGCGCGGCGGGTGTGACCGGGGCGCGCTGTGCGCGGTTGCCGGGCATGGCCCGGCACTACGGGCCTCGTTGCGGTGGGTCGTGGTTGCCGGGCATGGCCCGGCACTACCGGCGCGGGGGTAGAGCCGGGCCATGCCCGGCTGCTCCTCAGGCCGCCTTCGACAGCGGCGCGGCCGCGCGCACGCCGGCACGCTCGATCTCCAGCGCCAGCAGCAGCTCGATCTCATCGAGCTGGTCGCGGATGCGTTCGTTGCTGGCACCATCGGCGCGTTCATTGCCGATATGGGCGTCCAGCATGCGCGCCAAGCCGGCCAGCAGCACGTCCGCGTCGCCGCTGGATGCGTGCCGCAGCAAGCGGCCCAAGGCGCGGATGCGGGCGCTGCGGTCGGTGACCGAGGGATTGACCGATACGGAGTAGTTGGCTTTGACGGGGGTCATGACAGGACTTTCTGATTGACTGACGACCGTCACTGTCGGTTATGGCCCGCCTTCGAACCATGCAACTAATACGAAAACGCGTGAAGGCCCGTGATGGTCATCCCCCTTTCGGCCGACTGGAAGCGACATAGAATGCCGTTTCCCCGTACCGGATCCCGTCCCATGCGCATCGGCCTGGCCGCCAACCGCCTGCACCACCACGACAAGCACGCCGCCCTGTTCCGCTGGTTGCGCGCCTGCGACGGCGGACTGCGCGAACTGGGCGTGGAACTGCACGCCGTCGGACGCACCTTCGATGCGATCCAGCGCCTGGGCTTCCTGCCGGAGTTCGCCCCGCTGCAGCGCTACCCCAACGGCCGCCAGGGCGGCCTGATGAAGCTGGTCGCCGAAGTGGTCGGGATGGGCTCCCCGGAACGCACCCTGGACGGGGCGATCTACCTGATGGACCCAGTCGACCCATCCTCGATCTTCCCCGAAGCCACCGCACTCAAGCGCCAGTGCGTGATCCACGGCAAGCCCTTCATTTCCACCGTGGCCACCGCCCGCGACTGGGTGGAGGTGGAGCGCGTGCATGCCGGGCTGGCGGCCGATCCCGGCGCGGACGATCTGCACGCGTTCGAGCACCAGACCTTGGCCCTGATCGCGCACGATGCGATGAAGCCGGCGATCCTGGCCTTCGCCGACACGCACTTCGACCTGCTGTCGCGGTTCCGCCACCGGGTGGGCACCGGCACCACCGGCCAACGCCTCAACGAACTGGCCTGGAGCCGCGGCTGGCCCCAGGACCAGGCGTGGGTGCAGCGTTACCAGAGCGGCCCGATGGGCGGTGATGCGCAGATCGCCGACCGGGTGCTGGAAGGCGACTGCCAGCGCGCGATCTTCTTCGAGGACCCGCACGTGGCGCGCCAGCACGAAGCCGACATCCAGCTGCTGGAGCGCGCGGTCACCACCGTCACCGACCAGGCCGTGTGCATCACCGCCCCCCGCGTGGCCGAGCGCTGGGCGCAGGCGGCCACCACCCGCGCACAGCGCTAGGGAGCGCAAGAAACGGCGCCGGCCCTGGCCAACGCCGCACAGCCCCACCGAAGCCGATCGCCCCCGTAGCTCCACGCCATGCGTGGAGACCGCGCGCCAGCGCGGCCGCGCATCCGCAGCCACCCCATCCCGTCGCCCGCCGACGCACCCGCAATGACACCCGCGGACGCCGACCGCGGTTGTGCATGCATCACCGCAAAGAGCCGCCACGCCGGCCCTCGCCAACGCCGCCCAGCTCCACCGAAGCCGATCGCCACCCGTAGCTCCACGCCATGCGTGGAGACCGCGCGCCAGCGCGCGCCGCGCATCCGCAGCCACCCTATCCCGTCGCCCGCCGACGCACCCGCAATGACACCCGCGAACGCCGACCTCGGATGTGCATGCATCACCGCAAAAAGCCGCCACGCCCGCCCTCGCCAACTCCCCCAGCCCCACCGAAGCCGATCGCCACCCCGTAGCTCCACGCCATGCGTGGAGACCGCGCGCCAGCGCGGCCGCGCATCCGAAGCCACCGTATCGCGTGACCTGCCGACGCACCCACGATGACGGCCGCCGACGGCGGCCGCGGATGTGCATGCATCACCGCAAACACCCACCTACGCCGACCGCGGGGGCGCATGCACCGCCGCCAACAGGCGCCACGCATGGCGTGGCGCTACGCTGCCGGGGTCAGCAGCTGCCGCAGCATCGCTTTCAGGCGCCGGCCTTCGAGCTGGAAGTAATCCCGCTCGGCATGCCAGTCCGGAAAGCGCTGGCTCACCTCGGCCCAGAACGCCGGCGAGTGGTTGGCCTGGATCAGGTGGCAGAGCTCATGCACCAGCACGTACTCGAACGCCGACGGCCGCCCCAGCACCAGCGCCAGGTCCAGCGCCATGCTGCCGTCCGGGGCCAGCGAGCCCCACTGCGAGGACATCACCTTCAGCCGCAGGCGCGCCGGTGCGCGCGGCAGGCCGGGCAGGTAGCGCGGCAGCCACCGGCCCACGTCGGCGCGGGTCTGTGCCTCATAGAATTCGCGCAGGGTGCGGCGCAGCGTGGCATCGGTGCCACGTGCCGGCCAGTGCAGGCACGCGCCATCGGCGTCCACCTGCAGGTGCGCGTAGCGGCCGCTTTCCCAGCGCAGGGGCAGCAGCTCGCCGCGCAACGGCAGCTGCCCGGGTTCACCGATCACCAGCGGTGCCGGCAGGTTCTGCGCCTGGTAGCTGCGCAGCTGGGTTGAGAGCCAGTCGCGGTGTTGTTCCAGGAACCGCTCGCCCATCACCAGGCTCGCCCGTGGCGGCAAGGTCAGGCGCACGCCGCGCTCGTCCACGCTGAGCTTGATCCGGCGCGCACGCGGGTCGCGCACGCGCAGCACATCGATCTCGGCGTCTTCCAGGCGCAGTCGTACCGTGTCGCGCTGCAGGGTGGGGGCAGCCGGCGAAATAAGGCGGCGGAGGAATCCGGACATGGGTACAGCATAGCGCCGGTGGTGGCCGGCGCATGACTGCGCGCTGTTCAGGCGCCGCCCGGGGGGCGGCGCCCGTGCGTCAGTCGGCCTTGCTCAGCTTGAAGGCCTCTTCCAGCAACAGGAACAGGCGCCGCACTTCGCCGCTCTGCAGGGCGAAACGGGCGTCCAGTTCGGCGCGGCGGCCATCGTCGTCGGCGTGTTCGAGCTGGTCCAGCGCACCGTCCAGGAACTTCAGCTTGCGCACGATCAGGTCATCGCCCAGCACGAAGGACAGGTTGTCCTCGAACACCAGCGCCAGCTTGGTCACCTGCTTGCCGGCGTCCAGGTGCTTGTCGATCTCGTCGCAGCGCAGTTCCTGGTGCTGGCACTTGACCACCGCCCCGCCCTCGGCCGGGTCCTTCATCTCGCACTCTTCGCCCAGGCTCAGCCCGGTCGGCAGCGCTTCACCGGCGATCCAGCCGGTCAGGATCGAGCGCGGCGCCACTTCGGCGTTGAGCGGCATCGCCGGGAAGCTGCCGAGCAGGCCGCGGATGTCGGACATGACGTTCTCGCCGGTCTTGCGGCTGGAACTGTCCACCGCCACGTAGCCGTGGGTCAGGTCGATCAGCGCGTCGGTGCGCGAGCTCTTCACGAACGCACGCGGCATCAGTTCGTGCAGCAGGTCGTCCTTGAGCCGCTTGCGCTCGCGACCGCCGGGCTTGCGCCCTTCCTTCTCCTCGATTTCCTCGAGCTTGCGCGCCAGCAGGTCGTTGACCACCGCGCCCGGCAGGATCTTGTCCTCACCGCCCACGGTCAGCCACAGCGCATCGCCGATGCGGTGCGAGAAAACGGTCTTTTCCTCGCGGCCGAACGGGGAGATGAAACCACGGGAGTTCATTTCGAGCGGGCCGACCGGCTTGAGCAGCACCTGCGGCAGCAGCGTATCTACCTCGGAGAAATCGGTGGCGGTCGGGAAGCGGAACAGCGTCAGGTTGCGAAAGAACATGGAAGTCCGGAATAGAGGTGAAGGGAAGGCGGGGTGTTGGCCGGCTCAGGACAGCCCGGACGCGCCGCCGTTGTCGGCGGGCGCACCGTCGGTCCAGGCCGACGGCACAGGCGGCGTTGCGGCGTCGACACGCCCCAGCGCCATGAAATCGAACAGCGTGGGATCGGCCAGCTGCGAAGGCTCCACGGTGCCCAGCGCGCGGGCGATCTGGTCGATGCGGCCGGGGTGCTGCTGCTCCCACTGCTGCAGCATCTGCCCGACCTGGCGGCGTTGCAGCGTGTCCTGGCTGCCACACAGATTGCACGGGATGATCGGGAACGCGCGCGCCTGCGCATACGCGCGGATATCGTCTTCGGCCACGTAGGCCAGCGGGCGGATCACCACGTGGCGGCCGTCGTCGCTGCGCAGCTTGGGCGGCATCGCCGACAGCTTGGCGTGGTGGAACAGGTTGAGGAAGAACGTGGCCACGCTGTCATCGCGGTGGTGGCCGAGGGCGATCTTGCTGAAGCCGTTTTCCGCCGCATGGCGGTACAGCGCGCCGCGGCGCAGGCGCGAGCACAGCGAACACATCGTGCGGCCTTCGGGGATCACCCGGCTGACCACCGAATAGGTGTCCTGCTCGATGATCTGGTACGCCACACCGATCGACGCCAGGTACGCGGGCAGCACGTGCGCGGGGAAGTCCGGCTGCTTCTGGTCCAGGTTCACCGCGACCAGCTCGAAGCGCACGGGCGCCTTTTTCTGCAGCTGCAGCAGCACGTCCAGCAGGGTGTAACTGTCCTTGCCGCCGGACAGGCACACCATCACCTTGTCGCCGTCCTCGATCATGCCGAAATCGGCGATGGCCTGGCCGACCTGGCGGCGCAGGCGCCGCGCCAGTTTGTCCTGCATGGCGTCGGCCGCGCGCGGATCGCGGGCGCGCGGGACGGGATCGGGCAGGGCAAGGACGACACTCATGGCCTTCATTCTACCGGCTCGCGCCGACCGCCACGGCCGCCAGGAAGTGACTGCGT
The DNA here is from genome assembly GCF_024810105.1 of Stenotrophomonas sp. BIGb0135. Taxonomy (GTDB): domain Bacteria; phylum Pseudomonadota; class Gammaproteobacteria; order Xanthomonadales; family Xanthomonadaceae; genus Stenotrophomonas; species Stenotrophomonas maltophilia_AB. The sequence continues at coordinate 42,915 of NZ_JANUDX010000007.1, forward strand.
TCACTCCCGGGCATCATCGCGGATGTGTATGCTCGAGACCGTGGATACCCTGACACCCGAGCAGATCAGCGCCCGCCTTGCCGAGCTCCGGCAGGAGCACCGCATGCTGGACGAACAGATCCAGCGCATGGCCGCCAACGGCGATGACGAGCTGGAGGCGAAGCGCCTGAAACGGCGCAAACTGCAGTTGAAGGACTGCATCGCCCGGCTGGCGGACATGTTGATCCCCGACGAACCCGCGTAGAGCCGACCGTTGGTCGGCTGCCGTCAGCCCCGATCCCCGCCGATGTTCCGAAGCGTAGAGCCGACCGTTGGTCGGCTGCCGTCAGCCCCGCTCCCCACCGATGTTCCGAAGCGTAGAGCCGACCGTTGGTCGGCTGCCGTCAGCCCCGATCCCCACCGATGTTCCGAAGCGTAGAGCCGACCGTTGGTCGGCTGCCGTCAGCCCCGGCGGCATGAACCTTGGCATGCAGCTTCGGACGGTGGTCAGCGTCGGTCAGACGGTGCACGCCGCGTTGCCTGGTCTCCGGGCGCGTGTGCCGCGCTTGCGCGCGGGTACCGACCAACGGTCGGTACCTACGAATTGCTGGCGAACGCAATAAGACCCGGATACGTCGAGATCCGGATACGTCGAGATCCGCATACCTCAAGATCCGGATACGTCCGGATACGCTTCGGCGCATCCGCGTCCGTCAATCCGTGCTGACCGGTTCTTCCGGCTTGGCCGCTTCCGGGCTCACCCGTTCGATGGTGTGGCGCAGTTCGCGGCCCAGGATGAACTTGGCATCCTTGGCCCAGGCATCCAGGCGCGCGTCGAACAGCAGCTTGCTGTTCTCGTCCGGCCACACCAGGCGCAGCTCACGCAGCTTCTGGATGAAGCCGCGGAACAGGGTGCGGTCGAAGAATTCCGGCGCGGCCGGTGCGTAGAGCAGGCTCAGGCGCTGCGCGGCCTGCTGGCACAGGCTTTCCAGTTCCGCCGCGCCCAGCGTGCCAGGGCCGTTCTTCACCAGCACCGAAATGGCGATGTAATACCGCTCGAAGGCCTGCTGCAACGAGTGGCCGATCGCGCGCAGGCGGAACACCTCGTCGGTCTGCCCGGTGTTGCGGGCCAGGATGCCGCCGTCGTCGTCGTTGATGTTCTGCAGCAGCCCTTCGCGCACGAACACGTTGATGGTCTGCTCGATACGCTGGGCAAACTCGTCCTCGGTCCACGGCAGGAACAGCTCGGCCTGCAGGAACGGATACACCGTGCGGCCCAACTGGACCAGGCCGGTGCGGCTCATGCGGCGGTTGTTCTGGAAGCAGCAGGCCACCCACGACGACGCCGTGAACAGGTGGATGACGTTGTTGCGGAAGTAGCTGAGCAGCACCGCGGTGTCGCCACTGACACTGAGCACGTCGCCGAGCGGGTGCTTGATGCGGGTGAGCACGTTGATTTCTTCGGCGTGGGCGATGATCCGCTCCGGCGAGTGCGGGGTCACCGTCACCCGGTCCGAATACGGCATCTCCACCAGCAGCGTCTTGCACAGTTCGATCTGCGCGATCAGGTCGGCCTCGCCCATCGCGTGCTTGGGCGTGGACAGCAGCGCCAGCGCCAGCAGGTTGATCGGGTTGACGTCGGCGGCGCCGTTGATGTGCACCTGGATGCGCTCGGCCAGGTGGTCGACCGTGCCCGACAGCCAGGACGGCTTCTCGTCCTCGCCCACCGGCTGCCCGTTCCACTCCGGCGCCTGCCGGGCCAGCACGTCGTTGAGCGCGATCGGCTCGCCGAAGTTCACCACCACCTGCCCGTAGTTCTGCTTGAGCACCTTGGGGATGGACCACAGCAGCGACCAGATCGATTCCTTTTCCTTGGGCCGACCGGACAGTTCGTCCAGGTAGCTGCCGCCTTCCATCAGCTTTTCATAGCCGATGTAGACCGGCTGGAACAGCACCGGCTTGCGCGGCTGGCGCAGGAACGCGCGCAGCGTCATCGAGATCATGCCGCCCTTGGGCTGCAGCAGGCGCCCGGTACGCGAGCGGCCGCCTTCGACGAAGTACTCGATCGAGTAACCACCGGCCACCAGCTGCGCCACGTATTCGCTGAGCACCGCCGAGTACAGCGCGTTGCCGCGGATGGAGCGCCGGATGAAGAACGCCCCGCCCTTGCGCAGCAGGGTGCCGACCACCGGCAGGTTGAGGTTGATGCCGGCCACGATGTGCGGCGGCACGATGCCCCGGTCGTACAGCAGGTAGGACAGCAGCAGGTAGTCCATGTGGCTGCGGTGGCTGGGCACGTAAACCACTTCGTGCCCGGGCGCGGCCGCCTTGAACTTGTCCAGGTGGTGGACCAGTACGCCGGCGTAGATGCGGTTCCAGACATGGCTGAGCATGAAGCTGGCCGACCGCACCGCCGGGCTGGAGTAGTCCGCGGCGATCTCCCAGGCGTAGGCGTGGGCCTTCTTCCAGGCATCGGCCGGCTTGGAGTTGTCGCGCTTGGCCTGCGAGGCGATCGCCTCGCGCACGGTGTCCGCGTCCAGCACCTTGTCCACCAGCAGGCGGCGGGTGGACAGGTCCGGCCCGATCACCGACTCACGGATGCGGCGGAAGTGGGTGCGCAGCACGCGCTGGAGCTTGCGCACGGTGCGCTCGGGGTCCAGCCCCTCGTTGATCGTGCTGCGCAGCGAGATCGGCGGGGCAAACCGCACGATGGTGCTGCGGCCATTGAGCAGCACCGCCAGCAGGCGACGGAAACGGCCCACCAACGCCCAGTTTTCCGAGAACAGCACGGCGAACCAGCCGCTCTGCTTGTCCGGCGCGCGGCCGACGAAGATGGATACCGGGACCAGGTGCACGTCCAGCTCATCGCGTGCGCGATGGGCCTGGAGCACCTTGGCCAGCGAATCGGAGTGGGTCTTGGCGCCGCGCTGCTCGGGGATCAGCGAGTTGCTGCTGCTCCGGCGCGACAACGCCACGTAGGCGCGCTTGCGCCCGGTCGGATCACCGGCGATGGGCACCAGCGGCGAGGGCAGGCCGGCCTCACGGCAGGCCTTGTCCAGGATCAGCGCATTGGACAGGCCGTAGTCTTCCAGCACGTAGACCACCGGGCGGCCGTCGTTGTACTGGCCGGGCTGTTCCGGTTCGATCTTCAGCGACAGCCACGGCTCGACCAGCCGGCCGAGCAGGCGTGCCCACCACGGGCGGCGGCCCACCGGGGCACGGGTACCGGGCACGATGGCGGCCAGCGCGACCGCGCCGGGCTCGGCCTCGGCAGGCACGGCGGCGGCAGCGGCGCTCGTCTGGCCGGGGTCGGCCGGGGCGCCGGTGGCGGCCACGCTGTCGGGCGACGCGGACGAAGCGTCCGGCGTCTTGGGCGGCTCTTCGCCGGGGAAAGGCAGGGGATTCTGGTTCGGCATCGGCTTCATTATGGCTTAGCCGGTGCAGAAGCACCGTCCTTGACCTGCGCGGCGGCCTCTGCTTCGGCCGCCTGCGGGTCATCATGTTCAGCTTGTTGGGCCTGTGCGGCCTGTGCGGCCTGTGCGGCCTGTGCGGCCTGCAGCAGCGCCTGCGCGTCCTCCAGGGTGCGGCTCACATACCAGTGGCCATCGCGGCGGGTCATCCGCACCTGCGCTTCGATCTGTTCGCCGGCCAGCGGGTACTGCACGCGGACCACCGCATCATCGCCCAGCTCCGACACCACCTCGCCGCGCAGGCCGGTAAGCGCCCCGTCCAGCGACAACCCATAGCTGGCCAGCGCGGTCTTGAAGGCTTTGAAGAACGGGCCCAGGCGGCGCAGCGATCCCTCCATGCCGGCGGCCTGCAACTGTTCGTCGGTGGACAGCCCGGTGGTCCGCGCGGTGGCAGTCAACAGCGTGATGGTGGTTTTGGCGCGCTGCTTGTCGGTCAGCGGCGCAGCGGCGGCCCATTTGCTCAACGCGTTCACCACCTGGCTGTAGTGGGCGCGCTGGGCATCGGTGTAGTCGGTCTGGTTGCGCAGGTACTCCACCCCGAACAGGCCCATGGAATGCGCCGCCTGGCGCACCCCGGTGGCCTGGCCGGCAATCTGTGCGTCGAACGAGCGCTGCAGGCGCTGCGGGGCGTCCGGCGCCGACAGCGCGGCCAGCATCGGCAGCAGTTGCCCATCCAGCGGCAGTTCGGTCAGTGGCCAACGGCTGTGCCCCTGTGCCCAGGCCACCTGCAGGCGGGCGTAGTCGGCGGGCGGCACCGAGGCGCGCGCGTAGCCGAGCAGGTCGTTGTCGGCCACCTGCCGGGCCAGCTGTTGCAGGGCCGCGACCGGCTCGGCCGCGGGTGTGTCCGGATCGATCCGATCGCCCTTGCAGGCACTGAGCAGCACCACCCCGCACAGGGCCAGCGCCAACGCATGCCCCCGGTACTGCCACGACTTCCACGACATGGACATGAATTCGGACTCCCCGGACCGGTCCGCATCTTGCGGCCTGCGCCCCCGCAGCGGCAAGCCGGACCCCGCCGGGATGCGGGCCGGCGGTTCCAAGTTATTGAACCCTATCGTTATTTCATTCTCGTGTGGGCAACGTGGCCGGGCGTGGGGGGACGCCGTCGCTGGCAGGGCGCCCCCAGCCTGGCCCGAGCCGGTGAAGTCTGCGCACGACGCCCGGCGTGCGCGTGACGGCGAACGTCCCTGCGCCGCCAGCGGCGGTGCACCCGCAGGGTCGTCCGCCGCGTCCAACGGGCGGGCTTTACCGGCCGTCAGTCACCGGTCCAGGTGGCCGTGATGAAGTCGCGCACGTAGCCATCGGCCAGCCGGGCATACACGCCCGGATAGCCCGCCTGGGCGCAGCCCTGGCCCCAGCTGACCACGCCCAGCACCGTCCAGGCGCCGCGCCGCTGCACCAGCAGCGGGCCACCGGAATCGCCCTGGCAACTGTCGATGCCCTCGGTGCCGGCGCAGATCGACGTGCCGGCCTGCAGGCTCGGGTACGCCTGCTGGCACGTCTTGAAAGGCACGAACGGGGTCTTCACTGTCTGCAGCACCGTGGGCGAGCCGGCCGCGCCCTCCAGCCCGGTATCGCCCCAACCGATCACGTCGAACATGCGGCCGGTCCGCAGATAGCCGCTGTCGCTGCCCTCCAGCATCAGGGCCGGGGCGAGGCCCTCGACCGGCTTGCGCAGCTGGATCAACGCCACGTCATTGGCCAGCGTGGTGCTGTTGAAGGCCGGATGGACGTGGATCGCACGGATGTTGGACGTGCGTTTGCGCGCGGTGGTGTCCAACGCGGTGGCCCCTGCCAGCGCCGCGTAGCCGGCAGGCTTGGCCCCCTGCACGCAGTGGGCGGCGGTGAGTACCCAGGACGGCGAGATCAGCGTGGCGCCGCACCAGTGGCGGGTATGGTCCGAATCGCCGAAGTCCAGCCGTTGCAGGCTGACCATGAAGGGATACTGGCCAGGCGACGCATCCACCCCGCCGATGATCAATGGCCGCAGGGGCGCGCCCTCGGGCGGTGCGGGAGCCGCCTGTGCGGCGAGGGAAAGACCGAGGACGCCGGTGGCCAGGGCCAGTCGGGTAAACACATGCATGCAGCACCTCCATTGCAATGATGGGATCGCCAGGCAACGTCGTGCCGGCAGGATTCATTCCATCGCAGGAGGGGCGCGGCGAACTGCGGCGCGCTGCGCTGTTGGCGGGCGACGCGGGGTTTCCCGAGGTAGACGCGCGGCGATTGCGAGGGGCGCGCCTGACCTGTGCAGGTCGCGCCCGTGTCGAGCGCCGGACCAGTGCCGGCCATCGGCGGGGAGCGCCCTACCAGGCAATGACGTTCATCGCTGGACGGCCGATGCGGCTGCCGGGGCAGGCCGCACGCCGATCCGGAATGCGGCCGGGGCTGCCTCAGCCCTGGCGGGTGCGCCAGGCGCTGGCGATTTCCTGCTGGATCGCCTCGGCGGCCGCACGCGGATCGTTGGCCAGCCGGATCGGCCGCCCGACCACGATCGCATCGGCACCGTCGGCGAACGCCTGGGCCACGCCAACGGTGCGCTTCTGGTCATCGCCGACCGGGCCGCCGGGGCGGATGCCCGGGCACACGATCGAGAAGCCCGCGCCGGTGGCCGCGCGGATCGGGCCGGCTTCCTGGCCCGAGGCGATCACCCCGTCGATGCCGGCAGCCTGGGCGGCCAGCGCGCGTTCGACCACCACGTCCACCGGTTCGCGGTCGATGCCCATCCCGGCCAGGTCGCTGCGGCCCATCGAGGTCAGCACGGTCACCGCCAGCAGGCGCATGTCGCTGCCGTTGGCGGCCGCGCAGGCCTCCATCATGGCCGGGTGCCAGCCGTGGATGGTGGCGTAGCTGACCGGCCACTGCGACAGCCGCTTGATCACCGCCGCGGCGGTGGCCGGGATGTCGAAGAACTTGAGATCGACGAACACGCGCTTGTCGCGCGCGGCCAGGGCCTCGAGCACGTCGAAGTACTCGCCGGAGGCGAGCAGCTCCATGCCGATCTTGTAAAACGAGACCGCGTCGCCGAGCCGGTCCACCCACGCCAGCGCCTCGTCGCGGCCCGGCACGTCGAGCGCGAAGATCAGGCGCTGATCGTCACGCAGCGGCAGCGCGGCGCGGCTCACGGCGCGTAGTCCAGCGCGGCGCGCTTGGCATCATGGCGGGCCTGGCGCGACTGGCTGTAGTCATTGTTGAACTGGGCCGGCTCGAAGCCGCCGTAAGTCGGGTTGGGCAGCATCCACCAGCGCTCGCCGAACCAGTCGTGGTACTGCTGCAGCAGCGCGTCGCGGCCGTCGTTGGTGTTGGCGGTGACTTCCACGAAGTCGCCGAGCTGGTCGCCGAACTGCATCAGCACGCGGTACTGCTGGCCGGCCAGGCGGCGGCGGCAGTTCTTCTCGCTGCCGGCCTGTTCGCAGTCCTTCACCACCGTGCCCAGGCCCAGGAACACGCTGTCATCGGCGACCGGCAGGCCTTCGGCACGCAGGTTGGCCAGGGTGGCCTCCTTGAGGTGCACGGCGCGGTTGGAGATGTACAGCAGGGTCACGCCCTTGGCGTTGGCGGCCTTGGCGAAATCGACCACGCCCGGGATCGCCTTGGCCTTCTTCTCGGCCACCCACTGGTCCCAGCTGAGTTCGTCGTATTCCTTGCCGTCGCGCACCAGGCGCGCCTGGTAGGGCGAGTTGTCCAGCACGGTCTCGTCCACGTCCAGCACCACCGCCGGCTTCAGGCCCTTGGCGGCGTTGCCGCGTTCCTCCGGTACCAGCGCGTCCCAGTTGGCTTCCTTCAGCGCCTTGTCCAGGTGGTCGGCGGCGGCGCGGTAGGTCTGCTCGGTGATCGCCTTGTACTCCTGCGCGCGCTGCATCCACAGCACCGCGTTGAGGTTGTCGTTGGCGGACACCGCGGCGTCACCGGTGGCGGCGGGCGCGGCAGCAGCGGCAACCGCTGCCGGGGCGGCCTCGGCGGGGGCTTCGGTGCGCTTGCAGGCACTGAGCGCCATCACGGCGCAGGCAAGCACGGACAGGGAAACAGCAGCAGTACGACGCATCGGGGTCACCAGCAACAGAGTCGCGCCAGTTTACCGGCTTGTCCGGCGGCAATCATGTGCGGTGCGGGCCTCGGCTATGCTGCACGCCCCTGAAACACCCCGGAGCGCGCCATGACCGACGACACCCAGACCCCCGCCCTGCCCGTGCTGAGCCCGGCCCAGGCCCGCGCCCTGGGCTGCCTGATCGAGAAGGAGGCGACCACCCCGGACGCCTACCCGCTCACGGTGAACGCCGCGCAGGTGGCCGCCAACCAGAAGACCGCACGCGAGCCGGTGATGGCCCTGTCCGCGGGCGATGTTCACCACGCGCTGCGCCAGTTGGAGTCGATGGGACTGGCCCGCCAGCAGTTCTCCTCGCGCGCCGAGCGCTACGAGCACCGCGCCGGCAGCGCGCTGGACCTCACCCGCCAGCAGCTGGCGATCGTGGGCCTGCTGCTGCTGCGCGGCCCGCAGACGGTGAACGAGCTGCTGACCCGCAGCGAGCGCCTGTTCCAGTTCCAGGACGCCGAGGAGCTGCGCCACCACATCGAGCGCATGATCCAGCGCGGCCTGGCGGTGCAGCTGCCGCGGGCCAGCGGCCAGCGCGAAGACCGTTACATGCATCTGCTGGGTGGCCCGGTGGATGGACAGGCGCTGGCCGAGCAGTACAAGGCGGCATCGTCCAGCGGTGGCGGTAGCGGCGCCGGCAACCCGGCACTGGAGGCGCGCGTGCAGCAGCTGGAAGCCACCGTGGCCGAGCTGCAGGAACAACTGGCCGAGCTGCGCGCGCAGTTGGGCGGTTGAAAGGCAGCCGAGCATGGCTCGGCTCTACCCATGACCAACCGCCGGTAGAGCCGAGCCATGCTCGGCTACGCGGCCCGGTGTTACCCATGACCAACCGCCGGTAGAGCCGAGCCATGCTCGGCTACGCGGCCCGGCGTTACCCATGACCAACCGCCGGCAGAGCCGAGCCATGCTCGGCTGCGCGGCCCGGCGTTACCCATGACCAACCGCCGGTAGAGCCGAGCCATGCTCGGCTACGCGGCCCGGCGTTCCCCATGACCAACCGGCGGTAGAGCCGAGCCATGCTCGGCTACGCGGCCCGGTGTTACCCATGGCCAACCGGCGGTAGAGCCGAGCCATGCTCGGCTACGCGGCGTCAGGAAGCCGGCGCGCCCGGCGTAGCGAACAGCAGCACGACATCCTCGCCATGCGGCGGCGGCAACAGCAGGTCGCCACGATCCTCCGTGCCCCGCTTGCGCAGCAGTTGGGCGGTTGAGAGGCAGCCGAGCATGGCTCGGCTCTACCCATCGCTCGCCGTGGTAGAGCCGAGCCATGCTCGGCTGCGCGGCGTCAGGGAGCCGGCGCGCCCGGCGTGGCGAACAGCAGCACGACATCCCCGCCGTGCGGCGGCGGCAGCAGCAGGTCGCCGCGGTCTTCCATGCCCAGCTTGCGCAGCAACGCGGCCGAGCGCAGGTTGTCCGGGGAAACGATGCCGTACAGGTCGGTGTAACCGAGCACATCGCGGGCGTAGTGCATCACTCCGCGCGCGGCTTCGAACGCGTAGCCGTTGCCTTCGTACTCCGACAGCAATGCATAGCCGATATCCGGCGCCGGCAGGCCATCGCGGCGCACCAGCCCGGCATTGCCCAGCCACGCGCCGTCGCTGCGGCGGATGATGGCGTACATGCCAAAGCCGTTGAGCGTGTAGCTGCCAAGCACGCGCTCGGCGGTGTAGTCGCGGGCCTGCGCCAGCGTACGCACGCCGCGGTCGGCAATGTTGCGGATGAACCCCGGCTCGTTGAGCAGGGCCAGCATGTCGGCCGCATCGTGGTCGGGATCGATCAGGCGCAGGTGCAGGCGGTCGGTCTGGATAACAGCGGACATGCGGGTCACTGCAAGGGGCGATGCCCCGATTGTGCAGTGCGCGCCGCGAACGCGGTAGAGCCGACCGCTGGTCGGCTGCTCTTGGAGCGGGCACACGGCAGCCGACGTGTCTCGGGAACGGCAGCCGACCAACGGTCGGCTCTACCGGGCGTTGGGTCAGTCGAACAATGCCTGGATCGCCGCCAATCCGGCGCTGGCGCGCTCTTTCTTGCGCGCCGCATCGGCGACGGGGTCGGCGCCGTCGCGCTGCATTTCCTCGGCCGGGATCTCATCGAAGAAGCGGCTCGGCTTGAGCCGTACGTGCTCGCCGAACTTGCGGGTGAGCTTGCTGTAACTCATCCACAGCTGCACCTTGGCGCGGGTGATGCCCACGTACAGCAGGCGGCGCTCTTCCTGCAGGTTGCCTTCGTCCAGGCTGACCTGGTGCGGCAGCACGCCGTCTTCGCAGCCGATGATGAACACATACGGGAATTCCAGGCCCTTGGAGGCATGCATGGTCATCATGCGGACCTGGTTGCCGCCATCGTCCTTGTCGTTGCGCGAGAGCAGCGCCAGCTGCGCGGCCAGGTCGGCGGTGGTGGCACCGCGCGGGCCGCCCTCGAACCACTGCGCCAACTCCTCCAGGTTGCCGAGGCGGCGCTGGTAGACCGATTCTTCCTTGCATGCACTGCGCAGGTCCGAGACCAGGCCGGACTCCTTCACCAGCTTGCGCACCAGGTCGCCGGAACTGAGCTTGGGCATCTCCGCGCGCAGGTCGCGCAGGATGTCGGTGAAGCGGCTCAGGCCATTGGCCGCGCGTGGAGGGAGCTGCGACAGCGCACCGATCGCCTCGGCGGCGTGCGCCATCGGCAGGTCCTTTTCCGAAGCCAGCTCGGCCAGCTTGGCCAGCGTGCCGGCACCGACTTCGCGCTTGGGCGACTGCACCGCGCGCATGAACGCCGTATCGTCATCGGGGTTCACCAGCAGGCGCAGCCAGGACAGCGTGTCCTTGACCTCCTGGCGTTCAAGGAACGCGGTGCCGCCGGTGATGTGGTACGGCACGCGCACCAGCTGCAACGCTTTTTCCAGCGGTCGCGACTGGAAGTTGCCGCGGAACAGGATGCAGAAATCGCTCCACGGGATCTTCTTGGACGTGGCCAGGAACGCGATCTCCGCCGCGACCTTCTCCGCCTCGTGTTCGCTGTTGCGGCACTCCCACACGCGGATGCGCTCGCCGTCGGCCTGGTCGCTCCACAGCTTCTTCAGGTGCTCGTGCGGGTTGTTGGCGATCAGCGCATTGGCCGCGCGCAGCACGCGGTTGGAGCAGCGGTAGTTCTGCTCCAGCTTGATGATTTCCAGCGCGGGGTAATCGCGCGCCATCTGCTGCAGGTTTTCCGGGTTGGCACCGCGCCAGGCATAGATCGACTGGTCATCGTCGCCCACGCAGGTGAAGTTGCCCTTGCTGCCGGCCAGCTGCTTGAGCAGCCGGTACTGCGCATCGTTGGTGTCCTGGCATTCGTCCACCAGCAGGTAGCCGATGCGCTCGCGCCAGGCCAGCGCGATCTCCGGGTTTTCTTCCAGCACCTGCACCGGCAGGCGGATCAGGTCGTCGAAGTCGACCGCGTTGAACGCGGTCAGGCGCAGCTGGTAGCGCTCGTAGACGCTGGCAGCTTCCTTCTCGCGGTTGCTGCGCGCCGCCGCCATCGCCTGCTCGGGCGAGAGGCCGGCGTTCTTGGCGCGCGAGATCAGGTTCTTCACGTCCTCGATATCGTCCGGCTTGGCCCCGTACATCAGGTCCTTGACCTGCGAGGTGGCATCGTCCGCATCGAAGATCGAGAAGCCGCGCTTGAGCCCCACCGCCGCGTGCTCGATCTGCAGGAACTTGAGCCCCAGCGCATGGAAGGTGCAGATGGTGACGTCCTCGGCATCCCCGCCGTGCAGGCGCTTGGCCACGCGCTCGCGCATTTCCTTGGCCGACTTGTTGGTGAAGGTGATCGCCGCGATCCGCCGCGCCGGGTAGCGCTTGCTGGCGATCAGCTGGGCGATCTTTTCCACGATGACGCGCGTCTTGCCGCTGCCGGCGCCCGCGAGCACCAGCAGAGGACCTTCGCAGTGCATGACTGCCGCGCGTTGGGGGGGATTGAGACCGTGCATGCCATCTCCGGGGGAGGGGCATTGTACCGGGCCGCCCGCCCTGGGCGGGACCGTCACCGCGGGCGGACGAAAGCGTCCGCCGGCGTGGGCGGGCGGCGACGCCGGCCGGCCAGGCGTCTAGAATTGGCCGATGGCCAAGCTCTATTTCTATTATTCGGCGATGAACGCCGGCAAGACCACCACCCTGCTGCAGTCGGCGCACAACTACCACGAGCGCGGCATGCGCGTGGCCATCCTGACCCCCCGCCTGGACGACCGGGCCGGGCGCGGCGTGGTCGCCTCGCGGATCGGGCTGAAGGCCGACGGCGTGGCCTTCGACCGCGACACCGACCTGCAGCAGCTGATCGCGGAGGACCTGGAAGTCCACGGCAAGCTCGGCTGCGTGCTGGTGGATGAGGCCCAGTTCCTCAGCCGCAGCCAGGTCTGGCAGCTCAGCGAGGTGGTGGACCAGCTGCGCATCCCGGTGCTCTGCTACGGGCTGCGCACCGATTTCCGCGGCGAGTTGTTCGAGGGTAGCCAGTACCTGCTGGCCTGGGCCGACGAGATGCAGGAGATCAAGACCATCTGCCACAGCGGCAAGAAGGCCACCATGACCGTACGCGTGGACGAACACGGCCACGCGGTGCAGGACGGCCCACAGGTGGAGATCGGCGGCAACGAGCGCTATGTGTCGGTGAGCCGGGCGGAGTTCAAGAAGATCACGCGCGGCGAAGCCAAGATCGACCCGGCGCAGGCCAAGCTGCCGATCTGATCGCCTACTGGCGGTGGCGCCGAGCGATGCTCGGCGTGCCAGGCAGCGTGACGGTGATTGCCACCCGGCGGTGGCGCGTGGCGGTGATTGCGGCGGCAGGAGCAGCCGAGCATGGCTCGGCTCTACCTGGGGATCGGTGCGCTGCCTTGGCTGATCAGGGTGGCGGCGATCTGTGCGCCTAGAGCAGCCGAGCGTGGCTCGGCTCTACCTGGGGATCGGTGCGCTGCCTTGGCTGATCAGGGTGGCGGTGATCTGTGCGCCAAGAGCAGCCGAGCGTGGCTCGGCTCTACCTGGGGATCGGTGCGCTGCCTTGGGCTGATCAGGGTGGCGGTGATCTGTGCGCCAAGAGCAGCCGAGCGTGGCTCGGCTCTACCTGGGGATCGGTGCGCGTTGCCTGCGGCTGATCAGGGTGGCGGCGATCTGTGCGCCAGGAGCAGCCGAGCGTGGCTCGGCTCTACCCGGGGAGCGGCGCGCGCTGCCTGGGGCTGATCAGGGTGGCGGTGATCTGTGCGCCTAGAGCAGCCGAGCGTGGCTCGGCTCTACCCGGGGATCGGCGCGCTGCCTTGGGCTGATCAGGGTGGCGGTGATCTGTGCGCCAAGAGCAGCCGAGCATGGCTCGGCTCTACCTGGGGATCGGTGCGCTGCCTTGGGCTGATCAGGGTGGCGGTGATCTGTGCGCCAGGAGCAGCCGAGCGTGGCTCGGCTCTACCCGGAATCGGCGCGCTGCCTGGGGCTGATCAGGGTGGCGGTGATCTGTGCGCCTAGAGCAGCCGAGCGTGGCTCGGCTCTACCTGGGGATCGGCGCGCTGCCTGGGGCCGGTCAGTACAACGTGCGTTCCGGCGCGCCCTTTGGCGGTGGGCTGTACTGGTACAGCCAGGTTTCGGTCAGGGTCTTGCCGGCGCTGCGCAGGTACAGGCGGATGTCGATCTGGTCGGTGGAATCGTCCGGCGGGACCAGGTCGAACATGGCGCGGTAGCCCTTGATCTCGCGCAGCGGACGCGCGGAGACGATCTCCACGCGGCCACGGCTGGCCTGGACCACTGCTTCGACCTCGCCCTTGTCGATCAGCGCGGCCAGTTCGCCGCCCTCGAAATCGACCGCGAAGCGCCACGAGAAGTACGCGCGCTTCTTGCCGATCACACCGCCCAGGCCGGTACGGCTGGCCACGCAGTGCGCCAGCGGCGGGCGCGCCGGTGGCTCGGCGCCCCAGTACAGCCGGTAGCCGAGCAGCAGCTCCTGGCCGGGCTGCGGCTTGGCCTCGGGGTTCCAGAACGCCACGATGTTGTCGAAGGTTTCATCGACGGTGGGGATCTCGACCAGCTGCACCGAGCCCTTGCCCCACTGTCCCTTCGGTTCCACCCACAGGCACGGGCGCTTCTCGTAGAAGACGCCGTCGTCCTGGTAGTGGTCGAAGTTGCGGTCGCGCTGCAGCAGGCCGAAGCCGCGCGGGTTGTTGTCCACGAACATGTTGAAGCGCAGGTTGTGCGGGTTGCACAGCGGGCGCCAGATCCACTCGCCGCTGCCGGTCCACATCGACAGGCCGTCGGTGTCGTGGATTTCCGGGCGCCAGTCCCAGTCCATGCGGCGGTCGTTCTCGCCGACCTGGTACATGCTCGTGCACGGGGCGATGCCGAGGCGCTCGATCGCCTTGCGCGGGTACAGGGCGCAGTCGATGTCCATCAGCAGCACATCGCCATTGGTGATCGCGAAACGGTACGCGCCGGCCACGCTCGGTGAATCCAGCAGCGCATAGACCACCAGCGTGTTGGAGTCGGCCGCCGGTTGTTCCAGGTAGTAGGCGATGAAATCCGGGAATTCCTCCGGCTTGCCCATGCCGGTGTCGATCGCCAGGCCACGCGCGGACTGTCCGTACTGGCCTTCCTTGCCGACCGCACGGAAGTAGCTGGCGCCGAGGAACGCGGCGAAGTCGCGGTCGGTGTCCTGGCGGGTGTTGAGGCGGAAGCCGGCAAAGCCGAGGTCGGCCGGCAGGTGGCTGCCCTTCAGGCCGCTCTTGCCGTAATTGAACGCGGCCGGGTCGTAGGCCAGTTCCTGCGCGGTGCCATCGACCACGTCGTACATGCGCACCGGCGAATGGAAGTACAGGCCCAGGTGGAAGAACTTGGCCTGGTACTTGCCGGGCTTGTCCGCCCACAGGGCGTGGTCCTGGCGGTAGCTGATGGACTGGTACTGATCCCAGTCCAGCGCCTCCAGCGGACCGGGCAGGGTGCGCTTGTGGCTCTGGTAGGCGGCCTGCGACAGTGCGCGCGCCTGGCCCTTGAGGGTGGCGAAATCGAACGGCTGCGGCTGGCCGAGCCGGCGCAGCCCAAGCTGGTTGCCTTGCGCGGCACACGCCGGCAACGCCGGGAAGCCGATCGCGGCCAGGGCCAGGGAAGCATTGCGGATGAAGTCGCGACGTTGCATGCAGGCAGCGTTGGCAGGAAAGGGCCGGCCATCATAGGCAGGCGAACGTTAATTCGCCGAGGTGGTCGCGGCACGGCGTTCAGCCAGCCGGCACGCTCAGCGTCGGATGGCCAGCGTGGCGCTGGCGCACGCCCGCAGGGCCTGCTCGATGCCGCGGCCGACCGCGCCGCCCTGCGGACGCCGGGCCTGCACCTCATCGCGCAGCTGCAGCAGGGCCTCGCGGCCGCGCAGCGGCGACACGCCGCATTGCAGTGCGGCCAGGCTGGTGCGCGCCTGCCAGCGCAACTCGACGCTGGCCGGGTCGGACGCGCGCGCGTCGGCCAGCGGCTGCAGCGCGCGCCGTGCCTCGACGTCCTGGCCCATCCGCAGCAACGTGCGCCCCCACGCCAGTTGCAGGGCCTGCTGCTGCGCGGCGGCCTCCGGCCCGCCTTGGGCGCTGCGCCGCATCAGCTGCACCAGGCGTTCGCCGGCCTGGCGGGGGTCGCCGTAAGTACCGGTGATCTCGGCCATCAGCCGATCGGCCCGCTGCACCGACGGATCCTGGTCGCCACGTTGCGCGGCCTGCCACTGGCGGCCTTCATGCAGCGCCACCAGCGCGGCCTGCCAGCGGCCGGCCTGGGCCAGGGCGTCGCCGTAGTCGTACAAGCCCTGTGGCAACAGGCCGATACAGTCCGGTTGCCGCCAGATCGCCACGGCGCGCTCGAAATCGGCGACCGCTTCGCTGCTGTCGCCACGCTCCAGCGCCAGCCGGCCCAGCGCATGCCAGCTCAGCCCGGTGTCGCGGTGCTGTTCGCCCAGCGCCAGGCGGGTGAGCCGGTGCACCTGCTGCAGCATCGCCGCCGCCTCCTGCAGCTCACCGCGCTGCATCGCCAGCACGGCGCGCAGGCGTCGGATCGACAGGGTCTCGGGGTGGTCGGGACCGTACAGGCTGACCGCGTCCGACCAGGCGATGTGCAGGGTCTGCTCGGCCGCCTCCAGGTCGCCCTGCGCGGCCAGTGTTTCGCCGAGATGGCGACGCAGCGTGATCAGTTGCGGATGGCGCTCGCTGGCCCGCAACTGCAGCAGTTGCAGCGCATGCTGGTAGCCGGCGAGGGCGGCCTGCGGGCGGCCATCATCGCTGTCCAGCGCCGCCAGGTCGGCCAGGCTTTCGGCGGTGCCGCCGATGTCGTGCAGGACGTCGCGACGCAGGCCGAGCGCGCCGTTGAACGCCACGCGCGCTTCATCGCGGTAGCCCAGCAGCTGTTGGCAGCGGCCGAGCTGGGCGTGGTACTCGGCCACCAGGCTGGGCAGCGCGTCGCGCTGGGCGCTGGCCAGCGCCTGCATCGGCATCATGTGGGTCACGCACTCGCGCGAGCGGCCGAGCATGCGCAGGGCACGGCCGCGCTGGGTCACCGCCTCCAGCTGCAACGGCGGCGGCACCTGGTCGACCTGTTCGAGCAGGGCGCGTTGGCGATCCAGGGTCTGCAGGGCCAGCTGGTAGTCGCCCATGCCGATCCGAAGGCGCCCGATCACGCCCTCCAGGTCGGCCAGCGACAGCGGCTGGTCGGCGAGTTCGGCCTCTCCGCGCTGTTGCCCGGTGGCCAGCAACTGGCGTACGTCGAAGCTGCCGTGGCGCACGCCGGCGGCACGGTCGAACAGGCCCACGGTGAATTCCTGCATGGCCTGGGCGCGGGCCATCTCGCGCCGCGCCTGCTGCATCTGCCAGAGCGCGGTGACCGCCAGCCCGACCAGCGCCAGCGCGGCCAGCGCGCCCAACGCCACGCCCCAGCGGTGCCGGCCGATGTACTTCTGCAGGCGGTACAGGGTGCGCTGCGGGCGCGCATGGATCGGGCGGCCTTCGAGGAAGCGGCGCAGGTCCTCCGCCAGCGCCTCCACCGAGGCGTAGCGCTGCGCCGGCTCCTTCTGCAGGGCCCTGAGCAGGATCGTGTCGAGGTCGCCGCGCAGGCGCCTGGCCAGCCGCCGCGCCGCCGGGTCCGGGGTGGCCGCGGTATCGCTGCGCAGCAGCATCGCCGAGGCGCGCGGGGGGGTGACCTCCAGGATCGAGCGCTCCCATTCGGCATCGCTGTGCCGGCGCAGCCGGTACGGCTTGCGGCCGGTGATGACCTCGAACAGCACCACGCCCAGCGAGTACACATCGGTCAGCGTGGTCACCGGTTCGCCCCGCACCTGCTCGGGCGCGGCGTAGTGCAGGGTGAACGCGCGCGCCTCGGTCGGCGGATGCACGGCGGCGGCGCGCGCGCCCTCGTCATCGATCAGTTTGGCGATGCCGAAGTCGAGCAGCTTCACTTCGCCGTCGGTGGTGACCAGGATGTTGGACGGCTTGAGATCGCGATGCACGATCAGGTTGGCGTGGGCGTGGCTGACCACCGCGCACACCTGCAACATCAGGTGCAGGCGGCGCTCCAGCGGCAACTGCAGGCGCTGGCAGCAGGCGGTGATCGGCTCGCCCTCCACGTAGGCCAGCGCCAGGTAGGGCTGGCCCTGCAGGTCCACCCCGGCATCCAGCAACTGGGCCAGGTTGGGGTGCTGCAGACGGGCGAGGATCTCGCGCTCGCGGCTGAAGCGCTGGCGCAGGCCGGAGTCGGCGTAGCCGCTGCGCAACAGCTTCAGCGCCACCTGGCGTTGGTATAGCCCGTCGGCGCGCTCGGCCAGCCAGACTTCGCCCATGCCGCCTTCGCCGAGCGGACGCAGCAGGCGGTAGGGTCCAACCAGGCTGCCGGCACGGCTGGCCTCGGGCGCGGCGGTCCACAGCGGCTGGGCCATGAATTCCTGGCTGTCGCGTTCATGCGCGAGCAGCCGCTCCAGGTCGTCGGCCAGCGTCGGATCGGAGGCACGCAGGTGCGCCAGGCGCAGCTCGCGCTGCGCCGTGGGCAGTTCCAGCAATTGATCCAGCAGCGAGGACACCTGCCGCCAGCGCAACGCTTCCATCGATCCGCTCCCCGAACGATGCACCTCCGCCCACGCCGCCACGCGGGGCCGTGTTGCCGCCGATCAGTCCTCGCGCACGGACGCCAGCAGGAACATGCGCGCCTTCTGCCAGTCGCGGCGGATGCTGCGCTCCGAACGCTGGCACAGGTCGGCGATTTCCTGTTCGGACAGCCCGGCGAAATAGCGCAGTTCCACCACCTTGGCCAGGTGGCGGTCCACCGCCTGCAGCCGCGCCAGCGCCACGTCCAGCGCCAGCAGGTCCTCGTCCAGCCGCACCCCGCTGCTGCTGTTCTCGGGAATCTCGGCCACCCGCTTGAGGTCGCCGCCGCGCTTGCGCGCCAACCGGTTGCGGGCGTAGTCGACCACCACGCTGCGCATCGCCGAGGCGGCGTAGGCGAAGAAGTGCGCGCGGTCCTCGAAGCGGGCGCCCCCGCGGGCACCCAGCAGCTTCAGGTAGGACTCGTGGACCAGCGAGGTCGCATCCAGGGTGCGCCCCTGCTGCCCGGCCAGTTGACGCCGGGCCATGCTGTGCAGCTCCTGGTACAGCAGGGTGAGGACCCGGTCCAGCGCGGCGCGGTCGCCCGCGCGGGCTGAATCCAGCCATACGGTGATATCCGGGCCCTCGTCCATCGCACACCCCCGCCGGTGACGTTGGGCGGACTATACCGCCGGCAGGGCGACGGGCGCGCGAGGGTTCAGCGCTGGCAGTAGCTGCACCAGACGCTGGCGCGCTGGCCGATGGTGGCGTGCCGCAACGGCCGCCCGCACTGCCGGCAGGGCTGGTCTTCACGCCCGTAGACCAGCAGCTCCTGCTCGAAGTACCCCGGCGCACCGTCGGGATTGATGAAATCGCGCAGCGTGGTGCCGCCGCGGGTGATGGCATGGCCCAGGATCTGCTTCACCGCCGTGGCCAGCCGCTGGTAGCGCTCGCGGGAAATCCGGCCGGCCTCGCGCAGCGGGCTGATCCCGGCCATGAACAGGCTCTCGGCGGCGTAGATGTTGCCCACCCCCACCACGATGCCCTGGTCCATCAGGAAGGTCTTGACCGGCGCCGTGCGGCCGCGGCTGCGCTCGAACAGGTAGTCGCCGTCGAAGGCAGCGTCCAGCGGCTCCGGGCCCAGCCCGGCCAGCAGGGTGTGGGTTTCGCCAGCCGGTTGCCACAGCAGGCTGCCGAACCGGCGGGGGTCGTTGAAGCGCAGCAGGCGTCCGTTGTCCAGGCTGATGTCCACGTGGTCGTGCGCCCGCACGGGGGTATCGCCGGGCAGCACGCGCAGGCTGCCGGACATGCCCAGGTGCAGCACGGCGCTGCCGATGGCGGTATCCAGCAGCAGGTACTTGGCACGGCGGCGCACGCCGTCGATCGCCTGGCCGGGCAGCAGCGCGCCGATCTCCTCGGGAATCGGCCAGCGCAGGTCCGGCCGGCGCAGGATCACCCCGTGCACGCGACGGCCTTCCAGGTGCGGGGCCAGGCCGCGGCGGGTGGTTTCGACTTCGGGAAGTTCGGGCATGGGGCAATTCTAGCGAGCCGGCGACGGACCGGGCGCGGGCCGGTCAGCGCGGCGGCGCGGCCAGTTCCTTGGCGCTCAGGTAGCCATCGCCGTTGGCATCCTGCTTGCGAAAGCGCTGGATCAGCGTCTGCCGCTGCTGTTCGCGGGTGATCGGGCTGCCCTTGCCGCCGGGCAATTCATCGGCACCGAGCACGCCATCGCCGTTGCGGTCCATGCGCTCGAAGGCGTACATCATCCACTGCACGTATTCCTCGACGCTGACCCGACCATCGCCGTCGCTATCCATGCGCTGCAGGTAGCTGCCGGTGTCGGCCACCTGCGCCTGCGCGACGCTGGCGCCGAGCACCAGGAGCGCGCAGGAAAAACGCCGCGCGAGGCGGCGTTTTCCGGAGGCGGGCATGTGCGTGCGGGGCACCCGTCAGTGCGCCGTCAGTGCGTAGCCCTTCAGCCGGGCGGCATAGGCCTGCAACGCCGCGATACCACTGGCTTCGGCCTCGTGGCACCAGGCCTGCAACAGCTTGAGGCGCTCGGCCGCGTCGTTGCCGCGGGCTTCGAGCAGGGCGGCCAGGCGCGCGCGGTGTTCCACCAGCACACGGATGCGCGGGCGCTGCTCGACCCAGCTGCTGAGCTGGGCGCGGCAGTCCGGCTTGAGCCAGCGGCCATCGTTGACCAGGCCACGGCGCATGCGGCGCGGCAGCAGCTTGCGCAGCTTGGCCCCGGCCATGGCCGCTTCTTCGCGCAGGGCCGGCACGAACACGTTGCGCTGGTAGTCGGTCATGGCCTGGAAGCGATGCGACAGCAGCGCCTTGAGGGTTTCGGCATCGGGCACGGCGATGTTCGGGCGCACGTCCATGGACGGGGCCACGCGCAGCACCTTGGCCAGGCGCAGCGCCTGCAGGCCGCGGATGGCCGCCCAGCCGATGTCGAACTCCCAGCGGCGCATGGAGAAACGCGCCGAACTGGGGAAGGCGTGGTGATTGTTGTGCAGCTCTTCGCCGCCGATCCAGAACGCCCACGGGGTGAGGTTGGTCGAGGTATCGGCCGACTCGAAGTTGCGGTAGCCCCACCAATGGCCCAGGCCGTTGACCACGCCGGCGGCCCAGAACGGGATCCACGCCATCTGGATGGCCCACAGGGCCACGCCGGGCAAGCCGAACAGGAGGCTGTTGATGGCCAGCAGCGCGACCGGGCCGAGGTTGGCGTGGGGGGTGTAGAGCTTGCGCTCGATCCAGTCGTCCGGTGCGCCACGGCCGTACTGCTCGATGTCCGCGCGCATCGCGCGGGCTTCGCGATACAGCTCCACGCCGCGCCAGAACACCATGCCGATACCCTTGGTGACCGGGCTGTGCGGGTCTTCGTCGGTTTCCACCTTGGCGTGGTGCTTGCGATGGATCGCCACCCACTCCTTGGTGATCATGGAGGTGGTGAGCCAGGTCCAGAAGCGGAAGAAGTGCGCGATGACCGGATGGAAATCGACGCCGCGGTGCGCCTGGCTGCGATGCAGGTACAGGGTGACGGCGAAGATGGTCAGCTGGGTGAACACCAGCAGCACCAGCGCCATGCCCCACCAGCCGAGGCCGACGACGCCGCCGGTCAGGAAGTTGAGGAGCGTATCGAGCATCGCAGGACTCCAGGCCTTGGGCGGCCAGCAAGGAAACGGGTACACCTTCGGACATCATGGGGCCTGCGCTTGCAAACTTCATCCGTCTGGTGCGATTTTTGCGCAGTCATTCAGTTGATTTCCTCCTTCGTGAGCATGCCCGCGCATTCATGACAGTCGCAGCCTCCCCGGCGGCCCTGGCCGCCTCCGCCCCCCTGATCGAGCTGGACCGCGCCTGCGTGATCCGCGGCCAGGTCCGGGTCCTGCACGACCTCAGCCTGCGCATCGCGCAGGGCCAACACACCGCGCTGCTGGGCCCCAACGGCTGCGGCAAGTCGTCCTTCATCAAGCTGATCACCCGCGAGCTGTACCCACTGGCGCATGCCGATGGCAGCGTGGCGGTGCGGGTGCTCGGGCAGAACCGCTGGCAGGTGGACCGGTTGCGCTCGCAGCTGGGCATCGTCACCGGCGACCTCAGCAGCAACCTGGCCGACATGCCCGGGCTGACCGTGGAGGAGGCCGTGCTGTCGGGCTTCTTCGCCAGCTTCGTGGTGCCCGCCTTCCGCGAGGTCACCGACGACATGCGCCAGCGCGTACGCCAGACCCTGGCCCTGGCCGGCGCGCTGCCGCTGCTGCAGCGTGGCTATGCCGAACTGTCGGCCGGTGAAACCCGCCGCGTGCTGATCGCCCGGGCGCTGGTCAACCGGCCGCAGGCGCTGCTGCTGGACGAGCCGTCGACCGGGCTGGACCTGATCGCGCGCCAGCAGTTGATCGCCACCATGCGCGCGCTGGCCGCCGAGGGCATCACCCTGGTGCTGGTCACCCACCATATCGAGGAAATCATCCCCGAGATCGAACGCGTGGTGCTGCTGCGCGGTGGCCGGATCGTGGCCGATGGCAGCCGCGCCGAGCTGTTGCGCGACGGTCCGCTGTCGGAGGTGTTCGGCGGGCCGATCCAGGTGATCGAACACGACGGCCGCCTGAGCGCGTTCGCTGGCTGAACGCGGCGGCTGGGGGTGACCCCCGGCCTGCGTGGCGGACTGGGCGCCGGACGACTCCCAGCCACGCGTGCCGTCACGCCAGCATGGGAGACGGAGGCCATCGCCTCCGCCTCCCGCTTGCCTAGAACGTCACCGCCACCGCCCGCGATTCGATCGGGGCCATCCGGCCCTGGTCCTGCAGCTGCAGGTCGCGCAGTTCGAACGGGGCGGCGTAGCCGCGCGGCAGTGGCACGCTGGCGAACGGCAGCTGCAGTTCGGCGCTGCCGGCCGCCTCGAACCAGGCCGCGCTGTGCGCCTGCGCGACCGGACGCAGCTGGCCGTCCGGACCGGTGGCGTACAACGTGCCACGGGCTTCGTAACGCCCGGGCGCGCCGATCTGCAGCGGCAAGGTCACCGCGCGGCGGGCGCTGTCCACCTCGACCTGGCCACTGAACCGGGCGGTCGGCTGGGCCACGGCGAAGGCGACCTTGGCATCGCGCTGCACCCCGTTGGCGCTGACGAAGGCCTGCAGCTCCCACAGCCCCTGCACCTGGCCGATATCCTGCGGGATCGCCACGCGCGCGCTGAGCCCCTGCTTGTCGGCGACCAGCGGCACCGGCCAGCTGCGCCCGTCCGGCGCCACCAGCAGCGCTTCACCGCCCGCCGGCAACGTCCGCCCGGCCACCTTGCCGGTGGCCAGTGCCGCCGTACCACCGTCATCGAGCAGCCGCGCGCTCAACGTCACGCTGCCACCGGCCAGCACCTGCTGGCGGTTGGCCTGCAGGTGCAGCGCCACGCGGCTGTTGGGTTCCAGCACCTGTACGACGTAGCGGCCCTGCGCCTGCGCGCTCTGAAGCCGATAGGTGCCGGCGGCGGCACTGCGCCCGGTGCGCACCATCGCCGTGCCCTGGCCCACGCTCATGCCCGCAGCCTGCAGCTGCTGCGCATCCACCACCTTGTCCACCGCCAGCGCACCGGCCGGGTCGCGGACCTGCCATTGCCCGGGCGCCAGGGCACGCGCGCCCTGCACCGGGCTGACCTGGATCACCGCATCCGGGGCGGTCAGCGGCAGGTCCAGGCCGCGCTGCAGGGTGGCCGCGTCCACCATTTCCCAGTAGCTGCGGCTGGTGGCCACGAACGGGGCCGGCGCGCTCAACGCCTGGGCCGGGTCCAGCGCCCAGGCGAAACTCACCGGGGCGCGCTCGATGCCGGCAGCGGGACGCGTGGCGCTCTCCACGCGCGGGGCGACCTGGTCGGTGCTGCGTGCCGGCAGGAGCGGTTGTGCGGCCTGCAGCGGCAGCGCCACCATCGCGGCGGCCACGGCGGCGGCGATCGTCAGTCTTGAAGTCATCGGGTGCTCCTCACAGGGTCAGGTCGTTGCGCAGGATCGTGCCGAGGCCGAAGCACTCGCGTCGGCTCTGGTTGTGGCTCAGCGGTTCGGCGCCGTTGGTGCGCGCCTTGTCGGTGAACCAGAGGGTGCCGGCCGCCTTCTGGCTGCTGCACTCCAGGAACCCGTCCGAGCAGCTGTTCAACCAGTTCTGGGTGAACTCCAGGCCGACGTTCTGCGCATAGCCGCCGCAGTAGCTGTTGCTGTCCCACACCGCCGACTCCACGTCCGAGCCGACCACCGCGCGGAACGCCTTGGGAAGCGCCGGTCGCCCTGCCGTGCCGTACAGGTTCTGCGCGTTGTAGGTGGCCATGTGGCCCACCTGCTGCTGGCGCACGGCGTCGCTCTTGTAGCCCAGCAGCCAGCCCACCGAGGATTCGAAGACATTGCCGTTGAGTGCGGCATCGGCCAGCGGGGTGCCGGCCGACGACGGCGCCAGCGCGGTCACCTTGCTGATGGTCTGGATGATCCTGGGGTAGCGGGCGTCGTAGGTGGGGTTGGACAGGATCCAGCGCACCACGTTGCCGCCGTTGGAATGGGTGATCACCACCAGTTTGGTGATGCCCTTGCTGTTGATGAAGGTGGTCAGCTGCCCGGCCAGGCAACCGGCCGCTTCGGGCTTCCACATGTACTGTTCGAAATCGCAGTTCACCACCGTGTAGTTGCTGCTGTTGGGCAGCCCCTGGCGCACGGTGTCGATGATCGCCGGTTGCCAGTAATCCGTGCGTGCATCGGTCTGCTTGCCGGTGCCGTGTACGAACGCCACCCCCACCACATCGGCGGCGTGCACATTGCCGCACGCCAGCATCAACCCCAGGGCGAGTCCACCGCCCAGCCTTCCCGCGTTGCTTCGCATCCGCTGTCTCCTTGCAGGTGATCCCCCTGATGACCGGCGCTACCGCATTGCCATGCCGTGCATCTATCCATGGATATATGACGAGTAGTGGCGCCTTGGGCGAAGCTATGTCGCGCGTCTATTGAAATCCGTGAACCAGTAGCGGGTTTCCATCATCCGATGCCCGGGCATGCCGGATCTGGCTGCATGACCAACGGCGGCTGTCCACGCCAGGTGAAGCTGCGATCATGCCGACTCGTTCGTACCGAGACCTGCCGATGTCGCTCCCCACCGCGCCTGCCCTGCGCCCCGTGCTGACCGCCGCCCTGCTTGCCGTCCTGGCCGGCTGCTCCACCACCGGGGCACCAGGCTCGACACCGGTGGAAGCGTCGGTGACCACCAAGGCGGTAGGTTATCTGTCCGCCGATGCGGTCCCGGCCAGCCTGGACCTGGTACCGGCCCCGCCCGCCGCGGGTTCGGCCGGTTTTGCGCTGGACGAACAGGTCAGCCGCGAGGCCCGCGCCCTGCGTGGCAGCCCGCGCTTCGAGCAGGCGCATCGCGACGCCGAACTCGGCTTCCCGGCCGGCGCCAACCAGTTCTCCTGCGCCATCGACGTGGACGTGGATGCGGTGAAGACCCCGGCGCTGTATCGCCTGCTGGAACGCAGCCGGATCGACGCCAGCGCCGCCACCCGCACCGCCAAGAAGCACTACCAGCGCGCACGTCCGTTCATGGTCAACAACGAGCCGACCTGCTCGCCGGAAGACGAGCAGGACCTGCGTGGCAATGGTTCCTATCCTTCCGGCCACACGTCGATCGGCTGGACCTGGGCGCTGATCCTGTCCGAGATCGTTCCTGATCGCGCCGACGCCATCCAGGCCCGCGGGCGCAACTATGGCGAGAGCCGTCTGGTGTGCAACGTGCACTGGCAGAGCGACATCCTCGAAGGCCGGTTCATGGGCGCCGCCGCCGTGGCACGCCTCCACGACAACGCCGCGTTCAACAAGGACCTGCTGGCCGCACGCAAGGAGATCGCCGCCGCGCGTAGGGCCGGGCTGCATTCCACCCGCGATTGCGCGGCCGAAGAAGCGGTGTTGAAGGTGCGGCCGGCGAGCGCGCTGTGAGTCGACGCCAGGCGGCCGTGTCCGACGGCGACGCTATGCCGTGCCCGGACGCACGTGGGATGGCCGCATCGGCACGGCGCGGCGCAACGTCGTCATCTTGAGCAGCTCGATGAGCACCAGCAGGCTGCCGACCACCATCGCGGTGGCGGCCGGGCTGGCGTCCAGTCTCTGAACCAGAGCAAGGGCCAAGGGCACCGACGGCATCACGAGCAACAGTCGGAACGGGATCTGTACGTAGGCAACGTACAGCCCCCATCGGCTGCGCCGTAACAGGAGCGCACACGAGACGAACAGGCTGGCCTGCAGCATCCAGCCCGGCAGCAGCACCATCAACGCCTGCACGCCGTAGGTCTCCACCACGGCACGCGATCCGATGACATCCTCGACATAGGGCACCTGTCCACGCCCCAGCGCGGCCAGCGTGTAGATCAGGATCTGCATCGCGTCCATGCCGCCCCAGATGCGGAATGCGCGCCCGGGCGTTGCACCATCGTTACCCGTAGTTGCCATCGTTCCAAGAATGTTTGGAGCGCCACCGCGGTCTGTACGCGGACGGGCGGAGCGGCGCGTGACGTGCAGTATGGGCAGGCTCGGTGGCGAGAGGAATGCAAGACATTGCAGATCGGCACAGACCTGCGCGGCGCTGACGCGGAAACGAACACGGCGCGGATTTCTCCGCGCCGTGTTCGTTTGTGCCGCAATCGTCCGTTGCCTCAGAACTTCGCGGTGAACTCCACGCCAAACGTACGCGGCTCGTTGAGGAAGCCGGTGAGGTTGTTGAAGTCGATCGCGCCAACCACGCGTACCTGGTCGGTCAGGTTGCGACCGTACACGGCCACGTCGTACTGGCCGTAATCCCAGTTGTAGCCCAGGCGCAGGCCACCTTCCAGCGAGGAGCGGCTGCGGAACTCCGGCGACTCGTACAGGAAGAAGTTGACCGGGCTGCGGTAGGCCCAGTCGGTGTACACGTACAGCTCGCTGGCGTCGTTGATCGGGAAACCGGCACGCAGGGTCAGGTTGTGGATCCACTTGGGCGCCTGCGGCAACGGGTTGCCGTTGACCAGCGCGTAGGTGGCACCGTCGATGACCGTGGTCGGGTCGGTGATGGTGCAGCCGCCACCGCAGATCGCCACCGCCAGGTCGCGGTCCTTGATCTCGGTGTCGTTGTAGCTGCTGCCCAGCGTCAACAGGACGTGGTCGGTGAGGTAGGCCTCGAAGTCCAGCTCGGCGCCCTGGCCGATGGTCTTGTCCGCATTGAGCAGGGTGGCGGTGTTGTTGCTGCCGCCCACCGCGATCAACTGCTGGCCATCGACGTTGTAGCGGAACACATTGAAGCCCAGGCGCGCGCGACGGTCGAACAGGTCGGCCTTGATGCCGGCCTCGTACGAGATCACCTTCTCCGAGTCGGCCTGCGAGACGCCACCGAAGGCCAGGCGGCCCTGGATCGACGGCGCACGGAAGCCCTTGGCAACGCGCGCATACGCGTTGAGGTTGTCGGTGATCTGGTAGACGCCGCTCAGGTCCCAGCTGACGTCGTTGACGTCGGTCCTGGCGATGTACGGACCGCTGACCGGGGTGCCGAACGGCACGGCCTGCAGCACGCTGGCGCTGAAGTCCTTCTTGTCCTGCGTGTAACGCACGCCACCGCGCAGCTTGAAGCGCTCGGTCACGTCGACATCGCCGGAGGCGAAGGCGGCCCACGCCTTGTTGCGCTGCTGCTGCACGGCATGGCCAGTCTGCGGATTGCCCGGGGTCAGCGAGTCGTAGTTGAAGCTGTCGATGGTGACGTCTTCATCGAAGTAGAACACGCCGGCCTGCCAGTCGAAGCGGCCCCATTCGTTGGATTCCACACGGAATTCCTGGGTCCACTGGCGATGGTGCGGCAGGCCGTCGGCCGACTCGGACGCGAACGGGATGTTGCCCGGGCCATAGTTGCCGGCACCGAGGAAGCTGGCACCGTAGCCGCCGTCGATGTCGCCATGGTTCAGCGATTCGGCGGTCTCGTAACCGGTGATCGAGTGCAGCGTCACCCGGCCCAGGTCCCACTTCAGGCGCGCACTGCCGCCCCAGGTTTCCAGGTCGGAGAAGTTCTGGCCATCGGTGGAGACGTCATCGCGGTCGAAGTTCTCGACCAGCTGGTTGGTGCCCGGCTTGATGATGTTGGCGCGGAACAGACGCGCGGTGCCGTTGAGCTTGCGCTTGTGCAGGTTGAACAGCGCTTCGACGTCGTCGCCTTCGTACAGGAACTGCACGCGGGCAGCGGCTTCGTCATAGCCCTCGAAGCCCTGCGCCGGCGCGTTGGCGCGGGTGTTGGTCACCCAGTCGTCGCGGCGCTGGTACAGCGCCGACACGCGGGCCGACCACCGGTCGGTCAGCGGACCACCGTAAGCGCCCTGCGTGTTCCAGGTGTTGTAGCTGCCGTAGGCAACCTTGATGTACCCGTCGGCATCCTGCGACGGACGCGCCGAATCGAACTTGACCACACCGGCCGGCGTGTTGCGGCCGAACAGCGTGCCCTGCGGACCGCGCAGCACTTCCACACCCGCCAGGTCGAACAGCGGGAAACCCTTCAGCAGCGGGCTTTCCTGCACCACGTCGTCATACACCAGCGACACCGGCTGCGAGGCATTGAGGTCGAAGTCGGTATTGCCCAGGCCGCGGATGTAGAAGCGCGGGAAGGCACGACCGTACGACGATTCGATGTTCAGGCTGGGCACGCGCGCGGACAGGAAGCGGATGTCGTCGCCGGCCGAGCCGAGCACATCCAGCTTCTCGCCCTGGATGGCCGAGATCGAGACCGGCACGTCCTTGGCGTTTTCGACGCGGCGCTGGGCCGTTACCTGCAAGGTATCCAGGGCGACGGGATCCTTGCTGGCGGGGGCATCCTGGGCTGCGGCCGTGAACGGCAGCAGGGCGGTCAGAGCGAGGACGAGCGGGTGCACGGACGGAAACCGGCCGTGGGCAGTGCGGTTCGGGAACATGGCGATTAGGCTGTGTTGGGAGGGGTGGTGGACCGGCGCTACCAGACAATTGTTGCAGTACAGCAACAGCGTCGCAAATTCCGGTCATTCATTACCAAGATCCGGCCAGGCAGATGTGAAGGCCGGCTGCGTCTTTCGACCGCGGTCACGACTTCCGGCCCACTCCGTCCCGAACGGGCCCGTTCTAGACTGGGCGCCCTCTTTCCTGCCAGGTACGTCGCCATGACCCAGTGGTACTTCCACACCGCCGGCCAGGCCGGCCGCGTTGGCCCGCTCGATGACGCGGCCGCCCGCCAGTTCGCCCAGTCCAACCCGCGTGCGCTGGTGTGGTGCGAGGGGATGAGCGGCTGGATGGCCATCGCCGAGGTCCCCGAACTGCTGGCCGGCAGCACCGGGCCGCAGGGTGCGCCGCCGCCGCTGCCCGGCACCGCCGCGCGCGGCCAGCGCGCCGATGACATCGACTTCCGCATCGTCGGCCATGAAATGCAGTTCGTGGAGATCGAGCTCGATCCGGGCGAAAGCGCCATTGCCGAAGCCGGCGCCTTGATGTTCAAGGACGCCGCGGTGCAGATGGACACCGTGTTCGGCGATGGCTCGCACAGCGGCCAGGGCGGCGGTTTCATGGACAAGCTGATGAGCGCGGGCAAGCGCGTGCTCACCGGCGAGAGCCTGTTCGCCACCCTCTACACCCACACCGGCCAGGGCAAGGCCAAGGTCGCCTTTGCCGCGCCCTACCCCGGCACCGTGCTGCCGATGAAGCTGGACGAGCACGGTGGCCGCCTGATCTGCCAGAAGGACAGCTTCCTGGCTGGCGCGCGCGGGGTGCAGATCGGGGTGCAGTTCCAGCGCAAGGTGATGACCGGACTGTTCGGCGGCGAGGGCTTCATCATGCAGAAGCTGGAGGGCGACGGCTGGGTGTTCGTGCATGCCGGCGGCTGCGTGGTCGAGCGCGAGCTGGCGGCCGGCGAGCGCCTGGACGTGGACACCGGCTGCGTGGTGGCTTACCACGCCACCGTGGACATGGACGTGCGCCGCGTGGCCGGCGTCAAAAGCATGGTGTTTGGCGGTGAAGGCGTGTTCCTGGCCACCCTGACCGGCCCGGGCAAGGTCTGGCTGCAGTCGCTGCCGTTCTCGCGCCTGGCCGGCCGGATGTGGATGGCCGCCCCGCAGACCGGTGGCCAGAGCCGCGGCGAGGGCTCGGTGCTGGGCGGGATCGGCCGCATCCTGGACGGCGACAACCGGTTCTGATCCTGTCACTGCCCGCGCGGCAACCGGATATGACTGGCCGTCCCGATCGGGCCGGCCAGCGGCCGGCAGTCCGGGTATGCTGGCGCCCTTGATGCCCATTCACTTTCTGCGACCCCGATGAAATCACTGCCCCGCATTCGTCTCACGCTGTCCGTTGCCCTGCTCGGCCTGCTGGCCGGCTGCGGCGGTGACCCGGTCCGCCCCACTCCGCCACCGGTGGCCACCCCGGTGGCGCAGGCCAAGCCGGTCAAGATCGGCATCGCGCTCGGCGGCGGTGCAGCCAAGGGCTTTGCGCACATCGGCGTGATCAAGATGCTGGAAGCCAATGGCTTCGAGCCGGTGGTGGTGTCCGGCACCAGCGCCGGCAGCGTGGTGGGCGCGCTGTACGCCAGCGGCATGGACGCGTTCCAGATGCAGTCCAAGGCCGTGGCCCTGGATGAAGCCAGCATCCGCGACATGCGCTTGTTCTCCGGCGGCCTGGTCCAGGGCCAGAAGCTGCAGGACTACGTGAACACCCAAGTGGACAACCGCCCCGCCGAGAAGCTGCAGAAGCCGTTCGCCGCGGTGGCCACGAACCTCGACACCGGCGAGCGCGCCGTGTTCGTGCGCGGCAACGTCGGCCAGGCGGTGCGCGCCTCCAGCAGCATCCCCGGCGTGTTCGAGCCGGTGAAGATCGGCAAGAACAGCTTCGTCGACGGCGGCGTGGTCAGCCCCGTACCGGTGGATGCCGCGCGCCAGCTGGGCGCCGACTTCGTCATCGCCGTGGATATCTCCAGCAAGGCCAGCGGCAAGTCGCCGACCGGCATGCTCGGCATCGTCAACCAGTCCATCGCGATCATGGGCCAGCGCCTGGGCGAGCAGGAACTGGCGCGTGCGGACATCATCATCCGCCCCAAGGTATTGGACATCGGTGCGGCCGATTTCAGCCAGCGCGGCTACGCGATCCTGGAAGGCGAGAAGGCGGCGATGGCAGCGATGCCGCAGATCCGCGCGAAGGTGCAGCAGCTGCAGCGCGCCCGCGCCGCGGCGCTGGCCCCGCCGCCGCCCAAGCCCAAGTGCGAGGAACCCTCGCGCGTGGGCAGGCTGATGGGCCGCAAGGAGAAGTGCGAGGGCTGAGCCCGCAGCTCCCGCCGGGCAGGCCCTGCCCGCCCGGCCCAGGGACGGTCGCGCGTGATGCCGTCCCGGAGCAGCGCGTCACGCCCCGCATTCCACCTGGCCGCATTCTCGGCCGATCTAGCGTGGCACGCCTTGTGCGGGGCGCTCCGTTGTCACCTGGCTCTGCAGAAAGATCGCCGTTGCGCGCGCTTCAAGGCGCTGCCATTGGGGAAGCAGATCCCGCAGGTACCCAAGCTTCACGACAACCCGGTGATCGGCCAGTACAAAGCGATGTTCGCAACGTGCCATTCCATCCGTGCTGGTCTTTGTTGGAATGCCATTCTTCCACGCGTAACCCGGGTCGATCTGCTCCCGCGATGTGCAGCTGATCAATCGGTCGATGCGCCCTGCCGGGTCTGTTGAGATGAACCAGTCCATGTTCGCCGCAGCCTTCATCACCCTCATATCATCGCCAATTCCTTTCGCTCGGTAGTGTGCTCGAGCACGCACGAGATCCACGTAATAGGGCTTGAGCCCGTGCTGAGGTTCTCCCTCGATCCGTGCGCCGAGCGAACGAGTGGGACTTTCAGGATCGTATTCCTGGGGCGTGGACAGCCGCTCCAATATCTGCAGAGGCGTAAAGCGGTCGGAATAGCTGAAATCGATGTCAATGGTGCGCAATGCCTGATCAACCGACAGGCCGATGCGATCACCGGGCTTGAAGGCTTCCAACGACGGGTACTCGAGCGCCAGCCCAAAGCTGCCGTCATGCTCGGTGCCGATCTGGTTATCGAAGTAGTTCTGTGGCAGCGCCAACAGATACGGGCCTACGCAGGCCTGCTTCAGTGGCGCCGGATCGGCGTAGGGGTCCTGCGGGCCCACGCTGCGCTGCCGCGTGCAGCCCTGCTCGTTGGTCTGGGTGAGCTCCGCCGGCTTCTGCGCCGGCGGTCGCGCGCATGCTGCCAGCGGCAGCAGTGCGACAAGAAGCAGCAGGCGATTGACGAGGGATGTCATGTGGATCGCACCCTCCCCTGATGCCGGTGCGACGATGTCCGCCGCATCAGATCTGCATTGCCGCAAACGCTCGCGCCGGATCGGTCTGCGCGTGCTCGACCTGCATTGCAGGTGCGCGGGCACGCTCCTGGTCGAGCGCGGCTCCCCTGCGTTGCTCCATGGCGCCCGTCAACAACCCTTTGGCGTGCGTTTCGAATTCTTGCCAACGTGCGAGTCCCTCGCGCGGATACTCGATGCGAACCAGCGTGCTCAGCGCGGCGACCATGAATGTATGCTTGCAAACCGCGTATCCATAGTCTCTGCTTGTGACTAGCTTTCCATCACGGTAGGCCACGCCGGAGACGGTTATCTCTCGCGGCGTGCATTTGATCACCGTGGCGACTTCGCCTGCTGCGTCTTTGGCCAGGAACCAGTCAGTGTGCCGGTCGGCCTTCATGACGGAAGCGGTGTCCTTGAATCCCTTCGCTCGATAGTGCTCACGCACAACGGCCATATCGACGTAATAGGGACTCAGTCCGTACAGTAAATCACCCCGGATGCGATTCTCCAGCGACGCCTCTGGATCCTCCGCCTCATACTCCATTGGCGTGTAGCTTCGTCGCATTGCTTCGTGGACATCGACTTGATCGATGTAGTCGTACTCCACGCTCATTGTGCGTACCGACACATCGGCGGTCAGGCCCATCCGCTCGCCGGGTTTGAACGGCTGGAGCGAGGGATACTCCAGCGCCAGCGAGTAGCTGCCATCATGCTCCGTGCCGACCTGGTTGTAGAAGTAGTTCTGCGGAAACGCGAGGAGGTGCGGTCCGAGACAAGCTTCCTTCAAGGGTGCAGGATCGGCATAGGGGTCCTGCGGACCCACGCTGCGCTGTCGCGTGCAGCCCTGCTCGTTGGTCTGGGTGAGCTCCGCCGGCTTCTGCTCCGGCTGTCGCGCACATGCCACAGTTGGCAGCAATACGGCGAGGAGCAGCATGCGTACTGCGCGGGAGGGCATATTGATTACATCCTCCCTGGATGAGGGGGCAGCGTTGGCCGCTCTGGCGATGCTCAAATCTACTTGACTGAGACCGGCCATGGCTGCGCCTCCTTGCGCTCAACAGTGATGGATCGTGCCAGCAGTTCGGTGGCACGCTGCTCGATCTTCCGCCATCGCGTCAGACCTTCTCTTGGATATCGTACGGTGATGAGGGTGTCCAGCTCCAGATTCATGAACGTCTGGCTGCATCGCGGTACGCCGACGGCCTCTCCTTTCACCGCTTTTGCCTGGCGGGACGCCACTCCGGCCGCTGCCACCTCGCGAGGGGTACATTTAATGACCGTGCTCACTTCACCATCTTCATTTCTGGCGATGAACCAATCCGTGTGAAAGGAAGCGTTCATCACTGGTGCAGTCTCGCGCAGCCCTTGCATTCGATAGTGTGCGCGTACTTTCTCCATATCAACGTAGTAAGGAGTCAGGCCATCGCTTGGAGTGCCTTTGGTTCGGCCGTCCAATGTCTCCTGCGGCATCCCGCGCTGGTACTCCATCGGCACATATGTGGCCGTCAGCGCGTCGCGCGCATCTCCCCCGTCGATGTAGGTGTACTTGACCATGACGGTCCGCGCAGACACATCGGCGGTCAGCCCCATTCGCTCGCCGGGCTTGAATGGCTGCAGCGAGGGATACTCCAGCGCCAGCGAGTAGCTGCCATCATGCTCGGTGCCGATCTGGTTGTAGAAGTAATTCTGCGGAAACGCGAGCAGGTACGGTCCCAGGCAGACCTGCTTCAATGGCGCCGGATCGGCATAGGCGTCCTGCGGACCCACGCTGCGCTGTCGCGTGCAGCCCTGCTCGTTGGTCTGGGTGAGCTCCGCCGGCTTCTGCGCAGGATGGCGTGCACATGCTGCCAGCGGCAGCAGTGCGGCAAAGAGCAGCATGCGTGTGACGAGGCATGTCATATTGATCGCATTCTCCCTGATGCCGGTGCGACGGTGCCCACCACATCAGATCTGCATTGCCGCAG
Organism: Stenotrophomonas sp. BIGb0135; assembly: GCF_024810105.1. GTDB lineage: Bacteria > Pseudomonadota > Gammaproteobacteria > Xanthomonadales > Xanthomonadaceae > Stenotrophomonas > Stenotrophomonas maltophilia_AB. The sequence goes on from NZ_JANUDX010000007.1 coordinate 76,287, forward strand.
ACGCTCGCGCCGGATCCGCCTGCGCGTGCTCCATCTGCATTGCAGGTGCGCGGGCACGCTCCTGGTCGAGCGCGGCCAATTGCTGGAAAGACTGCTCCGGTGGCGTGGTGATGGCCTGTGCGGTTGGCATGTGGGCGCGGCGATGGGTCGGGTCGTCCAGCGCGCCCTGCACCACGAAGACGTGATCACCTCCGGCCTTACCCTGGCTGGGGGCTGTCAGCACCACCTGATCGACCCGGTCCAGCCGGTTGGTCGCGGCCAGCGTGGTCAAGCTGGCCGTCATGCATTCACTGTGCCGGTCCCAGCCTTTGCCGACCTCGGCATCCAGCCCCCGGACGCCTGCGGCACACTGCTGGTAAAGACCGTTGCGGGCGTGATCGGGCGACCTGGGATCGGTGGCCTGTGCGAGCTGCGCCGGTGAGGCGTGCTCCGGCGCGCCCACCTCGGCAAGCACCTGCGGGCTTTTCATGATCGGGCGGTTGCGATTGGGGTCCTCCGGATGGAAGTCATCACGCAGGTCCTGACGCTGCTGGCGAACGCGGCGGGCATCGTCAAGGTACTCGAGGGTGGCCTTGTCCGTCACCGGCACCGACGCTGGGCTGAAGGATCCCACTGGGATCGGCAGTGGCCCCAGCGGCACGCTGACCTTCACCTCGATTTCCCGGCGCCACTGGCCGCCTTCGGCGTTGTACTGGTACGTCTGGCCGCGAAGTTCGATGCGGTTGGGATCAGTGTTGGGAGTTGGCTGAAGGCCCGCCGGCAGACGTGCGCGACTCATGTCGGCCAAGTAGGCTTCCATTTTCGGGCCGTCGTCGTTGTACGTGGTCAAAAGCAGTTTTGTGGTCTCGAGTGCACGGTCCGTGCCAGCGTTGCGGTTGTCCAGAAGCACGGTCCAGACGCGTTCGGCTTCCGCTTCACCTCCATGCTCACGCGCTGCCTCAAGTAGCTGGCGTGGAGTCCATCCATTTCGACTTATCTCTCTGCGTTCAAGGCTGGCATCGTGATAACCCTGCACGTCCAACGTAGGAAGATTGAGCGCAAGATCGGGTTGGCCGGCGGACATGTACGGCAGCCGCGCAGCTAGATCACGGCCAATAAGGTCCACACCAAAGGCCTGCCAATCGCTCTCCTTCATAGCTTTCCCGTCACGCGCGGCCTGCTGATTGGCGAAGTTGTTTGCGGTCGCTCCAGGCGCGTTGTCATTTCGCACGACGCCAAGTGCCAGGAGGCCATAGCCATCATTGCCAGGCTTTTGGGACAAATAGTTGAAGTAAAGCTCGCGGTTTCCGTTCTCCACGTAGAAATGCAGGATCTCAATGTCCTTGCTGTCTAGCCCAGGCTTCGCGCTCTTTTCCATGTCAGTGTCGCTCCCTTTTTAATTCTCTTTCAAGAAAAATTGCCTGCGCGCGTGCTTCCAGGCGTTGCCACTGGGGCAGCAAGTCTCTCAAGTATGAGACGGATACGAGGACCTCTCGGCCTGGAATCACGAACATGTGGTCGCATCGTGCCACCCCGATCGTCGAATTCTTGACCGGCACATTGTCTCGCCAGTCATATCCCGGATCCTTCATTTCCCGCGATGCGCAGCTGACCAACCGTTCCACCCGTCCAGCGACGTCAAACGAAACGTACCAGTCGTAATTCGACTCCGACTGGATCAGCGGCGTGTCTTTGCTTGCGCCTTTTCCGAGGTAGTGCGCGCGTACGCGCGCCATGTCTACGTAGTAAGGAGTCAGCCCGTTCACCTCCTCGCCCTTGATCCTGTCCTTGAATGAGCGACTGGGGCTGTCTGGCTCGTATTCCGGAAGCGTGGACGTTCGCTCCAGTATCTCCAGTGGCGTGTAGCGATCAGAGTAGCCATACCGGATGCGGACGGTGCGCAGCGATTTGGCAACCGGCAGATCTATGCGCTCCCCTGGCTTGAAAGGCTGCAACGACGGGTACTCCAACGCCAGCGCAAAGCTGCCGTCGTGCTCGGTGCCGATCTGGTTATCGAAGTAGTTCTGCGGAAGCTCCAACAGATACGGACCTACGCAGGCCTGCTTCAATGGCGCCGGATCGGCATAGGGGTCCTGCGGACCCACGCTGCGCTGTCGCGTGCAGCCCTGCTCGTTGGTCTGGGTGCGCTCCACCGGCGTCTGTGCCGGCGGCCGTGCACATGCTGCAAGTGGCAGCAGCGCGGCGAGCAGCAACGTGCGTACTACGCGGGACGTCATATTGATTACATCCTCCCTGGATGCGGGTGGAGCGCTGGCCGCTCCGTCAGCGCTGTGGCCGGGATGGGGCGACATCAGGTCGTCCAGGGCGTGGTCTTCGCGCAGCATGAACTCAACACCAAACGCCCGCCATTCGTCCTCGTTCGCGATCACACCATCGACGCGCGCCTGCCTGTCTGTGAAAGAGCTCGCCGTTGCGGCTGGCGCGTCAACGTTACGCACAACGCCCAGTGCGAGCTGGCCATATCCGTCGTTGCCTTCCTTCTTTGCAGGAAAGTTGGAGTACAGCCCGCGATTCCCAACGTACGCGTAACGCATCAGCGCCTTCATATCCTGTTCGTTCACGCCTGCCATGGCCCGACGTCCTATTGGTCATTTTACTTTTTACTGATACTTCCGACGAGCAGTTCACCCGCTCGCTGTTCGATCCGATGCCAGTCCTTCAGCGCTGCGCGGACATAGGTAACCCTGGCGCGAATGCGGTATTCCGGGAGAATGAAAAAGTGATCGCACTCAGGCAACTCGCTCTCCTCACTCCTGATCATCCGCCCTTCGCTGAAGCGGACGCCGGATTCAGTCACCCCGCGGGATGTGCATTTGACGATGGTCTGGATGTCGCCGTTCCGATCACGGGCCACGTACCAATCCCGATGTGAGCGGTCCTGCATGCCCGGTGCGTCGTCTGCCAAGCCGCGCGCACGCAGGTACGCACGTATTCGTTCCATGTCAGCGTAATAGGGAACCAGGCCATGGACTTCCTCCCCCTGCAGCCTGAGCTTCAGCGATGCTGCGGGGTCATCCCGTTCAAAAGCCATCGGCGTGTATGCATTCCGTAGCGATTGGTGGACGTCGATCCGATCAACATAGCTGTAGTTGATGCTGAGTGTCCGCGCGAAAACGTCCTTGTTGAACGATTTTCGCTCCCCCGGCTTGAACGGCTGCAACGACGGATACTCCAACGCCAAGGCAAAACTTCCGTCGTGTTCCGTCCCGATCTGGTTATCGAAGTAGTTTTGCGGCAGCTCCAGCAGATACGGGCCTACGCAGGCCTGCTTCAAGGGCACCGGATCGGCATAGGCATCCTGCGGCCCTACGCTGCGCTGTCGCGTGCAGCCCTGCTCGTTGGTCTGGGTGCGCTCCACTGGCGTCTGCTCCGGCTGTCTCGCACAGGCTGCCAGCGGCAGCAGCGCGGCCAGGACCAGCGTGCGTAATGCATGACACGTCATCCCACTGCATCCTCCATTGATGCGCACATGCCGACGAATGTACCCGACTACGGCGGTCGCCGTCCGGGATCACTCCAGCTGTGACAACGGCAATGCCCGGAAATCCTTCACCGTGCGCAGCACGAAGCTGGAATTGACGTCGGCCACGCCGGCGGCGTTGAGCAGCTTGTCCAGCAGGAAACTGGAGAAATGCTCCAGGTCGCGTACGTAGATGTGCAGCAGGTAGTCCATGTCGCCCGTGAGCGCGTGGCACGCCACTACTTCGTCCCACTCCAGCACGCTGTCGGCGAACACGCCGATGGCGTGCTGGTCGTGCTTCTCCAGCTGCACGCGCACGAAGGCCTGCAGGCCCAGGCCGATCTGGCGTGGCTCCAGCCGCGCGCCGTAACCGGCGATCACGCCTTCGCTCTCCAGCCGCTGCACGCGGCGCAGGCAGGCCGACGGGGACAGGTTCACCCGGGCGGCGAGTTCGGCATTGGTGGCGCGGCCGTGCTGCTGGATTTCGGCCAGCAGGCGCAGATCCGTGCGGTCGAACTGAGGTTCCCCGGCCATTGCTGCTCCGCAACATGAGATGTACGCAAGGATATTGCGCCAAACGGGCAGATCCGTGCAACTTTGCAACCCCCTTGCGTGCCCCCTGCCCTAGCATCGTCAGATGACTTCCCAGGAGACCACCACGATGGAAACCGCCACCGCCCCGCGCCGCGTCGAACACCAGCAGACCGACAAGGGCTACGTGCCGGTCTATACCACCGCCGTGGTTGAACAGCCCTGGGACACCTACACCGCCGACGACCACGCGACCTGGAGCACCCTGTACAAGCGCCAGCGCGAGCTGCTCGAGGGCCGTGCCAGCAAGGAGTTCCTGTACGCGCAGGACGAGATGGGCATGAGCGCGCACATGATTCCGCGCTTCGACCAGCTCAACGAGGTCCTGGGCGCGGCGACGGGCTGGACCCTCGTAGGCGTGGAAGGGCTGTTGCCGGAGCTGGACTTCTTCGACCACCTGGCCAACCGGCGTTTCCCGGTGACCTGGTGGATCCGCCGCCCGGACCAGATCGACTACATCGCCGAGCCGGACATGTTCCACGACTTGTTCGGCCACGTACCGCTACTGATGAACCCGGTGTTTGCCGACTACATGGCCGCCTATGGCCGCGGCGGCGTGAAGGCGCATGCGATCGGCCCCGAGGCGCTGCAGCATCTCACCCGGCTGTACTGGTACACGGTGGAGTTCGGCCTGATCAACACCGACGAGGGCCTGCGCATCTACGGTGCCGGCATCGTCTCGTCCAAGGGCGAGTCGCTGTACTCGCTGGAATCGGCGGCACCGAACCGCATCGGCTTCGACCTGGAGCGGATCATGCGCACCCGCTACCGCATCGACACCTTCCAGAAGACCTACTTCGTCATCGACAGTTTCGAGCAGTTGATGGAAGCGACGGCGCCGGACTTCACGCCGATCTACGCGGCGCTGGAAGCCAGGGATCATCTGCCCGCCGGTGAGGTGCAGGACGGCGACCGCGTGTTCCAGAAGGGCACCGGCGAAGGCTGGGAAGACGGCGGCGACGTGTGAGCCAGAGTGCGGGTCCGCTATCCTGACCCGCATGACCGACATTTTCGCTTCCCTGCGCGTTACCGCTGTCGATTTCGACGATGACGTTGTTCTGCTGTCGCTCGCCGATGGCCGCCGGACCCGGCAGCCGTTGCGGTGGACACCTGCGCTGCACGAGGCCGACGCCCTGCAGCGCGCGGGCTGGGTACCCACCGTCGACGGCCTGGGTGTGAACTGGCCGACCCTGCTTCCGGTGCAGGACCACGGCGTGGTCGATGTGCCCAACCAGGTGTGGGATGACCGTTACGAGGCGGCGCTGGCACGGCTGCAGTCGGCCGCATGGTCGCTGGATGCACTGTCCGACCAGGACCAGCAACTGGTCGCGCTGTGGCGCATGGAGGCGGACATCAACAACGGCGGCTTCATGCAGTTCCTGTGCAACTGGGGCGATCCCACCTGCCAGCTCGCATTGCGTGCGCTGCAGGCGATGGGCGCGGTGAAGACGCACGCGATCCTGGCCGGCATGCGCGGGCTGCTGGACCGCCTGGAGGACGATCCGGCGATCCAGGAACTGCAGGACCTGTATGGCGCGATGAGCGAGGACGAACAGCAGGCGCTGGACGACTTCGACGCGGCCTACTTCGAGCGGCCCGAGGACCTGGCGCGGCTGGGCCTGCTGCACTTCGGGCCCGAGCCGCTGGCGTAGCGCCGGGCACGGGCGCGGCATGACCGGTCAGCGCGGATAGGCCAGCAGCAGCACCAGGTCATCTTCGCCCACCTGCTGCAGCGCATGCAGGCTGCCGGTGCGGGTCAGCAGTGCATCTCCCGCGCCTACGTCGTACTGCTTGCCGTCCAGCACGTAGCTGCCCTGCCCGCTGACGATGTAGTAGATCTCGTCCTTGTGCTGCGGGTGCAGGCCGATGCCGGCGCCCTTGTGCAGCACGCGCTTGCGCAGCACGAACGGCAGCTCATCGGCGGCGAAGAACGGGTAGGCGGTGGTCGGGCCGGCACCACCATGGGGGCCGGGCTGGGTGATTGCGATGTCGCGTTCGTGTACCACGCGCGAGGGTTTCGACGCATCTGCGCCCTGCCCCGCACTGCGCACGTCGCAATCGATGTCGCGTGTCAGCGCAGCCTTCAGCGCAGGCTGCAGCCCAACCCAGTCGCGCACGACCAGGCAGGCGACGGCGTTCGCACCGGCGGTACTGAAGTGCGTGCCGTCGGCCTTGTTCTGTTCGGGCACGAACAGGAAGTACGGCTTGGCGCCCTGCTCGCCCAACGCGCGGATCCAGCGCGTGGAGCTGTCGTTGAGATCGATCAGCGCGATCTGCTCGCGGGCGGCCAGCTGCTTCATGGCCTGGGTGTACAGCGCGTGCGTATCCAGCAGCGAGCCGAAGTCGTAGAGCAGCCGCGCCACCGGAGTGATCAGCACGGGCGTGGCGCCTTTGTCGCGGGCCAGCTGCACGTAGCGCATCAGGAACTGCGGGTACGCCGTGGCAGGATCGGTATGACGGGTGGGATCTTCGACCTTGGCATCGTTGTGCCCGAACTGGATCAGCAGCACGTCACCGCGCTGGAGTTCGGCGGCGATCGCGTCCAGGCGTTTCTCGTCGATGAAGCTGCGCGTGCTGCGGCCGCCCTTGGCATGGTTGCGCACCTCCCACACGGCCGGATCGAGATAGCCCTGCAGGGCCTGGCCCCAACCGGCTTGCGGCGCACGCTCGGGGCCGTATTCGGCGGCGGTGGAGTCGCCGGCAATGAAGACGCGGTGCGGGGCGCACAGCGCGCTGAACGCGGCGAGCAGCAGCGACAGGGACAGCATCAAACGCAACATGGTCATGCTCCTGGAGAGCGGCTGGCCAACGGCCGGCACCACCGGCGTGCATCTGGGGGAAAGCCCCCTGCGTCAGGGGGCGACCGCGAAGCGGTGGGGAATCGAAAGTAACGTCGCGCGGGGCCCACGATCTGCAGCGCAGACCGTGGGCGCGCCAGCGCGCAGCGACGGCGTTACCGCGCGAGCCAGCCGCCATCCACCGGCAGCACCGCGCCGTTGACGTAATCCGAGGCGCTGGACGCCAGGAACACGGCGGTGCCGCCGAGGTCTTCCGGCGTGCCCCAGCGCGCGGCCGGGATGCGGTCGAGGATGGACTTGTTGCGGTCCTGGTCGGCGCGCAGCGCGGCGGTGTTGTCGGTGGCCATGTAGCCCGGGGCGATCGCGTTGACGTTGATGCCCTTGCTGGCCCACTCGTTGGCAAGCAGGCGGGTGATGCCGGCGATGCCGCTCTTGCTGGCGGTGTAGGACGGCACCCGGATGCCGCCCTGGAAGGACAGCATGGAGGCGATGTTGATGATCTTGCCGCGGCCCTGGGCGATGAAGTGCCTGCCGGCGGCCTGCGAGATGAAGAACGCGGACTTGATGTTGACGTTCATGACGTCATCCCAGTCCTGCTCGCTGAAGTCCACCGCGTCGGCGCGGCGGATCAGGCCGGCGTTGTTGACCAGGATATCCAGGCCACCGAGGCCCTCGATGGTTTCGCGGATGACCCGCTCCACCGGCTCGATGCTGATCAGGTTGGCTTCGATCGCCAGGCAGCGGCGGCCCAGCGCGGTGATGGCGGCGATGGTCTCGGTGGGCGGCTGGATGCCCGCCACGGCGACGTCGGCACCGGCCTGCGCCAGTGCCACCGCGATGCCCTGCCCCAGGCCGGTGTTGCCACCGGTGACCAGGGCGACCTTGCCTTCCAGACTGAACGGATTAGCCATTGCGTATGCGGTCCTTTTCCAATGCGGCACAGGCGCCGCCCGCACGCTGCGGGCGGCGCATCGGGGTCACTTGAGCTGGCAGATGTCCAGCACGTGCATGTCGGTGTAATCCAGGTTCTCGCCACCCATCGCCCAGATGAAGGCGTAGTTGCTGGTGCCGGCGCCCATGTGGATCGACCACGGCGGGGACACCACCGCTTCATTGTTCTGGATGACGATGTGGCGCTGGGCCTCCGGCTCGCCCATGAAGTGGTAGACGCGGTCGTTCTGGCCCAGGTCGAAGTAGAAATAGACCTCGCTGCGGCGGTCATGCAGGTGCGGCGGCATGGTGTTCCAGACGCTGCCCGGCTTGAGCACGGTCAGGCCCAGCAGCAGCTGCGAGGACTGGCAGGTGGCCGGCACGATGTACTGGTAGATGGTGCGCTCGTTGCTGGTTTCCAGCGCGCCGCGATCCAGCGCGACGGCATCCTTGATCGACAGCTGCTTGGTCTCGAAGCGCGCATGCGCCGGGGTGGAGGCCAGGTAGAACTGCGCCGGGGTGGCGGCGTCGTCGGAGGCGAACACGACCTCTTCGCTGCCCATGGCCACGTACAGGCCGTCCTTCGGCCCCAGCGTGAACACGGTGCCATCGACGGTGACGGTGCCGCTGCCAGCGCCGACGTTGATGATGCCCAGCTCGCGGCGCTCCAGGAACGCGTGGCCAGCGGCGGAGGCCGGCTCGGTCTGCTTGGGCAGCGACAGCGGGCCCTTGACCGGGGCGGCACCGCCGAGCACGAAGCGCTCGTAGTGGGTGTACTTCAGCGTCACCGCATCGGCATTGAACAGGCCGTCGAGCAGGTAGAGCTCGCGCAGGTCGTCGTTGCTGGCGCCCTTGATGGCGTCGGGATGGGTGGCGTAGTGGGTCTTGCAGTACATGGCGTCTCCAGAGCAGGGGTGGGCCGACGGGTCGGCCCCGGCGCGATTTCCGGTCATTCTAGCCAGATGGGAAACCGGTGTCATTTTGCATTGCGGCAGTGGGGGCCGTGCGCCCCACGATGGTTCGGTACAGCGGTGCGATCGGCCACCGGTTACCCCGGCGCGTGGCGACGCGTTCGTCTTGACCCCGCGGTGTCGCCGCCGCGGCGCGGGCTAATCCTCCGGCGGCTGGCAGGAATCGCGCACGATCAGGTGCGGGCGCACGCTGGCGATCTGCAGCGCGGCCTGGCCGTCGGGCTGGATCAGCATCGCGGCCGCGGTGCGCCCGGTGTCACGGGTGTGGCGGCGCACCGAGGTGAGCGACGGCCACAGGCGCGAGGCCAGCGGGCTGTCGTCGTAGCCGATGATCGACAGCTGCCGCGGGATGTTGATGCCCGCGCGCAGCGCGACCTTGTAGATACCCGCGGCCATTTCGTCGTTGCCGGTGAAGATCGCGGTCGGGCGCTGCTTGCCCAGCAGCAGCTTCTCGGCGGCGGCCACGCCGGATTCGAAGGTGTAGCCGGCCTCGACGATGCGCGCTGGCGGCAGTTCGATGCCGCGTTGGGCCAGGGCGTCGATGAAGCCGGCGGTACGTTCGTGTGCCGATCGGTAGGCACTGGGGCCGGTGACCAGCGCGATGTCGCGGTGGCCCAGCGAGAGCAGGTAATCGGCGGCTTCGGCCGCGCCATCGCGGTCGTGGGTGACCACCATCTGCGAGGTGTCGTCCAGCGGCAGCGAGGCGATGCGGGTGAAGCGGCAGCCGATCTCGTCGAGCATGTCCACCAGCGCCTGGTCCTCGGACGCGCGCGGCACCAGGATCACGCCATGCAGCTTCTGCTGCTGCACGAAGCGGCGCACGCCGTCGATGTAGCCCGGACTGCGCGAGTCGCAGGGATGCACCACCAGCTCGAAGCTGGAGCCGCGCAGCGCATCCAGGGCGCCGTACTGCATGTCCACGATGTACTGCGCGGTGGGGTTGTCGTAGACCATGCCGATCAGGAACGAGCGTCGGAACGCCAGGCCACGCGCCAGCGGATCGGGCGCGTAGCCGACCTCGCGCATCAGCGCCTCGACCTTTTCACGGGTGTCTTTGCGCACCAGCGGCGAGTTGTTGATGATGCGCGAGACGGTCTTCTTGGATACCCCGGACAGGCGCGCGATGTCATTGATCGTGGCGGCCTTGCCCTTGGTCAATCCGTGCGGCGGCATCGGATCGGTTTTGCTGCGCAATGACATGTCGTTCAAACCGGGGATGAGTCAGGGGATTCTAGCGGGCCGTTCAATCCAGGGCCCGGTAGCGGAAATGGCGGAACCGCACCTTGCCCTCACCGGCGGCGTACAGGGCCGGCTTCAGGGCGAGGAACTTCCCGGCCACATTGTGATGGTAGCCGGAGACTTCCATCTGAACCGGGTACTTCTGCCAGGTCTGGCCGTCGGCGCTGGTATGGATGGTGACGATGTGGCGGTTGTTGGTCACCCGCAGCCAGAGCCGGCCGCCCTTGGTGCTGGGCGCGAGCCGGGTGGGGCGCTCCTCGCCGTAGCGGTGCATGACGAAGGCCTCGCCGTTGCTGCCCACGCCGGCGTACAGGCGGTCGCTGTAGAAGAGCAGGGCACCGCCCACCGCGCCGGGACCGACCTCCATCTCCACCTCGAACTGGTAGGCCGGATCGCCAGCGATGGCGGTCAGCGGGGAGGCGTCCCGCGGGGTCAGGCCCTTGCCCTGCAGCAGCAGGCCGTCGCCGCTGAAGTCCAGGCGCCGGTACTCGTCCTGGGCGGGGTTGAAGAACGACCACTGCGCGCCGAGGGCAGGGCCCTTGAAGTCATCCGACAGCGCCATGCCATGCGCGCCCACCGAGGCACCCGCCGGCTTGCGCAGCGGCTGGCCCAGATCACCGCCCTTGGCCACGAACCAGCCGTCGGCGGTCCATTCGATCGGCTCCAGCAGGGCCTGGCGGCCGAGCGTCCAGTACCCGTTCTCGTAACCGTGGTACATCATCCACCAGCGCCCGTCGGTGCCCTCGATGACGGTGGCGTGGCCACGCGACCACCAGGGCTCCGACGCCGACTGGGTACGCATGATCGGGTTGTTGGGCGCGTTCACCCACGGCCCATGGATGGAGCGCGAGCGGGCCGTGATCACCATGTGCCCGGTGGGCGGGCCGGCGGTGCCACCCACGGCGGTGGTCATGTAGTACCAGCCATCGCGGAAATTGATCTTCGGCCCTTCCTGCGCATAGGCCTCCACGTCCCAGCTTTCCGGGTATTTCCAGCCGTCGTAGACGTGCCTGGGCGTGCCGACCACGCTCAGGCCATCATCGGCCAGCTGCACGTAGGCGCCGCCGCTGAGGAACAGGTAGCGCTTGCCGTCTTCGCCCACCGCGTGGCCGGGATCGATATAGCCGCCCAGCCCGATGTCGATCGGCTCGCTCCACGGGCCCTTGATGTGGTCGGCCCAGACCACGAAGTTGCTGCGGGCCTCGGCGGTGCGCGCGGGAAAGTAGATGAAGTAGCGGCCCTGGTGCTTGACGATGTCCGGTGCCCAGATCGCGCCCACGTTCCTGGTGATCGCATGACCCAGCGGCTGCCAGTTGACCAGGTCGCGCGAGTGCCAGATCGGCAGGCCGGGGTAGGCGTCGAACGAGGACAGGGTGAGGTAGTAGTCCTCGCCATCCTTGAGCACGGAGGGGTCGGGATGGTCGCCGGCCAGCACCGGGTTGAGGAAGGTGCCATTGCCGAGGTCGGCCTGGCGCTGGTGCTCGATGCCCCGCTTCCATGGCGTGGTGGGTGGGGCGGAGTGTACCGCCGTGGCCAGCAGCAGGCCGGCGGCGAGGCCGGCCAGGGTCTTGCACAGGGTCATCGCAGGTCTCCGCAGTTCAATGGCGGGACGCGCGCGTGCAGGCCGCGTCCCGGGCACCACCCGGCTCAGCCGCGCAGCAGCGCGGGCAGCCACAGCGACAGTTCGGGGAAGAAGGTGACGATCACCAGCACCCCCAGCGCGGCGAACCAGAACGGCCAGATCGACCGCATGCTCTCGCCGACGCTGATCTTGCCGATCGCCGTGCCGATGAACAGCACCGAGCCCACCGGCGGGGTGACCAGGCCGAGGCCACCGGTCAGCACCAGCACCAGGCCGAAGTGGATCGGGTCGATCCCGTAAGCCTTGGCCACCGGCAGGAAGATCGGCGTGCAGATCAGGATCATCGGCGCCAGGTCCATGAAGGTGCCCAGCAGCAGCAACATCACCACGATCATCAGCAGCACCATGAACTGGCTGTGCGCGAAGGACTGCAGGAAGTCCACCGCGGCCGCCGGCACCTGCAGGTAGGCCAGCAGCCAGCCGAACACGGCGGCGGTGGCGATCACGAACAGGATCACCCCGGTGCTGCGTGCGGCATGGGTGACCGTGCCGAGGAACTCGCGCCAGTTGAGCTGGCGATACAGCACGGTGGTGACCAGCAGCGCGTAGACCACCGCGATCGCCGCGCTCTCCACGGCGGTGAAGATGCCGGCGCGGATGCCGATGAAGATCAGCGCGACCAGGCCCAGGCCGGGCAGGGCCGAGACCATCCGCAGCAGCACCGCGCGCCAGCCCGGAAACACTTCCACGCCGTAGCCACGGCGGCGCGCCACCACGTAGCCGGTGACCATCAATGCGAGGGTCATCAGCAGGGCCGGCACGATGCCCGCGGCGAACAGGTCGGCGATCGACAGCCCGCCCCCGGCCGCCGCCGAGAACAGGATCAGGTTGTGCGAGGGCGGCACCAGCAGCGCGACCAGCGCGGCGGTGATGCTCACGTTGACCGCGAAGTCGCGGTCGTAACCGCGCTTGACCATCTGCGGGATCATCGTGCCGCCCACCGCCGAGACATCGGCGATGGCCGAGCCGGACACGCCGCCGAAGAACAGCGAGGACAGGATCGAGACCTGGCCCAGGCCGCCGCGCATGCGTCCCACCAGCGAAGACGCCAAGGAAATCAGGCGCTCGGAGATACCGCCGCGCATCATGATTTCACCGGCGAAGATGAACAGTGGAATGGCAATCAGCGAGGCCGAGCCGGTGCCGGCGGAGATCTGCTGGACCAGCACCAGCGTGGGCAGGTCCAGGTACCACAGGGTGGCCAGCGCGGCGGCGGCCAGGGCGTAGGCGACCGGCACGCCGAGCAGCAGCAGTAGCGCGAAAACAGTAAAGAGGATCGTGATGCCCATGGTTCAGCGGTCTCCCTCGGCAACGGTGGCGGCGTCGGCGGGTCGCACGGCCTGCACCATCTGGTTCACGGCGAAGATCGCCATCAGCGCGCCGCCCACCGACAGCGGCAGGTAGTTGATGCTCTGCGGCAGGTTGGCGCCGGCGGCCTTGATGTCCAGGCCGTCCAGCAACAGCACGGCGGCCCACCAGGCGATCACCACGCCCAGCACGGCCACCACCAGCGCGGAGAATACCTCCACGGCGCGACGCAGGCCGGCGTGCATGTGCGCGGCCAGCAGGAAGAAGCCGAAGTGGCGGCGGGTATGTACGCCGGTGGCCGCGCCCAGGCTCATCGCGGTGGCCAGCAGCAGCAGCGTGACCGGCTCGGTCCAGCTGGGCGAATCGTTGATGACGTAGCGGGCAAAGACCTGCCAGCCCTGCACCACCACCAACCCGAGCAGGGCCAGCACGGCGATGTGGATGGCCACCTCGGCGATGCCATTGAGCAGGCGTTGGGGCGCGCTGGGGACGATCACGAGCGGTTCGGAAGCGGTATCGGACATCGCGGCAGGCCTCAGGCGAAGTCGCGGATGCGACGGGTGAGCGCGGCCAGCTCCGGCTGCTGCAGGTACTGCTGCAGCAGCGGATCGGCGGCCTTGCGGAAGGCGGGCATGTCGACCGCGTTGAACTGGATGCCGAAGTCGGCCACCGCCTGGCGGGCGCTGTTTTCCGAGGCATCCCACTGCTGGCGCATCACGTTGACCGATTCACGCGCGGTCTCCAGCAGCAGCTGGCGGTCGGCCGGGCTGAGCTGCTCGAAGCTGTCGCGCGACATCAGCAGCACGTCCGGCGCATAGGAATGGTCGCTCTGCGACCAGTAGTGCGCGGCCTCGAAATGGCGGCTGGAGTGGAAGCTGCGCATGTTGTTTTCCGCACCGTCGATCATGTGCGTCTCCATGCCGGAGAAGGTGTCGCCCAGCGACATCGGCGTGGGATTGGCACCGAGCAGGCGCATCAGCTGGATGAAGATGTCCGAGGACGCCACGCGCAGCTTCAGGCCGTGCAGGTCCTTGGGTTCAACGATGGGATGCTTGGTGTTGTAGAAGCAGCGCGCGCCGGAATCGTAGATGGCCAGGCCGACCAGGTCGCGCGTCTCGAAGCCACGCAGCACCGCATCGGCGATGCCGCCGTCCAGCGCGCGGCGCATGTGCGCCACCGATTCGAACACATACGGCAGGCACAGGGCCTGGGTCAGCGGGAACGCATTGTTGAGCGCGCCGGAGTACACCCGGGTGATGTCGATGGCGCCGAAGCGGGCCATGTCGATCGCCTCGGATTCGCGACCGAGCTGGCCGGAGTGGTACTGGCGCAGCTTCAGGCGCCCCCCGGTCTTCTGTTCGAGCTGCTGGCCGATCCACTTCACCGCGGTCACGGTGGGGTAGTCGGCCACGTGCACGTCGGTGGCGGTCAGCAGGTGCGCGCCCGGCACGTCGCTGCCGGTGCTGCGCGAACACGCCGACAGCACGGGCACGCTCAGCGCGCCCAGACCGGTGGCAAGGAAATTTCTGCGAGTGAACATCTGCGCCCTCCCAAGCGGACTGTCCATGGCTGCGCGGTTTACCCGGCAGCGATGGCCCTGCAGGTAATGTCGCCGTAGCCGGCGAAACGGATCAATGCCTGTTGCCCAACGGCGATGTCGTGGATGCCGGTGGCGTTGCCGCTGGCGATCAGGTCGCCGGCCTTGAGCGGCCGCCCACGCTGCGCCGAACGCGCCAACGCGAAGGCGTAGGCGGTACGCAGCCCACCGGGCAGCAGGGTGGCACCGCCGGTGCCGACCACCTCGCCCTCGATGCGGGTTTCCGCGCGCAGGTCGGCGTCATCCAGGGCGGTCCAGTCGGGGATTTCCCCGCCCAGCACCAGGCCGTTGTTGTTGCCGAAGTCGGACACCACCACGCGCGGGCCGAGCTGGTTGATGGTGGCCAGCGGGCTGCTGGCCACTTCCACGCCATAGAACAGCTTGGCCGGCAGGGCTTCGGCTTCCTCGGCGGTCCAGTGCAGCTTGTCGGCCGGCGCGTCTTCCAGCAGCTGGATCACGAACTCGGCCTCGACCGCGCCGAAGCCGCCGACGAACACCGGGATGTCCACTGTTCCACCGGTGGCATTCCAGAGCCGGCGGGAGAAGATCGGGCCCAGCAGGCGGTCGTCGCCCGAGCTGTCGCGGCGCTCGGCCGCGATGTAGCCGACCTTCCAGCCGACCACCGTGTCGTCCCACAGGTCGATCGCCTGGTCCTGCACGCGGTAGGCGGTGACCAGGTCCGGCGGGATCTGGCCGGGGAAATCGGGCACTGCGCGGCCCTGCTGGCGGGCGCCGACGAAGGCGCGGGCGATCTCGCCCAACCCCTGGTCTGGCAGGTCGTGTGTGCCGTGATCGTTGCTCAAGCGGGTCTCCCGGTGAATGGTGCACTGCCCATCGACAGCGTCTGGATGTGCTGTATATGGTAAACCGGTGTCATTGGCAATGTGCAGCGCGTCAGAACGCTGCGGCCGGGGCACCATGGACCCGATGCCCCTGATCACGAGGACACCTGCCGCTATGTTCCGCGCCGTTCTGCTGCCCTTGCTGGCCTGCCTGTTGCTGGCAGGCGCTCCGTCGCCCCTGCGCGCCGCCGAACGCAGCGTGCCGGCCACCGAACCCGCCGTCGGCAGCGCCGACCGCATCGCGCTGTGGCCGGCCGGGCAGGTGCCGGGCGAATCCGGGGCGCCGCGCACGCCGCACGTCATCGAGCGCAGCGATGACCCGACATTGCCGGACCGCTACATCGACGATGTGGATGCGCCCTATCTGGTCGCCTACCGGCCCAAGCACCCCAACGGCAGCGCCCTGCTGGTGATTCCCGGCGGCGGCTACCAGCGCATCGTGCTGGACAAGGAAGGCACTGCGCTGGTGCCGGCCTTCGTCGAGCGCGGCGGGGTAACCCTGTTCGTGCTGCGGTATCGGCTGCCGGCCGGGCGCAGCGATCGCCAGGCCGCGCTCGCCGATGCGCAGCGCGCACTGCGGCTGATCCGCGACCGCGCGAAACGCTGGCAGCTGGATCCAGGCCGCATCGGGGTGATCGGCTTCTCCGCCGGCGGCCATGTCGCCGCACGCTTGAGCACCGGCTTCGACCTGCCGGCGTACCCGGCGCGCGATGCGGTCGACCGCCAGAGCGCGCGGCCGGACGTGGCCCTGCTGCTGTACCCGGTGATCGACATGGGGCCGCATGCACACAGCGGCTCGCGCGCTCGACTGCTCGGCGAGCATCCGGATGCGGCCTTGGTGGCGCAGTTCTCGATGCAGGACCACGTGCGCGCCGACATGCCGCCCACCTTCCTGGTACATGCGCAGGACGACAAGGTGGTGTCGGTGCACAACAGCCTGGTCTATTACCAGGCGCTCACCCGGGCCGGTGTTGCCAGCGAGATGCACCTGTTCCCGCAGGGCGGGCATGGCTTTGGCGTGCGCATCCAACCCGGACTCACCACCGCGCAGTGGCCCACGCTGGCCCTGCAGTGGATGCAGGCACGGTACGCACCGGTCGCGGAGGCCCGCCCATGAGCGATTCGCCCGCCGATCTGCAGCGCCGCCGCTTCCTGCGCGACAGCGCGCGTTACGCAGCGATGCTCGCCGCTGGCAGCGTGCCGCTGCTGTCGACCGCCGCCCCTGCCGTGCCCGGTCCGCGCCAGGCCGCCGCGCCGCTGGCGACGGTGCGCAGCGGACGCCTGCGCGGCCAGGCCGAGCACGGGGTGAACGTGTTCCGCGGTGTTCCCTACGGGGCCGACACGCGCGCGCGGCGCTTCCTGCCGGCGCTGCAGGAGCTGCCGTGGCGCGGCGTGCGCGATGCCAGCGCGTACGGGTCGTCCGCCCCGCAGGGTGGCAGCGATGGCCCGGGCAGCGAAGACTGCCTGTACCTCAACGTGTGGACGCCGGCGCTGCGCGACGGCGGCAAGCGGCCGATCCTGTTCTATATCCACGGCGGTGCCTACAACAACGGCTCGGGCAGCGATCCGCTGTACGACGGCAGCGCGCTGTGCCGCCGCGGCGACGTGGTGGTGGTGACGGTCAACCACCGCCTCAACGTGTTCGGTTATCTGTACCTGGGCGCCTTCGGCGACCCGGCCCTGGCCGGCTCGGGCAACGTCGGCCAGCTCGACCTGGTGCAGGCGCTGCAGTGGGTGCGCCAGCACGCACAGGAGTTCGGCGGCGATGCCGGCAACGTCACCGTGTTCGGCCAGTCCGGCGGCGGTGCCAAGATCGCCACGCTGATGGCGATGCCGGCCGCGCGCGGGCTGTTCCAGCGCGCCTGGACCATGAGCGGCCAGCAGGTGACCGCGGCCGGGCCGCGTGCGGCCAGCCAACGCGCACGGATCGCGATGCAGGCAGTGGGTGCGAATGATGTGGCCGCGCTGCGTGCGCTCTCGACCGAGGCGCTGCTGGCGGCCACCCGCGCGCGCGATCCGTCGCGGGTGGAAGACACCGGCCTGTATCTCGGCCCGGTGCTGGACGGCGCAGTGCTGCCGGTGCATCCGTTCTGGCCGGAGGCAGCCGCGCAGTCGGCGGGCATCCCGATGGTGATCGGCAACACCCATGATGAAACCCGCGCCTTCCTCGGCAACGACCCGGCCAACTTCGCCCTGACCTGGGAAACCCTCCCGGCCAAGCTGGAGAAGGAGCAGTACACCGACCTGCTGTCGTCGACCGTGATCGCGGAATACCGGCGCCTGTACCCGCACTACACGCCGTCGGAGGTGTTCTTCGCCGCTACGACCGCCGGGCGCTCCTGGCGCGGCGCGGTCGAGGAGCTGGAGGCGCGCGCACGCCAGGGCGCACCGACCTGGGCGTACCAGCTGGATTGGGGCTCACCGCTGGACGGCGGCCGATTCGGGGCGTTCCACACGCTGGATATCCCGCTGGTGTTCGACACCACCGGCCAACCGGGATCGCGCACGGGCGGGGGCGATGACGCCCGGCAGGTGGCCGCGTCGATGAGCGAGGCGTTGATCGCGTTCGCGCGGCACGGCGATCCCCACCATGCGGGGCTGCCGCGCTGGGACAGGTATTCGCTGGAGCGCCGCGAGACGATGCTGTTCGACCGGGTTCCACGCCAGGCCAACGATCCCCGCGGTGGCGAGCGCGAACTGTACCGGCAGGCGCCTTTCATCCAGCGCGGAACGTTCGGGTGAGGCGCACGGGGGGTGAATACGTCATGGCACGCGCGTCGTTTGATAGACGTTTGGGACTTTTTCGTCGACTTTGATCTGCGTTGCGCTTGATTTGACCCGATCTGTCGTGATTCCCGTCAAACACCGCGTTCACCGCAATCGCCTAGACTGGGGGCATGCAAGATTTCCGCGACCCGTTTCCCCCGTTTCATGGACGTGATCGATTGATCGCCGCCGTCGATCACGCGGTCCAGCACGATGATGCCCACCAGATCGCCGCGACGCTGCGCCATGCGCTGCGCGAGGCGATCGCCGACAGCCGCATCCAGTTGCCGGCCTGCGTACACCACCCGATCGAGGACCACTACGCGCGCCGCGAGCTGTACCGCAGCGCGGCGCACGGCTACAGCATCGTGGCGATGAGCTGGGGGCCGGGGCAGGGCACGCCACTGCACGACCACAGCGGCCTGTGGTGCGTGGAAGGGGTGTGGCTGGGCCAACTGGAAATCACCCAGTACCAGCTGCTGGAACGCGACGGCGAGCGCTTCCGCTTCCGCGCACAACCGGCGATCCTCGGCGACTGCGGCAGCGCCGGCAGCCTGATCCCGCCGCACGAGTACCACACCATCCGCAATACCAGCGCCGACGACCTGGCGATCTCGGTCCACGTCTACCAGGGCGAAATGACCCGCAGCGCGGTGTTCGAGCCCGACGGGGGCGACTGGTACGCGCGCCGCGTGCAGGTGATGGAAACAGACGCGGCGTGATCCGGTAGTGCCGCGTCATGCTCGGCAGCAGCGCAATGCGGCGTGGTTCATGCCCTCTCTGCGTTTCGGCCGGTTGTCTTCTGCCAAGGGCAGCCGAGCGTGGCTCGGCTCTACCCGGGGTGGCGTGGGTGTGGGTGTGGGCGTGGATCATCCCGCGGTGCTTGGTGAAATGACCCGCAGCGCGGTGTTCGAGCCCGATGGCGGCGACGGGGACGCAGGCCGCGTGCAGGTGATGGACACCGACGCGGCGTTATCCGGTAGTGCCGAGCCATGCTCGGCAGCAGCGCAATGCGGCGTGGGTCATGCGCCGCTCTCCACGTGCGGGCCGGTTGTCTTCTGCCAAGGGCAGCCGAGCGTGGCTCGGCTCTACCCGGGGTGGCGTGGGTGTGGGCGTGGGCGTGGGCGTGGATCATCCCGCGGTGCTTGGTGAAATAACCCGCAGCGCAGTGTTCGAGCCCGATGGCGGCGACGGGTACGCACGCCGCGTGCAGGTGATGGACACCGACGCGGCGTGATCCGGTAGTGCCGGGCCATGCTCGGCAGCAGCGCAATGCGGCGTGGGTCATGCGCCGCTCTCCACGTGCGGGCCGGTTGTCTCCTGCCAAGGGCAGCCGAGCGTGGCTCGGCTCTACCCGGGGTGGGCGTGGGCGTGGGTGTGGATCATCCCGCGGTGCTTGGTGAAATGACTCGCAGCGCGGTGTTCGAGCCCGACGGGGGCGACTGGTACGCGCGCCGCGTGCAGGTGATGGACACCGACGCGGCGTGATCCGGTAGTGCCGAGCCATGCTCGGCAGCAGCGCAACGCGGCGTGGGCATGCGCCGCTCTCCACGTGCGGGCCGGTTGTCTTCTGCCAGGAGCAGCCGAGCGTGGCTCGGCTCTACCCGGCGTTACCCGGCGTGGCGTGGGCGCGGGCGTGGATAATCCCGTGATGCTTCCGGAGTTTCCGATGTCCATTCATCCGTTCCAACAGGTCAACGTGTTCAGCGCCGATCCGCTGCTGGGCAATCCCCTCGCGGTCGTGCTCGATGCCGCCGGTATCGACGAGGCGCGCATGGCGGCGTTCGCGCGCTGGACCAACCTGAGCGAGACCACCTTCGTGTTGCCGCCCACCGATCCGCGCGCGGACTACCGGGTGCGCATCTTCACCACGCTGGAGGAACTGCCGTTTGCCGGCCACCCGACCCTGGGCAGCTGCCATGCGTGGCTGGCGCAGGGCGGGGTGCCGAAGGGGCAGGAGATCGTGCAGGAGTGCGGGATCGGCCTGGTGCGTATCCGCCACGGCGAGACCGGGCTGGCGTTCCTGGCCCCGCCACTGCTGCGCGGCCGGGCGCTGGACCCGGCGGTGCGCGAGCGCGTGCGCGCCGGTCTCGGCGTGCGTGTGGAGGACGTGGTGGACGCGCGCTGGGTGGAAAACGGCACCGGTTGGCTGGCACTGCGCCTGCGTGACCGCGCCACGGTGCTGGCGCTGCAGCCGGACTACACGCAGCTGGACGGACTGAAGGTCGGGGTGTTCGGGCCGTGGCAGCCAGGCGACGGCGACGCGGCACAGTTCGAGAGCCGCGCCTTCATCGCTGGCGACGGCGCGCCGGAGGATCCGGCCACCGGCAGCCTCAATGCGGGTATCGCGCGCTGGTTGCTCGAGGAAGGGCAGGTGCCGGACCGCTATGTGATCAGCCAGGGCACCGTGCTGGGGCGTGCCGGGCGGTTGCAGGTGGAACGGGTGGGCGATGCGCTGTGGATCGGCGGGGCCTGCGTGACCTGCATTGCGGGCACGGTCACGCTGTAACGGGGATTGGGCGCGGCAGGGTCGCACCCCGATCGACCGCCGGTATCCTCTGGCGGCACGGGAACGGGCTGAGCCCCACCGCACGCCGCGTTGCTGCGTTGTTGCGCTGCGCCGCTGCGCCGCTGCGCGCGTCAGTCCAGCACGACCACATTGTTGCGCTGGGTCACTTCGGCACCCCCGTCGGCCAGCATCACCCGCACGCGCAGGCCGCGGTGCTTTCCCGACGGCAACGGCAGGCTCAGCGTATGGGTCTTCGGCAACAGGTCGCTGGGCGCGGCCATCGCCGGCACGTCGGCACGCGCGAGTTCGCGGCCGTTGCCGTCCTCCAGCAGCGCCACGCCTGCGCCAGTGCCCACATGCCCCAGGCTGTGCACGGTTACCTGCACCTGGCCGGCGTCCACGCGTACATCGCCGCGGCCGATGCCCAGGTCCGGGCGCTGCTCGACCGGCTGCCCGGCCTGCACCAGTTCGAACTCGAACACCTGTGCCTGCCCCGGCACGAACCGCAACGTGGTGGACGCGCTGCGTTCGAGCGCCAGCTCACGCACGCTGGCCTTGCCGTCGATGCGGTCGTCGCCATCGCGATCCACGCCGCTGGTCATCCGCCACTGCCCCGCCGTGACGTTCCAGGCGGTCATGTCCGCATCCACCGCACGCTTGCCGAGGTTGTAGGCGATCACCTTGAAGCGCGCCGGCGACGGCGCGTGCACCAGCAGCGCCACCTGCTCGGCGGCATCGGGCTGGGCGAAGCGCCAGCTCACGGTGTGCCCCGGCCAACTCTGGTTGCGCTTGAGCGCGATACCGCCGAGCCGCGCGCGCTGCAGGAACTCGCTCGGCGCTTCGACCCGGTCGGACCACCAGTGGCCTTCGGTATTCATGTACTCGCGCTGCGCCTTGGCCTGGATGCCGTCGGCGTGCAGGGCTTCGAGGTATTTCTTGTCGCCAGTGGCCTGCCACGCCATCAGGCTGGAGAAGCCGGTGTTGCCGGCGTCGGCATCGGCGATCAGGCGTGGGTTCCATTCCGCGCCACGGCCCAGTACTTCCACGTAGTTCTCGCCCAGGTTGGCCAGCGCGCCGGGGCCGCCGCGTTCGACGCGGTAATCCAGCGCCTTGAGGTACCTGGCGTCGCCGCTCCAGCGCCACGCGGCCCAGAAGGTATGCATGACATCGCCACCGCCGGAACCGTTGTTGAGCTCGCCGCCACGGGTCTTGCCGGTGGCCCAGCTGATCTCGTTGGGCAGGGTCCAGCGGCCTTTGTCGTCGGTGTAGGCGTGGGCCAGGTAGCTGTCGGCCAGGCCGGTGACGAGTTTGCGGCTGGTGGCATCGGCGTTGTACTGGCCGACCAGGAACGCCGGATGCAGCGCGGGGAACGAGTACGGCTTCTGCCACTGCCAGTTGGGTTCGCGGTAGACCTTGTTGCCGCCGTACCAGTTGCTGGAGAACAGCAGGTGGCCCTGCGGGTTGGGCAGGATGATGCGTTCGTCGAACGCCTTCACCGTCTCCATCAGCCGCTCGACGGTGAGCGGGTCGCCCCAGTTGAGGTAGAGCATGGCGCTGTTGGTATTGATGCCTTCCTCGTAGGCATGCAGTTCGTCTGTCTCGATGGTGCTCAGGCCGTTGCTGAACATGCCATTGCGGTACACCGCATCGGACAGCGCGGTGAGCGAGGCATTGAGCCGGTCCGGCTGCACGCCCATCAACGCCAACCCGGGCCATTGCTGGGTGAGGTCGGAATCATCGGAGATGCCGCCACCGAAATCGCCGTAGGCGATCTGGCGGTTGTCGATCCACCAGTCCACGAAGCGGCGCACGTACTTCAGGTCCTCGGTCTGGGCGAACGCCCACTGCGGCACGCCCTTGGGTGCTACCGGCGCGGTGAACGGCGGTTTGCCCTGGCTGTTGTAGCTGATGTAGTTCCAGTACAGGCGGCCGAGTGCGTGGTCCGGGTCGACCCGCAGCAGATCGGTCAGGTCGGCGTAGACGCGTGCATACAGGCGCTGGCGCTTGGACGTGGTGTGCTCTTCGACCAGGAAGCCCCAGTTGTCGCGCGCCTGGTTGAAGCGGTCGGCCACGTGTTCCTGTTTTGCCGCTTCGCGGTCCTTGTAGACCATGCGGATCTCCGCACCGTCCAGCGAGGTGGCATTGAAGCCCGGCGCGGCCGAGGCGATGGACAGCCACAGGCTGTCGGCGGTGAGGATGCGGTCGCGCAGGTCCAGCCACAGCGTGCGCCTTTCGCCCGGCTTGACCGATACCGACACATCGATCATGTCGCGCGCCGGCCAGATCGGGTCCTTGATGCGGATGTTGAGCGGGATCAGGCCGTTGTTGGTCGCCGGCAGATCCAGGGCGGGCAGGTCGATGGCCACGCCATCCAGCCCGTCGTGCATGTTCTCCCAGCTGTAGGCCCAGCTGCGGATCAGCGGCTGGGCAGCCGGCGCGTCGCCCACGCCCGAGGGAATCAGCACGTGCACGATCGGCAGCGGCTGCGCGGGCAGGGTATCTGCGCTGCGGCGGCGCGAACCGGCACCCTTGGGCAGGGCCATCACCGTGCTGCGTTCGGCCACCGGGAAGCGCCCGTCGATGTACTGCCGCAGGCTGGCGATGTTGAGGTAATCGGGCAGGGCCTGGCTGTCGATGACGTAGCGCTGCTTGACCGTGCCGGCGGGCTCGGCCGCCGCACCGACGTCGTAGGCCCAGATTTCCTGGATCGGGGTTTCCTGTTCGGTATTGCGGAAGTGCAGTACGCCGCCGGTCTGCGCGGGGATGTCATCGACGCTGCGCACCACGCCCGGGCGGCGCTGCAGCAGCGGCGTCGGCGGTTGGCCGTCGTCGCTGTGGCTGAGCGAGCCGAACGCAGCGCCGCGCACTTCGATGCGGTTGACTGTCTCGCCCGCCGGCAGGGTCAGGTCGAGCTGCTTCCCGCCGTCGACGTACGTGTTCCAGTCCGGCAGCTGGAAATAGTCGTTGCGGCCGGGCAGTCGCGAGCGGTTGTAGACGCCGGGCCAGGTGGTCTCGGCGATGCCGTCGGTGGCCTTCCACATCCACTGCTTGTGGTCCTTGGTATCGGCGAACTCGACCTTGCGGATGCGCGTGGTCGGTGCGGTCAGCGCCGGTGGCGCCGCGCTGTCCCAGCCGAAGCGATGGCGCCAGGCACGCATCGGATCGGGCGCGGCCACGGCCGTGGTCGGTGCCGTATTGCGTGCCAGCGCGGCCATGCCGGCCGGGTCGAGCAGGCGATCGTAGACGCGGATCTCGTCCAGGTCGCTGCCACGCAGGAAGTTGTAGCGGCTCTGCACCTGGTAGGGCGCCATCACCCGCCCGGCCAGGCCCAACTGGTCGAGCGCGGCGTCGTAATCGGCGGTGGTGTCCTGGCGTGCCACTTCCTTGCCGTCGACGTACAGGCGTACGCCGTGGTCCTCGTCCCAACCGAAGGCGATGTGCTGCCACTGCTGCGGCGAGGGGGCATGGTCGAGCGCGAAGGAAACCCGCGTGCGCGCCAGGTTGGCGTCGGTGACGAACGCGTCGAAGCCGTGGCCGTTCCAGTCGATGCGCAGCCAGGCCATGTCCCAGCTGCTGTGGTCGGCGTAGCCGACCCGGAAGATCACGAACGGCGCTTCACCCACCGCATAGCGCGGGCGCCAGAAGAAGCCGAGCGTGCCACGCTGGGCCTGGATGTTGCCGGGCGCGTTCCACGCGAGCACGCCGTCGTCTTCCCACTGGATCGCCGATCCGCGCGCGCCATCGGGCACGCGTTTTACCTTGTCCAGGAAATTGGGGACCGCATCGCCCTGCACGGTGTCGGCGGTGAAGCCGTTGTCGGCCGAGACGTGGAACAGCAGCTGCGGTGCCGGCTGTGCCCAGGCCCCGGCGCTGCCTCCCAGCAGCATCCACAGCAGGCTGGCCGAAAGACGGGTGCGACGGAGCGAACGGACAGCGTGCAGCGGCATGGCAGGTTCCTTTCGACAGCTCAACGTTACGGCGGTGGCGCGGGGAGCTGGATCGACGGCAGTGCCAATGCGCTGCGTGCGGGCGCGCAGCCTCCCCGCCGCGTGTCCTGCACGCAACGCACGCTAGCAAAGCCGACGTTCCCCAACATCTTGCGACGCAACAGCGGCGGCGCGATCGCTCACGCCGCCGCCGTCTGGCGTGGATCAGAACTTGTAACGCACGCCGAGCATGAATTGACGCCCCGTCTCGGTGTACTGCAGCGGCAGCTGGCCGGTGGACGGCGAGTAGACCCACTCGTCGCTGGCTTCGTTGGTCAGGTTCATGCCTTCCAGGCTCAGCTCCAGCTTCTCGTTGATCGCGTAGCGGATCGAGGCGTCGATGAAGGTGGTGCCGGTCATGCCGTGGTAGCCGTCGAGGTTGAAGCCGGCTTCCGTGCCCGTCACCTGGGTCAGGTAGTCGTCGCGGTTGGTCGCCGAGACGCGGCCGGAGAACACCTTGCCCTCGTAGAACAGCGTGGCGTTCCACGAGTTGCGCGACAGGCCGGTGAGATCGGCCTTCAGCACCGGCTGGCCGCTGGAGTTGATGTACTGGATCTGCGAATCGACCCAGGTGTAGTTCAACTGCACGCCCAGGTTGGACCACTTGCCCGGCAGGAAGGTGAACGGCTGGGTGTAGTTGACCTCCACGCCCTTGAGCTCGCCGCCCGGCGTGTTGACCGGCTTGGTGTAGGTGAAGTCGCTGTCCGGGCTGGCGCCGGTGCCGATCAGCAGCGCGTCGGGCAGGCCGCTGAAGCTGTACGGGTGGGTTTCGCGGGTGGTCTGGATGAAGGTCTCGATGTCCTTGTAGAACAGACCGACACCGGCCATCGCCCCTTCGGCGAAGTACCACTCGAAGCCGAGGTCCACGTTGGTCGCGCGGATCGGGTCCAGGTCCGGGTTGCCGGTGGCGATGGTGCGCGCCGCGCCGGCCACGGCCACGGTGGAACCGGGGGTCAGGTTGCCCAGGCCCGGACGGCTCATCACCTTGGCCGCGCCGAGGCGGATCAGGAAGTCCGGGGTGATTTCCGCCACCAGGTTGAACGAGGGCAGGGTGTCGTCGTAGGTGCGCTCGGCGGTGGTGGACACCGTGGTGGTGGTCAGCGTGGACAGGCCGGTGGCGGTCTGCTTCGTGCGCACATAGCGCACGCCGACGTTGCCCGAGAACGGGATGCTGCCCAGCTCGGTGGAGAACTCGCCCATCAGGTAGCCGCCACGATCCTCTTCGTCCACGCTGCGCACGTTGTTGGCGCGCGGGGCGACGGCGAAGATGCCGCTGTTGCTGTAGATGTCGAACTGGTCGGCGATCGCATCAAGGTTGGGCACCACCCAGTTGTTGGGGCTGCCGGTGATGCCCTTCAGGCCTTCCTGCTGGGTCATGTCCACCGGCACGATCTTGCTGCCGTTGGGGAAGTTGGGCACGGCCAGCTCGCTGGCGCGGCGCAGCTCGACCGTCTTGAAGGTGTAGTTCTTGGCCAGGATGCCGCCCTTCAGGCGGAAGCCGGGGCTGATGTTCCAGTTGAAGTCGATCTGGCCGGTATCGAAGTCATTGTCCACGTACTGCGGGCGCAGGCGGATTTCGGCCAGTTCCCAGCCCGCCGGATTGGTCGGGTCGATGCCGTAGTTCAGCGTCGGGAACCGGCTGTTGCCCCGGTAGTCGTAGCTGTAATTGTCGACGTCGTACTTGTCCATGATGATCGTGGTCTGGATCGGGTTCTCGTGCTTGGAGCGCGAGATGCCGACCTTGCCGGACAAGGTGAAGTCATCGCCGAAACGGTGCTGGCCGTTCAGCGCGATCTGCTTGAATTCGGTGCTCCACTCGTCATGGCGGTTTTCGGTGCGGATGTCGACGTTGTCGAACTCACCGTAGACCAGGGCGTTGTTCTCGATCGCGCCGTTCTTGACGATCATCGCCGGCTTGCCGACCAGGCGCGGGGTGGTGCTGGTGCCGCGGCTGAAGGAAATCGCCTCGATGTAGTGCTCGTCGCGCTTGGCGTCGATCTTGGAGTACAGCGTGTCCAGCGAGATTTCGGTCGATTCGGTCGGCTTCCACTGCAGGGTGCCGGTGACGCCCAGGCGCTTCTGCTCGTGTTCCATCTGCACGTAGCGCGGGAAGCGCGGATGGTAGACGTTGGCACTGCGCGCGGCGGCGAACGGCGAGGCGGCGTTGAAGTTGTTGTTGCTCGGGCCGTTGGCCCAGCGGCCGGTGTTGGAGCCTTCCTCCAGCGCCTGGCGCTCGGAGTAGGCCACCGACAGCAGCGCACCGAAGGTGCCATCGGCGAAGGTGTTGGAGATCAGTGCGGCCACGCGCGGGTCGGCCTTTTCGGCCATGGCGTTGTAGCTGGCCTGGCCGCTGGCGGCGAACGTGAAGCCGTCGTAGTCGAACGGGCGCGCGGTGCGCAGGTCCACGGTGGCGCCCAGCGAGCCTTCCTCGACATCGGCCGAGGCGGTCTTGCGCACCAGCAGCTGCGAGAACAGGTCCGAGGCGAACACGTTGAAGTCGAAGCCGCGGCCGCGGTTGGTGCCGCCGCTCTGGTCGCCGGCGCCGACGGTGGTCAGCGCTTCCATGCCGTTGATGCGCACGCGGGTGAAGTCCGGGCCCAGGCCACGCACGGAGATGTTGCGGCCTTCGCCGGCTTCGCGGGTGATGACCACGCCGGGGATGCGCTGCAGCGATTCGGCCAGGTTCAGGTCCGGGAACTTGCCGATGTCTTCGGCGACAATCGCATCGACCACGCCGGCTTCGCCGCGCTTGATGTCCAGCGCCTTCTCGACGCTGGCGCGGTAGCCGGTGACTGTGACCGTGTCCAGGTCGGTGGGCGTTTCCTGGGCCAGCGCGGTACCACTCAGCGCCAGGCCGATCGACAGGGCAAGCAAGGTAACCGGTGTCTTTTTCTGGATGTTTCGAGATTGCATGTTTTCCCTCTCCCAAGGTGCTACATGAAACAGCTATCCGGCGACATGTCAGTGCAATGACACCGCTGGTCAGGGCGGACGTTAACAGCCCGCTCCAGAAGGAGCATCTTGCAGCGCAACAGATTTTGAATGTCCCTTGGAGGCTTGCGGGACAATGCTTTCGACATTCCGCCCGGTGGACGGCTGGCGCCGCAAGGCTAGAATGACACCGCTAGCCATTCCGCTTGGGCGGCTTTCCACCGGCCCTGGCCTTCACAAGGATCCACCACCATGAGTCGTGTCGTCTGTTTTGGAGAATTGTTGCTGCGCATGAGCGCGCCCGGCCGTGAGGTGCTGCTGCAGAGCGCGCAGCTGGCGGTGCACGCCGGCGGTGCGGAGGCCAATGTCGGCGTCTCGCTGGCGCACCTGGGGCACGCGGTGGCGATGGTCAGCACGCTGCCGGACAACCCGCTGGGCGGCTTCGTCGCCGGCGAACTGCGCCGGCACGGCGTGGACACCGGCCACGTGCGGGTGCGGCCGGGGCGCATGGGCCTGTACTTCCTCACCACCGGCGCGGTGCAGCGCGCCAGCGAAGTGGTCTACGACCGTGCCGACTCGGCGTTCGCCAGCGGCAGCGCCGCCGACTACGACTGGGACGCGCTGCTGGTCGGCGCCGACTGGCTGCACCTGTCCGGGGTCAGCCCGGCGCTCAACCCGGCGATGGCCGAGGCCACGCTCGCCGCGGCGCGCGCGGCCTGCGCGCGCGGGGTGAAGGTGTCCTTCGACGGCAACTTCCGCCCATCGCTGTGGGCGCGCTGGCAGGGCGACGCGGCCGGCATCCTGCGCGACCTGTTCGCCTGTGCCGACGTGGCCTTCGCCGACTACCGCGACATCGGCGTGGTCCTCGGCGGCGACTTCCCGCAGGCGCAGCTCGCCGAGCGTGTCGATGCGGCGGCGGCGCAGGCGTTCGCCGCCTTCCCGCGGCTGCAGTGGATGGCCTGCACCCAGCGTACGCCGCACAGCGTGGACAACCATGCGCTCGGGGCGATGCTGCTCGGGCGCGACGGTACCCGTGCAGTGGCACCCACGCGCGAGATGATCGGCATCGTCGACCGCATCGGCGGTGGCGATGCCTTCGCCGCCGGCATCCTGCATGGCATGATGCGCGGCTTCGCGCCGGACGCGATCGTGCGCTTCGGCCTGGCCGCAGGCTGCCTGAAGCACTCCATTCCCGGCGACTTCAACCCTGTCAGCGAGGCTGACATCATGGCCCTCACGGGCGAGGAGCGATTCGATGTCCGGCGCTGATCCGCGCGTACGCGCAGTCCTGAAACTGGCCCCGGTGATTCCGGTGTTCACCCCGGAAAACGTCGACGATGCCGTCGAGGTAGCGCGCGCGCTGTTCAACGGCGGGCTGCCGGTGATCGAGGTGACCCTGCGTACGCCGGTGGCGATGGAGGCGATCAAGGCGATGGTGGACGCCGTGCCCGACGCGGTGGTCGGCGCCGGCACCGTGCTGAGTGCCGCGCAGATGGAACAGGTGAAACAGGCCGGTGGCCGCTTCGCGGTGGCCCCGGGCGCGACCCCGCGGCTGTATGCCGCCGCGCGCGATAGCGACCTGCCGTTCCTGCCCGGCGTCGCCACGTCCTCCGAACTGATGCTCGGGCTGGAACAGGGCCTGGATACCTTCAAGTTCTTCCCGGCCGTGCAGGCCGGTGGTGCCGCGATGCTCTCGGCCTGGAGCGGGCCGTTCGGCGACGTGCGGTTCTGCCCCACCGGCGGGATCAGCGCGCAGACCGCGCGCGATTTCCTGCACCTGCCCAACGTGCTGTGCGTGGGCGGTTCCTGGCTGACCACGCGGGCGCTGCTGCAGGCCCGCGACTGGGCCGGGATCGAACAGCTGGCGCGCGATTCGGCCGCCCTGGTCGGCTGAGGCGGAGCGCCGGTTCAGTGCCGGTGGGCGGCCTCGCCGAGGCGGCGGTACAGGGTGCTGCGGCTGATACCCAGCGCCCGCGCCGCCTGCGCCACATTGCCCTCACTGGCGGCCAGCGCGTCGCGCATCGCCGCCAGGGTCATCGCCTGCAGTCCTGCGTCAGCGCCACGCGCCGGCGCCACCGCTGGCGCGGGCATGCGGACCTGGGCCGGCAGTGCGTCCAGGCCGATGGCCTCACCGGGGTCGCTCAATGCCACCAGCGTGCGCAGACACGCGCACAGTTGGCGTACGTTGCCTGGCCAGGCGTGCGCGGCCAGCGCCGCCTGCGCCGCGGGCTCCAGCACGCGGCCCTGGCCCAGGCGTGCCCACAGCCCGGCCACCAGGGCGGGGCGGTCGGCATGCTCGCGCAACGGCGGCAAGGTGACGGTGTGGTCGGCGATGCGGTAGTACAGGTCGCTGCGGAACCCGCCGGCCTGCATGGCCTGGTCCAGGTCGCGGTGGGTGGCGCAGATCAGCGCGAAATCCAGTTGGACCGGCTTTCCACCGCCCAGCGGCGACAGCGTGCGTTCCTGCAGGACCCGCAACAGGCGCGGCTGCAGGGCCAGCGGCATGTCGCCGATTTCATCCAGGAACAACACCCCGCCCTGCGCCTGGCGCAGCAGGCCCGGGCTGCCTTGCCGGCGCGCGCCGGTGAACGCGCCCTCTTCGTAGCCGAACAACTCGGCTTCGATCAGGCCCTCGGGCAGCGCCGCGCAGTTGACCGCCACGAATGGCTTGCCGGCACGCATGCTGCGCCGGTGCAGTTCACGCGCGACGACGTCCTTGCCGGTCCCGGTCTCGCCCTGCAGCAGTACCGGCAGCTGCGCATCCAGCACGCGGCAGGCCCGCTCCAGCACGCGCTGCTGGTCGGCATCGAACAAGGGCGTGGCATCCACCGGGGCGACACGGCGCGTCGGCACCGGCAGGGCGGCGGGCGCACGCCCGGGGGCAGGGACCCGCGCCGGCGCGTGGCTGCGATCGTCCAGGTGACCGTACAGCGCGCGGCCCTGGCGGTCGATCAACGCGCCATCGTCGTGCAGCCGCGCCAGCGGCCCATCGAACAGCGCCGCATACGGTGCGTGGCCGATATCGGCATGCTCCAGCCCGAACAGCGCCAGCCCGGCGCGGTTGGCCGCCACCAGCCGCCCGCTGCGGAAGCCGAGGATGCCTTCGCGCGCGGTGCCCAGCAGGGCCGCATCATGGTGCAGGCGCAGCAGCTGGCAATCGGCCAGCCCGCTGTCGAAGTAGCGGTGCTCGATGTGCGCCACCGCCTGCCGCGCCAGGACCCGCGCATGCAGGTGCTGCAGGCGCGCATCGCCGGAGATGTCCAGCACGCCCACGCGCTGGCCGTAGGGGTCGAAGATCGGCGTGGCCGAGCAGGTCAGGATGCCGTGCGGGGCGAAGTAGTGTTCGCCGCCGCGCACTTCCACCGAGCGGCCTTCGACGATCGCGGTGCCGATCGCGTTGGTGCCCACCGTGGTCTCATCCCAGCGCACGCCCGGCATCAGCGCCACGCGCCCGGCTTTGTCCAGGAAGCCAGGGTTGCCTTCTGCGTCGAGGATCCAGCCATCCTCGTCGGTGAGCAGCACGATGCTGCCGGCCGCGGCGATATCGGCCGCCAGGCCGTCCAGCTCCGGGCGTGCCAGGCGCCACAGCTTCTGCTGGCGCTCGCGCAGTTCGCGCAGGCGCGCATCCGGCAGCGGCTCCACCTCCGGCTGCGCATCCACCGACAAGCCGCCTCGCAGGCAGCGTTGCCACGACTGCAGGATGGTATCGGGGACGATGCCGACCGGCGCCGCGCCGCGCTCGAAGAACGAGCGGCGCGCATTGCCGACGCGGTGCTGGAGCGGAAGCTGGGACACCTGATTCTCCAGTGTCGCACTCTGCGACAGTTGTAGCGGGACCTGTTCCGATAAACAGCACAGCCGGCGTTACCGCGCAATGACCTGCCGTGCTGCACTGCCACAGATTCGATGGGTCGCGTGCGGCACCGCACGGCATGAGCGGGTGCCGCAGTGCAGCAGGGCAAAGCTGGCATCGTCCTTGCGGCAGGGAAGGGACCCCGATGGGCCTTTTCACCTCTGCCGGAGACACCCCGATGAACGCTGTCACGTCCGCCAAGCCGCACGCCACCGATCCGCAGTCCATCTTCAAGCCGCGCTACGGCAACTACATCGGCGGGGAGTGGGTGGCCCCGCGCAGCGGCCAGTACTTCGAGAACACCACCCCGGTGACCGGCAAGGTGTTCACCGAGGTGGCGCGCTCCAATGCCGAGGACATCGAGGCCGCCCTCGACGCCGCGCACGCCGCCAAGGCCGCCTGGGGCCAGACCTCGACCACCGAGCGCGCCAACATCCTCAACCGGATCGCCGACCGCATCGAAGAGAACCTCGAGCTGCTCGCGCATGCCGAGACGTGGGACAACGGCAAGCCGATCCGCGAGACGCTCAACGCCGACGTGCCGCTGATGGCCGACCACTTCCGCTACTTCGCCGGTGCGGTGCGCGCGCAGGAAGGCAGCCTGTCGGAGATCGACAAGGACACCGTCGCCTACCACTTCCATGAGCCACTCGGCGTGGTGGGGCAGATCATCCCGTGGAACTTCCCGATGCTGATGGCCGCCTGGAAACTCGCCCCGGCGCTGGCGGCCGGCAACTGCGTGGTGCTCAAGCCGGCCGAGCAGACCCCGGCCTCGATCCTGGTGCTGATGGAGGTCATCGGCGACCTGCTGCCCAAGGGCGTGCTCAACGTGGTCAACGGCTTTGGCGTGGAGGCGGGCAAGCCGCTGGCCTCCAACCCGCGCATCGCCAAGATCGCCTTCACCGGCGAGACCACCACCGGCCGTCTGATCATGCAGTACGCCAGCCAGAACCTGATCCCGGTGACGCTCGAACTGGGCGGCAAGTCGCCGAACATCTTCTTCGCCGACGTGATGGCCGAGGACGACGACTTCCTCGACAAGGCCGTTGAAGGCTTCGTGCTGTTCGCCTTCAACCAGGGCGAGGTGTGCACCTGCCCCTCGCGCGCGCTGATCCAGGAATCGATCTACGAGAAATTCATGGAGCGTGCGCTCGCGCGCGTGGCCGCGATCAAACAGGGCAATCCACTCGATCCCGCCACCATGGTCGGCGCACAGGCCTCCTCCGAGCAGTTGGAAAAAATCCTCTCCTACTTCGACATCGGCCGGCAGGAAGGTGCGCAGGTGCTGATCGGCGGCGAGCAGGCCAAGCTCGACGGCGACCTGGCCGGCGGCTTCTACGTGAAGCCGACCGTGTTCAAGGGCCATAACAGGATGCGCGTGTTCCAGGAGGAGATCTTCGGGCCGGTGGTCTCGGTGACCACGTTCAAGACCGAGGAGGAAGCGCTGGAGCTCGCCAACGACACCCTGTACGGCCTGGGCGCCGGCGTGTGGAGCCGCGATGCCTCGCGCCTGTACCGCATGGGCCGCGGCATCCAGGCCGGGCGGGTCTGGACCAACTGCTACCACGCCTACCCGGCGCACGCGGCCTTTGGTGGCTACAAGCAGTCGGGCATCGGTCGCGAGAACCACAAGATGATGCTCGACCACTACCAGCAGACCAAGAACCTGCTGGTCAGCTACTCGCCGAAGAAGCTGGGCTTCTTCTGAGCCCCCGGTTGATTCCGATCAAGGCGCCGGCATGAGGCCGGCGCCACAGTGCCGTCATTGGCAATCCACGGAGATCCACGCATGAACAAGACCATGAAGGCCGCGGTCGTCCGCGAGTTCGGCACGCCGCTGCGCATCGAGGAGGTCGAGGTGCCGCGTCCCGGCCCGGGCGACATCCTGGTGAAGATCGAAGCGTGTGGCGTGTGCC
Organism: Stenotrophomonas sp. BIGb0135; assembly: GCF_024810105.1. Lineage (GTDB taxonomy): Bacteria > Pseudomonadota > Gammaproteobacteria > Xanthomonadales > Xanthomonadaceae > Stenotrophomonas > Stenotrophomonas maltophilia_AB. The sequence continues at coordinate 109,626 of NZ_JANUDX010000007.1, forward strand.
ACACCGACCTGCACGCGGTCGACGGCGACTGGCCGGTCAAACCCAATCCTCCGTTCATCCCCGGCCATGAAGGCGTCGGCCACGTGGTCGCGGTGGGTGCGGGTGTGCGCCATATCCGCGAAGGCGACCGCGTCGGCATCCCGTGGCTGTACTCGGCCTGCGGCCACTGCGAGCACTGCATGGGCGGGTGGGAAACCCTGTGCGAAGCCCAGCAGAACACCGGTTACTCGGTCAATGGCGGCTTCGCCGAATACGCCCTGGCCAACGCCGATTACGTGGGCCTGCTGCCCAAAAACGTGGGCTTCATCGAGGTGGCGCCGATCCTGTGCGCCGGCGTCACCGTGTACAAGGGCCTGAAGGTCACCGACACCCGGCCCGGGCAGTGGGTGGTGATCTCCGGGATCGGCGGGTTGGGCCACATGGCCGTGCAGTACGCCAAGACGATGGGGTTGAACGTGGCGGCGGTGGATATCGACGATGGCAAGCTTGCGCTGGCCGAGCGACTCGGCGCGACGATCACTGTCAACGCGCGCAACACCGACCCGGCCGCCTTCCTGAAGAAGGAGATCGGCGGTGCGCATGGCGCGCTGGTCACGGCTGTCTCGCCGAAGGCCTTCGAGCAGGCGCTGGGCATGGTCCGCCGTGGCGGCACGGTCTCGTTGAACGGCCTGCCACCGGGCAACTTCCCGCTGGATATCTTCGGCATGGTGCTCAATGGCATCACCGTGCGCGGCTCGATCGTCGGCACCCGGCTGGACCTGCAGGAATCGCTGGAATTCGCCGAGCAGGGCAAGGTGGCCGCCACGGTCACAAGCGATTCGCTGGAGAACATCAACGACATCTTCGCGCGCATGCAGGCCGGCAAGATCGAGGGCCGCGTGGTGCTGGACATGAGCGCGTAACCGGCTGCGCGTTGCCGTCCTGCGTCGCTTCTCCTCTCCCGGCGGCAGCAGGACGGCAGCGCCGGTTCTTCCGTCCTGCCGGCCATGGGCCGGCGCCCATGGCACCCGATCATGACCGACCTCCCGCTCCAGGTGATGGCCACGCTGCCGGCGTTGCGACTGATCGAGACGCTGCAGGCTCGCCATGGCGACCTGCTGTTCCACCAGTCCGGCGGCTGCTGCGACGGCTCCTCGCCGATGTGCTTCGCGCAGGGCGACTTCATCGTCGGCGATCGCGACGTGCGGCTGGGCGACATCGGCGGCGCGCCGTTCTACATCAGTGCCTCGCAGTTCGAGTACTGGAAGCACACCCAACTGATCATCGACGTGGTGCCCGGGCGTGGCGGCATGTTCTCGCTGGAGAACGGCGAGGGCGTGCGCTTCCTGGTGCGCTCGCGGCTGTTCAGCGATGCCGAGTTCGCCCGGCTCAGGGACGCCGGCAAGGCCTGAGCCTGCGCAGGCGTCCATAATGGGCGCCCTGCCCGTGCCCTGGATCGCCATGTCCGCGTTGTCGCTTGCCAAGACCGCCGTGCTCTCCGTGCTGTGCGTGGTGGTGGCGCTGTTCGTGCTCGGCATGGTCAGCGGCGCCGCCGGCTGGATCGCGCCGTGGATCGGGCTCGGCGAGGGCGGGCAGGCACGGCTGGGCTGGGACCTGGCCTGGACCATCCTCGGTGGCGCGGCCGCCACCGCGTTCGCCGCGCGCTATGCACCGAAGGCGCCCTACGTCCACGGGGGCGTGGTCTGGGCGGTGATTGCCGCCGCATCGGTCTATGCGGCCTGGGACCTGGGCAGCGAGTTCCCGTTCTGGTTCGTGGTGGTGCTGCTGGTCTCGCTACCGGTGCAGGCGGCCGGGATCTGGCTGGGCGCGCGCTGCCGACCGCGTTGAGGGTCATGCACGGCGAGGCAGGGCCGCCTCCGCGCGCGTGTCGGGAAGGCGGGTGGAAGGGCGACGGTGCTGCGGTGGATCAGGCCCCGGGCAGGACCTGCTTCACCGTGTCGATGCCCTCCCACGGGTCCTGCTTCAACCGCTGCGCCCGCTGCAGGGCCTTGGCCAACGGGAACGCATCCGGTGCGCTTACCCGGCCCAGCTCTTCCCAGCGCAGCGGCACCGCCACGCCGGCACCGGGCCGGGCGCGCAGCGACCAGGAACACACGCTGGTGGCACCGCGCGCATTGCGCAACCAGTCGATGAAGATCACCCCCGTGCGCTTGGCCTTGCTCATGGTGGCCACGTAGCGGTCCGGGGCATGCTCGGCCATGGCCTGGGCGAAGGCCTCGCAGAACACCTTGGCCTGCGCCCAGTCGGCCTTGGGCTGCAATGGCACCACCACGTGCACGCCCTTGCCGCCGGACAGGCGTACGAAGCTCTGCAGGCCGGTCTCCAGCAAGCGGTCGCGGATATCGCGTGCGGCGGTCTTGACCTGCGTCCAGCTGACGCCCTCGCCAGGGTCCAGGTCGAACACCAGCCGGTCCGGGTGCTCGGGGTCGGCCACCGTGGCGCCCCATGGGTGCAGCTCCAGCGTGTTCATCTGCACCACCTGCAGCAGGCCCTGCACATCCTCGATGTAGAGGTAGTCCTCGCGCCCGCTCTTCTGTTCCAGCGGGATGGCCTGCACCGCCTCGCCCAGGCCGGTGCCGTGGTGCTTCTGGAAGAAGCAGGGTTTGTCCGCCCCATCAGGGCAGCGCAGCAGCGACAGCGGCCGGCGCGCCACCTCGGGCAGGATCCACCGTGCCATCTGCCGGTAGTAGTCGGCCACCTCGCCCTTGGTGATTTTCGCCTTGGCGAACACCACGCGCTCGGGGTGGCTGATGTTGACGTCACCCGCGTCGTCATCGGCACCGCGGGTTGCCGCCGCGGCGCTGGCCTTGGTCCGGGTCTTGCTGGCGTGGGTCTTTTTTTCGGCGGTAGAGGCTTTCCGCGCGCCGCCCAGATCCTTCGCGGCCTTGTCCTCGCGCAGGCGCTTGAAACTGGCCTGGCGCAACAAGCCTTCCTTGGCCCAGCCGCGGAAGGCAACCTCGGCCACCAGTACCGGCGCCACCCAGTGCACGCTGCGCGCGGGGAACGGCACATGCGCGGGCAGGGTGACCGCCGCATCGTCCACGGCCAAGGCGGCGAGCTGCCGGGTCAGCGCGCGCAGCAGCGCATCGTCGAACCCGGTGCCGACACGGCCCACGTAGCGCAGGCCGCCCTTGTCCGGGGTGGCCATCAACAACGAACCAAACCCGCTGCGTGCGCCCTTGGGTTCGGTGTAGCCGACGATCAGGAACTCATCGGTGTTCTCGTGCTTGATCTTGATCCAGGCCGGCGATCGCGCGTTGACGTAGGCGGCATCGATGCGCTTGCTGATGATGCCTTCAAAGCCGGCATCGCCGCTGGCCGCGAACACCTCAGGCCCGTGATCGATCACGTGCTCGCTGTAGGCCAGCGTGCCGGGCGTGGGGCCGATCAGGTCCTTGAGCAGCGCCTTGCGTGCCAGCAACGGCGAGCGGCTGATGTCCACGCCGGCAAGGCCGGGCATGTCGAATGCCACATAGCGCAGCGGTTGTTTCGCCGTGCCGTCGATGACCTTCTGCAGCGCGGTGAAATCGCTGCGACCCTGCGCATCCAGCACCACCAGCTCGCCGTCCAGGCGCAGGTCGCGCACCGGCAGCGCCGACAGCGCCTGCACCACTTCGGGGAAGTCATCGGTCCAGTTCAGGCCACCGCGCGAGCGTAACGACACCACGCCATCGCTGACCTCGGCCAGCAGGCGGTAGCCATCCCATTTGATCTCGTGCAGCCAGCCATCGCCGTCCGGGGCGGTGGCGCGGTGATCGGTCAACTGCGGCTTGAAGCCGGGCGAATAGGGTGTGTCCCGCGCGTCCGGGAGCGCCAGCGCGCGCGCGTGCCAGCGCGCGTCGGCCTTGCGCACCGCCGGTGCCTTGGCGGCTTTCTTCACTGCCTTGCCGGTGCCAGCGCGAGGCGTCGCGGCGGCAGTCCGTTTGCCAGCCGTACGCCGTGCAGGCGCCGTATCGAGCAGGTCGTCGGCCTCGGCATCGCGTGCATCGTCATCGTCGCGTTTGATCAGCAGCCACTGGTGCTGCTTGCCCTTCATCGCGGTACGCACCAGCTTCCAGCCGCCCTTGAGCCGCTCACCGTGCAGGACGAAGTCGAGCTTGCCGGCGGCCATCGCCTCAAGCGGATCGCCGTCGCACGCCCAGGTGCCATGGTCGTACACATCCACGTGTCCGGCGCCGTAATGGCCGGTCGGAATATCGCCTTCAAACGTCGCATAGGACAGCGGATGGTCTTCCACTTCCACGGCAAGGCGCTTCTCGCCCACGCGCAGCGACGGCCCCTTCGGCACCGCCCAGCTCTTAAGCACGCCATCGGCTTCCAGGCGGAAGTCGTAATGCCGTGAACTGGCGTGGTGCAGCTGCACCACGAAGATCGGGCGGCGTGCCTGTGCGGCGCGACGCTCGGCGTCGGGTTCGGGCGTGCCATCGAAGCGGCGTTTGCGACGATATTCCTGCAGTGACATGTGCGCTTATCCGGCCTTGCGCGTGGTGCTGCGCGTGGCGGTCTTTTTGGTCGCCTTGGCGGCTTTCCCGGCAGGCTTGGCCTTCTTCGCCGCCGCCTTCCTGGGCGCGGCGGTCACCGCCGTCTTCTTCGCCGGCGTGCGCTTTTTCGCATCCAGGCTTTTCTGCAGCAGCGACATGAAGTCGACCACGTTGGTGGCATCGTCCTCGCGCGGGACAGGCTCGTCCTCCACCCGGGTGGTGCCGCCCTTGGATTTGATCCGCTTGGTCAGTAGCGTCTGCAGGCGCTCGCGGAACTCGTCGTGGTAGTCATCCGGCTTCCACTCACCGGACATCGAATCGATGAGCTGCTCGGCCATCGCGGTTTCCTTGCTGCTGATCCGGTACTCGGCCAGGCTGCCACTGGGCAGCTTGTAATCGTCCGGGTCCACCAGTTCCTGCGGGTAGCGCAGGATCATCAGCACCAGGCCGTCGCCGTGTGGCATCACCGCGCACAGGTACTCGCGCGTGCGCACCACCACCCGGGCGATACCGACTTTTCCGGTCTTGCGCAGCGTCTCGCGCAACAGCACGTAGCCCTTCTCGGCCTTTTTGGCCGGCACCAGCAGGTAGGGCTTCTCGTAGTACCGCGGATCGATGGTGGTGGCATCGACAAAGGTTTCCACTTCCACCGCCTCGTGGCTCTCCGGCGCGGCCGAGCGGATGTCGTCCTCTTCCAGCACGACGTAGCTGCCCTTGTCGTACTCGTACGCTTTCACGATGTCCTTCCACGGCACTTCTTCGCCGGTGTCAGCGTTGACCCGCTCGAAGCGGATCGGCTTGCGATCGCGCGAGTCGAGCATGCGGAACTGCAGGTCGACCTTGCGTTCGCCCGACATCAGCGACACCGGGACGTTGAGCAACCCGAACGACAAGGTGCCGGTCCAGATCGGTCGGGCCATGGCGGTGCTACTCCAGCGTGGTAGAGAACGCAGCTGTACCCCGGCCCACGTGAAACGCCCGTGTCCGCACCGTGCAGGTGCCCTTTACGCGCTACTGCAGCAGGCCATGCACCGCCGTGGCCGGCATGTGGTCCAGCGCCAGCCAGGCGTCCTCGACGATGCCGCGCGCCTGCGCCCAGCCCAGCCGCGACTGCCCGCGCATCTGTTCCCAGTGCTCGGCCAGCTCCCCATCGGTGTCATCGCTGCCGCGCGGCCAGTCCGCGTAATGGGTGGTAAGCGCGAAGGCATACGCGGGGTAGAGGTCGCGCCAACTGCGGTGGCCGTGGCCGCGCCGCTGCTCGTAATCGTTGCGCATGTACTGCAGGTAGTCCTGGGCCACCGCCTGGGCTTCCTCGGTGCGGTCGCGGCGCACGCGACGCGCGCTCCGGGCCGGCTCCAGGTAGGCGTGGAACAGCGCGGGGGCGGCGCGGCGGTCGAGGCGGGGCATGGCACGACTCCGGCAGTGCGTGGGGCAGGCAGGAATAGCCCCGCCGCCGTTAGCCAGCCGTGACAGATCCGTTCAAAGCGGGCGATTCGCAGGGACTTCACCTGGCAAGCGCTGTAGTGGTTGCCCCCGTCCTGGAGATACCCCCATGCAACGCGATCCACTGCGCGAAGCCACCACGCCCGTTCCAGGCGAACAGCGCGCCAAGCACGACAACCAGGACGCCGAGGACCGCGGCGCCGGCATGCCCGCGCCTGCCGACCCGGACCACCTGCCGGTGGTCGCCGGCCCCAGCCATGGCTATCGCGACCGCAAGGACCCCACCGGCACCCCGCACCCCGGCGGCCGCGAACACCCCGAGCAGCGCCAGGCCCGCAAGGACCACGCCAGCGACAACCAGGACGAGGCACTGGACGAGACCTTCCCGGCGAGCGACCCCACCTCGCCGTTCGTGCCGGCCAAGGTGCCGCGCTGACCCACCCGCCGGCGCCGGCTCAGGCGCCGGTTACGGCGCCCACTGCCACTGCAGGCCGACGCTGTAACGGCGGTCCGGGCCCGGCTCGAAATAGCGCTGGTTGCCATCGTTGACGATGACCGAGCCGATATAGCGCTGGTCCAGCACGTTGTCGATCCCGGCGAAGGCGCGCAACGTGCCTTGGGCGGTGCTCCAGCGGCGCGCCACTTCCAGGTTCAGCAACGCGTATCCGGCGGCTTTCTCGGTGGCCAGGTCGTTGACCACGGTGTCGCTGGAGGCCACCACCTCGGCGGCCCACTGCCAGGGCCCGGGCCGATACTGCAGGCGCGCGTTCCACTGCTGCTGGGGTACCCCGGGCAGGCGCGCGCCGGCGGCGACGGTCGTGCAGCCGGAGCTGCCGCACAGCGGATACGGATCACGCACCGTGGCCTCGATCCAGGTGTAGGCCAGCGACAGGTCGGCCTGCGTGCCCAGCGGTTGCGCATAGCGGGCCTCGGCACCCTCACGGCGGGTGCGGCCGATGTTGCGGTAGGTGCTGCGGCCGCCGCTGTTGCTGGCCACCGCCAGCTCGTCATCGGTATCGGCGCGGAACAGCGCCGCCTCGACCTGCGCGCCGCTCTGCGCATGCCACTTGCTGCCCACCTCCAGGTTGCGGCTGCGCGCGGCGGACAGGTCCAGCGCCAGCCCGGCCTGGCCGTCGGCGCGATAGCCCAGCTCGTTGAAGGTCGGCGTCTCGAAGCCCCGCCCGGCCGAGGCGTACAGCCGCCAGGCGTCGCTTGCACGGAACACCACCCCGGCGACCGGGGTGGTGGCGTCGTAACGCCGCGAACCGCTGTCGTCGGGGTTGCCGGCGGTGACGTAGTGATCGTTGGAGCGGAACCGCACCGTGCTATGCCGCACGCCGAGCAGCAGCGACCAGCGCGGCGCCCACTGCCACCAGGCCTGGGCGAACTGGTCGACGTTCTCGACGCGGTCGGCCTGGTCGCGGCGCAGGCGTCCCTTGATGCCCACCTGATCCCCGACGAAGTTCTCGTAACCCCGGCGATCCTGCGCCTGTCGGTCGGCATTGGCGCCGATCACCAGATCCAACGGCCGCCCGGCCCAGTCGCCATGCCAGCTCCAGCGCGCATCCACGCCGCCGTAGTCCCCGTCCAGGTCGATCACCCCGCCGGCATGCAGCGGGTTGGCCTGCGGCGCCGGCGGGATCGCCAGGAACTGCTCGACGCTGCGCTGCCCGGCGTAGCCCATCGCGCGCCAGGTGTGGGCGCCGTCGGTACGGGTGAAGACCAGCCCGGCCTGGGCCTGGCGCACCGATTTGCGGGTGTTGTACTGCGTGGCCACCGACGTGGCCTGGCGCGGGTCGGCGTTGACCTGGGCCCGGCTCAGCCCCAGCGGGTCCTGCGCGTCGGGCGAATCGAAGTAGTTCAGGACCAGGTCCAACTGGCCGCCGCCCACGTCGGCCCCCAGCCGTGCATTGAGCGATTCGCGCCGCGCGGCGCTGTGCTCGCGCCAGCCATCGGTGCGGAAATGGTTGGCCGCCACGTTGTAGCGGATCGGCCCCTGCTGGCCGCGCAGCTGCGCGCCGGCGCTGACGGTGTTGTCGCTGCCGGTGTCCAGGCGCAACCGCCACGGGTCATCCGCCGCGCCCTCGGCGCTCCAGACCTGCACCACGCCGCCGGAGGAGTTGCCATACAGCGCGGAGAACGGGCCCCGCAGCACCTCCACCCGCTGCGCCGAGAGCAGGCTGGCGTGGGAGAGCTGGCCCTGGCCATCGGGCATGGTCGCCGGCACCCCGTCGACCAGCACGCGCACGCCGCGCACGCCGAAGGTGGAGCGCGCACCGAAGCCGCGGATCGACAGCTGGGTGTCCTGCGCATAGTTCTGGCGATCACGCGCGACCACCCCGGGAATGCCTCCCAGCGCCTCGGACAGCTGGGCCAGCCTGCCGTTGGCCTCGTCATCCAGCCACACCGTGGTGAGCGACGCCGGCAGGTCCACATCCTCCACCTGCTGTACCCGCGCGGCCTGCACCTGAACGGTGGGCAGTCGCTCCACGGGCGGGGCACCGTCGGCGGGCGGTGCGGCCTGTGCCAGGTTCGGCAGAAACACCGCCGAAAGCAGCGCGCAGGAGGGAACGAACGGGGGCAAACGGCGCATACGGTACGAGGTCCTCGGCGGGGTGGGGGCCGCACGCCATGGTACGGGAAGCGGTTGTGACGGCGGCCGCCGCGCCCTCGGCGTGGCTTTGTTACGATGGGTCGGTTTTGGCTGATTCTGCCGCAACCTGCGTCGCGACATCCTCCCCCTTCCGTCATCCGAATGAGTACCGCCGTGTCCTTCTTTGCAAATGTGGAACTGGTCCCAGGCGACCCGATCCTGGGCCTGACCGAGGCATACAACGCCGACAGCCGCCCGACCAAGGTCAACCTGGGTGTGGGCATCTACTACGACGAGAGCGGCCGCATTCCGCTGCTTCGCGCCGTCAAGCAGATCGAGCAGCAGCTGGCCAATGACGCCAAACCGCGCGGCTACCTGCCGATCGACGGCCTGCCGGCCTACAACCAGGCCACCCGCGAACTGGTCTTCGGCAAGGATTCGCCGCTGCTGGCCGCCGGCCGCGTGGCCACCTCGCAGACCATCGGCGGCAGCGGTGCGCTGCGCGTCGGCGCGGACCTGCTGCACAAGCTGCTGCCGCACGCCACCATCGCCATCAGCAACCCGAGCTGGGAAAACCACCGCGCCGTGTTCGGCGCCGCCGGCTTCGAGGTCGTCGAATACAGCTACTTCGATCCGGCCACCCACGGCGTGGACTTCGACGCCATGCTGGCCGACCTCGGCAAGCTGCAGCCGGGCACGGTAGTGCTGCTGCACGCCTGCTGCCACAACCCCACCGGTGCCGACCTCACCCTGGCCCAGTGGAAGCAGGTGGCCGAGCTGGTGAAGGACCGCCAGCTGTTCCCGTTCATCGACATGGCCTACCAGGGCTTCGACAAGGGCATCAGCGAAGACGGCGCCGCGGTGCGCATCATCGCCGAAGCCGGTATCGACAGCTTCGTGGTCGCCAACTCGTACTCCAAGTCGTTCTCGCTGTACGGCGAACGCATTGGCGCGCTGTCGGTGGTGGCCCCGGACGCGACCGCGGCCAAGGCCGTGCAGTCGCAGGTCAAGCGCATCATCCGCACCATCTACTCCAGCCCGTCCAACCACGGCGCGGCGCTGGTGGCCGGCGTGCTCAACAGCACCGAGCTGCGCCAGGTGTGGGAAGCGGAACTGACCGAGATGCGCGAGCGTATCCACGCCCTGCGCCACGGCCTGGTGGAGAACCTCGTCGCCGCCGGTGCACCGCAGTTCGCCTTCATCAACGACCAGGCCGGCATGTTCTCGTACTCGGGCCTGACCCGCCCGCAGGTGGACCGCCTGCGCGACGAGTTCGGCATCTACGCCGTCGGCACCGGCCGCATCTGCGTAGCCGCGCTCAACCAGGGCAACCTGGCGTACGTGGCCCAGGCCGTGGCGACCGTCGCCAGGGGCTGATGCGTTCGGTAGTGCAATGAAGAACGGCCGCCTTGTGCGGCCGTTCTGCTGTTCGACGCGCGGAGGGACGGGGAGGGACGGGACGGGATGGGACAGGACGCGGCGCGGCGCGGCGCGGCGGGACTGGACTGGACGGGGCGCATCCCTGGTAGAGCCGAGCCATGCTCGGCTGCTCTTGCTCCGCGCGAAAGGCAGCCGAGCATGGCTCGGCTCTACCTGGCGTTGTGCCGTATCTCCGCCTGCCTCGTAATGCCGTGGATGGCCGGCGCCAGTAATGAAGAGCGGCCGCCTCGTGCGGCCATTCTCTTGTTCGCGGCGGATCGGGTCGCGGCGCGATGCGGCGGATCGGGTCCGGTCGCGGCGGCGCGCGGCCCAGGTAGAGCCGAGCCATGCTCGGCTGCTCTTGCTCCGCGCGAAAGGCAGCCGAGCATGGCTCGGCTCTACCTGGCTTTTTGCCGTATCCCCGCCTGCCTCGTAATGTCGTGTATGGCCGGCGCCAATAATGAAGACCGACCGCCGCGTGCGGCCGTTCTCTTGTTCGCGGCGGGTCGGGTCGCGGCGCGATGCGGCGGATCGGGTCCGGTCGCGGCGGCGCGCATCCCAGGTAGAGCCGAGCCATGCTCGGCTGCTCCTGCTCCGCGCGAAAGGCAGCCGAGCATGGCTCGGCTCTACCTGGCGTTGTGCTGTATCTCCGCCTGCCTCGTAATGCCGCGGACGACCGGCGACAATATGGCCCCCAAACGTCTTTGGCAGCCACAGTCCATGTCCCGTACGTCGCTTACCCGGTACCTGATCGAAGAGCAGCATGCCGGCCGCATCAACGCCGACCTGCGCCAGCTGATCGCCGTCGTCGCCCGCGCCTGCACCAGCATCTCCATCGCGGTCAGCAAGGGCGCCCTGGGCGGCGTGCTTGGCGAGGCCGGCACCGGCAACGTACAGGGCGAAGCGCAGAAGAAGCTCGACGTGATCAGCAACGAGATCCTGCTCGAGGCCAATGCCTGGGGCGGCCACCTCGCCGCCTGCGCGTCGGAAGAAATGGACCACTGCCAGCCCGTCCCGGACACTTACCCGCGCGGCGACTTCCTGCTCCTGTTCGATCCCCTCGACGGCAGCTCCAACATCGACGTCAACGTCTCGGTCGGCACCATCTTCTCCGTGCTGCGCTGCCCGCCGGGCACCGAGCAGCCCAACGATGCCAGCTTCCTGCAGCCAGGCACCGCGCAGGTCGCGGCCGGCTACTGCATCTACGGCCCGAGCACGCAGATGGTGCTCACCGTCGGCCACGGTACGCACGCCTTCACCCTGGACCGCGAGAAGGGCGAGTTCGTGCTGACCACCCCGGACATGCAGATCCCGGCGGACACCCAGGAATTCGCCATCAACATGTCCAATCAGCGCCATTGGGAAGCCCCGATGCAGGGCTACGTGCAGGACCTGCTGGCCGGCAAGGAAGGCGCGCGCGGCAAGAACTTCAACATGCGCTGGATCGCCAGCATGGTCGCCGACGTGCATCGCATCCTGACCCGCGGCGGCATCTTCATCTACCCGTGGGACAAAAAGGATCCGTCCAAGGCCGGCAAGCTGCGCCTGATGTACGAAGCCAACCCGATGGGCCTGCTGGTGGAGCAGGCCGGCGGCGCCGCCACCACCGGGCGCGAGCGCATCCTGGATATCCAGCCCGACCAGTTGCACCAGCGCGTGCCGGTGTTCCTCGGTTCGCGGCATGAAGTGGCCGAAGCCACCCGCTATCACCGCGAGCACGACAGCGCGCAGGCCTGATCGCCATCGACGGGGCCGATGCGATATCGGCCCCGTCGATGCCTCCGCGCCCCGCACATGGCAACGGCGTGACATCGGCGAGCACAGCGGTCACCATCGCCCCAGATGCCCAGGGATGACACCATGACGGCCGACACGGAACACGACTTCATCGAAGTAATCCACAACGCCATCCCCGTCGAGATGTGCGCAGCCATCCAGGCACGGATGCGATCCAGTGCACAGTTGCGACCGGGGGAAGTAGGCAGTGGTGTGTTCCCGGAACTCAAGCACAGCAAGGATCTGCGCATCAGTGGCGATGCCGCGTGGCGCGATGTCGACATCCAGCTGCAACAGGCGGTTTTCCGCGGCGTATTGAGTTATCTACGACGTTATCCACAGGCACTGATCTCGCCGTTGATGTTGCAGATCCAGGACAGCGACGGTAAGCCGCGTCGATTGGCCGCCGAGGATTTCCCCGGCATGGACGATGCCACGCTGTCCGATCTGGCGCGCACGTGCCTGCGCCCCGGTGCCATCAATCTGCAATGGTATGCCGCAGGCGAGGGGGGCTATCCCTATTGGCATTGCGAGCTGTACCCGCGCGATCCGGCCGGCGAGACCCTGCATCGCCACCTGCTATGGACGCTCTACCTCAACGATGATTTCGAACAGGGCGAAACCGAGTTCCTGTTCCAGGATCGCAAGATCGCTCCGCGCACCGGCAGCCTGCTGATCGCACCGACCGCGTTCACCCACACCCATCGGGGCAATCGACCGCACGGCGGCGACAAGTTCATCGCCACCAGCTGGGTGCTGTTCCAGAACGCGCAGAAGCTGTTCGGCGGGAACTGAGCCCGGCGCCACCAGAGGGAGCCGGCCACCAGCCGACGCCTGCTGCACCACCAAACGCGCTCAGCGCGAGAAGGCGATCGCCACCACCACGGCGCCCGCCACTGCCACCATTACCGGCACGAACACCGCCAAGGCGACGCGGGCGCTCCTGGCCATCTTTTTCTCGTGGATGGCCAGCGCGGCGGCATCCAGATAGCTGAGCTCACCGCCGCTGTCCTTGATGATGCCCTGCGCGCGCAGTTGATCAAGCGTGGACTGCGCCGCCGGCTCCAGCCCGTCACGCGCGATCGCGCTCACCGGCGAAGTCGCGCCGTGCGCGGTGAAGTGGGCCAGCACCTTGCGGCGCTGCTCCTGCATCACCGCCACGATCGTCGCATTGACTGCCGTGGTGACCGCTCCAACATTCATGCACTTTCTCCTGGACTACCCGGGTGAGCGGGTTCGCTTGTTGGCCGTTGACCGCGACCCTGTCCATCGCCCCCCGGAACATCCGGCTGTTCGACGCATGTTAAATTCGCACCAAAGCGATCCGGAGAGCATCATGACCAGGACGGTTAGAGAGCGAGCGGAGTCTCTGGATGCTCATCATTGCCGTAGGGGCGGCACCAGGCTGCAGCGGTGGCTCATCGTTGTCATCGCCGTTTCAATCCTGACGTCCTGCGCGGGCACGTCATCCCAGCGTGGATCAACGCCTGCGCAGTCCGATCCGCCTGTACCCGCCGACGGTGGGCATTCGGTGCAGCGCCTCAAGCGCGATGTGGATCGACTGATCAGCATCCGGTTCGATGACATTGACGCCCTGGAGCAGCAACTTGGCACGCAACTGGGCCCACCCGGTTCCGACGGCCGGGCGAATGTGCGCAAGGCGCACGGCGGAGCCATTGCAGGGGTGGCTCTGCAGGAGGTTGAGCTTCATAGCGCCGGGGACAATCCCGAGCACGCAAGGTTGTTGCTCAAGCTGGGAGCACCCGATCTGTTGATGGAAGGTGCGCCATGGCCTGCTGCGGTCCTGTATCCGCCTCATCCTGACGCACCCGACGCCAATGCCTACTGGTCGTTCGAGATCCAGGGCGCCGCCGTGATTCTCGGGCTCGGCCCGGATCAGAGGCGCTTGAGCTACATATCGATCAGCAAGCGCTGAGTTCCAGCGTGTCTGCACCAAGGCAACAAGGATCCCGCCCGCTTCGCGGTGGAGCGCACGCGTCACCGCCTGCAACGGAAGCTCCATCCAACCTCAGCCGCAGCGGTTCATGGCGATGGCGAGCACCAGAGAATTGCCGCCGCCTGGCCTCAGAACAGCGGTCCCTGCGGCGACAGCAGACGCAGCCACTGCCCGGACAGGCTGAGCTTGCCGGAGTGGCGCATCTGTTTCCAAGTCGCATCGCATGACAGCGGCCCCACAACACATTGCTGCCATCTGTGACTACTGTCTGCCGCTGATGATGCTTGAATGCACGGACAAGGGAATCGCCGCGATCTGTGGGCTCAGGCCGGGCTTCCCACGCGCAGCCTCAAGATCGGGATGAAGTGATTGGCCCCGTCAATCCCGCGGCCCACTGCTCGACATCAGAACAAACTGCCCTGCGGTGAGTCTGCCCGCGGCGGCAACGGCTTTACAAACCGCGCGCAGTCCAGCTTCGGCCAGTGACTGTGCTGGGCATCGAATCCGAGCCGCTTGCGCGCCAGCTTGAACCGGCTCGACAGCAGGTCGGCGTAGACGCCTTCGCCGCGCATGCGGCTGCCGAATTCGCTGTTGTAGTCCTTGCCACCACGCAGCTGGTTGATCGTGCTCATCACGTGCGTGGCGCGGTCCGGATGGTGGGTGTCCAGCCAATCCCGGAACAGCGGCGCCACTTCCAGCGGCAGGCGCAGCAGCACGTAGCCGGCGGTGGAGGCACCGGCATCACGCGCGGCTTCGAGCACCGCCTCGAGTTCGGCATCGTTGATCCACGGGATCACCGGCGCCACCATCACCCCGACCGGGATGCCAGCCTCATGCAGGCGACGCATCGCGCGCAGGCGTGCGTGCGGTGCCGAGGCGCGCGGCTCCAGCTTGGCCGACAGGTGCGGGTCCAGCGAAGTCACCGAGAAGTGCACGCTGACCAGGTTCTGCTCGGCCAGGGGCGCGAGCAGGTCGATGTCACGCTCGACCAGCGCGTTCTTGGTGATCAGCGAGAACGGATGCCGCGTTTCCAGCATCACCTCGATCAACTGCCGGGTCAGTTTGAGCTTGCGCTCGATCGGCTGGTAGGCATCGGTGTTGATGCCCAGCGCGATCGGTTGCGGCACGTAGCCCGGCCGCGAGAACTCCTTGCGCAGCAGCTGCGGCGCATTGGTCTTGGCAAACAGCTTGGTCTCGAAGTCCAGGCCGGGCGACAGGTTGAGGTAGGCGTGCGAGGGGCGGGCGAAGCAGTAGGAGCACCCATGTTCGCAGCCGCGGTACGGATTGACCGATTGGCTGAAGCCCACGTCCGGCGACTTGTTGCGGCTGATGATGCTGCGCGCGGTTTCGGCGCGCACTTCGGTGCGCAGCCGTGGCGCGGCGAATTCCTCGCCCTCGTCGGCGTCCCAGCCGTCATGCACGACTTCGCTGACGGTAGCCTCGAAACGGCCCGCCAGATGCGTGGTGGAACCTCGGCCTTTGATCGCGATACCCATGGTCAAAGCCTATCGCCGCGGCATCTCAGGGACTGAGACGTACGGTCGGTGCTTCGGGAATAGCCGGTTTGGAGCGCGCGGAGGCGGGTGTTCATGGCAGGCGGCTGCAGAGGTTAATCTTTGGTTAGCAGTATTACTAACCACAGCCCCACTATATCCCGAAAGTCCTGCTGCGGCAGGCCTCTGGCGGTACAGGCGCGATTTCGTCCCCAAACTTGTCCACAGGCCAGGCGGACAGGACATCGTGGGTCATGGCGCCAGTCAACGGTCGGTGGACGCCCTACAGCAGCGCCAGGTATCCCTTCACCGTCGCGTCCAGCCCGGCGTACAGGGCCTCGCTGATCAGCGCATGGCCGATCGAGACTTCCAGCACGTCCGGCACGGCCTGCAGGAAGTCGCGCAGGTTGTCCTGCGACAGGTCATGGCCGGCGTTCACCCCGAGCCCGGCGGCCTGGGCGCGCCGGGCGGCATCGGCGAACAGGGCCAGCATCGCGCTGGCATCGCCACCCGCATGTGCTTCGGCATACGGGCCGGTGTAGAGCTCGACGCGGTCGGCGCCGATCGCCGCGGCCTGGGCGATGTCGGGGTTGCCGGCGTCGACGAACAGGCTCACCCGGCAGCCATGCGACTTGAGCGCGGCGATCAGCGGGCGCAGGCGCTCGCCGTCACGGCTGAAGTCGAACCCGTGGTCGGAGGTGAGCTGGCCATCGTCATCGGGCACCAGGGTGGCCTGGGCAGGGCGGGTCTGCGCGCACAGCGGCAGCAGGCCAGGGTAGCCCTCCCGCGGGGGCGCGAACGGGTTGCCCTCGATGTTGAACTCCACCCCGCGCTGCGCCGTCAGCGCCGACAGTGCCAGCACGTCCTCGGCATGGATATGGCGGCGGTCCGGACGCGGATGCACGGTGATGCCATGCGCGCCCGCGTCCAGGCAGGCCGTCGCAGCCTGCAGCACATCCGGGTCGGTGCCGCCGCGCGAGTTGCGCAGCACGGCGATCTTGTTGACGTTGACGCTGAGCTGGGTCATGGCACTACGGGGTATCGGTATCGTCGGCGCCGGTCTGGCGGCGGGCCTGGGCCTGCTCGCGCAGCCGGCGCAGTTCGGCGGGGTCGATGACGCTGGAGATGTCGCGTTGCAGGGTGCCGAAGCGGGCCACGTACATGCCGCGCACCCAGATCAGCAGGAACACCAGCGCGCCCAGCAACGCCAGCAGCATCAGCCCCCATTGGGGCGTTTTGAGCGCGAGGCCGAAGCAGCCCAGCGCCAGCAGCAGGAACAGCCAATGCATCATCGTTCTCCCCGTGGTGCCGGCAAGTGTAGCGCCGCCGGCACGCGGGGTTCCACGTGGCCGGTCACAACAGCGGCGAGGCCAGCCGCGCGAACGCCTCCGGGACCCGGTGCAGCCACAGCGACCGTTTGCGGTCATTGCGGACCTGGACGGCGGCATCGAACTCGGCGGCGAGGATCGCCTCCAGCGCGGCCACGCGGTCGGCGTCCACCAGCATCATCGACAACTCGAAGTTGAGCCGGAAACTGCGGTGGTCGAAATTCGCACTGCCGACGATGCACACGTCGCGGTCGGCGATGAACGCCTTGGTATGCAGCATGCGCGGGCCGTACTCGTAGATCTGCACCCCGGCCAGCAGCAGCTCGTCGAAGTACGAACGGGCGGCCTGGGTGACGAACCACGAGTCGCTCATCTTCGGTACCAGCAGGCGCACGTCCAGGCCGCCGAGCGCGGCCGAGGTCAGTGCCATGCGCGCCGCCTCGCCCGGGACGAAGTAGGGCGTCACCAGCCAGACCCGTTCACGGGCTTCGTGGATGGCGGCCACCTGCAGGCGGTGGATGGTTTCCCAGGCCGAGTCCGGGCCGGACACCAGCACCTGTGCGTCGATGCGGCCGTCCTTGCGGCTGGGCATGTCGTGCGGCCACAGCTGCGCGATGGCGAAGCGCTCCGGCGGCTGGCCGGTCGCATAGATCCAGTCCTCGATGAAGACCAGCTGCAGGCTGCGCACCACGTGTCCGGCCAGGCGCATGTGCAGGTCGCGATAGGCATCGGCGCGGCGGCTCTCGTCTTCCTCGTCGGTGATGTTGATGCCGCCGGTGAACGCGACGCGGCCATCGATGACCACCAGCTTGCGGTGGGTGCGCATGTTCATCCACGGGCGCTTGAACGGCTTGAGCAGCTGGCGCGGGTGGAACCAGGCCACTTCACCGCCGGCCTCGAGCAGCGGCTGCAGGAAGCGTTTGCGGATCGCCGACGAGCCCACCGCATCCAGCAACAGGCGCACGCGCACGCCGGCGCGGGCGCGCTCGACCAGCGCATCGCGCAGGGCGGTGCCGGCGTGGTCGGGGTTGAAGATGTAGTACTCCACGTGCAGGTGGTCCTGCGCGGTGGCCACGGCAGCGAGCAGGGCCCGGTAGGTAGCGGCGCCATCGACCAGCCACTCCACCTCGGTGGCCGAGGTGGGCGCCAGCCCGGTCGTGGCCTGGGCGATCTTGGCCAACTCCGTGCAATCGGCATCCGGCGGGCAGACGCTGCTGTAGTGCTCCATGCCGGACCGCGCGCGGCCGCGGCGCAGGCGCTGGCGCTTCACCTTCTGCGGGCCCAGCAGGTAGTAGATGAAGAGCCCGAGGTAGGGCAGGGCGGCCAGCGACAGGATCCAGCTCAGCGTGGCGACCGGTTCGCGCTTCTGCAGCATGATCCAGCCGGTCAGCCACAGCAGGTAGAGGATGTAGGCCGCCACGAGCAGGGGACGGAGATGCGGGACGGCGTCGAGCCAGGCCGCAAGGGCAGGGTAGGTGGCGAGCATGGGCGGATGATAGCGGGCCGCGGGCATCCGGCGCGTGCGCGAAGCGCATGGGCCCACACAAAAAAAAAGCGCCCCCGTTTCCAGGGGCGCTTTCCAGTCGCGTCATGACTGCGTCGTGCGATTTACTGCTGTACGAAGCCGATCTTTTTCATCTGAGCATTCTTCGCGGCAGCCAACACCTTGGCCATCACGTCGTACTCCGAGTCCGGGCTGGCGTCGATGCGCAGTTCCGGCTGGTTCGTCGGGTCCTTCTGGACCTCCTGTTCCATCCGCTGCTGCAACTCACCGGTAGCGACCGGGCTGTTGTTCCACGAGACCTGGTTGCTTGCGTCGATCTTGAGTTCGATCGGCGGCGGCGGCTCGACCAGCTGCGGCGGTGGGTTGAGCACGCGCTGCGGCAGGTCCACGGCGATCGGATAGGTCATGATCGGCGCGGTGACGATGAAGATGATCAGCAGCACCAGCATCACGTCCACGAGGGGCGTGACGTTGATGTCGGCCATAGGGCCCTTGTTACCACCAGTACTGAACGCCATGGCTTACTGCCCCTTCTCTTTGGTGGCAACGAAGCCAACGTCGAGCATGCCCTGTTCCTGCGCGATCTTCGTCATCTCATTGATGACGCGCATCTTGGTGGTGCGGTCACCACGCAGGTTGAGCGGCGGCTGCGGGGTCTGCTGGGCGGCGGTCGCCAAGCGCGACTCGAGAGTCTGCTTGTTGATTTCCTCGTCGTTCCAGTAGATCGAGCCGTCTTCCTTGACTGCCAGGGTGATCGGGCCCGAACGCTTTTCAGCGTCTTCCGGGTTCTGCACCAGGTTGGCCTCCGGCAGATCCACCTTGACCTTGTGGGACATCAGGGGCGCCGTGATGATGAAGATGATCAGCAGCACCAGCATCACGTCCACGAGGGGCGTAACGTTGATGTCGGCCATGGGGCCGCCGCTGTTACCACTACTGAAAGCCATAACGGGCTCCGTCTAGATCGTGTTGACTACGTTCTCGCCAGGTGAAGCGCGTCGCAATTAGCGAACGCGCGAACCGGTGGCGAAGAAGTCGTGCAGGTCGTGAGCGAACGTATCGAACTTGCTGATCGTGGCGCTGTTGATCTTGCTGAAGAAGTTGAAGGCGAACACGGCCGGGATAGCGACGAACAGACCGATGGCGGTCATGATCAGCGCTTCACCCACCGGGCCGGCAACGGCGTCGATCGAGGCGGAACCGGTGGCACCGATCTTGATCAGCGCGCCGTAGATGCCCCACACGGTACCGAGCAGACCGACGAACGGAGCGGTTGCACCGACGGTGGCCAGCAGGGTCATGCCCGACTGCAGGTTGTTGCTTTCGCGGGTCACGGCCTGACGCAGGGCGCGATCGACGAATTCCGAACGGCTCAGGTTCTCACCCAGGCCACCGGTGGCGCCACCTTCGGCACGCTGGTGGTGGGCAGCTGCCTGGGCAGCGTCCAGGGCGATCTTCGAGAAGGGTTCCGAAGCCGGCTGTTCTTCCATCGCGCGGATGGCGTCCTGGGCGTTCGGGGTATCCCAGAACAGGCTCACGACCTTGTCGGCAGCGCTCTTCAGGCGGGTAGCACGGAAGATGTTGATGACGGTCCAGTACCAGGACATGGCCGACATGATGATCAGGGTCAGCAGCACGACCCAGGAGACGGCGAAGTCACCCGGCTGGGTGGTCATTTCGTGGATCAAGTGCTCGAAGCCCATCTGCGACAGGGCGTTGGAGTTGCCCCCGGCAGCAGCGGCGATGAAGAGTTCCTGCAGCATGACGCTTACCTTTGTTGTGTGTGGTGATGAATGGTGTAGCTACAAATAACCGATGGAGGCGGTGGCCGGCGGGCCACCTGCAACCATCAGTTCAGCGCAAAGTTGACCGGGACGCGAACGCGACCTGCGACCTTCTTCCCGCCCGACTCCGCAGAACGGAAGCTCCACTTGCGAGCGGCTTCCATCGCGGCGCGGTCGAGGTCACGGTTACGGCTGGACCGTTCGACCGACACATTGGTGACGTTGCCATTGGCATCGACATCAATGATCAGGATGACTTCACCCTGGATACCTGCACGGAATGCGGCCGGCGGGTAACGCGGGGGGTTCATGTTCTTCGAGGAGATATCGACGCTTGCCTCGATCTGGCTCGGCGGCGCGGGCGGCGACGGCGGGCTCGGCGGCGTAACGATGTCGTTCGGACGCGGCTCCGGCACGTCGATCACCGGCGCTTGCGGCGGCGGCGGAACGGGCGACGGCTTCGGCGGCGATAGGTTCTTGACCGGCGGCGGCGGCGTTTCAGTCGGCGGCGGCGGCGGCGGCGGCGGTGGGGGCGGCGGCGGAGCGTCGACCAGGGTCACCATGATGTTGCGTTCCTTCTCCGCAGCGGCCTTGGGAGCCACGGCCGGGATCAGAAGCATCATGAAGGCGGCGAGATGCAGTGCGATTACAAAAGCGATACCCACGATACGCGGCCAGCTGAAGCCGGTGTCATCGCGTTGTTCGTACCTGTGAACGACTAGTTGTTCCGTCATGCGCCAAGAGCTCATTAGTGGGGCCGGGATACCCGGGGACAGGTAGCCCATGATCAGCGGTGCATGACACCGCAGGAACCTCCAAGCTTATACCAATCCTGAGCGCCTGCGCATCAATGTGGCAGGCGTTCAGGCGTTATTCCTACTTACTTCAGGTTGATGATTTTGTCAGCATCCTTGGGGTTCTTCACGCCCTTGGCTTTCGCCTGGCGCGCCGCTTCCTTGGCCTGCGGGACACGCCCTTCCTGGTACAGCACCTTGGCCAGGTTCAGGTAGGTTTCACCGTCCTTGGAAAGCGGGGCGGCGTTCTGCCACGCTTCGATCGCCTTGTCCGTCTGCTGGGGGTCGGAGTAGTAGTACGCCTGGGCCAGGGCCAGGTAAACCTGGTAGTCCGGCTTCAGGATGCCCTTCTGCAACCCATCATTGATAACGGCAATAACGTCCTTTTCTTTGCCCTCGGTGTTGGCATAGATCGAATACAGCTGCTTGTACTCGCGTTCGTCGGTCAGCTGACCGGCGGCGTACAGCTTGCCGATCACCGCGCCGGCCTTGTCCATCTGGTCAGCCTGCATGTACATGCTGGCCAGGTTGATCTGGGCCTTCTTGTCGTTCGGGTTCTTGGCGGCCAGCGCTTCGGCCTGCTTCACGGCTTCACCGGTCTGGCCGGCTTCGGCCATGGCGGCCATCAGCAGCTGGTTCCAGTTGTCCTTGGGCTCGGTGGCGCCGGCGATGGCCTGCTGCAGCACCGGGATGGCCTCGGCGTAGCGTTCGGCCTGGTACAGCGCCTGGCCCTTGATGACCAGCTCTTCCGGCTTGGCCGACTTGCTCTCGGCGAAGTACTTGTCGAGGGTGGCCAGGCCGGGCACGGTCTCGTTGTCCTGCAGCTGCAGCTGGGCCAGCATCAGCATGGACTGGAAGTACCCGTTGTTTTCCAGGCTGTTGAGCTGGAGCACCTGCTGCAGGTACTTCTTCGCTGCAGCCGAGTCGTCCAGGTTGTAGGCCGCCTGCGAGGCCAGCTGGGCGGCCAGCGACTTGTCGTAGTCGTTGGCGGCGCTGTTGGCCAGGATCTCGTCGGCCAGCGTCCGGGTCTCCGGGAACTTCTGGTCGTTGTAGGTGTCAATCAGCTTCTGCAGCTTGCTGCCGAGCTTGGCCGACGCCTTGGCGTTCGGCTCCTGACGGGTAGCGTTCGGGAACAGCACCTCGGCCTTGGCCTGCTTGCCACTGCGGGCACCGCGCTCGGACGAGCGCGAGGACTGGGCAAAAGCATCGGTGACCACGGCGCCACCAATGGCGGTCGCGATGAGGACGGAAAGCACGGCTTGCTTGTGATTGCTGAAAATCATCTTTCACCTCGATCGAACCGCCGCAGCGGCATCAAAACGGACTGTCAGAAAAATCTGAGCCGCCAAACGTATCAGAAACTGATGGCGTGAGAAATCGTTTCCGATGCTGCAATACAGCATCCTTTCGTCGAATCAGCCGCACTTCGGTCGCCGACCGGCCGCCTGCGCCTGCTGGTACACGCCGGCCAGGGCCGGGGCGTCGCGCTGCAGTTCACGGATACGGTTGGCGGGATCGGGGTGCGTGGACAACCATTGCGGTGAGCGACCGCCGCTGGCGGCCATCATGTTCTGCCACAGGTTGACCGCCTGGCCGGGGTCGAACCCGGCCTCGGCCATCAGCCGTTGGCCGACCACGTCGGCCTCGTTTTCCTGGACGCGCGAGCCCGGCAACAGGAATACCGCCTGCGCGGTGGCGCCGCCGAACTGGTTGACCGTGTTGGCCGCGCCTTCGCCGCCGGCCGCGCCGGCCAGCAGGCCCGCCACGGCCAGCCCGGTCTGCGCGTTGATCTGGCGGGTCATGCGCTCATCATGGTGGCGCGAGATGACGTGGCCGATCTCATGGCCGATCACCGCCGCCAGCTGGTCCTGGTTCCTGGCCACGGTGAAGATGCCGGTGTTGACCCCGACCTTGCCGCCGGGCAGGGCAAACGCATTGGGTTCGTTGTCGACAAACACCGCCGTTTCCCACCGTACGCCACGGTACTGTGGCGGCAGCTGCGCGACCAGCGCATTGACCACGCACTGCACATAGCCGTTCTGGCGACCATCGCTGCTGATCTTTTCTTTCTGCTTGGTCTCGTTGAAGGCCTGCGCGCCAAGCTGATCCAGCTCGGCCTGGGAGACGCCGCCCACCATCTGCCGCCGCCCGGTGGGCGAGGTGGTGGTGGCGCAGGCACTGACCAACAGCGCAAGCGCGACGCCGAACAGTACTGGTTTCATCGCAGGTCCCCCGTGTTCATGTGCCCAGTGTGTATCGCGCCGACGTAAATTTTCGTCAAGCGGGCGCACGGGTCAGTGAAGGCCCAGGAACACCAGCGCAGCCAATGCGATGGCATTGTTCAGCGCGTGCGCGGCGATCGGGGCCCACAGGGTGCCGGTCCGCTGGTACAACCAGGCGAAGGCCGCGCCCATGCCGCCGTAGACCAGCCACAGCTGCGCGATCTCCCATGGGCCATTGCCGCTGGCACCCGGGACTTCATGGATCAACGCGAACGCCAGGCTGCTCAGCAGCATGCCCAGGCCGATCCGGCCGGCCTGCCAGAGGCGGCCGAACAGGACGCGGCGGAACAGCAACTCTTCATAGGCCGGTGCGAGCAGGATCGCGAACACCGCCAGGAACCACGGGAACTGCGCCAGCGACTGCTCCATGAGCAGCAGGTTGGTCGGGACCGGTTCGATGCCGGCCTGTTTGCTGAGGTAGGCGATGAGGTTGCTGATGACCACGACGCCGGTGGCGATCAGCAGCGTCCAGCCCCAGGTGGACGGGCGCCGCGCGGCCGCCCACGAGGCACGCCGTTCGGCCGCATCGGCGCGACGGCGCAGGACATACAACAACAGGGCCGCGCCGCCGGTGGCGAACAGGGCCATCAGGATCTGCGCGAGTGGGCCGGGTTGACCCAGTTGCTGCGCCAGCGCACCCGCGTCGAGCGTGCCGCCCTGGCGGGTGGCTTCGGCCCCGACCACGGCGCCGCGATACAGGCCCCAGGCCAGCCCACCAAGCATGCTCAGGCCGAGCAGCGCCACGATGGCGATGATCAGGTCGAGGAAGAACCCGGCAACCGGCCGGCCGGACGTGCCGCCCGAGGCGGTGGGGGAAACAGGGGGCGTGCTGGACGCCGGGGACGTAACGGACATCGGATTCCTGGCATCGAAAGGCGATGGCCGGCCCGGTTGCAGGTCGCAACGGGCCGGCCTTGCCCCGATTGTGTCAGATATCCAGGTTGGCGACCTTCAACGCGTTGTCTTCGATGAAGTCGCGCCGCGGTTCGACCACGTCACCCATCAGCGTGCTGAAGATCTGGTCGGCGGCGACCGCGTCCTCGATGCGCACCTGCAGCAGGCGGCGGGTGTCCGGATTGACCGTGGTATCCCACAGCTGTTCCGGGTTCATTTCACCCAGGCCCTTGAAGCGCTGGATCTGGCGACCCTTCTTGGCTTCGTCCAGCAGCCAGTTGCGTGCCTCGGCGAAGCTTTCGATCTCGGCCGACTTGGCGCCGCGACTGATCTTCGCACCGGGCCGGACCAGGCCGTGCAGCAACAGCGAGGACTGGTGCAGCGCACGCAGCTCGCCGGTTTCGAACGCGGCCAGCGGCAGGACCTGGATCAACTGTTCGCCCATGTGGCGACGCGTCACCAGCAGGGCGGCCGGACGTTCGTCGGTCGGTTCCTGCAGTTCCAGGGTGAAGCGCGGCGAGCCCAGGCTGCTGCGGTTGAGGCGCGCGGCCAGTGCGGCCAGCCCTTCATCCGCGCCGGCCTTGCGCAGGTGCTCCAAGTCCATCGGGGTGAAATCGATCAACGCCTCAAGCACCTGGCGATCGTAGCGGTGCGTGTTGCGACTGATCGCTTCCTGCGCGGAGGCGAAGGCGAGCAGCAGCTTTTCCAACGCCACGCCTTCGATGCCCGGTTCGCTTTCCGCCGGGATCAGCGAGGCGTTTTCGACCGCGCTGCTGGCCAGGTAGGCGTCCAGCGCCGGGTCATCCTTCAGGTACAGCTCCTGCTTGCCCTGCTTGATCTTGTACAGCGGCGGCAGGCCGATATAGACGTGGCCACGCTCGATCAGCTCCGGCATCTGCCGGTAGAAGAAGGTCAACAGCAGCGTCCGGATGTGCGCGCCGTCGACGTCGGCGTCGGTCATGATGATGATGCGGTGGTAGCGCAGCTTGTCCGGGTTGTACTCGTCGCGGCCGATGCCGGTGCCCAGTGCGGTGATCAGCGTACCGACCTGGTCGGAGGCGAGCATGCGGTCGAAGCGTGCACGTTCCACGTTGAGGATCTTGCCGCGCAGCGGCAGCACCGCCTGGTTCTTGCGGTTGCGGCCCTGCTTGGCCGAGCCACCCGCCGAGTCACCCTCGACGATGAACAGCTCGGACAGCGCCGGATCCTTTTCCTGGCAGTCGGCCAGCTTGCCGGGCAGGCCGGCGATGTCCAGCGCGCCCTTGCGACGCGTCAGGTCGCGGGCCTTGCGCGCGGCTTCGCGCGCGCGCGCGGCGTCCACGATCTTGCCGGCGATCGCCTTGGCTTCGTTCGGGTTCTCCTGCAGGAACTCTTCCAGACGCTGGCCGAATGCGCTTTCCACGGCCGGGCGCACATCCGAGCTGACCAGCTTTTCCTTGGTCTGGCTGGAGAAGCTGGGATCGGGCACCTTCACCGACAACACGGCGATCATGCCTTCGCGCATGTCATCGCCGGTCAGGTTGATCTTGGCCTGCTTGGCGATACCGTTCTGCTCGATGTAGTTGTTGAGCACACGGGTCAGCGCGCCGCGGAAGCCGGCCAGGTGGGTACCACCGTCCTTCTGCGGAATGTTGTTGGTGAAGCAGTACATCGTTTCCTGGTAGGAATCGGTCCACTGCAGCGCCACGTCCACGGTGATGCCGTTGGACTCGCCGGTCACCGAGATCACGTTGGGGTGCAGCGGGGTCTTCAGCTGCGCCAGATGCTCCACGAAGCTGCGGATGCCGCCTTCGTAGTGGAAGTCGTCGCGACGCCCGTCACCGCGCTCATCGGCCAGGACGATCTTGACGCCGGAATTGAGGAAGGACAGCTCGCGCAGGCGACGGGCCAGGATGTCGTAGTGGAACTCGACGTTGTCGTGGAACGCCTTCACCGACGGCCAGAAGCGCAGCGTGGTGCCGCGCTTGGTGCTGGCTTCCAGCTGCTTCAACGGATTGACCGCCGCGCCATCGGCAAATTCCTGCTGGTAGTGGAAGCCGCCCTGGAAGATATCCAGCAGCAGCTTCTGCGACAGCGCATTGACCACGCTGACGCCTACGCCATGCAGGCCACCAGAGACCTTGTAGCTGTTGTCGTCGAACTTGCCGCCGGCGTGCAGAACGGTCATCACCACTTCGGCAGCGGAGACCTCGCGATCGAGCTTCTTGCTCATCTGCTCGTGCTTGCCGGTGGGAATACCACGCCCGTTGTCGGACACAGACACCGAACCATCGGCGTGGATGGTGACGGACACATGGTCGGCATGGCCGGCCAAGGCTTCGTCGATGGAGTTGTCGACGACCTCGAACACCATGTGGTGCAGACCGGTGCCGTCATGGACGTCACCGATGTACATACCAGGACGCTTGCGCACCGCCTCCAGGCCTTCCAGGGCGGTGATGCTGTTGGCGTCGTAGTTGCCGTTGTTTGCCGGGGTGTTCTGTTCTTCAGTCATTGCGCTTGCCATAGGCTCCGCAGGTCGGGCCACCGCCGTGGGGCAGGGCGCCGAGGGATAAGGGGTTGCAACAGAAATTATACCAGCCGGGCGCTGCCGGCCCTTGGGACCCCACTATGGCACAGGCAGGACCTGCCCATGTTCCACGTGGAACCGAGTGACATCGGCAACGCCCTGCAACGCGGCAGGTGGTTCAGTAGCGGTGATGAAGACCTGTGCCGGGCCAGCCTTCAACCGCTCCAGCACGCGTGCCTGGTGATTGCGGTCCAGCTCCGAGGCGAGGTCGTCCAGTGCGATGACCGGCCATTCCCCGCGCTGCTCGGCATAGTCTTCCGCCTGTGCCAGCAGGCAGGTGAGGGCGGTGAGCTTGGCCTGGCCACGCGAAAGCGCATCCCGGCCCGGGATGCTGGCGTAACCCACGCTCCAGTCCGCCCGGTGCGGTCCGACCGAGGTATACCCGGCCAGGCGGTCGCGCTCCCGCGCCAGCAGCAGCGCATCGGACAGGGACACCTCCTGCTTGCGCCAACCGGGACTGAGGGTCAGTGACTGGATGTCCAGATTCGGCGCGAGTACCTGGGCCAACGCGATGGTCCGCGTCTGCAGCCGCTCCAGGTAGTGCTGGCGGCGGGTGGTCAGCGGCTCACCGGCTTCCGCCAGCTCGTGGTCCCAGGCATCCAGGGCATGCGGATGGCCCCCCTGTTTGAGCAGCGCATTGCGCTGCTTCAGCGCCCGCGAGTAGCGGCGCCACAAGGCCAGGAAATCTGGTTCCACGTGGAACAAGCCCCAATCGAGGAAGCGCCGACGCGGCTCGCCGCCACCACTCACCAAGGCATGGCTGCCCGGCTCGAAGGTCACCACGGCCAAGGCCGCGCAGAGATTCCCAAGCTGGGCGACGTCTTCGCCGTCCAGCCGGCCCTTCCACTCCTGGCCGCTATGACGGAGCCCGGCCTTGCGCCGCGTGGAACTCGCCGCGCCTTCGCGTTGTTCATCCCATTCCACGAACACTTCCAGCGCCTCGCGTCCTTGCCGTACCAGGCCATCCCGCACCCGGCCCCGGAAGCTGCGCCCATAGGCCATGACGTGCAATGCCTCCAGCACGCTGGTCTTGCCAGCCCCGTTGTCGCC
Source organism: Stenotrophomonas sp. BIGb0135 (assembly GCF_024810105.1). Classification (GTDB taxonomy): domain Bacteria; phylum Pseudomonadota; class Gammaproteobacteria; order Xanthomonadales; family Xanthomonadaceae; genus Stenotrophomonas; species Stenotrophomonas maltophilia_AB. Next base: position 136,993 of record NZ_JANUDX010000007.1, read on the forward strand.
GGTGATCAGGTTGATGCCCGGCTGGGGCGCCATTTCCACGCTGTCGAAACGGCGAACCTGGTGCAGGGACAAGCGACGGATATGCATGCGGTCGATCAAGGCCGCGCGAGGCGGCAGTCGGGTAGGGGGAATCGATCAGCTTACTGCATTGCACTGGTTCCACGTGGACTCGATACCGCCATGCCGGAAGCGACGCTACCGCACTGGATCTGCGGACGGCCACCTTCCGGTGCTGCCGGTCACCCCATTTCGACCCGTGAATTCCTTGAAATCTGTACAGCGGGCAGGGCTGGAGCCGTGCAGATTTCAAGAAATTCCCGCCACTCTCAATGGCCGAGCGGACCCGCGTTGCGGATGGCCGCGTGCTTTCCTTGAAATCTGCATGCCCTGGCAAGCCACTCGTATTCAGATCTCAAGCCACGAGCGGGCGTGGAAGTGACTGTCCACACAGGGCATGTATGACGTATGCACAACCCATGTACGACCTGTGGATAAAAACAGCCCCTCGCACACGCCTGAAAGATATCCACAGGCTAACCCCCAGCCCCAGGGCCTGTTTTACAGGGGGTTTCGAGGTCAAATAACCCTTTATATTCAACGAGATAAGGTACTTTTCAACCAAATCTGGCCCTACCACCACCACCTAGCTTTAGATTTATATACAGTTTTTAAAGCATAGAGCTGTGATCCAGCGGGCAACGAAGGCACTCGAAGACGTGGTCCCCGACGAACCAACCGGCGGCGAAGAAATCCAGACACACGATGGCTCGATAGCGTGCAGCCGCGTCGATCTGGAAGGCGATGGCCGGTGTACTGGACAGACTTCAGAAACGCACATCCATGCGGGTACCGGCGACGAAGCATCGGAACTCGCGAACGAACCCATCTGCGGGATACGCACCGAGTTTTCCCGACATGCTCCACGTGGAACACCGCAGATCACCAGGCAAAAAGAAACCCGGCGCAGGACCGGGTTTCTTCAGACGTCGGTTCCACGTGGAACCAAGTCTTTCAGGTCACAGACGCAGCGGCATCACCACGTGACGCGACTTCTCGCTGCTGGCCTCGCGAACCAGGGCGGACGAGTTCGAATCGCGCAGTTGGATGACCACGTGCTCATCGCGCAGGGCAGACAGCGCATCCAGCAGGTAGTTCACGTTGAAGCCGATGGCCAGGTCGCTGACCGTGGTGTCGGCCTCGATCTCTTCCTGGGCTTCTTCCTGCTCCGGGTTGTGCGCGCTGATCTTGAGGTTGCCCGGCGAAACTTCCACGCGGATGCCGCGGTACTTCTCGTTGGACAGGATCGCGGCGCGCTGCAGCGAGGCACGCAGGGCTTCGCGGTCCACCTTCACTTCGCGATCGGCACCGATCGGGATGACGGCTTCGTAATCCGGGAAGCGACCATCGATCAGCTTGGAGGTGAAAGTCACATCGTCGCGCTTGACCCGCACGTGGCTGCGACCGACTTCCAGCTCGATCTCACGATCGCCGCTTTCCAGCAGGCGCTGCAGTTCGGTCACGCCCTTGCGCGGCACGATGATCTGACGCTTGGCGCCGCTGGCCTTTTCCAGCTCGGTCTCGCACAGCGCCAGGCGGTGGCCGTCGGTTGCGACGGTGCGCAGGGCATCGCCACGCAGGTCGAACAGCAGGCCGTTGAGGTAGTAGCGCACGTCCTGCTGGGCCATCGCGAACGCGGTGCGTTCGATCAGTTCCTTCAGGGTGGCTTCGCCGATGGCGACACGCTCGGTGGCTTCCACTTCGTCCACCGACGGGAAGTCGTTGGCCGGCAGGGTTGCCAGGGTGAAGCGGCTACGGCCGGCCTGCACGGTGATCTTGTCACCGGTCTGCGAGACGGTGATCCGGCTGCCATCGGGCAGGGCGCGGATGATCTCGAACAGCTTGCGGGCGGGGATGGTGGTCTCGCCGTCCTGGGCATCTTCCACCGCGATCCGCGACACCATTTCCACTTCCAGGTCCGTACCGGTCAGCGACAGCTGCCCGTTCTGCACCTGGACCAGGAAATTAGCCAGAACCGGCAGGGTCTGGCGGCGTTCGACCACGTTGACGACTTGTGCCAACGGCTTGAGAAAGGCTTCGCGCTGCAGTGTGAAACGCATGTGGTTCCGTGCCCCTATGCTTTAAAAAAATGTGGAATAAATCAAAAGCTTGGTGGTGCTGGTAGCGCCAGAATCGCGGGAAAACACAGCTAAGTCTTTGTAAACAAACAGGTTTCAGACCTCGAAACCCTCTGCATTACTAGCCCCAAGGGGGAGGGCAAACCTGTGGATAAATCTGCGTTCGAATCGAACAGCGTTTTTATCCACACCCTGTCCCCTGCTTGCTACCGGATTCTGCACCGTTTTATGCGATGACGCCTTAGCGGCGTACATGCATCATTCGCTCAACTTCCGGATCAGCTTGTCCCAGTCTTCCCGCAACTTGCCGTCCGCTTCCATCAACGTCCGGATCTGCCGGCAGGCGTGCAGCACCGTGGTGTGGTCCCGGCCGGCAAAGGCGTCGCCGATTTCCGGCAGGCTGTGCTCGGTCAGTTCCTTGGTCAGCGCCATGGCGACCTGGCGCGGACGGGCCAACGACCGGGTCCGGCGCTTGGACAACAGATCCTTGATCTGCAGCCCGTAGTAGTCGGCCACGGTTTTCTGGATGTTGGGAATGCTGATCGCCTGCTGCTGGGCGCGCAGCAGGTCGCGCAGGGTTTCCTGCGCAAAATCAGTGGTGATCGCACGGCCGGTGAAGTTGGCGCGTGCGGCCAGGGTATTCAGCGCACCCTCGAGGTCGCGGACATTGGAGCGCATTTTCTTGGCAATCAGAAACGCCACATCGTCGGGGATCTCGGTGCCACGCTCGCGCGCCTTGGCCAGGACGATCGCTGCGCGGGTCTCGAAGTCCGGCGGCTCGATGGCCACCGACAGGCCCCAGGCCAGGCGCGACTTCAGCCGTGCTTCCAGGCCTTCGACTTCGCGCGGGTACCGGTCGCAGGTCAGGATGATCTGCTGCTTGCCGTCGAACAGGGCATTGAACGTATGGAAGAATTCTTCCTGGGTACGGTCCTTGCCGGCGAAGAACTGGATGTCATCGATCAGCAGCGCGTCCACCTGCTGGAACTGGCGCTTGAACTGATCCATGGTTTTTTCCTGCAACGCACGGATCATCGCGCTGAAGAACTGTTCCGAGCGCAGGTACAGCACCTTGGCGCCCGGGTTGGCCTGGCGCATCGCATTGCCGGCCGCGAACATCAGGTGGGTCTTGCCCAGGCCGGTGCCGCCGTACAGCAGCAACGGGTTGTGCGCCCGGTCGCCCGGTTTCTGCGCCGCCTGGAACGCCGCGGCCAGGCCCAGCTGGTTGCTGCGGCCTTCCACGAAGTTGGCGAAGGTGTAGTGCGAATCGAGGTTGCCGGCGAACGGCACCAGCGGCTCGGCCGCCACCACCGGCGCAGCAACGCCCGGATTCGGCGCAATCTGCGCCTCGACGGCCCGCGGACGCGAGCCGATTTCAAGAAAAACGTCGCCGAAGCCGGCGAAGTGCGCCAGCAGTTCCTTGATGCGCGGCAGGTACAGCTCGCGCACCTGGTCGACGATGAAGGCATTCGGCGCATAAAGCACCAGGCTGTCCACGCGCAGATCGGCCTGCAGCGGCTTCAACCAGGTGTGAACATCCTCGGGCGGGAACTCCGCTTCAAGGCGTTCGAGACAACGGGACCAGGCATCCATCGGCAATAATCGTCTGGGGCCAGTGCGCAGGCGTCAAAAACCGCCGCACCGCAGGCCGGAAGGGGGAAGAATGGATGGCGCAGACTACCACCGACGAGAGGGGCCGGGAATGGTTGTCCCGAAGTTATTCACAAAATGATCCACAGCTATTGCACAGCCCGATGAATTCCCGTAGTGCCAAGCACTTGACGGCACCTCGGGAGGGTCTATAGAATTTCCGGTTCTTTCCGTCCCCTTCATATAGAGGCCCGCATGGCCACCAAGCGCACTTTCCAACCCAGCAACCTCAAGCGTAAGCGCGACCATGGCTTCCGTGCCCGTATGAAGACCGCTGACGGCCGCAAGATCCTGTCGCGTCGCCGCGCCAAGGGCCGTAAAGTCCTGAGCGCTTGATTGCAATGCCGCTTCCTGCGGCAGACGCAATCCTGACTGTGAGCAGTTCCGACCCGCGCAAGCGATTTCCTCGCTCTGCGCGGGTTCGTACGCGTGCCGAATATACAACGGTCTTCAACGGCGCCCGCCGTGTGTCCGATCCGCTGATGACCCTGCACTGGCTGAAGAGCGATACGCCAGCCAGGTTGGGTCTTGCGGTGTCGCGCAAAGTCGATCCCCGAGCCGTGGGTCGCAACCGAGTGAAGCGTGTGCTGCGCGATGCCACACGCCACCTACGGCCGTGGATGAGTGCCGGCGATTTTGTCGTCGTGGCCCGTAGCGCAGCCCGTACCGCCAGCAATGTCGAGATCCGCCAGGCCTTCGAACGCCTGCTGCGCCGCCTTGGCGCATTGCCCATGCCGGGCGCGGACGGCACAATGCCGCCGCCCCTGGGCGTTGCATCCCTTTCCCAGTCCGAGCCGGCATCACCTGCCGGCCCCGTCGAGCCTGCCCGCTGATGAACCAGACCCGCGTTTTCCTGATTTTTGCCTGGCTGATGGTGGCCGTGTTGCTGTGGATGGAGTGGGGCCGCGACAAGGCCGCACCGACCCCGCCGCCGGTTGCCGCGCAGACCCAGGCAACCGTGCCGGGCGCGGCGGGCGCGATCCCGGGCGCGACCGTGCCGCAGGCCCCGGGCAGCACGCCGGCGACCCAGCCGGCCGCCCAGGACCAGGCCGGTGCCGCCCGTGTGACCGTCACCACCGACGTGCTGCGCCTGGTGCTGGATGGCGGCACGGTGCTGGATGCCGAGCTGCTGCAGTTCCCGCAGACCAAGGACGACGGCAGCCCGCCGGTGCGCCTGCTCACTGAAGAGGCCACCCACCCGTATCGCGCGGTGAGCGGCTGGACCAGCCAGGACAAGAGCATGCCGGTGCCGGAAGCCAATGGCTTCACGCTGGTGGGCGACAGCCGCGACTTCGTGCTCGCCAAGGGCCAGAAGGAACTGCAGATCCCGTTCGTGTGGAATGGCCCGAACGGCATCAGCATCCGTCGCACCTATACGCTGGGTCGCAACGAATACGCGATCAAGGTGAAGGATGAGGTCATCAACGGCAGCACCGCGCCGTGGAACGGCTATGTGTTCCGCACCCTCGACCGCACCCCGACCATCCTGTCGCGCAGCATGACCAACCCGGACTCGTTCAGCTTCAACGGCGCGACCTGGTTCAGCCCGCAGGACGGCTACGAGCGTCGTGCGTTCAAGGATTACCTGGACGACGGCAACCTCAACCGCACCATCACCGGCGGCTGGCTGGCGATGCTGCAGCACCACTTCTTCACCGCGTGGATCCCGCAGGCCGACCAGGCCGCGAACTACGCGCTGTCCCAGCATGACGGTCGCGACCAGATCCAGGCCACCGGCCCGGCCTTCACCGTCGCGCCGGGCCAGCAGGCCAGCACCGAGGCCCGCCTGTGGGTGGGCCCGAAGCTGGTCAACCTGATTGCCAAGGAAGACGTGAAGGGCCTGGACCGCGTGGTCGACTACAGCCGCTTCTCGCTGATGGCGGTGATCGGCCAGGGCCTGTTCTGGGTGTTGAACCAGGTCCACAAGGTGGTCAACAACTGGGGCTGGGCGATCGTCGGCCTGGTGGTGCTGCTGAAGCTGGTGCTGTATCCGCTGTCGGCGGTGCAGTACAAGAGCGGCGCCAAGATGCGTCGCTTCCAGCCGCGCATCGCGCAGTTGAAGGAACGCTACGGCGATGACCGCCAGAAGTTCCAGACCGCGATGATGGAGCTGTACAAGAAGGAAAAGATCAATCCAATGGGCGGCTGCCTGCCGATCCTCATCCAGATGCCGATCTTCTTCGCGCTGTACTGGGTGCTGGTGGAGTCGGTGGAACTGCGCCAAGCGCCGTGGCTGGGCTGGATCCAGGACCTGACCGCGCGTGACCCGTACTTCATCCTGCCGGTGATCAACGTGGCGGTGATGTGGGCCACGCAGAAGCTGACCCCGGCCCCGGGCATGGACCCGATGCAGGCCAAGATGATGCAGATGATGCCGCTGGTGTTCGGCGTCATGATGGCCTTCATGCCGTCCGGCCTGGTGCTGTACTGGGTGGTCAACGGTGGCCTGGGCCTGCTGCAGCAGTGGTGGATGACCAAGCGCCACGGCAGCGACCCGGTGCCGGCCACCACCGCCCCCATCAAAAAGAAGTAGAGCCGACCGTTGGTCGGCTGCACCAAGACGTAGAGCCGACCGTTGGTCGGCTGCACCAGGACGTAGAGCCGACCGTTGGTCGGCTGCACCAGGACGTAGCGCCGACCGTTGGTCGGCCGCCCTGAAAAACCCGCCATCCGGCGGGTTTTTCTTTGGCGGCGATACAATCGCCGCCACCGTTGCCCCGTTGCCCCGAGCCACCCCATGCCCCCTGCGTCGTCGCTGCTCCGCCTGCCCGTGCCCCTGCTGCTGCTCACCCTGGCGTTGGCCGGCTGTGGCGACAAGGAGGCGACCGACAGCGGCGCGATGACCCAGCCCAGCGCGCAGGCCGCCGCCGCGGCAGACCCGGCCGCCGCGCCACTGCTGGCCGCGCTGCAGAAACAGCTCGACGGCCACCGCCGCATCATCGTGCTGCTGGCGGACGAGGCCGGGCAGTCGCCGGCCGACCGCGCCACCTCCAGCCGCATCGGCCAGCAGCTGTTCCACGATGGCCTGGAACAACGCCGCGCGATCGCCGCGCAGTTCGACACGCTGCTGCGCGACACCCGTCCGCAGCGCTTCGCCAGCCTGGGCACGGTGCTGGACTACATCGAATCGGCGCCGGAGCTGTTCGATGCCGACCGCCTGGCCTTCCGCGAGGTGCTGCGCGACCTGCAGGAGCGGGTGGGCAAGGATTCGTCGCTGCCAGCGGTGAAGCTGCACCAGCGCATCGGCGAGGACCTGGAGGCGCTGGACGAGATCGAGCGCAACTACAACCAGGAAATCACCCGCATCTTCAGCCGCTTCGACCGCACCCGCGCGATCGCGCTCAAGCGCGAAAAGTGGGACGACTACCTGGCCCACCTGCATGCGCAGTACCGCCGCGAGGCGATCCTGCGCGACTACGGCGTGATCGAGCCGTACCCGATGTCGATGCAGGATAGCGAGCGCGAGATCTTCGGCCGCGACCTGCCGCCCAAGACCGTGGTGCTCACCTTCGACGACGGCCCGCACAAGGCCTATACCGATGAAGTGGTGGCCATCCTCAAGCGCTACGACGTGCCCGGGGTGTTCTTCGAAGTGGGCCGCAACCTCGGCGAGGTGCAGGCCGATGGCACGGTGAAGCTGGGCCCGATGGCGGGGATCAGCCGCAACCTGATGGAGCAGGGCTACGCGGTGGGCAACCACAGCCTCACCCACGCCCAGCTTTCGCGCACCACCGGCGATGCACTCCGCGAACAGGTGCTCTCCACCGATACGCTGCTCAAGGACGTGGACGACAAACGCGCGCCGCTGTTCCGCTTCCCGTATGGCGCCCGCAACGCCGAAGGCCTGCAGCTGCTCAACGAAGCCGGGCTGAAGTCGATCATGTGGAACATCGATTCGATGGACTGGGCCGACCCGGTACCCGAGTCGATCGTGCAGCGCGTGGTGGACCAGGTGCAGAAGGAACAGCGCGGCATCATCCTGTTCCACGATATCCACGACCGCGCGGTGAAGGCGCTGCCGCAGATCCTGGACCGGTTGATCGCCGACGGGTACCAGTTCGCCGGCTGGAACGGGCGCGACTTCAGCGTGGCGCGGCCGCGCAAGGGCGCCGCCACCGATGCCACCGTCACCAGCGGCTACGAGAAGTCGTGGGCGATCGTGATCGGCATCGACGACTACGCCAAGTGGCCCAAGCTGGAATACGCCAGCCATGACGCCCAGGCGATCGCCGACACCCTGACCGGACAATTCGGCTTCCCGGCATCGCAGGTGATGACGCTGAAGAACCAGCAGGCCACCCGCAACAACATCCTGGCCGCCTTCCACGACCGCTTGGCCGACGAGCGCACCGGCAAGAACGACCGCGTGTTCGTGTTCTTCGCCGGGCACGGCGCCACCCGGCGGCTGGCCTCGGGGCGAGACCTGGGCTACATCATCCCGGTGGATTCGGACCCCAACGAGTTCGCCAGTGATGCCATCGCCATGACCGACATCCAGAACATCGCCGAGAGCCTGCAGGCCAAGCACGTGATGTTCGTGATGGATGCCTGCTACAGCGGCCTCGGACTGACCCGCGGCGGTGGATCGTCGTCGGCGTTCCTGCGCGAAAACGCGCGCCGCAGCGCGCGCCAGATGCTCACCGCCGGTGGCGCCGACCAGCAGGTGGCCGACAGCGGCCCGAATGGCCATTCGGTGTTCACCTGGGTGCTGCTGCAGGCGCTGGCCGGCAAGGGTGATCTCAACGGCGACGGGCTGATCACCGGCACCGAGCTGGCCGCCTACGTGGCCCCGGCGGTGTCGGCGGTGTCGCGGCAGACGCCGGCGTTCGGCAGCCTGCCCGGGTCGCAGGGCGGCGAGTTCGTGTTCCAGGTGCCGGACAGCCAGGAATACCTGACCGCCGATACCCGCCAGCTGTCGGCCGACGCCATCGCGCTCAATACCCGGGTCGATGCAGCCCAGGGGGGCAAGGCCGAAGGCGAGGCGCCGGTGACCGTGGCCGATCTGCAGGGCGGCAAGAGCACGCTCGTCGTGCCGTCCGCGCAGCCCACCTCCGACCGCCAGCGCGCGCAACAGGCCAACGACCGCGGCCTGCAGCTGTACCGCGAGAAGCGCTACGACGCGGCGGCCGCGCAGTTCACCGAGGCGCTCAAGCTGCGCCCGGACTTCGCCCAGGCCGCCAACAACCTGGGCTTCGTCTATTACCGCCAGCAGCGCTACGTCGAAGCGGCGCGTTGGCTGGAGAACACCTTGAAGATCGACCCCTCGCGCGCGGTGGCCCACCTCAACCTGGGCGATGCCTACCTGCATGTGGGCGACACGGCCAAGGCCAAGCAGGCCTACACCACCTACCTGGCCCTGCAGCCGCAGGGCAGCGGTGCCGCCCAGGCGCGCGCCCAGCTGGAGAAGCTGTAAGCCATGCACGCCTCCGCCAACATCGACACCATCGTGGCCATCGCCAGCGCGCCCGGCGCCGGCGGCGTCGGTCTGCTGCGCCTGTCCGGTCCGCGTGCGCGCGACATCGCCCAGCGGATCGGGGTGCGCACGATGCGCCCGCGGCACGCGCACTACGCGCGCTTCCGCGATGCGGATGGCGAAGTGATCGATGACGGCATCGCCCTGTGGTTCCCGGCGCCCAACAGCTTCACCGGCGAGGAGGTGGTGGAGCTGCAGGGGCATGGCAGCCCGGTGGTGTTGCAGCAGCTGGTCGCGCGCTGCATCGCGCTCGGCGCGCGCCAGGCGCGGCCCGGTGAATTCAGCGAGCGTGCCTTCCTCAACGGCAAGCTCGACCTGGCCCAGGCCGAGGCCATCGCCGACCTGATCGCGGCCAGCGACACCCGCGCGGCGCGCGCGGCCCGGCGCTCGCTGGACGGGGTGTTCTCGCAGCGGGTGGAGGCAACCGGCGAACAGCTGGTGCTGCTGCGCATCCACGTCGAGGCGGCGATCGACTTCGCCGACGAACCGTTGGACACCCTCGGCGGTGACCAGGTCCGCGCCGGCCTGGGCCGGGCGCTGCGCGCGCTGGTGCAGCTGCGCGACGATGCCGAGCGCGGTCGGCGCCTGCGCGATGGCCTGCACGCGGTGCTGGTGGGGCCCCCCAACGCGGGCAAGAGTTCGCTGCTCAATGCGCTGGCCGGCAGCGAGCGTGCCATCGTCACCGACATCGCCGGCACCACCCGCGACACCCTGCGCGAGACCATCCGCATCGACGGGCTGGAGCTGACCCTGGTGGACACCGCCGGGCTGCGCGACGGCGGCGATGCGATCGAACGCGAGGGCATGCGCCGGGCCCACCTGGAGATGCAGCGCACCGACCTGGCCATCATCGTGCTGGACGCGCGCGACCCGCAGGCCGGGCGTGCCGCGGTGGCCGACGCCCTGGCCGGCGTGCCGCAGCAGCTGTGGATCCACAACAAAAGCGACCTGCTGGCGCAGTGTCCCGCCGATAGCGATGCGAACGTCGTCCACGTCTCCGCCGCCACCGGCCAGGGTCTGGAGCACCTGCATGCCCGCCTGCGTGAACTGGCCAGCGGCAGCGCCGGCGACAGCGTGGAGGGCGAGTTCTCCGCGCGTGCCCGCCACGTGGAGGCGATCGTGCTGGCCATCGGCCACGTCGAGCGTGCCGATGCCGAGCTGGTCCACGAACACCTGGAGCTGGCCGCCGAGGAACTGCGCCTGGCCCATGAGGCGCTGGGCGAGATCACCGGGCGGATGAGCGCCGATGACCTGCTGGGGCGGATATTCTCCAGCTTCTGCATCGGGAAGTAGGGGGCGTTACTTCCCGCTGTCACACCGCACCACCACAATGCGCCGGTCCTTTCCACGCCCCCGCCGCGTCGGCGCGGGCCGCATCAAACAGGGGTTTGCAGTGTCGAAGTCGTTGTGGAGTTGTGCGTTGCTGTTGTCGCTGGCCGTGGCACCATCGGTGGCCATGAGTGCCGAATCCACCTCCCCATCGCGCAAGGCGGCCGTCTACGGCCACCGTGGCGCCAGTGCGCTGCTGCCCGAGCACACCCTGGCCAGCTACGCGCAGGCCATCGCCGACGGCGCCGACTACATCGAACCGGACCTGGTGATGACCAGGGACGGCGTGCTGGTGTCGCGCCACGAGAACGAGATCGGCGGCACCACCGATGTGGCCGCGCACCCCGAGTTCGCCAGCCGCAGGACGGTCAAGACCATCGACGGCGAGCGCGTGGAGGGCTGGTTCACCGAAGACTTCACCCTGGCCGAGCTGAAGACGCTGTACGCCCGCGAGCGCCTGCCGCAGCTGCGCAGCACCGCCTATGACGGCCAGTTCCGCATCGCCACGCTGGAGGAGATCCTTGCTTTCCTGGTGCAGCAGGCCGGCCGCGCCAACCGCGGCATCGGGCTGGTGCCGGAGATCAAGCACGGCACCTACTTCAAGGGCATCGGCCTGCCGATGGAAGACAAGCTGCTGGCCGCGCTGCAGGGCAACGCGTACACGCGCGTGGCACCGGTGACGATCCAGTCGTTCGAGGTCGGCAACCTGCGCTACCTGCGCAGCACGCTGGGCCGTGAGTCCAACATCCGCCTGCTGCAGTTGCTGGGCGATCCGAAGCAGCAGCCGGGCGACGTGCTGGCCGCCAAGGGCAGCCAGCGCTATGCCGACATGCTCACCCCGGCCGGATTGGAGCAGGTGGCGGCCTATGCCGACGGCATCGGCCCCAGCCTGCGCCAGGTCATTCCGCTGGATGCGGCCGGCAAGCTGGGCGCGCCGACCCCCCTGGTCCGCGACGCGCACGCCGCCGGCCTGATGGTGATCCCGTACACCTTCCGCCCGGAGAACTATTTCCAGGCGGCCGAGTTCCGCAAGGGCGAGGCCAACGCACGCAATGCCGCCGGTTCGGTGGCCGAAATGCGCGCCTACCTGGCCACCGGCATCGATGCGTTCTTCACCGACGACCCCGCGCTGGGCCGGCGTGCGGTGGATGGGGACGGCGCCGCGACCGCCGGAAACTGACCGGCCGCGATCGCGCGTGATCCGCGGCCACGCAGGGCGCTGCGCTGCGCGGATCCGCCGCGCGTGACCTTGTTGCGACAGACGGCCGCGGCTACCGTGGTCGCTGGACAAGGAGGTCTGCATGCTGATCGGACATCGCTACGAACGCACGCCAGGCGGCGACCTGCACATCCATTCGCACAATCGCGTGCAGGCAGGCCTGGTGCTGTTCGTGGCCATCGTCGCGTTGGCGGTTCCCGGCGCCTTCGTGGTCGGGGCGCTGGTCGACGATCGCTCACCGCTGGCCCGCCTGGCCCCGCTGTCCTGGCTGCTGGTGGTGCTGGCGTTCCTGCTGCTGGTCGCGCTGGCGGTGGTCCTGCTGGTGTACACCGAGACCAGCGAAACGCTGACCCTGTCGCGCCGCGATGGCGTTGGCCAGCGCCATACCCGCACGCTGTCCGGGCGCCGCACGCCGGTGAATGCCGCCTTCGCCCTGCACGGGCTGTCCGGACTCCAACTGCGCTGGCACGGCACCCTGCACCGCGGGACCACCCAGCTGTGGCTCGTGCACCACGACGGCAGCGAGACCCTGTTGACGCCCGGCAACGTCGCCGTGCTGCCCGGCACCCGGCGCACCGACCGCTGGCTGGGCGTGCTGGCCGATTACCTGCAGCTGCCCGTGCCCGTGGCGGTGCTGGAGGCAGCGCGCGCCGCGCCGGCGAGGGCGGCGGAAGAGGACACGGACACGGTGGCCCCTGCGCCAGCATCGGCGGACAAGGCCGGCGCTGGCGTCCGCCTTTTTTTCGGCCTGCTGGGGGCGTTCCTGGCAGTGCTTGAACTCACGCAGCTGCTCTCGCTGCTCACCGCCCTGGCCACGGCGCGGATCCGGGTGGGCGGCTATCGCGTCAGCGCGCACACCTACTATTGGAGCGAGCAGCCGCTCGCCTATGCGTTCAACGTGCTGTTCGGGGTGGCGATGGTGGGGCTGGTCGGCATGTTCGCCATCGGCTGCCTGCGCCTGGCGCTGTTCGGCCGGCTCGGATCCGCCAGGTGAGCGCTACTCGCGCGGCCCGGCCGGATCGCGCGGCCGGAACGGCAGCACCACGAAGTCCTGGCCCTCGCGCGGTTGCCACAGCACCGGTACGCGCTGCGGCGAGGGCGGCTCCAGGTCGCCATCGCGCTGCATGTCCAGCTCGTCCTCGTCTTCTTCCTCCCAGCTGTAGCGCTTGCGCGGGGCCATCGGGTCGGACAGGCGGAACAGCAGTGCGCTGACGATGCCGGCCAGGGCGCCGCCCATGTGCGACTGCCAGGACACGCCCGGCTCGTGCGGGAGGATGGTGATCAGCATGCTGCCGTAGAACAGGAAGGCGATCAGGCCGGCGGCGATGGCCGGGCGATCACGGCGCAGCAGGCCCAGCACGAACACGAGGAACATCAGCCCGTGGGTGATGCCGCTGGCGCCCAGGTGGTGGCTGCCCAGGTCGCCCAGCAACCACGCACCCAGCCCCGAGCCGACCCACAACAAGGGCAGCGCGCGCAGGGTCGCCTTGGGATAGACGCTGCCGGCCAGGGTGCCGAGGATGAGCAGGGCGACGGCATTGGCGCCCAGGTGCTGGACCGAGCCATGCAGCAGGGGCGCGCCGAGGATGCCGAGCAGCCCGGCCTTGTCCAGCGGGGCGACCGACCATGGGCGCCAGTCGAAGTGGCCCTGGGCAGTGAACACCGCCACCAGCACCAGCACGAAGGCCAGGCTCAGGTTGAACGCCCGCATCACGCGACCTCGGTCGTTGCGGGGCGGGTCCGGCGTGTCGCCGGCGGGCAGGGGCAGGTTGGCGTTCATAGCCTTAGGGATTGCGTCGCCCGGGCTGAACACAAGGGCAACGCAGTGGGAGAGAGAGGTGCCGCCTGCGGGACAATCCCGCAGGCGGCACGATCGGTCAGGCGTGGCCGCCTTCCTTCGGCGGGTTCTTCAGGCTCAACACCACGGTGGCGGCGATGATCACGGCCACCACGCCCAGCGAGATCGGGGTGGGGATCTTGAAGATGTCGATCAGCATCATCTTGATGCCGATGAAGGCCAGTACCAGGGCCAGGCCGTACGGCAGCAGGTGGAAGCGATCGGCCATGCCGGCCAGCAGGAAGAACATCGCGCGCAGGCCCAGCACCGCGAACACGTTGGAGGTGAGCACGATGAACGGGTCGGTGGTGATCGCGAAGATCGCCGGGATGCTGTCCACCGCGAAGATCACGTCGGTCACGGCGATCAGGATCAGCACCACGAACAGCGGGGTGAACCAGCGCTTGCCGTCGCGCATGACGCTCATCGCGTTGCCGGCGTAGTCCGGCAGCAAGCGCAGGTGCTTGCGCATCCAGCGCAGCGCGGGATTGGTCTCCAGGTCCGGCTCGCTGCCGGCGGAGAACCACATCTTCCAGCCGGTGAAGAGCAGGAACGCGCCGAACACGTAGAGCAGCCAGTGGAACTTGGTGAGCAGCACGCTACCGGCGAAGATCATGATCGTACGCAGCACGATCGCACCCAGGATGCCGATGATCAGCACCTTCTGCCGCTGTTCCTCGGGCACCGCGAAGTAGCCCATGATCATCAGGAACACGAAGATGTTGTCCACCGCCAGGGCCTTCTCGACCAGATAGCCGGTCAGGAATTCCAGGCCCACCTTGTTGGCGACCACCTGGCCGGCGGTCTCGTTCAGGTAGTACCAGAGGCCACCGTTGAAGGCCAGGGCCAGCACGACCCAGCCGATGGACCACCACAGGGCCTCCTTGAAGGTGACCTTGTGTGGCCCGCCGTGTCGCATCAAGACCAGATCGACCAGCAGCGCGATGACCACCACCGCGCCGAAGCCGCCCCACAACCACACATTACCGATCGTCTGCATTGGGTTTATCCGTTGGAAAAATGAATGCCTCAAGCCGGACGGCGAGGATCTGCAACGGAGGATCGGGGGGATCCGGGGAGACAGAGCTTCGCCATACGGCGAAGGTCTCGCTCGCAGTCCCGATGGGTGGGACTGCCGTTGCACCGGAGCCTGCGGGCTCGAATTGACGGCGACAACGTCTGGGAGCTACTCCCCTTCTGGGGCCGATTCTGCGGGGTGGCCGGGCCGCCGTCAACTGGATGGGAAGGCCCTGTGCCCGCCTGCCCGCGGGCACACCGGCGCGCGGCCGCGCCCCGCGCTGGGGGCGGGCGGCATCGCCCGCAGTGCCGAGGGGTGTGGGCTTCCCGGATACAATAGGCGGATGAATACCCCCCTGCCCGTAGTCCGCCTCAAGAACGCCTGGCGCTCCAGCCACCCGTGGATCTTCCAGAAACTGGTCGAAAAGCCCGCCGTCCGTCCCAAGCCCGGTGCCATCGTCGACGTCGTCGGCGTGGACGGGGAGTGGATCGGCCGCGGCTTCTACAACGGGCATTCGCGCATTGCCGTGCGCATCCTGGAGACCGACCAGCCCGTTCCGGTGGACGCGGGCTGGTTCTCGCGCAAGATCGCCCAGGCCGTTTCGCTGCGTCGCGACGTGCTGAAGCTGGATGCGGTGTCCGACGCCTGGCGCGTGGTCCACAGCGAGGGCGATGGCCTGTCCGGCCTGGTGGTGGACCGTTACAACGACCTGGTGGTGGTGGAGTTCTTCGCCGCCGGCATGTTCCGCCACCGCGAATGGATCTATGAGGCGCTGCGCGAGCAGTTCCCCGGCTGCCGTTTCCACAGCTTCGCCGACGAACACGTGCAGAAGCAGGAAAGCTTCGATTTCCACGGCAACACCACCACCGAAGCGTCGGTGATCACCGAGTACGGCGTGAAGTTCCGCGCCGATCCGGCCGGTGCGCACAAGACCGGTTTCTTCGCCGACCAGCGCGAAAACCGCCAGTGGCTGAGCGAGCAGGTGGACGGCAAGACCGTGCTGGACCTGTGCTGCAACACCGGTGGTTTCGCGGTGTATGCGGCCGCGCGTGGTGCCTCGGAAGTGGTCGGCATCGACATCGACGAGGACGTGATCGCGATTGCCAAGGGCAATTCGCGCCTCAACAACGTGCGCCCCAAGTTCATCCAGTCCGACGTGTTCCCGTGGCTGCGCGATGCGGCCAACCGCGGCGAGCAGTTCGACGTGGTGATCCTGGACCCGGCCAAGATGACCCGCGACCGCGACCAGGTGATCACGGCGCTGAAGAAATACCTGGACATGAACAAGCTGGCGCTCGGCGTGGTCAAGCCCGGTGGCCTGTTCGCCACGTTCTCCTGCACCGGCCTGGTGGCCGAGGACCAGTTCCTGGACATGCTGCGCCGTGCCGCGTTCTATTCCGGCCGCACCATCCAGATCCTGAAGGTCGCCGGCGCCGGTCCGGACCATCCGTTCATGGCCCACGTGCAGGAATCGCGCTACCTCAAGGCCGTGTTCTGCCGCGTGCTTGATTGATGGCACCGCGTATGCCGGCCAGCGGTCGGCATACGCCGGCCTGTCTGCCGGCCGACCGACCCAACGACCGGCACGCCTGACGGTGTGCCTGCCGATGGTCCACGGCGTTCGGCGCGCCTGACGGTGTGCCTGCCGATGGTCCACGGCGTTCGCCACGCCTGACGGTGTGCCTGCCGATGGTCCACGGCGTTCGGCACGCCTGGCGGTGTGCCTGCCGATTGGTCCACGGCGTTCGGCACGCCTGGCGGTGTGCCTGCCGACGGTCCACGGCGTTCGGCACGCCTGGCGGTGTGCCTGCCGATGGTCCACGGCGTTCGGCACGCCTGACGGTGTGCCTGCCGATTGGTCCACGGCGTTCGGCACGCCTGGCGGTGTGCCTGCCGATGGTCCACGGCGTTGGGAACGGGTAGAGCCGAGCCATGCTCGGCTGGCCGCGCGCAGCGCGGCAATGCGCCACGCAGCAGCCGAGCATGGCGCGGCTCTACCGCGTGTCTTCCGACAGCGCTATCGTCCTACGCTTCCCATCCAAGGTGAGGCATCCATGACGCTGCGCAGTCTGTCGTTGCTGGTATCGCTGGCGTTGTGCACGCCGCTGGCCGCCCACGCCATCGAGTTCACCCCGCAGGAACTGGCCAGGGCGTCCACGCTGCAGCAGCGGCTGCTGACGCTGGACAGCCACCTGGATACACCGGCCAACTTCCACCGCGACGGTTTCGACATCCGCCAACGGCACGACCGCAACGCGTTGTCGCAGGTGGATTACCCGCGCATGGTCGAGGGCGCGTTGGATGGTGGCTTCTTCGCGATCTACACCGACCAGGGCGATCGCAGCGCGCGGGCGCACCAGCACGACCGCGATGCCGGCCTGCTGCGGCTGACCGAGATCCGCGAGATGCTCGCCGCGCACCCGGACAGCTTCCAGCTCGCGTTGACCCCCGCCGATGCGGCCAGGATCAAGGCCGCCGGCAAGCGCGTGGTCTACATCAGCATGGAAAACGCCAGCCCGCTGGTCGATGATCCCTCGCTGCTCAGTTACTACCACCTGGCCGGCCTGCGCCTGCTCAGCACGGTGCATTTTGCCAACAACGAGTTCGCCGATTCGGCCACCGATCCCAAGGGCGCCGAATGGAAGGGCCTGAGCCCGGCCGGCAAGGCGCTGGTGGATGAGGCGGTGCGGCTGGGCATCGTCATCGACCAGTCGCACGCGTCCGACGCGGTGTTCGATGACCTGATCGAGCGCATGCCGGTGCCGTTCGTGCTGTCGCACAGCTCGGCCAAGGCGATCTACAACCACCCGCGCAATCTCGACGACACGCGCCTGAAGCGGCTGGCCCAGGCCGGTGGGGTGATCCAGGTCAACGCCTACGGCGGCTACCTGATCGACACCGGCAAGAGCGAGCCGCGCAAGGCGGCCGAGACGGCCTTGATGGCGCGGCTCGGCACCGATTACGACGGGATGAGCATCCAGCAGGGCGTGGCGCTGAAGAAGGGGCTGGAGGAGATCGACACGCGCATCCCGCTGCGCAAGGCCACGCTGGAGGACTTCTTCGCCCACCTCGAGCACATCCTCAAGGTGGTCGGCCCCGATCATGTCGGCATCGGGCTGGACTGGGATGGCGGCGGTGGCCTGGCCGATCTGCAGGACGTGAGCCAGCTGCCGAAGATCACCGCGTGGCTGCTGCGCAAGGGCTACAGCGAAAAGCAGATCGCCGGCATCTGGGGCGGCAACCTGCTGCGCGTCATGCAGCAGGCGCAGGCGCATGCCGACAAGGCAGCGACCGCAGCGACCCCCTGACACGCGCAGTGCCGAGCCATGCCCGGCAACCGCAGCAATCGCCGCAACCGCGCGGTGAAAGCTCCCGGCACGCGCACATGCGGTGCCGGGACATCCAGTGGACAGCGGCCGACGCCGCCGGCCAGCCCTTCATGACGACCGGACGAAGCGCAACCGCGCGTGGCTCGGCGCCACCCGCACCGATCAGGCCTTGCCCAGCACCGCATGGCGACGCCCGTAAGCGAAGTAGGCGATCAGGCCCAGGACATTCCAGGCCAGGAAATACAGCTGGGTCTTGCTCGGCAGGCTGAAGAACAGGTACAGACAGCCGATCACCGCCAGCGGGCCGACCACGTAGGCCAGCGGGGTGCGGAACTTGCGCACGCGGTTCGGCTCGCGCTTGCGCAGCACCACCAGGCACAGGCCCACCGCGGTGAACGCGGCCAGCGTGCCGGCGTTGGCCAGTGCGGCGATCTCATCCAGGCGGGCCACGCCGGCGAGCGCGGCGACCAGCACCGCGGTGAACAGCGTGGTCGCGATCGGCGTGCCGGTGCGCGCGCTGACCTTGGACAGGCCACGCGGCAGCAGGCCATCGCGCGACATGACGAAGAAGATGCGGCTCTGCCCGTACAGGAAGGCCAGCAGCACCGTCGGCAGGGCGATCACCGCCGCCGCGCCGATCCACTTGGCCGCGCCCGGGCTGCCCAGCTCGCGCAGGATCAGCGCCAGCGGCTCGGCGCTCTGGCCGAAGATGGTGTAGCTCATCGCGCCGACGGCGGCCAGCGCCACCAGCACGTAGATGATGGTGCAGCCGACCATCGAGCCGATGATGCCGATGGCCAGGTCACGGTCGGGCTTCTTGGTCTCTTCCGCCGCGGTGGAGATCGCATCGAAGCCGTAGAAGGCGAAGAAGATGATCGCCGCGGCCGCCATCACACC
The DNA here is from genome assembly GCF_024810105.1 of Stenotrophomonas sp. BIGb0135. Lineage (GTDB taxonomy): Bacteria > Pseudomonadota > Gammaproteobacteria > Xanthomonadales > Xanthomonadaceae > Stenotrophomonas > Stenotrophomonas maltophilia_AB. The sequence continues at coordinate 155,880 of NZ_JANUDX010000007.1, forward strand.
GTGCTCGACGCCATCGGCACCCACCGACTTGGCGAAGCCGAACGGCATGAACGGCTCCATGTGGCCGGTGTCGAAGTGCGGCAGCGCAATGGCCACGAACACGGTCAGCGCGATGATCTTGACCACCACCAGGATCGCGTTGAGGGTGGCGCTCTCCTTGGTGCCGGCCATCAGCATGCCGGCCACCACGAAGGTGATCAGCACCGCTGGCAGGTTGATGAAGCCGCCCTCGACATGGGGGCCGGCGGTCAACGTCAACGGCAGGTCGATGCCCCAGCCGTGCAGGAAGCCGACCGCGTAGCCGGACCAGCCGACTGCGACCGTGCTGACCACCAGCGAGTATTCCAGGATCAGGCTCCAGCCCACCACCCAGGCCACGGTCTCACCGAGCGCGGCGTAACTGTAGGTGTAGGCGCTGCCGGCGGCCGGCATCATGGTCGCCAGTTCGGCGTAGGACAGTGCCGCGCAGGCGCAGACCGCGCCGGCGATCGCAAAGGAGATCAGCACGGCCGGGCCGGCCAGGTTGGCGCCCACCCCGATCAGGGTGTAGATGCCCGTGCCGACGATGGCGCCGATGCCCAACGCGATCAGATGCGGCCAGCTCAGGGTCGGGACCAGCTGCCTGCCGGCTTCGTGGACGGTGACCTGGTCGATGGACTTGCGCCGGAGCAATGACATGGGGCCTCGCGGGAATGACTGTTAAAGACAAGTCAGCGAGTTTTACCGAACGCGGTGCAGCATTACTACTGCCAAGCGTCCCGGCAAGCCGCATGGCGCATCTGACTGGGGCAGGGGTGACGAAATCGGCACAACCCGCCGATCATGGCCACTGGCACCCGTTGTCGGTGGTGGCGCCGATGTCCTCGTGGAACGCGGTCTGCCGGCCACTGCGCGCATGGACGTAGTCGAAGCCGTAGATCCGCGCGCCCTGGGTGCTGATCAGGTAACGGCCGTTCACTGTGCCGTCCAGGTGTTCCAGCCACACCGAATCGAACTGCCAGGGGCGGCCCTCGGCCATCTCGGTGCTGTCCTGCGACAGCAGGGTCAGGCGCAGCCATTGGGTCTTGCCGGCGTAGCGCACGTAGCTGACGCGTTCGTTGCCCGCGCCGGCCTCGGGCAGCTTCCAGGCCAGGTGGATGCGGTCGCCGTCGCCGCCGGTCAGGCAGCGGACTTCATCGGCGTGGGCCGGGGCGATGGTCAGCAGCAGCGGGAGCAGGGCGGGCAGGCGCATGTGGGCGTATCCGGCAGGCAGGGCAGGCGGGGGGCACGGTAGCCGATCAACCGGGCGGCTGCAGCACGATGCCGCGGCGACCGGCATCGATGACCGGCGCCGCGTTGGCCGCCTGGAGCTGGTCGACCACGCACGCGAAGTCGTGCTGCTGGCCGAACGCATGTTCGTCCAGGGTCAGGGGAATGAGCTGCAGGAACCGGAACTGACCGCTGTGCAGGCGCTGCACGTCGCCCAGGTGATGGGCCGGGGCGAACACCAATGCCTGCAGCACGCTGTCGGCGTGGTCGATCGGGCTGCCGATGCGCATCCGGTCCCACAGGTCCAAGGGCGCGTGGTCGCCCATGCGGCCGGCGGCCAGCAGCAGCTGGTAGGCGCAGAAGCGCTGCACCAGGGTCATTGCCCACGGCGCACGCTCGCGGGTCTGCAGCAGGAACTCCATGCCCAGCCCGGAGACGTCATCGGGGTCGGCTTCGGTCGCCTCCCAGGGATTGGACAGCCCGGAGCTGACATACGCCCAGCCCGCACGCGTGGGGCTGGGCGGGCACTCGAACACCCCGATGTGCAGCCAGCGCGGGTCGATATCGTCCTGGCCGAACACCGCGGAGAACACCGCGGGGTCGAGCGGATGGATGCCGGGCCCCAACGCGCCCAGCAATGACGGGTAGAGGGTTTCCTCGCGCTGTTTCCAGGCGCGGCTCAGCAGGTCATCGTGGTCGGACATCCGGTTACTCGCAGGCGATGGGCGCGCCATTGTCGCCCATCACCCCTCGCTGCCCGCGGGCCACCGGAACTCAGCGGTCCAGCGTGGCCATCGCCGCAGGGGCGTAGCGCATGCCCGCGGCGGCGTTGGCCGGGAAGATCGCGTCGATCTTCGCCCGTTCGTCCGCGCTCAGCTGCACCTGCAGTGCGCCGAGGTTCTCTTCCAGGTAGGCGATCCGCTTGGTGCCCGGGATCGGCACCAGGTCCTCGCCCTGGGCCAGCACCCAGGCCAGCGCCAGTTGGCCGGGGGTGATGCCCTTGGCGCGCGCCATCGCGGTGACCGCGTCCACCAGCGCCAGGTTGCGGCCGAAGTTGTCCCCCTGGAAGCGCGGCGACTGCCGGCGGTAGTCGTCGGTGTCGAAGTCGTCCGGGCTGCGGATGGCGCCGGTGAGGAAGCCACGGCCCAGCGGCGAGTAAGGCACGAAGCCGATCCCCAACTCGCGCACGGTGTCCAGCACGCCGTTGTCCTGTGGCTCGCGCGACCACAGGGAGAACTCGGTCTGCACCGCGGTGATCGGGTGCACCGCATGCGCGCGGCGGATGGTGGCCGCCGAGGCCTCGGACATGCCGAGGAAGCGCACCTTGCCCTGTTCGACCAGGCGCGCCATCGCACCGATCGTGTCCTCGATCGGGACGCTCGCATCCACCCGGTGCTGGTAGTACAGGTCGATGTGATCCACGCCCAGCCGCTGCAGGCTGGCCTCGCAGGCAGCGATCACGTAGTCCGGGCGGCCATCCACGCTGCGTGCGGCGCTGTCGCTCGGCTCCAGCCGGATGCCGAACTTGGTGGCCAGGAAGACCTGGTCGCGGCGCCCGGCGATCGCCTTGCCGACCAGCACTTCGTTGGTGTGCGGGCCGTACATGTCGGCGGTGTCGAGCAGGGTGACGCCGAGCTCCAGCGCGCGGTGGATGACCGCCGTGGCGTCGGCATCGCTGCCGCGCCCGCCGTAGAAGGCGCTCATGCCCATGCAGCCCAGGCCGAGCGCGGAAACGGTGGGGCCGTGGCGGCCGAGGGTGCGGGTCTGCATGGGGGAATCTCCAGGGAAGCGGGGGACAGGATGACGCGGGTGGCCGCCATGCCGGGGGCAGGGCGGCGCGGAGGTCCAGCATCCTCCCGTGGACTATGTGGATAAACTGCCCGTTCCTTCATCTGCCATGAAGCTGGTCTTCATAATGAGCGCCCAACGCCCGTTGTCCGCCGTGGTCGCCTTCGCCCGCGTGGCCCACCATGCCAGCTTCACCCGGGCGGCCGACGAGCTGGGTGTATCGCCATCGGCGCTGTCGCAGACGGTGCGCGCGCTGGAAGCCGGGATGGGCGTGCGCCTGCTGCATCGGACCACGCGCCGGGTGGGCCTGACCGAACACGGCGCCCGCTTCCTTGACCGCGTGCGCGCGGGCCTGGCCCAGATCGACGCCGCGTTCGAGGACCTGGACAGCGTGCGCGATGTCCCGGCCGGCAAGCTGCGCATCAACGTGCCCCGGATTGCCGCCGAACTGCTGGTGTTGCCGCACCTGCCGGGCTTCCTGGCGCGGTACCCGCAGGTGGAGGTGGAGCTGTTCGTGGAGACGGCGCTGACCGACCTGGTCGCCGGCGGCTTCGATGCCGGGATCCGGCTGGGCGAGAGCCTCGCCCGCGACATGATCGCAGTGCCGATCGGCCCACTCGAGCGCCAGGTCGTGGTGGCCACCCCCGCCTATCTGGCCCGGCACGGCGTGCCTGCCACCCCGGCCGCGCTGGTCGGGCACGAGTGCATCGTGCACCGCCTCAGCAACGGCAGGCCGATGCCCTGGGAGTTCACCCGCGACGGCCGCGACTTCGACGTGGAAGTGGCCGGCCGGCTGGTGTTCAACGATGCGGGGCTGATCCACGCCGCCGTGCGCGCCGGCCTGGGCATGGCCCAGGGTTTCGAGGCGCTGATGGCGGCCGACATCGCGGCCGGGCGGCTGCAGTGCGTATTGCAGGACTGGCAGGCGCCGTTCGCCGGTTTCCACCTGTACTACCCGGCGCGCGAGCAGATGGCACCGAAGCTGCGGGTGTTCATCGACTACCTGCGCCAAGCCCTGCGCAACCGCTGAGCCGCGTGCTCAGGCCGGGTGGGCGCACGAGGCGCCCCTGACCAGCGCGTGCAGCCGCTCATCCAGGCTCGAGGGGCCCTGCGGGAACACCGCGTGGGCATCCTCGGGAAAGCGCTTGCAGCGCAGCGTGCCGTGCGCATCGAACACCCGCCAGCCCTGGCCGGCACGCTCGGCCTCGCCGATGTGCCGGCACAGCGCCCGTTCCAGGCTGGCATCGCAGTCGAAGCGCCAGGTGCTCAGGTCGATGCGGTCCAGTGGCTGCAGGCTGGCGAGGATGCGGCCCACCGCAGGACTGGCCAGGTCGGTGCGGCCGGTGGCCATGCACAGCAGTCGTTCGTCATGGCCGATCAGGTGCTGGACGAAATACACAGGGGGCATCGCTCCAATCTCCGTGTAGCGCGCGGACGCGGGGCGCCCGTCGGCGATGGGCCGATTGGACACGTCGGACACGCGCTGCGGAATCTGAAATTATTGATTGAGGTGCCGCGCTTGCATGGCACGGTCTATTCGCGCAGCGGCACGAGAGCCTGGCTGCATCGCCGCAGACGCATGCAGGGCAGGGGTGTCAGCCGCTGACGCCGAGGCGGACGCCGAACCCGATCAGGAAGACACCCGCGATCCGTCGCAGGAAAAGCCCTACACGCGGATGCTGGAGAATCCGGCGGCGGAGCAGGTTGCCGACCCCGATCAGCACCGAGCAGTACGCCAGGCCCATGACGAAGATGATCACCGCCATGGTCGCGAACGTGGCCATGCCCTGGTGGCGGGCCGGGTCGATGAACAACGGCAGGAAGGCCATGTAGAAGATGATCGCCTTCGGGTTGAGCAGGTTGATCAGCACCGCCTGGCGGAAGTAATGCCCCGGCTGCAGGCGGATGCCGCCCTCCTCGCCGCTGCTGCGCGGCGCGCGCAGCAGCCCGATGCCGATCCATACCAGGTAGGCGGCGCCGAGGTACTGCACCGCGTGGAACACCAGCGGGTTGGCCTTGAGCAGCGCGGCCACGCCGGCCACCGCCAGCCACATCAGGATCTGGTCGCCGAGCAGCAGCCCGAACAAGGCGGTATAGCCGCCGCGCACGCCGCCACGGCCGGTGGCGGTGAGCAGGGTGAAGGTGCCCGGGCCCGGCAATGCCAGGAACACCAGCACGGCGGCAATGAAGGTCCACAGGTCCTGGATGCCCATCCACGGCATGGCGGCGACTCGACTACGGGGGGAGCGCCATTGTCCGGCACCGCCCGGCGTACCGATAGCGTCAGGCGTCCAAGCGCGGCAGGTCGGCCAGCAACGGCTGCAGGCGCTGCGCCAACAGGGCATGCAACTGCCGGATGGCCGGCGAGAACTGCTTGCGGTGCGGGCACACCAGGTTCAACGGCAGGCTGTCGCCGGCACCGCCCAGCAGCACCTGCAGGCGGCCGGCACGCACGTCCCCGCACACGTCCAGCCAGGACTTGAACACGATGCCTTCGCCGGCCACGGCCCAGCGGCGCACCACGTCGGCATCGTCGCAGACCATGTTGCCGCGCACCGGCACCACCACGCGGCGGCCATCAACCTCGAAGTTCCAGCGGTCGTAGGCGCGCCCGGCCAACTGGTAGAGCAGGCAGTGGTGGTCCTTGAGCGCCTCCAGGGTATCCGGCGTGCCGTGCCGGGCCAGGTACGCCGGCGCGGCCGCCAGCACCCGGCGGTTGCCCGGCAGCAGCGGCAGGGCGACGTAGCTGGCGTTGTCGAAGCGGCCGAGCCGGAACGCGACGTCGACCGGGTCGCGGAACACATCGGCGACCTGGTCGGACAACTGCAACCGCAGCTGCAGCTTCGGGTGGGCAGTGCGGAACTCGGTAAGCCACGGCAGCAGCACGTTGCGACCCAGGTCCGAGGGCGCGGCCACCTGCAACACCCCCCGCAGTTCGGCATCTTCGCCGCGGACCCGGGCCTGGCCCTCGCTGAGGGTGGCCAGCACTTCCTGCGCATAGGGCAGGTAGAGCGCGCCTTCGGCGGTCAGGCGCAGGCTGCGGGTGGAGCGCACGAACAGGCGCAGGTCCAGTTCGCGTTCCAGCCGGGCCACGGCCGCGGCGACCTGGCCGGGCAGCAGGTCGGCCTCGCGCGCGGCGTTGGAGAAGCTGCCCAGCGCGGCGGTGCGGACGAACAGGCCGAGATCGTCGATCCGGATCATTTTCATTCCTGCAGTGAAAGTGCTGACCGATTCTGCGCCTTTCCGACGGCGGCGGCGAAGCGCAGGCTGTGTTTCTTCCCGAACGGACCCGCCCCGATGAAAGCCATCGCCTACACCCAGCACGGCCTGCCGATCAGCGACCCGCGCGCGCTGCAGGACATCACCCTGCCGATCCCCAGCCCCGGCCCGCGCGACCTGCGCGTGGAAGTACGGGCGATCTCGGTCAATCCGGTGGACACCAAGGTGCGCAACGGCGTGGCCGTGGACGAACCGCGCGTGCTGGGGTGGGATGCGGTCGGGATCGTGGATGCGGTCGGCAGCGAGGTGCAGCTGTTCCAGCCCGGCGATGCGGTCTTCTATGCCGGCGCGATCGGTCGCCCGGGCAGCAATGCCGAGTACCAGCTGGTGGACGAGCGCATCGTCGGGCATAAGCCGGCCAGCCTGGACGATGCCGCGGCCGCGGCGCTGCCCCTGACCGCGATCACCGCCTGGGAGCTGCTGTTCGACCGGCTGCGCATCCCCGAAGGCGGCGGCGAGGGCCAGACCTTGCTGGTGATCGGCGCGGCCGGCGGGGTGGGCTCGATCCTGGTCCAGCTGGCCCGCCAGCTGACCCGCCTGACCGTGATCGGCACCGCCTCGCGCCCGGATACCCAGGACTGGGTCTACGGCCTGGGTGCGCACCATGTGATCGACCATTCGCAGCCGCTCACCGACGGCCTGCAGCGGCTGGGCATCGCCGAGGTCAGCCACGTGGCCAGCCTCACCCACACCGACCAGCACTACGACCAGATCGTGGCCGCGCTGGCCCCGCAGGGACAGCTGGCGCTGATCGACGACCCCGGCCAGCTCGACGTGATGGCGCTCAAGCGCAAGAGCCTGTCGCTGCACTGGGAGTCGATGTTCACCCGCTCCAGCTTCAGCACCCCGGACCTGCAGCGCCAGCACGACCTGCTCGAACGCGTGGCCGCGCTGGTCGATGCCGGCGTCCTGCGCACCACGCTGGGCGAACACTACGGCCGCATCAACGCCGCCAACCTGCGCCAGGCGCACACCCTGATCGAGAGCCACCGCGCGCGCGGCAAGCTGGTCCTCGAAGGCTTCTGACCCCCATCCGATGGACGACCCGCACATGACCCTCGCACCGGTGGCCCGCCGCCGCCATACCACCAAGGCCTTCGACCCCACCCGCACGCTGCCGCCGGCGGTGCTGGATGACCTGCTGGACGTGCTGCACCACGCGCCCTCGTCGGTGAACGCGCAGCCGTGGCATTTCCTGGTGGCCGGCAGCGCCGAGGCACGCGCGCGCATCGCCCGCGCCACCCAGCCCGGCCAGCCCTACAACACCGCCAAGATCACCGATGCCTCGCACGTGATCGTATTCGCCACCCGCACCGCCATCGATGACGCGTACCTGGCCCAGGTGATCGACCAGGAAAGCGCCGATGGCCGCTACCCCACCCCGGAGGCCCGCGAAGGCCAGCGCGGCGCGCTGCACCATTACGTGGACCTGCACCGGCACACGCTGGGCGATGTGCAGCACTGGATGCAGAAGCAGACCTACCTGGCGCTGGGCACGCTGCTGCTGGCCGCCGGCGTGCATGGGGTGGACGCCACGCCGATGGAAGGCTTCGATGCGCAGGCACTGGATGCCGAACTGGGCCTGGGCGAGCGCGGCCTGACCAGCGTGGTGCTGGTGGCGCTGGGCTACGGCAGCGCGGCCAATTTCAATGCGGGCCTGCCCAAGTCGCGGCTGCCGCGCGACCAGGTGTTCACCCGGCTCTGAAGGCGCTCAGGGCACGCCGTTGTCCACGTGCAGGGCGAAGCCCGCACGGGGACGCAGGCGCGCGAACCACGCATCCACGCAGGGCAGCACCGGCTTGTCGCCCGGCGTCATGCGCCAGCGCTGGGTGGACAGGCCGAGCACGATGTCGGCCAGGCTGAAGCGTTCGCCGGCCACGTGGGCGCCGGTCTGCGCCAACTGCCGGTCCAGCACGCCCATCAAGCGGTTCCAGTGCGCCTGGCTGGCCGCGGCCGCCGCATCATCCTGGTAGTCCGGGTGCCGGCGCACGCCGGCCATGAACGCATAGCGCCAGGCGCTGTTGAGATCGGTGGCCTGCCAGTCCATCCACTGTTCCACCCGCGCGCGTTCCCGCGGCGCCTGCGGCAGGAGGTCGGCCCGCTCCGCGCGGGCCGCCAGGTAGCGGCAGATGCTGTTGGACTCCCACAGCACGAAGTCGCCATCGCACAGCACCGGCACCTGCGCGTTGGGGTTGAGCCTGCGCAGGCGGGCATCGGCGGCCGCGTCGGCCGATGCCCCGGCCGCGTCGTGCCGATACTCCAGCCCCAGCTCGGCAAGCACCCACAGAACCTTGCGCACGTTGATCGAGGTGGGCTTTCCGTACAACTCCAGCATGTACCCGTCCGGCGCAGCCAATGAGACCGGCTCAGCCTACACTTGTGCACATGCAAACCGAATTCCTGATCCTTGGCGGCCTTGTCTGTGCCGTCCTCGTCCTGCAGCTGGTGGTCCTGCTGCGGCGTTCCCAGCAAGGTGGCCTGGAGCAGGCCCTGCGCGATGAAGCGCGGGTGGGGCGCGGTGAACTGCGCGAGCAGCTCGAAGGCCTGGGCCGGCAGCAGGACGCGCGCTTGGAGAGCTTCGCGCGCGCGCTGACCGACCTGTCCACCCGCACCGACCAGCGCCTGGACCTGCTGCGCGACGCGCTCGGCGATGATGCGCGCAAGGCGCGCGAAGAAAGCGCGCAGGCCCAGCAGCGCACCGGCGAACTGCTGGCCCAGCGCCTGCACGACATGCGCGCGCAGCTTGAAGTGTTCGGCCAGCAGCAGCAGGCGCGCATCGAGGCGTTTGGCCAGCAGCTGGTGGAGCTCACCACCCGCACCGATGGCCATATGGCCGCGCTGCGCCAGGCCCTGGCCGACGACGCACGCAAGGGCCGCGAGGAAACCGCGCAGTCGCAGCAGCGCCTGGCCGAATCGCTCGGCCTGCGCCTGCAGGAGCTGACCCAGCGCAACGAGGCCCGCATCGGCGAGATGCGCGCCACGCTGGAGCAGCAGCTCAAGAGCCTGCAGACCGACAACGCCGAGAAGCTCGACCAGATGCGGGTCACTGTGGACGAAAAGCTGCAGACCACGCTGGAAGCACGCCTCGGCGCTTCGTTCCAACTGGTCTCCGATCGCCTGGAGCAGGTGCAGCGCGGGCTCGGCGAGATGCAGCAGCTGGCCACCGGGGTGGGCGACCTCAAGCGCGTGCTGACCAACGTCAAGAACCGCGGCAGCTGGGGCGAAGTGCAGCTGGACAACATCCTCGAGCAGACCCTCACTCAGGAACAGTACGCGCGCGGGGTGAAAGTGCGCCCGGACAGCGGGGAGATGGTCGACATCGCCGTGCGCCTGCCCGGGCGCGGCCACGACGACACGCCGGTGTGGCTGCCGATCGACTCCAAGTTCCCGCGCGAAGACTACGAACGCCTGCTCGATGCCCAGGAGCAGGGCGACGCCGATGGCGTGCGCGTGCAGGGCGCGCAGCTGGAACGCGCGATCCGCATCCAGGCCAAGTCGATCTGCGACAAGTACATCGTGCCGCCGCACACCACCGACTTCGCGGTGATGTTCCTGCCCACCGAAGGCCTGTACGCCGAAGTGATCCGCCGCCCCGGCCTGGTCGACCTGCTGCAGCGCGAACATCGCGTGGTGGTGGCCGGGCCGACCACCGTCACCGCGTTGCTCAACAGCCTGCAGATGGGCTTCCGCACGCTGGCCATCGAACAGCGCTCCAGTGAAGTGTGGAGCCTGCTGGGCGCGGTCAAGAGCGAGTTCGGCAAGTTTGCCGGCATCCTGGAAAAAGCCGAGAAACAGATCAGCACGGTCGGCCGCAGCCTGGGCGAAGCCAGCCGCAAGACGCGCACGATCGAGCGCCGCCTGCGCGGCGTGGAGTCGCTGACCGCCGAACAGACCCAGGACCTGCTGGAAGACGCCACGGGCGAGGACGAGGACGGCGGCATGGACGAGGGCAGCGCCGCACAGGACTGACACCTGGCGTACATGCAACGCATGCACGTGATCGCGCATGCTGTGCCCCTGTCGATCGTTCGAGGAAGTACCGCATGCGCCTGACCCTGTTGTTGTCCCTGCTGCTGGCCGTGGCCGGCTGCGCCAGCACCACCCCGCCGGTTGCCCCCGTGCCTGCCGATGGCGCCGTGACCGCGCCCACCGACGCGGCCGCCTGCCGGCAGGCCGGCGGTGAACTCGCGCCGCTGGGCCGCCTGCAGCGCGTGCAGTGCGTGGTGCCCTACGCCGATGCCGGCAAGGCGTGCAGCGCCAAGGCCGACTGCACCGGCCAGTGCCTGGCCCAGGGCGAGATCGCCCCGGGTGCCAAGGCGCGTGGCACCTGCCAGGCCGACATCCGCCAGAACTTCGGCTGCCGCCAGCGCATCGATGGCGGCGTGGCCCTGGGCACGATCTGCGTCGATTGATTCTTTCCAGCCACGGGTCCGCCCGTGGCACCTACGTCCCAACCCAAGGAAGCTGCAGTGAGCCAGACCGTTTACGAGATCCCCGTCACCACCATCGAAGGCCAGCCGTCCTCGCTGGCCGACTATCGCGGCAAGGTGCTGCTGGTGGTCAACGTCGCCTCCAAGTGCGGCCTGACCCCGCAGTACGAAGGCCTGCAGAAGCTGTACGCCGACAAGCACGACGCCGGCCTGGAAGTATTGGGCTTCCCGGCCAACAACTTCCTGGCCCAGGAGCCGGGCAGCGAAGCGGACATCCAGCAGTTCTGCCAGCTGGAATACAACGTCAGCTTCCCGCTGTTTGCCAAGATCAGCGTGGCCGGCGATGACGTGCACCCGCTGTACCAGCAGCTGACCGCCGCCCAGCCGGCCGCCACCGGCGAAGGCCCGATGCGCGAAAAGCTGCAGGGCGCGGTGGCCAAGTACCCCGAGCTGGTGGTCAACCCGGCGCCGGGCGTGTTGTGGAACTTCGAGAAGTTCCTGATCGGCCGCGACGGCCAGGTCATCGCGCGCTTCGCCCCGGACGTGCCGGCGGACGACGCGCGGCTGGTGGCGGCGATCGACGCGGCGCTGGCGGCCTGATCCAGGCGCCGTGCATCGCGTGGCGCTTGTGCGCGCCACGCGATGCGGCGAGGATGACGCACGCCGCTATGCCTGCGGTGCGCACCCGGGGAAGGGGACATGGAGTTGTTGACGCTGGAACACTTTGTCGGCTGCGTGAACGAGACGTTCGCCGCCGAGTTCGATGGCATGCAGATGGAGTTCGTGCTGGTCGAGGCGCGGCCGCTGCAGCAGACGCATGCGAATACAGCGCGCGCGCCGTTCTCGCTGTTGTTCCGCAATGCCGCGGCGATCGTGTTCCCGCAGCAGATCTACCCGATGCGCCACGCGAGGATGGGTGAGGTTGGCATCTTCCTGGTGCCCATCGCGCAGGAACGTGCCGGGTTCCTCTACCAGGCCGTGTTCAACTGAGGGGACGGTGCGTGGGCTCCCAGCGCATGGGCAGGTAAAGCTCGCCGGTCGTCGCCGCCGCGCTGGCGACAAACCCCATCCGCTGGTACAAGCGCAACGCAGCGTGGTTGTGCTGCATCACGTGCAGCCGCAGCGCGCGACCTCGCGCCGCACAGGCCTGTTGCTGGCAACCGATCACCGCCGTGCCGGTACCGGTGCCGCGCGAAGACGGCAACAGGCTGATGTCCACGATGAGATCCTCCTCGCCGTCTTCATCGACATAGAAGCGCCCCACCGGCTGGCCCTCGCGCAGGATCGCCAGGTAATGCGCGCGCGGGTGGTGGGCCAGATAGTGCTGGTGCTGGGCCACTAACTGCTGCGACAGGAACTGCCGCTTGGCAGCGTCCGGCCAGGGCACCGACCGGAGTTCCTCCTCGCGCGTGCTCGCATACAGCGGCACCAGCCAGGGCAGGTCATCGTCGCGCAGCGCGCGCCATTGCCATCCGGTGCCGTCGGCGACCCCGGCCAGCGCCGGGCGCCGCTCCGGAGGGAACGGCGCCAGCGTCGCGGGCAACATCAGTCGAACGCAGGGTAATCGCCCTGCAGGGCAATGCAGAAGTTCACCGCCAGGTAGGGCTGCTGGTTGTCGTGTGGCTGGTTGCCACCGCTGCTGGGGAGCAGCATGGACGGGGACAGCGGCGTATCCGGCGTCGCATTGCTGAAGGGCTTGACGGCGTTGGACCCGGGCTGGGAAAGACCGCCACCGGCCACCGGCACGCCGCTGCGCTTGCTGGTGTCGGTCTGGGCGAACGCGGTCAGCGTGTGCTGATGGGCGGGCATTTCCAATGTGCTCAACGCCACCTGGGAGACGCCGAACGTGCCGCCGATCAAGCGGGGGGTCAGGCCGTTGCCGGTGCCCGTCCCTCCGGCAGCGCGGGCGCTGAAATTGGGCAGCTGGAAGGTGCTGGTACCGTTGCCGCCGTACTGGATGCCGAGCAGCGAAAACAGGGTGGTATTCTGCTGGATCGCCAGCGTAGCGCCGTTGCAGAACGCCCACCCGTTCGGGGCGAAGTTGAAGCCGAACGGCTGGATCTGTCCGATGTAAGGTTCGGTCATGTCGGTTCTCTGCGCGTAACGAAGGAAGGGTCAGGACTGCGAGGGGAAGACGCCGGCCCAGGCGATGCAGTACTGCACCGTCAGGGTGGGCATGCAGTTCTCGTGCGCCTGGTTGCCACCACTGCTGGTCACGGCCAACGCCTCCATCGCCAGTGGGGTCGCCCCGTTGGTGTCGGTGACATAGAAGGTCTCGCCACTGACGGCGCCCGGCAATGCGGTGGCGGCAGGCGTCTCCAGGGTGGCTGCCGCGGTGCTGACCGACAGTGCATGGGTGTGGGCCGGCATCTGTGGCAGGGTCAGCGTGACCGTCTCGGACCCGGACATCATGCCGGGCAGGCGATTGCTCAGCCCCGGGCCCTGGCCCATGTGCAGCGGCACGCGGCCGCGCAGGTCCGGCACGCCGAAGGTGCTTTGGCCGTCACCGCCGTAGGTCGTGCCGAGCAACATGAAGAGCACGTCGTAGTCTGCGATCGATACCACTGCGCCGTTGCAGGCAAGCCATCCACTGGGAACGCGGTTGAATCCGAACATCCGGATTTCGCCGATGAAAGGTACGCTCATCTGATCATGCTCCTTGTGAGTAACGCATGGCCGGCCACGGCCGGCCCCGTGATCAACCGCGGGAGGGGAAGATTCCCTGCAGCGCGATGCAGAAGTTGAGCGTGGTGTAGGGCTGCATGTTCGGATGGGCCTGGGTGCTGCCTGCCGGGGCGACCGACGACGGTGCCTGTGCAACCAGGGCGCCGCCCTGGGCTGCGTACAGCTTGGCCGTGCCGCCGCCGGCGAACGTGCGCCCGGTGGGGTTGCGGTTGTCGCCCGCGGCGGCAACGCCCACCACCTGGTGGCCATGCGCGGGCAACTGCGTGGGCAACAGGGTCACGTTCTCGGTCCCGGCCCGCTGGCCGATCTGCAGGGTCGGTGGCTGCCATGTCGCATCGACCGAGGGCGCATACGCGACGGGTGTGCGCCCGCGCAGGTCGGGCAGGGCGAAGTTGGTGACGCCATCGCCGCCGTACTGCGTGCCCAACAGCGAAAACAAGGCCTGGTTCTGGTTGATGGGCAGCAATTGCCCGTTGCATTGCGCGAAATACCTGGGTGCAAAATTGAACCCGGCCATCATGATCTGGCCGACGAAGAATTCGCTCATCTGATCCCCCTTGGATGCTGAGCGCGGCGCCGGACTGGCGCGCAACTACTCTGAACGCCATTCAGGCTGTTCACAAGTCCCGCCGCCGCGCCCCTTTCCTCGCCACGGGGACTCTGTTCCAATGGCGCCAAAGGGGGGAGGCGTGGAATGCCTGCCGCTGGCGACGTCAGGGAACGACGGGAGCATCATGCTCCCGGGGCAGCCGGCACGGGACGCGCACCTCGATGGTGTTCTGCATCCAGGTGGATTCTTTCCAAGGGGGAAAGGTCATGGCATTCCGTACCCGATACGCGCGTACCGCGCGTGTTTTCTCGACCCTGTTCGTCCTGTTCTGCGCCGCGCTGTGGTCCACCGCCGCGTGGGCCGCGCACACCTCGCTGATCTGTCCGGCCCAGTCGGCGACCGTCGGCAATGGCGGCACGGTGGCGATCAACGTCTCTGCCTGCGCCAATCCGGTCGCCCTGGCCGGCGAGGGCCCCGTGGACGGTCCGCAGTTGCCGCAGCACGGCACCGCCAACCTGCGCATCACCGGCGGCAACTGGTTCGTCGATTATGGTCACGGCGGCGACACCGCCACCAGTGATGTCTTCGAATTCTCCGACACCGATGGCGACACCGTCCGCGTCACGGTCACCATCACCCCGGCCAACTCCACGATCGTGGTCGCACCGGCCGCGCTCACCCTGACCGCCGGCACGGCGGTATCGCAGACGCTCAGCGCCAGCGGCGGCACCGCGCCGTACACCTTCACGCTGCAAGCCGGTACCCCACCGCCTGGCATTACCCTCAACGCCGGAGTGATCAGCGGCACGCCCACCCAGCGCGGTGCGTACACCTTCACCGTACGCGCCACCGATGCCACCACGGCCACCGCCGACAAGACCTACAGCGGCACCGTGCAGAACCCCAGCCTGAGCCTCACCCCGGCGGCGGCCACGGCCATCCAGGGCGTACCGTTCTCGCAGACGCTGGCCACCACCGGTGGCGTTGCGCCCTATACCTACGCGATGGAAGCCAGCAGCCTTCCCGCCGGTTTGACGCTCAATGCAGGCGTGATCAGCGGTACCACCGCCGTGGCCCCCGGCGCCTATCCGGTCACCATCCGCGTCACCGACAGCAGCACCGGCACCGGCAGCTATTTCGAGGTGGAGAACTTCACCCTGACCGTGAGCGCGGCGCCCAGCGTCAGCATCGCCGTGGCGCCGGCCAGCGTCAGCGAGGACGGGGCGACCAACCTGGTCTACACCGTCACCCGCAGCCTCAACCTGTCCTCGCCGACCGTGGTCAACCTGACCACCGGCGGCACCGCGACCAGTGGCGTGGATTACACCGGCGGCGTGGCGACGGTGAGCATTCCCTCGGGCGCGACCACCGCAACGGTCACGATCAACCCGACCGCCGATGCCACCGTGGAGGCCAATGAAACGGTGATCCTCACCGTCGCAGCGGGCAGCGGCTACACCGTCGGGGCCCCGGCCAGCGCCACCGGCACGATCCTCAACGACGACGTGCCGAGCGCGTCGATCACCGTGGCCCCGTCCTCGGTCAACGAAGACAGCGGCACCCCGCTGGTCTACACCGTCACCCTGGACCAGCCGAGCCTGGTGCCGCTGTCGGTCGCCTACACCGTGGGCGGTACGGCCACCAGCGGCACCGACTACGCGGCGGTGTCCTCGCCGCTGTCGATCGCGGCCGGGGCCACCACCGGCACGATCACCGTCACGCCCACCGCCGACAGCAGCGTGGAAGCCAATGAGACCGTGGTGCTGACGCTGGCTGCAGGCACCGGCTATGCCGTCGGTGCACCGGCCAGCGCTACCGGCACGATCCTGGATGACGACCAGCCGGCGTTGAGCATCAGTGACGTCAGCCTCAATGAGGGCGACAGCGGCACCACCGCCTTCACCTTCACCGTGTCGCTCAACGCGGCGGCGGGCCCGGGCGGGGTCAGCTTCGACATCGCCACGGCCAATGGCACCGCCACCGCCGGCAGCGACTATGTCGCCCAGGCGCTGACCGGGCAGAGCATTGCGGCCGGCAGCAGCAGCGCGACCTTCACCGTGCTGGTCAACGGCGACACGTTGCACGAGCCCAATGAAACCTTCTTTGCCACCGTCAGCAACGTCACCGGTGCCACCGTCGCCGACGGCCAGGGCACGGGCACGATCGTCAACGACGACGCCGTGCCCTCGCTGTCCATCAACGACACCACGGTGACCGAAGGCAACAGCGGTACGGTCACGGCCACGTTGACGGTGACGTTGTCGGCGGTGAGCGGGCAGACGGTCACCGTCAACTACGCCACCGCCAATGCCAGCGCCGTCGCGCCCACCGACTACATCGGCGCCAGCGGGACGCTGACCTTCGCACCCGGCGCGACCACCCAGACCATCGCGGTCACCGTCAACGGCGATACCACGCCGGAGGCCGACGAGACCTTCGCGATCAACCTGACCGCCCCCACCAATGCCACGCTCGCCAATGCGCAGGGCATCGTGACCGTGCTCAACGATGACCAGCCGGTCACCGTCGCGCCGACGGTGCTGCCGTCCCCGGCGATCGCCGTTGCCTACAGCCAGACCATCGTCGCCAGCGGCGGCAGTGGCAGCTACACCTATGCCGTCACCACCGGCTCGCTGCCGCCTGGCCTGACCCTGAGCGCGGGTGGCGTGCTGGCCGGTACGCCCACCGCGGGCGGCTCCTACCCCTTCACCGTGACCGCGACCGATACCAGTGCAGCGCCGGGTCCTTACACCGGCGTGCAGACCTATGTGCTCACCGTGGGCGCGCCCACGCTGGTGCTGCCCGGTGGAGCCCTGCCGGGGGCGACCCTCGCCCAGCCGTATACCGCCACCGTCGGCCCGGCCAGCGGCGGCACCGCGCCGTACGCCTACACGGTCACGGCCGGCAGCGTGCCGCAGGGATTGAGCATGGCGGCCAACGGTGTCTTCAGCGGCACGCCGACCGCGTTGGGCACGTTCAACTTCACCGTGACCGCCACCGACAGCAGCACCGGCGTGGGTGCGCCGTATTCGATCGGCACCCCGATGTCGATCACGGTGGCCGACGGCCTGCCGGTGGCCGGCAACGTCAGCACCGCGGTGGCCTACGGTGCGCCCGCCGCGCCGGTGGCGCTCGCGCTGTCGGGCGGGGCGGCCAGTTCGGTGGCGATCGGTACCGCCCCGTTGCACGGCACCGCCACGGTGACCGGCCCGACCGCGATCAGCTACCAGCCGGCAGCGGGCTTCGCCGGCAGTGACAGCTTCACCTACACCGCCAGCAACGGCACCGGTACCTCCACGCCGGCCACGGTCACCGTGACGGTGGGCAACCCGACCATCACCGTCAGCGCCAACAGCGTGTTTTCGGCCGTGGCCGGCGCGCCTTACAGCCAGACCTTCACCTGGTCCGGTGGTGCGGCCCCTTATAGCGGCTACCAGGTGACCAACCTGCCGGCCGGCCTGTCGATCACCGCCAGCACCGCCGACAGCGTCACCGTCAGCGGAACCCCGACGCAGGCCGGCAGCTTCAACCTGGTGGCGTCGGCCACCGACAGCAGCACCGGCACCGGCCCGTTCACCGCCGGCCAGGGCTTTACCCTGAGCGTGGCCAGCCCGACCCTGGTCGTGGCCCCGCCGACCCTGCCGTCGGCCACGGCCGGCACCGCCTACCAGCAGGCATTCACCACCAGCGGGGGCGTGGCGCCCTACAGCTACGTGTTGACCGGCGCGCTGCCCAGCGGCGTGGCCTTCGACGCCGGCACCGGCGTGCTGTCCGGCACCCCGACCCAGTCGGGCAGCTTCGCGCTGACCCTCACCGTGACCGACAGCACCACCGGCACCCCGGCCAGCGTGGTGCAGAACTACACCCTGCAGGTGGCGACCCCGGCACTGACGCTGACCCCCGCCGCTGGCGCCCTGACCCCGACCACGGCGGGCAGTGCGTACCAGGTGGCCTTCGCTGCCGGCGGCGGCGTGGCGCCGTACACCTTCGCCGTCACCACCGGCACCCTGCCGGCAGGCCTGGCGTTGGATGCCGCCACCGGTCGCCTGTCGGGAACGCCCACCGCAGTGGGCACGGTGGCCTTCAGCGTGACCGCCACCGACAGCACCCGCGGCACCCCGGCCGCCGTGACCCAGGCCTACACGCTCAGCGTGGCCGCGCCGGTGCTGACGCTGACCCCGGCTACCCTGCCGGCCGGGTTGTTCGCCAACGCCTACCAGCAGCAGCTCTCCACCAGCGGTGGCACCGCGCCGTATACCTACGCGGTCACCACCGGCGCGCTGCCCGGCGGCCTGGCGCTGGCCGCGTCGGGTGCGCTGACCGGCACGCCTACCGCGGCCGGTGCGTTCGCCTTCACTGTCACCGCCACCGATGCACTGGGCTTCACCGGCACCCGCGATTACACCGTGCAGGTCACCCAGCGCCCGGACCCGACCCGCGACCCGGAAGTGCGCGGGCTGCTGTCGGCGCAGGCCGACGCCGCGCGGCGCTTTGCCACCTCGCAGATCGAGAACTTCCAGCAGCGCATGCAGCGCTTGCACGGGGCGAGCCGCAGCAACGGTTTCAGCAACAATCTGGGCCTGGCCTACGGGCCGCAGCGGTGCGATCCGGCCGTGGGCAGCCTGCCCGGCAGTGACTGCGACGCCCAGCGCCGCCAGCCGTTCGATCGGGAGCCGGGGCTGGATGCACCGGCCGCGGCCGGGACGGGCGCGCAGGCACCGCTCGGCCTGTGGGTGGGCGGTACGATCCGCACCGGCCGGACCAACGGGCGCGGCAGCGCCGGCGGTGACTTCAATACCGATGGCGTGACCCTGGGCAGCGACCTGCAGGTGGGCGAGGACCTGGCCCTGGGCGTCGGCCTGGGCTACGGTCGCGACCGCACCGATGTGGGCGAGAACGGCAGCCGCAGCGACGGCCAGGCCTTCACCCTGGCGGTGTACGGCAGCTACAGCCCGGGCCAGCACCTGTTCGTGGATGCGCTGCTGGGCCACCAGTTGCTGGACTACGATCTGCGCCGCTACGTGACCAGCGACGGCAGCTTCGTGCATGCCCGCCGCGATGGCAGCCAGTGGTTCGGTTCGCTGTCCGTCGGTGCCGACCTGGTGCGTGGCAGCTGGCAGTTCACCCCGTATGCGCGACTGGATGCGTCGCGCGGCACGCTCGACCGCTATGTCGAGCAGGGCAGCGACCTGTTCGCCCTGCGCTACGGCGACCAGGACGTGGACACCAGCACCGGTAACGCGGGCCTGCGCATCGAGTCGCGCAAGACCGCGGCCTGGGGCGCCTGGACGCCGCAGCTGCGGGTGGAATACCAGCACGACTTCAGCGGCAGTGGCACCGCCACGATGCAGTACGCCGATCTGGTCGGTGTGCCGTTCTACCGGACCTCGCTGGATGGCTTCGACCGCAATCGCTGGATGCTGGGCGCGGGGGTGATGTTCGACTTCGGTCGCGACTGGGGTCTGCGCGTGGACTACCGCGGGTTGGTGGGCAGCGGTGAAGACCGCGACCACGGCGTGCAGATCAGCCTGGACAAGCAGCTGTAAGCGGTACGCGCCACCGGTTGCCGGTGGCGCGATGCCGGGGGGCACGAAGTTCTTCTCGCTGCGTGTGGCAAACACCTCGCGCGCTCGGAGTTTTTCTTGCGCGGCGGTCGGTGGGTCGGTCGCTGGGTCCCCATGCCCTTGGAGGCGAAATAAAGGAGGAGGCCGCGCAGCGGCCGGGGGACATTCGCCGGAAAGGGTCTGGGGACCCAGCGACCGACCCACCGACCAGCGCAACAAAAGCCTGGCGTCCATCTGCGTGCCGCGAGCCGAGCCCCTTAGCGGCCGGTAGGCTCCTGGGCAAAACAAAGGAGGAGGCCGCCAGGCCGGGGGACACTACGCCAGGGGCTACCGGTTGCTAAGGGGCCCTCACCCTCGCGACAGACCCGATCGAAGACGCAACCCGATCCAACACGGCGCCCGAACTGCCCGACCGCACGCGCAGAGCCGTGCTCAATCACGCCCGTTGCAACAAGACGCGCCCTGCATTGGAAGGGGAACCAAAAAAAACCCCGCCAAGGCGGGGTTTTTGTCAGCTTCCTGCGAGCACCTGCCCACCCGTCGGTGAGTACGCCCGGGCTCAGTTGCTCCAGTTCGGCATCGGCATCGCATCGACCGGGATCGGTGCGGTGTCGTCGGCATCCTTGCCGCGCGCATGCTTGCCGCGCAGGTCGTTCTCGATCTGGTAGTTGCGGCGCTGCAGCCAGGCATCGCGGGTGAGCGCGTACTCGTCCACCGCGCTGTCGCGGATGTCATCCAGCGCCATCAGCTGCGAGCGCATGTCCACCAGCTGCAGGCCCTGCAGGCCGATGCGCAGCCGGTCCTGCTCGATCGTACGGATCGGCGACAGCGGGATGTCGCCGGCCAGGCCGAACACATCGCGCACGGTACGCGGGCCGAAGAACGGCAGTTCCACGTAACGCGAGCCGCGCCAGCCCCAGGCACCCAGGGTCTGGCCGAAGTCCTCACTGCGACGCGGCACCATCGCCTTGCTGGCCGGGTCGAACAGGCCGCCCACGCCCAGCGTGGAGTTCATCAGGAACCGGCCCAGGCTGTCCCAGGCATCGCCAGGGCGACCCTGCAGCAGCTGGTTGGTGATGGTCACCGGCGCACGCAGGTTGCTGAAGAAGTTGGTCACCCCGGTACGCGCGAAGCGCGGCACCACGTGGGTGTAGGCAGTGGCCAGCGGGCGGGCGACGGCACGGTCGACCACGTTGTTGAAGCTGTGCACCTTGCGGTTGAACGGTTCCCACGGATCGTAGGCAGGACGGCCGGGTTCGCTGCCGGTGGCACCGGGCGCGGGGCCACCGTACAACGCGGCGAAGTCGTCTTCGGCATCGGTCGGCGCCGACTCGCCAGCGGCCTGCGCCACCGGCGCGGCAGTGCCGTCGGTGGCCACGGCCGCGGCGGGTGCCGCCGCGCCGTCATCGACCGGGGGCACGGTGGCGGCGGGCGCGTCCTCGACCGGGGTCGAGGCGTCCACCGCAACGCTGGCCGGGGCGGCTTCACGCGCGGGTTTGCCGGCGCAGGCGGTGAGCGCCAGGGCCAGCACGAGGAAGGGGAGGGTGCGTATGACGTTCATGTCAGCTCGCCGCAGTAGAGGCATTGAAATCCAGGGAGGGCGCCAACCGGTAGGCCGCGCCGAGTTCGTTGAAGCCGGCGGGGGCGCCGTTGAAACGGGGGTCGCTGCCCTGCGCACGCAGCCGCGCGGCCAGCTCGGCCAGCAGCGCCAGGCCGGCACTGTCCACCCGCGGTACCGCGGTCAGGTCCAGCACCTGCACGCCGCTGCTGGCCTGCAGCGCCGGCCACAGCGCGGTCACCGCCGCGCGGTCGAGCACCCCGCTGAAGACCAGCGCGGTGTCCTGCCGGCTGACGCTGGCCGGGTTACTTGCCACTCGGGGCGGCCTGCATGCTGCCGTTGCGCAGCTCGGCGGCCACCTGCTGAATCGACTTCTGGCGCAGCGGGGCGTCGAACTGGGTCTTGAAGGTCTGCACGTAGGAGATGCCTTCGATGGCGACATCGAAGATCTTCCACTGGCCGTTGACGTTGCGCATCAGGTAATCGACCGGGGTTGCTTCGCTGCCGGCGCGCACCAGTTCGGTGGACACCTTGACGCCGCGGTTGCCCGGCAGCGGGGCTTCGGACTTCAGGCGGAAGCTGGGCTTGCCCTGGATGTCCAGCAGCGCCGAACCGTAGCGCTGCATCAGGTTGTCGGCCATGGCGTCGGCGAACAGCTTCACATCGGCGTCGGAAGCTCCGCGGCCGTGCACGCCCAGCACCAGGCGGGCGGCGTAGTCGCGGTCGAAGGTCTTGGTCAGCTCACCGTTGATGAAGCTGCGCAGCGCGGCCGGGTTGCTGCGGAACTCGCCGCGACGCTGCTGCAGCGTGGACAGGATGCGGGTGCTGGCATCCAGCACGACCGTGCCGGCCTGGCCCTGCGAGGCACTGGTGGCGGCCGGTGCGGCCTGGGCGAAGCTGAGCGAAGGGACGCTGGCGAGCAGGGCCGAGGCCAGCAGGACCGGGATCAGTTTGGTTTTCATTAGTGGGCTTCCGTAGCCGGTGCTTCCGCACCGGGAGCATCCTGGGGAGCGGCGCCGCCGGCGTTGGCCGGGCCACTGAACATGTACTTGCCGACCAGCTGCAGCAGATCCACCGCCGGCTGGGTGAACACGATCTCGTCGCCGGACTTGAGCACGTCCGGATCACCGCCGGGCTGTAGTCCGATATAGCTCTCGCCGAGCAAACCGCTGGTGAATATGCCCGCGGAGGTGTCGGCCGGCAGGTCCTTGAACTTGCCGTCCAGCGTCAGGGTGACGATGGAGTCGAACTTGGTCGGGTCCAGCTCGATGCTGGAGACCTGGCCGACCACCACGCCGCCGATCTTGACCGGGGCCTGCTTGCGCAGCTGCCCGATCTGGGTGAAGCGCGCCTTCAGCTCATAGCCGTCGCCGCCCAGGCCCCACCGTTGGTTGGTGGAAGCCATGGCGAGCACCAGCAGCGAGGCCAGCGCCAGCAGCAGGAAGGCGCCGACGGAAAATTCGAGTCTGGGACCGCGGATGGCCATGGGGTTATCTCACTGTTCTTTGTCAGGTGCCCGGACAGGTGCCCGGGCGGGGAGTCGTTGCGAACCGATGGCGTGCACCGGCCTGCGCCAGGCGGTTACCGGAACATCATGGCCGACAGCACGAAGTTGAACATCAGCACCAGCAGCGAGGCGTTGACCACCGCGCGGGTGGTTGCCACCGAGGTGCCCTCGATGGTGGGTTCGGCGTGGAAACCCACGTACGACGCCACCAGTGCCGCGGTACCACCGAAAATGGCCGACTTCAGCATCGCCACGCCGAAATCGTCCCAGAAATCCACGCTGTTGCTCAGCGCCGACCAGAACACGCCGTTGTCCAGCCCCAGCACGTGCACGGCTTCGAAGTAACTGGCGCTGATCGCCAGCGAGCAGAAGATGCCGGTCAGCAGTGGCACGGTCAGCACCGCCGCCCAGAAGCGCGGCGCGACGACCTTGGCGACCGGGTCGATGGCCATCAGCTCCAGTGCCTTGATCTGGTCGGTGGCGCGCATCAGGCCCAGTTCGGCGGCGATCGAGCTGCCGGCCCGGCCGATGAACAGCAGCGCGGTCAGCACCGGGGCCAGTTCGCGGTACAGCGACAGGCCGAGCAGGGTGGACAGCGCGTCGGCCGCACCGAAGGTGGTCAGCGTGCGGTAGCCCTGCAGGGTCAGCACCAGGCCGACGAACGCGCCGCCGACGGCGATGATCGGCAGCGAGCGCGCGCCCACCTTGTAGATCTCGCGGGTGAGCTCGGCCAGGAAGTCGGCGGTGGGCAGCGAGCCGCGCAGCACCGTCAACGAGAACAGGCCGGCGCGGCCCAGCGAGCGGGTGGCGTCAACGAACGGCATCAGGCAACCCTCGCGCGCGGCGCGGCATCGAACGGAATCGGGCCATCCGGCTGGCCATGCAGGAACTGCCGCAGCAGCGGGTCCTGGCTGGATTCCAGCGCGGCCGGGCTGCCCTGGAAGACCACCCCGCCATTGGCGATCGCAATCACCTGGTCGCAGATCGGCAGGGTCTCGTGCACGTGGTGGCTGACGATGATGCTGGTCAGGCCCAGGCTGTGGTTGAGACGCTGGATTAGGCTCATGATCACCCCCGAGGCGATCGGGTCCAGCCCGGTCAGCGGCTCGTCGTAGATCATCAGCGGCGGGTCCAGGGCCAGCGCGCGGGCCAGCGCCACGCGCCGCGCCATGCCGCCGGACAGCTCGCGCGGCCAGGCATCGGCGGCGGCCAGCAGGCCCACCGCGTGCAGCTTCATCTGTACCAGCCGGCGCAGCACCGGCGCCGGCAGGCGGGTATGGGTGCGCAGCGGCAGCGCGACATTCTCGGCCACGGTCAGGTCGGTGAGCAGGCCATTGCCCTGCAGCAGCACGCCCACGCTCTTGCGCATCTCCAGCAGCGCGCTGCTGCCGGTGGGGATCGGCTTGCCGAACAGGGTGACCTGGCCGGCGACCGGGCGCAGTTCGCCGGTGAGCGCGGCCAGCAGCGTGGACTTGCCGCTGCCCGACGGGCCCAGCACGGCGGTGATGCTGCCGCGCGGCACCTGCAGCGAAACGTCGCGCAGGATGCTGCGACCGCCGCGATCGATGCGCACGTTGGTCAACTGCACCAGAGGTTCTTCGGAAGCCGTCATGGACGCCATTAACAAAATTCCAACGTTGTAAGATCGTGGTGAACGGCTGAACATAACCGAACTGGACCGTGCAGTATTGTCGCACGTCGCCAACCGCCGGCCTGCGGCGCCGCTCGCAACACACCGTGTCGAGCGCCGACATGCCTGCCCTGCGCAGCCACCCCCGGTGCCTGGCCGCCCTCGTGATCGACCGCCCGCTGCGGCACACTGGCGCGATGACCGATGCTGCATCCGACTTCCGCCTGTACCACTCCAACTCCCTCGACGTGCTGGCCGCCCTGCTCGCCAGCGCCGTGCGCACGCCCGTGCCGGGCCAGTCGATCCTGGTCCCGGAGGTGGTGCTGATCCCGCAGGTGGCGATGCGGCGCTGGCTGCAGTCCAGCTTGGCGGTCGAGTATGGCATTGCGGCCAACCTGGACTTCCTCACCCCCGGCGAGTTCGTCGCGCGGGCGCTCAATGCCAACGTGCCCGGCGAGCATGACGACCTCACCGCCGCCGCCCTGCGCTGGAAGCTGTATGCGGCACTGACCGACCCGAACCTGCTGGCGCAGGCGCCGATGCGCGCGCTGCAGGCCTACCTGTCCGTGGCCGATCCGCTCAAGCCGTGGGCGTTGGCGGGCGAGCTGGCGGCGGTCTTCGAGAAGTACCAGGCCTGGCGCCGCGACTGGCTGCTGCGCTGGGAGGCCGGCGCCGACGCGCACGACCCACAGGCGATCCTGTGGCGGCACATCGCCAGCGGCCACCAGTACCGGGCACGCCGCATCGATGCCTACCTGTCGCGTTTCGAAGGTGCCGGCCAGCCGCTGCCCCAGGGCCTGCCGGCGCGGGTATTCGCCTTCGCCACGCTCAACATCTCCCCGGACGTGCTGCGGGTGATGGCCACCCAGGCGCGGGTGGGCACGCTGCATTTCTACCTGCCCACGCCCACCCAGGCCTACTGGGGCGACCTGCAGACCCTGGGCGAAAAGCTGCGCAGCGGTGCGCCGGACCCGTTCGGCGAGGCGGCGGGCGAGAACCGCCTGCTGCAGGCCTGGGGCGCGGCCGGCCGCGACTTCATGGCGGTGCTGGGCAGCTACGAAGTGGTGCACCCCTCCGGCGAGATCGCCGCCTACGACGATCCCGAAGACGATGTGCGCCCGGACATGGCCCACGGCGGGCTCGCCGACAGCCTGTTGCACCGCCTGCAGCGCGATCTGTTCCACCGCCGCGGGCAACCCGCCGGTGCGCGCCGCGACAGCCTGCGGCGCGACGATCCCAGCCTGCAGGTGCATGCCTGCCACACCCGCCTGCGCGAACTGCAGGTGCTGCACGACCAGCTGCGCGGCCTGCTCCAGGACCCGCGCTTCGATCCACCGCTGCAGGCGCGCGAGATCGCGGTGCTGGCCCCGGACATCGACCCGTACGTGCCCTACCTGGAAGCGGTGTTCGGCGGCCGCAGCGGTGGCGATGAACACATTCCCTATGCGCTGGCCGACACCAGCCCGCTGGCCGGCGAGCCGCTGGCCGACGTGTTCGTGCACCTGCTCGGCCTGCCGGTGTCGCGCTTCGGCCTGAACGAAGTGCTCGACCTGCTGGCCAGCGCGCCACTGGCCGATGCGGCCGGGCTGGACGCAGCGGCCTTCGACCGCCTGCACGACTGGCTGCAGGCCGCCGGCGCGCGCTGGGGGCTGGATGCCCAGCATCGCCAGCAGCACCAGGCGCCGCGCGATGACGCGTTCACCTGGCAGTTCGCGCTGGACCGCCTGCTGCTCGGCCATGCCAGCGGCGGCGAGGGTGACATCGCCGGGGTGGCGCCGTGGCCGGAACTGGAGGGCAGCGCGCTGGAGGCGCTGGACCGCCTGCTCGCGCTGCTGCGGGTGCTGGCCCGCTACCAGCAGGCGCTGGGCAAGGCATTGCCGCCGGCGCAGTGGCGCACCCGCCTGCTGGGCATGCTGGATGCGCTGTTGCCCGAACCGCCGCAGGCGGCCAACAGCCAGCGCGCGCTGGAGCGCCTGCGCAAGTTGATCAACGAATTCGCGCGCGACGCGGCGCAGGCCGGTTTCGCCGGCGACGTGGCGCCGGAGGTGGTGCGCGCGCATTTCGCCGGGGTGCTGGCCGAAGCCGACACCCGCGCGCCGCTGCTCACCGGCGGCATCAGCTTCGGGCGCATGGTGCCGATGCGGCTGCTGCCGTTCCGGGTGATCTGCGTGCTGGGCCTGAACGATGGCGACTTCCCGCGCCGCGATCCGGCCGCCGGGCTCAACCAGCTCACCGCCGAACTGGGCACCGACAAGCGCCGGCATGGCGACCGTTCGCTGCGCGAGGATGATCGTTTCCTGTTCCTGCAGCTGTTCGCGTCGGCGCAGGACGTGTTCTACCTGAGCTATCTCGGCGCCGATCCACGCGACGGCAGCGTGCGTGAGCCGTCGGTGCTGGTCAGCGAATTGATCGACGCGGCGGCGGCCTATCACCAGGTGCCGGCCGATGCGGCCCGGCAACTGACCGTGCGGCATTCGCTGCAGCCGTTCGCCCCGGCGGCCTTTGGCGGCGGCGACGAACCACGGCGCTTCAGCTACCGCCAGCAATGGCACCCGGCCGCCGGCTCGCTGGGCGGGCAACGACGCGCGCTGGCGGCGTGGTTCGATGCGCCGCTGCCGGTCCCGGAGACGCTGCTGGACGAGGCCGAACTGAGCCTGGATGCGCTGCGCCGCTTCCTCACCGACCCGGCCAGCCAGTTTCTTTCGCAGCGTCTCGGCCTGCGCCTGCCCGAGGATCTTGGCGATGCCGATGACGTGGAGCCGTTGGTGATGGCCACGCGCGGCAGCGACACCCTGTTGCTGCAGCAGGCGGTGATCCAGGCCACCCTCGAGGACGACGCCACGCCGCTGTATCCGCGCCTGCGCGCCCGCGCCCTGCTGCCGTCCGGTGCCCTGGGCGAGCGCCAGTTCGAGGTACTGCAGGCACAGACCCGCCCGTATGCGCAGGCGCTGGCGCAGTGGCAGGCCGGCACCCGCGCCGACAGCCGCCGCTACGAGGTGGAGATCGACGGGGTGCGCCTGCATGGCCGGGTCGAGGGCGTGCATCCACAGGGGCTGGTGCGGTTGCGCCCCGGCCAGCTCAATGCCCGCGCGGCGATCCGCCACGGGCTGGACTGGCTGCTGGCCAACGCGGCCGGGGATGCGCTGCCGCTGGTGCAGTTCCACGATGCCGGCGACAACCGCCTGGGCCCACACGAACGCGCGCCGCTGGGCAGTGCGCAGGCCCGGCAGGTACTGCGCCGGCTGCTGCAGCTGCGCCACGAAGGGCTGCGTGCCCCGTTGCTGTATGCGCCGTCCACCGGCTGGGCGCTGTACACCGCCGCGGAGGCCAAGCGCGACGCGGAGGGGCGCGCGAAGTGGTACGGCAGCGACCGCAGCTGGGGCGAATCCAGCGGCGCTGCCTACCAGTTGGCGCTGCGCGGGCGCGATCCGTTCGCCACCTCGGACACCTATCAACAGCTCCTGCACAACAGCCTGGTGGTGTTCACCGCGGTGTGCGAAGGCCGCGTCTTCGCCGGCCTGGAACCACAAGGCCTCGCACGATGAACACACCCGACCTGCTGGATGACCCCTACCTGGCGCTGCCGCTGGAGGGCGTGCGCCTGATCGAGGCCAGCGCCGGCACCGGCAAGACCTTCACCTTGGCCACGCTGTTCACCCGCCTGGTGGTGGAAAAGGGGATGCGCATCGGCCAGATCCTGGCGGTGACCTTCACCGACGCGGCCACCCAGGAACTGCGCAAGCGCATCCGCGAGCGGTTGGCGCTGGCCGCGCAGCTGGTTGAACGCGCACCCGGCGAGGACGACAGCCCGGAGGTGGCGCTGACCCGGTTGATCCTGCAACGGCAGCTCGGGTTGGGCGAGGAACGCCCGGCCGCGCTGGCACGCCGCCTGCAGACCGCCGCCGATGAAATCGACCTGGCCTCGATCTTCACCATCCACGGCTTCTGCACCCGCGTGCTGCGCGAGCACGCGCTGGAGAGCGGGCATACGTTCGATCCGCCGACCCTGCTGCCCAGCGAACGCGCGCTGCACGATGAACTGGCCGCCGACCTGTGGCGCGTGTATGCCAACGATGCGGCCACCGTGGATGCGCTGACCCGGTTGTGGTCCTCGCCGGAGGCGCTGGCCGCCGATATGGGCACGCTCATCAAGCCACTGCCGCTGTTGCCGGCGATACCCGCCGGGCTCGAGCACGACCCACGCCCGGCACACGCCCAGGCCGCGCACCAGCTCGCCGCGGCCTACCGCGACCATGGCGAGGCCTTCATGGGCGAGCTCTGCGCGGCGGTGGAGAACAAGGTGCTCAACGGCAACAGCTACAAGCTGGCCTGGCTGGAGCCGTTGGCGGTGCAGCTGCATCGCTGGGCCGGTGCCGCGGACCCGGACACGCCGCTGGAGGCCGACGTGGAGCGGCTGCGCCGGCTGGGCGTGGAGGAACTGGCCGCGCGCACCAACAAGGCGCACGCCGGCAAGGCGCCGCAGTCGCCGCTGCAGCACGCGCTGGCGGTGTACGTGGCGGCCGCCGATACGCTGGCGCAGTGGCAACGCGGGCAGGCCATCGCGTTCCTGCACGCGCTGCGCGACGAGGCCCGGACGCGACTGGACGAACTGAAGCGGATCGGCCGCGTGCAGACCTATGACGACCTGATCGATGGCGTTGCCGATGCGCTGGAGGGACCGCACCGCGCGGTGCTGGTGCAGCAGTTGCGCGCGCAGTACGCGATCGCGCTGGTGGATGAGTTCCAGGACACCGACGATCGCCAGTGGGGCATCTTCCAGCGCGTGTTCGGCGATTCGCCGGAAACCCGCGCGGCCGGCCTGGCCCCGGCGCTGTTCCTGATCGGGGACCCCAAGCAGGCCATCTACGGTTTCCGCGGTGGCGACATCCACACCTATCTCAAGGCCAAGCACCAGGCCGATGCGGCGCCCCCGCTGGACCGCAACTTCCGCTCGCGCCCGGCGGTGCTGCAGGCCATCCAGGCGCTGTACGCCAACGCCGGCGCCGACGCCTTCCTCGAGGCGGACATCGGTTTCGAGCCTGTGCAGCCGGGCAGCACGCGCGTGGACGCCGATTTCCTGCGCGATGGGGTGCCCGCGCCCGGCTTGACCGTGCGCGTGCTGCACAACCCCGACGGCGGCGCACTCAAGGCCGATCCGTCCCGCGCCCAGGCCGGCGATGCCTGCGTGGCCGCCATCCACCAGCTGCTCAGCGAAGCCCGCCAGGGCCGTACGCTGTTGCGCGGGCAACCGGTGCAGCCGGGCGACATCGCCGTGCTGGTGCGCTCGCACCGCGAGGCCACGCGCATCCAGCAGGCGCTCAGCGCGGTGGGTATCCCGGCCGTGGCCGCCGGCAAGCAGAGCCTGTATGCCACCGCAGAGGCGCACGACCTGCGCCTGCTGCTGCTGGCCCTGCTGCAGCCGGCCGACGAAGGCCGCCTGCGCGCAGCGCTGTCCACGGTGCTGCTGGGCGAGGATGCGGCGGCCATCGATGCGATGGAGCGCGAAGGCGATGCGCAGCGCAGTTTCCAGATCCGCCTGCTGCTGTGGCGCGAGCGCTGGCAGCGCGGCGGGCCGTTCGCGGTGATCGCCGACCTGTGTGCCGAGCATGCCGAGCGCCTGCTGGGCCTGCTCGATGGCGAGCGCCGGCTGACCAACTACCTGCAGCTGGGGGAACTGCTGCAACAGGCCGCCGCGCAGACGCTGGGCATGCACGGCCTGCTGGACTGGCTGCAGGTGCAGATGGCGCACGCCGACCAGGACGACGAGCAGCAGCTGCTGCGGCTGGAGTCGGATGCACGCCGCGTGCAGATCATCACCCTGCACAAGAGCAAGGGCCTGGAGTATCCGCTGGTGTTCCTGCCGTTCGTGGGCATCGGCGGCCAGGGCCCCAACACCGACGCCCATTGCACGGTGTATGCCCACGGCCGCCGCGAGCTGCACTGGAAGATGGACAAGGACCCCGCCTGGGACGAGGCCAGCACGCGCAACACGCAGGAGCAGCAGGCCGAAGACGCGCGCCTGCTCTACGTGGGCCTGACCCGCGCCGAGCACGCGCTGTGGATCGCCGCGGGCGACCTGGCCGGGCTGGCGAAGACCCGTTTGGCGCCCATGCTGGCCGACCTGGAGGCGCTGCGTGCGCACCCGGCAGTCGCCGTGGTCGACACGCCGCTGGAGCCGCGCCCGCCGCAACTGGCGGTCGAGCGCGACGGCGAACTGCCGCCGGTCCGCGCGCTCACCCGGCGCATCCCGCACGACTGGTGGGTGTACAGCTTCACCCAGCTGGCGCATGCCGACGCCGGCCACGATACCGACGCGGCGGCCACCGAAGTCCCCGCGCCGGCGGCCGACGAACCGGCCGGGGTGGACCTCAGCCTGGAGGCGGATCCGGCGGTGCCGGTGAGCGAAGAGGAGATCGACCCGCGCTTCATGGGCAGCCGCTTCGGCAACGTGCTGCACGATGCGCTGGAGAACACCGACTTCGCGTGCTGGGCAGGCTGGCAGCCGGGACAACCGGCGCCGGAGGAACAGGCGCAGGTGCTGCGCACCTCGCTGGCCGAGGAGGGCTACCCGGATGAGGACCTGGAGGATGGCGTGGCCGTGCTCACCGCCCTGGTCGGGCAGACCCTGACCGTGCCATTGCCCGAAGGCGGCGCACTGCACGCGCTGCCGCCGACCGCGCGCCGGGCCGAGATCGAATTCCACTTTGCGATGCAGCCCACCGCGGTGCCGCAGCTGCTGGAGCTGCTGCACGCCTACGGCCTGGTCGGCGACCGCCGCGGCTTTGGTACGCGGCGCAAGCTGGAAGGCCTGATGACCGGCAAGATCGACCTCACCTACTGCAGCGGCGAGCGCTGGTACGTGCTCGACTACAAGTCCAACCGCCTGCCGGGCTACGACCCGGCGCGGCTGGAGAGCGCCATGCGGCACAGCGAGTACGACCTGCAGGCGCTCATTTATACCGTTGCGCTGCACCGCTGGCTGCGCTTCCGGCTGGGGGCCGGCTACGACTACGCGCGCGACATGGGCGGGATCCGCTACCTGTTCTGCCGTGGCCTGGATGCAACGCGGCAGGACAGCCCCGGGCTGTACAGCCAGCGCTTCGATCCCGCCCTGGTCGACGCCATGGATGCGCTGTTCGCCGGCGGCGAACACGCCCAGGCCCGCATGGCTGCACGCGCACGGGGGGAGGCATGAGCCTGCTTGCCGCGCTGAAACAGCGCAACGCCCTGCGTACCCTCGACCACGCGCTGGCGCTGAGCCTGCGCCGGCTGCGGCCGGACACGCCCGAGGCGGTGCTGGCCGCCGCCGCACTGGCCTCGCTGGCGGTGTCCCAGGGCCACGCCGGGCTGGACCCGTGCCAGCCGCAACGCCTGGTCGAAGGCGACGCCGACTGGCCCGCACCGGCGGACTGGCTGGCGCAGCTGCGTGCGTCACCGTGGGTGGACGTGCCCGACAGCTGCACCGCGCCGGCTGCCGATGCACCGCTGGTGCTGGAGAACGGCCTGCTCTACCTGCGCCGTTACCGCGAATACGAGCGCCGCCTGGCCGAAGGCCTGCAGCGCATCGCCAGCCAGCCACTGCCCGCGGCCGACCCGGATGCATTGGCGGCATTGTTCGCGCAGCTGTTCCCGCAAGCCCGCGAAGGCATCGACCACCAGGCCCGTGCCGCTGCCGTGGCGCTGCGTCACCCACTGGTGCTGGTCACCGGTGGCCCCGGCACCGGCAAGACCACCACCATCGCGCGGCTGCTGGTGCTGCTGGCCGCGCAGGCGGCACAGGCCGATACGCCGTTGCCCCGGGTGGCGCTGGCCGCCCCCACCGGCCGCGCCGCCGAACGCATGGCCGAAAGCCTGCGCCTGGCCGTGCAACGGCTGCGCCTGCTCGGCATTGCGCCGGCCCTGTGCGACGCCATGCCCACCACCGGAACCACCCTGCACCGGCTGCTGGGGGTGATTCCCGATGCGCCGCGCTTCCGCCATCACGGCGACAACCCGCTGCCGTTCGAGGTGGTGGTGGTGGACGAAGCGTCGATGATCGACCTGCCGCTGATGACCAAACTGGTCGAGGCGATCGCCTCGGGCACCCGGCTGGTGTTGCTGGGCGACCCGGACCAGCTGCCGTCGGTGGAGGCTGGCGACGTGCTCAGCGCGGTCCTGCGCGCCAGCGGCGACGGCCTGGGCACCCGCGCCGATGACGCGCAGGCACTGCGCACGCTGTTGGCCCCCGCCAGCCTGCAGCCCGTGGCCGCGGCGACCCGGTTCGACGGCCGGCGCGTGCAGTTGCAGCGCGGCTACCGGCAGACCGATGCGCTGGACCTGGCACCGCTGGCGCATGCGGTGCGCCACGGCGACGCCGATACCGCCCTGGCGTTGCTGCGGGGTGGCACGCTGGCAGGCGTGCACTTCCACGAGGACCAGAGCGACCCGCTGCAGCAGCACCGCGCGCCGCTGCTCGCGCACTGGCGCGGGTTGGGCGAGGCCGCCGATCCGGGCCAGGCCCTGGCCAACGCAGGGCGCATCCGCCTGCTCACCGCCGTGCGCGAAGGGCCGCAGGGCGCACGCGGACTCAACGCGCGCATCGAAGCATTGCTGGCCGGCGTGCCGCGCCCGGGCATGGCGCCGGGCTATTTCCACGGCCGGCTGTTGCTGGTCACCGAAAACAGCTACCGCCACCGCCTGTTCAACGGGGATATCGGCATCTGCCTGGCCGACCGCCACGGCGCGGTGACGGCCTGGTTCCCCGGCGATACGCCGGACCAGCCGCGGGGCTTCCATCCCGGTGCGCTGCCCGCGCATGAAAGCGCGTTCGCGATGACCGTGCACAAGGCCCAGGGCTCGGAATTCGACACGGTCTGGTTGCAGTTGCCGCGCCGCGACAACCGGGTGCTGTCGCGCGAGCTGGTGTACACCGGCATGACCCGGGCCCGCCAGTCGCTGCATGTACTGGGCAGCGCCGAGGTGATCGGCGCGGCCCTGAAGCGGCACGCCAGCCGGTTGTCCGGGCTGGCGGCGCGATTGGGCGAAGACACCGGCGAGGCCGGCGAGGCCGCGCCGGACGCTGCCCCGGCGGCGCCGGCCCCGGCCCAGGGCCAGCTGTTCTAGCCCCGCATCCGGTTTACTCCGGGATCACCACGGTGCCATCGGGGAACACGATGGCGCCGTCACCGCTGACATCGAAGAAGCCCAACTGGTGGGTATGGGCCAGCACCTGCACCAGGCCATGCGCGTTCTCGGCCACTTCATCGGCGAAGGAGGCGTAGATCACGTGCTGGCCGACGCTGTAGTCGGTCACTTCCGGGCGGTCGTCCTCGTCATCGGCCAGCGGCCCGTCCATCGGCGGGAAGTGCTCGACGAGCGCGGCGAAGAACGCCTGCAACGCCGGCACCGACACCGCCGGATCGTCGTACTCGTGGGTTTCGTTCCATTCGGTCTGCGCGTCGTACCACTGCAGGAACGCCTCCGCATCGCGCGGGGCCACGGCGGGGTCGAACACCATCAGGTCATAGCTCATAGGGATCTGGTCGAACATCACGCAGGAAAGAGGGCATCAGCATAGCCCCGATCCGGTGGCGATGAGCGCAGGCAGCGCGCGGTGGCCCAGTCAACCATGTGATCGACAGCAAATCCGTAGTGAGTAGGGCGCCTCACATTGTGAGTGCGGGCGGTCACACATCATCGCCGGTCGCTGCAGTTTCACACGCATGCGTCGATCCAGTATCGCCACTTGCACGCCGGTGCGAAAGCGCCCTGCAACGCTGTGACAAGCATCTGCAACGCAGCGCCAAGTCCACCGGCAACGCTCCGGTTACACCGGTAGTGGAGGAACTGCGGTGTCGTACTCGACGCGCTTTGCAGGGGAAATCCAGTGCGATCACGCCTGACCGGTTCGTGCCTGGGGACGCCTGCGGCTGGCTTCGTCGATGCACCGACTCGGCTTATCAGCAGAAGGAAGGGGGCAGGGCTATGGACGTTTTCGAGCGAGGTTTGGAGGTTTTCGTCAGTCCGCCTGGCGCGGGCAGTGGCGATGTCGACGATGGTGATGGACAGAGCCTGGCGTGGAGCCTGGCATTGCTGTCGCACATGTGCCAGTGCACGTGCCAGCCCGGTGCCACGGCGGCCGACGGCGACCTGGCCTGGGAGGCGCTGCTGGCACGCACGCGGATCCGCCCGCACGGTACCGCCGCCACGCGGCTGGTGGAGCGGGCGCGGGAGTGGATAGAACAGCATGCCGATGACGAGGAGGTTTCCGTCGATCGGCTGGCCGCAGCGTTGAACATGTCGCGCACCAGCCTGCATCGCAAGCTGGTGGCAAGCATCGGCCACCCGCCCGGCGAGTTGATCCGGCTGGTGCGCCTGCGCCTGGCGCGGCGCCTGCTGCGCGAGGGCGAGGGCAATGTGTCGGACGTGGCCTACGCGGTGGGCTTCGTCAGCCTGTCCGGCTTCAGCCGCGCGTATCGGCACCACTACGGCGAGCCGCCGTCGAGCATGCGCGGTGCGTGCTGCGCACCGCCGCCGCGCCGTTCGCCTGCAACGCGCGGCTAAGCGGTCGCAACACATCGCCGCACGCGCGCACGGCGCGGCGGGTATCACTAACCCCGTGGAAGCAACACCACCGACATCGACCCGTATCGATGGCAGGTCCCACGACCAGGAGCGAAGGCGAGATGAGCGGAACCATGTCATTCCACACGTTGATCGAAGCATTGGCCGGGGCGGTCATCGAAGCCCAGGACAGCATCGAGATGCACCAGATTTCCCACCTGCGCGATTTCTTCGACGAAGACAACCGGCCCAGGAGCGTCACCATCCGCATGCCCTCCCTGCACCCGCAGGCCGAGGAAGGCGATGAAGACCTCTACCGCGCGCCGCTGTTGCCGCTGGTGTCCACCAACAACCTGCGCATCCGGGAGGTGGAGATCAGCTTCAACGCGGACCTGGCGGAACTGGGCCCCGAGGATCTGGATGTGCCTGCGCCGGGCGCTCCGGATGCCTGGGAGACGCCGCGGCCGGCGGCGCGACACGTAGGACTGGATACCGGCCGCGGCAAGGGCGTGGGCAACGTACACGTGCAGTTGCGCGTGGAGGGAACCGAGCCGACCGATGGCGCGGCGCGGTTGATGAACCACCTGGCGCAGAGCCAGGGGGTGTTCAAGACCATCAAAGCCACCTGATCCACCACCACGGCGGCGTCCACGCGTTACGGCCGTCGCTGCCTGCCAACCACTAGGAGTGCATCACCATGCCTGACGAACTCGTCAATATCTCCAGCCAGTTCAAGGGTCTGCCCATGGCCGACCTGATCGGCGGCCCGCTCACCGCAGCGTGCGATTCGCAGATCAAACTGGCCCAGGCCACCGCCAGCTTCATCCGCTCGGTCGGCTTCCTGCCGCCGGACCCGGCCAACACCGATCCCAACGCGGTCGGCGGCACCCGCACCGCGCTGTTCCGCTTCAAGCGCCCGGTCGACAACCTCGATCCGGCCACCAAGGAGGCCCAGCCGTTCTCCGAGGAAGAAGTGGAGCTGGAAGTGCCGCTGCTGGCCATCGTCAAGGTGCCCAACCTGAGCATCTACAGCGTGGACATCAACTTCGAGATGGAAGTGAAGTCGTCGTTCTCGGCCAAGGACAGCCAGGACTACTCGGCGGCGATGCAGGCGGAAATGAAGGTGGGCTGGGGCGTGTTCTCGGCCAAGGTGAACATCCAGGGCTCGGTGGCCTCGCACAAGGAGAACACCCGCACGTCGGACAATTCGGCCAAGTACACCGTGGCCGTGCACGCCGAGGACAAGGGCATGCCCGAAGGCCTGGCCCGGGTGATGGACATCCTGCAGACCGCCTCGGCCCCGCGCAAGATCGGCGCCCCGGTACCGGTGGCCTGACATGGGCGTTGCGCCCATCGCGGTGAACGCAATCGTGGAATGACCCGTCGCGTCGCCAAGACGCGGCGGGTCCGGCATGTCCAACGCAGGGAAGACCGCCATGTTCGATCTGAATGATGTCAAGTTCGTCAAACGCATCGTGGTAGGCAGCAACAACCCCACCCAGATGCTCACCGATGCCGACCTGGGCCAGGCCCAGGACCTGCTCAACCGCTGCCTCAGCGATACGCCGAAGGGCGCGATCCTGGGGATCGAACGCAGCTTCACCATCCTGCAGATCGGCGAGCACCAGGTCGTGCTGCAGTGGCTGGCCTACCACGTCGGCTTTCCGCGCCGACCGGTGTGGTTGGCCGAATGACCGGCACGGGAGCCTGTCGATGGCCGACCATCCGCTCGATGACCTGATCCACACCCTCGCCCGGGCATTGGCGGACAGCCGCCACCGCTGCGCGCATGCGCACCTGCAGCGCCTGCAGGCCCGCCTCGGCGCGGGCCAGACGCTGGTGGTTCGCAGCCTCGTCGATGGGCAATGGCTGCAGCACGACGTACCGCTGGCCGAGTTGATCGTGCCGCGCGGCATCCTGGCCACCACGCTGGAAGTGCAGCTGGATTGCGAGGTCGAAGAAGTGGCCGGCGCCGATGGCCTGCCGGCGAGGATCGCGCTGCACCCATGCACCGGAGAGGCCGAACACCGCTTGACCATCTGCCTGCATGGCGGCACCCCGCTGCACGGCGAACTGCTGCTGGACGGCCAGAGCCTGCGCCGTTTCAGCCTCGATCCCCCCTCGACCGCGGAGGCATGACATGGCCCGACCCGACCGCCTGCGCCTGTTGCTGTCCGACGACGACGCCCACCAGGTACGCCAATGGCTGGGCCCGCTGCTGGCCCGCAAGCGCGCCGCGGCCGCCGCGCGTGCCCGTCGTCGCCGCCAGCGGCTGCTGGCCACGCTGTGGCTGATCGCGCTCGGCGTGGCGTTGATGACGCGTTATTTCTGAGCCGGGTGCGGGCAGCTGCCCGCGCCTGGCGTTTCAACCACCAAGGAGTACACGATGAGGACATACGATTGCCGCCGGGCGTTGGGGTGGCTGGTTCTGCTGGCCCCGCTGTTCGCCCATGCACAGGCCCATCCCGACGCCGCAACGGCGGCCACGTGGGTGGGGGTGGATACCGCCGATGGGCGGCCGTCATCGGTGCGCCTGGCCTTGCAGCCGGCCAGCGACACGGCCCAGATCGTGTTCGGCGAGCCGCGCAACTGCCGTCTCGACGCACGCCTGTCCCACCAGGGCGACGGCCAGTTGCAGTACGACCTGGTCGGCGCCAACGGCGGGCGCTGGTGCAACCGGCTGTATCCGGGCCGCGTGCAGCTGCAGGTGGGCGAAGGCCAGGCCACGCTGCAGGTGCGCAGCGACGCGGCAGCCTCGGAGGTGTCGCTGTGGGCCAGTGGCCAGGTCCCCGCGGCGGCCCGCCTGCCGGCAGCGCTGGCAGGGCGCTGGGCCACCCAGGTGCAGGGCGCGGCGAACCTGCCGGTGAGCCTGCAACTGACGCTGGCGGGCAGCGAGCCGGGCGACCTGGGCAGCAGCCTGGCCTACGCCAGTCCGCGCAACTGCCGGGTGCCGCTGCGCCTGGAAGGGCGCACCGCGGAGGGAGCGTGGTACTCGGTGCGGCCCGGCAACGGCGGTGCCGCCTGCGATCGCCTGGTGGGGCGCTGGATCGTGGTGCAGACCCTCGATGACACCCCCCGCCTGCGCATCGAGCCGGCGATCGGCGAATGCGCGCCAGGCTGCGTCCTGCAGCGCGTGACGCCCTGAGCCCACCTGCAGGCGCACCCGATACGCCGCGGTACCCCATCGGGTGCCGCGGCGTTCTGCCGTTTACCAGTGTGCGTAGGTGCCGCTGCTGTACATGCGCCACTCGGCGCCGCGGCGGTTGACCAGGCCCTTCATCACCTTGCCCTGCGACCGCGTCCACGCCATCCAGGCCGCCTCCAGCGTGGCAAAGGTGGTGCTGGCCTGGGGGTTGTTGACCAGCTTGAGCACCGAGGAGCGGGCGAAGTTGCCCACCCCGATGTTGAAGCTGAGGATCACCAGTGCATCGAACTGGCACTGCGACACCGTCGCGGTCACGCCACGGTTGACGGCCTGCTCGAACGGCGCCAGGTCCTTGCGCAGCAGCGCCTCGGCCTGTTCCAGGGTGATCCCGCGGGCAAGCCCGTCCCACTCGGCGCGGGCGATCAGGTGCCCGTAGCCGACGGTGGCGCCGGCCACCCAGTGGTCGACCGGCTTGCCGGTCTGGTCGTCGTAGGGTTGCAGGCGCTGGCCTTCCACCTGCTTGAGCCATTCGATCCCTTGCGGGCTCAACGTCATGCTGTTCATTGCGGATCCTCGTTGGTCTGGGCGCATCCAGGAGAGGGCGCCACGCCGTGGGCCGGCGTGGGGTCAGCTGCGGTTGGGCAGCTTGAAACCGATATAGGTGCCCGAGCTGAGGCCCATCAGCCCCAGCAGGGTGGGACTGAGCTCGGGCATGCTCAGGTTGTTGTAGACATCGGACAGGAAGATCACGCCCAGGATCAGCGTGAAGGCGAAGATCTGGAAACGATCGAAACGGTAGCCCTGCGCATCCGAGAGCAGGTCATGCAGCAGTCCGCGCGACGCCATCTCCGGCGCAGGGGCCTGCAGCGCGCGCAGCTCGCGGTCGATCTGCATCACCCGTTGCCGCGCGGCCTGCTGGCGCTCGCGCGGGTCGCCGCCCGCGCCCTCGTTGCCGTCCTGCCACATGCCGCGCGTACCGATCTCGCGCACCCGCTGCTGGCGTTCGTCCAGCAACGCCTGCTGGCGTGGCGCCGGCGCGGGCGCGCCGCCGGCATCGATCACCGCCTCGCTCAGCGCGGTGCCGGCACTGATGCCCAGCAGCGCCAGCAGCGATGGGTGGATCGTGTCGGTGGCATCGGTGATCAGCCAGATGGCGGTGTAGGACAGGTAGATCAGGAAGAACCACACCGCCATCTGGAAGCGGCCCAGGTCATACGGCCCCAGGCCGCCTTCGGCCGGCTTGCGGATGATGCTGGTGGTGCGTGCCAGCTGCACGAACACGGCCAGCGTCACCACCACCAGCAGCAGCGCGATGCCGCCGTACACCGGCGAAATCACCGTGAGCATCACCCGCCGTCCGTCGCCGTACACGGTGTCGAACGGCGCGCCATCGACCGGGCCCACGCTGAAGGTGACCGGCCGGCGCAATCCCTCGGGCGCGCCGAGCAGGTCGGTCCACACCGCGCGGCTGTCTTCGTTGACGCGCAGGTGGAACAACAGCCGGCCGCGGGTCACGTCGATCGCTTCGGGTGGATTGCCCGGCAGCGCGCGCCCATCGATGAACGGCACCAGCCGGCGCGGATCGTTGTCGGCGGCCCAGTCGGCCAGCCCCTCCACGCGCACTTCCACGCTGTAGTCCAGCTCCAGGTGACCCTGCAGTTGGGTCACCTGCGGGCCGTTGGCGGCGTGGGCCGGCGCATGCGGCGCACACAGGCCCAGCAGCACCGCACCGAGCATCGCCAGGATGCGCAGCACCGCCAGGCGCAGGAAGCCGCGGCAGCGGCGTTGGTGGTGGTCCGCGACAGCCGCGGACGTTGGATCGACGGGCAAGGCCATGAGCGTGCTCCATGCGGAGGGGACGCACGCCGCGGCGCGCCGTGCAGCACAGGTATAGGGCCAGCCCGGGACGCCGGTTGGTTGGCGTGTTTCAGGGGTTTGCCGGCGCGTTCCAGCGACGCGGCGTCGGTCGGCGGGGCGACGCCGCGTGCCGGCTGCGTGGCGGCGTGGGCGCGGCCACGATCACCATGCTGGCCGCGCTGTACGGGAACACGCCCAGGTCGGATACATCGTCCGGCCCCGACTCGGGAAACACATGGCGACGACGGCCGGCGATCACCCGCTCCACCGTGATCTGGTCTTCCAGCGCGCCCATGCGCAGCGGTTGGGTGAACACCTCCACGCTCACCCCCATCCGGCCATGGCCCTGCACCGGCTGCGCGAACACCAGGTCGACCGATCGACCCGGGTCGATCACATGCCAGCCGGAAGCGTCCTGGGCGAAGGCGAAGCGCGCGCTGCGGCCATCGCGGGCTGCCTCCAGGTGGAACGGCTGCAGCCCGATCGGGAGCGCCACCGGTCGCGCCTGCAGCAGCGTGTTCTGCAGCCATGGCGCCTGCAGCCCGTCGTCCAGCGCCAGGTCGACCTGCACGTCGAGCACCGCGAAGCTGAGTTCACCGACGTTGCTGATGGTGACGGTGTGGCGGCTGTCGATGCCGTCGGCCGTGGTGCCCTCCAGGTCGCTGGCGATGCTCAGCGAGGCCAGTGCGCGCTGGTGCTCCCACAGCACCGGGCGGGCCGACAGCCACGCGTCCAGGGCGATCACGAACGAGACCCCGGCGATGGTCAGTGGCAAGGCCTGCTCGGCGACCAGGTGCAACAACCGCAGCAGGCGCGTGCGCCATACCGAGGCTGGCCGCAGCGGGCGCGCGCGGCTGCGCGGGGCGCGGGCGCTCATGCCGGTCGCTCGGACAGCACGTGCGCATCGATGCCCAGGATCATGCGCTGGCCTTCGCCATGCGGGTCCTCGGCATGCAGCGCCGACACCTCGTGCCACAGCGGCGAGCCGGCATCGGGCTGGAACAGCCCCTCGCCTTCGCCCAGCGTGTGCTCCAGCAGCAAGGGGCCGGCACTGCCGCGGTAGACGCGGGAGGCACCGCCATGCACGCCACGCCGACGGATCACCAATGCCGACAGGATGTAGTCCGCGCCATCCTGGTGCAGGCCCTCGGGCGCCGGCTCGGCGGCGCCAGGCCCGCGCGCGATCGTCAGCATCTGGTGCAACACCAGCCGCAGGCGCGTGGCCGCGCAGCGCTGGTGGATGGTTTCGGCGATGCCGGCGACCAGCCGCAGCGTGTCCGGATGGTAGGTCAGCGCCGCAGCGATCGGCGCGAACACCCGGTGCGGTGCACGGGCCGCCGCAGCGGGCTGCACGAAATGCGGGTCCTCCAGCGGCTGCAGCTGCCAGCAGGCGGTGGAGACCCGCCGTGCGTCGTACTTGCGCATCGCCCGCCGGCGGTGCGGCTGGATGCGCTCCAGCGCGGCGCGCAGCACCGAGGGCAGGTGGTCGCGCACGGCGTTCCATACCGCGTCGGGCGCGGCGTCGTCGTCCTCCAGCAGCGCGCGCTGCGCAGGCGCGAGGATGCTGGCGTGCCGCTGCAGCACCTGGCGGCGACGCCGGGCCACGTCGTAGGCATCCCACGGCAACTGCGCGGCGTAGGCGGCCACGCTGTCCAGGAACCCGCGCTGCAGGCCCAGCTGCTCCATGCGGAACAGCTGCGGCAGCATCGCGTGCCGGCGTGGACGCGCCAGCGTGCAGGCCAGGCAATGCACGGCGCGCAGCGCCGGTGCACGGGAGGAGGGAACAGCATCGGCGTCGGCGTGCATGCGCGGTCTCCGCAGGGGAAGGGCACCGCGGTCGCGGATCGGCCGGATGCACCTGCTGTATAGCGATCGCCCCGCGCCGGCAACGCGCGCGCCGTTGCAGCGTTTTGTCAGCCGCTGCCAATGCGCTGCGCGCACCCCGCACACGCAGACGCCACCGTGCACGCGCGCGGTGGCGAGGGGGTCTGCATCAGGGGGGGCCGGGCGACGCGCGCGTGCTCAGCACCGCCGGCGCTCAGGGCACCGTGCTGTCGCCACGGTGGGCCAGGTGCAGCCGCGCGTGCAGGGCCTGCACGCGGTCCTGGTCCAGGCCGGTCACGGTATGGCAGGTATCGGCATCGACGCCGAAGCCGAAATAGTTGAGCGCGTTGAGGACGCCGATCGCCTCGTCATGCTCCAGCAGCAGGGAAAAATGCCCGGTGTCTCGCATGATGGCTCCCATGGCCCCGGCGACGGAGGCAGGCGGTCAGTTCTGGTTATTGTAGTAGGTGATCCCGCCCGTGGGCCGGAATGCCGTGCCGCAGTCGGCGACCGCGTTGTTGAAGATGACGATCGTGCCGCTGGCGGCATGCCAGTACTTGGTGCGAGCGCCACCGGCCAGCGCGACCCCGGCCGTACCGGTCAGGATGGCCTGTACGAAGCCCTCCAGCGCGGCGGCATCGACCAGGGTCGGGCCGGGAAAGGCCAGCCCGGCCTTGATGTTGCCGGTGACGAACTCGGCCTGGTGCCCGGCGAAGGCATGCGCGGCGATCGCGGCGGACGCCTGCTGGGCATCGGCTGCCGTGGCGGTGGTTGCCACCACGCACTGTGCCTGCGCGGGCAGGATCGCTGCCAGGCACAGGATCAGGCCGAACCACAGGGATAGCGCGGGGCGTTGCAGGACGTGCAGTGGACGGTGCATGGGCGTACTCCTGGACAGGACAACCGGTGCGGCAACGACCATCGTGGGCGTTGCCGGCAGTGTCCGCCGGCGTGGTCCACGCGCGGCGATGCACTGCGTCTCCTGTATAGGCGCGCACCCGCAGGCGCCTTGCGCGGTGTGTTGCGCCGGCACCACCGCGCGTTGCGGATCGCGATGGCGCCTGGCGTCAGCCGGCGGCGATGGCGCCGTCGGGTGCGGCGCTGGCCACCACTGGCGCCTCGGGGAACAACGCAAAGCGCAACCCCATCACGCCCATCAACGCCTCGTCGCGGGCCTTGCCCGGCGCGACCGTCTGCACCCGCTTCAGCGAGGCCTCCAGCTTGGCCTGCAGAGCGGTCGGTGCCGGCAGCGGCCCCCGATGGGCCACCTGTGCACGGTAGTGCGTGGCCACATCGTCCAGGATCGATTCGATCGCCGCCATGCTGGTGGGTGGCAGGTCGTGCCGGGCGCGCCGCAGCTGCAGGATGTTCAAGCCGATGCGGGCTTCGGTGAGCATGTCCACCGAGGCGATGTCGCTGCCTTGCGGGGTGGCCGCCAGGCGCGGGGCAAGCAGGCCGAGCAGGTCCAGCATGCGCGCGGCGAACTGCTGCCGGTCCTGCTGGCCATGGCCTTCGGCGGCCTCGGCCAGCGTGGTCCAGCCCTGTCGCACCAGCCGGCGCGCGGTCCATTCGGCGCCCACCGAACGGAACAAGCGGGTCATCACCACGGCAAAACCGATGCCGATGAACATCGCCACCGAGGAGTTGATGAAGGTCTGGATGTTGGCGCTGTAGGTGTTCTGCACATTGAGCAGGGCCACCAGGTTGACCATCAGCGGCAGCCCGATCAGCGCGGTCTGCGGCTTGTGCAGAAGCAGGCCCACCGGCAGGAACACCACCGCCAGCACCAGCGCCAGGCTGCCGACATCATGCACCGCCGGGAACACGCCGAACAGGTACACAGCGGCCACCAGGCTGGCCACGATCGCCCACAGCAGGAAGGACAGCATGCTCGGCGCCGGGTCGTCCTGGGCGGCGAAGAATGCCGCGGCCACGGCGGCCATCATCGCGCCATTGCCGCCACCTTCCCAACCGAGCGCGATCCACAGCGCGCAGTAGGTCATCAATGCGACGCCGGCGCTGGCGGCGGAGAACAGCGCCATGCCGTAGTCCACGTGGCGTGCGTCGCCCACGCGCTTGGCGCGGATGCGGTAATGGGCGATGTCGCGCGGGGCACTGCCGTGTTCGATCGCGTCCTGCAGGGTGGCGCAGTCCTGCCAGAGGTCCACCAGCTCCTCCAGGCGCAGCAGCAGGGTGACCAGCAACAGGTGGTCCAGTTCGCCATCCACCGCCGGCTTCAATGCCAGGATGCGCT
Organism: Stenotrophomonas sp. BIGb0135; assembly: GCF_024810105.1. Taxonomy (GTDB): domain Bacteria; phylum Pseudomonadota; class Gammaproteobacteria; order Xanthomonadales; family Xanthomonadaceae; genus Stenotrophomonas; species Stenotrophomonas maltophilia_AB. The sequence continues at coordinate 199,741 of NZ_JANUDX010000007.1, forward strand.
CGCGCAGCGCCGCATACGCACTGGCGCTTGAGCGGCCCGGCGTGTCCAGCCAGTCGGCGATGTCGGCCACCAGCGCCTCGAGCCCTGGCGGCAGCGCACGGCCTCCGGCCCGCAACGCGCCCAGGCGGTCGGCGATCGAGGACAGCACCGGCAGCATCAGCAGCATCCGCTCGCGCAGTCGTTCCATCGAGATCGCCGCACCGGCATGGCGCGGGTCGTCGCGGCGCAGGAATTCGATCAAGGCCTCGAACTGCACCAGGTCGGCTGCCAGACGGTTGCGCGGGGCATGCGCCTGGCCGCGCAGCAGGATCTGCCGGCACCACTGCGCCGCATCGCCCATCCAGTTGCCGATCCGCGAGCGCAGCATCGGTCGCACCGAGGCAGGGAAGAACAGCGAGGCAAACAGCACCGCCACCACCGTGCCCAGGATGATCTCCTCGCTGCGCGCCACCACCGTGTCGAAGATGGTGTCCGGCGAGGTCACCGCCGGGAAGCCGATGAAGGCGGTGGTATAGCCGGCCAGCAGGAATGCGTAGCCGCGCGGGCCGCGGTTGAGCAGGGCGATGAACAGGCAGGCGGACAACCACAGCGACATCGCCGCGCTCAGCAGCAACGGCGTTTCCACCAGGTGCGGCAGCATCCACAGCGTGGCCGCGCCGGCGAGCAGCGTGCCCAGGATGCGGTAGACACCCTTGGCGCGGGTGGGGCCGAGCATCGGCTGGGTGACGATGTAGACGGTGGCCATCGCCCAATACGGGCGTGACAGGTTGCCGGCCAGGCCGATGTACAGCGCAGCCAGCGCGGCCAGGAAGGTCTTGACCGAAAACAGCCATGCCTGGCGATCCAGCAGCAGCATGGCTTACCTCGCTGCCGCGCGCGGGGCCACGGCGTCGGCGTTCCAGCCGCCGCCAAGCGCCAGGAACAGCTGGATCTGGTCACGCGACACCTGCGCCTGCGCGGCGGCCAGCGTTGCATCGGCCGAGACCAGCGTGCGGTCGGCGTCCAGGCTGGCCAGGTACGGGGTGCGCCCGCCCTGGTACAGGCGCCGGTTCTGGCTGGCGGCCAGTTCGGCCTGCTGCTGCGCGGTCTGCAGCGATTGCAGGCGCTGCAGGTCGTGCGCATAGCGGCTGAGCGCGGTCTGGGTTTCGCGCAGCGCCTGCAGCACGCTGTGGTCGAACTCGGCCAGGGCGGCATCGGCGCCGGCTTCGGTGGCGTGGATGCGCGCGTGGGTGCCCGAGGACGGCAGCGTCCAGGAAATCAGCGGGCCGATCGACCACTGCTGGGTCAGCGGCTGGCCGAAATCCTCCAGCAGGCCGGCCGCGCCGAGCGAGGCGCCCAGGCGGATGTCCGGGTACAGCTCGGCGGTGGCCACGCCAATGCGGGCGGTGGCCGCGGCCAGGCGGCGCTCGGCCTGGCGCACGTCGGGGCGGCGTGCCAGCAGCGCACGGCCATCACCCACCGGCAACGGCTGGGCCAGCGTGGGTGCCTGGCTGCAGTCGGCCACGCCATCGGGCAGCTGCCCCGGGGTGCGGCCGAGCAGGGCGGCCAACTGGTATTCGGACGCCTGGCGCTGCGCCCGCAGCGGCGGCAGCGCCGCCTCCAGCATCGCGACCTGGGCGTTGGCGCGGGCCAGCTCGGGCGGCGTGCCACGGCCGGCGTCGATCAGCCGCTGGGTGACCTCGCGACTGCGCTGCTGCAGTTGCAGCGAGTGCTCGGCCACGTGCAGCTCATGGTTGGCATGGCAGATCTCCACGTAGCTGCCGGCGACCTGCGCCACCAGCGACACCCGGGCCAGGTCGAGCGCGGCGGCCACGCTCTGCTCGTCGGCGTGCGCGGCCTCGGAGGCGCGCTTGAGCTTGCCGAACAGGTCGAACTGGTAGGACACCGCGAACTTGCCGTCGGCCAGGTTGATCGGCGGCAGTTCGTGTTCCAGCAGGAAGGATTCGGCCGACAGCTGCGCGCGGCTCACCCCGGCCTCGGCCTCGTACTCGAAACCACCGGCATCCAGCGCCTGCTCGTACACGGCGGCGGCGCGGCGCAGGTTGGCATCGGCCACCTTGAGTTCCACGTTGTCGCGCAGGGCCTGCTGCACCAGTGCGTTGAGGGTGTCGTCCTGGTACAGCTCCCACCAGCGCGCCGGCAGCGCGGCGCCGGCGGCCACCTGCGGGTTGCCGGTGTCGATGAAGGCCGCGTTGGCCTCGGGCCGCTGGAAGGCCGATCCCTCGGGCACGGCGTAATCCGGGCCCACGGTCTTGCACGCGGCCAGGGTGGTCAACGCCAGCCCCAGCGCGATGCGGTGCAGGGCAGGGCGGCTCACAACGCCGCCTGTGCCGGTCGCACCGGCGTGGGCGTGGGCGTGGCCGTATCCGGCTGGATGGTGACCGTGGCGGTGCGCCCGGCGATCAGGTTCACGCCCGCCGGCACCGTGTCGATGTGGATGCGCACCGGGATGCGCTGGGCCAACCGCACCCAGTCGAAGGCCGGGGTCACGTTCGGCAGCAGGCTGCTGCCTTCGCTGCGGTAACGGTCCTCGATGCCGGCGGCGATGCTCTGCACGTGGCCCTGCAGCGGCTGCGCCTCGCCCATCAGGCGGATGTCCACCTTCTGCCCGGGATGCACGCCGCGCAGCCGGGTCTCCTCGAAGTACCCATCCACGCGGAACGAGCCGGTATCCAGCACGGCCATCACCGGGCGCCCGGCGGTCACGTAGTCACCGGCACGCACGGTGCGGTCATTGACGTGCCCGTCGCTCGGGCTGCGCACCTCGGTGCGGGCCAGGTTGAGCCTGGCCAGATCGACTGCGGCCTGCGCGGTGGCCATCGAGGCCTGCGCGGCGAGCAGCTTGGCGCGGCGCACTTCGGCGTCCTCGGCGGCGACCAGGTCCTGCAGGCTGCGGTCACGCGCGATCTCGCGGCGCAGCTGGTCCAGCGTGGCGCGGCGTTCGCCGAGGGCGGCCTGGGCCTGCTCCAGCGCGATCTGGTAGCGGGCCCGATCGACCACGAACAGCACCTCGCCGCGCTTGACCGGCTGGTTGTCGGCCACCTTCACCGCTTCCACCAGCCCGGACACATCCGGCGCCACCTGCACCACGTCGGCGCTGACGTGCGCATCGCGCGTCCACGGTTCGTCCATGTAATACGCCCACAGGTGGCGCAGCACCAGCACGGCGGCAACCACCGCCACGACGGTCAGCACGACCGGGAAAGCACGCTTGAGGATCTTGTTCACGATTGCATCCAACGCATCAGGGAAAACAACCCGCCGAGCACGATCACGTACACGGCCAGGTTGAACAGGGCGGGGTGCCAGATGTGGCGGTAGGCGCCGGTGCGCTGCAGGACAAGGCGCAACCCGCTGATGAGCAGGTAGGCCAGCAGCATCAGCCCGAGCAGGGTCGGGACGAACACACCATAGAGACTGAATTCACCGTACATCGAGGCAAAGGGTTCACTGGGGGAGCGGAAAGGGGGACGCCCGGCGCCGCAGCACGGCACCGGGCGGTACAGCGGCGAATCGGTTTACGTCACGCGGTCGGCCGCATCGGCCAGCAGCTGCCACAGCTTCAGCACGGTGCGCAGTTCATCCATGGACAGCGCGCCGAACACGTCCTCGCGCAGCCCGATCAACGCGGTCTCCAACTGGCTGACCAGGGCCTCGCCCTTGTCGGTGAGCCACAGCAGGTTGGCGCGGCGGTCGCTGGCGTCGCATTCGCGGCGGACCAGGTCGCTGGCCGACAGCTTGTCCAGCAGGCGCACCAGCGACGGGCCTTCCATGCCCAGCTGCTGGGCCAGCGTGACCTGGCGGATACCGCCGCCGGCCCGGCCGATCATCAACAGCGGCATCGTGCAGGCGGCTGAAATGCCATAGCTGCCCAGGGCCTGGTCGGCCAGGCGCTGCCACTGCCGCCCTGCATAGAGCAGGCCGGAGCTGAGCTGCATCTGCAGCTGGGTGCGTTCGTCGAGGGTACGTTTCATGGCAGATCGATAGGATACTACTAATTTCCATCCTATCAATACCCCCAGCCCAACCGCAGCCCAATGCCTGGCGCGCGCTGGACGGCCCCGGGCCCGGCGCGGGGGGACGCCCGAGGGGTCTGTCGGGTACGATGCTCGCCCCCCTTCGGGTGCTGTATGTAATGAGCAAACAAGACAACGACGCCACCCCGGTCACCCAGGCCGATGCCGAATCGGCCGTGCGCACCCTGCTGCGCTGGGCCGGTGAAGACCCCACCCGCGAAGGCCTGCTGGATACCCCGCGGCGCGTGGCCGAGGCCTACGGCGACTGGTTCAGCGGCTACCGCGACGACCCGCGCGCCTACATGGAGCGCACCTTCGAGGAAGTGGCCGGCTACGATGAACTGATCGTGCTGCGCGACATCGAGTACGAAAGCCACTGCGAACACCACATGGCGCCGATCATCGGCCGCGTGCACGTCGGCTATCTGCCGGCCGGCAAGGTGGTAGGGATCAGCAAGCTGGCGCGGGTGGTCGAGGCCTATGCGCGTCGCTTCCAGGTCCAGGAAAAGATGACCGCGCAGATCGCCCAGTGCATCCAGGACGTGCTGCAGCCGATCGGCGTGGGCGTGGTGGTGGAAGGTGCGCACGAGTGCATGACCACCCGCGGCATCCACAAGCGCGGCGTCAGCATGGTCACCTCCAAGATGCTGGGCAGCTTCCGCGAGGATGCGCGCACCCGCGCCGAGTTCCTGCGCTTCATCGAAGTGGGCGGCAAGCGCTGAACCTGCCGCGCGCCCGGCACCGCGGTGCCGGGTCGTTCCCCTTCCTGCCGCGCGGCGTCTGGCCGCGCGGTGTTCTTCCGGATGTCCTGGCTGCATGAAGCACCGCGAACGCATCACCCGTTACCGCGCCCTGCGCGAACAGCCCCAGTGGAAGCTGCTGGCCGCCGCCAACGCCCCGGAGATCATCGGCCTGCTGCAGAGCCTGCTGATGGACGGGGAGCGCACGCTGCCGGCCGCCGCCCTGCACGAACGCCTGCAGCGGGCGCTGGACCAGCTCAACGGCGACGAACTGTCGCGTGAGCTGCCGCGTACCGCCCAGGCCTACATCGCCCATTGGCTGGCCCAGGGCTGGCTGGAGCGGCGCCTGCCCGAGGGCGCCGACCAGGAACAATACGAACTGTCCACCCAGGCCCTGCAGGCGATCCGCTTCGCCGACAGCCTGGAGCAGAGCCGCGTGGCCGCGACCGAAAGCCGGCTCGCGCTGGTGATCGAACAGCTCTCGCAGCTGGCCGCGCAGACCGAGTCCAACCCGGATGCACGGCTGTCGGCGCTGCGCGATGAACGCGACCGCATCGATGCCGAGATCGCCCGGGTTGGCGAAGGCCGGGTGGTGGCGCTGGATGGCAAGCGCGCGCTGGAGCGCGCGCGCCAGATCATCGGCCTGGCCGACGACCTCACCGAGGATTTCCGCCGCGTCCGCGATGACTTCGAACGCCTCAACCGCGAGTTCCGCGAGCGCATCATCGACGATGAAAGCGAACGTGGCGACGTGCTGTCCCGGTTGTTCGAAGGCGTGGACGTGATTGGCGACAGCGACGCCGGCCGCAGCTTCCAGGCCTTCTGGCGGCTGCTCAACGATGCCGAGCAGAGCGCCCAGCTCGACGCCGCGCTGGAGGCGGTGCTTGCGCGCGGCTTCGCGCGCAAGCTGGACCGCAACGAGCGCGCGTTCCTGCGCGGCTTCACCGCCACCATGCTCGACCGCGGCGGCCAGGTCCACGACGTGCTGCAGCACTTCGCGCGCAGCCTGCGTGGCTTCGTGCAGAGCCGTGGCTACCTGGAACAGCGCCGGCTCAACCAGCTGCTCAAGCAGGCGCAATCCGAAGCGCTGGCGCTGCGCGATGCGTTCTCCGCCCAGCGCCCGATCGGCCGCGACCTCCAGCTCACCACCAGCCGCCTGCGCTCCTGGTCGCAATGGAAGCTGCACGACCCGCGCAGCGCGCAGGTGGATGGCAGCGTGCAGCGCAACGACGCGGCCAGCATCAGCCTGGAAAGCGTCGGCGACCTGGTGGCGTCCTCGGAGATCGATTTCCGCACGCTGCGCCGCGACCTGCATGAACTGCTGGGTGCGCAGCCGAAACTGAGCATCGCCCAGGCCCTGTCGCAGCGCGAAGCGCCGCAGGGGCTGGGCAGCGTGATCGGCTACCTGTCGCTGGGCACCCGCCACGGCGTGGTGGTCGAAGGCGAGCAGGAAACCGCCCATTGGCGTGGCGGCGATGGACAGTGGCGACGCGCCCGCATCCCGCTGGTTTGGTTCACCCAGGAGAAACGCCATGAACTGGCATGAAGAGTCCCACGATGCCGCCCCGGTCGACGCGGTGGCAGACGATCACGAGGCCGAACCGGTCGTGGTCACGCCGCTGCCGCGGCGTAGCAATGACGTGTTCTACCTGGGCGACACCGGCCGGCTGCCCCTCGATGGTCGCCGCGCGCTGTGCCAGTTGCTGATCGGCCCGAGCATCGACCAGTTGCGACACGCCAAGCTGTGGCCGGCGTTGATCCGCAGCGAGGCGGCGATCCGCTCGGCGCTGTCGGACCTGTTCCTGGAACTGGTGCTCGACCGTGACAGCGGCGTGGCCTTCACCCGCCAGGCCGATACCGAGGACATCGACGCACCGGTGCTGCTGCGCAGCTCGCCGCTGACCTTCATCGACTCGGTGCTGTTGCTGTACCTGCGCCAGCAGCTGGCCGAAGCGGACGCGCGCGGCAACCGCGCGGTGGTGGCCGACACCGAGATGGCCGAAGCGCTGGCCATCTACGAGAAGAACCTGTCCACCGATCGGGCCGGCTTCAATCGCCGCGTCGCCGCCGCCGTGCAGAAGATGAAAGAGAACCACATCCTGACCCGGCTGGCCGGCCAGGACGACCGACACGAAGTGTCGCCGGCGCTGAAGCTGCTGTTCTCCGCCGAAGACGTCTCCGCGCTGTCCGCCGTGTACCGCCAGTTGCGCGACACCCCCGCTGCAAACGCCTGAACGGACCACCGATAACGCATGGCCATTTCCAAGCACACCCCCGCCCTGTTCACCGACGGGCTGCCGGATCCGCGGCTGCAGCAGTTCCGCATGCGCCGCCTGCAGGTGCACAACTGGGGCACCTTCAACGGCCTGACCGAAGTGCCCATCGCCGAGCGCGGCTTCCTGTTCGTGGGCCGGTCCGGCTCGGGCAAGTCGACCCTGCTCGACGCCATGTCGGCGATGCTGGTGCCGCCGTCGATCGTCGACTTCAACGCCGCCGCGCGTGAAGCCGAGCGCAGCGGCCGCGACCGCAACCTGGTCTCCTACGTGCGTGGCGCGTGGGCCGACCAGCAGGACCGCGGCACCGGCGAAATCGCCACCCAGTACCTGCGCAAGGGCGCGACCTGGACCGCACTGGTGCTGGAATACCGGGCCGGCGATGGCCGCGTGGTCAGCCTGGTGCGCCTGTTCTGGATCGCCGGCAACGGCGCGGCGGCCGCCGACGTGCGCAAGCACTACCTCATCGCCGAGCGTCCGTTCGATATCGCCAAGGACCTGGGTGGCTTCGACCTGGACCTGCGCAAGCTCAAGCAGCGCCTGGGCGACGTGCACCACTTCGACAGCTTCGTCGGCTACGCAGAGCGCTTCCGCCACCTGCTCGGCATCGACAATGAGATGGCGCTGCGCCTGCTGCACAAGACGCAGTCGGCCAAGAACCTGGGCGACCTGAACGTCTTCCTGCGTGACTTCATGCTGGACACGCCCAAGACCTTCGATGCCGCCGAGCGCCTGGTGAGCGACTTCGCCGAGCTCGATGGCGCGCACAAATCGGTGGTCACCGCGCGGCGCCAGGTCGAAACCCTGTTGCCCGCGCGTGCGCTGCATGCCGAGCTGAAAGCAATGAACCTGCAGCGTGCCGACGAGGAGACGCTGAAGCTCGGGCTGGACAGCTTCCGCGAATCGCGCCTGCAGCAGCTGCTGGAAAAGCGCCTGCAGGAGATCGATGTCCGCCATCGTGGCCTGCTCGGCGAAGAAACCCAGCGCCGCCAGGGGCTGGCCAACCATGAAGAGCACCTCGCCGAACTCGAGCTGCAGCGACGCCAGCAGGGCGGCGAGCGCATCGAGGAACTGGAGCGCGAACACGGGCGTGCCCAAGCCGAGCGCGACCGCCGCCAGGCAAAACGCGAGCAGGCCCGCCAGGCCGCGCAGACGCTGGGCGACGCGTTGCCCGACGACGCCCACGGGTTTGCCGAACTGATTGCCCGCGCGCAGGGCGAACTGGACAACCGCCAGCAGGCGGCCGCCGCGCTGGACGATGCCATTACCGAGCGGTTGTCCGGCAAACAGGACGACACGCGTCGCTTCTGCGATGTCCGTGCCGAGCTGGAGGCGATGGAGCGCAACCCGTCGAGCATTCCCGCGCCGCTGCAGAAGCTGCGCAGCCGCATGGCCGAGGAAACCGGCGTCCCCGAGGCGGCACTGCCGTTCGTGGGCGAGCTGGTCCAGGTCCGCCAGGAGGAGGGCGCCTGGCAGGGCGCGATCGAGCGCGTGCTGTTCGGCTTCGCGCAGTCGCTGCTGGTGGACGACAAGCATTACAACGAGGTCAATGCGTGGGTGAATCGCACCCAGCTTGGCATGCGGCTGACCTACTATCGCGTGCGTCGCAATGACGATGCCATTGCGCGCCAACCGTCGGCACGTTCGCTGCTGCACAAGCTGGAGTTCCGCGACAGCCCGTTCGAGCCGTGGCTGCGCCGCGAGCTCGGCAAGCGCTACGACTACGAGTGCGTCGAGGCAAAGCAGCTGCGCGACGTGGAACGGGGTATCTCGCGCGAAGGCCAGGTCAAGCACCCGGGCGACCGCTTCGAGAAGGATGACCGCAACGCGATCGGCGATCGCCGCCGCTGGCTGCTTGGCTTCAGCAATACGGAAAAACTGGCGGTGTTCCGCAAGGAAGCCCAGGAGCTTGCCCAGCGCATCGCTGCCTGCGACGAAGACGTCGCCCGGCTGCGCAGCCAGCGCGATCGTGACAACGACCGTCGCCTGGCCTGCAACCAGCTGGTGAACTTCGTCTGGGAAGAAGTGGATATCGCCACGGCGGTCCAGCGCCTGCAGGACATCGAGTCCTCGCTGCGCGAACTCAAGGAAGGCAACGCCGACCTGGCCCGGCTGGCCCAGCAGATCGACCAGGCCCGCGCGGATATCGCGCAGGCACGCCGCACCTACGAAGACACCCGGGTCGAGCTGGCCCAGCACGCCCGCGAGCGCGACAAACTCGATGCCCAGCGCCAACGCAGCCGTGCGCTGGTGCTGCCGGCGCTCGGCGCCACCCAGGAAGCGGGGCTGCAGCTGCGCCTGGAGCGGCTGGGGGGGCTGAGCCTGGAGACGCTGGAAGCGCACATGCGCGAGATCAGCAAGGGCATCAACGAGAGCCTCGCCGCCTCGCAGCAGGACGTGCACCGCGTCGAGACCCAGCTGGTGGCCTGCTTCCGTCGCTTCGCACAGGCATGGCCGGAGGAATCCGGTGACTTCACCGCGTCGGTGGCCTCGGCCGAGGACTTCCTCGCCCGCCTGCAGCGCCTGGAGCGCGATGGCCTGCCGCAGCACGAAGAACGCTTCTTCGACCTGCTGCAGAACCAGAGCAAGAACAACCTGCTGGCCCTGCAGCGGCACAGTGCCGAGGCACGCAAGTCGATCGGCCAGCGCCTGGACGAGGTCAATGCCTCGCTGGAGCAGGTGCCGTTCAACCGCGGCACGCTGCTGACCATCGAGCTCAGCGACCGGCGCCTGCCGGAGGTGCTGGAGTTCCACCAGCAGCTGCGCGAAGTGCTGTCGCACCACCAGACCGAAGAACGCGAGGTGGCCGAAGCGCAGTTCGCGGTGCTGCGTGAACTGGTCAAGCGCCTGGGCTCACAGGAAGGCGAAGACCGGCGCTGGCGCGAGAACGTGCTCGACGTGCGCCTGCATGTGGAATTCATCGGCGTCGAGCTCGATGCTGCTACCCGCCAGCAGGTCGAGATCTACCGCAGCGGCGCCGGCAAATCCGGTGGACAGCGGCAGAAGCTGGCCACCACCTGCCTGGCGGCCGCGCTGCGCTACCAGCTCGGCGGCGCCGAAAGCCAGCTGCCCAGCTACGCCGCCGTGGTGCTCGACGAAGCCTTCGACAAGGCCGACAACGAGTTCACCGCGCTGGCGATGAACATCTTCGAGAACTTCGGTTTCCAGATGGTGGTGGCCACGCCGCTGAAGTCGGTGATGACGCTCGAACCGTTCATCGGCGGCGCCTGCTTCGTCGAAATCAGCGGCCGCCACGACTCCGGCGTGCTGCTGATCGAGTACGACGAGGAAGCCAAGCGCTTGAAGCTGCCCGAGCGCAGCCGCCAGCAGGACGCCGAACCGGTCGCCTGACCGGTCGGCACGGCTGCGCCGCACCGGCACCGGCAATCGCGCGCCCACAACGGCAACTCCCGCGCCGGCAACGGAAATCCTGAGCCGGCACCGGAAATCCCGCGCCTGCAACGGAAATCCTGCACGGGAAACGGAATCCCGCACCGGCACCGGAAATCCCGCACGGGCAACGGAATCCCGCACGGGCAACGGAATCTCGCACCGGCACCGGAAATCCTGCACGAGCAACGGAATCCCGCACCGGCACCGGCAATCCCCGCACCGGCACCGGAAATCCCGCACCCGCAACGGAAATCCTGCACGGGCAACGGAATCCCGCACCGGCACCGGAAATCCCGCACCGGCAACGGAAATCCCGCGCCGGCACCGGAAATCCCGCACCGGCAACGGAAATCCCGCACGGGCAACGGAATCCCGCACCCGCACCGGAAATCCTGCACCGGCACCCGAATCCCGCACGCGCAACGGAATCCCGCACGCGCAACGAAATCCCGCACCGGCAACGGAATCCCGCACCCGCAACGGAAATCCCGCACCGGCAACGGAAATCCCGCACCCACGTAGAGCCGACCGTTGGTCGGCTGCTCCATCACCGGTCGCCAACCCCAGTGCCCCGGCACTCCGCTCTACGCGTTACCCGGCAAACGTATCCCAGCCCATCCGCGCGATCAGCACCACCACCAGGCCGACGAACAATTTGCGGATGAAGGGCGTGCCGCCCCGCAGCGCCAGCCGCGTGCCCACCACCGAGCCGATGATGTTGGCGGCGGCCATCGGCAATGCGAACAGCCACAGGATGTTGCCGGTCGGCACGAAGAACGAAATGGCGGCCACGTTGGTCGCCAGGTTCACCACCTTCGAGGCGGCCGAGGCACGCAGGAAATCCAGGCCGAAGAAGCGCACGAACAGGAAGATCAGGAAGCTGCCCGTACCCGGCCCGAAGAAGCCGTCGTAGAACCCGATCACCGCACCGATCGCCAAGGCCGTGACCAGCTCCTTGCGCCCGATCTCGCGCGGCCGGTGCAGCGCGCCGAAATCCTTCTTCCACAGCGTGTAGCCGAGCATCGCCACCAGCAGGACCAGCACCAGCGGACGCACCGCATCCTTGGGCAGCAAACTCACCGCCGTGGCGCCGGCAAAGGAGAACACGAAGGCGGTGCCGGCCGCGAACAGCACCGGTCGCCACGGGAAGCGCACGTTGCGCGCATAGCGGAACGCGGCCGCAGCGGTGCCGAACATCGAGCTGAACTTGTTGGTGCCAAACAGCATCGCCGGGGTGTGCTGCGGCAGCACCGTGAACAGACCGGGCAACTGCACCAGCCCGCCGCCGCCCACGGCCGCATCGACCAGGCCGGCGATGAAGGCGATCGCCACCAACCACAACAGCTCAGGGGGAACCAGCTCGAACACGGCGACACCGCAACGCAAGGCGCGCCAGCATACGCCTGGCCCCCAGCACCCGGTAGAGCCGACCGTTGGTCGGCTGCCCCGGCATCGGCACAGGGCAAACGCGCGACAATGCCCGCATGAGCAACCCCGACCCCTGTCCCTGCGGCCGCCCCCTGGCCTACACCGCCTGCTGTGGCCTCTATCACGCCGGCGCCCACGCCCCCGACGCCGAGGCCCTGATGCGCTCGCGCTACAGCGCCTACGTCAAACAGCTGCCGGACTACCTGCTGGCCAGCTGGCATCCGTCCACGCGCCCGGACGCGCTGTCGCTGGACGAACCGGCCCACCAACGCACCCAGTGGCTCGGCCTGACCCTCCACCAGCACACTGTCGCCGACCCGGACCACGCACAGGTCGACTTCACCGCCCGCTACAGAATCGGCGGCGGCAGCGCGGTCAAGATGCGCGAACACAGCCGCTTCGTCCGCGAAGACGGCCGCTGGTTCTACCTCGACGCGCTGCCCTGAGCCGCCTCGCGGCTGCGCACCGCCACCGGCCGCTGCTGGCCGTGGGCGCGCACGCAGTTGCGCCCGGCATCCTTGGCCGCGTACAGCGCCTGGTCGGCCGCCTTGATCACCGCCTGGGCGTCGTCGCCCGCGCGGTGGTCGGCCATGCCGATGCTCACCGTCACCTGCACCACCGTGCCGCCGCCGCCGCGGCCGCGCTGCAGGCGGCCCACCGCGTCGTCCTGCGCGCGCGCGGCGCGGTCGCGCAGCTGTAGTCGGCTGGCCTCCACCGTCGCCCGGACCGCCTCCACCGCCTCCACGCAGGCCGGGGCGGGGCGGTCCAGGAACACCAGGGCGAATTCCTCGCCGCCGTAGCGGAAGGCCCGCCCGCCGCCGCCCACCTCGGCCAGCCGCGTGGCCACCAGCTTGAGCACGTCATCGCCATTGTCGTGGCCATGGGTATCGTTGAAGCGCTTGAAGTGGTCCACGTCCACCATCGCGATCGTGTAGGTCGCGCCCACCCGTTGCAGGCACTCGTTCAAGGCGCGGCGCCCGGGCAGCCCGGTCAGCTCGTCGCGGTAGGCCATGTGGAAGGATTCCTGCAGCATCGCCGACACGATCAGCAGCAGCGCGGTGCTGGCCAGTGCCGGCAGCAGCGCCGGCGACAGGAACACCCGCGGCAGCATCGCCCATACCACCAGCAGCGCGATCAGCATCGCCGTATGCAGCGGCCGCGGCTGCCGCAGTGCCTGCGCGCCGAGGCCGACCAGGGCCGCCACGAACACCAGCGTGGGCAGCTGCGCCAGCCGGCTCCAGCCGGTCGGCAGCCACGCCCAATGGTGGTCCGAGAGCAGGTCATGCATGCCCTGCGGCCCCTGCGCGGCAAGCAGGGCGAACACGCCTACCGCCGCGCCACTGACCACCCCGCGCAGCAGCAGGTCCTCGCGCAGGCGGCCGCGCTCGGGCCACAGCCCATGCAGCGCGAACAGCAGCGGCAGCCACAGCGAGACCGAGTGGAACAGCAGCGGTGTCAGCGCGGTGACCGCACCGGTGTTGAGGAAGCTGCCGACCAGGCCATGCAGCATCGCGAACGCCAGCGCGATCGCCAGCAGCAGGCACACCGCGCGCACGCGGTTGTAGATCAGGCCCAGGCCGATGCCCAGGCAGGTCAGCACCAGCGGCAGGATCCGGTGCACGGGGCTGCCCACCTCATCGGCCGGCGTGGCCCACCACAGTCCCATCCCCACCAGCATGGCGGGCAGCAGGAACAGGTAATGGCCAGGCTGGCGTAGCAGGTGGTTGCGCAAGGACGGTTCCACGGGTGTGGGCCGGCGCGCCATGGCTGCACGTGCAAACCGGACCACACAGGCGATGGTCTTCCCGATAGCGGCCGCTGCGTATTCAACTTGAGTGCGTCACATGATCTGAGCCTTGCCATGACATGCCGCTCACCGCGGCTGGCCGATCCTGAGCGCGATGAATACCGCCGTCGCCTCCGCACCGCCGCCCGCCACAACGCATGACGCAGCACTGGCCGTCCGCTACGCCGGGATCCGCGCGCGCAGCGTGGCGCTGGCCGCCCCGCTCAGCCCCGAAGACGCCATGGTGCAGAGCATGGCCGACGCCAGCCCGAGCAAATGGCACCTGGCCCACACCACCTGGTTCTTCGAACGTTTCGTGCTGGGCAGCCGGCCCGACCACGCCCCCTTCGACGCCGACTGGCACTACCTCTTCAACAGCTATTACCAGAGCATCGGCCCGGCGCACGCGCGGCCGCAGCGCGGCCTGCTGTCGCGCCCGTCACTGGCGCAGGTGCTGGAGTACCGGGCCCGGGTCGACCAGCAGGTCATCGCCCTGTTGCAGGCCGACGCGCTCGACCCGCAGGCGCGCCACCAGCTGCTGCTCGGCCTGCATCACGAACAGCAGCACCAGGAACTGCTGCTCACCGACATCAAGCACGCGCTGTGGAGCAATCCCCTGCAGCCGGCCTACCGCGACGACCTTGCCCGCCACGAGGCGCCCGCCATTCCACTGGAGTGGCGCGACGCCCCCGAGCAGATCGTCGAGATCGGGGCGCCGGCCTGGCCCACGCACCCTGCCTTCGCCTACGACAACGAATCCCCCGTGCATCGCGTGCTGGTCCCGGCCCACGCGCTGGCCAACCGTCCGGTCAGCAACGCCGAGTACCGTGCGTTCATCGAGGCTGGCGGCTACCGCGACGTCACCCTGTGGATGAGCGAAGGCTGGGCGCTGTGCCAGGCCGAAGGCTGGCAGCACCCGCTGTACTGGGACGACGCGCTGGAACGCGAGTTCACCCTGGGCGGCTGGCAGCGATTGGATCGGCATGCGCCGGTCTGCCACCTCAGCTATTTCGAGGCGGACGCCTATGCGCGTTGGCAAGGCGCGCGCCTGCCCACCGAGTTCGAATGGGAAGCCGCCGCCGCCGGCCAGCCAGCGCACGGCCATTTCGCCGACGCCGACCGGCTGCATCCCGGTGGCGCCAGCGCGCCAGGGCAGGGCGCCGACACCGCCTTGTTGCAGCTGTTCGGCGACGTCTGGGAATGGACCAGCAGCGCCTACGGCGCCTATCCGGGCTTTCGCCCCTTTGCCGGCAACCTCGGCGAATACAACGGTAAATTCATGAACGGCCAATGGATCCTGCGCGGCGGCAGCTGCGTGACCCCCGAGGGGCATGTACGTGCCAGCTACCGCAACTTCTTCGCACCGTCGGCGCGCTGGCAGTTCTCCGGCCTGCGCCTGGCGCGGGACCTGGCATGAGCACGGTCAGTGACGCGCTCGAGGCGCTGACCGACCTGCAGCCGGACCGTGCGCGGATCACCGCCGACATCCTGCAGGGGTTGTCCCAGCGGCCGCGCCAGTTGCCATCCAAGTACTTCTACGACGCACGCGGCTCGGCCCTGTTCGAACAGATCACCCGCCAGCCCGAGTACTACCCCACGCGCACGGAACTGCACCTGCTGCAGGACTGCGCCGCCGATATCGCCAGCGTGGTCGGCCCGCGCCTGCACGTGGTCGAACTGGGCAGCGGCAGCGGCCGCAAGACCGAACTGCTGCTGCACGCGCTGGCCGACCCGGTGGCCTATACGCCCATCGAGATCTCGCGCGCCGCCCTGCTGGCCAGCATCGCGCGGCTGGCGCAGGCCCTGCCGGACATTGAAATGCTCCCGGTCTGCGCCGACTTCACCCGCCCGGTACAGCTGCCCGAATCGCAACGCGAACCGGCGCGCCGCCTGCTGTTCTTCCCCGGCTCCACCCTGGGCAACTTCGCCGCGCCCGAGGCCGTCAGGCTGCTGCAGGCGATGCGCCAGACCATGGGCGCTGACGGCATGGCCCTGATCGGCATCGACCTGCACAAGGACCCGGCGCTGATCGAAGCGGCGTACAACGATGCGGCCGGCGTCACCGCCGCGTTCACCCTCAACCTGTTGGCAAGGCTCAACCGCGAAATCGGCAGCGACTTCGACCTGGACGCCTTCCAGCACCGCGCCCGCTACAGCGTGGAGCGGCTGCGGATCGAGACCGAGCTGGTCAGTACCCGCGCGCAGACCGTGCACGTGGCCGGGCAACCGTTCGACTTCGCCGAGGGCGAGGCGATGACCGTGGAATACAGCCACAAGTACACCGAGGCCGCGTTCGCGGCGCTGGTGGCCCAGGCGGGCCTGCAGGTCTGCACGCGCTGGAACGCCCGCGATCCCGCCTTCGAGCTCGCGCTGCTGCGCCCGGTCTGACGCACTCCCGCCGCGGCGCACTGGCTGCTCACCACCGCGCGGGATCCGCAGGCCATCGCCGTGGCGATCGAACAGCACAAAAAGACCCCCCAAGTTCTGGGACGATGCCCGCTTCGTGGCCACCGTGCTGATCTAACCCGGCGTGGACGCAGTGTCGCGACCGCGCTCGATGCCATTGCCGTGAGCGAACTGATCCGCGACCTGGAAGCCCTGCGCGCCTGAGCCGCCTCTTCGGCGCACGCTGCACCGCCGGCAGTGCGCTGGCGGTCATGCGGGGGCTGCCGTTCGCCGATATGCTATGGACGCATGGAAGCGGTTGCGTTGTGGCCACCGCGCAGGCCAGGGAGTAGTACGGACGTGATGCGTCGATTCGAACTCGTGGAAGGTACCGCCAGCAAGTTCTGGGAAGTGGAGCAGGACGGCAGCGACTTGAACGTGCGCTGGGGACGCATCGGCACGCAGGGGCAAAGCCAGACCAAGTCCTTCGCCGATGCCGCCAAGGCCGCGTCGGCGCTGACCAGGCTGGTCAATGAAAAAACCGGCAAGGGCTACAGTGAAACCGGTGCCGCGGCCACGCCCGCGATCGCAGCCACCGCGCCAGCCACGGCCGCGCCGCGCGCCGCCAAGGCGCCCCAGCCTGCCGCCGCTGCACCTGCACCCAGTGCGGCCCCCACGCCGGTGAAGAGGCGGCCACGGCCTTCGAGCATATCCGCCAGGCGCTGCTGACCGGCGCGCTTGCACCGGGCGAGTCGCTCACCGTCACCGGCCTGCGCCGCCGCGCCGGGGTCAGCGAGGTGGGCGCCCAGCTCGCCTATGCGGCGCTCCGGGACGCGGGGATGGTCAGTCGCTGGAGCACCCAGATTGCCAAGGATGCACCGGCCGCCGCGGCCAACCCCGGGGCGGACTGCTTCACCGCCGTTCCGGTGGCCGCGGCGGACCTGCCGCATGACCCCAACCTGCCGCCGTGGCTCGCCCAGGGCGCGCCGGTGCGCATCACCCCGCAGCACCTGGCGTTGATGTACGCCTCGCGTCGCTTCCCGGCCCGATTGCCCGCGCACGACCCGGCCGCCCTGTGGCAGGCCTTCGCCACCCAGCTCAACGTGGATGTCGATGAGGTGCGTAGCGACCCGGCCCTGCTGCCGGCCCTGCGCAGGATGGTCGAACGACTGCGTGCCCAGGTGCCTGCGCCGGACCGCGATGCCGACCTGATGCTGCTGGTGATCGCGCTCAACAACCACTACGGGCACGAAGCACTGTTCGCCGACACGGTGCATTGGCTGGTGGCCAGCCACGGCCTGGAGCAGGTGGTGGCGATGCTGCTGGATGCGCAGCACATCCAGATCGCCAGCGAGTACGACCATTCCACCCAGCGGCATACCCTGCGCTTCCATGGCCAGGTCGATGAGCCGTTCGGTTCGCGCTGGAGCGCCCCGCTGGGTGCGGCCGAGGATGCGCTGCGCAGCCATCTGTCGGTGGCCGACGAAGCGGTGTGGCAGGCCTGCGTGGAGCGCATCGGTGGTCATCTGCCGCACGTGGTGGCCTGCCGGCAGCCGGCGTTGCTGTTGCTGCTGCCCGACGCACCTGCGCTGGCCCACGCGCTTCTGTTGGCGCCGGGCGCCGCCGCGGCGCTGCACGAAAGCGCCCATTGGCTGATGACCATCGCCACCGATCCGGCCGCCTGCGCGGTGGCCATGCGCCTGCGGCCCAACGAAAAATTCTGGAACCATGCGCGTTTCGCCGCCACGGTGCTGGTGGAACGCGGCGTGGCGGCACTGCCGTTGCTGGCGCCCGGCGCCATCGTCGAAGAAGCCGGCGATGCGCTCGCCCATATCGGTCTCCCCGATGCGGTGGACGCGTTGGCGCGTGCGGCCAGCAGTTCCAAGCATGCGCTGGCCCGGCTGGGGCTGGCGGTCAATCGCTGGCCGGAGGCCGCGCTGGTGGCCATCTCGCGCGTGGTCGCCGCCGGTGGCAAGGACGCCGGCCTGCTCACCCCGACGCTGGTGCAGCTGCTGCGCGCGATGGGCGAGCGCGTCGTGGCCGTGGAGCCGTGGATCGAGCCGGCCGCGCTGGCCGTGATCCAGCGCCAGCGGGCCCTGCTTGGCGGACCGCAGGAGACGGCAGGGCACGACGAACTGCCGCCGGTGCTCGCCGCCGCGCCCTGGCGCCAGCCGCGTACGCGCCAGGCGCAGGCCGTGCTGGACGTGCCATTGCTGCCGGTCGAGCCGGTGGAGCACTGGGCGCCGGGCACCCGCGACGCGGCGATGCAGCTGGGCAACTGGCAGGCACAGCGCATGCAGGAGTGCCGCCAGCAGCCAACGCGCGCCGCCGACGAGATCGGCTTCACCCTGCGCGATGAGGAGCTCAAGGCGCTGAACGCCCAGGCTGCCGCGGCCATCGTGGCGCGCGATACCGCGCAGCTGGTGAGCCTGTGGCGGGACATGGTCGCCGTGCGCCGCCGCAGCCAGTATTACTGGTTCTGCCTCTACCCCGAATACATCGACGCCCTGCCCGAGGGCATGGCCGCGCCGTTCTGGAATGCGATCGCCGGCGAAACCGAAAGCGGCAGCATCTCGCGCATGGTCGCATCGCATGGCCTGGCGGTACTGCCCGCCCTGATCACCATGGTCCGCAGCAAACCCACCGACTGCATGGCCGATGCGCTGCATGTCGGTGCGGTGGAACTGGCCCTGCCGGCCGCACGCGCGTTCGCCAGGCTCAAGACCGTGCGCGACATCGGCCGTCAGTGGCTGCTTACTTACCCCGAACACGCCGCTGCCGGCCTGCTCCCCGCGGCCTTCGGCAAGGCCGGCGAGCTGCGCGACAGTGCCGGTGCCGGCGTGCGCCTGCTCGCGGCCCAGGGCCATGAAGCGGTGTTGCGCGAGGTGGCCGCGCGGCATGGCCGCGACGACGTGATGCAGGCGCTGCAGCAGGTGCTCGACGACGACCCGCTGCAGCGCTATCCCACCCGGCGCAGCAAGCTGCCCGAGTTCTGGGCGCCCAGCGGCTGGCGACGGCCGCTGTTGCACAACGGCAAGGCGCTCGGCGAGGAGGCCATCGACCTGCTCGGCGAAATGCTTACCTTCCCCACCAACGAAGAGGTCTACGCCGGCATCGGCCAGGTGATCGCGGCCTGCCGCCCCGACAGCCTCGCCGACTTTGCCTGGGACCTGTTCGGTGCCTGGCTCAATGCGGGTGGGTCCGGCAAGGAAAGCTGGGTGCTGACCGCGCAGGGCCTGCTCGGCAACGACGACACCGCCCGCCGCCTCACGCCCTTCATCCGCACCTGGCCGGGCGAGGCCGCGCATGCCCGTGCGGTGTTGGGGCTGGATGTGCTGGCCACCATCGGTACCGACGTGGCGCTGATGCAGATCAACGGCATCGCGCAGAAGATCAAGTTCAAGGGCCTGCAGGACAAGGCCCGCGAGAAGATCGCGGCGATCGCCGAGGCACGCCAGCTCACCACCGAAGAACTGGAGGACCGTCTCGCCCCGGACCTGGACCTGGACGAACACGGCACCCTGCGCCTGGAGTTTGGTCCGCGCGCCTTCAAGGTCGGGTTCGACGAAGCGCTCAAGCCCTACGTGCGCGAGATCCTCGCCAGTGGCGACGGCCCGCGGCTGGAGGATCTGCCCAAACCGAAGAAGAGCGATGACGCCGCGCTGGCCAAGGCCAGTGTCGAGCGCTTCAAGACGTTGAAGAAAGACGTGCGCACCATCGCCAGCCAGCAGGTGCTGCGCCTGGAGCTGGCCATGTGCGCGCGCCGGCGCTGGACTCCGGCCCTGTACCGCGCGTTCCTGGTCGAGCACCCGCTGCTGCGCCACCTGGTGCAGCGCCTGGTCTGGGGCGTGTACGCGGTCAGCGACGGCCAGTCGCATGGCGGCACCCTGCAGGCCTGCTTCCGGGTGGCCGAAGATGGCAGTTTCACCGACGCCAACGACGATCCGTTCGACCTGCCCGAGGGCGAGGCGGTGCGCATCGGCGTGCCGCATGCGCTGGAGCTGTCGGCCGCCGATGCCGCCGCGTTCGGCCAGGTGTTGGCCGACTACGAACTGCTGCAGCCGTTCGCGCAGGTCGGCCGCGACACCTACACCCTGCGGGCCGACGAACACCCGCAGGACAAGCTGCTGCGCTGGAAGGGCGCCAAAGTGCCCACTGGCCGCGTGCTCGGCCTGGTCAACAAGGGCTGGCGTCGCGGCATGGCCCAGGACGGCGGCGGCATCTGGTACTTCACCAAGCCGCTGGCCAACGGCAAGGTGATCGAGCTGCTGCTCGATCCGGGCATCATCGTGGGCATGGTCAACGAATACCCCGAACAGGAACTGGGCGACGTGCAGTTCGGCTCCCCCGGTGCCTGGGGTGACATGCAGCAGGCCGACCCGTTGTCCGGCCTGGACCCGATCGCCGCCAGCGAACTGATCCGCGACCTGGAGGCGCTGCGCGCCTGAGCCCTGCGGGCCGCACCGCCGGCGTGGCCCGCCTCCCACCCGAACGCGCGCGCCCGGCGCGTGCGTGCAACCGGATACCCCGATGGCCCCGTCCTCCGTTTCCCCCGCGCCCACCGCCGCGATGCAGCGCCCGCCCGCCGAGGTGCTGCATGCCGACGAACTGGCCCGCCTGCGCCAGCACGACCGCGATGCCCGTCCGCCGGGCTGGGCGCTCAGCCTGCGGGCCGCGCGCGCCTTCATCCTGGGCGATCCCGCGCTGGGCATCCAGGCCAAGGTCGTGGCCCCGGTGGCCAGCATCGAACGCATGCTGGTCACCCTGGCCACCGGCCGCGGCCTGATGCTGGTCGGCGAGCCGGGCACCGCCAAGTCGCTGTTGTCCGAACTGCTGGCCAGCGCCATCTGCGGCGTGTCCACCCTCACCATCCAGGGCGGCGCATCCACCACCGAAGACCAGATCAAGTACGGCTGGAACTACGCGCTGTTGATCAACGAAGGCCCCAGCCCGCGCGCGATGGTGCCGGCGCCGCTGTACCAGGGCATGCGCGATGGCCGCATCGTGCGCTTCGAGGAAATCACCCGCGCGCCGCAGGAAGTACAGGACTGCCTGCTGGGCATGCTGTCGGACCGGGTCATGGCCGTGCCCGAGCTCGAGGGCGAGCACGCCATGCTGTATGCCCGAGAGGGCTTCAACATCATCGCCACCGCCAACACGCGCGACCGCGGCGTCAATGAAATGAGCGCCGCGCTCAAGCGCCGCTTCGATTTCGAAACCGTCGCGGCGATCCTCGATTTCGACCTGGAACTGCAGCTGGTACAGCAGGCGTCGGCGCGCCTGCTCGAGCGCAGCGGCATTCCGGCCACGCTGCCGGTACCGGTGCTGGAACTGCTGGTCACCACCTTCCGCGACCTGCGCAGCGGCCACGCGCCGGACGGGCAGGGTGGCGACACGCCGATGGATCGCCTGTCGGCCGTCATGTCCACCGCCGAGGCCGTCAACGTCGCCCATGCAGTGGGCGTGCGGGCCTGGTTCCTGGAGCAGCGCGAAGGTGCACCGGCCGACCTGGTCGACTGCATCGCCGGCACGGTGGTCAAGGACAGCGCCGAGGACCGCGCCAAGCTGCGCCGGTACTTCGAACACACCGTCGCGCGCCGCCAGGGCCCGTCCTGGCGTGCGTACTACGAGGCGCGCCACCGCCTGCCGTGATCGATCAGCCCGACATCATCGGCGTCCGCCACCACAGCCCGGCCTGCGCCCGGCTGGTGGCCGCGCGCATCCGCCGCCAGCGCCCGGCCTTCGTGCTGATCGAAGGCCCGGCCGATTTCAACCCGCGCCTGGACGAGCTGTACCTGGACCATCGCCTGCCGCTGGCGATCTACAGCCATCGGTCCGACGACAGCACCCACCACGGCTCCTGGACCCCGTTCGCCGAGCATTCGCCCGAATGGCAGGCACTGGTGGTGGGGCGCGAAGTAGGCGCGCAGGTACGCTTCATCGACCTGCCCGCGTGGGACGACGCCTTCGCGGCGCTGGAAAACCGCTATGCCGACAGCGCCGACCATGCCCACGAAGCCCGCGCCGACGCCTACGAACGCGCGCTCGGCGAGCGCCTGGCCGTCCAGGGCCGCGATGCGCTGTGGGACCACCTGTTCGAGCAGGACGACGCCGGCGATGGCCTGCACGAACGCCTGCACACCTACTTCGTCCACCTGCGCGGTGATGACCGCGGGTCGCTGGGCAACCAGCGACGCGAACAGATGATGGCCGCCTGGATCGCCTGGGCAATGCGCCAGCCGGCGCACGACGGTCGCCACGGCGTGCTCGTTGTCTGTGGCGGCTACCACGCGCCCGCGCTGCAGCAGCTGTGGGCGCAGCAACCGGCGGCGAGCACGCCGCCGGCGGTGCCCACCCCGCAGGACGGCAGTGGCGGGGCGGTGCGGCATGGTTCGTTCCTCGTGCCGTATACGTTCAAGCGCCTGGACGCTTTCGCCGGGTACGCCTCCGGAATGCCCTCGCCGGGGTGGTACCAGTGGCAGTGGGAGCACGGCGTGGATGCCGACGCCCACATGCTCGGCCAGGTGATGGCACGGCTGCGTGGGCGCAGGTTGCCGGCGTCCACCGCCGACCTGATCGCCGCACGCCTGCGGGCTGAAGGCCTGGCGCGGCTGCGCGGGCATGCCCGTCCGCAGCGCGTGGACTGGCTCGACGCGCTGGCCGGGGCGCTGGTCAAGGACGCACTGGACGCACCGCTGCCGTGGACCTACCGCGGCCGACTGCGTGCCGGCACCGATCCGGTCCTGGTCCAGATCATGGACGTGCTGACCGGCGACAGCACCGGGCTGCTGGACCCGCTGACCCCGCAACCGCCCTTGCTGGCCGACCTCGCCGCGCAACTGCAGGCGCACGGGCTGGCGCTGGGCCAACGCTGCCAGCTGGACCTGCTCGACCCGCACGACCGCCAGCGCAGCGTCCTGCTGCATCGGCTGCTGCTGCTGCAGGTGCCCGGCATCGTGCGTACCCACGGCCCGGCGCAGGCCATCAGCGACACGTTCGACGAGACCTGGTCGCTGACCCAGCCGGTGGAGCAGCACGCCGCGCTGATCGAAGCCGGCGCCTGGGGCGCCACTGTCGGCGATGCCGCCCGCGCCCGGCTGGAAGATGCACTGCGGCATGCTGATCGCGGCATCGCCGGACGGGTCCCGCTGCTCAACCGCGCCGCATGGGCGGCACTGCCGGCCGTCAGCGCCGCCGTGCTCGACGACCTGGCCACGGCGGTCGCCAGCGAAGCGCGTTTCGAGGTGCTGGCCCCGGCGCTGGGCGAGCTGGACCTGCTGCGCCGGCATGGGCACATGCTGGGCATGCAGGAGGCGCCGATGCTCAACGCCCTGCTTGGGCCCGGCTTGGACCGTGCCCTGTGGCTGCTCGAAGCGCCCGGCCAGGTCAGCAGCGCCGACACCGACGCCCACCTGCGCGGCCACCTGGCGCTGCGCCAGATCCTCATCGATCGCCTGGCCGATCACGAGCCCGGCGACGCCGCCACGTTCGCCACGGCCCCGGCCCGCGCGCTGGCGGTATGGCAGCGCAAGCTCGCCAATCCCCAGGCGGCGGCCGTCAGCCGCGGCGCCTCGCTCGGTGCGCTGGTGGGCCTGCGCGAGCGGGTGGGGGCGGCCACGCTCCCGTTTGCCGACGAGGCCATGGCCCTGCTGCAGGGCCTGGCGCCGGCGCAGATGGGCGATGCCCTGGCCGGCCTGTTGGCGCTGGCGCGCGACCGCCTGGCCAGCGAGCCCGGCTTCACCGCCGCGCTGGACGGCCTCATCCAGGCCCTGCAGGCAGACGACTTCATCCTCGCCTTGCCGGCGCTGCGCAGCGCGTTCGCCTGGCTGCCCGCACGCGAGCGCGGCGCGCTGGCCACCCGCATGCTGGCCCTGCATGGCGCCGACCACCTGTCCGGCCGCGTGCTGACCGCGGCGGTGCCGGGGCAGGCGCCTGCCGACGCCCTGGCCCGCGCCGCCCAGCGCGAAACCGCCGCGCTGGACGCGCTCGCGCGCTGGGGCATCACCCCCGTGCAGGACACCGCGTCATGAGCCTGGACATCCCCGATCCGCTGCAGCGCTGGCGCCTGCTGTTGGGCGAACCGGCCGAGCCGGCCTGTGGTGCGCTCGGCGCGCAGGCCCAGGCCGCCGACGCCGCGCTGGAGTGGCTGTACGGCCGTGATGGCGACCGCGCGCTGCGTGGCGAACGCAGTGGCGGCGGCGGTGCATCGCAGCTGTCCACGCCGGACTGGATCAACGACATCCACCGGCTGTTCCCGCGCGAGGTGATCGAACGCCTCGAACGCGACGCCGTGGAGCGCTATGGCATCGACGAAGTGGTCACCAACCTGGAGGTACTCGAGCGCATCGCGCCCTCCGAGAGCCTGCTGCGCGCAGTACTGCATACCAAGCACCTGATGAACCCGCAGGTGCTCGCCGCCGCCCGCACGCTGGTGGCCGAGGTCGTGCGGCGCATCATGGAGCGGCTGGCCACGCAGGTGCACCAGGCCTTCAGCGGCACCCGCGACCGCCGCCGCCGCTCGCGCCGGCAGATCGCCAGCAACTTCGATTTCCGCCGCACGGTGGCGGCCAACCTGCATCGCCTCGACCCGGCCAGCGGCAAGCTCTACGTGCAGCAGCCGATGTTCTTCAGCCGCAGCCGTCGCCAGGCCGAACCGTGGGACATCATCCTGCTGATCGACCAGAGCGGCTCCATGGTCGACTCGGTCATCCACAGCGCGGTCATGGCCGCCTGCCTGTGGCAGTTGCCGGGCATGCGCACCCACCTGATCGCTTTCGATACCCAGGTGGTCGACCTCACCGCCGATGTCGCCGACCCGGTCGAACTGCTGATGAAGGTGCAACTCGGCGGCGGCACCGACATCGCCCGCGCCGTGGCCTACGCGCAGGGCCGCGTGGTCAATCCCTCGCGCAGCGTGGTGGTGCTGGTCAGCGACTTCTACGAAGGCGGTGCCGATGGCGACCTGGTGCGGCGGGTCAAGGCGCTGGTCGAATCCGGGGTCAAGGTGCTGGGGCTGGCCGCGCTGGACACGCAGGCCGAGCCCAGTTACGACCGCGAAACCGCGGCACGCCTGGTCAAGGTCGGCGCGCACATCGCGGCGATGACGCCGGGCGAGCTGGCCGTATGGCTGGCCGAAAAGGTACTGGCATGAACCTGCGCCAGGACCTGCTGGAACTCACCCCGGCCGCGTTGATGGCGCTGGCCAACCCGGGCTTCGTCAAGCGCGCGCAGAAGGACCTTGCCGCCGGGATGGCACCGGCGCTCGACATCGACGCCAGCGGCACCCTCACCGCCACCTACGACGACGGCTGCGTAACGCGCCTGCCGGTGGGCTGCACCCTGCGTGATGCCCAGTGCAGCTGCACCGCCACGGCCATGTGCCGCCATCGGGTCACGCTGGTGCTGGCCTGGCAGGCGCAGGTGGCCGCCACCCTGCCGCCGCCTGCCACCGACCTCGCGCTCGACCACGGCCAGGCTGCATCCGACGCGGCCTGGAGCCCGGCCCAGTTCGACCTGCCGAGCCTGGCCGCCGTGCTGCCCCCCGGGGTGATGGACCAGGCCGAGCGACTACGCCAGGACGGTCCGGTGATCACCGTGTCCCCGTGGGCCGGCGCGGCCAGCCCGCCCGGCGCGCAGTTGCCGATGTGCAGCGTGCGCTTCTTTGCCCGCGGCTCCATCGCCCACGCGCGCTGCGATTGCCGCCAGGGCGGCAATTGCGCCCACGTCGTGCTCGCGGTGATGGCCTTCGCCCAGGCCGAGCGCCTCGGCCCGCTGCAGGCACCGCACACCCTGCAACTGCGCACGGCCGACGCCGCACCCGACGCCGCCAGTGGCTGGGACACCGCCGCGCAGGCGTTGCAGGCCGACATCGACGCGCTGCTGCTCTCGCTCTGGCTCGACGGTGGCGCACAACCGCTGATCGCCGTGGCCGCGCGCATCCAGGCGCTGCGCACCCGCGCCCAGGCGCAGGGCTGGTGCTGGATCGATGACGCGCTGGCCGAGCTGCGCCAGCTGCTGCAGGCACGGCAGGCGCGCAGCACCCGGTTCGCGCCGCTGGCCCTGCTCGACCTGGTGGTGGGGCTGTGGGCCCGTCTGCAAGCGGCCGCGCAGCTGGCCCGGCAGGTGGCGCCCGCGCTGCCCGCCGCGCAGGTGCTGGGGATCGGGGTCAAGGGCGAGGTCGCGCTGGACCGCGTGCGTCTGGTCTCGCTTGGTGCCGCGCTGTGGGGCGATGAACGCGAGCAGGGCGCCACCGTGCTCTGGGCCGACCCGGATACCCAGTCGGTCACGGTGATGGCACGGCAGTGGCCACGGGAGGCGCAGGCACCCCTCCCGCTCGGCGAACGCCGCATCGCCGGGCATCCACTGCGCCAGCTGGCCGCCAGCCAGGTCGTCACCCAGCGCGCCACGCGCAGCGCCAACGGCACCGTCAGCGTCGCCGCCCAGCGCCAGCACACTGGCCTGCTGCCGCTGTCGCCCCGTGCCTGGGACGAACTGGGCGCACCGTTGCGCCAGCCCGATCCGGCGGCCCTGGCCGCGCACCTGGCCCGGCAGCCGCCGGCATTCACCCAGCCGCGGCTGGCGGCAGCGGGTGTCGCCGGCGGTGCGCCGGCGGCTTTCCATGTCGTCCAGGTCGACGCGCTGCAGCCGGCACGGGTCGACTGGGATCCGATCACCCAGACCCTGCATGCCGACCTGGTCGCACGCGACGGCCAGGGCATCGGCCTGCGCCTGCTGCATCCGCACCGCGCCGCCGCACCCGATGCGGTGGACGTGCTGGCCCGCGTGCTCGACGGCCACTACGGCGCGTTGCGTGCGGTGGCCGGCAACGTCTGCCTGCAGGGCGGGGCACTGGTCATGCAACCCACCGCGCTGCTCACCGACACCCAGGCGGTGGTCCCGCAGGTCCACCCGCCCGTTGCAGCGCTGCCCTTGCGCTCGGTGGCCGCCGCCGCATCGACGCCGCTGCTGGACACCCTCGAACACCTGTCGCTGCTGCTGCAGCAAGGCCTTCGCCACCAGCACGGCGGCGACTGGGAGCGCGTGCAGGACCAGGCCCACTGCCTGCGGCTGGCCGGTTACCGCCAGGCGGCTGCCCAGCTCGGCCAACTGCGCGCGGCGCTGGTACCCGCGCGGCGGCCGACGCTGCTGCAGCACGTGTCGGCGCTGGCCGTGCTGGTGCGGGACCTGTCTGCATGATCCCTCCCTGGCCACGCATTGACCTATGCTGCAGGCATGCCTTCTTCCGTTGCCCCCAGGTGATCATGCCCGCACGCCGTCCCCCGGCCCGACTGCCCGCCATCCACCGCCTTGGCCTGCGCCTGGCCGGCATCGCGCTGGCGCTGCTCGCAAGCACCACCAGCGCGGCCGCGCAGGACAGCTTCGATCGCTGCCTGGCCACCCTGCAACCGCAGGCGCTCAAGCAGGGCATCAGCGCGACCGGCTTCAGCCGCCTCACCGCCGGCCTCACCCCGGACCTGAGCGTGCTGCCGCTGCTCGATGCGCAGCCGGAATTCACTACGCCGCTGTGGGATTACCTGGCCGCGCTGGTGGACAGCCAGCGTGTCGACGATGGGCGCGCCTTGCTGGTCCAGCACCGCGATCTACTGGACCGCGTGTCCGCCCAGTACGGCGTCGACCCTGCCACCATCGTCGCGGTCTGGGGCGTGGAGAGTGACTACGGCCGCGTGTTCGGCAAGCGCCCGCTGCTGCAGTCGCTGGCCACGCTGTCGTGCAACGGCCGCCGGCAGCCCTTCTTCCGTGGCGAACTGCTGGCCCTGCTCAAGCTGCTCGACGCTGGCGACCTGCAGGCCGATGGCCTCACCGGTTCCTGGGCCGGGGCCTTCGGGCATACCCAGTTCATGCCCTCCACGTATGCGCGCATCGCGGTAGACGGCGATGGCGACGGTCGCCGCGACCTGGTCGCCAGCATCCCCGACGCGCTGGCCTCCACCGCCAACTACTTGGCCAAGGCCGGGTGGCGTACCGGCCAGCCGTGGGGCATCGAGGTCACGCTCCCGCCCGGTTTCAACGCGGCCGTGGCCGGCCGCACCCGGCGCCAGCCGCTGGCCAGTTGGCGCGCGCTGGGCATCGTCCCGGTCGGCGGCGGCGCCCTGGCGCCGGCGGGCCTGCCCGCCGACAGCAACGCCGCGCTGCTGCTGCCCACGGGCGCCAACGGCCCGGCCTGGCTGGTGTTCCGCAACTACGACGCGATCTACGCCTACAACGCCGCCGAAAGCTACGCCTTGGCCATTGCCACGCTGGCCGACCGCCTGCGTGGCGGCAGGGGCACCGTGGCGGCCTGGCCCACCGACGATCCCGGCATCGGCCGTCGCGAGCGCCGTGAACTGCAGACCCTGCTGCTCGCCCGCGGGCATGACATCGGTGCCGCCGACGGCATGGTCGGCACCGCTACCCGTCGCGCCATCCAGGTTGAGCAGCAGCGCCTGGGCTGGACCACCACCGACGGCCGCGCCGGCCAACGCATCCTCACCGCCCTGCGCAGCGCCCCTCCCATCAAGACCCCGTCGACCGCCATGCCCGCATCCACCGTGTTCACCCTGCCGCCCAACCACGCCCGCCTGATGCAGTCCCCGGCCGGTCCCAGCGCCGCGCTGCCCAAGGTCGATGGCCTGAGCCTGGGCACCGTGCAGGGCTTCCCCGCGTGGAAGGTCGAGACCCCGTTCGCCACCGCCGCCATCGCAGTGTTCGGTGGGCAACTGCTGTCCTACGTCCCCAAGGGGGGCCAGGACGTGTTGTGGCTGTCGCCCACCGCGCAGGCACTGCCCACCCCGATCCGCGGCGGCAGCCCGGTCTGCTGGCCGTACTTCGGCCGCCAGGGGCAGGGCACCGACGTGCCCTCGCACGGCTTCGTGCGCACCCTGCCGTGGACCCTGAAGGACGCGCGCCGCGATGCCGATGGCACCGTCGTGCTCACCCTCGCCCCGCCCACGCTGGATTCTCTGGGCCTGCGCCTGCAGATGGAACTGCGCATCGGCCGCACCCTGGAGCAGCGCCTGGTCACCGAGAACACCGGCGGCCAGCCGGTCAGCTTCACCCAGGCCCTGCACAACTACGTCCGGGTCGGCGATGCCACCCGCGTCGACGTGCAGGGGCTTGATGGCTTGACCTACCTGGACAAGTTCGAGGACTACGCCACCCCGCGCGTCCAGCAGGGCGACTGGAACCTGCGCGACCCGCGCGACCCCGGTCGCAGCGATCGCATCTATACCCAGGCCGGTGGCCACTACATCCTCAAGGATCCCACCCTCAAGCGGCGCATCGAGATCAGCACCCAGGGCAGCCGCACGCTGGTCGCCTGGAACCCGGGCGAAGCGGGGGCGGCCAAGATGGCCGACGTCGGCAGCGGCTGGCGCAATTACGTCTGCCTGGAAGCGGCCAATGCCGGCCCGGACGTGGTCACCCTGGCCCCGGGCGCACGCCATGTACTGCAGCAGACCCTGCGCCTGCTGCCACTGTAATTCCATCAACGGCCTCTCAAGGAAAGAGTCATGACCGAGACCCAGTGGTACTACGCCGATATCGGCCAGCAGCGGCAGGGCCCGCTGCCCACAGGCGCCTTGCGACGCCTGCACCAGGAGGGCGCGGTCGATATCGATACCGTGGTCTGGTGCGAGGGCATGCCGCAGTGGAAGCCGCTGCACAGCGTGGCCGAGCTGTCCCGGGCAGAGCCGGAACCGCCACCGCCACAGGTGCTGGCACCGGCATGGGAACCAGCATCGGCATCGGCGCATGATCCCTACGCCGCCCCGGCCTCCAGCCTGGCGCCCGGCAACGGTGGCGGGTGGGCCGCGCCGGATGCCAGCCAGCAGGCCTACGCCGCGTTCGTGGGCAGCAATTTCCCGGTGTACCGGCGCAAGTGGCGGCTGGACCGGCCCGGCCACAACGCCAGCGGCTGGCACTGGCCCGCGTTCCTGTTCGGGGCCTTCTGGATGCTGTACCGGCGCATGTATGCCGTGGCGGCCGGCTGGATCGCAGCCCTGGTCGGCCTGTCTTTCCTGGAAGCCCTCGTGAATGCCAGCAGCGCGCTGTCCACTGCGATCACCTTCGGTGCCAGCGCCACCGCCGGTGCCCTGGGCAACCATCTCTACCTGCGCCACGCCGACCGCATCATCGCCCAGGCCCGCGCCACGCACCGCGACAACACGCAGGCCCTGCACGCCGAGCTGGCCGCCCGCGGCGGCACCCGCTGGTCGGCGGTGGTGCTGGGGTTGCTTGCCTACGTCGCCGTGCTCGGTGGCCTGAGCTTCCTGTTCGACAGTTGATCCCGGCTCAGCCCTGGCGCGTGCGTGGGCGCAGCGCCAGCAGGCAGATCGCGCCGGCCACCAGGCCCCAGAATGCCGACCCGATCCCGACCAGCGACACCCCCGAGGCGGTGACCAGGAACGTCACCAGCGCCGCCTCGCGGTCGGCCTCCTCCCGCAGTGCCATCGACAGGCTGTTGGCGATGGTCCCAAACAACGCGATGCCGGCCACGCAGGCCACCAGTTCCTTGGGGAAGGCGGCGAACACCGCCGCCACCGTCGCCCCGAACAGACCCACCACGATATAGAAGGCCCCGGCCGCCACCGCGGCCGTATACCGCCGGGCCGGGTCCTCGTGCGCCTCGCGGCCCATGCAGATCGCCGCCGTGATCGCCGCCAGGTTCAGCCCATAGGCGCCGAACGGTGCCAGCAACGTATTGGCCACCCCGATCCAGCCGATCACCGGCGAGATCGGCGTGTCGTAGCCCGACGCGCGGATCACCGCCACCCCGGGGATGTTCTGCGACGCCATGGTCACCACGAACAGGGGCAGCGCGATGCCGATCACCGCCGGCCACGACAGGGTCGGCCAGGTGAACGCCGGCGTGGCCAGTTCAAGGCGCACCGCCTGCAGGTGCAGCAGCCCCTGCGCCGCCGCCACCAGGATGCCCACCAGCAGGGTGGCGATGACCGCATAGCGTGCGAACAGGCGCCGACCCACCAACCACGTGACGAACATCGCCAATGCCATCCCCAGCTGCGTCTGCATGGACACGAAGACATCCAGCCCGAACCGAAGCAGTACGCCGGCAAGCATGCCCGCGGCCAGCGCCATCGGCACCCGGCGCATGACGCGCGCGAACAGGCCGGAGAAGCCGGCGATCATCCCCAGCACCGCAGCAAGCACGAACGCACCGATCGCATCGCTGTAGCCCACTGCACCGGCGCCTACCACCAGCATTGCCGCCCCTGGGGTGGACCATGCCGTCACCACCGGCACGCGGTAGCGCAGCGACAGTCCGATACAGGTGATGCCCATGCCCAGTCCCAAGGCCCACATCCACGACGCGATCTGTGCCTGTGTCGCGCCCACCGCGCGGGCGGCCTGGAACACGATCACTGCCGAACTGGCGAAGCCCACCAACACCGTGATGAAGCCGGCCATCAGCGCGGGCAACGACGCATCGCGCAACAACGAACGCTTGGGGAGGGCAGACATCGCATGCATTCCTGACGACAAGGGATGCATTGTTAGCAAGCCTTCGGCAGCACGCGCAACGCGCGTGCTGCCGCGCTTGTCGATGAGCAGCACGCACGGATGACGCGTTGATGAAAAAGATCGACGAAAACGCTTGACGAATTTTCAGAAGTCTTTAGTATTCGCTCCCTCGCTGTGACGCGGTCTTCACCCCGGTGAACACCCACCCGCAGCGACGGCAACACGCTTCGAAAGAAGGTGTTGACGGAAACGAAAAGCCTGACATAATAGGCGGCTCGCAACGACGAAAGCCTCTCGGGGCAAACGACGAAGCGGCATCG
>NZ_JANUDX010000008.1 GCF_024810105.1 Stenotrophomonas sp. BIGb0135
CGGGCGCTGGGCCCCCATGCCCTTTCCGGCGAATGTCCCCCGGCCGCTGCGCGGCCTCCTCCTTTATTTCGCCTCCAAGGGCATGGGGGCCCAGCGCCCAACCCACCGACTGCCCCCAAAGCCCCCTGCGTACCGCAAGCCGCTACGGGGCCCTCACGCGCGCGGAACGCCAAAGCGGAGACAGCACCGATCAACACGGCGGCCAGGCTGCCCAGCCACACGCATATCGCGCTGCGTCATCTGCCACGGCCCTTGCAACAGGACGCTCCCCCATAGCGAGAGGGAGCGTCCTTTCTGTGGGATACCGCCGCTCTCACCAGTCGTACTGCACCTGCAGCCGCGCATACCGTGGCGTGGTGTTGTAGCGGGCCTTCCCGTAGTTGAAGTAGTCGGTCACCGTCCCGGCCGAATTGACGTCGTAGCGCGTCTCATACACCTGCACCGGCTTGATCGAGTTGAACAGGTTGATCACCGACAACTGCACGCTCAGTCCCGGCAGCGCCGCCGGCGAGTACATCACGTTCGGGTTGACCGACATCGTCCACGGCGTACGCCCACTGCTGCCCACCCTGGAAAGATCGTCCTCGCCGACATTGCAGGTATGGAACACACCGCGGTAGCCGAAATCGGTATCGAACGTACCGTTACCGCCGCCCAGGCAGCTGATCGGCGTGCCCGACTGCACCAGCAGATTCGCGCCCACCTGCCACTGCGGGCTCAGCTGGTAACTGCCGTACAGCTTGAAGCTGTGGCGACGGTCGTTGAACAGATAGCCATCGGCGCCGTAGGACAGTTCCTTGAAGTCGAAGTCCGAGGTCGTGCCGGTGTCGTCCTGGCCGTTGGTGCTCTTCACCAGGCCTTCGTAATTGCCATACAGCTTGGCCCAGGTGTAGTTGACGCTGGCATACCAGCGCTCGGTACGCTTCTCCGCCGACAGGCTCAGCGAACGGTAGCTGCGCTTGGCCTTGGGGCCCAGTTCACTGCCGGGAACGGTGATGGTGTCCGGCGTGCCGTCGCCATCCACGTCGATGTCCAGGGTCAGGTCGCTGCCGGGATTGAAGATCCAGCAGCCGGGGAGGCCGCCCGGCACTTCCCATTCGCTGTCCCAGTGCGAGACGTCGTAGCCGGCGGCCTTGGCTGCGTTGTACAGCGAGCGCGAATCGCAGGTGTCGTCGATCACCTGGTTGATCCGGCGCACGGTGAGCTTGGCGCCCAGCGTCCAGCCATCGACCCAGTCGTTGCTCGATCGCAGCAGCCGCTGATAGCCGAGGATGGCTTCGTCCTGGGTGTAGGGCTTCAATCCACGGGAGGCGACCGCGCGCGGATCGGGCGTGCTGCCGTCGGCGCCGTTGACCACGCTGTCGGCGCTGCCGTTGCGATACGAACCGGTGATGTTGGGTTTGCCGGTGACCGGGTCGTAGCCGTCGTAGGTGTAGTAATCCATCGTGTAGTACGACCCGGTGGCCGCGCGCAGGGCCACGTTGGCGGCGATGGGCAGCGAGTAGCGGCCAAGCGATGCGTACAGCTTGCTGTCGCCGTCGCCGGTGGGATCCCACGAAAGGCCCAGCCGCGGCTGCCAGATGTTGTCCTGCTTGACGAACGTCGCGCCGCTGCCGTTGCGGTTGTCGAACGAGTCGTTGCGCAGCCCGGCGTACAGCATCAGCCGGTCGTTGACCTGCCAGTGGTCTTCCAGGTACCACGACGCCTGCTTGACGCCGATGCGGCCACCGGTACGGAAGTTGATGCGCTGAGCATAGTTGGCGTAGAGGTTCCAGTACGCGCCGCTGGAATAGGCCGTGCCCTGCACCGACGTCCAGTCTTCCTTGCTGTAGCCGCCGCCCAGCTGGTGGTTGCCCACCTGCCAGACCAGGTCGGCCTGCGTGTTGCTGCGCTCGTTGCTGCCGGCGCGCAGGCCCAACTGGCTGTTGACGGCGCAGCCGACCTGCTTGCCCAGCATGCGGTCGACCACGTATGGGCAGTCGCCATCGGCGGCATTGATGTCGCCATCGTAGTCACCACGCTGTCCATCCGGACTGATCGTGTACTGGCCATTGGTGTTGCGCATGCGCCCGTGCTGCAGGCTGGCGGTGACGTCGTCGCTGAGCTGGCTGGTCCACTTGAACACGTTGGTGTTGCCGCCCGAGCGGCCTTCCAGGCGCCCTCGGTAGTCGCGCTTGTCCACGGCCGCGCCGGGCCGGTCGCTGGCGTAGTCGGCGTCGTAATAGTCGTACTGGTAGCGGCGGCGGTTGTCGAAACCGGTGTATTCCAGGTGATTGCGGTCGTTGAGGTACCAGTCGAGTTTCAGCAGCCAATAGGGATCGCGCGAGCGGTAGTCCTGCGCGGACGTCGCCAACGATGTGGGCGGCACGGGCTTGTCCGGATCGCGCGTACTGCGCGGGTTGCTGGCCGAACGTCCGCCGAAGGCGGTGTTGTCCGATCGCGTCATGCTGCCCAGCGCGAACACGAACAGCGTGTCCTCGATCAACGGGCCGCCGGCCCAGGCGCTGAACACATCGCCGGACTGGCGGTTCTTGTCGTACGAACGCAGGATGCTGCCATCGGTGCGCAGCGTGTCGGGCGCGTTCTCGCGCAGCGCATCCGGCGTGGTGGTCCAGCTGGCCCCGCCTTTCCACGTGTTGGTGCCGCGCTTGACGTTGACGCTGGTGACTCCGCCGGTGGAGAACCCGTAACGCGCGCCGTAGCCGCCGGTCTGCACGTCCAGCTGGTCGATGGCCTGGAACGGCACCTCGGCGAATGACAGGCTGTCGAACAGGTTGGTGACGTTGAAGCCGTTGATGTAGTAACTGTTCTCGGCCGCCGACGCACCGCCGAACGAGGCCGGCCCGAAGAAGCTGCTGCTGGCCACCGTGCCCGGGGTGAGCAGCGAGATGCTGGTGACATCACGCGCCACCGGCAGGGTGTTGAGCTGTTCGGCGGTGAAGGTGGTGCGGGTCTCCACGCTGCCGAGGTCGATCGGGGCCACGTTGCTGGCACGCACGTTCACTGCGTCCAGGGTGGCGGCCTTGGCGAAATCGGCCTGGGTGGTCTGCCCGGCCACCACCGTGACCTGGCGTTGGTCGGTACTGCCATCGGCGCGGGTGACACGGATTTCGTACTGGCCGGTAGGCAAGGCCGGCAGACGGAACCTGCCGTCGGCGGTGATGCGGGTTTCGCGCGAGGTGCCGGCCTCCAGGCTGCGGATCTGGACATTGCCGCCGGCGGCATCCGGGACGTGCCCGAGGACGTCGCCGACCGTGCTCTGGGCCAGCGCGGGCAGCGGGGTCAACATGGCCATCAGCAGGAGGGACAGGGTGGTCTTGCGCGGTTGGATCCTGCACGTGCGGAACGGGTGTTGCATGTCTTCGCCTCCAGTGCGTCCGGCCGGGGTGGCCGGGTCGAGTGGGGCGGACGCTAGTCGTCAGGCGTGGAGAAAAAAGCGCGTGGCGTCGCCAGGACCTCGTGTAGCGTGACGCCGCGCAAAAATAGTGCCGCTGCGCGCACCGAGACGTGACGAGGTTCGCTGAAAAACCTTCTGCAGCAGTGCGAAGGGTGTAAATCAGGATCGTGCCGTTCGCGACAAACCGCGCGTCGTCGCCGGACGGAAAACGCCGCCCGGAGGCGGCGTTTTCAGGGGGTACGACCGTGTTCGGCTCCGCCGTGGGTCAGCCCGCGGTCACCGTTTCCAGGATCCGCTTGCCGGTCGCCTGCAGCTCTTCTTCCGCCTGCTCGCTCTTCTGCTTGGCGAACTTGGCGTTCGGGCACTGCGCCAGCATGTAGTTGGCGTCGAAGTCGAGCTTGGCCACCAGGAAATCGACAAACGCGCGCACCTTCGGCGAGACCAGGCGACCGCCGGCGAACACGGCGTTGAAGTCCACTTCCGGGCCGGTCCAGCCGGCCAGCACGCGGCGCACCATGCCCGATTCGACGAACGGTTTGGCCATCACATCGCCGGTGAGCAGCAACCCTTCGCCGCACACCAGCGCACCATTCAGCGCGGACGGGTCGTTGGCCACCAGCAGCGGATTGACCGGGAAATCGCGCAGGTCGCCGCCGTTCTCGCCGAGCTGCCAGAAGAAGCGGTTGTTGTTGATGTTGCGTGCCTTGCGCATCGCCAGGATGCGGTGGAACTGCAACTCGTCCGGGTGCAGCGGCTCGCCGTAGCGCTCGATGTAGGCCGGGCTCGCGAACACCTGCGTGCGCAGGCTGCCGAGCTTGCGCGCCACCAGGTTGGAGTCGGGCAGGGTACCCACGCGCAGGGCCAGGTCGGCTTCGCCGGCGATCAGGTCCAGCTTCTCGTTGCCCAGGTGCATGTCCAGCTGGATTTCCGGGTACTGCGCATGGAACTCGCCGAGCAGCGGCGCGATCCAGGTGATGCCGATCGAGTAGGGCACGGTGAAGCGCAGCCAGCCGCGCGGGCCGGACTGCAGCTGGTTGACCGCGCCTTCGGCTTCTTCCAGTTCGCGCGCGATGCGCTGGCAATGCTCGTGGTACACCGAGCCGGCCTCGGTCAGGCCCAGCCGGCGCGTGGTCCGGTGCAGCAGGCGCGCGCCCAGGCGCGTCTCCAGTTCCTGCACCTTGCGGCTGACCGTGGTCTTGGGCAGGCCGAGCGCGGTGGCGGCGGCGATGAAGCTGCCTTGCTCGACCACCTTGACGAAGATCAGCGTGTCGTTGAGATCGTGTGCCATGACGGGGATCCGAAGTGGGGAGGGCTAGGGTGCCCGAAAGATTGTGCCGGGTACGGGACGATTATTCCCCTTAATCCGGACTAATCAAGGGGGAGTTTGGGGACTAATCTGGCGCCATTCCCGAAGTGAAGGACCCCAGCCATGTGGTTGCGGAACATTCTTGGCCGCGTACTCAGCGGCCCCACCTCCCCGCTGGAGCTGGCCATGACCGTAGAGAAGCGCCCTTCGGCGTTCTCGCACAAGGCTTTCCGCGAGTTCACCCCGCCCGCCAAGATGCAGCGCGGCGGTAGCCTGCGACTGGGTTCACGCCATCTCGACCAACTGGGTCGAATTGGGATTATCCCGGGCGCGGGAGTGAAAGTCCCATGAGTGGGACGCTGGCCCCCGAGGTCCTGGTCCTGGGCGGCACCGGCAGTGTCGGCCAGGGCATCGTGGCTGCGCTGCTGGAGGCCGGCAGCCCGGTCCTGGTGGTCGGCCGCGACCCCGGGCGGCTGGCGGCCCTGCAGGACCAGTTCGCCGACGAGCCCGGGCTGGAAACGATGCTCGGTTCGCTGGGGGACGATGGTTCGGCGCGTGCGCTGGTCGAACGCCTGGCGCTGCGGCGGCGCCCGTTGGCGGCCGTGGTCGATGCAATGGGCGGCCCGTACAACCGCGGCCGCGTCACCGACCGCAGTGGCGATGCACTGCTGCAGGCACTGCAGGCCGACGTGATGCCGCACGTGCACGCCGGGCGCCACCTGCTGCCGCTGCTTCGCGGTGGCGCGCAGGTGCGCCGCTACGTGCTGGTCGGTGGCCCGGCCGGCTTCAAGCCGTGGGCCGGCCACGGCGAATCGTCGATCACCATGTCCACCACGCGCATGTACGCCCAGGTGCTGCACCAGGAAGCGCAGGCGCTGGGCGTTCGCGCGCAGATGCTGGAAGTGTGCAACCCGGTGTGTACGACGACCAATGCGGCCAATGCCTGCATCGAGTGGCCGAGCGCGCTGCTGGTCGGGCGGCGGCTGGTGTCCCTGCTCGATACCTGCACCGACAACCGCGCCATCGTGCGCTGCGACACCCGCGACGCCGAACTGCCGCGTGGCCTGCTGCACCTGGACAGGCCTCCCCCGCTGTCGCGCGATACCGCAGGTGCCGCTTGACCTTTACCAAGGTTCAGGTCCCAGGATGTGCCCCCCAGTTGCGCCTTCCCCCCGATTTCGTATCACCACCCCCTCCGTACGGATGCATGCCATGACCACCTCCAACTCCACTTCCCCACGTTTCACCCGACGGCTGGCCATGGTCGGTGTGTCCGTCCTGGCCGCCGCCGTCCTGGCCGCCTGCAGCGGTGGCCACGCCGAAGAAGCCGGCATGCCGCCGCCGCCGTCGGTCAGCGCCGCCCCGGTGCTGGTCAAGCAGATCAGCCAGTGGGATGACTTCAGCGGCCGCGTCGAGGCGGTGCAGAGCGTCGAGCTGCGCCCGCGCGTGTCCGGCTACATCGACAAGGTCAACTACGTCGAAGGCGACGAGGTGAAGAAGGGCGATGTCCTGTTCACCATCGACGCGCGCAGCTACCAGGCCGAGTACGACCGTGCCCGCGCCGAGCTGGCCCGTGCCCGCACCCAGTCCACGCTGGCCCGCAGCGAGTCCGACCGCGCCAAGAAGCTCTCCGAGCAGCAGGCGATCTCCACCGAAACCTGGGAGCAGCGCCGCGCCGCGGCCGACCAGGCCGGTGCCAGCGTGCAGGCCGCGCAGGCCGCGCTGGATGCCGCCGCGCTCAACCTGGAGTTCACCAAGGTGCGCGCGCCGATCAACGGCCGTGCCGGCCGCGCGATGGTGACCGCTGGCAACCTGGTCACCGCCGGCGACAGCGCCAGCGTGCTGACCACGCTGGTTTCGCTGGATACGGTGTTCGTGTACTTCGATGCCGACGAGAGCACCTTCCTGCGGTACGCGCAGATGGCGCGCAAGGGCGAGCGCCCGAGCGAGCGCGACAGCGACCTGCCGGTCAAGGTGGGCCTGTCGGGCGAGGAGGGCTTCCCGCATGAGGGCAAGGTCGACTTCCTCGACAACCAGGTCACCCGCAGCACCGGCACCATCCGCGTGCGCGCGCTGCTGGACAACGCCGACCGCACCTTCACCCCGGGCCTGTTCGCCCGCGTGCAGCTGCTGGGCAGTGGCCAGTTCCAGGCCATGCTCATCGACGAGAAGGCCGTGCTCACCGACCAGGACCGCAAGTACGTCTACGTGGTCGACAAGGACGGCAAGGCGCAGCGCCAGGACATCACCCTGGGCCGCAACGCCGACGGCCTGCGCATCGTGCAGCAGGGCCTGAAGGCCGGCGACCGGGTGATCATCGACGGCGTGCAGAAGGTCTTCATGCCCGGCATGCCGGTGCAGGCCAAGGCCGTGGTCATGCAGCCCGCTGCGGCACCCGCTGTTGCGTTGAATTGAAGGGCAGCCGACTGACCGTCGGCCCTACATAGCAGCCGACCCCACCGTCGGCTCTACCGTGTCTGCCAGCGCCCCGTGCAGGGGAGCCCGCCACCGCTGTCGCCTGCGACAGCGGCCGGGGTCGTGCACGCCGGCGTTGGTGAAACCCCAGGAATCCACCCATGGACTTTTCCCGTTTCTTCATCGACAGGCCGATTTTCGCGGCGGTGTTGTCGATCGTGATCTTCGCCGCCGGCCTGATCTCCATCCCGATGTTGCCCATCGGTGAGTACCCGGAAGTGGTGCCGCCGTCGGTGGTGGTGCGTACCGTGTATCCCGGCGCCAACCCCAAGGTGATCGCCGAAACCGTGGCCACCCCGCTGGAAGAGGCGATCAACGGCGTCGAGGGCATGATGTACCTCAAGTCGGTGGCCGGCTCCGATGGCGTGCTGCAGATGACCATCACCTTCCGCCCGGGCACCGACCCGGACGATGCGGCGGTGAAGGTGCAGAACCGCGTCGCCCAGGCCCAGGCGCGCCTGCCCGAGGACGTGCGCCGGCAAGGCGTCACCACCCAGAAGCAGTCGCCGACCTTCCTGATGGTGGTGCACCTGACCTCGCCCAAGGGCAAGTACGACACCCTCTACCTGCGCAACTACGCGCGCCTGCACGTCAAGGACGCGCTCGCGCGCATCCAGGGCGTGGGCGATGCGCAGATCTTCGGCGGTGGCGACTACGCCATGCGCGCCTGGCTGGACCCGGACAAGGTCGCCGCCCGCGGCCTGACCGCCAGCGACGTGGTCGGCGCGATGCGCGAGCAGAACGTGCAGGTCTCGGCCGGCCAGCTCGGTGCCGAGCCGATGCCCAACAGCCAGTTCCTGACCCTGATCAACGCGCAGGGCCGCCTGCGCAGCGAGAAGGAGTTCGGCGACATCGTGCTCAAGAGCGGTGCCGACGGTGAAGTGGTGCGGCTGTCCGATGTGGCCCGCGTGGAACTGGGCGCCGGCGACTACACCCTGCGCTCGCAGCTGGACGGCAAGAACGCGGTCGGCATCGGCATCTTCCAGGCCCCTGGCGCCAACGCGCTGGACATCCGCGACGCGGTGATGGCCAGCATGGACGAAATGCAGAAGTCCATGCCGGACGACGTCAAGTACGAGGCGGTGTACGACACCACCATCTTCGTGCGCGACTCGATCAAGGCCGTGGTCTCCACCCTGCTCGAAGCCATCGCCCTGGTGGTGCTGGTGGTGATCCTGTTCCTGCAGACCTGGCGCGCCTCGATCATTCCGCTGATCGCCGTGCCGGTGTCCATCGTGGGTACGTTCGCCGCGCTGTACCTGCTGGGCTTCTCGATCAACACGCTGAGCCTGTTCGGCCTGGTGCTGGCGATCGGCATCGTGGTCGATGACGCGATCGTGGTGGTGGAAAACGTCGAACGCAACATCGAGGAAGGTCTCACCCCGCTCGCGGCCGCCCACCAGGCGATGCGCGAAGTGTCCGGTCCGATCATCGCCATCGCGCTGGTGCTGTGCGCGGTGTTCGTGCCGATGGCGTTCCTGTCCGGCGTCACCGGCCAGTTCTACAAGCAGTTCGCGGTCACCATCGCCATCTCCACGGTGATCTCGGCGATCAACTCGCTCACCCTGTCGCCGGCCCTGGCCGCGCGCCTGCTCAAGCCGCACGGTGCGCCGAAGGATGCCCCGACCCGCATCATCGACCGCCTGTTCGGCTGGGTGTTCCGCCCGTTCAACCGTTTCTTCAAGTCCAGCTCGGAGAAGTACGAGCGCGGCGTGTCGAAGATCCTCGGCCGGCGTGGCGCGGTGTTCGTGGTGTACGCGGTGCTGCTGGTCGGTACCGGCTTCATCTTCAAGCTGGTGCCGCCGGGCTTCATTCCGACCCAGGACAAGCTGTACCTGATCGCCGGCGTGAAGCTGCCGGAAGGCTCCTCGATCGCGCGTACCGATGAAATGCTGCGCAAGGTCGCCAAGATCGCCCAGGAAACCGAGGGCGTGGCCCACACGATCTCGTTCCCCGGCCTGAACGCACTGCAGTTCACCAATACGCCCAACACCGGCGTGGCGTTCATCCCGCTCAAGCCGTTCAACGAGCGCCATGGCCGCACCGCCGCGCAGATCAACGCCGAGATCAACCAGAAGATCGCCGGGCTGCAGGAGGGCTTCGCCTTCGCCATGATGCCGCCGCCGATCCTCGGCCTGGGCAACGGCAACGGCTACCAGATGTTCATCGAAGACCGCGGCAACCTCGGCTACGGTGCGCTGCAGAACGCCGTGCAGGCGATGCAGGGCGCGGTGTCGCAGACCCCGGGCATGGCGTTCCCGATCACCAGCTACCAGGCCAACGTGCCGCAGCTGGATGCCGAAGTGGACCGGGTCAAGGCCAAGGCGCAGGGCGTGCAGCTGACCGAGCTGTTCGACACCCTGCAGACCTACCTGGGGTCGTCGTACGTCAACGACTTCAACCAGTTCGGGCGTACCTGGCAGGTGATCGCCCAGGCCGACGGCCAGTTCCGCAACAGCGTGGAAGACATCGGCAAGCTGCGTACCCGCAACGACCGTGGCGAGATGGTGCCGATCGGTTCGATGGTGACCGTCAAGGAAACCTTCGGCCCGGACCCGGTGCTGCGCTTCAACGGCTACCCGGCGGCCGACCTGGCCGGCGAAGCCGACCCGCGCGTGCTGTCCTCGGCCGAGGCGATGAACAACCTCACCGCCATCGCCGCCAAGGTGTTGCCGGTGGGCATGACCACCGAATGGACCGACCTGAGCTACCAGCAGGCCACCCAGGGCAAGGCCGCCTTCATCGTGTTCCCGGTGGCGATCCTGCTGGCGTTCCTGGTGTTGGCTGCGCTGTATGAAAGCTGGTCGCTGCCGCTGGCGGTGATCCTGATCGTGCCGATGACCCTGCTGTCCGCGCTGTTCGGCGTGTGGCTGACCGGCGGCGACAACAACGTGTTCGTGCAGGTCGGCCTGGTGGTGCTGATGGGCCTGGCGTGCAAGAACGCGATCCTGATCGTCGAATTCGCCCGCGAGCTGGAGATGGGCGGCAAGGGCATCGTGGAAGCCGCGCTGGAAGCCTGCCGCCTGCGCCTGCGTCCGATCGTGATGACCTCCATCGCCTTCATCGCCGGCACCGTGCCGCTGGTGCTCTCCCACGGTGCCGGCGCGGAAGTCCGCTCTGTCACCGGCATCACGGTGTTTGCCGGCATGCTGGGGGTGACCCTGTTCGGCCTGTTCCTGACCCCGGTGTTCTACGTGGCCCTGCGCAAGTTCGTCAGCCGTAATGGCGGCGGCCAGCTGGTGACCCACGGCGCACCCACCATCCACCATTGATCCCGTCCCCCGCGAGGTTTTTCACATGAATACCGCTACCCAAACGATTGCCCTGGTCACCGGTGCCACCCGCGGCATCGGCCTGGAAACCGTCCGCCAGCTGGCCCAGGCCGGCGTGCATACGCTGCTGGCCGGGCGCAAGCGCGACGTCGCCGTGGCCGAGGCCCTGAAGCTGCAGGCCGAAGGCCTGCCGGTGGAAGCGATCCAGCTCGACGTCGGCGATGCCGCCAGCATCGCGGCCGCCGTGCAGACCGTCACCGAGCGCCACGGGCGCCTGGACATCCTGGTCAACAATGCCGGCATCCTGCTCGATGACCCCACGCTGGCGCCGTCGGCGCAGACCCTGGACACCTGGCGCACCACCTTCGACACCAACGTGTTCGCGGTGATCGCCGTCACCCAGGCCTTCCTGCCGCTGATCAACGCCTCG
Source organism: Stenotrophomonas sp. BIGb0135 (assembly GCF_024810105.1). Lineage (GTDB taxonomy): Bacteria > Pseudomonadota > Gammaproteobacteria > Xanthomonadales > Xanthomonadaceae > Stenotrophomonas > Stenotrophomonas maltophilia_AB. The sequence goes on from NZ_JANUDX010000008.1 coordinate 10,881, forward strand.
CCCGCCGGCCGCATCGTCAACGTGTCCAGCATCCTCGGCTCGCTGACCCTGCACAGCCAGCCCGGTTCGCCGATCTACGGCTTCGCGGTGCCGGCCTACAACGCCTCCAAGAGTGCGGTGAACGCCTGGACCGTGCAGCTGGCCTACGAGCTGCGCGAGAGCACCACCAAGGTCAACACCGTGCACCCCGGCTACGTGAAGACCGACATGAACGCGGGCGAGGGCGAGATCGAGATCAGCGAAGGCGCGCGCTCCAGCGTGGGCATGGCGCTGATCGGTGCCGACGGCCCCAACGGCAGCTTCACCTACCTCGGCGAGGTGCTGCCATGGTGATCCGCCTGTTGACCGTGGCCGTGACCAGCGCGCTGCTGGCCGGCTGCGTCAGCGTCGGCCCCAACTACCAGGCGCCACCGGCACAGCCGGTGACCCTGCAGGGCGCGGCCGCGCCGGTGTTCAGCACCACCTCGCCGGTGGCCAGCTGGTGGGCGCAGTTCGACGATCCGGTGCTGGAGCAACTGGTGCATGACGCACTCGGCGACAACCTGGACCTGCGCATTGCGATGGCCCGCGTGCGTGAAGCGCGCGCGGTGTTCGTCGAGCAGCGCCTGGACCAGTTGCCGCACGTCACCAGTGGTGGCAGTTACGACCGCCGCAAGCAGCCCGACGCCAGCCGTGGCGGCGAGCGCGTCTTCAGCGAGACCTACCAGCTCGGCTTCGACGCCGGCTGGGAACTGGATCTGTTCGGTCGCCAGCGCCGTGCCGCCGAAGCGGCGCGCGCCGACCTCGGTGCAGAGCAGGACAACCTCGCCGATGCGCAGGTCACCGTGGCGGCGGAAGTGGCACGCAACTACTTCGAGCTGCGTGGCACGCAGAAGCGCATCGACGTGGCCAAGCGCACCCTGGTCAACCTGCGCGACACCCAGCGCCTGACCGAAGCGCGCTGGGAACTCGGTGCGGGCAGCGAGCTGGACGTGCAGAGCAGCCGCGCGCGCTTGAAGGCGATCGAAGCGGACATCCCGCTGCTGGAAGTGGCCGAAGTGCAGTCGCGGCATCGCCTGGCGGTGCTGCTGGGGCAGCGCCCGGATGCACTGGATGCCCTGCTGCAACCGCGCGAGGTCCCGGCCTATGCCAGGCAGTTGCCACTGGGCGACACCACCGACCTGCTGCGCCAGCGCGCCGACGTACGCAGTGCCGAGCGTCGCCTGGCGGCGGCGACGGCACGCGTCGGCGTGGCCACCGCCGACCTGTTCCCGCGGATCAGCCTCACCGGGTTCGTCGGGTTCCTGTCCGGCGACGCCAGCGGCCTGGTCAACGGGGCCAACAAGGCCTGGTCGGTGACGCCGTCGATCAGCTGGGCCGCGTTCGATTTCGGCACCGTGCGCGCGCGGCTGCGCGCCAGCAAGGCACAGGCCGACGGAGTGGCCGCCGAGTACGAAAAGGCGGTGCTGCTGGCACTGGAAGACACCGAGAACGCCTTGACCCGCTATGCCAAGCAACAGGCCCGGCTGGGCATCGTTGCCGAGCAGGCGCAGGCCGCACGACGTGCCGAGCAGCTGGCGCAGATCCGCTACCGAGAAGGGTCGGAAGACTTCCTGACCCTGCTCGATGCGCAGCGCACCCAGCTGGCCGCCGATGATGCGTTGGCGGCGGCCGAATCCACGGTCAATGTCAGCGTGGTTGGCGTGTACAAGGCCCTGGGGGGTTGGGGCCAGCAACAGGACGCGGCGCCGCCGGCGGTGGCCGGCACGCTGCGTTGAGGTGACACGGGGGGCGGCATCTGGCCGCCCTCCCGTGTGTCGGGCGTCGGAGTTCGCAAAGACGCCGCGTCGGCAATGCCGCCATTGGCGGCTTTGCCCCTGACGCACGCATCCCTCCGGGTGCTACAAGATTTCTCTTTTCCAGGGAGGGACGCTATGGGCGGACATGACCGATGGCGCACCGGGTCGATCGCCGGCCTGCGCGCGCGGGCGGCGATGTCACCGGCGGTGATCGTGCTGCTGGTGCTGGCCGCATTGGCGGTGGCCCTGGGGTTCGGCCGGCTCCCGGATCAACTGCTGGACATCGGCGTGCTGCTGGTAGGCGTGTTCCTGGCCGTGGTCGCGCGCATCTGCCAGGCGCGCGACCAGCACCTGGTGTTGAGCCGCCTGCTGGGCGAGGGGCACCGGCAACGCCGGTACTGAGCGCTAGTCCCAGTGGTTGGCCGCGGCCCGCCCGTCATCATCGCGCATACGCACGATGCAGAAACGGTGGCCGGTCGGCGCTTCCATCACCCACCAGCGTTTGACGAATCCGATCCGGCGCGCGCCGAGCGCCTCCAGCCGGTCGGCCTCGGCATCGATGTCGTCGCTTTCGATATCCAGATGTACCCGCGAGGCATGGGGCACCCGCTGCACTTCCACGTTCAATCCCGCCGGCGCGCCCTGCAGATCCGCATACTCGGCGCCTTCTTCGCGATAGGCCGGCGCGGCCCGGTAGCCGAGCGCGGCGGACCAGAACGCGGCGGCCTGGTCGGCGGGCGTGTCCTGGCAATCAATGATGAAACCGGCGAGGCGACTGCGGTGGGCCATGGTGGCGGTCTCCAGGGGGAATCCGGGCTGTATCGCACCCGGCGCATCCACGCCGCGTGAGGTGGCCCGGGCGCCCCTTGCCGCCGCGGTCACGGCGGCTGCGCGATCCTGCCGGCCACCGCTCACAGCCCATGACGAGGACCGCCGATGCGCACGACTTCGCTCGCCGCCGGGTGCCTGCTGGCCTTGGCCGCCGCCGCCTGTGCACACGCCAACGATCCGCTGGTCGGCCCGGGCGAGGCGATCGCCAAACAGCTGCCCAAGCCCTATGCCACCCGCTCGGCGCAGGTGAATGCCAAGGTGATCGGTTGGCCGCAGGGTCGCACCCCGACGGCGCCGGCGGGATTCCAGGTCAGCGCCTACGCGCGTGATTTCGACAACCCGCGCTGGATGACGCTGCTCGACAATGGCGACGTGCTCGTGTCCGAGGCCAGGACCGGGGCCAACAGCGCCAACCGCATCACCCTGCTGCGCGATGCCGACGGCGATGGCGTGCCGGAACTGCGCACTACCTTCCTGGCCGGTCTCAACCAACCGTTCGGCATGCTCCAGCGCGGCAACCAGTTCTACGTGGCCAACACCGACGGCGTCTGGGTGTATCCGTACCAGCCGGGCCAGACCAGGATCACCGCGAAGGGCCGCAAGATCCTGTCGCTGCCCGCCGGCGGCTACAACAATCACTGGACCCGCAACATCGTGGCCAGCCCCGATGGCCAGTACCTGTACGTGACCGTGGGTTCGGCCAGCAACAACGGCGAGTATGGGCTGGAGAACGAAAAACGCCGCGCCAACATCCTGCGCATCCGGCCCGATGGCAGTGGCGAAACCATCCATGCTGCCGGCCTGCGCAATCCCAACGGCATCGCCTTCAAGAATGGCCGCATGTGGACCGCGGTCAACGAGCGCGACGAACTGGGCGACAACCTGGTGCCGGACTACATCACCCAGGTAGAGCCAGGCGGTTTCTATGGCTGGCCCTATGCGTACTACGGCGCCAACGAGGATCCGCGGTTGGCCGGCAAGGCACCGGCGCTGGTCAAGAAAACCCGCGTACCCGATTTCGCGGTGGGGCCGCACGTGGCGGCGATGGACATTACCTTCTATGACGGCACGGCGTTCCCGGCCCGCTACCGTGGCGGCGCGCTGGTGGGCCTGCACGGGTCATGGAATCGCGCCACGCTGTCCGGTTACAAGGTGCTGTTCGTGCCCTTCAGCGGCGACACGCCCAGCGGCCAGGCCGAGGAGTTCCTCAGCGGCTTCGTGGCCGAGGGCGGCAGCGCGCAGGTCTACGGCCGGCCGGTGGCCAGCCTGGTCCTGAAGGACGGCAGCGTGCTGGTCACCGACGACGCCGGCAACACGGTCTGGCGTGTCAGCTACGCTCCCGAGGCCACCGCCGTACGGTAAGGCGGTGGCCCCTGGCGCGCCGGCTCAACGGCCGGGCGCGGCCGGGAAGCGCAGGTCGGCCTGCACCGGGAAGTGGTCCGATGGCAGCACGCCGCCGGGCCGGTCGTCCAGCGTGCTGAAACGGTCCACGCGGAAACCGCGGACCAGGATCCAGTCCAGCTCCACGGTCGGCTTGCCGCTGAAATCGTGGAAGGTCAGGCGTGGGCCATCCACCTTGCCGGCCAGCCTGCGTGCATCGCCGAGTGCGCGGGTGAAGGCCTGGTAGGTGGTGCTGCCCGGCTCACTGTTGAAGTCGCCGGTGACCACCACCGGGATGTCCTTGGGCAGCGCTGCCAGGCGGTCGACGATCAGCTGTGCGCCCAGCACCCGGCGCGGCTCATCCTCGTCGCGATAGGGCAGGTGGGTGTTGAGCAGGTAGAAGCGCTTGCCGTCGGCCTGGCGCTGGAACAGCGCCCAGGTGACCATGCGCGGCATCAGGTTGCCCCAGGTGATGCTGCCGGCCACGTCGGGCGTATCGGACAGCCAGAAGTTGCCCGACTCGACCACCGTCAACTGCGCGCTGTCGTAGAACACGCCCATGTGCTCGTCGCCCTTGCCGCCCCGACGGCCTTCGCCGAACCAGCGGTAGCCGGGCAGGTGCTCGACCAGGTAGTCGGCCTGTTTTTCCACCAGCTCCTGGGTGCCGAACACAGCCGGATGCTGGTCGCGAAGCAGCGCCACCATCGCATCGCGACGGTCTTCCCAGCGCCGGCCGGGCTCGGTATCCACCGGCGTGCGCACGTTGAAGGACATCACCCGCAGCGGGGCGTCGGTCTGGGCCAGGGCGTGGCCGGCCGGCAGCGACAGGGCCATCAGCGCCAGCAGCGCGGTACGACGAAAACGAGACAACATTGGAATCCCTCCATCCCATGAAAACGTTTCCCGAAGGGTCGCACGGAAACGGGGCAGGGGGAATTGCACGCATTGGCGGCTGGAGCGCCGGGCGCAGGGCCGCGCCGCCCGCTCAGGTGGCCAGCAATGCCCAGCCGATCAGGCTGTTGATGACGATCCCCAGCAGCAACACCCAGGCCATCGACAGGACCGTGTTGAGCCACGAGCGCTGCAGCGTCATCTTCAGCCAGCGGGCCTGCACCACCGCATACCAGAGCAGCGACAGTACCGACACGACAATGCCGGCCTGGGTCGAGAGCTCCCCCGGCAGCCGCACGAACACCATGCTGGTGGACAGTGCCACCGCGAACGGCGCGGTCAGGTAGCACTGCACGAAGAACGGGCCGCGCAGGGACTCACGGGTGATCGGCCGCTGCCTGCGCCGCAGCAGGTGCACGCTGCAGATGAGCGGCCATACCGCAAAGGTGATCGAGCGGTACAGCAGCAGGCCTTCCTCGTTGCCGAACAAGGTGCGCGACAACTGCCCGGTCCCGGTCACCTGCTGGTGCATCAACAGCTCCACCCCGTGCGCCACCAGCACCGCCAGCATCAGGAACATCGGCGGGCTGATCGCATCGTCGAACTGGTTTTCCAGCTTCTGGGTAAGCTCGGTATGCACGTACTGCGCCATCTGCCGTGGCCGCACCACCACCCGGTACAGCGTGCGCGGGAAAAACAGGAACCAGGTGCAGAGTTCGTAGAGGAACTCTTCCAGCGATCGGAGCAGTTTGAGGAAGTCCATCCCGAGGTCCCTGCGAGGAAGAAACCGGACGCGCCGTGCCTGCCCGACGCCGGGATCAGCGGATGGCCACCGTCAGCGTGTGCGGGGCCTTTTCACCGCGCCGTGCCTGTGCGCGCATCTGGTACACCTGCACCACATACGTGCCGGAGGCGGGCAGGGCACCGCTCCAGCGCCGCTTCTCGTCACTGTTGCCGAGCGCCTCGCCCTCGCCGGGCACCACGCCCGGGGCGAACACGTTGAAGCTGGCGTTGGCGCTGCCGCCCAGGGTGACCGTCATGGTCTGCCCGGCGCGTGCGGCCACCGTGTAGCGCACCGTGTCGTAACCGGAAAGCGTGCCACGCAGGGTGGCGCTGCTGGTGCCCTTGGCGAAGTGCACGGGCGTGGTGGTGACCGTATCGGCGGCGCCGGCCAAGGTCGGTGCCACCGCGAGCAGGGCGGTCAACAGGATCGAACGGAACGGGGTCATGGCAATCCTCGCGCGCCCGGGAGGGAGGCGCAGTGCGCCGAGCATGATGGGCAGGGCATCAAGGGGGTGTCGACGCTGCCCGGTCATCGCGCACGCCCCGGGGCCGTCGGCACCGGAGCGGCGCAGCCGGTGCCAAGGAGGGGTAACCTTGGCGGTTCCCTTCTTGAACAACAGGCCCCCCGATGGATTACCAGCTTGTGATCAAGTTCTGGCGAGCGTCGCTGGACGACGAGGCCTTCCTGGCCACCCTGGAAGCCGAGTTGCGTACGGCCCTGGGCAGTGCGGCGACCCTGGACGGCTATGACGTCAGCGCCAAGGAGATCAACCTGTTCATGTTTACCGCCGATCCGCGCCCCACCTTCCGCCGGGCCAAGGACGTGTTCGAGCGCCTCGGCGTGCTGCGCAGTGTGTCGGCGGCATACCGACTGGTCGGCGGGGCGCAGTTCACCTCGGTGTGGCCGCTGCGCATGGCGCGCAAGTTCACCCTGCCCTGAGCAGTACTGAGGCGGTTTCACCCTGCCCGTGAGCAATGACATGGACATACAGAATCGATATCGCGGTGCGCTGCTGGGCCTGGCCTGTGGCGATGCGGTGGGTACCACGCTGGAATTCCAGCCGCGCGGCAGTTTCGAACCGTTGACCGACATGGTCGGCGGGGGCCCGTTCGAGTTGCAGCCGGGGCAATGGACCGACGACACCTCGATGGCGATGTGCCTGGCCGAGAGCCTGGTGCGCTGCGACGGTTTCGACCCGCGCGATCAGATGAACCGCTACGTCAACTGGTACCAGCACGGGTACTGGAGCTCGACCGGCAGCTGCTTCGATATCGGCGTGGCCACGCGCGCGGCCCTGCACAGCTTCCTGGCCACCGGCGAGCCGCTGGCCGGCAACCCGGCCGCCAGCAGCGCCGGCAACGGCTCGATCATGCGCCTGGCCCCGGTGGTGCTGCGCTACGCCGGCACTGCCGAGCTGCAGGACATGGCGGTGCTGAGTTCGCGCACCACCCATGCCGCGCTCGAGTGTCTGGAGGCCTGCCGCCTGCTGGCGGTGGCGATCGAGCGCGCCTTGCAGGGGCAGGGCAAAGCAGCGGTGCTGGACCTGCGCGCGGTGGCGGTCAGCAGCCCACGGCTGGGTGCCATCGCCGCCGGAGGTTACCGCGCGCTGCCGCGTGAGCAGATCCGTGGCAGCGGCTACGTGGTGGACAGCCTGGAGGCGGCGCTGTGGTGTTTCGCCCGTCACGACAGCGTTGCCGACATGGTGCTGGCGGCGGCCAACCTCGGCGATGACGCCGATACCACCGCGGCGATCGTCGGCCAGCTGGCGGGCGCCTTCCATGGCGCCGCGGGCATTCCGGGCCACTGGCTCGAACGGCTGCACGAGCGCGAGGCCATCCAGGCGCTGGCCGACGCGCTGCTGGAGCGGCATGGCGGGATGCTGGACTGACGCCGCTGCGCGGCGTCGCAACGCCCGTACCGCGACCACCTTGTCACTGCACAGCGCATCCTCGCCGTCGAAACGGTAGGCGACCCGCGGCTCCCCCGGCAGGGCGGCGCTGTAATCCACGCAGCAGGCCGTGGCCGAGATGACGCCGGGCCTGCCGCTGAACCAGCAATGCCCGAAAAAGACCGGCTTGGCCTGGTCGTAACGGGCGATGGCGCTGTCCCACCAGCGCACGCGCGTGCGGTGACGGACGATGCTTTGCTTGTCGGTGAAGGACACCGGCGCGGGCAGCGCTATCTCCAAGCCCTTGCAGCTCGCCTCCACCGCGACGACCGCCACGCTGTCCTTGCGGCTGGCGGCCGGCACCAGTTCCGGGGTAAGGGTGTTGCCCGGGCCAGCCGGTCGGCGATCGCCGCCATCGCGGCCGGGTGCCGGCAGGCGTGCACCCGGCGCACCTGGTCGGTTTCGATCCACAGCGGCAGGGTCATGAACCACTGCACCCACTCCCGGTGCACTGCGCTGTCCACCACCACCTCGTCGAGGAAAGCGCGGTGCCGGGCATGGTTGCCGGGTCCGCGCGTCCGCAGGTGTTCGCCGGGCCGTTCCGGGTCCTGCGTCGCGTAGGCAATGCCGTTGAACTCGTGGTTGCCCATGATCGCGTCGGCACTGCCGGCATCCACCATGCGCCGCACGACGTCCAGTGTTTCCAGTTGCCCGGGGCCGCGGTCGATCAGGTCGCCCACGAACCGCGCGCTGCGCTCCGGGTGCCGCCACGCGCCCATGCGCTCGCGGTACCCCAACTGCTTGAGCAACGCCTTGAGTTTCCCGCCTGACCGTGGATGTCACCCATGATGTCGTGTCCCATGCCTGCATTCCAGCGGCGGGCGTGGGCGTGCGGATCGCTGCAGTAGAGGGCGCGCGGTGGGGTGCAGTTACCGCGCATCATTAGAAACTGTGATGCATGCACATTATTGCCGGCATATTGGACACTGCCATATACCTGTGTTATCAAGCGCTGGCCGGGATACTCCCGGTAAACCCGCACAGCCATCAAAGGAGTGAAAGATGAAACGATTCGCACGAGCATTGCGCGTCAGCCTCAATATTCATCCGAACGAGAAAAGCAGTGTGTGGAATACCTGGCCGCTCTGGATCGAGTTCTGATTCCCCGTTGATCCAAGGGGTTTGAACGGTAGCAAGACGAAGGGACTCGTCTTCGAGTCCCTTCTTGCCGGAGGCGTGCATGGAAGGGATGTCGCAACAGGTTGGCGGCGTGGCCGCCGAGCGCCTGGCCGCCCGCGTAGAGCGCGAAGGCCCGGTCTTGAAACTGGAGACCGGCGGCATCGGCGTGTTCTGCCCGGAACTGGCCGGCCGGGTCGACAAGGAAAACTCGGAACAGTTGTTCGTCGTGGAATCGCTGGCCGACCTGTTCCGCCGCCATGAGCGCGTGCGCTGGTCGGAAGTGCGAAGCCTCATCGCCACCCGCAGCGCGGAACTGACCGGCGCGGACACCCTGCGCGCCCTGCAGGGCCGGATGCGCGCCGCCCTCGATGCGGTCTGCGGCATCGAGGGCGATGCAATGCCCGCCGTGTGGAATGTCATGTCCTTCCCACTGATCCCGCTGGTGATCGACGGGCTCACCGAGCGCGAGCAGGCGGCGGTGCAGTGCGCGTTGCGGCTGCGTTTCACCACGCAGGTGGAGCAGGTCATCCATACCCGCCATCTGCTGCGCAACTTTCTCATCGGCCGTGGCGAGTCCAGCGCGATCCGGGCCGAACTCAAGCGCCGGCTGCGCGACGGCCATGCGCATCTTGATTATGCGCAGCCGCTGCTGGGCCTGCGCGACCGGATCGGCCTGGATAAAGTCATCTATCTGGTGACAGTGCAGCTGATCGCCATTTCCGGCGTGCCGGGCATGATGGCCGCGTGCCTGTTGCTGGCCCTGCAGATGCACCCGGCGTGGCGGGAGAAAATCGAGGCGGAGTTCAGGCCGCTGACCGATGCGGAGATCCAGGCGCTGCCGATGGCGCGCATCCCGTGCACGATGCGCTTCCTCAAGGAAGTCATGCGGCTGTATTCAACGCCGTTCAACAATCGCCGCGTGGCCGTCTGCGACCTGGAGGTCAACGGGCATGCGATTCCCGAAGGCAGCGTCTACGAACTGAGCTCCTACATCCAGCACCGCTCGGCAGCGCACTGGGACCATCCGCAGGTGTTCGATCCGGACCGCTGGTTGCCGGAGCGACGCCGCCGCACCGCCGGCATCTACGTGCCCTACGGGTTCCCGTCGCGCTCGTGCGTGGGCTCGGCGGTGGGCAACGCGCAGCTGATCCTGCTGTGCGCGCTGTTGGCGCGCGAGTACCGCTTCACGCCCTCGGCCAGCTACCGGCCGGAGGTGCGGATGGACGGCTTTGCGATCCCCGCGGCATTGCATGGGACGTTCTGCAGGCAATAAAAAAGCCGGAAGCCCTGTCACCAGGAACTTCCGGCTTCTTTCCGGTCCCGAAGGACCGGTCGTATGGTGGAGGTGGGCGGAATTGAACCGCCGTCCGAAGGCACTCCATCCCCGGTTCTACATGCTTAGCGCACCGTTGGATCTCATCCTGTGGCAGCACGGCGTGCAAAGCGCACCCCAGGACCAGCCTGCTTTAGTTAAGTCGTGACTGACAGGCAGCCATCACAACCGGTTCCGTGATAATGACCCTACATCTACGAGCACGGGCACAAGTAGGTTCGGGGGTTCGCCTTAGGCGGCTGTAGAACTAAAGCAACTGCTGCTGTTTAGGCGGCGATTGCGAAGTCCGAACCGTAGTTGTCGTCGTTGGCAACTAGAAGTTTGCTGCTGGATTAACGAGGAAAGCTGCCCCCTCGGCATGCACCAAGTAACTTCACAACCCCCGTCGAAACCAATGCACCCCCGGTTTCTTCAAGAACCGCAAGACATCTGGCGACCCAGACGCTACTTGACAGGGCTGATGCTACTCCAAAGACGCTGAACAGTCACGCACGGCGTTGCCGCGCAGGGGCGTCGTAGCCAATCCGTGCGGCCCTTTGTTAAGGTTTCTGAAATTTCGCCAGGACGCCATGGAGGCGGCTCCGCATGATCAAACCCCTGTGCATTGCAGCGCTTGTTGGGCTGTCGCTTACCGGCTGTGCCACGTTCGAATACGGCACGCCGTATGCGCCGGTGCAGGCAGTACCGGACAAAGCCACCGTGGTGGTGTATCGGGCGAAGGCTGGCTTCCTGGCGCCCCTGGGCAAGGCGCCGATGCCCTTCGAAGTGGATGGCGTGGCGCAGGGGGCGTTGAACCCGGACAGTTTCCGCACGCTGCACCTGGCGCCCGGTGATCGCCTCTTCAACGCGCGCAGCGGGGTAATCGATCTTCGCCGGCGCGCCGATCTGGTTGCCGGCACGGTCCAGTTTGTCCGCGGCAGCTGCTATTACGTGTTGACCGAGGCCTTCTGCAAGCTGGAGCCGGTGGAGGCGTCGGTGGGGCAGGCGGAAGTGGCCGGGCTGCGCGAGTCGGTGGGCAGCCGATAGACGGCCCTGCGTGGCAGGGCCGAGGGGTTCGGTCCGCCGCACCCAGCGCGCCGGCGGCGTGGCCGGCGCCCCGTGAGCGTAGTCAGTCCGCGCCACCGGCGGCACCGCCAGGTTGAACCGCAGGCAGCGCTGCACGCGGGCGGCCGGTGCAGCCACGTTCATTAGGGGTGGCAGACGGCGTCGCTCTGGTGCGCGATCAGTGCCGGCAACGTGGCCGGGCAGTTGCTTCCCTGAGAATCTCGATCGGGCTTCCGTGCCCGTCCGCGGACCGCTGCGGGCGGAGCTTCAGCGCTTGCCTTCGCGCTGCCGCTTGCTATCGGCCTGGTGCTTGGCCTTGAGCTTGCGCTGGTGGTTCTGCTCGTTGCGCAGGCTGATGGCCTGCTTGCGGGCTTCCGGCTGCACCTGCACCGTCAGGGCGTCGATGCGGGCGATCAGGCGGCGGTGTTCCAGGCTGTCGTAGGTCTGGTTTTCCGAGGCGTCGCGCTTGGCGTTGCGGCCCAGGTAGGTGAGCACCTTGAGCAGCGCGGCCGGATCCATCGCGCGGGTCAGTTCGGCGAAGATCGATTCGTATGCGGCGACGTCGGCCTGGAGCTCGGCGGTTGGATCCGCGCTCGGGGCGGTGTCCTGGGGGATTTCCTGTGTCACGCAATGCTCCAGACGGGTAATAGGCGGGGATTCTGACACTTGTGCGTGCGCTGCGGGAAATCGCGGCCTCGCGCGCTGCCTGGCCGCGTCGTCGCCCCATTCCGCCCGACCGCGACAAACCCCTGCAACCCGGCGCACAACCGCCGCGCCGGTGGCGGTAGAGGCTGGCGGTGTCGTGACTGTTCCCTGCAGCACGGCACGGCAGCGCCGCCAGCCCCCCTTTGCGGGCGGCGCTGCCCCTTCTTTCTTTCATGGAGAGCCAGAATGGGCATCATCGACGGACAGCCGTTGGCAGTGGATCGGACGCACGCGGCGCTGGCGCGCCTGGAATCGGATGTGATCTTCGGGTGCGTGTTCCTCGGTTTCGTCACCCACATGCTCGGCAGCGGCGAGACGCCGCGTTGGGACGTGGACAGTGGCGATGAGGACGCGGGCAGGCAGCAGGCCGACCTGCAGGACGTATTGAACCGGATCGGCGCGCTGACCGGGGTCGAGGGCGCGGTCGTGCAGGCCGGCAAGAGTCCCACCTACGACGGTGGCCAGGCGCTGCAGCTGGCGATCGCCTCGCCGTTGAAGGACGGCAAGGCGCACGCGGGCAGCGTGCAGTGGTCGCGGCATGTGGCCGACCACATCAGCAGGATCGTGACCAGCAAGAAGAGCTGGCTGTTTGGCCTGATCACCCGCAGCGGCCCCTCTGAGCTGCTGGAGTTCACCTTGGACAACGAGCGTGGCGCCTACTACGGCATCGTCGACGATCCGGCCAACACGGTGCCCAAGGTGATCAGCTCGGTGCGCCGGCTGATCCCCTACGGCAGTGAAGGGGGCCGCTGGCGGTACGGCATGGAGTACCACGGCCTGATCGGCTACGACAGCGACGCCACCCTGCACACGGCACGGACCACGCCCAAGCAGGCGGGCTCGATCGAGCCCACCGGGCTGATCGGCAGCTGGGACGGGCGCGGCAAGGTCTGTGGCTATTGCCACGGCATGGTCTGGGCGCTGGCCGAGGTGCGCTGCAACTACCCGCAGGGCAAGCCGTTCGAGCTGGCGCTGGGCAAGCAGACGCACAAGCTGTCCTCGTGCTTTGGCTGCAGCACCTTCCAGCTGGCCAACGGCCGCGTGGCCAGTTCGATGCACCTGGGTCGCTCGGAGTCCTGGGTGCCGCTGCCCGAGGACGAGAACGCCACCGCGCCCTTCAGCACCGGACTGGCCGTGGAGAGCGTCGACGGGCAGGTGGGCGCCAAGGAGCGCCGCGACCGCGAGGTCTTCGCCGACATGAACAAGGCCTGGGCCGAACACGTGGCGGCCTGGCTGTTGATGGGCGCCGAGCGGGTGCGGCGGGCCGGCCGGGGGACCTTTTCGGCGCAGGTGCTGGAGACGGCGGCGGCGCTGTCCGCCGAGGCAGGGCGGCGCAGCCAGCGCGGGGCGGCCAACCTGTTCCTGGATGCGCTGACGGTGCACGACAAGGACCTGAACCGGCTCAAGCGCTTCCTCGACCCCGCGCCGCACTGAGCGGCGCAGCCGCCGGCAGTCTCTGCCGGCGGTGCTGTGGCGCGCAGGCGCGGCGGGGCAGGGCGCCGGCCGCCGTGGCTCAGAGCCGCTTGCGCAGGTACAGCCGCTGGTGGCCCGGCGGAAAGTCCTCGAGCCGGCCGAAGATCGCGTAGCCCTGCTTGAGGTAGAAGCCCTCGGCCTGCCAGGAAAACGTGTCGAGCATGACCGAGCGCGCCCCGAGGGCGCGTGCCTGTTGTTCGGCATCGGCGAGCAGGGCGTGCCCCAGCCCGAGGCCGCGATGGCGCTCGTCCACCCACAGGGCATGCACGCTCAGCCAGCCGCCGTAGACATCGGCGACCAGGCCGGCGCAGGGCGTTCCGTGCGCATCGCGGATCACGCGGTTGAGCGCCTGGTCATCCAGCGCCGCCCCGCAGGCGGCACGGTTGAAGGCGCGCAGACCGGCGAACACCGCCGCCGCGTCGTCGGCACCGGCCGGCTCGATACGGGGCGATGCGTGCGGGCCGGGCATCAGGCGTCGCGGTTGTGGCGGCGCATGGTCCGCGACTTTTCGCGGGCCCAGTCGCGGTCCTTCTCGGCGTCGCGCTTGTCGTGGGTCTGCTTGCCCTTGGCCAGTGCGACCTCGAGCTTGATCTTGTTCTTGCTCCAGTACATCGCCGTCGGCACGATCGTGTAACCGTCGCGCTCGACCTTGCCGACCAGCTTGTCGATCTCGCTGCGATGCAGGAGCAGCTTGCGCTCGCGGCGGTCGTTGGCGACCACGTGGGTGGAGGCCTGGATCAACGGGGTGATCTGGGCGCCGATCAGGAAGATCTCGCCCTGCTTGACGTACGCGTAGGCGTCCACGATGTTGCCGCGCCCGGCGCGGATCGACTTGACCTCCCAGCCCTGCAGGGCCAGGCCGGCCTCGAAGCGATCTTCGATGTGGTACTCGTGACGGGCACGCTTGTTGAGCGCGATGGTTTTGTTGGCCGTCGCGCCCTTTGCTTTATCCTTGCCGCTGTTCTTGCTCATTTCCCTATTGTCTCCGATTCGGGCACGCCCGGTCGATTCATCTGACATCTGTATCGCATGCCCACAATCCGCCGTAGTGCCCTGGTCGAACATTCGGCTGCCCGTATGTTCGATCTGGTCAATGATATCGAGGCCTATCCGCGCCGGTTCCGCTGGTGCTCGGCGTCGCAGATCCTGGAATCCGCGCCGGACCGCCTGGTGGCGCGCCTGGACCTGGGGCTGGGGTCGTTCTCGACCTGGTTCATGACTGAAAACACCTTGCAGCGCCCGAGCAGCATCGACATGCAGCTGCGCGATGGTCCGTTCAAGCGCCTGCACGGCCGCTGGGAGTTCCATGCACTGGCCGAGGAGGCCTGCAAGGTGACCCTGACCCTGGAGTTCGAGCCGAACTCGCGCCTGCTCGGGCCGGCGCTGGCACTGGGCTTCCAGGGCCTGGCCGACCGCATGGTCAATGATTTCGTGCGCGTTGCCGACGGGCAGGACTGAGCCGTGATCAGCGTGGAGGTGGTACTGGCCTGGCCCGACCGCGTGGCGTCGCGCCAGGTGCAGCTCCCCGATGGGGCGACGGTTGCCGACGCCATCGCCGCTGCCGCGCTGGACGGCAGTGACGCCTGCCCGGCGGTGGCCGTGCACGGGTTGCTGGCCCGGCCGCTCCAGCTGCTGCGCGATGGGGACCGGGTGGAACTGCTGCGCCCCCTGCTGGCCGACCCGAAGGACAACCGCCGCCGGCGCGCACGCGCCGGCAGCTGAATGCGCCTGCCGCCTCAGCGGCCGCCGCGCTTCTTCTTGTCCTTGGCCAGGTTGCGACCGAACTGGCGCACCGTGGTCTTGGCCAGGTCGGCGTCGTTGTTGGCGAAGTACTCGCCGTCCCAACGGGTCACCGCGTCATTCTCGAAATACACCGTGAAGTTCTTCACTTCGGTCTGGCCCAGGCGGTTCACGCGCTGGCTGGCGGTGTAGTCCCAACGCTGGGCGTGGAACGGATCCGGGATCGAGGGGGTGCCGAGCAGCGCGTTGACCTGCTGCTTGCTCTGGCCCACCTGCAGCTGACCGACGGCCTGCTCCCGGACCAGGTTGCCCTGATAGATGGGTTGCTTATAGATGATGCCGCAGCCCGTGGTGGACAGGGCAACGGCGGCGACCAGCAGGAGATTGCGCATCGGAAAGGGCGTTTGGGGAAATCCAGTCGATGATACACTCACGACGCGTCGCCGCGACCCAATCCGAGGCAGCTGGCGCTAAATCGCCAATGAACGGAGAACTATGGAAACCCACGACCTGCGTAAAGTCGGCCTGAAGGTGACCCATCCGCGGATGCGGATCCTGGCGTTGCTCGAACAGCGCAATGCCCAGAACCACCAGCACCACATGACCGCCGAGGACATCTACCGCCAGCTCCTGGAGCATGGCGACGAGATCGGCCTGGCCACGGTGTATCGCGTGTTGACCCAGTTCGAGGCCGCCGGCCTGGTGCTGAAGCACAATTTCGAAGGCGGCCAGGCCGTCTACGAGCTGGACCGCGGCGGCCACCACGACCACATGGTGGACGTGGACAGCGGCAAGATCATCGAATTCGAAAGCCACGAGATCGAAGAACTGCAGCGCAAGATCGCGGCCGATCACGGGTACGAGCTGGAAGAGCACTCGCTGGTGCTTTACGTGCGCAAGAAGCGTCGGTAACGGCCCGGCGGCCGGTCATCGGACCGCCGCAGGCCAGCAGATCGCGTGACTGGACCCCGGGCCCTGGCCCGGGGTTCCTGAGTTTCAGCGTGCGCACACCGGGACGGCGTCCGGCAACAGGGCCTGCAGGTCCACCGCCGCCGCCATCGCGTGGTTGCCGGCATCGCCGGGGTGCAGGTGATCGCCGGAATCGAAGGCGGCGGCCAGGCGTGCCGGATCGGCGGGATCGCGCAGCACCGCGTCGAGGTCGATCACCGCATCGAAGGGACTGTCGCTGCGCAGCCAGGCGTTGAGTTGCCGGCGCAGGGCGTCCTTGTCTGGCTGGTAATAGTCCTCCAGCGGGGTGCCGGGCAGCGCACCGGCGAACGGCGGCAGGGTGGCACCGAGGATGCGCACGCCGCGGGCATGGGCGCGTGCGACCAGACTGCGATAGCCGGCCTGCAGCTGGGCCAGCGACGGCGCCGGTTCGGTGCGGGCGAAGGCGGTGCCAGGCCAGCCGATGTCGTTGGTTCCGAGGAGTACGATCACGCTGGCGAGGCCGGGTTGGTCGAGCACATCGCGCTGGAAACGGGACAGGGCGGCCTCGCCCATGCCATCGCGCAGCAGGCGGCCCCCGGAGATGCCGGCGTTGACCACGGCAACGCCCTGCGGCGCCAGCCGCGCGGCGAGGTGGTCGGTCCAGCGCTGGTCGCGGTCCAGGCTGGCGGTCGCACCATCGGTGATCGAATCGCCGATCACGGCCACGCTGCGTGCGCAGGCGGCCCGCTCCACATCCAGCCCCGAGACGAACAGGCGGGCGGTCGTGGTTGCCGCGTCTGTCAGTGCCGGGGCCAGGGTCTGGTCACCGGCGGCGAACGCGGCGGTCTGCCGGCCGTCCCAGTGAAAGGTCTGCAAGGGCGTGCGCCCGGCGACGTAGACGCTCACCTGCACCGCCTGCAGATCGCGGGTTGCCAGTGCCAGCGGGTCGCTCACGCGTTCCTCGCCGGGGCCGATCACCACGCCGGTGCGCCCATCGAAGGCGAGTGCCAGCGGCGTCCGGCCCGGGCCGGCGGCGGCACTGGCAGCATCGATCCGCAGGGGCTGTTGACCATACGCATTGCTCAGGCGGACCCGCAATTGGCGGCCACCCAGGCTGAGGCGCACGGTCTGGCGGAACGTCTGCGCGGCCAACTGATCGGGGATCAGCGTAGGGAACAGGAACCGTGCGTTCCAGACCGGTTGCGGGCTGGCCTGCCCGCTGGCGACCCATGCTGGCGACGGCACGGCGGTGGCCGCCGCGGCGGTCGAGGAGGCGAGCAGGGTGGTGGCGACAAGGCGGGTGAGTGCGTGCATCGGGTGATCCATCGGCGGGGGGAACCCCATGGTGATTCGCCAGCCACCTGTGAACTAGACTGCTCCCGGACAATCATCTGTGAACTGGATTCATCCCATGGCAGGCACCGACATCAACCGTTCCGGCGAACTGGAAGTCTTCGTCCGGGTCATCGACAGCGGCGGCTTCTCGGCGGCGGCGCGCTCGCTGGAGTTGAGCCCGTCGGCGGTCAGCAAGCTGGTGTCGCGGCTGGAGCAGCGGTTGGGCACGCGCCTGCTGCAACGCTCGACGCGCCAGGTGCAGCTCACGCCGGAAGGCTGCGCGTTCTACGAGCGCGGGCTGCGGGTGCTGGCCGATCTGGACGAGGCCGAGCGCTGCGCCAGCGCCCATGCCGAACCGCGCGGGCGCCTGCGGGTCAACGCGAACGTGCCGTTCGGGCACCACTTCCTGCTGCCCTTGCTGCCCGAGTTCCTGGCCCGGCATCCACAGGTCGGGGTGGACGTGGTGCTGACCGACGAGGTGATCGACCTGCTCGAACAGCGCACCGACGTGGCGGTGCGGGCCGGGCCGTTGAAGAGTTCCCGCCTGGTCGCGCGACGATTGGGGGCGACGCGGATGATGATCGTGGCGGCGCCGGCCTACGCCGCCCGGCACGGCCTGCCGCAGAGCGCGGAGGCACTGCTGGCGCACAACCGCCTCGACATCGGCCACCCGCGCGCGCTGTCGGGCTGGCCGCTGCTCGTGGACGATCAGCGCCGGGTGGTGCCCATCGACGGCAGTGCCCGGGCCAGCGATGGCGAAGCACTGCGGCGACTGGTGCTGGGCGGGGTGGGCATGGCGCGGCTGGCGGCGTTCCAGGTGCAGGACGACATCGCGGCCGGGCGCCTGCTGCCGGTGCTGGAACAGGCCAACCCCGGCGACCTTGAGGAGGTGCACGCGGTGTTCCAGGGGCAGGGCGGCTACCTGCCGCTGCGGGTGCGCGCCCTGCTGGATTTTCTGGTGGAACGGGTCGACCTGGAACGGCCGCTGGGGTGAGCGGCGCCTGGCTAGCCGGCACCGCCAAGCGCCGGCCAGCGACCGCTGCCGGCCGTCAGACCTGCAGCAGCTTGCGGGCCGCGGCGCGGGCTTCCTTGCTGACTTCCACGCCGCCGAGCATCCGCGCCAGCTCTTCTTCGCGGGCCTTGGTGTCCAGCTTTTCCACCGCGCTCTGGGTCATGCCGTCCACCGGTGCCTTGCTGACCCGGTAATGGGCGTGACCCTTGGAGGCGACCTGCGGCAGGTGGGTGACGCACAGCACCTGGCGCTTTTCGCCCAGGGCCCGCAGCTTGTGCCCGACGATATCGGCCACGGCACCGCCGATGCCCGAATCGACCTCGTCAAAGACCATGGTGGGCACCGCGTCCAGGTCGAGCGCCGCCACTTCGATCGCCAGCGAGATGCGCGACAGCTCGCCACCGGAGGCGACCTTGCGCAGCGCGCGGGGCGGCTGGCCGGCATTGGCGGCGACCAGGAATTCGACCCGTTCGGCACCATTCGGGTCCGGTTTGGACACCGCCTGCGGCTCGATCTCGATCAGGAACTGGCCACCGCCCATGCCGAGCTCGCCGATCAGGGTGGTGGTGGTGTCCGAGAGCGCCTTGGCGGCCTTGCGGCGGCTGCTGCTGAGGACGTCGGCGACCACCTGCCATTGCCCGGCGGCCCGCTCGATTTCGCCGGCCAGCGCCTGCAGGCGCACGTCGGCGCCGCGAAGCTGTTCCACCTCGGCCTGCATCGCGTCGCGGTGTTCGCCCAGGCTTTCCATCGGCACGCGGTGCTTTCGGGACAGGTCGTGCAGCCGGCCCAGGCGGCGCTCGATGTCCTCGAACTGCTCGGGATCGGCGTCCAGGTCGCCCAGCACGCGGTCCAGCAGGACCAGCGCTTCATGCAGCTGGATGACGGCGCTGTCGAGCAGGGCATCCACCTCGCCCAGGCGCGGGTCGTGCTCGGCCACGCGGGACAGCTCGTGGCGGGTCTGCTGCAACAACTGCAGCGCCGAGGTGTCGTCGTCGCCGTTGAGGCGGGCCACGGCCACGTCGCAGGCGGCGATCAGCGCGCTGGCATGCGCCTGGCGACGGTGGCTGCTGCCGAGCTGCTCGATCGAGGCCGGTTCCAGGTCTTCGCGTTGCAGTTCGCCCAACTGGTGCTCCAGGTAGCCGATGCGGTCGCTGACATCGCCCTGGCGCGACAGAGACTCGGCCTCGTCCACCAGCGCCTGCCAGCGCGCGGCGGCCTGGCGGACCTGGCCGCGCTCGGCCTCGTTGCGGGCGAAGGCATCCAGCAGGGCCAACTGCGAGGGCCGCGCCAGCAGGGCCTGCTGTTCATGCTGGCCGTGGATTTCGACCAGCGTGGCGGCCAGTTCGGTCAGCTGGGTCAGCGTGACCGGGCGCCCGTTGATCCACGCCCGCGAGCCGCCGTCGGCGCGGATGATCCGGCGCAGCTGGCACTGGTCCTCGTCGTCGAGCTCGTTCTCGCGCAGCCAGCGCCGCGCGGCGGCATCCGGTTCCGGGGCGAATTCGGCCGACAGCTCGGCACGCGCGGCGCCGTGGCGGACCACGCCGCTGTCGGCGCGCAGGCCGGACAGGAAGCCGAGCGCGTCGACCATCAGCGACTTGCCGGCGCCGGTCTCGCCGGAAACCACGGTCATGCCCGGCCCGAATTCGAGTTCGGTAGCGCGGACGACGGCAAAATCCTTGATCGATAGATGTCTGAGCATGGTTGTCTGTTCTCGAGCCGCGCAAAGCTAGCATGGGTGGACGGCAGCACCAATGACTTGCCTTCGCTCCCCGCAGCCATTATCTAAGGTGGCGTCTCACAGGCTGATTCCATGCACCCATCTGCGTCACATCTTGCGCCCCGCGCCCGCCACCTGCTGCGGACGCTGATCGCACGCCACATCCAGGATGGCGAGCCGGTCGGGTCGCAGACGCTGGCGCGACTGGCCGGGCTGGATGTCAGCCCCGCCACCATCCGCAACATCCTGGGTGACCTGGAGGACCTGGGCCTGCTCAGCTCGCCGCATACCTCGGCCGGGCGGGTACCCACCGCGCACGGCTATCGGGTGTTCGTGGACAGCCTGGTCAAGATGCAGCCGCCCGGCGAGGGCGAGCTCAGCCGGCTGCGCACGGAGCTGGCCACCGGCAACGGCACCCAGGCGCTGTTGGGCAGTGCCTCCGAGCTGCTCTCGGCCATGAGCCATTTCGTGGGCGTGGTCAGTGCGCCGCGGCGCGAGCAGTTCGCCTTCCGGCATATCGATTTCGTGGCCCTGGATGCGCGCCGGGTACTGGCGATCCTGGTGTTTGCCGACAACGAAGTGCAGAACCGGGTGATCGAGCCGCGCCGCGCCTTCGGCCCGGGAGAGCTGGAGCAGGTGGCCAACTACCTCAATGCCAACTGTGCCGGGCGCCCGCTGGCCGAGATCCGCCAGCGCCTGTTGCTGGAACTGCGCGATGCGCAGTCGGAGATGGAGCAGTTGCTGGCCCACGGCATCGAGCTGGCCGAGCAGGCGCTGGTGCCGCCGGCCGATGACATGGTGCTGGCCGGCGCGACCCGGCTGATGGGCGTGCAGGACCTGTCCGACCTGGAGCGGTTGCGCGAGCTGTTCGACGTGTTCGCCAGCAAGCGCGAGATCCTGCAGCTGCTCGAGCGCACCATCCAGGCCCCGGGCGTGCGCATCTTCATCGGCGAAGAGACCGGGGTGATGCCGCTGGAAAGCGTATCGCTGGTGACCGCGCCGTATTCGGCCGGCGGCCAGGTGCTGGGCGTGCTGGGGGTGATCGGCCCCAAGCGGATGGCCTACGACCGCATGATCCCGCTGGTGGAGGCCACCGCCCAGGTGCTGGGGGCGGCGCTGGCGGACCCGGCGGGCGGCGGATTGTCCCGGGATCGGGCATAAAACCCGCCGCCGGGCTCTTGAATCCCGACCCCGCGCCCACATAGGGGTGGGTGGAGGCGGAGAGTCACCGCCAAGGATCCGGAAATGAACCAAGATCAGCCCGATATCGCATCCCAGAATCCCGCCGGTGAGCCGGCTGCCGAGCCGTCTCTGCAGCAGCAGCTGGACAGCCTGCACAACGAGGTGGCCCTGCTGCGCGCCGAGTCGCTGCGCGAGCGCGCCGACCTGGACAACCAGCGCAAGCGCGTGGCCCGCGACGTCGAACAGGCACGCCGCTTCGCCAACGAAAAGCTGCTCGGCGAACTGCTGCCGGTGTTCGACAGCCTGGACGCCGGCCTCAACAGCGCCGGTGCCGAGCCCGGCCCGCTGCGCGAAGGCCTGGAGCTGACCTACAAGCAGCTGCTCAAGGTGGCCGCCGACAACGGGCTGACCCTGCTCGACCCGACCGGCCAGCCGTTCAACCCGGACCACCACCAGGCCATCAGCCAGGTCGACGCGCCCGGCGCGGCCCCGGGCAGCGTGGTCCAGGTGTTCCAGAAGGGTTACCTGCTCAACGATCGCCTGCTGCGCCCGGCCCTGGTCGTGGTCGCCCGCGATTGATCGCCAGCGGACGCTGAACGGGTTTTGCCAGCATCGGACACTGTGTTTGGTGGATGGCTTGAAAGTCCCGGCAGCGTCCCACACATCCCATTCATAACCCGGCAACTGCCGGATTCCCAGAACTTTCAGGAGTCTCCCTCATGGGCAAGATCATTGGTATCGACCTCGGCACCACCAACTCGTGTGTGGCGATCATGGACGGCGGCAAGGCCCGCGTCATCGAAAACGCCGAGGGCGACCGCACCACGCCGTCCATCGTCGCCTACACCAAGGACGGCGAAGTGCTGGTGGGTGCCTCGGCCAAGCGCCAGGCCGTCACCAACCCGAAGAACACCTTCTACGCCGTCAAGCGCCTGATCGGCCGCAAGTTCACCGACGCTGAAGTCCAGAAGGACATCGCGCACGTGCCCTACGGCATCCTGGCCCACGACAACGGCGACGCCTGGGTGCAGACCAGCGATGCCAAGAAGATGGCGCCGCAGGAAATCTCCGCGCGCGTGCTGGAGAAGATGAAGAAGACCGCCGAAGCCTTCCTGGGCGAGACGGTCACCGAGGCGGTGATCACCGTGCCGGCCTACTTCAACGACAGCCAGCGCCAGGCCACCAAGGACGCCGGCCGCATCGCCGGCCTGGACGTCAAGCGCATCATCAACGAGCCGACCGCGGCCGCGCTGGCCTATGGCCTGGACAAGGGCGACAACAAGGATCGCAAGATCGTGGTGTACGACCTGGGCGGCGGCACCTTCGACGTGTCGGTGATCGAGATCGCCAACGTCGACGGTGAGAAGCAGTTCGAAGTGCTGGCCACCAACGGCGACACCTTCCTGGGCGGCGAAGACTTCGACAACCGCGTCATCGAGTACCTCGTCGACGAGTTCAACAAGGACCAAGGCATCGACCTGCGCAAGGACCCGTTGGCCCTGCAGCGTCTGAAGGACGCCGCCGAGCGCGCCAAGATCGAGCTGTCCAGCGCCCAGCAGACCGAAGTGAACCTGCCGTACGTCACCGCCGACGCCTCGGGCCCGAAGCACCTCAACATCAAGCTGACCCGCGCCAAGCTGGAAGCGCTGGTGGAAGAGCTGATCAAGAAGTCGATCGAGCCGTGCCGCGTGGCGTTGAACGACGCCGGCCTGCGCTCGAGCGACATCAGCGAAGTGATCCTGGTCGGTGGCCAGACCCGCATGCCGAAGGTGCAGCAGGCGGTCACCGAGTTCTTCGGCAAGGAACCGCGCAAGGACGTCAACCCGGACGAAGCCGTGGCACTGGGTGCGGCGATCCAGGGTGGCGTGCTGGGCGGCGACGTCAAGGACGTGCTGCTGCTGGACGTGACCCCGCTGTCGCTGGGCATCGAGACCATGGGCGGCGTGTTCACCAAGATCATCGAGAAGAACACCACCATCCCGACCAAGGCCTCGCAGGTGTTCTCCACCGCCGAGGACAACCAGTCGGCCGTGACCGTGCACGTGCTGCAGGGTGAGCGCGAGCAGGCCCGCTTCAACAAGTCGCTGGCCAAGTTCGACCTCTCCGGCATCGAGCCGGCCCCGCGCGGTATGCCGCAGGTGGAAGTGTCCTTCGACATCGACGCCAACGGCATCCTGCACGTGTCGGCCAAGGACAAGAAGACCAACAAGGAACAGAAGGTCGAGATCAAGGCCGGTTCGGGCCTGTCCGAGGACGAGATCGCGCGCATGGTGGCCGATGCGGAAGCCAACCGCGAAGAAGACAAGAAGTTCCACGAGCTGGTCCAGGCCCGCAACCAGGCTGACGCGCTGATCCACGGTACCCGTACCGCGATCACCGAGCACGGCAGCAAGGTCGGCGGCGACGTGATCGGCAAGGTGGAGTCGGCCCTGGCCGACCTGGAAACCGCCATGAAGGGCGACGACAAGGCGCAGATCGAAGCCAAGTCGAAGGTGCTGGAAGAAGCCGGCCAGGCGCTGTTCGCTGCCTCGGCGGCGGCCGAGCAGGGCGGTGCCGCCCCGGGCCCGGATGCCGGTGCCAACAACGGCGCGCACGACGATGTGGTCGACGCCGAGTTCACCGAAGTCAAGGACGACAAGAAGTCCTGATCCGGACCCGACCCGGGACGTTGCGCAGGCAGCGTCCCGTTGTCGTTTCCCCTGGGTCCTGGCAACTGCATCGCAGCTTGTCGGGGCGCCCCGGCGCAAGAGCGGACCTGGTTCCGCTCTTCCGCTTTGACGAATCCCGACTTCCGGAACCCGATTCAACACCATGAGCAAGCGCGATTACTACGAAGTGCTGGGCGTCTCCCGCACGGCGACCGAAGAAGAGCTGAAGAAGTCCTATCGCCGTTGTGCGATGAAGTACCACCCCGACCGCAACCCGGGTGACAGCGCGGCCGAAGCCTCCTTCAAGGAGTGCAAGGAAGCCTACGAAACCCTGTCGGACACCAACAAGCGGCGCATGTACGACGCGCACGGCCATGCCGCGTTCGAGCACGGCATGGGCGGCGGTGGCGGCGGTGGTGGCCCGGACATGGGGGACATCTTCGGTGACATCTTCGGCAACATCTTCGGCGGTGCCGGGGGTGGCCAGCGCCAGGCGCGTCGCGGTGCCGACGTCGGCTACGTGATGGAGCTGGACCTGGAAGAAGCGGTGATGGGCGTGGAACGCCGCATCGAGATCCCGACCCTGGCCGAGTGCGACGACTGCGATGGCAGTGGTTCCGAAGACGGCAAGGTGGATACCTGCAGCGTGTGCCATGGCCACGGCCAGGTCCGCATCCAGCGCGGCATCTTCGCCATGCAGCAGGCCTGCCACAACTGCAACGGGCGCGGCAAGATCATCCAGAACCCGTGCAAGACCTGCCACGGCAATGGCCGCGTGGAGGAAGACAAGGTGTTGTCGGTGAAGGTGCCTGCGGGCGTCGATACCGGCGACCGCATCCGCCTGTCCGGCGAAGGCGAGGCCGGTCCGGCCGGCACGCCGCCGGGCGATCTGTACGTGGAAGTGCGGGTGCGCGAGCACGCGATCTTCCAGCGCGATGGCGACGACCTGCACTGCGAAGTGCCGATCCGCATTTCGCAGGCCGCGCTGGGCGACACCGTGCGCGTGGCCACCCTGGGCGGGTACGCGGAAATCCGCATCCCGGCCGAAACCCAGACCGGCAAGCTGTTCCGGTTGCGCGGCAAGGGCGTGCGTTCGGTGCGCAGCCGCAGCGAAGGCGACCTGTACTGCCGCGTGGTGGTCGAGACCCCGGTCAACCTCACCCCCGAGCAGCGCAAGCTGCTGGAGCAGTTCGAGACCACCTTCACCGGCGAAGAAGCGCGCAAGCACTCGCCGAAGTCGGCGACGTTCATCGACGGCGTGAAGGGTTTCTGGGACCGGATGACGTCGTAAGCGACATCGGTTGCTGTGTCGTACCGAAGGCCCCCTGGAGACAGGGGGCTTTTTTTTCGCCCGTATGCGGGGCAAGCAGAAGCGTGCTTCGAGCCCAGGCGCGGCGGTCGGTGAGTCGGGCGCTGGGGCTCCATTCCTGTTCCGGCGTCGGCCTGCGGCCGGCCCCTCACGCTGCGACGGCCCTTGCAGCACGCCGCTCCCCTCAGACGCGGAGACGAACCTTCTTTCTTTCCCGTCGCCCTGATGGGGAGGTCAATTGCACACGAGGGCATCCCGGCATCTGCGAAGCGCATCGCGTCGCGGTGCCGTGCAGGCTGCCTGCTTCCCGGGCTGATCGCGACCGGTGTGGGTGACTGCGCCCGCAGCGATCTCTACCCTGCCTGGATGAAAAAACGCACCCGTATCGCCCGCGGCGCCGCTCGACCACCGCCTTCGGCGGCACGCCGCGCCTTGTCGGTCGCCGGGGTGGCTGCCGCCCTCACTGCAGGCGCGGTGTCCGCCACGTCATTGGAGACATGCACGCTGGATGCGCGTGACGGGACGCTCGAGCGTCCTCTGCAGTTGGCGCATGGCACGCGATGGACATATTCGGTGGGTGCCGACCATCCTGTGTCGTCCCTTCGCCTGGAGGGGATGTCGGAGCGTCTGACGCGGCTGACGGTGGGGCACGGGGTGCAGCGCGTTGAACACACCGACACCTATGCGGACGTCAATCCGCTTCGCCGGGGGCGAAAGGAAATCCTGCGGTTCCCGCTTGCGGTGGGGGCAGCGTGGGACGATGCGTTCGCCGAACCCGGCGCCGTCGCGCGGGACAACGGGACCTACCGCTACGACTACGAAGAGAAGGGCAGCAGTCGGGTGGTGGCCCTGGAGACAATCAAGCTTGGTGTCGGCCGCGTTCGTACGTACCGCATCGAGCGCAGCGCACTCTGGCGAAAGTCCAACCCCAGGTCGACGGATATGACCGGCCTGCGTTGGCAGGGGCCGGCGGCCGTCGAGGGGCTGGAGCGCAGCATCCGCTGGTACGTGCCCGCGATGGGACGGGTCGTGTTGAAGCGCAGCGTCACCGCGCATCCTTCCTATGCCCTCCATCTCTCGGCCGAGAGCACCTCCCGCGATGTCATCGTCACCGAGCTGGTCGCGTTCGCGTCGCCGGGCGGCTGCCGCGTGGAAGGGCAGCCCATCCACGCGCAACGGTTCGCCGATCGCCCACCGCTGCATTACCCATGGGTCTTCAACGATACCTGGGAGTTCCTGTTGCAGCGTGACCCCCACGTCCCGTACCGGGAAGATCCGGCAGGGTAGACGGGCAGGATGCGGCGTACCGGTTGGGGGATAATGGCGCGGTAGCCCCCACAGTGCCGATGCCATGAACGAATCCCTCGAAAGCCACCTGGTCCACGGTCGCCGCCAGCGCCCGGACGGTCCGTCGCCGGTCGACGTCATCTCGGTACAGTCGCAGCTGGTCTATGGCTACGCCGGCAACAGCGCGGCCGTGCCGCCGCTGCGCGCGCTGGGCGTGCGCGTGGCCGAAGTGCCCACCACGCTGCTCAGCAACGCGCCGTTCTACCCGACCACGCGAGGCCGCGTGCTGCCGGCCGACTGGTTCGCCGAGCTGCTGCTCGGCGCCAGCGAGCGCGGGTTGCCGCAGCGTGCGCGCATGCTGGTCTCCGGGTATTTCGGTAGCGTCGGCAACGGCGCGGCCTTCGCCGACTGGCTGGACCAGGTGCTACCGGCCTCGCCGCAGCTGCGCTACTGCCTGGATCCGGTGATCGGCGACACCCACACCGGCCCCTACGTGGAACCGGGGCTGGAAGCCATCTTCGCCGAGCGCCTGCTGCCACACGCCTGGCTGGTGACGCCCAATGCGTTCGAACTGGGCCGCCTGACCGGCATGCCCAGCCTTGCCGAAGACGATGCCATCGCCGCCTCGCAGGCGCTGCTGGCGCGCGGGCCGGAGTGGGTGCTTGCCCACAGCGTGGGCGGCGAACCGGGCCAACTGGTCACGCTGGCGGTGAGCCGCGAGGCGATCTGGCGCTGGTCCTCGCCGCACCTGCCGGTGGACGTGGCCGGCACCGGCGACGTGCTGATGTCGCTGCTGGTGGCCTTCCTGCTGCGGGGCGAATCGTTCGAGCAATCGATCTCGCGTGCGATCGCCGGCGTGCACGTGGCGCTGGAAACCACGCTGGCCAACGGCCACGAAGAGTTCGACGTGCTGGCCGCCGCACCGGCGGCCCTGGCGCTGCCGCAGCGCTTCGTTCCCGAGCGCCTGGCGTGAGCGCAGCGCCGGTCGTTGGCATCGTCGGCAGTGCCGGCGCCTATGGGCGCTGGCTGCGCGGTTTCCTGCAGCAGCGCATGGGCCTGGAGGTGATCGGCCATGATCCGGCCGACCCGCAATCGGATGTCCCGGAGGTGCTGCTGCAGCGCGCCGACGTGCTGATTTTCTCCGCCCCGATCCGCCACACCCCGGCGTTGATCGCCGATTACGTGGCGCGCTCGGCCGGGCGCGAGGCCGGACGCCTGTGGCTGGATGTGACGTCGGTGAAAAGCGCGCCGGTCGCGGCGATGCTGGCCTCGCAGGCCGAGGTGGTGGGGTTGCATCCGATGACCGCGCCGCCCAAGGCACCTACGTTGAAGGGCCGGGTGATGGTGGTCTGCGAGGCACGGTTGGCGCGCTGGCAGCCGTGGCTGGCGCAGCTGTGCGCGGCGCTGGAAGCCGAGTGCGTGCGCGCCACGCCCGAGCACCATGACCAGGTGATGGCGCTGGTGCAGGCGATGGTGCACGCCACGCACCTGGCCCAGGCCGGCGTGCTGCGCGAGTACGCGCCGTTGCTGGGCGCGCTGCCGGCGCTGATGCCCTACCGCTCGGCGTCGTTCGAACTGGATACGGCGATTATCGCGCGGATCCTGTCATTGAACCCGGCCATCTACGAAGACATCCAGTTCGGCAATCCACACGTCGCGCCCATGCTGGACCGGCTGCTGGCACAGCTGCAGCAGCTGCGCCAGCAGGTCGGGCAGGGCGATGACGCGGCACGCGCGGCCTTCCGCCAACAGCTGCTGCTGGACAACCGCGACAGCCAGGGCGAGGCGGTGCTGGCCGAGGGCAACTACACCTTCGAACGGGTCGGCTACCTGTTGGCCGATCTGACCGAACGCAACGCGATCAGCGTGCACCTGCCCGAAGACCGGCCGGGGTCGCTGCGCGAACTGCTGCATGTGTTCGAACGCCACGCGGTCAGCCTGGCCTCGATCCACTCCTCCAGGACCCCCGCGGGTGAGGTGCATTTTCGTGTCGGCTTCATCGCCGGCAGCGACCCGACCGCGTTGTTGGCCGCCGCAGGCGAGATCGATGCGTCCGGCATCGGCCGCGTGCTGTCGCGTTGATCTGCTGCAACGCCGCATTCATCCACAGGGGGTGTGGATGAGTTGCGCACAAACATGTGGATAACCGCGCGCAGCCCTTGCCGGGAAAGGCTGTCAAGAAGGCTGGCCAGAAAATGACCAGCCGGATGCAAACTATTTTGCTTGACCTTTGTCGGGTTGCCGGGTGGGCTCAGGTGGTCAGGGTCAACTCACCGCCGCGGGTGCGGTACTGACGCCCGTCGCGGACCAGGTGGCGACCGTCGGCAAGTTCGTAGCGGGTCTCGGCGGCAGCCGCGGCGGCATCGCCTGTCTGCTCCTGCTTGAACTCGATGATGACGTAGCTTTCGCCGTTGGCGTCGGTGGCGGGGAACTGTCGGAACGACATGGAACACCTCCTGCAGCGCGGGTCTGGGACCCGCGCACGATGCAACGCACGGCGTTAGCGGTGCGTCATCAATCGATGAACTGCAGCTTGGCCAGCTCCGCGTACAGGCCACCTTCGGCCAGCAGCTCCGCATGGGTGCCCTGGGCGACGATGCGCCCGTGGTCCATCACCACGATGCGGTCGGCCTTGAGTACCGTCGCCAGGCGATGGGCGATGACCAGCGTGGTGCGCCCGGCCATCAACCGCTCCAGCGCCTGCTGCACCGCACGCTCGCTCTGTGCGTCCAGTGCGCTGGTGGCTTCGTCCAGCAGCAGGATCGGTGCATCCTTGAGCAACGCCCGTGCGATCGCGATGCGCTGCTGCTGGCCGCCGGACAGGCGCGCGCCGCGCTCGCCCAGTTCGCTCAGGTAGCCCTCGGGCAGGGCCTGCAGGAATTCATCGGCCTCGGCCGCCTCGGCCGCACGTTGCACCTCTTCGTCAGTGGCTTCCAGCCGGCCGTAGCGGATGTTGTCCAGCGCGGTGCTGGCAAACAGCGTGGGCTGCTGCGGTACCAGCGCCATCTGCGCGCGCAGTGCGGCCGGGTCGACCTGGCGCACGTCCACCTCGTCGACCAGGATGCGACCGCTGGCCGGATCGTGGAAACGCAGCAGCATCGACAGCACCGTGCTCTTGCCGGCACCGGAGGGGCCGACCAGGGCGACGGTCTCACCGGGGCGCACGTGCAGGTCGAAATGTTCCAGCGCGGGGGTATCCGGGCGCTGCGGATAGTGGAACACCACATCCTCGAAACGGATCTCTCCGCGCAACGGCTGCGGCAGTGGCTGGGGATTGGCCGGGCTGGTGATCTCGACCTCTTCCTGCAGCAGTTCGGCGATCCGGCCCATGCCGCCGGAGGCGCGTTGCAGCTCGTTCCATACCTCGGCCAGGGCACCGACCGAGCCGCCGCCGATCAAGGCATACAGCACGAACTGGCCCAGCGTGCCGGCGCTCATGCGGCGATCGATGACATCGTGCGCGCCCAGCCACAGCACCCCGACGATCGCGCCGAACACCAGCACGATGGCGGTGGCGGTGACGATCGACTGCGCACCGATGCGGCGTCGCGCGGCGCGGATCGATTCGCCCAGCGCGGCGTTGAAACGGCCGCGCTCGTACGGTTCGCGCGCATGCGCCTGCACTGTGCGCACCGCGCCCAGGGTCTCGGCGGCCAGGCTGTTGGCATCGGCGATGCGGTCCTGGCTGGCGCGCGAGATGTTGCGCAGCCGGCGGGCGCCGATGATGATCGGCAGCACCGCCAGCGGGATGCCGACCAGCGACCACGCCGCCAGGCGCGGGCTGGTCACGAACAGCATCACCAGGCTGCCGACCACGGTGACGCTGCTGCGCAGCGCCACCGACATGGTCGAGCCGATCACGCTGCGCAGCAGTTCGCTGTCGGCGGTCAGCCGCGAGACCAGCTCGCCGCTGCGGCTGCGGTCGTGGAAGCCGGCGCCGAGCGCGATCAGGTGCGCGTACAGGCGACTGCGCAGGTCCGCCACCACCTTTTCGCCCAGCAGCGAGACGAAGAAGAAGCGCGCGGCGGTGGCCAGCGCCAGCAGCACGGCGACCAGGAACAGCAGCGCAAAGGCGCGGTTGATCTGGCCGTTGTCGTTGAAGCCGTGGTCGATCATCTGTTTGACCGCGGGCGGCAAGCTCAGCGTGGCCACCGAGGACAGCGCCAGTGCCACCAGCCAGGCCACGAACAGGCCGGTATGCCGGCGCACGAACGGCCACAGCGTGCCGAGGCTGCCAAGCCGACGTACCGCCGTGGCCGGCGGGGGAGGAGTATCAGTCATTCAGGTGGCCTGGTTCGGTGCATGTTTCGATGCGGATACGATCACGGGTGGCGTCGCGCAGGCGGTTTTTCAACGGGTCGGCCTGATCGGCCGGCAGCTGCAGTTGCATCTCCACCCCGGAGGCGGTGAAGGTTTCGGCCTGCTTCTCGGCGCCATGGGCGGCCAGGGCGGCGTGCAGGGCGCCGAGGTCGTCGAAGCCGGCCTGCAGCCGCAGCGTGGCCAAGGCGACCAGCGGCAGGCGGGGGGCGATGCGCAGGCACTCGGCGGCGGTGCCGCCGTAGGCGCGGACCAGCCCACCTGCCCCCAGTTTGATGCCGCCATACCAGCGGATCACCACCACCACCACGCTGTCGAAGCCCTGGCCGTCGATCGCAGCCAGGATCGGGCGACCGGCGGTACCGGCCGGCTCGCCGTCGTCGCTCGAGCGGTACTCGCTGCCGTGCCGGTAGGCCCAGCAGTTGTGCGTGGCATCGGCTACCGCCACCTGCTGCAGGAAGGCCAGCGCGGCAGCGGCATCGTCGATCGGCGCGGCATGGGCGATGAAGCGGCTGTGCTTGATCTCCAGGCTGTGGCTGACGACGGTGGCGAGCGTATCGGGCATTGCCGCCATTGTAGTGGGCTGGCTACGCCCGGGTGGGTCAGTTGTCCAGCAACTGGCGCACGTCGCGCGGCACGCGCGCTTCGGGATAGTGCTGCAGGTAGCGTTCCAGGCTGGCGCGCGCGGTCTCCAGGTCGCCGGCATCGCGGCGTTCGCGGATCCGGGTGAGCCACTGCTTGCGCGGCAGCAGCGCATCGGCATCGACGGCGGCGTCCACCGCGCTGGCCGGGGCATCGGCGGCGACCCGGGCGGGCGCCGCGCGACGCATCACCCCGGCGGCGCTGCGGGCCGACTCGGCGGCGATCGGCGCGACGGGGGCCTGGTTGGCCTTGAACGGCACTGGCGCGCTGGTGGGGCTGACGCTGTCCAGCACCGGTGCCGCCTCCGCCGCGCGCGCGTCGTCCTGGCGCGGGGCAGCGGCTGGCGCAGGCGGCGCGGGTGGGGCAGGTGGGGTCACGATCGGAGCCGCCGGTGCGGGCAGCCTGGGCGCGGCCTCGCGCTGCGCGCGCGGCGCGTCCGTGGCCAGCTGCGCCGCCGGCGCTGGTGGTGCCGCGGCGGGGGCCGTCGCCTGCTTGGCCGCCTCCACCGGGGCCGGCGTGCGTTCGGCCGTTGCCGGGGCGACGGCTGCCTCGGCAGGGGCAGCCTGCGGCGCCGCAGCGGCCGGTGCGCCCTCGGCCAGCGGCGGCGGGGGCGATGTATCGGGCTTGAGCTGCCAGGCGATGCCCACGGCAAACACCACCGAGGCGGCCAGCCCGAGTGCCGCCGGCAGGCGCGAGCGCGGACGCCGCTGGCGCGCGATCGGTGCGGTCGACGGCGCTTCCGCCACCGCCGTGGCGACCGGTTGCGGCTGCACGGCGGCGCGCGCGGCGGCCAGCACCGCCTCGTCCAGTGCCGCCGAGGGCGCGTGCGGCGCCGCGCGGCCGAGCAGGCGCGCCAGTTCGCGTTCTTCGGGGGTCAGCGGATCGGACGGGTTCATTCGGACACCCCTGCACGCAGCTTGTCCATGGCGTAGCGCAGCCGCGATTTGACCGTTTCGCGGCCCACGCCGGTGATCTGGGCGATCTCTTCCAGGCTCAGCTCCTGCTCCAGCCGCAACTGCAGTACCTCACGCTGTTCATCGGGAAGCTGCTCCATCGCCAGTTGCAGCTGACGGCGCTGTTCGAACTCGGACAGCTGCGACTCGGGCGTATGCGTGTCGCTCATACGTGCCACCCGCTCCTCGGCGTCGCCAGGGGCGGGCGGACGGTGGCGTGCGGCGCGCCAATGATCGTTGAGCCGATTGTGGGCAATCCGGAACAGCCAGGTGGTGAAGGCGGCCTCGGGCTGCCAGCCGGCGCGGGCGGCGATCACCCGCTGCCACACGTCCTGGAACATCTCGTCGGCCAGTGCCGCATCGCGCAGCTGGCGCAGCAGGAAGCTGTACAGGCGGCTGCGGTGGCGGGCGTACAGGGTGTCGAACGCACGCAGCTCGCCGCCGGCCCAGGCCAGCATCAGCGACTCATCGGTTGGCAGGGCGGCGGCATCCACGGCGCACAGAGTAAGCGCTGGGCAGGATTCCGCATAGCTGGGCGGGCGCGCGAGGGTAACGGACGACATGGCCGGCGATGGCAGCGAAGACGAGGGGTTCAACGTACGGTGGCGCTGAACGGGGTTGCGGGCTTCCATTGCCCCCCGGTGGGCGCGCTATGCTCAGGGCAGGGGAGGTACCGGGACTCCGGTGCCAGAAGAGATGAACATGCTGTCCAGCCAGATGGTGACGTCCGTGGGGCATCCTGATCGTGACGCCGTGGTATCCGCTGCGCTTGCGCAGTCGCTGTGCGCGTTGCTTGCTGGCGACGCGCAGGTGGCGCTGGCGTGGGTGGACCCCGGGCTGGGCGAAGGCTGCCGCGCCCATCCGGCGCCGCCCCAGGGCACGGCCGCGTTGCTGGAGTCGCTGTTGGGCGATGTGGCAGGTCCCGACCGTTCGTTGCGTCGTTGGCAGGACCAGGGCAGTGAACTGGCGGTGCGGGTGCTGACGGCGGACGCCGCGCCGGATGACGGCTGGTGGGCGATCGCGCAGCAGTCCCTGCAGGATGCCCTGGCGCTGGCGCGGCAGCGCGAGCAGATCCGCTCCCTGGAGACCTCCAAGCGGCTGCAGCAGGCGCTGTACGAGATCGCCGACCTGGCCGGCGCGGACCTGGAGATGACCGAGATGCTTCGGCACTTCCACCGCGTGCTGAACTCGCTGATGTACGCGCAGAACTGCTACATCGTCGAGTACGACGACATCCGCCGGCGGGTGCGGTTCCTGTACTTCGCCGACCAGCGCGACACCTTCGAGGCCGACCCGGACCGCAGCTACGAAGAACACGAGATGCCGCGCAGCCTGACCTTCGCGCTGCTGCGCCACGGCCAGCCGTTGAGTGGGCCGTCCAACGAACTGCTGGCGGCGATGAACGACGAGTACGACCCCAGCCGTGGCCCGGAGAGCCTGGACTGGATGGGCGTGCCGATGCTGCGCGAGGGCCGCGTATGCGGCGCCATCGTGGTGCAGAGCTACGAGCAGCGCGTGCGCTACAACGAGGCCGATCGCACCCTGCTGGGCTACGTGGCCCAGCACATCTTGACCGCGATGGACCGGCGCCAGGCACAGGTGCAACTGGAGCGCCAGGTGGAGCGGCGCACGCTGGAACTGCAGCGCGCCAACCGCAGCCTGCAGGACGAAGTGGTGGAACGCCGGCGCGCGGAGAAGCTGCAGCTGGCGCTGTTCAACATCGCCGAGATGGCGATGAGCGCCGAAAGCCTGGCCCAGTTCTACGTGCAGGTGCACGGCGTGGTCGGCACGCTGCTGGATGCGCGCAATTTCTACATCGCGCTGGTCAATGAGGGCGGCGACGGGCTGGATTTCGTCTATTCGGTGGACGAGTACAACGCCTCGCGCGCACCCCGTCCCTTCAGCAAGGGGCTCACCGAGTTCATCGTGCGCAACCGCCAGCCGTTGCTGGCCTCGCGCGAACACATCGACGCACTGCGCGCCTCCGGCCGGGTCCGCGAGTTCGGCGCGCGCTCGCATTGCTGGCTGGGCGTGCCGCTGCTCAGCGACGATGACGTGGTGGGAGTGATCGTGGTGCAGAGCTATTCGCCGGAGGTGAGTTTCACCGCGCACGACCAGCGCCTGCTGACCTTCGTTGCGCAGAACATCGGCAATGGCCTGGCCCGCCAGCGCGACCAGGAACGCCTGCGCAACGCGCACGCCGAGCTGGAGAAGCGCGTGGAGGAACGCACCCGCGAGCTGGCCGAGGTCAACGACAAGCTGCTCGGGCAGATCGGCGAGCGCCTGCGCGCCGAACAGCGGCTGACCCACCAGGCCATGCACGATGCGTTGACCGGGTTGCCCAACCGCCTGCACCTGCTGGATCGGCTGGAAGATGCCATCGCGCGCGCGCGGGTGCCCGACGGCCCGCGCTTTGCGGTGCTGTTCCTGGACCTGGACCGCTTCAAGCTGGTCAACGACAGCATCGGCCACGCCGCCGGCGACCAGATGCTGGTCGAGGTGGCCAAGCGGATCGTATCGATGATCGGCAGTGGCGACGTGGTGGCGCGACTGGGCGGCGACGAATTCGCGATCCTGCTGCAGTGCGAACACGGGCTGGAGACCGCGCGCGATTTCTCGCAGCGGATGCTGGTGGCGCTTGAAGAATCGATGTGGGTGCAGGGCCGGGAGCTGTTCCCGTCCGGCAGCCTGGGCATCGCCTTGTGGAACCCGCGCTATCGCAACGGCGAGGAGCTGGTGCGTGACGCGGATGCGGCCATGTACCGGGCCAAGGCACAGGGCAAGGACCGCTGCGCGGTGTTCGACGAGGCCATGCGCGAGGAGGCGCTGCGCAGCCTGGACCTGGAAGCGGACCTGCGCCGGGCGATCATCAACCGCGACTTCCTGCCGTACTACCAGCCGATCGTGCGCCTGGGCGATGGTGCGGTGGTGGGCTACGAGGCGCTGCTGCGCTGGCAGCACGAGCGCCGCGGGTTGCTGCTGCCGAGCGCATTCCTCGATCTGGGGGAAGAGAGCGGGCTGATCGAGCAGGTCGACTGGCTGCTGTACGAGGACGTGATCGGGCAGCTGGCGCAGGGCGGCGAAGGCTACCTGTCGGTCAACGTGTCGCCGCGGCATTTCCGGTCGGCCGACTTCAGCGCGCGCCTGTTCGGCCTGATCGAGGCGGCGGGCGCGGACCCGCGCCGGTTGCGTCTGGAGATCACCGAGGTGGCGTTGCTCGACGACGGCCCACGCACCTTGCGCATCCTGCAGCAGCTGCGCGAGCGCGGGGTGCTGGTGCAACTGGATGATTTCGGGACCGGCTTCTCGGCGCTGTCCTACCTGCACCGGTTCCCGATCTCCACCTTGAAGATCGACCAGAGCTTCATTGCCGGCCTGCACGGGCAGGACATGCAGAGCACCTATGCTCTGGTGCAGGGCGTGCTGTCGCTGGCGCGCACGCTGGGCATCGAGACGGTGGGCGAGGGCATCGAGAACGATGCGCAGCGCCGGACCCTGCTGCAGTTGGGCTGCGACTACGGGCAGGGCTACCTGCTGGGGCGGCCGGCGCCGATGGAGACGTTCGCGGCGAAGTAGTGCCGGCCGTTGGCCGGCACCTCCTCGTCAACGCATCCGGGGATCAGCGCAACGCGGCCTGGCGCTTTTCGTCGATCCACTTGGAGGCCTGGGCCGGCTGGTAGGCGCGCATCCAGTCCAGCATGGCGTCGATGTCCGAGCCGTACCAGAGGTCGGCGCGCTGTTCCGGGTGCAGGAAACGCTCTTCCACCATGCGGTCGATCATGCCGATCAGCGGGGCATAGAAGCCGTCCACGTCCAGGAAGGCGCACGGCTTGTTGCCGATCCCAAGCTGGCGCCAGGTGAGCATCTCGAAGATCTCTTCCATGGTGCCGAAGCCGCCGGGCAGGGCCACGAAGGCGTCGGAGAGGTCGAACATGCGCGACTTGCGCTCATGCATCGAGCCGACGATTTCCAGCTCGGTCAGGCCACGGTGCGACACTTCCCAATCGGCCAGCTGCTGGGGGATGACGCCGGTGACCTTGCCGCCGCCTTCCAGCACGGCGTTGGCCACGGTTCCCATCAGGCCGACATTGCCGCCACCATAGACCAGGCGCAGGCCGTCGCGGGCGATGCGATCGCCGAGGGCGATGGCGCGCTCGGTGTAGACCGGCTTGCTGCCGGGGTTGGAACCACAGTAAACGCAAATCGACTTCATTGGATCTTCCTGTGTTCAGAAACTGACGCGGCGGAAACGAAAAAGCCCCGCCGATGACCAGTGTTCCGGTCTCGTGACGGGGTGTCGTTCCGCGGATGCGGGCGGTGATTATCGCGCGTTACGGGCGTGGAGGCCAATCGGCGATCGGAGACGGCAGCCGACCAGCGGTCGGCGTTACGGGGTGACGGCAGCCGACCAACGGTCGGCTCTACGGCGGAGGGCGGGCGACCGTCGGGGTCAGGCTGCCTGCGACTGTTGCCGGCGCGGGCCTTCCTTCAGTGCCCGGCCGACCAGCCCGACCAGCAGGTCCAGCTCGTCGCTGTCCATGCCGAAATGCGGGGTGAAGCGCAGGGAGTTCTCGCCACCATGGATGACGTTGATGCCGTGGTTGCGCAGCCACTCTTCGGTGGATCCGGTGCCATAGCACTTGAACTGCGGGGCCAGTTCACAGGAGAACAGCAGGCCGGTGCCCTGCACCTTGGTGATCAGCCCGCCCAGCTCGCCCTTGAGCTGCTCCAGCTTGCGCACGGCCTCGGCCCCGCGCACGCGGATGTTCTCGCGCACCTGCGGCGTCAGCAGCGACAACGTGGCGCAGGCCACGTCCAGGGCGCGCGGGTTGGAGGTCATCGTGTTGCCGTAGATGCCCTTGCGGTACAGCTGCGCGGCATGCTCGGTGACGGCCAGCACCGACAGCGGGAACTGCGCGGCATTGAGTGCCTTGGAATAGGTCTCCATGTCCGGCGCGTCCAGGCCTTCGAAGCCGGGATAGTCGACGATGGACAGCACGCCGTGGGCGCGCAGGCCGGCCTGGATAGAGTCGATCAGCAGCAGGCTGCCGTGCTGGCGGGTCAGGTCGCGGGCCAGGGCATAGAACGCCGGCGGCACCGAACGGCCCGGGTCGCCTTCGCCCATCACCGGCTCCAGGAACACGGCCTCGATGAACCACTGGTTCTGCTCGGCCTCGGCGAACACCCGCTTGAGCGCCTCCTCGTCATACGGCGCCAGCGCGATCACGCTATCTTCCCCGCGGTAGCTGGCCAGGTGCTGCACGTAGGTCTTGCGGCTGGAATCGGAGTACAGGCCCGGGCGGTCGGTACGGCCGTGGAAGCTGCCCTTGATCACCACGCGCTTGATCTTCGCCCCCGCATGGCGGGCGCCCGGATCGGTCTGCAGCTTGGCGTTGACGTCGGCGATGCGCGCGGCCAGGCCGACCGCTTCGGAGCCGGAATTGAGGCACATGAAGCGGGCGAACGGGCAGCCGCCGCGGCGGTGGCCGATCTCCTTGCGCAGGGCCTGGATGAAGCGCTGCTGCGAAAGACTGGGGGTCATCACGTTGGCCATCACCTGCGGGGCGGCCATGGCGGCCAGCACCGCCTCGGGGGTATGCCCGAAGCCGAGCATGCCGTAGCCGCCGGCGTCGTACAGCACCGCGCCCTTCAGGGTGACCACCCAGGCGCCACGCGCGGCGAGGGCAACGTAGGGGGTGACGGCATCGTCGGCGTAGAAATTGACGAAGCCATCCTGCATCGCGTCGATCTGGGCGCGCTCGTCCAGCGCCAGCAGGTCGCCCAGGTCGGCGCGAACGCGCTCGAATTCGGCCACGGCGGCGTCGATGGCCGCCACCAGCTGCGGATGGCCCGCGGCGAGGCGCTCGAGGCTGGCGTCATCCAGGCCGGCGGTGAGACGGGTGCCGGGCTGGGCGCGAAGGGGGGCAAGACGTTCGATGAAGCTCATTGCAGATCTCCTGAAACGATTGGCGGCACGGCGGAAATGCAAAACGCGCGTCTATTCGCGCGCGCTCGGGGTATTCCTGCTCGTGCATCTGACTTCCATCTCGATGCTAGCACGCGGTTTTTCGCGCGATAACCCCGCAGAAAACTGTTGCATAGCAGCATTTTGCGCGACGTTCGCCCAATCGCGCATTGCCACCGAGGGCCAGTCGTACAATGGCCGACATTGCCTACACGTTGCCGTGCGCTCCCTTGAAGAAGTCCGATTTCAACTATGAACTGCCGCCTGAGCTGATCGCGCAGGCGCCCCTGGCCGAGCGCTCGGCCAGCCGCCTGATGCTGGTCCCGCAGGCCCCGGCCGCGTTCGAGCATCGCCACGTGCGCGACCTGCCGGACCTGCTCAACCCTGGCGACCTGCTGGTGTTCAACGACACCCGGGTGATTCCGGCGCGCCTGTTCGGGCAGAAGGCCAGTGGTGGCCGGGTCGAGATCCTGATCGAGCGCCTGCTGGGCGCGCAGCAGGCGCGGGCCCAGGTGGGGGCGAGCAAGTCGCCCAAGCCGGGCAGCCGGATCGCTCTGGATGCCGGTGGCGAGGCCGAAGTGCTGGGGCGCGACGGGGAGTTCTATGTGCTGCAGTTCCACGTGCCCGAGGCGCTGGAGCAATGGCTGCTGCATGCCGGTCGACTGCCGCTGCCGCCGTACATCCAGCGCGAGCCGGGGCTGGACGACCGCGAGCGCTACCAGACCGTGTTCGCCCGTGAAGTGGGCGCGGTGGCCGCGCCTACGGCCGGCCTGCATTTCGACGAGGCGCTGCTGGCGGCGCTGTCGGCCAGGGGCGTGGAGGTCGGCCATGTCACCCTGCACGTGGGCGCGGGCACCTTCCAGCCGGTCCGGGTGGATGACCTGACCGACCATGTGATGCACCGCGAATGGCTCAACGTGGGCGCCGAGCTGGTCCAGCAGGTGCGCCGCACGCGCGCGGCCGGCGGCCGGGTGATCGGGGTGGGGACCACGGTGGTGCGCGCGCTGGAGAGCGCGATGCGCGACGGCGAACTGCTGCCATATGCCGGGGAGACCCAGATCTTCATCACCCCCGGCTACCGGATCCGCAGCGTGGACGCGATGGTGACCAACTTCCACCTGCCGGAAAGCACCCTGCTGATGATGATTTCGGCCTTCGCCGGGCAGGACCGGGTGTTCGAGGCCTACCGGGCCGCGATCGCGGAGAAGTACCGGTTCTTCAGCTACGGGGATGCGATGCTGCTGTTCCCGCAGGGGTAAAGGGCCGCCGGCAGGGCAGGCGGGCGGCTTTTCGGCGATAATCGGCAATTATTTGCCCGAATCCTGCTCCATGTCCCGACTCCAGTTCCAGCTCCAGACCACCGACGGCCGCGCCCGCCGCGGCCGCTTGACGTTCCCGCGCGGGACCGTGGAAACCCCGGCGTTCATGCCGGTGGGCACCTACGGGTCGGTCAAGGGCATCCTGCCCGAGCAGATCCGGGCGCTGGGTGCGGAAATCATCCTGGGCAATACCTTCCACCTGTACCTGCGGCCGGGCCTGGACGTGATCGCCGACCACGGCGGCCTGCATGGCTTCGCGCGCTGGGACGGGCCGATCCTGACCGATTCCGGCGGTTTCCAGGTGTTCTCGCTGGCCCATCGGCGCAAGATCACCGAGCAGGGCGTCACCTTCGCCTCGCCGACCGACGGTGCCCGCGTGTTCCTGGGGCCGGAGGAGAGCATGCGCATCCAGAAGGTGCTCGATTCGGACATCGTGATGATCTTCGACGAGTGCACCCCGTACCCGGCCACCGAGCCGGTGGCGCGCACCTCGATGGAGCTCAGCCTGCGCTGGGCCCAGCGCAGCCGCAACGCGCATGACGCGCTGGGCAACGACGCGGCGCTGTTCGGGATCGTCCAGGGCGGGGTCCACCACGACCTGCGCAGCCGCTCCGCCGAGGGCCTGCAGCAGATCGGGTTCGACGGCTACGCCATCGGCGGGCTGGCGGTGGGTGAGCCGGAACACGAGCGCAACGCCATGCTCGACCACATGCACCCGATCCTGCCGGCCGACCGCCCGCGCTACCTGATGGGCGTGGGCCGGCCGGAGGACCTGGTCGAAGGCGTTGCCCGTGGCGTGGACATGTTCGATTGCGTGATGCCCACCCGCAACGCCCGCAACGGCCACTATTTCACCTCGTTCGGCACCGTACGCATCCGCAACGCCCGCTACGAGCGCGACATGGACACCATCGAGCCGGGCTGCGGCTGCCACGCCTGCACCAGTGGCTACACCCGGTCCTACCTGCGCCACCTGGACCGCTGCAACGAAATGCTGGCACCGATGCTGGGCACCATCCACAACCTGTATTACTACGAAAAGCTGATGGCGGACATGCGCGCGGCCATCGCGGCGGGAACCTTTGCCGCCTTCCGCGAGTCCTTCTACGCGGCCCGTGGCATGGCCACGCCGGCCCTGTAAGGCCTGCCGCCTGCTCCGGGCCGGCGCGCCGACCCTGCCAAACGGCCCAAGGACGAACTCCCGGGGCCATGGCATACTTCGTGGCTGACCACCGTTTCGCGGCGACTCCCCGGCCCACCTGGGCGGGGCGCCTCCCAACCCAAGGACACAAGATGAACCTGCTCGCTTTCCTGATTCCCGCCGCCCACGCCCAAGCCGCTGGTGGCCAGCCGCAGGGCATGGGTCTGACCACGCTGCTGTTCCCGATCATCCTGATCGCGATCATGTACTTCCTGATGATCCGCCCGCAGATGAAGCGCCAGAAGGAACACAAGGCCATGCTGGAGAAGATCAAGCGGGGCGACGAAGTGCTGACCAACGGCGGCATCGCCGGCGTGGTCACCAATATCGGCGACAACTTCATCACCATCGAAGTGGCCGACAACGTGCAGATCCGCGTGCAGAAGGGCGCCGTGGGCAACGTGCTGCCGACCGGCACGCTGAAGTCGGCCAACTGAGCCACTCCTTTTCCGAAGCACAACCGCGGCGCCGGGACGGGCGCCGCGCGGGACCCAAGCAATGCTCGAATTTCCACGCTGGAAGTACTTCGTCATCCTGATCGTGCTGGCGCTCAGCACCCTGTACGCGCTGCCCAACATTTACCAGAAGGACCCGGCCGTCCAGATCACCGCCAACCGTGGCGGGCAGATCGATGACGCCCTGCGCGATCGCGTGCTGGCCGAGCTGAAGAAGGCCAACATCACCACGATCGGCGCGGAGAAGGAAGGCGACAGCCTGATCGTCCGCCTGGCCGACCTGAAGGCGCAGGCCGCCGCCAGCGATACGCTGCGCGACACGGTCGGCGAAAACTACGTGGTGGCGCTGAACCTCGCCTCGACCGTGCCGGAGTGGCTGGCCAAGCTGGGCGGCCGCCCGATGGTGCTCGGCCTGGATCTGCAGGGCGGTGTGCACTTCGTCCTGCAGGTCGACCAGAAGGCCGCGCTGGACAAGCGCCTGGACGCCTACGCCGAAGACGTGCGCACCAGCCTGCGCGATGCCCGCATCGCGTACCAGTCGGTGGAGCGTCGCACGGACAACAGCATCGTGGCGACCATCAGCCCGTCCGCCGGCGCCGATGCGGTGACCCGTGCGCGCGAGGTGATGGCCAAGGCGCAGCCGACGCTGGGCTATGAGGTCACCGACAACCGCATCGCGGTCAAGGTGCCCGAGGCCGAGTTGAACCAGATCGCCAATGGCGCGATCGAGCAGAACATCAACACCCTGCGCAACCGCGTGAACCAGCTGGGCGTGGCCGAGCCGATCATCCAGCGCCAGGGTGCCGACCGCGTGGTCGTGCAGCTGCCGGGCGTGCAGGACACGGCCGAAGCCAAGCGCATGATCGGTGCCACCGCGACGCTGGAATACCGCGCCGTGGTGGAAGGCAACGCGCAGGATGCGGTCGCCAGCGGCCGCATCCCGCCGGAGGCCAAGGTCTACCAGCGCCGCGACAGCGGTGGCCCGGTGCTGCTCAACAAGCGCGTGATCGTGACCGGTGACCAGATGGTCGCCGCGCAGGCCACCACCGACCAGAACGGTGCGGCGGCGGTCAGCGTGACGCTGAACAACGTCGGCGGCCAGCGCATGTTCGACTTCACCAGCGCCAACGTGAACAAGCCGATGGCGGTGGTCTACACCGAGCGCATCCCGACCGTGAACATGGTCGATGGCAAGGAAGTGCGCAGCTTCCGGGTCAAGGAAGAAGTGATCTCGGTGGCCAACATCAATGGCGTGTTCGGCAAGAACTTCCAGACCACCGGCCTGGAGAAGAAGGAAGCCGAAGACCTGGCCAAGCTGCTGAAGTCGGGCTCGCTGGCCGCGCCGATGGACTTCGTGGAAGAGCGCGTGGTCGGCCCGAGCCTGGGTGCGGAGAACGTCAAGAACGGTATCACCGCGGTGGTCTACGCGTTCCTGTTCACGCTGGTGTTCTTCAGCATCTACTACCGCATGTTCGGCGTGATCACCTCGCTGGCGATGCTGTTCAACCTGCTGATCGTGGTGGCGGTGATGTCGATGTTCGGCGCCACCATGACCCTGCCTGGCTTCGCCGGCCTGGCGTTGTCGGTGGGTCTGTCGGTGGATGCCAACGTGCTGATCAACGAGCGTATCCGCGAGGAGCTGCGTGCGGGCATGCCGGGCAAGACCGCGATCGTGACCGGTTATGACCGCGCCAGCGGCACCATCCTCGACGCCAACCTGACCGGCCTGATTGTCGGTGTGGCGCTGTATGCATTCGGCACCGGTCCGCTGAAGGGCTTCGCGCTGACCATGATCATCGGTATCTTCGCTTCGATGTTCACGGCGATCACCGTATCGCGCGCCCTGGCGACGCTGATTTACGGCCGTCGCAAGAAGCTCCAGAACGTGGCCATCTGACGGGACGACACGCACAATGAAACTGTTTCCGCTGCATATCCTCCCGAACGACACCAAGATCGACTTCATGCGTTGGCGTCATGCCGCCATGGTGGTCACCCTGTTGCTGTTCATCGGTTCGATCGCGCTGATCGCCACCAAGGGCTTCAACTACGCGCTGGACTTCACCGGCGGCACCTTGATCGAAGCCCGCTTCGAGCGCCAGGTGGACGTTGAAGATGTCCGCGCCAAGCTCGAGGCCAATGGTTTCGAGGGTGCCCAGGTGCAGAGTTTCGGTGGCAACACCGATCTGCTGATCCGCTTGGCACCGCAGGGTGAGCACGCGCCCGGCACCGGCAATTCGGCCAGTGACCAGCGCACCGCCGCTGCGGTGGTGAAGGCCATTTCGCTGGACGACAACAAGGCCACGATCCAGCGCAACGAGTTCGTGGGCCCGCAGGTCGGCAAGGACCTGGCGATGAACGGCCTGTACGCCACGCTGTTCATGCTGGTGGGCTTCCTGATCTACATCGCGTTCCGTTTCGAATGGAAGTTCGCGATCACGGCCAGCATCGTGGCGCTGTTCGATCTGCTGGTGACGGTGGCCTACATTTCGGCGATCGGTCGCGAGTTCGACCTGACGGTGCTGGCGGGCCTGTTGTCGGTGATGGGCTTTGCCATCAACGACATCATCGTGGTGTTCGACCGCGTGCGCGAGAACTTCCGCAGTCTGCGTGTGGAGCCGCTGGAGGTGTTGAACCGGTCGATCAACCAGACGCTGTCGCGTACGGTGATCACGGCGGTGATGTTCTTCCTGTCGGCCCTGGCGCTGTACCTGTACGGCGGTACGTCGATGGAAGGCCTGGCCGAGACGCACATGGTGGGCGCGGTGATCGTGGTGCTGTCCTCGATCCTGGTGGCCGTGCCGATGCTGACCATCGGTGCGCTGCGCGTGACCAAGCAGGACCTGCTGCCGAAGGCGAAGGACATCGAGGCGCTGGAGCGTCGTCCGTAAGGCATCGGTTGGCTGATGGACCTGAAAAGCCGCGCTCTGCGCGGCTTTTCTTTTTTTGCGCGGCACGGGCATGGTCAAAGGCGAGCGGCTGAAAAGCCAATGGCGGCGTCCTTGTTGCGCGTGTTGGAGGATGGCGGGCAGCCCCGCGCAGGACACGCCGTAAACCCGTCCATGGGGGCTCGACATGCGCCATCCATGGCGCATGACGGCCCTGCACGGGGCTACCCGCCATCCTCCGGGGGTTCGGCGCGAACCTGACGGTAGAGCCGACAGCC
The DNA here is from genome assembly GCF_024810105.1 of Stenotrophomonas sp. BIGb0135. Lineage (GTDB taxonomy): Bacteria > Pseudomonadota > Gammaproteobacteria > Xanthomonadales > Xanthomonadaceae > Stenotrophomonas > Stenotrophomonas maltophilia_AB. The sequence goes on from NZ_JANUDX010000008.1 coordinate 55,345, forward strand.
ACTTTTTTGCGACGCACGGGCATGGTCAAAGGCGAAAGGCTGAAATGCCAACGCCGGCGTCTTTGTTGCGCGTGAGGGAGGATGGCGGGCAGCCCCGCGCAGGACACGCCGTAAACCCTTCCATGGGGGCCCGACATGCGCCATCCATGGCGCATGACGGTCCTGCACGGGGCTACCCGCCATCCTCCGTTGGTTCGGCGCGAACCGGACGGTAGAGCCGGCGGGCACTTTTTGCGACGCACGGGCACATTCAAGGCGAGGCATAGGCTGGAACGCCAACGCCGGCGTCCTTGTTGCGCGTGAGGGAGGATGGCGGGCAGCCCCGCGCAGGACACGCCGTAAACCCGTCCATGGGGGCTCGACATGCGCCATCCATGGCGCATGACGGTCCTGCACGGGGCTACCCGCCATCCTCCGTTGGTTGGGCGCGAACCGGGCGGTAGAGCCGACGGCCACTTTTCCTGAGCGTCGACGATCCATTCTTGTCTGGCATGTGGCATTCATCGCGCATGGCTTTCCTGCACAGGCTGCTCTCGCTTGGTAGAGCCGGGCCATGCCCGGCTGCTCTCCGCCCAGCGTGCGGCCAACGGTCGGACGAGGGGCGGGTGACAGGCCGCGCGCCATACACCCCCGTCGGTTGTGCAACGCGCCCCCGCGCACTACGATCCCATGCGTTCCGTGCAGCCGCTCCGGTGGCGCGCGCCGCCCCTTTTCATCGCGCAGGCTGGGCCTGCGCCAGTCCAATCGAGGTTTCCATGGTCATCAAACCGCGTGTGCGCGGCTTCATCTGCGTCACCACCCATCCCGTCGGCTGCGATGCGGCCGTCAAGCAGCAGATCGACTACATCCAGGCCAAGCCGAAGATCACCAACGGGCCGAAGAAGGTGCTGGTGCTCGGCGCGTCCACCGGCTACGGCCTGGCCGCGCGCATCACTGCCGCCTTCGGCAGCGATGCTGCGACGCTGGGCGTGTTCTTCGAGCGTCCGGGCACCGAGACCAAGCCCGGCACCGCCGGCTGGTACAACACCGCTGCGTTCCACAAGTACGCCGAGCAGGCCGGCCTGTACGCCAAGAGCGTCAACGGCGATGCGTTCTCCGATGAGGTCAAGGCCAAGGTCATCGAGCTGATCAAGCAGGACCTCGGCCAGGTCGACCAGGTGGTGTACAGCCTGGCCGCGCCGCGCCGCAAGCACCCCAAGACCGGCGAAGTGATCAGCTCCACGCTCAAGCCGATCGGCGCGCCGATCACCCTGCGCGGGCTGGATACCGACAAGGAAGTGATCACCGAGACCACGATTGAGCCGGCCACCCCGGAAGAAGTCGCCGGCACTGTTGCGGTGATGGGCGGCGAAGACTGGCAGATGTGGATCGATGCGCTGCTCGAGGCCGGCGTACTGGCCGAAGGCGCGACGACCACCGCCTTCACCTATGTCGGCGAAGAGATCACCCAGGCCATCTACTGGAACGGCTCGATCGGCGCGGCCAAGAAGGACCTGGACACCAAGGTGCTGGGCCTGCGCGAGAAGCTGGAGAAGATCGGCGGCGACGCGCGCGTATCGGTGCTCAAGGCCGTGGTCACCCAGGCCAGCTCGGCCATCCCGACCATGCCGTTATACCTGTCGCTGCTGTTCAAGGTGATGAAGGCCAAGGGCACTCACGAAGGCTGCATCGAGCAGCTCGATACGCTGTATGACATCGTCTACGGCGGCAAGGACAGCGGCACCGCGACCGAGCGCCTGCGCCATGACCTCAGCGACGGCGGCCGCACGGTCGCGTTGATCGACGAGGCCGGCCGCCTGCGTGCGGATTACAAGGAGATGGCGCCGGACGTGCAGGGCGAGGTGGTTGCGCTGTGGCCGCAGGTGACCAACGAGAACCTGTACGAGATCAGCGACCTGGCCGGCTACAAGGCCGACTTCCTGCGCCTGTTCGGCTTCGGCGTGGACGGCGTGGATTACGACGCGGATGTGGCCACCGACGTGAAGATTCCGAACCTGGTCGAGATGGCCTGATCCGGCAGGGTATGCAGCATTGAAAACGCCGGGCACTGCCCGGCGCTTTCGTTTCACCACTGGCGCGACGCCTCAGGCGAAATCGAAGTTCATCAGCGGGCCGGCCGGCCCCACGAACTCGCCCTGCACGTAATCCACGCCGGCACTGAACAGCAGGCTCATCGAGTTGGCATCGGCGACGAACTCGGCGATGGTGCGGATGTTGGCCGACTGCGCGCGGGTGGTGATCTCGCTGATCTTCTCGCCGTGTTCGCGGGTGCTGGCGACATCGCGGGTGAAGTCGCGGTCCAGCTTGAGGAACTGCGGCTGGAAGTGGGCCAGCAGCTGGAACGAGTCCAGCCCCGAGCCGAACTGTTCCAGGCCGATCCGGCACCCCAGCGGGGCCACGTCGGCCAGGAACTGCTGGGCATTGCGCAGGTGGGTGAACACCTTGGCCTCCGGCGCATGCAGCCACAAGCGCTCGCCCGGCACGCCATGCGCCTGCAGTTCGCGGCGCAGGGTGGCCACCATCAACGGATCGTTGAACGACTCCGGGGTGATCTTCACCATCAGGTGGGTCGGGTGCCCGGCACGCTCGCGCTGGCCCAGCACGCTGATGGCATGCGCGACCACCCAGCGGTTGATCTCGGCCAGCAGACCATGTTCTTCGGCGATGCCCAGGAACGCCGTGGGGCTGAGCAGTTCGCCGTTGTTGTCCAGGCGCAGGTAGGCCTCGTACAGCTCCAGTGCCTCGCCCTGCAGGTTCAGCACCGGCTGGTAGTGCAGCTGGAAACCGTCACCGGCCAGGGCTTCACGAATGCGTGCCACCCAGCGCTGGATGCGCTCTTCCTCGACGCGGTCGACGGCGGCCGGGTCGAAGATGCGGCTGGTGTTGCCCAGCTCGGAGGCGGCCTGCTGGCACTCGGTGGCGCGGGCCAGCACCTGGCCGATGCTGGCGATCTTCTCGCCCACCTGCACGCCGCCGATGCTCACCGTGACCGTGGCCGAGCGCTCGCCGATGCTGAACACCTGCGCGGCGAAGGCGTCGCGGATCTGGTCGGCCAGTGCCACCGTCTGCGCGTAGGCGCCTTCGGTGAGCACGGCGAAACTGTGCTCGCCGAAACGGGCCACCTGGGCCGCGTCGCCGACGCTGTCGGCCAGCACCCGGGCCAGCGCGGCGATCAGCGCATCGGCCGAATCCAGGCCGATATCCGGCAGCAGGCGGGCGTAGTGGTCCGGCTCGACCAGCAGCAGGCCGAACTGGCCTTCGCTGCGACCGGCCTGGGCCACCGCGTTCTCCACGTGCAGCATGAAGGTGGGGCGGTTGAGCAGGCCGGTGACCTGGTCGCGCTGGCGGAGGTCTTCGACTTCGCGCGCCAGCTCCGGGTCGAACTCCATGCGCCGGCGGCGGAACACCACCTGCAGGCAGGACTCGCCTTCGTAGCTGGCCTGGGTGAATTCCATCGTGGCCGGGAACACCGCCCCGTCCTGGTTGCGCGCGTCCACCTGGTACTGCGGCGGCGGCGCCTCGCCCTTGCTCATCGACTTGAGCAGCTGCTTGAAACCGTCCACGTGCTGCGGGGCGACCATGTCCAGCAGCGAAATGCCTTCCACGTCGTCGAACGACTCGTAGCCGAACATCTCCAGGTACGCCTCGTTGGCGCGGATGTGCATGCCCTCGTGGACGTAGGCGATCGGGTCGCGCGAGGAGGAGATCAGCGCATCGCAGCGGCGCTCGGTCTCGCGCATCTGCGCTTCGATCCGGCGCAGCCCGCGACGGGCGTGCAGGTCGGTCCATTCATTGCGCACCACCGCCAGCAGGTGTTCGGGGCGGTTGCGCAGGGCGATCGCGCGGATGCCGTTGGCCCCGGCTTCGACCCACTCGTTCTCGTCGATCGATTCGGCCAGCAGGATCATCGGGATGTCCTTGCCGCTGGCCGCGATCTGCTGGGTCACCTGCAGCAGCGGGATGCTCTGCGCCGGGGCGACCAGCACCAGGTCGATCGGCTGGCTGCCCAGGATCTGGGCCAGCTCCTCGCTGTGCTGCGGACGCGCCGGGCGCACCGCGATGCCGCTGTTGCGCAGCGTGCTGACGATGGTTTCAGCGTTTTCGCCGCTGTCATCCACGATCAGCAGGCGGACGGTGATGTCATTCGCGTTCTGCATTCACTACTCCCCGGACTGCAAACTTGATACACGATGCGTGTGGATACGTCCATGCGGCAAACGGTAGCCGGTCACGGATCCACTGAGAGGTCAGACCACCTGGCCGGCGGCGTGGCCGCTGGCCCAGGCCCATTGGAAGTTGTAGCCGCCCAGCCAGCCGGTCACGTCCAGCACTTCCCCCACGAAGTGCAGGCCGGGGACCAACTGCGATTCGAACGTACTGGAGGACACCTTGCGGGTGTCCACCCCGCCCAGGGTGACCTCGGCGGTACGGTAGCCTTCGGTGCCGCTGGCCACCAGCGGGAACGCCTGCAGCAGGGCGGCGGCCTGGCGCAGCTGCGGCGCGTCGATCTGCTTGACCGGACGGTCCGGCAGCCAGTGCTCGCACAGGCGCAGCGCCAGCCGCCGCGGCAGCACCTCGGACAGCACCGTGCGCAGTTCGGCCGCGCCGCGGTCGCGCTTCATCGCCTGCAGCCAGGCCTCGGCATCCTGGCCCGGCAGCAGGTCCAGGTGCAGCGCGTCGCCGGGCTGCCAGAACGAGGAGATCTGCAGGATCGCCGGGCCACTGATGCCGCGGTGGGTGATCAGCATGGAATTGCTGAAGGCCACGTCGTTGCAGCGCGCCGTCACCGGCAGCGCCACCCCGCTGAGGTCGTTGAAGCGTTCCTGGTGCGTGCCGCTGAGGGTCAGCGGCACCAGCCCGGCGCGGGTCGGCAGCACCTCATGGCCGAACTGGCGGGCCAGGTCGTAGCCGAAGCCGGTCGCGCCCAGGCTGGGAATGGACAGGCCGCCGGTGGCCACCACCAGCGAGGCGGCATGGAACTGCCCCTGCGCGGTGGTCACGTGGAAACCATCGGCGCCGCGCTGGACGTCGGTCACCGCGCAGTCGGTGCGCACCTGCACCCCGGCTGCCTGGCATTCGTCCATCAGCATGCGCACGATCTGCTTGGAGGAGATGTCGCAGAACAGCTGGCCCAGTTCCTTCTCGTGGTAGGCGATGCCGTGGCGCTCGACCATCTCGATGAAGTGCCAGGGCGTGTACCGGGCCAGCGCCGACTTGCAGAAGTGCGGGTTGGCGGAGAGGAAATTGGCCGGCGTGGTGCCGGTGTTGGTGAAGTTGCAGCGCCCGCCGCCGGACATGAGGATCTTCTTGCCGACCTTGTTGGCATGGTCGATCACCAGCACCATGCGCCCGCGCTGGCCGGCGGTGAGCGCACACATCAGCCCGGCCGCGCCCGCGCCGATCACCAGTACATCGCATCGGATCACGGACATCGCAGCGGACTCAGGCCTGCGGCTTCTGCTTGCGCCAGGTGGGGATGACGCTGAGCTGGGCCTTGTCGGAGGTCAGCTGCACTTCGCCGTCCTGGATCTGCACGTCCCATTGCATGGTGCGCTCGATCTGCGCGCCCCATTCGGTGACGAACTCACCCGGCAGGTCCATCACCTCCAGCACCGCCAGCTTCTTCAGCGCCGAGGCGTTGCGATCCCACCAGATATCGGCCGCGCGGCCGCCGTAGGTGACCAGCTGCACCGCGCGTGCGCGGCCGGCAGCCTTGCGCAGGCGCGACTCGTCCGGCTGGCCCAGTTCGATCCACAGCTCGATGTCGCCGGTGTAGTCGCGGCGCCACAGGTCCGGCTCATCGTCCACGCTCAGGCCGCGGCCGAATTCCAGGCGGTCGTCGGCGTTCAGCGCGAACGCCAGCAGCCGTACCATCAACCGGTCATCGGTCTCGGAGGGATGCTGGGCCAGGGTCAGCGAATGGCTGGCGTAGTAGCCGCGATCCATGTCGCTGATCTGCAGTTCGGCCTTGCGGATGGTGGCGGTGAGGGCCATGGGGATACCGGGAGCAAAGAGGACCATGATAGTGGTTTGCCCCCGGGGTGTCCGATGCGGTGCTTCTGCATCGCCGCCATTGGTGGCACGCTTCGCTGCCTGCCGCCCTTGGTTGCCCGGTCCATGCCACGCCCCGTCCCCGTTGCCTGCAGATCGATGGCGCCACCTTCACCCTGTAGCGTGCGCGTGGCACGTGCCGGCGTGCCTGCGGCCGTGGTCTTGACCGCCCACGGGGCGGGGCGGCACCTGCTGGCGGTGGCCCGCCTGCCCGCCGACGCGCAAGACCTAGGCGGGGCGCCGGCGTGACCGCGCCCAGCCGCCTGCAGCTGCCGCCTGGGCCGTGGCCGACCCTGCTGGACGGGCTGTGTGCGCGCTTCCCGCGGATCGACCGCGCGCAATGGGCGGATCGTTTCGCGCGTGGCCGGGTGCAGGATGCGCAGGGCAGGGCGTTGGCCCCGGACGGCCCCTGGCAGGTGGGGCTGGAGATCCGGTACTTCCGTGAGGTGGTCGACGAGGCGGTGATTCCGTTCGCCGACGCCATCCTCTACCAGGATGCGGACCTGCTGGTGGCCGACAAGCCGCATTACCTGCCGGTCACCCCGGCTGGCCGGCACGTGCGCGAAACCCTGCTGGCGCGGCTGGTCGCGCGGACTGGTAACGCGGACCTGGTGCCGCTGCACCGGCTCGACCGGCTGACCGCGGGGCTGGTGCTGTTCTCGACCCGGCCGGCAACCCGTGATGCCTACCAGCGCCTGTTCCGCGAGCGCCGCATCGACAAGACCTACGAGGCGCTGGCCCCGGCACTGCCCGGGCTGGTGTTCCCGCTGGAACGGCACAGCCGGCTGGTGCCGGGGGAGCCGTTCTTCCGCATGGCCGAGGCCGAGGGTGCGCCCAATGCGCGGACCCGGATCGAAGTGATCGCCGCCGAGGGGCCGCTGTGGCGCTACCGGCTGCACCCCGAATCGGGCCGCAAGCACCAGTTGCGGGTGCATATGGCGGCGCTGGGCGCGCCGATCGTGGGCGACGACCTGTATCCGTACCTGCGCCAGGATGCGCCCGGCGAGGGGGCGGGGCCGCTCCAGCTGCTGGCGCGGGAACTGGCGTTTGCCGATCCGCTGGATGGCGCGCAGAGGCGGTTCAGCAGCGCCCTCCGCCTCGGCTAGTACGCGCGCTGCGGCCCGGCACTACGGCGGGTGGCAATGTCGGGGGGCCGGGCGGCGCCGTTGCCGTTCAGCGCACTGAACGCTGCGCCAGCCAGCGGTCCAGTTCCGCCGCGAAGGCCTGGCGCTCGCGCGGGCCCAGCGGCGGTGGGCCGCCGGTCTGGATGCCTGCGCCGCGCAATTCCTCCATGAAGTTCCGCATCGACAGGCGTTCGGCCATGTTGTCCGGGGTATACAGCTGGCCGCGGGGGTTGAGTGCCACGGCGCGTTTTTCCAGGACCAGCGCAGCCAGCGGGATGTCCTGGGTGACCACCAGATCGCCGGCGGACACCCGCGCAACGATGGCGCTGTCGGCCACGTCCAGGCCCGGCGGCACCTGCAGGAAGCGAATCACCCGCGAGGGCGGAACGCGCAGCCCGTGGTTGGCCACCAGGGTCAGCGGGATCGTCACCCGCTCGGCGGCGCGGAACAGGATGTCCCGGATCACCACCGGGCAGGCGTCGGCGTCGACCCAGATGCGGCGGGTGGCAGAACTTGAATCGGGCATTTGGCTGATCTTAAGGTAGGAAAAGTCTGAATAGGCGCGATGAATTGGTGTAGGATGGGCCAATCCCTTGTCGCGTCAGGCGGGACGGGGGGATGGCTGAATAAACCAGCTATCGCTTTTTCGGTAAAACACGAGTATCGTCCCCCACACTGTGTTTGCTAGGGTCACCGTGAATCGTGGCCTGGTGCAGTTGATCTCACGATCTGCTCATCGATCCGCTTTACCAACGCCTGCAACTCAGTCTCGGCGCCCACAATGGGCGGCCGCGATTATTTCAACTATTGTTTCAGGAGTTTGTACATGTCTGATCGTCAGAGCGGCACCGTCAAGTGGTTCAACGATGCCAAGGGCTTCGGCTTCATCACCCCGGAAAGCGGCCCGGACCTCTTCGTGCACTTCCGTGCCATCCAGGGCACCGGCTTCAAGTCGCTGCAGGAAGGCCAGAAGGTGACCTTCGTCGCCGTGCAGGGCCAGAAGGGTATGCAGGCTGACCAGGTGCAGGCGGTCTAATCGACCCCCCGCTACCGTCAGGTTGCAATGAAACGCCGGAAGCGAAAGCTTCCGGCGTTTTTTATTGCGCGCGTGCCGGGCAACGACATCGTGGTGGCCGCCCGCCGGTTACGATGACGCTTTGAACCCTGCGGACGCGTCGATGATCAAAGTGCACCACCTGGACCACTCGCGCTCGCTGCGCGTGCTGTGGATGCTCGAAGAGCTGGGCCTGCCGTACCAGGTCGTGACCTACCAGCGCGACCCGAAGACCTGGCTGGCCCCGCCGTCTCTGCGCGAGGTCCACCCGCTGGGCAAGTCGCCGGTGCTGCAGGACGACGCACTGGTGCTGGCCGAGTCCGGGGCGATCCTGGAGTACCTGGCCGACCGTTATGACAGTGGCCGCCAGCTGTCGCCCGAGCTGCTGCCCGCGCAGGCCAGCGAGCGCCTGCGCTACCGCTACTGGATGCACTACGCCGAAGGCTCGGCGATGCCGCCGTTGCTGATGAGCCTGGTGTTCGCCCGGGTGCGCAAGGCGCCGATGCCGTTCTTCGCCCGCCCGATCGCCCGCGGCATCGTGGACAAGGTGATGAAGCGGTTCGTGGGCCCGCAGCTGACGCTGCACCTGCAATGGATGGAGCGTGAGCTGGGCCAGTCGCCGTGGTTTGCCGGCGAGCGCTTCACGGCGGCTGATATCCAGATGAGCTTCCCGATCCAGGCCGCCGCCTCGCGCGCTGGCGGCATGCAGGCCTACCCGAAGCTGCAGGGTTTCCTTCAGCGCATCGAGCAGCGTCCGGCCTATCAGCGCGCCAGTGATCGGGGCGGGGCGCTGGACCTGGGCGCCGGCACCGCCTGAGCTTGCGGGGGCGTCGCGGCGCCCCCATTTCGTGGTGATGAGCACCCCATCCCTGCAGTTCGACAACCGTTTCATCGAGGCACTCCCGGGCGACACGGAAACCGGCCCGCGGGTGCGTGAGGTGCGCGGCGCGGCCTGGTCGTCGGTGCTGCCGACCCCGGTCGCCGACCCGCAGCTGCTGGCGCTGTCGACGGAGGTTGCCGCGCTGCTCGGGCTGGGCCCGGATCTCACCGGCAGCTCCGATTTTGCCCGCGTGTTCGGCGGCAATGCGCTGTATGCAGGGATGCAGCCGTGGGCGGCCAACTATGGTGGCCACCAGTTCGGTCACTGGGCAGGCCAGCTCGGCGACGGGCGCGCGATCTCGCTGGGGGAGCTGGTCACCGCCGCGGGGACGCGCTGGGAGTTGCAGCTCAAGGGCGCTGGCCGCACCCCGTATTCGCGCGGTGCCGACGGGCGCGCGGTGCTGCGCTCGTCGATCCGGGAGTTCCTGTGCAGCGAGGCGATGCACCACCTCGGCGTGCCGACCACGCGCGCGTTGAGCCTGGTCGGCAGCGGCGACCGCGTGGTGCGGGACATGTTCTACGACGGCAACGCACGCCCCGAGCCGGGCGCCATCGTCTGTCGCGTCGCGCCGTCGTTCATCCGCTTCGGCACGTTCGAGTTGCCCGCCTCGCGCGGCGACGTGGCGCTGCTGCGGCAGTTGGCCGATGCCTGCATCGCGCGCGACTTCCCCGAACTGGCCGATGCCGGCACCGAGCGCCATGCCCGCTGGTTCGCCCTGGTCTGCGAACGCACCGCGCTGATGGTGGCGCACTGGATGCGGGTCGGCTTCGTGCACGGGGTGATGAACACCGACAACATGTCCATCCTCGGCCTCACCATCGATTACGGTCCGTATGGCTGGGTGGACGACTACGATCCGGACTGGACCCCCAACACCACCGACGCGCAGGGCCGACGTTATCGCTTCGGTACCCAGCCGCAGGTGGCGTACTGGAACCTGACCCGGCTGGCGCAGGCCCTGTCGCCCCTGTTCGACGACGTGGCCCCGCTGCACGCGGGCCTGGCCCATTTCCAGTCGGTCCATGCGCGGCGCGAGCGCGAGGACATCGCCGCCAAGTTCGGGTTGGCGCAGTGCCGCGAGGACGATGTGGCCCTGCGCGCGGCCTGGCTGCAGATCCTGCAGGACGGCGAGATGGACATGACCCTGGCGTTCCGGGGGTTGATGGCAGTGGACCCGCAGGCGCCGACAGTGACGGTGCTGGAGGAGGCCTTTTACAACGCCGAGCGCCGTGATGCCGTGCTACCGGCGTTGCAGGCCTGGCTGCAGCAGTACGCGGCCCGGTTGCGTGACGACCCGCTGGACGCGCAGGCACGCCAGCAGCAGATGGCCGCGGCCAACCCACGGTATGTGCTGCGCAACTGGCTGGCCCAGGAAGCGATCGAGCGCGCCGAGCAGGGCGACCTCGGCGGCGTGCACGCGCTGCAGGCGGTGTTGCGCCATCCGTATGACCTGCAGCCCGGCCGCGAACACTACGCCGGCAAGCGACCTGAATGGGCGCGCGACAAGGCCGGCTGCTCGATGCTGTCCTGCAGTTCCTGATCGACACTGAAAACACCGGGATGCGTGCTCCGGGCCTTGCGCGGCAAGGCCGGCCGACGGACGGTGGACGCTGCCGCACCGCGGTCTACGACAATGGTCGTAGCGGATAAGTTCGATAATCGCACGCGCAGTCGATAAACGCACTTGAATGGTGCGGTGCGATAAACCTACTTTCAATTCCGTTCCACGCGATCCACCCCTGGCGGGCGAGGGCAGTGCCCATCGGTACTGAAGCCAGGTGCAGGGGAAAGACCGCCGGAGTCCCTTTCCCTGTGCGGAGCCTGCGCATGCGTTGCCGTCTGTCTGTCGTTTCCCTGTCCCTGCTTGCCCTGCTGCCGTCGCTGGCCCAGGCCTACCAGGCCGAGCCGCCGCGCGAGGCGCTGCAGGTGCTGCACGTGGACCGCTATGCCGATGACGCTGCGCCCGGCTCGCTGCGCTGGGCGATCGGCACCGCCAACCAGGCGCCGGGGCGCTACCGCATCGAGATCGCCGCAGTGGGCGAGGCGCCGTACGTGATCCGCCCCGCCACGCCGTTGCCGGCGATCGTCGGGCCAGTGCAGATCGTCGGCACGCCCTGGGCCCACGATGGCCAGTACGTCGCCATCGACGGCTCGGCCTATGTCACCGGCACCGGCACCGATGCCTGCCCGGGCGCCGAGCCGGGCCAGTCCGGCACCAATGTCCGCACCACCACGCTGCCCGGCCTGGTCCTGCGCGATACGCGCGGCGTCGAGCTGAGCGGGCTGGAGATCCGCAACTTCTGCATCGGCGTGCTGATCAACCGCAGCAGCCACAGCGAGATCCACGACAATCGCATCGTCGCCAACAAGGGCGGTGCCGGGATCATGCTCACCGGCGACGATGGCAAGGGCCAGTCCACCGCTGCCACGACGGTGCACAACCGCATCGTGCGCAACCAGTTCCTCGACAACGGCGACGGCCTGGAGCTCACCCGCGGCGCGGCCTGGAACCTGGTCGCCGACAACCTCTTCCAGTCCACCGCCGCCAACCCGGAGCCGTCGCAGGGGATCGAAATCCTGTGGGGCAACGACAACACGGTGGTGCGCAACCGCTTCGTCGACTACTCCGACGGCCTGCAGATCAACTGGGGCAACCGCAACTACATCGCGGCCAACACCTTCACCGGCAATTCGATCGGGCTGAGCATCACCGGCAGCGACAACGTCGTCGACGGCAACACGATCAGCGGCAATGGAATCGGCATCGCAGTGCGGCCGCAGCCGGTCAGCGCACCCAACCGGTTCAGCGCGAACGTGATGGTCGGCAACGGGCTGCCGATCGAGCGTTGCGAAGCCGGTGGCGCCTGCGTCAAGGGCCAGGCGCGCGGGGCGATCGTGTTCGGCGTGCCGGGGCTGGAACACGCCGCGTTCGTCGGTTCGCGTGGGCGTGGGGTGGAGAACGATCCGGCCAAGCGCGCCCGCATCTGCAGCGCGGCCGATACCACCGGCTGCCAACCGGTGCCGAATCTGGGCCAGGCCGCGCCGGTGCTGCAGGCCGTGCAGGGCAAGGGTGCCGCGCGCACGCTGCGGGGCGTTTTCCAGGGCGTGCCGGGGCAGCGCTACCAGCTCGAGGTGTTCGGCAACCGTGCCGCCAACGGCAGCGAGGCCGAACGCCTGCTGGGCAGCACCGAGGCAGTCACTGACGCGCGCGGCCAAGGGCACTTCACGTTGGCCCTGCCGGCGACCACCGATATCGCCACGCTCACCGCCACCGCAACGTCGGCGCTGGGTGCCACCTCCCCATTGAGCGCGCCGCTGTCGCTGCGCTGACCAGACCCCGAGAGATCCCGATGCGTACTCCGACCCCGACGTACCTGGCCATCGCACTGTGCACCGCGTTGTCCGTGCCCGCATGGGCCCAGGCCCAGGACAGCAATCGCTACGACGGCAAGACCCTGACCGGCGACTGGGGCGGTACCCGCACCGCGCTGGACGAGCAGGGCATCCGCTTCCGCGGCGACTACGTGGGCGAGGCGATGGGCGTGGTCGACGGCGGCTATGGCCGCACCGGCGCACGCTACGCACAGCAGGTGCGGGTCGGCATCGACCTGGACATGGGCCGGCTGGCGGGGTGGGACGGCGGCGCCTTCCACGTGACCCTCAACGACCGCCGCGGCAACAGCACCTCGGCCGACCTGGTCGGCAACCGCTTCCCGATCCAGGAAGCCTACGGCGGCCAGTACACCCGCCTCACCGAGGCCAGTTACGACCAGACCTTCAACGCCGGCCAGTCGTATTTCAAGCTGGGCTACTACGCCATGGGCAACCAGTTCGGCGTGCACAGCCTGCTGACCCACTTCGTCAACGCCGCCTTCTGCGCGCATCCGCTGGCGATGTCGGGCAACAGCGGCTGGTACAACTATCCCACCGCACGCTGGGGCGGTGAAGTGGCCCAGCAGATCAGCCCGGCGGTGAACGTGCGCACCGGCTGGTTCCAGGTCAATCCGAACCTGGGCGGCAACATCGAACGCAACGCGTTCCGGCCCTTCGTCTCGGGCACCACCGGTTCGCTGATCCCGCTGGAAGTCACCTGGACCCCGGCCAAGGGCGGTACCTATCCGGGCGTGTACAAGTTCGGCGGGTACTACGACACCTCGCGGGTGGCCCAGCGCGGGCTGGATACCTCGCCGACCACCGGCCGCCATGGCGCCTACGTGCTGGCCGAGCAGCGCCTGACCCGCGAAGCCGGCGACCCGCAGCGCGGGCTCACCGCGTTCGCGCAGTACATGGTCTCGGATACCGACACCGCGCAGATCCGCCGCTGGTATGCACTCGGCGGCGTCTACCAGGGCATCGGCGCGCGTGCGCAGGACAGCATCGCGCTGGGGTACGTGGGCGCGGACATCAACCGCCGCCTGGTCGGCGCGCGCCGCGCCAACCTGGCCGACATGGGCGTGCCGCTGGATTCGCCGCTGTACCAGCTCAGCCAGGCCGAAGAGCTGTTCGAACTGTCCTACAGCATCCAGGTCAATCCCTGGCTGATGATCCGCCCGGACGTGCAGTACATCGTCAATCCCGGCACGTTCGCCTACACCCGCACCGACAACGCGTGGGCGTTGGGCGTGCAAGCCAAGGTCACCTTCTGATGCGCGCACTCACCCGCTTGTTCCTGGCCGCCATGCTCGGCGGCGTCGGTTCCATCGCCCAGGCCGCCCCCGTGCCGGTGACCCCGTTGCAGGTTGGCGCGCTGCGCATCGGCGAGGGGGCACCACGCACCATCGTGCCGATCACCGGGGCCACTGCCGAGCTCGCCCTGCAGCAGGCCGCCGCGATCGCGGCCAGCCCGTCCACGGATGTGGCCGAGTGGCGCATCGACTACCTGGACATCGCCACCGACGGCAAGGCATTGGTCGCGCTCGGCAAGCGCATCGCGCGCGCGCTGCAGGGCAAGCCGATGATCGTCACCTTCCGCACCCAGGCCGAAGGCGGCAGCAAGCCGATCAGCGATGCCGACTATGCGGCGCTGTACAGCACGCTGCTGCGCGGCGACTTCGCCCAGTTGATCGACGTGGAGATGTTCCGCGACCCGACCCGGGTGGCCGCACTGGTGGCGCAGGCGCACAAGGCCGGGGTCAAGGTGGTGATGTCCAGCCATGACTTCCACGCGACGCCGGCGCGCGAAGAGATCGTCGCGCGCCTGTTGCGCCAGGAAGCGCTCGGTGCCGACGTGCTGAAGATCGCGGTGATGCCGCAGGACGCCGGCGACGTGCTCACCCTGCTTCAGGCCACCTGGGACGTGCGCCAGCGCAGCAGCAAGCCGCTGCTGACGATGTCCATGGGCGGCACGGGCGTGGTTTCGCGGCTGGCCGGGGAGACCTTCGGCCAGGCGCTCACCTTCGGGATGATCGGCACGCCCTCGGCGCCGGGCCAGGTCGAGGTCGATCAACTGCAATCGGTGCTCCAGGTCATCCACGCCTCCAGCAAGGCCGGTCGATGAGGCCTCCCCGCCGGATGTTTTTTTCCGCACGACGTCGTCGCAGGACCCCCGCATGAGCCACGCCAGCGCCTCCGCTCCACCGCTCGTTCTGGAGCGGATGAGTTCCTTCCAATGGACCGCCATCGCCATCTGCGTGCTGTTGAACATGCTCGATGGCTTCGATGTGATGGTGATGGCCTTCACCGCGCCGCATGTGTCGGCCGACTGGGCACTGTCGGGCAAGGTGCTGGGGGTCATGCTCAGCGCCGGGCTGGTCGGCATGGCGCTGGGCTCGTTCCTGCTCGCGCCGCTGGCCGATCGCTGGGGCCGCCGGCCGATGATCATCGTCTGCCTGGTGATCCTCACCCTCGGCATGGCCGCCTCGGCGCTGGCGGCCAACGCCTGGCAGCTCGGCGCGCTGCGCGTGTTCACCGGGATCGGCATCGGCGGCATGCTGGCAGGCGTGGGGGTGATCACCGCCGAATATGCCAATGCGAAATGGCGCAGCACCGCCGTGGCGATGCAGGCCACCGGCTACCCCATCGGCGCCACCCTGGGCGGCCTGCTGGCAGCCTGGATGCTGGAGCATTTCAGCTGGCACAGCGTGTTCCTGATCGGGGCCGGTGCCTCGCTGCTGTGCATCCCGCTGGTGCTGAAGTGCCTGCCCGAATCGCTGGACTTCCTGGTCGCGCGGCGCCCGGCCGATGCCTTGCCGCGGCTCAACGCACTGCTGGCCCGCATGCACATGCCGGCCTTGCAGGCGCTGCCGCCGGCACCGGTGCGTGGCGATGGGCGCAAGGGCTATGCGGCGCTGTTCGTCGGCGACCTGCGCAAGGTGGCCGTGCTGATCGCGATGGCGTTCTTCCTGCACATGTTCGCGTTCTACTTCGTGCTCAGCTGGACGCCCAAGCTGCTGGTCTCGGCCGGTGTCTCGGCGCAGCAGGGCATCACCGGCGGGGTGCTGCTCAACCTCGGCGGCATCGTCGGCGGCAGCCTGTTTGGCTGGCTGGCCTCGCGCTGGGCGTTGTCGCGGTTGACCGCGGCGAGCCTGCTGCTGGCCATGCTGGCGATGCTGCTGTTCGCCGGCTTCAACACCCGTCTGGAGATTGCCTTCCCGATCGCCTTCGTGATCGGCGCAGCGCTGTTCGGTGCGATGGCCGGGCTGTATGCAGCGGCTCCGGTGGTGTTCGCGGCAGACGTGCGCACCACCGGGCTCGGCTGGGCGATTGGCATCGGGCGCGTCGGCGCGATCCTGTCACCGCTCAGCGTGGGCCTGCTGGTCGATGCAGGCTGGTCGCCGGCGGCGTTGTACGTGCTGTGCGCGCTGCCGCTGGCGCTGGCCGCCTGGGCGTGCCTGGGGCTGCGTGTCGGCGTTGGCCAGACGCGCACCTGAGCGCCCGGGGAAAATGACAATGATGTGCGATTATCGAATCAAGTGGCCGAATATCGGATTGACCGTGCAGGGCGCGCTCCGCACCATGGTCGCTTCCAGAGTCTTCCCGCACGTGGCCGTGCATCGCAGTGCGCGGCAAGGAGCAATGCAGTGATCGACAAGACCGTGGCCAGCGCTGACGCAGCGGTGGCCGATATCCACGACGGCGCCACGGTGATGATCGGCGGCTTCGGCACCGCCGGCATGCCCGAC
Source organism: Stenotrophomonas sp. BIGb0135 (assembly GCF_024810105.1). GTDB lineage: Bacteria > Pseudomonadota > Gammaproteobacteria > Xanthomonadales > Xanthomonadaceae > Stenotrophomonas > Stenotrophomonas maltophilia_AB. The sequence continues at coordinate 71,575 of NZ_JANUDX010000008.1, forward strand.
GCGCTGATCGATGCGCTGATCGCACAGGGCGCGCGCGAACTCACCATCATCAACAACAACGCGGGCAACGGCGACAGCGGGCTGGCCGCGCTGATCCAGCACAAGCGCGTGCGACGCATCATCTGTTCGTTCCCGCGGCAGGCCGATTCGCAGCATTTCGATGCCGCCTACCGTGCTGGCGAGATCGAACTGGAGCTGGTGCCGCAGGGCAACCTCGCTGCGCGCATCCACGCCGCCGGGTCCGGGCTGGGCGCGATCTTCACCCCCACCGGCTATGGCACCGAGCTGGCCGAGGGCAAGGAAACCCGCGAAATCGACGGTCGCCACTACGTGCTCGAGTACCCGCTGCACGCCGACTTCGCGCTGATCAAGGCCCACCAGGGCGACCGCTGGGGCAACCTGGTGTACCGCAAGACCGCGCGCAACTTCGGCCCGCTGATGGCGATGGCCGCACGCTGCGCGATCGTCCAGGTCGACGCCGTGGTGGCGTTGGGCGAGCTCGATCCCGAAGCGGTGGTCACCCCGGGGATCTTCGTGCAGCGCGTGGTCGAACTGCCTGCATCCGCCGCTGAAGGAGCCCGCGCATGAACCGCCTGAGCCGCGAACAGATGGCTGCCCGCGTCGCCCGTGACATCCCGGAAGGCGCGTACGTGAACCTGGGCATCGGCCTGCCGACCACGGTGGCCAACTTCCTGCCGGCCGACAAGGACATTTTCCTGCAGTCGGAAAACGGATTGCTCGGCATGGGCCCCGCACCGGCGCCCGGCGAGGAAGACCCGGACCTGATCAATGCCGGCAAGCAGCCGGTGACGCTGCTCACCGGCGGCTGCTATTTCCACCACGCCGATTCGTTCGCGATGATGCGCGGCGGCCACCTCGACATCTGCGTGTTGGGCGCGTTCCAGGTGTCGGCGCAAGGCGACCTGGCCAACTGGAGCACCGGTGCGGCCGATGCGATTCCGGCAGTAGGCGGTGCGATGGATCTGGCGATCGGTGCCAAGCAGGTCTTCGTGATGATGGACCTGCTCACCAAGCAGGGGCAGAGCAAGCTGGTGGCCGCGTGCAGCTATCCGCTGACCGGCCTGCGCTGCGTGTCGCGGGTCTATACCGACGTGGCCGTGTTCGACCTGGGCAAGGACGGCGCGACTGTGCTGGAGATGGTCGACGGGGTGACGCTGGCGCAGCTGCGCGACCTGACCGGCCTGCCGCTGCAGATGCGTGAAGGAGCCTGACATGAGCCTGCAGGAAACCTATATCGTCGATGGTATCCGCACCCCGATCGGCCGCTATGCCGGTGCGCTGTCGGGCATCCGTGCCGACGACCTCGGCGCGATCCCGATCAAGGCGCTGCTGGCGCGCCACCCGCAGCTGGACCCGGCGCTGATCGAGGAGGTGTACCTGGGCTGCGCCAACCAGGCCGGCGAAGACAACCGCAACGTGGCGCGGATGAGCCTGCTGTTGGCCGGTTTGCCGGTCAGCGTGCCGGGCAGCACCATCAACCGGTTGTGTGGCTCGGGCCTGGATGCGATCGGCACGGTGGCCCGCGGCATCGCCGCCGGCGAACTGGGGCTGGCCATCGCCGGTGGCGTGGAGTCGATGTCGCGCGCGCCGCTGGTGATGGGCAAGCCGGGCAGCGCATTCGCACGCGACCAGATCCTGGAAGACACCACGATGGGCTGGCGCTTCATCAACCCGCGCCTGCGTGAGCTGCACGGCGTGGAAACCATGGGGCAGACCGCGGAAAATGTCGCCGAGCGCTACGCGATTTCACGCGATGACCAGGATGCGTTCGCGCTGCGCAGCCAGCAGCGCACCGCCGCGGCCCAGCAGCGTGGCTTCTTCGAGGGCGAGATCGTCGCGGTGGATGCGCCGGGCCGCAAGCGCGGCGAAAGCGTGCGCGTGGAGCACGATGAACACCCGCGTGCCGACACCACGATGGAGGCGCTGGGCAAGCTCAAACCGCTGTTCCGTCAGCCGGGTACCGTCACCGCCGGCAATGCCTCGGGCATCAACGATGGCGCGGCGGCCCTGCTGCTGGCCTCCGGCGCGCAGGTGCAGGCGCTGGGGCTGACCCCGCGCGCACGAATTCTCGGCTTTGCCAGCGCAGGCGTGGAGCCGGCGGTGATGGGCATGGGCCCGGTGCCGGCCAGCCGCGCATTGATGGCGCGGCTGGGGCTGTCGATCGGCGACTTCGACGCCATCGAACTCAACGAAGCCTTTGCCTCGCAGGGCCTGGCCTGCCTGCGTGAGTTGGGCCTTGCCGATGATGCCGTGCACGTGAACGCCAATGGCGGCGCCATCGCGCTCGGCCACCCGCTGGGCATGAGTGGTGCACGCCTCGCGCTGACCCTGCTGCGCCAACTGGAGGCCGGCGGTGGACGGCGCGGCCTGGCGACGATGTGCATCGGTGTCGGCCAGGGCGTTGCGCTGGCCATCGAACGCGTGTGAACCGCGTGCCTTCTTCCTGTTTCACGGCCGCTGCCCGCCTTGCATGGCAGCGTGCCGGTGCCACCCAGCCGCGGCCTCCGGGCCGCCCGCCACTTGGAGTACGCCATGAGCGATCCCACTGACCTGCGCGGTTACCGCAGGCCGTATCCCGGCACCCAGCCGGCGCGCATCCACCTGCCGTATGCGTCCACCCGCCTGCGCGGCCCCGGCCGCGATCCGATCCAGATTCCGGCCACGCTGTCCGAAGTGACCGGGCCGACCCTGGACCGCATCACCCTGGGCGAGCACGCCGCCGACCTCACCGCCGGCTTCAAGGGCCAGCCGCTCGGCGAACGCATCGTCGTGAGCGGGCGCGTGCTGGACGAGAACGGCCGCCCGGTCCGCAACAGCGTGGTCGAAGTCTGGCAGTGCAATGCGGCGGGCCGCTACCTGCACAAGGGCGACCAGCACGATGCGCCGCTGGACCCCAACTTCACCGGCACTGGCCAGGTGCTCACCGACGACCACGGCCGCTACCGCTTCACCACGATCAAGCCGGGCGCCTACCCGTGGCGCAACCATTACAACGCGTGGCGGCCGGCGCATATCCATTTCTCGCTGCACGGCGAGGGGATCGGCCAGCGCCTGGTCACCCAGATGTATTTCCCCGGCGACCCGTTGCTGGCCTACGACCCGATCTACAACTGCGTGGACGATCCCAAGGCTCGCGCGCGCATGGTGTCCTCGTTCGACTGGGAAAACACCGCGAACGAATTCGCCCTGGGCTACCGTTTCGACATCGTCTTGCGTGGCCGCAAGATGACCGTGTGGGAGTAAGCAGATGAGTTTCCAATCCACTCCATGGCAGACCGTGGGCCCGTACTACCGGCTGGGCCTGGAACCGCTGTACCGCACCGACATCGCACCGGCCCAGGCGCAGGGCGATCGCGTGCAGGTGCAGGGCCAGGTCTTCGACGGCGTCGGCGTGCCGGTGTCCGATGCGGTGCTGGAGATCTGGCAGGCCGACGCGCAGGGCATCTATGCCCACCCCGAAGACCCGCGCCATGCCGACCACGACCCGGCGTTCGACGGCTGGGGCAGGGTACCCACCGATGAACACGGCCGCTTCGCCTTCAGCACGATCCGGCCTGGCAGCGTGGCCGGCCCGGGCGGGCGCGCGCAGGCCCCGCACCTGATGGTGCTGGTGTTCATGCGTGGCCTCTTGCGCGCCGCCAGCGCACGGCTGTACTTCAGCGATGCGCCCGGCAATGCCGCCGATCCGATCCTCGCGCTGGTCCCGGCCGAGCGCCGTGGCACGCTCATCGCGCAGGCGCAGGGCAATGGCGTGTACCACTGGGACGTACGCATGCAGGGCGAGCACGAAACCGTGTTCTTCGATTACTGATGTGGCCTCCACGCCTGCCGGCGGCCGGCGCGGGTAAGCTGTCCCGGTCCTGGATGGAGCTGGTTTGATGCACGATTCGCATTCCCTGCTGGGCGGGTTGTTTGGCGATCCGGTGGTGGACGCCCTGTTTACCGACGCCGCGCGGGTGCAGGCGATGCTCGACGTGGAAGCGGCGCTCGCCCGCGCGCAGGTGCGCTGCGGGGTGATCCCCGCCGCCGCGCTGGCCCCGATCGAGGCCGCCTGCCAAGCCGGACACTACCCGCTTGATGCGCTCGGCCAGGCCACCGCGCTGGCCGGCAACCCGGCCATCCCGCTGGTCAAGGCGCTCACCGCGCAGGTGCGCCAGCACGATCCCGACGCGGCGCGCTGGGTGCATTGGGGGGCCACCAGCCAGGACATCATCGACAGCGGCGCCATCCTGCAGTTGCGTGACGCGCTCACCCGCGTCGAGGAGCGGCTGCAGGTGCTGTGCGCCGCGTTGGCGGGTCTTGCCGATGCCGAGCGCGATACCGGGCTGCCCGGGCGCACCCTGCTGCAACAGGCCGTGCCGGTCACCTTCGGGCTGAAGGCGGCGGGCTGGCTGGATGCGCTGCAGCGCAGCCAACGACGATTGCAGGCGCTGCGCAGCGATACGCTGGTGCTGCAGTTCGGCGGTGCCGCCGGCACGCTGGCCTCGTTGCAGTCGCGCGGGCTGGACGTAGCGCTGGCGCTCGGCGACGCGCTCGACCTGCCGGTGCCGTCGCTGCCCTGGCACACCGCACGCGACCGCATCGCCGAACTCGGCAGCGCCTTCGCGCTGCTCACCGGGACCCTTGGCAAGATCGCCACCGACATCGTGCTGCTGATGCAGTCCGAGGTCGCCGAAGCGTTCGAGCCAAGCGGCGAAGGCAAAGGCGGCTCCTCGGCGATGCCGCACAAGCGCAACCCGGTGGGGTGCGTGGCGGCGATCGCCGCGGCCACCCGCGTGCCGGGCCTGCTGTCCACGCTGTTCGCGGCGATGCCGCAGCCGCATGAGCGCGCTGCGGGGCAGTGGCACGCCGAATGGGAGACCGTGCCGGAGATCGTGCGCCTGTGCGCCGGCAGCCTGGCCCAGGTAAGCGTGGTCGTGCAGGGCCTGCAGTTGGACCGCCCGCGCATGCAGGCGCACCTGGACAGCCACGGTGGCCTGCTTTACGCCGAAGCGGTGGCGGTGACCCTGGCCGGCACGCTCGGCAAGGCCGCCGCGCACGCACTGGTGGAAGAAGCCGCGCGGCGTGCGCTGGCCGAGTCGCGGCATCTGGGCGACGTCCTGCAGCAGATGCCCGAGGTGGCCGCGCAGCTGCCGCCCGCACAGTTGCAGGCGTTGTTTGCCGCCGACAGTTGGCGCGGCATGGCCGATACCTGGATCGACCGCGTGCTTGCGCGCGGCTGATCCGTTTCCTGGAGTACTGCATGCCGTTCCTTGATCTGCCCCTGCACCGCATTCACTACCGCGTCGATGGACCGGTGGATGCGCCCTGGCTGACCTTCTGCAACTCGCTGGGCACCGACCTGCACATGTGGGATGCGCAAGTGGACGCGCTGGCCGCGCAGTTCCGCATCCTGCGCTACGACCGCCGCGGCCACGGCCAGTCCAGCGCGCCGCCGGGCGCGTACAGCGTGGCCGACCTGGGCGCGGACGTGCTGGCCCTGTGGGACCACCTCGGGGTGGAGCGCAGCCATTTCTGCGGGCTGTCGATCGGCGGCCTGACCGGCCAATGGCTCGGTCTCCATGCCGGCGCGCGGCTGCGCACGCTGACCGTGGCCGCGACCGCAGCGAAGATCGGCACGGCCGAGAGCTGGCAGGCGCGCATCGCGCAGGTCGAGCAGGACGGGCTGCAGCCGTTGCGCGCGGGCACCGCCGAACGCTGGTTCACCCCGGCCTTCGCTGCAGCGCAACCAGCCGTGGTGGACGACATCCTGCAGCGCTTCGTCGCCACCCGCGTGGCCGGTTACATCGGCTGCTGCCATGCCGTTGCCACCGCCGACTTCCGCGGCGCGCTGGCCGGCATCACGGTGCCGACGCTGGCCATTGCCGGCGATGACGACCCCGTCTGCCCGCCATCGGACCTGGCGGCGATCGCCGCCGGCGTCGCGCAGGGGCAGGCCATCGCGGTGCCGGGTCGCCACATCTGCAACCTCGAATCGGCCGGTGCGTTCACCGCCGCGCTCGCCGCACACCTACGCTGAACCGGCCAGGTGCCGACCGTGGGTCGGCACGCCCACCCCAACAGAGGCATCCCCAATGGACGAACAGGAACGCTACGAAGCCGGCCTCGCGGTACGCCGCGCCGTGCTCGGCGAGGCCCACGTGGAGCGCTCGCTGCAGGCGCGCACCGATTTCACCGAGGAGTTCCAGGCCTTCATCACGCGCACCGCGTGGGGCACGGTATGGACGCGCGATGGCCTGCCACGGCACACGCGCTCGTTGCTCACCATCGTGATGATGGTGGCGCTTGGCCACGACGAAGAATTCAAGCTGCACATCCGCGCGGCGCGCAACAATGGCGTCACCGCCGACCAGATCAAGGAGGCGCTGCTGCAGGCGGCGATCTACTGTGGCGTGCCGGCGGCCAACCATGCCTTCGCACTGGCCAGGCCGATCCTGGAAGAACAGGCCAACGAATCCACGCCCTGACGGAAGGGCCGGCGGCTGGCCGGCAGCCCTGCAAGGCGCAACGGCGCGTTACTGCAACAACGTCCCCAGCCGCTGCGCCGCCTCACGCAGGCGCGGCAGCAGCTGCGACTGCATCACGCCCAGGCTGATGCGGCCGGCCTGGGTGCCGATGTTCAACGCACCCACCACGTTGCCACTGCGCGCATGCACCGGCACGGCAATCGAGCGCAGCCCGATCTCCAGCTCCTGGTCGACCAGGGCGACGCCTTCGCGACGGACCCGCTCCAGGGTGTCGAGGAACTCGTCCATGCGCGTCACGGTGCGCTCGGTGCGCGGTCGCAGCGGGTTGCGCTCCAGGTAGCTTTCCAGCGTGTCGCGCGGCAGTGCGGCCAGCAGCACGCGGCCCATCGAGGTGCAGTACGCCGGCAGGCGGCTGCCGGCACGCAGCCCGATCGACATGATCCGCACCGTTTCGGCACGTGCCACGTACAGCACGTCGTCGCCATCGAGCACGCCCAGCGAGCAGGACTCGTGCACATCGTCGCGCAGTGCATCCAGCACCGGCTGCGCGGCGGCGGTCATCGACGAGGACGCGACGTACGCCCCGCCCATGCCCAGCACGCGCGGCAGCAGCACGAAGCCGCGGCCCTGTTCGCCCACGTAACCGAGCTTCTCCAGCGTGTACAGCACGCGGCGCACCGCGGCGCGGGAAATCCCGGTCTCGGTGCTGATCTGCGACATGGTCACTTCGCGCGGATGTTGCGAGAACACGCTCAGCACCACCAGGCCACGGCCCAGCGAGGTCATGAAATCCGGATCGCCCTGGTTGTCCTGTATCTGCTGCATCAGCTCATGGCTGAGGCCGCGGTCCTGCGGCGGGGCAGGGACGCGCTTGGGGCGACGGCTGGGAGGTACGGCGGACATGGCGGTGTGTCGTGCTCGGTGATCGTGCATGGTAAAGGCTGCACGCAGCGAAGCGAAGCCGATGCGCCACGGTCGGGCGACCGTGGCGCGCGTGGCTCAGTGCGCGGTCGGCAGCGCGTAGGCGATCACGTAATCACCGCGATCCGGCGACTGGCGCGCGCCGCCGGCGGAAATCACCACGTACTGGCGCCCGGTCGTCGGCGACACATAGGTGATCGGCGTGCCCTGGCTGCCCACCGGCATCCGCGCCTTCCACACTTCCTTGCCGCTGCGGCTGTCGTAGGCGCGCAGGTAGTAATCCTGGGTACCGGCGAAGAACAGCAGGCCGGACTGGGTAGCCAGCGAGCCGCCCAGGGTGGGCATGCCGATCGGGATCGGCAGGCGCATCTTGATGCCCATCGGACCGGTGTCCTTCACCGTGCCCACCGGCACCTGCCAGACCAGCTGGTGGGTGGCCAGGTTGATGGCCGACAACGTGCCGAACGGCGGCTTCTGGCAGGGAATGCCGAGCTTGGACAGGAAGCGGTCGCGCAGCGAGCCGTACGGCGTACCGGTCTGCGAGGCCGCGCCCATTTCCACGCCGCCGGCGCCGGTGGTCATCTGTGCACGCGGGATCAGCTTGGTCCACAGGCCCAGGCGCATGTCGTTGACGAAGAGGTAGCCGGTGGTCGGATCGACCGAGGCGCTGCCCCAGTTCATGCCGCCCAGCGAGCCAGGCCACTGCAACGCCAGGTCCTCGCCCGGCGGGGTGAACATGCCGTCGTAGCGGAAGCCCTTGAACTGGATGCGGCACAGCATCTGGTCGATCGGCGTGGCGCCCCACATGTCCGATTCGGTCAGCGTCTGCGCGCCGATCTGCGGCAGGCCCACCGACAGCCGTTGGGTGGGCGAATACCGCTCGCCGTCGGCGTGGCCCTGCGGTGCCTGGATGTCGCGCACCTCGGTGATCGGCTGGCCGGTGGCGCGGTTGAGCATGAACACCTGGCCGGCCTTGGTGATCTGCAGCAGTGCCGGCAGGGTGCCACCCTTGCCGTCGGGCACGTCGGTGAGGGTGGGCTGTGCGGGCAGGTCGTAGTCCCACAGGTCGTGGTGCACGGTCTGGTAGACCCAGCGCTCCTTGCCGGTGGCGACGTCGAGGGCGACCACGGCCGAGCTGTACTTGTCGTCCTGCGGAGTGCGCTCGCCGGCCCACTGGTCCGGGGTGGTGTTGCCGGTCGGCAGGTAGACCAGGCCCAGCTGCGGGTCGTAGGCCATGGAGGTCCACACGTTCGGGGTGGCGCGCGTGTAGTGGATGGACGGATCCAGCGGCACGTCCGGGGTCTGCTTGGACAGGTCCCAGACCCAGGCCAGCGCACCGCTGCGCACGTTGTACGCGCGCACCACGCCGGACGGCTCGCCGACCTCGATGTTGTCGGCCACGCGGCCGCCGACGATCACCAGCTCACCGGCCACCAACGGCGCGGCGGTGAGGGTGTAGAAGCCGGGCTTGATCTCGCCCATGCCGACCTTCAGGTCGACCACGCCATTAACGCCGAAGTCCGGGCAGGCCGCACCGGTGGCCGCATCCAGGGCAAACAGGCGCGCGTCGATCGAGGTCATCAGGATGCGCTTTTCGCACAACGCCGGGGCGGGGGGCGCGGCGGCCAGGGCGGGCGCCGGGGGTGCGGGGGCGGGGGCAGCGACCGCGGCGGCCACGGTTGGCACGCCCGCGATCGGCAGGCTGGCGTCGAAGTAGCCCAGTCCACGGCAGCGCTGCCAGTTCGGCGCGGTCGCCTTGGGATCGAACGACCAGCGCTGCTTGCCGCTGTCCACGTCCATCGCGATCACCTGGTTGTGCGGCGTGCACACGTACAGGGTCTGCCCGATCTGCAGCGGGGTGACCTGGTCCTCGGCACCGAAGCCGTCGCTCTGCGGGACATCGCCGGTATGTGCGGTCCAGGCGACCTGCAACTGGTCCACGTTGTCCGGGGTGATCTGGTCCAGCGCGGCGAAACGGGTGCCGCCGGTGGTGTTGCCCCAGTGCATCCAGTCACGCTGTTCGCTGCCCTTGGCCACCGGCACCACGGCCGGTCGCTGGCCCTGCGCGGTCACCACCGGGCGCGGCTGGAACGCCGAGACGGCGGTGGCGAGCAGGCCGACCAGCAGCAGCGCGGCCACGCCGTACGCGCCGCGTCCGGCGGGCACGCCGCGGGCGCGCCGCAACGCGGGCCAGGCCAGCGCCACCAGCAGCGCCAGCACCGCCGGCATCACCAGGCGCGAGACCAGCGGCCAGAATTCCAGGCCCGCATCGGCCACGGCCCAGACGGCGGTGGCCACGAAGGCCACGCCATACACAAGCGCGCCCGCGGGGCGGCGTGCGGCCACCAACACGCCGGCCAGCAGCGAGGCGGCGCCCATCAGCAGGAAGTACACACTGCCGCCCAGTTGTACCAGGCGGATACCGCCGACCAGCAGGGCCAGGCCGAACAGCATGACCAGCACGCCGAGCAGGATGACCAGGATCCGGCAGGTCGCCGACTGTTTCTTGTTCTCGTTCACGTTGCATGAACCTCTACAGAGGAAACCCATTGCCGACCGGCAGCGGGCAGGCCCGCGCGCGACCAGCGTGGCGGGGACCGTCGGGCGTCACCTTGCCTGCATGCATCGCCTGGCGACAGCGCGACGGATGTTCCGCTGCTTATCGCGGAAACGAAGTGAACGACCGGTTAGGGCGATTATCGCACCGATGTGCGATTTACGCGTGAACTTGCCATGCCATCGCTGGAACGCAGCAACGCAGCGGCCGCCGGTCGCGGGCGGTGCCCGGCCGAAGCGTTTACCCTATGCCACCCGTTTGGTTTCCCCGCCCATGACCGAGTCTTCCGCCACGCCCGCCTGGGCCGGCCGCCTGCGCGACATCGCCGACTTCCCCAAGCCGGGCATCCTGTTCAAGGACATCATGCCGCTGCTGGCCAACGGCGAGGATTTCGCCGCTGCCATTGATGCGATGGTCGAACCGTGGCGCACGGCCAACCTGCAGGCGGTGATGGGCATCGAATCGCGCGGTTTCATCCTGGGTGCGGCGATGGCGCGCGTGCTGGGCGTGGGCTTCGTGCCGGTGCGCAAGCCGGGCAAGCTGCCGGGCCGCACGCTCAAGCAGGACTACACGCTGGAATACCGCACCGACAGCATCGAAGTGCATGCCGATGCGTTGCCGCCGGGCGCGCGCGTGCTGATCATCGATGACGTGCTGGCCACCGGCGGGACCCTGCTGGCGGCACTGTCGCTGGCGCGCCAGTTGCAGGTCGAGGTGCTCGGCGCCGCGGTGCTGGTGGAGCTGGCCGGCCTGGGCGGGCGCGAGCGCTGGGCGGCGGATGTGCCGCTGCTGGCCAACCTGGTGTATTGACGCCTAGGCGCGGTGGCCATGCCACCGCCCACCGTAGAGCCGACCGTTGGTCGGCTGCTGTTGATCCAGCTCCGGTAGGGCCGGCCGCTGGCCGGTGGCTCCTTGAGCGGGAGCAGCCGACCAGCGGTCGGCTCTACGGGGGCATGTGCAGCCGACCAACGGTCGGCTCTACGGGGGCGGGAGCAGCCGACCAACGGTCGGCTCTACGGTGGGGGGAGCAGCCGACCAACGGTCGGCTCTACGGGGGTATGGCCGCCCTCCCACCGCGCGTCGCTTACATCCTGCGGACGCGGAACCGACGGCCCTTGATTTTGCCCGCTTCCAGCCGCGCAATCGCCCGGCCGACATGCTCGCGTGCGATCGCCACGTACGAGCGGGTGGCATAGATGTCGATCTTGCCGATCACCTTGGCCGACAGCCCGGCGTCGCCGGTCAGTGCGCCGAGGATGTCGCCGGGGCGCAGCTTGTCGGTCTTGCCGCCGTCGATACGCAGGGTCTCCATGGCGGCCTGCGGCAGCACCGCCGGGCGGGCGGTCGCCAGGGGGGTCTTCTGCCAGTCCAGTGGCTTGCCCTGCGCCGCTTCCAGCGCGTCGGCGCGGTTGCGCTCGCGGCCGGTCACCAGGCTGATCGCAAGACCGGTCGCGCCGGCGCGACCGGTGCGGCCCACGCGGTGTTCGTAGGTCTCGATGTCGGTCGGCAGCTCGTAGTTGATCACCGCCGCCAGGTCCTGCACGTCCAGCCCGCGCGCGGCCACGTCGCTGGCCACCAGTACGTTGCAGCTGCGGTTGGCGAAGCGCACCAGAACCTCATCGCGGTCGCGCTGCTCCATTTCGCCATGCAGCGGCAGCGCGGAGAACCCGAACTGCTGCAGCGAGTTGGCCACGTCGTCCACATCGCGGCGCGTATTGCAGAACACCACGGTCGATTCCGGGTTGTACTTGAGCAGCAGCCCGGCCAGTGCCTTCTGCTTGCTGGCCAGGTCGGTCTCGCAGAACAGGTGGCGGATCGCCGGCGCGTTGTCGGCGCCTTCGACGGTCACCTCGACCGGATCGCGCAGCAGCTCGCGCGCGATCGTGCGGATCTCATCCGGGTAGGTGGCCGAAAACAGCAGCGTCTGGCGGTCCTTGCTGGTGCGCCCGGCGATCTCGCGGATGGGCTCTTCGAAGCCCATGTCGAGCATGCGGTCGGCTTCGTCCAGCACCAGCGTGGTCACCCCGCCGAGCTTGAGCACGCGCTTGCGGCCCAGCTCCTGGATGCGTCCGGGCGTGCCCACCACCACGTGCGGGTCGTGCGCTTCCAGCGAGGCCAGTTGCGGGCCCAGCGGCATGCCGCCGGTGAGCACCACCAGCTTGAGGTTGGGAATGCCGGTGGCCAGCTTGCGGATCTGCTTGCCCACCTGGTCGGCCAACTCGCGGGTGGGGCACAGCACCAGCGCCTGGGCGCGGATCACCGCCGGGTCCAGCGCCTGCAGCAGGCCCAGGCCGAAGGCGGCGGTCTTGCCGCTGCCGGTCGGGGCCTGTGCGATCAGGTCGCGGCGATCAAGGATGGCCGGCAGGCTCTGCGCCTGCACGGGGGTCATGCGGGTATAGCCCAGCGCGTCGATGCCCGCCGCCAGCGAGGCCGACAGGGGCAGTTCGGAGAATTCGTTCATGGCGCATTCTACCCGCTGCGCCGCTCGCCGGGCGGGTGCCGGCCAGGCTCAGGCCAGATCCAGCGCCCGCAGGCGGTCCATCAAGGCGCCGTGCTGGGCGTGGCTGAACTCGCCGAGGCTGGCGCTGACGTCCAGAATCAGCGTGTGAAACCATGGATTGGAATGCTCGATATCTTCCTTCCAGCACACCGCCGCATCCGCGCCGGCGACCTGGCGCACCAGTTCGAGCAGGTCGTCTTCGGCGTCATCCGCGGCCGCGTAGCGCTGCAGCAGCAGCCGGTAGGGGATACGCAGGCAGCTGCGATCGACAGGGGGCACGCGCGCAGATTTCATCGCCGTAGTGTTGCACGGCCCGGGGCTCACCCCAGCCAGGCATGCACGCCCAGGTTGATGGCCAGCCCGCCGCCGATCAGCCAGCCGAACAGCAGCAGGGCCAGCATCAGCGGCTTCAGCCCGGCCTGGCGCAGCACCGAGACGTGGGTGGTCAGTCCCAGCGCGGCCATCGCCATGGCCAGCAGCACCGTATCCACGTCGATGGCCGCGGCGACCACGGCCGAAGGCAGTACGTGCAGCGAGTTGATTCCGGCCACCGCCACGAACCCGAACGCGAACCAGGGCACCACGATCGCCGCGCGTCCGGCGCCTGGTTGCGTCGCACGGCCGCGCGCCAGCAGCAACGACAGCGCGACCAGGAACGGAGCCAGCATCATCACCCGCACCATCTTGGCGATCACCGCGGTATCGGCGGCGCCCTCGCTGACCGCGCGTCCGGCCGCGACCACCTGCGCCACCTCGTGCACGGTCGAGCCGGTGAACACGCCATAGGCCGCTTCGCCCATCGGCAGCCCGCCATGGGCCAGATTGAGCTGGTACAGCAGCGGGTACAGGAACATCCCCAGCGTGCCGAACACCACCACCGTCGCTACCGCCACGGTCACCTGGCCGGCGCGGCCGCGCACCACCGGTTCGGCGGCCATCACTGCCGCGGCGCCGCAGATCGCGCTGCCCGCGCCGATCAACAGCGCACTCTCGCGATCCATGCCGAACCAGCGGGTGCCGGCCCACCAGGCCAGCGCGAAGGTGCTGGCCAGCACCAGGGCGTCGATCAGCACACCGGCCACGCCGACCTGGCCGATGTCCTGGAAGGTCAGCCGCAGGCCATACAGCACGATCCCGGCGCGCAGCAGCCACTGTTTGCAGAAGCCCACGCCCGGCGCGGCCTGCGCGGCGATGCGCGGGTAGACGCTGTTGCCGAGCGCGATACCGAGCACGACGGCCAGGGTCAACGCGCTGATGCCGTGCGCCTGCAGCCAGGGCAGGGTGGCCAGGCCCATTGCCGTCGCGGCCACCAGCAGGGTGAGCAGCAGCCCCGGCAGGCGCCCGCGCCAGCGCTGGATAAGGGGCGGAAGCGGCAGGGCGGCGGTGGACGTGGTCACGGCAGAACTCCAATCAATGCAGATCGTCAGGATGGAATCGTCCATTGAACCTGTAAAACGGATTATTCATGTCATTTCAACCCGATAAATGGGTTAATGGCCGGATGCACATCACCCTTCGCCAATGGCAGGTTTTCGTGAGCGTCGCCGACGCCGGCACCACTGCGGCGGCAGGCGAGCAGTTGGCGCTGTCGCAGTCGGCCACCAGCGCCGCGCTCAACGAGCTGGAAACCCAGCTGCCGGCGCCGCTGTTCGACCGGATTGGGCGCCGGCTGGTGCTCAACGCACAGGGCCGCGCATTGCTGGGGCCGGCGCGTGCGCTGCTGGTGGGCGCCACCGAGCTGGAGGCGATGGCCGGCATCGGCCGCGAGGCCGGCGCCGGCGGCCCCCCGCTGCACCTTCGGATCGGCGCCAGCACCACCATCGGCAACTATCTGCTGCCGGCCCGGGTCGCCTCGCTGCTCGCCGGCAATCCACTGGCGCAGGTCGATCTGCGCATCGGCAACAGCGCCGACGTGGTCGCGGCGGTGCAGCGGCTGGAGGTGGACCTGGGTCTGATCGAAGGGCCCTGCCATGACAGCGGCCTGCAGGTGCTGCCGTGGCAGCGCGATGCCCTGGTGATCGTCGCTGCGGCAGGCGCGCCGCTGGGCCCGGCGCCGGACCTGGCCGCGCTGGCCGCGGCCCGTTGGCTGTTGCGCGAACCCGGCTCGGGCACCCGCGAGGCGGTGGAGCAGGCGCTGCTGCCGCACCTGCACCACTTCGGCCGCTCGATGCAGCTGGGCAGTACCGAGGCCATCAAGCAGGCGGCTGCGGCGGGGCTGGGCGTGGCCTGCCTGTCCAGGCATGCCGTGGCCGATCTGGTGGCACTGGGCACCCTGCGCATCCTGGATACCCCGCTGCCGCCGTTGTCGCGCCAGTTGTGGGTGGTGCGGCACCCGGGCAAGCAGGTGCCGCCGGCGTTGGGTGCGCTGCTGGGGCTGCCGCGGGACGCTTTCGCGCACGCCTGAGCGACGCCGCGCACCGCCAGCCCGTACAATGGGCGGATGCCTCTGATTACTCTGCAAAACGTCGACTTCAGCGTCGGCGGCCCCTTGTTGCTGGAAAAAGCCGAACTGTCGATCGAGCCGGGCGAGCGTATCGCCCTGATCGGCCGCAACGGCGCCGGCAAATCGACCCTGCTCAAACTGCTGTCCGGCGATCACAAGCCCGATGATGGCGAAGTCCGCGTGCAGCAGGGGGTGCGCATCACCCGCCTGGAACAGGAGGTGCCGCACGGTGCCGCCGGCAGCGTCTTCGACGTGGTCGCCGATGGGCTCGGCGAGCTGGGCCAGTGGCTGGCCGAATTCCACCACCTGAGCATGGCCGACGACTTCGACGGCGATGCCCTCTCGGCCGTGCAGGCCAAGATCGACGCCGCCAACGGCTGGGGCCTGGACCAGCGCGTCAGCGAGACCCTGACCAAGCTCGACCTGGATGGCGAGGCGGAGTTCGCGCGCCTGTCCGGCGGCATGAAGCGGCGCGTGCTGCTCGGCCGCGCGCTGGTGTCCTCGCCGGATCTGCTGCTGCTGGACGAACCGACCAACCACCTGGACATCGAAGCCATCGACTGGCTGGAAATGTTCCTCAAGAACTGGAACGGCAGCGTGGTGT
Source organism: Stenotrophomonas sp. BIGb0135 (assembly GCF_024810105.1). Classification (GTDB taxonomy): domain Bacteria; phylum Pseudomonadota; class Gammaproteobacteria; order Xanthomonadales; family Xanthomonadaceae; genus Stenotrophomonas; species Stenotrophomonas maltophilia_AB. Next base: position 87,088 of record NZ_JANUDX010000008.1, read on the forward strand.
TCGTCACCCATGACCGTCGTTTCCTGCGTGCCCTGGCCACCCGCATCGTCGAGATCGACCGCGGCCAGGTCACCAGCTGGCCGGGCGACTGGGCCAACTACGAACGCCGCCGCGAAGAGCGCATGAACGCGCAGGCGCAGGAAAACGCGCGCTTCGACAAACTGCTGGCCCAGGAAGAAATCTGGATCCGCCAGGGCATCAAGGCCCGGCGTACCCGCGACGAAGGCCGCGTGCGCCGCCTGAAGGCGATGCGCAACGACCGTTCGCAGCGCCGCGAACTCGGCGGCAACGTACGCATGGAAGCGGCGCAGGCGGAGAACTCCGGCAAGAAGGTCATCGACGTCAAGGACATCTCCTTCGCCTTCGGCGAGCGAATGATGGTCAAGGATTTCAGCACCGTCATCCTGCGCGGCGACCGCATCGGCCTGATCGGTCCCAACGGCAGCGGCAAGACCACGCTGCTCAAGCTGTTGCTGGGTGACCTGCAGCCGCAGAGCGGTGAAGTGCGCGCCGGCACCAACCTGCAGATTGCCTATTTCGACCAGTACCGCGCGGTGCTGCGCGAAGACTGGACCGCGATCGAGAACGTGGCCGAAGGCCGCGATTTCATCGAGTTCAACGGCAAGCGCAAGCACGTGCATGCCTACCTGCAGGACTTCCTGTTCTCGCCCGAGCGCGCGCGTGCACCGATCACCCGCCTGTCCGGCGGCGAGCGCAACCGCCTGCTGCTGGCCAAGCTGTTCGCGCAGCCGTCCAACCTGCTGGTGATGGATGAACCGACCAACGACCTGGACGTGGAAACCCTCGAGCTACTCGAAGAGCTGCTGAGCGACTACACCGGCACCTTGCTGCTGGTCAGCCATGACCGTGACTTCCTCGACAACGTGGTGACCTCCACCATGGTCATGGAAGGCGACGGCGTGGTCGGCGAGTACGTCGGCGGCTACACCGACTGGCAGCGCCACGCCGCACGCGTGGCGGCGGCGGCCGCGTCGGCACCGGTGGCGGCGCCCAGGCCCGTTGCGGCTGCAGCGGCCGCTGCGGCCCCGGCCGAGCCCAAGCGCAAGCTCAGCTACAAGGATGCGCGCGAGCTGGAACAGTTGCCGCTGAAGATCGAAACCCTGGAAAAGGACGTCGAAGGCCTCACCGCCGCGATGAACGACCCGGCGTTCTACCAGCGCAGCGCCGCCGACATGGCCGCGCACACGCAGCAGCTCGGCAAGGTGCAGGCCGAACTGGATGCCGCCTACGCACGCTGGGAAGAGCTGGACGCCTGATCCCGTGATCGGCGTAGAGCCGACCGTTGATCGGCTTGACGGTGCGGGACGTGTGGAACAGACCGCGGGTCGGCCTCCCCCGAGGAGCCGACGGTCGGTCGGCCTCACCCGTAGAGCCGACCGTTGGTCGGCTGGCGTCAGAGGTTCATGACGCCCGAACGAAAGGCAGCCGACCAACGGTCGGCTCTACCATTCAGCCCTCACCCGTGGAACCGACCGTTCGTCGGCCTCACCTGTAGAGCCGACCGTTGGTCGGCTGGCGTCAGAGGTTCATGACGCCCGAACGAAGGGCAGCCGACCAACGGTCGGCTCTACCATTCAGCCCTCACCCTTGGAACCGACCGTTGGTCGGCCTCAGCCGTAGAGCCGACCGTTGGTCGGCTGGCGTCAGAGGTTCATGACGCCCGGACGGAAGGCAGCCGACCAACGGTCGGCTCTACCATTCAGGGGGTCATGACGCCCGAACGAAGGGCAGCCGACCAACGGTCGGCTCTACCATTCAGAGGGTCATGATAGGCAGCCGACCAACGGTCGGCGCTACCGCGGTCATTTCACCCCGTGCAGGTCCCGCAACTGGCTCGGCCGCGACCCGAAATACGCGGCGAGGTCGGCAATGTCCTGATCGCTCAGGCCGGTTGCCTGCGGGGTCATCAACGCATGTTGGCGGTCGCCGGCCCGATAGGCCTGCAATGCATGCGCCAGATAGTCGCCGTATTGCCCGCCCAGTTTCGGGTAGGTCGGGTCGATCGGCTTGTTGCCGTCGGCCCCATGGCAGTCGATGCAGCTCTGCCCGGTCGCTTTGCCCTTGACCTGGGCCCGGGCCTCACCGGCGGCGATGCGACCGGCGGGCAGGCCGGCGGAGGAGCCGGACCCGTGCTCGCCACTGGCGTGGCCCGGATCGGCGGCGGAATCTGCGCTGTTTTCCACCTGCGACTGCGAACACGCAGTCATCAGCAGGGCAACGGACAGGGCGATGGCGTGACGCTTGAAGGGCGTGGCTTTCGACATGAGCGCGCTTATTTGACGGTGGACAGGTAAACAGCGAGATCGGCGATCTCCTGTTCGCTGAAACTCATGGACTGCGCCTGCATCGTGGGATGCCGGCGCTTGCCTTGGCGGTACTCGCTCAGCGCCTGGCTGAGGTACTGCTGGGTCTGCCCGCCAATCTTGGGCACCCGGTAGCTGGGGTAGGCGTTCTTGTAGCCGGTGATGCCGTGACACCCCTGGCAGGTATAGGCGAGCACGCGGCCATTGTCGAAGCTCCCGGTCAGGGGGGCGGGCGCGGCGGCGGCAGGGGCGGTGGCAGGTGCGGCAGGTGCTGCGGGTACTGCAGGAGCAGTGGCGGCCTGTGCGGCGGCCCCGAGGGGCAGGAGGACGGCCAGAAGACAAGCGGCGAGCGGCTGCGGGCGCATGATGTCCTTTCCGGTGTACGGGTCTGGTCGTTCCGGCGTGGGGTACGGAACTGGCCCGAGTATAGCCTGCGTTTTCAGCTAGCTGAAACCGGCCCGCGCAGGGAGGTTGCCGCAGGTCACCATGACCTTTGGGATATGGTGTGATCGTGACGTGGTGCATTACTTTGCTACCACACCTGCCCACGCATCCTTCAGGGACACGACGATGTCGCGAACTTCTCTCCTGCACGGCCGCACCGGAACCTGCGCCGCTGCCCTGCTTCTCTCTACCTCCCTGCTGCTGAGTGGCTGCGGCGCGGGCACCGGCACCGCCGATGCCCAGGCCGCCGAAAAGGACCCCAAGGCCCAGAAGGCGGTGGACGCGGTGCCGGTCGAGGCAGTGACCGCCAGCCGTCGCGCGGTGGCGGCCAGTTACACCGGCACTGCTGCACTGGAAGCGCGCGCCGAGTCGCAGGTGGTGGCCAAGACTTCCGGCGTGGCATTGGCGGTATTGGTGGAGGAGGGTCAGCCGGTCCGCGCCGGGCAGCCGCTGGTGCGGCTGGATCCGGATCGCGCGCGGCTGGCGGTGGCACAGAGCGAAGCGGTGATGCGCAAGCTGGAGAACAACTACCAGCGTGCGCAGAAGCTGATCGGCCAGCAGATGGTCAGCGCCGCCGACGTCGACCAGATCAAGTACGACGTGGAGAACGCCCGCGCGCAGTACCGCCTGGCCACGCTGGAGCTGTCCTACACCACGGTGGTGGCGCCGATCTCCGGCGTGATCGCTTCGCGCTCGATCAAGACCGGCAACTTCGTGCAGATCAACACGCCGATCTTCCGGATCATCGACAACTCGCGCCTGGAGGCCACCCTCAACGTGCCCGAGCGCGAACTGGCCACGCTGCGCGCCGGCCAGCCGGTGACGCTGGTGGCCGACGCGCTGCCGGGTAAATCATTCCCCGGCGTGGTCGACCGCATCTCGCCGGTGGTCGACGCCGGCAGCGGTACGTTCCGCGTGGTCAGCGGGTTCGGCGAAGATGCCCAGGGCCTGCAGCCGGGCATGTTCGGCCGCATCCGGATCGACTACGACCAGCGCGCCGACGCGCTGGTGGTGCCGCGCCTGGCGCTGCTCGACGACGGCGAGCCGGCGGTGTTCCGCGTGCGGGCCGGCAAGGTCGCACGGGTGCCGGTCACGCTGGGCTACGCCGAAGGCCCGTGGGTGGAGATCCGCGACGGCCTGGCCGAAGGCGACCAGGTCGTCACCGCCGGCAAGGTGGCCCTGCGTGATGGCACCGCGGTGCAGGTGATCGGTGCCAGGCCGACCACCACCGCCGCCGCAACGCCACCGGCGAAGAAGGCGGAGAGCCGTCAATGACCTCGGCCGGCAACGACCACGGCAACGATCCGCACCACGGCGAGCGGCCGGGGGCACACGGCGGCGGCCTGGTGGAATTCGCCACCCGCCGCCGCGTCACCATCGCCATGTGCACGGTGACGCTGATGCTGTTCGGCTTCATCGCCCTGGGCAACCTCAAGGTCAACCTGCTGCCCGACCTGAGCTATCCCACCCTGACCGTGCGCACCGAGTACACCGGTGCGGCGCCGACCGAAATCGAAACCCTGATCAGCGAACCGGTCGAAGAGGCCGTGGGCGTGGTCAAGAACCTGCGCAAGCTCAAGTCGGTCTCGCGCACCGGGCAGAGCGATGTGGTGCTGGAGTTCGCCTGGGGCACCAACATGGACCAGGCCAGCCTGGAGGTGCGCGACAAGATGGAAGCGCTGAACCTGCCGCTGGAGGCCAAGGCCCCGGTGCTGCTGCGCTTCAATCCGTCCACCGAACCGATCATGCGCCTGGTGATCTCGGCCAAGGCCGATGCAGCCTCGGCGACCGATGCGGTGCGCCAGCTCACCGAGCTGCGCCGTTACGCCGACGAGGACCTGAAGAAGAAACTGGAGCCGGTGGCCGGCGTGGCCGCGGTCAAGGTGGGCGGTGGCCTGGAGGACGAGATCCAGGTGGACATCGACCAGCAGAAGCTGGCCCAGCTCAACCTGCCGATCGACAACGTCATCAAGCGGCTCAAGGAAGAGAACATCAACATCTCCGGCGGTCGCCTGGAGGAAGGTTCGCAGCGCTTCCTGGTGCGCACCGTCAATCAGTTCGCCGACCTGGAGGACATCCGCAACCTGCTGGTGACCACCCAGGGCAGCAATGGCAGCGCTGCCGACGCAGCCATGCAGCAGATGTTCGCGATCGCCGCCTCCACCGGTTCGGACGCGGCCGTCGCGGCCGCCTCTGCGGCGCAGAGCGCCTCCAGCAGCAGTTCCTCCACCATCGCCAATGGCGTGCCGGTGCGGCTGAAGGATGTCGCCAGCGTTCGCCAGGGCTACAAGGAGCGCGAGGCGATCATCCGCCTGGGCGGCAAGGAAGCGGTCGAGCTGGCCATCTACAAGGAAGGCGACGCCAACACCGTGGCCACCGCCGAGGCGCTGCGTGCGCGCCTGGAGCAGATCAAGGGCCAGATCCCCGGCGATGCCGAACTGACCACCATCGAAGACCAGTCGCGCTTCATCGAACACGCCATCAGCGACGTCAAGAAGGACGCGGTGATCGGTGGCCTGCTGGCCATCCTGATCATCTTCCTGTTCCTGCGTGACGGCTGGAGCACCTTCGTGATCAGCCTGTCGCTGCCGGTCTCGATCATCACCACGTTCTTCTTCATGGGCCAGATGGGATTGAGCCTCAACGTCATGTCGCTGGGCGGCCTGGCGCTGGCCACCGGCCTGGTCGTGGACGACTCGATCGTGGTGTTGGAGAGCATCGCCAAGGCACGCGAACGTGGGCTGGGCATCCTGCAGGCCGCCATCGTCGGCACCCGCGAAGTGAGCATGGCCGTGGTCGCTTCCACCCTCACCACCATCGCGGTGTTCCTGCCGCTGGTGTTCGTGGACGGCATTGCCGGCCAGTTGTTCCGCGACCAGGCGCTGACCGTGGCGATCGCCATCGCGATCTCGCTGCTGGTGTCGATGACCCTGATCCCGATGCTGAGTTCGCTCAAAGGCCGCCCGCCGCTGGCCTTCCCGGAAGAGCCCGCGCAGGCCGCATGGCAGCCGCAACAGCGCTGGCTCAAGCCGGTCGCCGGCGGCCGCCGTGGCATCGGCGCGCTGGTGCGCTGGAGCTGCTTTGGCCTGGCCTGGGCGGTGGTCCGGGTCTGGCGCGGCCTGGCCGCGGTCATCGGCCCGGTCATGCGCAAGGCCAGCGACATCGCGATGAAGCCCTATGCCGGTGCCGAGCGCGGTTACCTGAAGCTGCTGCCCGGGGCCCTGCATCATCCGGGCAAGGTGCTGGGCCTGGCCGCGCTGGCCTTCGTGGCCAGCCTGGCGTTGGTGCCGATGCTCGGTGCCGACCTCATCCCGCAGCTGGCCCAGGACCGCTTCGAGATGACCGCCAAGCTGCCGGCCGGTACGCCGCTCAAGCAGACCGACGCACTGGTCCGCGAGCTGCAGTTGGCGCATGCCAAGGATGCGCAGATCGCGTCCCTGTACGGCGTCAGCGGCAGCGGTACGCGGCTGGATGCCAGCCCCACCGAAAGCGGTGAGAACATCGGCAAGCTGACCGTGGTGATGGCCGGTGGCGGCGACGCGCGCACGGAAGCGGCGATCACCGAGCGCCTGCGTGATTCGATGCGGCAGCATCCCGGCGTGCAGGTCGATTTCGCGCGGCCGGCATTGTTCAGCTTCTCCACGCCGCTGGAAGTGGAACTGCGCGGCCAGGACATGGCTACGCTGGAACGCGGCGGCCAGGCGCTGGCGGCGATGCTGCGCAACAACCCGCACTATGCCGACGTCAAGTCCACGGTCGAGGAGGGCTTCCCGGAAATCCAGATCCGTTTCGACCAGGAGCGCGCCGGCGCGCTGGGGCTGACCACGCGGCAGATCGCCGACGTGGTGGTCAAGAAGGTGCGTGGCGACGTGGCCACCCGCTACAGTTTCCGCGACCGCAAGATCGACGTGCTGGTGCGTGCCCAGGAAGGCGACCGCGCCAGCGTGGACAGCATCCGCCGCTTGATCGTCAATCCCGGCAGCAGCCGTCCGGTCACGCTGGACGCGGTGGCCGAGGTGGTCGCCACCAACGGCCCCAGCGAGATCCATCGCGCCGACCAGACGCGCGTTGCGGTGGTCTCGGCCAACCTGCGCGACATCGACCTGGGCGGTGCGGTGCGCGAAGTGCAGGAGATGGTCGCCAAGGACCCGCTGGGCGCGGGCGTGGCGATGCACATCGGCGGACAGGGCGAGGAGCTGGCCGAATCGGCGCGCTCGCTGATCTTCGCCTTCGGCCTGGCGATCTTCCTGGTCTACCTGGTGATGGCCTCGCAGTTCGAGTCCCTGCTGCATCCGTTCGTCATCCTGTTCACCATCCCGCTGGCCCTGGTGGGCGCGATCCTGGCGCTGATGCTGAGCGGCAAGCCGATCTCGGTGGTGGTGTTCATCGGCCTGATCCTGCTCGTGGGTCTGGTCACCAAGAACGCCATCATCCTGATCGACAAGGTCAACCAGCTGCGCGAAGCCGGCGTGCCCAAGCAGCAGGCGCTGGTGGAAGGCGCGCGCTCGCGCCTGCGCCCGATCATCATGACCACGCTGTGCACCCTGTTCGGGTTCCTGCCGCTGGCGGTGGCGATGGGCGAGGGCGCCGAAGTGCGCGCACCGATGGCGATCACCGTGATCGGCGGCCTGCTGGTGTCCACGCTGCTTACCCTGGTGGTCATCCCGGTGGTGTACGACCTGCTGGATCGACGCGGTGATGCCTACTACCGCGAACGTGGGCGCAAGCACGCCGGCCACGCCGAGCCCACCGCCGGCGGCGCTGCACAGGAGCCGGCATGAGCATCGCCGAGTTCTCCATCCGCCGCCCGATCACCACCATCATGTGCTTCGTGTCGTTGGTGGTGGTGGGGCTGATCGCCTCGTTCCGGCTGCCGCTGGAAGCCCTGCCGGACATCTCCGCGCCGTTCCTGTTCGTGCAGGTGCCCTACACCGGCTCCACCCCGGAAGAGGTGGAGCGCAACATCATCCGCCCCACCGAGGAGGCGCTGGCGACCATGACCGGGATCAAGCGCATGCGCTCCTCGGCCACCTCCGAAGGCGCCAGCATCTTCATCGAGTTCACCGACTGGGACCGCGACATCGCCATCGCCGCCTCCGACGCGCGCGAGCGCATCGATGCGATCCGCAGTGACCTGCCCGACGATCTGCAGCGCTACAACGTGTTCAAGTGGTCCAGCAGCGACGAGCCGGTGCTGAAGGTACGCCTGGCCAGCAGCGCCGACCTGACCGGCGCGTATGACATGCTCGACCGCGAGTTCAAGCGGCGCATCGAGCGCATTCCCGGCGTGGCCCGGGTCAACATCTCCGGCGCACCGCCCAACGAGGTGGAAATCGCGATCAGCCCCGACCGCCTGACCGCGCACAACCTGAGCATCAACGACCTCAGCGACCGCCTGCGCACGCTCAACTTTTCCATCTCCGCCGGGCAGATCGACGACAACGGCCAGCGCGTGCGCATCCAGCCGGTCGGCGAGATCACCGACCTGCAGGAGCTGCGCGACCTGGTGATCGACACCCGGGGGCTGCGCCTGGGCGATATCGCCGACATCCGCCTCAAGCCGACCCGCATGAGTTACGGCCGGCGCCTGGATGGCAATCCGGCGGTGGGCCTGGACATCTACAAGGAGCGCAGCGCCAACCTGGTGGAGGTCTCGCGCGCGGCGCTGGCCGAGGTCGAGGCGATCCGCACGCAGCCATCGATGCGCGACGTGCAGATCAAGGTGATCGACAACCAGGGCAAGACGGTCACCTCCTCGCTGCTGGAACTGGCCGAAGCCGGCGCGGTCGGCCTGCTGCTGTCGGTCACGGTGCTGTTCTTCTTCCTGCGCCACTGGCCGTCGACGCTGATGGTGACCCTGGCGATCCCGATCTGTTTCGTGATCACGCTGGGCTTCATGTATTTCGCCGGCGTCACCCTCAACATCCTGAGCATGATGGGCCTGCTGCTGGCGGTCGGCATGCTGGTGGACAACGCGGTGGTGGTGGTGGAGAGCATCTACCAGGAACGCGAGCGCATGCCCGACCAGCCGCGGCTGGCCTCGATCGTCGGCACCCGCAACGTGGCCATCGCGCTCAGCGCCGGCACCCTGTGCCACTGCATCGTGTTCGTGCCCAACCTGTTCGGCGAAACCAACAACATCAGCATCTTCATGGCGCAGATCGCGATCACCATTTCGGTCTCGCTGCTGGCGTCGTGGCTGGTCGCGGTCAGCCTGATCCCGATGCTGTCGGCCCGCATGCAGACGCCCAAGCTGGTGCATGCGGAGAGCGGGGTGATCGCACGCCTGCAGCGCCGCTACGCGCGCCTGCTGCAATGGACGCTGGAACACCGGGGCTGGAGCGTGTTCGGCATCGTGATGGTGGTGCTGGTCAGCCTGGTACCGATGAAGCTGACCAAGGTCGACATGTTCGGCGGTGAGGGTGGCAAGGACATCTTCATCGGCTACAACTGGAAGGGTGCCTACACCTACGGGCAGATGTCCGAGGAAGTCGCACGCGTCGAGCGCTACCTGGATGACAACCGCGAGAAGCTGCACATCACCCAGGTGTATTCCTGGTACAGCGAAGAGGAAGGCAGCAGCACCACCGTCACCTTCGACGCCGCGCATGCCGACAACCTGCCCGCCGTGCAGGAAGTGCTGCGCAAGGGCCTGCCGCGCTCGGCGCGCGCGGACTACATCGTCGGCAATCAGGGCGGGGATGGTGGCGGTGGCGGCACCCAGTCGGTGCAGGTGCAGCTGGTCGGGGACTCGACCAAGATGCTGCAGGAGATCGGCGAACAAGTGGTGCCCCTGCTGGCCCAGCGCAAGGAACTGCGCGATGTGCGCATCGACAATGGCGAGAAGGGCAGCGAACTGGCCATCCACGTCGACCGCGAGCGTGCCGCCGCCTTCGGCTTCAACGCCGAACAGGTCGCCAGCTTCGTCGGCCTGGCCCTGCGCGGCGCGCCGCTGCGGGAGTTCCGTCGCGGCGACAGCGAAGTGCCGGTATGGGTGCGCTTTGCCGGCGCCGACCAGAGCAGCCCGGAAGACCTGGCCAGCTTCACCGTGCGTACCGGCGACGGCCGCTCGGTCCCGCTGCTGAGCCTGGTCGACGTCTCGATCAAGCCATCGGCTACCCGGGTTGCCCGCACCAACCGCCAGACCACCCTGACCATCAAGGCCAACCTTGCCGAGAAGATCACCACCCCGGAAGCACGCAAGGCCATGGAGGACACCCTCAAGCCGATGAGCTTCCCGGCCGGTTACAGCTTCACCTTCGATGGGGGCGACTACGGCAACGACAACGAAGCCATGCAGCAGATGCTGTTCAACCTGATCATCGCGCTGGTGATGATCTACGTGGTGATGGCCGCGGTGTTCGAATCGCTGTTGTTCCCGGCCGCGATCATGAGCGGGGTGCTGTTCTCGATCTTCGGCGTGTTCTGGCTGTTCTGGCTCACCGGCACGTCGTTCGGGATCATGTCCTTCATCGGCATCCTGGTGCTGATGGGGGTGGTGGTGAACAACGGCATCGTGATGATCGAGCACATCAACAACCTGCGCCGGCGCGGGGTAGGGCGCACCCAGGCGCTGGTGGAGGGTTCGCGCGAGCGCCTGCGCCCGATCATGATGACCATGGGCACGGCGATCCTGGCCATGGTGCCGATTTCGCTCACCGACACCCAGCTGCTGGGCGACGGCCCGCCGTACTACCCGATGGCGCGTGCCATCGCCGGCGGCCTGGCGTTCTCGACGGTGGTCAGCCTGCTGTTCCTGCCGACCATCTACGCCATGCTCGATGACATGAGCACGGCGGTGTCGCGGATCATCCGCCGTGCGCGCGGGCTGCCGGCGAAGGGCGACGCGGCAACGGTCGCCTGAACGGGCCGGTGGCCGCCGGCCAACAATCCCGGCGTTCGGTAGTGCCGGCCGTCGGGCCGGGGTGGGCACTGCCAGGCGGTGTCTCCGTTCGGGTCCGTCGCGCGCATGTGGGCCCCGTCGCAGCCGGTAGGCCCCTGGCGCAAATGTCCCCCGGCCGCGTGGCGGCCTCCTCCTTTATTTTGCCCAGGAGCCTACCGGCTGCGAGGGGGCGCGGCTTGCGGTGCGCAGGTGGAAGCAAGGCTTTGCTGGCGCTGACGCTGGTCGGTGGGTTGGGCGCTGGGGCCCCATGCCCTTGGAGGCGAAATAAAGGAGGAGGGGGCGGCCGCAGGCCGACGCCGGGGGACATTCGCCGGAAAGGGCATGGGGCCCCAGCGCCCAACCCACTGACCGCGCGCGCCTGGAAGAAGTCAAAGCACGCTTCTGCTTGCCCCCGCATAGGGGCGAAGAACCTAAAAAAAAGGCCACGCATTGCGTGGCCTTTTCATACGCATAGGCGCGGGGTGATTACCCCGCCACCTTGCCCCACACCTGGAACCCGGTCAGCCACAGCCCCAGCATGCTGCCGAGGTTGGTCAGCATGAAGGTCAGCACCACGCGGGTGACCCGGTTGCGGTACCAGCCCTTCACGCTCTGCGCGTCATCGCGCAGCTTGAGGAAGTCCTCGTAGGCCGGCTTGCGCAGCCGCGTTTCCACCAGCGCGGCAAACGCGCCGGTGGGGATGCTCAGCCGGAACGGCTTGAACGGAGCCACCACGATCGCGGTCAGGATGCTCAGTGGATGGCTGCCCGCCAACAGGCAGCCCAACCCGGCCAGGCCGCCGGTGTACATCGCCCAGGTCAGCAGCAACTCGCCGCCGACACCGAGGCCACCGCGGTAGAAGCCCACGGCAATACCGGTCAGCACCACGGCCAGGATGGTCAGCGTGATCCACGGGATGTTGCGCTTCTTCGGCACCGCTTCCAGCGACTCGCGCAACGGGCCCGGCGCATCGGTATCGGTCTCCAGGTACCGCGCCAGCCCGGCCAGGTGGCCGGCGCCGACCACGGCCAGCACCTCGCGCTGGGCGGGGTCGTGCACCTCGCGCAGGCGGGTGGCCATGTAGCGGTCGCGCTCGCCGATGATCGTCTCGTACAACGCCGGGCTCTCGCTGGCGAACTCGCCGAAGCTCGCTTCCAGCATGTCGCCCTGCTTGAGTTTCTCGATCTCGTCCTCGCCCACGTCCTCGGACGCGAACAGGCCGGCGCCCAGGCCCATCACCAGCTTGATCCGGCCAAAGAAGCCCAGCTGCTGCGAGGCGCGCTTGAAGGTCAGCCCGACCTCGCGGTCGATCAGGTGGACCGGCAGGTTGTGCTGGTTGGCCAGGGTGACCGCACGCTTGAGCTCGGCACCGGGCTCGATGCCCAGCTGCTCGGCCAGCCGGCGCTGGTAGGCGGCCAGCGCCAGGTTGGCGGCGAACAGCGCCACGCGCCCCTTGCGGATCACCTCCACCAGGTCCAGCTTGGCCATGGCATCGGGGTTGGTCAGCGCCTGCAGGCGTTGCGGGTCCAGTTCAACCGCGACCGCGTCGAAGCGGCCGCTGCCGATGGCGCGTTCCACCGCCTCCACGCTGGCCTGGGAAACGTGCGCGGTGCCCAGCAGGGTGTAGCGCACGCCGTCGCGTTCGACCACGCGCACGGGCTGGCCGGCGAACAGATCGTCGCCGGTGTCATCGAGTTGGGGTTCAGTCATTTCATTCATTCGAAGGGGCGCTGTCGGCACCATCGCCGAGCGCGCGCTGCATCTGGACGGTATCCAGCCAGCGACCATGCTTGCGGCCGAGGCCGCGGAAAATGCCGACGGTATGGAAACCGAAGCGCTCGTGCAGCTTGATCGAGGCGGTGTTGGTCGGCTCGCCGATCACCGCCACCATCTGCCGGTAACCGCGTGCCACGCAAGCGTCGATCAGCCCCTGCATCAGCGCCGTGCCGACCCCGCGACCCTGGAAGCCGCCCGCCACGTAGACCGAATTCTCCACGGTCCACTGGTAGGCGATGCGCCCGCGGTAGGTATTGGCGTAGGCATAGCCGGCCACCTGTCCATCGACGTCGGCCACGAGGTAGGGAAAGCCACGGCCGACGATGTCGTGCATGCGGCGCAGCATCTCCACCGCGTCGGGCACGTCGTACTCGTAGGTGTTGACCAGGTCGGTCACCTCCACCGCGTAGATGGCGGTGATGGCATCGATATCGGTGTCACGGGCGTCGCGCAGCTGCACGGTCACGGGCGGTTCCTGGTCGGTCAGTCGATGTAGCGCTTGAGCAGGTCGCCGTACGCATCGATGCGGCGATCGCGCAGGAACGGCCAGATCCGGCGCACGTGTTCGCTGCGTTGCAGGTCGACGTCGCAGAGCAGCACGGTGGGGTCGCCACCGGCCTCGGCGATGAACTCGCCCTGCGGGCCGAGCACGTGGCTGTTGCCCCAGAACTGGATGCCCGAGGCGCCCAGCGGCGAGGCTTCATGACCGACGCGGTTGCAGCTCAGCACCGGTACGCCGTTGGCCACGGCATGGCCGCGGTGGCTCAGCACCCACGCATCGCGCTGGCGGTTCTGTTCGTCCTGCTGGTCGTCCGGGTCCCAGCCGATCGCGGTGGGGTAGAGCAGCAGCTCGGCGCCGGCCAGCGCCATCAGGCGCGCCGCTTCCGGATACCACTGGTCCCAGCACACCAGCACGCCAAGACGACCCACCGAGGTGTCGATCGGCTTGAAGCCGATGTCGCCGGGGGTGAAGTAGAACTTCTCGTAGAAGCCCGGGTCGTCCGGGATGTGCATCTTGCGGTACTTGCCGAGCAGCGTGCCGTCCTTTTCGAAGACGACCGCGGTGTTGTGGTACAGGCCGGCGGCGCGGCGTTCGAACAGCGAGCCGACGATCACCACGCCGTGCTTCTTGGCAAGCGCGCCGAGGCGCTCGGTGCTGGGGCCGGGGATCGGTTCGGCCAGGTCGAATTCGTCCACCGACTCGTGCTGGCAGAAGTACGCGCCGTTGTGCAGTTCCTGCAGCAGGATCAGCTTGGCACCCTGGGCGGCCGCTTCAGCCACGCGCGTTTCGATCACGGCCAGGTTGGCCGCGGCGTCTCCGTGGTTGCGCTCCTGGATCAGGGCGACGGAAAGGGTGTGGCGTGAGCTCATCCGAGTGCGGTCCTGCGGGGGAAAAACGCAGTTTATCGCGGATGGGTGCACGCGGCGTGCTGTGCGCTAAATGGGGAGCGCACAGCCTCGGGGCTGGCGAGGGAGCGGGCTGGGCGGCGCGGCCGGGGCCACGCCGTGAACCCACGCATTGGCCGCTCGCGGGCGCCCTCCATGGCGCCCAATGGTCGCGGCCCGGGCGGCGGTCAGGCCAGCAGGCCTTCCGGCAGCTGCATGGTGATGCAGTGCAGGCTGCCGTTCTGCCAGATCAGCGAGCGGCAGGGCACCGGCACGATCTCCCGGCCCGGGTAGGCCGCGGCCAGCACGGCCCGCGCGGCGTCGTCGGCCACGTCGCCGTACACCGGCATCAGCACTGCGCCGTTGAGGATCAGGTAGTTGGCGTAGGACGCGGCCAGGCGGCGGCCGTCGTCGATCACCGGCTGCGCCCACGGCAGCGGGAACAGGCGATACGGCGCACCGGACGCGGTGCGCAGCGCGGCCAGCTCATTGCCCATCGCCTGCAGTTCGACGAAGTGCGAGTCGCTGCTGTCATCGCAGGCCTGGTAGACGATGCTGTCGGTCGAGGCGAAGCGGGCCAGCGTATCGATGTGGGCGTCGGTGTCGTCGCCTTCGAGGTAGCCGTGGTCCAGCCACAGCACGCGGTCCTGCTGCAGCCAGTTGGCCAGATCGGCGCTCAGCGAATCGCGGCTGCGCTCCGGGTGGCGCTCATGCAGGCATTGCCAGGTGGTCAGCAGGGTGCCGGCGCCATCGGTCTCGATACCGCCGCCTTCCAGCGCGAACGGGATGCTCTGCACCTCGGCGCCGGAGGCGAACACGCCGGCCTCATGCAGTACCCCCACCAGCTTGTCGTCCAGGCTGGCGTCGAACTTGCCGCCCCAGCCGGTGAAGCGGAAGTCCAGCAGGCGGAAGCCGCCGTCGGCGCGCGTGAGCGTGATCGGGCCGGAATCGCGCAGCCAGGTGTCGTCGTACTGCGCGGTGACGAAACGGACGCGGTCCATGTCGATCCGGTTGGAGCGCAGCCGTGCATCGGCGTAGGCCTCCAGGTCATCGTCGGCGACGATGATCAGCACCGGCTGGAAGCGGGTGATGGCGGCGACCAGGGCGATGTAGGTGTCCTCGACGTCACCCAGGCGGTCGGCCCAGTCGGTGTCGGCGTGGGGCCAGGCGATCAGGATGGCGGACTGGGTTTCCCATTCGGCCGGAAAGCGGAGCGTGTCGTTCATGGTCTCGGTGCGATGGCCCGCCCTGCGCGGGCGGAGTGATGGGTCAGCGGATCGGCGGCTTGGGGCCGACCTCGTTGGCGTCGGCCTTGTTGGCCACCACGTCGATCACCTTCTGCTTTTCAAAGTAGACGGTGAACTGCGGGTAGACCCAGCGGTTGATCGTCGGCCACTGGCGCTTCTGGCCGCCGCGCGGGTCCAGGCGCTCGCTGGGGTCGCCGAACCGGGATTGCACCTCCTGCATGCTCTGGCCGCGGACGGGCAGGGCGGTGGCGGGCTTTTCCTGGCTGCGGTCGATCAGCAGCGTATCGGCGTGGGCGCTGGCGCAGGCCAGCACGGCAAGCAACGGCAGGGTGGTCAGGTAACGCGTCATCTCGATCTACTCCCCAGTGGTCAAGAAAGGTGTCACGGCAAGGAACGTGTCACGACGGACGGCCTTGCGACCGACCGTCACGACCAACCCGGCGATTACAACAAAAACGGCAATAAAAAACCGCCCGGAGGCGGCTTTTTATTCAGGATGGTCGCGACCAGAGGCCGGGACCCCCGCCGGCTCAGCGCTGGCGAGCCTTGAAACGCGGGTTCGACTTGCAGATCACGAAGATCTTGCCGCGACGACGAACGACCTTGCAATCGCGGTGACGGGACTTGGCCGACTTCAGGGAAGACAGGACTTTCATTGCATACCTCGGCGTAAACGTTGGATTCGGTTGGAGCGCGGCCGCGATATGCAGATGACAATCGGCAGGTGACGCCCGTTCAAGCCCGCAATTGTACCGGGCTTTTTTCCATCCTTTCAAGTGGTTGCACGAAAAAGGTCTCGAAGGCCCCCGGGCGGGGGCTAGAATGGGCGGTCCATTCCACAGGGAAACCCATGAACCAGCTTCCTCCCGTGCTCACCATCGACGGCCCGTCCGGGGCCGGCAAGGGTACCGTCAGCCGCATTGTCGCACGCCGCCTGGGCTGGCATTACCTGGATTCGGGCGCCCTGTATCGCGCCGTGGGCGTGGCCGCGAGCTGGGCCGATATCGACACCTCCGACGCCTCGGCACTGGTCCGCTGCACCTTCGACACCCATGTCCGCTTCGTCGAGGCGGCCGACGGGGGGCTGCGGGTGGTGGTCAATGAAACCGACGCCACCGACGAGCTGCGCCTGGAGACCACGGGCGCGCTGGCCTCGGCCATCGCGGCCATTCCGGAGGTCCGCGCCGCGCTGAAAGAGCGCCAGCGCGCATTCAGGATTCTGCCCGGCCTGGTCGCCGACGGCCGTGACATGGGCACGGTGATCTTCCCGGATGCCCCATTCAAGGTCTTCCTGACGGCGAGCGCGGAGGAGCGGGCGGGGCGCCGGCATAAGCAGTTGAAAGACAAGGGGGTTTCTGTTAACTTTGATGACCTCCTGCGCGAGATCATGGCCCGCGACGCCCGTGATGCACAGCGCACAGTGGCGCCCCTGAAGCCGGCAGACGATGCCGTCATCATCGACACCAGTGGCATCGGCATCGACCAGGTCGTTGCCAATGTGTTGGATCTGCTTCCGGTTTCGGGTGCCTGATCCGTTGTACAGGAGGACCGCCAGGGCACCGGCGGTGTCGCACATCGCAAGGCAGCACAAGCTCCGTCCCGCAATGATGCGTGGCGGTTTTCCTACTTAACACACGGCCTGCAGTACCGGGGTCGACGAACAGGCGGGCGGTAGCCATTCCCCGAAGGGAAGCCAACCGACCCATGTGTCCAACAGAGTAAATCTAATGACCGAATCATTTGCCGAACTGTTTGAAGCCAGCCAGGCCAATCTGGCCAAGCTGAAGCCGGGCGCCATCGTCAGCGGTGTTGTCGTTGAAGTCCGCGGCGACGTCGTGGTGATCAACGCCGGCCTGAAGTCTGAAGGCATCGTGCCGATCGAGCAGTTCCGTAACGACGCTGGCGAGATCGATGTCGCCGAAGGCGACGTCGTCAAGGTCGCCCTCGATTCCATCGAGAACGGCTTCGGTGAGACCGTCCTGTCGCGCGAGAAGGCCAAGCGCGCGATGGTGTGGGACGAGCTGGAAGAAGCGTTGGAAAAGAACGAAACCATCACCGGCCGCATCAGCGGCAAGGTCAAGGGTGGTTTCACCGTGGACATCAAGGATGTCCGCGCGTTCCTGCCGGGTTCCCTGGTCGATGTGCGCCCCGTGCGCGATCCGGCCTACCTGGAAGGCAAGGAGCTGGAATTCAAGCTCATCAAGCTGGACCGCAAGCGTAACAACGTCGTGGTCTCGCGCCGCGCTGTCGTCGAAAGCGAGCACTCGGAAGAGCGCGAGCAGCTGATGGACAAGCTGCAGGAAGGCGCGATCCTGAAGGGTGTCGTCAAGAACCTGACCGATTACGGCGCGTTCGTGGACCTGGGCGGTATCGACGGCCTGCTGCACATCACCGACATGGCCTGGAAGCGCGTGCGCCATCCGTCCGAAGTCGTGAACGTCGGCGACGAGCTGGACGTGCGCGTGCTGAAGTTCGACCGCGAGCGCAACCGCGTTTCGCTCGGCCTGAAGCAGCTGGGCGAGGATCCGTGGGACAACATCGCCCGTCGTTACCCGGCCAACAGCCGCGTCTTCGGCAAGGTCTCCAACGTGACCGATTACGGCGCGTTCGTCGAGATCGAGCCGGGCGTGGAAGGCCTGGTGCACGTGTCCGAAATGGATTGGACCAACAAGAACGTCAACCCGTCCAAGGTTGTGCAGGTCGGTGACGAAGTTGAAGTCATGGTCCTGGACGTCGACGAGGAGCGTCGCCGCATCTCGCTGGGCATGAAGCAGGTTGCCGCCAATCCGTGGGAAACCTTCGCTGCCATCCACAAGAAGGGTGACAAGGTGTCGGGCCAGATCAAGTCGATCACCGACTTCGGCATCTTCATCGGCCTGGACGGCGGTATCGATGGCCTGGTGCACCTGTCCGACATCAGCTGGAACACCACCGGCGAAGACGTGGTCCGCAACTTCAAGAAGGGCGACAACCTGGACGCCGTCGTCCTGGCCGTCGATCCGGAGCGCGAGCGCATCAGCCTGGGCGTCAAGCAGCTGGAGCAGGATCCGTTCGGTCAGTACATGGCTGCCAACCCGAAGGGTTCCAAGGTCGAAGGCGTGGTCAAGGAAGTGGACGCCAAGGGCGCTACCATCGAACTGGCTGACGGCATCGAAGGCTACGTGGCCGCTCGCGACGTTGCCAACGAGCGCGTGGACGACGCGACCCAGTTCCTGAAGGTCGGCGACAAGGTGGAAGCCAAGTTCGTGGGCATGGATCGCAAGGGTCGTACCCTGCAGCTGTCGATCAAGGCCAAGGACGACGCGGAAATGCGCGAAGTGCTGGAGGAATACCAGTCCTCGTCGGCCTCCAGCGGCACCACCCAGCTCGGCGCGCTGCTGCGTGCACAGCTGAACGGCAACAAGTCCGAGTAATCGGTTTGTCGCTGGCGTAGTTTCCTGGACGGCCCGGACATCAGTCCGGGCCGTTTCAGGGTCTGAGTTCCCCTCGAAGAGCCCGTAATGACCAAATCCGAGCTGATCGAAATCCTGGCGCGCCGACAGGCGCATTTGAAATCGGACGATGTCGATCTGGCGGTAAAGTCGTTGCTGGAGATGATGGGTGGGGCGCTGGCCGGCGGGGATCGCATCGAGATCCGCGGGTTCGGCAGTTTTTCGTTGCACTACCGGCCGCCACGGCTGGGGCGCAACCCCAAGACCGGGGAATCGGTCGCGTTGCCGGGCAAGCATGTCCCGCACTTCAAACCGGGCAAGGAGCTGCGCGAACGCGTCAGCGCCGTGGTGCCGCTGGAAAGCGACCCCGCGTAGAGCGGCCCGTTGGTCCGCTGCTCTTCTGGTCCACGTCTCTTTTGTCCCGCCGCTCCATATTCCGCTACTCTTGAATCTCCCGGAACTGGAGCTGCTGCATGAAAGTCGTACGTCTGCTGATCCTGTTGGCGGTTCTGGTGTTCGGGCTCATCGTCGGTGCGCTCAATTCAGACCCGATCGTCATCAGCCTGGGCTTCACCCATATCAATTCCACCACCGGCCTGGCGATCATCATCGCCCTGTTGTCCGGTGCCATCATCGGTGGCGGCATCGTGCTGGCCAGCCTGGTGATCCCGTTGTACGCAAAACTGCGCAAGGCGCAGAAGGCAGGCCCGACCGTGGTCGTGGCGCCTGCTCCCACCCCTTCTTCTCCTTTCGACGGACGCTGAGCGCCGATGGAATTTGTCTCCGAGTGGTTCTGGTTCTTCCTGTTCCTGCCGTTGGCGGCGGTGTCCGGCTGGGTGATCGGCCGTCGCGGTGGCCAGCGCCACGGCGACAACCAGGTCAGCCGCCTCTCCAGCACCTACTTCCGTGGCTTGAACTACCTGCTCAACGAGCAGCCGGACAAGGCGATCGAGCTGTTCCTGCATATCGCCGAGCTGGACAAGGAAACCTTTGAAACCCAGGTCGCGCTGGGCCACCTGTTTCGCCGTCGCGGCGAAGTGGACCGCGCGATCCGCCTGCACCAGGGCCTGGTCAACCGGGCCGACCTGAACGACGCGCAGCGCGTGCAGGCGCTGCTGGCGCTGGGCGAGGACTACATGAAGTCCGGCCTGCTGGATCGCGCCGAGACCGTGTTCACCGAACTGGCGCAGATCGACCAGCGCGCCCCGCAGGCGCTCAAGCACCTGATCGGGATCTACCAGGCCGAGCGCGATTGGGAAAAGGCGATCGACAACGCCAGCCGGTTCGAGGAAGTCACCGGCGAGCCCATGGGCAAGCTGATCGGGCAGTTCGAATGCGAACTGGCCGAGCGCTTCCGTGGCGCGGGCAAGATCGAGGAGGCGAGGGCGGCGATCGCGCGCGCCTACCAGGCCGATGCGATGTCCGTCCGTGCCGGCATCATCGAAGGCCGCCTGGAGGCCGACGCCGGCAACGCCGAGGCCGCCGTACGCGCCTTCGAACGTGCCGCCCGCAATGATCCGGAGTACCTGCCGGAAGTCCTGCAGGCGCTGATGCAGAACTACCGCAAGGTCGGCGACCTGGGCGGCGCGCGCGCGTTCCTGTCGGAAATGACCGAGCACTACCGCGGTATCGCCCCGGTGCTGGCGCTGACCCAGTTGATGGAAGAGCAGGAAGGCGTGGCCCCGGCGCGCGCCTACCTTGGCCGCCAACTCAAGGACCGGCCGTCGGTGCGTGGCGAATCGGCGCTGATCGACCTGACCCTGGCCGAGGGCGCCGATTCCACCGCGACCCTGCACGACCTCAAGCACATCACCGACCAGTTGCTGGTACGCAACCCGGCCTACCGCTGCACCCGTTGCGGGTTCGGCGCACGTACCCACCACTGGCAATGCCCCAGTTGCAAGGAGTGGGGTACGGTCAAGCCGCTGCTGAATTACGCGGTGCTCTAAGCGATGCCCGTTGCCTGGATGATCGGATTGCCAGCGGTGCTGGTGATCGCGGCGCTGCTTACCTGGGTGGCGCGCCAGTACGCGCTGCGTCGCAATCTCATGGACCAGCCGGGCGAGCGCCGCAGCCATGGCGTGGCCACTCCGCGCGGCGGCGGCATCGCGATCGTGCTGACGCTGCTGCTGGCCACCGTGGCCGCCGGCCTGGCCTGGCCCGGCGGGCGCGGGGCGCTGCTGGTGTTCGGGGTCGGCCTGGTGCTGGTCGCGGGGATCGGCTGGTGGGACGACCACCGGCCGCTGCCGGCGGTGCGCCGCCTGCTGGTGCACCTGGTGGCGTCCGCGCTGGTGGCCGCGCTGGTCTGGCAGGCCAGCGGCAACCCGGTGCAGGCGGTCCTGGCGTTGTTGTTCACGGTGTCGATGATCAACATCTGGAACTTCATGGATGGCATCAATGGCATCGCCACCACCCAGGCCATCCTGGCGGGCCTGGCGTTCGCCGCGGTGATGCCCATGCCGTTCGCCCTGGCCGGCGCGGTGCTGGCCCTGGCTTGTCTCGGCTTCCTGCCGTTCAACTATCCGCGGGCCCGGATCTTCATGGGCGATGTCGGCAGTGGCGCCCTGGGCTATGCGATCGCCGCGCTGGTCTGCCTGGCCAGCGTGGTCACCGAGGTCCATTGGTTGCTGCTGCTGGTGCCGCTTTCGGCCTTTCTTGTGGACGCAGGCTTCACACTCCTGTCGCGCATGCTGTCGGGGCAGCGATGGATGGAACCCCACACCCAACATCTCTATCAGCGCGCCGTTAAAGGTGGCATGAGCCACACTTCGGTGACAGGGATGTACTTCGTTTTTGGTCTGTTCAGTATTACAGTGTTTAATGCTTGCAGCGATCTGCAGCCGAGGTGGGAGGCTGCCGTGGCCGTCGCGTGGTTGATCTTCGCGACCGGTTTGTGGCTACTCCTGCGCAAGGGAATGCGCAACTAGAAGGATTGTTTGTTTTATGACGCCTTGGCAGGACCGTCTTACCAGTTTGATTCCACGCGGCGCCATCGTGGTCCACGACCTGTTCATGGTCTGGGCCTGCTGGCAGCTGCTGCATGCCGGCCGTTATTCGATGCTGGCCGATGCTCCCTCGCTGCCCCTGTGGAACATCGACACCTCGCTGGTGCTGGTGATCCAGGCGGTGGTGTTCTGGCGGGTGGGCCTGTATCGCGGCCTCTGGCGTTTCGCCAGCGTGGCCGACCTGCTCAATATCTTCAAAGCCAGCTTCATCGGCCTGCTGGCCATCGTCGTGGTGCTGGCCTACAAGCGCTTCAATGGCGTGCCGATGTCGGTGCTGGTGATCTATCCGTTCGCGCTGTCGGCGCTGCTGGGCGCGCCGCGCCTGCTGTACCGGGCATGGAAGGACTACCAGTCGCTGCAGTCCGATGCCACCGCCCGTCGCGTGCTGATCCTCGGCGCCGGCCAGGCGGCCGAGGCGCTGGTCCGCGACCTGCGCCGCTCCGGCGATTTCGAACCCGTCGGCCTGCTCGACGACGCCCCGCACCTGCAGGGGGCCAAGCTGCAGGGCCTGCCGATCCTGGGCACGCTCGACGATGCGCCGGCGGCCGTGCGCGAGACCGCGGCCAAGCTGCTGGTGATCGCCATCCCCTCGCTGGACGCGGTGGGCATGCAGCGCGTGGTCGCCATCTGCGAGGCCACCGGCGTGCCGTTCCGCATGGTGCCCAAGCTCAATGACGTGCTGCTGGGGCATTCGCTGCCCGGCGAGCTCAAGGAAGTGGCGATCGAGGACCTGCTGGGGCGCAAGCCGATCCTGCCGGACTGGTCGCTGATCCGCGGCTGGCTGGGCGGGCGCACCGTGCTGGTGACCGGCGCCGGCGGCTCGATCGGCTCGGAGCTGTGCCGCCAGTGCGCGCGCCACGGTGCCGGGCGCATCATCCTGCTGGAAATGAGCGAGCTGCTGCTGCTGACCATCGAGGCCGAGCTCAAGCGCAGCTTCCCGGACCTGGAAGTGGAGGCCGTGCTCGGCGACTGCGGCGACCCGGCGGTGATCCGCCACGCGCTGTCCATGGCCAGCGTCGATGCGGTCTTCCATGCCGCCGCCTACAAGCAGGTGCCGGTGCTGGAGCGCCAGCTGCGCGAAGCGGTGCGCAACAACATCCTGTCCACCGAGACGGTGGCCCGCGCCTGCGTCGAAGCCCGCATCGAGCATTTCGTCTTCATCTCCACCGACAAGGCGGTCGACCCGGTCAACGCACTCGGCGCGAGCAAGCGCTATGCGGAGATGATCTGCCAGAGCCTGGACCAGAAGACCAGCCACACCCGTTTCGTGACCGTGCGCTTCGGCAACGTGCTGGCCTCGGCCGGCAGCGTGGTGCCGCTGTTCCGCGAGCAGATCCTCAAGGGCGGCCCGGTCACCGTGACCGACCCGGAAGTCACCCGCTATTTCATGACCATCCCCGAGGCCTGCCAGCTCATCCTGCAGGCGGCCGCCTCGGCGTCGCATGGGGCCATCTACACCCTGGACATGGGCGAGCCCGTGCCGATCCGGGTGCTGGCCGAGCAGATGATCCGCCTGGCCGGCAAGCAGCCGTACAAGGACATCGCGATCATCTACACCGGGCTGCGCCCGGGCGAGAAGCTGCACGAGACCCTGTTCTATTCGGACGAGGACTATCGCCCGACCGCGCACCCGAAGATCCTGGAGGCCGGCGTGCGCACGTTCGCGCGTGAGCAGGTGCTGGGCAACGTGCCGCGGCTGCGCGAGGCGATCGCCACCTACGACACCGATGCCATCAACAACATCCTGTTCGCGACCATGCCGGAGTTCTCGCCGTTGCAACAGGACGATCACGTCGCCTCGGCTAAAGTGCTTCCTTTCCCGGCACGAGAGGCCAACAGGCTGTGACGAACAAGCGTATTCGCAAGGCGGTTTTCCCGGTGGCAGGGCTGGGCACGCGTTTCCTGCCCGCAACCAAGACGGTTCCCAAGGAAATGCTGCCGATCATCGATCGGCCGCTTATCCAGTACGCCGTCGACGAGGCGATCGAAGCCGGTTGCGACACCCTGATCTTCATTACCAACCGCTACAAGCACGCGGTCGCCGACTATTTCGACAAGGCCTACGAGCTGGAGCAGAAGCTCGAGCGCGCCGGCAAGACCGAGCAGCTTGAACTGGTGCGCCACGTGCTGCCCAACGGCGTGCGCGCGATCTTCGTCACCCAGGCCGAGGCACTGGGCCTGGGCCATGCGGTGCTGTGCGCCAAGGCCATCGTCGGTGACGAGCCGTTCGCGGTCCTGCTGCCCGACGACCTGATCTGGAACAAGGGCGACGGTGCACTCAAGCAGATGGCCGATGCCAACCAGGCAAGCGGCGCGAGCATCATCGCGGTCGAGGACGTCCCGCACGACAAGACCGGCAGCTACGGCATCGTGGCCACCGACACCTTCGACGGCCGCCAGGGCCGGATCAGCGCGATCGTCGAGAAGCCGAAGCCGGAAGACGCACCGAGCGACCTGGCCGTGGTCGGCCGCTACGTGCTGAGCCCGAAGATCTTCGAGCTGCTCGAAGCCACCGGCACCGGTGCCGGCGGTGAGATCCAGCTGACCGATGCCATTGCCGAGCTGCTCAACAGCGAGCGCGTGGACGCGTACCGGTTCGAGGGCACGCGGTTCGATTGCGGCACCCACCTGGGCCTGGTCGAGGCCACCATCCGCTTCGCGCTCAACAACGAGAAGCTGGCCGGCCCCGCCCGCGAGATGCTGCAGAAGGCGCTGGCCGACGGCTGACCCTGGCGCCGGGCCATGCCCGGCCGCCCGTTGACGCGGGCGGGGTAGTGTTGCCGCGCATGGTTCGGCACTACGTACGCGTTTCCGGTCACGGTAAACAAAAAGGGCAGCCTCGCGGCTGCCCTTTTGCGTTTTACGTGCCGACCAACGGCTGGCACCTACCGTTTTCTCACTGCCGTATCGGCCAACGCTCGATACCTGCCGCGTGGCAAGTGCCGGCGCTGGGCCGGCACCGCCGATGCATCACAGCGACTCGAAGATGCCCGCCGCGCCCATGCCGGTGCCGATGCACATGGTGACCATGCCGTACTTCTGCTGGCGACGGCGCAGGCCGTGCAGCAGGGTGGCGGTACGGATCGCGCCGGTCGCGCCCAGCGGGTGGCCCAGGGCGATCGCGCCGCCCAGCGGGTTGACCTTGGACGGGTCCAGGCCGCAATCGCGGATGACCGCCAGCGACTGCGCGGCGAAGGCTTCATTGAGCTCGATCCAGTCCAGCTGGTCCTGGCTCAGGCCGGCCTGCTTGAGCGCCTTGGGGATCGCGGCGATCGGGCCAATGCCCATCACTTCCGGGCGCACGCCGGCGACCGAGAAGCTGACGAAGCGGGCCAGCGGGGTCAGGCCGTAGTCCTTGATCGCCTGCTCGGAGGCCAGCAGCACCGCACCGGCGCCGTCGCTCATCTGCGAGGAGTTGCCGGCGGTCACGGTGCCGCCGAACTGGCCGTTGCGGAACACCGGGCGCAGCTTGGCCAGGCCCTCGGCGGACGAATCCAGGCGCGGGCCTTCGTCGGTGTCGACGATCTTGTCGCGGGTGATGATGCGGCGGCCGTCAGCCAGGTCGGGCTGGCGGGTGCGCACGTCGTAGGGGCTGATCTCGTCCTTGAAGTCGCCGTTCTGGATCGCGGCGATGGCCTTCTGGTGCGAGGCCAGCGCAAAGGCGTCCTGCTCCTCGCGCGAGACCTTCCACTCCTCGGCGACCTTCTCGGCGGTGATGCCCATGCCGTAGGCGATGGCGACGTGGTCGTTGTCGAACACGCTCGGGGCCATCGCGATCTTGTTGCCCATCATCGGCACCATCGACATCGACTCGGTGCCACCGGCCAGCATCAGGTCCGAATTGCCCAGGCGGATCTGGTCGGCCGCCATCGCCACGGCCTGCAGGCCGGAGGAGCAGAAGCGGTTGACGGTCTGCGCGGCGATGGTGTCCGGCAGGCCGGCCAGCAGCACGCCGATGCGCGCCACGTTCATGCCCTGCTCGGCTTCGGGCATGGCGCAGCCGATGATCGCGTCATCGATGCGGTTGAGGTCGATGCCCGGGGCCTGTGCGACCACCGAGCGGAGCACGTGGGCGAGCATGTCGTCGGGGCGGGTATTGCGGAACACGCCCTTGGGCGCCTTGCCAACCGGGGTGCGGGTGGCGGCGACGATGTAGGCGTCCTGGATTTGCTTGGTCATTGCAGTGATCTCTCGAAATTTTTGCCGGAGTGCCGACCTGTGGTCGGCACCCACCGAAAGCAGGGAGGGGCCATCAATTGCGCAGCGGCTTGCCGGTCTTGAGCATGTGCGCGATGCGGGCCTGGGTCTTTTCCTGCTGGGCCAGTTCGACGAAGTGCTTGCGCTCCAGGGTCAGCAGCCATTCTTCGTCCACCAGCGTGCCGCGATCCACTTCGCCGCCGCACAGCACGGTGGCGATGCGGACGGCGATCTCGTAGTCGTACGGGCTGATGAAACGGCCTTCCAGCATGTTGACCAGCATCATCTTGAAGGTGGCGATGCCGACGTCGCCGGCCACCTGGATGCGACGGGCCGGCATCGGCGGACGGTAACCGCCGTCGGCCAGCGCCTGCACTTCGGCCTTGGCGATGTAGAGCGCTTCGAAGCTGTTGAACACCACCTTGTCGGTGGCGCGCATCAGGCCCAGTTCCTTGGCGTTGACCGCCGAGTTGGAGACCTTGGCCATGGCCACGGTTTCGAAGGTCTTCTTCAGCTCGGCAAAGACGTCACCGCCCGGGCCGGCCGCCTGCGAGGCGCGCACCGCCAGTTCCTTCAGCCCGCCGCCGGCCGGCAGTAGGCCGACGCCGGCTTCGACCAGGCCGATGTAGCTTTCCAGCGCGGCCACGCTCTTGGCGCTGTGCATCTGGAACTCGCAACCGCCGCCCAGGGCCAGGCCGCGCACGGCGGTCACCACCGGTACCAGCGAGTACTTGATCGCCTGGCTGGTGCGTTGGAAGTTGTGCACCATTTCTTCGAACTGCTCGACCTTGCCGGCCTGCAGCAGGCCCAGCGCACCGGCCAGGTCGGCACCGGCGGAGAAGGGCTCCTTCTGCTGCCAGATCACCAGGCCCTTGAAGTCCTTCTCGGCGCGCTTGATCGCTTCCTGCAGGCCATCGAGCACGTGGTCGGAGACGGTGTTCATCTTGGTCTTGAAGCTGACCACGGCAATGCCGTCGCCGTCGTGCCACATGCGCACGCCGTCGTTCTCGAACACGGTCTCGCCCGGGCTGAAGGTTTCGCCCAGCAGCGGATCGGGGAAGCGCTGGCGCTGGTACACCGGCAGCGCCGAGCGCGGCAGCTTGGCATTGCGCGACGGGCTGTAGCTGCCTTCGGCGGCGTGCACGCCCTCGCGGCCATCGAACACCCAATCCGGCAGCGGCGCGTTGCTCATGCTCTTGCCGGCGACGATGTCATCGGCGATCCACTGCGCGACCTGCTTCCAGCCGGCCGCCTGCCAGGTTTCGAACGGGCCCAGCGACCAGCCGTAGCCCCAGCGGATGGCCAGGTCCACGTCGCGCGCGGTCTCGGCGATGTCGGCCAGGTGGTAGGCGCTGTAGTGGAACAGGTCGCGGAAGGTCGCCCACAGGAACTGCGCCTGCGGGTGCTCGCTCTCGCGCAGCTTGGCGAACTTCTCGGCCGGGTTCCGGATCTTCAGGATCTCGACCACTTCCGGGGCGGCCGTGCGGTCGGCCGGGCGGTAGTCCTGCTTTTCCAGATCGAGGACGACGATGTCCTTGCCGACCTTGCGGAAGATGCCGGCACCGGTCTTCTGGCCCAGCGCGCCCTTGGCGATCAGCGCGTCCAGCCATTTTGGCGATTTGAAGAACTCATGCCACGGATCGTTGGGCAGGGTGTCGCCCATGGTCTTGATCACGTGCGCCATGGTGTCCAGGCCGACCACGTCGGAGGTGCGGTAGGTGGCCGACTTCGGGCGACCGACCAACGGGCCGGTCAGGCCGTCGACTTCGTCGAAGCCCAGGCCGAATGCCTGGGTGTGGTGGATGGTGGACAGGATCGAAAACACGCCGATGCGGTTGCCGATGAAGTTCGGGGTGTCCTTGGCGTACACCACGCCCTTGCCCAAGGTGGTGACCAGGAAGGCTTCCAGGCCTTCCAGCACCGCGGCATCGGTGGTGCTGGCCGGGATCAGCTCGGCCAGGTGCATGTAGCGCGGCGGGTTGAAGAAATGCACGCCGCAGAAGCGGTGGCGCAGCTGTTCGGGCAGCACGTCGGCGAGCTTGTTGATGCCCAGGCCGGAGGTGTTGGAGGCCAGCACAGCGTGATCGGCCACGAACGGGGCGATCTTCTTGTACAGGTCCTGCTTCCAGTCCATCCGTTCGGCGATGGCTTCGATGATCAGGTCGCAGTCCTTGAGCTGCTCCAGGCCGGTCTCATAGTTGGCCGGGGTGATCGCCTCGGCGTAGGACTTGCTGGCGAGCGGGGCAGGGCTGAGCTTGCCCAGGTTGGCGATTGCCTTGAGCACGATGCCATCGGCCGGACCTTCCTTGGCGGGAAGGTCGAACAGCACGGTGTCGACGCCGGCATTGGTCAGGTGGGCCGCGATCTGGGCACCCATGACGCCGGCACCCAGCACGGCGGCGCGGCGGACTAGCAGGGAATTGGACATGTCGATAAGCCTTTGTTGGTCAACGTCGGTGCAGCCGGGCAGCGCCCGGCTCTACGGGGTGGAAAGGGAACTCGTCGCAGCCTCGGTGCCCGCGCTGGCGCGGAAACCGGCTTCGGCGAAGTGGATCAGTTCGCGGGCGGCATGGGCACGATGCGCCGCTTCGGTGACACCGGCAGGTCGCTTGATCAGGCCGAAGTCGGCCATGGCGTAGGTCAGCGAGCCGGCCAGGAAATCCAGGCGCCAGTACAGCTCCTCCTTGCTCAGCCCCGGCACGCAGGCGGCGATCGCCTTGCCGAAGTCGCGCAATACGTGGCCGTAGTGGTCGGAAAGGAACTTGCGCAGGTTGTCGTTCTTCTCGGCGTAGGCCCGGGCGATCACCCGCACGAAGGCACCGCCGGTCTGGCGGTCCTGGGCCATGGCCAGGGCCGGCTCCACGAACGCGGCCAACACCGGGCGTAGCTGGCCGGGATGCTCGCGGCGGGCGCCCTCCAGCTGGGCCAGGCGCGCGGCGGTCATCTCGTCCATGCGGCGGCGGAACACCTCGTTGACCAGGTTTTCCTTGGACCCGAAGTGATAGTTGACCGCGGCGATGTTCACGTCGGCCTGGCTGGTGACCTGGCGCAGCGACGTGCCGGCGAAGCCATGCTGGGCGAACAGCTCCTCGGCCGCGCCGAGAATGCGGTCCTTGGTGGAGAAATGAGCGGGCTTGGCCATGGGACGGGCAGGGTTCAATCAAACGATTGTTTGATATTAGGCCCATGCCGGCGAGGGAGCATTGTGCGGCGCACAAAAGCGCGGCATCCGTTTATCGTCGTGCAGGGCGTTGACCGGCCACCCCGGGGGCGCCTGAACGGGCGGCATCGCCCTGCGGGGTGCCGACCTGCCACGCGTGGCGTGGCACTACCGTAGATGGGGAGGACACGTTAGAATTGCCTCACGTATATCAGGCTAAGCCCGCGTTTTGACGCGGGTTTTTTTCATGTTACTCTCGGGCCGATCAGTGGCCCGCCCAACGGAGAATTCCCATGGCGCTGGAGCGCACCCTTTCCATCATCAAGCCGGACGCCGTCGCCAAGAACGTCATCGGTGAAATCTACGCCCGCTTCGAAAAGGCCGGCCTGAAGGTCGTCGCCGCCAAGTACAAGCAGCTGTCGCGCCGTGAAGCCGAAGGCTTCTACGCCGTGCACCGCGAGCGTCCGTTCTTCAACGCGCTGGTCGAGTTCATGATCTCCGGCCCGGTGATGATCCAGGCGCTGGAAGGCGAGAACGCCGTGCTGGCCCACCGCGACCTGCTGGGCGCCACCAATCCGAAGGAAGCCGCTGCGGGCACCATCCGCGCCGACTTCGCTGAATCCATCGATGCCAATGCCGCCCACGGCTCGGACTCGGTCGAGAACGCCGCGATCGAAATCGCCTACTTCTTCGCCGCGACTGAAGTCGTCTCGCGCTGAGAGTGAACCCGTGAACGAGGTCGTACAGCCAACCGCCATCCCCGTCGTGCTCGTCCCGAGCGCGCCGGTGGCCAAGCAGAACCTGCTCGACCTCGATCGCGAGGGTCTGGAGCGCTTCTTCGCCGATACCCTCGGCGAAGCGCGCTACCGTGCCCACCAGGTGATGAAGTGGATCCACCACCATTACGTCACCGATTTCGATGAGATGACCGACCTGGGCAAGGCGCTGCGCGCCAAGCTCAAGCAGCACGCCGAGGTCCGCGTCCCGAACATCGTGTTCGACAAGCCTTCCGCCGATGGCACCCACAAGTGGCTGCTGGCGATGGGCACCGATGGCAAGAACGCCATCGAAGCGGTCTACATTCCGGACAAGAACCGCGGCACGCTGTGCGTGTCCTCGCAGGTCGGCTGCGCGCTGAACTGCACGTTCTGTTCGACCGCCACCCAGGGCTTCAACCGCAACCTCTCCACTGCCGAGATCATCGGCCAGGTGTGGGTGGCCGCGCGTCACCTGGGCAACATCCCGCACAAGCAGCGTCGTCTCACCAACGTGGTGATGATGGGCATGGGCGAGCCGTTGATGAATTTCGACAACGTCGTGCGCGCCATGAGCGTGATGCGCGACGACCTGGGCTACGGGCTGGCCAACAAGCGCGTGACCCTGTCCACCTCCGGCCTGGTGCCGCAGATCGACCGGCTGTCCGCGGAAAGCGACGTGTCGCTGGCGGTGTCGCTGCATGCGCCCAACGATGCGCTGCGCGAGACCCTGGTCCCGCTCAACAAGAAATACCCGATCGTCGAGCTGATGGCCTCGTGCGCACGCTACCTGCGCGCCAACAAGCGCCGCGAATCGGTGACGTTCGAATACACCCTGATGAAGGGCATCAATGACCAGCCCGAACATGCCCGCCAGCTGGCGCGGCTGATGCGCCAGTTCGACAACGCCGTGCAGGCGTCGCACTCGGGCAAGGTCAACCTGATTCCGTTCAATCCGTTTCCGGGGACGCGCTACGAGCGTTCCGGTGATGCCGAGATCCGTGCGTTCCAGAAGATCCTGCTGGATTCGCAGGTGCTCACCATGGTGCGACGCACCCGCGGCGACGACATCGATGCCGCCTGTGGCCAGCTCAAGGGCCAGGTGATGGACCGCACGCGTCGCCAGGCCGAGTTCAATAAAACACTGCAGGAAGGGAAAGGCCGGGATGCCGCTGCCTGATATCCGATTGCCAGCCGTTGTCTTCATCGCGCTGGCATTGGTCGGCTGCGGCAGCAAAGGCGTCAAACCCCCGTCCGGACCCTTGGCCATCGCGCCGGTGTACGAGGTCCGTGACACCCCGTCGACCCGTCAGCGGGTCGGCTACCAGGACCAGATGACCCTGGCGGCCGAAGCGTTCCGCGCCGGCCAGACCGAGGCGGCCGAGAAGAAGGCCAAGGCGGCACTGAAGATCGACGGTACCCGTCCGGACGCCTACCTGCTGCTGGCCAATGTCGCCACCCAGCGTGGCGCCGACGCCGAGGCGGGCACGCTGTATCGCAAGGCCGCCGAGTTGGCGCCCGCCCACGGCGATGCCCTCAACAACTACGGCGCCTGGCTCTGCACGCATGGCCATCCGGCCGAGTCGCTGGTCTGGTTCGACCGCGCCATCGCCGCGCCGGGCTATGCGACGCCGGCCTCGGCCCTGGCCAATGCCGGCGGCTGCGCCCTCGATGCCGGCCAGGCCGAACGGGCCGCGCGCGACCTGCGCAACGCCATCCAGCTGGACCCGACCAACGCCTACGCGCTGGAATCGATGGCCCGCAGCGAGTATGCCCAGGGCCGTTATTTCGAGGCGCGCGCCTTTTCGCAACGTCGTCTTGCGGCTGCACCGGCCACACGTTCCGTGTTACAACTTGCCTCTCAAATCGAGGCGCAGCTTGGCGACACTGTGGCATCCGGTCGTTATCTGCAGCGAATTCGCGACGAATTTCCGCAGGATGCGGCTCCTAATCCCCGGGGTTGAAGCATTGTGATTGATGACCAGACTGTGAACGCTCTTGATGCTGCCGCCGGCTGTGGCGCACGCCTCCGCCAGGCGCGGGAAGCGGCAGGGCTGACGCTCGAGGAAGTGGGGCAGCAGCTGCGCATGCCCATGCAGGTGGTGAAGTCGCTTGAGGATGAACAATGGGAGCGCCTGGGCGCGCCGGTGTTCGTCCGCGGCCAGCTGCGCAGCTACGCGCGCCTGTTGAAGGTGGACCTGGGCGATGCGCTGGAGCAGGCCCGGATCGGGGCGGTGGTGCCGCCGCAACTGGTCAGCCACACGCATACCCCGCGCACCCGCCGCATTGCCGAGAGCCTGGGCCGCAAGGCGCTGTACGTGGGCATCACGGCGGCGCTGGTGGTGCCAACCTACTTCACGACCCGGGGCTTCTTCGACGCGGGCAGCCCCGCCCCGAGCACCGCCTCGCTGGATGTGATCCCGGCGGCCGTGCCGGTGGCCGGTGGTCCGGCCCCGGCCGACACCCCGCCCGCGCCGGCCGCTGCCCCCGCCGGTGCCGTTCCCGCCACGCCCAACGCGCCCTACGTGGCCTCGCTGACGGCGGTTCCGCGCCCCGCGGCCGCCGCCGCCCCGGCCCCGGCCGGTGCCTTGAACCTGCAGTTCACTGGCGACAGCTGGGTGGACATCACCGCTCCCGATGGCAGCAGCGTCGAGAAGGCCCTGATCAAATCCGGCGAGACGCGCAGCTTCAGCCCCGGCCAGGTCGGGCGCATGGTGCTGGGCAATGCCTCTGCGGTCGAGGTTCAGCAGGCCGGCACTATCGTCGACCTTTCGCCGTACCAGCGAGCCAACGTGGCACGCTTTACGGTATCCTCTGACGGCTCCGTGGCCCCAGTTTCGCACTGAGTCGCGTTTCCCAATCCAATTCAACTAGCTCCCCTTCACGGGCGGGGCGAGAGTACGCATGGCGATCGACGATCTGCTCGACGAGCACGAACAAAGTGAACGCGTCCGCAGCTGGCTGCGGAAGAATGGTGTCAGCATCATCGCGGGTGTCGCGATCGCAATCGGCGGCATCGCCGGTTGGCAGTGGTGGCAGAAAGAGCACAGCAATTCATTGGCCGGCGCCAACGTCCAGTACCAGGCGGTGCTCAAGCACCTCCAGGACAAGGACCTGGAGCAGGCAGCCAAGGGCGTGAAGGCGCTCGATGAAGGCAAGGCCAACATCTACGCCGACCTGGCGGCGCTGCAGCTGGCCAAGGCCCAGGTGGAGGCCGGCAAGAACGACCTCGCGCTGGCGACCCTGCGCGGTATCAAGGCCGACCCGGAATTCCAGCCGGTCATCGAGCAGCGCATTGCGCGCCTGCTGCTGGCCACCGGCAAGTACGACGAGGCCAGCAAGGCACTCGGCGGCGCCAGCGACAGCGCCAGCCTGGAAATCCAGGGCGACGTGTTGATGGCGCAGGGCAAGCGTGATGACGCCCGGCAACAGTATGAGAAGGCGCTCAAGACGCTGGACGTGGCAGCGCCGCAGCGGCGACTGCTTGAAACCAAAGTGATGGATGCCGGTGGCACCGTCACCGATGCTGCGGAGTCGGTGTAATGAAGCAGATGGTCATGATCAAGCGCGTTGCCACCCTGGTCCTGCTGGGCGTTGCATTGTCCGGCTGCACCACCGTCAAGGGCTGGTTCGCCGGCAAGGACGCGGCCGCCAAGAAGGCGCTGGAGCCGGCGGAGTTGGTGAAGTTCGAGCCGACCGTCAAGGTCGACAAGCTCTGGAGCGTCAACGTCGGCAAGGGCGAAAAGCGCATCGGCGTCCGCCAGGGCCCGACCGTGGCCGATGGCCGCGTGTACGCGGCGGCCATCTACGGTGGCGTGCATGCCATCGACCTGCAGACCGGCAAGAAGGTCTGGACCTGGGAGCCGGCCAAGGAAAAGAAGAAGCCCAAGCTGCGCCTGTCCGGTGGTCCCGGCGTGGGTGACGGCCTGGTGGCCATCGGCACGCTGGACGGCCAGGTGATCGCCCTCGATGCCAACGATGGCACCGAGAAGTGGCGGGCCAAGGTGACCGGTGAAGTGATTTCCGCGCCGGCCATCGCCCAGGGCATGGTGTTCGTGCGCAGCAACGACGGCCGCGTGACTGCCCTGGACGCCGGCAACGGCACCCAGCGCTGGTTCAATCCGCGTGAGCTGCCGGCCCTGACCGTGCGTGGCAATGCCGCCGTGGTCGCAGGCCCGGGTGTCCTGTTCATCGGCAACGATGACGGCAGCGTTTCGGCGCTGGGCATGCAGGACGGCCGCACCGTGTGGGACCAGATGGTCGCCAACGGCGAAGGCCGCACCGAGCTGGAGCGCATGTCCGACGTGGACGGCGCCCCGGTGCTGGAAGGCAACACCCTGTTCGTGAGCAGCTTCAAGAGCCAGACCATGGCCATTGAAGGCCCGACCGGTCGTCCGCTGTGGGCCCGCGATCATGGCGGCGCCGGCGGCCTGGCGCTGACCTCGGGCAACGTCTTCGTCACCGACAACAAGGGTGGCGTGTTCGGCCTGGACAAGAGCAGTGGCACCGCGATGTGGTCGCAGACCGGCCTGGCGCGGCGCTCGCTGACCGGCCCGGCGGTGCAGGGCGATTACGTGGTGGTCGGCGACTACAAGGGTTACCTGCACTGGTTGCGGACCGACAATGGTGAGTTCGCGGCGCGCGCCAAGAGTGGCGGCGACGCCCTCCTGGCACAGCCGGTAGCTGCCGATGGGATTCTGCTGGTGCAGAACGTTGATGGAAAGCTGACCGCATTCCGGTTGGCACAATAAGGAGTTACCGCGATGCTGCCCTTGGTCGCCCTGGTTGGACGGCCGAATGTCGGCAAGTCCACGCTGTTCAATGCGTTTACCCGTACGCGCGACGCGCTGGTCCATGACCAGCCCGGCGTGACCCGGGACCGTAATTACGGTGTTTGTCGTCTTAACGAAGACCACCCGTTCCTGGTGGTCGATACCGGCGGTATCGCCGGTGAAGAAGAAGGTCTGGCCGGCGCTACCGCCCGCCAGGCCCGCGCCGCCGCCGCCGAGGCGGACCTGATCCTGTTCGTGGTCGATGCCCGTGAGGGCCCGATGGACGACGAGATCCTGTCGTGGCTGCGCAAGCTGGCACGTCCGACCCTGCTGTTGATCAACAAGATCGACGGCATGAACGAAGACACCGTGCGTTCGGAGTTTGCCCGGTACGGCTTTGGCGAAATGCTGACCGTCTCGGCCGCGCATCGCCAGGGCCTGGACGACCTGCTGGACGAGGTCGTGGAGCGGCTGCCGGAAGAAGGCACCACCGAGACCCTCGACACCGATCCGAACCGCATCCGCATCGCCTTCGTCGGCCGCCCCAACGTGGGCAAGTCGACGCTGGTCAATCGCCTGCTGGGCGAAGAGCGCATGATCGCCTCCGAAGTGCCCGGTACCACCCGCGACTCGATCGCGGTGGACATGGAGCGTGACGGGCGCGAGTACCGGCTGATCGACACCGCCGGCCTGCGTCGCAAGGCGCGGGTGGAGGAGGTGGTCGAGAAGTTCAGCGTGATCAAGACGCTGCAGGCCATCGAGCAGTGCCAGGTGGCGGTGCTGATGCTGGACGCCGCCGAAGGCGTGACCGACCAGGACGCCAGCGTGCTGGGTGCGGTGCTCGATGCCGGCCGTGCCCTGGTGGTGGCGATCAACAAGTGGGATGGCCTCACCGATTACCAGCGCGAGCAGGCCGAAGCGCTGGTGTCGCGCAAGCTCGGGTTCGTGCCGTGGGCGGAAGTGGTGCGGATCTCGGCCAAGCACGGTTCGGGCCTGCGCGAGCTGTTCCGCTGCATCCACGCCGCGCACGCCTCGGCCACGCACGAGTTCAGCACCAGCGAAGTCAACAAGGCGCTGGAAGTGGCGTACGAGACCAACCCGCCGCCGGCGATCCGGGGTCACGTGTCCAAGCTGCGTTACGTGCACCCGGGCGGCTCCAATCCGCCCACCTTCATCGTGCACGGTACGCGCCTGAAGGACCTGCCGGAGTCGTACAAGCGCTACCTGGAGAATTTCTTCCGCAAGCGGTTCAAACTCGTTGGCACCCCGGTACAGTTCATCTTCCGCGAGGGTGTGAACCCGTACGAAGGCAAGAAGAACGTCCTGACCGAACGCCAGATCAAGCGCAAGCGGCGCCTGATCAAGCACGTCAAGGGCAAGTAATCCAGAAGAGCCGGCGAAAGCCGGCTCTTCTGCATTACCGGTAGTGCCGAGCCATGCTCGGCAGGCCCCCGCAAGGGGGCAATGGCCGATGCCAACGGCAGCCGAGCATGGCTCGGCTCTACCCACGCCCTGCCTGCGCGATCATCCAAGATGAGCAGCGCCCAATCATCCAGCCGGTAGTGCCGAGCCATGCTCGGCAAGGCAGCGCGCAACAATCCACCCGGTAGTGCCGAGCCATGCTCGGCAGGGCAGCGCTCAATCATCCCCCCGGTAGTGCCGAGCCATGCTCGGCAGGCCCCCGCAAGGGGGCAATGATCGATGCCAACGGCAGCCGAGCATGGCTCGGCTCTACCCGCGCCCTGCCTGCGCGATAATCCCGGGATGAGCAGCGCCCAATCATCCACCCGGTAGTGCCGAGCCATGCTCGGCAAGGCAGCGCTCAGTCATCCAGCCGGTAGTGCCGAGCCATGCTCGGCAGGACAGCACGCAGCAATCCACCCTGTAGTGCCGAGCCATGCTCGGCAGGCCCCGCAAGGGGGCAATGATCGATGCCAACGGCAGCCGAGCATGGCTCGGCTCTACCCACGCCCTGCCTGCGCGATAATCCCGGGATGAGTACCGTCCCCGAAATCACCCCCGAGCAGGCCCGCGCGCGCATCGTCCATGGCGCCCTGCTGATCGACGTCCGCGAGGCGCACGAGCGCGCCACCGGCATGGCCGAGGGGGCGCTCGGCATCGCCAAGGGCGATCTCCAGGCCGAGCCTTCTACCCATCTGCCCGCCACCGACCGCGAGGTCGTGCTGATCTGCCAGAGCGGCAAGCGCTCGATGGAAGCTGCGCGGATGCTGCACGACCTGGGCTACACCCACCTGGCCTCCGTGCAGGGCGGCACCACCGCCTGGCGTGCCGACGGCCTGCCGCTGGTGCAGCCGCTGCAGGGCGACGCCGAGCGCGACTTCAACGAACGCTATTCCCGCCACCTGCTGCTGCCGCAGGTGGGCGTGCCCGGACAGCAACGCCTGCTGGGTTCGCGGGTGCTGGTGGTCGGCGCCGGAGGCCTGGGCGCACCGGCCAGCTTCTACCTGGCCGCGGCCGGGGTAGGGCACCTGCGCATTGCCGATGACGACGTGGTGGAGCGCAGCAACCTGCAGCGCCAGATCATCCACACCGACGCCAGCGTCGGCACGCCGAAGGTACTGTCCGCGCGTGAGCGCCTGATGGCGCTCAATCCGCACCTGCAGGTGGAGGCGCTGCAGGTGCGGGTCACCTCCGGCAACGTGGACGCGCTGCTGGACGGCGTGGACGTGGTGCTGGATGGCTCGGACAATTTCCCGCTGCGCTACCTGCTCAACGATGCCTGCATCCGGCACGCCATCCCGCTGGTGTATGGCGCGGTGGAGCGCTTCACCGGCCAGGTGAGCGTGTTCGATGCCGGCCGCCAGCGCGGGCACGTGCCGTGCTATCGCTGCCTGTTCCCCGAGCCGCCGCCGCCGCAGTTCGCCCCCAACTGCGCCGAGGCCGGCGTGCTCGGCGTGCTGCCGGGGATGGTGGGGCTGCTGCAGGCCACCGAGGTGCTCAAGCTGCTGCTGGGCGTGGGCGAACCGCTGACCGGCCGGTTGCTGAGCTTCGATGCACTGGGCATGCGTTTTCGTGAGACCCGCCTGCGCCCCGATCCGGCTTGTCCGCTGTGCGCGCCGGGCACGGCCTTTCCCGGGTATATCGACTACGCCGCGTTCTGCAACGCCCGCTGATGCGGGTCGTGGCCAAGGTAGAGCCGACCCATGGTCGGCTGCCTTTGGCGCGGTCTTCGGCAGCGTGAGCAGCCGACCATGGGTCGGCTCTACCGGGCTTGCGTGGTGCGACCCCTGTTTGCGGGACGATATGCCGTGTGAATCCCGCCATCGTTCTGTTTTCGGCACAATCATGCGCGACATGCGTGCTATTGCCGCCAGGCGCTTTGCCCTATCGTTGACCCCTCTATGTAGTCCGGGGAAGCAACCGCATGGCGGTCGAAGCAGGTGCCAGCGAGCTGGTGAAAGTAGTGGCGCTGCTGGGCGCGGCGGTGGTGATGGTGCCGCTGTTCCGCCGGCTGGGCCTGGGCTCGGTGCTGGGCTATTTCGCCGCCGGCCTCGCCATCGGCCCGTTCGGCTTCGGCTGGTTCTCCGATCCGCAGGCGATCCTGCATACCGCCGAACTCGGCGTGGTGATGTTCCTGTTCGTGATCGGGCTGGAAATGCGGCCCTCGCACCTGTGGAGCCTGCGCAACGAGATCTTCGGGCTGGGCACGCTGCAGATCGTGGTCTGCGGCACGGTGCTCACCGGCGTGTGCATGCTGCTGGGCTTCCCGTTGCCGGTGGCCTTCATCGGCGCGGCGGGTTTCGTGTTGACCTCCACCGCGGTGGTGATGCAGTTGCTGGCCGAGCGAGGTGACATCGCCTTGCCGAGCGGCCAGAAGATCGTCTCGATCCTGCTGTTCGAAGACCTGCTGATCGTGCCGCTGCTGGCCGTGGTCGCGTTCATGGCGCCGGTGCACAGCGACGCCGGCGAGAGTTCGCGCTGGGTCACCGTCGGCATCGCCGCCGGCGCGATCGTCGGCCTGGTGCTGGTCGGCCGCTTCCTGCTCAACCCGTTGTTCCGCATCCTCGCCGCTGCCAAGGCGCGCGAAGTGATGACCGCCGCCGCACTGCTCGTCGTGCTGGGCGCGGCGCTGCTGATGCAGCTGGGCGGGTTGTCGATGGCGATGGGCGCGTTCCTGGCCGGCGTGCTGCTCAGCGAGTCCACGTTCCGCCACCAGATCGAAGCGGACATCGAACCGTTCCGCGGCATCCTGCTGGGCTTGTTCTTCCTCAGCGTGGGCATGGCGCTGGACCTGACCGTGGTGGCCAACAACTGGCCGCTGATCGTCTCCGGCGTGTTCGCGCTGATGCTGGCCAAGGCGGTGTGCATCTACGTGGTCGCGCGCATCCTCGGCAGCGACCATCGCCAGGCGCTGGATCGCGGCGTGGTGATGGCGCAGGGCGGCGAGTTTGCGTTCGTGCTGTTCTCCGCCGCGGCGGTGGCCGGTGTGATCGACGTACAGGTCAACGCCAACTTCACCGCGATCGTGGTGCTGTCGATGGCGCTGACCCCGTTGTTCGTGCTGCTGCACGACAAGCTGATGCCCGACCGCGAAGTGTCGCTGGACGGCGTGGAGGAGGCCGACGGCCTGTCCGGCAGCGTGCTGATGATCGGCTTCGGCCGCTTCGGCCAGGTCGCCAGCCAGTCGCTGCTGGCGCGCGACGTGGACGTGACCATCATCGACAACGACGTGGACATGATCCACAACGCCGAGCGCTTCGGTTTCAAGATC
The DNA here is from genome assembly GCF_024810105.1 of Stenotrophomonas sp. BIGb0135. GTDB lineage: Bacteria > Pseudomonadota > Gammaproteobacteria > Xanthomonadales > Xanthomonadaceae > Stenotrophomonas > Stenotrophomonas maltophilia_AB. The sequence goes on from NZ_JANUDX010000008.1 coordinate 126,199, forward strand.
TATTACGGCGATGGCACCCGCCTGGACGTGCTGCATGCCTCCGGGGCCGGCTCGGCCCGGGCGATCGCGGTGTGCGTCAACAACGACCAGGACGCCGACCGGATCGTCGAGCTGGTCACCCATGAATTCCCGCAGGCCAAGGTGCTGGTGCGCTCGTTCGACCGCGAGCATTCGCTGCGCCTGATCCATGCCGGTGTGGACTACCAGATTCGCGAGACGTTCGAGTCGGCGCTGCAGTTCGGCCAGGCCGCGTTGATGGAACTGGGCGCCGACCAGGACGATGCGCGCGAGATCGCCGAGCAGATCCGCGAGCGCGATGCCGAGCGCTTCGAGCTGGAAATGGCTGGCGGCAGCCTGCGTGCCGGCGCGCACATGGTGTTCGGCAGCGCGCTGCCAGGCGTGCCCACGCCCACCCCGTTCACCGCGCCCAAGCGCAAGGCGCGCACGCTCAACGCCGACGAAGTGCCCGAAGAGGAATGACGCAGCGGTGGGCGGGGCCGGCGTAATCGGGGACAATACCGTCCCCGCCGCCCCACGCCTGCCGCCCTCGATGAGCTCACCGACCCCCGCATCCGCCGCCCCCGCCCGCATCCTGGACGGGCGCCGCATCGCCGAAGACCTGCTGGACAGCCTCAAGGTGCGGGTGGATGCCCGACTGGCCGCCGGCGGCACCCGGCCCGGCCTGGCCGTGGTGCTGGTGGGCGGCGACCCGGCGTCGACCGTATACGTGCGCAACAAGCGCCGCGCGGCCGAGAAGGTGGGCATCGAGGCCTTCGACTACGACCTGCCGGCGGGCACCAACGAGGCCCAGCTGCTGGACCTGATCGACCAGCTCAACGCCGACCCCAAGATCCACGGCATCCTGGTGCAGCTGCCGCTGCCGGGCATCCCCGATGCCAGCCGCCTGATCCACCGGATCGACCCGCGCAAGGACGTGGACGGCTTCCACCCGGAAAACGTCGGCCACTTGGCCCTGCGCGAGTTCGGCCTGCGCCCGTGCACGCCGCGCGGCATCGTCACCCTGCTGGGCCACACCGACCAGCCGGTGCGCGGCCGCAACGCCACCATCGTGGGCGTGAGCAATCACGTCGGCCGCCCGATGGGCCTGGAGCTGCTGATCGCCGGCTGCACCGTGACCAGCTGCCACAAGTTCACCCCGCGCGACGTGCTGGAGCGCAGCGTTCGCGACGCCGACATCCTGGTGGTGGCGGTGGGCCGCCCGGGCATCGTGCCGGGGGAGTGGGTCAAGCCGGGCGCGGTGGTGATCGACGTGGGCATCAACCGCCTGGACGACGGCCGCCTGGTCGGCGACGTCGGTTTCGAGGCCGCCGCCGCCCGTGCCAGCTGGATCACCCCGGTGCCGGGCGGGGTAGGGCCGATGACGGTGGCGACGCTGATGCAGAACACGATCGAGGCGGCGGAAGCCTTCTGACCGCCCGGGGCTGACTCGCGGCCGGCACCTGTCGCGGCTGCGGTTCCGGACCGACCGATGCCTGCCGTGGCGGCGGTCCCGGACCGAGCGATACTTGCTGCCTCCACGGTCTCGGGCTGACCGATACCTGCCGTGGGGGCGATCCCGGACCGAGCGATAACTGCCGCCGCTGGGATCTCGGGCCGACCGAGACCTGCTGCGGCCGCGATCTAGGGCCGACCGACCGGCGCCGCTGCCGCGATGTCGTGCCGACCGACCGGCGCCGCTGCCGCGATGTCGTGCCGACCGACCGGCGCCGCTGCCGCGATGTCGTGCCCACCGACCGGTGCCGCTGCCGCGATGCCGAGCCGATCGACCGGTGCCGCTGCCGCGATGCCGAGCCGATCGACCGGTGCCGCTGCCGCGATGCCGAGCCGATCGACCGGTGCCGCTGCCGCTGCCGCGATGCCGTGTAGAGCCGACCGTTGGTCGGCTGCTTTTGGCGCGGTGGCTCATCGATCCAGGTGCAGCCGACCAACGGTCGGCTCTACCGGGTTCGGGGCAGGGTTCAGGTGCAGCCGACCAACGGTCGGCTCTACGGCCCCCGCCGGCGCGACACTGCGTCGCATCCGCCCCCTGCCCAAGACGGCCGAATCAGGGTAAAATGTCGCGCTTCCCCACATCTCGGGTATGCCGATGCTGCGCATCCAGGCTGAAGCTCTCACCTACGACGACGTCTCGCTCGTCCCCGCACACTCCACGATCCTGCCCAAGGATGTCAGCCTGGAAACCCGGCTGACCCGCGACCTGCGGCTGAAGCTTCCGATCCTCTCCGCGGCCATGGACACGGTCACTGAAGCCCGCCTGGCGATCGCCATGGCCCAGCTCGGTGGCATGGGCATCATCCACAAGAACCTCAGCGTGGAACAGCAGGCCGCCGAAGTGGCCAAGGTCAAGAAGTTCGAGGCCGGCGTCATCCGCGACCCGATCACGGTCGGTCCGGAAACCACCATCCGCGACGTGCTGGCCCTGACCCAGGCGCGCAACATCTCCGGCGTGCCGGTGGTGGACGGCGGCGGCCAGCTGGTCGGCATCGTGACCCACCGCGACATGCGCTTCGAGACCGAACTGGACGATCCGGTCCGCCACATCATGACCAAGAAGGATCGCCTGATCACGGTCAAGGAAGGCGCCGCGTCGGAAGAAGTACTGCAGCTGCTGCACCGCAACCGCATCGAAAAGATCCTGGTGGTTAATGACGAGTTCGCCCTGCGCGGGCTGATCACGGTCAAGGACATCCAGAAGAACACCGACTACCCCAACGCCGCCAAGGACACCGCCACGCGCCTGCTGGTGGGTGCTGCGGTAGGCGTCGGCGGCGACACCGATCGCCGCGTCGAGGCGCTGGTCGCCGCCGGGGTGGACGTGCTGGTGGTGGACACCGCGCACGGCCATTCGCAGGGCGTGCTGGACCGCGTGCGCTGGGTCAAGAAGAACTTCCCGAACGTGCAGGTCGTGGGTGGCAACATCTGCACCGGCGAAGCCGCGCTGGCGCTGCTGGACTGCGGCGCGGACGCGGTCAAGGTCGGCATCGGCCCGGGCTCCATCTGCACCACCCGCGTGGTCGCCGGTGTCGGCGTGCCGCAGATCACCGCGATCGACCTGGTGGCCGAGGCGCTGCAGGACCGCATCCCGCTGATCGCCGACGGTGGCATCCGTTACTCCGGCGATATCGGCAAGGCGCTGGCCGCCGGTGCCTCCACCATCATGATCGGTGGCCTGCTGGCCGGTACCGAAGAATCGCCCGGCGAAACCGAGCTGTTCCAGGGCCGCTCGTACAAGAGCTACCGCGGCATGGGCTCGTTGGCCGCGATGGAGAAGGGGTCCAAGGACCGCTACTTCCAGGACGCCTCCAGCGCCGACAAGCTGGTGCCTGAAGGCATCGAAGGCCGCGTGCCGTACCGCGGCCCGGTCGGCGGCATCATCCACCAGCTGATGGGCGGCCTGCGCGCCACCATGGGCTACGTGGGCTGCGGCACCGTCGAAGACATGCGCAGCAAGCCGAAGTTCGTCAAGATCAGCGGCGCCGGCCAGCGTGAGAGCCACGTCCACGACGTGCAGATCACCAAAGAGCCGCCGAACTACCGCGCCTGATGCGGCATGAGCAAAGAGGAACGAGGAAGCTGATTCCCGTTCCTCTTTCTCTATCCGCCGCCGGTAACGAATCTGTGTTTCCCGTATTTACTCCTGCATTGCCCGGGCACCATGACCAACATCCATAACGACAAGATCCTCATCCTCGATTTCGGCGCGCAGTACACCCAGCTGATCGCGCGCCGCATCCGCGAGCTCGGCGTGTACTGCGAGATCTGGGCGTGGGACCACAACCCGGCCGACATCGCCGCGTTCGGCGCCAAGGGCATCATCCTGTCCGGTGGCCCGGAGTCGACCACGCTGCCGGGCGCGCCCGCCGCGCCGCAGGAAGTGTTCGACAGCGGCCTGCCGATCTTCGGCATCTGCTACGGCATGCAGACCCTGGCCGCCCAGCTCGGTGGCGCCACCGAAGCGGCCGACCAGCGTGAGTTCGGCCATGCCGAAGTCAACGTCGTCGCCCCCGATGCACTGTTCAAGGGCCTGAGCGACCACGGCGGCGAGCCCAAGTTGAACGTCTGGATGAGCCACGGCGACCACGTCTCCGTCGCGCCCCCGGGCTTCACCGTGACGGCTGTGACCGACCGCATCCCGGTGGCTGCGATGGCCAACGAAGAGAAGCGCTGGTACGGCGTGCAGTTCCACCCGGAAGTGACCCACACCCTGCAGGGCCAGGCGCTGCTGCGCCGTTTCGTGGTGGACGTGTGCGGCTGCGAAACCCTGTGGACCGCCGCCAACATCATCGACGACCAGATCGCCCGCGTGCGCGAGCTGGTGGGCGATGATGAAGTGATCCTGGGCCTGTCCGGCGGCGTCGATTCGTCCGTCGTGGCCGCGCTGCTGCACAAGGCGATCGGCGACAAGCTGACCTGTGTGTTCGTCGATACCGGCCTGCTGCGCTGGCAGGAAGGCGACCAGGTGATGGCGATGTTCGCCGAGCATATGGGCGTCAAGGTGATCCGCGTGAACGCCGCGGACCGCTACTTCGCCAAGCTGGAGGGCGTGAGCGATCCGGAAGCCAAGCGCAAGATCATCGGCAACCTGTTCGTGGACATCTTCGATGAAGAGTCCAACAAGCTGAAGAACGCCAAGTGGCTGGCGCAGGGCACCATCTACCCCGACGTGATCGAGTCGGCCGGCAGCAAGACCGGCAAGGCGCACGTGATCAAGAGCCACCACAACGTGGGCGGCCTCCCCGAGCACATGAAGCTGGGCCTGGTGGAGCCGCTGCGTGAGCTGTTCAAGGACGAAGTGCGCCGCCTCGGCGTCGAACTCGGCCTGCCGCGCAGCATGGTCTATCGCCATCCGTTCCCGGGCCCGGGCCTGGGCGTGCGTATCCTGGGCGAAGTGAAGCGCGAATACGCCGAGCTGCTGGCCAAGGCCGATGCCATCTTCATCGACGAACTGCGCAAGGCGGATCTGTACGACAAGACCAGCCAGGCGTTCGCGGTGTTCCTGCCGGTGAAGTCGGTGGGCGTGGTCGGTGACGCGCGTGCGTATGAGTGGGTGATCGCGCTGCGTGCGGTGGAGACGATTGATTTCATGACGGCGCATTGGGCGCATCTGCCGTATGACTTCCTGGGTACGGTGAGTAACCGGATCATCAATGAGTTGCGGGGGGTTTCAAGAGTTGTCTATGACATCTCGGGGAAGCCGCCGGCGACGATCGAGTGGGAATGAGTTGAACGAACGAGGGCGCCGAGAGGCGCCCTTGTTGCTTTTCACGCGCTCCAGCAAATGGCGCCGGTTTGTTCGTGGGATTGCCGTTGGGGGGAGGGCGACGGACTGCTACCGTTCCGATGACCAGGCTGTGCCAGTGTCTCTGGCGGGTGCATGCGCTGATGGGCGTGCCGGCGGCTACACTGACCGCCTGCGCCCGATGGAATCTTGCCCATGTTCACTGGAAAAGTCGCGGTGGTTACCGGCTCCACCAGCGGTATCGGTCTTGGCATTGCCACTGCGCTCGCGCGGCAAGGGGCCAACATCGTGCTGAATGGATTTGGCGATGCGGCGGAGATCGAACGCATCCGTTCCCGCTTGGCGACCGAGTTTGGCGTACGGGTGGCACACGATGGCGCCGACCTTTCCCGTGGTGAGGCGGTGCGCGAAATGATCGCCCATGCCGTCGAGAAGATGGGGCGCATCGACATCCTGGTGAACAATGCGGGCATCCAGCACACTGCGTCGATCGAGGATTTCCCGGTCGAGAAGTGGGATGCGATCCTCGCGCTGAATCTATCGGCGGTGTTCCATGCAACAGCGGCTGCCTTGCCCCACATGAAGCAGCAGCGATCCGGTCGCGTGGTCAACATCGCGTCGGTGCATGGATTGGTTGCGTCGGTGAACAAGTCTGCCTATGTGGCCGCGAAGCACGGTGTAGTGGGATTCACCAAAGTGACGGCGCTGGAGAACGCGGGCACGGGCATCACGGCCAATGCCATCTGCCCAGGGTGGGTGCGGACGCCGCTGGTTGAGCAGCAGATCACCGCGTTGGCGGAACGGGAGGGAGCGGATAAGGAGTCCGCCGCGCGCGCACTGCTGGCCGAAAAACAGCCCTCGCTGCAGTTTGTGACGCCCGACCAGCTCGGAGACATGGTGGTCTTCCTGGCCTCGGACGCCGCTGCTCAGATTACCGGCACGGCACTTCCGATGGATGGCGGCTGGACAGCCCGCTGACTGGCCGTCTTTGCCCGTCGACGCAGCATCGGCAGCGCCGCCAGGTTTGATACCCGAGAGGTGATCCATGTGCACCAGGTGCAGCATCCTGCCCACCCTGGTGGCAGAACCTGCTGAGGTGACGAGACTGCCTTATCGAATTCCGCCGTCAGGCGCTACAGTTCGCGGTTCCACCCGTACCCGCAAGGAAGCACGATGTCAGAGCTGGATTACCGCGCCTTCTACCGCCTGTTGGCTGCTGAAGTGCGCGCCTCTACGGACGTCGGCCAGTCCATGCGGACGCTGTTGGCCTGGGGCGACCAGCGCAGCCCGCACCCGTCCTGGGCGGTACTGAAGGAACTCGATTGTTCGGTAGAGAGTGCCGGCGTGGGCAAGTGGCTCACCCGCGTGCTGCGGCGGGCACCGTGCCCCTTCCCGGTGCGCGCGATCTACTTCGGGCTTGGCGAACGCGCCACCCGCGACGGGGTGGAATTCGCGGACCTGTATTTCGGTCTGTTGGGTCACTACGAACCGGCGGACAAGGCCTGCGAGTGGTTGTGGCGCAACCCCAGGCACTATCCCGACAAGGCCTACCTCGGCTCGGCGACCTTGAAAGCGGCCGGCGTGATCTGCAACGAGGACGAGGTTACCGGACTGGGCACGCCCGGCCACATAGTGTTTGCGTTGTCGTTCGCAACGTTGCTGCTCCGCGCTTCGCTGGATGGAAGCATCTATCAGCTGCTGGGTGCGGTGGAGCCGGTGGGCGTGGTCGTGGGCTTCGATTCGGGCGACCTGTTCCGGCTCGGGGAGCTCCACAGCGATGGGTTCCGCCCCACAAAGGGCGCAATGACCTAGGGCGCGCGGGAGTGCGAGATGCACAACCCCGCATCGCCGGCATCCGCGCGACGTGCACGTAAACTGGGCTCGAGGACAGGCTGTATCAAACGGCCGCATCGATATGGCACGGAGGCGGACATGAGTATCGTTGTACTGCAGCACCCCAAGACCACCCATGTCGTCGGACATGCCCGCGCGGAAGGCGCAGGCACTCACGTTGGTCGCCGGTTTTCAATGGCGAGGCTCCTGCGCACACTTGTGGTTGCCGTACTGGGACTGGCGTCGGCGGGCTGTGCCGCCCAGGTGGATGTACCGGCGACAGCTACGCGGCTGGTACCCGAGGGGCGTGTGGTGTGCCCCAACTTCCAACTTGACATCCCGAAGGGATGGACACTCGAGCCTACCGGTTCCAACCAATGGCGGATGGTGGCTCCGCAGGCATCCAGCTATGAAGGGTGGGTGGTCTGCACCGACGGCAACATCGATTCGTTCCAGGCCAGGAAGATGGAGACAGACAGTGCCAGTCAGCTTGGCTGGCTGGAAAAGCTCTCCGCCGCGAAAACTCGCAACTTGACGGATCGGATGCTGCAGAGCGGCCCGGAAAAGAGCCGTGATTCGGTATTGATCGGCTGCAGGCAGTTTGAGTTCAACGAAGATCGCTTTGAGAGTTGCATCTGGGGCGATCCGTACCCGCGTGCGGAACAGCGCGCCGATGGATACATCGGCATGCGGTGGGTCAGCTCGGATCGCGTCGCAGATGCGCAGCTGCGCGAACTGGCCGCAAGCGTGATGCGCTCCTTTATCGTCACGCCCATGCCTGAGCGCGAGTATGAGCGACGTCGTTAGCGACAGACGCTTGTTCCCGATGTCGGCGGGTGATCGGGTAATGCGGTGAACGTACAAGGGCGTCGAGAGGTGCTCTTATCGCATGCGACCGCGTTGCCGCGTGGGCGGCCATGCCAATGGGGCACCTCCCGCGCAGCGCGGCACATCGGGCATTGTTGGCGCCGTAACCGTGTGGTCGGCGGGTGCCTGGTCCTACGCGCGGGTGCCAGTTGACGTTGAGACTACCTACTAGTAGGATGAGTTCATGAAAGACGCACTCTCCCCCAAAGCCGCCGAAATCGTCAGCCACGCCCGCACCCTGCTCGAGACGGGCGGCTACAACGGTTTCAGCTACGCCGACATCGCCGTGCGGGTGAACATCAGCAAGGCCAGCATCCACCATCATTTCCCCAGCAAGGCCGAGCTGGTGCAGGTGGTGGTGGCGCTGTATCGCGCCGAGGCGCGCGAGGGGCTGGCCGTGTTGGACCGCCAGCTGGACGACCCGCTGACAGAGCTCAACGCGTATGTGGATTACTGGTCTACCTGCATCCGCGGCGGCACCTCCTCGTTCTGCATCTGCGCCATGCTTGCCGCCGAGCTGCCGCTGCTGCCGGCGCAGATCGTGGAGGAGGTGCGGGGGCACTTCGATGACCTCACCTCCTGGCTGACCGCCGTGCTGCAGAAGGGGGCCGCCACTGGCCAGCTTTGCCTGCAGGGTCCGGCCGCCGACGAGGCCCGGGCCTTCATGGCCTCGGTGCATGGGGCGATGCTGGCCGCACGTGGCTTCGGCGATCCGCATACCTTCCATACCCTGGGCCAGCTTTCGATAGCCCGGCTGGTCAGGACAGCCTGATTTTCACCGGGGAACGACGCATTTCGTGTCGTTCCCTTTTATTTACCTCATGCATCTACCTACTAGTAGGTACACGATTCCAGTGATGTGCCCGATCAACCGGCAGCAACCATAACCACCTACCTCCTGAGGCTTTCCATGAGTCATCCGCTTTCGCACCTCGGCGTCATCCATACGGCGCTCAGCCTGGTTCCCCTGGTCGCCGGCATCTACGGCTTCATCCGGCATCGCGCCATCGATCCGGCCACGCGCTCGGGCAAGGTGTATCTGCTGGGTCTGGTGCTGTCGGTGGTCACCTCGTTCACCGTCTCCAGCACGGGCGGCCTCAATCCCGGGCACGCCTTTGGCGTCGTCATCCTGCTGATCGCCTTCGGTGGGGTGCTGGTGCCTCGGCTGGGCTTCCTGGGTCGGCTCAGGCCCTACCTGGCCACCTTTGCGCTGTCTTTCACATTCCTGCTGTCGCTGGTGCCGGGCACCAATGAAACCATGACCCGCCTGCCTCCCGCACACCCGCTGGCGCAGGCACCGTTGGCGCCGGTGGTGCAGGGCACGCTGCTGGTGTGGCTGGTGCTGTTCGTGATCGGGTTTGCGCTGCAGTGCTGGCATATCCGGGCACAGTTGCGCGGCACAGGCCAGTTGCAGCGTGCCGGATAAGGCAGCCGCCGGTCAGCAGCCAGGCCCGCGCGCCGTGGCGGCTTCCCGGTGCCGGTCGCGGTACGTCGCCGGGCTGAGCGCGGTCTGCCCGCGAAAATGCCGCCGGAACGATTCCTGCGATCCAAACCCGGCCTGTTCGGCCACCCAGTGCAGCGGGCGGTCGGTGGTTTCCAGCAGCTCGCGCGCGTAGGCCACGCGTTCGCGGATCAGCCAGTCGATCGGTGACAACCCGGTCGCGTCGAGGAACTGACGCTGCAGCGTGCGCTGGCTGAGTGCGGCCTGCTCGGACAGGCTCTTGAGCGAGTGTTCCTCGCGCAGGTTGCGGCGCAGCCATTCCATCAGCCGGGCCAGCCGGGTGGGTTCACCCACCGGTATCGAGCGCACCACGCGCTGGCTGCGCTCGGCGTCCCGCCACGGCGCCAACACCAGCCGCTCGGCCACCAGGTTGGCCACGCGCGCGCCGTAATCCTTGCGCACCAGGTGCAGCATCATGTCCATGCCGGTGGCCGAACCGGCCGAGGTGATGATGCTGCCCTCGTCGACGTACAGCGCGTTTTCGCGCACCCGCACGTTGGGGAACTCGCGGGCGAGGGTGTCGGTGAGCCGCCAGTGGGTGGTGGCGCTGCGGCCGTCGAGCAGGCCGGCCCACGCCAACACGAAGGCACCCGAACAGATCGAGGTGATGCGTGCACCGCGCTGATGGGCGCGGATGAGCGCATCCAGCAATGGCTGCGGTGGGCGCTCGGCCGGATCACGCCAGCCGGGCACCACGATGGTGTCGGCGTGGTCCAGCGCCTCCAGGCCGTAAGGCAGCTGCACGTGGGTGCCGCCGAGCATGCGCAGGGGTCCGGGTTCGGCGGCGCACACCTGGGTGGTGTACCAGGCCACGTCCAACTCGGGGCGGATGGGCGCGAACAGGCCGACGGCGCAGCCGAACTCGAACAGGCCCTGGCCGTGGCAGGCCGCAATGGCGACGGTGGGCGGTGTGTGCGGGGCATGAGCGGAGAGCATCGTTTGATGCTAGCGGGGTAGGCGCGGCCACGCAGGGCGGGGCGCGAATGAGGTCATGCCATCGGGATATATGGCCGCCGGTGTCGCGCATCGATGCCCGGCGATGGGGCATCCACGCGCGGCGTGTGCGCGGGGTCGGCGTCTAAGGTCATGCCGAACGGGCATGTGCGTGGCGCGATGTTGCGGGTGGGTGGCGCGTGAACGACTGTTGCGCGCTGCGCGCAGGCCCTTGAATGGAGGCCTGTTTCCGATCAGGCCGCGAAATGTTCCTCCCCTCTCTGCCGCGATGTTGCCGGTGCGCTGCGCCCAACGCCAGCTGATGCCCTGCGACGCACCGTCGCGGACCGGATCGTCCTCCTTCCTTCAAGAGTCCCCATGCCTCCTGCCTTCCGCTCCCTGCCTGCGGCACGCGTGCCGACGCTGTCTTCCCTGTCTGTCCTGATCGCGCTTGTACTGGGAGCAGGTGCTGCCCACGCCGCCGGACCGGATGCACCGCCGGACTCGGTGGCGGCCGCCGGTACCGCAGCCGCCTCCACGCTGGATGCCGTGGTGGTCACCGGCTCGCGCACCAGCAACCGCACGGTCAAGAACAGCTCCACGCCCATCGATGTGATTTCGGCCGAAGACCTGGCGTCCACCGGGCAGGCCAACCTGCTGGAAGCGCTGCAGCGCAGCCTGCCGTCGCTGAGCCAGATCGGTGGCTACCAGAGCGACCAGGAAAGCCTGATCCGGGGCTACCAGCTGCGCAACCTGTCGCCGGGGTACACGCTGGTGCTGGTCAACGGCAAGCGCCGCAACGCCAGTGCCTATGTCAGCGGCGCCAACGGCGGCGGCTACCCGGGCCACGCCTGGACCGACCTCGCGTTGATTCCGGTCGCGGCCATCGACCATATCGAGGTGCTGCGCGACGGCGCATCCGCGCTGTACGGCTCCGATGCGATCACCGGGGTGATCAACGTGATCCTCAAGTCGAACGCGCGGGGAGGCGATGTGTCGGTGGAGAGCGGGCAGAGCATCGATGGCGATGGCACCCGCACCAGCGTGCGCGCCAACATCGGGTTGCCGTGGGGGCGTGATGGCTTCATCAGTCTGTCCGGCGAGAACACCCGCCAGCACCATGCGATCCGCACGCGACGCTACATCGATGCCTACCTGAGCTACCCGGCGGTGGACGCCAGCGGCAACCTGGTGGCGCTTCGCCCCAACAATCGCTTGCCTGCGGGCACGACGTGGAACCCGGCCGAGGCATCGCGTGATCCGGAAGCCAACACGATCCTCAGTTCGCCGTCCTATGCGCTCACCGCGCTGGCGGTGAATGCTGGCCATGGCCTGGGCGAGAACGCGCAGTTCTACGCCGCCGCCACGGCCAGCGACCGCGATGCGCAGGCGATCCAGAACTTCCGCCTGCCGGCGACGATCTTCGGCACCTACAAGGCGCCGAGCGTGTTGAATGTGTGGCCCGATGGTTTCCTGCCGGTACTGGAAACCAAGGAGAAGCAGTACACCGGCACCGCCGGGGTCAAGGGCCATTGGGGTGGCTGGGACATCGACGGCAGCCTGACCGGCAATCGCAACACGGTGCGCACCTACACACGCCACTCGGCCAACTTCTCGCTGACCTATCCCGGTGCGCCCACCGATTTCTATGACGGCAAGCTGGACTACCAGCAGGGCATCGCCAACCTGGATCTGCGCCGCGGGTTCGAGGTGGGCGCGTTCGCCTCGCCGCTGGAGGTGAGTGCCGGTGCCGAATACCAGCACGAGCGCTACGAGCGCGGGGCCGGGCAGTGGGAGTCGTACACGGGCTTCGGTGCCGCCGCGTTCGTGGGGTATTCCACCGCCGATGCGGTGGAGGCCACGCGCAACAGCAAGGCGGTCTATGCCGGTGCGGCGACGAACGTGACCTCGCGCTGGTATCTGGATGCGGCGGCGCGCTGGGAAGACCATTCCGATTTTGGCAGTGTCTCCACGGGGCGGCTGACCACGCGCTTTGACGTCACCGATGCGGTTGGCGTGCGTGCCACGGTGAGCAACGGCTTCCATGCCCCGAGCCTGGGCGCACAGTACTACCAGGCCACCGGCAGCTGCCCGTGCGGCACCACGCTGGTGGCGCAGGTGTCCTCGCCGGTCGCGCTGGCGCTGGGGGCGACGCCGCTGCAACCGGAGAAGGCCAACAACTACAGCCTCGGCGTGACCTGGGACCCGAGCGCGTCCTTCCACCTGGCGCTGGATGCTTACCAGATCGATATCCGCGGCCAGCTTGGCCAGTCCAGCCAGATCGGCTACAACGCACAGGACCCGGCACGGATCACCGACAACAGTGGCACGGTGCTGAGTGCGGCGCAGAAGAACACGATCGATGCGCTGCTGGGCACGGCGGGCATCAGCATCCTGCCGGGCGATGCGTTCTACGCCAGCTACTTCACCAACGTGGGCGACACCCGCACGCGAGGCGTGGAGCTGACCGTGGAAGCCAACCAGGAAACCGCCTGGGGCAAGCTGCGCTGGAGCTACGCCGCCAATGTGGGCCGCACCACCATCCAGAAGGTGCGCGACATCCCGGCGGCGCTGCAGGGGTTGCCCAACATCAACCTGCTGACGAAGTCGAGCGAGTACGCGCTGCGTTTCCGCACGCCGTCCTACACGCAGGTGGCCGGGCTGGGCTGGCAACACGGGCGCTGGCGCTCGAATGTCGATTTCACCTACTACGGGCCGATCAAGCGCCTCAACAACGGGGTGGAGTACAAGCAGCCGCCGGTGCTGGTCACCAACCTGTCCGGCAGCGCCGAGCTGGGCGGTGGCTGGAGCGCGGCGCTGGGCATCAACAACGTGTTCGACAAGCGCACCCGCAAGGTGCCTGAGTACGCCCGCAGCGCCACCGACGTGGCCAGCATCGAAACTACCTGGGACACCGGTGATGTGCTGAGCACCATCGGCGCGTTCTGGTATGGGCGCATCAACTACCGGTTCTGAGCAAACGCAGCCGACCAACGGTCGGCTCTACAGGGAGCATGGCGATGTCATCTGCATTGAACGTGGTCGCGCTGATCGGCTCGCCGACCAGCTCGGCCAACTCACGCACGCTGTTGCTGGTACGGCAGCTGCTGGACCAGCTGCGTCATCGGCTGCATATCGATGTGCAGCTGGTGGAACTTTCGCCGATCGCACGCTCGCTGGGGCAGGCGCTCACCCGCGAGGAAGTGGAGCCGCGCATCGAACAGGCGCTGCAACGGATCGAGGCGGCCGACCTGCTGATTGCCGCTGCACCGGTGTACCGCGGCTCGTATCCCGGCCTGTTCAAGCACCTGGTGGACTTCATCGGACTGGAGTCGCTGGTGGATGTGCCGGTGCTGCTGGCGGCCACCGGCGGCAGTGAGCGGCACGCGCTGGTGATCGACCACCAGCTGCGCCCGTTGTTCAGCTTCCTGCAGGCGCACACGCTGCCGATCGGTGTGTACGCCACGCCGGCCGATTTCAGTGGCGACCAGGTCAGCTGTGCCGCGTTGCGGGCACGGATCGTGCTGGCTGCCGAGCGTGCCGCGGCCCACCTGTCGCCCTCAGCGGTGCCTGTGCCCTTGCGCCGCATTGCCTAGGCGTCGGCGCATGTAGCTGCGGCACCTGGCCTTCCTCACCCCCGGCAGTTACCGGCCCGACGATCCGCGTAGCGGCCTGGACGATGCGTTGGCGCTGATCGCCTTTGCCGAAACGCTGGGGTACGACGGCGCGTGGGTGCGGCATCGCCACCTGGAGCCGGGCATCAGCTCGGCAGCGGTGTTCCTGGCGGCGGCCAGCCAGCACACCCGGCGCATCGAACTGGGCACGGCGGTGATCCAGCTCGGGTACGAAACGCCGTTCCGCCTGGCCGAGGATCTGTCGCTGCTGGACGTGCTGGCCGGTGGCCGCCTGCAGGTGGGTGTGAGTGCCGGACCGCCGCCGTTTGCAGACCTGGTGGGCCACCTGCTGTTCGATGGCGATCCGGCGCGCATCGACTTTTCGCACGCGCGGGTGGTGCGCCTGATCGAGGCCCTGCACGGCCATCCGTTGGGCAACGTGGATACCCAGGTGGGCAATGCGGTGTCGCAGTACCGTCCGCGCCTGCAACCGCATGTGCCCGGGCTCGCACGTCGGCTCTGGTACGGCGCCGGTTCGCTGCCGTCGGCGCGCTGGGCGGCGGGGCAGGGCCTGCACCTGCTGCTGGGCAACGTGGCGCGCGCTGAAACCCATGCGGACTTCGTGTCCACCCAGCGCGAGCATCTGGCGGTGTATCGCCGCGGCCTGCCTGAGGGTGCCGCGCCACGCGTCGCCGCGGGTCGCGTACTGGTGCCACTGGACGGTGCCGACGCTGCCACCCGCCAGCGCCTGCTCGCATTCGCCGCGCAGCGCCACGCGCGCACGCTGGAACCGCAAGGGCCGCGGCGCACGGTGTTTGCCGCGGACGTAGTGGGCAGCGCTGCGCAGATCGTGGACCTGCTGCAGGCCGATCCGGTGCTGCAGCAGGTCCACGAGCTGCGCGTGGAGCTGCCCTATGAACTTCCCGCCAGTGACGACCGGCGGATTCTGCAGATCGTGGCCGAACAGATTGCGCCGGCGCTTGGGTGGGCGGGCGCTGCCGCTGCGCCACGGTTGCGTGCGGCCCCATAACCCCAGGCGGTTTGCATATGGCCAACGCGCATTTGCGTGGCCGGATCCGACCGCTGATTGTCGAGTTACGACGCAGGCCCACGCGGCCGCATCTCTAGCATCAAGGTTCCAACGGCGCGCTGTTGCCGGCCATGACGAGGAACGTATCCGTGTCTGCTTATCCCCCGAATAAACCCATCCTGTTCCTGCTCGACCGTGAATTCGAAGACGGCCAGCTGCCAGGCCAGCGCTTTTTCTGCCGGCACAGCCTTCTGCTGGAAGGCGCGCTGTCGAGCATCGAGGGGCTGGATGCGCAGCTGGATGTACGCCGGATCGGATTTGCCCGGCCGCGCCGCGAAGTGATTGCCGAGATCGGCGAACAGGACCAGTCGCTGCCCAAGCTGGTGCTGCCGCAAGGCGTGCAGTCGGCGCATGCCAGTGGCGCGCACGACGATCGCCAGTACATCTCCGGTGCCGAACCGATCCTGGCCGCGCTGAACGGGTTGCTGGGCATTCCCGTGGCCCATCCCTGAGCAAGGAAAACACGATGAGTTACCTGACCAGCGTGCTGGACAAAAGCCCGATCCGCGACGGCGGCACGCCCGAGCAGGCGCTGCGCGACAGCCTGCGCCTGGCCCAGCATGCCGAGCGCCTCGGCTACCACCGGTACTGGTTCGCCGAACACCACGCCACCCCGCAACTGGCCAGTCCGGCGCCGGAAGTGCTGGCGGCCTGGGTGCTGGCACAGACCGCGCGCATCCGCGTGGGTACCGGCGGGGTGATGCTGCGCCACTACGCGCCGTACAAGGTGGCCGAAACCTTCAACCTGCTCGCGAGCCTGGCGCCCGGGCGGGTCGACCTCGGCATCGGCAAGGCGCCCGGCGGGCTGCCGGCGTCCACCGCGGCGCTGGCGGCCGGGCGTGCCGCGGTGGGTACGTTCGAGCAGCAGCTGCAGGACCTGGAGGGCTTCCTGGCGGGCAGCCTGCCGGTCGATCATCCGCATGCCGCCGCGCAGGCGCGGCCGCTGCCGCAGACGCCGCCGGAGCGCTTCCTGCTGGGGGCCAGTCCGCAGAGTGCCCGCCTGGCCGGCGAGCTGGGCTGGCGTTTCGTCTATGCGGCGCATTTCGATGGCGACCCGCGCAGCATCGAGGCCGCGTTCAACGCCTACCGCGACGTGTCACCGCAGGCGCCGCTGCTGGCCACCGTGGCCTTCGCCGCCACGACCGCCGAGGCTGCCGCGCACCACCTCGGGGCACTGCGCATCTACAAGCTGCACCTCGCGCCCGGGCAGACGGTGAACCTGCCCAGCGCGGAGGCCGCCGCCGAGTACGCGCGCCAGGTGGGCGTGGCCGACTACCGCATCGAAGAGACCCACCCCAGCGTGCTGGCCGGCGATGCCCACCACGTGCGCCGCGCGCTGGACGACCTGCACCAGCGTTTCGGTGTGGGGGAATTCATCCTGGATGCGCCGGTGGCCGACCTCGACGCACGCCTCACCTCACTCGAACTGCTGTCGCCCGCGCCCCGCGCGGCGGTGGCCTGATCCCCAGGAGAACGCCATGACCAAGACCCCGCGTCCCATTCCGTTCGGCATCATGCTGCAGGGCCCCGGAAGCCACATGCACGCCTGGAAGCATCCCTCCAACGTGGCCGATGCCAGCGTCAACCTGCAGTACTACATCGACGTGGCACGCACCGCCGAAGACCACGGCATCGCATTCGGCTTTGTTGCCGATGGCCTGTACATCAACGAAAAATCGATTCCGCATTTCCTCAACCGCTTCGAGCCGATCACGCTGCTGTCGGCGCTGGCCACGGCCACCACGAAGATCGGCCTGGCCGGCACCTTGTCCACCTCCTACAGCGATCCCTACACCGTTGCACGGCAGTTCGCCTCGCTGGACCTGATCAGCGGCGGGCGCGCGGGCTGGAACGTGGTGACTTCGCCGCTGGAAGGCTCGGGGCGGAACTACGGCCGCGCGCATCCCGAGCATGCGCTGCGCTACCAGATCGCCGACGAGTACCTGGCGGTGGTGCAGGGCCTGTGGGATTCCTGGGATGACGATGCCTTCGTGCGCGATCGCGACAGCGGCACCTTCTTCGCGCCTGAGAAATTCCGCCGGCTGGACCACAAGGGCCGGTTCTTCCAGGTGGAAGGCCCGCTCAACATCCAGCGCTCGCCGCAGGGGCAACCGGTGATCTTCCAGGCCGGCGCTTCCGACGACGGCATTGCGCTGGCCGGCAAATACGCCGATGCGGTGTTCACCCATGCGCCGTCGCTGGAAGAAACCCGCGCGTTCACCCAGAAGGTGAAGAATGCGGCGATCGCACACGGTCGCAGCGCCGCCGATGTAAAGATTTTCCCGGGCATCGGGCCGATCGTCGGCGCTACCGCCGAAGAGGCCGAAGCCAAGTACCAGGCCATCGCCGCGCTGGCCGGGCTGGACGATGCGCTGGCCTACCTGGGGCGTTTCTTCGACCACCACGACTTCAGCCAGTACGACCCGGACGGTCCGTTCCCGGAACTGGGCGACATCGGTGCCAACTCCTTCCGGTCAACCACCGACAAGATCAAGCAGGACGCCCGCGCGCAGGGCCTGACCCTGCGCCAGGTAGCGTTGCAGGCGGTCAGCCCGCGACCGAACTTCATCGGCACCGCCGAGCACGTGGCCGATGAGCTGATCCGCTGGTTCGAGGCCGGTGCCAGCGATGGCTTCATCCTGGGCTTCTCGGTGCAGCGCGAGGGCCTGGACGATTTCGTCGGCCAGGTGTTGCCGATCCTGCAGGCGCGGGGCTACCACCGCGGCACGTTGGAGGGCGGCACGTTGCGTGACCACCTGGGGCTGCCGCGCAAGGCCAGCCGCCACGCCGGCGACACCGCACCCGTGCGCAAGGCCGGCTGAAGGAGCATCACGATGACCATTCTGCACCGGCCCCCGGCTGATATCGTTCCCCTGCACGGCGGCGTGCTGCCTGCCATCGCAGCGCGCAATGCCGACGCCATTGCGATCCGCCACGACCTGCACCAGCACCCCGAGCTGGCCTTCGAGGAGCACCGCACCAGTGCCCGCGTGGCCGAGCTGCTGCAGCAGTGGGGCTACCAGGTGACCACCGGGGTGGGCGGCACCGGCGTGGTGGGCACGCTGCAGCGCGGGCAGGGCAGCCGTCGGCTGGGCCTGCGCGCCGACATCGATGCGCTGCCCATCCACGAGGATTCCGGGCTCGACTATGCCAGCCAGCGCGAAGGGCTGATGCATGCCTGCGGCCACGATGGCCACACCGCCATCCTGCTCGCGGCCGCGCACTACCTGGCCCACCACGGGCGCTTCGACGGCACCCTCCAGCTGGTGTTCCAGCCGGCCGAGGAAACCGGTTCGGGCGCATCGAAAATGATCGCCGACGGCCTGTTCGAACGCTTCCCGGTGGATGCGATCTACGGTCTGCACAACTGGCCCGGCGTGCCGGTGGGGCACTTCGGGTTCGTCGATGGCCCGTCGATGGCGTCGGTGGATTGGGCGAAAGTGAGGGTGGTGGGCAAGGGCGGCCACGGTGCCGAGCCGCAGGGCAGCGTGGATCCGATCCTGGCTGCGGCGCATATCGTGACCGCGCTGCAGAGCGTGGTGTCGCGTAATGTGGACCCGCGCCAGATGGGCGTGGTCACGGTGGGCTCCATCCACGGTGGCAAGGCCGCCAACGTGATTCCCGATGCGGTCGAGCTGAGCCTGACCGTGCGCGCCTACCTTCCCTACGTGCGCGACACTCTACGCCGCCGCGTCACCGAGATTGCCGAACACACCGCGGCCGCCTTCGGTGCGCGTGCCGAGGTCGAGTTCCCGCGTGGTTTTCCCAGCGTGATCAACCATCCCGAGCAGACCGCGTTCGTGCGCCAGGTGGCGCTGGACGAGTTCGGTGCGCAGCAGGTGGTGGACGGGTTTGCGCCGCGCACCGCCAGCGAGGATTTCGCCTTCCTGCTACAGGCGCGGCCGGGCAGTTTCGTGTTCGTGGGCAACGGCGACAGTGCGCCGCTGCACAGCCCGCGCTACGTGTTCAACGATGCAGCCATCGCGCCGGCGGCCAGCCTGTGGGCGCGGCTGGCCGAGCGTTACCTGGTGGAGGATGCGGCATGAGCGACCTGTTCCTGTACACCTCGGTGCACGACCCGCTGGCCAGGCCGCTGTTCGATGGACTGGAGCAGGAGTACGACAGCCGCTACGCGGATGTACGTGGCCGTATCGGCGGCAGCGCCCGCGAAGAACTGGAGCGCTACCCGGCCGAGGCATTCGCCGCGCCGGTGGGGGCGTTCGTGCTGCTGTTGCGCGACGGCGCGGCCATCTCCGGCGGGGCGTTCATGCCGCACCGTGATGCCGACACCGCCGAGTTCAAGCGGATCTGGACGTTGCCGGGGCTGCGCCGGCAGGGCATCGCGCGGCGCGTGCTGCAGGAGCTGGAGGACCAGGCCGTGCGGCAGGGCTACCGGCGCGCGTACCTGACCACCGGATTCCGCCAGCCCGAAGCGGTGGGGCTGTACCTGGGCCATGGCTACCGCGCGCTGTTCGACCTGCACGCCGACCCGGAAACCGTGGCCCACCTGCCGTTCGAAAAGCATCTGCCGCTGCTGCATCCGGCTGCCAACGCCGCGCCGCTGCAGCGGCAGGGAGTCCACGCATGAGTACTCCATCCAGCACGCTGCCGGGCATCGCAACACCCACCACGCCATCGCCTGCGCTGCGCATCGTCCCGGCGCGGCATCCGCTGCAACTGGCCGGTAGCGTGCTGGCGTTGGCCTTGATCCTGTTCGGCCTGCAGTCGGTGCTGGGCAACCCGCGCTGGGGCTGGGGCACGTTCGCCGAATGGTTCTTCGCCCGCCCGGTGCTGGAAGGGCTGGCCCGCACGTTGTGGCTGACCGCCCTGGGCACGGCGCTGGGCTTCGGCCTGGGCACCGTGCTGGCGTTGGCACGGGTGTCCGGCTCGCCGCTGCTGGCGGCAGTGTCGTGGGGCTACGTGTGGCTGTTCCGCTCGATCCCATTGCTGGTGCTGTTGCTGCTGCTCAACAACCTGGGCTATCTGTACAGCACCATCGCGCTGGGCGTACCGTTCACCAGCATCACCCTGTTCTCGTACCCGACCACGCAGCTGATCGGCGTGTTCACCGCCGCGGTGCTGGGGCTGACGCTCAACCAGGCGGCGTTCTCGGCCGAGGTGATCCGCGGCGGCATTCTCTCGGTGGACCACGGACAGTACGAAGCCTCGGCGGCGCTCGGGCTGCCGCGCGGGCGGCAGATCCGCCGCATCATCCTGCCGCAGGCCATGCGCTCGATCCTGCCGGCCGCGTTCAACGACGTGATCGGACTGGCCAAGAGCACCTCGGTGGTCTACGTGCTGGCGTTGCCGGAACTCTTCTACACCGTGCAGGTGATCTACCGGCGCAACCTCGAAGTTGTGCCGCTGCTGATGGTGGCCACGGTCTGGTACCTGGTCATCCTCACCGTGCTGTCGCTGGCCCAGCGCCGCATCGAGCGACGCTTCGCGCGCGGCCAGCTGCAGCGCGAACGCACGGTGTCCAAGGCGCCGCCACGTTCGCCTGCAGCGGCCACCGCTGCCCGCGCCGGGTCGCGTCCGTCGATCACCCCGGTCCTGCGGGGCAACGGCGCCACGGTGTCACTGCAGGGCGTGGGCAAAGCGTTCGGCGACCAGGCCGTGCTCGATGACGTGCACCTGGAGTTGAAGGCAGGCAGCGTCACCGTGCTGATCGGCCCGTCCGGCGCCGGCAAATCCACCCTGCTGCGCCTAATCAACCACCTGGAACGTGCCGACCAAGGGTTCGTGACCGTGGGCGGGCAGCTGGTGGGCTACCGCCGCGAGGGCGACACCCTGTACGAGTTGCCCGAAGGCGAAATCCGCCGCCGCCGTGCCGATGTGGGCATGGTGTTCCAGAGCTTCAACCTGTTCCCGCACCTGACCGCGCTGGAGAACATTGTGGAGGCACCGATCGCGGTGCGCGGCATTGCCCGCGTCCAGGCCGAGCAGCAGGCGTACGACCTGCTGGAGCGGATCGGTCTGGCCGACAAGGCGCATGCCTATCCGCGTGAGCTTTCCGGTGGCCAGCAGCAGCGCATTGCCATTGCGCGTGCGTTGGCGCTGCAGCCCAAGGTGCTGCTGTTCGACGAGCCGACCTCGGCACTGGACCCGGAGCTGGTGGCCGAGGTGCTGAGCGTGATCGAAGAGCTGGCGCGCTCGGGCACCACCCTGGTGATCGTTACCCACGAGCTGGGCTTCGCCCGCCGCGTGGCCGACCACGTGGTGATGATGGACCAGGGCCGGGTGGTGGAGCAGGGTCCGCCGGCGGTGGTGTTCGACCGGCCGCGCCAACCGCGCACGGCCGAGTTCCTTGCCAAGACGCTGTAACCGTACCTTTCACTTTTTGCAGGGAATCCGCATGAACGCCCCCCACAAGCGACGTGTCTCCACCGGCGGCGCACTGATTGCCGCAGTGCTGGTGATCGGTGTTGCCGGCATCGTCTACTCGCGCGTCCAGCAGGGCAGCGGCCCGGCACCGGCGGCGCGCGCTACGCTGGCCGGTGATGCCGCGCCGGCCTTGCAGGGCACGCCGGATCCGAAGGCGACCGCTTTGATCCCGGCCGGCTTCACGTTCGTCACCCCGGGCACGTTGACCGTGGCCACGCATCCGGGGCAACTGCCGCTGGCTGACTACGGCGCCGACAACAAACAGATCGTGGGGGTCGAACCAGACATCGCCCGGTTGATCGCCGACGGCCTGGGCCTGAAGCTGGTGCTGGTGCCGGTGGCCTGGCCGGATTGGCCGCTGGGGCTGGAGTCGGGCAAATACGATGCGGTGATCTCCAACATCACCGTGACCGAGGCCCGCAAGCAGAAGTTCGACTTTTCCAGCTACCGGTTCGACCTGCTTGGCATCTACACGCGCACCGATGGGCCGATCCGCAAGATCACCACGTCGGCCGACGTGGCCGGGCTGAAGGTGGTGGTCGGGGCGAGCACCAACCAGGACCAGATCCTGCGCGCATGGGACCGGCAGAACATCGCCGCCGGTTTGAAGCCGGTGGAGTACCAGTACTTCGACGATGCGGTGGTCGGGCGCCTGGCGGTGATCACCGGGCGCGCGGATGTATCCTTCGAGCCCAATGCCACCGGCGCGTACTCCGCCCGCGATGGCAAGGTGCGCCGGGTCGGCCTGTTTCCCGGTGGCTGGCCGGACGCGGCGGCTATCTCGGTGACCACGCGCAAGGGCAGTGGCCTGGCCGCGCCGATCACCCAGGCGTTGAACACCCAGATCGCCTCGGGTACCTACGCACAGGCCCTCAAGCGCTGGAACGTGAGCGAAGAGGCGGTGCCCCTATCGCAGACCAATCCGCCGGGGCTGCCCGATCTGTGACGGTCAGGGATCGGCCCAGGCGATGCCCTGCGGCCGGTCACCGCCGCTGCGATGGAAGCTGGCGAGGGCGCCGAGGCAGTGCTCGACCTCCACGCACCAGGAAAGCGGGTAGGGGTCCAGCTGACCGTTGCCCAGCAGGTAGTCGACCGATCCCGGCCGCGCCGGATCGCCGCAGGAGCGCACCCCCGGCTCGCCTTCGCCGGGCACGAACATCAGCCAGGCATGGGCGCCGTTGCGCAGCATGCAGAGCGTCGTCCCGGCCGGGCTGGTCATCCACAATTCAAAGCGTGGCAGCTGCCTGGCCCGGGCGAGGGCCTGTTCAAGCTGGGCCGGCGATGCCACCGCCACGGCGTGCCCGTTGATGTCCATCGCGATCATGCCCGCGTCCTGCCCGGGGGTGTGCAGTCCGCTCACCAGCGCGCCTCCAGCGTGCGGAACGGCCGCGCCAGCAGCACGCCGTCTGCATCGTAGTCGCTCACCGCGCGCCCATCCACGCGCACGCTGGCCGGCCGCGTGCGCGACGGCCACCACACGCGCACGGCGGCGTCCTTGCGCAGGCCCGGGCCCAACGTGAGCCGCAGCGCATCGTCGCGCTGCCGCGCCTGCAGTTGCAGGGTGCCGTAGGCGGTGGGCAGGCGCTCGATGGCCAGGCCTTCGCCAGCCACCCACGACGGCGGCGCACCCGGCAGCAGCGACAGTGCGTCGTCGTCTTCGCGCATCAACATGCCAAACAGCGTGCGCCCGTATTCGGCACCGATCCAGGTGTGCGGCATGTCGCCGAGGTAGCGCGGGAAGCGCAGCCGCGAGTGCACCACTTCGGCCAGTACCTGCCATTCCAGCGGGCGGCGGTCGTGCAACAGGCCCTGCAACAGCTCCTCGGCCGCGGCTGGCTGGTCCAGGTGCACGTAGCTGAGTACGTTGCGGATCTCGTACGGGGTATAGGCATACAGCGCGCCGGGCTGCCTGCGCTTGCGCACGTCCTCCAGGTAGCGCGCGAAGGTGGTGCGCAGTGCCTCGGGCGGCAGCACGCTCTGTGCGCCGGTCGGGTCCAGCGCGATCGAGACGCCGGTCGGATCGCCGTCGCCGAGATCGGCCGAGGACGGGATGAAGTCGATGCCCTTCCAGGCCATCGTCGCCCGGATCGACGCACCGAGGGCGACGTACAGCGCCTTGTACTGCGCGCGTGCCCACGCGGCGGTTTCGTGGTCACCCAGCGAGTCGGCCAGCCACGCGCCGTCGTGCCAGCCCTTCAGGCCCCAGTAGTCGTCCCAGTAGCTGTGGGTGGGCGAGGGATAGCCTTCGTGGCTGATCGACGGCGCAAGAATGCCGGCGAAGCGCTCGGGCGAGGGTTGGCTGGCCATGTAGCCGGGCACCAGCGTGCGCTCGCGCAGTTCCTGCAGGAAGCGCAGTGCGGCCTTCACCTTGGGCAGGTAGTCGCGGACCGACTCGGGACCGCCGTCCAGCCGTGCGACGTCGGCCACCAGCGTGACGTACTGGCCCTGGCTGTCGTACTCGATATCCGAGCCGAACCCGGTGTTGACGCTGCCGTCGTCGTTGAGGATGGGCGATACCAGCCCGTTGGCGTGCACGCCGTGCTCGCTGTACCAGGCCAGGTAGTCGCGCGCGACCTTGGCCTCGCCCATGCGCAGCAGCACCGCCGAGGTGGCCATGCCGTCGCGGATGAAGGACCGGTTGTAGTTGCGCGGGCCGGGCTGCATGGCCGGCCCGGTCTGGTTGATCAGCATGTAGGCGGCCTGCGCGCGCAGCATGTCCACCAGTGACGGGTCGGGCAGGCGCAGGCCGACCTGGCCCAGGCGTGCCTGCCAGTCGTCGGAGGCGCGCCTGGCCAATGCGTCGAAGGCGGCATCGGCGTCGCGCGGGGCATCGGCCAGGTCCAGCGGGGGTGCCTCGGGCAACGCGCCATCGGAACCGGTCGCGGCGGTGCCGAGCGGGAAGGCCACCACCACGGCGCGGCTTTCACCGGGTGCCAGCTGCACGCGGTAGCGCAGCGCGGCCGCCGCCAGGCCGTCGGCGTCGCGGGCGTGCTGCGCGGTGGGCAGCACGCCGC
Organism: Stenotrophomonas sp. BIGb0135; assembly: GCF_024810105.1. Lineage (GTDB taxonomy): Bacteria > Pseudomonadota > Gammaproteobacteria > Xanthomonadales > Xanthomonadaceae > Stenotrophomonas > Stenotrophomonas maltophilia_AB. Next base: position 150,695 of record NZ_JANUDX010000008.1, read on the forward strand.
TGGCGATCGCCGCGGTGATCTCGGCGTTGCCATCGGGCCCGAACGGCGCGGCACCGGCGGCATCCACCGCGCTCAGCGACTGCAGCAGGCGACGCCCATTGACGCGCACGCTGCGGCCGTCGATCGCGATCTCGCGGATCGGCGAAAGGCCGCCGTTCTGCCACGGCGGGTTCATCTGCATCGGCCGCACCACCAGCGCCAACGTTCCGTGCACCGGCGTGCTGCCAGTGTTCGTGAGGCGGTGGCGCAGGTACGTCACCGGCTGCCCGTCGCGTTCGATGGCGAAGGTTTCGCTGCGTAGTTGCAGCCCCGATTGGGGCGACCAGGTGGCCGACGGCATGGGCTTCCAGCCATCGCGCAGGGCATGCTGCACGGGATGGTCGGCGGCGCCGGCGGTGCTGCCATCGGCGTTGCGCCAGATCGGCTGCACCAGCGGCGCCCCCTTGAATGCCTCGATGTTGCCGTACTCGTCGAAAATCGACTTCTGCCGGCCGCCGTGGATGCCGACCGCGGTCCAGTAGGTCTGCTGCATGTGCAGCGAGGCGGGGAACAGGCTGCGTTGCGCGCCACTGGCGGCGATCTGGTATCGCTTCATCGGCGTCATCACCGCCTTCGGGCCGAGCAGGCGCAGGCGCGCAACCTGCGGGGCGTCGCCGGCCACGCTCAGGCGCAACGCCTTGGCCGTCACGGGCGCGCTGCCCGCCAGCCAGCTCTGCGGGCGGCTGCCGGCCTGCGCGTCGGTGGCAAGGTCACGCCATGCGCCGTGTGTGTCCTGCGCCTGCAGCCGCGCCGCGCCGTGCGCGCCGGCCCATTCCACGACCAGGCCGGTGGTGGCCTGTGGGCGGGGCAGGGTGATGTCGAGTGCGTGCGTGCCGCTCTTCAGTGGCGGTACCGGGACTGCTCCGCCGCCCTGCCACACGGCGGCGGCCTGTTGTGGGGTGAGCGCGGCCACGCGCGCGCTGCTGGCGGCGTCCAGCGGCTCCAGTTCGAAGATCGACACGCCCCAGTCGGAGGTGCGGTCCGGACTGGCCAGGCGCAGGTAACGCGCCTGGCGTGGGGCGAAGTACAGGGTTTCGATGCCGCCCAGCGAGTCGGCCATGGTGTAGGCGGGCTGCCATTGCGTGCCGTCCAGCGAGGTCTGCAGCGTGTAGCCTTCCGGGTTGGAGACATCCCAGGTGATCTGCGCACCGCTGAGCGACGCCGTGTTGCCCAGGTCCACCTGGAACCAGTGGCCGGGACTGAAGGCGCCGCCGGTGACGGTCTTCGGGTCGCCGTCGATGAGGTGGCTGACCGCCATCGCCGGGACCTGCTGCGAGGAACTGCTGGCGTGCCACTGGCTGCGCGGCGGCAGGTTCTGCGCGGTTGCGCCCAGGGCCAGCAGCAGGGCCGGGAGCAGCAGGCTGCGCGCGAGGCGCTCTGCAGGCGGGCGCGGGACGGTGCGGCGATCGGCAGGCAACCCCATCAAGCTCTCCTCGGCGACCCTCGACATGAGGTGGGGCCAACGCTAGCAGGGGATGTAACCGTTTACATGACGCGTCGCAATATCGTTTTCGACTGCGCCCTGCCGCCGGTACCGGTCAGCCCAGCCCCGCCACGATCCGTTCGCGCAGCCAGCGGTGCGCCGGGTCACGGTGCACGCGCTCGTGCCAGAGCATCACCATCTCGAAGCCCGGCACCTCGATCGGTGCGGGGACCGCCTTCAGCGCCGGATCCTGCGCGACCAGGCGCGAGGGCATCATCGCCACCAGGTCGGTGCGCAGCAGCACGCTGCGCAGGAACAGGAAGTGCGGCACCGACAGAACCACGTTGCGGCGTGCCCCGGCGTGCGCCAGCGCGCTGTCGGTATTGCCGTGGAAGCCGCCGCCATCGGGCGAGACGATCACATGGTCCAGCGCGCAGAACTGCTTGAGCGTGGGCCGGCGCTTGAGGCGCGGGTGGTCGCGGCGGCCGGCCAGTACGTAGCGCTCCTGGAAAAGGGGGCGGTGGTGGAGGCTCGGTGGTGCTTCGGAGGTGATGTGGATCGCCAGGTCGATGGCGCCGCGCTCGCTCTGCGACACCATCTGGCCCGGTACCAGGCCGACCACGGCCAGCCGCGTCGAGGGTGCGGCCTGGCGCAGCGCGGGCAGGGCAGGCAGCACGACGGTGGTTTCCCCGAAGTCCGAGGCCATGATGCGCCAGGTGAGCGCGGCCTGGCCGGGATCGAACGGCTGCACCGGCGCAACCGCGCGCTGCAGCGCGGCCAGTGCGTCGGCGAGCGGCTCGCGCAGCGCATCGGCGCGGGCGGTGCTGCGCATGCCGCGGGGGCCGGGCAACAGCAGCGGATCGTCGAACACGTCGCGCAGCCGGCCCAGCTGCACGCTCACCGTCGGCTGGGCCAGGTGCAGTCGCTCGGCGGCACGGGTGACGTTCTGCTCTTCCAGCAGGGCCTGCAGGGTCACCAGCAGGTTGAGGTCGATGCGACGCAAGGTATCGTCCATGGCAATGCCTGGAATGCAAGGAATTCATTTCTACTATAGCCGGGCGCCACCTAAGGTGGTTGGCAATCCCGAATTGGAGTGCCCATGAACGTCCTGCTTGTCTACGCCCACCCCGAATCCACCTCGCTCAACGGCGCGCTCAAGGACTTCACCGTCCAGCGCCTGCAACGCGCCGGCCACTGCGTGCAGGTGTCCGACCTCTACGCCATGCGCTGGAAGGCCCAGGTGGATGCGGATGACCATGTGGGGCGCGATCCGTCTGCGCCCTTCCACGCGTCGCTGGACTCACGGCAGGCCTTCGCCACCGGCGCCCAGAGCGCGGACATCGCCGCCGAGCAGGACAAGCTGCGCTGGGCCGATGCGGTCATCCTGCAGTTCCCGCTGTGGTGGTTCTCGATGCCGGCCATCCTCAAGGGCTGGGTCGATCGGGTGTACGCCTATGGTTTCGCCTACGGTGTCGGCGAGCATTCGGACACGCACTGGGGCGACCGCTATGGCGAAGGCGCGATGAGCGGCAAGCGCGCGATGCTGGTGGTCACCACCGGCGGCTGGGCGTCGCACTACGGCCCGCGCGGCATCAACGGGCCGATCGAGGACGTGCTGTTCCCGATCCAGCACGGCATCCTGTTCTATCCCGGCTTCGAGGTGCTGCCGGCGCACGTGATCTACCGCACCGGCCGGGTGGATCAGGCCACGTATCCCGCGCTGCTGGAGCAGCTGGGCAGACGCCTGGACGGACTGGCCAGCGATCCGGCCATTGCCTACCGTCGGCAGAATGGCGGCGACTACGTGATTCCCACGCTCACCCTCCGCGACGGGCTGGCCGAGGGCGAGGGCGGGCTGGGCATTCACATCGCAGGCTGAGCGGCACGCGCGCCGGGCCGGAAGAACACCTGCTCCGGGTCGCCAGGGTCGAGGTTGTCGATCTGTCCGCTGGCGATGAAGCCGTTGCGCGCCAGCAGCGCGTGCATCGGCTGGTTGGACCGGTTGGTGGAGGTGAACAGGCGCGGTCGCTCGCAGCGTGACACCAGGTGCTGCAGCAGGGCCTCGCCCAGGCCGCGGCGACGGACGTGTGCACCGACCATCAGCATCTCGATGAAACCACTGTCGAAGAAGTGATGGTGGAGCACGCCGTAGGCCACCACATGCCCGTCGAGCAGCAGCAGGTGGCAACTGCGCGCCGCCACCCAGTGCTGCAACAGCTCGACGCGGCGCCGGTCGTGGGCGGCCACGCTGTCGATGTCGATCAGCGCAGGCAGGTCGCCGGCGTGGGCGAGGCGGAACTGGACGGTGTTTCCCACGGGGTATCCGGGTGTGGCGGTGTGGCGAGCGTAGGCCAGGAGCGTGGCGGACGCCACCCGCCGGGCATCGCGCCCGACCCGCAGCGAAGGGCGTTGCATCGACTGCGGGACGAATGCGTCTGATCGTCGCTGCTTGACGCATCGTCAAGTGCGTGACGCGCCAACTTGACGGGCTGGCGGTTCACCCGCGGGTCGCCCATCCGCACACTTTCCCGGTGCCAGTCCACATCCAGGGCTGGCCATGACGATCACTACCGGGGGACCACCATGATCAGCATTCCCGTTTCCGATACCTCGCACGCACGCCTGACGCGCGCCGCGCGCTGGCTCTGCATCCTTGGCTACGTCGGCCTGGCCATCGGCTTTGCCTGGACCGCGCTCAGTGGCCATCGACAGGCGCAGGCCATCCTCAAGGATCCCGTCAGCGTGCAGGTGCCCGTGCAGCTGGACCACATCGAGGAGAGCCGGCGCAAGGGCCGGGTCAGCCACACCTATCAGTTCCGCTATCAGTTCGTGGTCGACGGTGTGGCACGGCACGGGGAATTCAGCACCTCCGAAGACAATGCGACGCCGTACCTGGAGGACGGGGCGCAGGTCGAGGTGGCGTATGCCCGCGCCGACCCGGCACGGTTTGAACGCATGGACCGGCTGCAGGGCCAGAAGGACCTGGGCGCGGTGCTGGGCCGGTTGTCGGTCGGCGTGGTGCTGCTCGGCGTGCTGGCCTTCGTGGTGTTCCTGCTGCTGACCCGCAAGCTGTTCGTGGTGCGCCAGCCACACGCCGCATCGGCAGCCTGATCCGGTCCCGACACGGCAGGCCGCCCCGATGGTTGACAGCAGAAACGGCCACGGTAGGGTGGCCGATTCCCACCCGTTCTGGTCCCCCTCCATGCCCGTCCCGGCGTTCGCGGAACTGCTCTCGCGCCACATGCGCCGCATCCGGGCCAGCGCCGGCGGCGTCGCCGCCGAGATCGGGATCAGCCGCGAGGCGGTCAACAACTGGCGCGCGGGCGCGTCATTGCCCAGCCGTCGTCACCGTGACCGCGTGCTGGCCTGCGCCAACTACCTGCGCCTGACCGAAACGGAAAGCAACGCACTGCTGTGCTCGGCCGGTTTCGAGCCGGAGTTCCCGGTGGAGCCGGCGGAGCCGGTCACGCATGCGCCGGTCCCGGCCACGGTGGTGCGTCTGTTCGACCGTCTACAGGCCCTGCGACCGTACCCGGTGAGCTTGTTGTTGACCCAGGCGCACTGGGGGCAACCGCCGGAACGCGAGGCGATGCTCGCCGAAGCGGCGCGCCGCTACGGCCACGATCGGGTGTTGCACCTGCAGCCACCGTTCCGTGCCGGCGTGGATGACCAGGACTACTTCGCGTTGCTGGCCGCGCAGTGCGGGCTGGACGGGATCGACTCCGATGCCGGTTTCGAAGCGGCGCTCGCGCGTCACCTGCAGCAACCCGGCGCGCTGTTCTGCCTGGTCAGCCGCTTCGAACAGGGTGCGCCCGGCCCACGCGATGTGCTCGCCGGCATCCTGCGCAGCCTCAGCGAAATGTACAGCGGCAAGCTGCACCTGCTGATCTGTGGCGGTGCCGCACTGGCCGATCTGAAATACCAGGGCGGCGACCTGTCGCTGCTCAACATCGCCGCCAGCGAGCAGTGGCCCGAACTGGGCCTGGAGGACCTGCAGCGCAACGCAGCCAATGTGCCGGACGCCCTGCTGGCCCGCGCGCTGCACCTGTCCGGCGGCCACCCGCTGCTGGCCCAGGCCGCACTGGCCCTGCTGACCACGCCCGCGCCGGCGCCCACGCTGGACGACGACGCGATGATCGCTGCCCTGGCCACGCATCCGCGCCTGTGGGAAGCCCTGCTGCCGCTGCTGCGCGACCCGGCCGCGCGCGCCGCGGTGGATGCGTGGCTGGCGCGTCCGCGGCTTGCACCGGCACGTCCGTACCTGGTGGATCCGCTGCTGCGCCAGTTGTACTGGCACAACCTGCTGGCAGCGCGCGCGCATGCCGACGGTGCATGGCTGGAATGGCGCTGCGAGGCGATCCGCCGCGCGGTGCGGCAGGTGATCGACGGCCTCGCCGAGGTGCCCGCATGAGCCGCGGCGCGGGCCTGTCGCGTGGGCGCGTCGTGCGCCTGCTGTTGATCGTGGCCGTGACCTGGTTCGTGGCCAGCCTGTTCGTGGCGCCCATGTTGAACCCGTGGGTGGCGTGGAAGATCTCGCACGACGGCGAAAGCATGATGCTGATGCAGCGTGCCCGCATCGACATGCTGCTGTTGCGCGAGGAAGCGCAGGGCTACTGGGAACGGGAGGGCGAGTGGCCCGCCGAGATCGCCGTGCCGGGTGTGCACGACCCCGCGGAGGCGCTGCTGGTGGCCGAGCTGCCGGCACCGTTCGTGCTGCGGCTGCGGTTTACCGACCGCTTCCCGGCCAGCGCCGGGCTGGCTGGCACCGTGCTGGAGCACACGCTGACCCCGGCCACCGGCAGTTGGCGTTGCCGGCCCGGCGAGCCGGCGCCACCGTCGCGCTGGCTGGCGCCGGACTGCCAGGCCAGTGCGCCCTGGACCATCATCGAATGGCTGGGCCTGCTGCTCGGAATCACCCTGGTGGTGCTGGTGGCGCTTGGCCTGGTCTGGTATCGCGTGCAGCCGGCCATTGCCGGCATCGTGCGCGCGCCGCGGCGCCTGTTCGAGCAGCCGCTGCAGGCGTTGCCGGCGTTGGACCGGCAGTTGGGCTGGGTACGCCTGCGCGCGCGCGTGCTGGCCGACGCCGGCGTGGCCACGGTGCGGTGGCGCGAGGCACTGCGCCATGCAGAGGCGCCCGCGACGCAGCAGGCGGCGGCATTGGCGGCGCGGATCGGTGCCGTCGACGCCCCGGCGGCGGGATGGTCGCTGCCCGGTTGCGTGCGCGAGTGGACGCTGCCCGATGCCATGCCCCTGGCGCTGGAGCGCCTATGGGTCTACCTCCCCGACAACGGCCTGAGCGGCGAGTCGATCGTGCAGCACGTGCGCGGCATGCCCAACGGGCAGGACGTGGTCCTGGTGGTCAGCCCATCGCTGGCAGCCGAGCCCGCGCTGGTCGCCCATGCCGACGACCCCGCCAACCTGTGCGTCTGCCTGGACCAGGTCGCGCAGAGCCGCTGGCTGCTGCAGCCCAATGCCGCGGCCGCGCTGCTGGCGTTGCTGGCACGGCAACTGAAGGTGACCCGCATCTCCCCCTACCAGACGCATGGCGGCATCACCCGGCCGACGGCGTTTTTTGGACGCGAATCGCTGCTGGCCCGGGTGCTCAACCGCGAGCCCGGCAACTACCTGCTGGTGGGTGGCCGGCAGTTGGGCAAGACCAGCCTGATGAAGGCGATCGAGCGCCGTTTCGCCGGGCATCCGCGGGTGCACTGCCGCTACCTGTCGCTGCGCGACCACCGCCTCGGCGTGCGCCTGGCGGTGGAGCTGGGCTTGCCTGAAACCGCCGACATCGATGCCGTGGTCGCCGCGCTGTCCGCGCAGGCCGGTGGGCGCCGGCTGCTGCTGTTGGTCGATGAGACCGACCTGTTCCTGCGCGCCGATGCCAGTGCCGGTTACCCGCAACTGGCCGCCTTGCGCGCGATCAGCGAAGAGGGGCGCTGCCATTTCATGCTGGCCGGATTCTGGGACCTGTATGAAGCGGTCACCCTGGATTTCGCCTCGCCGCTGCGCAACTTCGGTGAGGTGATCCATGTCGGCGGGCTGGAGGAGGCGGCCTGCCAGGCCCTGGCAACCGAGCCGATGGCGCGCCTGGGCGTGCACTTCAGCGCGCCGGAGCTGCCCCGGCGGCTGGTGGCCGCGTGTGGCCGGCGCGCCAATCTGGTCGCGATCGTCTGTCAGCAGCTGCTGGCACAGCTGGGCCGCGGCGAACGCGTGATCGACGCGACGCACCTGCACGCCGCGCTGGTGGCCGAGCCGGTCTTCGATGCGTTGGCCGGCTGGGCCCGGCTGACCCCGGACGCGGAGGCCAACCGCATCGATCGGATCGTGGTGTACCGCGTCGCCTGCGCGCAGCTCAGTGGCACCGGTGAGCGCAGCGTGGGGCTGGACGAGCTGCTGGCCGACTTCGATGGGGCCGGCGTGCGCATCGATCCCGAAGCGCTGCGCCGCGCGTTGGCGCGGCTGCAGCTGGCCTACGTGATCCGGCGCGAGGATGACGGTCCGCGGTTCGTGTTCGCGGTGCCGTTGTTTGCCACCCAGTTCCAGGGCGAGGAAGCGCGGACGCTGCACCAGCGAGAACTGCAGGCGATGGCGGGCAGGGTTGCAGAGCGCGATGCTGCCGGGCCGGCCGCGTAGCACGCATGCCGGTCGCGCCGCAGCGTGACGCAATGCGCTGCTACTGCGCGGCGATTCTGCGATAGTGGGGCGATGCTCGTGCAACACGGCGGATGGATGCTGCACCCACAGGAACTCTCTTCTTCGCAGATTGGCGCGGTGCTGGCACAGGCCTGGGGCGTGCGCGCCACCTCGGTGGTGCAGCGCCCGGCCGGTGCCGACGCCGGCGCCACGGTCTACCAGGTGGGCGCGCACGACGGCGCCCGGTACTGGCTGAAATGTCGCCGCTACGCGGTGGAAGACACGGTGTGGCAGGTATTGCAGCACCTGCGCGGGCCGCTGGGCCTGGTGGAAGTCACCGCGCCGCAGCCCGCGCTGGATGGCGCCGCGGCGGTGCGTGCCGATGGCCTGCAATGGACCCTGTTCGCCTATATCGAAGGCCAGTCCGGCTTCGAGGCCGCGCTGTCGCAGGCGCAGTGGCGTCGTCTGGGGGAGGTGCTGCGCCAGGTGCACGAGGCGCGGCTGCCGCCCGCGCTGGCCGCCGGGTTGGCGCAACCGGGCTTCGATGATGACACCGCCGTGGAGCGGGTTGGCGCGTGGTTGCGCCGCGGCGATGCGCGCTGGCCGGTGCCCGATGCGCTGGCCGCCCAATACCTGGCCAGCTGGCGCCAGCACCGGCCGCGCATCGCCGAGGTCTGGCAGCGCTGCGTGGCGCTGCGCGAACGCCTGGTCCGGCAGCCGCTGCGGCGGGTGCTGTGCCATGGCGACCTGCACGCGGGCAACCTGCTGCTGCGTGCGGACGGGGGGCTGAGCCTGATCGATTGGGACGACATGTTGCTGGCCCCGCGCGAGCGCGACCTGATGCTGGTCGGCGCCGCCGTGGGTGGGCGCTGGGGACGCGAGGATCCGCCGGGCTTCGGCGACGGTTACGGCCCGGTGGCGGTCGAGCCGGCGCGCCTGGCCTACTACCGGCATTGGCGGATCCTGCAGGACGTGCAGGAGTTCCATGACCTGCTGCTCGAACCCGGCGCGGCCTCACGCCCGCCCACCCAGCGCCGCCAGGCGCTGCGCTACATGGACGAGCAGTTCGCGCCGGGCAACGTGGTCGACAGCGCCGCACGCAGCTGGGCAGCCGCGGTCGACTGAACGAGGACGGCCACGCAGGGCGTGGCGCGCTGCCGCTTGCGCCGGCCGGGCCGGCTTACTCGCCCGGCTTGGCCGCGGCGGAGGCGGCCTGCGAGGCCGCGCGGCGCGACAGCACCGCCTCGCGATGGGCGATGTAGGCGTTGGCGGCGAGGATGATGCCGGCGCCGATCACCGTCCAGCGATCCAGGCGTTCGCCGAACAGCAGCCAGCCCAGCGTCGCCACCAGCGGCAGCTGCATGAAGCTGATCGGGGTCAACGCGGACACATCGCCCAGGCGCAGTGCGCGGGTCCACAGCAGTTGGCCGACGGTGCCGAACAGGCCGGTCGCCGCCAGCCACAGCCAGGCCATGCCCGCCGGCCAGACCCAGACGAACAGGGCCGGCACCAGCGACAGCGGCACCCAGAACACATACGTGTACAGCACCACCGCATCGGCGCTGTCCACGCGGGTCAGCTGCTTGATCTGGATCGCCACCAGTGAGCTGAGCACCGCGGCCAGTACCGCCACCAGGATGCCGGGGGTGAAGCTGTCCGAGCCGGGGCGCACGATGATCAACACCCCGATGAACCCGACCACCACCGCCGCCCAGCGCCGGGCGCGCACGGTTTCCCCCAGCCACAGCACCGCGGCAATGGTCACGAACAAGGGCGTGGAATAGGACAGCGAGATCGCCTGCGACATCGGCAGGTGGCCGATCGCCCAGAACGCGCACAGCATCGAGGCCAGCCCGATCGCGCTGCGCAGCAGGTAGCGCGGCAACTGCTGCGTGCGCAGAGAGGCCCGGCCCGGGCGCAGCAGCATCGGCAGCAGCGCCAGCAGCCCGAAGGCGTTGCGGAAGAACGCCACCTCCTGGGTGGGGACCGAGCGGGTGGCGTAGCGGATCGCCACCGCCATCAACCCGAACGCCATCGTGCTGCCAAGCATCAGCAGTGCGGCACGCATCGGGGCTGGGGCGGGCAGGGCGAGTGGCGGGGTCACCACTGCGCGCCGATCAGGCGCGGCTCCGGCTCAATCGGCACGCCGAATTTTTCCAGCACCGAGGCCGATATCTGCCGCGCCAGCGCCAGCAGCTGCGCGCCGGTGGCCGCGCCATGGTTGACCAGCACCAGGGCATGCTGCGGCGACACCCCGGCATCGCCGTCACGGTAGCCCTTCCAGCCGCAGGCCTCGATCATCCAGGCCGCCGACAGCTTGCGGCGGTCGTCCTGGTCGGCCGGGTACACCGGCAGGTCGGGGAAGTGCTGCAGCAGCACCTCCACCTGTTCCAGCGGCAGGATCGGGTTCTTGAAGAAGCTGCCGGCATTGCCCAGCACGTCCGGGTCGGGCAGCTTGCGCCGGCGGATGTTGATCACCGCGTTGGCCACGTCCGCGGCGACCGGCAGCTCCACGCCCATCGCCTGCATTTCTTCGTCGATCCCGGCATATCCCAGGCGCAGTGCGTGCAGCAGCGGCAGGCGCAGCTCGATGGCGCTGATCAGGTAGCGGTCCGGGAACTGCTTGAACACGCTGTCGCGGTAGCCGAACTGGCAGGCATCCGCGTCCATCCGCACCCAGGCCGCCGCCTCGCGGTCCCACGCTTCCACGGCCTGGATGAACTCGTCCACCTGCACGCCGTACGCGCCGATGTTCTGGATCGGGGCGGCGCCGGCAGTGCCGGGGATCAACGCGAGGTTTTCCAGCCCGGACAGCCCGTTCTGCAGCGACCACATCACCAGTCCATGCCAGTTCACGCCGGCACCGGCGCGCACGATGGTGTGGTCGGCGCGGTGTTCCAGGATGTCGATGCTGCGGTTGGCGAACACCAGCACGGTGCCCTCCACGTCGCCGGCCAGCAGCACGTTGCTGCCGCTGCCGAGCACCAGCAGCGGCCGGTCCGCCACCTGGGGCAGGGCCAGCACGTCCGGCAGCAGGGTCACATCGTCCAGTTCCAGCACCTGCGCGGCGCTGGCCTCGACGTGGAAGGTGTTCAGCGCCTTCAGCGAGGCGTTTTCAGTCAGGGTCCAGGCAGGCATCGCATTACTCATAGGGGGGCGACCGCGCCACGGCTGGGTGCTTCGCGGCGACGGCGGATGGCCTCCACGCAGTCCTGCACCAGGGCCGGGCCACGGAAGATCAGGCCGCTGTAGCACTGCACCAGCGCGGCACCGGCGGACATCTTGGCCACGGCATCGGCACCGGACAGGATGCCGCCGACGCCGATCAGCGGCATCGATTCGGGCAGGCGTGCGCGCAGGCGGCGCAGCACCAGGGTGGATTGGCCCAGCAGCGGCGCGCCGGACAGGCCGCCGGCCTCCTGCGCGCGCGGGTCGCCCGCCACGGCGCTGCGGTCGATGGTGGTGTTGGTGGCGATCACCCCATCCACCTTCAGCTCGCTGAGCACGCGGGCGGCGGCGTCGATGTCGCGGTCGCTCAGGTCCGGCGCCACCTTGACCAGCATCGGCACGCGCTTGCCATGCCGCGCGGCCAATGTTTCCTGGCTGTCGCGCAGCTGCGAGATCAGCTGTCGCAGCGCGTTCTCTTCCTGCAGTTCGCGCAGGCCGGCGGTGTTGGGCGAGGAGATGTTGACGGTGATGTAGTCGGCCAGCGGGTAGACCTTCTGCAGGCAGTGCTGGTAGTCGTCGAACGCCTGCTCGTTGGGGGTGTCCTTGTTCTTGCCGATGTTGATGCCGAGCAGCCCGGTGCGGCGCTTGGCGCGTTCGACGTTGCGCACCAGCGCATCCACGCCGAGGTTGTTGAACCCCATGCGGTTGATGATGGCCTGGTGCGCCGGCAGCCGGAACAGGCGCGGTGTGGGGTTGCCCGCCTGCGGGCGCGGGGTGATGGTGCCGATCTCGACGAAGCCGAAGCCCAGCGCCAGCAGTGCGTCGATGTGCTCGCCATTCTTGTCCAGGCCGGCGGCCAGGCCGACCGGATTGGGGAACGCCAGGCCGAAGGCCTGGGTGGGCAGCGGTGCGATGCGGCCGGCGAGCAACGGCGTGGTGCCGGTGCGGTAGGCCAGCTCCAGGCCGCTCAGGCCAAGGCCGTGGGCACGCTCGGCATCGAAGGCGAACAGGAAGGGACGGGCAAGCGAGTACATGGCGTTCTATCAGTCCAGCGTGCCGACGAAGGCACGGGTGTGGTATTCGAAGGCGACCTGGCCGTCCACCGCATGGGCGTCGAACAGCTGCTGCAGCGCCTCCAGCATCGGCGCGTGGCGCGGGTGGCCGGCCTGGGGCGCGTAGGAGGACGACAGCAGGCGGCCGCGCAGGCCATCCAGGTCCATCCGCTGCACGTTGGGGAAGCTGGCCATTCCACGCAGGCCGGGGCCGAACCAGGCACGCATGGCGTCATCGTCCTGGTAGCGCTCGGCGACCTGGGTGTAATCGGTGCCGAACTCCAGCAGCAACTGTTCGTAGCCGACCAGGAACGGCGAGGCATCGAGCAGCCGCGAGTTCCAGAACACCAGCGCCAGGCCGCCCGGGTGCAGGATGCGCGCCCATTCGGCGCGTACCGCGGTGGTGTCGAACCAGTGGAAGGCCTGCGCGGCCGCCACCAGGCCGACGCTGTGGTCGGCCAGCGTGGTCGCTTCGGCGGTGCCGTCGACCAGTTTCAGGCGCAGGTAGTCCGGGGCCAGCCACTGCTCGGCGGCCGCGCGCATGGCTGCATTGGGCTCCACCGCGATCACCGGGTGGCCGCTGGCCAGGAACAGGCGGGTGGAGATGCCGGTGCCGGCACCGATATCGGCGACCAGGGTCTCGGTCGGCACGCCGATATCACGATGCAGCCAGTCCAGCAGCGCCGGCGGGTAATCGGGGCGGTAGCGGACGTAGTCGGCGACGCGACTGCTGAAGCGTTCCGTCGAATCCGATGCGCTCATGCCGACCTCACGATTGGGATGCGGCAAACAGGGCCAGTCCACCGAAGAACAACAGGAAGCCCATCACCACCAGTATGCTGCCGATCACCGCCACCCAGCCCAGGATCAGCCCGGCCAGGGCCAGTCCGTCGCCTTCCAGCGCCTGCGGCTGGCGACGGATGTCGGCGCGCGCCATGTGCCCGGTGATGATCGCCACCAGGCTGCCGATGAACGGCAGTACCGTCCAGCCGACGATCCCCATGACCAGGCTGACCACGGCCAGCGCGCTGGTTTGTCGAAGTGGCTGGTTCATCCGGTTCCTCCAAGGCAATGTGCCCATGATAGTGCCTGTGGCCGGTTTATCCCATCGACGGCAAGGCCCAGGCGTTGGCGGCGGCCGCTCAGTGCGATCGAAGCAGCGGGGCGTCCAGCAGAACCTGGCCCAGCGCCTTCAGCGCTGGAATCACCCGGAACACCATCACCGCGGCCACCACCAGCAGGACGATCAAGCCGATCCAGCCCAGCGTCAGCCCGGCCAGGGCGAACGCATCGGTGTCCATCGGCGCGTGGCGCCGCCGGATCTGCGCCCGTGCCCAGTGGCCGGTGATGATCGCGACCCACTGCCCGACGACGGGCAGGACCACGCAGTCGAGCACGCCGAATATCAGGCTGACCCTGGCCAGGGTATTGCCGAGGGGTGGGGGCTGGGACATCGACATCCTCCGGGATGGCGATGCGCTGCATGGCGGAGCGGGAGGCTCAGCCCATGAGGACCTGGCCGCCATCCACGTTCAACGTGTGGCCGGTGATCCAGCGTGCCAGCGGCGAGCACAGGAACAACGCGGCATCGGCGATCTCCTGCGGCTGCCCGAAGCGGCCGAACGGAATCTTGGCCAGGGTGCCGTGGTACAGCGTGGGGTCCTGCTCGCGGCGGCGTGCCCACAGGCCGTCCTCGAACTCGATCGAGCCTGGTGCGATGGCATTGACGCGGATGCGCCGCGGGGCCAGCGCCAGCGCCTGCGAGGTGGTGTAGTGCATCAGGGCGGCCTTGGCCGCCGCATAGGGCGCCGCGCCGGGGCGCGGTTGCTGGGCCGCGATCGAGGCCAGGTTGAGGATGCAGGCGTCGCTGGACTGCTGCAGCCAGGGCAGGGCCAGGCGCGAGGCCCGCACGGCCGCCATCAGGTCGACGCCAAGGCTGGCCTCCCAGCCGGCCTCGTCATCGGCCATGCCGTAGCCGGTGGCGTTGTTGACCAGCACGTCGATGCCACCGAGCGCGCCGGCGGCATCGGCCAGCCAGCGGCCGATGTCGTCCAGCACGGCCAGGTCCGCCGACGTGGTATGCACGTCCAGGCCCAGTGCCTGCGCATCGGTACGCAGCGCGGCGAGCCCTTGCTCACCGCGTGCGCAGACCGAGACGCGGGCGCCCGCCGCAGCGAACGCCAGCGCCATCGCGCGGCCGATGCCCTTGCTGCCACCGGCCACCAGTACCCGGCGGCCGCTGAAATCCAGGCAGGGGCCGCTCACAGGTCGAACTTGATGCCCTGGGCCAGCGGCAGCGAATCGGAGTAGTTGATGGTGTTGGTCTGGCGGCGCATGTAGACCTTCCAGGCATCCGAGCCGGACTCACGACCGCCGCCTGTGTCCTTTTCGCCACCGAACGCACCGCCGATCTCCGCACCCGAGGTGCCGATGTTGACGTTGGCGATGCCGCAATCCGAGCCGGCCGCCGACAGGAAGCGCTCGGCGGTCTTCAGGTTGGTGGTGAAGATCGAGGACGACAGGCCCTGCGGCACGCCGTTCTGCATGTCGATGGCCTCATCCAGCGTGCTGTACTTCATCACGTACAGGATCGGCGCAAAGGTCTCGTGCTGCACCACTTCGTCGCTGTTCTTCAGCCCCGTGACGATCGCCGGCAGCACGAAATTGCCGGCGCGGTCGATGCGGGTGCCGCCGGTTTCCACGGTGCCGCCGCTGGCCTTGGCCTTCTCGATGGAGGCCAGGAACTGCTGCACGGCGCCGTCGCTGTTGAGCGGGCCCATCAGGTTGGCCGGGTCGGTCGGATCGCCGATCTTGCCTTCCACCTGCTTGTACGCCTTGATCAGCGTGGCCAGCACGTCGTCATGGATGGATTCGTGCACGATCAGGCGGCGCGTGGTGGTGCAGCGCTGGCCGGCGGTGCCGACCGCACCGAACACGATGCCCGGGATGGCCAGCTTCAGGTCGGCCGTTTCATCCAGGATGATCGCGTTGTTGCCGCCCAGTTCCAGCAGGCAGCGGCCCAGGCGATGGGCGACCTTCTCGGCGACCTGGCGGCCGACCTGGGTCGAGCCGGTGAAGCTGATCAGCGGCACGCGCTTGTCGGCCACCATCTTCTGCGACAGCTCGGTACCCGCATCGTTGATGAGGAAGAACAGGTCCGGGAAGCCGCCGTTGCGCAGCGCTTCGTTGCAGATGCGCATCGAGGCGATGGCAGTGAGCGGGGTCTTGTTGGACGGCTTCCACAGGCAGATGTCGCCGCAGATCGTGGCCAGGAACGCGTTCCACGCCCACACCGCGACCGGGAAGTTGAACGCACTGATGATGCCGACCAGGCCCAGCGGCTGGTACTGCTCGTACATGCGGTGGCCCGGACGCTCCGAATGCATGGTGTAGCCGTACAGCATGCGGCTCTGGCCCACGGCGAAGTCGGCGATGTCGATCATCTCCTGCACTTCACCGTCGCCCTCGGGCTTGCTCTTGCCCATTTCCAGCGCGACCAGCGAACCCAGCGCATCCTTGTTGGCGCGCAGCGCTTCGCCGCACAGGCGCACGGCTTCGCCACGGCGCGGGGCCGGGGTGGTGCGCCACACGTGGAAGGCTTCCTGGGCGCGCGCGATGATGGTTTCGTAATCGGCGTCGGTGGTGGCGTGCACGGTGGCGATCGCTTCACCGGTGGTCGGGTTGACCGGGGTGATCACACCGGCGCTGGTGGCGGTAGACCACTCGCCGTTGCCCAGATAGGTGCCAGCGTTGGTCGCGTCCAGGCCAAGGGCCTTGAGCAGCTCAGAGGACATGCAAACTCCTGTTGCGTATCAAAAAAGGGCGCAGCCGCTGGCAGGGTGGGGGGCGGCATGCAGAACGCCGATTCTACCCGGTCGACGCAGGCGATGCCTGGCTGCGCCCGGCGCGGACGCCCTCGCCCCAAACAGGTAGAGCCGGGCCATGCCCGGCTTCTCTTCCCCTGCAACCGGATAGAATGTCGCCCATTGTTCGCCCCAAGGAATCTGAATGAACGTTACCGTTGCGGAAGGCGTGGTTGTCGGCAATCGACTGCCGTTCGTGCTGTTTGGCGGCCTGAACGTGCTCGAAGACCTCGATTCGACCCTGCACGCGGCCGAACACTTCACCACGGTCACCGCCAAGCTCGGCATCCCGTACGTGTTCAAGGCGTCGTTCGACAAGGCCAACCGGTCTTCGATCAAGTCCTTCCGTGGCGTCGGGCTGGAGGAAGGGCTGCGCATCTTCGAGGAGGTCAAGCGTCGTTTCGGCGTGCCGGTGATCACCGACGTGCACGAAGTGGCCCAGGCCGCGCCGGTCGCCGAGGTGGTCGACGTACTGCAGATCCCGGCCTTCCTGGCGCGCCAGACCGACCTGGTCGAGGCGATCGCACGCACGGGCCGCGCGGTCAACATCAAGAAGCCGCAGTTCCTCAGCCCCACCCAGATCAAGCACATCGTGTCCAAGATCCGCGAGGCGGGCAACGAGAACATCATCCTGTGCGAGCGCGGTGCGCAGTTCGGCTACGACAATCTCGTGGTGGACATGCTGGGCTTCCGCGAAATGATCGAATCCACCGGCGGCCTGCCGGCGATCTTCGACGTCACCCACAGCCTGCAGCGTCGGGACGCCGGCAGCGATGCCTCGGGTGGCCGCCGCCGCCAGGTGGCGGAACTGGCCCGTTCCGGCATGGCGCTTGGCCTGGCCGGCCTGTTCCTGGAAGCCCACCGCGATCCGGACCACGCCCGTTGCGACGGCCCCAGCGCGCTGCCGCTGGCCGCGCTGGAGCCGTTCCTGGTGCAGATCAAGGCGCTCGACGAGCTGGTCAAGGGCTTCCCGGAACTGGACATCCGCTGACCCGGCGGACCCGCGCGCTGCGGCGGTGGCCTTGGTCCCGCCGCTGAATGTGGGTATCCTTCACGGCTGCACCGCGCATCGCGCCGGTGCAGCCAGCGGCCGGGCGGATCTCGCCCCGCACCGCACTTGGCCCCGTAGCTCAGCTGGATAGAGCGTCCCCCTCCTAAGGGGAAGGTCGCCCGTTCGAATCGGGCCGGGGTCACCATCATTCCTGCAGCGTCAATCCTGCCGCTCGGCTGCCAGCCCATACAGGCCAGGCTAGGGTGTCTGTCGCCGCGTTCAGGGCCCCCGATTCGCTGCTAGCCCTGCCGCTCTTGCCGCAGCAGTCCATCAAACCGCGCCCGGCTGATCGCCTGCCGCGTCTTGCAGCCCGGGCAGGTGATGGCCACCCCGCCGGGGATGAGTTGCAAACCGTTGTCGCCGCTGGCGGTGAAGTGGCGCTTGCACGCAACGCAGGCGGCAGCCACCGAGCTGAGCCACGATGCGCGCGCGTCGCGCGCTTCGGTGGGGACGTTGACTTCAATCAGTTCGAAAACGCCTGTACAGGTCATGGGTATCGATGTCCGTCAGTGTCGCCAGGGCGGGGCAGGTGGCGACGCAGTGCGCCAGGCCCCTTGGCTGGATATCGGCGGCGGTGGCCGGAACCTGAGCCCGGCAGGGGAGTAGCGCAGTCCCGGCTGGCCGCCGCGAGGGACGCGGCGGCCAGGTAGTCCAGACGGCTCGCCGAGCCGGATGGGCTCATGCCGCCTTCGCAGGTTTCCCGTCGCCGCCCTTCGCGATGAGGGTCAGCTTGTCATCGGTGGCCTTCTCCTCCTGCAGCGTGGCCAGCAGATGCGGCAGCGCGTCCTTGTAGCCGAGCTGCTTGGCCAACGCCGCGATGGTGCCGTAGGACGCGATTTCGTAATGCTCCACTTTCTGCGCGCCGCCGATCAGGGCCGAATCCCGTACCGGACCCTCCTCGATGCTCTCGACGGCCTCCTTGCCTTCCTCGACCAAGCCTTCCATCGCTGCACACTTGATGCGCTTGAGCCGGATGCCGAGCAGCTCGACCACCGCGTCGATGCGCTCGACCTGGCCCTGGGTTTCCTCCAGGTGCAGCTCGAATGCGGCTTTCAGGGCCGGGTTGGTTGCGGCGCGGGCCAGCCGCGGCAGCGCCTTGGTCAACTGCTTTTCCGCACTGTAGATGTCGGAGAGCTCGTGGATGAAGAGATCTTCCATCGTCTTGATTGCCATGTGTCTGCACCGGGGTGTGTTGGAGAGTGCAGGCTAGGCGCATGGTTGTTACTTGAACGGGGGGTTCCTGTGAGGCTCGTCTAGACATGTCCTCGATGGATGCCGGTTGCTGCGCAATGGGACCTCGCGTGGTGTGGCGGCGGTGCATACAGGGTGAGGGTGGCGTCGCAGGCAAGCCCCTTCCATATGACGCGGCGCGAATGCTCGCGTCGATACCCTCTGCCCGGCCGTGGAGGATCCTGCGGCCCCCGCGTTCGACGGCGTTTGCGCCCAACCCAGGTCACCCGACCGGGTTCGAACGTCGCATGCGCTGACCGGCGCCGGCCAGGTGCATGGTGATCGCCAGCCGGGTAGTCTTGAACATCGCCAGGACGCGATGCCAGGAGACGGGGATGGAGTTTCGACAGATGACCACGTGGCCGGCCAAGGCCAGGGACGCAACGAAGCTGAAATCGGGGTGGCGGTTTGATCTGAGCCAGGGTGCCTGGTGGCTCGATCTGTGCCAGATGGAAGCGTTCCTGAAGCAGCGTTTGTCGGGGCAGAGCTTCGGCGCCGCTGTCGACGTTTTCATATTCGGATTCGAGATGTACGACGCGGTCGATGGCACTGCCATCGGCTCGTCCGGCGCCATGCCGGCCGATTTCTCGCGTTACACGCCCAAGCTGCGGCAACTCCTTTCGGTCGGCCAGTTGGACTGGCACGATGTGCGCTTCCTTGATGCAAGCGCTCAACTGGTCGCCTACAAAGCGGCCCTGCTGCGCGCGGTCGACAACTGGTACGCGCGCAAGCGTCGCCCGCGCGACTTCGACGTCGAGGCATTTCGCGCGTACCTGCTGGACAGCCTCGCCGGACTTACGACCGCGCAGTGCGCGGTGGACCTGTCGCTGTTGGACCTGTCCTTGCCCGAATGGGATGAGGACGGTCGGTTCATCTACAAGAATCTCTCGGCCCACGACGTGCTGGAGTGAGCCGGTAAGCGCTGCCCATGGTGCCTCAGCGCGGCGGAGCAGGCAGCGTCGCCTCCAAGTGCCTGGCAAAGAACCGCGCCATCACCCGGTACGCCTGCTGGCTCTCCGGGAGCTTGGCATCCAGGTGGAAGGCATGGCCCAGGCCCTCCCACACATGCAGGTCCGATTCGCGCCCCAGGTCCACCAGCCGGCCGTGCATGTAGGCCACGTTGCTCAGCTCGGCGGCGCGGGTGGCGGTGATGAACAGGGTGGGCGGAAACTGCGCCAGCAGCGGCTCGGAGAATATCGGGGACACCAGCGGATCGCGGAAGTCGACATCGCCGTAATACAGGTCCTCCATGATCGGCAGGCTGCCGTCGGCATGTGGCAGCAGCGCGTCGTTGAGCGCGGCCATCACGTAGCGGGAATCACCGCCGTAACGCGCATCGCCGCCCGCGCAGAAGAGCCCGGCGGCGCCCGGCATCGGCAGTTTTTCCTTGGCGAACCAGGCCAGCGATTCACCGGTGAGCACGCCCCCGGCGGAGCAGCCGAACAGGCCGATGTGCCTGGCCGGCATCTGCTCGAGGGCGGCGCGGTACACGCTTGCCACGTCTTCGCTGGCGGCGGGGAAGCGGTGCTCCGGGCCTTGCCGATACTCCACCGCCACGACGGTCATGCCAGTCATCGCCGCTACCGGGATCGCCTCAAGCAGGCCGAGGCTGTCGGCGCGGCCGAACACGAACGCACCGCCATGCAGTTCGATCAGCAGGCGCCGCTGCGTCGGATCGGCCGGGGCACTGCGCGGTTGCACGCGCACCACGGGCACACCGTTCCAGGTTTCGTTGTGCAGCTCCACCGGGTAGCGCTTGCGCAGTTCGGCGATCTCGGCATACGCCCACTGGTCGGCGCCCCTGCGGATTGTCCCCAGCTGCGCGCGCACGGCGGTGTTGTCCAGCTTGGCGGTGGGATCGCCGTGGATCACGCCATTGCGAACGCTGGCCTGTGCTTCCGGGCTGAGGAAGGGCGAGATCGGCAGCGGGAAGGTGGGCACCTGGCGCGTGCCGTCGGCGTCGGGTGGGGTTGCCTGCGCGAGCGCGTCGCCGCCTGCAACCAGGCCAAGGACCAGCAGTGATATCCGTATCGACCTACCCATGGGCGGATCCAGCAGTAATGGAGGAGGTCGCACAGGATAGCCGCAAGCTGCGCGCGCCGCGTGCCGCACGGGGCGGCGCCGCGCGCCAGCGCGCGGCGTCCTCGCGGGCTCGTGACGGCAGGCGGTGGATGCTGCAGGACGATACCCCGAAGGAGACCACTGAATGCACCACGATGCCATGCAGGAAACGGTCGCGCAGCGTCCGCTGTGCGCGCAGACACCCACGCCCGAGGTGCCGGTGCCACCGCCGGCACCGGTCGAAGAACCGGTGCGCGAAGACCCGCCCGCGCAGGAGCCGCCGACCGAGGTTCCGCCCGAGCGGGACCCGTCGCCGTCGACGCCGCCCATGGAAGATCCACCGTCGCCCGGCCATGCGCCGCATTGAGCGGCAAGCGCGCACGAGGGGGCATGTTTCATGCTGCCGTATGCGCCATGGCGGGCGTATTCGTGACGGCGCCATGGCGCGGTCCACACGTCATGCAAACAACTGTTTTTCCGCGCGCACACCTCGCTGAACCGTCCGTTTTGGGTGTCACGCCGACTTCATTGCCGATGCGGAAAGGTGGACCCACCCAAGCACGGGCAAGCCCAAAGAAACACAGGAGCAGATCTCAGTGACTACCGAAACCAAGACCACGCACACCCTGAACGACCTGATCGAAATCGCCCGCGATGGCAAGGACTTCTACACCGAAGCCGCCGGCAAGGTGAAGGACGCGGAACTGTCTTCGCTGTTCACCCGCATCGCCGGGGTGAAGGACGAGATCGTGCGCTCGCTCAGCGCCAGCGTGCTGGCCGCCGGTGGCAAGCCCGCCGAGCACGGCACCGTGGTCGGCTCGATGCAGCAGTTCTACGGCAAGGTGCGCGCCACCCTGGGCGACACCCAGTACGGCTACGTGGCCGAACTGGAAGAATCCGAAGACCGTTTGCTGAAGGCGTTCAAGGACACCCTTACCGATGCGGACACCCCGCCGGCCGCGCGCCAGGAAGTGCAGCGCCTGCTGCCGCAGGTGCAGGAATGCCATGCGGTGATGCGCGATCGCAAGCACGCGATGAAGCCGTAATCCCACCCGCCCTGGTGCTTGCGCCAGAGCGTGGGTGAATGCGCGGGCCTCGCGCATGGACAGCCCCGGCACGCCCGGGGCTGTCGCTGTGTGGGGTCCGCACGGCCGCGTACGGGGCAGGAGGATTTGGTGCATACTCGATCGAAAGGGCTAGTTGGATCTGCTATGGAACACATGCGTTGGCTGACGCTTCGTCTTGGCAATAATCAATCCATCGGGCCCAAGGTTCTGTCGGACCTGTGGAGCAATGCCTGCGAAACAAACCAGTCGTCGGTGACCCGCGATACGATGCCCGGCAAGTCCACCTCGTATGCACTGCACGCGCCGCTGTCGCTGGCCTATCCCAAGCGTGCCGAATTGCGCATGCGCAAGTTGCTCGAGGAAGCCGGCTACACCTTCACCCTGGGGTCGTTGGCCGACCGGCCCGCGCCGCAGCCGATGCGGTCGCGCTGAATCAAGGCGGCACCAGCCGCCGCAGCATCACGCGCATCGGCAAGCCCCGTCGTGCGCCACCGGTTTTTCCAGCGGCGACCCGCCCAGTCGGCGATACAGGCGCCCATCGTCGGCCGCAGGCCGCACGGACATACTCCGCACCTCCAGCACCGCCGCCTTAGCTATCAGGTCTTAGATCAGCGTGGCCGCCAGGCCCCGGCCGCGATGCGGGTCACTGACGTAGAGGCCGCCCAGGCAATGTTGGCGCCCGAGCCGCCCAGTGCGTTCATGGGAGGTGAGCGGCGCGGCAGCCACCACTGGCTCGCCCCAGCGGCAGCGCCGTCGTGCAGAAAGACGTGCCGACGCTGGCATTCGTCGGCGGCACGCCGGCCAGGGACAGGCCGGCCCCATTGCACGACGTACCACGCCGGCACGATCGGGAATCGTTCGAGCACGGTAGCCGCCAGCCGCCAGCCGGCGCCCGGCACGGCGCGTGATTGCGTCGCGGGTTGGCCACGCGCAGACTCCTGCATACCGCCGCCTGCCGCCGTGCCTCCCGCTCCATGTCTGCCGCTGCCTTCAACCTGCGTCGTTACGACCGCTCATCGAGCGTGGACCGGCATGCGTTCGCGCAGTGGGTGGTGCCGGTGCGGGGCGAGCTGGCGTTCGAACTGGAGGGGAGGGGCGCGCGCCTGGATCTGTGGCAGGGCGCATTCGTGGCGCCGGCGGCCGGACATGCGCAGGCTGCGCTCGATGACGACCGTTTCCTGATCGTCGACTGCCCGGCGGCCCTGTTCGACGATGACACGCTGCAGCGGCTGCACCGCCACCCGGTGCTGGCGTTGCCGGTGCAGGTGCGCGCGATGGCGCAGCGGGTCTGCGCGCATCCGGAGCGGCTCGATGCCGACGTGGTGGCACGCGAGCTGCCGCTCCTGCTGCAGGCGTTTTCCCTGGCGGGCAGCGGCACGCGGCTGCAGGCGGTATGCGCGCAGATCGAGCGCCACCCCGGCCAGGCGTGGCCGGTGGAGCGGATCGCTGCGGAAGTGGGGGTCAGTGGCAGCCGGCTGCATGCGTTGTTCCGCCAGGCCTTCGGCATGAGCCCGCTGGCATGGCTCAGTGCCTGCCGGCTGCGCTGGGCACGTGGCCGCCTGGCCGAGGGCGACATGCCGATCGCCAGCATCGCCCAGCATGCCGGCTACTCCGAGCAGAGCGCGCTGACCCGGGCGTTGCGCCGCGAGTGGGGCATGACCCCGGCCGACTATCGCCGTCGTCACCGGCAGTAGCCTCGGTCAAGATTGGCCGCGCGCGCCTGCCTACACTGGCAGGCCTTTCCAGACCGCAGCCCGCGCACGCAGATGAATCGATCGATGGGAGTTGGCGTCACCAACGGCATTGCCGCCGGCGCGCTGTGGGGCGTGGTGTTCCTGGCGCCGGCGATGCTGAGCCAGTTCAATGCGGTGCAGCTGTCGGCCGGGCGTTACCTGGTGTACGGGCTGATCGCAGTGGCATTGCTGGCCCCGCGGTGGCGCGAGCTGCGCACGCGGATCGGCATGGCCGAATGGCGTGGGCTGCTGTGGCTCAGCCTGGCCGGCAACCTGGTCTATTTCGTGCTGCTGGCCAACGCGGTGCAGTGGGCCGGTGGTGCGGCGGCCTCGCTCATCGTCGGCGTGATCCCGGTGGTGGTCACGCTGGCCGGTGTGCGCGAGGCAGGCGCGGTGCCGCTGCGGCGATTGGCACCGGCGCTGCTGCTGTGCCTGCTCGGGGTGGGGCTGGTGGGCTACGAAGCGCTCCTGGCCGAGCACGCCGCCGGTTCCACCGGGCGCCGCCTGCTTGGGCTGCTGTGCGCGGTCGGTGCGCTGCTGTCCTGGGCGGTGTACTCCATCGGCAACAGCCGCTGGCTGGCGCGCCGGCCGGACCTGTCCGGGCACGACTGGTCGTTGCTGACCGGCGTGGCCACCGGCGGCCTGGCGCTGCTGCTGGTGCCCAGTGCATTCCTGGTGTCCGGCCCATCGCATCCCGCCACGGACTGGGGCGGGTTCTGGCTGATCAGCGCCGGCGTGGCGGTGGTTGCCTCGGTACTCGGCAACGCGTGCTGGAACCGCGCCAGCCGCAACCTGCCGTTGACCCTGACGGGCCAGATGATCGTGTTCGAGACCCTGTTCGCGCTGCTGTACGGGTTTGCCTGGCAGCGGCGCTGGCCGAGCACGATCGAGGTCGTGGCGATCGTCTGCCTGGTCTCCGGCGTGCTGATGTGCGCGCACGCGCACCGGCCGCCCCGTGCGGTGGCCGAGCACGTCGGCTGAGCAAACGACGGCGAGAGCCCCGCGATGTCTGGATGGTGTCATTCGCAACTTTTTTGCCGACGTTGCAGGCCGATCGCGGCGCGGAATCTTTTGCGCTGCAACACTTGACAAGCCCCCCGGCGCCGTAGTTTTCTTGGTCCATGGTCTCCATCGCCGCCACCGCCCCGCTGTCCAACGCCGCCCTTGCGGGCGGTCGGGCCGTGCCGCGCCAGACCACCGGTACCACCACCATTACCACCGTCACCACTCGCCCGGTGCGGCCCGTCGTCTTCGCGTAATTTCCGAACACAACGGCCCCGCACCCGGAACAGGTTGCGGGGGAGCACCTTCAGCCTGAGCCGACGCGGGGCCTCGAATCGAGGTCCACATGTCATCCGTCGCCGTCCCCGTTGCTGGTTCCCCCGCCCCCGTCCTGCGGGCCGCCTCCACCGTCGTGCACAAGTTCGGTGGCACCTCGGTGGCCGATGCCGAGCGTTACCGCCACGTGGCCCAGTTGCTGCTGGCGCGCGACGACGCCGTGCAGGTCACCGTGGTCTCGGCGATGAAGGGCGTGACCGACGCGCTGATCGGCCTGGCCGGGTTGGCCGCGGACGACGCGCCGCAATGGCGCGATGACTGGCACGCGCTGCGCGCTCGCCATCGCGGCGCGGCAGTGGCGCTGCTCGGCGAGCATGCCGGGCCCACCGTGGAATGGCTGGACGCGCGCTTTGCGCAGCTGGCCGACGTGCTGGGCGCGCTGGCGGTGATCGGCGAGCTGCCGGCCGAGGTGCTGGACCGCGTGCAGGGGCTGGGCGAGGTGTACTCGGCGCATCTGCTCGGGCACTACCTGCAGGGCCTGGGTGAAGACTGCGCGGTGCTGGATGCGCGTGACGTGCTGGTGGTGGACCGCGGCGAACTGGGCGTGGACGTGGACTGGGTGCAGAGTGCGCAACGCCTGGCCACCTGGCGGCAGGCGCATCCGCAGCGGCGGGTGGTGGCCACCGGCTTCGTCGCGCGGGACCGCCGTGACCGGATCACCACGCTGGGGCGCAACGGCAGCGACTACTCCGGCGCGATCTTCGCGGCGCTGTTCAATGCCGGCGAACTGCATATCTGGACCGACGTGGACGGGGTGCTCTCGGCCGATCCGCGGGTGGTGCCCGAAGCGGTGCAGCTGGAGGCGCTCAGCTACGACGAGGCCTGCGAGCTGGCCTATTTCGGAGCCAAGGTGGTGCACCCGCAGACGATGTCGCCGGCCATCGAGCGCGGCCTGCCGATCATCATCCGCAACACCTTCAACCCGGATCACCCGGGCACCCGGATCACCGCCGACCGCACGGTGGCCGGCCCGATCAAGGGCCTGACGCTGAGCCCGGACCTGGCCGTGCTGAACCTGGAAGGCACCGGGCTGATCGGCGTGCCCGGCACCGCCGAGCGCGTGTTCGCCGCGCTGCGCAACGCGCACGTATCGGTGGTGATGATCTCGCAGGGCTCCTCGGAGCATTCGATCTGCTGCGTGGTGCGGCAGGCCGAGGCCCTGCGCGCACGCGATGCACTGCTGCAGGCCTTCGCCCACGAGCTGGGCCTGGGCCAGGTGCAGCGCGTGCAGCTCACCGACAACGTCAGCGTGCTGGCGGCGGTCGGCGATGGCATGGCCGGGCAGCCCGGCGTGGCCGCGCGCCTGTTCGAATCGCTGGGCCGCGCCCAGGTCAATATCCTGGCCATTGCGCAGGGCTCGTCCGAGCGCAACATCTCGGTGGCGGTGGACAGCCGCCACGCGACCAAGGCCCTGCGCGCGGCGCATGCCGGGTTCTGGCTGTCGCCGCAGACGTTCTCGGTGGGCGTGATCGGGCCGGGCAACGTGGGCGCGGCGCTGCTGGACCAGTTGCAGGCCGCGCAGGCGCACCTGCTTGGGCGTGCCAAGGTGGACCTGCGGCTGCGCGCGGTGGCCTCGCGCAGCCGCATGCTGCTCGACCAGCGCGGCGTGCACGGCGACTGGCGTGCCGCACTGGCCGGGCCGTCGCAGCCGACCGACCTGGAGGCCTTCACCGCGCACCTGCTGTCCGCGCACCTGCCGCACGCGCTGATCATCGACTGCAGCGGCAGCGCCGATGTGGCCGATCGCTATGCCGGCTGGCTGGCCGCTGGCATCCACGTGGTGACCCCGAACAAGCAGGCCGGTGCCGGGCCGCTGCCGCGCTACACCGCGATCCGCGAGGCGGCCGCCGCCAGCGGTGCGCGCTTCCGCTACGAGGCCACGGTGGGCGCCGGGTTGCCGGTGATCACCACGCTGCGCGACCTGGTCGACACCGGTGACGAAGTGCTGGCCATCGATGGCATCTTCTCCGGCACGCTGGCCTGGCTGTTCAACATGTACGACGGCCAGGTGCCGTTCTCGCAGCTGGTGGCGCAGGCACGTGGCATGGGCTACACCGAGCCGGACCCGCGCGACGACCTGTCCGGAGTGGACGTGGCGCGCAAGCTCGTGATCCTGGCGCGCGAAGCCGGACGCGAGCTGAGCCTGGAGCACGTGCAGGTGGAAAGCCTGGTGCCCGAGGTGCTGCGCCAGGCCAGCGTCGAGGATTTCATGGGCGGGCTGGATGCCGTCGACGCGGTGTTCGCCGAGCGCCTGGCCCAGGCCCGCGCGCGTGGCGCGGTGCTGCGCTACGTGGCGCGGTTGTCGGATGCGGGCGCGCAGGTGGGGCTGGTCGAGCTGCCGGCCACGCATGCCTTCGCCAACCTGCGCCTGACCGATAACGTGGTGCAGTTCACCACGCGTCGTTACTGCGAGAACCCGCTGGTGGTGCAGGGCCCGGGCGCCGGCCCGGAGGTCACCGCCGCCGGCGTGTTCGCCGATGTGCTGCGGGTGGCGGTGGGCGAGGGGGCGCGCCTGTGATGGCCGTGGCATCGGCGGTGGCGCGCGCGTTCTCGCCTGCATCGGTAGGCAATGCGGCGGTGGGCTTCGACATCCTCGGGCATGCGATCGCCGGCGTCGGCGACACCGTCAGCGTGCGTCGCATCGACGCGCCTGAGGTGCGCATCGCCGCGATCCGTGGCACGCCGTTCGCGCTGCCGCTGCAGGCCCCGGACAACACCGCCGGGGCGGCACTGATCGCGCTGCGGGACGCACTGGCGCTGCCGTTCGGCTTCGAGATCGAGATCGACAAGGGCATCGCGCTGGGCTCGGGGATGGGCGGCTCGGCCGCTTCCTGCGTGGCCGCGCTGGTGGCCGCCAATGCACTGCTGGACACGCCGTTGCCGCGCGCGGGGCTGTACCCGTTCGCGCTGGCCGGCGAGGCCGTGGCCAGCGGCGGCCGGCATGGCGACAACCTGGGGCCGATGCTGCTGGGCGGGTTGGTGCTGAGCACCGCCGAGCGACTGGTGCCGGTGCCGGTGCCCGACGCCTGGCACAGCCTGCTGGTGCATCCGGAGGCGGTGCTGGAAACGCGCCGGGCACGCGCCGCGTTGCAGGGCCACTACGCGCTGGGGGAGTTCGTGCAGCAGAGCGCCAACCTGGCGCTGGTGTTGTGTGGCTGCTTCAACGCCGACGCATCGCTGGTCCGTGCCGGCCTGCGTGACGTGCTGGTGGAGCCGCGCCGGGCGGGCCTGATTGCCGGCTTTGCCGCCGCACGCGATGCCGCGCTGGCGGGCGGCGCGATGGGCGCCAGCATCTCCGGTGCCGGCCCCAGTGTGTTCGCCTGGTTCGAACAGCGCGCGCAGGCCGAGGCTGCGCAGGCGGCGGTGCAACGCGCGTTTGCCGAGGCCGGCTTCGACAGCCAGGGCTGGGTGTCGCCCTTGAACGCGCCCGGTGCGCAGTTGCTGTGATTCCCGATGTCCCTCTTCCCGCAGGATCTCCGATGAATTTTGTTTCCACCCGCCACGCCGCCCCGTCCGCAACGCTCAGCCAGGCCATCGCAGCGGGCCTGGCCCCCGATGGCGGGCTCTACGTACCCGCGCAACGCCCGCCGCCGCATGCCTGGCAGGCGCAGGGTTCGCTGGCCCAGGATGCCGCCGCGGTGCTGGCGCCGTTCTTCGACGGCGATGCGCTGGCACCGCAGCTGGCCGCGCTGTGCGAGCAGGCCTTCGACTTCCCTGCGCCACTGCATGCGTTGAGCACGCCCGGTGACCACGTACTGGAGCTGTTCCATGGCCCCACCGCGGCCTTCAAGGATTTCGGTGCACGCTTCCTGGCCGCCAGCCTTGCCCGGTTGCAGCAAGGCCAGGTGCGCGAGCTCACGATCGTGGTCGCCACCTCCGGCGATACCGGTGCGGCGGTGGCCGCCGCCTTCCATCGCCAGCCCGGCATCCGGGTGGTGGTGCTGTACCCGGACGGGCGCGTGTCGCCGCGCCAGGCGCACCAGTTGGGGTGCTTCGGCGACAACATCCAGGCCCTGCGCGTGGCCGGCTCGTTCGACGATTGCCAGGCGATGGTCAAGCAGGCGCTGGGCGACCGCGAGCTGCAGGCACGGGTGCCGCTGAGTTCCGCCAACAGCATCAGCCTGGGGCGCTGGCTGCCGCAGATGAGCTATTACGCGCACGCTGCGCTCAGCCACCAGGCCGCCACGGGCAACGTGCTCAACCTGGTGGTGCCGACCGGCAACCTGGGCAACGCGATGGCCGCGGTGCTGGCGCGGGCGATGGGCCTGCCGCTGGGTCGCATCGCACTGGCCACCAACGCCAACGATGTCTTGCCGCGCTTCTTCCACGGCGGCGATTACCAACCGGTCGCCAGCGTGGCCACCCTGGCCAACGCCATGGACGTGGGCGCACCGAGCAACTTCGAACGCCTGCGCTGGCTGTACGCCGCCGACGACGCGGCGCTGCGCGCGGCCTTCCGGGTGGAGGCGGTGGACGATGCGGCGATCCGCGAGGTGATCACCCGGCGGCATGCGCAGGCAGGCGAGGTGTTCTGCCCGCATACCGCGACCGCCGTTGCGCTGCTGGAGACGATGCGGGCCGAAGGCGTGCAGGGCGACTGGGCGGTGGCGGCCACCGCGCATCCGGCCAAGTTTGATTCGGTGGTGGAGCCGTTGATCGGGCGTTCGCTGGCGGTGCCGGCTGCGCTGGCCGAGTTGCTGCAGCGGCCGGCGCATGCCGAGCCGTGCGCGCCGGCGTATGCGGCGCTGCGCGCGGTGCTGCTGCAGGGGCGGTAGGGCTGCGCGATGTGAGGGCGAGCCGCCGGCCAGCCCGGCGCACCCGATGCGCGGCGGCTTATTCGTCGCCGGAGAGCGTGTGCAGGCCGGCTTCGTCCAGGATCTCGACGGTGTTCAGGTGGGGCAGGGCGATCAGGCCCTGCTGGCGCAGCTTGGTGAAGGTGCGGCTCACCGTTTCCATGGTCAGGCCGAGGTGGTCGGCGATGTCGCCACGGCCCATCGGCAGGGTCACGCGCAGGCCGTCGGCACCGAGCCGGGCTTCGCGCGCGGCCAGCCGCAGCAGGAAATCGGCCAGCTTTTCGGCCGGCTGCAGGCGCGCCAGTGACAAGGCCGCATCCTGCGCGTCATCCAGCGCCTGGCAGGCACGCTGCAGCAGCTTGCGCTCCAGGTGCGGGTAGCGTTGGCGCAGGTCTTTCATCTGCGGCAGGGTGACGCGGCAGACGCGGCTGTCGGCGATCGCTTCGATGTCGTAGCGGTGGTTGTCGCTGCCGGTCAGGCCAAGATAGTCGCCGGGCAGCACGAAGCCGCTGATCTGGCGGCGGCCATCGGCCAGGGTGCGGACCAGGCGCAGCGCGCCAGCCGTCAAGGTATAGACATGTTGGCGCGGCTCGCCGCTGCGGGCCAGGGTGGCGCCCAGTGGCAGGGCCTGCGATACGGTTACCCGTTCCAGTGCCTGCACCTCGTCCGGGGAGAGCGCCGAGCACACCGCGAGGTGGCGCACCGAGCAGTGCAGGCAGTCGCGCAGCGTCGAGCAGCCCGGGCTGGCAGGGTCTTCAACGGCGGAAAGGGCGGTACCGGAGTGGGGCCGGGTCATGTCGAACCAGGGAGCGGGGCCTGCTCATGATACTTCATGCGGCCGTTCACCCGGGCCGTGGCGCCGGCCTGCGGTCGCGCCGCCCGGCTGCGGCTAGAATATGCCGCTAGCTCATCCCCCCGATTCGCAGGAGTCCCGCAAGTGATCAAGCCCCGTACGCCGCCCGGCATCATGGAATTGCTGCCGCGCGAGCAGATCGCGTTCCAGCGCATGCTGGACGTCATCCGCCGCAATTACGAGCGGTTCGGGTTCCTGCCGGTGGAAACCCCGGTGTTCGAGCTGTCCGACGTGCTGCTGACCAAGTCCGGCGGCGAGACCGAGCGCCAGGTGTATTTCGTGCAGTCCACCGGCGCGCTGGCCAATGCCGCCGAAGCCGGCGACAAGACGCTGCCCGAGCTGGCCCTGCGCTTCGACCTGACCGTGCCGCTGGCCCGTTACGTGGCCGAACACGAACATGACCTGACGTTCCCGTTCCGCCGTTACCAGATGCAGCGCGTGTACCGCGGCGAGCGTGCCCAGCGCGGCCGCTTCCGCGAGTTCTACCAGTGCGACATCGACGTGATCGGCAAGGACAGCCTGAGCACGCGGTACGACGCCGAGGTCCTGGCGGTCATCCACGCGGTGTTCGCCGAACTGCGCATCGGCGATTTTTCGGTGCAGTTGAACAACCGCAAGCTGCTGCGCGGCTTCTTCGAAAGCCTGGGCGTGGCCGACGGCGAGCGCCAGCTGGCGGTGCTGCGTGAAGTGGACAAGCTGGACAAGCGCGGCGCCGATTACGTGCGCGAGACGCTGGTGGGCGAGGGCTTTGATATTCCGGCCGAGCAGGTCGAGCGCATCCTGGCCTTCGTCGCGGTGCGTTCCAGCAGCCACGCCGACGCGCTGGCGCAGCTGGACGCGCTGCTGGCCGACCCGGCCGCCAGCGACACGCTGAAGCTGGGCGTGGCCGAGTTGCGCGAAGTGCTGGAACTGGTCAAGGCGCTGGGCGTGCCGGAGACCGCGTACTGCCTGAACTTCTCCATTGCCCGCGGCCTGGATTACTACACCGGCACGGTCTACGAGACCACGTTGACCGACCACCCGCAGATCGGCTCGATCTGCTCGGGCGGCCGTTACGAAGACCTGGCCAGCCATTACAGCAAGTCCAAGCTGCCGGGCGTGGGTATCTCCATCGGCCTGACCCGCCTGTTCTGGCAGCTGCGCGAGGCTGGCCTGATCGCCGGCATCGAAGACAGCAGCGTGCACGCGCTGGTCGCGCTGATGGACGACGCCAGCCTGCCGCAGTCGCTGGATATCGCCCGTCGCCTGCGCGTGGGTGGCATCAACGCCGAAGTGCAGATGGAGCCGAAGAAGATCGGCAAGCAGTTCCAGTACGCGGCGAAGGCGGGCATCCGCTTCGTGGTGTTGGCCGGTGAAGACGAGCTGGCGCGCGGCGTGGTGGCGGTGAAGGACCTGCTGCGCGAGCAGCAGTTCGAGGTCTCCCGCGAGGAGCTGGCCAGCACCCTGCAGGTGGAACTGGAGCAGGCCAAGGTCATGCCGTGAAGCCGGTAGCGGCAGGGGCACTGTTGCTGCTCCTGCTCTGCGCCTGCCGGAGCGATCCGTCGCTGCACAGCGATCGGATCGGTCCGGGGCAGTACCGGTTGGTGGTCGATCGCTGTCACGTGATCGACCCGAAGCAGCTTGAGCAGGACCTGCGCACATTGGCCGGCACGCTGTGTCCAGACGGGGCAGGGGCGCTGGACGCCCTGCAGCCGATCCCGAGCCGCCAGGGCGGCCTGTTGGGCGAGTGCCTGCGCGGCGGGGCCATGCGCGCCGAGGTGCGTTGCACGGTGCGATAGCGGCGTCTGTTGGTTGGCTGGCGCCCGTCCGTTGCCTTCCGTCTTCCGCTGTGCAGCCGACCATGGGTCGGCTCCAGCCCCGACGCCCGCTACCGCGGGCGTTTTTCGTTTTCAGCGGCTGAACGGGTCCCTTGTGGACCCTGGGGCGGTTTGACCCAAGACCGTCGTTTGCGCTAATGTAATAGCACGCTATTACATTGATACGATGAAACTACGCCCCGCCCCCCGTGAAAAAGACGCCCAGGCCGATCTGGCCTCGCTGGCGCGTGCCTTTGCTGCCGTCACCGATCCCGAGGCGGTGACCGCGTTTCTGCGCGACCTGTGCACGCCGGCCGAGCTGGAGGCGCTGTCCGACCGCTGGAAGGTCGTGCCGCTGCTGCAGCAAGGGGTGCCGTATCGCGAGATCCATGAGTTGACCGGGGTCAGCGTGACCACCACCGGGCGCGTGGCGCGCTCGCTGGACCACGGCCACGGCGGCTATGCCGCTGCCATCGCCGCCACGCCGACCTCCCCCGAATCCGAGTAGAGACCTCCCCCATGAGTGCAACCCAGACCGCCCCGGCACGCGACCGGCTGCGTATCGCCATCCAGAAGAACGGGCGGCTGGCCGAGCCCGCGCGCAGCCTGCTGACCGCCTGCGGGCTCAGCTGGCGGCAGAGCCGCGACAAGCTGTTCTGCTACGGCGAATCGCTGCCGGTGGACCTGCTGCTGGTCCGCGATGACGACATTCCCGGCCTGATCGCCGATGGCGTCTGCGATTTCGGCATCGTCGGTCGCAATGAGCTGGACGAGCAGGGCGCTGCGCGCCGCCGGATCGGCCTGCCGGAGGCCTACCAGGCGCTGCGCGGCCTGAACTTCGGCCAGTGCCGCTTGATGCTGGCCGTGCCGGACGAATGGGAATGGACAGGCGTGGAGCAGCTGGCCGGCAAACGCATCGCCACCAGTTATCCCGCGATCCTGGCCGACTGGCTGGCCGAGCGCGGCGTGGACGCGCAGGTGGTGGAACTGTCCGGCTCGGTCGAAATCGCCCCGCGGCTGGGCACCGCCGATCTGATCTGCGACCTGGTCTCCAGCGGCGCGACGCTCGCGGCCAACCAGCTCAAGCCGGTGGAAACCCTGCTGGAAAGCGAAGCCGTGCTGGCCGGCCCGGTCCGCACGCCCGACGACGCCCGCGCCGGCCTGATGGCCATGCTGCTGCGTCGCCTCGATGGCGTGGTCAAGGTGCAGGACAGCAAGCTGCTGATGTTCCGCGCCGCCCTGGACCGGGTCTCCGAGTTGACCCGGCTGCTGCCGGACGCCGACCCGCTGGTGCAGTTGCCCGATGACGGCGGTCACCTGCGTTTGCAGACCATGTGCCACGGTGCGTTGACCTGGCAGCGGTTGGAGGACCTGGAGCGCGCGGGCGCGCAGGGCTTGATGGTGTTGAGCGTGGAGCGGTCGCTGGCATGAATCGTCTGACGTGGTCCCAATTGAATGCCGGCGCCCAGGCGCAGGCCCTGCAGCGCCCGGTCCAGGCCGTGGCGGCGCGTACCCGTGAATCGGTGGCGGGCTTGATCGCCGCGGTGCGCGCCGATGGCGATACGGCGCTGCGCGAGATCAGCCTGCGCTTCGATGGCGTGGCGCCGGCAAGCTTTGAAGTGGGCGAGGCCGAATTCGCCGCGGCCGAGCAGGCGGTGTCGGCCGAGCTGCGCCAGGCGATGACCGATGCCGCCGCGCGGATCCGCACGTTCCACCAGGCGGGCATGAGCCAGGGCTATGCGGTGGAGACCGCGCCGGGCGTGCACTGCGAGCGGGTGGTGCGCCCGATCGGTCGCGTCGGCCTGTATGTGCCTGCCGGCAGTGCGCCGCTGCCGTCGACCGCGCTGATGCTGGGCGTGCCGGCACAGCTGGCCGGCTGTCGCGAAGTGGTGCTGTGCACGCCGCCCCGCAAGGACGGTAGCGCCGATCCGGCGGTGCTGGTGGCCGCTCGCCTGACCGGCGTGCACCGGGTGTTCAAGCTCGGCGGTGCGCAGGCGATCGCGGCGATGGCCTACGGCACCGACAGCGTGCCGGCCTGCGACAAGCTGTTTGGCCCCGGCAACAGCTTCGTCACCGAAGCCAAGCAGCAGGTGGCGCAGGACGGTGCGGCGGCGATCGACATGCCGGCCGGTCCTTCGGAAGTGCTGGTGATCGCCGATGCGGGGGCCAATCCCGCGTTCGTCGCCGCCGACCTGCTGTCGCAGGCCGAACACGGTCCCGATTCGCAGGTCCTGCTGCTCACCGACGACGCGCAGATGCTGGCGCGGGTGGAAGCCGAGGTGCAGGCGCAGTTGGCCCGGCTCTCGCGTGCGGACATCGCCGCGCAGGCCCTGCAGGCGTCGCAGCTGATCCTGGTCGACACGCTGGAGCAGGCCTTCCAGATCAGCAATCGCTACGCGCCCGAGCACCTGATCCTGGCGCTGCGCGACCCACGCGCCTGGCTGGCGCAGGTCGAGGCGGCCGGTTCGGTGTTCCTCGGCGACTACACGCCCGAAGCACTGGGCGACTACTGCAGCGGTACCAACCACGTCCTGCCGACCGCCGGCGCCGCACGCGCCTACAGCGGCGTGAGCGTCGCCAGCTTCCAGAACCTGATCAGCGTGCAGTCGGCCACCGCGCAGGGCATCGCCGCGATCGGCGGCTGCGCGCGCGTGCTGGCCCGTGCCGAAGGGCTGGATGCGCACGAAAATGCCGTCGCCCTGCGCATGGAGGCTGCGGCATGAGCGCCGCCTCGTCGGTGATGGCGCTGGTGCGCCCGGACCTGCAGGCGTTCGCGGGCTATTCGTCCGCGCGCAGCAGTGCGCTGGTGGGCGATGTCTGGCTCAACGCGAACGAGTCGGCCTGGGCCAACCCGGCGGACAGCGAAGGCCGCGCACGGCGTTACCCGGACCCGCAACCGGCCGCGCTGCGGGCACGCCTGGCCGACCTGTACAAGTGCACGCCCGAGCAGTTGCTGATCGGGCGTGGCAGCGATGAAGCGATCGACCTGCTGGTGCGCGCGCTGTGCGAGCCCGGGCGTGACGCGGTGCTGGTCACCCCGCCGGTGTTCGGCATGTACGCGGTCTGTGCACGGCTGCAGAACGCGCCGCTGCTGGAGGTGCCGCTGCGCGATGACGGCGAGGCGCTCAATGCCGATCTCGACGCGGTGATCGCCACGGCGCTGGCGGGCAATGCCAAGCTGGTGTTCCTGTGCTCGCCATCCAACCCCGCCGGCAGCACGATCGCGCTCGATCAGATCGAGCGCGTGGCGCGCGCGCTGCAGGGCAGGGCACTGGTGGTGGTCGACGAGGCCTATGCCGAGTACGCGGCGCTGCCGTCGGCGGTGTCGCTGCTGGCCACGCATGACAACGTGGCCGTGCTGCGCACGCTGTCCAAGGCGCATGCGCTGGCCGCGGCGCGGATCGGCAGTTTGATCGCCGCGCCCGCACTGATCGCGCTGCTGCGCCGGTGCCAGGCACCGTATCCGATTCCCGGCCCGTGCGCCGATCTGGCCCTGGCCGGGCTGAGCGACAGCAACCTGCAGCTCACCGCCTCGCGCGTGGAGCGGATCAAGGCCGAGCGCAGCCGTCTGCAACTGGCGCTGGCGGTGCTGCCGGGCGTGCTCCGGGTGTATCCCTCGCAGGGCAACTACCTGCTGGTCCGCTTCGCCGACGCGCAGCAGGCCTTCGACGCGCTGCTCGATGCGGGCGTCGTGGTGCGCGACCAGCGCGCCGCGCCACAGCTGCACGACGCGCTGCGCATCACCGTGGGCAGCACCCTGGAGAACGACCGCGTGCTCAGTGCGCTGGCGGCACGGAGGGTTGCCGCATGACGCCCATCCTGTTCGTCGACCGTGACGGCACCCTGATCGAAGAGCCGGCCGATTTCCAGATCGATGCCTACGAAAAGATCCGCTTCGTCCGCGAGGTGATCCCGGCCATGCGCAAACTGCGCGATGCCGGCTACCAGTTCGTGATCGTCAGCAACCAGGACGGGCTCGGCAGTGAAGGCTATCCGCAGGCCAGTTTCGATGGCCCGAACGACCTGATGCTGCAGATCTTCGCCAGCCAGGGCATCGAGTTCCGGGATGTGCTGATCGACGGTACCTGGCCGCACGACAACGCGCCCACGCGCAAGCCCGGCATCGGCATGATGCTGCCCTACCTGCAGGACCGCAGCATCGACTGGACGCGCTCGGCGATGGTCGGTGACCGCCCCACCGACATCCAGTTCGCCGAGAACATGAACATCCGCGGCTTCCAGCTGCGCACCGAGCAGTTCGGCGGCGAGTGGGACTGGAATGCGATCGCCCACGAGCTGGCCGATGCCCCGCGTCGCGCCACCGTGCAGCGCAACACCAAAGAGACCAGGATCCGGGTGGAGGTCGACCTGGACCGCACCGCCGAGCCGCAGACCCACACCGGGCTGCCGTTCTTCGACCACATGCTGGAGCAGATCGGCAAGCACGGCGGCTTCGCCTTGAGCGTGCAGGCCGAGGGCGACCTGCACATCGACGAGCACCACACCATCGAGGATACCGGCCTGGCGTTGGGGCAGGCATTGCGCGAGGCGCTGGGCGACAAGCGCGGCATCGGCCGCTACGGCTTCACCCTGCCCATGGACGAGACCCTGGCCAGTGCCGCGCTGGATTTCAGCGGGCGCCCGTATTTCGTGTTCAACGGCGAGTTCAAGCGCGAGCGCGTGGGCGACATGCCGACCGAGCTGGTGCCGCACTTCTTCCGCTCGCTGTGCGATGCGGCCGGCCTCAACCTGCACCTGAGCGTGCACGGCGACAACGACCACCACAAGGTCGAGGCGTGCTTCAAGGCGCTGGCGCGGGCATTGCGCCAGGCGCTGCCGCGGCAGGGCACCGCGTTGCCCAGCACCAAGGGGGCGCTGTGAGCGAGGTCGCGCTGATCGATGCCGGCGGCGCCAACCTCGGCTCGGTGCGCTACGCACTGGAGCGGCTGGGCGTGCAGGTACGGCTGGTACGCGATGCCAAGGGTCTGCAGGGCGTGTCGCGGGTGATCCTGCCCGGGGTGGGCGCCGCGCCGCACGGCATGGCACGGCTGCATGCGCAGGACCTGGTGCAGCCGCTGCGCGAGCTGCAGGTGCCGCTGCTGGGCATCTGCCTGGGCATGCAGTTGCTGTTCGAGGGCTCCGAGGAAGGTCACGTGGAGTGCCTGGGCCTGCTGCCCGGCGTGGTCCGCCACCTGCACCCGGCCACTGGGATCCGCGTGCCGCACATGGGCTGGAACCGGCTGCTGCCGCTGCGCGAGTCGACCCTGCTGGCGGGCGTGCCCGAGCGTGCCAGCGCGTATTTCGTGCACAGCTACGCCGCCCCGCTGGGCGAGCACACCGTGGCGGCCTGCGACCACGGTGGCCTGTTCGCGGCCGTGGTGCAGCGCGGCCGCCACAGCGGCGCGCAGTTCCATCCCGAGCGATCGGCCGCCACCGGCGCGCGGATCCTGCAGAACTTCATCGAGAACCCGCCGACATGAGTTTTACCGTCTATCCCGCCCTGGATATCCGCGAAGGCCGCGTGGTGCGGCTGCTGCAGGGCGACTATGCCCGGCAGACCACCTACGGCGACGACCCGTTGCCGCGTGCGCAGGCGTTCGCCGCCGCCGGGGCGACGTGGATGCACCTGGTCGACCTGGATGCGGCGCGTGCGGGCGGTTACACACTGGCACCGCTGCTGTCGGCCATTGCGCAGCAGACCCCGCTGCAGGTGCAGACCGGTGGCGGCGTGCGCTCGCGCGACGACGTCGCGCGCATCCTCGACGCCGGCGCCGCCCGCGTGGTGGTTGGCTCGGTGGCGGTGCGTGAGCCGGCGACGGTGATCGGCTGGCTGGCCGAGTTCGGTGCGGAGCGGCTCACCCTTGCGCTGGATGCGCGCCAGGCCGAGGACGGCCGCTGGCTGCTGCCCGTGCATGGCTGGACCGAGACCGCCGAGGCTACCCTCGACGCGCTGGCCACCCGGTTTGCCCAGGCCGGCATGCGTCACCTGCTGTGCACCGATATCGCCCGCGATGGGATGCTGTCCGGGCCCAACATCGGGCTGTACCAGCACCTGGCGGCATTGCTGCCGGGCGTAGCCGTGCAGGCCTCCGGTGGCGTGCGCAGTGCCGCCGACGTGGCCGACGCCAAGGCCGTGGGATGTGGCGGCGCGATCCTCGGCAAGGCGCTGCTGGAAGGCCGCATGACCCTGGAAGGAGCGCTGGCATGTTGAGCCGGCGGCTGATTCCCTGCCTGGACGTGCGCGATGGCCGCGTGGTCAAGGGCGTGCGCTTCCGCGACCACGTGGACATGGGCGACATTGCCGAACTGGCACTGCGCTACCGCGACCAGGGCGCCGACGAGCTGGTGTTCTACGACATCGGCGCCAGCCCGGAAGGGCGCGCGGTGGACGTGGGCTGGATCGAGCGCATCGCCCGGCTGATCGACATTCCGTTCTGCGTGGCCGGCGGCATCTCCGATGTGGAGACCGCGCGCCGGGTGCTGTATGCCGGCGCCGACAAGATCTCCATCAATTCACCGGCACTCGGTCGCCCCGCGCTGATCGAGGAGCTGGCCGACGCGTTCGGCGTGCAATGCGTGGTGGTCGGCATCGACTCGGTGCGCGAGGCCGACGGCGAGTGGCGGGTGCGCCGCTTCAGCGGCGACCCCGACAAGACCCAGGCCGTGCCGCTGCGCACGCTGGACTGGCTGGTGGAGGCGCAACGCCGCGGCGCCGGCGAAATCGTCTTGAACTGCATGGACAGCGACGGCGTGCGGCGCGGCTATGACGTGGCCCAGCTGCGCCAGGCGCGTGCGCTGTGCCATGTGCCGCTGATCGCCTCCGGCGGTGCTGGCGAGATGCAGCACTTCGTCGACGTGTTCGACCAGGCTGACGTCGACGGTGCCCTGGCCGCCAGTGTTTTCCACAGTGGCGCCATCGCCATTCCCGCGCTCAAGCAGTTCCTGCGCGCGCAGCAGATCGAGGTTCGAGATGTCTATTGAGGTATTGCCGTCGCGCGAGGCGCTGGCCGGGTTGGACTGGAACAAGGGCGATGGCCTGCTGCCGGTGGTGGTGCAGGACGCCGACAGCCTGGCGGTGCTGATGCTGGGCTACGCCAGTGCCGAGTCGCTGGAGCTGACCCTGGTCACCCGCCACATGACCTTCTACAGCCGCAGCAAGCAGCGCCTGTGGACCAAGGGCGAGTCGTCGGGCAACGTGCTGGCGGTGGTGGCGGTGCGCATCGATTGCGACAACGACACCCTGCTGGTGAGCGCGCGCCCGGCCGGCCCGACCTGCCACACCGGCAGTGAAAGCTGCTTCGAGCGGGCCCCGGGCAATTTCCTGGGCCGGCTCGATGCGCTGGTGCAGCAGCGTGACCAGCAACGTCCGGCCGGCAGCTATACCACGCGCCTGTTCGAGGACGGCATCCGCCGCATCGCGCAGAAGGTGGGCGAGGAGGGCGTGGAAACCGCGCTGGCCGGCGTGGTCCAGGACGATGCCGCCCTGCTGGGCGAATCGGCCGACCTGCTGTTCCACCTGATCGTGCTGCTGCGCGCACGCGGGCTGTCGCTGGATGACGCCGTGCAGGTGCTGGCGACGCGCCACGCGCGCTGAGCGCGTCGAGGCGCGCCGTTTAACGTCGGTGAAACGCGGCACACGCGATGATGTGCCGCTTTACAATCACCCACCCCCGAACGGACCGTCCCGATGACCCGCACTGCTGCCTGGCTGGCCTGCCTGCTGTTGACCACCGCACCCGCCCTGGCCGCCGAGGTGACCGTCACCGGCAAGGTCTACCAGGAACGCGACGGCAAGCCCGGGCGCGGCCCCACGGATCCGGGCATGGGCGGAGTGCAGGTTTCCAATGGCGAGACGATCGTGCGTACCGCCGCCGATGGCAGTTACAGCCTGCCGGTGCGCGAAGGCCAGACCGTGTTCGTGATCAAGCCGGACGACTACCGCTTCCCGGCGGCGGCCAACGGCCTGCCGGCCTACTGGCGGCATTACGCGCCCCAGGGGTCGCCGCGCCTGAAGTACGACGGCATCCACGCCACCGGCAGCGCCACCCGCAACTGGGATTTCGCGCTGGAGCCGGCCAAGGGCAGCGATGCGGCGCGGTCCGGTTTCGAGATGCTGGTGTTCACCGATTCGCAGACCGCCAGCCGCCAGGACATCGACTACTACCAGCGCGCCATCGTCGAACCGATCATCGGCAAGCATCCGGCCCGGCTGGGCACCACGCTGGGCGACATCGTCAATGACGACCTGGGCCTGTACCCGGCCATCAACAAGGTCACCGCGCAGCTGCAGGTGCCCTGGTTCCATGTGCCGGGCAACCACGACCTGGATATGGACGCTGGCGATGACCGCCACTCGCTGGACAGCTGGCGCGCGGTGTACGGCCCGGATACCTATGCGGTGGAGGAAGGCGGCGCCAGCTTCGTGTTCCTCGACGACGTGGTGTACGACCCTGCCGCCAAGCCGAGCTACGTCGGTGGCCTGCGCCCGGACCAGTTGACCTTCCTCGGCAACTACCTCAAGGGCCTGCCACGCGATCGGCTTGTGGTGTTGGGCATGCATATCCCACTGTTCGATGCCGCGCCGGGCCGCGAAACCTTCCGCCATGCCGACCGCACGCGCCTGTTCGCGCTGCTGAAGGACTTCCCCAACGTGCTGGTGCTCAGCGGCCACAGCCACACCCAGCAGCACTATTACCACGGCGCCGCCGAGGGCTGGCAGGGCAGCAAGCCGCTGCACGAGTACAACGTCGGCGCGGCGTGCGGTGCATTCTGGTCCGGGGTGAAGGACAGCAACGGGATTCCGGACGCCACCATGAGCGACGGCACCCCCAACGGCTATGCGCTGCTCTCGGTCAAGCCGGGTGGCGCGTACAGCCTGCGCTACTACGTCGCGCGGGCGCCGGATGACTACCAGATCGCCCTGCACGCGCCGAAGGTGCTGCGCAAGGATGCCTATCCGGCCTGGGGCGTGTACGCGAACGTGTTCATGGGCCAGGCCGACACCCAGGTGGAGTTCCGCGTGGACAATGGCGCCTGGCAGCCGATGAAGCGCGTGGAGCAGCCCGATCCGCGCCTGCTGGTGGAAAACGTGGCCGACGACGAGGCAGAGCGCCTGCGCGGCTTCGACCGCTCGCCGGAGGCCACGCCGTCGCCGCACCTGTGGCGGGGGGCGCTGCCCACGAATCTGGCCGCCGGGGCGCACAAGGTGGATGTGCGTGCGATCCATGCCGACGGCCCCACCGCCACGGCCAGCACCAGCTACCGGCTGCAGGTCGCCAAGCCCTGATGGCGCATACGCCCCTGTACGGCACCGCGCGCTTTGCAAAGCCCGAAGGATCGCCGAAAATCGCGCCGAGTTATTCGATCCCAGCCAAGGCCTGCGAGTGAGCGTTGCGGTACCGTTCCCGGAACACATTCCGGCCCCTTCCGGCGCGCCCTCGGTGGTGACGCCCGGCCTGCCGCCGCAGTCCGGGCCGATCATCGTCGCCGACGTCGGCGGCACCTTCGCCCGTGTCGCGCTGGCGCAGTTGCCTCCTGGCCAGCCGCCGCAGCTGACCGGGCTGCGCCGTTACGAGTGCGCCAGCTACCCCAGCCTCGCCGCGATCCTGGCCGATTTCATCGCCGTCAGCGGGCACGCGCTGGATACCGCGGTGGTGGCCATTGCCGGCTTGTTGGAAGGCGACCACCTGGTCAACACCAACCTGCCCTGGGCGGTGTCGGTGCAGGCGACGCAGGCGCAGGCGCGGTTGCGCTCACTGGCGTTGATCAACGATTTCGAGGCGGTGGCCTACGCCATCCCGCACGTGCAGGCCGACACCCTTGCCGCACTCAACGGCGACCCCGATGCGCTGCCGTCGTGGCCGGCGCTGGTGCTTGGCCCGGGCACCGGGCTCGGCGCGGCACTGCGTTTCCAGGGCGGCGAACAGCCGGTGCTCGCCAGCGAAGCCGGGCATGCGGCGCTCACTGCGGTAACCGCGCTGGAGATGGACATCCTGGCCCGCATGCAACAGCGCTGGGAGCATGTGGACCAGGAGCGGATCCTGTCCGGCAGCGGCCTGATGAACCTGTATCCGTGCCTGTGCGACATCCGCGGGGCCAGCCCGCGCTGGCAGTCCACCGAAGCGCTGATCGCCGCGGCGCACGCGGGCGAGGACCCGCTCGCGGTGGAAACGCTGGAGGTGTTCAGCGCCTGGCTGGGCAGCCTGGCCGGCGACCTGGCGATCACCTTCGGCGCGCGCTCGGTCTACCTGGTCGGCGGGATCCCGCCGCGGATCGCGCATTTCCTCCATGCCGGCGGTTTCCGCGCACGGTTCCTGGCAAAAGGCGTGATGGGACGGGTGCTGGCGCAGGTGCCGGTGTGGCGGGTGGAACACGGCGAACTGGGCATGCTCGGCGCCGCGGTATGGCAGGCGGCACGGCGCGACCGCGCGGCGGCCTGAGGCGAGCCCGGCCGACACCGGGCGCTGTAACCCCATAGGGCAGGGAGAGGTTTCAGATGACCGATCGCAGGCAGTTTCTCCAGGCCGGCGCGCTCGCCGCCGGCGCCTTGGCGTTGCCACGCGCACGCGCACAGGGCAGCAACGGCGCGCGGGTAGTGTCCACCTGGGACTTCGGGGTGGGCGCCAACCAGGCGGCGTGGGCGGTGTTGTCCGGCGGCGGCAGCGCGCTGGACGCCGTGGAGGCGGGCGCGCGCTGGGCCGAAAGCGAGCTGTGCAATCCGACGGTGGGGCGCTGCGGCAACCCCGACCGCGACGGCGTGCTCAGCCTGGATGCCAGCATCATGGATGGCGATGGCCGCTGTGGTTCGGTGGCCGCGCTCACCGACATCCTGCATCCGGTCTCGGTGGCCCGCAAGGTGATGGAGAACACCCCGCACGTGATGCTGGTCGGGGAGGGCGCGCAGCAGTTCGCGGTGGCGCAGGGGTTCGAGCGGCAGAGGCTGCTCACTCCGGCCGCCGAGAAGGCGTGGCGCGACTGGCTGAAGACCGCGCAGTACACGCCGGAGATCAACGTCGAGCGACGCGGTCGCCCCGGCGACAGCAGCAACCATGACACGCTGGGCATGTTGGCCATCGACGCCACCGGCCGCCTCGCCGGTGCCTGCACCACCAGCGGCATGGCGTGGAAGCTGCATGGCCGGGTCGGCGACAGCCCGATCATCGGTGCCGGCCTGTACGTGGACAACGAGGTGGGCGGCGCTACCGCGTCGGGCGTCGGCGAGGAGATGATGCGCAACGCCGCCTCGTTCCTGGTGGTGGAACTGATGCGCCAGGGCCGCTCGCCGGCCGAGGCCTGCCGCGAGGCGATCGCTCGCCTGGTGCGCAAGCGCCCGGAGGCCAGCAAGACCCTGCAGGTGTGTTTCCTGGCGCTGGACAAGCACGGCCAGGTCGGCGCGTATGCGCTGCACCGGGGTTTCGTGTTCGCGGTGTGCGACAAGGACCGCCAGGACGACCTGCGTGATTCGGCCTCGGTCTACCGCAGCGAGCAGACCTGAGCATGACGCGCCGGCTGCTGGAAATCGCCTCCAATTCGGTCGCCTCCGCGTTGGCCGCGCAGGCCGGTGGCGCCGACCGCATCGAACTGTTCGACAACCTCGCCGAGGGCGGCACCACGCCGTCGCACGGCAGCATCGCGTTGGCGCGCGAGCGCTTGCGGATCCCGCTGTTCGTGTTGATCCGGCCTCGCCCGGGCGATTTTCATTACGGGGCGCTGGAGGTGGACATCATGCTGCGTGATGTCGCGCAGTGCCGCGCGCTGGGCTGCGATGGCGTGGTGATCGGCGCGCTGGATGCCGACGGCGGCATCGATATCGCTGTCTGCCACGAACTGGTGCAGGCGGCCGGACCGATGCAGGTCACCTTCCACCGTGCGTTCGATGCGGCACGCGACCTGCCCAGCGCGCTGGAGCAGGTGATCGCGCTCGGCTGCCAGCGCGTCCTGAGCTCCGGTGGCCAGGCCAGTGCGGAAGCCGGCGCGGATCGGTTGGCGTCGCTGGTCGCCCAGGCCACCGGCCGCGTGCGGGTGATGGCCGGGGCAGGGCTCAACGCCGACAACATCGCCACCGTGGCCGCCCGCAGCGGATGCCAGGAGCTGCATGCGTCGGCCAAGGCCGTGCAACGTTCGGCCATGCGCCACCAGAACCCGGCGCTGATCGGGTTGTCCGCGGATTGGACCGCCACCGACACCGCGAACGTCGCCGCCCTCCGCGCCGCCCTCGACACGTAGCGCCACGCCATGCGTGGGTGCGCTTTGAACTGGCAGGGCGCGCAGCCACCCATGGGGTGGCTCTACGGGGATACGTTGGGCCGCGGTGTGCGTGGGTTCGCTTCGATTTGGCACCGCGTGTAGCCACCCATGGGGTGGCTCTACGGGGGCTACGTTGGGCCGCGGTGTGCGTGGGTTCGCTTCGATTTGGCGCCGTGTGTAGCCACCCATGGGGTGGCTCTACGGGGCTGCGTTGGGTCACGGTTTGCGTGGGTGCGCTTCGATTTGGCACCGCGTGCAGCCACCCATGGGGTGGCTCTACGGGGCTACGTTGGGCCACGGTGTGTGTGGGTTCGCTTCGCGATTTGGCACCGCGCGCAGCCACCCATGGGGTGGCTCTACGGGGCTATGTTGGGCCACTGTGTGCGTGGGTTCGCTTCGATTTGGCACCGTGTGCAGCCACCCATGGGGTGGCTCTACGGGGACATCGTAGAGCCACGCCATGCGTGGCTGCGCTTCGACCCGACCAC
The DNA here is from genome assembly GCF_024810105.1 of Stenotrophomonas sp. BIGb0135. Lineage (GTDB taxonomy): Bacteria > Pseudomonadota > Gammaproteobacteria > Xanthomonadales > Xanthomonadaceae > Stenotrophomonas > Stenotrophomonas maltophilia_AB. Next base: position 195,529 of record NZ_JANUDX010000008.1, read on the forward strand.
GCGGGCGACACAAAAACGGCAGCCACCTGTACCAGCGTGGCTGCCGTGGAGGACCGTTATCCCTGCCTCGGGGCAGGGCGGGCGATGCTTAGAACTTCCAGTTCACGCCGAAATACAGCTGGCGGCCGGTGTAGGTGTTGGAGATCAGGCGGGCCTTGCTGTCGCTGCCCAGGTAGATGCGCTGCTCGGACTTGGTGGCGTTGAGCACCGAGGCGGTCAGGGTGAGCGCGTCGGTGAGGTTGTAGGCCACGTTGAGGTCCAACTGGTCGTACGGCTCGGAATACTGGGTGAGGCCGTTGACCAGCCCGCCCACCACTTCACCGCGACGGTTGTACGAGGCGCGTGCCAGGAACTTCTCGTTCTCGTAGAACAGGGTCACGTTGGCCTGGTTCTTGGCGCTGCCCACCAGCGGCGAGGAGCCGATGTTCTGGCCGTCCAGCACGATCGACGCCAGGTTGGTGTCGTTGTAGGTGTAGTTGGCCTGCACGCCAAAGCCCATCTGGAAGGTGTACTGGCCGTACAGCTCCACGCCCTGCGAGACGCCATCACGGCCGTTGGCTTCGGTTTCGTACTTCTGCACGGTCACCGTCTGGCCGCCGACCGTCATCTGCTGGTCGCGCACCACCGGCACGGTGAAGTTGTCCACGTTCTTGCGGAACAGCGCCGCACCGGCCACCGCGCCGGGCTGGAAATACCACTCCAGGCCGATGTCGAACTGGGTCGCTTCGAACGGCTCCAGGTTCTTGTTGCTGCCGTGCCCGTACCAGCCGGGGGTGTCGGTACCGCCGGCCACGCGACGGTCGTTGCTGTATTCCTCGCTCACATAGCTCAGGCTGCCCGGCGCGGCGATGCTGGTGTAGCCGGGGCGTGCGATGACCTTGGAGGCCGCGCCGCGCAGCACCAGGTTGTCGGTGATGTCCCAGGCGATGTTGAAGCTCGGCAGGAAGTCGGTGTAGGTGCGCTCCAGCGAGGCGAACTCGTAGGTCTTCTCGCGCGCCAGCGCGTCGGGCAGGCGCACGAAACCGCTCTGGCAGACATAGCCGGTGTTGGAGGCGATCAGCGGGGCGGCGGCCGGGTCGTTGCAGCCCATCGGCGCGCCGGCGGCGTTGTCCTGGAAGTAGTCATTGAACCGTTCGACCGAATCGCTGGACTCGGCGAACTGCTGGGTACGTACCACGCGCACGCCCACGTTGCCGCGCACGCGCTCGGTGCGGAAGTTGGCCTGGAAGTAGCCGGAGTAGATCTTCTCGTTGACGTTGTAGACGAAGTCCTCTTCCTTGCGGCTGTACGAGCCGCCGTACTTCTGGTTGAGGAAGTCGATGTAGGCCGGGTAGTTGATGCCCGGGAACACGTTGGCATTGAAGCCGCCGGCGATGTTGCTGATCGGGCTGGACAGGAAGAAGCCGGGCTGGGCCTCACCGGCGGTGGAATCGCACCCGGCCTGGTAGCGGTTGTTGTCGTAGTCGGCCGGGTCCTTGCCCTGGCACACCCAGTAGGTGTTGCCGGTATTGCGGTGGACCTCGCCGTCGCGGTACTTGGCGCCGAACTGGATCGAGTCCAGCCAGCCGCTTTCGAACATCTTGGTGACGTCGGCCTGGAAGTAGTTCTGCTTGACGCTGGTCTGCATCCACGATGACCCGGTCGAGCCGGTGTCGATCTCGGCGATGCCGGCCATCAGCTGGTCCTGCAGGTTTGGCGAGAAGGTCACGCTGGGCGTGCCGGTCAGGTCCCATGCCGTGTAGGTGTTGCCGGACTGCCACACGCCGTCCACCTGGCGGCGCGGCTTTGCCGACATGCCGAAGTTCATCGACGGACCGCCCTCGGACCAGGTCCGGCCACCGGTGAAGGAGGCCTTCCACAGCGGACTGATGTCCCAGTCGATGGTCAGGTCGGCGGTCTGCGAGAGCGCCTTTTCCTTGCTGTAGGTACCGGTCAGCTGCGGGGTGGGGATGGTGCAGTCATCCGGGCCCCAGCCGCCGGGCGGCATGCCCGCGGCAGCTGCCTGCTCTTCACTGCAGTAGTAGGTCTTGCCGGCCAGCTTCTCGTACTGGGCGCCGGTGACGATGCTGCCGCTCGGGTCGAAGTCCAGCCCGTTGAGCAGGCGCCCGCCGGCCCAATTGCCGTCGCCGTTGAAGCGCGCCAGGTTCCATTCGGGAACCTTCAGCATGTTCTGGGTGTAGTTGCCTTCCAGCTCGAAGCGGAAGTAGTTCGCGGTCAGGGTCAGGTTGTCGATCGGCTTGAACTGGAACGTCAACTGCCCGCCGGTGCGCTCGCGCTTTTCTTCCTTCACGGCGAAGTTCGCCGAGGTGGGCATGAAGAACTCGCTGTAGTTGCGCCCGCTCTGGTCGTTGAAGCCGGACTGGCCCCACCAGTAATGGATGCCGTCCTGGCCCAGCACGTTGCCGTTGGCATCCACGGCATCGGTGCCGTTGCCGTACCACTGGTAGTCCTCGGTGCTCACCTGCATGGTGCGGCTGGTGCGCTTCTGCTTGGTCGCGCCGACCAGCACGCCGAAGCGCTCGTCCTGGCTGTGCCAGGAATACAGCGCCGACGCCTGCGGGTCCACGTCGTGGCTGGTATCGGAGGAGGTGCCTTCCAGGTTGACGTAGCCGGAGTTGGCTTCCATCTCCAGCGGGCGCCGGGTATGCAGGATCACCGTGCCGCCGATGCCGCCCTCGTCGATGCGCGCTTCCGGCGACTTGAACAGTTCCGCGCTGGACAGCATGTTCGACGGCAGCAGCGTGTAGTTGAACGACCGCGTGGCCTCGTTGTTGGTTTCCGAGGTCGCCACGTAGTTGCCGTTCAACTGGGTGAGCGTCAGGTCCGGCGCGAGGCCGCGCACGCTGACGGTCTTGCCTTCGCCGCCGCTGCGCTCGATGACCACGCCGGGCACGCGCTGCAGCGCATCGGCCACGTTCTTGTCGGGGAACTTGCCCACGTCCTCGGCGGTGATCACTTCGACCACGGCGTTGGCGTCGCGCTTCTGCTGCAGGCTCTTTTCGATGGCGTAGCGATAACCGGTGACGGTCACGCTGTCGAGCGTGGTGGCCTCCGGCGACGACGCGGGGCTGGCCTGCTGTGCGAAGGCACCGGCCGGCACCATCGCGGCGGCGAACAGCGCGGCGGTAATGGCGGCCGACAGCGTGTCGCGGTTGCGCATGCGGGACATCTTGTTCATTCCACTCTCTCCCTCTCCTGGATTGAAACGGTGGCGATACGTTGTTGAATCGATCTAATGTTTTGGGAGGGCTGTTGCCAGCGCTCAACTCCCGTGCGTCCCGCGTGCTGCCTGGTGGGCCCCCACCCACCGCTCCGGCAATCGTGACCGTTTGAAGTTGGATCGATCTAAACGATTGACGGGGGAATTTTTAGCACGGGCGCGGCAGGGAAGCATGCTGCTCCGCAATATGGCCAAGGACGACCGGGGACCGGGCCGATGACGTCCGACGGGTGAAAACGTTTTCTTGCGCGGGACGCGGCAGGGCGTGCGCCGGCGGTCCGCAGGCGACCCTGGGATATGGCGTTGTGGTGTGCACCTTGCCGCAACCACTCGGCGCCGCTTAACCCATACCCGGGGGACTCTGCGGCGACCGGCGTGGCAGCCCCTTCAGGGAGGGACCTCGACCCGGCCATGTTGCGCCGCAGAATGCATCCGTCGAAATCTCCGTGCTTTACTTGAATCGATCTAAATACACGGCAACGTGGATCTGGACCGGTGCCAGCGGGGGAATGGCTGGCGCGCCACGGCTGGCATCCGCCGTGCCTTTTCCGTCTGCCGTACCGACATCGACCCACAGGATCCACGCATGCGCCGACTGCCGTCCGTCATCGCCGTTACCCCGTTGAACCGCCCACTGCCGCGCCTGGCCTGCCTGCTCGCGCTGGCCTTCGCGCCGGTCCTGCAGGCCGCCGCGCCGGTCGCGCTGGAGCGCGAAGTCAACACCTTCATCGGCAGCAAGGATGACGGCAACACCTTCCCGGGCGCATCGGCCCCGTTCGGCCTGATCCAGGTGAGCCCGATCGGCGAGCATTACGCCGGCTGGCGCTACGACGACCCGAAGATCCGCGGCTTCGGCCATTCGTTCCTGTCCGGTGCCGGCTGCTGGGAGCAGGGCGGTCAGGTCTCGGTACTGCCGGTCACCGGCAGCATCGGCAAGGGCGGCGACTTCAACACCGACGATGCCAAGAGCTTCGACCACAAGCGCTATGCCGCCAGCTACACCCACGACGGCGAGATCGGCCAGGCCGGCTACTACAAGGTTCGCCTGACCAGCTACGGCGGCATCGATGCCGAGGCCACCGCCCGCACGCGTGCCGCCGCCGAGCGCTACACCTTCCCCGCCGATGCCGGGACCGGCCATGTACTGGTCAACGTCGGCCAGGCCAACGAGCGCCATTCGGTGATCGGCAGCGTCATCGACGTGGTCGGCGACCGCGCGGTGGAAGGCAAGCTGGTCACCAAAAGCTTCTGCGGCGGCCACCAGTACACCACCTGGTTCCGCATCGAGTTCGACCGCCCGTTCAAGGCGTTCGGTACCTGGGGCGAAGAGGGCGGCCTGGCCGGCGCGCGCCACCGCATGGAAGGCGAGCAGAAGCCCAGCGGCGCCTGGTTGAGCTTCGACGTCGGCAAGGATGGGAAGCGCGCGGTCACTGCGATCAGCGCCATCTCGCACGTGGATGCAGAAGGCGCGCGCAACAACCTGCGCAGCGAGGGCATGCAGGGCGGCAAGCTGCTCGGCTTCGAGCAGATGCGCACCCGGTCGCAGCAGCAGTGGCGCCGCGAGCTGGCCACCACGCGCGTGCAGGGCGGCTCCAGCGACGACCGCACCGTGTTCTATTCCGCGCTTTACCACGCCCTGTTGCAGCCGCTGACCGGCAGCGATGCCGACGGTCGTTACCGCGGCTACGACGATGCCATCCACCGCGCCGACGGCTGGACCTATTACGAGTATTTCTCGCTGTGGGATACCTACCGCGCGCAGAACCAGTGGCTGGCCTTGACCCGCCCCAGCGTGGCGCGCGACATCGGCCGCAGCCTGCTGGCCATCAACGAACAGGGCGGTTGGCTGCCGCGCTGGGGCTATGCCAACTTCGAGACCAACATCATGACCGGCGACCCGGTCACCCCGTTCCTGGTCGACCTGTGGCGCTTCGGTGCCCTCGCCGGGCGTGAGGGCGAGGCCTACACGGCGCTGCGCCGCAATGCCTTCGAACAGCCGCCGCTCAACTCGCGCCACGCCGGCCGTTCCGGCAACCCCGGTTACGTGGAAAACGGCTATGTGGCCTATGACCGCGCCTTCCCCTCCAAGGGCATGGACGTGGACCCGCACCACGGCGGTTCGGCCACGCTGGAATACGCGCTGGCCGACTGCGCGCTGGCACAGATGGCCGATGGCCTCGGCCACGCCGACGATGCGGCCACGCTGCGTACGCGCGGCGGCAACTGGCACAAGGTGTGGGATCCGCAGGTGCGCGATGAGGAGACCGGCATGAGCGGCTTCCCGCGCCCGCGCATGGACGATGGCAAGTGGTACGTGCCCTCCGACGGCCACTACAGCCCGCGTTCGCACCATGGGTTCCACGAAGGCACCGCGTGGCAGTACCAGTGGCTGGCGCAGCAGGACATGCCGGGCCTGGTCCAGGCCATGCACGGCCGCGAACAGGCCGGCAAGCGCCTGGATGCGTTCTTCGCCTACGACGCGCTGGTGCGGTCGCCGCTGACCGCCGCGCGCAAGGAATGGGTGGTGGGGCCGTACAGCTACTACAACCAGTACCGCTACAACCCCAACAACGAACCGGACCTGCACGCGCCGTGGATGTACACGCTGATCGGCCAGCCGTGGAAGACCGCCACGGTGGTGCGCGCCGCCCAGCAGTTGTTCACCAATGCGCCCAACGGCGTGACCGGCAATGACGACCTGGGCACGATGTCTGCCTGGTACCTGTTCAGTGCGATCGGCCTGTACCCGGCGGTGCCGGGCAGTGGGCAGTTCCTGCTGCATACCCCGCGCTTTGCCAAGGTCGAGGTGGATCTGGGCACCGGCCGCACCCTGACCGTCGCCGCCGCCGGTGCCGACGGGCGCCGGCTGCAGTATGTGCAGGGCGTGCAGGTGGACGGCCAGGACCACGCCCCGGTGTGGTTGGACTGGGCCCGGCTGCAGCAGGGCGGGCGCATCGAGTTCGCCCTGGGGACGGACGCGCCGACCACCGGCTGGGGCACCCGTGCCGAAGCGCTGCCGCGTTCGTTCTGCGCCACCCCGGGTGCGGTGCTGGAATGATCCGTCGCAGCGGCCGCAGCCCCTACCTGACCGACGGCACGGGCACGGTCCGCTTGCCGATGCGATCGTTTAGGCTTGCGGCATGACAAGGAACGGGCAGACAGCATGAACGACAAGGCCACCCCCGCAGGCAAGGGATCGCGCGCGGTCACCGTGACCGACATCGCCGAGGCGATCGGCGTGTCGCGGGCGACCGTGTCGCTGGTGCTGCGGGGCAGTCCGCTGGTCAACGTGGACACCCGTGCGCGGGTCGAGGCCGAACTGCGCCGGCAGCGCTACGTCTACAACCGTGGCGCGGCCAACCTGCGCCGGCGCACGTCTTCCAGCGTGGCCCTGGTGATCAACGACCTGTCCAACCCGTTCTTCGCCGAATTCGCCTCCGGGGTGGATGAGGCGCTGGGTGCCAAGGGCTTCGTGACCCTGCTCGGCAGTACCGGCGAATCGCCGCAACGCCAGCAGGCGGTGTTGAGCACGCTGATGGAGCACACCCCGGCCGGGTTGATCCTGTCACCGGCCGAAGGCAGCGATGCCAGCGAACTGCGCCAGGTGCTGGGTTTCAACGCCAACGTGCTGCTGTTCAACCGCGAGCCGCCCGGTGCCGACTGGGACTTCCTTACCCTGGACAATCAGCAGGGCGCCTACCTGGCCACCCGCCACCTGATCGAGCGCGGCCACGAGCGCATCGCGTTCTTCGGTGGCCACGCCGACTCCAGCTCCTGCCACCAGCGTCGCCTCGGCTACGCGCAGGCGCTGGCCGAAGCGGGCAGGGCGGTGCACCCGGACTGGCTGATCGAATCGGCGCCGAATCGTCTCGAGGCCGCCGCGCGCACCAACGAACTGTTCGCGCGCGATCCGGTGCCCACCGCCGCGGTCTGCTACAACGACAGCGTGGCGCTGGGGCTGATGCTGGGCCTGGCCTCGCGCGGGGTGCGGCCCGGCGTCGATTTCGCGGTGACCGGGTTCGATGACATTTCCGAAGCAGCCGTCGCCCTGCCGCCGCTGACCACGCTCACGGTCAATCCGCGCGAGCGCGGCCGCCAGGCGGCCGAGCTGCTGCTGCAGCGGCTGGACCATCCCGACGCGGCGCCCCAACGCACCGTGGCGCCGGTACAACTGCGCATCCGCGCCAGCAGCGGCCCCGTGGCCGCGTGATGGCGCTTCCTTCCACCTGCTCGCGCAATGAGGCGCGTACCTGATGCCCATCTCTCCAACGCCCCGACTGCCGTCTTCGCCTGCGTCCGCGCCCGTGGTCAACACGCGCATGGCCCTCGCCGTGGCGACCACGATCTTCTTCATGTGGGGCTTCCTGACGTGCCTCAACGACATCCTCATCCCGCACCTGAAGGCGGTGTTCGAACTGAACTACGCCAAGGCGATGCTGGTGCAGTTCACGTTCTTCGGCACCTATTTCCTGATGTCGCTGCCGGCCGGCCGGCTGGTCGCGCACCTGGGCTACAAGAAGGGCATCGTGGCCGGCCTGGCGATCGCCGCGGTGGGCGCGCTCGGCTTCTGGCCGGCGGCCGAACTGCGGGTGTATGAAGCCTTCCTCGGCGCGCTGTTCGTGCTCGCCACCGGCATCACCGTGCTGCAGGTGGCGGCCAATCCGTACGTGGCGCTGCTTGGCCCGGAGCAGACCGCCTCGAGCCGGCTGACCCTGGCCCAGGCGCTGAACTCGCTGGGCACCGCGATCGCGCCGATTTTCGGCGGCCTGCTGATCCTCGGCAACACGGTCAAGAGTGCCGACGAACTGGCTGCGCTGCCGTCGGCCGAGCAGATCGCCTATCGCGTGCAGGAAGCGCAGTCGGTGCAGGGCCCCTACGTGGGACTGGCCATCGCGCTGGCGTTGCTGGCGGTGTTCGTCTACCTGTTCCGTCTGCCGGCGCTGACCGAAACCACCGAGCAGGCCGACAGCGGCACGCACACCCTGCTCGACGCGCTGCGCCACAAGCACGTGCTGTTCGGCGTGCTGGCGATCTTCTTCTACGTGGGCGCCGAGGTGTCGATCGGCAGCTTCCTGGTCAACTACCTGTCGATGCCGTCCATCGGCGGCTTCACCGAACAGCAGGCCACCCACTATGTGTCGGCGTACTGGACGCTGGCGATGATCGGCCGGTTCGCCGGTTCGGCGATCATGACCCGTTTCTCGCCGCGCCTGCTGCTGACCCTGTTCGCGGCGGTCAACGTGCTGCTGCTGGCGCTGACCATGCTCGCCACCGGCCACGTGGCGCTGTACGCGGTGGTGGCGGTGGGCCTGTTCAACTCCATCATGTTCCCGACCATCTTCGCGCTGAGCATCGAGCGCCTGGGCCCGTTGACCAACAAGGCGTCCAGCCTGCTGATCATGGCGATCGTCGGGGGCGCGGTGGTGCCGTACCTGCAGGGCGTGCTGGCCGACCACATCGGCTTGCAGCCGTCCTTCATCCTGCCGCTGGTCTGCTACGGCTACATCATTTTCTATGGCCTGTCGGGTTCGCGCCCGAGCGCCGCATTCCGCCAGGGAGCCTGAGGCCCGAATGAGCAAGATTGTCTGTTTCGGCGAGATTTTGATCGATCTACTCGCCCAACCACCGGCCAACGCGGACACCCCGCGCGCGTTCCTGCAGTACGCCGGTGGCGCGCCGGCCAACGTTGCGGTGGCCGCCGCGCGGCTGGGTGCCGATACCCATTTCGCCGGCATGCTCGGCCAGGACATGTTCGGCGACTTCCTCGCCGACAGCCTGGCCCAGGCCGGCGTGGCCACCGACTGCATCGTGCGCACCGATGCCGCCAAGACCGCGCTGGCGTTCGTGGCGCTGGACGCACATGGCGAGCGCAGTTTCAGTTTCTACCGGCCGCCGGCGGCGGACCTGCTGTTCCGCAGCGAGCACTTCCAGCCCACCTGTTTCGAGGGCACGCGCAGCTTCCATGTGTGCTCCAACAGCCTGACCGAGGCGGAGATCGCCGCGACCACGCTGGACGGCATGCGCCGTGCCCGCGCGGCCGGGGCGATGGTCAGCATCGACCTCAACCTGCGCCCCGCGCTGTGGCCGACCGGGGTCGACCCGTTGCCGCGGCTGTGGGAAGCGCTGCTGCTGGCCGAGCTGGTCAAGCTGTCGCGCGAGGAGCTGGATTACCTGGCCGCCGCGCAGGCCGGCGGCGCCGACGCAGTCATCGCGCGGCTGCTGGCCACCCAGGCGCAGGCGGTGGTGGTCACCGACGGCGCCGCACCGATCCGTTGGCACACCCGCCACGCGCAGGGCGTGCTCACCGGCTTCCGCGTGCAGACCGTGGACTCCACCGCCGCGGGCGATGCCTTCGTCGGCGGCCTGCTGTTCGGCATCGGCGAGCACGGCGGGGATGGCATCGGCTTCGCCGACTTCTGCCAGGACCCGGCCGCACTCACTGGCGCGATCCGTTTCGGCGCTGCGGTCGGCGCGCTCGCGGTCACCCGAAAGGGTGCGTTCGCCGCCATGCCCAGCCTCGATGAAGTCCACCAACTGCTGCAGCAGCAACAGGAAGACGCCGCATGACCACCGCCTCCAACGGCACGCCCGTTCCGCCGACCCCCGATTTCCGTTCGCCCGCGTTCCTGCGCGCGCACATCGCGCAGACCATGGCGTTCTACCAGCCGCACGAGATCGACCCGACCGGCGGCTTCTTCCACTACTACCGTGACGATGGCAGCGTGTACGACACCGCGCATCGGCACCTGGTCAGCAGCACCCGCTTCGTGTTCAACCATGCCATGGCCTACCGCGAGTTCGGCAAGGCAGAGGACCTGGCGGCCGTCGAACACGGCCTGCGCTACCTGCGCGATGTCCACCGCAACCCGGCTACCGGCGGCTACGCCTGGACGCTGCGCGATGGCGTGGTCGAAGACGCCACCAACCACTGTTACGGCGTGGCCTTCGTGCTGCTGGCCTACAGCTGTGCGCTCAAGGCCGGCATCAGCGAGGCCCGTGCGTGGATGGACGAGACCTGGCAGCTGCTGGAACGTCGGTTCTGGGAGCCGGAATTCGGCCTGTACAAGGACGAAGCCGACGCAGAGTGGAACTTCAGCGACTACCGCGGCCAGAACGCCAACATGCACATGTGCGAGGCGATGCTGGCCGCGTTCGAGGCCAGCGGCGAGCAGCGCTACCTGGCGCGCGCGCTGTTGCTGGCCGACCACATGACCCGCCGCCAGGCCGCGCAGGGCGATGGCCTGGTGTGGGAACACTACGACCGGCAATGGCAGATCGACTGGGACTACAACCGCGACAACCCCAAGCACCTGTTCCGTCCATGGGGCTTCCAGCCCGGCCACCAGACCGAGTGGGCCAAGCTGCTGTTGATCCTGGACCGGCACGTGCAGGCCGACTGGCTGCTGCCGACGGCCCGGCATCTGTTCGACGTCGCGGTCGAGCGCAGCTGGGATGCCGCGCGCGGTGGGCTGTACTACGGCTTCGCCCCCGATGGCAGCGTCTGCGATGACGACAAGTATTTCTGGGTGCAGGCCGAGTCGCTGGCCACCGCCGCGCTGCTGGCCAGGCGCACGGGCGATGCGCAGTACTGGGACTGGTACGACCGGCTGTGGGGTTACGCCTGGCAGCACATGATCGACCACCGCTACGGTGCGTGGTATCGCATCCTGGACGCGGACAACGGCAAGTACAGCGACGAGAAAAGCCCGGCCGGCAAGACCGATTACCACACCATGGGCGCGTGCTACGAAGTGCTCAACGTGGTGCGTTGAACAGGTAGAGCCGACCGTTGGTCGGCTACCCAGATCCCCGTAGAGCCGACCGTTGGTCGGCTACCCAAACCCCGGTAGAGCCGACCGTTGGTCGGCTGCTCAAACCCCGGTAGAGCCGACCGTTGGTCGGCTGCCCAAACCCCGTAGAGCCGACCGTTGGTCGGCTGACCAAACCCCGTAGAGCCGACCGTTGGTCGGCTGCTCCCGCAACCAGGCACATCACCATGCGCGCGCACCGCCGTCTCCATGTCGTTGCACCGGCCTGCTGGCTGTTTCTGGTCCTGCTGGTAGCCTGGGCACTGCCCGTCGCTGCCGCCCCGCTGGCGGCGGACTGGTCATTCCGCCTGCTGCCCGGTGACGCGCGCGGTGCCGCACACCCCGGCCTGCAGCAGTGGCGCCCGGCACAGGTGCCCGGCGCGGTGCACACCGACCTGCTCGCGCACGGCCTGATTCCCGATCCCTACGTGGGCGCGCCCGAGGCGGGCCTGCAATGGATCGGGCTGGTCAGCTGGGAGTATCGCGCCCGCTTCGACGTGGACGCCGCCACGCTGGCGCGCGCGCACGCCGAGCTGGCGTTCCAGGGCCTGGATACCTTCGCCACGGTCAGTTTGAACGGCGCGCCCCTGCTGCAGGCCGACAACAGCCATCGCACCTGGCGTGCGCGCGTGGATGGCCGGTTGCGCGCCACCGGCAACGAACTGCGCATCGTGCTGCGCTCGCCGATCAGCACCCTGCTGCCAGGCGTGCAGGCGATGCCGCACAAAATCGCCGGCAATTACCCATCGCCATACGGCGATGAGCCCAAGGACGCGATGGTCGGCAACTTCGTGCGCAAGCCGGGCTACCACTTCGGCTGGGATTGGGGCCCGCGTTACGTGACCGCCGGCCTCTGGCGCCCGGTGCAGCTGGAAAGCTGGGATGCGCAGCGCCTGACCGCGCTGGCCGTGCAGACCCGCGCGCTGGATGCGGACCATGCCGATCTGGCGGTCACGCTGCAGGTGGAAAGCGCCGCGCGCGGCAATGCAGCGGTGCGCGTGGAGATCCTGGATCCGGACGGTGTGTCGGTGGCCCGCATGGACCGTGACGCCGCACTGCAGGCCGGGGACAACGCCATTGCCGTGCCGGTCTCGCTCAAACAGCCGCGCCGCTGGTGGCCGGCCGGCCAGGGTGAGCAGGCGCGCTATACCGTGCGCGCCACGCTGGCCCCGGGTGCTGCCGACGCGACCGGTATCGAACAACGCATCGGGCTGCGCACGGTGGAGCTGCGCCGCGAGGTGGACCGCCAGGGCGGACAGGGCTTTGCCTTCGTCATCAATGGCGTGCCGATCTTCGCCAAGGGCGCCAACGTGATCCCGTTCGACATGTTTCCCGCGCGCGTGGACGCCGCGCGCATCCGTCGCGAGCTCACCGCCGCGCGCGATGCCAACATGAACATGCTGCGCAACTGGGGCGGCGGCTATTACGAGGACGACGTCTTCTTCGACATCGCCGACGAGCTGGGCCTGCTGGTCTGGCAGGACTTCATGTTCGGCGGCGGCATGCAGCCCGGCTACGATCCCGCATTCCGCGCCAACGTGGTGGCCGAGGCCCGCGACAACGTGCGCCGGTTGCGGCACCACCCCAGCGTGGTGCTGTGGTGTGGCAACAACGAAGAAGAGACGGCCTGGAAGGACTGGGGGCATGGCCGCGACCTGGCCGCCGCCGATCCGGCCTTCGCCGCCAGGGTGTGGCAGGGCTACGTGGACCTGTTCGGCAATGACCTGCGCCAGGTCGTGGCCGAGGAGGGGCTGGGCGTGCCGTACTGGTCCAGTTCGCCCGGCAACGACCTGGACGAGAAGGCCAACGATTCCACCCGCGGCGACAAGCACTACTGGCAGGTGTGGGGCAACCCCGCGCTGCCGGTGAGCGCCTACCTGCGCGAGACCCCGCGCTTCATGTCCGAGTACGGCCTGCAGGCGTGGCCGGTGCTGCGCACGCTGGACGGGATCATTCCCGCTGCCGAGCAGCAGGTGGACAGTGCCACGGTGCGCGCGCACCAGAAGTTCATGGCGGGCGAGGGCAACCAGCGCCTGCTCAAGTACATCGAAGAGGCGTACGGCACGCCGCGCGATTTCCCGGCGTTTGTCTACCTCAGCCAGGTGATGCAGGCCGATGGCATCCAGCTGGCCGCGCTGCACCACCGCGCCTCGCGCCCGTACACCATGGGCTCGCTGTACTGGCAGCTCAACGACGTGTGGCCGGGTGCGTCGTGGTCCAGCATCGATTACGCCGGGCGCTGGAAGGCGCTGCACTTCCACGCCAGGCGCTTCTTTGCCGACCAGGCGGTGGCCGCACTGCGCGACGACGGCGTGACCCGCATCAGCCTGCTCAACGACCGCCAGCAGGGCCTGCGGGCGACCTGGCGTCTGCGGGTGATGGATCTCGACGGCACGCTCCGCCACGCCCAGCGAAAGACGGTGGACGTGCCACCGCTGGCCGCGCTGGAGGTGGGCCGATTCGACGACACCACGATGCTGAAGGGCGCCGACCCGACGCGCACGGTGGCCGTCGTCGAGCTGCTGGATGGCGCGCGGGTGCTGTCGCGGCAAGCGGTGTACTTCGTGGCGGCCAAGGATCTCGCGCTGGCACCGGTGACGATCGACACGGACCTGCGCGCCGATGGCGAGGGTTACGTGCTGCAGCTGCGCGCTCCGCAGTGGGTACGCGCGTTGTGGATCGCGTTCGAGGGGCACGATGCCACGCTGGACGACAACGCCCTGGACCTGCTGCCGGGCGAAACCGTGAGCCTCCATCTACGCAGCGACGCCGACCTCACCACCCTGCGCCGCAGCCTGCGCCTCACCTCGTTGACCGACACCCGGTAGCGCCCGGCCAAGCACACACGTAGAGCCACGCCACGCGTGGCTGAAGCGCCCATGATGCCCGTAGAGCCACGCCATGCGTGGCTGACGCGCGGTGTGGGCTGCGCGAAGAGCATCCACGCATGGCGTGGATCTACGCGTTGGGTCCCCGCGGCGGGGCACACAGCGGCTGACGCGATGCAGGATTCCCGTAGAGCCACGCCATGCGTGGCTGACGCGAGGCGTGGTCCGCGCGAACAGCATCCACGCATGGCGTGGATCTACGCGGTGGGGCCCGCGGCGGCGCACACAGCGGCTGAGGCGATGCAGGATTCCCGTAGAGCCACGCCATGC
>NZ_JANUDX010000009.1 GCF_024810105.1 Stenotrophomonas sp. BIGb0135
CCCGGCAACCGCGCAACGCGCGACAGTGCCTGATCTGGTAGTGCCGAGCCATGCTCGGCAACCGCGCAACGCGCGGCCCACACCGGGCGTATTCAGTGCAGCGCCCATACTGAAACAGCGGCTACGAAGCCCGCCACCCGGACACCGCACCGAAAAGCCGCCGAGCATGGCCCGGCGTTACGCGGGGGCGGTGACGACCCCGTCGCCGGCTGCCCACGCATCGGCCAGCCCTTCGCGGTAGGTTGAAAATCGCGGCTGCCACTGCAACGCCTCGCGCGTGCCACGGCTGTCGATGCGCTTGTTGCTGCCGTAGAAGCGCCGCAGCGAGGCAGGGACGGCCGGGTCATCCCAGGCCAGCGCGGCAGGCAACGGCAGGCCACTCAGCGCCGCTGCGTACGCCAGCACGTCCTGCGGCGGCGCCGGCTCATCGTCGGCCGGCAGATACAGCGCGTTGCCCTGCGGCCGGCGCATCGCGGCCAGTACCGCACTGGCGAGGTCTTCCACGTGCAGCCGGTTGAATACCTGGCCCGGACGCACGACCTGCCGCGCCTTGCCCTGTGCCAACTGCACCAGCGCGTTGCGTCCGCGTCCGTACAGCGCGGGCAGCCGGAACACCGCCGAGGCCAGGCCGCGCGCCCGCGCCACGGCCTGCCACTGCTGTTCGGCACGCAGGCGCTTCAGTGCGGTGTCGTCGGTGGCATCGGCCGTCGAGTGCGTGTCGATCCAGCCGCCATCGCGGTCGGCATACACGGCGGTCGAAGAGAGATAGCCCACCCAGCGCAGCGACGGTGCATCGTGCAGCGCTTCGCCGAGCAGCCGTAGCGCAGGATCGCCCTCGGCATCGGGTGGGACACTGCACAGGATCGCGTCGGCCGTTCGGATCGCCTCACGCACGTCCGCATCGATGGCGCATCCCTCGGCCAGGCGATGGCGTGGCACGCCGTCGGCCGGCGCGGTGGCCGGATCGCGCACGGTGCCGCTGCACGCAATGCCATGTGCGTGCAGCAGCGCGGCCAGATGCCGCCCGCCGTAGCCCAGGCCCAGCACCAGCACGCGTGCCGGCGCGGCGTCGGCGGCCATGCTCAGCCCTTGCGCTGCTGCTGGTAGGCCTGCAGGTGCGCATAGGCCACGGCCAGCAGTGGCGCCGCCTGCCCGGCGGCACGCGCGCGGACCAGCATGTCGCCGACGATATGCTCGGCCTCGACCTGCTGGCCGGCCTCCAGGTCGCGCAGCATCGAGGCTTTCAGCGCCGAACCGGCCTGCGTGGTCGCGGTCAGGGCGATCTCGCGCGCCTTGGCGGGAATCGGCTCGCCGGCGGCGTCGGCCACGGCGAGGCATTCGTCGTACAGCCCGCGCACGATCGCCGCGCCGTCATCGGTGGCCACGATCGTGCCCACATCGGCGCGCATCAGGCAGGTCGCCGCCGCCAGCGTGGTCAGGAAGGTGTACTTGATCCACTGCTCCTGGCCGATAGCATCGGTGGCCACGTGGTCCACGCCGGCCTGCACGCAGGCCGCCGCCAGCGCCAGCACCCGTGCGCTGCTGCCGGTGCCGTCGCGCTCGCCGAAGGTCAGCTTGGCCGCAGGCGCCAGATGCACCACCGCGCCATCGGAGGCCTTGGTCGCGCTGATGAAGCACAGCCCGCCCAATACCGCGTCGCGGCCGAAGCGCGCATCCAGATCGGTGTAATGGCGCAGCCCGTTGAGGATCGGCAGCACCGTGGTCCGCGGCCCCATCGCCGGCGCAATGGCCTCGATGGAACTGGCGAGGTCGTAGGCCTTGCAGCTCAGGATCACCAGGTCGAACGGCTGCGCCGCGGCCAGCGCCGGCAGCGCCTCGGCGGTGACGTGCTGTACCGGGAACGTCGCATCGCCGAGCGGGCTGCGGATCACCAGCCCCTCGCTGGCCAGCTGCGCCGCGCGCGGCGGGCGCACCAGGAAGGTGACGTCCACGCCGGCTTGGGCCAGGCGGCCACCGAAATAACCGCCGGTACCGCCGGCGCCGAGGATCAGGATGCGCATCAGCTCCGCATCCCCACACCACGCTTCAGCAGCCACAGCGCCAGCGCGGTCAGCACCACCACGAAACCGAGCATCAGCGCGTAGGCCACCCACAGCGGCACGTCGCTGGTGCCCAGCAGGCCGTAGCGGAAGGCGTTGACCATGTAGAAGATCGGGTTGGCGTGGGTGGCGGCCTCGGCCCAGGTGGGCAGCAGCTTCACCGAATAGAACACGCCGCCCAGGTAGGTCAGCGGGGTCAGGATGAAGGTCGGCACGATCGCCACGTCATCGAACTTTTTGGCGTACACCGCGTTGATGAAGCCGGCCAGCGAGAAGATCGTCGCGCCCAGCAGCACCGTGGTCAGCGTCACCAGCGGGTGCGGGATGCGCACCGGGGTGAAGAACATGGCGATGATCAGCACGATCACGCCCACCATCAGGCCGCGCAGCACCGCACCGGACACATAGCCCCACAGGATCACCCAGTTCGGCATCGGGCTCACCAGCAGCTCTTCCACGTGGCGGCCGAACTTGGCGCCGAAAAACGAGGAGCTGATGTTGCCGTAGCTGTTCTGGATCACGCTCATCATCACCAGGCCCGGCACGATGAACTGCATGTAGCTGTAGCCGCCCATTTCGCCCACGCGCGAGCCGATCAGGCCGCCGAAGATCAGGAAGTACAGGGTCATGGTGATGGCCGGCGGCACCAGGGTCTGGCCCCAGATGCGCAGGATGCGCGCCACTTCGCGGCGCACGATGGTCATCAGGGCGATGCGGTTGCGCTGGCCGTCGGTGAGGACGGGGGTCGGGGTAGTGCTCATGCCGCGTTCTCCTGGTTGCCGGTGAGGCGCACGAACAGCTCCTCCAGGCGGTTGCTCTTGGTCCGCATCGAACGCACCCGGATGCCCGCCGCGTTCAACGCGTCAAACACGCGGTTGAGGTCCATCGCGCGCGGCATGTCCACGTCCAGCGTGTGACCGTCGGTGGCGATCAGCGTGGCCCCCTCGATCTCCGGCAGCTGGGCCGGCAGGCTGCCGTCGATGTCGAACAGGAAGCCTTCCACGTCCAGCTTGGCCAGCAGTTCGCGCATCGGGCCCTGGGTGACGATCTGGCCGTGGTTGATGATGGCCAGGTTGCGGCACAGGTGCTCGGCTTCTTCCAGGTAGTGCGTGGTCAGGATGATCGTGGTGCCGGCGGCATTGATCTCCTTGAGCACGCGCCACATGTCGCGGCGGATCTCGATGTCCACGCCGGCGGTGGGTTCGTCCAGGATCAGCAGGCGCGGGCGGGTCATCATCGCCCGGGCGATCATCAGCCGGCGCTTCATGCCGCCGGACAGGGTGCGGCTCATCACCTGGGCCTTTTCCCACAGGTGGGCGCGCTTGAGCTCCTCTTCGGCCATCTTCTCGGCCTCGGCGCGGGCCACGCCGTAGAAACCGGCGTAGTTGACCAGGATGTCGAAGGGCTTTTCGAACAGGTTGAAGTTGATTTCCTGGGGCACCAGGCCGATCAGGCGCATGGTGGCGCTGCGGTTGCGCACCAGGTCGCTGCCGAATACCTCGACCTGGCCCTCGCTGAGGTTCACCAGCGAGCTGATGATGCCGATCAGGGTGGACTTGCCGGCGCCGTTGGGGCCCAGCAGGGCGAAGAAGTCGCCCGGGGCCACGTCCAGCGAGACGCCCTTCAGCGCCTGGGTGCCGTTGTCGTAGGTCTTGCGGAGGTCACGCACCCGCAGGGCGGGGGCGGCGGAGGGCGCGGGAGTGTTCTGGGAAGCCAAGCTCTTGCCTTCGCGCCCATGGGCTGGCGCTGGATAGGGGCGGGGAGGGGCTATTATAGAAGACCCCGAGGGCTTGCCCCGGCTACACACTGTCCCGAAAAGTCGTGCCTGCCCAATTCCCCCTCAAACTGGTCGACCGGCGCATGCTGGCCCCGACCGTCGGCCACTACCAGTTCCTGCGTGATGACGGCCAGCCGCTGGATTTCCAGCCCGGCCAGTTCATCCAGGTCCATTTCGAGTACGCCGACGGCACCGCCGCCAAGCGCAGTTACTCGCTGGCCACCATTCACAACCACGCCCTCGGCGCGGGCGAAGCGGTCGATATCGCGGTCAGTTTCGTCCCCGGCGGCGCCGCCACGGCCCTGTTCGAGGGCCTGGACATCGGCGGCCACGTCACCGCCAGCGGCCCGTTCGGCCGGTTCTGCCTGCAGCCGGGCGACCACAATGGCCGCTACCTGCTGATCGCCACCGGCACCGGGGTCACCCCGTACCGGTCGATGCTGCCGCTGCTGGCGACCGCCATGGTCGAGCGTGGCGTCGAGGTGGTCCTGCTGCAGGGCGCCCGCACCCCGGCCGAGCTGCTCTACAGCGACGACTTCCGCGCCTTCGCCGACGCCCACCCGGGCTTCCGCTACGTGCCGTGCCTGTCCCGCGAGCTGCCCGACAACCCGCACCCGGACGTGCGCCATGGCTACGTGCAGCAGCACCTGGCCGAGTTCGCGCCCAACCCGGCCACCGACATCGCCTACCTCTGCGGCAACCCGGACATGGTGGATGCCACCTTCGAGGCGTTGAAGGACGCCGGGCTGCCGACGCCGCAGGTGCGGCGGGAGAAGTACGTCAGCAGCAAGTAATCCGCTGCGGGCCTGGCCCGTGCCGCCAGCCGGTGGCACGGCGCAGCCTCCGGCCGTGCCATGCCTGCGTCGGGGGCGGCGTTCAGCCGTCGAAGCCTTCCAGATCCTGTGGCCCGTAGGCGTAGTCGCCTTCCCATGCGGCGGCTTCGGCCAGCGCATCGGCATCCAGTGCTTCCACGCGGCTGCGCACATCGGCGGCGCGTTCGGCCAGCCACTGCTGGAACGTGCCCACTTCCTCCGTTACCACGCCGCCTTCCAGCAGCCACACCACCGGCTCGGCGTCGTCCTCGGCCTCCGGATCAACCCCGAACGCCCAGCCATCGCCATCGGCGAAGTTCCAGCCGGCGAACATCACGTACCGCCAGGTGTACTGGCCGGCGCGCCGCGCCGCGCGCACCTCGGCGAAGTCGCGTTCCTCATCGGCGATCAGCGTGCTCACCTGGCGTGCGGCCAGCGGCGGCAGGAAGGCGAAGCCATAGTGCAGTTCGCCGGGCACGGCGAGCAGGGGATAGCCGTGCGCTGCCACGAAGGTGCGGTAGGCCTGCGGCAGCAACGCCTCGAACTGCGCTGCGGAGGGGGCATCGTCGGGCAGCGCGCCATCCCGGCGCCAACTGGCATCGGCCGGCGAACTGCACACCTGGTCCGCCAGTCCGCTGGCGGTCAGGGCCTGGACCAGTTCGGTCCACGGCGAGGGATCTGCGGCAGGCTGCATGACGATTCCTTTCGCGCATTGAGGTAGCCACCGAGTGTACGTCAGGGGCTGGCTTCCCCGCCCGGGCATCGCGCCTTGCCGCACAGTAAACTGCGGCCGCCCCTCCGGCGCCCGAGGCGACATGTCATTGGATTTCCCCACCGTTGCCGTGCTCGGCTACCTGCTGTGCCTGGGCATCGCACTCGGCTTTTCGCTGCTGCTGCTGGTGCTGCGCGGGCAGCCGGCACTGCGCCTGTGGACGGCCAGCCTGTGGCTGCTTGCGCTGAGCCTGACCTCGGTCGCGCTGCGCGCGCAGTTGCCCGTCGTGCCCCTGGTCATCTTCGGCAACGCCGTGCTCGCCCTGTCGGCCGTGTTGATGCTCTATGGCGTGGCCCGCCACCTGGAGCGGCGGCTGCCACCGTGGCAGCCCGCCCTGCTGGCCGGTGTGTATGTCGCCGGTATCGTGGTGTTCGTGGTGCCCTTCCCGAACCTGGCGATCCGCTTGAACGTGGCCAGCCTGTTCGCGGTCCTGGTCAACGGCTGGATGGCCTGGCTGCTGGTCCGCCATGCACCGCCGGCGCAGCGCACCAGCTGCCGGCTTGCCGCTGCCATCTTCGCCGCCGAAGCCGGGGTGTACCTGGTGCGGCTGTGGCTGCCGGTGGCACCGGGTGCCGGGCAGGACATCTTCCGGGCCGGCGCGCCGATGTTCGCCACCTACCTGGCGGGGATCTTCCTGGAACTGGCGCGCTGCTTCGCCCTGGTCCTGCTGCTGGTCGAGCGGATGCTGGTGGACCTGCGCCGCGCCGCGCGCACCGATGGCCTGACCGGGCTGCTCAATCGCAGCGCGGTGCTGGCCGATGGCCAGGCGCACCTGCAGCACGGCCTCCGCGCGCAGCAACCGATGGCGCTGTTGCTGCTGGACGTGGATCACTTCAAGCAGATCAACGATCGCTGGGGCCACCAGTGTGGCGACCGCGTCCTGCAGCAGGTCGCGCAGGTGCTGGTGAGCTGCATGTCCAGCCCGCAGCACCTGCTCGGTCGCTACGGGGGCGAAGAGTTCGTCGTCCTGCTGCCGGGCGCCGGGCATGCCCGGGCGGTCGAGCTTGCCGCGACGATCCACGCCCAGCTGCGCCGGCATCCGGCGCAGGTGGGCACGTCGCAGGTGCAGGTCACCACCAGCATCGGGCTGGCGGTGGGATCGGGGCAGCACGATCTCGCGGCGCTGCTGGCCGCCGCCGATGCCGCGCTTTACCAGGCCAAGGCCGACGGTCGCGACCGCACCGTCAGTGCCGCGCCAGTGGCCGCCACCTGATCGCTGCGCCGCCCGCCGACGCCGCGGCATGGCATCGGTCACATCCAGCCTGCCCTGTCGTCATGGCATGCTGAACCCCTTCAATCCAGGATGCGATCGAACATGCGAGTTTCCTGCCGTCCCCTGGCGACCGGTGCAGCCTTGCTGCTGCTGGCCGCCTGCCAGGCTACCCCGGAGGCCGCGCCGGATGCGGCGCAACGCCAGTACGGACGCCTGACGTTCAAGCCGTGCACGCTGACCAGCACCCAGGCCAGCGACAACGTCGAAGCGCAGTGCACCACCTTGCACGTGGCCGAAAACCCGGCCGCGCCCGACGGTCGCAAGATCGGCTTGAACATCGCGTGGCTGGAAACCAGCAACGAAGGCGAGGGCAAGCACGACCCGGTGTTCTTCCTGGCCGGCGGGCCGGGGCAGGCGGCCACCGAGGTGGCCGCGGTGATCAACCTGGCCCTGCGCGAAGTGCGCAAGCAGCGCGACATCATCCTGGTGGACCAGCGCGGCACGGGTAAATCCAATCCGCTGACCTGCGTGGGTGCCGACGGCAAGGAAATGACGCTGGACGACACCGCCACGCCCTCCACCCAGCTGATCGCCGACTTCGCGCGGCAGTGCGCCGCATCGCTGGCCGATCGCGCCGACACGCGCTTCTACACCACCACCCAGGCCATCGCCGACATCGACACGGTGCGTGCGGCACTGGGCGTGGACAAGATCAACCTGATCGGCGGCTCCTACGGCACGCGCGTGGCGCAGCAGTACGCCGTGCACTACCCGCAGCACACCCGCGCGGTGGTGATCGATGGCGTGGCCCCGAACGACGTGGTGGTCGGCGGTGATTTCGCCAATACCTTCGAGGCGGCCATCGACCTGCAGGCCGAACAGTGCCGCAAGGATCCGGTCTGCGCCAAGCGCTTCCCGGTGGACACGCGCACCCAGCTCAAGAACGTGATGACCGCGCTGGCCAAGGCTCCGGTCGAGGTGGAGTACCGCGACCCGGGCACCGCCGAGGCCAAGCGCGACGTGCTCACCGCCGATTCGGTCACCGGCCTGGCCTTCATGTTCTCGTACATGCCCGAGCTGTCCTCGCTGCTGCCGGTGGTGCTCGATGAAGCCGCGCATGGCCGCTACGCCTCGCTTGCGTCGCTGAGCAAAATGGCCGGCCGCTCGCTGGGCGTGCAGATGAATCGTGGCATGCAGTGGTCGGTGATCTGCGCCGAGGATGCCGACCGGTACCAGGAGCCGGCCACCAGTGACCGCCTGCTTGGGCCGGAAGTGGCGCGCATGTTCTTCGCCGCGTGCCCGGGCTGGAACGTCGGCACGCGCCCGAAAGACTTCACCGCGCCGCTGAAGAGCGACCTGCCGGTGCTGCTGCTGTCCGGCCAGTTCGACCCGGTCACCCCGCCGCGCTACGCCGAGCAGGTGCTCAAGACCCTGCCCAACGGCCGTCACCTGGTCGCCAAGGGCCAGGGCCACGGCACCCTCAACGCCGGTTGCATGCCGCGCCTGCTCGGCCAGTTCATGGACAAGGCAGACGCCAAGTCGCTCGACGCCACCTGCCTGGACTCACTGAGCCCGGTGCCGGCCTTCACTTCGTTCAACGGATGGGCACCATGATCGTCGCCGAGAACCTGCATAAAGCCTTCAAGACCAAGACCGGCCTGATCAAGGCGGTGGAGAACGTGGGCTTCCATGCCGAGGATGGCCAGATCACCGGCCTGCTCGGCCCCAACGGCGCCGGCAAGACCACCACCATGCGCATGCTGTACACGCTGATGACGCCGGACCAGGGCAAGGTGCTGGTGGATGGCATCGACGCGGCCGCCGACGCGGTCGCCGTGCGCCGCCGGCTCGGCGTGCTGCCCGACGCGCGTGGCGTGTACAAGCGCCTGACCGCGCGCGAGAACATCGCCTACTTCGGCCAGCTGCACGGCATGAGCGCGGCGCAGATCCGCGAGCGCACCCGGGTGCTGTCCAAGGCGCTGGACATGGACGACATCCTGGACCGGCAGACCGATGGCTTCTCGCAGGGCCAGCGCACCAAAACCGCGATAGCCCGCGCACTGGTGCACGACCCGCGCAACGTCATCCTCGACGAGCCGACCAACGGCCTGGACGTGATGACCACGCGCGCGCTGCGTGGCTTCCTGCGCGGCCTGCGCGACGAGGGCCGCTGCGTGATCTTCTCCAGCCACATCATGCAGGAGGTGGCCGCGCTCTGCGATCGCATCGTGATCATCGCGCACGGCACGGTGATGGCCGCCGGCAGCGCCGATGAGCTGCGCGCGCAGACCGGGGAAGACAATCTCGAGGATGCCTTCGTCAAGGTGATCGGTTCGGAAGAAGGATTGCACGCATGAGTTCGTTCGCCACGTTGTTGACTGTCATGCGCAAGGAACTGCGCGACCTTTCCCGCGACCGCCGCACCCTCGCGCTGACCCTGCTGCTGGGCCCGCTGCTGTACCCGATCCTGATCCTGGGCATGGGCAAGCTGGCCGAGAGCCGGGTCAAGACCCAGATCGACAAGCCGTTGGAGATCGCCACCATCGGCCGTGAAAACGCCCCCAACCTGGTGCGCTTCCTGGCCGCGCAGGGGCTCAACGCGGTGGATGCGCCCAAGGACCTGACCGCGGCGATCCGCGACCAGCAGATCGACGTCGCGCTGCGGATCAGCCCGGACTTCGGCAAGGACTGGGCGGAAGGCCGCCCGGCGCTGGTGGAGATCGTCAAGGACAGCACCCGCCGCGCTGCCGATATCCCCAGCATGCGCCTGCAGACCGCCCTGGCCGGCTACAACCAGCAGGTGGGCGCGCTGCGGCTGCTCGCCCGTGGCGTGGACGCCCAGGTCGCGCGGCCGCTGGACCTGGCCACGCAGGACCTCGCCACCGCCGAAGCCAAGCGTGGCCAGGTGCTGTCCTTCCTGCTGCCGGTGCTGCTCACCATCACCTCCTTCCTCGGCGGTGCCTACCTGGTCATGGATACCACCGCCGGTGAGCGCGAGCGGCAGTCGCTGGAACCGTTGCTGGCCACCCCGGCACCGCGCAGCGCGATCGTCAGCGGCAAGATCGTGGCCGCCTGCGTGGTCGGCATGGCCTCGCTGCTGCTCACCCTGCTGGCCTTCAAGCTGAGCGCGCAGCTCTCCAGCAGCGGGGCCGGGCGGCAACTCAACATGGGCTTCCTGCCGATGGCGCAGATGCTGTTGATCATGCTGCCGATGCTGTTCATCGGCACCTCCCTGCTGACCTTCCTGTCGGCGGCGGCCAAGAGCATGAAGGAAGCCCAGAGCCACATGACCTGGCTGATGCTGCTGCCGATGCTGCCTGGCTATGCGCTGATGGTGTACCCGCTGAAGAGCGAGCTGTGGCAGTTTGCGGTGCCGTTCCTGGCGCAGAACCAGATGCTGCTGAAGATCATCCGCCACGAGGCGATCAGCGCGCAGATGTGGGGCGTGTACCTGGCGGCAGGCTTCGGCCTGGCAGCGGTGCTGTGGTACGCGGCGGTGCGCCGTTACCACCAGGAGCGCCTGGCGATCTCCGGTTGAGCGAACGGGGCGATGGCGACAGTGCCATCGCCCCGAGCGGATCCGCCACGCGTTGCCGACCCGTCAGCGACCTGCGGTCGACGTTGCAGCCACGCATCGCGTGGCTCCCCCACATCATGCCGTCGCGCCGCGGCTGCGCACGTACCGCGCCGGTGTCGTCCCCATCTCGCGCTTGAACACGGCAATGAACGCACTCGTCGTGTCGTAGCCCAGGCCCAGCGCGGTGCGCGTCACCGAGTCGCCGGCCAGCAGCTGTGGCAGCGCATGCAGCACGCGCAGGCGCTGCCGCCACTGCGCCAGCCCCATGCCCGTCTCGACCTGCCAGCGCCGCGCCAGCGTGCGGGCGGAGACACCGATCCGTGCGGCCCACGCCTCCACCTCGCGCCCGTCATGCGGCTGCTGCGCCAATGCCCGTGCCACCTGTCGCAGGCGGCGGTCACGGGGCTGGGCCAGTGCCAGCGGCAAGGGCGCGCTGGCGACAAGCTCATCCACGATCACCTCGGCCAGGCGCTGCTGGGCAGCATCCAGCGCTGCAGGCCGCCAGGCCAGCGCGCGGGTGATCGCCGCCTGCAGCAACGCGTCGGGAAACAGGACGCGGGGATCGGCCGGCAGGCGCGCGCTGGCCGCAGCACTGAAGTACAGGCTCCAGCCATCGAAGCCCTGCGGGGCGAGCAACGCGTGCGGCAGGCCGGGCGGGATCCAGGCCAGGTGGCCGGCCGGCAGCAGCCAGTGCGCACTGCCGGCCTCGATCTGCAACAGGCCCTGGCGCGCACCGATCAACTGGCCACGCGCGTGCTGGTGGCGCGGCGTGCGGCGCGGGCCCACCGCCGGGTGGTTGCTGGCAGCGAACAGCAGCGGGCCGTGGGCGGCGTCGGCCAGCGTGGGGTCGATCAGGGCGGAGGATGTCTGATTTGCCATATCAATTGGCAGTTATACGACAGAACGGCCGGCCCCAGGATCGGACACTGGAGCGCCTCCCGATGAAAGGTCGCCCACCATGCGCCCCGAAGACCTGCTCCCCGACCACCAGGACCATGTGCACCGCGACGGCATCATCGTGCGCAAAGGCAGCGTGGGTGCGTTCCTTGCCAATGCGCGGGTACTGCAGGACCCCGCTGCCAGCGCGGGTGCACGCGCCAGCGCCGCGTCCGACCTGCGCGCATTGCTGCCGGGGCTGCATGCGCTGGGCCTGTTCGAGATCCTCGTCCCGCGCGATCCCGCCCTGCGCGACCTGGTCGACGCCGACCGCTGAAAAGAAAAGGCCCGGATCGCTCCGGGCCTTCCCATGACGGCAATGCTGCGGCGATCAACCGCCCGGCGCGAAGGCCAGGGTGCGGCGGGTGGTCACGGGGGCGCCAACCGGTTCGAACTTCCAGCGCTTGACCGCGTTGAGCGCCTCGCGGTCGAACACGCGCGACGGCGTCGCGCGCAGCACGCGGGCGTTGGTGACCGAGCCGTCGGTGCCGACGGTGATCTCCACCAGCACTTCGCCGGAGGTGCCCGAACGCAGCGCTTCGGCCGGGTAGCGCGGGGCCGGGGTGCTGACCGGGCGCAGGCTCGGCGCCGCGGCCGCCGGTGCGGCAGCCTGGCGTGCGGCGGCAGCCTGCTGGGCAGCGGCGGCCTGCTGGCGCTGTTCGGCCTCGCGGCGGGTCGCGGCCTGGCGTTCGGCATCCTGGCGCTCGCCATCGCGGCGGGCGGCATCCTGCTGGGCGGCGATGGCGCGTGCCGCTTCGGCTTCGGTGGCCTGCTGCTGGGCCTGGCGCTGCTGGTCGGCCAGCTGCTTGGTGCGGTTCTCGGCGTCCTTCTTGACCTTGTCGGTCTCTTCCTGGGTGCGCTTGAGGGCGGTCTGCATGCCGCCGGTGATGCCCTGCTTCAGGCGCGGCAGCGCCGGCGCGGTGGCGTCCACCTTCTCGATCAGCGCGACCAGGCGCTGCGACTCGGCGAAGTCCTCGCGGCTCAGGCTCTGCTCGGCGGCGATCAGGGTGTAGGGCAGCAGGTCGGTGAGCGCGCTCTTGACCGAGGCGTCATCGGGGGTCTTGTCGCGCAGCGCCAGGTAGTACTCGATGGCGTTGTCGCCGGCCGGGGCGTACATGCGGTTCTCGCGCAGCGCCTTGCTGGCCAGGTCGCGCAGTTCCTCGGTGCCCATCGACTGGACCTTGGCCGACACCGCCGGTGCGGCGACCGGTGCGGCGGCGGGCGTTGCGGCCGGTGTGGCGGGTGCGGCCGGAGCCGTTTCGTCCTTGCCCGAGCAGGCGGCCAGGGCCACCAGCAAGGTCAGCGGCGCAAGCAGGCGCGCCTTGGCGATCGTGTTGACGTGCGACATCCAACTCCCCTTTGAAGACGACGATACGTAAGGCCCGATGCGGTCAGGCTGGCCGAGGCCCATGGACGTTTCCCGGCGTCCACGGCAGTACTGCAGGTGTGCAATCTAGCACCACCGCGCCCGGCCTGGGGCCGGGCGGCGAGGGCAGGCCGGCATCGTGACCGATGCCGGCGCCGCCGGGCAAGCGTCAGTGCGACAGCGTCTTGCTGGGCGTACCGCTCATCAGCTTGTCGGTGTAGGCGATGCCGATCGCCGACAGGATGAAGGCGGCATGGATGATGGTCTGCCACATCACCCCGGTGGAGGTGAAGGCGGTGCACTTGAAGGCAGCGGCGGCGGTCGGGCCCGCGGCCGCGACAGCGGTCGCCACGGCCTGGATGTAGACATCGCTGTTGCAGGAGGGAAGGCTGTCCAGGCTGCCGGCGGCGATGAACGTCTTCAGCAGGTGGATCGAGGAGATGCCGATGATCGACAGCGCCAGCTTCACCTTGAGCACGCTGGCATTGACATGGCTGAGCCACTCCGGCTGGTCGGGGTGGTTTTCCAGGCGCAGGCGCGAAACGAAGGTCTCATAGCCGCCCACGATCACCATCACCAGCAGATTGGAGATCATCACCACGTCGATCAGCCCCAGCACCAGCAGCATGATTTCCTGCTCGCCCATGCTGTTGGCCTTGTGCAGCAGGTGCCACAGCTCCTTGCCGAACAGGAACACATACACGCACTGCGCCAGGATCAGGCCCAGGTACAGCGGCAGCTGCAGCCAGCGCGAGGCGAAGATCAGGGACGACAGGGGGCTGATGGGCTTCTCGGTGGCGCTCATGCTGGAATGCTGCGTTGCGGGGGACGCGGCAGGTTAACGGGTCCGCGATGACGCCGCCACCCAACCGACGCACTAGACTCCAGCTTCCCTATCCGCGAGTGCGTCGCCATGATCGATCTGTACTACTGGCCCACCCCCAACGGCCACAAAGTCACGCTGCTGCTGGAAGAGCTGGGCCTGCCGTACCAGATCAAGCCGGTCAACATCGGCGCCGGCGACCAGTTCAAGCCCGAATTCCTGGCGATCTCGCCCAACAACAAGATGCCGGCCCTGGTCGACCACCAGCCCGCCGACGGCGGCGCCCCGCAGAGCGTGTTCGAGTCCGGCGCGATCCTGCTGTACCTGGCCGAGAAGACCGGCCGCTTCCTGCCGTCCGATGCCCGCGGCCGGGTGGCGGTGCTGGAGTGGCTGTTCTGGCAGATGGCCGGGCTGGGCCCGATGAGCGGGCAGATGGGCCACTTCAACGTCTACGCGCCCGAGCAGATCCCCTACGCCATCGAGCGCTACAACAACGAGGTGCGCCGCCTGCACGGGGTGATGGACAAGCGCCTGGCCGACAGCGCCTTCCTCGGCGGGGACGACTACAGCATCGCCGACATGGCCAGTTACCCGTGGATCGGCGCCTACGACAAGCTGCCCGTGGATTTTGCCGCCTTCCCGCACCTCAAGCGCTGGCACGAGACCATCGCCGCGCGCCCGGCCACCCAGCGTGCCTACGCGCTGCGCCAGCAGGTCAACCCGGATGCCGGCAAGCCGCTCAGCGAAGAAGAGCGCAAGCACCTGTTCGGCCAGCGCTGAGCCCGGGAAGTGCCGGCCGATGGCCAGCGCCCGGCAATGCCTGGCGCGGCCGGGGCACCGGCCACCCCGGCACGACCGCAAGGCTTTTGGTTAGGATGAACTGCTCCCCGCCGCCCCAGGCGGGCGGGGAACGTCCAGACGCTGCCGGAATCCTTCATGCGCCACCTGTTTGCTTCACTTGCCCTCATGCTCGCTTCGACCACGCTCGCCCACGCTGAAAAGCTGACCCTGGACGCCATCACCGGCCCGTTGCCGTTGTCCGGCCCGACCCTGATGAAACCCAAGGTCGCCCCGGACGGCTCGCAGGTCAGCTTCCTGCGCGGCAAGGACGCCGACCGCAACCAGCTGGACCTGTGGGCGTACGACATCGCCAGCGGCACGACCCACCTGCTGGTCGACTCCAAGGTGGTGCTGCCGGGCGAAGAAACCCTGAGCGACGCCGAGAAGGCCCGCCGCGAGCGCCAGCGCATCGCCGCGATGACCGGCATCGTCGATTACCAGTGGTCGCCCGACGCACGCACGCTGCTGTTTCCGCTCGGCGGCGAGCTGTACCTGTACGACCTGGGCAAGCAGGGCAAGGCGGCGGTACGCCAGCTCACCCACGGCGAAGGTTTTGCCACCGATGCCAAGCTCTCGCCCAAGGGCGGCTTTGTCAGCTTCGTGCGGGCGCGCAACCTGTGGGTGATCGACCTGGCCAGCGGCCGGCAGATCCAGCTCACCCGCGATGGCAGCGACACCATCGGCAATGGCGTGGCCGAGTTTGTCGCCGATGAAGAGATGGACCGCCACACTGGGTACTGGTGGGCGCCGGACGATTCGGCGATCGCTTTCGCCCGCATCGATGAAAGCCCGGTGCCGGTGCAGAAGCGCTATGAGATGTACGCCGACCGCACCGAGATGATCGAGCAGCGCTACCCGGCTGCCGGCGACCACAACGTCACCGTCAGGCTGGCCGTGATCGCGCCCAGGGCCGATGCCGCGCCGCGCTGGATCGACCTCGGCCGCAACCCGGACATCTACCTGGCGCGCGTGGACTGGCGCGATCCGCAACGGCTCACCTTCCAGCGCCAGTCGCGCGACCAGAAGCACCTGGACCTGGTCCAGGCCGACCTGGCCAGTGGCGCGCAGCACACGCTGGTCAGCGAAACCTCGCCGACCTGGGTGCCGCTGCACAACAGCCTGCGCTTCCTCAAGCAGGGCGGCTTCCTGTGGTCCTCCGAGCGCACCGGCTACGAGCACCTGTACCGCGTGTCCGAGGACGGCAAGACTGTCACCGCGCTGACCGCCGGCGCCTGGCCGGTGGACGAACTGCTGGCCGTGGACGAAGCGGCCGGCACGGTCTACTTCCGTGCCGGCGTGGACTCCCCGCGCGAGAGCCAGATCTATGCGGTGCCGCTGCAGGGCGGCACGCCGCGGCGCCTGTCGCAGGCGCCGGGCATGCACAGCGCCAGCTTCGCCAAAAATGCCAGCGTCTACGTGGACAGCTGGTCCAACACCACCACGCCGCCGCAGATCGCGCTGTACCGCGCCAACGGCGAGAAGATCGCCACGCTGGTCGAGAACAACCTGCAGGATCCGCAGCACCCGTATGCGCGCTACCTGGACGCGCAGCGCCCGGTGGAGTTCGGCACCCTCAAGGCGGCCGACAACACGACCGACCTGCATTACAGCCTGATCAAGCCGGCCGGTTTCGATCCGGCCAAGCGCTACCCGGTGGTGGTGTACGTCTATGGTGGCCCGGCCAGCCAGACCGTCACCGACAGCTGGCCCGGCCGCGGCGACCATCTGTTCAACCAGTACCTGGCCCAGCACGGCTATGTGGTGTTCTCGCTGGACAACCGCGGCACCCCGCGCCGCGGCCGTGACTTCGGTGGCGCGCTGTACGGCGTGCAGGGCACGGTGGAAGTGGCCGACCAGCTGCGTGGCGTGGCCTGGCTCAAGCAGCAGGCCTGGGTGGACCCGGCGCGCATCGGCGTGCAGGGCTGGTCCAACGGCGGCTACATGACCCTGATGCTGCTGGCCAAGGCCTCCGATACCTACGCCTGCGGCGTGGCCGGCGCGCCGGTCACCGATTGGGGGCTGTACGACAGTCACTACACCGAGCGCTACATGAACCTGCCGGCCAACAACCCGAAGGGCTATGAAGCGGCGCGCGTGCTGGCCCACATCGACGGGCTGCGCTCGCGCCTGCTGTTGATCCATGGCATGGCCGACGACAACGTGCTGTTCACCAATTCCACCTCGCTGATGAGCGCACTGCAGAAGCGCGGGCAGCCGTTCGAACTGATGACCTACCCGGGCGCCAAGCACGGTCTGTCGGGCAGCAATGCGCTGCACCGCTACCGCCTGGCCGAGGACTTCCTGGGGCGCTGCCTGGCACCGTAAGCGCAGCCCGCACACCGCACCACCGGCACGACAAGGAGGACGCCGATGACCCTTCCACCCCCGCTTCCCACCCACCCCCGGGGTTGGTGGGCACGCCACTGGCGCTGGGCAGTACCGCTGGCCGCACTGCTGACGATCACGGCCGCGGCCGGCGCCGGCTGGTTCGGGCTGCAGCAGGTGTCGAGGATGGCCCGTGGCAGCGAGCCCTACCAGGAAGCCATGCGGCGCGCGCGCTGCAGCGTGCACCTGGTGGCGCACCTGGGCGAGCCGATCCAGGACGGGTTCCTGCCGATGGGTGGCATCGAAACCGACAGCAGCGGTACCGGCTCCAGCCAGTTCGTGGTCCACCTCAGCGGCCCGCGCGGCAAGGGCCGGCTGTTCCTGCAGGCCGACCGCGCGCAGGGCCGGTGGGACTATCCGATGCTCTACGTGCTGGTCAAGGACGCCGAACCGATCGACCTGACCGCGCTGGACGACGCCGAGGCGGCCACCCAATGCGCGCTGGAGGCCTGTCGCGCGCAGGGCGACTGCCCGGCGCTGGCACCGCCGCTGGAGGTTTGAGCCCGGCGCATGACCTCCGGCCGATTGCCGCCCGTGCGCCGAGTGCGTAGGGTCACGGGCATCCGTCATCCGGGAGTCCTGCATGAAGCCGCTAGTCCTTGCCGTCGCGTTGGCCCTTTCCGTTCCCGCCGCGCTGAGTGCGCCGCCGGCCCTGGCTGCCAAGGCGGCCGCCAGCAAGACGCCGGAAAGCCCGGCCTGGGTCACCCGCAGCAACCAGCTGGCGCAGATCCTGCTGGACGCGCAGGGCCCGTTCCAGCCGGAAGAAACCGGCTTCTTCGGCGTGCCCGGCTACGACGACAAGGTGGCCGACTTCGGCCCCGACAACGGCGCCCGCTACCGCGCCGCCATGGCCAAGGCGCGCAGCGAGCTGCAGTCCAGGCTGGCCACCGAGCGCGACCCCAACGTGCGCCAGGACCTGGCGATCATGATCGCGGCCGCCGACCAGAACATCGAAGGCAGCGAGCTCAACGAGAAGTACCTGCTGCCGTGGAGCGATACCCCGCAGACCGTGTTCAGCGGCATCAACATGCTGCTCTCCGACCAGGTCTCGGCCGAGCGCCGCGCCAAGGCGCTGGACCGCCTGAAGGCCTACGCCGGCCTGGCGCCCGGCACCCAGCCGGTGACCACGCTGTCGCGCCAGCGCTATGCAGAGCGCCTGGGTGACAAGACCCTGCTGCAGCCGACCAAGATCGAGGTCGAGCAGTCGCTGGCCAACGTGGACACCTACATCACCGGCATCGAGCAGCTGTTCGGCAAGTACAAGGTGGCCGGCGCCGACGAGGCGCTGAAGACCATCGCCACCCAGTTGCGCGAGTACCGCGACTGGACCCGCAAGGACGTGCTGCCCAAGGCGCGCACCGATGCCCGCCTGCCCGAGCCGCTGTATGCCTACCAGCTCAAGCGCGTGGGCATCGACATCGCCCCGGCGGTGCTGATGCAGCGTGCGCAGCTGGAGTTCATGGAAACCCGTTCGGCGATGCGCCAGCTGTCGCCGTTGGTGGCCCAGGCCAAGGGCCTCAAGGTCGCCGATCCGACCGATCCGGTCGCGGTGGTGCGCGCGCTGAAGGGCGACAAGATCGCCGACGACCAGCTCGAGCACCACTACCGGGGCGTGATCGACGCCATCGACCCCATCATCCGCAAGGAAAAGATCGTGGACGTGCCGCAGCGCCCGATGCAGATGCGCCTGGGCTCGGCTGCCGAAAGCGCCGCGTCGCCGGCCCCGCACTTCCTGCCGGCCCCGCTGGTCGGCAACACCGGCCAGCAGGGCACCTTCGTGCTGCCGCTGGGCAACCCGGCCGCCGGCGACAAGGCCGCGCAGTACGACGACTTCAATTTCGGCTCGGCGGCGTGGACGCTGAGCGCGCATGAAGGGCGCCCCGGTCACGAACTGCAGTTCACCGCGATGGTCGAGCGCGGCATCTCGCTGGCGCGCACCATGTTCGCGTTCAACTCGGTCAACGTCGAAGGCTGGGCGTTGTATGCCGAGGCGGAGATGGTGCCCTACGAACCGCTGGACGGGCAGCTGATCGCGCTGCAGTTCCGCCTGCTGCGCGCCGCACGCGCCATGCTCGACCCGATGCTCAACCTGGGCCTGATCGACCGCGCCAGCGCCGAGCGCGTGCTGATCGACGAGGTCGGCCTGTCCAAGGCGATGGCCACCCAGGAACTGGACCGCTACATGGTGCGCATGCCCGGCCAGGCCGGCAGCTACTTCTACGGTTACACCCGCATCCTGGAACTGCGCATGCAGACCGAGCTGGCGCTGGGCGATCGCTTCGACCGCCTGGCCTTCAACAACTTCCTGCTCGACCAGGGCCTGTTGCCGCCGGACCAGTTGGCCAAGGCGGTCAATGACGTCTTCGTGCCGACCTACAAAAACGCCACCAAGCGCTGACGCCTCGCCGGCAGGCGCCGACCGTGGGTCGGTGCGCCGTTACGCACGCCACGACCCAGGGTCGTGGCGTGTCTCCTTGCGGCATTCCTTTGTACGCAGCAGCCATGAACATGCGTGCCGCGCAACGGCGCAGGCGAGGGCAAGGCGTCGGCAATGCATTCGGCGCCCGCTGATGATTCCACTGATAGTGTGATGCGCCACACCGCCTCGCAGGGTCGTGGCCCACCGCGGCGCTGGTTACCGCGTCGGCGTGATCGTCTGCGTCGGCAGGCGCGGCGCAGGCGGCGGGTTCGGGACCCAGATGGCCACGCCGGCCGCGCGCTTCTGCGTGGTCGGGATGCCGATGCCGACGCCACCGCCCACGTGCGAGCCGTAGCTGCCGGCGCCGACGGACATGCCCACCGGCGAACCGCTGGAGCCCACGCCCATCAGGATCACGCCATTGGCCCCGAGGGCGGCGGCCTCGCGCTTGAGCCGCATGACGGCCGCATCGGTCTGGCCCTGCGTGCCGAAACCGACCGCGCTGGACGACTCCAGTTGCGCGATTTCCACCGAGCCGGCCGGCGGCGTGGAATAGATCTGCACGCTGGCCGGGTCCACCGGCGCCCGCGCCTGGCCCAGCATCACCTTGGAGGTACTGGCGCAGCCGGCGACGGCCAGCAGTGCGCCCAGTACGGCAGTCATTCGGATGTTCATGCATCACCCCTGTTCGGTAGGGACCATCGGCCCGTGGCGCGATCATCGGTGGCGACCACTGAATCGGTGCCAACCTCGTGATCTTCACGCTAGCACTGTCCAGGTGAGCGGCGTGCCGTGGTCCGGCTGGCCGGCGCCGGGCGCCGATGAACGCGTCAGCCAGGCCCCCGATTTAGGCTATGGTGGCGCCAACATCACCGAAGGAGCCTGGCATGGGGTTGATCAGTCTGTTGTGGGGCATCCTGGCGCTGCTGTGGATGGTCCTGGCCCTGATCCCGCTGCTGGGCTGGGGCAACTGGTTCCTGATCCCGTTCGCGGCGGTGGGCGCGGTGATCGCCGCCCTCGGCATCCTGTTCACCCACCCGAGCAAGCGTGGCCGGGCCTGGGCCGGCCTGGTGCTCAACGGCATCGTGGTGGTGGTGGGCA
The DNA here is from genome assembly GCF_024810105.1 of Stenotrophomonas sp. BIGb0135. Lineage (GTDB taxonomy): Bacteria > Pseudomonadota > Gammaproteobacteria > Xanthomonadales > Xanthomonadaceae > Stenotrophomonas > Stenotrophomonas maltophilia_AB. The sequence goes on from NZ_JANUDX010000009.1 coordinate 20,082, forward strand.
TCGTCCGGCTCAGCCTGGGTGGCGGCATCGTCTGAGCCGGTCCGCCTGTCGTGCCCGGCCACTGCGACCATCGGTCGCAGTGGCCGGGCACCGGCGCGCAGGGGCGTACAATCTTCGGCTGTCGGGGCGCGTCCGCCACTGGCCCACGCCCGTCCGGGCGCCACATCCGCTTTCGATGATCATTCGTCCTCGTCCCCACGGCTGGCAACTGCTGTACATCCTGCGCGGCTCCATCGTCCCGGCGGTGGCCCCCAAGGTGCTGGCGATCCTGCTGCTGGCCATCGCCGTGGCCGCCTTCGCCGAGGTCTGGCACCCGCCGGGCATCGAGCGCGTCTCGGTTGCGCCGTTCACCCTGTTGGGCCTGGTGCTGTCGATCTTCCTCAGCTTCCGCAACAACGCCTGCTTCGAGCGCTGGTGGGAAGGACGCAAGCTGTGGGGCCAACTGGTGTACGAATCGCGCAGCCTGGCACGGCTGTGCACGGCGCTGCTGGCCGACGACGCGCCGCGCCGCACGCGCATCTGCCGGCTCGGGATCGGCTTCGCCCATGCGCTGGCGGCCAAGCTGCGCGGCCGCGATGCCGTGCTCGCCGCGCTGCCCTGGGTGGGCGATGAGGATCACGCGCGTTTCGGCGCACGCCTCAACGCCCCGGACCAGCTGCTGGCGATGATCGCCGCCGACCTGGCCGAGCCGCTGCGCGCCGGGCGCCTGGACCCGATCCTGTACAGCCAGTTCGAAACGCGCCTGCATGCGATGTCCAGCATCCAGGCCGGCTGCGAACGCATTCTTTCCACGCCGCTGCCGTTCGCCTACACCCTGCTGCTGCACCGCTGCGCGTGGATGTTCTGCGTGCTGCTGCCGTTCGGCCTGGCCAGTTCGCTGGGCTGGGCCACCCCGGTGGTGTCGGCGGTGCTGGCCTATGCCTTCTTCGGCCTGGACCAGTTGGGCGAAGAGATGGAAGAGCCGTTCGGCCTGGAGCCCAACGACCTGCCGCTGGATGCGCTGGTGCGCACCATCGAAATCGACCTGCTCGACAGCCTCGGCGTGGCGCCCCTGCCCGCGCCGCTGCAGCCGCATCGCTACCTGCTGCAGTAACACCTGCCGCGCCCCCCGCATACCGTTACGGAGCATTCCCATGGCCCACCCCGACTATCGCCCCCGCCGCATGCGCCACGACGAGTTCTCGCGCCGCCTGATGCGCGAAAACACGCTCACCACCGATGACCTGATCTATCCGGTATTCGTGCACGACCTGGCCGGCCGCGCGCCGGTGGCCTCGATGCCGGGCGTGGAGCGGCTGTCCATCGACGAACTGCTCAAGGTGGCCGAAGAGGCGCTGGAACTGGGCATCCCGGTCATCGACCTGTTCCCGGTGATCGACCCGGCCGGCAAGTCGCTGGATGCGGCCGCGGCCTGGGACGAGAACGGCCTGGCGCAGCGCGCGATCCGCGCGCTGAAGTCGCGCTTCCCCGAGCTGGGGGTGATGACCGACGTGGCGCTGGACCCGTACACCACGCATGGCCAGGACGGGATCATCGACGACAAGGGCTACGTGCTCAACGACATCACCGTCGCCGCGCTGGTCAAACAGTCGCTGTCGCATGCGCAGGCCGGCGTGGACATCATCTCGCCGTCGGACATGATGGATGGTCGCATCGGCGCGATCCGCCGCGCGCTGGATGCCGACGAGCACGTCAACGTGCGCATCATGGCCTACTCGGCCAAGTACGCCTCGGCCTTCTACGGCCCGTTCCGCGATGCGGTGGGCAGCTCGGCCAGCCTCGGCAAGGCCGACAAGAAGACCTACCAGATGGACCCGGCCAACGGCGACGAGGCGATGCGCGAGATCGCGCTGGACCTGGAAGAGGGCGCGGACATGGTGATGGTCAAGCCGGGCATGCCCTACCTGGACCTGGTGCGCCGGGTGAAACAGCAGTTCGGCGTGCCCACCTTCGCCTATCAGGTCAGTGGCGAGTACGCGATGATGAAGGCCGCCTCCGCCAACGGCTGGCTGGACGAACGCGCCTGCGTGCTGGAATCGCTGATCGGCTTCAAGCGTGCCGGCGCCGATGGCGTGCTGACCTATTTCGCCCCGCAGGTGGCGCGTTGGCTGCGCGAGCGCTGACAATACGCGCCCACACGCACACAGGACGACGACAATGCAGACAATGGGATGGGTGCAGTGGCTGACCTGGGGCACCGGGGTGCTGGCCTTCGCGGTGGTGATCGGACTGGTCATCCGCGGCGTGCTGCGCGCGGCCAAGCGACCGCCGGAGCAGCCGTCCGCAGCAGCGAGGGTGGCGCGTGACAGCCAGTTGGCCCCTGCACTGCAGGCGCAGCTGGCCGCGTTGAACCAGCGCAAGGACAACGGCGAGATCAGCGAAGCGCAGTACGAACAGCAGCGCGCCGCGCTGCTGCGCCCCGGCCAGGGCACCGCAACCGGCGCGTAGCGCCAGGCCACGCATGGCTGCGCCGGCAACCGGCCAGGTCCTCAGCGGCAGGCCCCGTCGGGCGCCGCGGGCGCCTTCATCCGGTACAGGTCCAGCCCGCCGGCACGCGGTGCGCGGGCCACGCCTGCCAGCACCAGTTCGGACGGCTTGGACGCGTCCACCACCGGCGCGCCGGTCTGCCCGTCGGCCGTGTTGAAGGACAGCACCAGCGGCGTGGCCGGCTGCCGGTAGTCGCAGCCCACCCGCCACACCTGTGTGCGGGCGCCCGCGCCCCGGGTGATGACCAGTGCCCCGTCGTTGCCCAGCCACTCGCTGCCCAGTTCGTCGGCCGCGCTGTTGAGCGGCGCCGGCAGCGCCGTTGGCGGGTTGAAGCCCCGGCCCTGCGCGGTTGCCACGTACAGGTCGAAACCACCGTGGGTGGCCTTGCCCGTGCCGTTGCGGGCGAACAGCAGCGCCTGGCCATCCGGGCGCACGGCCGGGTACCGCTCGTCGGCGGCAGTGTTGATGGTCACCGGCATCGACATCACCGGCCCCACGCTGCCGTCCTCGTGCAGCATCACGCTGTACAGGTCGAAGCCGCCGCGCCCGCCGCTGCGGTTGGAGGCGAAGTACAGCCAGGCACCGTCATGGCTGAAGTACGGATCGAGGTCATCGGCGGCGGTGTTGAACGCCAGCGGCGTGGGGTCCTGCCAGCGGCCGTCGCGCTGCACCGCCTGCCACAGGTCCCAGCCACCGGCGCCGCCGGCGCGGTCGGAGGCCCAGACGATGCGCTGGCCGTCGGGCGAGATCGTGGCTTGGCCCTCGTTGGCCTTGGTCGAGACCACGCCCATGCCCTCGATGCCGAACTCGGAAAGCGCCATCGCCTGCGGTGTGGAGAGTAAACTGACGCTCAGCGCGAGCAGTGACAATGGAGTGCGCATAGCCGCTTCCGTTGGGGGTTTGCGTTCCATTCTAGGCCCGGAGCAGACACACCCATGACCGCCGACCATTACGCCGTATTTGGCCAGCCCATCGCGCACTCGCAGTCGCCGCGCATCCACGCCGCGTTCGGCCGCCAGGAAGGCATCGCGGTGGAGTACCGCGCCATCGAGGCCAGCCCGGCCGAGTTCGCCGCAGCGCTGGAGGCCTTTGCCGCCGAGGGCGGTGTCGGCGCCAACGTCACCGCCCCGCACAAGGAGGCCGCCTTCGCGCTGTGCACCACGCTGACCTCGCGCGCGCGCCGCGCCGGCGCGGTCAACACGCTGCTGCGCAAGGGCGAGCGCTGGCACGGCGACACCACCGATGGCATCGGCCTGGTCCGCGACCTCACCGATCGCCACGGCCTGGACCTGCGCGGCCGCCGCACGCTGCTGATCGGGGCCGGCGGTTCGGCGCGCAGCGTGGCCCCGGCACTGCTGGATGCCGGCATCCTGGAGCTGGTGGTGGTCAACCGCACGCCCGAGCGTGCCGACGCGCTGATCGACGCTATGGGCGAGCCGGGCCGCGCGATCACCCGCTACTGGGAAGACATCCGCGAGCTGGGCGACTTCGAGCTGATCATCAACGCCACCTCGGCCGGCCGCGACCGCGCCAATGAATTCACGCTGCCGCTGGGCCTGGTCAACAGCATGACCACCGCGGTGGACCTCAACTACGGCGAGGCGGCGATCGCCTTCAGCGCCTGGGCGCGCTCGGCCGGCTGCCGCAACGTGGTCGACGGGCTGGGGATGCTGGTCGAGCAGGCGGCCGAGAGCTTCCTGCAGTGGCATGCGGTGCGCCCGCAGACCGACGCGGTGTACGCCGAGCTGCGCGCCGAACACGCGCTGGCCGGCGAGGACTGAGCGCGATGAACCTGGAATTGCTGATGGCGGTGCTGGGCACGGTGGCCATGCGCCTGCCGATCCTGATCGCGCTGGCGGTATCGGTGGTGTGGGTGGCCGACAGCCCGCGTGGGGCGGTACGCAGCGTGGCGTTGTGGGCGCTGGGCCTGCTTGCCCTGACCACGCTGGCCGGGCTGCTGGTGAACATCGTGCCGCAGTGGCTGGTGCAGCAGGGCGATTACGCGTCCATGCAGGGCATGGTGATGTGGCTGGGCGGCGCGCGCTTCGTGCTCGGCCTGGTGGATGCGCTGGCGATCGTGCTGCTGGTGTGGGCGATGACCCGCGCGCTGCGCGGCCGCGCCCCGGCGCCGGCGGGCTGAGCGACAGCGCACGGGCTGCCGCGCTCACTGTCCGGGCGACGGTCGCCACACGAAGGGCTGCCTGTCGTTGGTGGAGATGATGGCGGCCCGATCGGCCAGTGCCTGCAGCAAAGGCAACGGAAACGCCTGCCATGCACCGGTCGGGAGGATCCGCGCATGCCCGGGGGTGTCGGGGGCACCGAGCTGGAAGGCAATGATGATCGGTCGTCCGTCGATCAGCAGCAGGTACTCGTAGGCGCCATCGCGCATGGCCGCCGACGTGCTGATGAGCTGGGTAAACACCACGCGGTAGTCCGGGCTTGCCGCCACCGCCCAATCGGGTGACGTGGGCAGCGTGCCGGGGTGCCCGATCAGGCGCAGGACGTTTGCAGCGATGGACACCTGGTGCAGCGGTGCGCGCAACAGCGCGATGGCTGCCAGGTCCAGGGGCAGCGCAGCGGGCGTGTCCATGACGATCTCTCCTTGATGGGGTGCAGGCGGCGGGGGCGGTAGCGTGATCGCCCGCCCTTCCCGAATGGGGCCATGCCGGCGGGATGATAACGCCGGCCGCTGTCCGGCGCGTGGACAGTGCCGCGCAGACCGGGACTATCGCGGATCTGAACCGGCGCGGAAATCCGCGCCGGTTCCCGCCTCCCGCTCGTGAGAAAATACCCGCCGTGATCCAGGCAGGTAGCTCTTGGCGTGACCGAAAAAGTTGAAGCCCCGCGGGCGCTGAACGACGACATGAAGGCCGCCATCCGCGATGCCTACGCCAAGCTGCAGGCCAATACCCCCGGCTTCAGTACCCGGCGTTCGCAGAGCCAGATGATCGGCGTGGTCTCGCGTGCGCTCTCGCACAGCGGGGGCGTGGGCGTGGTCGAGGCGCCTACCGGGGTGGGCAAGTCGCTGGGCTACCTCACCGCCGGCGTGCCGATCGCGCTGGCCACGAAGAAGAAGCTCGTGATCAGCACCGGCACCGTGGCATTGCAGTCGCAGCTGGTCGAGCGCGACATCCCCAATTTCCTCAAGGCCACCGGCATCGAGGCCACCGTGGCGCTGGCCAAGGGCCGCACCCGCTACCTGTGCACCCGCAACGCCGCCGAAGCGCATGGCGACGGTGCCCAGGAAGGCATGTTCGACGACGAGCAGCCGCTGTTCGACCGGCCACTGGCGCCGATCGAGATGGACCAGGCGCAGACGCTGAGCAAGGCGTTCCTGGAGGGGCGCTGGAACGGCGACCTCGACAACGCCCCGGAAACCATCAGCAACACGCTGCGCTCGCGCATCACCACGCCCGCCTCCGGCTGTGCCGGGCGCAAGTGCGCCTACTCGGCGCAGTGCGCGGTACTGCGCTCGCGCAACACCGTGCGCGAGGCGCAGATCGTGGTCACCAACCATGCGCTGCTGCTGTCGGCGCTGTCCATCGGCGAAAGCGACAATGGCCAGCCGTTGATCGCTCCGCCCTCGGACATGCTGCTGGTGCTCGACGAAGGCCACCACATCGGCAGCGTGGCCATCGACCAGGGGGCGGCCAGCCTGGCCCTGGACGAGATGGCCAAGCGCACCGGCCGCCTGCAGGTGCTGATCGCCGCGTCCTACCGCGCGGTGGACAAGGACAAGCTGGGCAACCTGCTGCCCAACGAGGCCATCGAGGCGGCGGCCAAGGTCAGCAAGCAGCTCAAGGCCTTCCGCGATGTCATCGACCGCAGCTGGCGCCCGGACCCGGCCGCGCAGGAGCCGATGTGGCGCGCGCCCAACGGCCGCCTGCCGGAGATCTGGATGGCCGACATCGAGGCCATCGCCGATGACACCCGCAGCCTGTTCAACTGGGCCCACGCCGCGCTGGGCCAGGTGGCCAAGGGCAAGCCCGAGGACGCCGCGCGCGAGCGCCTGCAGCGCAACCTGGGCATGGCGCTGGAGATGATCGAGCAGCAGCACAACCTGTGGACGGCCTGGCGCCGCGAAGACAAGGAAGGCCAGCCGCCGATGGCGCGCTGGGTCACGATGTCGCGCGAGGGGGATTTCATCCTGCACGGCTCGCCGGTCTCGGCCGCGCACGTGCTGCGCAAGCTGCTGTGGGACGAAGTGGATTCGGTGGTGATGACCTCGGCCACGCTCACCGGCGGCGGTGATTTCCAGTCGCTGGCGATCGACAACGGCATCCCCGCCGAGGCCGAGATGGTCTCGCTGGCCTCGCCGTTCGACCTGCCCAACCAGGCCCAGCTGATCGTGCCGGCGTTCCCGGTCACGCCGGACGACAAGGAAGGGCATCCCAGGGAAGTGGCCAAGTACCTGGTCAAGGAACTGGACTGGGACAAGGGCAGCATCGTGCTGTTCACCTCGCGCTGGAAGATGGAAAAAGTGGCCGGGCTGATGCCGGCCGAACAGCGCAAGCGGATGCTGGTGCAGGGCGAGGGCGCCAAGCAGAAAATGGTGGACGAACACCTGCGCCGTACCGCCGCCGGAGAGGGCTCGGTGCTGTTCGGGCTCAATTCGTTCGGCGAAGGCCTGGACCTGCCTGGCGAGGCCTGCACCACGGTGGTGATCACCCAGGTGCCGTTCGCGGTGCCGACCGACCCGCAGACCTCCACGTTGAGCGAGTGGTTCGAAAGCCGTGGGTTGAACGCCTTCAACCTGATCGCGATCCCGCACGCGCTGCGCACGCTGACCCAGTTCTCCGGTCGCCTGATCCGCACCTCCACCGACACCGGTCGGGTGATCATCCTCGACTCGCGCCTGCTGACGCGTCGTTACGGCAAGCGCATCATCGATGCGCTACCGCCGTTCAAGCGGGTGATCGGCTGACGCGCAGGACCGTCGACGACGCCGGCCACGCGCGGGCAACCAGCGTGCGCCAGCCGCCGTCAAGATCCTGGTCGAACGCCTCGACCGGCACGGCCAGCATCGCCGTCGCCGCGTTCACTGCCACCGCCAACAGCAGCGAAAACGCGGCCATCGCAAGCGCCGCGTCCGTACGCCACCGGCACCTTGGCGCAGGTGGCACGCGGCTACATGCAGGGCGGCCGCGTCACCCTTCCAGCTTGGAGAGGTCGCGCACCGCGCCCTTGTCGGCACTGGTGGCCAGCAGCGCATAGGCCTTCAACGCACCGGTGACCTTGCGCGGGCGTGCCTCGCGCGGCTTCCAGCCCAGTGCATCCTGTTCGGCGCGGCGTGCCGCCAGCGTGGCGTCGTCCAGCAGCAGATCGATGCGGCGTGCGGGAATGTCGATGCGGATGCGGTCGCCGTCGCGGACCAGCCCGATCATCCCGCCCGCGGCCGCTTCCGGCGAGGCGTGGCCGATCGACAGCCCCGAGGTGCCGCCGGAGAAACGGCCATCGGTGAGCAGCGCGCACTGCTTGCCCAGGCCCTTGGATTTCAGGTAGCTGGTGGGGTACAGCATCTCCTGCATGCCCGGGCCACCACGCGGGCCTTCGTAGCGGATCACCACCACGTCACCGGCCACCACCGTGTCGGCGAGGATGCCGGCCACGGCCGCGTCCTGGCTTTCGAACACGCGCGCGTTGCCCTCGAACACGTGGATGGATTCATCCACGCCGGCCGTCTTCACCACGCAGCCGTCCGGTGCGAGGTTGCCGCGCAGCACCGCCAGCCCGCCTTCGGCCGAGTAGGCATGGGCGACCGCGCGGATGCAGCCTTCCGCACGATCCACGTCCAGCGTCGGCCAGCGCGTGGCCTGGCTGAAGGCGACCTGGGTGGGGATGCCGGCCGGCCCGGCGCGGAAGAAGTCGTGCACCGTGGCATCGTTGCTCACCGCCACGTCCCAGCGCGCCAGGGCATCGGCCAGCGTGCGGCTGTGCACGGTCGGCACGTCGGTGTGCAGCAGCCCACCGCGTGCCAGCTCGCCAAGGATGCCGAACACGCCGCCGGCGCGGTGCACGTCTTCCATGTGGTACTTGGGCGTGTTGGGGGCGACCTTGCACAACTGCGGTACGCGCCGCGACAACGCGTCGATGGCGTGCAGGTCGAAGTCCACGCCCGCCTCCTGCGCAGCGGCGAGCAGGTGCAGGATGGTGTTGGTCGAACCGCCCATCGCGATGTCCAGGGTCATCGCATTCTCGAACGCGGCGTGGGTGGCGATGCCGCGCGGCAGCGCGCTGGCATCCTCGCCGCCATACCAGCGATGGCACAGCTCCACCACCACGCGCCCGGCGCGGCGGAACAGCTGCTCGCGGTCGGCATGGGTGGCCAGGGTCGAGCCGTTGCCGGGCAGCGACAGGCCCAGCGCTTCGGTCAGGCAGTTCATCGAGTTGGCGGTGAACATGCCCGAGCACGAACCGCAGGTAGGACAGGCGCTGCGTTCGTATTCGGCGACCTTCTCGTCGCTGGCGCTTTCATCGGCGGCGATCACCATCGCATCCACCAGGTCCAGCTTGTGCTCGGACAGCCGTGTCTTGCCGGCCTCCATCGGCCCGCCGGAGACGAACACCACCGGGATGTTCAGGCGCAGCGCGGCCATCAGCATGCCGGGGGTGATCTTGTCGCAGTTGGAGATGCACACCAGCGCGTCGGCGCAGTGCGCGTTGACCATGTACTCCACCGAGTCGGCGATGATCTCGCGGCTCGGCAGCGAATACAGCATGCCGTCGTGGCCCATGGCGATGCCGTCATCCACCGCGATGGTGTTGAACTCCTTGGCGACCCCGCCCACCTGCTCGATCTCGCGCGCCACCAGCTGGCCGAGGTCCTTGAGGTGCACGTGGCCGGGCACGAACTGGGTGAACGAATTGGCGATGGCGATGATCGGCTTGTGGAAGTCGCCATCGGTCATGCCGGTGGCGCGCCACAGGGCGCGGGCGCCGGCCATGTTGCGGCCGGCGGTGGAGGTGCGGGAGCGGTATTCAGGCATGGTGGCTGGCAGGATCGGGCGGGCCGTGGGGGCGCGTTTCGCCTTGATTCTGCCGAAAAATTGCGGTTGCGTTTGCAACCAAGCGGGCGCCGCCGGTCGTCCGGAATGCTGAAACGCCGTTCATCTTCTTGGCTGTGCCGGTTTTGGTTGTTCGCGGCGATGAGGCATGATTGAGGGGATAACCGCATTAGGGGGCATGACGCCATGAAACGTTCCAGGACCACCGCGCTGCTGTTGATGAGCGCCGCGCCGCTGTTGTTCACCGCCTGCCAGAAGGAAGAAGCCGTCCGGGTGCAGGAAGGGTTGTACACCTCGGTGCAGGCCTGTACCGAGGCCACCGGCGATCCGTCCAGCTGCCGCACCGCCTTTGCAGAGGCGCAGAAGCAGTCGGCCGATGCCGCCCCCAAGTACGCCTCGCGCGAGGCCTGCCAGGCCGATTACAGCGCCGAGCAATGCGTGGAGCAGAAGACCTCGACCGGCCACTCGTTCATCGGGCCGATGATGATGGGCTTCTTCATGTCGCAGATGCTCAGCAACCGCGGCGCGGGCCTGGCGCAGGCGCCGGCCGCCAGCCCGGCGTACCAGGACAAGGCCAACGGCTGGGCGCGTCCGGCCCCGGGCGGCAGCGGCGGCCTGAATACCGCCAGCGGGATCGGCGCGGGCAAGACCGGGCTGGCCCCGGTCAACGCCACCCCGAACCGTGCGGTCACCGCCAGCCGCGGTGGCTTCGGCAGCTCCAGCAGCGGCCGCAGCAGCGTGGGCGGTTGATCGATGCAGCGCGTGCGGATCGCCGAGCGCAGCCAGTGGCGCGCCCGGGCAGAGGAGTCGGGGTTCCGTTTCCACACCATCGATGGACTGCCGTACTGGGATGAGACCGCGTACTACGCGTTCACCCTGCGCCAGATCGAGCAGGACATCGAAGACCCCAGCGCCGAGCTGCATGCGATGGCCATGGACCTGGTCGAGGAGGTGGTGGGCAGCCAGCAGTTGATGGACCAGTTGGCGATCCCGCCGCAGTTCCGCGACTGGATCGCCGACAGCTGGCGCCGTCGCCAGCCGCACCTGTATGGGCGGCTGGATTTCGCCTACGACGGCAACGGCCCGGCCAAGCTCTACGAGCTCAATTACGACACCCCGACCTCGCTGTTCGAGGCGTCGTTCTTCCAGTGGCAATGGCTGGAAGACCAGCGCAACCAGAACCGCCTGCCGGCACACGCCGACCAGTTCAACGCGATCCATGAAGCGCTGGTCGAGCGCTTCGCGCAGTTGTCGGCGCAGTTGCCGCCGCCGCTGTATTTCAGTGCGGTGGGCAACTCCGAGGAAGACCAGGGCACGGTGGCCTACCTGCGCGACTGCGCGGCCCAGGCCGGCCTGCGCGGCGAGGCGATCGCCATCGAAGACATCGGCCTGTCCGAGGACGGGCGGTTCACCGCGCTGGACGACACCGTGATCGGCAGCCTGTTCAAGCTGTACCCGCTGGAAGACCTGATGACCGAGTCCTTCGGCCAGGCCTTGCCGGGCTCGGGCGTGCAGCTGCTGGAACCGGCGTGGAAGGCGATCCTCAGCAACAAGGGCGTGTTGCCCCTGCTGTGGCAGCGCCACCGTGGCCACCCGAACCTGTTGGCGGCCGAGTTCGACGATGGCAGCGAACTGCCGCGCGGTTGGGTACGCAAGCCGCTGTTCTCCCGCGAGGGCGCCAACGTGGCCATGCACCTGGCCGACGGCAGCTGGCAGGAAAGCGAGGGCCCGTACACCGGGCCGGCCATCCGCCAGGCCGCGCACCCGCTCACCGCGTTCGATGGCGGCTACCCGCTGGTCGGCAGCTGGGTGGTGGGCGACCAGGCGTGTGGCATGGGCATCCGCGAAGACAACAGCCGGATCACCCGCGACAGCGCCCGCTTCGTGCCACACGCGATCATCGATCAGGCGCCCACCGGCATCTACGTCTGAGATGGCGATGCAGCGCAACCGCAGCCTGCGTCCCGCGCCGGTGGCCGGACGCCACCTGGATGATGGGCATGGCCTGTGGCGGTACGCCGATCGCATCGCGGTGCGCTGCCATCGCTGTGCTGCGCCGGGCTGGGTGGTCAGGTCCTCCAGGACGGCACGCTTCCGCTGCCTGTCGTGCAGCGTCGCGTTGCAGGACGGAAACAACTGCGGGTGCGCGGCGTGCGGTCCCGGCACGTGGGTGGGGCCGGTGCGCTACAGCGGGCAGCGGCCCTGCGGGTACTGCGGGCACCAGTGGGTGCGCGCGCAGGCGCATCGCGCGGCGGCATCGCCGCCGTTGACGACACTCGCCGCCCACTGCGCGCAGTGCGGCCGCAGCAGCGAGGTCAGCGTGAGCGGGTCGCCGCTACGCGATGCCGAATCCAACGACCCGTACTTCGGCCTGCCGCTGCTGCTGGTCACGCGTACCCGGGCCGGGCTGCTGTGGGCCTACAACCAAGCACACCTGCAGGCGCTGCACGACTACGCCGCCGCACCGCTGCGCGAACGCGCCGGCGTGGCCAATGGCTCGATGTTCTCGCGCCTGCCGCAGTGGATGAAGCTCGCGCGCAACCGCGCGCTGCTGCAGAAGGCCACCGCGCGCCTGATCGCCCAGGCCAACGCCGTCGGCCGGCAGGCCTCGCCCCCTACAGCAACCCGTCCCGCTTGACCGCCAGATACCGCTCCACCAGCGCACCGGGCAACGCATCGGCGGTGACGTCCAGCACCATCACCCGATGGCTGCGCAACGCGTCGTGCGCGTCGCTGCGCTGCTGCAGGTAACGGGCGATCGCGCCGGCCTGGGTGGCGTCCTGCAGGGTCTCCACCTCCTTGCCCAGGGCCTCGTCCAGTTCCCGTTCGCGCAGGCTGGCCACGCAGACCAGGTGCTGGCGCTGCAGCAGGCGCACCGCGGCCAGCAGGTCTTCGATGTCTTCATCGCGCACGTTGGTGACCAGCATCACCAGCGAGCGCCGGCGCTGGCGCAGGCTCAGTTCGGTGGCGGCGGCCAGGTAGTCGGTGGCCACCGGCCGCGCCTGCAGGTCGTAGCTGGCGCGCAGCAACCCGTCGATGGCGCCCATGCCGCGTTGCGGCGCCACCCAGCGGCTGTCGCCGCCGCTGGCGAACAGGCCCACGCCATCGCCCTGGCGCAGGGCCAGGTAGGACACCACCAGGGCGGCGTTGAGCACATGGTCGAAGTGCGACAGGCCGTCTTCGCTGGCCATCATCCGCCGGCCGGTGTCGATCATCAGCAGCAGCTGCTGGTTCTTTTCGTCCTGGTACTCGCGCGAGATCAACTTGCGCGCGCGCGAGGTGGCCTTCCAGTCGATCTGGCGCAGGCTGTCGCCGATGCGGTACTCGCGCATCTGGTGGAAATCGGTGCCTTCGCCGCGCCGGCGCTTGAGGTGCGCGCCCACCAGCCGCGAGGCCTGTTCGGCACTGAACAACGCAAACCGGGTGAGCGGGGCGAAGTTCGGGTACACGCGCACGGTCAACGCCGGCGGCAGGGTGCGGCGTTGCCGCCACAGCCGCCACGGCGCATGCACGCGCAGGTGCACGCCCTCGAAGGTGAAGCGCCCGCGAGCGGTCGGGGTCAGCCGGTACTGCACGCTGCTGGCCACCATCGGCTTGAGCGCCAGCCGCCGCGGCAGGCCCTGCAGCGACCACTCACCCGGGACCAGGTCGAACACCTCCACACGCTGGCGCAGGCTGGATTCCAGGCGCAGCGTCACCGGCCGTTCCACGTTCAGGGCCAGGGCTTCGGGCAGCTCGCGCTGGATGCTCGGCGAGGGTTGCCGCCACAGCCGCAGCAGGTCCACCAGCGCCAGCAGCGCGATCGCCGCAGCGCAGGCGGCCCACGTCCAGCGTGGCCACGCCCCGAACACCACCGGCAGCCCGAGCAGGCCCCAGGCCACGATCAGTGCCAGCAGCAGCGGGGCCGGCCTCATGCGCGCGGCCCAGCGTGGTCAGCAGTACGCCGCAGGCTCATTTGCGCGGTGCTTCCACCTTGGCCAGCAGGGCGTCCAGCGCGTCGTCGGCGCTCTGCCCCTCGATCTGCAGTTCCGGGGCCAGCGCGATACGGTGGCGCAGTGCCGGCTTGGCAATGTCGCGAATGTCATCGGGGGTGACGAAGTCGCGCCCGGACAGCACCGCCTGCGCACGCGCGGCACGCACCAGCGCGATGCTGCCACGTGGGCCGGCACCGAGGGCGATGCCCGGCCAGCGACGGGTGGCGGCCACGATCCGCACCGCATAGTCGATCACTTCCGGGTCGACCGCGATCGCGGCGGTGGCCTGCTGCAGCGCCACCACCTCGGCGGCGGTCAGCACGCGCGGCACCTGCGACAGGTCGAAGTCGGCCGCGCTGCGGCCGGTGGTGATCGCATCGACCATGCGCTTCTCGTCGTCCAGTTGCGGGTAGTCGATCAGCACCTTGAGCAGGAAACGGTCCAACTGCGCTTCGGGCAGCGGGTACGTACCTTCCTGCTCCACCGGGTTCTGCGTGGCCAGCGCCAGGAACGGCGGGGTCAGCGCGAACGCCTTGCCTTCGATGGTGACCTGGCCTTCCTGCATCACTTCCAGCAGGGCCGACTGCGTCTTGGCCGGGGCGCGGTTGATTTCGTCGGCCAGCAGCAGGTTGGTGAACACCGGGCCGCGGCGGATCTTGAAGCTCTCCGACTTGGGGTCGTACACCGCATGCCCGCTGACATCGCTGGGCATCAGGTCCGGGGTGAACTGCACGCGGCCGTAGTCCAGCTCCAGCGCCTGGGCGAGGGCGCGCACCAGCAGGGTCTTGCCCAGCCCGGGCACGCCTTCGATCAGCACGTGGCCGCCGGCCAGCAGCGCGATCAGGATCTGGTCGAGCACCTCGGGCTGGCCGATGAAGGCACGCCCGACCGCTTCGCGCACGGCATCCACGCGGTCGACCAGGCTGGGACCGGCGACGGCCGGGGACGGGGCCGGGGCAGGTTCGAAGGAGGGCAGCGGCGGCAGGGTCGGCTCGGTCATAGCAGGTTTCTCATCTGGATCAGCAGGCGGATGCGCTCGCGCAGACCGGGCAGGTCGTGCGAGGCCGGAGCGGTCAGGGCGGTGTGGACACGGGCGTGCGGCCATTGCAGCAGGGCGGCGACGGCCTGCACCTGCGCGTCGCCGACGAGCACGGCCGCGGTGGGCGCGCGTCGCCGCAGGCGGCCGAGGAAGGCCCGTCGCACCGCGTCGTACAACAGGGGCGCCTTGCCATAGCGCAGCAGGTGCTCGCCGCTGGCACGCACGTGTTCGAGCAGCGAGCGCCGCTCCACGGCCGGCGAAGGCAGCAGGCTGCCCATGCGCTGCGTGCGGTGCCACAACCAGCCCAGCAGGGCCAGCAGCAGCGGCACCCACACCGGCCAGCCCTGGTAAAACAGCCGGTTCCACAACGACGGTGGGCGCGACCCGTACACCAGCCACATGCTGCCCTCGCCATAGCGCGGCGCCAGCAGGTAGCGGGTGAGGTCGCGGTGCGCCTTGTCGTGCAGGCCGTCGATGTAGTCGCCCGGCTTGGCGTTGGGGGCGTCGTCAGGGGCGGGGCGGCCGAGGCCCTTCATGAACTCCAGGTCGGCCAGCACGTCCACGCTGCCCTGGCCATGACGCAGGCGCGCGAACACCTGCCCGTACTCGTCGCTGTCCTCGCCCCAGCTGCGCTCCAGGCGCATGCCCTGCGGCGGTGCCACGGCGAAACGGCGGCCCCCGCAGAACTCCACGTGCTGCGGGTCATCGCGTACATGGAACGGTTGGCAGCCAGTGCCGTAACCGATGCTGTCCACGCCCAATGCGTCCAGCAGGGGTCCATTGCGCGAGATCTCGGCCGGCTCCACCTCGGCCGGCTCGACCTCGGCCTGTTCGGCCGGCGGCGTACGCATCACCAGATGACCGCCGCGTGCGACCCAGGCCAGCAGCTCGCGTGCGGTGGACGCCGGCAGCGTCGCGCTGTCCTGCAGCAGCACCAGCGTGTCGCGTGGCTGCAGCGGCATCGTCGCCAGGTCCACGCGTGGGCGCGCATGCACCGTGATGCCATCGGCACGCAACGCCTGGCCCAGCACGTACAGCGGGTTGTAGCTTGCCTCGCCCTGCGGCGGCAGCTGCTCGGTGCGGGTCACCCGTTCGTGGGTGCGCAGGAAGGCGATCGTCAGCGGCACGCCCAAGGCCAGCACGCCCAGCACCACCAGCAGCCAGCGCAGGCGCGTACTCATGCGCGCCACCGGAACTGCTGCTGCAGCGTGCTGGCCAAGGCATCGAACTCGGCATCGTCGGGCAGCCGCCCCGCATAGGCGGCGTACTGCCAGACCCGGACGATCCGCGCGAACAGGGTGCGGTCGGCCTCGTCGGGCATGCGTCGCGACGCGCGCAGGCACTGCGCTTCGGTGGCGCCTGGCGGCAACGCGGTCTGGGTGCGCTCGGTCATCGACTCCACGCTGGCCCGGTACAGCAGCGCCAGCGCCTGCCGTGGGCGCCCCTGCTGCCACAGCGTGCGCGCGCGCGCGGCGGCATCCGGGGGTACCTCGTCGGGTACGCGGATGTCATCTTCCACCACCGCCGTGGGCGGGGCGCGGCGTCGCGTGCCGGTGCCACGCAGCCAGCGCAGCCAACGTGGCGCGGTCGCCACCAATGCCAGCAACAGCAGGCCGACCAGGGCCCACAACACCCATTCGGCGATCTGCGCCGGCAGCACCGGCCCCTTGGGCCGGGCATTGCCCTTGTCGGCGTCCGCGTCGCCCGCCTTCTTCTTGTCCTTGTCGGCCGCGTCCTTCCGCGACGGTTCCCAGCGCACCACGGTACGCGTCGGGCTCTGCAGCGGGTCCTCGTAGGCGCGCTGCACGGCCTGGCGGAAGCCGGCGGTATCCACGCTGGCGGTGCCGAACACGCTCTCCGGCCGATTGGCTGGATCGTTGTCGTAGGTCAGCGCGGGTTCGTCTGCCGCGTCCTCGGCCTCGGCATCCTCGTCCTCCGCATCCGCATCCGCATCCGCATTGGCATCGGTATTGGGATCAGTATCGGCATGCGCATCCTGCGCATCCTGCGCGGCCAGCTCGTCCACGCCGTGCGCCTGCTGCGCGTGCAGGGTGCCGCCGGGCCAGCCCAGGACCAGCGCCAGCACCAGCAGCGGTGCCGCCTGCTGCAGGCGATCGCGCAGGCGGCGGAACGCGATTTCCACGTCCCACGCCTCCATCTCGGTGCGCCGGTTGAGGTACAGGCCGAAGCCGGCGCCGACATGGAACGGGCCGATCAGTGCCGCTGCCAGCCAGCACGCCAGGTTGAAGCCGAGCTTGGCCCACGCCGGGGTATCGGTGCGGACCATCGCCCATGCCGCTCGCCAGGAATCGGACAGCAGCTCGAACGGGATGAACATGAAGATCGTCGCGATGCAGCCGACCACCAGCACCAGCTCGAACATCATGCAGGTCAGGGTGAGCAGGACGGCATGGCCGAAGGCACCGCCAGCGATCGCGCGCCGGCGCGCGCCACGCAGTTCGGGCGAGCTGCCTTCCAGCAGGTTCACCGGCAGCATCAGCGCACGCAGGGGGCTGAACCGGCGCCAGCCCAGGTAGCCCCAGAAGCCGCTCCAGCCCCAGTGGCGCTGCGCGCGCAGCGCCTGCCATGGCGTGGGTGCATCGCCGAAGACCCCGCGCGAGATCACGTACAGGGCCAGCCGTTCGAAGAGCGGCTTGAGCCACCACATCAGCAGCCAGGCCAGCCCGAAGGCGTCCGCCCACCATGCAAGCGCATTGACCACGGCGAACACCGGCAGCCCCAGCAGCACCCAGGGCAGCCAGATCGCGCGCGCGTGCCGGCGGACCAGCGCGGTGCCCAGCTCCACGGCTTCCCAGCCGCTGCGCGCACGCAGCACCACATCGAGCTGGTCAATCCGCATGCGTGCTCCCGCGTCCACCGCGCCACAGCCACAGCGGCACCACGCTCCACAGCACCCCGGCCACGCTGAACTTGCCCCATGCCGGGACCTCGGCGATCGAGGACCAGAATGCTTCGATGAACGCCGCCACCAGCAGCATCGCGGCCACGCCCAGGCACAACCGTGCTCCGATCACCCCGCCGTCCACCAGCGCATCGATGCGCCGTCGGCGACCCGGCGCCAGCAGCTTCATGCCCAGCTGCAGGCCCGCGCCACCGGCGATGACGATCGCGGTCAGCTCGAACGCGCCATGCCCGGCCACGAACTGCCAGAACGGAGCGCCATGGCCGATATGCTGCAGATGGCCGGCCACCGCACCGATGGTGAGCCCGTTGAACAGCAGCACCAGCACCGTGCCTACCCCGGCCAGCAGGCCGCTGGCGAAGGTGCGCAGGCCGATGCTGATGTTGTTCATGATGTAGTGGCCGAACATCATCCAGTCGGTGCCGCTGTCACGGCCCAGGTGCGGCGAGGAGGGGTCGTACATGCTCTCCATCGCCGCGATCTCGCGGTTGTCCATCAACAGGTGGATGAAATCGGGGTACCACTGCACCAGCAGGAAGCTGCCCAGCAGCGGCACCGCGAACAGCGCGGTGGCGGCCCACATGCTGCGGGCCTGGCTGCGCACCAGTTGCGGGAAGTCGGCGAACAGGAACTCCAGCGCGCGCTGCCAGTGCGGCGACGGGGTGCGGTAGAGCAGGCCGTGGCCCTGTTGCATCAGCACCTGCAGGCGCGCCACCAGCTGCGGGCTGTAGCCGCGCTTGCGCGCCAGCGCCAGCTGCTGGCACAGACGGCGATAGTGCTGCGGGATGTCTTCGTCGTTGAGGGCGTTGTCGGCCACCTGGCGACGCGCGCGGCGCGCACTTTCCCCGCGCAGCGCCAGCCAGCGTTCCAGGGCCTGCCATTCGTGCTGGTAACGGGCGACGAACTGTTCCTGCCTCATCGACGCCCCAGCAGCCAGTTGGCCATGGCATACAGGCGCAGCACGCCGACCTGGCCGCCGCCACTGAGCGGGGCGACGATCGTGGCCAGTTCCTGCTGGCGCGGCGAGGACAGCCGCGGTGCGCGTTCGGCGAAGGCCACCACCGCCGCCTGCTCGGCCGGCTGCAGCGGCTGCGGCGGCGCCATCACGGTGTCGATGGCCAGGCTGCCCGGGGGGGGCTGCAGGCTGTCGTGGATCACCACGGTGCCGGCGACCAGGTCGCCCAGGCGGCGCCCGTGCGCATCGAACAGGCTCGACAGCAGGCCCAGTGCGTAGGCGAACGGCAGCATGTCCACCGTGCGCAGCAGGTTGCGGGTGATCGCGGCCATCCAGCCGATCGGCGCACCGTCGTGCGCGACCACGCGCAGGCCCAGCGCGCGCTTGCCCACGGTGCGCCCCCACAGGGCTTCCTGCACGATGGTGTAGGCCCACATCAACAGGAACATCAGCGCCAGGTACAGGCCCTGCCCGAACCCGCCGAGGAAGGTGAGCGGTATGCCCAGCAGCATCAGCGAGCCCACGCGGATGACGAAGTCGATCAGCCAGGCCAGCGCACGCGGCACCGGGCCGGCGGCCGGCAGGTGCAGCGGCACGCCTTCGGGCGTGATCACTTCACGGTAGGTGTCCAGCATCGTCGCGCTCATGCGCGCACGCGGCGGGAAAGGGATGGCCGGAATCCTCTCCGGTCTGCTGCCAGCGGGGGCATGCGGTTCTCGACTGCTTCCTGGTCGGCTGTGGACTTTACCGTGCAGCCGCGCCGATGCCCAGCGCCGGTGCGCGGGCCGGGGCCGGGCAGGCGACCGCGGTTACGGCGATCAGCCCAGGTACTTGTCCTTGAGCCGCACGTAGTGGTCGGCCGAGTAATGCAGTGATTCGATCTGCTTGTCGGTCAGGGTGCGCACCCTCCGCGCCGGGTTGCCGACCCACAGCTCGCCTTCGCCGACCACCTTGCCCGGACCGACCACTGCGCCGGCCCCGACGAAGCCATGCCGCTCCACCCGCGCACCGTCGAGGATGCACGCGCCCATCCCGATCAGGCTGTAATCGCCGATGGTGCAGGCATGGATGATGGTGCCGTGGCCGACCGTGACCCCCTCGCCGATCAGCGTGGGGAAGCCTTCCAGGTTGTACGGGCTGTGGTGGCTGACATGGATGATGGTGCCGTCCTGGATATTGCTGCGCGCGCCGATCCGCACGTGGTTGACGTCGCCGCGGATCACCGTGCCCGGCCACACCGACACGTCATCGCCCAGCACCACGTCACCGATGAGGGTGCAGGCCGGATCGATGTAGCAGCGCTGGCCCAGGACGGGAAGCTTGTCGAGGAAGGGACGGATCGGGGACATGTGGCACTCCGGCAACGCAGGGGCAGGGACGCCGCCTGCAGCGTTGTCCCGGCCCCCGATGATAACGCGGGGGCGCCGACGCCCGCCGATGGCGTGCATGCCCCCCGGTAGAGCCGACCGTTGGTCGGCTGCCCGTCCCCGACGGCGAATGTTGCGCAGCCGACCAATGGTCGGCGTCACCGGTAATGTTGCGCAGCCGACCAACGGTCGGCTCTACCGGGGGGCGTGCGTGGCCAGCATCTGGCGGAACAGCGCGTCCAACGCCCCGCTGTCGCCACTGCCCGACGCGAGCGGCGGCGCGGCATGCTCCATCGCCGCCAGTTCGGCCTCGATGTACGCGCTGATCACCCCGTTCCGTGGGCCATCGGCAACCTCGGCGCTGGCCCGCTTGACCACCAGCAACTGGTCGATCGCCGCGCGCACCGGGCCGTGGGGCAGCAGGCGATCCAGCAGCAGCTCGAAGGCCATCGGCGGCGGATCGGGCTCGCACTCGATCCAGCGGCAGGCCAGCAGCGGGCGAAGCACATACAGGTACTTCTTGGTGCGCACCCGCTCGCCGCGCAGATAGCCGCGGAAGTTGGTGCGGGCCATGTTGAGGTAATGCCACCAGCTGCCCAACGGCGAATGGAACTGCTGCACTGCATCCATCAGCGCGGCCACCGCCGCGTCGTCCTGCCGGTACACGATCGGCGAGCGCAGCCATTCGGACAGGGTCGGGTTGGATTTGGACACCAGCCGCAGTGCCTTGCGCAGGTCCCAGCCGCTCACGTCCAGTTCGTCGTCGATCGGCAATTCGATGACGTCCCGCTGCGCCTGGCCGGGCCCGGTGGCCTCGTTGACGCTGAGGTACCACGGTTGGCGATGCACGTAGATGAAGCGCGCATCGTAATCGCTGTCGGGCGAGGAAAAGCCCCAGCCGCGACTGCCCGACTCGCAGGCCATCAGCACGCGCACGTCATGTACGCGTTCGATGCGCTCCAGTTCGACCATGATGGCGGCGCGCTTGTCCGGCGCGATCGGGTGGATATCCATGTCTGCTCTCCTGCGTCCTGCAGCGCTGCGGGGGCGGTGGAACCTATGGGCCGACCGAGGGTCGGCGCTGGCGGGGTGGGGGTCGCCTCACGCGGCGCGGATGCGGCGTGCGCGTTCCAGGTGCACCAGCAGCAGCGAGATCGCCGCCGGGGTCATGCCGGGGATGCGCTGGGCCTGGCCGATGGTCTGCGGGCGCACGCGTTCGAGTTTCTGCTGCACTTCGGCCGACAGGCCGCGCACGCTGGCATAGTCGAAATCGCTGGCAATGGCGGTGTTCTCGTGGCGCTGCTGGCGCTCGATTTCCTCACGCTGGCGGTCCAGGTAGCCGGCGTACTTCACCCCGATCTCGACCTGTTCGGCCACCTTCGGGTCGGCCACGGCCGGGCCCAGCGACGGCACCTGCATGAGCTGGGCGTAGTCCAGCTCGGGGCGCTTGATCAGATCCAGCACGTTGGTTTCGCGGCTCACCGCTACGCCCAGGGTGGCTTCCACTTCGCGGCCGAGCGCATTGCCCGGGGTGGCCCACAACGCGCGCAGGCGTGCCGATTCGCGCGCGACCGCCTCCTGCTTGGTCTGGAAGGCCGCCCAGCGGCGCTCGTCGACCAGGCCCAGCGCGCGACCCAGTCCGGTCAGGCGCACGTCGGCATTGTCTTCGCGCAGCTGCAGCCGGTACTCGGCGCGGCTGGTGAACATGCGGTACGGCTCGGTGGTGCCGTGGGTGATCAGGTCATCGACCAGCACGCCCAGGTACGCCTCGTCGCGCCGCGGGCACCAGCCCGCGTCCCCGCGTACGTGGCGCGCGGCGTTGAGGCCGGCCAGCAGCCCCTGCGCGGCGGCTTCTTCATAGCCGGTGGTGCCGTTGATCTGGCCGGCGAAGAACAGGCCGGCCACGCTCTTGGTCTGCAGGGTGTTGTCCAGCCCGCGCGGGTCGAAGAAGTCGTACTCGATCGCATAGCCGGGGCGGGTGATGTGGGCGTTCTCGAAGCCGCCGATGCTGCGCACCAGGGCCAGCTGCACGTCGAACGGCAACGAGGTGGAGATGCCGTTGGGATAGATCTCCACCACGTCCAGACCTTCGGGCTCGACGAAGATCTGGTGGCTGGCCTTCTCGGCGAAGCGCACCACCTTGTCTTCGATCGACGGGCAGTATCGCGGGCCGATGCCCTCGATCTGGCCGCTGTACAGCGGCGAGCGGTGCAGCGCGGCACGGATGATCTCGTGGGTGCGCTCGCTGGTGTGGGTGATCCAGCAGCTGACCTGGGCCGGATGCTCGGACACATCGCCCAGGTAGGACATCACCGGGCGCGGATCGTCGCCGGGCTGCTCGTCCATCACGCTGTAATCGAGCGAGCGGCCATCGATGCGCGGCGGGGTGCCGGTTTTCAGGCGGTCGATCACGAACGGGCGCTCGCGCAGGCGAGCGGCCAGCGTGGTGGCCGGCGGGTCGCCCATGCGCCCGGCGGCGTACTGGGTCTGGCCGACGTGGATCTTGCCGGCCAGGAAGGTGCCGGCGGTCAGCACCACTGCCGGTGCGTGGAAGGTCAGCCCGGTCTGGGTCACCGCGCCGCGCACGGTGTCGCCGTCGATCAGCAGGTCGTCGACCGCCGCCTGGAACACGGTCAGGTTGGGCTGGGCCTCCACGATCTGGCGGATGGTCATGCGGTAGAGATTGCGGTCGGCCTGGCAACGGGTGGCGCGCACGGCCGGGCCCTTGGACGCATTGAGGGTGCGCCACTGGATGCCGGCGCGGTCGGCGGCATGCGCCATCGCCCCGCCCAGGGCGTCGATCTCCTTGACCAGGTGGCCCTTGCCGATGCCGCCGATGGCCGGGTTGCAGCTCATCGCGCCGATGGTTTCGACGTTGTGGGTCAGCAGCAGGGTGCGCGCGCCGCTGCGCGCGGACGCCAGCGCGGCTTCGGTGCCGGCGTGGCCGCCGCCGATGACGATGACGTCGTAACGGTAGAAGGAGTCGGTCATTGGCTTGGGGCTCGGGGGGCGCGCGTGGCCCAGGATCGGCCCTGGAACCAGGCCGCGGGTGGTGATTTTAGCGCCAAACGGGGCGATCGCCGAAAACAGCCCTCAAGT
Source organism: Stenotrophomonas sp. BIGb0135 (assembly GCF_024810105.1). Classification (GTDB taxonomy): domain Bacteria; phylum Pseudomonadota; class Gammaproteobacteria; order Xanthomonadales; family Xanthomonadaceae; genus Stenotrophomonas; species Stenotrophomonas maltophilia_AB. The sequence continues at coordinate 42,930 of NZ_JANUDX010000009.1, forward strand.
TGGCACGTTTTCTGCAGATAACCCAATAGCACCCAGGATGGCAGGCGCCCATGGCGCTACGGACCGGAATTGGAACAGGGGCCGGTCCATGCGCATCCCGGGGAAGCAGAAGGGCCGACAGTCGGGGGACTGTCGGCCCTGTTTTTTTGCGTGCTCCGCCGCGACCCGAAAACAGAAGGCCCCGCCATGGCGGGGCCTTCTGCGTTGTAGGTGCCGACATCCGTCGGGGCCGGAACAGGGGGGATCCAGAGTTTCCCGGCGGATATCGACATAGAACTGGATGTGACGCGCTGTGTCGTTTTTGTCACTTTACGACCGAGCCCGTCACCACCCGCCTAGATTGAACCGGGTGGGTGGTGAAAATCAAGATGGATCAGGGCTCAACTGTGCGCTGGTTCAACTTGTTCATAGTCCGCCAGGGTGAACCGTTGGAGCGCTGGGCCGGGCGCGGAGCCTGGGCCGGACGCGCCTGCGGCTGCGGCGGGCGTTGCTGCTGCTGCGGTGGCCGCGCCAGCGAGTCCATGTTCCGCCACGGCGAGCCGCCATTGCTGGGCGGACGCGGACGGTCCGGACGCACCGGCGGGTTGCCGCCGTTGCCCGGGCGCGGCGGCGGGCGATGGTTGTGGTTGTGCTGCGGCGGGCGATAGTTGGGATACGGGCGGTAGTTGGGGTAGCCGTAGCCACCCCCGTAGTAGCCGCCACCGTAATAGCCACTGCCATAGCCATAGCCATTGCCGTAGCCATAGGGGTAACCGTAGGGGTAGCGGTATTCCACCGACGGGGCGCCGTGGTAGTAGCCGCTGCCACCGCCGCCGCCGACATAGTCGTACGTGGCGCAGCCGGACAGGGCCAACAGCAGGCCACCGGCGAAGATCAGGCGCAATTTCATGATGGGGTCCCCCCGAGGGTATGCAGCCAGCTTCAGCCCGCCGCGTTGAATCGGCCCTTAACTCGGCCCCGATCCGATGAATGATTGCCATGGTGTCACGCCCGGGCGACGCGTTGCGAACCATGGCCATACGTTAATCTTGCGTCATGAGCGATTCACCCTTGCCCTGTGTCGACGACCTCCTGGCGGCCGCCGCACGTATCGCCCCGCATGCCAGCGTGACCCCGGTGCTGCAGTCGCACGTACTCGACGGGCTGGCGGGCGCTGCGCTGGCGTTCAAGGCCGAGCACCTGCAACGCGGCGGCGCGTTCAAGTTCCGGGGCGCGTGCAACGCCGTCTGGTCGCTGGACCCGGACCAGGCCGCGCGCGGGGTGGTCACCCACTCCTCGGGCAACCATGGCGCCGCCCTGGCGCTGGCGGCACGCACCCGCGGCATTGCCTGCAACGTGGTGGTGCCCGAGGGCGCGGTGGCGGCCAAGCTGGCCAACATCGTCCGCCATGGCGCCACCATCTGGCGCTGTGCGCCCAGCATCCAGGCGCGTGAAGCGATGTGCGCGCAGGTCCAGGCGCAGACCGGCGCCGCCCTGGTGCATCCCTATGCCGACCCGCGGGTGATCGCCGGGCAGGGCACCGCGGCGCTGGAACTGTTGCACAGCCACGGCCCGCTGGACGTGCTGGTGGTGCCGGTGGGGGGAGGCGGGCTGGCCGCGGGAACCCGGCTGGCGCTGCAGGCGCTGGCACCGCAGGCGCGGCTGGTGCTGGCCGAGCCGGAGGGAGCCGCCGACACCGCACGCTCGCTGGCCGCTGGCGAACGTCGCATCGATTTCACCCCGGACACGGTCTGCGACGGCCTGCGCACCACCCTGGGCGCGCCCAATTTCACGCTGCTGCTGGGCAAGGCCGAGGTGGTCACCGTGCCCGATGCCGCCACCGTGGCGGCGATGCGCCTGCTCTGGCAGGTGCTCAAGCAGGTGGTGGAACCGTCCTCGGCGATCGCCCTGGCGGCCATCCTGTCCGACCCGGCGCAGTTTGCCGGGCAACGGGTCGGGGTGGTGCTGTCCGGCGGCAACGTCGACCTGGACGCACTGCCGTGGGCGCGCGCATGAGCCGGCGCGCGCGGGTGGGCGTGCTGGGCTGGCTGTGGCGGCTGTGCATCGTGCTGGCGGCCTGGCTGCTGGGCGTGACCGCCTGGATCGTGTGGGTGGGTGAACGCGACCAGGCGGCCAAGGCCGACGCGATCATCGTGCTGGGCGCGGCCGCCTACGATGCCAAGCCGTCACCGGTGTTCGAAGAGCGCATCCGCCACGGGCTGGACCTGTACGAGCAGGGCTATGCGCCGCTGTTGATCTTCACCGGTGGCTACGGCGGCAGCGGTGCACGCTTTTCCGAATCGCAGGTGGCGCGCCGTTATGCGCTCAAGCAGGGCATCCCCGATGACGCGATCCTGATCGAGACCGCCTCGCGCACCACCCGCCAGAACCTGATCGAGGCACGGCGGCTGATGCAGCAGCGCGAGCTGCACCGGGTGATCATCGTCAGCGATCCGCTGCACATGGCGCGCGCGCTGCGGTTGGCGCGCGAGCTGGGCATCGACGCGTTGGCGTCCTCCACGCCGAGCACGCGCTTCCGCAGCTTCCACACCAGCTGGAAGTTCCTGGTGCAGGAAATCTATTTCTTCCACCGTGACCTGTTCCCGGCATAGGCCGCGTAGAGCCGACCGTTGGTCGGCTGGGCCACCGACCAGGCATACAGGTAGCCAGCCACGTAGAGCCGACCGTTGGTCGGCCGCACCGCCGGCCACGCGTACGGGTAGCCAGCCGCGTAGAGCCGACCGTTGGTCGGCTGGGCCACCGACCTGGCATACGGGTAGCCGACCAACGGTCGGCTCTACGATCAGCGCCTTCGGCTCAGGGCGTTCTGCACCGGATCGGGATCGCCGATTCCACACCAGCTGGACGTTCCTGGTGCAGGAAATCTATTTCTTCCATCGCAACCTGTTCCCGGCGTAGCCCGCGTAGAGCCGACCGTTGGTCGGCTGGGGCCACCGACCTGGCATACGGGTAGCCAGCCACGTAGAGCCGACCGTTGGTCGGCTGGGCCACCGACCTGGCATCCGGGTAGCCAGCCGCGTAGAGCCGACCGTTGGTCGGCTGGGGCCACCGACCTGGCATCCGGGTAGCCAGCCGCGTAGAGCCGACCGTTGGTCGGCTGGGCCACCGACCTGGCATCCGGGTAGCCGACCAACGGTCGGCTCTACGCGATGCGCGCTTTTGGCTCAGGGCGTCCTGCGCCGGATCGGGATCGCCGAGACCGGTACGCTGGCGACGTCGTGGCCGTGTTCGCGGATCGGTGCGCCCGCTTCGGGCGCCCAGGCGTGGGCATAGATGACCTCCCAGCTGCTGGGCAGGCGGCCATCGTCGCGCCGCAGTGGCTCGTAGGCCGCGCGCGCAGCGGCGAAGCGGCCGCGCCCGGTCAGCGTATGGCGGCGGTCGTGGCGGGCGTTGGTGGCACCGATGGCCTGCAGTTCGCGCATCAGTGCGGTCAGGTCGTCGTAGGTGAGGGTGAACAGGTCGCGGTCCAGCACCGGGTCGCGGAAGCCGGACATCATCAATGCATCGCCAAACTGGGCGATGGGCGCGAAGCGGCTGACATGCGGCACCGCGTCGGCCTGCGCGAAGGCCTCGCGCAGTTCGATCAGCGTATCCGGGCCGAACGTGGAGCACAGCAGCAGGCCGCCAGGCTTGAGCGCGCGCCGAAAACCGGCGAACACCGCCGGGAGGTCGTCCACCCACTGCAGGCACAGGTTGCTGTAGATCACATCCACGCTCTGGTCCAGCAGCGGCAGGGCCTGTGCATCGGCGCAGACACGCGAGAACGGCTTCCACCAGCCGGCCTGCTTCTTCGCTTCGCGCAGCATCGGCTCGGCCAGGTCGAGCGCGATCACCTGCGCCTTGGGCCAGCGCTTCTTCATCGCCGCACTGGCATGGCCGGTGCCGCTGCCGATGTCCAGCACCACCTGCGGCTGCCGGTCTTCCAGGTAGTCCAGCGATTCCAGCAGGCGCTTTTCCACCTCGCGCTGCAGCGCGGCGGCGGCATCGTAGCTGCTGGCGGCGCGCGAGAACGCGCGGCGGACGTGGCGGGGGTCGAAGCTGGACGTCATGGAAGGCTCACTGCGGAAAACAAGGGTGCAAGGATCAGAACGTACCCGGGTAGGCGCCGCCGTCGATCAGCAGGTTCTGCCCGGTGATGTAACCGGCGTGCGCGCTGCACAGGAACGCGCAGGCGGCGCCGAACTCGTCGGCGGTGCCGAAGCGGCCGGCCGGGATGTGGGTGCGCTTGCGCTCGGCGAGCTGGCCGGCGTCGATGCCCTGCTGCTGGGCCAGGTAGGCGAAGTTGCCGCGCAGGCGGTCGGTGTCGAACTGCCCGGGCAACAGGTTGTTGAGGGTGACGTTGTGCGCGACGGTCTTGCGCGCCAGGCCGGCGACGAAGCCGGTCAGCCCCGAGCGCGCACCATTGGACAGGCCGAGGATGTCGATCGGCGCCTTCACCGAGGAGGAGGTGATGTTGACCACGCGGCCGAAGCCGCGCTCGATCATGCCGTCCACGGTGGCGCGGATCAGCTCGATCGGGGCCAGCATGTTGGCGTCCAGTGCGGCGATCCAGTCGTCACGGGTGAACTGGCGGAAGTCGCCGGCCGGCGGGCCGCCGGCGTTGTTGACCAGGATGTCGACCTGCGGGCATGCCGCCAGCGCGGCCTGCCGGCCGTCGACGGTGGTGATGTCGGCGACCACGCCGATGACCTTGCGCGCGCCCGGCAGCGCCTGCAGTTCGCGTACGGCGCGGTCCAGCGCGTCTTCGCCGCGCGCGGCGATGACCACGTTGACGCCTTCGCGCACCAGCGCACGCGCGCAGCCCAGGCCGAGGCCTTTGCTGGCGGCGCAGACCAGGGCCCAGCGCCCGGCGATTCCAAGGTCCATGGGTCAATCCTGTGGTGAGAGACGGGCGTACATGATCGGCGATGCGCGGTGATGGGGTCAGGACAGGCCGGCAACGAAGTGTTGCAGCTGCGTGGCGACCTCGTCGGCGTGGCCCAGGAACGGGGCATGGCCGCCGTGGGCAACCACGTGCGCGCGCGCCGCCGGTGCCAGCGCGGCGGCCGCCTGCATGCCCGTTGCCGACACCAGCCGGTCGCGCTGGCCGGCCAGCCACAGGCTGGGTTTGCCCAGCCCGGGCAGGGCGCCACGCAGATCGGTGGTCTCCAGCAGCCGCAGACCTTCCTGCAGCGCGCGCGGGGCCGGCTCGCCGCGCGCCACCAGCATCTCGCGCAGGCTGCGCAGTTCCTGCCGGGCATGTTCGGAGCCCATCGCATCCAGTGCCAGGAAGCGCTCCAGGGTGCCGCGGTAGTCCTGCGCCAGGTCCTGCCCGAACTGCTCGAACACCGCCGGCTCGACCGCATGCGGCCAGTCGTCGGCGCGCACGAAGCGCGGGGTCGCGGCGATCATCGCCAGCGCGCGGACCTGCGGCAGCGTGGCGGCGGCATGCAGCGCGAACAGGCCGCCCAGTGACCAGCCGCACCACACCGCCGGCGGCGTGGCGGCGGCGATGGCGTTGACCACGTGCGGCAGGCGCAGCGGGGTGGTGTCTTCGCGGCTGTGACCGTGCCCGGGCAGGTCGACCAGATGCAGCTGGTACTGCGCGGACAGGCGGTCGACCAGCGGCGCGAACACCCCGCCGTGCAGGGCCCAGCCATGGATCAGGACCAGCGCCGGCCCCTGGCCGAGCACCTCGATATGCAGGCTCACAGCGACCGGCTCACGCGCTCAATGCATCCAGCGACTGCTGGCGCAGCACGGTGTCGCGGGCATGCCCGATCGCATCGGTCAGTGCACGCACCTGCGCCGGGGTATGCAGTGCCGACAGGGTCACGCGCAGGCGCGCCTTGCCTTCGGGCACGGTCGGCGGGCGGATCGCGCTGACCAGGAAGCCGGACGCTTCCAGCGCGGCCGACAGCGCCATCACGGTCGATTCGGCACCGCACAGCAGCGGCTGGATGGGCGTATCGGAGGGCATCAGTTCCAGCCCGTGCTGGCGTGCACCGGCACGGAACACGGCAATCAGCTCGCCCAGTTTTTCGCGGCGCCAGTCGTCGCGCCGGGCCAGCTTGACCGCGGCCAACGACGCGGCGGCCTGCGCCGGCGACACCGCCGTGGTGTAGATGTAGGGGCGGGCGGTTTCGGCCAGGTGCTGGATGAGGGCGTCATCGCCCACCACCACCGCACCACTGCCACCAAGCGCCTTGCCCAGCGTGGCCAGTTGCAGTGGCACGTCGGCCACGCCCAGGCCGGCATCGGCCACGCAGCCGCGGCCGTGTTCGCCGACCACGCCGATACCGTGCGCGTCGTCCACGTACAGCAGGGCTTCCTGCATGCGCGCCACCAGCGACAGCGAACGCAGCGGGGCGATGTCGCCGTCCATGCTGAAGACGCCATCGGTGGCCAGCATCGCCGCGCCGTCCGGCGCGTGCTTCAACTGGCGCAGCGCGCCTTCGGTATCCAGGTGCGGGTAGCGGCGCAGGCGGCAGCCGGCCAGGCGGGTGGCATCGAGCAGGCTGGCGTGGTTGAGCCGGTCCTGCACGCACACGTCGTCTTCTTCGCTGAGCAGGGCCTGCTGCACGGCCAGGTTGGCCGCAAAGCCGCTGCCGAACAGCAGCGCGCGCGGATAGCCCAGCCAGTCGGCCATTTCGCGCTCCAGCGCGTCATGCAGGGCATGGTGGCCGCAGATCAGGTGCGAGGCGGTGGCGCCGGCGCCTTCGCGCGCGGCCGCGTCCTGCAGCGCGCTGACCACGCCAAACTGCTGCGACAGGCCCAGGTAGTCGTTGCTGCAGAAGCCGGTGAGCCATTGGCCGTCGATCTCCAGCCGCACGCCATCGCGACGGGTCACCGTGCGGCGAACGCGAAGACGCCCCTGCGCGTCGCGGAGCTTGCGCTGGGCCTGGATGCGGTCGTGCAGGTCGGGGCGGGCCATGGTCGTCGGCTGGCATGGATGGGCAGTTAGCGTACCCGGTTGGCGGGCGCCGCGCTGCCCCGGCCGGGCGGCCGGGGCGCCGGCCTCAGGCGGCCCGGCCACAGCCGTGGCCGGCGGTGATGTCCGCGTGCACGGTGCCCGGGTGGTCGTGGTCGGCCGCGTCCACCTGGACCGCCATCGGGCGCAGCCCCAGCCGCTCGAACAGGGCCCGGTCGTGCGCGGTGTCCGGGTTGCCGGTGGTCAGCAGCTTTTCGCCATGGAAGATCGAGTTGGCCCCGGCCAGGAAGCACAGCGCCTGCAGCTCATCGCTCATCGCCTCGCGCCCGGCCGACAGCCGCACCATCGACCGCGGCATCACGATGCGGGCCACCGCGATCATCCGCACGAACTCGAACGGGTCCAGCGCGGTGGTGCCATGCAGGGGGGTGCCGGCCACCTGCACCAGCCGGTTGATCGGCACCGAGTCGGGATGGGCGGGCAGGGTGGCCAGCGCCAGCAGCAGGCCGGCGCGCTGCTCGCGGGTCTCGCCCATGCCGACGATACCGCCGCAGCAGGTCTTCAGCCCGGCGTCGCGGACGTGGGCGAGCGTGTCCAGCCGGTCCTGGTACTGGCGGGTGTGGATGATCGCGTCGTAGTAGTCCGGCGCGGTGTCCAGGTTGTGGTTGTAGTAGTCCAGCCCGGCTTCGCGCAGCGCCTCGGCCTGCGATCCGCTGAGCATGCCCAGCGTGGCGCAGGTTTCCAGGCCGAGCGCCTTCACCTCGCGGATCATCGCCGCCACCTTGGGGATGTCGCGATCCTTGGGCGAGCGCCAGGCCGCGCCCATGCAGAACCGCGAGGCGCCGGCCGCCTTGGCCTGGCGGGCCTTGGCCACCACCGCGTCGGTGTCCATCAACTTCTGCGCCGCCACCCCGGTGCTGTAACGCTGGGCCTGCGGGCAATACGCGCAGTCCTCGGGGCAACCGCCGGTCTTGACCGACAAGAGGGTGGAGACCTGCACTTCCGCCGGATCGAAGTGCTCGCGGTGGATGCCGGCGGCGCGGTGCAGCAGGTCCGGGAACGGCAGCGCGAACAGCGCCAGCAGTTCGTCGCGGTGCCAGTCGTGGCGGAGGGCGGCAGCCATGGGGTGTCCTGACGGAGAGAGGCGAAAGGGCGGCAGTCTGGTGAGTGCGGCGAAGGCTGTCAACTTTTTAAGTAAAGACAGGGTTTACAGTGGATCGTCTGCTCGAGCGACCTTATGTTGAATAAATCCATCAAAACTCCAGCAAATGTTGGTTTTATGGACCATGCGCGCCTGGCGATGTCCTGATGACGTATACAATGTGAGATAAAAATTACATCCAGCGCCAAAGTGATGGTTTAATTCAGCATGGCCAAGCGAACGCCACCGGTAAGACCAGGAGACGCCAGGCGCATTGCCGCGCTCGGCGAGCGCCTGCGTACCGCACGGCTCGCGCGTCGCATGAGCCAGGCAAACCTGGCCGAGCGCGTCGGCGTGGATCGCACCACCATAGGCAAGCTGGAAGCGGGCGACGCGGGCACCAGCCTGTCCACCGTCCTGCGCGTGCTTTCCGCATTGGGCCTGGAGCGGGACATCGAGCTGATTGCAGCGGACGACGCGCTGGGCGCGCAGCTGGCCGCAAGCAGCCTGAAGCGACCGCCACCGCGCCGCGTGCCCGCCACAACCAGCAGGGCAGCGCGCCCGCAAGGTGCGCCCGCCACGCTGCAGGTCCGGGAGCCAGGGGGTGCTGACACGCGCCCCCTCTATTCGACCGATCCCCCCGGGCCATCGCAGGACGCAACCGGCGACCGATACGCATTGGTTGCAGGCCATCGCGCGCCACGTCTCGATGCTCCGGCTGCAACGCCGACGCGGCGTCGATCCCGCGCCCCCGGGAGCCGCTGAACATGGCTGGCCGGGAGCAGATCGACCGTGAAGTCTGGTTCGACGCACCGGAACTCTGCCCGCCGGTGCAGGTGGGATGGATCAGCCGGCACGCCGGTCGCACCGGCGACACCGTCGCCTTTGCCTACGCCGATGTCTGGCTGCGTGGCGCCATGGGTATCGCTCCTTTCGCACTCGACCCCGGCCTGCCGCTGGTGGAGGGCCACCAGTTCGCCCGCACAGGCGCCGGCGAGGCAACGGCTGCGTTCCAGGACTGCTCGCCCGATCGCTGGGGGCGGATGCTGATGGACCGGCGCGATGCGGTGCGCGCCAATCGCGATGGCGGGGCTCGCCGCTCCCTGCGGCCGTGGGACTACCTGATGGGTGTGGATGACACCACCCGCATGGGGGCGCTGCGTCTGCGTGATCCGCACACGCAGACGTGGATCGCTTCGGACAGTCCGGCCGCGCCGCCGGTCACCGACCTGCGCCGATTGGAGAGCATCGCGGGAAAGGTGGAGGCCGGTGCCAGACTCACCCGCGACGAAGAAACACGCTGGCTGATCCAGCTCGTCGCACCTGGGGCGTCATTGGGCGGGGCCCGCCCCAAGGCAGGGTATCGGGATTCGAACGGTGCGCTGTGGTTGGCGAAGTTTCCCGGCAACGAAGACCGTCATGACGTCGGGCTCTGGGAATACATCACCTACCGCCTCGCCACGGATGCTGGCGTACTGATGCCGCCGGCCGCGCTGCTGCCGCTGTCCGCGCGCGGGCACACGTTCGCCGTCCAGCGCTTTGATCGTAGTCCTGATGGGCGGCGCCACTACGCGTCGGCGTTCACCCTGCTCGACGCGACGCACAGCGAAGGCCATAGCTACCTGGATCTGGCCCAGGTGATCGAAAACGTCGGCACGCAGGGGGGCATCGCAGACGATCTCAACCAGCTTTTCCGCAGGGCCCTGTTCAACGTGCTGGTCGGTAACCGCGATGACCACTTGCGTAACCATGGCTTCCTGCGTACCCGAACGGGCTGGTCGCTTTCCCCTGCGTTCGATGTAAACCCCAATACGGCCAGCGACACGCACGTGCTGGCGCTGGACGATGCCGATCCCACGCCAACGACCGTGCATGTTCTGGCGACGGCCGCGTATTACCAGCTGACGCCGGCCGATGCTGCTGTCATTGAAAGGCAGGTGCGGCACGCGGTGCGCAAATGGCAGGCGGTTGCCAAGGCGCACGGTGCCAAACGTGCCGAAATCGAGCTGATGGCGTCGGTGATCGACGCCGACCGATGAGGCACCTGCAAGGCAAATCGCCGACGCTCTCGAAGGGAACGCACTGACAGACACTCGCCGACCGAGGCGGCAGCCTTGTCGCACTCCACGCGCTGCGGTGATACGTTGCCTTTTCACTGGTTCCATTCGCTGGCGTGGCTTGCTCGACAGGCCCTGCCGCTGCGCTGCCTGGTCTGTGACGAACCCGGGGCCGACGGGCGCGACCTGTGCCTGGCCTGCCATGCCGCATTGCCATGGAATGACCACGCCTGTCCGCTGTGTGCGCTGCCACTGCCAGCCCACGAACCTGCCGAGCGCTGCGGCAGCTGCCTGCACGAGCCACCCCGCCAATCCGCCGCCGCTGCGGTGTTCCTGTATGCCGCGCCGGTGGACCAGTTGCTGATCCGTTTCAAGTTCCACCAGGACCTGGCTGCCGGACGCCTGCTGTCCCAGCTCATGCTGCAGCGCGTGCCCACGTTCGTCGCCGGGCCACTGGCGCCAGTGCCGCTGCACTGGCGGCGGCTGCGTTCGCGCGGCTACGACCAGGCGCTGGAACTGACCCGGCCGCTGGCGCGCGCACTGCGGCAACCGCTGTGGCGCGGGTTGCAGCGTGATCGCCTGACCGCGGCGCAGTCACGCCTGGATGCCGACGCGCGGCGCGACAACCTGCGCGATGCGTTCGCGGTGACTGCGCCGCCACCGGCGCGGCTGACCGTGGTCGATGATGTGATGACCACCGGCGCCACGCTGGATGCGGTGGTGCATGCCGTGCAGCGTGCCGGCCTGCCCGATGTCGCGTTGTGGGTGTGCGCGCGGGTGCCATGACGGCGGCGCTATACTCCCGTGTTGTCCCCACCAGGACCGCACCCGATGGATCCGTTCGCCACCTTCGACTTCGACGACTTCTGGGACGACTGCGACTACGCGCAGCAGAACTACCAGGAGCCACCCCCCGGCGACGCGGTGATCGCCGAACTGCAGGCCGAGCTGGGCTACCGCATCCCCGATGCGTATATCGCCCTCGCACGGCGCCACAACGGCGGCCTGCTGCGGCGCAGCTGCCACCCGATGGACGAGGCCACCAGCTGGGCCGAGGACCACGTCCAGGTCTGCGGCCTGTATGCGCTGGGGCGGCAGAAGCCGTACTCGCTGGGGGGCGAGTTCGGCTCGCGTTTCATGCAGGAGCAGTGGGGCTATCCGGACATCGGCATCGTGTTCGCCGACTGCCCCAGCGCCGGACATGACGTGCTCATGCTCGACTATCGCCACTGCGGGCCGCAGGGCGAACCGCAGGTCGTGCACGTGGACCAGGAGGCGGACTACGCGATCACCGTGGTCGCGCCGCACTTCGCTGCGTTCATCCATGGGTTGGTGGACGAGGAGGCCTTCGATGACGCCGCCGAAACGCTGGAGATCGATCTGGTCACGGTGGACCGGGGCACCTTGTCACCGATCGTTCGGCGCGCGCTGGATGCCTCGGCCACCGTGCTCCCCCACGGCGAACGCCACCTGCGCGCGCTGGCCAGGAAGATCACCGAAGAGAAGGGCTTCTTCGCCCTGCATGCCGACGCAGACTCGCATCGCATGTACGACTGGATGTTCTGGCTGTACTCGCAGTTGGCCACGGCCACCTCGTTCACGCATTTCGTGAAGCTGCCCGCCGAGCAGAACGACTACGCAACACCGTGCTACGAACTGATGCTGCCCTTCGACCTCGTCGCGGCGCCGTTCGGCTTCAAGACCGGCGGCTTCGCGCCCGGGTTCGTCGAGGACTGGTGGAACGCGCGCGTGGCCGAAGGTGCCATCGTGCCGGTGGACGGCGGCTATCGTTTCAGCGCCGAGGCCGAGCAGCGGCTGCTGCATACCGCCGCCACCGAACCGACCTGAGTCACGGCGTAGCTCCGCGCACCATGGCCCGGCGTTGGCATGGGCCCACCCGCGCCCCGCGCCCGTGTCTCTTCCCTGATGGGCTGCAGCGGGCGCGGATGCCCAGCGGCCTGCGGGCCATCGCGCCCGGCGCGATGATGGTGGCCGACCCATGGCCGGACATTGCCGTCCCCACCTTGTGGATCGGCATCGGCAACCTCATCTTTGGAATGCTGCAGGTGCCGGTGGCATCCCGCCTCCGCCGCCTGCGCTGAACGGCGCCGGGCGATGCGCGGTGCCACCGACAGGGAGGAGGGCGTATGCGCAGGTATCTTCTTGCAGCACTGTTGTTGGCAAGCACGGCGGGCTTGATGGGATGCAAGCCGGCAACACGGCTGTTCAACCCGGACACCTCGGCCGCCCCCCTTGCACAGTCGCGCATCCTCATGCGCGAGGTGGACGAGCAGGGCAGCGCCGGCGCCACAGTGCTCAAGGATGCGGACGGCAGGCCGCTGGCGGTCCTGGAGCCGGCCTTCATCACCACCGCCGATATCGCATCGATCACCCTGGCCCAGGCGGCACAGGGGCAGGAGCCGGTGCTCAACGTGACCATGACCGACGCGGCCGCGCCGCGGATCCAGGCCGCCACCGAAGCACGCATCGGCCGCCGCGTGGCCTTCAGCATCGGTGACAAGGTGCTCTCGGTGGCCACCATCAGCGGGCCGTTCGGCAAGGCGATGCAGGTGGCAGGAGTGGGTGACCAGGCCGAGGCTGCGCGCATCTTCACCGAAATCACCGGCAAGCAACCCTGAGCCCTTCCGGCATGCGGGGCCAACCACGAGGACAGGAGTCTGTGCGGCATGACCCAGGGATGGATGACGGGGTTGATGATGCTGGGCCTGGCGCTGGCAGGCACCAGCGGTGCACGCGAACGCTGCACCTGGCCGGAGGCGATGCCGATACGCCCACTGGTATTGGTGGGCGAACTGCACGGCACCGTGGAAACGCCGGCACTGGTCGGCGAGCTGGCCTGCGCCGCGGACGCCACGCCGGTGACGGTGGCGCTGGAGATGGACCCGACCGAGCAGGCGCGGATCGATGCGTACCTGGCGTCGGCGGGTACGGCGACGGACCGCAGCGCATTGCTGGCAGGACGGTTCTGGACCCGCGCGATGCAGGACGGGCGCTCCAGCGTGGCGATGGCGGCGCTGATCGAGCGCCTGCGCAGTCTGCGTAGCGAGGGCCGTGCCATCCAGGTGGTGGCGGTGGACACCCTGCGCCATGCGGATCGCGATGCGGAGATGGCCGCCAACATCCGGCGCGAGACACGGCGTGAGGGCGCGCGCGTGATTGCCCTGTTGGGCAACCGCCATGCGAGCGGGCACAAGGGCGTCCAGGATGATCCCGGGTACGTGCCGGCCGGCTACCTGCTGGCGGACCTGCAACCGCTCAGCGTGCGGGTGGACGCACCGCGTGGCAGCGCGTGGGTGTGTGCACCGACCTGTGGCGTGCTGGCGTTCGGCGCGCGTTCCAGCGCCGCGGCACCGGTGGCCGCGGGCTACGCACCCATCGCCACGCGCCCCGGTTACGACGGCGTCTACATGCTCCCGGCCTTGACCGCCTCGCCACCGGTGCAGACGCCCTGAGCGCCACGTGCCGCCGGCTCAGCGGAAGTTGGCCTCGATCTGCTCCAGCGACTTGCCCTTGGTCTCCGGCAGCCAGAACGCGGCGATCAGGAAGTACAGCAAGGTGCAGCCGGCCCAGAAGAAGAACATGCTGGCATAGCCGTGGTGGCCGACGGTGGGCAGGAAGATCGCCGCGATCACGGTGGAGACGAACTGGTTGATCAGCAGTGCGATGCTCATCCCGTTGGAGCGGATCCGGGTGGGCATCAGTTCGGACAGCGCCAGCCACACGCACACGCCCGGGCCCACGGCGAAGAACGCCACGAACAGCAGGATGCAGCCGGCCACCAGCCAGCCATGGGTGGGCGAGGGCACCGGGCCGATCATCGCGCGTTCGATCACCAGCGGCGCCTGCGCGGCGTGGGCGGGATCGGGGAAGGGGTTGAGGTGCAATCGGCGGAAGAACGCGCCGATCACGCTGTCGGCCGACACCGCGTCCTCGCGGCGGATCTCCAGCGTCGCGTCGATGGGGTTGTCGCTGCGCAGCGCGCGCACGTTGCTGAAGCCGCCATACGCGTAGGATACCGTGAGCTGCTGCGCGGCCTCGCCGGCGTTGCGGTCCAGCCGCTGCCACTGCGCCGCATCCAGCGGCAACGACAGCGTGCTGCCGGCCACCTGCTGCTGCAGCTGCGCGTGCACGTCCAGGCGGCCGTGCTCGCTTTTGACGAACAGCAGCGCGGCCGCCAGAAGCGCCACGGTAATGCCGCCGCTGCCCAGCATCAGCAGGAACTTGCGGCCCTTGCGGTCCACCAGCACCAGTGCCACCACCGTCATCACCGCGTTGAGCAGCTTGATCGCCACGTCCGCGCCATTGGCGACCGAGCCGGGCAGCCCGGCCTGGTTGAGGATGTTGACCGCATAGGCCAGCACCGAGTTGATGCCGGTGGCCTGGGTGAAGGCCAGCACCAGGCAGGCCAGGACGAACGGCCACACGTAGCGGCGGCTCAACAGCGGGTCGCGCTTGCCGCCGGCATGGGACGGCACGTCATCGGGCGCCTGCATGCGCTGCAGGGTCGGCTCCACCTCGCTGGCGGCGACGGTGCGCTGCAGGGCGGCGCGGGCGGTGTCGATGCGACCACGCCGTACCAGCCAGCGTGGCGATTCACTGATCAACATCACCCCGGCGGTGAACACCAGGCCGGGAAGCAGGCAGCTCCAGAAGATCGTGCGCCACGCATGGTCCTTGACCGCGAACAACAGGCGCTGCTGGTCGGCGGCCGGCAGGTGGCGCACCGCCTCGGTGGCGGCATCCACCGCATGCGCGTGGTACAGCCCGATCAGCGCGGCCAGCACCAGGCCGATGGTGAGCAGCAGCTGGAACATCGCCGCGCCCCGGCCCCGGCGCTCGGGGCTGAGCACTTCGGCCAGGTACAGCGGCACCACCACGCCGATCAGGCCGCCGCTGATGCCCTGCAGCAGCCGCCCCATCAGCAGCGCGGCGTAGCCGTTGGACAGCGCCATCACCGGGATGCTGGCGGTGAACAGCACCCCGGCCAGCAGCATCGCGCCCCGCCGACCGATCAGGTCGGCGACCATGCCGGCGAACAACGAGGACAGCACGCTGCCCAGCAGCACTGCCGCCACCACGAAGCCGAGCTGCTGGCTGGTGAGGTGCCAGCTGGCGGTGGCCGTGGCCTCCAGGTAGGGCAGGGCGCCGGCGATGATGCCGATGTCGATGCCGTAGAGCAGGCCGCCCATGCCGCCGATGAACAACAGATAGCGCACCGGCCAGCGCGGGGCGTCGGCGTGGGCATGCATGGGCGTAGCGGCGGAAACCTGATTCATCGAGCCGGTCCTGTCTGCAACTGCATGCGCCGCATCGGCGCGGGATTCAACGCTTAATCGAGCGCGATGTCGTCGCCTTCCACCACCACGCCGCGCACGCGCAGCTCGGCATCCAGCACCACCAGGTCGGCCCAGGCATCCACGGCGATGCGGCCGCGGTCGTCGATGCCGAGGTAGTCGGCGGGGTAGCGCGACAACCGGTTGGAGGCATCGGCCACGTCCAGGCCCAGCGACACCAGGTTGCGCAGCGCCTGGTCCATGGTCAGCGCGCTGCCGGCCAGCGAGCCGGTGGCCAGGCGCACGCAGCCCAGGCACTTGTGCACGCGCTGCACGCCGAGCGCGTACTCGCCATCGGGCATGCCGGTGGCGGCGGTGGCATCGGTGACGCAGTAGAGCTTCGGAATCGCACGCAGCGCGGTGCGGATCGCACCGGCATGCACGTGCTGCAGGTCGGGAATCAGCTCGGCGTACTCGGCGTGGGCCAGGGCAGCGGTGGCGATGCCGGGGTGGTAGTGGTCCACGCCGGTCATGCCGTTGAACAGGTGGGTGAAGCCAGCCGCACCGGCCTGCAGCGCAGCCACGCCGTCCGCGTAGCTGCCGGCGCTGTGGCCGAGCTGTACGCGGATGCCGAGGGCACTCAGCGCGGGAATCAGCGCCTGGTGCTGGCCGATTTCCGGGGCGAGGGTCAGCACCTTGATCGGGGCGATGGCATGCAGTCGACGCACGTCCTCCATGGTGGCTTCCACCACCAGCGGCGGTTGCGCGCCCAGCCGCTCGATGCTGATGAACGGTCCTTCCAGGTGCACGCCCAGCACCCGCGCCATGCCGGGGCCGCGCGTGCCGATCGCGCCGGCCAGGCCCTGCAGCGCGCGCACGATGTCGTCCTCGTGCGCGGTCATCGTGGTGCCCAGCAGCGCGGTGGTGCCATGCCGGGCATGGGTGCGCGCCACGGTCGCGGCCGCATCGCCGCCCTGCATGATGTCCACTCCGGCGCCGCCATGCACGTGCAGGTCGATGAAGCCCGGCAGGATCAGCGGGACCTCATGGTCCTCGCGCGGGTCATCGTGCGCGGTGTCGATGGCGGTGATGCGCCGGTCGAAGTGGATGTCGCCGCGCACCCAACCGGTAGCGGTGAGAAGGCGGCCATGCAGGGAGCGGGTCCGGGTCATGGTGGGGTCTCGGCGATGATCACTTCGATGCCCAGCCGCTGCAGCCCTTCCAGGTACTCGGCATCGATGCTGGCGTCGGTGATGACCGTATGCACCTGCTCCAGCCGGGCGATGCGGTGCAGGCTGACCCGGCCGAACTTGGAGGCATCGGTCAGTACCACGATCCGGCGCGCGCGCTCGACCATGCGGTGGTTGAGGCTGGCTTCGGCCTCGTGGTGGGTGGTCAGGCCGAACTGCAGGTCCAGGCCGTCCACGCCCAGGAACAGGGTGTCGAAGCTGTAGGTGTTGAGGCTGGCCTCGGCCTGGCTGCCCTGCAACGACAGCGACTGCTTGCGCAGCAGCCCGCCGGTGAGCAGGAGCTCCACGCCGGGCGCGTTGGCCAGCTCCCAGGCGATGTTCAGGCCGTTGGTCATCACCGTCACCTCGCGATGCCGGCGCAGGTGGCGCGCCAGGGTCATCGTGGTCGAGCCGGAGTCGATGATGATGTTGTCGCCGGGCTTGACCAGGCTGGCCGCATACGCGCCGATGCTGTCCTTGATCGGCAGGTTCAGCGCGTCTTTCTCGTGGATGTCCTGTTCCTGCGGCGGGGTGCGCACCAGCGTGGCGCCGCCATGGGTCCGCGTGGCCATGCCCTGCGACTCGATGTGGGTCAGGTCGGCACGGATGGTCACCGCCGAGACGCCAAAGCGTTCGACCAGTTCGCTGACCTGCACGTTGCCGTGGTCCACCAGTAGTTGCAGGATCTGCTGGCGGCGCTGCCGTGTATTGCGCATAGGAGCGATTCCGTTCGGAAGGAAAGTCAAAGCTTACCGTTCCGAAAGCTCCGTGGGCCGGTAAGTTTCGATATCGGCACGTGCACGGTTGAGATTGCAGGCACGGGCGTACTCGCCCAGGCGCTCGGCCACCTTGTGCTGGATAAGCGCCAGCGGCTCTGCGGCGAGTTGGCCGGCCTCGATTGCCCGCTGCTGGTGGGGCAGGAACTGGCTGAGCAGGATCTGCGGCGGCACGTGCGTGCGCAGGTTGGCCACCAGGGTGTCCAGCGCGGCCTGCACCGCCGGTTCGCCCCAGTAGTAGCGGCTGCGGTCGCTCAGCGAATACGCGCGCAGCAGGCGCAGTTCGTGGGCGTCGCCGTGGTAGTAGCTTTGCCAGTTGGCCGGTTTTTGCACCATGCAGCGGTCCAGCACCTCGATCACGTTCGAGCATTGCGCGGCCGGCAGCAGCGCGGCTTCGATCATGGCCAGGGCGAACACGGCTTCGCGGAAGGCGTAGGTCGCCGCAGGGCCGACCTTGAGGATGGCGAAGTGGTCGCGGACCAGCGCGTGCAGGCCGGCTTCGGTCTGGTAATCGGTGGAGTGTGCTTCGAACACGATGCGCGGCTGCTGCTCGACGAAGGCCGAGAGGTCCGCGGCGGCGGCGGGGTCGTAGTAATGCACGCTGCTGTGGTCGAAATCCACGCCGGGCTGCACCACCATCGCGATCACGCGTTCCCAGGCCGGCAGCAGGTCCGGCGCGGAGAAGGCCTCGCGGTGGATCGCCAGCGTGGTGGCTGCGGCCGCCGGGGTGGTCACCTGCAGGCCACCGGCCAGCGAGGCCTCGCCACCGGGAATCGGCACTTCGGTGCCGATCACGTACACCGGCGGCGGCAGCCCGTTGGCAGCGGCGGTACGCTCGGCGATACGGGCCAGTTCGGCCGAGCGCGCGGCCACGACGGCATCGGGAAGCGGGGTGGGATCGTCGGCGCAGGACATGCTGCAATCCAGGTGGATCTTGTGGAAGCCGGCGGCCACGTAGGCCTCGATCAGCACGCGCGCATTGGCCATCGCCACCTCGGCCGGGCCCTTCTGCCACGCGTTGGGGCCCAGGTGGTCGCCCCCCAGCACCAGCCGCTCGACCGGGAAACCGGCATCGCGCGCCAGTTGCAGCACGTAGTCGCGGTACTGCGGCGGGGTCATGCCGGTGTAGCCGCCAAACTGGTCCACCTGGTTGGAGGTGGCCTCGATCAGCAGCAGCGTGTCGTAGCGCAGGGCCACCTGCATCGCCGCCAGCAGCACCTGTTCGTTGCTGCAGCACACGCTGTACAGGCCGACGGGCTGGCCTTGGCGATGGGCGGCGATCAGCGATTGGATGGCGGACATGGATGGCACTCCGTAACAGCGGGGAATCAGCGGGAAGGGTGGTGCTGGCGGGCCAGCAGCGCCGCGCCGCGTGCGCCGCCGGCGTCGCCGAAGGCAGGCGGCAGGATCGGCGGCACGCGCACGCCCTGGAACAGGTAGGGGGCGATCGCGGCGGGCAGGTCGCGGTAGAGCTGTTCCAGCTTGGACAGTCCGCCGCCCAGCACGATCACGTGCGGGTCCACGGCCAGGATCAGGTTGGCGAAGCTGTAGCCCAGCAAGTCGCGATGGATGGCCAGCGCCTGCTCGGCGAGCGCATCGCCGGCCTGGGCCAGGGCCACCACCGCGCCAGCATCGAGCGCATCGCCGCCGCGGCCTTCGTGGATCAGCGCCAGGCCGTTGCCGGAGACGTAGCGCTCCAGGCAACCGCGCAGGCCGCATGCGCAGCCCAGCACCGGCAGCGCGTGGCGCTGCAGCAGCGTGGCCGGGATGCTCCAGTGGCCCCACTCGCCGGCAATGCCGTTGGCACCGGCCACCAGCTGCCCGTCCACGCAGAAGCCGCCGCCGGCACCGGTGCCGAGGATGGCGCCGAACATGCTCGGGTAGCCCGCGCCGGCACCGCCCTGGGCTTCGCTCAGGGCGAAACACTGCAGGTCGTTGCCGAACGCCAGCGGGCGTTGCAACCGGGCCTGCAGGTCCTCCCCGACCAGACGGCCGGTCAGGCTGGGCACGTTCGCGCTGAGCTGGCGGCCGCTGCGGCGGTCACGCACCCCGGGCAGGCCGATGCCGATCGCATGGCCGCTCGAACCGAGCGCGGCATCGGCATCGCGCACCAGTCCGTCGATCGCCTCCAGGAACGCATCGTAGTCCTGGGTGGGCGTGGTCACCCGCTGGCGATGCTGCTCGACCAGGGTGGCGTCGTAGGCCACCAGCTCGATCTTGGTCCCACCGATATCGATGCCGTACCAGCACTGCATGGGAAGGCCCTGCTCAGCCATGGGGATGGATGGTGACGCCCTGCACGACCCGGTTGACGGTGCCGTCGGGGAAGGGGTTGTCCGGGGTCATGCCGAGCGCGGCCGAGCGTTGCAGCGCGTAGCACTGCGGCATCAGCAGCCACAGCGGCGCCAGCCACGGATCGGCCAGGTCAGGGGCCGCGCTGACGAAGTCGCCGTCGCCGCGGTCATCACCGTCCGGGCCGACCGAAATCACCCGGGCGGCGATCCCGTCCCCGCGCAGTTCGTCCAGCAGGTCCTGCTCGTAACGGCGCGACAGCGGCTGTGCGCTGCGCAGCATCACCACCAGCGTATCGTTGTCGAGCGTGGACTTGGGCCCGTGGCGGAAGCCAAGCGGCGTGTTGGCCAGCGCCAGCACGCGCCCGCCGGTGAGCTCGAGCACCTTCAGCGCGGCCTCGCGGGCCAGCGCCTCCAGCGGGCCGCTGCCCAGGTAGATCACCCGCGAATAGGCGGCCTGGGCCAACGCCCCCACTGCCGCGTCCCATGCCTGCAGGGCACGGTCGGCATGCGCGGCCAGGTCGTGCAGGCGCTGCACGCGCTGCGGCCACGGCGCGGTGTCGAACACGCTCAACGCCGCCAGCAGCATGCTGCTCAGGCTGCTGGTCATGGCGAAGGCACGGTCGCAGCTGGCCGGCGGCATCAGCAGCGACAGGGTGTCGCTGCGGCCCTGGCCACGCCGGGCCAGTTCGCCGTCGGCGTTGCAGGTGATGTCCAGGAAGCGCGCGTGGTCCACCTGCGCACGCACCAGGTCCACCGCGGCCACGCTTTCCGGACTGGAGCCGCTGCGGCCGAACGACACCAGCAGGGTCGGGCGGTCGCGCTGCAGGTACAGCGCGGGGTGGGTCAGCAGGCTGGTGGTGTGGATGGCGCGCACCTCGGCCGGCCACTGCGCATTGATCTGGTCGGCCACCATCTCGGCGATGAACCCCGAGCTGCCGGCACCGGTGAAGATCACCCGCTGGCCGGGCTGGCGCAGCGCCTCGCCGAGGAAGGCGTCGATGCGCGCCTGGGCAGCGTCCAGCCCCTGCGCCAGCGCGGTCCACATGCGCGGCTGCTGGGCGATTTCTTCGGCGGTATAGGCGCCGCCGAGGCGCTGCCACGTGGGCAAATCAGGGAGCAGAGAAGCGTCCATTCGCAATTCCTGTTGGGCGACCGCACCTTCTTCGTTTTCTTTCGAAATGTCAAATATCGAAAGATAAAGAAAAGCTGGATCGATCACAGTTTTTGCTCTCGGTCGTTTGCTTTGATCCGCGGTCGCCGCAGTGCAGCAAGGTTTCACGGCGTGCCAAAGCGCGCATTCAGCCGCCATATAGAAAGTGCTGCGTCAGCACATCTTTCGTTTATAAGAAAATATCCTTCCTTTTTCTTTGCAATTTATTGACATCTTTCGAGACCGTGCCCTAGAGTCGGCCGCACTGGTTTCAGATACCCGCCAACCGCGGGCTTGGGGGCAAGGTGGAATCCCGGTTTCGACGCACTGGTCTGACGATCGCACTGCTGTCCGCGCTGGCCTTGGCCGCGCCCGCCGTCGCCGAGCCGGTGGGCAACCTGCGCAGCATCAGCGCCGCCCCCGGCAAGGATGGCCGCCCCGGTTGGGAGCTCCGCACCGACAGCGGCGCACGTCTGCGCGTGGACCTGCTGCGCGCCGACCTGCTGCGCGTGCAGGCCGGCCGCAAGGGCACGCTCACCCCCGCCGGCGACAAGGCCGCGCCGATCGTGCTGCCGCAGCCGGCGGCCACGGTCGCCTTCCAACTGGAAGAAGATGCCAGGGAAGTGCGCATCCGCACCGATGCGCTGGTCCTGCATATCCAGCGCCAACCGCTGCGTCTGGCACTGGACCGCCGCCAGGACGGCGCCGATGTCGCGCTGTGGCGCGAACTGCAGCCGCTGGACCTGGACACGCAGCAAAGCCTGCAGGTGCTGTCCAGCGATAGCGACGAGCACTTCTTCGGCGGTGGCCAGCAGAACGGCCGCTTCGCGTTCAAGGGCCGCGAACTGGAGGTGTCATACTCCGGTGGCTGGGAAGAGGGCGACCGCCCCAACCCGGCGCCGATGCTGCTCAGCTCGCGCGGCTGGGGCATGCTGCGCAACACCTGGAGCGATGGCACCTACGACCTGCGCCAGGCCGACCAGGCCACCCTGCTGCATCGCGAAGACCGCTTCGATGCGTACTACTTCGTCGGCCCGGACCTGCACGCCTTGCTGGACCGCTACACCGCCCTGACCGGGCGCGCCGGCCTGCTGCCGCGCTGGGCGTTCTCCTACGGTGATGCCGACTGCTACAACGACGGCGACAACATCAAGAAGCCCGGCAGCGTGCCCGAGGGCTGGAGCGATGGCCCCACCGGCACCACCCCGGACGTGGTCGACAGCGTGGCCAGGCAATACCGCGCGCATGACATGCCCGGCGGCTGGATCCTGCCCAACGACGGCTACGGCTGCGGTTACAGGACGCTGCCCGAGACCGTGCAGGGCTTGGCGAAATACGGCTTCAAGACCGGGCTGTGGACCGAGAACGGCGTGGACAAGATCGCCTGGGAAGTGGGCACCGCCGGCAGCCGCGTGCAGAAGCTGGACGTGGCCTGGACGGGCAAGGGTTACCAGTTCGCGATGGACGCCAACCAGTCCGCGTTCAACGGCATCCTGCACAACGCCGACTCGCGCCCGTTCCTGTGGACGGTGATGGGCTGGGCCGGCATCCAGCGCTACGCGGTGGCCTGGACCGGCGACCAGAGCAGCAGCTGGGATTACATCCGCTGGCACATTCCCACCCTGGTCGGCTCGGGGCTGTCGGGCATGGCCTATGCCAGCGGCGACGTGGATGCGATCTTCGGCGGCAGCGCCGAGACCTTCACCCGCGACCTGCAATGGAAGAGCTTCACCCCGGTGCTGATGGGCATGTCCGGCTGGTCGGCCAACGCGCGCAAGCACCCTTGGTGGTTCGACGAGCCCTACCGCAGCGTCAATCGCGACTACCTCAAGCTGAAGATGCGCATGACCCCGTACATGTACGGGCTGGCGCACGAGGCGGCCACCACCGGCGCGCCGCTGCTGCGCGCGCTGATGTGGGACTACCCGCAGGACCCGCAGGCCTACACCGAAGCGCACAAGTACCAGTTCCTCCTCGGCCGCGACCTGCTGATCGCGCCGGTGTACCGCAGCCAGGCCGCCAGCCGCGGGTGGCGCCGCGACATCCACCTGCCGCAGGGGCGCTGGATCGACTATTGGGATGGCCGCCAGCTGCAGGCCGGGGCGACCGGGCGTGACCTCGACCGCGCCGTGGACCTGGCCACGATCCCGGTGTTCGTGCGCGCCGGCGCCATCATCCCGATGTACCCGGACATGCTCTACGACGGCGAGAAGCCGTTGGATGAAGTGACCTTCGATCTCTACCCGCAAGGCGAGTCGCACTACACCCTGTACGAGGACGACGGCGCCACCCGCCGCTACGAGAAGGGCGAATCCAGCACGCAGCAGATCCACGTGCAGGCACCGGCGCAGGGCAGTGGCCCGGTGCAGGTGCGCATCGATGCGGTGCAGGGCCAGTACGCCGGCCAGCTCGCACAGCGTCGCTATGCGCTGCGCGTGCTCAGCCGCCAGCGCCCGAGCGCGGTGACGCTCGGCGAACGCACGCTGCCGATGCTCGCCGACAAGGCGGCCTGGCAGGCGGCCAGCGAAGGCTGGTACTTCGACGCCGGCGAACGCCGCGGCACCGTGCACGTGCGCAGCGCAGCCACCGACATCCGCCAGCCGCTCAGCGTCACCCTGGCCGTGCCGGTGGCTGCCGCAGCCGCCGACGATGCCTACCCGGCCGCACCGGAACTCGGTCGCGCGCTGCCGTCGGACAGCCTGCTGGTGGTCAACCGCCCGGCCCAGGAGCAGGGCTACGAACTGGAAAAAGCCTTCGATGACGACCCGGCCACCTGGTTCCGCACCGTGCGCAACCAGGCGGTCAAGACCGGCGCCCACGAGTGGGTGATCGGCTTCGGCGAGCGCAAGCTCATCGACGGCATTGAACTGGCCCCGCGCAACGACGCGCACTGGAAGAACGGCCAGATCCGCGACTACGAAATCTACCTGGCCGACAGCAACGGCGAGTGGGGCGAACCGGTCAAGCGCGGCCGCCTCACCCTCCAGCAGGGCATGCAGCAGATCGACTTCCCCGCCCACGCCGGCCGCCTGCTGCGCTTCCGCGTGCTCAGCACGCAGAACCCCGAGGGCGATGGTGCCAGCGCCGCCGACCCGATGGTCAGCGCCGCCCAAGGCAGCGTGGCGCGCGCGGTGGATGCGCTGCAGCCGCGCGACGTCGGCCCGATCGTGCTGTCCAGCTTCCACGTGCTGGAACACCAGCCGCCTGAAAAGCCGGCGCAGCAGCTGTACCTGTCCGCATTGCCGCTACCGGCCTCGTTGCAGGCCCGCGTGGCCAGCGACCACGCCTTCGGCGGCCAGGCGGAGCTGCGCATGAACGGCCTGCATTTCCGTCGCGGCCTCGGCGTCAACGCCAGCAGCCGCATCGACCTGCAGTTGGGCGGCAACTGGCACCTGCTGCGCGCGGACCTCGGTATCGACGACCAGTGTCGCGCCGCGGGCGGCATGCAGTTCCAGGTCTGGGGCGACGACCGCCTGCTGTACGACAGCGGCCTGGTCAAGGCCCCGGGCGTGGTCAAGCCGGAACTGGACGTGCGCGGCCTGCGGCGCCTCAGCCTGCGCACCCTCGGCGCGCAGGGCGACCGCCCCGCGCAGGTCTGCGGCAACTGGGCCAACGCCGCGCTGATCGGACAGGAGGGCGATACCGCCAGCATCGTGTCCCCGTAACCGCACCACCGCTTCCAGAAAAACAGCTCTCCGTTTCCCGTCTGCGGCCTTTGGGCCGCGGCACGGGGGACGTTTGCCCGAAAACACCCATCCACCGCCAGCCCCACGCTGCGGATCGAACAAGGAGACAAAGATGTTGACCGAACGCCATCGCCATCGCCGCATCACCGCTACCCCCTTGTCCATCGCACTCGGCCTGGCCGTTGCCGTGGTCGGCAGTGCCAGCGCGCAGGACGCTACCCCCGATGCCAAGGCCACCGAGCTGTCGCGCATCGAAGTAACCGGCTCCAACATCCGCCGCACCGACGTGGAAACCGCCTCGCCGGTGCAGGTGATCAGCAAGCAGGACATCGAAAACATGGGCGCGCGCACCCTGCTGCAGGTGCTCGACAACCTGCCCGCGGCACGGCCGGGCCAGCAGGATTCGCGTTCGCTGTTCACCGGCTCCGACGGCGCCTCGCAGGCCAACCTGCGCGGCCTCGGCGCACAGGGCACGCTGGTGCTGCTCAATGGCCGCCGCCTGTCGTACTACGGCGCGCCCGCCGGCTTCCAGACCCAGTTCGTCAACATCGACGCGATCCCGGCCGCGGCCATCGAACGCATGGAAGTGCTCACCGACGGCGCCTCGGCGGTGTACGGCACCGACGCGGTGGCCGGCGTGATCAACGTGATCACCAAGCGTTCCTACCAGGGCGCCGAGATCAGCCTCACCACCGACAAATCCTCGCGGATCAGCTCCTACGGCGAGCACCAGGGCAGCATCACCGCCGGTTTCGGCGACCTGGATGAAGACCACTACAACGTCTACGCCTCGGTCAACCTGTACCGGCGCGATGCGATTCCGCTGAGCGATTTCTACGACAAGCGCCCCAGCCAGTACTACGTCAACAACCCCAACTACCTGCCCAACCTGCGCCTGGGCACCGGCAGCAAGCCGGGTGAGTTCAACCCCGGCAGCTACTTCGCCTTCGACCCGGTCACCGGTCGCCGCGTGCAGGAGGCCGCACCGGGCTGCAACAACGTGCTCACCACGGAAGCGGCCGGCCCGCGCTGTATCTGGGAGACGTGGATGAACAACGAGATCGATGCCGGCGCCAAATCCGAGCGCAACACCGCCTACGTCAACGCGCATTTCCTGATCGGCGACAGCACCGAAGCCTTCGCCGAGGCCACGTATACCGACATCGATCTCACCGCCAACGGCGGCACCCCGCGTGCCTACGGCACCACCACCGGCAACCCGACCAGCTGGTTCTCGCGCAACACCGGCACCACGGTCAACCAGTTCCTGTACCCGTACCTGGGCCCCAACAACGCGTACAACCACGCCTCGCCCGAACTGCGCGCCCTGATGGGTGGGGTGGTCGGCCTGCAGTACCTGCTGCAGGACGTGGGCGCCAACCACTTCGGCCAGCGCAACACCGACCAGAGCTACCGCGTGGTGGCCGGCCTGCGCGGTGACGTGGGCGACTGGAATTGGGAAACCGCCTTCGCCACCGCCGGCAGCCACTCGGTCACCTACCAGACCACCAACGTCAACCTGGCCGGCTTCGAGAAGGCCTTCGGGCCGTACACCATCGACCCGGGCACCGGGCGGGTGATCATCTCCGACCATCCGGCGTACACGTTCGGCGAGCTCAGCGAAGCCAACGCCGCGCTGATCCGCGAAGCCTTCCCGACCTTCGACATCCAGTCCTGGACGCGCCTGCACACCCTGGACGGCAAGATCGAAGGCCCGCTGTTCAACCTGCCCGCCGGTGAAGTACGCGCGGCGTTCGGCTTCAACGCCAGCCGCGAAACGTTCTACACCCCGGGCAATCCGGACGCGGCCAACGGCCTGATCACCCAGCAGGGTGGGTCGTGGTTCGACGGCAAGCGCAACACGTATGCGCTGTTCGCCGAGACCGTCGCCCCGATCACCGAAAAGCTGGAACTGGACGCGGCGCTGCGCGTGGACAAGTACCCCGACTTCAGCGCCAACCTGGCCCCGAAGATTGGCCTGAAGTACCAGATGTTCGACCAGCTGATGCTGCGCGGCACCTATTCCACCGGCTTCCGTGCGCCCAGCCTGGCCGAGTCCGGCAACGGCGGCGTGTTCGCCCAGCTCGGTGGCTACCGCGACGACGTGCGCTGCAACGAGACCAACGCGATTGCCAACCTGCTGCTGAAATCCGGCCGTGGCGGCGATGTGGACCTGGGCAAGACCCTGCTCAACAGCGACTGCAGCCGCACCGTGGCGCGCATGACCCAGCCCAACCCGGACCTGAAGCCGGAAAAGGCCAAGATCACCACGCTGGGCTTCGTCTACGAGCCCACCCAATGGCTGTCGGTGTCGGCCGATTACTGGTTCATCTACCGCAGCAACGAGATCGTCGCCCCGGACTTCACCCGCGATGAAGACATCATCGCCTCCACCCGCTCGCCGATCACCGACAGCGACCGCGCCAACCTGGCCGCATTGGCGGCGATGTGCGCCGACCCGGCCAGCGGCGTCGCCTGCCCGGGCACGCTGCCCGGCTACAGCGTGGGCAACGTGGCCAGCGTGGTGGGCCAGTACAAGAACCGCGGCAAGACCCTGATCGACGGCTTCGACATCGACGCGCGCAGCCGCTTCACGCTGGGCGACTGGGGCAACCTCAACATCGGCCTGGCCGCCACCATCGCCAACCGCAACCGCTCCTACACCGATGCGGAAAGTGGCTGGTACTACGGCGACCTGGTCGGCTACTACAACAACCCGCGCCTGCGTGCCACGCTCAATGCCGACTGGAACTACAAGCAGGTCACCACCAGCTTCTTCATCAACTACGTAGGCGGCACCAAGTGGGCGCTGCAGCAGATCGACGAGCAGGACAACAACCCGCAGACCTGCACCGCCGGCTACCTGCCGCTGGAGCAGAGCAAGTGCGACGGCGCCCCCTCGTGGTGGACGGCCAACCTCAGCGTGGGCTGGCGCCCGGATGAGCACTGGAACGTCGGCTTCACCATCAAGAACCTGTTCGACCGCCTGCCGTTCTACGATCCGAACAGCTTCCTGGGCGATTCCAGCGATTACGCCACCATCTACGGTCGTGGGTACAGTCTGACCGTCGGTTACAAGTTCTGATGCCTATCCCGCGCCGGTCCCGGCTGGCGCGATCTTCAAACGAGGTACTGTCCATGAAACGTAGGGAATTCATCGCCGCCAGCGCGGCCGTTGCCGCCAGCAGCCTGCTGCCGCAGACGCCGGCCTGGGCGCGCGGGCGCAAGGTACGGCTGGGCCTGATCGGCACCGGCATGCGCGGCCAGGTGCTGCTGACCGAACTGGTGCGCCGCGACGACGTCGAGGTGGTGGCGCTGTGCGACATCGAACCGATCATGCTGGGCCGCGCCCTGGAAAAAGTGGCCAAGGCCGGCAAGCCGGCGCCGAAGACCTACGGCCAGGACCGCGACGTCAATGCCTGGAAGCGCCTGCTGGAGCAGCGCGGCCTGGATGGCGTGGTCATTGCCACGCCGTGGGAGTACCACGCGCCGATGGCGATCGCCGCCATGCAGGCCAAGGTCGCGGTCGGCTGTGAAGTCGTCGCCGGCATCACCCTGCAGGACCACTGGGATGTGCTCAAGACCCAGCTGAGCACCGGCACCCCTTACATGCTGCTGGAAAACGTCTGCTACCGCCGCGATGTGATGGCCGCGTTGCAGATGGTGCGCCAGGGCCTGTTCGGCGAGCTGGTGCACCTGCAGGCCGGCTACCAGCACGACCTGCGCGGGGTGAAGTTCAACTCCGGCGACCCCAACCAGCCTTACGACAGCGGCGTGGAGTTCGGCCCCAAGGGCTGGTCCGAAGCGCGCTGGCGCACCGAGCACTCGGTCAAGCGCAACGGCGAGCTGTACCCCAGTCACGGCATCGGCCCCTGCGCCATGTACACCGGCATCAACCGCGGCAACCGTTTCACCCACATCAACGCGTTCGCCAGCAAGGCGCGTGGCCTGCACGACTACACCGTGGCCAAGAGCGGGGGCACCACGCACCCCAGCACCAAGGTGGCGTTCAAGCTGGGCGACGTGGTGACCACCACGCTGGCCTGCGAGAACGGCGAGACCATCCTGCTGCAGCACGACACCTCGCTGCCGCGCCCGTATTCGATGGGCTTCCGCGTGCAGGGCACCAAGGGCCTGTGGATGGACGTCAACCAGTCCATCCACATCGAAGGCCGTAGCCCGCCGCACAAGTGGGAAGACTTCAAGGCCTATCAGGACCAGTACGAGCACCCGCTGTGGAAGCAGCACGCCGACACCGCCGCCAGCGCCGGCCACGGCGGCATGGACTGGTTCGTCATCCATGCCTTCGTCGAGGCCCTGAAGGCGCGCGCGCCCATGCCGATCGACATCTACGACGCCATTACGTGGAGCGCGATCACCCCGTTGTCGGAGCAATCCATCGCCAACCGCTTCCAGACCTTGGAATTCCCGGACTTCACCGCCGGGCTATGGAAGCAGCGCAAGCCGATTTTCGCGTTCGACGGGGCGTACTGAGGACGAACGCACCGGCCACGGCCGGTGCTTGCGGGGGCGGGTCACCACCCTTGGTCGTGACTGCCCCCCCCAATCCTCGTAGAGCCGACCGTTGGTCGGCTGCGCCTGGCACTGCAGCCGACCAATGTCGGCTCTGGCTTGGACTGCAGCCGACCAACGGTCGGCTCTGGCTCGGACTGCAGCCGACCAACGGTCGGCTCTACGGCGCCATTACGTGGAGCGCGATCACCCCGTTGTCGGAGCAATCCATCGCCAACCGCTTCCAGACCTTGGAATTCCCGGACTTCACCGCCGGGCTGTGGAAGCAGCGCAAGCCGATTTTTGCGTTCGACGGGACGTACTGAGGACGAACGCACCGGCCACGGCCGGTGCTTGCAGGGCAGGCCACCACCCTTGGTCGTGACTGCCACCCCGATCCTCGTAGAGCCGACCGTTGGTCGGCTGCGCCTGGCACTGCAGCCGACCAACTGTCGGCTCTGGCTCGGACTGCAGCCGACCAACGCTCGGCTCTGGCTCGCACTGCAGCCGACCAGCCGTGGGCTCTGGCTCGCACTGCAGCCGACCAACGGTCGGCTCTACGGCGCCATTACGTGGAGCGCGATCACCCCGTTGTCGGAGCAATCCATCGCCAACAGCTTCCAGACCTTGGAATTCCCGGACTTCACCGCGGGGCTGTGGAAGCAGCGCAAGCCGATGTTCGCGTTCGACGGGACGTACTGAGGACGAACGCACCGGCCACGGCCGGTGCTTGCGGGGGCGGGTCACCACCCTTGGTCGTGCCTGCCACCCCGATCCTCGTAGAGCCGACCGTTGGTCGGCTGCGCCTGGCACTGCAGCCGACCAACCGTCGGCTCTGGCTCGGATTGCAGCCGACCAACCGTCGGCTCTGGCTCGGATTGCAGCCGACCAACGCTCGGCTCTGGCTCGCACTGCAGCCGGCCAACGGTCGGCTCTGGCTCGCACTGCAGCCGACCAACGGTCGGCTCTACGGGGTGCCGCTCCACGCCTGGGCTACCGCTGCGCGTTCCACCACCAGAACCACAGTGCCTCCATGCCATGGCCCAGGCTGTAATCGCCCTGCCCGGCAGCGATATCCAGCACGCCTTGGCGCAGGCCGGCGAGGGCGGACACGCCCAATCGCAGTACCTGCCGCTCGCCGTCCGGCTGCCACTGCCATGCACCGCTGTCCTCATCGAGGATCAGCTGCATCGTCTGCGGCGCGACCCAGCGCGCATCGCGGTTGTTCGGCACCGCCAGCTGCGCGGGGCCGGGCGCGGACAGCCGCAGCGTCCGGCTCGCCCCGGCTCCCTCGGTGTGCAACGCGTCCAGCCGTGTCAGCAGCGACGCGCACCCCTCTGCATCGGCGGTCAGCTGCCAACCCGGGAAATTGCGCGCGTTGTCGCGATAGCGCCAGAGCGACACCGTGCCGTGCTGCTGCCATGCGTGTGAAGGCTTCATGCCCCAAGTCTGCGACCGCCCCTGTGGCCCTGCAAGCGGAGGGAGTATCGAACCGACCAGTGAATCGGCGATGATGGCCGTGACCTACGTTCGCAACGGACTGCGCCACATGTCATTCAAATCGATTCGTCATCTGAACCCGCTGGGTTTCATCATCCTGCTCGCCTTGGCCATTGCGGTGGTAGCGATGGTGGCAACGCAACGTAACGAGGGGCTGGCGCCACGCGCCGCCTTGGCAGAGGCCAGCGGGCGCGTGCAATCGGTGCGCGTGAATGATGAAGGGATCGACTTCAGCCTCGAGGGCAGCGACGTTGCCTTCCGCTACCCGCTCAACGCCGATGACCGCATGGAGCGCGTGCATCGCGCCCTGCGCAGCGCCGGCACTCGCACGGTCACGGTGTTGTACCTGCCCGCCGGCGGCAGCGATCAGCAGCTCCACCGGCCGGTCAACCAGCTTGCCGTTGGCGACCTGATGGTGCGCTCGTACGCCCAGGTCAAGGAATCGTGGGACAGGAGACGGATCGCGGGCCGATGGGTGGCCGGTGCAATGCTGGTGAGCGCGCTGGGATTGGCCTGGGTCGGCCTGTTCGGCCTCTACCCGCGTCAGCGCTGAAGCCCCCCGGCCGGCACGTCGCCGGCCCTTGCGGAAGTGGTGGGCATTCGAGCCTCGACCGTTGGCGTCGAGTGTCGCGTCTCCATCGCCTGCGTCTCTGTGCGGCGGCACCACCGTTGCGCCTGCTTAAGCCTTTCAACCCGCGACGCAGCTCTGCGAGGCGGCCACCAATGAAGCGTGCAGCATCGGTATCAGCGGAATACAGGCCCAGACCGAAGGTGTGCCGTGCTGGCAAGGCGATGCCCATGGCGCGGGTCCACTCAATGCCAACAAGGCAGGGAGGTCGGCGGATTGATCCTGTGGCACCGGGATCGCAATGACTGCGACGCAGGCGAGATTTCCGGCAGAAAAGGCGGCTGAATACCGCGAAGGCAAGGATGGTGCGCCCGGAGGGATTCGAACCCCCGACCAATGGCTTCGGAAGCCACTACTCTATCCGGCTGAGCTACGAGCGCGTTGTCCTGCAATCCCGGGTGCCTGTGTGGGCCACCACTTCGCCTTGGCGGCGCGGGGACGAGCATTCTAGCCGCAAACGCGGCGCAGGTCTGCCCCCCTTCCAATTCCCCGCCAGGGCAACGCCGGTCGCCGGCCGGGGCGGTATCCTTTGCAGATGGCTTACGAACGTTTTGAAGTCCCCGCCGGCGGTGCACCATCGCGCTGGGGCCAGTACTGGAAACTCATGCGCGCCGATCGCCCGATCGGCACCCTGCTGCTGCTGTGGCCCACCTGGTGGGCGTTGTGGCTGGCCGCCGGCGGCCTGCCGTCGCTGTGGATCCTGTTCGTGTTCAGCGCCGGGGTCTGGCTGACGCGTTCGGCCGGCTGCGTCATCAACGACTACGCCGACCGCTGGCTGGACCCGCACGTCAAGCGCACCAAGGACCGCCCCCTGGCCAGCGGCCGGGTCAAGGGCCGCGAGGCGCTGGTGCTGTTTGCGGTGCTGATGCTGGTCGCCTTCGCGCTGGTGCTCACCCTGAACGCGTTGACCATCGGCATGAGCTTCATCGGCATCTTCCTGGCCGCCAGTTACCCCTACCTCAAGCGCTACACCCATCTGCCCCAGGTCTACCTGGGCATGGCCTTCGGCTGGGGCATCCCGATGGCCTTCGCCGCCGTGCAGGGCGAGGTGCCGGTGATCGGCTGGCTGCTGTATGGCGCCAACATCCTGTGGTCCACCGCGTACGACACCTGGTACGCCATGGTCGACCGCGACGATGACCTCAAGATGGGCTCGCATTCCACCGCCATCCTGTTCGGCGACCTGGACTTGGTCATCCAGGGCATCCTGTACGCCCTGTTCCTGGGCACCATGGGCCTGGTCGGCATGCGCGCCGGGCTGGGCAGCGCGTACTGGCTGTCGCTCGGCGTGGCCGCGCTGCTGATCGTCTACGAGTTCATGATCTGCCAGAAGCGCGAGCGCGACGCCTGCTTCAAGGCCTTCCTGCACAACAACTGGGTGGGGGCCACGCTGTTCGCCGGCATCGCCGCCGCCCTGGCGTTCCATTGAAGGCAGGCCGCGGCCAACCGCTCATGACCCGGTAGTGCCGAGCCACGCTCGGCAGCCCGTAACCCGGCAGGATCATGACCCGGTAGTGCCGAGCCACGCTCGGCAGCCCGTAACCCGGCAGGGTCATGACCCGCTAGTGCCGAGCCACACTCGGCAGCTCATAACCCATCAGGATCATGACCCGGTAGTGCCGGCCGCTGGGCGCCTCCTGCCCAAGCGCCGCGCACCCAATACTGGCCCCTAAGACCAATAGGCGACTGACAGCACGCCCGCCAACCCACAGAATCCCCCCATTGATCGCTCCGGGAGAGAGCCAATGGCCACGTCGACAACGATTCGGGACGGCTTCATGGCACGCGCGGCGCTGCGCTCGGCCGCCTGGGCAGAAAAATGGTTCCCCGATGCCTACGTGTTCGCCGTCCTTGGCGTCATCATCGTGGCCGGCGCTGCCATGGGCTTCGGCGCCACCCCACAGGCCACCGCCAGCGCCTTCGGCGAGGGCTTCTGGAGCCTGATCCCCTTCACCATGCAGATGGCCTTCGTGGTCATCGGGGGCTATGCCCTGGCTACCGCCCCGATCGTGGCGCGCTTCATCGACCAGCTCGCGCGGGTGCCGCGCACCGGCCGCGGCGCCGTGGTCTACGTGGGGCTGGTCAGCATGCTGGCCTCGTTGCTCAGCTGGGGCTTCTCGCTGGTGTTCGGCGGCCTGCTGGTGCGCGCGCTGGCCCGCCGCGAAGACCTCAAGATGGACTACCGTGCCGCCGGCGCCTCGGCCTATCTCGGCCTGGGCGCGGTCTGGGCCATGGGCCTGAGCTCGTCGGCCGCGCAGTTGCAGGCCAACCCGGCCAGCATGCCGCCGGGGCTGACGGAGATCACCGGCGTGCTGCCCTTCACCGAAACCATCTTCCTGTGGCAGTCCATCGCGCTGACCGCCGCGCTCATCCTGGTCTCGCTGCTCATCGCCTGGCTCACCGCGCCGGGACCGGCCACGGCGCGCACCGCCCGCGACTTCGACGGCGCCGCCCAGGCCGAGCCGCCGCCGCTGCAGCCGCGCACGCGCCCGGGCGAATGGCTGGAATACAGCCCGCTGCTCACCGTGCTGCTCTCGCTGCTGGCCTTCGGCTGGCTGTTCGGCGAGTTCGCCAGCAAGCCGCTGGTCAGCGCCATCGCCAACCTCAACACCTACAACTTCCTGTTCATTTCGCTGGGCCTGCTGCTGCACTGGCGCCCGCGCAGCTTCCTCAACGCGGTGGCCAAGGCGGTGCCCAGCACCACCGGCGTGCTCATCCAGTTCCCGCTGTACGGCGGCATCGCCATGATCCTCACCCATGCGGTGGGCAGCGGCGACGAAACCCTGGCGCACCGCCTGTCCAGCCTGTTCGTCCACATCGCCACTACCGATACCTTTGCCCTGGTCATGGGCGTCTACTCGGCGGTGCTCGGCTTCTTCGTGCCCTCCGGCGGCGGCAAGTGGATCATCGAGGCGCCGTATGTGATGCAGGCCGCCAACGAGCTCAAGGCGCACCTGGGCTGGGCCGTACAGGTGTACAACGCGGCTGAAGCCCTGCCCAACCTGATCAACCCGTTCTGGATGCTGCCACTGCTGGGCGTGCTCGGGCTGAAGGCGCGCGACATCGTCGGCTTCACCTTCATCCAGCTGCTGGTGCACATCCCGCTGGTGCTGGGGCTGCTGTGGCTGCTGGGCATGACCCTCACCTATGTGCCGCCGGTGATGCCGTAAGCGGCGGCAACATCGGGAGAAGGCCTCTGGATGCATAATGCTGGCGAAAAATGGATCGCCAGCACTCCAGACGTGCCTTTATCCGGCGTTCCCCGCCTGAGTAGAATTCTCGCACCCAAGTCAGGATGCGCGGTGCACCGATGGTTGAGGAAAGGAACTCCACTGCTGCCCTGGGGCAGCAATTGTCGCGCAACCTGGTGTCTGTGCTGCGCGTGGCGGGGAGCCAGCGGGTGGATGGCCGCGCCGGTCGCATGGCCACCGTAGCGGTACAGAAGCAGAGCGGCATCGCACGCAGTACCCTGCGTGCCCTCACCACGCCCAGCCGTGGCCACGAGCCCAATCCAGACCTGCGCACGTTGGCGCGCCTGTCCGATGCCCTTGGCATCCCGGCGGCGTTTCTGCTGATGCGGCCTGATGACTGGACGATGCTTTACAGCGCTTTCAATGGCCTTTCCATGCCACTGAACGCCGTCCAGAAGGTCGCCTCGCGACAAAAGGAAAAGAAGAGCGCCGGGGATCTGGCCGAGCTGGTCCTGCGCGAGTGTGGCGTGCATCCCGAAGCGGCCCCCATTGATGTTCCGGTCGATGCCGCCGAGCTGGATCGCCTGCAGCGGCGCAACGAGCGCCGCCGCCGCAACTGCCAAACCATCTCGGCGCTAATGCTGCAAGGCCGACGCCCAAGCGATATTCCGCTCGACACCGTCGCCTTGGCCGCAGCAATCGCCAACCAGTCCACCCCTGTCGATCCGGACCAGCGCCAAGTCGACGTGCACGTCAAGAAGGCTTCATGAGTACCATCAATCTTATTGAGGACACCGATCTCATCAACGTGATCGGACGCGGGGAGTTCGACGATCTGTGCGTGCTCATCGACCACATCACCGACCGTGGCAAGGGGCGCATTTCGGTCTCCAGCGACGTCTGCCGCCGCCTTATGGCCGCGCGGGATGCCGGCATCGCAGGGCCGGACATCCGCGCACTGATCGTCGAAGAACTGTGTCGTTTCGGCGGCAATTCGCTCATGAACCTGCTTCGCGGCGGGTCGGGCGTGGCCTACAAGGAGATCGTCCGTGACGTCGCCAAGCGGGTGAAGGCGACGGTAAAGGCGAACAGCAGCTGTGCGCAGATGGAAATGTCGATCCTCCTTCGTGTTCTCGAACAGTCGATGGAGAAGATGACCGAAGAGCAGAAGGAACAGCTGTTCGCCGAATTCGGGGCCGGGTATGTCAGGGGAACCGGCCCGGCCACGATGACGGCGCTGATAACGGCCATCCGTGTGTCCGGGTTCGGCGCCTACAAGATGGCAGCAGTGGTTGCCAATGCGGTGGCCAAGGCGATGCTGGGCAGGGGTCTTGCGTTTGGTACCACGGCCGGAATGATGCGCGGCATCAGCGTCTTCGCCGGACCGATCGGCTGGGCCATCACGGCGATCTGGACGGCCTTCGATCTTGCCAGTCCTGCCTATCGCGTAACCGTGCCTTGCGTCATCCAGATTGCCTATATGCGCCAGCGTGCGATGACCAACCTCTCCACTCTTTGAGCGCGCGCACCGCCGCCTGAAAGCCTCCACGAGGACCCGATGGAAAACCCGTTCACTTCCCGCGTCGCCCGCCTTGACACCCTCGCCAAGCGAATGCACGCCGAGCGCCTGGACTGGATCGAGCAGCTCGCCGGCCATCGCAGTTTTGACCCGGAGGCCATGCACATGCAGCTGGGTCGCCTTCGGCGGGAGCGCGATGACGTCCAGTCCAAGCTCCTGCTGGCGACCGACCGCTGCGCCCGTCTTGATCCGGAGCAGGCGCGCCTCGAGGCGCTCGCTAGCGCCGGGCTGAATCCACGCTGGTGGTTCTCCTCCGAGAGGACGATCGCCAAACGGCACTTGGCGGTAGTCAGCCAGCAGGCCAACCAGGCTCGCAGCGAGCGCACCTCGCTCGAGCGCAGCGCTGCCGCGTCGGATCAGCTGGTCAAGGCGCTGGGACAGCGCATCCGCGATTATCATGCCTTCGATCCCCTGCGTGCGGTGGCCACCATCGAAGGGATCCAGGTCGAGCTGGAGGTGAACCGTGCCAAGGCGCGGGCGCTGGGAGAACGCCGTGATGCGTTGGACCGGCGTCTGGGCGACCTGCCCGCGCGCCTGGCCGCGCTTCAGCAGGAGCAGGCCGCGATCCTGCGCGACATCGCCACCGCCAAACGCTACGACGCGGCCCTGTCCAACGCCGATACCGGTCAAGCGCGTGCCATCCTTCACGAAGAGTGCGAAGCGTGCCTCGGCGATTCCAGTCCAGGGCGTTACATCTCCAAGCAACGGGGCGCGCTTGCGCCGCTGGAGCGCGACATTGACAAACTCTCGCGCCGGATCGAGCACATCATTTCAGTGGCCACTGTCGACATCGATCACCTGGTCATCGACGGGAACAACCTGTGCTACGCCCAGAATGATTTCGTCGGGCTGGCGCCGTTGCAGGCGCTGGTGCCCGAACTGCTTGAACGTTACCAGGTGACGTTGGTGTTTGATGCCAGCATCCGTACGCTGCTGAAGACTCGGGACGCCGCTATCCGCGCCACCTTCCCGGGAGGGGCGACCGTGCATGTGGTCGCCAGCCGCGGCAAGGCCGACGAGGTGGTCCTGGAACAGGCATCGGGCAACCCTGGCGCCTATGTGATCAGCAACGACCGCTTTGCGGACTACCCGGACAAGGACGCAGTGAGCGAGCGGCGAGTGCTTCGCCATGAGATCGTAGGCGGCACCCTCAGCATCATGGAACTCGGGGTGCGGACGCGTTACGGACATGGCGACGGAGCCGCGCATGCACGCTGACCGGCCATACCATGCTTATCGGTTGGGCGAGGGCTCGTTTGCCAGTGCACTGACCGCCCGCATACTGCATCGGCACGCCGCAGACGGATGGGATGGGCTAGTGTCGCGCGTGGTGGCCATGGCCGCGCGCGCTGAACAGGGCCGCTCCGACGCATGCCCGGAGCAGTTTCTTGGACAACTATCCGATTACCTGGCTACCGGCGCGCTACTTCCGAACAGCCCACTGCTGGTGAACGCCGGTGAGCAATCGCCCCGCATCTTCGCCTGCTTCGCCGTCGATGTAGCCGATGAAGCGCCCGCGTTTTTGCGGACCATGCGCTTCATCCACGATGGTATGGGTGGCGTAGGCTACACCCTGACGGGCACTGAGCAGGATTTCGCCCAGACCGTGCGCATGATCGACCGGGATACCAGCGCGCACCAGCATGGCCGGCCGCGTCCGGCCAGCAATGCCGTGACCATGCCGATCAGCGGCGATCTGGATACGTTCCTCGGGCTGGCCGGGACGCTCTCGGTGACCAACATGAACGTTGGGCTCTCGGACGCGTTCATGGCGGACCTCGCGTCGGATGCCACTACGCAGCGGAAGATGGTCTCGGTTGCCGAGCACATTCACCGCACCGGCCAGCCGGGGGTCGTATTCACCGACCGTATTACCCGGATTGCACAGGAGCCGCATACCTCTTTCGCCGCCAATGTCTGTGGCGAGGCTCCGCTGGCCGTAGATGAATCGGCCCTGCTTGCGTCAATCAACCTGGTCGCCTTCGTGTCACTGTCCGCCGACCGGCGCCGGGTGTTCGATTGGGTCGGGTTTGCACAGGCGGTTGCGGTCAGCGTGCGCATGCTCGATGGCATGCACGACCTGCAGACGCATGCCAGCGAGCGGATCGCCGCCAATACGAATGCAACGCGGAAGGTAGGTGTCGGCGTCATGGGGTTTGCGCATGCGTTGATGCTCCTCGGCCTGCCCTATGGCCAGACCGGAAGCCTGGCCTTTGCCCGCCAGCTGAGCTGCGCGCTGCACGAGGCCGCCGAACGAGAGTCGTGCCGCCTTGCTGCACGGCTGGGGCCCTACCCAGCCTGGCAGGCCGCACAAGGACGCGCCCGGCGAAATGCAAGTCTGACCGCCATCGCGGGCACCGCGACGATCGCGCTTCTGGTCGGCGTGTCCTGCGGGATCGAGCCGCTCTTCGCCCACATCATCCAGCAGCGGGTGATCGACGCGCAGGTCAACGTGCTCGATCCCGTCGTGGCATTTCTCGTGGAAGAGGCCGGGCTGCACGCCGCCGACGTGGAACAGGCCCTGCAAGGTGGGCAAACGCTGCGCCAAGTGGCGGGGGATGCCTTGGCGGACCTTTGCCCCACTGCCTTGGAGCTACCCGGGCCAGTACATATCGACGTGCAGGCGGCGCTTCAGTCGGGCATCGACTGCGGCATCACCAAGACGATCAACTGCAGGGCGGAGACCTCCGTGGAGGACATCCACGGCTGGTTGGTCCATGCGCATGCGCAGGGGTGCCTTGGGCTCACCATCTACCGCAACCTGACCCTGTCCAACCAGCCGATGCAGGGGCCACCTTCACAATGACGCGTCTGATTACCTTCGATGGCGCCAAGGGCGTCGGCAAGTCCACCCTGATAGGCGCATTGGCTTCGGCATTGCACGAGCGTGGCTGCGCGGTATCGGTGCTGGTCGAGAAGACGCTCATGGCCCAGCACCAGCCCGACATCCTGCAGGATGCCTATGCGAGGCTCAAGTCGGAGCGGAGCGCATCGGCCAACCTGGCACTGGCGACGCTGCACCGCGAGCGTCGCCTCATCATCAGCGCTGGCGCGCTCGCACGGGCCAGTGCAGAGGTGGTCCTGATGGATCGCTGGTATCCGTCCGATGCCGTGTTCCGCGAACGCGTGGATGTCGATGCCTTGATCGAGCAGAACATTTCTTCCGGCGTGATGGTGCCGGACATCGCGGTGGCGGTGGTGTGCGATTCGCGGGTGTCGTGGCAGCGCGCATGTGGGCGGGTGCGGGCGCTGGACAGCAAGGTCATCGACAGCTACTACCAGCACTGCGCGTCCAGTAAACGTTTCGAGCGCGCCGCGCGGGACCATCGCTGGCGGGTGCTGCGGAGCGATCATTACACTCCCGGCGAGCTAGCCGGGCAACTGTTGCCGGAGATCCTCCCAGCACGGTGATGCTCACCCGCTGGCGGTCCCAGGGGGCATGTCGTCAAGCAGACGCTGCAAGGCCATCCGCAGGGCTTCGCACTCCCGCGGCGACAGCACTGTCGCCCAGGCCGGCGCCAGCCGGCGTTGCAGGTCGGCCATCGCCAAGTGTGGGGCCTGCGGTTGGGCCGCCAGGGCCGTGCGCATGGCGCTGGCCAGCTGCGTGGCCAGCGCGTGCTGCAACCGGCGTTGCGCGCTGTCTTTGGGTGCGCCCAGAGTCTGCGCCAAGAGAGCATCGCAGGCCTTGTGCGAAGGCGGGGCATCGCCTGCCGCCGGCGACCCGTCGCGCGTTGGCCGGCGCACGATGTGTTGCGCATGCAGGCGTCGCAACTGTTGCAGGCGTTCAGCCGGTAGCACCGGCCTGGCCAGCAGCATCTGCAGTTGCCGTTGCAGCTGCCTACGCGCGGCGGGCCCGGCGGGACCGGTCTCCAGTTGATGGCGCAGCTGGCTGTGCAATGCATCCGCCGCGCGGCCGGGGTTGCCCTCGGACGTCGCTGCCGGGCCCAGATAGTCCCAGGCCACGTCACGCACTTCGGGCGCACGTTCGCGCGCCCAATGCCGGATACGCACATCCTCGGCCACGCTCAATGGCTGCTCGGCCGCCTCTTCACCCACCGCATCGCGAAGCAGCGAGCAAAAATGCAGGTCATAGCGATATCGCTGCAGTGGAGTATCCGCGTCGCCTTCACCGGGTGGCCCCAGCAGCGCCGCCTGCAGCTGCTGGCCAAAGGCGGTCACGCGCTGGTGCAGGCAGCGTCGGCGCAGGCGATGCTGGTCGCGCTGCTGGCCGTGCGCATCCAGATGCCAGCGCGGGCCCAAGTGGTCGCGGCAAGCGTGGAAATCGCTGCTGCAGCCCGGCGGCAGCAGCGCATGCAGGCGGCGGTGCTGGCGGGAAAGCCCGGCCCGCACCACCCGCAGCGGCTGCGGCGTGGCCGCACCGGGCGCGCCGGCGGACCACGGCGCCGGCACGGCGGGCAGGCACACCAGCCAGGCGCAGTGCTTGTGCGGATGTCGGCGGTTGACAAGCGCCAGCATCCGCGCGGCGGCCACAGCATCCAGCGCGGTATCGAGGTAGACCAGCGCCAGCCGGGCGTCCAGCCAGGGCAGGGCGTGCAGGTCGCTGGCGACCAGCAGCTGGGCGCTGTGCATCGCCCCGCGTTCATGCGCGGGGCCGGAGCCGACGATCGCGCTGTGCACCGCGCCGTCTTGAGAGAAGGCATGATGGTAGCGATGCTGCGACTCGGTATCGGCCACCAGCAGCAACGCGCGCAGGTCGCGCTCGGTATGCGCCAGCGTGTCGCGCAGGTGCTGGGCAACTGGGGCTGCCCAACAGGGCGTTGAGGCCAAGGGCTCGGTCGCGTGATCCGCGCCGCGCCGGGGAGTCTGTGGGCTGGCAGGGGAGGGCATCAGTCTATGGTGGTACACCGGCACCACCAGGCCATCGGCAATGGCCTCGGCATCTGAGCAGGCAAACAGCACCGGCATGTCGGTCTGCGCCGGCGCGGCGGCCATCCCCCCACTGCTCAGCCACAGCCAGCGCGCATGGGGTAGCCGCTCGCAGGCATCGTCCAGCCAGACCGGCGCGCGGCCGCGCAGGTGCGCGTCAGCCAGGACGATCAGGTCATGGCCGGCCTGCGCGGTATCCGCATGGCGCAGCCAGCTTTGCAGCGCGCCGGGCGTGGTCTGCAGCGTGCGGCCGCGCCCATCGGCCATGAATGCCGCCAGCGCCTGCCCCGCCGAGGGCAGTGTGTCGGCCACCTTCTGCGAGGACGCGCCATCCTGAGCCTGCAGGCGAAGCACCCGGCAGTGCCGCAGCACCGAATCGCCCCGGAGTTGCTCGCTCAGCCAGTGCACGGTGAGTGCCATACCGCTGCCGGCCGCCAATTGCAGGCAGCCGTGGCGGCGCCCGCCACCGGTCTCTGTATCTCGGAGGTGCGCGACACCGGCCTGCACCGCAAAGAACTGCGCGGACCGCGCAATGCGCTGCCGGCCATCGGACGCGGTGTGGACAAAGCCACGTAGCAGCGCCAGCAGCCGTGCAGGCTCGGCTACCCCGGCCAGCAATGGCGCGTGCACCGCCCACAGCCGCTGGCCGTGCGGGTCCGGTGTGCCTGGCGTTGGCGTGGATGCGCGCTGGCGCAATTGAAGTGCCCGTTCGGCGTCCCAGCCATGTTCGCGCCAACGCACCCAGCCATCGGCCGGGGTGGCGTGGCCCGCGTAGCGCCCTCCGCGCCGGTCCAGCGCCAGCACCAGCGGCGCGCCGCGGGCGGCGTGGGCGTGCTGCTGCGCGCGGTGCAGGGCAATGGCCACGTCCTCGCGGCCCCATCGACCCTGCCCATCGCGCTCGACGCACAGCAGTCGCAGAACCGGCAAGCCATTGACGTAGCCCTCCAGCACATCCACGCGCGGCGTCGCATCCCGTGGTGGCTGGCCCTGCTCGCGCGCGTTGGCGATGTCCCAGTGGTTGTTCAGGGGCGTGCCCACATCCACCAGCGGCACCGTGGCCTGCACGCTGCGCCCATCAGGCAGTTGCTGCGCCACGCATACCCCATCGCGCAGCCACGCCAGCACCGCCTGATGGGCGGCGAGCCAGCCGCGCCGCTGCGACCCCTGCACCACCATGCCCAGCACCTGCGCGATGCCGTCTGCATCCAGCGGCCAGTGGTCGCCATGTGCGTGGAAACGCACTTGGTGCAGATATTCGCGCAGGCGGCCTTCCAGCACCCCGGCGCCGTTCACACCGCGTAGGGCTACGCGCC
Organism: Stenotrophomonas sp. BIGb0135; assembly: GCF_024810105.1. GTDB lineage: Bacteria > Pseudomonadota > Gammaproteobacteria > Xanthomonadales > Xanthomonadaceae > Stenotrophomonas > Stenotrophomonas maltophilia_AB. Next base: position 85,077 of record NZ_JANUDX010000009.1, read on the forward strand.
GGTTTGGGGCGAGGTAACGCCAGCCCAGCCGTTGCAGCCAGCCCAGGGCGGAACGAGTGACCGGTCCCCGCAGCGGTGGGCGGCTCATGGACGCGCCGCCGGTAGATTGCCAACGCGGGCCGGGGGCGGTGAGGGGCATTTGAAAAGAAGACACGTCATGCCCGCAGTCTGGCGCAGCCATCACACGCCCCGCCGTGTGCACCATTCCGTTTCCTGCACGATGCCTGCACCGCGCGGTGAACATTTTCAATGCCTCGCCACCAGCAGATAGCGTGGGCCAATCAACCCATCACACCCGCCCGCACCCGAGACTCAGCCGGCCTTGGCCGGCCGCTCCGCCACCTGGGCCAGATCGCCTTCCAACGCCTGTTCCAATGCACTCAATCGCGCGCGCAACCGGGCGCGCTGGCTGCGCAGAGCGTCCAGCGTGGGCACCTGCCCTCGGTCATCCGGCTGCACATAGCGCGCAACGCTCAAGTTGCCCGCCTGGCTGGCCAGCATCTGCGGGGAGGCCAGGCATGCCACGCCGGCCACATCGGCGCGCGCACGGCACAGCGCCAGCACCTGCTCGGCGGCGGCGCTGTCCAGCCGCGGGCCGCGGCGGGTGGCCACCGATAACCGCCGCGCATCCACGAACAACACGTTCTCGTCCGTGCGCATCGCGCGCAGCACCAGCAGCGCCGTGGCCACCGGGCTGCCGGCAAACAGCCGGTCCGGCAGGCCCACCACCGCGTCGATCAGGTTGGCCTCCAGCAGGCTACGGCGGATCAGCGCCTCCTCGCCATCGCGGAACAGCACCCCGTGCGGCACCACCACCGCGATGCGGCCAGTGTGCGGGTCCATCGCCTTGAGCATGTGCTGCAACAACGCCAGGTGGCCCCATTGGCGTGGTGGAAAGCCATGCACGTAGCGCTGGTGCACATCGCGCATGCCGCGCTCGGGCGACCACGCCAGCGCAAATGGCGGCCGCGTCAGCTGCACGTGGAAGCGCCGCAACTGGCCGTTCGGGTGCACCAGCGTGTCGTGCAGCAGCGGCGTGCCCGCATGCAGCGCGTGGTTGTCTTCCCCGTGCAACAGCAGGCGCAGGCGCGCACACGCCCAGGCCGTGTCGTCGTCTTCCTGCCCCAGCAGCTGGTGCCGGCGTGCGCCATGGGCGGTGCGTGCCCAGCGACTGGCCGCCAGCAGCAGGCTGCCGCTATGGCAGGCCACGTCGCAGATGGTCTCGTCCTCGCCGGGGTCCATCAGGCCCGCCATCAGCCAACCCAACGCATCGGGCACATGGGCCACCGCCGATGGGCTGCGGCGCGGCTGGCTGCGCTCCAGCAGGCGGTCCACCGCCTGCCCGATGTCGGCGCGGTAAGTACCACGCAGGCTGCGAAAATCCAGCGCCGGCACGCTCAGCCGCCCCAGCAGGCGCGACAGCGCGACGTCGCGGCGATCGGCATCCCGTGGCCAGCCATCGTGCAGGCGCAGCACATCAAACACCTCGGCCAGCGTGGCGTGGTTGGCCTGGGTGAGCCGTTGCAGCGCGGTGATGATGCGGCGCTCGTTGTCCCCGCTGAAGCGCTGCCGATACAGCAGCTCGAAGCGTGCCTCCGGCGGCACCACCAGCAGCTGCGCGCCCGGCGCGGTGGGCGGCCAGTCCAGCGGCGCGCCGTAGGCGCCGTCCGGGTCCTGCGCGGCGGCGTCGGTATCGCTGGCAATCTTGAGCAGCAGCAGCGCCAACAGCAGGTAGGTGGCGGCGCCGGCATCGGCCGCATCGGCGAGGGTCTCGCGGGCGGCGTTCAGTGCGGCATTCGTGGCATGCGCGCCGGGCAGGGCGGCCATCCGGTTCATGCGCCGCCTCCCTGCAACATCTGCTCGGCCACCACGGCGATCTCCTGTTGGCGAATCTGGATCAAGCCTTCCAGGCAGCGCCGCTCGGCCTGCGCCGCCGTGGCAATGCTCACGATGCGGCGTTGCTGGACCACGGGCGGCACATGCACCGGCAACTGTGCCACCGCCGTTTTGCGCAGGCTCTGCTGGCGCGAGCCCGCCGCCTGCTGGCGCAGGTAGGCCTGGGCGGCGCGCTGGCTCAACTGCCATGCCAGAAAGGCGGGCAGCAGGTCCGGCGTGGATACCCGCAGCACGTAGAGGTGCGGGCTGCACACGGTGCTCTCCGGCGGGTTGTGCAGCAGCATCGCCAGCGCATGGTTGCCGCGCGCGGCGATCAGCACATCCTGGTCCTGCACCCAATCGGGCGGCTTGCGTGTGCGCAGCGCGGTGCGCAGCAGGTGCTCGCGTTCCTGCAGCCCATCGGCGCCGAGGTTCTTCAACTGGATGACCTGCACCGGGCCCTCCGGCACGGCGGCGATGGCACCGCGGAAGGGATGGCCCTGGCGGATATTGGCCACGTCGCCAAGCAGGGCGATGCGCGTGAGAGTGTTCATGCGTGCACCATGCGTTCGGGTGGGAAGAGGGTCAACCGAACAGGTACGCAGCATTCGCGATGATGCGCAATGGAGCGCGGTGGATGTGCGGAAGTGGGATGAAGCTCGCAGGGGGTCGCAGCTGGTGCGAACGATGGCGTCAACTGGAGTTGGGGGATTGGAGAGGTGGGAGTGATGGCGGGGTGGTGGTTGCGCGGATTGGTGGTAGCTGTGGCGGTGCTGTGAACCGATGCGGCCCTGACATACGCTGTCCAATGGCCGGATGCCAACCAAAGGATGATGGCCGGGATCTCGGTGTTGTCGCAGGTGCTGACGCATGCCGCTCGGGTAGCGGACAGGAAAGGTAACTCGAAGCTCTTGATGGGCATGAGGGTCCTCCTTTCCGGACCGACCGTACTGCGCAGATTCGGTTATTCAAAATCCCGATATTCCTCACTTCTGTCAGGGAGAGGCAGCGCGCTCCCCTACTGGCTGACTTGCCTTAAATCCAGCCGGGGCGCTGGGAAGGCGGAAGCGCGAACAAAACGAGACTTCGTGCCTCGACCAATGGGCCGGTCCGATTTCCTTGGGGCGGTTGCGGGAAGCCCGGCAAGCGGCCAATATGTGGAAACTGCCAAGGAAAGGGGGGGCTATGTTGAAGATTCCGAAGAAGGTGATGGATCGCTGGCCGGCTACGGTGAAATCCCTGGTCGCTGTTGCGATTTCCCACAAGACTAGGGATGTGTCGGAGGCCGACACGGTGACTCTCGTCAAAGACATGCTCGCTGAGGTATTCGGCTATGACAAATACAATGAGTTGACCAGTGAGCAGCAGATTCGTGGCACGTTCTGCGATCTTGCGGTGAAGATCGACGGCAAGATTCGCGTTCTGATCGAGGTGAAAGCTGCTGCGATAGCTCTCAACGAGACACATCTTCGTCAGGCCATCAACTATGGCGCGCACGAGGGCATTGAGTGGATCGTTCTCACGAACGCGTTGGAGTGGCGCCTGTACCGAATAAAGTTCGGACAGCCGATCGAATATGAACTTGTCTCTTCATTCTGCATCGCAGACATCAATCTGAAGAATGAGGAGGATCAGCGTCGTCTCTTCCTTCTTTGCAGAGAGGGTATTACCTCCGATGCCATGGGTCTCTACCATCAGCACATATCCGTACTCAACAAGTTCACCGTGGCACAGGTCATTTTGGGAGAGTCGGTTGTATCCGTGGTACGCCGTGAGCTGCGTCGCTTGTTCCCTGAGCTGAAGATTGAGTCGGAGGCGATCGTTGAGTTGCTCAATAACGAGATACTCAAGCGGGAGGTGCTTGATGGGGAGAAGGTCAAGGATGCCCAGCAGCGCATACGAAAGGCGCTGTCCAAGAGTGCGAAGGTGCTAGCTAAGAAGGACGCCGAAAGCGCTCGCGTGCAACTCTCAGATGGAGCACCTGTCGCTTGACGGCGCGCCGAAGAGAGCGGATGGGCTCGGTACTGCGGACACAGCTTTGGTTGAATCCAAGGCCGAAAGTGGACCCAATGGCGCGAGCCCAGGTTCTGGCCTAGTTTGGGAGCATGAACGTCCTCCTGGCTGTAGAAGACAGGTTTCTCAATCTCGGGCCGCGGCTTGGCGCTGGCGCATGATCTCCCATTGCCCCACCCGAGGGCCTCGACGACATGCATGGTCATGCTAGAGCGGCCTGACGGCGGGAATCTCCCTACAGCCGCGCGGTTCAGCGTGGAGCACCTCCGACCGGTTGGCTACCGATTGATCGTCTACCTTCCCGGACTGGAGAGGGACGACGTTCCAGTGGGTAGTCGGATTCCAGAGGTTCGAACGGCAATACCGCTTCTGGCCAGAGGTGCGGGCGCAGCTCTGGCCTCGGCGGCATGCTCGCCTGCTGACCGGATCATTCAAAGAGGGGCCGCGAGACAGGCCGCCATCCACGGCTGCGCTTCCAACGCCGCACGTTCGGCCGGCAGCACGGGCGCTGCCTGGTAGACGCCCAGGCAGGCACCGTCTGTCGCGGCCAGATCGCTGAGCTTGCCGTCACAGAGCCGCAAGGGCGCGTCAACGTTCTGCCAGCCATCCGCGCATTCGGTATCGGTCTCTGAACCCGGGCGGCCACAGACCTGGGTACGCCGCGCCTTCGTTTCAGACGTCGCATGCGCAACCAGCCTGCCTTCAAAGGTCTGGCCGGAGGCGAGATACGACCAGGTCCCGCAGATGCGCTCACCGCGTTGGATCAGAAGGTAGCGGCTGCACTCAGCAGGCGAAGTCGCGCCGTCACAGGACGACCAGGCGCCGGCGAACGGACCGCTGGCGGATGCAGGTGGTGCGTTGAGTGCAGCAGACGGCGCGCTCGTAACTGCCATCGAAGTCGCCTTTGCGGGGTCGCCGGTTTGTCCAGCGCCCGCCGCGGAGACTGCTGTGATCCCCAGTGAAACGACTAAAGCAACCGTGCGCATCCGCCATCTCCGTCCCATGGTCGATAGAAACTACACACGCAACCCTCTGCCCACAACTCACCGGCGGCGCGCAACCTTTGCATTCTGCCTGTATCGAGGTGTCTGCCCGGTTGTCGACCCGGCAGCGCCGTCCTAGACTCCGGCAATGGCCTGTCGAGGGCCGCCCTGACAGGAGTCAGCCTGGATGCGCACCGTTTGTTCTGCGGCACTGGCGGCATTTTGTCTCCTGGCTCTCCCCGCGCGGGTTGCTGCGACGGAGACGGCCTATTCGGAGGAAGTTCCGCTATGGCCAGAAGATGCGCAGGTTGTGCGGATCGGAATCCAGGAACTGGCTGGCGAGGAGTGGGCGCTCACCCATCCGTCATTGCTGGTCTATCGCCCGCGGGCAACCTCGGTGCGGGCCGCGATCCTTGTTTTCCCGGGAGGCGGCTACAAGGCACTGGGGATTGGACCTAAGAGCACACTGGGTCGTTATGGAGCCGATGTCTGTCGATGGCTGACCGACACGGGAATCACCTGCATCCTGGTGAAGTACCGCGTTCCCAATACTGGCTGCAACTGGAACAGTGAAACGCGACGGCACGAAAGTCCCAGCGTACCCATGGCCTTGCAGGATGCGCAGCGGGCAGTGTCGATGGTCCGGTTTGATGCGGCCAGGTACGGGATCGATCCGGACAAGATCGGCGTGATGGGATTCTCGGCCGGTGGCAATCTTGCCGTATTGTCCAGCACGTCGTTCGGCGCGCGCGCCTATGAGCCGATGGATGCGATAGACCGCGTCAGTAGTCGTCCCGATTTTGCCATCCCCGTCTATCCGGGGCACTTGACGATGGAGCACAAGAACACGACGCCCAGGTCCGTGGCGGCGCAGCAGCTGAACACCGATATCGTGGTCTCCAGGGAGGTTCCTCCGACGCTGCTGATACACGCCAAAGACGACCCGGTGGACCCGGCCTACTACTCCGAGGTGTACGCGCGGGAGCTTCGGAAGGTGGGTGCCCTCGTTGAACTCCATCTCTACGAAACGGGAGGACATGCCTTTGGGGTTCGCAGGCAGGGCACGGATGCCGACCGGTGGACGGACGACGCCATGCGGTGGTTGCGAGAGATCAACGTCCTCTGAACCACTCTTCCCGTCGTCAGCTGATCTGTTGAGGCGGGCCCACGTCAACCATGTGCATTTTGCCACCGTAGCCGCCGCCACGTTGAATAAACTCGGGGTTACTATCGTTGAATGACGCCAATGATGAAGTTCGCCGAACTGAAAAAGGCCGAAGACGCCGCAATGGGTGAGTCGCTGAAGGGATCAGGATTCCGGCGAATCGCGGCGGGGACCTGGAGCCGCCGACGTGGTGATGAGCTGAACCTCATCCAGTTGCAGCCACACAGCGTAGAGCAGTCATTCTGCGTGAACCTTGGCGTTCACTACACGTTCTTGCCGAAGGCCGGGACAGAAGCGCCACTGGATAGGGATCAGATCGACATACACGATTGTGAGGTGAAGTTGCGCCTGACGGATGCGTCTGGCACACGTGATCAATGGTGGCCGATGTCCAGCTCAGGCGTCGATGCGGTCGCTGGCGTGGTGATGGGGCGCGGCATGCAGTTGTTTCATGCGTATCGTCTAGATGGGCCGATCGCCGCGATGGATGGAAAAGACATTGAGCGTGGGGAGCCCGGTCTTCTCGGGTCTCTGACCAAGGTTCGAGCATGTCTTCTCCTTGCCCGACTGCACGAACACGCCGGGAATCATGATCGTTGCGTGGAAACGGCAACAATTGGATTGAAGCTCGCTGGACTGGCGGTTGGGCCGAAGAAAGCGCTCAGGGACATCCTGAAGCGCTCGTAGCATATGGCCTGTGTTTCGGCAGAGTGCTTCTTCACGTCCAATCTCCTTGTCCTTGAGGATTGGACGCCACAGCGCTGCTCACTCTTGGGTGACGTTGCCCAACCTCACCCCGCCTCGCTTACCCGCCCGGCCTGCGCCCGCCGCACCAAGCGCTCCCGCACCTTGTCATACACCAGGTTGTACACGTACGTGTAAGGCAGGAAGAACGCGATCAGCCCCATCTCCAGCAGGAACGCCTCCCAGTAGGAAATGGACAGCCACCACGCGGCCAGCAGCACCACCACCAGCACCAGCCCGCCTTCAAAGCCCACCGCGTGCCCGATACGCACCGGCACGGTGCGCTTGAACCCGAATTTCTTTTCCACGCGCTCGAACATCGCGTTGTAGAGCATGTTCCACAGCATGGCGCAGGTGGCCAGGGCGATGGTGAGCACGCCCGTGTCGAACAGCGACTTGCCCAGCACGTAGGACATCACCGGCGCGCACAGGCACAGGGCGATGCCTTCAAACAGCACGGCATGGACGACGCGGTCCCAAAGGGTCTTTTCAGCTTTCATGAGGCAACACCTGATGTTCGCCGCCGGCAGGGCCTGGCGGAGAGGGGAGCGGATCGAGGGGGAGGGGAAAGGGGGCGGCGATCAACGCTCGTAGCGCGCCCGGCGGCCATGATATAAGTTTCAAAAATGGAGAAAAACCTCCAATATCGTAGGCGGCCGTTTCAAATATGAAACACTTTCCGTGGGACAACCTGATGGTGCTGCTGGCCGTGGTCCGCGGCGGCACCCTGCGCGAAGCCGCCAAGGCGGCGCGGATGAGCACGGCCACGCTGTCGCGCCGGCTGGATGCGCTCGATGAGCGGCTGGGCGGCAAAGTGGTGGAGCGCACGTCCACCGGCTGCATTCCTACCGAGCTGGGGCAGCGGGTCTTCGCGCTGGCCGAGCAGATGGAAGAGGCCGCCGACGAGATCGCGCGCGAGGCCGATACGCCCAAGGAGCTGGTGGGCACGGTGCGGATCAACGCCGACGAATGGGCCAGCTTCCTGCTGATCACCCTGCTGCCCGGGCTCAACCGCCTGCATCCCGGCCTGGGCGTGGAGGTGCTCACTTCGCGCGAGCCGTACAGCCTGGCCCGCCGCGAGGCCGACGCGCTGCTGCGCTACGGCCCACCCGACACCGCCGACCTGCGCGGCGACCGGGTGGGACGCGTGGAGTACGCGCTGTACGCCAACCAGGCCTACGCGGCGCGGCGGCATACGGCCATCGCCAACCAGGCGTGGCACGAACTGGAGTTCGTGGGGTTGGACGAGCCACGCGTGGAGTTCGAGGTGGAGCGCTGGCTGCGCACGCTGCCCGGCGCCAACCGCCCGTGGCTGCGCTGCAACTACTCGGTGGGCGTGCTGGATGGCGTGACCGCCGGTGGCGGGCTGGGCGTGATCGAGCGCACCGTCGCCGAACACGTGGGCGGGCTGGTGCGCGTGCGCGATGCACCGGCACTGACCCAGGACGTGTGGCTGTGGACGCACCGCTCGCTGTACGACACGCCGCGCTTCCAGGCGGTGCGCGACTTCCTCAAGCATGCCTGGCTCAATGCGCTGGCCGCGCGCGGGTAACCGGCCGCCCGGCACGCCGCCGGCGACGGCTATGGCGCGCTGATGAGGAACAGGCGGAAGTCTGAATCGTCGGGCGCCGCCGGCACCTCGATGGTCAGGCCCATGCTGGGCAGGTGCCTGCTCCAGAACGCGTGGGCGGCCGTGTCATTGCGGAACGTAGCCAACAACCAGCGACCGCTGCCCGGGGTTACGAGCTGGGCGACAACGGCGCGTGCGATGCCCATGCCGCGATGCTTGGGCAGCACGAACAGGTCGGCCAATTCGGGGATGCGCTCGCCCTGGAACTCCACCTCGTCCACCAGCACGAACCCGCACAGCACGCCATCGAGCCACAGCAGCCGGGCCCATGTGGGTTGCGCGCGGAGGTTGGCATCCACGTCGGCGCGCGCGCAGTCGAAGGTGCCATCGGCGGCGATCTCTTCGCCACTCCATGCGGAGGCTTCGAAGTAATAGAACTGCAACAGCTGGAACAACACATCGGTGTCTGCCACCGACGCTGCGGCGAGCGTGAGTCCTCGCATGGACATCCTTTTCCGTGCACGGCGACGGTGGCGGCGATGATAGAGCGCATCCACGACGCTGCACAGCCAGCAATTCAGGCACCTGACCTGGCAAGGCGGGCCATGCGGAATGTAGCCATTACCCATCGGCATATGCGCTGGGCTTGGGCGCGAAAGCCCGGTATTGCAGGCACGTGCCGGCATGCACGCGTGGTGCCGCGCCGGCCTTGACGAATTTCTGAGTACTCTCCCACGCGCGCTTAACCTGCCCGTGCACAGCATGGCCCCACCCCGGCACTCCGCTGGCGGCCCGGAGACCCCCATGACCCAGCAGCGCAAGCAGGATTCCCAGCACCAACGCGGCCAGCAGCAGGAACGCGGGCGCGATCAGCAGCAGCAACAGCAGCAGGAACAACCGCAGCGCAACCAGAACCAGCAGCAGGGGTGGCAGGACGAGGAAGAGTGAGGCCGCTCGAGCAGGCCGCATCCGGGAGCCCCGCATGACGCGGGGCTTCTTCGTTTCAGCCGGTGGCGCGGGGTTGGCGTAGCATCGGCCACAGACGCAACGGACCGCAGCGAGCGAGGCAAGGATGACCCGGACAGGCCGATGGCTGTGCATGCTTTTCCTGCTGCCTGCGATGGCGTGGGCAGCAGCGACGCCGATCCCGCCGCTGCACGACCCGGTGGTGGATACCGTGCCGGTCCTCTCCACCGAGCAAGCCGCGCAACTCCGTGCCCAGGCACTGGACCTGCAGGCCCGGCACGGCGCCCAGCTTCAGATCCTGGTGGTGGACAGCACCGGCGATGACGGCATCGAGGCCTACGCCCAGCGCGTGTTCGACCAGTGGCAGATTGGCCGCAAGGATGTGGATGACGGCGTGCTGCTGGTGCTCGCGATGGGCGACCGGCGCGTGCGTATCCAGACCGGTTATGGGCTGGAAGGTGCCATTCCCGATGCCTACGCCCAGCGCATCATCGACCAGGCCATGGTCCCGCAGCTGCGCCAGGGCAAGCCCGGCCAGGCGCTGATCGACGGCAGTGGCCTGCTGGTCGGCCTCATCGACGGTGAGCCGCTGCCGCCCGTGGATGACGAGCCCGGCGTGGTGCGGATGCCGCAGGACTGGCGGCGCGGTGACAGCATCGTCGGGTTGGCGCTGCTGGCCGGGTTCCTGTTGGGTACCTGGGCGCGCCGTGCACCGCAGCGCGGCGTGGTCAGCCGCTGGTGGCACCGCCCGGTGCAGATGCTGGCGGTGGTGGGCGTGGCCGCGGCTGCCTGCGCGGTGTTCACCCCAGGCGCGACCGCGGCCCTGGCCATCGCCATGGGCACGCTGGTGCCGATCGCCACGCTGTTGGGCTGGCTGTGGCTGGACAGTCGCAGGGCGCGCTGGGTGTTGTCGTTCCTGTTGGCTGCCGCCGTGGTGGCCAGCGCGGTGAGCGTGTGGAAGGGCAAGCCGGTGCCGAGCCTGGCGCTGCACCTGCTGTTGGTGACCGTGCTGGCCATCGCGGTGGGGTTGATCTGGCTGTGGGTGGCGGCGCTGCGCAACAGCTGGCGGACCGGCCGGCTCGGTTTCTTCGTGCGGCTGGTGTTTCTCTGCGGGCTGTCGGCGGTCTACGCCTGGCTGGTCCACCGCACTCACGCGCAGTACGGCCACGACCCCGGGACGGTGATGCTGATCGCCGGCGGCTTCTTCCTCTACATCGCCTGGGCGCTGGTGATGGGATTGCACCAACGTCCGCAAACGCGCCGCGCGCGCAAGGGCGAGCGGCGCCGGCGGCGCGACGACCACGACTCGGGCAGCGGGTCCTCCAGCAGCTCCTCCAGTTCGTCCAGCTGGTCCGGTGGCGGGGGACGCAGCGGCGGCGGTGGCGCGTCCGGCAGTTGGTAGCGCCGGCTCAGCCGGACCGCGCGTGCCAGCCCAGCGCGGCGTCCTCCACGACCGCACCGGCATGCACATCCCCAAGCCGCACGCGCAGGCCTTGGGCGTTGGGCAGCGAGCGCTGCTCCGGGAACCAGCGGCGACTGGCATCGACCACGATCAGCAGCCCTTCGTCGTCGCCGAGCGGCGCGAAGTGCGGCGTGGGCGGCGACAGCGCGGCCACGCCAAAAGCGGCCTCCAGCCGGGACTGCGTGGCGGCCACCGACACCGCGGGAATGCCCACCTCGCTGATGCAGGTCATCTCGCTGCCGTGGAAGCTGCCGCTGCGCCCGGAGGCGGGCAGGCGACGGCGCGCGATCAACTCCAGGATGAGGCCATCGGGCCCGGTGAAATAGATCGACTCCGCCTCCCAGCGGCCCTCGAAACTGAAGTGCTCGCGCCCCTCGGCATCGCGCTGGCGCTCGGCGCGCGCGTCCAGCCAGCGCGTCGCCTCGCTGAAACGATCGTGCGGCACGTTGAAGGCCAGGTGCACGCCGCCCACCGGCAGCGCGTCGGTGGGCGCCAGTTGCAGCGTGCTCCAGCCGATCTGCACGTGGTCATCGGCCACCGGCAGTTGCAGGACGTCGCCGAAGTACGCCACGGCAACGGCCGGATCGGAAGCGGGCAGGAGCAGGTGTTCGATGCGCATGGGTGCATGGTGCAGTGGTGGGATCGGGGCGTCCAGCGGCGCGATGGGCCGTTCACCCGCCTCAACGGCGTGTGCACGCCGCGCAGCTTGGCTATGCTGTGCCCGCTAGCGTGCCGCCCGGTATGCCATGACGCGATCAGGAGGATCCGTTGAACACTTGTTCCCGCTTGCCGCTGTCTGCCCTTGCACTCGGCCTGGCATTGACCGGCTGCCAGCCTTCAACGCAGCCGGCGCCCACCGCAACGCCCGATAGTCCAACGCGTCCTGCCGCGAGTCCTGCAGCTGCCGCCGCTGCGTCCGTCGCCACGGCCGATCCCGCCGCCGCCGTCTCGCCGACCTGCCCGCATCCGGAGTTCGATACCTTCCTGAGTCACTTCAGTCGTGAGATCACGCTGCAGGAGACGTCCGTCGCTGATCCCCTGGTGAGCGAGAGCGTGGATATGGCGGCCGAACCTGAGCCACGCATGGTCACCGAGAAAATCGCGTTGCGCGACGTGACCTGGCCGGTGATGCCCAACACGACCACGCTGCACAAGGTGGGGCGCGACTTGAAGGTGACCGCTGAGGCCGATGGCAGCATGGCCGTACAGATCCTCACCCCCGATACCAGTGACCAGCAGACCTACTACTTCGCCCAGAAGCCGTGCTGGCAGTTGGTGCGGAAGGTGGATGAGGCGATCTGAGGGCGCGTTGATGGACGCGATGCCCCATCACCGCGCAGGGGTGGGGTTGGGTCCGTGCGTGGATCGGATCTCGCCGCGGCTGGACCGGGCCGCGTGTGCGATGTGGAACGTGGGCTCGATTGGCGTGCGTGGAGCAGGCCCGTCAGACCCGCTTCAAGAGACTGGCATCGACGCGATCCGACGTGAGATGCAAGGGAAAGCCTGCGCTGTTGCCATCACATGAGAGTGGATAAATGAATGTCCTGTTCGCAGGGACACTGTATGCGCCACGCGGTACCCGCCCTTGAAAGGATGCGCATGAGCAGTGAAGGACACCGGCCCGACGGCCGGCGCGACACCGACCTCTATTTCACCCATGTCATCTCCGGCGCGCCCAACGTCGCGCTGCTGTTGGGCCACCTGTACCTGGAGGGCCACGAACCCAGCATCACCCGGGTGATGGTGGTACGCGATGGCACGTTCTATTTCGTTTACGACCTGCCCGACATCATTTACGGCGCCACGTTGCTGCCGGCGACCGACGAGCGGCCGTTCGCGCTTGCCATGCTGGGCCGGCGTGGCCTGCTGCGGATCAACCCCACCGGGCAGGCACCCTGGGATGAAACGTTGGCGCTGCCCAATGCGTACCTGATGCATCTGCAAGAAATCTCAGGCGAGTTGTACGCGTGTGGCACGCAGCGGCAGGTGCACCATCGCGGTGCCGACGGCTGGCGACGGATGGACGACGGCTGCCACGTGCCATTGGCGGACCAGGTGACCTGCTGCTTCAACGCGATGGATGGATTCGGCGCGGACGACATCTATGCCGCCGGCGACGGTGGCGCACTGTGGCATTGGGATGGCCGGCAATGGCGCCCGTTGGTGTCGCCCACCACCCTGGCGATCCGGGTGGTGCAGTGCATGCCCGATGGCAGCGTGGTGCTGGCGGGCGATGCGGGCACGGTGTTCCGAGGCAATCGGTTGGAAGGCTGGCGCACGCTGACCGCACCGGCATTCGAGCACCTCAGCGTCGAACGTGCGTGCCTGTTCCAGGGCACGCTATATCTGTGCGCGCAGCGGGAGTTGCTGGCGCTGTCGGGCGATCAGGTCACGAGGGTGGACGTGCCCGTGGAAGGCCACCTGGCCTACTACAGCGCCTCTGCCACTGACGGTGCAATGTGGACCGTCGGCGATGACGCGATCCTGCGCTTTGATGGTGCGACATGGGAGCGCTTCATCTGCCCGTGAGCGCTGCGGGGGCGTGCCGCCTGTGTCGGCCCGGCTCTCCGCCGTAGCCAGGCGCGGGATCAGCCGCCCCCACCCCGGTCCAACTGCCGATACCCGATCGCCTCGGCCACATGCGCGGTCGTGATCGCCTCACTGCGGTCCAGATCCGCCACCGTCCGCGCCACGCGCAGGATGCGGTGCATCGACCGGGCCGACAGCTGCAGCCGTTCCACGGCGTCCTCCAGCAGCTGGCGGTCGGCCGGGGCCAGCCGGCAATGCAGGGCCAGGTCTGCAGGACCCAGCTGCGCATTCGGCTTGCCGCTGCGTGCCAACTGCAGGTCGCGTGCAGCCACGACACGGTGGCGTACGACCTCGCTGTCCTCCCCGTAGGGCGTGTCGTCGCGCAGTTCATGGGGATCCAGTCGAGGGACCTCGACGTGCAGGTCGATGCGGTCCAGGAGGGGGCCGGAAACCCGGCCGCGATAGCGCTGCACGCTTTCAAGCGCACAGCGGCAGCGCCCGCTGCGATCACCGGCCCAGCCGCAGGGGCAGGGGTTCATCGCGGCCACCAGCTGGAACCGCGCGGGGAACGCTTCCGTGCGCGAGGCGCGCGCGACCACCACCTGGCCGGATTCCAGAGGCTCGCGCAGCACCTCCAACGCATGCCGGCTCCACTCGGGCAGCTCGTCGAGAAACAGCACGCCATTGTGCGCGAGCGAAATCTCGCCTGGTCGCGGAAATGCGCCGCCGCCCACCAGCGACACGGCGCTGGCGGTGTGGTGCGGCGAGCGGTACGGCCGCTGTCGCCAGCGTGCCGTGTCGATCCCGCTGCCAGTGCAGGAGGCGACCGTGGCGGTCTCCAGGGCTTCCAGGTCGGTGGCGTCGGGCAGGATGCCGGGCAGCCGCGAGGCCAGCAGCGTCTTGCCGCAGCCGGGCGTGCCGATCAACAGCAGATGATGGCCGCCGGCAGCGGCCACTTCCAACGCGCGCCGCGCCTGCGGCTGGCCGCGGACATCGCGCAGGTCGGGCATGGGCAGCGCCGCCACCTCGGCGGGCATCGCCTGCGGCAGCACGCGCTCGCCCAGTCCGGCACACGCCTCCAGCAGGGTGCGGGCGACGCGGACGTCGGCGTGCCCGGCCAGCCCGGCCTCGGCCGCATTCTCCGGCGGCACGATCAGGGTGCGGTTGAGCCGGGCGGCGGCCAACGCCGCCGGCAGCACGCCGTTCACGCCGCGCAGTTCGCCGGTGAGCGCCAGTTCGCCGAGGAATTCATAGCGCGACAACACCTGCGCATCGATCTGCCCGCTGGCGGCGAGGATGCCCAGCGCGATGGCCAGGTCGAAGCGGCCGCCTTCCTTGGGCAGGTCGGCCGGGGCGAGGTTGATGGTGATGCGCCGCTGCGGAAACTCGAACTGCGAGCAGACGATGGCCGCGCGTACACGGTCGCGCGATTCGCGCACGGCGGTCTCCGGCAGGCCCACCATCTGGGTGTGCGGCAGCCCGCCGGAGAGCAGTACTTCGATGCGGACGGCGGGCGCGTTGACGCCGGCGCGGGCACGGCTGTGGACCAGCGCCAGGCTCATGCAGGTTCCCGAGGGGGTCGATGGAGCGCTTGATGATGCTCACTTGCGGCGTGTGGGTCTGTAGGCCAAGTCCTTCAGCTGCGGTCGGAGGTTCCAGTGCCCGCTGCCGCTAGACTGGCTACCCCCACGCGTACGCCCTGTTGAACCTCATGGATATGCACCGCCCCCACGCCCCGGTCGAGCTCATCGCCATCGACATGGATGGCACCCTGCTCAACCCCGCCCACAGACTCACCCCGCGCGTGAAGCAGGCCATCGCCGCCGCCCGCGCGCAGGGCGTGCGGGTGGTGCTGGCCAGCGGCCGGCCGGTGTCCGGGCTGGCGCCGTTCCTGGCCGAGCTGGGGATCGAGGGTGATGCGGAATTCTGCATCGCCTGCAACGGTGCGGTGGTGGAAAACATCGGCACTGGCCAGCGCGTGGTGGAGTACCCGTTGAGCTTCGAGGACTTCCTGTTCTGCGAGCGGGTCGCGCGTGAACTGGGCATCCATTTCCAGGCGCTCGATGGCCGACGCATGTACACGCCCAACCAGGACATCAGCATCTACACGGTGGCCGATTCGCACCTGTCACACGTGCCGTTGTCCTACCGGCGCGTGGAAGACATGGACCCGGCCATGCAGTTCATCAAGCTGATGATGATCGATGAGCCGGACGTGCTGGACGCTGCCATCGCGCGGCTGCCGTCCGCACTGACCGATCGCTTCGCGGTGCTCAAGAGCGCACCGTTCTTCCTGGAGGTGTTCGACCACCGTGCCGGCAAGGGCCCGAGCCTGCGGAAGCTGGCCGAACACCTCGGCGTGGATCGCGCCAACGTGATGGCGCTGGGCGACCAGGAGAACGACCTGACCATGCTGCAGTTCGCCGGCACCAGCGTGGCGATGGGTAATGCAATCGAGGGGGTGAAGCAGACCGCGCGCTTTGAAACCGCGACCAATGCCGAGGATGGCGTGGCGCTGGCGATCGAGCGGTTTGTGCTAGCGGGGAACGTCTGACGGCGCACGGGTGGTAAGCAGCCGCGCGCGTGACCACGGCGAAAACAGGACTGCGGTGAAGACCAGCAGACTGGGCAGGGTGAAGACCACCGCATTGCCTGTGCCCTTCCCGGCACCCAGACCAAGCAATCCCAGCCAATAGACCTCCATGTCGGCAAACGAGACCAGGTTGTAGGCGAGGATGGGAATGCCGGCGACGAACGGAATGGGCAGCACGCCATGGCCTGCTGCCACCAGAGTGGGGGCAAGCAGCGCGGCAAGTGCGGAGAACACAACGCGGTAGATCTTGCGCAGGCCCACATCGTCAGTGCGGATAAGGCGCATCAGGCACAGTGCGATGATCACCGCGGCAATGCTGGCGCCGGCCACCAGCAGCATCTGCGATCCTTGTTCAGACATGCGAATTCCTTTTCGTCACCTAGTGTGCTGGCGCCGCCCGCCACCCTGCTTTAGGGTGCTGGCGTATCGCTTCCACGCGCTTCCAGCTCGGCCACCACCTTCTCCAACGCCTCCAGCTTCTCGCGGGTCTTGAGTAGCACCGCGCGCTGCACGTCGAATTCCTCGCGCGTCACCAGGTCCAGCTTGCCCAGCCCGGCCTGCAGGGCGGTCTTGAAGGTGGCCTGGAGCTCTTCGCGCGACTGGCGCAGGCCCGGCGGGACCATGTCGCTCAGGCGGCGGGCCAGGTCATCCAGGTGGTTGAGGTCGATCATGCTGTGCTCCGCGGGGTATACGCCAAGGATAATCCCCGCGGCCGCTGCCGGCACGGGCCGCGCGCATCGCGTTCACCGGGGGACAGGCGTTATCCTCGCAGCCTGAAACACAGGAGTGCAGACGGATGAAGATGGTCATGGCGGTGGTCAAGCCGTTCAAGCTCGACGACGTGCGCGAAGCGCTGGCCGAGCGCGGCGTCACCGGGATCACGGTGACCGAGGTCAAGGGCTTCGGGCGGCAGAAGGGCCATACCGAGCTGTACCGGGGCGCGGAGTACGTGGTCGACTTCCTGCCCAAGGTGAAGATCGAGGTGGCGGTCACCGACGGCCAGGTCGAGGAAGTGGTGGAGGCCATCGTCAAGGCGGCCGGCACCGGCAAGATCGGCGACGGCAAGGTGTTCGTGTACGACCTGGGCAGCGTGGTGCGCATCCGCACCGGCGAACTGGACGCCGACGCGCTTTGAGCGCGCCGGCCGGCCATGCTCAGGCGTGGCCCTTGAACCAGCGGTAGAAGCGCTTCCAGCCCACGCGCACGGCCGCCACCCAGCGCGGGTCGGCCACCTGGGCAGCCTCCAGGGCGCTGGGGCGCTCGCCGGTGAGGCGCTGGCGCATCTTCAGCAGGTTCTTCATGTCGCTGCGGCGCAATTGGCGCGAGACCGGGTGCACCGGCAGCCAGCGCGGGCTGCGCCAGGCCGAAGTGAAATCCACCAGCACCGGCACGCCGCCGCTGACCATCACGTTGGTGCCGTGCAGGTCGTTATGGGTGATGCCCGCCGCGTGCAGGCGCGAGAGGGCGAACTGCAGCTGTTCGAACACCTCCACCCCCACCGACTGGGCGGCACTGAGGGTCTGCCCGGGGATGAACTCCATGCCCAGGGCCAGGCCGCCGATCGTGCCGAGCAGGGCGGGCGCGTGCTTCCAGCCGCTCAGGCGCTCGAGGATGCGCGCTTCGCGGCGCACCAGCAGGCGCGCGACCGGCGACAGCGGCGTGCCGCGATAACGGGTGTAGTCCTTGACCACCGCCGGCTGGCCGTTGAGGCAGGTGCGGTAGACATCGGGTTCAAGCAGGCGTTCGCCGCGCTTGAGCAGCTCGGCGGGGGCGGTGTCATCGACACACGAGGCAACGATAGTGTTCATAGGGGTCTTTGCGACCCGGCGGTCGGCGCAATGCGTCAGGCGTACCGGTGCTGCTGATGGGTGATTACTAAGATTTCGTTAATTTTAGTACTCGCCGGTACACCAATCCAGAGTTTGTCGGAGAAATGTCGTAGCCGGCCGTGGAACAGTTCGTCATGCCGAATCGGACAATCTCGTCTCAATCGTAGGTATTTCGTTGAAAATCAGCCGTTTGCCAGCGCAGCCCGTGCCGGTGCGGCCGGTGCAGGCCAGGCGTGCGTGCGGCACATCCGCGTCCGCAGGCCCCTCGCCGCGCGGTCCGGGGGCCGGGCACAGCGACGGTGGCCGGATGAACATGACCGGCCCGCCGCTTGACCCCAGCGCGGGGGCTGCGGACCATACGCTGTTGCTTGCGACATTGGCGGCCGCCCCTCCCCGGCACGTCCCCGCCCCCTGCCGCCGTATCGGTGCCGGCTTCCGCCGTGCATCGCCCCCACCCTTTCGGTTCCGGCCCTGCCGGAGGAAGACTGATGATCAAGATCGTGCTGGCAGTGCTGTTCATCGCCTGCGTGCTGTACATCCATTACCGCGGCAAGGTCCGCGCGCGCTGGTCGCGCCAGTTGCTGGACCACTCCAGCTTCATGGCCCCGATCAACGTGGTCATGTACGCGTTCTCCAAGGTGCCGACCACGCCGTTCCTGGACCCGGGCAAGGAATTCCCGCAGCTGGAGCCGCTGCGCCAGAACTGGCAGATGATCCGCGACGAAGCCCTGGCGCTGCGCGATGCGGACAAGATCGCCGCGTCCAGCACGTTCAACGATGCCGGCTTCAATTCGTTCTTCCGCCGCGGCTGGAAGCGCTTCTACCTGAAGTGGTACGGCCCGTCGCACCCGTCGGCCAAGGCGCTGTGCCCGAAGACCACCGCGCTGCTGGAGTCGCTGCCGGACGTGCGCGCGGCGATGTTCGCGCAGCTGCCCTCGGGCAGCGAGCTGCGCCCGCACCGCGATCCGTTCGCCGGTTCGCTGCGCCTGCACCTGGGCCTGGCCACGCCCAACGACGATGGCTGCTACATCGAAGTGGACGGCATCAAGAAGAGCTGGCGCGATGGCGAGTGGATGATGTTCGACGAGACTTACATCCACCACGCCCACAACGAGACCCCCGACGACCGGGTGATCCTGTTCTGCGACATCGCCCGACCGCTGCGCTTCGGCCTGCCGGGCCTGTTCAACCGCGCCGTGGCGTCCACGCTGCTGGCCGGCGGGGCATCGCCGAACCTGCCGGGCGACCGCACCGGCGGCGTCAACAAGGCCTTCGGCAGCGTCTACAAGGTGCGCCTGAAGGCCAAGGCGCTGCGCGAGCGCAGCGTGGTGGCCTACCAGGTGATCAAGTGGGGCCTGGTGCTGGCGGTGATCGCGGGTATCTGGGCGCTCTGAGCGCGTAGGCGCCGACCCGTCGGCTGGCACGAACCCTGAGAAAAGACCCGCACTGTTGCCAGCGCGGGTCTTTTTTTGGCGGCGAGGTAGAGCCGAGCCATGCTCGGCTGCGGCGCTCGCGATACATCCGGCCGAAGGCAGCCGAGCATGGCTCGGCTCTACGCGCGCAGGCGCCGACCCGTCGGCTGGTACGAACCCGGAAAAAGACCCGCACTGTTGCTGGCGCCGGTCTTTTCCTGGCTCCGAGGTAGAGCCGAGCCATGCTCGGCTGAGGCGCTCGTGACACATCAGGCCGAAGGCAGCCGAGCATGGCTCGGCTCTACGCACGGAGGTGCCGACCCGTCGGCTGGTACGAACCCTGAGAAAAGACCTGCACTGTTGCCAGCGCGGGTCTTTTCCTGGCTGCAAGGTAGAGCCGAGCCATGCTCGGCTGAGGCGCTCGCGCTACATCGGGCCGAAGGCAGCCGAGCGTGGCTCGGCTCTACACGCGTAGGAGCCGACCCATCGGGTGGCACGAACCCCAAAAAAAGACCCGCACTGTTGCCAGCGCGGGTCTTTTCCTGGCTGCAAGGTAGAGCCGAGCCATGCTCGGCTGAGGTGCTCGCGCTACATCGGGCCGAAGGCAGCCGAGCATGGCTCGGCTCTACGCTCCTCTCCCATCGACGCGCAGCGATTACCCGATCAGCCCTTCAGGGCCGCCGCCACGAACGGCGGGGTCACCAGCACGCCGGTGTGCAGGGCGGCGGTGTAGTACAGCGTGTCGAACGACTTGGCGGCCGAATCGGCCTGGCGGAAGTCGAAGCTGCTCTCGCCCTTGCGGGCCAGGGTGACGCTCCACCAGCCGGTCGGGTAGCACGGCTGCGGGAACGGCAGGGTCTTGAACGAACCGAAGCCGGCCTTGCCCATCTCGGTGCGCATTTCGTTGATCAGGTCCAGCTGCATCAGCGGCGATTCGGACTGCTGCACCAGGATGCCGTCGTCCTTCAGGGCCTTGAAGCAGCTCTCGTAGAAGGCCTTGTTGAACAGGCCCTCGCCCGGGCCGACCGGATCGGTCGAATCCACGATCACCACGTCCACGCTGCCGGCCGGGCAGTTGGCCATGTAGGCCACGCCGTCGTCGAACATCAGCTCGGCGCGCGGGTCATCGTTGGACTCGCACAGTTCCGGGAAGTGCTTGCGGGCCATCACGGTGACCTGCTCGTCGATGTCGCACTGGGTGACGCTCTCCACGCCCGGGTGCTTGAGCACTTCGCGCAGGGTGCCGCAGTCGCCGCCACCGATGATCACCACGCGCTTGGGCGCGGCGTGGGTGAACAGCACCGGGTGGCTGATCATCTCGTGGTAGAAGAAGTTGTCCTTGCTGGTGAGCATGATGGCGCCATCGATGGTCATCAGGTTGCCCCAATCGGTGGTCGCGAAGATCTCGATCTTCTGGAACGGCGACTGCACTTCGTCCAGCTTGCCCTTCAGGCGGTAGCCAATGGCCGAGCCGGTGCGCTCGAAGTGCTCGATGTACCAGTTGTTGTTGTCAGTCATGGAGAAACAGTCCTGTTCGGGGTGTTGGAGCCGGGCGGGCGGCGGGGGCCGCGTGGCACTAGCCACATCCGGACGGGTTGGCCTGTTCAGGTTGGGGGCCTGAGTACGGGCGCGGGCGCGCATGATAACGGAGCTGTCGCCATATAGGCGTTATCATGCACCCCCTTTTTTACCAACCAGGCCCACTGAAATGACCGATTGGTCCCTCGACCAAGCCCGCAAGACCTACTCGATTCCGCATTGGGCGGATGGCTACTTCGACGTGGATCAGGCAGGACACATGGTGGTGAGACCGACTGGCCAGGACGGCCCGGTGGTGTCCTTGCCGACGATTGTCGACGCCGCACGCGCGGCCGGCGCCAAGCTGCCGCTGCTGGTGCGCTTCCCGGACATCCTGGGCCAGCGCCTGGGCAAGCTGCAGGCCGCGTTCGCGCAGGCGCAGACCGACTGGGACTATCCGGGCGGCTACAC
The DNA here is from genome assembly GCF_024810105.1 of Stenotrophomonas sp. BIGb0135. Lineage (GTDB taxonomy): Bacteria > Pseudomonadota > Gammaproteobacteria > Xanthomonadales > Xanthomonadaceae > Stenotrophomonas > Stenotrophomonas maltophilia_AB. The sequence goes on from NZ_JANUDX010000009.1 coordinate 106,207, forward strand.
GGCCGTGTACCCGATCAAGGTCAACCAGCACCGCGGCGTGGCCGGCACCCTGGCCAGCCACCACGGCGAGGGCTTCGGCCTGGAAGCGGGCAGCAAGCCTGAGCTGATGGCCGTGCTGGCGCTGTCGCGCCCGGGCGGGCTGATCGTCTGCAACGGCTACAAGGACCGCGAGTACATCCGCCTGGCCCTGATCGGCCGCAAGCTGGGCCTGCAGACCTTCATCGTGATCGAGAAGCCCTCCGAGCTGAAGCTGGTGCTGGAGGAATCCAAGGCGCTGGACGTCAAGCCGGGCCTGGGCGTGCGCATGCGCCTGGCCTCGCTGGGCGCGGGCAAGTGGCAGAACAGCGGCGGCGACAAGGCCAAGTTCGGTCTCTCGCCGCGCCAGCTGCTGGACCTGTGGAAGTCGCTGCGCGACACCGAGTACGCCGACTGCCTGAGCCTGCTGCATTTCCACATGGGCTCGCAGATCTCCAACGTGCGCGACATCGCCAACGGCATGCGCGAAGCGACCCGCTACTTCGTGGAGCTCTCGCGCCTGGGCGCGAAGATCACCCACGTGGACGTGGGCGGCGGCCTGGGCGTGGATTACGAAGGCACCCGGTCGCGCAGTTTCTGCTCGATCAACTACGGCCTGAACTCCTACGCCAGCAACATCGTGCAGCCGCTGGCCAATGCCTGCGAAGAGCACGGCCTGACCCCGCCGCGGATCGTGACCGAGTGTGGCCGCGCGATGACCGCGCACCACGCGGTGCTGATCGCCAACGTGTCCGAGGTCGAGGAAGCGCAGGAAGGCCGCGTGCCGGACCAGCACGATGACGAGCCGGCCGCGATCCGCCACCTGCGCGAGATCCACGCCGAGCTGGACGAGCGCCCGGCGGTGGAGCTGTTCCAGGAGGCGCAGCACTTCCATGCCGAAGGCCTGTCCAGCTACGCGCTGGGCCAGATCGACCTGCCGCAGCGTGCGCGCATCGACGACCTGTTCTACGCCATCGCCCATGCCGTGCGTGCGCGCCTGAGCTACGACGAGAAGAGCCATCGCCCGGCGCTGGACGAGTTGAACGAGCGCCTGGTCGACAAGTACTTCGTCAACTTCAGCGTGTTCGAATCGATCCCGGATGCGTGGGCCATCGACCAGGTGTTCCCGATCGTGCCGATCGAGCGCCTGGACGAGCAGCCGCAGCGGCGCGGCATCATCGCCGACATGACCTGCGATTCGGACGGCATGGTCAAGACCTACGTCGAGAACGAGAGCCTGGATACCTCGCTGCCGCTGCATGCGCTGAAGTCCGGTGAGAGCTATCGCATCGGGTTCTTCATGGTGGGGGCCTACCAGGAAATCCTGGGCGACATCCACAACCTGTTTGGCGACACCGACGCGGTGGAAGTGGTGGCCGACGCCGATGGTTACGCGATCACCCAGCAGCGCCGCGGCGATACCACCGATGTGATGCTGGACTACGTGGGCTACAGCCTGGCCGACCTGCGCGCGAGCTACGCCGAGCGCGTGGCCGCCGCCGATCTGTCGCCGGCGCGTACGCAGGAACTGTCCGACGCGCTGGAAGCGGGGCTGACCGGGTACACGTACCTGTCCGACGAGCCGCTGGCGTGAGGGGCGGGCAGGTGACGAAGGCGACGGCGGGTGCCGTTGCCGACGTTGCCTGCCGTGATGCGGGGGGAGCGGGTTGGAAGGGCGCGTATCCCGTGTGGCCTGACGCGGGGCTGGGCGTGGCACATAGGGCGGTGCCGGGCATGGCTCGGCACTACCGGCCGGTTCTTCAGCATCGTCCGTCGGCATGAGCGCGCGGGCGGTGTTCCATCTCGTGTTGCATGCGGCGGTGCCGGCGTTGCTGGCGTGGATGTTCTGGCGCAAGCGGTTCCTGTCGGCCTGGGCGCTGCTGCTGCTGGGCTGGATCATCGACCTGGACCACCTGCTGGCCGATCCGATCTACGCGCCCAACCGCTGCAGCATCGGCTTCCATCCGTTGCATACGGCGCCGGCGATCGCCGTGTATGCCGGGCTGTGCGTGCCGAAGAAGACGCGGTTGTTCGGCATCGGGCTGATCGTGCACATCGTGCTCGATGCGCTGGATTGCTGGTGGATGCACCACGCCCGGTAGAGCCGACCGTTGGTCGGCTGCCGTTGGCTCCCCGTAGAGCCGACCGTTGGTCGGCTGCCGTTGGCGAAAAACCAGACACGCTGTGCGTGCCAGCCGACCAATGGTCGGCTCTACCGGACGTTTGTCATCCTGCCGGCAACGTCAACGTCGCTCGCAGGCGGCGGCAGCCGACCAACGGTCGGCTCTACGGGGTGATTGTCATCCTGCCGGCAACCTCAACGTCGCTCGCAGGCGACGGCAGCCGACCAACGGTCGGCTCTACGGGGCCTTTATCATCCTGCCGGCAACGTCAACGTCGCTCGCAGGCGGCGGCAGCCGACCAACGGTCGGCTCTACGGGGTGATTGTCATCCTGCCGGCAACGTCAACGTCGCTCGCAGGCGGCGGCAGCCGACCAACGGTCGGCTCTACGGGGCCTTTATCATCCTGCCGGCAACGTCAGCGTCGCTCGCAGGCGACGGCAGCCGACCAACGGTCGGCTCTACCGGGGCGTTTGTCATCCTGCCGGCAACGTCAACGTCGCACGCAGTCCCGGTTCGGCATTGGCCAGCACCAACGTGCCGCCATGGCTCTCGGCGATGTCCGCCACGATCGCCAAACCCAATCCGCTGCCGGCCGCGCGCTGGTCCAGGCGCACGCCGCGTTCGAGCACGCGCTGCAGGTCGGCATCCGGCAGGCCGGGGCCATCGTCCTGCACCTCGATGCGCAGGGTGGCGTCGATATGGCGAACACGGATCGACACGCGGTGGGCGGCCCACTTGCCCGCGTTGTCCAGCAGATTGCCGAGCATCTCCTCCAGGTCTTCGCGCGCGCCGGCGAACAGCCCCTGCGCATCCGGGGCCTGGGCGAAGACCAGGCCGCGCTCGTTGTGCACCCGCTGCATGAGCGTGCACAGCGCATCGATCACCGGGGCGACGGCGGTGCGCTGTTGGCTGTCGGCGCCGATGCCGGCGGCCAGGTAGCGCTCGATGCTGGCCTGCATCCGCGCGGTCTCGCTGCGCAGGGTCTGGCGCCAGTCGCTGCCATCGCCGTCGGCCTCGGTGACCAGCACGGTCAGCGGCGTCTTCAGGGCATGCGCGAGGTCTTCGGCGCTGCGTCGGGCGCGCACTACCATGCGCTGGTGGTGATCGAGCAGGTCGTTGAGCTGCGCGGCCAGCGGGGCCACTTCCTTGACCAGGCCCTGCTGCGGGAAGCGCACGTTCTCGCCGTTGCGGACCTGGCCGGCGATGCGGCCAAGTTCGGCCAGCGGGCGCAGGCCGTAGTGCACCTGGGTCACCAGCACCGCGAACCACAAGGCGATCAGCACCGCCAGGGCGAGCGCGGTGCGCTGGCGGAAGGCGCTGACCTGCGCGTCCAGGTCGCTGCGGTCGGTGGCCACCACCACCCGCAAGGGCGTCGGCACCCGCGGCAGGGTGACCTGCTGGGCCAGGGCACGCAGCGGCGCATCCAGTGGGCCGCGCGTGTCATAGCCCTGCGCGGGCCCGGTGTGCAGCGCCGCGGGCAGCTGCAGGGTTTCGTCCCACAGCGAACGCGACTGGCCGAGCGGCCGGCCGTGGGCGTCCTGTACCTGCCAGTAGGCACCGGAGAACACACGCTGGTAGCGCTCGTCGAACAGGTCGCGGCGCAACTGCAGGCGGCCCTGCGCATCGCTCTCGGCCAGGGCGAGCACGGCGATCAGCTCGTTGCCCAGGCGCTGGTCCATCGCGGTGCGCGCCGAGCGCTCGTACATCGCCCCCAGCCACCAGGTGGCCAGCGCCGACACCAGCACCAGGCCCACGCCACCGGCCAGCAGCAGGCGGGTACGCAGCGAACTGGTGTTCATGGCTGGGCCGACAGGCGGAAGCCCTGCCCGCGATGGGTGTGGATGAGCTCGCTGCCGAGCTTGCGGCGGATCCGCCCGATCAGCACGTCCAGCGTGTTGGAGTCCCGGTCGAAGCCGGCGTCGTAGACGTGCTCGCCCAGCCGCGAGCGGCTGATCACCACGTCCGGGTGGTGCATGAAGTAACTCAGGATGCGGTATTCCTGCGGGCTCAGGTGCAGTGGCTCGCCATCCAGTTCCACGCGCGCGGCGTTGACGTCCAGCAGCAGCGGGCCGCACTGCAGGCGCGGGCTGGCGTGGCCGGCGCTGCGCCGGATCAGTGCGCGCAGGCGCAGCAGCAGCTCTTCGGGCTGGAACGGTTTGGTCAGGTAGTCGTCGGCGCCGGCATCGAAGCCGGCCAGCTTGTCGTGCCAGCGGGCGCGCGCGGTGAGCACCAGCACCGGAAAGCCGCGCCCGGCCTGGCGCCAGCGCTCGATCACGCTCAGGCCGTCCAGCCCGGGCAGGCCGAGGTCGACCACCGCCGCGGCGATGTCCTCGATCTGCCCCAACTCTTCGGCAAGGCGGCCTTCGGCGGCGTGCAGCACCAGGTAGCCGGCCTCTTCGAGCAGCTGCTGCAGGCGGCTGGCCAGCAGCGCGTCGTCTTCGGCGAGCAGGATGCGCATCAATCTTCTTCCATCTTCAGCAGGCGGCCGGTGGCTGCATCGTAATCCAGCTCCATCACCACGCCGTTGGGGCCGAGGATTTCGATCTCGTACTTGCCATCCTCCAGCTCCACCTCCACCAGCTTGCCGGGGTAGCGCCGCAACGCGTCGGCCACCACCTGCTGCAGTGGCACCCACCGGCCCTGGCGCACCGCCTGGCGCACGGCCTCCTGCTGCCGGCTGCCACCTTCCTGCGCGTGCACGGGTGCCTGTGGCGCAAGCGCCAGCAGCAGAGGCAGCAGCAGGGTGGGGGCGATGGGCATGCGCGACGGGCTCATGGGGGATGCCAACGGTATACGCCGGTTGCTTAAACAGTGGCTAACAACCGGGCTCATGGTCCGCTTAAGCGCGCTTGCCAGACTGGCGGCGCCGGGAACGACCGGCCCCCTTTGGAGCCCCCTGATGAACAAGCTGATCCTGACCGCCACCCTGGCCACCACGCTGCTGGCCGCCCCCGCCTTCGCCGCTGAACTGGGCGCTGCCCAGGTGCAGGCCAAGCTGCACGCCGCCGGCTACACCCAGGTCCTCGAACTGGAGCGCGACGACGGCCTGTGGGAAGCCGATGTCCGCCGCGCCGACGGCAGCGTCGAAGAAGTGATCATCGATCCGGCCAGCGGCGAGATCTTCGACCCGCGCAGCGACCGCGCCCTGCTGGATGCCGGACAGGTCCTGGCCTTGGCCGAGAAGGCCGGCTTCCGCCAGATCGAGTCGTTCGAGCGCGATGGTGCGACCTGGACGCTGGAAGCCCGCAACGCGCGCAACCAGCGCGTGGACGTGCGCATGAGCGGCCATGACGGCCGGGTGCTGTCGAGCAAGCGCGACGGCTGGTGGGACTGAGCGCGCCCGACCCGGCGCGCGGAAACGACAACGGCCGGTAGACCGGCCGTTGCGGGATGCACCGCGGGTGCGGGTTACCAGCCGCCGCGCGGCGGATAATCCCAATAACCCGGGCCCGGGCCGTAGCCATACCCACCATACCCGCCATACGGACCATAGAAGCCAGGGCCCTTGCCCTCGCTGACCCGGATGTTGAGGTTCATGTTGTGGGTCTTGCCCTCGTCGGTGGTGTAGTTCTTGTTGAGGTTGATCTCGGCGGCGTTGTAGTGCGAGTTGCCGCCTTCCTTGGAATAGCCGATGCCGGTGGTGAGGCTGCCGTTGACCCGCAGCTTGTCGTCGGTGACCTCGGCGATGCCGTTGGCGGCGCCGCGATCGCTCAGGCGGCGGCCGCTCTTGTCGCCATAGAAGGTGCCGGGCGGGTCGCCGCGCAGCGACGCATCGCCGAGGTACTGCATGGGCGCCTGCGGCAGGGCCAGGTTGAGGTCGGTGGCCGACTGCGGGCCGGTCGCGCCGGCCGCGGACTGGGCCAGGGCGACGCCGGGGGCAAGCAGGCACAGCAGCAGCGATAGCGAGCGGATCATGTGGGGCTCCGGAACGGGCTGGCGGCAGGCAGTGCGGCCGACAGCGCTGACGCTAGCACCGGCCGCTTGAACGATGCCTGTCATGGCACCGACCCTGGGGGAACTTTACTCCAGCCGTCCGAACCCGAACAGCGCCGCCAGCGGATGCCGGCGGCGTTCGATCTGGGCGCGCAACACGCCCGCGCCGATCATGGAGTAGGTGATGCCGTTGCCGCCGTAGGCCATCGCGAACAGGACCCGCGGCCCCCACTGCGGGTGTGCGCCGAAGAACGGCAGGCCGTCCTTGGTCTCGGCGAACGTGCCGGCCCAGGAGAAGGCAGGCTGCAGCGGCAGGTGCGGGAACAATTTGGCCACCTGCTTGAGCAGGGTGCCGGCCTTGGCCTGGACGCGGCGGTCGCGCCGGGCCGGGATGTCGATCGCATCGTCCTCGCCGCCCACCAGCAGGCGATGGTCGCCGGTGGCGCGCAGGTACAGGTACGGCCGGGCCGACTCCCACAGCATGGTCTGCGCCAGCGGGCCCAACTGGTCGGGATCGATCGGATCGGTGATGAAGGCATAGCTGCTGCGGTTGCGCGCCACCGACGGCTTGAGCCAGCGCTGGCTGGCATACCCGGCGGCCATGACCACATGCCGGCAGTGGATCTGTACGCCCTCGGGCGTGCGCGCGGTGACCCCACGGCTGGTGGGGGTGAGGGTATCGAGCACGGTGCGGTCGTACACGCCGCAGCCGCGCTTCTGCAGTCGCATCAGCAGCCGATAGGCCAGCCGGTACGGGTCCACGCGCGCGGCAAGTGCGCTGAGGATCGCGCCGGGTGCGCGGATGCCGAACGCGTCCTGCACCTCGTCGGCCTCCAGCCAGCGCACGTCGAACCCATGTCGTTGGCGCAGCAGGAATTCCTCATGCAGCACGGCATGGTGGCCGCGCTTGCTGGCGTAGTACAGGCTCTGCATGCGCTGGCAGTCCACGCCGGAGAAGGCCCCGGCCACCGCGCGCAGCGCCGGGATCGCATCGGCGCAGGCCTGGTAGGCCATCACCGCGGCGTTCTCGCCGTACTGCCGGGCAAGGTCGATCATGTGGGTATCGATCTCGTACTGCAGCAGCGCGGTGCTGGCCGCCGTGCTGCCCCAGCCGACGTCGCGCTGCTCGATCACCGCCACGTCGTGGCCATGGGCGCACAGCTCGTTCGCGATCAAGGCGCCGCTGATCCCGCCGCCGACCACCAGCACCTCGCAGTGGAGGTCCTGCTGCAGGGGCGGAAAGGCGTGCATCAGGCCGTTGCGTATGGCCCAGAACGGATACCCGCTTTTCAGGTCCATGGGTCAGGCCGTGGGCCGGCCGGTATGCGGGGTGTGGATGAGCGGGGTCAGGTCGAACCCCTGCTGGCGCGCCTGGGCCAGGTAGTGCTCCTGCACGGTCGCATCCAGCGTCGGCGTGCGCGAGAGCAGCCAGAGGAACTTGCGGTCCGGGCTGCCGACCAGCGCGACGCTGTAGTCCGGGGCGACCTGGATCACCCAGTAGTCGCCCTTGGTGAAGGGAATCCAGCGCAGCCCGCGCGGCAGGAAGCTGACTTCCAGGCGCGCGCTGTCGTTGTCGACCGCGCAGGCCTCGCCTTCGGCTTCCTCGATCTCGTCACCCAGCCGGCAGCGGTTGAGCACGGCCACGTGGCCGTTGTCCTTCAGGCTGTAATGCGCCGACACATCGGTGCAGTCCTCCGGCTCGTGTTTCATCGGCAGGCGGGCGATCTCGTACCACGTGCCCAGATAGCGCGGCAGCTTGAGATCGGGGACGGTCTTGAGGTCGGCGTGGGTGTTCATCGAAGGCGCGCGGTGGAAGAGGTCCCAACCATGCCGGGGCCCCTGCCACGGGCGGGTGAAGCCGGGGCGATGGCGGTGTCGAGAACGCTGCGTTGCCGGCGTGGCGCGCCCCGGTCGCGGGCGCGGCGCTATGCTGGGGCCAGGCGCACCGTGCGCCGGTATTCAATGCGATGGAGGTGCGGATGTACCAGGTGATCCTGCTCACGAGCGAGACCACGTTTGCGCGCGAGCGCTGGGATGCGGTGGAGGAGGTCCTCGACTACGACGGGGCGACCTACTCGCTGCGGGCCGGCCCGCGCCAGCCCTTGCCCACCGATCATGCCTGGGACCCGGTGGCGGTGTATGCGCCGGACGAGATCAGCGAAGAGGAATTCCAGGACTGGTATGCGCGGCTGCAGCCGCAGGTGGAGGAGCTGAGGCTCAAGTACTGAGGGCGGCCGGGGCCGCACACCTGCTCTGAACGGGGCGCGGTTTATAGTTCGCGCAGGCGCGGTGGTCCGCGCGAACCCCGTGGTGTGCCGGCTTTGTCTTCCCGTCTTTTTTCCTCCTTCCTGCGGCCGCTGGCCGGGTTGATGGTGTATGCCTGGCTGGGCATGGCACCGGTCGCGCTGGCCCAAGGCGACGATGCGGTCGATGCGGACCCGATCGCGCAGCTGGCGCAGGCCGGCAAGGACCTCAAGCAGATCCAGGCGTCGCTGGACGACGCCGATACCCGCGACACGCTCAAGACGCTGTCCGACCGCGCACTGGCGGTGCAGCGCGATGCCGATGCCGCACGCAACGCATTGCAGCCGCAACTGGATCAGATGGACGCACGCGTGGCGCAACTCGGCGATGTGCCCGAGGGCACCGTCGAGGCGCGCGACATCGCGTTGCAGCGCAAGACCCTGAACCAGCAGCGCAGCGACATCGCCTCGGCGATCGCGCGGGCCAAGCTGCTGGCCGGCGATGCCAGGCAGCTGGGCGCGGACATCGAGAAGATGCGGGTCAGCCAGTTCAGCGAAGAACTGGCGCGCAAGGTCAATTCGCCGCTGTCGCCGTCGCTGTGGCGGCAGTTCGCCACCCATGTGCCGGCCGACCTCGGGCGGCTGGCATCGCTGTACCGCCAGGGTGAAACCACGGCGCGCAAGGCGATCGCCGAGCACGGCTGGGCGGCGCCATTGACCGGGCTGGCGCTGGCCCTGCTGATGTTCTTCCCGCTGCGGCTCTGGCTGCGTGCGGCCGGGCGCCGCTATGCGGCCTCCGAACGCGCGCCGGACGGGCGCCTGCGCCGTTCCGGGCTGGCGGTGTGGCTGCTGGCGGTGGGCACGCTGCTGCCCGGCTTCGCGGCGGTCGTGCTGGTGGCCTCGCTGGAGAACATCGGCGCGATCCCGCCGCGGCTGGAACAGCTGGCCCTGCACTTCCAGGTGGCCACCTTCGTGGCGGCCTTCATCACTGCGCTGAGCGCCTGCTTGCTGGTACCCAAGCGCCCGTCGTGGCGCCTGCTGAGCCTGGATGACAGCGCGGCCTGGCGCCTGCGCAAGTACGCCTGGGGCGCCGCCGGGCTGACCTTCCTCAGCATCCTGCTGGTGGAGATCAATCGCGCCTCGCGCACCAGCGAGATCACCACGGTGGCGGTGGACGGGCTGATCGCGATCACCTACATGGCGCTGATCATTGCCATCCTGGTCTCGCTGGCGCGCCTGCACCGGCGCCAGGCCGACGAGGCCCAGGCCAAGCTGGACGCGCAGGCCGATGCCGGCGCCAAGCAACCCAAGGCCCCGGTGCGCAGGAGTGGCTGGATCGTGCTGGCACGCCTGGCCGGCCACATCGTGGTGGCCGCGGCGGTGATCGCCACGCTGCTGGGCTACCTCAACCTGGCGCTGTTCGTGGCCCAGCAGCTGGTGTGGGGCGCGGTGGTGCTGCTGGCGGCGTCGCTGCTGCTCAAGTTCGCCGACGATCTGTCGTTGTGGGTGCTGTCGCCCACCAGCCGGGTGGGGCAGAGCATCGTGCTGACCACCGGGCTCAACGACGCCAAGGTGGAGCAGGCCGGCGTTCTGCTGTCGGCGGTGCTGCGCATCGGCGTGATCCTGCTGGCGGTGCTGGCGTTGACCGCGCCGTTCGGCAACCTCAACGCGTTCTTCGGCGCGATGGACTCGCTGTCCAACGGGCTGACCATCGGCACCACCACACTCCGGCCCAGCAGCGTGGTGTACGCCGTGCTGGCCTTCCTGGTGGTGTGGGCGGTGATGCAGGCCTTCCAGAACTGGCTGACCAACACCTACCTGCCCAAGACCGACCTGGACGCCGGCGCGCGCAACTCGATCAGCACCGTGACCCGCTATCTGGGCATCATCGCAGCCGTGTTGTGGGGCCTGACGGCGCTGGGCATCGGCTTCGAGAAGCTGGCGCTGGTGGTGAGCGCGCTGTCGGTGGGTATTGGTTTCGGCCTGCAGGCGATCACCCAGAACTTCGTCTCCGGCCTGATCCTGCTGGCCGAGCGGCCGGTGAAGATCGGCGACTGGGTCAAGCTGGGTGACCAGGAAGGTGACATCAAGCGGATCAGCGTGCGCTCCACCGAGATCCAGGTGGGCGACAAGTCCACGCTGATCGTGCCCAACTCCGAACTGATCACCAAGACCATCCGCAACATGACGATGGGCAATGCGCAGGGCCGCATCCAGATCCAGTTCTCGGTGCCGCTGAGTACCGACGTGGCCTCGGTGCGGCAGATCCTGCTGGACAGCTACGCCGAGCATGTGGCGGTGCTGGCCGAACCGGCGCCGTCGGTGTTCATCGACTCGATCGCCAACGGCCAGATCGCGATCAACAGCTTCGCCTACGTCTCCGGCCCGCGCGCGGTGTACGGCGTACGCAGCGACCTGTACTTCACCATGCTGCAGAAGTTCGCCGCCGCCGGCATCGCGTTGTCTTCGCCGACCGACATCCACCTCGTCCGCGATCCCACCGCGCCGCCGCAACCGGAGGCGTAAGCGGGCGACCGGCCATCGGTCGCGACCGCACACGCGGGGTGCCGGCCGCTGGCCGGCACTCGCGCCGCACGATCAGCCGCGGTTGCCGCGGCGCGAGGGGACCAGGGCGACGTTGTCCACGGCCAGCTTCTCGGCATGGTTCAACCACGCACGGATCTCCAGGTCGTCCACTTCATGGTCCAGGCCGAACGGCACGCTGATGCGGCCTTCGGCATCCGGCTGCACCCACTGCTGGGCCACCACGACCTTGCGTTGCGAGGACACCGCCTCGATCCAGAAGCCGCGGTCCGGCGACTGCTTGGCCACGAACTGCAGCATGTACTGGCCGGCACGGGTGCGGCGGCCCTTCTGGGTGATCATGTGCGCCTGGCGGATGCTCGGGCGCGGGCCGCTGAACGGCTCCAGCGGGCCATCCACCGCAAAGCCGTCGCGCAGGGCGTCGTCGCGGTACAGCTTGATGCCCTTGTCGCGGTTGACCAGCATCGCGCACCAGTCACCGTCGGCCGAGCCGTCCTCGAACGCCGTGCAGCGGTCCACGTAGGCCAAGGTGTTGGCCGGGTCAGCCAGGTCGAACTGCTTGGAGGTGTTTTCCAGGTACACCGACTTCAGGTCGAACTGCTTGTCGTACTCCAGCAGCACCGGCGGCTGCACGTGCTGCAGGCCGATCACCACCTGGTTGTCGTCGTCGATGCGTAGCTGGCGGGTCTTGTCGCCCAGCCACAGCGAGCGTGAGAAGGCCAGGTAGCGCGGATAGTCCTTGCCGTTGTCGCGCAGCGCGGCCGCGCTGGCACTGTCGGTGCGCTTGGGGTCCAGCAGCGAGCGACCGAAGCCGATGGCGTTGATGTTCGGCTGGATCAGGCTCAGCAGGGTGGCACCGGAATCCAGCGTGGAGCCGGCGGTGGTGGCCAACTGGCGCGGTGCGATGTCCTTGCCCAGGAACAGCAGCAGGTTCTCGCGCTTCTGCTTGGCCAGGATGTGGCTGAGATCATTGGGCATGGCCAGGTGGTCGGAGGCGATCACGATCAGCGTGTCGTCGCCGTACGGGCTGGCCTGGATGCGGTCGACCAGCTTGGAGATCAGCCCATCGGTGCACTTGAGCGCGTTGAGCATGCCGATGTTGCCGTACTCGCTCTGGTAGCGGGTGCGCTTGCACGCCGAGGGCAGGTGCCCGGCCGGGTGGTGGGTGTCCATGGTCAGCGTGGTCAGCATGAACGGCTGGCCCTGTTTGGAGAGCTGCACAAAGCGGTCGTAGGCCTTGTCCAGCAGCACGTCGTCGTGCACGCCCCACGGCGAGAAGTGCGAGCGTGCCACCTTCTGCTGCTTGAACCAGGCCAGGTCGTCGACCGCATCGAAGCCGTGCGTGGCCAGGAACTGGCCCTTGCCGGCGAACTGCCCGTTGGCGCCGCCCATGTAGTGGTTGGTATACCCCTGCTGCTTGAGATAGTCGCCCAGGCAGACCGCTTCAGGCAGGAAACTGCCCATGCGGCCCATGCTGTTCTCGTCGTCCTTGGCGGTGGTCAGCGGCACGCCGCACATGGACGACACCAGCCCGGCGATGGTCCAGCCGCCGCCCTCGGCCGACACCAGGCCGCGCACATCCAGCGCCTGGCCGGCGAGGCGGTTGAGGTTGGGCATCAGGTCCGGGAAGGTGGACGCATCCAGGTAGGTGCGCTCCAGGCTCTCGCCGTAGATCCACACGATGTTGCGCGGCTTGGCCAGCGCCTGTTGCGGCACGCGGTATTCCGGCGCGATGACGCTGTAATCGACCGGACGGGTCTGCTGGTACAGCCGCTGCCCGTCGCTGTACAGCGGGCTCACCAGCACTGCCACCAGCCACATCGCGATGAACCCGCCGAACACCGCCTTGCCGTGTTCGATGCGGCGCCAGCGCTGCACGCGAACAAGCGCCAGCGGCAGCAGCGAGACCAGCAGCAGCGCGATGTAGGCGGCGATGTAGCCCTTGAAGTCGGCGACGCCGGCCCCTTCCATGTCCGCGCCGAGGTGGTACAGCGTGGCGGCGTTGAGGCCATCGCCGGACAGCTTGTTGATCAACCACCACGAACTCAGCAGCACCAGCAGCAGCGACATCAGGCTAGCCTTCCACCATATCCACTTGCGCGAGGCGAGCAGCAACCCGGTGAGCAGCAACAGAGACAGCAGCAGGATCCAGAGCATCGGCGGTATCGGTAGCGAAGGACAGTTGGTGATGGACGCCATGACGACGTATTTCCCATCCGACCGGCTGTCCAACCACACCTGCATGACAAGCCGATGACCCGATCATGCATGCACGAACCTGACTGAAATGTTTGTTTGGCGATACCGCCGATGCGTTACAACACACCGTGTTTCAAGGTGTAAAACGAGCGTGAAGGAAGACCCGCGTTCTTGCAGCGCAGCAGCGGTAATCGATGCAGGAGGTGAATGCGCGCGCTGCGCGTCAGCGGTGCCCGCGCTCTTCCTTCGAACGTGCGCGACGATCGAAGATCAAGGCGCTCAGCACGATGCCGAGGCCAAGGAAGACCCCGATGAACATCAGCATGAAGGCAATGGCTGGATAACCGAACAGGTGCCAGCCGGTCTCCACCTTCATCATCATCGCCGCGGCGAGAATGAGCGCCGCGGTGACGATGCCGGCAGACACGCGGTTGGCGATCTTCTGCAGGTTCTCCATCAACCGCGATTCTTCCAGCCCGGTCACCTTCATCTGCAGGCGGTTCTCGGCCAGCAGCGCGAGGATGTCGGACATCTTGCGCGGGCCTTCGCGCAGCAGCTGTTGCATCTCCATCGCCTCGCTGGCCAGGTTGGCCGCCGACAACGATTTCTTCAGCCGCGCACGCATCACGTGCTGCAGCTGTTTCTCCACGATACGACGGGTATCCAGGTCCGGCGACAGCAGCCGGCACACGGTTTCCAGGTTGAGCAGGGCCTTGCCGAGCAGGCTCAGCTCCGGCGGCGTGCGCAGGCCGCTGGCGGTGGCGATGCGGACCAGGTCGAGCACGACGCGGCCTTCGGAGTAGCTGGTGTTGGCGGCGTAGCGGGCGATCATCTGCCCGGTTTCGCGCAGGTAGCGCTCCTCGTCGAAGGATTCCAGCCGCGTGCTGATGCCGATGATCTCATCGGCCACTTCCTCGCCGCGCCCGTCCACCGCGGCGAAGAGCAGCTTGAGCAGGCGCTCGCGCAGCCGCGGCGGCATGTGCGCGACCATGCCCAGGTCGAAGATCGCCAGGCGCCCCTCCGGGGTGACCCGCAGGTTGCCCGGGTGCGGGTCGGCATGGATCTCGCCGTGCACGAAGATCTGGTCGACATAGCCACGGATCAGCGCCGCCGCCAGCGGTGCCATCGGCTGCTCGGTGCGGCGCACGTCGGGGATCATGTCCACGCGCACGCCGTGGGCCAGCTCCATGGTCAGCACGCGGTGGCTGCAGTAGTCCCAGATCGGCTGCGGCACCCACAGCGGCTTGAACGGCTTGAGGTGTTGGCCGAAGCGCTGCAGGTTCTCGGCCTCGGCCTGGTAGTCCAGCTCCTGCATCAGGGTCTTGGCGAACTCGTTGAGCCAGTCGCGCAGGCGCACGCGACGGCCGACCTGGGTGAGGTGGTCGGCGGCCAGCGCGAAGCTGCGCAGCACCTCCAGGTCCGAGCGCAGCTGGGCGGCCACCTCCGGTTTCTGCACCTTGACCGCCACCTCGCGGCCGTCATGCAGCTGGGCGCGGTGCACCTGGGCGATCGAGGCGCAGCCCAGCGGCACCGGGTCGAAGCTGGCGAACAGCTTGGAGACCGGTGCCCCCAGTTCCTGTTCGATGATGGTGGAGATGCGCTCGACCGGGATCGGCGCGACCTTCTCCTGCATCCGCTCCAGCGCCGTGGCGAACTCCACCGGCACCATGTCCGGGCGGGTGGAGAGCATCTGCCCGAGCTTGACGAAGGTGGGGCCCAGCGATTCCAGGTCGGTGACGAACTGCTCCGGGTTGCCCTCCGGCGGCAGGTCCTGCATCGCCCGCGCATCCAGGTTCATGCCCGAAAACACCCCCGAATGGCGGTACCGCAGCAGCAGGCGCAGGATCTGGCTGCGGCGGTTCATGCCCTTGACCAGCGACGGCGTACCGGGGGCGACAGGCGTGGTATTCAAGCAGGGCTCCAGCAAAGGGATCATCGGCAGTGTCGCCGGGAGGGGGTGGTGGGCCGGTGAATCCGCCGGCCGCTACCGCCCCACACCCCGGATCGGGCAGAATCCACGCTCCCGCTTGATCTATTGGATTGCCATGGCCGGTGCCAGCCTGTTTGCGTTGCTCGATGACATTGCCGCGCTGTTGGACGATGTGTCGGTCCTGACCAAGGTCGCGGCCAAGAAAACCGCCGGCGTGCTCGGCGACGACCTGGCGCTGAACGCGCAGCAGGTGACCGGGGTCAACGCCAACCGCGAGCTGCCGGTGGTCTGGGCGGTGGCCAAGGGCTCGCTGGTCAACAAGGCGATCCTGGTGCCGGCCGCGCTGGCGATCAGCGCGCTCGAGGCCTGGCTGCGCGGCAAGGGCTACCCGGTGCCGATCGTGGTGCCGCTGATGATGATCGGCGGCGCGTTCCTCTGCTACGAAGGCGTGGAGAAGCTGGCGCACCGCTTCCTGCATTCGCAGGAAGAAGATGCCCAGCAGAAGGCCGCGCGGCTCAAGGCGCTGGCCGATGAAAAGGTGGACATGGTCGCGTGGGAGAAGGACAAGGTGAAGGGCGCGGTGCGTACCGACTTCATCCTCTCGGCCGAGATCATCGTGCTGTCACTCGGCGTGGTGTCCGCGTCGCCGTTCCTCAACCAGGTCACCGCGCTGGTGATCATCGCCCTGGCGATGACGGTGTTCGTGTACGGCCTGGTGGCCGGTATCGTGAAGCTGGACGACGTCGGCCTGTACCTGTCGCGCAAGGGCGCGGCGCTGGCGGCGATTGGCCGTGGGCTGCTGGTGACCGCGCCGTGGCTGATGAAATTCCTGTCGGTGGCCGGCACGGCGGCGATGTTCCTGGTGGGTGGCGGCATCCTGGTGCACAACGTGCCGGCCCTGCACCACCTGGTGCTGGAACTTGGTGGCGAAGGCCGTTGGGGCTGGCTGGTCAACGCGGTGGGCAACATGCTGGTCGGCGTGGTCGCCGGCGCGATCGTGCTGGCCGCGGTGACCGGCATCCAGAAGCTGCGCGGCAAGCAAGCCGCGCATTGAGGGTGGCGCCGCCGCGCCTGGCGCGGCGGCGCTGGCCGTCGTGGCGCACCGCCGTTGCGCGGGACGCTATCCAAACGCGCGGCGGGTCAGTCGGCCTTCCAGGCCCGCACTGCATCCAGTTCCGCACGCGCGCGGGCCAGGCGACGACCGGACAAGGCGTCGAGGGCGCGCTGCAGGCGTGGCGACTGCGGATCGCGCCGATGCCAACGCCGTGCCAGGACCAGCAGGGCGGTCATCAGCGCCGCCCCGGCCACCAGCGAGATCAGCAACCAGCGCGTGGCAAACACCGACAGGTCCACGCCCCACGCCTGCCAGGCCACCAGCACCGGCACCGCCAGCCACAGCCAGCACCAGGGCAGGCCGAGCAGCAGTTCGCCGGCGGCGGTCTGCAGGCGCAACGCCGCCAGTTGCCGCGACTGGTCCAGCACCGGCTGGTCGGCATGCAGCTGCCGGCGCAGGTGCAAGCGTGCCGCGCTGGCGATGATCACCGCCACGCAGTAGGCATGCAGGGCCATCGCGCTGAGCATGACCGCCAGCGGTGGCCGCGGCCACCAGATGCTGCCGCAGTAGATCGCCAGCGCCAGCCAGAACAGCAACCGCATCACCTGCATCGCCCCGAAGGCGGACAACTGGCGCTGCGCGGCGTGCTGGCGGTGGCGGCGCCACGCCTCCAGCGCGGCGGCGTCCTCGCCATCGCCGCGGGTGGCGTGCTGCTGCCACATCTGCTTGAGCGGATCGGTGGTCTGCATCGGCATGTCCTCAGGGGGTGGGGTCGAAACGCGCGCGCAGCTGCTGGCGCAGCCGGTGCAGGCGGGTGGAGACGTTGGCGCTGCTGATGCCGAGGATGTCGGCGATCTGGCGGTGGTCGTAGTCGTCCAGGTGCAGCAGCATCAGCGCCCGGTCCAGCGGCGGCAGGGCGTGGATCGCTGCTTCCAGCTGGCGCAGGGCGTGCCGTTGTTCGGCCGGCGCGGCCCCATCGGCCGGCAACGCCTCCTCGTCCAGCGGCGCATGGTGGCGCTGGCGCAGCTGCTGGCGGCGCAGTTGCGAGATCGCCACGTTCAAGGCCACCCGGTACAGCCAAGTCGAAAAGCGTGCGCGGGCCGGGTCGAAGCCGTCGAACGCATCCCACGCCTGCACGCTGATCTCCTGGATCAGGTCGAGCCGGTCTTCCTGGTGGGCGCAGTAGCCGCGCGCGATCTTCAGCACGATCCCGCGGTGCTGCTCGAGCAGGCGGGAGAACTGGGTGCGCGGGTCGGCGGCGGTGGTCTTCATGGGCATACCGGGATGATTCGCACCGCCGCGACAGATATCACAGCGCGGCGACGATCATGGTGGCGCGTCCGCTGCCTGCACGCGGTTCTTGCCGACCCGCTTGGCTGCATACAGCGCCGCATCGGCACGCCGCAGCAGCGCATCGGCGCTTTCGCCCGGCAGCCACTGCGCCACGCCGGCGCTGAAATGCACCGGTACGCGCTGTTCGTCCAGCTGCAGCGGGCGCTGGGCCAGCGAGCGCTGCAGGCGCAACAGGGTGGACATGCTGTCCGCGCCGGGGGTTTCCGGCAGCAGCAGCACGAACTCGTCGCCGCCGAGGCGGGCGATCGCATCGGTGCTGCGCAGGTGCAGCTGGCACACCGCGACCAGGTGGCGCAGCACTGCGTCGCCGCCGGCATGGCCGTGCGCGGCATTGGTCTGGTGGAAGTCATCCAGGTCGATCAGGGCCAGCGCCAGCGGGTGTGCGTGGCGGCCGGCCCGGGCCAGCTCGCGTTCGACCAGTTCGTCGAACCCGCGCCGGTTCAGTGCGCCGGTCAGGGGATCGGTCCGGACCAGCCCGGAGACGTCGCGCAGTTCCTGCTCCAGCTCGGCGATGCGGGCCTCGGCCTGTTCCACGTCGCGGCGGGCATTACCCAGGTGATCACGCGCCTGCAATGCCTGTTCCTGCACGCGGGTGGTGTCCTGCAGCACGTCCTGCAGCAGCTGGTTGAGGTCGGCGATGCTGCGCGCTTCGCGCAGCGCCAACGCGTAGCTGCTGATCCGGTCGTGGTACTCGCCGGTGCTGACCGCCATCCCGTCGAGGCGTTCGATGAAGCCGCCCATCAGGTGCTTCATCGCCGCCTTGGATTCGCTGATGCCCTGCTTCAGCAGGCCCTGCTTGTAGATCACTTCACGCAGGTTGATCCGCGCCTGCTCGACCGACTCGCGGTCCAGCGGCCCGCCGATCAGTTCGCGCACCGCATGCACCTGGCCGTGCAGCCAGCTGCTGTCGTCGAGCAGCTCGCCGATGTTGTCCAGCAGCAGGTCGAACAGGCTCAACAGCAGCTCCTGCTGTTCCTGCCAGCCATCGCTGCGCACGCCGATCTGGTGGGTCAGTTCGCGCAGGCGCAGTTCCAGCGGCTGCAGCGGCTGGCCGGGATGCCAATGGCGCAGCTCGGCGGCGATCTGCACCGGCTCGTCCTTCAGCTCGGGCATGTTCTGCAGCAGGCTGGCCACGGTCACCCCGAGGGTATGCCGCAGCAGCTCGCGCAGGCGCACGCTGTCGGGCTGGCCGTCGGGGCTGTCCTGCTCGATGGTGCGGATGTACTTGTCGATCAGCTGGCGCATGGCCCGGCCGTAGCTCACCCAGTCGGCGCTGCGCTGGGCCGACTGCAGGCGCAGGCCCATGTCGCCGAGTTCGCCGGGCAGGGTGGACATGCCATTGGCGAAGGCGGCCAGCAGCGGCTCGGGGCTGTCGATGCCGGCGAACAGGCGCTGCAGCATGGCGCTGGTGCCGCCCTTGGGGCCGGGCGCCTGCGCGCTCGCCGCATCGATCACGCGGGTATCGGCCTGGCGCCGCGACAGCAGCCGGCCCACGGCGGTGCCGGGGCTGGGAGGAGCGTCGTGCGGGTCGGTCATGCGGCAGGTCCTTGGCGGATGACCGGCGTCGGTCGCCGGGGCGGTAGGGAGGTTGGAACAGTATCGGCGCGGCGCAGGCAGGCTTGAACGCGCCCTCCCGCCACGGCCGGTATGCCACGATGGTAGGCAATCTGAAGGCAGGAGCGTGCGATGAAGGTGATGCTGGTAGGCGCGACCGGCCTGGTCGGCGGGCAGGTGCTGCAGCAGCTGCTCGACGATGCCCGCTGCGATGCGGTGGTGGCCCCGACCCGACGGCCGCTGGCCGTGGCCGATCCGGTCCTGCTCAACCCGGTGGTGGACTTTGCCGCGCTGCCGGTGGACGCCGACTGGTGGGCGGTGGATGCGGTGGTCTGCGCGCTGGGCAGTACGATCAAGCAGGCCGGCAGCCGCGAGATGTTTGCCCGGATCGACCACGACTATCCCTTGCAGGTGGCCACCCTGGCCCAGGCGCACGGCGCGCAGGCGTTCGTGCTGAACTCGGCAATGGGCGCCAATGCGCAGTCGCGGATCTTCTACAACCAGGTCAAGGGCCGGCTGGAGCAGGACCTGCGCGGCCTGGATTACCCGTCATTGACCCTGGTGCGGCCGGGCCTGATCGGCGGCGAGCGCGCCGAGCGGCGCACGGGCGAACACCTGGCCGGCGTGGTACTGGGCGCGCTCGGCCACGTGCTGCCGCGCGCTTGGCGGATCAATCCGGCCGAAAACATCGTCGCGGCGATGCTGGAGGCGGCGTTGGAGCCGCGTCCGGGCGTGCAGGTGATCGATTCGTCGCAGTTGGCCTGATTTGCGTAAAGGCAAGTAGGCCGATCCCCGCGTTGGAGGGCCTCGGCGGGGGCGGCCCAAAACTGCTGGCGACGGGAGAGCGGGTGACCCGGCCGATGGCAGCACGGCCAATGGGCGCATAGGTCGTGAATCACAGGCGTCCCTCAGGCGGCTACTCCAGTGGCCGGACGCTGGGCGCACGCTCCTCGGCAAACGTCCTGTAAAGCGAAGACGCACGTTCGTCCGCGACGGCACGTTCAATGCTGCTCAGGTCTCTTCCAGCCAACTCGCCCGCCGCCTTGCTGTCGCCCAGGATGTAGGCCAGCCGCAGGTATGCATAGCTATTGATGGGGTCCGCACTACTTCCTTCCAGATAGGCGTCCGAGATGCCGTAGTAGGCATAAAGAGACCCTGCCTGCGCCGCCTGACGAAGAATCGTAAGGCCAGAGAGGAAATTCGACTCGACGGCTATTCGCTTGCCGTAGAGCACCTGCGCCGCGCGATTGCCGGCATCTGCCTCGATCCCAAGCTGGGCGGTGTTGAGAAGACTGAGTCGCTTGCTTTCGTCCTCGCTGGGATAGCCATTTTCAATGAGCCATCTCGCCTCATTCAGGCTGCGCGCCTGTAGCCGCCCACTGGCTCGACAGCGTTCGGGGATGCACAGGTAGTCCTGCTCTGCGCGGCGATTGAGCTGCTGCTGAGGGGCCGCAGTTCTGGGATGCGCTCGCCGCCCCTGATTCTCTGAGGCAGTCGGATGCAACGCCGGGTCGGACGGTGTTGATTCGCCAGTGCAGGAAGTTGCCACAACAACCATGCAAAGAGCGCACGCTCCGGCGAGAAGCTTTCCTTTCATCACGGTACCCCGCACGTGTTCTGATGTATCGCTCTCCACCATTGAGAGCAGCCAGCGTCTTCAGTAGTGACTCGCCATTTCGCTCCGATCGAATTCTGCACATCGGCCGAATCAAGGATCGCGGGTGGAATGTAGTCCCCAATCGGTAATCCGTACAGTTTCGCCTGCGAAATGAACCAGTCGATGAAGGATTGTTCGTCATTGCTCTCCTGATCGAAGGACCTCATGATCTCAAAGCAATACCTCTCGGGTCCCGTCAGCGTGCCGTGCAGGCGGTACGCGTTTGAGGCGTTCATCTGTGCGTTGCAAGCAAGATCGAGGCCTATTCTGAAGTTCCGGTTGGCATCCTTCAGTGACATGCCTTTGGCAAAGTTGTCAGTCTGATCACGAAGGGCACCCTCCATGAACCAGCGCGCACCTTCGCTTACCTGGATAGCTGAGCCCTCGTAGGAGACAGTGTCTCTCGAGAACGCCAATGCCATCCGCATGGTTGATTTGCTTCGCAATGAGGCGCCGGGATACTGATCCTCTCCATACTCAGGTCCCGACGGGAACGGAATAGGGTTCGGGCAGGATTGGGGCCTCGTGGCCATCAAGGTCCGGCATATCTGCTCAGTGTCTGGATTGCCTCCGGGGCCCCCACCATCTTCGCCCCCATCCAAGTCAGGCGGTTTAGGATCCGGAGGGGGAGGTGGCGTGTAATCAGGTGGAGGTGGGGTAACTTCGAACTCGGGCGGTGGCGGATCGGGCACCGCATCAACTGGCGGTAGGTTGGTGGTTGGTGGCCCCTGCGTATCTGTCGTATCAAGTGCTGATGCGTCGGCTGATGCCAATCCAATGCCGGCGAGAAGCAGACCTATACTCAGAGCCTTCTTGATGCTGATGCGTAGATCATCAGCACAGCATGTAGCGGCAAATGCTCTTCCTTGGTAGATCACGTCGACTCCCTTCGCGATTATTGAGTTGCTTCGTTTGTGTAAAAACCATTAATCCACGCGCTTCATGCTGTTTCCAAGATTCATGGCGCGTCTCTCGAAGACCTCGTTGAATAGTGTTTCTCCATCAGTATTGAAATCGGACCTTGCTTTCTCGATGAGCTTCCTGGCCAGTTGATTGCCCATAGATGGGAACAAGTGGGTGAGTGCAGCGACCGATGCATGACCGAACAGCGTGATGGCATCGGCGATGCGAGGGTCCACCGGGCCGCTGTTAGACCCATGGAGCGCTGATGCGAGCGAGGTCGCCTCGTCCAGCCACGACCTGTAGTGCATGCATGGATATTGATCACGGGGGGCTGCCGACGGAGATTGCCATTTCCGCGCAATCCCCTGTTTGTCGAAAATCAACCTCCATGCAAAATACATCGCGTACGAAGAACGGCTTGCCAGAGCAAGCTGGAGGACGATGAAGCGTGTCGAACGTCCATTTCCGTCCCTTAAGGGATGGATCA
Source organism: Stenotrophomonas sp. BIGb0135 (assembly GCF_024810105.1). Taxonomy (GTDB): domain Bacteria; phylum Pseudomonadota; class Gammaproteobacteria; order Xanthomonadales; family Xanthomonadaceae; genus Stenotrophomonas; species Stenotrophomonas maltophilia_AB. Next base: position 128,203 of record NZ_JANUDX010000009.1, read on the forward strand.
TGAGGAGCTGGTAGGCGAGAGCCTCGAAAAAGGCATTCGACTCTGATCGCCGATTGTTTCGAAAGAAAAGTGCCAGATCCTGAAGCTGCGCCGGGATACACGTGGCTTCGGGAAGTACGAGCGATGAGGCTTTCGGACCGGCCGATCCCACCCACGCGAAATCGGACCTTCTCATGGCATCCGGGATCTGAAGGGCTCCGGCTATCTCAGCGAGCTTGGACTCCGGATCGTCCGGAAAGTCCGAGACCGCATGCTTGGTTGCCTTCGCGACCCACGCGAAGTCTTCAGCGCTGATGCGGCCTCCGACGCGCTGTCCTCGATGGGTAAGGCTGAGCCTGTGGCTCAGGTTGTAGAGCGCTTTGAATACAGGAGGGGAAAGATTCTCCCATTCCTCCCTGGTCGAACGCTCGCATTTGAGCTGAGCGATGGGATGTGGGTGAGCGACGCGCAATGTGTGTGCTCCCCAAATTCTGTCAGATGCGCAGACGCGAATCAGCGGCCTCGGACTGAAATGGGTTTTGGGCGAGATCTCTCTCAAAGCTGCTGCTTTCATGGAAAAGACGCCGGATCGTGGTGCCTGAATCTTCTGCGTTCACCGACAGTAATGACCGTGAGGCCCGTAGCAGTATCAGATCATTCGATCCCGCTGCCTCTTTCGGCCCGGTGTTCTTCTCTCCAATATCTATTGCGGCGGTATGTTTCGCTTATTGAGTACGCAGTTTGCCCATGGGTGAGGCACGCATGGGGGATGTCGAGGTCGTGGCAATGCATGCACCGACAGGATGCACGGCACGCACGCGGGGTCGCTGCGTCGCTCAACGCTCGGTGTTGTCGGGGTGAGACGTGGAACGCCGCAAACGACAACGGCCACCGTGCGGTGGCCGTTGTCGTCTTCCTCATTGCCTGCCGACCCGTCGTCGGCAGTTACCACATCAGCTGGCCAGCGCCAGGTCATCCATCATCGCGCGCAGGAAGCGCGCCGCTTCGCCGCCGGTGGCGGCGCGATGGTCGAAGGTGACCGATAGCGGGATGACCTTGTGCGCTTCCACGCCGCCCATCACCGGGGTCATCTGGTGGCGGGCGCGACCGGCACCGACGATGGCCACGCACGGCGGCACCACCACCGGGGTCGCGTAGCGGCCGGCGAACATGCCGAAGTTGGACAGCGAGATGGTGTAGCCACTCAGCTCGGAAGCGGCGATCGAGCGCGATTCCACCTGTTCGCGCAGGCGGTTCACGCCTTCGCGGATGCCGCGCGCGTCGAGCATGTCGGCATTGCGCAGGGCGGGCACGAACAGGCCATCGTCGGTGTCCACCGCGATGCCGATGTCCACCTGGTTGTGCAGCGTGCGGGTGAGCGCGTCGCCGTCGAACCAGGCATTCAAGGCGGGCACCTTCTGGCAGGCCACCACGATCGAGCGCACCAGGCGCGCGGTGACGTCGTTGCCGGGCACCCAGGCGTGGATGTCGGCGTCGTCGTTCAGCGTGGTCGGTACGACCTTGCTGTGCGCGTCGGCCATGACCCGGGCCATGTTGCGGCGCACGCCCTTGAGCGGTTCCGGCTGGCCCTTGGCGACCACGCCCGGCGGCTGCGTGCGCATCGGGCGGCCGGCCGCCGACAGCGGCGTACGCGATTCGGACGGGCGGGTAGCCGCTGCCGGTGCGGCCACGGCGGCCCGCGCGGGGGCGGCACCGATCTTCGCGCTGCCATCGGCGGCGGCCTGCTTGACGTCGGCCATGGTCACCGCGCCGTCGGCGCCGGTGGCACGCACGCGGCTGAGGTCCACGCCGAGCTTGCGCGCGGTGGCACGCACGGCCGGCACGGCCTTGACCCCGCCGACCGCCACCGCCTGCTCGGCGTGCACGGCGTTGGAGCTCTGCATCGCGCCGACCACGGTGCCGGCGTCATCGCGCTCGGCGGCGGGCTTGGCGATCTCGCCACCGTCATCGGAGGCGACCACCTTGTCCGGGTGCGCGGCCGCAGGTTGGCCGGTGCTCGGGGTGGGGGCCGGGGCGGCGTGGCCGTGGCTGTGGCCGGTATCCTGGCCATCGGCGCGCTGCGGCAGGTTCGGGTCCAGTTCGAACTGGGCCAGCACGCTGCCGGTCGGGATGATGTCGCCCTCGCCACCGGCCAGCTTCAGCACCTTGCCCGAGAACGGGGAGGGCACTTCAACCACGGCCTTGGCGGTCTCCATGGAGACCAGCGGCGCATCCAGCTCGATCACGTCGCCGACCTTGACGAACCATTCCACGATGGTTGCATCGGGCAGGCCTTCGCCGAGGTCGGGCAGGTGGAAATTCTTGTTCTCACTCATGTGCAGTTCTCTTCCAGCAGTTCGAGATCGCGGGCCGGCAGCCAACCCGTCGCGCCGTTCGCGCGCTCGGACCACCACCAGCCACCGTGTTCATGATGCAGTTTGACCAGTTCACCGCTGTCCACGTCCAGTTCGCGGGCGTCATAGTCGCGCAGGGCTTCTGCGCGACCATCGTCCAGCAACTGCAACCACGCCACCGGTGCCCAGCCGGCACGCCCGTCATCGGTGCGTACCCAGGCAAACGCCGGCCATTCCTCGTCACGAACACCGAGTTCGACGATCTGGCCGGTGCGGAACCGGAGCGGGTTGGGGTACTGGCTGCGGTACGGGCCTAGGAGGCGGGCCCGCACGTCAGCCTGCCGCAATGGCGCGTTTGGCCGCGCTCACGATCCGGTCCACGCTGGGCAGGTACTTCATTTCCAGGCGGAACAGCGGAATGTGGGTGTCATAGCCGGTGACGCGCTCGACCGGTGCCAACAGGTCGTACAGCGATTCCTCGGCCAGGCGCGCGGCGATTTCCGCACCGAAGCCCGCGGTCTTCGGCGCTTCCTGCACGATCACGCAGCGGCCGGTCTTGGCCACCGATTCGGCGATGGTGGCAAAGTCCAGCGGGCGCAGCGTGGCCACGTCGATCACTTCGGCGCTGATGCCTTCGCCGGCCAGCTTGTCGGCCGCTTCCAGCGCTTCCTTCACCTGCGCACCCCAGGTCACCAGGGTCACGTCGGTGCCATCGCGCAGCACGAAGCACACGTCCAGCGGCAAGGCTTCGCCGTCGTTGACGACCACTTCCTTGTACTGGCGGTAGATGCGCTTGGGCTCCATATAGATCACCGGATCCGGCTCGCGGATCGCGGCCAGCAGAAGGCCGTAGGCACGCTGCGGGGACGACGGCAGCACCACGCGCAGGCCCGGCACGTTGGTGAAGATCGATTCGTTGGCTTCGCTGTGGTGTTCCGGGGCGCGGATGCCACCGCCCCACGGCACGCGCAGCACCATCGGGCAGTGCAGGCGGCCACGGGTGCGGTAACGCAGGCGCGCGGCGTGGCAGATGATGTGGTCCACCATCGGGTACATGAAACCGTCGAACTGGGCTTCGGCGACCGGCTTCATGCCCTGCGCGGCCAGGCCGATGGTCAGGCCGGCGATGGTGGTTTCATCCAGCGGGGTGTCCAGGATGCGGTCGGCGCCGAAGCGCTGCTGCAGGCCGGCGGTGGCGCGGAACACGCCGCCGTTGACGCCCACGTCCTCGCCCAGCACCAGCACCGACTTGTCGTGCTCCAACTCCCAGGCCAGGGCCTGGGTGATGGCTTCGATGAGGGTGATCGGGGTGGTGGTCATGCTCTGTTCTCCGCGCGCGACGGCGGCGCTGTCGGCGGCGTTGGTCTGCGCGCCGGAGGCGCCGTTCTTGATCTCATCCATGGCGCTGCTCCAGGGCGATCGCCTGCGCACGCTGGGCCAGCAGGTCCTGCGGCGGATCGGCGTAGAGGAAGTCGAACATCGCCTCGACCGGCTGCACCGGGGTGTTGAGGTAGAGGTTCACTTCCTCGTCCACGCGCTTGCCGCACTCGGCGGTCCACGCCGCTTCCTCCGCCTCGCTCCACACACCGGCATGGGTGAGGTACTTGCGCAGGCGCAGCATGGGCTCGCGCTGCCAGGCATCCTTCACCTCGGCGTCGTCGCGGTAGCGGCGCGCGTCATCGGCGGTGGTGTGGTCGGACAGGCGGTAGGTCATCAGTTCCAGCACCGTGCCACCGTCGCCGGCCAGCGCGCGCTCGCGCGCCTGCAGCATGGCGGCCATCACCGCGATCAGGTCGTTGCCGTCCACCTGCAGGCAGAACAGGCCACCGGCCAGGCCCTTCTGCGCCAGCGTTTCGGCACCGGTCTGGGCCGAACGCGGGACCGAGATGGCCCAGCCGTTGTTGACGATGCACAGGATCAGCGGGAGCTTGTAGGCACCGGCGGAGTTGAGCGCAGCGTAGAAGTCGGTCTTGGAGCTGCCGCCATCGCCGCACACCGCGACCGCGATCTGCTTCTCGTTGTTGAGCTTGAACTTCAGCGCGGCGCCGGCGGCGTGCAGGCACTGGGTGGAAATCGGCACGCAGAACGGGAAGTCCTTGGCCGCGTTGCCGCCGTAGTCGTTGCCACGCTCGTCGCCGCCCCAGTACATCAGCACGTCGCGGGGGCGCACGCCACGCATGAACATCGCGCCGTACTCGCGGTAGGACGGCGCGAACACGTCGTCCTTCTGCATCGAGGCGCCAATGCCCACGTGCGCGGCTTCGTGGCCCAGGCAGGCGGCGTAGGTACCCAGCTTGCCGGTGCGCTGCAACGCGATCGACTTGCCGTCGAACACGCGCACGAACAGCATCTGCTTGAACATGGGCAGCAGCGCGCGCGGGTCGCGCAGCGCCTCGGGCAGGTCATCGCGGACGAGCATGCCGTCCGTGTCCAGGTACTGGAGGTATTCGATCTTGAACTCAGCGGCAACCGTCATTGCGTACTGCACCTTCGACAGGAAGTTACAAATGATATGAATTGCCATGTTAAGGAAGGCGTACGAAAAAGCCGTCCTGCGGCGCAGCAAGTGTCCCGGTGGACATTACGCCGATATACCCCATCGGGGGTGCGAAATGCCAATGACTGCAACGTATTCAGTTGCTGCAACCGGGCATGAGCGGGTGCTGGCGGGGCCGGTCAGGCGGCAGCCGTAGGCGGCCTGCCCGCGCAGAAATCCCGGCCTGGCCTGGCACCACACGGCGGCGTAGGGTGCCCGCCGCCCGGGAGCGCATGCTCTGCGCTACCCTTTGACCCCCTCATTTGGCCCACGCCATGTCCGTCGAGAAGAACCAACGCGACCTCGAAGCCGGTATCCACACCGATCTGGAGGGGCGCCTGACCTACGGCGGCTACCTGCGGCTGGACCAGCTGCTCAGCGCCCAGCAGCCGCTGTCCAACCCGCCGCACCACGATGAGATGCTCTTCATCATCCAGCACCAGACCTCCGAGCTGTGGTTGAAGCTGCTGGCCCACGAACTGCGCGCGGCGATCGGCTTCCTGCAGCGCGATGAGGTCTGGCAGTGCCGCAAGGTGCTGGCGCGCAGCAAGCAGGTGCTGCGCCAGTTGACCGAGCAGTGGTCGGTGCTGGAAACCCTGACTCCCTCGGAGTACATGGGCTTCCGCGACGTGCTGGGCCCGTCCTCGGGCTTCCAGTCGCTGCAGTACCGCTACATCGAGTTCCTGCTGGGCAACAAGAACGCGCAGATGCTGCAGGTGTTCTCGCACGACCCGGCCGGCCAGGCGCAGCTGCAGGAGGTGCTGGACGCGCCGAGCCTGTACGAGGAATTCCTGCGCTACCTGGCGCGCTTCGGCCACCCGGTCCCGGCCGCGTACACCGGCCGCGACTGGCGCCAGCCGCACGTGGCCGACGATGCCCTGCACCCGGTCTTCGAGCGGATCTACCAGAACACCGACCGCTTCTGGCGCGAGTACGCCCTGTGCGAGGACCTGGTGGACCTGGAGACCGCCTTCCAATTGTGGCGCTTCCGCCACATGCGCACGGTGATGCGGGTGATCGGCTTCAAGCGCGGTACCGGCGGCTCCAGCGGGGTGGGGTTCCTGCGCCAGGCGCTGGAGCTGACCTTCTTCCCGGAGCTGTTCCAGGTGCGCACCACGATCCGCAACGACGACCCGATGCCGCCGGACGCCTGATCCGGCCGGTGCACGAATAAGCCTATTCATATTTGTCGAGCGCATCCGCCGTACGGTGCGAGAGGCCCCGCCGTTGCTGCGCTGGCGGGGCCGGCCGGTGGTTGCAGATGCAAGTTCAGCGACCGTGCCGGCAGTTGCAGGAATCGGCGTGTATTTGACGTGAACGCCGTTGGTCTGGGATTCTCCCGCGCTGTTTCGCACATCGGACGTGCATGTCTTCCACCGAACCCAGGAATCCCGCATGAGCGTAGACGCCGCCGCGAAATCCGTCCCCGATCCGGCGCTGCCGGAGTTCAAGACCACGATGGGCCACCCGCGCCCGCTGTGGATGCTGTTCATGACCGAATTCTGGGAGCGCTTCGCGTTCTACGGCATCCGCTGGGCGCTGGTGCTGTACATCGTGTCGCAGTTCTTCGAAGGCGACGCGGCCGGCCAGGCCGCCGCCAGCCGGACCTACGGTGCCTACCTGGCGCTGGTCTATGCCGCGGCCATCTTCGGTGGCTACGTCGCCGACCGGGTGCTGGGGTACCAGCGCTCGATCCTTACCGGGGCGGTGATCATGGCCGCCGGCCTGTTCATGGTGGCCATGCCGAACAAGGAAGTGTTCGAGCTGGGCCTGGCCACGATCATCATCGGCAACGGCCTGTTCAAGCCCAACATCTCCACCATGGTCGGCAAGCTCTACGGCCTGAAGGATGAGCGCCGAGACTCGGGCTTCACCATCTTCTACATGGGCATCAACATCGGCGCGATGATCGCCCCGGTGCTCACCCAGTACCTGGCCGAGCAGGTCTTCGGTACCCAGGCGATGCCGTCCTACAAGATGGTCTTCATCGCCTCCGGCATCGGCATGCTGATCAGCCTGGTGTGGTTCTACATCGGTCGTGCCGGCCTGAAGGGCATCGGCGCACCGCCGGTCGGTGCCGAAGGCTTCGGCCGCATCGTCATGGTGTTCGTCGGTGCCCTCGTCGCCATCCCGGTCGCCTACTTCCTGCTGTCCACCGGCGCCACCGCGCTGGCCTGGATCCTGGGCGTGATGTTCATCGCCCTCGGCGTGTTGCTGCTGGTCGAAGGCATCCGGGAGGGCAAGGTCCAGCGCGACCGCGTGATCGCCATGCTGATCATCTTCGTCTTCAACGTGATGTTCTGGATGTTCTTCGAGCAGGCCGGCAGCTCGTTCACCTTCCTGGCCGATGAGATCGTCAACCGCAATCTCGGCGGCTGGACCTTCCCGACCGCCTGGTTCCAGTCGGTCAACTCGGTGGCCATCATCACCCTGGCCCCGATCATCGCCTGGATCTGGATCAAGCTGGGCCGCGCCAACCCGTCGATCCCGCGCAAGTTCGGCCTGGGCCTGCTGTTCAACGGCGCGGCGTTCGCACTGCTGATGCTGGCGCTGTCGAGCATGGTGGTGGATGGCAAGATCCCGTTCTGGACGCTGTTCATGGTCTACGTCATCCAGTCGGTGGGTGAGCTGTGCCTGTCGCCGATCGGCCTGTCGATGGTGACCAAGCTGGCACCGGTGCGCCTGGTCGGCTTCGGCATGGGCGGCTGGTTCCTGTCCACCGGCATCGGCAACAACCTGTCGGGCATCTTCGCCGGCGTGGTCAGCGGCGAAGGCGGCATGACCGTCGAATCGGCGCTGAAGGGCTACACCTTCGGCTTCTGGGCGTTGATCATCTCCGGCGTGCTGCTGTTCCTGCTCGCCCCGCAGATCAACAAGCTGATGCACGGCGTCAAGTGAGATCCGCGATGCGCATGCAAGCCTGGGGCTATTCGATGATCGTGGCCGGCCTGCTGGCCGCCTGCTCGCCATCGTCGGCGCCCACCGCTGCGCCTGCGCAGCCGGTGGACACCACGCCGCAGAAGGCAGCGGTCGCCGATCCCGGCGAACCGGTCGCCTCGGGCAACACCCCGGCCGCGGCCGATGTCGCGGCCATCGCCGCGCTCAACGCGCAGTTCGACCCGGGCCGTGATCCGGTCGCCGACCTGGCCACGGCCAAGGTCGAGGCCCAGCGCAGTGGCAAGCGGATCGTGCTGGACGTGGGCGGCGAGTGGTGCTCGTGGTGCCACCTGATGGATGCCTTCATCGAAGGCGATGCGGAGATCCGCAGCTTCCGCGACGCCCACTTCGTGTGGATGAAGGTCAACTACAGCGAAGACAACGAGAATGCGGCGTTCCTGTCGCAGTTCCCGGCGATCAAGGGCTACCCGCACCTGTTCGTGCTCGACGCCGACGGCACGTTGCTGCATTCGCAGTTCACCGGCGAGCTGGAGGCCGACAAGGGCCAGCCCAAGGGCTACAACCGCACGCGGTTCTTCGCCTTCATGAAGGACTGGGCGCCCAAGGCGCCGTAAGCAGAAAAGCCGCGGATTCCGCGGCTTTTTTTTGTCGCGTGCTGCAGGGAGTCGAGCTACTTCAGCACGCAGATGCCGAAGGTTTCGGTGTCGGGATGGGCGACCGCCTCGTGCGCGAGGTCGCACACCAACGCCAACGGCCGGCCCTTCACTTCGCCCCGCCGGTCGTAGTTGTGCTTGGCCATGAACCAACCCGTGTGCTCCTTGCCCTGGTAACGCAGCGTGAGGCGTTGGACGATGACCGGCTCATGCGGCAGCAGTCCGGCGGTCCACGACGTTCCGGTCACTTCCGCGAAGTGGAAGCGGCCCTGCGCATCGGTGGTCACGGTCGTGGTGCGCTTCTGTTCGCCCCAGTGCCAGTGGTAGTCCTGCTCCACTTCGACGCCCTGCACCGGCTGCCCGTGCAGCAGCACGGTGCCGTGCACTTCGGAGAACAGATACAGCGTCTTTGAAAAGGCCATTGCCCATCCTGGTGTGAGGAGTCCCGCCAGCAGCAGCGTGAGGCAGGTCAAGCGGATCCGTTGTGCGTTCATGGCCGTGGCTCGCCTGCTCAACGCAGCGTGCAGATGCCGAAGGTTCTCAGCTCCGGACGGGCCACTGCGTCGTCGGCCAGGTCGCAGACCAGCTGCAGCGGCCGGCCGGCCACTTCGCCCAGCCGGTCGTAGTTGTCCTTGCCGTGGCTCCAGCCGCTGTATTCCTTGCCCAAGTAGCGCAGGGTGATGGTCTGCATGATCACCGGCTGGTGGGGCAGCAGATTGGCGGTCCACGAGGTTCCGGTCACTTCCGCGAAGTGGAAGCGGCCCTGCGCATCGGTGGTCACGGTCGTGGTGCGCTTCTGTTCGCCCCAGTGCCAGTGGTAGTCCTGCGCCACTTCGACGCCCGGCACCGGCTGCCCGTTCAACAGCACCGTGCCATGCACTTCGGAAAACAGATACAGCGTCTTTGAAAAAAATGCCATCGCCCCTCCTGGCGTGAGAATGCCTGCAAGCAGCAGGGTGCAACCGGCCCATCGCCTCGTTCCGGCATGCATTGGCGTGCCCTGCCTCGTCCCTGATCAAGCGGCCATGGTCGCATCATTGGCCGCGCTGCCGGAACCCGCCCTCAACTTCCGCGCCTGCCTGCCGCTATCCCCAAGGACCTCATGCCGCGCAGTTCGTGGCGCACAACCGACGGATCGATACGCATGCAGCCGGGCACCAGCGACAGCACTTCCGATACCACCCTCGAGGCACCGGCTGGCGTGAGCCTGCCGCCGGTGGACGTCCTGCTCGACGACCACGGCGCTGGCGAGACCGCCGCCGCCGACACGCCCGCCCCCGGCGCGATCCGCTACCGCCTGCCGTTGGTGGCCGTGCCGGACAACGTGCTGCTCAAGGCCGCGGTGCAGAAACTGGTCGAGCAGAAAACCCAGCTGGACATGCTGGCGCGCACCCCGGCGCTGGCCGGCGTGCTGCCGGCCGAGTGGCAGGGCAGCGGGGTGCGGGCAGTGGACCTGCAGGGCTTCGTGCTGTCGGTGCTGCCGTTCCTGCACAACGCGGCCAAGGCCGAGACCTCCCCGGCGCGGCTGCCGCTCAAGCACGTGCTGGGCGATACCGGGCGCTGGGACAGTGGCGACGTGGACGAGCCCAAGTCGCTGGCGTTCTTCCTGGCCAGCGACGATCGCGCCAGCGCGGGTGCCAAGGACCCGGCCGAGGCCTACCTGGTGGCCGCGCTGGGCCTGGCCTGGGCGCACGAAGGGCGCACCCGCCCCGGCTTCCTGCGCCAGATGGGCTACGACAGCATGGCCGCGCGCGTGCACCTGCTGCCCTATCCGGAGCCGGGCCAACTGGCGCTGTATGGCGTGGTCGCCAACGGGGTGAGCCAGCTGTGGTGCGTGCTCGACCGGCGCAAGCTGCGCCCGCTGCTGGCGCCGTGGATCAGCGTGCCCTTGCTGACCGCCTACGGGGTCGCGGCGCCGGGGACATGGCCGACCTCATTCCCACCGGTGGAGGAGGTGGCGCAGATGCTGGCCACCGCGCGCACCGGCAAGGGGCCGGTGGAAGTGGACCTGACCAAGGTCGCCGCCAAGGTCCAGCAGGACGCCTCGGCCGAAACCTGGATGCCGGTGAGCCTGCTCCAGGTCGGCACCTGGGCGCCGCGCTGGGGCTACTTCATGGCCACCTTCATCGGCCTGCCGACGGCGCTGCTGGTGCTGGCCGCGCTGGCCCTGCCCAACGCCATCGAAGCGGCGGTGGTGGCCGCCTCGCTGGCGTTCGCCGGTGGCGCCATCGGCGCGCTGGCCGCGCCCTGGGTACATGCCCGGCGCAAGCACCTGAGCTGACCCGCAACGCCCCTGCGGGGGCGTCGCCGGGCTCAGCCCTGGTCCATTTTCTGCAGGCCTTCCCCGGCCAGGCGCAGGATCAGCGTTTCCAGCATCTGCTCCTCCTCCTCGCTCAGCACGGACATCAGCTTGCGGGTGATCTCGATCACCAGCGGGGCGATGGTCTCGTACACCTCGAAGCCGGCCGCCGACAGCGCCAGCACCGAGCGGCGGCGGTCATCGCCGTGGGTTTCACGCTTGATGAAGCCCCGCTCGAGCAGTCTGGCCACGGCGCGGCTGACGGCCACCTTGTCCATCGCGGTGCGGTCGGATACCTCGCTGGCCGAGGAGCCGGGGTACAGGGCCAGGATGGTGATGACCCGCCATTCCGGGATCGCCAGACCGTAGCGGTCCCCGTACAGCTTGGCGATATTGCCGCTGACCCGGTTGGACAGCACGCTCAGCCGGTACGGCAGGAACTGCTCCAGGTCGAGCAGGGCGTGCGAGGCGCGGATGCTGTGGCTGCTGGGATCGGGTGGGCTCATGCTGCGGTGCACCTTGATGGTGGTTTCATGTGAAACTATAAACCTTAGTTCCGGACACCGCATTCTCGCGGGTCTGCCTTCCGCCCGCACCTGGTTTTTTCCGCTGCGGACCTGCTTTGGAGCCACATCATGACCAGCCAACTGAGCACCGCGTCCTACGCACCCGATCCGGGCATGCAGGTCACCACCTTCGAAAACCCGATGGGCATCGACGGTTTCGAGTTCGTCGAGTTCGCCGCACCGGCCGGCCGCGGCCCCGAACTGCACGACTACTTCCGCAAGATGGGCTTCACCGCGGTGCTGCGCCACAAGCGCCGCGCGATCACCGTCTACCGCCAGGGCGACGTCAACTTCCTGGTCAACGAAGAGCCGGACTCGTTCGCTGCCGATTTCGCCGACAAACACGGTCCCTGCGCCTGCGGCTTCGCCATCCGCTTCAAGAAGCCGGGTGACGAGGTGTACCAGATGGCGCTGGGCAACGGTGCCGAGCCGATCGACTTCAAGCCCGAATCCAAGGCCGTGCCGGCCCCGGTGATCAAGGGCATCGGCGACTGCATGCTGTACCTGGTGGATCGCTACGGCGCGGCCGGCAGCATGTTCGATGCCGACTACGCGCCGATCGAAGGCGTCAACCAGCGCCCGACCGGGTTCGGCCTGACCTTCATCGACCACCTCACCCACAACCTGTATTTCGGCAACATGCAGCAGTGGTCGGACTACTACGAGCGCCTGTTCAACTTCCGCGAGATCCGCTACTTCGACATCAAGGGCCTCAAGACCGGCCTGGTGTCCAAGGCGATGACCGCCCCGGACGGCATCGTGCGCATCCCGCTCAACGAATCCTCCGATCCGAAGAGCCAGATCAACGAGTACCTCGACGCCTACAAGGGCGAGGGCATCCAGCACATCGCCTGCTTCACCGACAACATCTACGACACCGTGGAAGCGATGCGCGCCCAGGGCGTGGAGTTCCTCGACACGCCGGACACCTACTTCGACGTGATCGACATGCGCGTGCCCGGGCATGGCGAAGACGTGGCGCGCCTGGCGAAGAACAAGATCCTGATCGACGCCGATCCGGAAACCAAGCAGCGCAAGCTGCTGCAGATCTTCACCACCAACTGCATCGGCCCGATCTTCTTCGAGATCATCCAGCGCAAGGGCAATGAAGGGTTCGGCGAAGGCAACTTCACCGCGCTGTTCGAAAGCATCGAGCGCGACCAGATCAAGCGCGGCGTGCTGTAACGTCACCCGGCATCGGTCCGGCGCGGCGTCCGCCGCCGGACCACCTCGTAGCGCCGGGCACTGCCCGGCTGCTTCAATGCCCCCCATTGCACACCTCCCAGGCTCCGCCAGGACACGCATAGATGAGCACCTCCATCACCGCCCGCGGCTACCAGACCGGCTTTGGCAACGAGTTCGCCACCGAGGCCGTCCCCGGCGCGCTGCCGGTAGGACGCAATTCGCCGCAGCGGGTTGCGCATGGCCTGTACGCCGAACAGCTGTCGGGCACCGCGTTCACCGCACCGCGCGGCAGCAACCGGCGCAGCTGGCTGTACCGCATCCGCCCGGCAGTGGCGCACGGCGAATTCAGCGCGTACGCCCAGCCGCACCTGCACGGCGATTTCGCCGCCGCGGCGGTGTCGCCCAACCAGCTGCGCTGGGACCCGCTGCCGCTGCCCGGCACCCCCACCGATTTCATCGATGGTCTGTACACCATGGGCGGCAACGGCGCGCCCGATGCGCACCATGGCGTCGGCATCCACCTGTACGCGGCCAACGCCGACATGCAGGGCCGTTACTTCTACAACGCCGACGGCGAGCTGCTGATCGTGCCGCAGCTGGGCCGCCTGCGCCTGCTCACCGAGCTGGGCGTGATCGAGATCGAGCCGCAGCAGGTGGCGGTGATCCCGCGTGGCGTGCGCTTCCGGGTCGAACTGCCCGACGGTGAGGCACGTGGCTACGTCTGCGAAAACTTCGGCGCGCTGCTGAAGCTGCCGGACCTGGGGCCGATCGGCTCCAACGGCCTGGCCAATCCGCGCGATTTCGAAACACCGCAGGCCGCCTTCGAGAACATCGAGGGTAGTTTCGAGCTGATCGCCAAGTTTGGCGGGCAGCTGTGGCGTGCCGACATCGATCATTCGCCGCTGGACGTGGTCGCCTGGCATGGCAACTACGCGCCTTACCGCTACGACCTGCGTCGCTTCAACACCATCGGCTCGATCAGCCACGACCATCCGGACCCGTCGATCTTCCTGGTGCTGCATTCGCCCAGCGATACCGCCGGCACCAGCAACATGGACTTCGCGATCTTCCCGCCGCGCTGGCTGGTGGCGCAGGACACGTTCCGCCCGCCGTGGTTCCACCGCAACATCGCCAGCGAGTTCATGGGCCTCATCCACGGTGCCTACGATGCCAAGGCCGAGGGGTTCGTCCCCGGCGGCGCCTCGCTGCACAACTGCATGAGTGGCCACGGCCCGGATGCGGCGACCTTCGACAAGGCGTCGGCGGCCGACCTGAGCAAGCCGGACGTGATCAAGGACACCATGGCCTTCATGTTTGAAACGCGTGGCGTGATCCGCCCCACCGCGCAGGCGATGGACGCCGCGCACCGGCAGCGTGGTTACCAGCAGTGCTGGAAGGGGCTGAAGGCGAACTTCGTCCCGTGACGTCGGCGTTGCCGAAGGCCGCGTTGGCGATGTTGTACGCGGCGGGGGCATCGCTGCCGCTGCCGCCTCGTGCGCGTTTCGTGGACGAGCAGATCGACGACCTGGCGCTGCAGGGCGTGACCCTTGCAGCGCCGATCTTCGAGGGGTGCCGGGTGCAGCGGGGAACGTTCGCGCACTGCGATTTCTCCGGTGTCCGCTTTTTCCACCGCAACCAGCTGGCCGGCTGCCGCTTCACCCGCGCGGACTTCCGCAACAGCGGGCTCAATGACACCGTGTTTCGCGAGTGCGTCTTCGACCGGTGCGACTTCCGCCAGAGCCGGTTCAATGAGTGCGTGCTCGACCGCTGCACGTTCATCAACTGCCGGATCGTGGACACCGACATGCCCGCGCAGGCCACCACCGGGTGTCGCTTCGAAGGCACGTTGAAGGACGTGAGATTCGTTGCCGCCGGTGCACCGGCCCAGCTGGACGCCGATTTCAGCCGCTGCATCCTGGACGACGTGTCCTTCGAAAACTGCCGGCTGGACCACGTCGTCCCGCCGCGTGATCCCCGCCATTCCTACCTGCCGGACGTCGCGGTGCGCGCGCGGCGCGCATTGGATGCGTTGCCGGCCGCGCCGGACGACACGACCACCAAGGTCCTCATGCGCCGTCTTCGCCGTTATGCGCAGATGCAGGGCACCATTCTCAACCTGGACAACCTGCGTTGCGTGGAAGACCCCGCCGTGGCCGCGGCGTTGATTGCCGCGCTCGCGGTGGCGTGATCCAGGGTTCCGGCGACGGGACGCGAACCCTGCTCAGGCCGTGGCGATCGCGGCATGGGCCAACTGCGCGGCGTGCGCGTCCGGCATGGCCTCCACCACGCGCTGCCGCACCCGCTCGGCATACCCGGGCGAGGTCAGGCCGGGCAGCGCCATCAGGGCGGTGTGCAGCGAGGCGATGACGTCTTCGTCGCTGCGCGCGCGCTGCAAGGCGTGGAACAGCGCGGCGGCCTGCGGGTGGCGCTGCAGTTCGAGGATGCCCAACAGGTAGATGCGCGCGGCCACCAGCGAGCGACGGCGTTCGGCAGGGGCGGGCGCGGCCACGGGTGCCGCGCCGGGCGGCGCCGGCAGCGTGGCCGGTTCCAGCGGTGCGCTGGACACCAGGTACCCGGCCTGGATCAGCTGGATCACCATGGCGGAGGCTTCCGGCCCGATCATGCCGGTGAGCTGGGCCAGGTCGCGCTGGCCGTCGCACAGGATCAGCAGGCGGCGCTGGCGCATGTCGAGCGGCGCGCGGTGGGCCTGCAGGGCGGTGCGGGCGAGGTCGGTCTTGCGCGGTTGCATGGGCGTGGGGTCGATGCGGTGCAGGCCGAGCCTGAACCCGGCAGGTGAAACCGCGATGACAATCACGTTCCTGCATGCAGCCGCTGCACGGCGATCGCGCTAGGCTGCCGGGCACTGACTGGAGGACACGCATATGAAGCAGCTGGGAAGCGTTTTGGCACTGGCTATCGTGCTCGCATTGGGTGGCTGCGCGCGCAGCCCGGAAACCCCGTCCAAGGACGCCGATGCGGCTGCGCCGGCACCGACCCCGACCCCGACCGCGCCTGCTGCCGGCGCTGCGCCAGACCAGGGGGCGGCTGCCGGCTCCGATGCCGCCGCCGCCGCGACCGGTCCGGCCCGGCTCGATGGCTACGGCCCGGTCGCCCTGGGCAGCACCCTGGAGCAGGTGCAGGCCGCCTGGAAGGAACCGCTGCAGGGCGAGGTTCCGGACGACTACTGCCACGCGCTGCGGCCGCAGGGCGCGCAGGCCGATGATGTGGTCTTCATGATCGAAGGCAAGCGACTGGTCCGCTACGACGTGCGCAACGACCGCATCGTCGCACCCGGCGGCGGCAAGGTCGGCATGTCGCTGGGCCAGTTGCAGACGCTGTACCCCGATCGCGGCGACGTCACCGCGCACAAGTACGACGAGAAGGGGCACAACCTACGGGTGCGCCCGGCCACCGAGGGGGGCGCGCTGATCAACTTCGAGATCGGCGGCGACGGCAATGTCACCGCCTGGCGGGTCGGCCAGACCCCCCAGGTCGACTACGTCGAAGGCTGCTCGTAAGCCAGCGGCGGCGCGTGCCCGGAGCGGGCCGCTCCGCTGCACCCTGCGTCGGCGGTGTCCTCACCCCCCTGCGCGCGCGGTGGCTCTAGAATCGGGCCATTGCTGCCTGGGGATGTGTCGATGATTGCTGCTACCTCGTGGTTCCTGCTGGGATTGCTGCTGCTCGCGCTGGGCGGCGACTCGATCGTCAAGGCGGCCTCGGGCCTGGCCCAGCGCTTCGGCGCCTCGCCATTCGTGGCCGGGCTGCTGCTGGTGGCCTTCGGCACCTCGCTGCCCGAGCTGGTGGTCAACGCCCGCGCGTTCGTGGTCGGGGCCGAAGAACTGGCGCTCGGCAACGCGGTCGGTAGCAACATCGTCAACGTCGGGCTCACCCTGGGCCTGGCCGCGCTGGCGGCCCCGTTGCTGGTCCGCGCCCGGTTGCTGTCACCGCTGCTGGTGCTGCTGGCCGTGGCCAGCCTGGCCCTGATCGTGTTCGGCCTGGATGGCGTGGTGACGCGCTGGGAGGGCGGGCTGCTGCTGCTTGGTTTCGTGGCCGTGCTGGTGTTCCTGCTGCGGCAGGCGCGGCGCGAATCCGAGCCGGTGCGCGAGGCCATCGCCGGCTATGCGATGACCCGCACCGGGCTGTTCCTCAACGTCCTGCGGCTGGTGTTCGCCGCGCTGTGCCTGCATTACGGCGCGCGCTGGATCGTGCAGGCCGCGCCGGTGTTCGGCGCCGGCCTGGGCTGGTCGCCGCTGCTGGTCGGCCTGCTGCCGGTGGCCATCGGCACCGCGCTGCCGGAAGTGGCCGCGGCGATCGCGGCGGCACGGCGTGGGCAGGGCGACATGGTGCTCGGCCACGTGATCGGCTCGAGCCTGTTCAACCTGCTGGTGGTGGTCGGCGGCATGGCCGCGCTGCGACCGCTGGCGGTGCCGGCCTCGTTCGTGCGCCTGGAACTGCCGGCGGCGATCGCGTTCGTGCTGGTGCTGTACCCGATGCTGCGGGGTGACCTCACCATCAGCCGTCGCGAGGGCGGGGTGCTTGTGGTGGCGTTCCTGGCCTGGATCGGGTTGGAGCTGGCGCTGGTCCGGGGCGGCTGAACGAAGCCGCGCGTAGCGCCGACCGTTGGTCGGCTGCTCCAGGTGCGATGTGAGTGCAGCCGACCAACGGTCGGCTCTACGCGCGGGATTGGCGGCAGCCGACCAACGGTCGGCTCTACGTGTGGGATTGGCGGCAGCCGACCAACGATCGGCTCTACGTGCGGGATTGGCGGCAGCCGAGCAACGGTCGGCTCCACGTGCGGGATTGGCGGCAGCCGAGCAACGGTCGGCTTTGTGCCCGATGCTGCGGGGTGACCTCACCATCAGCCGTCGCGAGGGCGGGGTGCTGGTGGTGGCGTTCCTGGCCTGGATCGGGTTGGAGCTGGCGCTGGTCCGGGGCGGCTGAGCGAAGCCGCGCGTAGAGCCGACCGTTGGTCGGCTGCTCCAGGTGTGATGTGGGTGCAGCCGACCAACGGTCGGCTCTACGGGTGGGATTGGCAATAGCCGACCAACGGTCGGCTCTACGCGTTGGGATTGGCAATAGCCGACCAACGGTCGGCTCTACGCGTTGGGATTGGCAATAGCCGACCAACGGTCGGCTCTACGGGTGGGATTGGCAATAGCCGAGCAACGGTCGGCTCTACGCGTGGGATTGGCAATAGCCGACCAACGGTCGGCTCTACGTGGTTCCTGGCCGGTATCCGATCCCGGGCCGGGCTCCACCCGGCTCCCTCATTACGGCGCCTGGTCGACGTCCGGTTGCGGGGGCGGCAACTGCTCTTCCTTGGCGGTCTCATGGCCCGGCAGGCTGGGGCGCTTTTCCATCATCAGCGACAGCGCTGCCTTGGCCATCATGTGCGCGCTGATCGGCGCGGTGATGAACAGGAACACGGTGATCAACAGCTCGCGCGGCTGCGGGTCCTGGCCCAGGAAGATGTGGTAGCAGACCGAGCCGACCAGCACACAGCCCACGCCGAGCGTGCTGGCCTTGGTCGGTGCGTGCAGGCGCTTGAAGAAGGTGGACAGCTTCACCAGGCCGAGCGCGCCGACCAGGATGAAGAAGCAGCCGAACAGCAGCAGGATCGACAGCACGATCTGGATGACGGTGATCATTCGACGATGTCCCGGCGCAGCACGAACTTGCTCAGCACCACGGTGCTGCCGAAGCCGAGCATGGCGATGATCAGCGCCGCTTCGAAATACACCGCCGAGTTGAGGTACATGCCGAACAGCATCAGCTCGGCAATGGCGGTGACCGACAGGGTGTCCAGCGCCAGGATGCGGTCGGGCACGGTCGGGCCGCGCAGCAGGCGCCAGGTGGCCAGCAGCATGGCCAGCCCGACCACGTGCATGCACACCACCATGGTGGTCTGGATGAAGGTGTAACCGGTCATGGGAAGATCTCCATCAGCGGGGCTTCGTAACGGCGTTTGATCTGCGCGATCAGCTCGTCCGGGTCGTCCAGGTGCAGCACGTGCACCAGCAGGTAGCGGCGGTCGTCGGACAGGGCCGCCGATACCGTGCCCGGGGTCAGCGTGATCATGCTGGTGAGCGCGGCGATGCCGTGGATGTTGGCGATGTCCAGCGGCAGCCAGATGAAGCCGGGGTGGATGCGACGCTCCGGCCCGAGCACCTGGATGGCCACGCGGATGTTGGATGCCAGGATGTCCCACAGCGTCACGAACAGCAGCTTGGGCACCGGGCGCAGGGAGCCGATGCGGGCGAACTCGCGGTCCAGGCGCGCGGCGAACAGCGGCACCACCAGGCCCAGCAGCATGCCCAGCACGAACTGGCCGACGGTGAAGCTGTCGGACATCAGCAGCCAGAACGCCACCACCATCACGCTCAACGAGGGCGACGGGATCAGGCGCTTGTACAGCGAAGGCGTACGCGTCATGGCTGGCGGATCTCCGGCGGGGTGGCGCGCAGCTCGCCGACATAATCGCCGGGATGCAGCAACTGGTTGGCCATCGCATCGGTGTGCTGCATCAGCGGGCCGGCGAACAGGCTCATGGCGATGCCGTAGCAGAGCAGCAGCGCGGCGGCGAACAGTTCGACGGTGCGGGTCGGTGCCTTGCGTGGCGGCGGTACGCCTTCTTCCTGCACCGGCACGCGCCAGAACAGGCGGATGCCGCCGCGGGTGAGGCCCACGATCACCATCAGGCTGCTGCCCAGCACCACCGTCCAGACTACGGCGGTGTACTGCGCCGGCATCCCGGCCAGCAGCGCGGCCTTGGCCAGGAACCCGGACAGCGGGGGCAGGCCGGCCACGGCCACCGCCCCGATCAGGAACAGCACGGCGGGCGTCTGCTTGCCAGGCATCGGCGCGATGATTTCCTTCCTGTCGCTGGCCCCGCCGCGGCGGCGGCGGATCAGGTCGGCGATCAGGAACAGCGCGGCGGCCACGAAGGTGCTGTGGGGCAGGTAATACAGCCCCGCCGACAGCACCTGCGGGGTACGCACGGCGAAGGCGATGAACAGCGTCGCCGCCGACACCACCACCAGGTAGGAAATCATCACCCGCAGGCGCGCGGCGGCCAGCACGCCCAGCCCGCCCAGCACCAGGGTGGCCACGCCGGCCCACAGCAGCCAGTCGCTGCCGTAGCCGGCCATCGGGCCGGCGCCCTCGCCGAACCACAGCGTGCTCACCCGCAGCACCGCATACAGGCCGACCTTGGTCATGATCGCGAACAACGCGGCCACCGCGGCCGGCGCGCGCGCATAGGCCTCGGGCAGCCACAGGTACAACGGCATCAGCGCCGCCTTGCTGCAGAACACCAGCAGCAACAGGCCCATGGTCGCCTTGACCAGCACCAGGTGCGAGGCCGGCACCTCGGCGATGCGCTGGGACAGCTCGGCCATGTTGAGCGACCCCAGCGAGGCATACAGCAGGCCGAGGGCGATCAGGAACAGGGTCGAGGCGGTGACGTTGAACACCACGTAATGCAGGCCGATGCGCATGCGCAGGCCGCGCCCGCCACTGAGCAGCAGGCCGTAGGAGGCGATCAGCATCACCTCGAAGAACACGAACAGGTTGAAGATGTCGCCGGTCAGGAAGGCACCGTTGAGGCCGACCAGCTGGAACTGGAACAGCGCATGGAAGTGCGGCGCGCGCCGGTCCCAGCCCGAGCACGCATGCAGCAGGCACGGGATGGCCAGCAGCAGGGTGGTGACCAGCATCCATGCCGACAGCCGGTCGGCCACCAGCGCGATGCCCAGCCGTGCCGGCCAGTCGCCCAGCAGGTACACCGCGATGCTGCCATCGGCAGTCTGGGCGAACAGCAGGGCCACCGCCGCCGCCAGCGCGGTCAGCGTGGTCCAGGCCACGCTGCGCTGCACCCTGGGGCCATAGCGGCGATGCTCGACGAACAGCGAACAGGCCGCGCCGAACAACGGAATCAGGATCGGCAGGATCACCGCATGGTTCATGCGCCACCCTCCCGGCCCGGCGCGGTATCGGCGGGGGCGTCGTCGGCCTCTTCTTCGTGCGCGTCGACGTGGTCGCTATGGTTGTCGCTGCGGCTGCGCATGGCCAGCACGATGCTCACCGCGGTCATCGCAAAGGCGATCACGATCGCCGTCAGCACCAGCGCCTGCGGCAGCGGGTCGGTGTAGTTGCCCAGGTCGCTGTCGATGCCCTCGCGCAGCACCGGCGCCTTGCCGGTTACCAGGCGCCCACCGGCGAAGATCAGCAGGTTGGTGGCATAGGACAGGAAGGTCATGCCAAGGATGACGTCGAAGGTGCGCGCACGCAGCAGCAGGTAGATGCCGATCGCGCTCAATATGCCGATCGCGCTTGCCAGGGCCAGTTCCATCAGTGCATCTCCCCGGTTTCTGCCGAACGACGGTTGGGATCGATCTCGCCCTTGCGGGCGTTGCGGGTGCGCGAGGGCTTGATCGTGCCCATCATCGACAGGATCAGCATCGCCCCGCCGAACACCACCAGGTACACGCCGGTGTCGAAGCCGATCGCGCTGGCCAGCGGGACCTCGCCGATCAGCGGGATATGCAGGTCCAGGTGGCCGCTGGTCAGGAACGGCACCCCGAACAGCATCGACGCGCTGCCGCTGACGATCGCGATCAGCAGGCCGGCACCGATGCAGCGGATGTAGTCGAAGCCGAACCGCGACTCCACCGAGGTGGTGCCCTGGATGACGTACTGGATCAGCAGCGGCACGGCCAGCACCAGGCCGGCGATGAAGCCGCCACCGGGCGCGTTGTGGCCGCGCAGGAACAGGAAGATCGACACGGTGAGGGTGAGCGGGAACATGATCTGGGCCAGATCGGCCGGCACCGGCAGCTTGATCGGCGGGCCCGGCATGATCTGCTCCGGCGCCATCCGCGAACGCCGCAGCATCGCGTGCACCACCAGCGCGGCGATGCCGAACACGGTGATCTCGCCGAAGGTATCGAAGCCGCGGAAGTCGACCAGGATCACGTTGACCACGTTCTGGCCATAGGCCTCGGGCAACGCACGGGCGACCAGCTCGCCGGCCATCGTATTGGGCGGCAGCGTCATCGCCGTATACGCCAGGGCGGCCAGGCCGCCGCCGCCGATCACCGCGATCAGCGCGTCGCGGCGCTTGCGCCAGCGCGAATGCTCCGGCGGCGACTGGGTGGGCAGGTAGTTCATGCCCAGCAGCATCAACACCAGCGTGACCATCTCCACCAGCAGCTGGGTCAGGGCCAGGTCCGGGGCGGACAGGAAGACGAAGGTAAGCGACACCATCAGCCCCACGCCTCCCATCACCAGCACCGCCAGCAGGCGCTGCCGGTACACGAACAGGGCACTGACCGCGCAGGCCATCATCACCAGCCACAGGGTCCAGCCCAGCAGTGGCAGCGGTTGCGGCGACGGCCAGTTCGGCGACCCCGGGTTGGCCACGAACGGGGCCAGCGCGACGATGATCGCCACCACCACCAAGGCCATCAGCATGCGCTGCAGGCTGCCGTTGGCCAGCGCCTGGGTCAGCCGGTGGGCGAAGCCGAACACCAGGTCCAGCTGCCTGTGGAAGATGTTGCGGCCGATCGCACGGGTCACCACCGCATGCAGGTCGATCAGGCGGCGCAGCCCGAAGTACAGCGCGACGCCGCCCACGACGCCGGCGAGGCTCATCATCAGCGGCATGTTGAAGCCATGCCACACCGACAGGCTGTAGGCCGGCATCGCCGTGCCCAGGATCGAGGATGCGGCGGCGTGCAGCACCGGGGCAATGGTGATCGCCGGCGCCACCCCGACCGCCACGCACACCACCACCAGCACTTCCACCGGCACCGTCATCCAGCGCGGCGGCTCATGCGGTACCCGGTCCAGGTCGTGCGGCCCCTTGCCGAAGAAGGTGTCGTGCACGAAGCGCAGGCTATAGGCCACGCCGAACACGCCGGCCAGCAGCGCGGCGATGGACATGGCCAGGCGCATGGTTTCCGGGCCGCCGGCGTCCAGCGCCTCGGCGAACAGCATCTCCTTGGACAGGAAGCCGTTGAGCAGCGGGATGCCGGCCATCGCCAGCGAGGCGATGATCGCCAGCGTGCTGGTGAACGGCATCAACCGGCGCAGCCCGCCCAGCTTGCGCATGTCGCGGGTGCCCGTTTCGTGGTCGATGATGCCCGCTGCCATGAACAGCGAGGCCTTGAAGGTGGCGTGGTTGAGGATGTGGAACACGCCGGCCACCACCGCCATCGGCGTGGACAGCCCGAACAGCATCGTGATCAGGCCCAGGTGGGAGATCGTCGAATACGCCAGCAGGCCCTTGAGGTCGTGCTGGAAGATCGCGTTCCAGGCGCCGATCAGCAGGGTGATCGCGCCGATGCCGCTGACCGTGTAGAAAAACAGGTCGGTACCGGCCAGGGCCGGATGCAGGCGCGCCAGCAGGAACACGCCGGCTTTGACCATCGTGGCCGAGTGCAGGTAGGCCGAGACCGGGGTCGGCGCGGCCATCGCCTGCGGCAACCAGAAGTGGAACGGGAACTGCGCGCTCTTGGTGAAGATGCCGGCCAGCACCAGGAACAGCGCGTAGGGGTAGAGCGCACTGGCCCGGATCGTGTCACCCGCGGCCAGCACCGCGTCCAGTTCGAAACTGCCGACGATGCGGCCGATCAGCAGCACGCCGCCGAGCAGGGCCAGGCCACCGCCACCGGTCACCACCAGCGCCATCCGCGCGCCTTCGCGGGCGTCCTGGCGGTGCGACCAGAAGCCGATCAGCAGGAACGAGCTGATGCTGGTCATTTCCCAGAACACCATCAGCAGCAACAGGTTGCCCGACAGCACCATGCCCAGCATGGCGCCCATGAACAGCAGCAGGTAGCAGTAGAAGCGATGGGCGCTGTCGCGCGGGCTGAGGTAGTAGTGCGCGTACATCACCACCAGCGCGCCGATCGCCAGCACCATGCCGGCGAACATCCAGGCCAGGCCGTCCAGGCGCAGCGAGAAGGCCAGCCCGATCTGCGGCAGCCATTGGCCGAAACTGCTTACGACCCTGCCGGCAAGGACCTCGGGGGTCATCGTGGCCAACAACGCCAGCCCGCCCAACGGGGCGGCCGCGGCCAACCAGGCGGCCGTGGAGCGGGAGGTGCGGCGGAATGACGCCACGGCCACCGCCATCAGGAAGGGCAGGGCAAGTAGCAGGAGCAGGCTGGGATTCATGCAGGGAATACGGGATTCGCGAGCAGGTCGTTCAGTCTAACAGGCAGTCAATTGCTGCCGATACACCCGAATACGCCACCAATTGCATGTAACGTGCGTGATTCATTTTTTCAGCCCTCGTATCGCCCCCATTCGAGACCGCATGGGGGCGTATGGAACCGGTTGCGGGACTTTGCCGGATCTGGCCCCTCGGTGTACCCCGAAGCCAGCAACCACGGGGGCTGAACGCCAGCACGAAGATGAACGCCGGATGCATGCGGAGCCCCGGCCACGGCCATGCTGGACGCTCCGGCGTCGCGTGCCGGTGAGCATCCATCTCGTTCAGGAAAAATGACGCGTGTGCCGCCGGTGGGCGGCACGGCACCCTCAGTAGGGCACGCCCATCCGGCGATACAGCTTGGCCACGACCCAGGCCGGCCCGATCAGCAGGTAGGTCAGGTCGGTGAGGAAACTCGGCTTGCGCCCCTCATGCTTGTGGCCGATGAACTGGGCGATCCAAGCCACCACGAACACGCCGATGGCCAGCCAGAACAACTTCTGCAGGCCGATTTCGGCCTCCAGCAGGCGGCACAGGCAGCCGAACACGAACAACAGCACCAGCATGCCGATGCCCAGTGGGCGTGAGAGCTTGTTGTAGAAACACCATGCGGCAAACATGGCAAACCCCGCCCAGATCCCGTTCTGGAACCAGGTGATCAGCGGCGGCAGGCACCACAGCAGCGCCACCACCGACCACAGGATCGCCGGCACCGCCACCACGTGGATGCGCTGGTTGAGCGCATTGCGGTGATCGTCGGAATAGCTGGCGAAGTAGCGGTCGATCGGGCGCGCAACGGTGGTGGTGGTCATGTTCCCTCCCAGGAATCGGCACAGCATACCGCCCCGGCGGGTAGAGCCGACCGTTGGTCGGCTGCTCCTCGCCCAGACGAGACCCCCCTCGCGCTCCGCCCCGGCGGGTAGAGCCGACCGTTGGTCGGCTGCTCCTCGCTCAGACGATACCCATCGCGCTGCACGCGATAGGCGATTCACGGCCCCGGCAGTCGACCCACGGTCGACTCTACGCCGGGACCCCCTGCCATCACAGCCGGGGGCGCAGGCGAATCAGTCGATCGAGATCCCGGCCAGGCGCTGCAGCGCCTCGGCGTACTTGGCGCGGGTGCGCTCGATGATCTCCGCCGGGATGGACGGGCCCGGGGCGGTCTTGCCCCAGTCCAGCGTCTCCAGGTAGTCGCGCACGAACTGCTTGTCGTAACTCGGCGGGCTGGTGCCCACCTCGTATTCGTCGGCCGGCCAGTAGCGCGAGGAGTCCGGGGTCAGCATCTCGTCCATGATGTACAGGCGGCCGTCGGCATCGGTGCCGAACTCGAACTTGGTGTCGGCCAGCAGGATGCCGCGTTCGCGGGCGTAGTCGGCGGCGAACTTGTAGATGCGCAGGGTGGCATCGCGCACGCGCTCGGCCAGGTCCGCGCCCACCGCCTTGACCATCGCATCGAAATCGATGTTCTCGTCATGGTCGCCCACGGCGGCCTTGGTCGACGGGGTGAAGATCGGCTCGGGCAGCTGCTCGGCCTGGCGCAGGCCATCGGGCAGGTCGATGCCGCTGACCTTGCCGGTGCGCTGGTAGTCCTTCCAGCCGCTGCCGATCAGGTAACCGCGGGCGATCGCCTCCACCGGCACCGGCTTGAGCTTGCGGGTGACCACCGCGCGCTTGGCGTACAGCGCCGGGTCGACGCCGTCGGGCAGCACGCTGGCCACGTCGATGCCGGTCAGGTGGTTGGGCATCAGGTGCGCGGTCTTGGCGAACCAGAAGTTCGAGACCTGGCAGAGCATTTCGCCCTTGCCGGGGATCGGATCGGGCAGCACCACGTCGAAGGCCGACAGACGGTCGGTCGCGACCATCAGCAGGTAGTCCCCCGGCGGAGTGCCGGCGGGCAGCCGGTCGCGCGGAATGTCAAAAACATCACGCACCTTGCCGCGATGGCGCAAGGGCAGGCCGGGGAGATCGGATTGCAACAACGTGGTCGGCACGGGCACTCCTGGGGCTTCGTCATGACAGCTGTCCAGGGGACCCTGAGGGCCCGCACAGACAGCGGGCGGCCTAGTGTAAAGCGGGTTGGGGCCGCTGTGACGTAAAATGGGGCTCCTTTGTTGCCACGGCCGCCCAGACGACCATGCGCTGGTACGGAAAACTGCTCGGATTCATCGCCGGGGCCCTGCTGTTCAGGCCCAATCCGCTGTTCGGTGCCGTGGTCGGCCTGCTGATCGGGCATGCCTTCGACGCCGACTGGTTCCGCCTGAACAAGGAAAACCCCTACCGGGAGCTGGGGCTCACCTCCGAGGCCACCGATGCCGAGGTCGACCTGGCCTACCGTCGGCTGATCTCCCAGTACCACCCCGACAAGGTGGTCGGCGCCGCCCCGGAGCTGCGCCAGCAGGCCGAGCGCAAGTCGCGCCAGCTCAACGCCGCCTACGACCGCATCAAGACCCTGCGCAAGCGCTGAGCGCGCGCGGGCCCCCTTTCCAAGTACTGAAGGCCCCGGCCATGTCCAACTGCATCATCGCCCCCTCCATCCTGTCCGCCGATTTCGCCCGCCTGGGCGAGGAAGTGGACAACGTGCTCGCCGCCGGTGCGGACTGGGTGCACTTCGATGTGATGGACAACCATTACGTGCCCAACCTGACCATCGGCCCGATGGTCTGCCAGGCGCTGCGCAAGCACGGCGTGACCGCGCCGATCGACGTGCACCTGATGGTCGAGCCGGTGGACCGCATCATCCCGGACTTCGCCGAGGCCGGGGCCACCTACATCAGCTTCCACCCCGAGGCCTCCCACCACGTGCACCGCACCATCCAGCTGATCCGCTCGCTGGGCTGCAAGCCGGGCGTGGTGCTCAACCCGGCCACCCCGGTGGACATCCTGGACTGGGTGCTGGACGACCTGGACCTGGTGCTGATCATGTCGGTCAATCCGGGCTTCGGCGGCCAGGCCTTCATCCCCTCGGCGCTGGACAAGCTGCGTGCGGTCCGCAAGAAGATCGATGCCAGCGGCAAGGACATCCGCCTGGAGATCGACGGCGGCGTGAAGGCCGACAACATCGGCGCGATCGCCGCCGCCGGTGCCGACGCCTTCGTGGCCGGCTCGGCGATCTTCAACGCCAAGACCAGCTACCAGGACGTGATCGCGCAGATGCGCCACAACGTCGCCCAGGCGAGGGCCTGAGCCATGTCGGTGGCCACTGTGAACATCCGCGTGGCCACCGCCGCCGATGCGGCGCTGATCCTGCGCTTCATCCGTGAACTGGCGATCTATGAAAAGGCCGAGTCCTCGGTGCAGACCGACGAGGCCGGCATCCGCGCCAGCCTGTTCGGGCCGGAAGCCAAGGCCCAGGCCCTGATCTGCGAAGCCGACGGCGTGGCCATCGGCTACGCGGTGTATTTCTACAATTACTCCACCTGGCTGGGCCGCAACGGCATCTACCTCGAAGACCTCTACGTCAGCCCGGCCAGCCGCGGCAGCGGGGCAGGCAAGGCGCTGCTGCAGCACATCGCGCGCATCGCCGTGGTCGAAGGCTGCGGCCGCTTCGAGTGGTCGGTACTGGACTGGAACGAACCGGCGATCCGGTTCTATGAGGCGGCCGGGGCGAAGCCGCAGAGCGAGTGGACGGTTTACCGGATGGACGGTGAGGCCTTGCGGGCCTTCGCCGAAGGCTGAGCACCCGTAGAGCCGACCGTTGCCCGGCTGCGCGCATCGCCGCTCAAAAGAAAGGCCGCACCCTCACGGATGCGGCCCTGGGAATACTTGGAGGCTGATCCTGCCTCCATCCATCGTCCCTGCTATGGCCTTCCATTCTCCGGCGGCCCGATGACCGTTTGATGACGTTCACCGGGCACCACGGTGCGCGCTGATAGCCTGCGCTTCCCCCTGCCCTGGCCGAGCTGCATGCGTAGTCCCCACTGGCGTTTGATCCTCAACGGCAAGTCCACCGGCAACGTGGACCTGCGCGAAGCCGTGCACGCCCTGCGCGAGCGTGGGGTGCAGCTGGAGGTCCGGGTGACCTGGGAGGACGGGGATGCCGAGCGCTACGTGGCCGAGGCGATCGAACACGGCGTGGACACCATCATCGCCGCCGGCGGCGACGGCACCCTGAGCGAAGTGGCCGAGACCCTCGCGCACCGTCCCGAGCCCGCCGACGCGCTGCCGTCGCTGGGGCTGGTACCGCTGGGCACCGCCAACGACTTCGCCACCGCGGCCGGCATCCCGGTCGATCCGTTGGAGGCGCTGGACCTCATCGAGCAGCATCCCGCCCGTCCGATCGACCTGCTCAACATCGATGCCGACGGCAAGCGTTGGTGGTGTGCCAACGTGGCCAGCGGCGGCTTCGGCACCGAAGTCACCGTGGAGACCGACGAGGGCCTGAAGAAGGTGCTCGGCGGGCTGGCCTACCTGGTCACCGGCATCTCGCGACTGGGCCGGATCGACCCGATCCGCGCGCGCCTGCACACCCCGGACTTCGACTGGGAAGGCGGCTTCATTGCGCTGGGCATCGGCAACGGCCGACAGGCCGGGGGTGGCCAGGTGCTGTGCCCGGATGCCGTGATCGATGACGGGTTGCTGGATGTCACCGTGATCCCCGAACTCACCGGCGAAGTCGCCTCCACCATTGGCGCGCTGCTCAAGGGCGGCAAGCAGGGGGCGCTGGAGCAGGTTGCCGAGCGTACCCGTGCGCCGTGGGTGGAGATCCATGCCGAGGCTCCGATCACGCTGAACCTCGACGGCGAGCCGGTACAGGCCCGGCAGTTCCGGATCGAGTGCGTGGCCTCGCGGGTGCGGATGCATGTGCATCCGGGCAGCCACCTGCTGGGCGGCTGACTGCAAGGCGTGCCCGTTCAAGGCAGGCGGGTCACAGCAGCGGGATGTCTTCTTCCTTGCTGGGGAACTTGAAGGCTTCGCGCTTCCTGCGGATGTGCTCGGGCATGGGCGGCCTGGGGATGTTGCGTGCAATCAGCCACTGTTGGCATTTTTTCTGCCAGGGCAGCAGGTCGGGCGAGGTGATTTCCCAGTAGATCGCTTCGACCATCAGTTGTCTCTGCGACTCGACGGGATCGCTGAACAGCCCCGCTTTGATGGTGGGGTCCGCCCCGTGTTCCAGCAGCCAGTAGGCATGTTTGAATCCGCCACGCTTGGTGTACCAGCTGAGTACGGTGTCATCCCGGTACCTGTTCGCCAGGTTCACATCGGCGCCGCCCTCGACCAGGCGTTGGACGTTCTGCCATTGGTTTCCGCTGATGAAGGCCTGGAAGAGCAGGGTTTCGTTGTCTGCATTGCGGGTATTGGGGTCTCCGCCGTGGTCCAGAAGAAGGCCCAAGTAACGCGAATCTTCCATCTGGGCCGCATATACCAGGGCGTTGTCGTCACGGTATGGCTTTCCTTGCAGTTGCCTTACGCGTCGCGCGTTCGGGTCCGCGCCGCTCTCCAGCATCGCGCGCAAGCCTTCAAGACTCTGTGCGCGTAGCGGCCAGGCGAGTAACGGGATGCCCCCGCGCTTTGAAAACGCTACGTCGGGATCCACGCCCTCGTCTTTCATGAGTCGCCGTATCTCCTGGGCGTCTCCCGTTTCGCTGGCGATGGCCAGATCCAGTGCCTTTCCCTCGAAGTAGCGATCAGCGCCATGCGAGGAGGATGACGAGCACCCCGCCAGTGGGGCAAGAAGGGCAAACGTCAGCAGGCAGGTGAGCGTGATGCGCATTGGCTTGGGATCCTTCCTTTTAAGCGTGCCGCTGGGTCACAGCAGCGGTATGTCTTCTTCCTTGCTGGGGAAGTTGAAGGCTTCGCGCTTCCTGCGGATGTGCTCGGGCATGGGCGGCCTGGGGATGTTGCGTGCCATCAGCCATTGCTGACATTTTTTCTGCCAGGGCAGCAGGTCCGGCGAGGTGATTTCCCAGTAGATGGCCTCGACCATCAGCTGTCGCTGGGAGGCAACCGGGTCGGGAAAGTACGCCGCCTTGATGGTGGGATCGGCGCCGTGCTCCAGCAGCCAGTATGCATGCTTGAAACCACCACGCTTGGTATACCAGCTGAGTACGGTGTCATCAACGGCGAGGTTCCCGAGGTTGATATCTGCCCCCTTCTCGATCAACAGCTGCACGTTCTGCCATTGATTTCCGCTGATGAAGGCCTGGAACAGAAGCGTGCCGTTGTCAGCATTGCGGGTGTTGGGGTCTCCGCCATGCGCCAGAAGAAGATTGAGGTAGCGTGAATCTTCCACTTTGGCCGCGTAGACCATGGCGTTGTCGTCGCGATATGTCTTCCCTTCAAGCTGTTTGACATCACGCGCGTTTGGATCAGCACCGTTATCGAGCATCGCACGCAGTCCGTCCAGGCTCTCCGCGCGCAGCGGCCAGGCGAGCAGGGGTATCCCGTCGCGTTTGGAAAACTCGACGTCTGGATTGACGCCCTCACCCTTCATCAACCGACGAATTTCCTTGGCGTCGCCGGTCTCGCTGGCGATGGCCAGCTCAAGCGCCTTTCCCTCGAAGTAGCGGGCAGCGCCGTGCGAGGATGTTGGCTTGCATCCAACAAGTGAACCAGGCAACGCCAGGGCAAAGAGGAAGACGAGTATGCCGCGCATTGGGGTGGAGTCCTTTCTTGACAGCGTTCGGCTGGGTCACAGCAGCGGGACGTCTTCTTCCTTGCTGGGGAAGTTGAAGGCTTCGCGCTTCGCGCGGATGCCGCTAGGCATCGGGGGGCGGGAGACGCCGTGGGCGATCAGCCATTGCTGGCACTTCTTCTGCCAAGGCAGGTGATCGGGTGAGGTGATCTCCCAGTAGATATCTTCGGCTATTGTCATACGGGTCGGTTTTCCGGACACCTCGGGCGGAACGTACATCAGCGTGGGATCGGCTCCATGTTCAAGCAGCCAGTAGGCCTGCTTGAACCCGCCGCGACCGGTGTACCAGCTCAGTACGGTATCCGCACTGCCTCGATTCGACTCGTTCACGTTGGCTCCCTTGTCCACCAGCAACTGGACGTTCTGCCATTGGTTGCCGCTGATGAAGGCCTGGAAGAGCAGGGTTTCGTTGTCAGCATTGCGGGTATTGGGGTCTCCGCCGTGCTCCAAAAGGAGGCGGAGGTAGCGCGGGTCTTTCAGCTGGGCCGCATACACCATGGCATTGTCATCGCGGTATGGCTTTCCTTGCAGTTGCCTTACCCGACGCGCGTTCGGGTCTGCGCCGCTTTCCAGCATCGCGCGCAAGCCTTCAAGACTCTGTGTGCGTAGCGGCCAGGCGAGCAACGGAATACCTTCGCGCTTTGAAAACGCTACGTCGGGATCCACGCCCTCGTCTTTCATGAGTCGCCGTATCTCCCCGGCGTCTCCCGTTTCGCTGGCGATGGCCAGATCGAGGGCTTTTCCCTCGAAATAGCGGTCAGCGCCATGCGAGGAGGCTGACGAGCACCCCGCCAGCGGTCCAAGAAGGGCGAAGGTCAACAGGTGGATGAGCATGCTACGCATTGGCTTGGGATCCGTCCTTGAAAGCGTGCGGCTGGGTCACAGCAGCGGGATGTCTTCTTCCTTGCTGGGGAAATTGAACGCCTCGCGCTTCCTGCGGATGTGCTCGGGCATGGGCGGCCTGGGGATATTGCGTGCGATCAGCCATTGCTGGCATTTTTTTTGCCAGGGCAGCAGGTCGGGCGAGGTGATTTCCCAGTAGATGTCTTCAACCATCATCTGGCGTGCCGGGGCGCCAGACCCGGGCGGAGGGCGCGACGAAATCGTCGGGTCAGCCCCATGCTGAAGCAGCCAATAGGCAGCATCGAAACCGCCTCGGCCCGTATACCAGCTCAGCACGGTGTCATCACCCCTGCTTAGACTGGACGCGTTGATTTTTGCGCCATGCTGCACCAGCGTCTGGATGTTCTTCCACTGATTTCCACTCAAAAATGCCTGCAGCATCAGCGTTTCATTTGCAGAATTTCGTGTGTTCGGATCCCCGCCCTGCTTCAGGAGCATGTCCAGGAATCGCGGATCATTCATCTTCGCTGCATATACCATCGCATTGTTGAAATGGATCTCCCTGCCGTTCATCCGTCTCACTTGGCGGGCATTGGGATCGGCACCGTTGTCCAGAAGGGCGCGCAAACCATCCAGACGTTCCGCGCGCAGTGGCCACGCCACCAGGGGAATCCCGTCGCGCGCTGAGAATTCGACGTCCGGATTGACCCCCTCTTCCTTGATCAACCGCCGAATCCCATTCGCGTCGCCGGTTTCGCTGGCGATGGCAAGCTCCAGTGCCTTTCCCTCGAAGTAACGACCAGCTCCATGCGAGGAGGATGACGTACACCCAGCCAGCGGGCCAAGAAGGGCGAACGTCAATAGGTAGATGAGCATGCTGCGCATTGTTCTGGGATCCTTCCTTGGAGCGTGCGGCTGGGTCACAGCAGTGGGATGTCTTCTTCCTTGCTGGGGAACTTGAACGCCTCGCGCTTCCTGCGGATGTGCTCGGGCATGGGCGGCCTGGGGATGTTGCGTGCAATCAGCCACTCTTGGCATTTTTTCTGCCAGGGCAGCAGGTCCGGCGAGGTGATTTCCCAGTAGATGGCTTCGACCATCAGTTGTCTCTGTGACTCGACGGGATCGCTGAACAGCCCTGCCTTGATGGTGGGGTCCGCCCCGTGTTCCAGCAGCCAGTAGGCGTGTTTGAATCCGCCACGCTTGGTGTACCAGCTGAGTACGGTGTCATCCCGGTACCTGTTCGCCAGGTTCACATCGGCGCCGCCCTCGATCAGACGTTGGATGTTCTGCCATTGATTGCCGCTGATGAAAGCCTGGAAGAGGAGCGTTTCGTTGTTGCTATTGCGGGTGTTTGGATCTCCACCGTGGTCCAGAAGAAGACTCAAATAGCGTGGATCTTCCATCTTGGCTGCGTAGACCATGGCGTTGTTCTGACGGTACATCCTTGTCTGCAGTTGCTTGGTCTGGCGCGCGTTTGGATTGGCGCCGTTTTCGAGCATGGCGCGCAGCCCCTCTACACTCTCTGCGCGCAGCGGCCAGGCGAGCAGGGGTATCCCGTCGCGTTTGGAAAACTCGACGTCTGGATTGACGCCCTCATCCTTCATCAACCGACGAATTTCCTTGGCGTCGCCGGTCTCGCTGGCGATGGCCAGCTCTAGCGCCTTTCCGGAAAAATAGCGACTCGCGCCATGGGAGGATGGCCTCGCACAGGCAGTGACAAAGAGTAATGCGACGCAAGCCGCAAAATAAATTGTGCGATTAAGAATTTTCTGACTTTCGATGCGCACGATTATGCCTATTCTGAGGCTCTGAGGGAGAACACTATCAGAGTCTCCCGTCAGGCGATAATCGGTCTGACGCTTCAGTCGGGTCTATCGCCGCGCAAAGGAGCTAGCGATGAATGGCATGGGCGTGGATGAACGGATTCGAGCGATTCAAGAACAGAATCGATTGGTTGAGCAACTTCGTAGCGGCGGCCACTACAGAGAAGCTCTCAAACTACAGGAGACGTATCACTCACGCGAGGCAGCTGGGCTGAGTGCAGATGTGTACAGGTCTGCGGCAGGAGAGGATGGCTCTCCCCCGGGATGGACTCGCGCAAGCGATGACCC
This sequence comes from Stenotrophomonas sp. BIGb0135, assembly GCF_024810105.1. GTDB lineage: Bacteria > Pseudomonadota > Gammaproteobacteria > Xanthomonadales > Xanthomonadaceae > Stenotrophomonas > Stenotrophomonas maltophilia_AB. The sequence goes on from NZ_JANUDX010000009.1 coordinate 161,473, forward strand.
TGAGATCCTTGTGAGAATGGGGATTGGTTGGAGTAGTAAAGAGATCCTGTCCGCCTTACGGCCAGACGACTCCGGGTTTCGAGCGGAGATCTATGTTCCCGATCCCAAGGTCTTTGGTGAAGAGGCAGTGCCGGTCCTGGTTTTCAAGGGATCGACGGGCATGATCCTTGATCCTAATGCACCGCTCGGGCGGCGCGAATCCGGTGGTGAGGACTTCCTCAACAACGGGCAGCAAGGCTCTGGTGAGCGTAGTGAATACTACGATCGAGCAATGGATCTCTCCTCGCTGCTCAACGAATTTACCAAAGGCAAGTTCGAGATAGCCGGGCACTCCCTCGGTGGCGGCTTGGGCTCCGCTGGTTCGGCGGTCACCGGTGTACGTGCCATCACCTTCAATGCTGCCGGTCTTCACCCGGAAACCGCTGCACGCTACGCAAGTGAGAACGGACTACCGCTGTTCAATACACAGAGCACGGTGAGCACTTACCAAGTCACAGGCGAGGTGCTCAACGACGTGCAGAACGGATGGCAGCGGTTGAACGATCAGCAGCGCCGCGACTTTGGCGTGGTGGTCAACGAGACCAGCATGCTGTTGCGAGAGCCCTTGATGAAGGAGATCGTCAAGGAAAAGCTGGAGGCTTCACTCCCCGCCGGTGCCCAGACGGCCGCCGCGCAGTTCATCGATCGGTTGGCCACACCTGAGGGGGCCAAGGCCCTGCGTAGCGTGCCCGTGGCGGCTGGCAAGATGGAGATTCTGCTGGATCCCAAGGCCCTGGATGCGGAGGGAAATGTTGTCGACCGCAGACGGGTGGAGTCGCCGAGCCAGGTGGCCGAGCTTGCTGGTCCGTTGTCCCACGTCCTTGTGGATGCCGCGCGTGCGATGCGTAGCGGGCGACAGCTGGGCGAGCACGTTGAGCGCGTGGGTGCCGGTGTGGCCGCGTCGATGGAGCGCAGCGGCGCCATGGCAGTGCAGGCCGGGCGCGTGCAGAGCGTGCTGGCGGGCAACGCGGTGGACATGGGGTCCCAGAGCATGCGGGTGGGCGTGCAGGGCGCGGCCACCGTGATTGCGAAGGGGCAGGAGCTGAAGGCGCTGGTGGAAAGCACGGCCCATCGCGTCGACGGCTACCTGGCCGGGAAGTACGCCGGAGCACTCTCCAGAGGGGCCGAACTGGTCGGGCTGGACGCGGCGGCGAAGCACCTGCGGCACGGGGCCGATCAGTTCGCTGCGTCCCAGGATGCGAAGGCTGACCAGGTGATGCAGCGCGGAGCGGCACAGGCGGAGGAAACCCGCGCGGCGGGCAGTCGTGGTGCCGAGGCGATCAGGCGGACGGGCGAGGCGGCGTCAGAGGCAATGAGCGACGCGTCGGCCAGATCAGCGGCGTTCGTGGAACAGGGCTACCACTGGGGAAGTCAGAAGGTCAGGGGCATTACGGAGGATGCACCTGCGGTCATGGCAGGCACTGCCGGGCTGGTGGCAGCGACGGCCAGCGTGGCGGCGCGCCACTCGCCGACCTATGTCGCGCCGGAGAACGTAAAGAACCTGGAAGACACCGCACAGTTCGCACGAAAGATCGGCAGATCCTTCAGCGAATCCATGGCGCGCCACGGCATGGACGAAACCGTCATCCCCAGCCTCGACGCCGAAATCGCCCGGCAGGAGGCCGCTGCACGCACGCTGCTCCGCGCTGACCAGGACAGGCTGCAGGAAGGCGATACGCCCAAGCCGCCGCCGCTCAACGCGCCGGCGGTCGGCATCAACCACCCGGCCAATGCCGACTTCCACCTGTTCAAGGCGGCGCAGGCCGGTGTGCATGGGATCGACGCCAGCGTCGGGCATACGCCGGATATCTACAGCGACCAGCTGGCCGGCGCGCTGGCGGCCAAGGCCAAGCAGGAGGGGCTGCAGTCGATCGCACAGGTGGTGCTGAGCAAGGACCAGCGCCTCGCCGCGGCGGTGGACACCCTGGACCTGGCCGCGCCGGACCGGCATGCGGCCTATGTCGATGTGGTTGGCGGCCGCCAGCAGCCTCTGGCCGTGAGCACCGAGCAGGCTGCCGAGGTGGATCGGCAACGCGCGCAGGCAGCCAATGGACCGCAGATGGGGGCCGAGCAGCGGCCCGACGGCCGCGCCATGGGCTGAGTGCGGGCCCGCCGCGCCGGGCCGGGCGGGGTTTCCCCACGCGGGTCAGTGCGGTACAGTCAGCGGGTGTCCATTCTGACGACCCCGCATACCCTTTCTTCCGCTCGCCGCTGGTGGCGATGGTGGCCTGTTGCCGTCGTCCGTCCCGCCACCGCCGTTTCCCGGAAGGAAAGTCGTCTTGATCACGTTCGAGCAGTTCCAGCAGCAGGCCGCTGAAGGCCACACCCGCATCCCCGTCGTCCGCGAAGTGCTGTCCGACCTGGACACGCCGCTTTCGGTCTATCTGAAGCTCGCCGACGGCCCACATACCTATCTGTTTGAATCGGTCGAGGGCGGAGAACGCTTCGGGCGCTATTCGATCATCGGCCTGCCGGCGCGCCGGGTGTATGCCTTCCACGGCCATACGCTGACCGTCAGCGAGTCCGGCCAGGTGGTGGAGACCCGTGAGGTGGCCGACCCGTTCGCCGAGGTCGAGGCGCTGCGCAGCGCCCACTCGGTGCCCAAGCTGGCCGGTCTGCCCGGCTTTACCGGCGGCCTGGTGGGCTGGTTCGGATTCGAGTGCATCGGCTACATCGAGCCGCGCCTGGCGCCGCCGCGTGGCCGCGACGAGCTGGGCACGCCGGACATCCTGCTGCTGCACTCCGAAGAACTGGCGGTGTTCGACAACCTCAAGGGCCGCCTGTACCTGATCGTGCACGCCGACCCCGGTGAAGCCGGGGCGTGGGACCAGGCCCAGGCCAAGCTGGACGCACTGGTGGCCAAGCTGCGGGCACCGGGTGCCGGCTACCCCGCGCCGATCACCCGCGACGTGCTGGACGAGAACGACTTCGTCTCCGGCTTCACCCGCGAAGGCTTCATCGCCGCGGTCGACAAGTCCAAGGAATACATCCGCGCCGGCGACATCTTCCAGGTGGTACTGAGCCAGCGCCTGAGCGTGCCGTTCAAGGCGCGCCCGGTGGACGTGTACCGCGCCCTGCGCGCCCTGAACCCCTCGCCATACATGTATTTCCTGGATACCGGCGATGTGCAGGTGGTCGGCTCCTCGCCGGAAATCCTGGTGCGCCTGCAGGACGGGGAAGTCACCGTGCGCCCGATCGCCGGCACCCGCCCACGCGGGGCGACGGTGGAGGAGGACAACGCGCTGGAAGCCGAACTGCTGGCCGATCCCAAGGAGCGCGCCGAGCACCTGATGCTGATCGACCTCGGGCGCAATGACGCCGGTCGCGTGTCCAAGGCGGGCACGGTGGAAGTGGGCGAACAGTTCGTGATCGAACGCTACAGCCACGTCATGCACATCGTCAGCGAAGTGACCGGGCAACTGCAGCCCGGCCTGAGTTATGCCGACGTGCTGCGCGCGACGTTCCCGGCCGGCACCGTCAGCGGCGCGCCGAAGATCCGCGCGCTGGAAGTGATCCGCGAGCTGGAGCCGATCAAGCGCAACGTCTACGCCGGCAGCATCGGCTACATCGGCTGGCATGGCGATGCCGACACCGCGATCGCCATCCGCACCGCCGTCATCAAGGACGGCCGCCTGCACGTGCAGGCCGGTGCCGGCATCGTCTACGACTCCGATCCGGGCAAGGAATGGGACGAGACGATGAACAAGGGCCGCGCGTTGTTCCGTGCCGTCGCCCAGGCGGCCAAGGGCCTGTGAGTTTTCCTGCCGTGGCGCGTGCCACGGCGTTCGCTGCACCACCCAGACAAGGAATACCGCATGAAGCTGCTGAGCGCATTGCTGTTGTCGACCACGTTGGCCGCTGTCGCACCCGCGTGGGGCCAGGCCAATACCATCCCCTCGCAGCCGCACCTGCTGGTCAAGGGCAGCGCCACGCGCACGGTGATGCCGGACCGCTTCACGGTAAAGGTGGCGCTGGAATCGGTCGATATGCAGACCGAGACCGCCCGCGCCCGCGTGCAGGCCAACGCCGAACGCGTGCTGCAGTTGTTCGCCCAGCACGGCGCCATCGACGGCACCGTGCGCGCTGACAACCTGAGCATTGCCCCGTCCACGCGCTATCGCAACGATGAGGAAGTGTTCAACGGCACCGCCGCCCGGCGCGACCTGAAGGCCGAATTCCCCGACGCGCAGGCGCTGAAAGCCTTCCTCGGCGATCTGAAGGCCAGCCGCGAAGTGCAGGTCAGTACCGCTGAGCCCACGTATTCGGGTGAAAGCCGCCTGCGTGGCGAACTCAAGGCCGAGGCCGCCGCGCAGACGCGCGAATCGGCCAAGGGCCTGGCGGGCGCATACGGCACGAAGATCACCGGCCTGTACACCATTTCCGACGTCGCACCGAACTTCGCTTATGGCGTGCAGGCCGGTACCTGGGGCACGCCCGGTCGGGATCGCTTCGGCGACGGCGGAGAAAGCGCAACGCTGGACAAGATGGTCGTGACCGGGACGCGCCGCGCGCCGTCGGCTGGCGAGCTGCTGACGGCTGCACCCATCACGTACACCGAAAACGTGTACGCCATTTTCCTCATCCAAGACGGACCCTGACCATGTTGTTGATGCTCGACAACTACGACAGCTTCACCTACAACCTCGTGCAGTACCTGCAGACGCTGGGCGCCGAGGTCAAGGTGGTGCGCAACGACGCCCTGAGCGTCGACGAGATCGCCGCGCTCGCCCCCGAGCGCATCGTGATCTCGCCCGGCCCGTGCACGCCCAACGAAGCGGGCGTGTCGCTGGAGCTGATCCGCCGGCTCGGCCCGAGCACGCCCATCCTCGGCGTGTGCCTGGGCCACCAGGGCATCGGCCAGGTCTACGGCGGCGATGTGATCCGCGCGGGCACCATCATGCACGGCAAGACCTCGGCGATCCGGCATGAAGGCAAGGGCGTCTTCGCCGGCCTGCCGGACCGCTACCAGGCCACGCGTTACCACTCGCTGGTGGTGGACAAGACCACGCTGCCGGCGTGCCTGGAAGTGACCGCCTGGACCGAAAACGCGGACGGCACCATCGAAGAAATCATGGGCCTTCGCCATCGCGAGTACCCGGTCGAAGGCGTGCAGTTCCATCCCGAATCGATCCTCACCGAGCACGGCCACGCCCTGCTGAAGAACTTCCTGCAGCGCTGATCGGCGCCGCACCCGCATCGCAAAGGACCCCCCGCATGACCTTCTCCCCCCAGGAAGCCCTGCAGCGCACCATCGAGCACCGCGAGATCTTCTTCGACGAAATGGTCGACCTGATGCGCCAGGTGATGCGCGGCGAGGTGTCGCCGGTAATGACCGCCGCGATCCTCACCGGCCTGCGGGTCAAGAAGGAAACCGTGGGCGAGATCGCCGGTGCGGCCACGGTGATGCGTGAGCTGGCGCTGGCGGTGCCGGTCGAGGACAAGGCCCATCTGGTCGACATCGTCGGCACCGGTGGCGACGGCTCGCATACCTTCAATATTTCCACCTGCGCGATGTTCGTGGTGGCCGCGGCGGGGGCCAAGGTAGCCAAGCATGGCAACCGCAGCGTGTCCTCCAAGTCCGGCAGCGCCGATGCGGTGGAGGCATTGGGGGCGGTCATCGACCTGCGCCCGGAACAGGTGGCGCGGGCGATCACCGAGACCGGGATCGGCTTCATGTTCGCGCCGATGCATCACCCGGCGATGAAGGTGGTCGCTCCGGTCCGCCGCGAGATGGGCGTGCGCACCATCTTCAACATCCTCGGCCCGCTGACCAACCCGGTGGGCGCCACCAACGTGCTGATGGGCGTGTTCCACCCGGACCTGGTCGGCATCCAGGCGCGCGTGCTGCGCGAACTGGGCGCCGAGCGCGCGCTGGTGGTGTGGGGGCGCGACAACATGGACGAGATCTCGCTCGGCGCCGGCACCCTGGTGGGCGAGCTGCGCGACGGCAAGGTGCGCGAGTACGAAATCCACCCGGAGGACTTCGGGATCGCCATGTCGGCCAGTCGCAACCTCAAGGTGGCCAACCCCGAGGAATCCATCGCGATGCTGCGTGGGGTGCTCGACAACCAGCCCGGCCCGGCGCTGGACATCGTGGCCCTCAACGCCGGCGCGGCACTGTACGTGGCCGGCGTGGCCGACAGCATCGCCGATGGGCTGGCCCGCGCCCGCGCGGCCATTGCCGACGGCGGCGCGCGCGCGCGCATGGCGCAGTACGTGGCCGCCACCCAGCGCATCGCCGCCGGCAGCTGAGCCGGCGATTTCACGCTTCACCCGCGGCTGGCCGATAATGGCCGGCCTGAAGGACCCGACCGACATGAGCGACATCCTCGACACCATCCTGGCCCGCAAGGCCGAAGAAGTCGCCGCCCGGCGCGCCGACGTGCCGCTGCAGGTCCTGATCGACCGCCTCGTGCAGGCGCCTCCGGTGCGGGGCTTTGCCGATGCGCTGCGCGCCTCGATCGCGGCCGGCAACCCGGCGGTGATCGCCGAGGTGAAGAAGGCCAGCCCGTCCAAGGGCGTGATCCGTGCCGACTTCCACCCGGCCGACATCGCGGTGAGTTACGAATTCGGCGGCGCCAGCTGCCTGTCGGTGCTGACCGACATCGATTTCTTCCAGGGCAGCGACGCCTACCTGCAGCAGGCCCGCGACGCGTGCACGCTGCCGGTGCTGCGCAAGGACTTCGTGATCGATCCCTACCAGGTGTATGAAGCGCGCGTGCTCGGCGCCGATTGCATCCTGCTGATCGTGGCCGCACTCAGCGACCGCCAGCTGGCCGAGCTGTCCGACCTGGCCATGCAGCTGGGCATGGACGTGCTGGTGGAAGTGCACGACATCGACGAGCTCGAGCGCGCCATCCAGGTGCCGGTGCCGCTGATCGGCATCAACAACCGCAACCTGCGCACCTTCGAGGTATCGCTGCAGACCACCCTGGACATGCGCCAGGCCGTGCCCCGCGACCGCCTGCTGGTGACCGAAAGCGGCATCGTCGATGCGGACGATGTGGCCCGGATGCGCAGCGCCGGCGTGCACGCCTTCCTGGTCGGGGAGGCCTTCATGCGCGTGGAGGAGCCCGGCGAGGGCCTGCGTCAGCTATTCTTCAGCGCATGACTGCGATCTACCCAACGCCGCGCGACGACGCCCCGCTGGTGGTCTTCGATTTCGATCACACGCTTTATGACGGCGACTCGGGCAGCCATCTGTTCGCCTGGCTGATCAAGCGCAACCCGTTGCGCCTGCTCGCCGCGCTGCTGGCCACCCCGGTCCTCGGCCCGCTGGTGGCGTTGCTGCCCACCCGGCGCCGCGGTATCTCCGGCTATGTGTGGATCGCCACCTTCGGCCTGCACCGCGCGCGTGACCTCAACAAGGCCATCGACCGCTACGTGCTCACCCACGAGGCCGACATCCGCCGCCGGCTGCTGCCGGTGGCGCTGGACGTGTTCGCCCAGCACCGGGCGCAGGGCGACCGCGTGGTGGTCGCCACCGGGGCGCCGCCGGAGCTGGCCCGGGCGATCCTTACCTTCGTGGCCCATCAGGGCGTGCCGGTGATCGGTACCGAGGTCGGCCCGTTCCTGGGCGCGGTGATCGCCACCCGGCACTGCCACAACGAAGAGAAGATGCGCATGCTGCGCGAGCGCGGCTACGGCGAGATCGCCATCGCCTATTCCGACAGCAGCGCCGACCTGCCGCTGCTGCTGGCCGCCAAGGCGCCGGTGGTGGTCAATCCGAAGGCCTCGCGGGTGGCCCACTTCCGCCAGGTGCTGCCCCCGGGCACGCCGGTGCTCAACTGGGGTTGCCTCGATCGGGCCGGCGATCCGGTCTGAGCGACGCGATCGATGATGCGTCTCGCGTCGTCCCGCCGGGATGACGCAACCGGCTCAGGCCGCGCGCCACTGCACCAGCGCATGGCCGATCTGGAACAGGCTGATCGCCAGCACCAGGACGCCCACGGCCACCAGCACCCAGCGCTCCTTGATCCGCTTGACCAGCAGCGCGGCGACCGGCGCGGCCATCATGCCGCCGATCATCAGCCCGGCCACGATGTTCAGGTACTGCAGGCCCATCGACAGCAGGAAGGTGATCGACACGGCCAGGGTGACCACGAACTCGGCCGCGTTGACCGTGCCGATGGTGGTGCGGGCCTGGCCGCCGCGGGCGAGCAGGGTGGAGGTGGCCACCGGGCCCCAGCCGCCGCCACCGCTGGCATCCAGCAGCCCGGCCACGAACCCCAGCACCGGCACCCGCTTCACTTCCTGGGCCGGCATCAGCCGCCCGGCCGCGCGCAGCAGGATGAAGATCGCCAGCACCAGCAGGTAGCAATAGATGAAGGGGCGAATGACGTCCCCGGGCAGCTGGGTCAGCACGTAGGCGCCCACGACGCCGCCCACCGCACCGGGCAGGGCCAGGCGCAGGAACAGGCGGCGGTCGACATTGCCGGCCACCAGGTGGGAGACGCCCGAGGCGCCGGTGGTGAACACCTCGGCGGTGTGGATGCTGGCGCTCACCGCTGCCGGCGGCAGGCCCATGCTGAGCAGGACCGAGGACGACACCAGCCCGAAGGCCATGCCCAGCGCGCCATCGACCAGCTGCGCGCCCAGGCCGATCAGGATGAACCAATAGAATTCGCTGCCCAGTTCCATGGCAACAGCCTAGCGGCAAATGGGTGAAATGGCGGCCTGGGTGGTGCTGGCGGCTGGCGGGCGGCTGGCGGCATTGGCCCGGTGGCATGCCGGGCGGGACCCTGGAAGCCGACCAATGGCCGGCCCTACGAATCAGCGGGTGCCGTACAGGACCACGGTCTTGCCGCGGGCGTGAAGGAGCCCGTCGGTCTGCAGCTTCTTCAGCACGCGGCCGGCCATCTCCCGCGAGCAGCCGACCAGCCGGGCCAGTTCCTGGCGCGAGACGCGCAGCTGGGTGCCCTGCGGGTGGCTCATGGCCTCCGGCTCGCGGGACAGGTCGTGAAGGGTGCGCACGATACGATCGGTGACGTCCAGGAAGGCCAGGCGGCTGGCTTTCCTGCTGGTGTCCAGCAACCGCTTGGAGATCTGCTGACCCAGCGCGTACAGCAGGCGCGGGGCATCGGCCGACAGCGGGCCGAGGAACAGCTGGTGGAGGCGCTCGTAGCTGATCTCGGCCAGCTCGCACGGGGTGCGGGTGCGCAGGATCACCTCACGGCGGTCGGATTCGACGAACAGCCCCATTTCGCCAACGAATTCACCTGAACCGAAGTAGCCGAGGACCAGCTCGCGGTCGTCCTCTTCCTCAGCAATTATAGAGACCGAGCCACTGATCACGTAATAAAGGGTGCCGGCGGGATCCCCGGGGCGGAACACATCGGTGCGCGCGGGGTAGCGGCGGCGATGGCTGTGGGCCAGGAAACGGTCGATGGTGGCGATATCCAGGGCCAGTGGACTTGTGGCAAGGCGCACAGTTGACACGTTTGAGGCGCTCCCTTTGCTCATGAACAATTCACGGCTATGTCCCGCGAGCTTAACGATCCGGTTTGTGAAGGGCAAACACAGCACACCTATTCCTTTCGATGCAAGTTTCGCCCCCGATCACTTTGCCCCATAATTGCGCCTTTCCCACCACACACAGGATCGACCGCCGTGGTCAAGCCGTTGCCTCGCCTGAGGTTGCAGGGTTTCAACAACCTCACCAAGGCGCTGAGCTTCAACATCTATGACGTGTGTTACGCGCGCACCGAAGAGGAGCGTCAGCGCTACATCGAATACATTGATGAAGAGTACAACGCCGATAGGCTTACTCAGATCTTGACCGATGTCGCCGAGATCATCGGCGCCAACATCCTCAACGTGGCGCGCCAGGATTACGATCCGCAGGGTGCCTCGGTGACGATCCTGATCTCTGAAGAACCGGTGATCGACAAGAAGCAGGCCGGCAAGGAGCTCATCTCCGACGCCGTGGTCGCGCACATGGACAAGTCGCACATCACCGTGCACACCTATCCGGAAACGCACCCGCAGGAAGGCATCGCCACCTTCCGCGCCGACATCGACGTGGCCACCTGTGGCGTCATTTCGCCGCTGAAAGCGCTGAATTACCTGATCGAGAGTCTGGAATCGGACATCGTGATCATGGACTACCGCGTGCGTGGCTTCACCCGTGACGTGAAGGGCAAGAAGCACTACATCGATCACAAGATCAACTCGATCCAGAACTTCCTGGCCAAGAACATCAAGTCGCGTTACGAGATGTTCGACGTCAACGTCTATCAGGAAAATATCTTCCACACGAAGATGCACCTGAAGGACTTCGACCTGGACCAGTACCTGTTCGAAGAGAAGGCCAAGAACCTGTCGTTCAAGGAACGCATGAAGATCGAGGCGCTGCTGCGTCGTGAGATCGAAGAGCTGTTCCACGGGCGCAACCTGGCCGAGTAATGCGGCGGTGACAGCCGCCCCGGGCAACCGGTGGCGGTGCTGCGCAGGACGGAAGCGTCCTGCCTGTGGAACCTGCGGTTTGCGCAATTGACGGTTCCACGGACGCAGATCAACAACGGCTCGGTGTGAAGACACCGGGCCGTTGTCGTGTTCACGTTCCGGGTCCGGAGGCGGCCCGCCGGGCCAGCCAGCCGCGCTTACACGCGGTAGGCGATGCCCTTCATCACCGCCGAGGCCAGTGCCATCACCGATGGGATCGGGAACGGCAGCTTGCGTGCGCCGGCATGCTCGGCGTGGTCGGCATGGCGGGCTTCGTCGATCTTCATCACCTTGAGGATCTCGCGGCTGCGCAGGTCGGCCGGGGGCAGGGTGCCCAGGTGTTCGTCCAGGTGGGCTTCGACCTGGCGCTCGGTTTCGACCACGAACCCGAGGTTCCAGCCGTCGCCGCGCAGGCCGGCCAGGGTGCCGATGGTGTAGCTGCCGGCATACCAGAGGGGGTTGAACAGGCTCGGGCGGCTGTCCAGCTCGCCCAGGCGCTGGGCGCACCACGCCAGGTGGTCGGTCTCTTCCTGGGCCGCCTCCAGCAGGTGGGCACGGGTCGCCGCTTCCCGGGCGACCGCGGCCTGGCCGAAATACAGGCCCTGGGCGCAGACCTCGCCGACGTGGTTGATCCGCATCAGCCCGGCCGCGTGGCGGCGCTCCGCACGGCCCATCTGCACGTCCGGGGTGGCCTCGGCGGGGTAGGGGCGGCTGGCCGGCGGGTTGCCGAACACCGTGTCCAGGGCGCGCTGGGCTTCGGTCAGCAGGTGATCGAGCGGGGTGATCTGGCGGGTCGCGGTCATGGGGGCGGCGGCTACGGCGGGGGATCGTCGATTCTCGCCCCCTGGCGCCGGTGTGCCAAGCCATGGCAGCGGGCGACTTGCATGTGGGTGGCATGGCCAGTACAATCCCGCCTCTTCACAACGCGTGGCAGAGTTCCGGCCGTTCAGCGCCGCAATGAGCCCGACCTACTTGAGTTCTTTCATGAGCACTTTCACTGCAAAGTCCGAGACCGTCCAGCGCGACTGGTATCTCGTCGACGCTTCCGGCAAGACGCTGGGCCGTCTGTCCACCGAGCTGGCCCGCCGTCTGCGCGGCAAGCACAAGCCGGTCTACACCCCCCACGTTGATACCGGTGATTACCTGGTTGTCATCAATGCAGAAAAGATTGCCGTCACCGGCAACAAGCTGCAGGACAAGCTGTACCACCGCTTCACTGGCTACATCGGCAACCTGAAGACCGAAACTCTGGCCCAGGCGCTTGAGCGCCACCCGGAGCGCGTCATCGAGACCGCCGTCAAGGGCATGCTGCCGAAGGGCCCGCTGGGCCGCGCCATGTACCGCAAGCTCAAGGTGTACTCGGGTTCCGAGCACCCGCACGCCGCTCAGCAGCCTCAGGTTCTGGATATCTAATCATGGCTATCACGCAAAACTACGGCACCGGCCGCCGCAAGTCCTCCACCGCCCGCGTGTTCCTGCGCAAGGGCGCCGGCAACATCACCGTCAATGGCCGTCCGCTGGACGAGTTCTTTGGCCGTGAGACTGCACGCATGATCGTGCGTCAGCCGCTGGAACTGACCAAGAACACCGAAAGCTTCGACATCATGGTCACCGCCGCTGGCGGTGGTACCACCGGTCAGGCCGGTGCGATCCGCCTGGGCATCGCCCGCGCGCTGGTCGAGTACGACGAAACCCTGAAGTCCGAGCTGCGCAAGGCTGGCTTCATGACCCGTGACGCCCGTGAAGTCGAGCGTAAGAAGGTCGGCCTGCACAAGGCACGTCGCGCCACCCAGTTCTCCAAGCGCTGATCCATTGCGCCTGGCGTGGGATCCCTCGGGGTCCCGCTGGGAGGACAGCAAAAGCCCGGCCTCGGCCGGGCTTTTGTCGTTTGTGGGCAGGGCCCAGAGCGGGGCGCATGGGTAGAGCCGAGCCATGCTCGGCTGCACGGCGCGCGCAGAAAGGTAGAGCCGACCTATGCCCGGCTACACGGCACGGGCAAAAAGGTAGAACCGAGCCGTGCTCGGCTACACGGCACGCGCAGACAGGTAGAGCCGAGCCACGCTCGGCTGCACAGCACGCGCAGAAAGGTAGAGCCGAGCCACGCTCGGCTGCACGGCCCGCGCAGAAAGGTAGAGCCGAGCCACGCTCGGCTACACGGCACGCGCAGAAAGGTAGAGCCGAGCCATGCTCGGCTGCGCCGCATGACACAGCGCAGCAGCCACGGCCAAAGCCAAAGCCAAAGCGTCTGCTCCGCGCATCAGTCCTGCCGGATCGACCGGGTCAATGGTCGGTACACCCGACAAGTCCCGCTCCGCAGCCCGGCCAGCCGCTGGCGGCTGGGCGTTCGGGCGCTTGCGAGGCGGCGCCTCGCAGGCAAGGCGCCGTCACCCATGCAAGCTCCGTCGCCGCACCTATGCGGCTCGGGGGTCCCGCCAACCCGCCCACGCCGACCCCCAACCGCTGGCGGGTGCGCAGGGGACGTGCGAGGCAGGACGGGTCCAGCACCTGGGAGCTGTGAATCAGTGCCGGCCGCTGGCCGGCAACCACGTCACCATCCGCGAGCCGATGGCGTCGCCTGCGGTGGTCGTGACCCCGATTACGTTCGTTGATCACCGGTCGCCGACCGCATGGGCGTCATCGCCTGTCAATCGCGGCGCGTCCACGCCGGTGATGGCGAACGCCATCGACCCACCCGCCGGCACCAACGGGACTCGGCGCCCCTCGCGCCCCATCACGCGAAACACCCCTTGCAGTCCAGCGGCGCGCGCCGACGGGGCAGGGATATGGGGGTGGATGAGGCGGACCCCAGCCTGGCTGGGCAAGGTCGGCGTGCTGGGCGCTAAGTCCCCAGCTCATCGCGCCAAATAAAACAAAAGGCCTGATCTTTCGATCAGGCCTTTTGTTTTATTTGGCTGCCCCGGATGGATTCGAACCACCGAATGCCTGAGTCAGAGTCAGGTGCCTTACCGCTTGGCGACGGGGCAATATATGCGTGCAAGTATTGCACTTTTTCCCTACAAAACCAAGCAGAACTTGGTGGCTATGGGTGGACTCGAACCACCGACCCCAGCATTATGAGTGCTGTGCTCTAACCGGCTGAGCTACATAGCCTAGGGAGCCGGTAATTCTGGAGATGTATCCGGGATCTGTCAACACTTTTTCATCGCGCTTGTGAGTGGCCTGCCGGCGTGTCACAGTCCCAACCAGTAGATTTTTCTAGGAGTCCGCATCGTGATCGATCCGGACGGCTATCGACCGAACGTCGGCATTGTGCTGATGCGGGAGGATGGGCAGGTGTTCTGGGCACGTCGTGTGCGCCGGGATGGCTGGCAGTTCCCGCAGGGCGGCATGAATACCGATGAGACGCCTGTCGAAGCCATGTATCGCGAGTTGCACGAAGAAACCGGGTTGTTGCCTGAGCACGTTGAAGTGCTCGGGGCCACGCCGGGTTGGCTTCGCTATCGGCTGCCGGCACGGGCCATCCGTCGCAATGAGAAGCAGGTCTGCATCGGCCAGAAGCAGGTCTGGTTCCTGCTGCGCCTGGCGGGCGACGAATCCCATGTGACGCTGGACCATACCGACAGCCCGGAGTTCGACCAGTGGCGCTGGGTGGATTTCTGGTACCCGGTCGAACACGTGGTCATGTTCAAGCGGGGCGTCTATGCACGCGCGCTGCGCCACTTGGCGCCGTTGGCGCGGGGCGTGGCGGGGGCCGGGGTGGAGTCGATGCCCAAGTCCGCCCAGGAGGCCTGGATGCCCGGCAACACGGCCGGGCACGATCGGCCGCGCAAGCGCAGCACGCCGCCGCCCAAGCGGGGCTACTGGCCGAAGAAGGCCAAGGCCGAGCCGGGTACCCCCTGAGACGGCGCCACGACCCAGGTCGTGGCTCCACGGGCCCGTCCGGGCGACGGCCTGCCGCCTTCTCCGGGCCTCAAGGCGCGAGTGGCTGAACCGTATCGAGAATGATTCAGATACGAAATTGACAACCATTCTCGTTTCGATTGGAATAGCCGCAGGCCGATCCGGGCCTGTCTGTCGAGTCCGCACGTGTACGTCTGCATCTGCAACGGGGTTACCGACCACCAGATCCGCGAAGCCGCGCAAAGCGGTGTCGCCAGCGTGTCCGAACTGACCATGCGCACCGGCTGCGGCGCCACCTGCGGCTCCTGCCTGGACATGGCGGCCGACCTGCTGGCCAAGTTCAGCGCCACCCACGATCTGCCGCTGCCCTTGCTGGGCCTGGCCCAGGTCGCCTGAGGCACCGCACGCGCAGCTGCGCGTGATTCGCGTTCCCTCATCGTCCGGCTCGAAGCGCTACAGTGCGCGCGTTCACACGCAGCAGGAGCAGCTCATGAAGGGCGACGCCAAAGTCATCGAATTCCTCAACAAGGTCCTCTACAACGAGCTGACCGCGATCAACCAGTACTTCCTGCACGCCAAGATGCTGAAGAACTGGGGCCTGAAGGAACTGGCCGACCACGAGTACAAAGAGTCGATCGAAGAAATGAAGCATGCGGACATGCTGTCCGACCGCATCCTCTTCCTCGAAGGCCTGCCGAACTTCCAGGCGCTGGGCAAGCTGCGCATCGGCGAAAACCCCACCGAGATCCTGCAGTGCGATCTGGCGCTGGAGCGCGACGGTGTGGTCACCCTGCGCGATGCGGTGTCGTATGCCGACTCCGTGGGCGACTACGTGAGCCGCCAGCTGTTCGTGAAGATCCTGGATTCCGAAGAAGAGCACATCGATTGGCTGGAAACCCAGCTCGAGCTTATCGAACGCATCAGCGAGCCGAACTACCTGCTGACCAAGCTGGACGACTGAGTCAGCCCTGCAGCGGGGCGCGCAGGCCGTTCTGATACCCGGCCAGCGCGATCCGCGCACGCGCGAATTCGGCGATGAGCAGCGCCACCGCCACGGCGGGGCGCTCCAGGGTGCCGGCGCGCGCGTCATGTTCGATCCGGCGGGCGGCCGCCGACAGGGCGATGGCCCCGACATTGGCGCTGGCCGACTTGAGGCTGTGCGCGATGGCGCGCAGCTGGTCCAGGTCGGCGGCCACCGAGGCGTCCTGCAACTGCTGGATCAGCGCCGGGGTGTCGTCCAGGAACACGCCGATGATGTGCGCGGTCTGCGCGCCGATCACCTCCAGCAATTCATCCAGCACGCTGCTGTCGAGTACCGGCAGCGGCTCGTCGCCGTTGTCGGGGAAGCCCGCCAGCCCCAGCGCGGCCAGGCTGGAGGCGATCTCGGCCGGTTCCGGCTCGCGCAACGCCTGCAGCGGGACGCGCGCGGACGGCGCCTGGCCCTGCCAGCGTTGCAGGCAGGCCTGCAGCGAGGCGCGGTTGACCGGCTTGGACAGGTAGTCGTCCATGCCCGCCTGCAGACAGCGCTCGCGATCGCCGGCCATGGCGTTGGCGGTCATCGCCACCACCGGCAGGCGTTCGGCGCCGGCCTGGGCCTCCTGCGCGCGCCAGCGCCGCGTGGCCTGGTAGCCATCCAGCACCGGCATCTGGCAATCCATCAAGACCAGGTCGACCGGGTGGCGGTCCAGGTACTGCAGCGCCTGTTCACCGTCATGGGCGGTGACCACGTTGCAGCCGAGGACCTGCAGCAGGCGCTGGGCGACGGCCAGGTTGACGCTGTTGTCTTCCACCAGCAGCACGCGCAACCCCAGGTGCGGCGACGGCGCCGGCCGGGTGGCATCGGCTTCGGCCAGCAGCGGTGCTGGCCGGGCCGTGGCGGTGGTGGGGCGCAGCAGGGCGTGCAGCTCGCCATCGGCCGCGTCGCGCGGCAACTGCAGCGCATCGTCCAGCAGCAGCGCGGCCAGCGGCTCCTTGCCCTGCAGCCACAGCAGCTTGGGCGCGGGGTCGCGGCCATCGCGCAGGACCGCCCGGTGCAGTGCGGTGGCCCCGTGGCGCAGCGCGTCGGTGTCGGCGATCACCCAGGCCAGGGCGGGCTCGATGCCGGGCCGCTGCGGCGCGCGCAGGATGTCCAGCGCGGCCGACGCGCTGTCGACCACGTGCACGCGCACGTCGTGGTGGTCCAGTACGCGCTCCAGGCGCGCGGCCAGCACCGCATCGGTGCTGACCAGCAGGGCGCGGGTGGCGCCGTTGCCGGGCGCGGGCAGGTCGCCGATCACCTTCAGCAGGGGGATCTCGAACCAGAACGTGGCGCCCTGGCCCGGGGTCGAGCTGACGCCGATGCGCCCGTGCATCAGGTCGATGATGCGCTTGCAGATGGCCAGCCCCAGCCCGGTGCCGCCGTAGATGCGGGTGGTGGAGGCGTCGGCCTGGCTGAAGGACTGGAACAGGCGCGATTGCAGGGCCGCGTCGATGCCGATGCCGCTGTCGATCACCTCGAAGCGAAGCTGGTGCTGGGCACTGGTCTCGCCCTGGCGCTGCACGCGCACGCGGATCTGGCCGCGTTCGGTGAACTTGATCGCGTTGACCAGCAGGTTGCCCAGCACCTGGCGCAACCGCACCGGATCGCCGCGCACCGACAGGCGGACCGCCGGGTCCAGTTCCAACGACAGCTTCAGCGCCTTGGGATCGGCGGTGCGCTGCATGAGCTGGACCAGGCCTTCGAGCAGTTCGCGCAGGTTGAAGGTGGTGATCTCCAGGTCCAGGCCCTTGGCCTCCAGACGGGAGTAATCGAGGATGTCATCGACGATGCGCAGCAACTGCTGCGAGCTGACCGTGGCGGTCTGCAGCATCTGCCGCTGGTCGTTGCCGAGCTGGCCGCCGGCGATCAGGTCCAGCATCGGCAGGATGCCGTTGAGCGGGGTGCGGATCTCGTGGCTCATCGTGGCCAGGAACTCGCCCTTGGCCAGTGCCGCGGCCTCGGCGGCCTGTTTGGCCTGCAGCAGTTCCTGCTCGAGCGCGTCCTGCTGCTGCACGGCGTGCTGCAGCTGGTCGCGTTCGCGTGCCAGTGCGTCGCCGCGCCGCTGCAACTGCTGCAGCCGTTGCTGGGTGTCGCGCCAGTGCTGCACGCAGGACAGGCTGGCGATGACCGCCAGCACGGCCGCGCCGGCAGCGATGGCCGGCCATGGCCCACGGCTGCCGAGCGCGGCCATGCTGGCCGCGGTGGCGCCGACGGCAGCGGCCGTGGCCGCCAGCCAGAGTGCGCGGGGAACCCGTCCGTGGGCTGTCATGCTCACAACACCGCGTTGTGGAAGTCGAAGTTCAGTTCACTGCCCGCGGACTGCACCATGTTGCCCTGGATGAAGTCGACGCCGCCCATCCACATGGCCGCGGCGGCCTGCGGATCTTCGATCTGCTGGCCGATGATGAGCAACCCGGCGCGGTGCGCGTGCTCGATCGCCGCGCGCAGTTCGTCGCGGGTGCGCTGGTTTGCATGGCTGCTGGAGAAGCGCGCGGCCATGCGCACATGGCTGAGCGGCAACTGGGTGAGCAGCGCATTGGCTTCGCTGCCGGGCTCGAACTGGCTCAGGCAGAAGCGCACGCCGGCCGCGCTCATGCGCGTGCAGAACTGTTGCAGGGTGACGGTGTGGATGAGTGCGTCGGGCAGGCGCACATCGATCACCAGCGCGCTGCCGGCGATCTGGCGACGCGCCAGTGATTCCAGCAGCCAGTCGGCGAAGGCGTCGCGGGCCAGCGTGCGCAGCGACTGCGACACGAACAGGCTCAGCGGCTGGGTGGCATGGCGGTACAGGTCCAGCAGGCCCAGGGCATGGTCCATCACCTGCTGGTCGAGGTCGGCGATGCGCCCGGCCGCTTCGGCGGCGGGAATCACCTGGCCGGCGGCGAGCACGCTGCCATCGGCCTGGCGCAGCCGCAGCAGCACCTGGTACTGCGCGCTGTCGCCGCCGGCAACGGCGACGATGGGCTGGTAGGCCAGTTCCAGCTGGCCGTCGAGCAGGGCCAGGTGTTCCTGCGCGGCGATGTCTTCGCGGCGCACGTGCGCGGCCACGCCGGCGCTGAGCAGGCGGGCCTGCAGGGTGGTGCGTTCGACCGCTTCCAGCGCCGCGCCGGCATCGCTGAAGCCCAGCGACAGCTGGGCATGGCCGACCACGCCGCGCAGGTGCACCGATTCGTCGTCGCGGATCACGAAGGCGCGCGCGGACAACTGCTCGCGCAGGTTCTGCGCGAGCACGTCCAGGCTCTCTTCGTCGATGCCGCGGGCCAGGACCAGGAAGCTGTTGTCGTTGAGGCGGGCCAGCAGGTGCGGCTGGGCGCTGTCGGCGAGGCGTTGCGCGGCCTGCACCATCAGGCGCTCGAAGGCGGCATAGCCGTAGCGCTCACGCAGGCCCAGGGCGCTGGCAACTTCGATGAAGAACAGCCCGCCCTGGTCGCGATGGGCGAGCGAGGCGGCGAGCTGCTGCATGACATGGTGGCGGGTGGGCAGGCCGGTCTCGGGATTGTTCATCGCCGGGGCACCCTGCGCGCCCGGTTGCGAGGCGGCCTGGGCGCGGGCGCGGCGGATCCGGTTGGAGACTGCGGCGATCAGGTGGCGCGGGCGGATCGGCTTGCTGAGGAAATCGTCGGCACCGCTGTCGAGGACTTCAAACTGGCGTTCCGGGTCCGGGTCGCCGCTGAGGAAGACGATCGGCAGCAGCTGCTGGCCGGGCTGCTGGCGGATCAGCGCGGTCAGGCGCATGCCATCCAGGCCGGGCAGGTGCAGGTCCATCAGGATCAGGTCGGGGCGGTTGTCGGCGATCGCCTGCTGCACGCCTTCGGCGTCGCTGTGCACGATCGCTTCCATGCCGGCGCCATGTAGCACGCTCTGCGCGAACAGGGCCTGCGAGCGGTCGTCCTCGACGATCAGCACCCGGTAGGGCGCGTCCAGCGCCAGCGGCGGTGCGGCCTCGTCGTGTTGGCCCGGTTCCAGCGGCGGCGGCACCGGCATCGGCGGCGGGGCCGGTGCGGCGGCCAGGGCAGCAGTCAGCGGCACCACGTTGCTGGGGGCCACGGCAGGCGCGGTCGCGCCGACCCAACGCTGCCAGTGATCGGCCGGCGGCGTTTCAGCGCGGATGACGCGGGTGGATGCAACAACGTTTTCGGTGACGGCCATCAGTACTCCCAGTCTGCGGCGCAATTATGCCGTGCATGTCGCTGCTTACGGTGGCAACACGTCGCGGTTCGACAGCGCGGCGGATCGTTCGGTGGCCTGGCCCAGCAGCCAGCGCATGCCCTTCCACAACGTGCGCCAGACCAGCCACACCACCAGCGCGCCGGCCAGGCTGCAGCCGACCACCACCACCAGCGCCAGCCACGGGTGCGCCAGTGCCAGCGCAAGGCCGCCGACCACCACGGTGTCCTCGGCCGCCGAGGCCATCCAGTTGCTGGCCGGTTCGGGCGAGGTGTTGAGCAGGGCGCGGGTGCCGGACTTCAATCCATGGCTGGCCAGCGCCACGCCGGCGCCGGCGACCAAGGCGGTGCCGCTGAGTTCGCCACTGGGCGACAGCGTGGCGGCGGCCAGGAACGCACCGGCCGGGACCCGCGCCAGGGTCTGCACCAGGTCCCAGGCCGAGTCGACCCCGGGGATCTTGTCGGCAAAGAACTCGGCGATCGCCAGCGCCGCGGAGGTGCCCAGCACCCACCACGACTCGGTGGCCTGCAGCGCCGGCGGCAGGTCGACCCAGCCAAGCAGCCCGGCCAGACCCACGCCGAACACGGTCAGGTACACGCGGATCCCGGCCAGCCAGGCCAGCAGGATGCCGATGACGAACAGATGGGCTTCGGTCATGGGACGGGCTCCGCCTGCAAAGTGTGCACAGGCCCACACTATCGGGGATGACGTCAATGAACGCCACCGCCGGCCACCCTGCCCGGCGCGTGAAATCCCTCCCCCCTGATTTACACTAGCCAGTCGCTCGTTCCGACAGGGGCCGTGCCGGTAGCGCCCTGCGCTGCCGCGGACAACCGCCATGAACCACCCGTCACCCTCACGTATCCAGATCCGCCGCCCCGGCACGCCGCCCGTGCAGGATCGCCGCCGTCTGGCCCTCCTGGCCGGGGCGTGGCTGCTCACGCTCATCGTGGCGGTGCTGGTCGGTCGCTGGACCGCCGGCCCGGGCGGTGACGTGGGCCAGCAGCTGG
Organism: Stenotrophomonas sp. BIGb0135; assembly: GCF_024810105.1. Classification (GTDB taxonomy): domain Bacteria; phylum Pseudomonadota; class Gammaproteobacteria; order Xanthomonadales; family Xanthomonadaceae; genus Stenotrophomonas; species Stenotrophomonas maltophilia_AB. The sequence continues at coordinate 182,011 of NZ_JANUDX010000009.1, forward strand.
CGGCGGCCCAGGCCCGCGCCGAGACCCTGAACAAGCAGGTGGTCGAACTGCAGCAGCGCCAGGCCACGCTGCAGGCCTCCGACCGGATCAGCCGCGCGGCCAACAATGAAGTGCAGACCTCGCTGGGCGAGCGCGACGAGGAAATCGCCGGGCTGCGTGCCGACGTGGCCTTCTACGAGCGGCTGGTCGGGGCGACCAGCCAGCGCAAGGGCCTGAACACCCATTCGGTGGAGTTTTCGCCGGAGACCGGGGGCACCTGGCAGTACGCCGTGGTGCTCACCCAGAACCTCAACCGGGGCGCCATCAGCCAGGGGCAGATGCGTTTCACCGTCGAAGGCGTCAAGGACGGCAAGCTGACCTCGGTCAGCTGGGACGAGCTGCACCAGCGCACCAAGGTGCCGGGCCAGGAGTATTCCTTCCGGTACTTCCAGCAGCTCACCGGCAGCATCATCCTGCCGAAAGACTTCACCCCGCAACGTGTGCGGGTCACGCTGGGATCGGGCGCGGGGGGCGCCACCCAGGTTTTTGATTGGAAGCAGGCCGGCGCACCGGCTGCACCATCGGCAAAAGAAGGGGAGTAAGCCCATGTTTGGCAGCAATAAATCCAACCGCGACGGTCATCTGGTCGTGGACGCGTTGATCGGCGCACAGGTGGTGATCCGGGGTGACGTGGAGTTCAGTGGGGGCCTGTATGTGGAAGGCACCATCCTGGGCAAGGTGATCGCAGCCGAGGGGGCGTCCAACGCCACCCTGACCCTGGCCGAACAGGGCAGCATCGAGGGCGAGATCCGCGCCCAGGTGGTGGTCATCAGTGGCCGCCTCGACGGCGACGTGCATGCCAGCGAAAAGGTCGAACTGACCCCGACTGCCCGGGTCACCGGCAACATCCACTACCAGGTGGTGGAGATGAACGCCGGGGCCCAGCTCACCGGCCGCCTGATTCATGGCGCCGCGCAGATGGCGCTGCCGCCGCCGGCCGACGAGAACGGCGACAAAGGCAAGGACGGCAGCGCCCGCAAGAAGCTCGCCAACGCGATGGCCTGAACGGCCGATCGCTTGAAAGCGTGCTCATGCGCCCCCATGCTGGGGGCATGAGCACGCTTGTTTCCCTGCCCGGCGCCCCCGCGCCCGCGCCGAACTACCAGTCGCTGGACCGTCCCCTGAACTTCACCGAGGCCGCTGCGGCCAAAGTGAAGGAACTGATCCAGGACGAGGCCAGTACCTCGCTCGCCCTGCGCGTGTACATCCAGGGCGGTGGGTGCTCGGGCTTCCAGTACGGTTTCGAGTTCGACGAGAACCGCGCCGAGGACGACCTGGCCGTGGACACCAATGGTGTCACCCTGCTGGTCGATCCGCTGAGCCTGCAGTACCTGATGGGCGCCGAAGTGGACTACACCGAAAGCCTGACCGGCGCGCAGTTCGTGATCCGCAACCCGAACGCCAAGACCACCTGCGGCTGCGGCAGCAGTTTCAGCATGTGATGGTGCGCGCCGGCGACCCGATCGGGTCCGTCGGCGCTTGCCACTGTCGTCGAATATGGGCAGGCTTTGTGCATGTCCAGATTTTCTTCGCCGCTGTCCGGTTTCGCCTTCACCACCGACCCCCTCGAACGTGCCGATACGCTGCGTGATGACGCCGACGCGTTGGCACGCCTGTGGCCGACTGCCCACGTCCTGGTCATGGACCCGGATGGCCGCGCGCTGGCCGGCGACGACGGCCAGCCCCTCGCGCTGCGTGGCGCGCAGCTCGGCGGCGGCCCGGGCACCGCGATTTTCCTCGGCCTGCGGGGTGAGCGCGGCTGGTTCTCGGTGGAATCTGCCGCGGTCGATGTGACCGCACCGCAACGCGTGGACCTGCGCGAGTCGGCCACCACCTGGTCGGCCGCCGACGCCAGCGCGTTCTGCTATGCGCGCGGCATGTCGTACTGGCACTCGCGCACGCGCTTCTGCGGGGTCTGCGGGGGTGGGATCACCTTCTCGCGCGGCGGCTTCGTCGGGCGCTGCGGGCAATGCGGCACCGAGCACTACCCGCGGGTGGACCCGGCGGTGATCGTGGCCGTGGAAAACAACGGGCGATTGTTGTTGGGGCGCCAGGCCAACTGGGCGCCGCGCCGCTATTCGGTACTGGCCGGGTTCGTCGAGCCGGGCGAGTCGCTGGAGCAGACGGTCGCGCGCGAGGTCTTCGAGGAAAGCCGGGTGCGGGTGCGCGAGTGCCGTTACCTGGGCACCCAGCCGTGGCCGTTCCCGGGCGCGCTGATGCTGGGCTTTGCCGCCACGGCCGAAGACGACGTGCCCACCGTGAACGGTGAGCTGGAAGATGCGCGCTGGTTCACCGTGGACGAGGTGGGTGCGGCGCTGGCGCGGGATGTGGACGATGACGGGCTGGGCATTCGCCTGTCACCGCCGATCTCGATCTCGCGCAGCCTGATCGAGCACTGGTACCGCCAGCAGGTGGGGTGACCGGGAGCGCCGTTGCCGCTGGCTGAACACGCGGCAGCGTAGAGTGGCACTGGCCCGGGGAATTGCCGGGTCGCAGGGCATAGTAGCGGCCAGAAACCGCGCCGGAGGCTTACATGTTCACCACCCTCGTCGCCGTGCTGGTCGCCCTGGCCCTTGGCCACGTCGCCCCTGCCGCGGCGGTGGCGCTGCGCCGGTTCGGGCTGTACCGGCGCTGGTTGCAATGGCTGGATGCGCATGCCGCCGAGGGCGGCTTCTGGCGCTCGCGCCAGGGGTGGGTGCTGGCGCTGCTGCCCTGGCTGCTGGTCCTGCTGCTGCTGCAGTGGGCGCTGCACGGGCGCCTGTTCGGGCTGCCCTCGCTGCTGCTGGGCGTGGCGACGCTGGTGGTCTGCTGGGGCCCGCGTGACCTGGACCGCGATGTCGAGGCGGTGATCGATGCCGACGACGCGCCGACCCGGCACCTGGCAATCGCCCAGTTGCAGGCCGCCGGCGGCAGCCTGCACGAAGACGTGTCCTCGCTGGTCGAAGCGACCGTGCTGAACGCGCTGCGGCGCTGGTTCGCGGTGTTGTTCTGGTTCCTGCTGCTGGGCCCGGTCGGTGCGCTGGCGTATCGCCTGCTGGCGTTGTTGGCGGTCGGGCCGATGCGTGCGCTGGCCCCGGTGGACTGCGCGATCGGGGCGCGGCGGGTGTTGAGCTGGCTGGAGTGGCCGGTGGCGCAGCTGATGTCGCTGTCGATGGCGCTGGTGGGCAATTTCGATACCGCGTACAAGGCCTGGCGGCAGGCCCACGGCAACCAGTGGGCGGCCTCGGCGGTGTTCCTGGGCGCGGTGGCGCGCGCCAGCGTCAGCGCGGAGCTGCGCGAGGACGCGCACGATTACAGCGATGCGGGCATGGTGCCGGTGTGGCGACGCCTGCCGGAACTGCGCGATGCGATGAGCCTGGTATGGCGGATGCTGCTGCTGTGGATGGCAGCGCTGGCGCTGCTGGTGATCGCCGGCTGGGTGACCTGAGCGGGGCGATCAGCCCGGCGCGAGCCAGGTGAACGGTACCCACGGCAGGTTGCGCGCGATCCAGTACACCGGCAGCAGGGTCAGCCAGAACGCCGGGGTGGTCAGCAGGGTGATCAACGGTTGCATCCAGCGCGGGCGCCAGCCCAGCGTCCAGCCCAGCACGAGCGGGGCAATGGCCAGCATCAGCATGGCCAGCGGGTTCATCGAGATGGCGGTCAGCACATCGCCATGGGCCAACGCGTGCAGCGCACGGGTCAGCCCACAGCCAATGCAGTAGAAACCGGTGACGGCGTGGAAGCTGCACGGCGGGAACGGGCTGTTGGCGCTGTTGGGGTCGAAATGACGCAACGCCCAGAACCCCGCGCCGACGACCAGCGCCGTCGGCGGAAGGGCCGCCATCAACAACCAGCGCTTGCCGTGCAGTGCCTGCATCAGTTGCTGTTTTCGATCTGCTGCTGGAGCTGCTGGATCTGTTCCATGTAGCCCTCGGTGCCGACAGTGGCCAGCCAGATCAGCGAGAACAGGGTGGCGGCGATCAGGATGCCGGAGGTGACCCAGGCCCAGATCTTGGCGTTCTTGGAGGCATTGCGCGCGGCGACCAGGTCGCCCTGGTTGAGCAGCGTGTTGACCTTGGTACCAAACACGATGGCGACGATACCGGTGGCGATCGCCGGGAAGCTCAGGCACGACACGCAGCACATGAAGAATGCCAGGACGGTAACGATGATCGACCAGATCAGGTAGTTCGGGACGGTACCGGAGGCGGGCGGCAGCGGGGCGGTGGCATTCATTGGCGAAGCTCCATTTTCTGGGGTGGGTGGTGTCGAACAGCGCGTTCGACCGTGCTGGGCGGTAATCTAACCGATGTGAATGCCGGTATGTATACGGTTACATGGGCACCGACGGCCTCAGCCGTTGGTGCCCCGCAGGTCGCGGACCCGTTGTTCGAGTGCGTCGGCGGTGGCCGTCGCGCCCGGCACTGCCGGGCCCGCGGCGACCTCCACGTGCGCGCGGAAGCGGCGCGGGACGCGCATCCGGCCCATCCGGGTATCGCGCCGGCTCCACATGCTGGCCCACATCCCGCGCAACGCCATCGGCACCACCGGCACCGGGCGGCGCTCCAGGATCTTTTCCACGCCGGACTTGAACGCGGCCATCTCGCCATCGCGGGTGAGCGCGCCTTCCGGGAAGATGCAGACCAGCTCGCCCTCGGCCAACGCCGCGTCGACCTCGTCGAAGGCAGCCTGCATCAGCGCGGGGTCCTCGCGCGCGCCGGCGATCGGGATCGCCTTGGCGGTGCGGAAGATCCAGCGCATCACCGGGATGTTGAAGATCTTGTAGTACATGACGAAGCGGACCGGGCGCGGGATGGTGGCCGACAGGATCAGCGCATCCATGTAGCTGACGTGGTTGCACACGATCAGCGCGGCGCCTTCGTCGGGCACGTTGGCCTCGATGCCGTGCAGGCGCAGCCGGTACAGGCCGCGCACCATCACCCAGCTGAGGAAGCGCATCAGGAATTCGGGGACGATGGTGAAGATGTAGATCGCCACCACGGCATTGGCGATGGCCAGGGCCAGGAACAGTTGCGGGATGGTCCAGTGCAGGAATTTCTGCGTGACCAGCGCGATCAGCGCGGCGCCCACGATGAAGCCGGAGTTCTGGATGTTGAGCGCGGCGAACACGCGCGACATCTCCGATTTGGGGGTGCGGCTCTGGATCAGCGCGAACAGCGGCACCACGAAGAAGCCGGTGAACAGGCCGATGCCGACCAGGTCGACGATGATGCGCACGCTGCCCGGTTGCGCGACGAATGCGGCGACCCCGAGCCCGGCGGCGGTGGCGGTGCCGGCCCGGGCGAAATACAGGTCCAGCATGAAGGCGGTCATGCCGAATGCGCCCAGTGGCACCAGGCCGATTTCAACGGTGCGCCCGGACAGCTTCTCGCACAGCAGCGAGCCGACCCCGGTGCCGACCGAGAACAGCGCCAGCGCGAAGATGTACAGCGTGGGCTCGCCGCCGAGGTTGACCACCGCGTAGGTGGGCAGCTGCGAGGTCAGCATCGTGCCGACGAACCAGAACCAGGACACGCCCAGGATGGCGTTGCGCACCGCCTTCTGCTTCTTGGCCAGGCGCAGCACGGCCAACGACTCGGGGATGGGGTTCCAGTTGATCTTCAGGTCCGGCGCGCCGGCGTCGACCTTGGGGATCATCCGCGCGGTGATGTTGCCGACGATCGCCAGCGCGATCACCGCCGTGGCCGCCACCACCGGGCCGAAGCTGCCGGCCAGGGTGAAGATGATGCCGCCGCTGATCATGCCGGTCAGGATCGACATCGAGGTGCCCATCTCGACCAGGCCATTGCCGCCGGTGAGCTCCTCCGGGCGCAGCACCGAGGGCAGCACCGAGTACTTGACCGGGCCGAACAGGGTGGACTGCAGGCCGGTGCAGAACAACGCCACCAGCAGCACCGGCATGCTCTGGGTGAGGAAGCCGACCGCGGCCAGCGACATGATCACGATCTCCATCGTGGTGGTGATCACGATCAGCCGCGATTTCTCCAGTTTTTCGGCGATCTGCCCGGCCAGGGCGGAGAACAGGAAGTACGGCAGGATGAAGATGGCCGGCGCCAGCGTGGTGTACAGCGATTGTTCTTCCTGGCTCACGCCGAGGTAGAACAGCAGGCCGATGATGGCCTGGCGGTACACGTTGTCGTTGAACGCGCCCAGCGACTGGACGATGAAGAACGGCAGGAAGCGACGCTGCTTGAGCAGGGCGAACTGGCTGTGGCCGGACATGGAATCTCCTTGCGAACCGGCGCAGCCTAGCACTGTCGTCGTTCGCGCAGGATGGCAGCGCCGCGGTCCCCGGCGCTGCCGGGCGGGGTCAGACGATGTCGTCGACCACGCCGCCGTCCACCCGCAGCGCCGCGCCGGAGGTGGCCGAGGCCTGTGGCGAGGCCAGGTAGACCACCATGTTGGCCACTTCCTCCACCGTGGCCGCGCGCTGGATCACGGAGGTGGGCCGGTTGGCCATCACGAACTCGCGGCCGAGCACCTCCAGCGACTTGCCGGTGCGTGCGCGCTCGTCCTCCATCATCGCCGCGAAGCCATCGGACAGGGTCGGGCCGGGCAGCACCGCATTGACGGTGACGCCGCTGCCGGCCACGCGCTTGGCCAGCCCGCGCGACAGCCCGAGCAGGGCGGTCTTGGTGACCCCGTAATGGATCATGTCGGCGGGGATGTTGCGGGCCGACTCGGACGACAGGAACAGCACCCGGCCCCAGCCGCGCTCGACCATGCCCGGCAGCAGGGCGCGCGACAGGCGCACGCCCGACATCACGTTGGTCTGCCAGTAGTGGTCCCAGGTGCCGTCATCGGTCTCGAAGAAGTCCTGCGGGCCGAAGATGCCGGCGTTGTTGACCAGGATGTCGATGGCCGGCAGCGCGGCCAGCAGGGTGTCCACGCCGGCGGCGTCGGAGAGGTCGGCGGCGGCGCCGAGCAGGGTCGCGTTGGGCAGGGCCTGGCGCAGCGTGGCCAGCGCAGCGTCCACCGAGGCCTGGCTGCGGCCATTGACGACGACCCGGGCACCCGCGGCGGCCAGCCCATGGGCGATGCCGTGGCCGATGCCGGCGGTGGAGGCGGTGACCAGGGCGGTCTTGCCGGTGAGATCCAGTTGCATGGGCGGTTCCTTGAGCAGGGGGAGAACGCGGTCAGTGTGCGCGGCCGCCGGTAAGGGCGTCGTGCATCCCGCGTTCCCTTCATGGTGGGGCGCGTCTCTGCGGCACCCGTGCACGCGCCGCAACGCTGCGTTGCACCGCCTCAGCGCAGGGTGCGTGCCGCTTCGTTGGCAGCGCCGCGCAGCTTGGGCAGCAGGCGCAGCATGAGTCCCATCTGGGTGCGGATGAGCTGCAGCTTGGGCGGCATGTCGTCGGTGATCTGTTCCAGCTGCTCGGCCAGTGCGCGGTCGCCGTCGTTGTCGGTGTCGTCCACCGGTTCGCGCTGCTCCAGTGCCGCGGCGATGCGCTGCATGGCCTGCTCGACGCGCTCGCGCCCCGCCTGGGCCTGCGGGTCCTGGACGTAGCTGTCCAGCTGCGCGCGGTGTGCGCCGAGCGCGGAGAGGTGGCCAAGCAGGGTGTTGGACAGGGCCAGGAAGCGGAAGCCGGCATCCAGGTTGCGTCGCACGTGGCCCGGTTCGCGCAGCATGTTCGACAGCGCGGTGGACAGCGCCGCATCGGCGTTGTGCATGTCGCGCCGGGCGATGCGGTAGGCCAGGTCGTCCTGCATGCCGCTGCCGTACTGGCCGAGCACCGCGTCCAGGTAACGCGCGCAGTTGGCCAGCACCCGCGCCATCACCAGGTTGAGCCGCCGGCCCTGCCAGTCGGGCAGGATCAGGAACGCGGCCGCGGCGGCGATCGCGCAGCCGAGCAGGGTGTCGACCAGGCGCGGCCAGATCAGCAGGAACCCATCGCCGATGAGGTTGAAGCAGGTCAGGGCCATCACCGTGATCGCGGCCGAGGCGACCAGGTAGCGGTCGCTGCGGGTGAAGAAGAACAGTAGCGCGGACAGCAGCGCGATCAGCAGTTCGATGCGCAGGTCCTGGAACAGCTGCATCAAGGCCCAGGTGAGCACCAGGCCGATCAGCGTGCCGGCGATGCGCTGGGCCAGCCGCTGCCGGGTGGCGCCGAAGTGCGGGCGGCACACGAACACGATGGTGAGCAGTACCCAGGAACCGTTCTGTGCGTTGAACAGGCGGATGGCGGCGAAGCCGACGATCAGCGCCAGCGCCATGCGCAGGCCATGGCGGAACAGCACCGAGCCCGGGGTGAGCTGCTGGCGGATGCGCACGAACATTTCGCGCAGGGTGTGCGGGTTGGTGTCGCGCAGGCGGGTGTCGACGTTGTCCAGGGTGGAGTCCGACTTCTCCGCCTCGGACAGGCGCCGCTCGATGCTCTGCAGGTTGTGGCCGAGCAGTTCCAGCGAGGACAGCAGGCGCTGCCACTGCGGGTTGTGCTGGGCGCGCAGCCAGGTGAGCGAATCGGTGAGGTCGGCGGTGGCCTGCTTGGTGCGTTCCCCGTACTGGAAGGGGCGGCGCAGGCGGATGGCCAGGCCGAGGTTGGCGCAGGCCTCGCCCTGCAGCGCGAGCAGGCGCTGGCAGCGGTACAGCACGTCGCTGTGGAAGAACGCCTCGGTGAGCGCACCGTAGGGATAGTGCGAGGAGCTGGCGCGTTCGTGGAAGTCCTGGGCCATGTAGTACAGGCGCAGGTACAGGCCGGATTGCACGCCGGGGCGGCCGGAGCGGCCGAAGCGGGCGAGGATGGCGACCTTGGCGATGTTGAGCGCGTCGACCACGCGGCGGTTCTGTTCGGCCAGGGCGAGCTGGCGCTTCTGCACGTCGGCATCGCGGACCGGTTCGAACAGGTCGGCCTTGAGCTGCAGGTAGCGGCCCAGTTCCAGGTAGAGGCGGGCGACGCGTTCGCGCACCGGGCGGTTGGCGAACAGGGCGGTCCAGAGGATGGAGAGCAGGCCGTACCAGAGCGCGCCGGCGAGCAGATGGCTGACCGCGTTGATGGCCTGGGCGCGGTCGCTGGCGCCGTGTTGTTCCAGGCCGATCATGGTGTAGATGGCCAGGGTGACGGTGGCCTGGGCAATGGAGGCGTAGCGTTCGCCGAGGGCGCCGAGCAGGGTGAGGCCGAAGGTGGACAGGGCCAGGGCAGCGATGAACACCCACGGCCAGGCGAACAACTCGACCACGGCGGTGGCGGCGATGATGAAGCACACCAGGGAGAGCGCGACCGATTTGGTGCGGCCCCACGCGTTGTCGTCGGTTTCGGCGATGGCGCTGGCGATGATGCCGAGGAACACGCCAGGCAGGGCCGGCAGCTGGTCCAGATGCCAGCACACGCCCATCGCCACCGACAGCGCAATGAACACCCGCAGGCCATAGCTGGCCTTTTCGTGCGCCCACAGGCGGCTCAGGCGGGATTCTCGGGCGGACATGCGGGCTCGGGGTGCGGGGCAGCCCATTATTGCCGGTGTAGGGTGAAGGGGACAGCGCGGGTGTCCCCACCTCAACAGCGTCGCGATGGGGCCCCACCGCTGTGGGTCGTTGCCCAACGGAGAAGCCGGTAGTGCCGAGCCATGCTCGGCACCGCGCGAAGCGCGGCCGCCAGGTGCCGACGCCATCGCCCTGAACGTCGCCGAGCGTGGCTCGGCATGACCGGAACGGTTACAGGTCGAAACGCACGCTCACCGCGAAGGTGCGCGGCAGGCCGACGCCGGCATTGGACCAGTATTTTCTGTTGGCCAGGTTCTCCACGCCGGCGCGCCAGGTGACCGGGTGGCCGTCCAGCTGCATGCGGTAGCCCAGGCCGGCGTTGACCAGGGTGTAGTCGGGAAGGTTGAGGGTGTTGTCGGCGTCGTAGTAGACATCGCCGTAGTAGCGGGCCAGCGCGTAGACGCTCAGGCCCTCCACCTGCGGGATGCTGTAGTCGGCATGCAGCACGCCCTGCCAGCGTGCGGCACCGGCGGTGCGGTTGCCCTGCTGGGCGGCGCTGTCGGGGGACAGCTTGTCGTAGGTCGGGTCGAGCCAGGTGACACCGCCGCCGACGGTGAGCGTGTCGGTCAGGCGGACGTCGCCGCTGACTTCGACGCCCTCGTACAGGGTGATGCCGTCCTGCACCAGTACCTTGCCGGCGGGGGTGAGCAGGTCGATGTTGGCGCCGCGCTCTAGGCGGAAGGCGGCGGCATTGGCATTCCAGCGCGGGGTTTCGATCTTGGCACCGATCTCGTACTGCTTGCTGAGGGTCGGGTCGAGCACGGTGCCCGCGTTGATGTAGTCGCTGCCGACGCGGCTGCCGGCCTCCAGCGATTCGACGTAGCTGGCGTACACGGTGACGGCGTCGGCCGGCTTGTACATCACGGCGTAGGTCGGGGTGACCGGGTAGGTGTGGTAGGCGCCCTTGTTTTCGAAGTCGTTGTAGCGCGCACCGGCCAGCACCGACCAGCCGTCGGCGATGCTGACCGTGTCGCTGACGAAGACCGCCTGCTGCACCGTTTCGCTGCCGCGGCTGAGCACGCGCGAGCCCACTGCGTCGTGGCGCAGCACCGGGCGTTGGTAGATGTTGCCGCGGCCGATGGTGTTCCATTCGTACGGGCGGTCCCAGCCCAGCCCGGTCTGGTGGGAGACCCCGGCCACGACCTGGTGCGACAGCGGGCCGGTGTCGAAACGGCCCTGGAGGATGGCTTGGGCCAACGTCCACTCGCTCTTGCCGCCGAGTTCGTAGGTGTTGACGTTGTAGTCGCCGTTGACGTCGTCGATGTAGGCAAAGATCTTGTTGACGTCGTTCCAGGAGGTTGTCACGCCATAGCTCAGGCTGGCCTTCCAGTCGCTGTTGATCTGCCAGTTCAACGCGGTGGAGAGCAGGCTGGAGCGGGTATCGTAGTAGCTGCCGTCGATGCTGTTGTCGACGTCGCCGGCCAGCGCGCGCGGCAGCTCGGTCAGGCCGATGAAGTAGTACTGCGGGGATTCGTTGGCCAGGTCGCGCGACTGGAACACGCCATCGAAGGTCCAGGTGAGGCGGTCGCTCAGACGCGCGTCCAGCGACAGCGCGCCGACCTTGCGGTTCACGTCGCCGCCGTTGAAGGTCTCGCCCTTCTCCTGGTACGCGTTGAAGCGGTAGCCGAACATGTCTTCGTTGCCGAAGCGCCCGCCCACATCGACCTGGCCGCTGACAATGCCCGCCTCGCGCCAGCCGAGCTGCGCCGACAGCATGGTGACCTCGGTCGGCTTCCTGGTCACGTAGTTGACGATGCCGCCGGGTTGGCCGAAACCGTACATGAACCCACCGGGACCCTTCAGCAGTTCCACCTGCTCCATCACTTCCAGCGGCCACTCGGTGCCCCACGAAGAGACCTGCAGGCCGTTGACGCGGTAGCTGTCGTAGCTGAGGTCGATGCCGCGGTTGCGGATCGGCGAGCTCCAGCCGCTGGCATACGCGCTGACCTGGGTAACCACCGACGGGTCGGTCAGGAAGGCCTCGCCCAGCGAGACGACCTGGCGCTTCTCGATCTCTTCGCGACCGACCACGGCGATCGCGAACGGGGTATCGCGCACCGCGCGGTCACCCAGCGCGCCGGTGTCGGTGTGGGTGCGCTCGGCGGTGACCTTGATGGCATCCAGGTCGGTGGCCGAGCGCGCGCGCGGCGCGCCATCCGGGGCGGTTTGCGCCTGCGCGGCACAGGCCAGGGACAGGGCCACGGCGAGCGTGGCCAGGCGGGGCAGGGAAGACGACAGCATCGATGGGTTCCTTGGCGGACAGCGCAACGCCGTCCGCGATCTGCAGAAGGCGGGGGAGAGGTCGATGGCTGGATCGCGCAGGCTGGCCGGGAACCGGCAGCGGGTGCATCGCAGAGGGCGGTGCAGGACCGTGGCTGGATGCGAATTGTTGTCGTTTTGCTACGCGGCGTCAAACCCGCCCCGTGGATGACGACCGCTGGTCGTCACCTCGCCACGCCGTGGCGCGGCCGGGCATCTGCGCAGGTACCGGGCCACGCCCGGTACCTACCGGGCGACCGCGCTCCGCTTCAATGCCCGACGCTCGCGGCGGCGTGCGCGGCGGCTGACCCAGCGCTCGCGCAGGCAGGAGAAGATCACGTACAGCGCCGGGGTGCTGAGCAGGGTCAGGCTCTGCGAGAACAGCAGCCCGCCGATCATCGCGATGCCCAGCGGGCGACGCAGCTCGGAGCCCTCGCCCAGGCCGATCGCCAGCGGCACCGCCGCCAGGATCGCCACCATGGTGGTCATCATGATCGGGCGGAAGCGCACGATGCTGGCCTCGCGCACCGCATCGCGCGGGCTCTTGCCGTGCTCGCGCTGGGCCACCACGGCGAAGTCGATCATCATGATCGCGTTCTTCTTGACGATACCGATGAGCAGCACCAGCGCGATCATCGAAATCACCGACAGCTCGGTATTGGTCACGAACAGCGCCAGCAACGCGCCCACGCCCGCCGCCGGCAGCGTGGACAGGATGGTGACCGGGTGCACCAGGCTTTCGTACAGCATGCCCAGCACCAGGTACACGGTGATGATCGCGGCCAGCACCAGGATCAGCATCGAGTTCGGGTTGAGCTGCACGTTGAAGCCGCCGCCATCGCTGATGCGGATGTCGCCGGGCAGGCGCAGCCCGTCGACGGTGGCCTTGATGATCGCCTCACCCTCGCCGGTGCTCACGCCCGGGGCCAGGTTGTAGCTGAGGTCCATCGTGGTGTACTGGTTCTCATGGGTGATCTGCGGCGGCGCCAATCCCGGCACCTGGTGGGCCACGGCCGTGAGCGGGATCATGTCCCCATTGCCGGCGCGCACGTGGATCTCATCCAGCGCGCGCGGGGTGGCGGTCTGTTCGGGCAGCGCGTTGACCACCACGCTGTACTGGTTGATGTCCGAGTAGATGGTGGAGATCTGGCGCTGGCCGAACGCGCCGTACAGCGCGCCGTCGATGGCACCCACCGACACACCCAGGCGCGCGGCCTGGGCCCGGTCGATCACCACGTTCTGGCGCAGGCCGGCGGTGTCCACGTCGGTGCCGACATCGCGCAGCATCGGGTTCTTCTTCAACGCGGCCTGCACCTTGGGCAGCCATTCCTGCAGCTGGGCCAGGTCGTTGCCCTGCAGCGACACGCGGTACTGCGCGCCCTGGCTGTTGCCGCCGCCACCGTCGCTGGGCAGGTCCTGGATCGCGCGCAGGCGCAGTTGCAGGTCGGGGTAACGGTCGGCCTTGGCGCTGAGCCGCGCCAGCGCCAGTGCGGTGGTTTCCTTGCGGCCTTCCTTGCGCGTCTTCAGCTGGATGTTGAACTGCGCGCTGGAGCCCTGGCGGCCGCTGCCCAGGCGCACGCCGACGGTCTTCACCGCCGGATCGGCCATCAGCATGTCGGTGATGCGGCGCTGGCGGTTGACCATGTCTTCGAAGGACACGGTGGCGCTGGAGTTGGCGCGGCCCCAGATCAGGCCGGTGTCCTGGGCCGGGAAGGAGCCCTTCTTGACCGCACCGCCGAGCATGACCGTGGCCACGATCAGCAGGATCGGGGTGAGCGAGAGCAGCAGCGCGTGGCGCAGCGAGAAGTCCAGGCACACCGTGTACATGCGCAGCATGCGGTCATGCATGCCATCCAGGAAGCGACCGATCCGCGACGGCTTGTCCGGTTCGGTATGTGCGCTCAGGAAGCGGCTGCACAGCGCCGGGGTAAGGGTGAGCGAGACGATCATCGAGACCACGATCGCCGCCACCAGGGTGATGGTGAATTCGCGGAAGAACGCCCCGACCATGCCGCTGGCGAACAGCAGCGGAATGAACACCGCCACCAGCGAGGCGGTGATCGAGACGATGGTGAAGCCGATCTCGCGCGCCCCGGTCAGCGCGGCCTGCATGCGTGGCATGCCCTCGTCGAGGTGGCGCATGACGTTCTCGATCACCACGATCGCATCGTCGACCACGAAGCCGATCGCGATCACCAGTGCCAGCAGGCTGAGGTTGTTCAAGGTGAACCCGAACACGTACATCACCAGCGCAGCGCCGGCCAGCGACAGCGGCACGGTGACCGCGGCGATCAGGGTCGGGGCCAGCCGGCGCAGGAACAGCGCCATGGTCAGGATCACCATCGCCAGGCTGATCAGCAGGGTGATCTGTACTTCGTGCAGCGACGAGCGGATGGTCGGGGTGCGGTCGAAGTACGGGGTCATCACCGTGCCCGGCTGCAGGTAGTCGCGCAGCATCGGGATCTGCGCCTTGACCCGGTCCACGGTCTCCACGATGTTGGCGCCGGCGCGGGTGAAGACGTACATCACCACCGCCGGCTTGTGGTCGAACCACGCGGCCTGGTAGGCATCCTGCTGGCCGTCGTAGACGTTGGCCACGTCCTTGAGCCGGATCACCCGGCCATCGGCCTGGGTCTTGATGACCAGGTTGGCGAAGTCGGCCGCGCGCGCCACCGAGTCGTTGGCGATGATCGCGGTCGTGGTGTTGCCGTCGGTGAGGAAGCCGGTGGGCGAGGTCACGTTGGCCGCGCGCACCGCGTTGCGCAGGTCGTCGGGGGTGAGGTTGAGCGCGTTGAGCAGGCGCAGGTTCACGTCCACGCGCACCGCCGGGGTGGACGCACCGGCGATATCGACCGAGGACACCCCGCTGATCTGGCGGATGCGCTGGGCCAGCAGCGAGTCGGCGACGTTGTAGAGCTCGTCGGCCGACTGGGTCTGCGAGGTGAGCGCGATGGCGATCACCGGGTCGTCGTTCGGGTTGGCCTTCTGGAACATCGGCGAGCCGAGCCCGGAGGGCAGGTCGGCCTGCGAGGAATTGATCGCGGTCTGCACGTCGAGCGCAGCCGAATCGATGTCCACCCCGCTCTGGAAGATCATGAAGACCAGCGAGCTGCCTTCCGAGCTGGACGAGCGCATCTGGTCCACGCCGGGCAACTGGCCGAGGTGGCGTTCCAGCGGCGCGGTGACCGTGGACGCCATCGTGGTGGCGTCCGCGCCGGACTGGCTGGCGTGCACGAAGATCACCGGGATCTGGATGTTCGGCAATGCCGATACGCCCAGTTTCAGGTAGCAGAACAGGCCGACCACGAACAGGCCGATGGCCAGCAGCGCGGTGCCGATCGGGCGGCGGATGAAGGGGCCGGAGATGTTCATGCCGGCGCCCCCATGGCATGGAAGGACGCTGCGCTCATGCGCGGTCCTGGGCGCTGGCGTGGCGCAGCGCGCGCTGTTCGCGGCGCTCGCGCATCCACTCGGAGAAGCGCTCCATGTACAGGTAGATCACCGGCGTGGTGTACAGGGTGACCAGCTGGGACAGCAGCAGGCCGCCGACGATGGCGATGCCCAGCGGGCGGCGCAGCTCCGAGCCGATGCCGGTGCCCAGTGCCAGCGGCAGCGCGCCGAGCATGGCCGCGGCGGTGGTCATCATGATCGGGCGGAAGCGCAGCAGGCAGGCGCGGCGGATCGCCTCATGCGCGTTGGCGCCGGTGCGGCGTGCCTCGATGGCGAAGTCGACCATCATGATGCCGTTCTTCTTGACGATGCCGATCAACAGCACGATGCCGACGATGCCATCCACCGACAGCGGCAGCCCGCACACCATCAGCGCAAGCAGCGCGCCCACGCCGGCCGGGGGCAGGGTGGAAATGATGGTGAAGGGGTGGATGTAGCTCTCATACAGCACGCCCAGCACGATGTAGATCAGCACCAGCGAGGCCAGCAGCAGCCACACCACGTCGGTCTGGCTGCCGGTGAACTCGGCGGCCTTGCCGATGAACTGCGCATGCACCTGCGAGGGCATGTCCAGCGCGGCCTTGGTCTCTTCGATCGCCTTGACCGCATCGGACAGCGAGTAGCCCGGGGCGATGTTGAACGACACGGTCACCGCCGGCAGCTGCTGCTGGTGGCTGACCACCAGCGGGGTGCTGGTGATCTTGCCCTCGGCCAGCGCGGCCAGCGGGATGATGTTGCCGGCGCCGACCGGGATGCCGGTGTTCTGCGCGCCGATGCCGGTGGCGGTGGAGGAGTTGGACGAGGTGACCTGGCCGAAGTTGGTCGCGTTGCTGCCGGTCAGCGCGCCGGCACCGTTGGAGGCCACCGCGAGCTGGTTCATCAGCGCGGTACTGGTGCGGAACTCGGGCGCCACTTCCAGCACCACGCGGTACTGGTTGAGCTCGGTGAAGATGGTGGAGATCTGGCGCTGGCCGAAGGCGTCGTAGAGGGTGTCGTCGATGGTCTGCATCGGCACGCCCAGCACGCTGGCCTTGTCGCGGTCGATGTTCAGCTCCAGCGCGCGCCCCTGGTTGGACAGGTTGTTGTCCACGTCGGCCAGCTCCGGGCGCTGGCGCAGCGCCTCGGTCAGGCGCGTGGCCTGCAGCGCGACCTGCGCGCTGTCCACGTCCGACAGTGAGTACTGGTACTCGGTGGCGGCCACGCGGGTGTCCAGGGTGACGTCCTGCACCGGCTTGAGGTACAGCGCCACGCCGGGGATGCCGGCCACGGCCTGTTGCAGGCGCGGCAGGATGTCCTCCAGCCCGTCGCGGTCGCCGCGCTCCTTCAGCACGATCGAGAGCTGGCCCTGGTTGAGCGTGGGGTTCATGCTGCCGGCCCCGATGAAGGCCGATACGCCGGTCACCGCCGGGTCCTTGCGCAGCGCTTCGGCCACCGCCTTGGTGCGCTGCTCCATCTGCGGGAAGGCGATGTTCTGGTCGGCCTGGACCACGCCGGTGATCAACCCGGTGTCCTGCTCGGGCAGCAGGCCCTTGGGGATCACGATGTACAGCACCACGGTGAGGACCAGCGCGCCGGCGGCCACCGCCAGGGTCATGCGCTGGTGGTCGAGCACCCAGTCCAGGCTGCGCTCGTAGGCGCCCACGGTGCGCGTCCACAGGTTCTCCTTGCCGGCCGCGGCGGCGCGCTCGTGCGCGTCTTCGCCCTCGGGCAGGGCGTCGGGCTTGAGCAGGTAGGCGCACATCATCGGGGTGAGCGTCAGCGAGATCAGCATCGACAGCACCACCGCGATGCTCAGCACCCAGGCGAACTCATGGAACAGCCGGCCGGTGACGCCGGGCATCAGCAGCAGCGGCAGGAACACCGCCACCAGCGAGATGGTCAGCGAGAGCACGGTGAAGCCGATCTGCTGCGCGCCGATCTCGGCCGCTTCCGGGCCGCTCTTGCCCTGCTCGATGTAGCGCACGATGTTCTCGATCATCACGATCGCATCGTCGACCACGAAGCCGGTGGCCACCACCAGGGCCATCAGCGACAGATTGTCCAGCGACATGCCGGCGAAGGCCATCACCCCGAAGGTGCCGGCCAGCGACAGCGGCACGGCCACCGAAGGAATGATGGTCGCCCACAGCCGGCGCAGGAACACGAAGATCACCGCGACCACCAGGCCGATGGTGAGGATCAGGGTGAACTGCACTTCATGCACCGAGGCGCGGATGGTCTCGGTACGGTCGGAGAAGATGTCCAGGTGCACGTCGGCCGGCAGCACGTTCTGCAGCTGCGGCAGCAGGGCGCGGATGCGCTCGACGGTCTGCACGATGTTGGCACCGGGCTGGCGGCGCACTTCCAGCAGCACCGCCGGCTTGCCATCGGCCCAGGCGGCGAGCTGGTCGTTCTCCACCCCGTCCACCACGGTGGCCACGTCGGACAGGCGCACCGGGCGGCTGTTCTTGTAGCTGATGATGGTGTCGCGGTAGTCGGCGGCGCTGGTCAGCTGGTCGTTGGTGCCGATCGAGTAGGACTGGGTCTTGCCGTTGAGCGAGCCCTTGGGCGCGTTGACGTTGGCCTGGGTCAGCGCGCTGCGCAGTTCTTCCAGGGTGAGGCCCATGTTGGACAGCTGCGCCGGGTTGACCTGGATGCGCACGGCCGGGCGCACGTTGCCGGCGATGGAGACCAGTCCCACGCCCTGCACCTGGGACAGGCGCTGGGCCAGGATGGAGTCGGCGTAGTTGTTCACATCGCGCAGCGGGCGCGTGTCGGAGGTGAGCTTGAGGGTGACGATCGCCGCGTCGGCCGGGTTCACCCGGTTGTAGACCGGCTGGTAGGGCAGCGAGGAGGGCAGCGTGGCCTGGCGGATCGCGGCCTGGACGTCCTGGGCGGCGATGTCGATGTCCCGGTCCATCGAGAACTGCAGGATGATCGTGGACAGGCCGGCCGAGGAATCGGAGGTCATGATCTCCAGCCCGGAGATCTGCCCGAACTGGCGTTCCAGCGGGGTGGTCACCAGCGAGGCCATGGTGACCGCGTTGGCGCCGGGGTACTGGGTGGTCACCACCAGGCTGGGCGCGTCGATCTCCGGCAGCGCCGACACCGGCAGCTGGCGGTAGCCGAGGATGCCGAGCAGCAGCAGGCCCGCCATCAACAGCGAGGTGGCGATCGGGCGGCGGATGAAGATCGTCGAAAAGCCCACGGGCGGATCCTTGCGGTTACGTCATGCGGCGTTGGAGCGGGCAGGCGCCGGCCAGGCGGCCGGCGTCGGGAACGTCAGGCAGGTGCGCTCAGCGCGGACCGCCGCCACGGCGACCACCGCCACCGCCCTGCTGCTGCGCGGCAGCCTTGAGTTCGGCTTCGGTGGGCGCGGCCGGGGTTTCGCCGGGCTTGAGCGCGGTCACCTTGGCGCCGGGCTTGAGCCGGAACTGGCCTTCGCTGACCACGCGCTCGCCGCCCTTGAGCCCCTCGGTGATCTGCACGTTGCTGTCGCCCACTTCCACGCCGCTCTTGACCGTCTGCATGGCCACGGTGCTGTCCGGCTTGACGATGTAGACGTACTCACCGTCCGGCCCGCGCATCACCGCCTGGGTCGGGATCACCACGCCACCGCCGATGGTGCGCAGCTGCATGCGCACGTTGACGAACTGGCCCGGCCACAGGGTGTTGTCGGTGTTGTTGAACAGGGCGCGGGCGCGGAAGGTGCCGCTGTCGCTGCTGATCTGGTTGTCGACCACGTCCAGGGTGCCGCCGTCGGTGAGCACGTGCGAGTCGTTGCGGTCGAGCGCGGCGATGGTGACCGGGCCGGCCTGCTGGGCGGTGCGCACGTCCGGCAGCTGGCGCTCGGGCAGGTTGAAGACCACGTGGATGGGGTGGATCTGGGTCAGGGTGACCAGGGCGGTGCCGGCGCTGACGATGTTGCCGGCGTCCACCGCGCGGATGCCGGCGATGCCGGAGATCGGGGCGGTGACGCGGGTGTACTGCAGCTGCACCTGGGCGGCGCGCATGCTGGCTTCGTTGGCGGCCACGGCGCTTTCGAACTGGGCGACCTGGTTACGCTGGGTGTCCAGGTCGGTCTTGGCCACGTACTGGCGATACTCCGGGGAGTTGGAGCGCTGGTAGTTGGAGCGGGCGGTGGCGAGCTGGGCCTGGTTCTGGCGCTTGGCCGCGGCGGCTTCGTCGTAGCTGGCCTGGAGGGTGCGCGGGTCGATCTGCGCGAGCAGGTCGCCCTGCTTCACTTCCTGGCCTTCCTTGAAATTGATGCTGATCAGCTGGCCGCCGACCTGCGGGCTGACGGTGACGGTGTTCATGGCGGCGACGGTGCCCAGCGCGCTGGCATAGACCGGCACGTCCTGGCGGATGGCGTCGACCACGGTGACCGGGACCGGCCCGGTGTCGCGCTGGTCGCCGTCCTTGCCGGCGCCGGCGGCCGTGCCGCTGGCCTCACCCTTGTGCTTGCCGCCATTGAGCAGGTGGAGGCCGATGAAGCCAATCACCAGCACTGCAACCACCAGCAGCACGATCTTCCAGAAACGCGACATTCAACTAACTCCTGAGGCTGGCGGAGGGCAGGGCCCGATTGGCTGGTGCAAAGCATACCCGTGGTGCGCGGGCTTTCATGCATGACGGATGGGACGGGCGATCAGACCGGATGTGACGGGGCAGGTTCCATCGGAGAACGGCTGCAGGGGCAGAAAGTTACAGCAGCAAGTGCGCTGATGGCCTACATTCAGCTTGGTCCGCCTTGAGCACCCGTGGAGATCGTCGATGCCCCGTCTGTCGTTGCTGTTGTCCGCCCTGCTGCTTGCGAGCCCCGCGCTCGCCGCGGCCGCCCCTGCCGAACGCCCGGAAGTGACCGCGGCGGCGACCCGCCTGAAGGCCAAGGTGATCGACTGGCGGCGCGACTTCCACCAGCACCCGGAGCTGTCCAACCGCGAGGAGCGGACCTCGGCGAAGGTGGCCGAGCAGTTGCGGGCGTTGGGGCTGAAGCCAAAGACGGGGATCGCCCACCACGGCGTGGTGGCGATCATCAAGGGCGGCAGGCCGGGGCCACGGATCGCGTTGCGCGCGGACATGGACGCGCTGCCGGTGACCGAGCAGACCGGGCTGCCGTTCGCGTCGAAGGCGACGAGTACCTACCGCGGCGAGCCGGTGGGGGTGATGCATGCCTGCGGGCATGACGCGCATACGGCGACGTTGCTGGGGGTGGCCGATGCGCTGGTGAAGATGCAGGCGAGTCTGCCGGGCGAGGTGATGCTGATTTTCCAGCCCTCCGAGGAGGGGGCGCCGCCGCCGGAAGAGGGCGGGGCGGCGTTGATGCTGAAGGAGGGGCTGTTTGCGGATTTCAAGCCGGAGGCGGTGTTCGGGCTGCATGTGTTCTCGAGCGTGCCGGCGGGGCAGATCGCGGTGCGCGGGGGGCCGCTGATGGCGGCGTCGGACCGGTTCGGGATCAAGGTGATCGGGCGGCAGACGCATGGGTCGGCGCCGTGGAACGGGGTGGACCCGATCGTGGCGACGGCCGATCTGGTGGGGACGGCGCAGACGATCGTGAGCCGCCGGGCGAATCTGTCCAAGCAGCCGGCGGTGCTGACGTTCGGGGCGATCAAGGGCGGTATCCGCTACAACATCATTCCGGACGAGGTGGAGATGGTGGGGACGATCCGGACGTTCGACGAGGGGATGCGGCAACAGATTTTCGCGGACCTGCGCAACGTGGCCGAGCATACGGCGGCGGCGCATGGGGCGAAGGCGGTGACGGAGATCTACGAGTCCGAGGGCAATCCGGCGACGGTGAACGATCCGGCGCTGACGGCGCGGATGCTGCCGAGCCTGCAGGCGGTGGTGGGGGCGGAGAATGTGTACGAGCCGCCGCTGCAGATGGGGGCGGAGGATTTTTCGTTGTACGCGAAGGAGGTGCCGGGGCTGTTCTTCTTCGTGGGGTCCACTAGCGTGGGGATCGATCCTGCCACGGCACCGGCGAACCATTCGCCGAAGTTCCTGCTGGATGAGAAGGCGCTGGACGTGGGGCTGCGGGCGTTACTGCAGGTGAGTCTGGATTATCTCAATGGGGCGGGGGGTGCTGCGCCTGCGGCGGGGTGAGGGTGGGTTCTGGATGTAGATCAAGATCTGGATCTAGATCTGGATCCAGATCGGCGATGGGAAGGGCGAGTGTCGGCGCGGGTTTGTCATGCGTGGGGCGGGGCCGGGGGGGGGGGGGGGGGGCCCCCCCCCCCCCCCCCCCGGGGGGGGGTTTTTGGGCCCCAAGATTCCCCAAAACCGCCCCCCCACCCCCCCCCGCACCCACCCCCTTCAGTGGGTCG
>NZ_JANUDX010000010.1 GCF_024810105.1 Stenotrophomonas sp. BIGb0135
ACGCCGCGCTCGATACGACCGGTCACCACGGTGCCGCGGCCCGAGATCGAGAACACGTCTTCCACCGGCATCAGGAACGGCTTGTCGATGTCGCGCTCCGGGGTCGGAATCCAGCTGTCGAGGGCTTCGACCAGCTTGATCACGGCCGGCACGCCGATGTCGCTCTGGTCGCCTTCCAGCGCCAGACGGGCCGAACCCGCGATGATCGGGGTGTCGTCGCCCGGGAAGTCGTACTTGCTCAGCAGCTCGCGGACTTCCATTTCGACCAGTTCCAGCAGCTCGGCGTCGTCCACCATGTCGGCCTTGTTCAGGAACACGACGATGTACGGCACGCCGACCTGGCGCGACAGCAGGATGTGCTCGCGGGTCTGCGGCATCGGGCCGTCAGCGGCCGAGCAGACCAGGATCGCGCCGTCCATCTGGGCAGCACCGGTGATCATGTTCTTGACGTAGTCAGCATGGCCCGGGCAATCCACGTGGGCGTAATGACGCTCGGTGGATTCGTATTCGACGTGCGCGGTCGAGATCGTGATGCCACGGGCCTTTTCTTCCGGCGCGGCGTCGATCGCGGAGTAATCCTTGAACTCGCCACCGAAGCGCTCAGCACCGATCTTGGTCAGTGCGGCGGTCAGCGTGGTCTTGCCGTGGTCGACGTGACCGATGGTGCCGACGTTGACGTGCGGCTTGGTGCGCTCGAACTTACCCTTGGCCATGGCTGCTTATCTCGAAATCGTCTGAATGGTGGCACTTAGATGGTGCTCACGAAAGGAATCGAACCTTCGACCTCCTCCTTACCAAGGAGGTGCTCTACCGACTGAGCTACGTGAGCGAGTTTTGAATTATGGCACGAATTTGAATATATTCAAACTCATTCAATGGAGCGGGAGACGGGGATCGAACCCGCACCATCAGCTTGGAAGGCTGAGGTTCTACCATTGAACTACTCCCGCATCGGAAGCTCTTGCCACAACATGAAACTGGTGGAGGGAGGTGGATTCGAACCACCGAAGGCGTAAGCCAGCAGATTTACAGTCTGCCCCCGTTGGCCGCTTGGGTATCCCTCCTTACCACCCTGTCCCGTGGCGCCGAAGCGTTTTCGGTGTGGGGTGGAAGAGCCGTGAATTTTGGGGGTGAAGACGGGTTCTGTCAACACTCTTTTTCAACTTTTTCACGCGAATCGCAATTTGCCTTGTGGGCGCAGGCTATTGGCCAGGAAGCGGCAGCGGCTCGTCGGCGAAGATCGCCACGTGAGGCACGCCATCGGCGCCGATCCAGCCGCGATACATGCCCTGCGTGTTGAACGGCGTCGCGGCGCGGCCATCGGCGGAGAGCACGATCGCCCCGCCATCGCCGCCAAGGGCGGGAATGCGCTCGTTGATCACCGCGCGGCCGGCTTCGACCGGGCCCTGCTTGAGGTACTGCATGCGCGCGCAGATGTCGTACGCCGCTGCGGTGCGGATGTAGTACTCGCCCCAGCCGGTACCCGACACCGCACAGGTGGCGTTGGCATAGGTGCCGGCGCCGATGATGGGGGAATCGCCGACCCGGCCGTAGCGCTTGTTGGTCATGCCACCGGTGGAGGTGCCGGCGGCGAGATGGCCCTGCGCGTCCAGGGCGACGGCACCGACCGTGCCGAAGTGCCGCGCGGTCTCCAGGTCCGCATGGGCCTGGCCAGCGGCCTCCTCCTTCAATGCGCGCTGCAACTGCTGCCAGCGCTTCTCGGTGCGGAAGTAGGACGGATCGACCAGGGAAATGCCCTGGGTCGCGGCAAACGCCTCCGCGCCCTGC
This sequence comes from Stenotrophomonas sp. BIGb0135, assembly GCF_024810105.1. GTDB lineage: Bacteria > Pseudomonadota > Gammaproteobacteria > Xanthomonadales > Xanthomonadaceae > Stenotrophomonas > Stenotrophomonas maltophilia_AB. Next base: position 1,789 of record NZ_JANUDX010000010.1, read on the forward strand.
CCCACCATCATCACGTGCGGCGAATGCTGCATGACCGCCTCGGCCAGCAGGATCGGATTGCGCACGCGCTGCACGCCGGCCACCGCACCGGCCTTCAGGCTGGCGCCATCCATCAGGGAGGCATCGAGTTCGTTGCGCCCGTCGTGGGTGAACACGGCACCCTTGCCGGCGTTGAAGGTGGGATCGTCCTCCAGCACGGTGATCGCGGCGGTCACCGCCTCCAGCGCCGGCTTGCCGGCGGCCAGCGCCCGGTGGCCGCTGAGCAGCGCCTGGCGCAGGGCGGCGCGCGCGGCCGTTTCTTCGGCCGGGGACAGATCCTTGCGCTCCACGCCCGCCCCGCCGTGCAGGACCAGGACCGGTTCGGCGCCGGCAGCCAGCAACGGCATGGACAGGCACAACGTCAACAACACACCAGCAGGACGTGACATGGGCAGGCACCGCGTCGGGGACAGGGCGCCATCATGGCATGCGCGGCCAGACCCCCTGCGCCGCTCCCAGGACACCCCCATGACGCTGGCTCCGCGCCACGCCAGACGCCTCCACGCCCGGCGTGGACCTACGGGCCTGGCGCCAGTTCCAGGCCTCCCTCGCGGATATCGGCGGTCATCCGGAACGCGGCATCCTCTACGCGGAACCCGTCCAGGTGCAGCAGGCTGCCGCTGCCGACCCCGGTGACCGGGATCGCGTGGAAGTCCAGTGGCTCGCCGTCACGCAGGCGCTCGGCGGTATGCCGCGGCATGACCAGCCAGGCGTAGCCCTCGTCATTGCTGAGCACGCGCCCGCGGCCATCGGCCTCCACGCATAGCGCGGTGTCCTCGTCCACGCCGATGCCGACCATGTCCACGCGGCCGGCCTGCTGGGCGGCGCGGGCGACGAACACGATCAGCCGGCCCAGCCGATCGCGCTTGCCGAAGTGGGTGTCGGTGATGACGTTGGCCAGGTAGGGCATGGCCAGGAAATCGTTGTCCAGGGTGACCGCGCTGCCCATCGGGTCGCGCAGCGCGCGTTCGGAGGTGACGCTGCCACCGTCCAGGGCGCCGTAGCTGTAACCGCCCAGGATGGCCAGGCCGGCGCTGGTGCCGGCGATCGGCCGGCCGGCGCGCACGTGCGCGTTGAGCGCGTCGTTGAGCGCGGTGCCCTTCCAGAAGCGGATGTAGCGCGACTGGTCGCCACCGGCGATGAAGATCGCATCGGCCGCGGCCACCACCCGCAGCACCGCCGGGTCCTCGGCGGCGCGGCGACTGTCGAACACCAGGGTCTGCACCGACGCGGCCCCGCCGATGTCGCGGTACAGGCGGTCCTGCAGGTCGTCGGCACCGGAGGCGCGCAGGATCACCACGCGGCCATGCCCGGCACGCTGCAGCCACCACTGGAAGGCGGCGGGCACCCACTCGCCACCGCCCATCAGCATCATCGCCGGCTCGGTGTGCAGGGCCGGCGCGGCGTCCAGGTCGCCGACCTCGTAATAGCGGAAGCCGGGGTCCTGCAGGGACTGGGCGTGGACGGGCAGCAGCGCGGCGGTGAGCAGCAGGCCGAGGGTCCGGCCGAACCGGCGGAAAGCCTTGTGCACGTAGATCTCCCTGAATGAAATCGGGGTGGAACCGCTTTCACTCTTTGCCAGAGAACATGGCAGTGGTCAACCCCGTAAAAAAGGCGTTAAATGCGCGCCGTCCATTCGCGAAATGTGAATGGGGGACGGGCCTCCCTCGAGGCCGACTCTTTCTTCTCGAGAATTCTCATGCGTAAACAGGCGATGGCGTGGTCGATCCAGCTGGCGTTGATGGGTGTGGCCGCGACCGCGGGCGCACAGTCTCCGGCCGCTTCCGGAGTGCAGCAGCTGGACACGGTGCAGGTCACCGGCTCGCGGATTCCGCGCGCGCAGGTGGAAGGCCCGGCCCCGGTCACGGTGATCACCGCCGAGCAGATCCAGGCCAGCGGCTTCACCAGCGTGCCGGACGTGTTGCGCTCGATGACCCAGAACGGCGGTGAGACCCAGAGCCAGCAGTCCTCCAGCGGCGCCGACTTCTCCCCGGGTGCGCAGCAGGTGGACCTGCGCGGGCTGGGCCCGAACCACACCCTGGTGCTGGTCAACGGCCGCCGCATCGCCGACTTCCCGATGCCGTTCCAGGGCCGCAGCAACTTCACCGATGTCTCCAACATCCCGATCGGGATGATCGAGCGGATCGAAGTGCTGACCGGCAGCGCTTCGGCGATCTATGGCTCGGATGCGATCGCCGGCGTGGTCAACTTCATCCTGAAGAAGCATGTCGATGGCACCACCGTGGACGTGCGCATGGGCACGGCCACCGAAGGCGGCGCCGATTCCTTCGATATCAGCCTGGCCAGTGGCTTCGACGCCGGCCGCTTCAGCGCGGTGTACAGCCTGGAACTGCAGTCGCAGACCCCGCTGTGGGCGTATGAGCGCGGCCAGCAGGACTCCACCCTGGACGCACCGACCGAGAGCGCCCGCGCGGCGCGGCGCGCCTACCTGCGCACCGACTACAACGACGACTACCTCGACCCGGGCCAGGCCACCTGCGACGCGCTGGCCGGCCAGAACCGCGGCAGCACCGGCTATGCCGAGCGCGCGCGCTACGGCTTCTACTGCGGCAGCGACAGGTCGATCGGCTACGGCACGATCCTCAGCAAGCGCCGTGGCGTGAACGGCTACGCCTCGCTGAACTATGCCTTCGACAACGGCGCCAGCTGGTTCGCCGATGTGCAGATGGGCTACCACGACATCGCGCTGATGCGCGATGTGACCCAGTGGGGCCGGATGGCCGCCGACGGCAACGAGGACGGCTATTTCTACAACCAGGCCACCGACCAGGTGGAGTTCTGGCAGCGCCAGTTCTCGCCGGAAGAAATGGGCGGGCTGCGCAACGGCATGATCCGCAGCACGCAGAAGACCTTCAGCGTCACCACCGGCTTCAAGGGCAGCCTGGACGCGAACTGGGACTACGAGGCGTCGCTGAGCCACTCGCAGTACCAGTCGTCGATCCGCTGGCCGCAGATCATCGCCGCCAAGGCCAACGCGCTGTTCCTGGGCGAGCAGCTGGGCGAGTACACCGATGACGACGACAACGTGTTCCCGGTCTTCAATGCCGACCCGGCGCGCCTGTACCGGCCGCTGAGCCGCAGCGAATACGATGCGATCGCCGCGAAGACCACCTACACCCCGAAGTCGCGCACCGATACCGCCGCGCTGACCCTGACCAACGGCGAGCTGTTCTCGCTGCCCGGCGGCAAGGCCGGCTTCGCCGCCACTGCCGAGTTCGGCAACCAGTCCTACGCGCTCAATCCCGATCCGCTGGCGACCGAGTACTACTACTACAGCTGGAAGGATTCGGACGGCCACGGCAGCCGCAACCGCTGGGCCACCGCCGCCGAGCTGCGCCTGCCGCTGCACGACACCCTCAACGTGAGCGTGGCCGGTCGCTACGACCAGTACCGCTATTCGGGCAACAGCATCGGCAAGGCGACCTGGAGCGGCGGCATCGAATGGCGCCCGATCGACACCCTGCTGGTGCGCGGTTCCTACGGCACCGCGTTCCGCGCGCCGGACCTGCATTACGTGTATGCCGGCCCGGGCAACGACGAGACCAGCAACAACGACTACTACACCTGCCAGCTGGACCAGGCCGAGGACTGCTCGGATTACGAGGAAAACCTGATCCGCACGCGCGAAGGCAACCGCAAGCTCGATCCGGAGACCAGCACGTCCTGGAGTGCCGGCTTCGTCTGGTCGCCGGCGATCGGGCTGGACCTGTCGGTGGACTGGTTCGACATCGACATGCGCGACCAGGTGCAGGACATGGACGTGGGCACCATCCTGCGCGATGAAGCGGCGTGCCGGCTGGGCAACGCCGATGCCAACTCGCCGACCTGTGTCGATGCGATCAGCCGCGTCAGCCGCACCAGCGATGGCCGCCTGTACGGGGTGCACGTCAACCCGATCAACATTGCGCGCGAGACCACCCGTGGCATCGATGTGGGCCTGCGTTACCGGCTGAGCACCGGGGTGGGCGACTTCATCCTGAGTGGCAACCACACCTGGGTGAAGACGCACGACTTCCAGCAGTTCGAGGGCGATGTGGTGGAAGACCAGTTCGCGGTCAACAGCGGCTTCGACATCCCGCGCACCAAGACCAGCGCGAGCATCACCTGGGAGAAGGAGGCCTGGTCGGCCACCGTGTACGGCTCGCGGCTGGGCAGGCTGCCGACCTACGACAGCTACGACCAGAGCTTCGACCCGGACAGCGGCGACAGCCCCTGGATCGGCGCCACGTACCGCTACAACGTGTCGCTGCAGTACCGGTTCGACGACCACTCGCGCCTGTCGTTGTCGGTGGTGAACGTGGCCAACAAGATGCCGCCCAAGGACGTGACGTATACGTCGTATCCGTACTACGACGTGTCCTGGTTCGATACCGTGGGCCGGACGGTGAACCTGCAGTACACGCACAAGTTTGGTGGCAGCGCGCTGTAAGCGGCCCCCTGCACGCAGCACCGGACGGGCCCGCCACTGTGCGGGCCCGTCCGTTTTCATCCAGCTGAACGGCGTCCGTCGGGCGATCCCGACAGCGCCGGTTTTAGGGATCGGCTGATGTGCCCGGGCAGCCGCGCTTCCTAGCATGCGCGCATGCATCGTCTCCTGCCCCGACGTTCCACCCTTGACGCCCCGGTCGTGGCGGCCAACGTGCTGCTGCGCTGGTTGTCGCTGTGCGTGCTGTTCTGCCTGCTGGGCACGGCCGGGTTCTACCTGCTGGCACAGCTGAGCGAGGATGTGTCCGTGCATCGCCGCGACATGAACGCTGCCGCCTACCGTGCGCAGGTGTATTTCGACCATCGGGAAGCGCTGTTGAACTATCTGGTGGATTCGGTGGTGGAATCGCCGCGGGCCGCGACCGCCCCTGCCCGGCCGGATGATGGCGAAGACAGCGAGATACGGCGGCTGCCGCTGGGGATGGGCCACGACGGCCGGCAGCTCAGTCTGCTGCTGTCCGCGCGCGCCGAGCAGACCCTGGCCGACTTCGGCGCCCGCCTGGTCCACGTGAGCAACGATCCGCAGGCGCCGCGGCAGTGGCTGCAGGGTCGGCACACGCCGGCGACACCGCCGCCGGACGAACTGACCGCGCCAGCGCTGCGCACACACGCCGCCCGCGCCGCACCCGGTACCGAGGTGTACTGGCTGCCCTCACGCCGGCCGGAGGGCGGCGTCTACCTGTATCGCGCAGCCGAGGACGGCCCTGACCCGGCCCATTGGCTGGTGTTGGCGCTGGACCCGGCGGCGGTGGCACGCACGGTCAACGGCAAGGGCATCGGCGAGTTCCTGCTGCTGGACCAGCGCGGACAGCCGGTGCTGTCCAGCCCATCGGCCACCGATCCGCCCATGACCTGGCTGCGCGGCCAGCACACGGATGCCTTCGCCTTCGTCTGGGCACACGGGCTGCCCAAGGGGCTGGCCCTGGTCAAGAGCATCGGCCAGGACGGCTGGCGGCTTGTCTACCACCTTCCCTCGTCGCTGCTGCTGCGCGACATGGCCGTGCACATCACGGTGTCGCTGCTGGTATGCCTTGCCGCGATCGCGGCGTTGCGGCTGCTGATCCGACGTATCGACCGCCAACTCATCCAGCCGGCCCATCGCCAGCACCTTCAGCTGCTGGAGAGCGTCGATTTTGGCAGCACGGTGATCGAAATGGCGCCGGTGGGCATGTGCGTGCTGCGCTGCCACGATGCCCGGGTGATGCTGGAAAACCAGCTCGCGCGGGACTGGCTGGGCCGCGATACCGGCACCGGCGACTGGACCGGGGCGTGGCGTCGCACCGGTGACCTTGCCCAATGCACTGCGCGCGGCCGCCGCGCGGTCGACTTCACCACCGCCGATGGCCGTCAATTACAAGTGCTGTACGCATCCACGCGGTACCACGGCGACGACGTGCTGCTGTGCGTGTTCAACGACATCAGCCGGCACCGCCAGATCCAGGCGGCGCTGTCGGCGGCCAAGCAGGCCGCCGACGAGGCCAGCCAGGCCAAGAGCGCGTTCGTGGCGACCATGAGCCATGAGATCCGCACGCCGTTGTACGGCGTGCTCGGCACGCTTGAACTGCTGGGCAACACCGCCTTGGATCCACGCCAGGCGCAGTATCTCAAGACGATCCAGCACTCCTCGTCGGTGCTGCTGCAACTGATCAGCGACATCCTCGATGTCTCCAAGATCGAGTCGGGCCAGCTCACCCTGGCCAGTTCCACCTTTTCGCCGCTGGACCTGGCCGAAACCACGCTGCGCGCCTATGCGGCCGCTGCCGCCCGCAAGCAGCTGCAGATCGTGGTCTGCACCGATCCGCGCCTGCCCGCGCAGGTGGCCGGCGATGCCGACCGCATCCGCCAGGTACTGGGCAACCTGCTCAGCAACGCGATCAAGTTCACCGACAGCGGCCGCATCGTGCTGCGGGTGAAGCTGCTCGCGTGCGAAGGCGGCACCGCCACGGTGAGCTGGCAGGTCACCGATACCGGCATCGGGATCGCCGCCGCCGAGCATGCGCGGCTGTTCGAGCCCTTCCGACAGGCCAGCGGCCATGGTCGCGCCGACGGCACCGGACTGGGGCTGTCGATCAGCGACCATCTGGTGCGGCTGATGAACGGCGAGATGCGCCTGGTCAGCGAGCCCGGGCTCGGCAGCAGCTTCACCGTGATCCTGCCGCTGGGCGTCGACGCAGGCGTGTTGGCCGATGCCGACGCGTGTACCGATGGCCCGCACCTGCTCCCCCACCCGCCCGTCTACGTGCGCGCCGCCCTGGCCGAGCTCACCGACAGCGCGTGCCAATGGCTGCAGCGCTGGGGCGCCAGCGCGCGCCGCTACAATGCCGACCTGCCGGTGCCCAGAGAGCCGGGCGCGATCCTGGTGGACAGCGATCCGCGCGACATGACGCCGATTGAATGGCCCGGCCCGCGGGTGGTCGCACTGGCTGATGCCGGCGACCCGGTCTGCGAGGACCCGACGCAGCCGGACCAGTTGACGGTCACCACGCTCAGCATCCGGGCCATCGCCGATGCGGTGTTCCGCCTGCAGCAGGGCAACCAGGCACCACCGGCCCTGGCAACGCGTGCCCCGCGCGCGTCCCTGGGGCTGCACGTGCTGGTGGCCGAGGACAACCCGATCAACCGGCTGATCCTGAAGGAACAGCTGGAGACGCTGGGCTGCAGCGTGGTCACCGCCTGCGACGGGCATGAAGCGCTGGCCCGCTGCACTGCCGAGGTGTTCGACGTGGTGCTGACCGACATCAACATGCCCGGCCTGGGCGGCCACGCGCTGGCCCGGCACCTGCGTCAGCATGGCCATGCGATGCCGGTGATCGGCGCCACCGCCAATGCCACCCCCGAAGAACGCGAGCGCTGCCTGGCCGGCGGCATGACCGATTACCTGGTGAAGCCGATCGACATCGGCACCCTCCGCCATGCGCTGGGCGGATTGACCGCAGGAGCCCCGACGTGAGCAACCACCGTGTACTGATCCTGGAAGACCAGCCGTTCCAGCGCGGCTTCCTGGCCAACATGTTCAATGCCGCGCCCGGCATCGCCACCGACACCTGCGGTGATGCGGCGCATGCGGTGGAGATGTGCCACTGGCGCCGCTACGACCTGGTCGTGACCGACCTGATGATGCCGGGCGTGGATGGCATCCAGTTCATCCAGGCGCTGGCCGCGCAGGAGCATCGGCCGATGCTGGCGCTGGTCAGTTCGGCGTCGCAACGGATGATGGCCTCGGCACGCCTCATGGCCGAATCGCTGGGCATCACCGTGCTCGGTATCCTGCCCAAGCCCGTCGCCCCCGCCGACGTCGGCGAACTGCTGGCCCAGCTTGAACTGGCGAGCGCCGACGCCGCGCCGGCGAGCACAGCGGCCGAGGCGCCGATCGTGGCCAGCCGCGAGCGCCTGTGCGAGGCGATCAGCGGGGGCCAGATCACCGCCTGGTTCCAGCCGAAGAAGTCGCTGGACTCGGGCCTGGTGGTGGCCGCCGAGGCGCTGGTGCGCTGGCGTCATCCCGAGCACGGCACGCTGCAGGCCGGTCGCTTCCTGCCGCTGATCCAACAGCATGGACTGGAGCCGGCGCTGCTGCGGCATATTCTCAAAGCCAGCGTGCAGGCACAGGCGCGTTGGCGCGAACAGGGCTTCCGTATCCCGGTGTCGATCAACCTGCCGCCGCACCTGCTGGAGCGCAGCAGCCTGCCCGATGAACTGCTGGAGCTGACCCTCACGCATGGCGGTGTTCCCGCCGATCTGTGCTTCGAGCTGATGGAAAGCAGCACCACCCACCACGTCAGCGACTACTACGCTGGCGCCTGCCGGTTGCGCATGAAGGGCTTCGGGCTGGCCCAGGACGATTTCGGCCAGGGCCTGAGCTCGGTGCACAACCTGGTCAGCACCCCCTTCACCGAGGTCAAGATCGACCGTGCGCTGGTGCGCGGCTGCGCGCGCGACCCGGCGCTGCACAGCGCGCTGGCCACGGTGATCGCGCTGGGCAGCAAGCTGGGCCTGAACATCGTCGCCGAGGGGGTGGAGACCGATGCCGAGCTGGCCACCCTGCGCAGGCTGGGCTGCAACCAGGTCCAAGGGTTCCTGATTTCGCGCGCGATTCCCGCCGAAACCTTTGGTGCATTGCTGGACCAGGAAAAGGCCGCGCACCGGCACACCGACCTGGGCCACCCGGACACCCGCGCCACGCGCTGAGCCTTTGCCGGCCGGCATTCACCACGCCATCCAGCGCGGCCCCGCATCCTTGCGCATCCGGACGCAGCGGTCGACGATCGCGGGGGCATGCAGCATCGCGCTGCCCCCGCGCTACGCTGCCACCACCAGAAGGGGATTCCATGCCCGAGGCCGCACCCATCCGCCAGCTCGCCCGCCGTTCGCTGCGCGTCCATGCGCTGCTGATCGGCGTGATCGTCCTGGCCACGATCCAGGCCGGGCTGGTGCTGTCGACCACGCTGCAGTTGCTGCGCGAAGAACAGGACAAGATCGAGTTCCACTTCCGCCGCCTGGATGGCGCGCTGCAGGAACAGGAGCGCTTCATGCGGCGCTGGCGCGCCCATGATCACGAGCGGGCAGCGCTGCCCGGCGGTCCACCGGGAACCGTCCACGGCCAGCCACTGTCGGGCAGCGTGGAGGCCGCCAATCCGGCACGGGCCTATATCCCGTTCTCGGTACTGCACGACCAGACGCCGCCACCGCCCACGGCATCGGCGCTGGGCGGGCGATTCTCGGGCTTCTACGGCGCGTTCTGGGCGGAATCGCTGTACCCCTCGCCGCGCTGCCTGCTGGTCAGCGGCGAAGGCACGGCGGGATTGCTGGTGCCGCTCACGGTGGACGACATCGATCCGGTGCGGCCCGCCTCGGCATCGATGCAGGCGCTCCTGAACTACATCCACGCGGTGGCAGCCAGTGTCTCGCTGCAGCGTGGCGATGTGCGCTGGTTCCAGCGCGATCCCGGCGATGGCAACAACCGCCTGCTGTCGATCGCGCAGGCACCGCAGGACATCGGCGCGTGGGGCGATACGGACGCCCGGGCCATGCCGGCGATCGCCTGCCTGCTGGACCTGACGCGCCTGGACGACCGTCGTCAGCTGCTGGGCGAGACGATCTACGACCAGTTGTCCATCATCGACCCTAACGGTCGACCGGTGCACGGCCCACACCTGGAGGGCAGCGGCGCGCAGCGCAGCTTCACCCGTGACGGCGTGGTCTACCGCATGCGAACCAGCGACGGCTGGCAGGCCGTGTACCAGGTGCGCTGGGCGCGTCTTCTCAGCCATCCCCGCGGGCCGCTGATCGGCAGCGTGATCGCCGCGCTGCTGCTGGCGCTGGGGGGCGTGCTGGTGCTGCGCAGCTATCGGCGCTCGGTGCTGGTCCCGCTGCGCGAGAATCATGAGCGTCTGCTGGAGAGCGAAGCGTTCAGCCGCACCGTGCTGGACGCGGCCCCCATCGGTCTGTGTCTGCTGCGCCAGCGCGACGGCCAGGTGATCCTGGAGAATGCCCTGGCGCGCAACTGGCTGGGCGAGTCGCCCGACGCACCCGGCTGGCATGGCGGCTGGCGCGACGATGCGTGGGCCGACGCGGAGACCCAGCGCCCGGCCACGCGGCCCTACACCACGCCCGACGGACGCCACCTCCTGGTGACCGTCACCGCTGCACGCTACCGCCGCGAGCCGGTGATGCTGTGCCTGTTCATCGACCTCACCGCCCAGCACGACGCCGAGCGGGTGCTGCAGCAGGCGCGCGTGGCCGCCGACCAGGCCAACCGGGCCAAGAGCCTGTTCCTGGCCACCATGAGCCATGAAATCCGCACGCCGCTGTACGGTGTGCTGGGCACGCTGGAGCTGCTCGGACTGACCCCGCTGGACAGCCGCCAGCAGGAATACGTGGGCACCATCCAGCGCTCTTCCTCCACGCTGATGCAGTTGATCAGCGACATCCTGGACGTATCCAAGGCCGAGGCCGGGCAGCTGGTGCTGGAACCGGTCGCGTTCTGTCCGGCCGGATTGACCGAGGAAGTACTGCGCTCGTATGCCGGTTCGGCCACGCGCAAGCGCCTGCAGCTGTATGCCTGCATCGACGGCAATGTGCCGGCATTGGTGATCGGCGATGCCGCGCGCATCCGGCAGGTGCTCAACAACCTGATCAGCAACGCGATCAAGTTCACCGACGCCGGCCGTATCGTCGTGCGCCTGCGTGCGGTGGACGCGACAGGGGCATTGCCGCGGCTGAGCTGGCAGGTGGCCGACACCGGCATCGGCATCCAGCAGGAACACCAGGCGCGGCTGTTCGAGCCGTTCTACCAGGCCAATCCGGGCACCGATGCCATGCGCGGCACTGGCCTGGGGCTGGCGATCAGCGCGCACCTGGTGGAGTTGATGGGCGGTGAACTGCGGGTGGTCAGCGACAGCGGGCTGGGCAGCAGTTTCAGCTTCGACCTGCCGCTGGACGAAAGCCCCGCCCTCGCCGAGCAGCGTCCGGGCTTCGACGGGCACGACGTGGTCTACGTGCGCTCGCCATCGCGCGAACTGGCCGACAACCTGTGCGAGCGCCTGCGTCAGCGTGGCGCTGCCGCACAGGTCTACCACAGCGAATCGGCGCAGAACTTCAGCACGCATACCCCCTTGCTGGACGTGCTGCTGGACGAACACGACCCGGGCTGGAGCGGGCCGCACGTGGTGGCCAGGACCGATGGTGGTGACCATCCCGAGCGGATCGACGGGCGCTGGGAGGTGTCCATGCACAACCTGGATGCCATGGTGGACGCACTGCTGATGGCGATGGGGGGCGATGCGCCTCGGCAGGCGCCGACCGCGGCGCCGCAGTTCCGTCGGCTCGGGCTGCACGTCCTGGTCGCCGAGGACAACCCGATCAACCAGATGATCCTGCGCGAACAGCTGGAACAGCTGGGCTGCCATGCGGTGGTGGCCAGCGATGGCGACGAAGCACTGGGCTACTGGGCACAACGCCGCTTCGACGCGGTGCTTACCGACGTTAACATGCCGCACATCGATGGCTATGCCCTCACCCGCCGGCTGCGTGCGGACGGCGTGCGCGTGCCGATCATCGGCGCCACCGCCAATGCCGCACCGGAAGAGCGCGAGCGCTGTCGTAGCGCCGGCATGGACAGTTGCCTGGTCAAGCCGATCTCGCTGCAGGCGCTGTACCGCCAGCTCAGTGGGTTGGCCGGACCGATCGCCCCGACCGCGGTGGACCTTTCACCGCCCCGCGATGTGCCGGTCGATACGCTTGTCGTCTCCGACCACCTGCGCGCGCTGTTCCTTACCACCATGCGCAGCGACCTGCAGGGTCTGTCTGCGGCCGTTGAACGCAACCAGGCCAACGAGGTGCGGCAGATGCTGCATCGCATCCGCGGGGCGTTGGTGATGGTCTCGGCGCAACGCCTGGTCGACGTCGCCCAGGTGATCGAAGATAGAATCGCCGCCGGCGCAACGGTAATGGCGTGCAGCGCGGCAGCGGAGGCCTTCCTGGTTGAACTGGAACGGGCGCTGGTGCGGCTGGAACGCTCGCCGCCGGAGGCCACCGATGTTCCCTGAGTTTTGCTCCTGCCGGTGCCGAGAACACGCATGAAGACCAAGATCGTCATTGCCGATGACCACCCGATCGTGCTGGCTGGCATCCGCGATGTCATCGACGGCGACTCGCGCCTGGAGGTGGTCGGCCAGGCGCAGAGCCCGGCGGCGCTGGTCGAGTTGATGCAGACGCTGGCACCGGACATCGTCATCACCGACTACAACATGCCCGGCGATGACGCCCTCGGCGATGGCATCAAGCTGATCTCCTACCTGCTGCGCAACTTCCCCGATGTGCAGGTGTTGATTCTGACCATGGTCTCCAATCCGTCGATCATCGCCGAGATGTACCGGGCCGGCGCCAGCGGCGTGGTGCGCAAGAGCGGGGACCTCAAGGAACTCAACGTGGCCCTGTCCGCGTTGCTGGCCCAGCGCGTGTACCGCTCGCCGGACCTGCCCCGCGAGGAGGCCCTGCCCGAGGCCGGCGACGCCTCTTCGGCCTCGCTGCTGTCCCCGCGCGAGTTCGAGGTGATCCGGCTGTTCGCCAACGGCCAGAGCGTGGGCGACATCGCCAGGCGCCTGAACCGCAGCGGCAAGACCGTCAGCACCCAGAAGGTCAACGCGATGCGCAAGCTCGGCGTCAAGACCGACCAGGAGCTGATCACCTTCTGCCTGTCCTCGGACCTGTTCAACTGAGCAGGCGCAGGGCCTGCCCGGGGCAGTCAGTGAACGCGGCCGCCTGCCGCGTTCACTGACTGCCGGGCCAACCACGCCGCCGGCCGCCGCCCATTTTAGGGATCGCCTGATGTCGCCCGTGGCGGCCACTGCCTAGCCTGTGCATACCGGCAGCGCAGTGGTCGCGCCGGTATGGCTTCAAGGACGCCCCAGATGCACGCCCCCGCGTGTCGCGGCGATGGCGCTGCCATCTGCCCCCTCCCCCCGCGCCTTGTCGCCATGCGGCGTTGCCGGCCTGTGCCGTTGACGCCGCGACGGTGGTCGCCGACGGCGATCGACATGGTCTGCAGATCCGTCTGGCCCACGCCGGGCGGCTGCCTTGCGACGAGAAGAAGCAGGATGAACAGAATCTACCGGTTGGTGCGGGACCCCGTGAATGGACGCTGCAAGGTGGTGTCCGAACTTGCACGGCAGCGTGGCACGGTGTCCGTGACGACGCCCGCGGTCCGCGCCGGACTGCCGACCCGGATCGCGCTCGGCGCGGCACTGCTGGCGGCCCTGCCTGCCAGCGCGCTGGACTACACCGCGCCGATCACGGTCAACGCAGGCGAGTCGCTCGACCTGGCCAGCGGTGACAGCGTGCTGCACACCGGCAGCAGCTACGCGGTGACCGTAACCGGTCGGGACGCCACGCTGCACGCCACCGACCTGGACCTGCGCGTGACCGGCAATGGCAGCGGAATCGGTGTCCTGGCCGGCGGCAGCGTGCAGATCGAGGGCGGCCACATCCAACTGGGCGACGGTAGCGCCAGCGTAGGCTATGCCTTGAATGCCAGCGGCGCGGGCAGCGTGATCCGCGCCAACAACCTGGTCATCGATGCATATCGCAACGGCTCCGGTTACGGCACGGTCAATGCCACCAGCGGCGGCAAGGTCTGGCTGACCGGCGGCCGCGTCAGCAGCGGCGGGCATGCGCTGTACGCCACCGGCAGCGGCAGCGAGCTGCACGTCACCGGCACCGAGATCAACAACGGTGGCAACAGCGCGGTGTATGCCGAAGGCGGCGCGCTGCTGGCGATGGAATCGCTGCAGCTCAGTTTTGCCCCGGGCAACAACGGTTACAGCGGCCGCCTGTCGTCCAGCGGCACCGGCAGCGTGCTGTCGCTGACCGATGTGGACGTGGTCAACGGCTACTTCGACATCAGCGAAGGTGGCCTGCTGCGCATCAACGGCGGCAGCGCCACCACCAACGGCGGCAGCATCCGCCTGCTCGGCAACCGGACCAAGGGGATTTACGCATCGGCCGAGATAACCGGCGGAACGTTCGAGACCACCGGCGGCTACGGCGTCAACGTCAACGACTGGGGCAAGCTCAGCGCCAACGGCGCACATTTCACCGTGCGCGATGGCCAGTCGGGGCTGTGGTTGTCCAGCGCCGCCTCGTTGGCCGATCTGACCGATACGGTGATCAGCACCTATGGCACCAACGGCTATGGCCATGGCGTGGACGTCTGGGGCGGCACCGCGACAATAACCGGCGGCAGCATCGACACACACGGTGACGGCGTCTACGGCCTGCGTGCGTCGGGCAGCAATCCGCCCACGGCGTATTCGCGCATCCGCGCCAAGGGCTTGGACATCACCACCTACGGCAACGGCGGTGGCGGCGTGTTCCTGGGCGGCAGCACGGCCGACGCGCAGCTCGAGGGCGGCCACATCACCGTGCTGGGCAATGCGGCGTTCGGCATCGTGCAGATGAACACCGCACAGCTCACTGCGGACACCCTGAGCATCCATGCCAAGGGCGCAGGCAGCGGTGCCTACCGCTCCTACATCACCGTGTTCGGCCCGCACTGGGACCGCCTGACCTTCAACAACAGCCAGCTGCAGACCGAAGACGGTCCCGCGCTGTGGCTGCAGGGCAGCAATCACGCGCTGACGCTCGTCAACACCGACGTGGTCGCGCGACAGGCCGGCAGCGTGGACGATGGCCGGCTGTTGCGGGTCAGCGATACCGTGTTCACCGATGGCAGCTCGGTGGCGACCTCCGACATTCTTTTCAACGCCGACAACAGCCGCCTGACCGGCGATGTCGTGGTGGACAGCGCCACCGCCAACGTGGAGATGACGCTGGCCAACGCCAGCGTGCTGACCGGCGCCTTGCGCGGCGACAGCGGCTTCCACGTGGCGTCGCTGTCGCTCGATGACAGCAGCCGCTGGAACCTGCGCGGCGACTCCACCGTGGGTACGCTGCAGCACGCGGGCACCATTGCGTTCGTCGCACCCACGCAAGGCGATTTCAAGACCTTGACCATCACCGGCGACTACGTCGGCAATGGCGGCACGTGGGTGATGAATCGCCAGCTGGGCGATGACGGCTCGGCGGGCGATGCGCTGGTGATCCAGGGCAACAGCAGCGGCACCGCGACCGTGCGGGTGGACAATGCCGGTGGCGCCGGGGCGCTCACCAGCGAAGGTATCCGCCTGATCAGCGTGGCCGGCCAGTCCGACGCGCAGTTCGCGCTGCAGGGCCGCGCCGTGGCCGGTGCCTACGACTACTTCCTGTACAAGGGCGGGGTGCGCACGCCGGATGACGGCAACTGGTACCTGCGCTCGGAATATGTGGCGCCGGTGGATCCACCGGTCGATCCAGTCGATCCAGTCGATCCAGTCGATCCAGTCGATCCGGTGGCGCCGGTCGACCCGGTGGATCCCGCAACGCCGGACCCGGTCGATCCGGTCGATCCGCTTGATCCGGTGGATCCGGGCCCCAAGGTCGAACGCCCGGAGCCGGCCATCTATCTGGCCAACCAGTCGGCCGCCCTGCGCATGTTCCAGCAGAGCCTGCACGACCGTGCCGGCGATCCGGGTACCCGTGTCGACGCCGCTGGGTCGCGCGGCGCGCTGGCGTGGGCACGTGTACGCAGCGGCCACCTGGACCGCCACGCCGGCGGCGAGCAGATCCGCGTGGACAGCCGCGTCGACAACCTGATGGTCGGCGTTGGCCACGACCTTGCCGCCAATGCGGGCGGCCAGCTGCAACTGGGGCTGATGGGAGGCCACGGGCGCGCCAGTAGTGATGCCGTATCGACGGTGACCGGGTACACCGCGCGCGGCGTGGTCACCGGTAGCAGCGTCGGCGCGTACGGTACCTGGCTGCAGGATGCCGACATGCAGCGCGGCGCGTATGTGGACAGCTGGGTGCAGTACAGCCGCTTCCGCAACCGGGTGCAGGGTGAGGGGCTGGCCGAGGAACGCTATCGTTCGCGCAACTGGAGTGGCTCGGTGGAAGCGGGCTACGTCCTGCCGCTGCAGCGCAACGCCGATCGCGGCCTGTACCTGGAACCGCAGTTGCAGGTCGTCCACAACCATTACGACGCCGACCAGGTCATCGAAGCCAATGGCACGCAGGTGGAAAGCCGTCGCGCCGGTGGCACCAGCACCAGGCTGGGGGCGCGCCTGTATACCCGTGCGCTGACCCAGCGGCAGGGCAATGTGCATCCGTTCGTCGCGATCAACTGGTGGTCCGGCGGCACTGCGTCGGCAATCGCGGTGGACGGCGTGTCGATCCGCCGCGACCTGCCCGATGACATCTACGAGGCCAAGGCAGGCGTGCAGGTAAACCTTGCCGGTGGCTGGCGCGGCTGGGGCGAGTTGGGTCATCAGACCGGCAGCCAGGGTTACCGCGATACCAGCGCGCAGCTGGGCGTTTCCTACCGCTGGTGAGGACGTGCCCGCTTCCGGCCATGTGGCCGGAAGCGGGCGCCACCGGTGGTGCCGGCCTAAGGTCGGCGCGGCACAACGCCGAACGCCCCCGACCGGCTTTTCCACATCGCGCGTGGAAAGCCGTGGGGGTTTGATGTGGACAAGTCGGTGCAAGCCAGCCACGCCAACGTTTTCGGGGCGTGGCGTTTTTTTGTCCAGGCGTGGATGCGGTTTTCCACAGCATGCGTGCAAAGCGGTGGGGGTTTGTTGTGGACAACCGTGCGTAAGCGGTACGTGGCAAGGGTTTCCACGTCTGGTCAATTATTGTCCAGTTCGTCTGCGGCGGAGCATCGCGTGGTTGCCGGCCAACGGTCGGCACTACCGGGCGGGGTTTTCCACATGGGGCGTGGAGAGCGATGGGCATTTGTTGTGGACAAGTGGCGCAGAGTCCCACCTGCCGGGCGTTTTCCGCAGTGGTGATTTTTTATCCAGCGCAGGGCATCGCGCGCCACAAACGCAAACGCCCCGCTCAAGGCGGGGCGTTGCGGGCATCGACCGGCGATGCGATCAGACGTTGAAGCGGAAGTGCAGGATGTCGCCTTCCTGGACGCGGTATTCCTTGCCTTCCAGGCGCAGGCGCCCGGCTTCCTTGGCACCGGCTTCGCCCTTGTACTTGATGAAGTCGTCGTACGCGATGGTTTCGGCGCGGATGAAGCCCTTCTCGAAGTCGGTGTGGATCACCGCGGCCGCCTGCGGGGCGGTGGCGCCCTTGCGCACGGTCCAGGCACGGACTTCCTTCACGCCCGCGGTGAAGTAGGTCTGCAGGCCCAACAGCTGGTACGCGGCGTAGATCACGCGGTTCAAGCCCGGCTCGGACAGGCCGAGATCGGCCAGGAAGGTGTCGCGGTCTTCGTCGTCGAGCTGGGACAGCTCTTCCTCGATCGCCGCCGACACCGGCACCACCTGCGCGCCTTCGGTGGCGGCGCGGGCGCGCACCGCGTCCAGGTGCGGGTTGTTCTCGAAGCCGTCTTCCAGCACGTTGGCGATGTACATCACCGGCTTGAGGGTGAGCAGGAACAGGTCGCGGACCAGGGCCTTCTCTTCCTCGTCCAGGCCGGCACTGCGGCCGGCCTTGCCGTCGGCCAGGGCGGCCTGCAGCTTGGCCAGCACCGGCTTGCGCGCGGCCGCTTCCTTGTCGCCGCCCTTGGCGGCGCGTTCGGCGCGGTTCAACGCCTTCTCGACGCTGTCCAGATCGGCCAGGGCCAGCTCGGTATCGATGGTGTCGATATCCGAGATCGGGTCGACCTTGTTGTTGACGTGGATGACGTCGGCGTTCTCGAAGCAGCGCACCACGTGGGTGATCGCATCCACTTCGCGGATGTGGGCCAGGAACTTGTTGCCCAGGCCTTCCCCGCTGGCGGCACCGGCAACGAGGCCGGCGATGTCGACGAACTCCACCGCGGTCGGGATGACCTTCTGCGGGTTGATGATCGCGGCCAGCTCGTTCAGGCGCGGATCCGGCACCGGCACGATGCCGACGTTCGGTTCAATCGTGCAGAACGGGAAGTTGGCCGCGGCGATGCCCGCCTTGGTCAGCGCGTTGAACAGGGTCGATTTGCCGACGTTGGGCAGACCGACGATGCCGCATTTGATACCCATCTTTGACAGCCTCTGGGGGTGGTAGGTACCGACCGTGGGTCGGTACACCGTGGTTATTTCGGGGTGTGCAGGCGCTTCATCGCCTCACTGTAATCGCCGCCTACTGCCAGTGGCAGCACGTCGATCGCATCGTCGATGGCCTGGCCGATCAGCACATCGTCATCCTTGCTCGCGCGGCCCAGCACCCACGGCACCACGCGGTCCTTGTGACCGGGATGGCCGATGCCGATGCGCAGGCGGTGGAACCTGCCATGGCCCAGCAGGCGGATGGTGTCGCGCAGGCCGTTCTGGCCGCCGTGGCCGCCGTCGAACTTGAGCCGTGCCACGCCGGGCGGCAGGTCCAGTTCGTCGTGCGCCAGCAAGGTTTCTTCCGGCTCGATCTTCCAGAAACGCTGCGCGGCAGTGACCGACTTGCCACTGAGATTCATGAAGGTGGCGGGCTTGAGCAGCCACACCGCCTGCCCGGCGATATCGACCTTGGCGGTCTCACCGAACAGCTTGCTGTCCACGCTCCAGCGCGCGCCGGCCTGTGCGACCAGGGCGTCAATGAAACGAAACCCGGCATTGTGCCGGGTCTGGGCGTGCTCGGGTCCGGGGTTGCCCAGACCAACGATCAATCGCAATCCTGTCATCACTCTTCTTCGTCGGTACCGGCCCTGTGCCGGCACATACAGAAACGGCGCCTGCCCCGGGGGACAGGCGCCGCAATCGCTTACTCGGCAGCCGGTGCTTCGTCGGCAGCGTCTTCCTTGCCGTGCTTGGCGGTGACGATCGCGTCGTCATGGTCCTTGCCCTGGGCCAGGGCCGGGATTTCAACGCCCTTCGGCAGCTTGATGTCCGACAGGTAGATCACGTCGCCAGCCTTCAGCTCGCCCAGGTCGACGTCGATCGACTCCGGCAGGTCCTTCGGCAGGCAGGAAACGGTCACTTCCTTCAGTTCGTGGGTGACCACGACGTCAGCAGCCTTGCCAGCCGGCGAGGTGTCTTCGTTGACGAAGTGCAGCGGGACGTTGGCGGTCAGGGCCTCGTTCTCGTTCACGCGCAGGAAATCCAGGTGGATGATCAGCTGCTTGAACGGATGGCGCTGCATGTCACGCAGCAGCACCTTGGTGACCTGGCCGTCCAGGTTCAGGTCCAGGATGGACGAGTAGAACCACTCGTTCTGCTGGGCCAGCCAGATCTGGTTGTGGTCCAGGTTGATGTTGATCGGCGCGGCTTCGCCGCCGTACACGACGGCCGGGATCACGCCGGCGTGACGCAGGCGGCGGCTCGCACCCTTGCCCTGCACGTCACGAGCGGTGACCTTGATTTCATGGGTCTTGGACATTGTATTTACTACCAGTTGATGCCTTGCCGGAGGGCTTGGCGATTGAGGGCACGTCCGCGACCAGACGTACCCGGGACCCGGTCACCGTTGCCGGTGGCCGGAAAAAATCAATCCACGTACAGCGAGCTGACCGACTCGCCGAAGGCGATGCGGCGCATCGTCTCGGCCAGCATCTCCGCCACGCTGAGCTGGCGGATCTTGCTGCACACCCGCGCCTCTTCACGCAGCGGGATGGTGTCGGTCACCACCAGCTCGTCGAGCTGGGAGTTGTTGATGTTGTCCACCGCCGGGCCCGAGAGCACGGCGTGGGTGCAGTACGCGGCCACCTTGAGGGCGCCGCGCGCCTTCAGCGCTGCGGCAGCCGCACACAGGGTGCCGGCGGTGTCGACGATGTCATCGACCATCACGCAGGTCTTGCCTTCGACGTCACCGATGATGTTCATCACGGTGGAGACGTTCGCGCGCGGCCGGCGCTTGTCGATGATCGCCAGGTCGGCATCGTCCAGCCGCTTGGCCACCGCACGCGCACGCACCACGCCACCCACGTCCGGCGACACCACGATCAGGTTCTCGGTGCCGTAAGCGCGCCAGATATCGGCGAGCAGCAGCGGCGAGGCATACACGTTGTCCACCGGCATGTCGAAGAAGCCCTGGATCTGGTCGGCATGCAGATCCACCGTCAGTACCCGGTCGGCGCCGACGGCGCTGAACATCTTGGCGGCCACCTTGGCGGTGATCGGCACGCGCGAGGAGCGCATGCGGCGATCCTGGCGCGAGTAGCCGAAATACGGCACCACCGCGGTGACGCTGTTGACCGAGGCGCGCTTGAGCGCATCGATCAGCACCAGCAGCTCCATCAGGTTTTCCGCGCTGGGCGCGCAGGTCGGCTGGATCACGAACACGTCCTGCTTGCGGACGTTTTCTTCGATCTCGACCTGCACTTCACCATCGGAGAAGCGCGACACCAACGCCTTGCCAGGCCGCACCCCCAGTTCCTTGCAGATGCTCTGCGCAAGGCGCTTGTTGGCGTTGCCGGAAAATACCAGCAGGTTGGGGTGATCTTGCATCATGACGGTCTCGGGCGGGAGCGATTGGAGAACTCGGCCGCCGGCACCCTGGAGTGTCTGCGGTGACAACACCGCGAGACATCGGCCGTGCCCGCGCAGGCATGCGCATGGGAACGCGGCTGACATCCGCTAGTGGCAGGGGCGGGAGGATTCGAACCTCCGAATGCCAGGATCAAAACCTGGTGCCTTGGGCCTCTTGGCGACGCCCCTGCATCAAAATCAATAACGCTCGAGTACATCGAGCAACGGCGAACGCTCCACGCCCGCAGCCACCCATGCCCGCAGTTCCTTCGGCAACCGCGCCAGGCCCTGCTCTGCAGCAGCGCGCGTGGCGAACTCGACGAAACAACCGCTTCCCGACCCGGTGAGTCGTGCCCGGCCGATCCTGCTCAACGTTGCAAGCACTACCTCTACGGCAGGCTCGCGGCGGCGCAGTACCGGCTCGAACGCATTCCCGAGCAAAGACCCGGAAGCGAAGTCCGCTATTTTCGCCACTGGGGCGTCTCGCGTCAAATCCGGATCTGCAAAAAGTCGCGGGGTGGGCACGTGCACGCCCGGATCGGCGAGCACGAACCAGGCCGGCGCCAGCGCGATTGCCGTGAGCTGCTCGCCCACGCCTTCGGCCCAGGCGTTGTGGCCGCGTACGAACACCGGCACGTCCGCGCCCAGTTGCAGGCCCAATGCCGCCAGCGCATCCACGTCCAGACCGGCGTTCCACAGCATGTTGAGACCCACCAGGACGGTCGCGGCGTCGGAGGAACCGCCGCCGAACCCACCGCCGGCCGGAATCACCTTTTCGACGCGGATGTCAGCGCCTTGGGCGACATTGGCAGCATTTTTCAATAGCACGGCGGCACGCACGGCCAGGTCGTCGGCCGCGTCCACGCCCGCCACGGACGGTCCGTCGCGGTGAATCACGCCATCCTCCCGCACCCGCAGGCCGATCCGGTCGCCCCAGTCCAGCAGCCGGAACACGGTCTGCAGCTGGTGGTAACCGTCGGCGCGCCGGCCGGTGATGTGCAGGAACAGGTTCAGCTTGGCCGGGGCCGGCCATGTCGACCAGCCCGCGTTCAGGTCCGTGCCACTCATGGGCTGCCCAGCACCCAGCTGTCGACCACCAGGCGCACCTTGGCATCCCCGTTGACCGCCTCGATCCGGCGCGGCAGCACCGGGCGATCGCCCTCGGCCGGGAACCAATCCAGGTACTGGACCTGCCAGCCCATCTGCTCGACCCGGCGCGGGCGGCCCTCGCCGTCGCGCTCGATGCGCGCGGCCGCGGCGGCGTCGCCGGCGACCAGGCCGCGCACCCAGTCGGGCAACTGGTTGACCGGGATGTCCCAGCCGGTGGCCTCGAGCAGGAGCTGCTGGGCGTCCTCGCCCTCGCGGGTGCCGCCCTCCATGCCTTCCAGGCGCCCGCCCTCGTGGTGGCTGTCGCCGGTGAGCTTCCAGCTTTGCCGGGTTACCGGCGCGCTCAGCTCGACCTCGTACTGGCGGTCCTGCTGCTGCCAGTCGATCCGGCCGTTGCCGCCATTGCGGCCCTTGTTGACCGCGACCCGGCCCTGGAACGCCCACTGCGACTGCGCGCGAACGGCGGCCACGCGGGCCGCTTCCGCCCGCTCCGCCGCGGCAGACACGGTGCTGACCACCGCCGGCGCGGCCGGTGCCTTGCGCTCGTCCAGCGACACGCAGCCAGCCAACGCCAAGGCCATCGCCAGCGCGGTGCCGGCCTTGAACAGGGTCACCTTCATACGCCGTGCTTCTCGATCACGCGCTGCAGGGCGCGGTTGTCAGGGTCCAGCTTGCGTGCCTCGTCGAAGAAGCGCCGCGCCTCGTCCTTGCGTCCCAGCACCCACAGGACTTCGCCGACATGCGCGGCGATCTCGGCATCCTTGGCCAAGGTCCAGGCGCGGCGCAGTTGCACCAGCGCTTCTTCATTGCGGCCCAGCCGGTAGAGCACCCAGCCGTAGCTGTCGACGATGGCCGCGTTGTCCGGCTCGGCGACGCGGGCGCGATCGATCAGTTCCAGGGCTTCCTGGTAACGCTGGGTGCGGTCGGCCAGGGTGTAGCCCAGCGCATTCAAGGCGGCCACGTTTTCCGGCTCGGTCACCAGGATCTTGCGCAGGTCGGCCTCGGCGCGCGGGACGTCGTCGCGCCGTTCCCAGGCCAGCGCGCGGGCATACAGCAGGGCGCTCTCATCCGGGTAGGCGGCCAGGCCGCGTGCGAGCGCGTCCAGTTCACCCGGCAGGTCATCACCGCGCTGGCGCAGCTCGGCCTCCAGCAGGTAAGCGTCGCGGCGCGCTTCGTCGTCGACGCTGGCATCGGACTGGATCGCATGCACTTCGGCGAAGGCCTTGTCCGGGCGACCGGCATCGTACTGGGCGTTGGCCGCGCGCAGGCGCGCCTCATCCAGCTCCTCGCCGCCGGGCACGCTGTGATACCAGTCCACCGCCTCGGCCGGGCGCTTGAGGTATTCGGCGATCTTGCCGAGCAGCAGGCGCTGGGCCGAGTCCGGCTTGGCCGCCTGTTTGGACAGTTCGGTATAAAGGGCCAGCAGCGCGACATCGTCCTTCTGCTTGGCCAGCAGCGAGGCGCGCATGCCCCAGGTCTGCACGTCCTGCGGGCCGACCGCCAGCACGCGCGCGGCCGAACGGGCATCGCCCATGCTGTCGTAGGCGATGGCCAGTGCATTGCGCAGTTCCGGGTCCTGGCGGCTCTTGGGCTCCACGCCCACCAGCAGGGCGCGGGCCTCGTCTTCCTTGCCGGCCTGGGCCAGCTGGCTGGCATTCAACAGCGCCACGCGCGGCTCATTGGGGAAGCGTTTGACGACTTCATCGACCATGCGCTTGGCCAGGTCGGGCCGGTCCATGCGCATGGCCAGCCGGCCCAGCTCCTGCCAGACCTCGAGTTGGTCGGGGATGGCGTTGTCGTCCACCAGCCCGCCCAGCACCTGCGCCGGGATGGCGGGATCGCGACCGCCCCCGATCAGCGCGGCGATGGCGAACTTCCAGCCGCGCGGGTCCGGGTCCTTGAGCATCACGCCCAGTTCGGTGCGCGCAGCCTTCACATCGGCCTGGCGCATGTCCAGCGCGGCGGCCGCGCTGCGCATGGCCAGCGTACGCGGGGCGCGTTTCTCCCACAGCGCCAGCGCGCGCGCGGCACGGGTGTCATCGTTGGCCAGCATGGCGATGCGGGTGGCGCGCTCGGCCAGCCCGGCATCGTCGGTGCCGGCCTCGGCTGCCTCCAGGTACCAGCGCGCGGCGTCACCGAGCTTGCCGGCCTGCAGGGCGAACTCGCCCGCCATCACCGGGGTGAGGGGCGCGGTTTCGGCCACCTTGGCCTTGCCGGGGGCAGGCGCGACGGGCGTCGTGGCGGGGGCCGCCAGGGCGCTGGCCGCGGACAGGGACAGCAACAGAACGCTGGAGATGCGAATCAATGCGGGCATCGGGGGCTTCTGGCCTTAAAATGACGACTTGAATGGCCAGCAGCTTATCGCAAGCAACTGAACAATGACCCTGTGGGTGCTCGGACTGAATCACCAGACCGCGCCAGTGGAACTGCGCGAACGCGCCTCCTTTGGCGGCGACGCCCTGCCCCAGGCATTGGCGTCGTTGCGCGATACGCCGCAGGTAGCCGAGGCGGTGCTGCTGTCCACCTGCAACCGCACCGAGCTGTACGCGGTGGCCGAATCGGGCGAGGCCTTGGCGCAGTGGCTGGAGTCCCATGCCGGCGGGCTGCACGGCTACCTTTACCAGCACGCCGACGCCGACGCGGTGCGCCACCTGTTCCGGGTGGCCACCGGGCTGGATTCCATGGTGCTGGGCGAGCCGCAGATCCTGGGCCAGGTCAAGGACGCGTGGGCGACCGCGCGCGACCACGGCCTGCTCGGTCAACGCCTGGACCGGCTGTTCCAGCAGACCTTCTCGGTGGCCAAGCGCGCCCGCACCGATACCCGGGTGGGCGCCAACCCGGTGTCGGTGGCCTCCACCGCGGTGCGCCTGGCGCAGAACTCCTTCGCCCGCCTGGAAGACTCCACGGTGCTGCTGGTGGGCGCCGGCGAGACCATCGAGCTGGCCGCCCGGCACCTGAGCGAAGGCAAGGTGCGCCGCCTGCTGGTGGCCAACCGCACCCTCGCCCATGCGCAGGACCTGGCCAGCCGCCATGGCGGCGTGGCATTGCCGCTGACCGAGCTGGAGCGCCACCTGGGCGAGGCCGACGTGGTGTTCTCGGCCACCGCGGCACGCGAGCCGGTCATCGCCCGGGCGCATGTCGCGGCTGCGCTGAAGACCCGCAAGCACAAGCCGATGCTGCTGTTCGACCTGGCCGTGCCGCGTGACATCGAGGCGGGCGTCGGCGAGCTGCAGGACGCCTTCCTGTACACCGTGGACGACCTGGAGCGCGCGGTCGAGGACAACCGCCGCAGCCGCCGCGAGGCCGCCGCCGAGGCCGAAGCGATCATCGAGCTGCAGGTGGCCCGTTTCGTGGAAACGCTGCAGGCCAGCGCGCACCAGGCCCCGTTGCGGCAGCTGCGCGCCTATGGCGAAGCGACCCGCGTGGAAATGCTGGACAAGGCCCGGCAGCAACTGGCCCACGGCAAATCGCCGGAGGAAGTGCTGGAGCTGCTGGCGCATGGCCTGACCAACCGGCTGCTGCACCCGCCTACCGCCGCGCTGCGCGCGGCCGCGCTGACCGGCGATACTGAATTGACCCGCGCCGCCGAGCGCCTGTTCCCGGCCAAGCCGGGTTACCAACATCCTGCCGTGAAGACTGATGACGCCGACCCTGCGCCGTAAGCTGGAAGCGCTGGCCGAACGCCGCGAAGAACTCGAACGCCTGCTTGCCGACCCTGCCGTGGTCGGCGACAACGACCGTTTTCGCGCGTTCTCGCGCGAATTCGCGCAGCTGCAGCCGATCGCCACCGCGCTGGCCGATGAAGCCCGTGCGCTGGCCGACCTGGCCGCCGCCGAAGCGATGCGCAACGATCCGGACCTGCGCGAGCTGGCGGAAGAGGAAATCACCGCCGCCCAGCAGCGACTGCAGCACCTGGACCAGGAGCTGGCCCTGCTGCTGGTGCCGCGCGATCCGCGCGACGACGGCAACCTGTTCCTGGAAGTGCGCGCCGGCACCGGCGGCGACGAAGCGGCGATCTTCGCCGGCGACCTGTTCCGCATGTACGCCCGCTACGCCGAGCGCCAGGGCTGGAAGGTGGAGGTCGAGTCGGACAGCCCCGGCGAACACGGCGGCTACAAGGAAATCGTGGCCCGGGTGGTCGGCCGTGGTGCCTATTCCAAGCTGAAGTTCGAGTCGGGCACGCACCGCGTGCAGCGCGTGCCGGCCACCGAATCGCAGGGCCGCATCCATACCTCGGCGGCCACCGTGGCGATCATCCCCGAGGCCGACGAGGTCGATGAAATCGTCATCAACCCGGCCGACCTGAAGGTGGATACGTTCCGCTCCTCCGGCGCCGGTGGCCAGCACGTCAACAAGACCGAATCGGCCATCCGCATCACCCACGTGCCGTCGGGGGTGGTGGTGGAATGCCAGACCGAACGCAGCCAGCACGCCAACCGCGACAAGGCGATGAAGCGCCTGAAGGCGCAGCTGCTGGATGCCGAGCGCGGCAAGCAGGCCGCCGCCACCGCCGAGAGCCGCCGCCTGCAGGTGGGCAGTGGCGACCGCAGCCAGCGCATCCGCACCTACAGCTTCCCGCAGGGCCGGATCACCGACCACCGCGTGGAGGGCCTCACCCTGTACGACCTGCCCAACATCATCGCCGGCGAGCTGGACACCCTGGTCGAACGGCTGATCCACGAACACCAGGCCGACGAACTGGCGCAGTTGGCGGCAGGCACCTGAGCATGGAGCCGGATCGGCAGCAGCTGCGACTGGCGGTGCAACGCCAGCCAGCCGACTTCATCGCCTGGGTGATGCTGGCCGACGCGGAACTGGAAGCCGGCGATGTGCTGGCCGGCGAGCAGGCCGCCGCGCGCGCCTTGCAACTGCGCCCGCAGCACCCCGAAGCGCTGGCCCGGCTGGGCCGCGCGCGCTGGATGCAGGGCCGCCATGCCGAGGCCGCCACCGCGCTGCGCCAGGCCGCCGACCTGGCCCCGCAACATCCGGGTATCGCGCTGTGGCTGGGCCATGCGCTGGAAGACGCCGGCCAGCCCGAAGCGGCCGCCGACGCGTATCGCCACGCGCACACGCTGCTGCCGGCCGAGCCCTACATCACCGCGCAGCTGCTCAACTGGCAGCGCCGGCTGTGCGACTGGCGGGATATCGAGCGGCTGTCGGCGCAGGTGCGGCAGGCCATCGCCCGCGGCCAAGCGGCCGTCGAGCCGTTCGCCTTCCTCAGCGAAGACAGCAGCGCGGCCGAACAGCTGGCCTGCGCGCGGCAACGCGCGGCCGCCATTGCCGCCGGCGTGCGGCCGCTGCCCGCCGCCACGGTGCGCCCCCAGGGCCGCCTGCGCGTGGGCTTCCTGTCCAACGGCTTCGGCGCCCATCCGACCGGGCTGCTGACCGTGGCGTTGTTCGAGCAGCTGCGCGCGCTGGGCACGCTGGACCTGCACCTGTTCGCCCTCAATGGCGATGATGGCAGCGACATCCGCAGCCGCCTGCACGCGGCCGCCACCCAATGGCATGACGTCAGCGCGCAACCGCACCAGCGCATCGCCGAGGGCATCCGCGCCGCCGGCATCGATGTGCTGTTCGACCTGCGCGGCTGGGGCGGCGGCGGCACCCCGCAGGTGCTGGCGATGCGCCCGGCGCCGGTGCAGGTGAACTGGCTGGCCTATCCCGGCACCTCCGGCGCGGCATGGATGGACCACGTGCTGGCGGACGCGTTCGTCCTGCCACCCGCGCTGGAGGCCGGCTTCAGCGAGACCGTGCGCCGGCTGCCGCGTGCGTTCCAGCCCTCGGACACCACCCGCGTGCTGCAACCGCCGGCCTCGCGCGAGGCCTGCGGGCTGCCGGCCAGCGGCGTGGTGCTGTGCTGCTTCAACAACAGTTACAAGCTCAATCCACGCAGCGTGCAGCGCCTGTTCGCGGTGCTGCACGGCGTGCCCGGCAGCGTGCTGTGGTTGCTGTCCGGCCCGGGCAACGCCGATGGGCGCCTGCGCGGTGCGGCGCGCCAGGCCCGGCTGGATCCGGCACGGCTGGTGTTCATGCCCAAGGCGCCGCACCCGGCGTACCTCGCGCGCTACCAGCATGCCGACCTGTTCCTGGACACCCACCCCTACAACGCCCACACCACTGCATCGGATGCGGTGTGGGCCGGCTGCCCGGTGCTGACCTGCCCGGGGGCGACCTTTGCCTCGCGCGTCGCCGGCAGCCTCAACCATCACCTCGGCCTGGCACGGTTGAACGTTGCCGATGACGCGTCGTTCGTCGCCACCGCCATCGCACTCGGCAACGACCCGCCGGCGCTGCGGGCACTGCGCGCGGAACTGGCCCAGCGCCGGGTGGACAGCGGGCTGTTCGACATGGCCGGCTTTGCCAGCGACCTCACCGACGCGGTCGAGGCGATGGCGCGCGAACGTGGCTGGCAGGGCGCACACACGCCCTGACCCACCGCTGCGCTAGGCTCGGGCTTTCCCGTGAACGACCGAGGCACGCCGATGGGCAAGCTCAAACGCAAGGAGTACCAGGCCCTGCTGGAGCCGATGCAGCTGGAACTCATCGCCATGGCGCGCTGGGCCCAGCACACCGGCCAGCGCGTGCTGGTGCTGTTCGAAGGCCGCGACACCGCCGGCAAGGGCGGTGCCATCCAGGCCATCGCCGAACACCTCAACCCGCGCCAGTGCAGGGTGGTGGCGCTGCCCAAGCCGACCGACCGCGAGAGCACCCAGTGGTATTTCCAGCGCTACGTGGCGCACCTGCCGGCTGCCGGCGAGATCGTGCTGATGGACCGCAGCTGGTACAACCGCGCCGGCGTCGAACACGTGATGGGGTACTGCAGCGAGAACGAGTACCACGCGTTCCTGGCGCAGGCCCCGGTGTTCGAGAAGCTGCTGATCGATGACGGCATCCTGCTGTTCAAGTACTGGCTCAGCGTGGACCAGGCACAACAGGAAAAGCGCTTCGCCGAGCGCCACGTCGACCCGCTCAAGGGCTGGAAGCTGTCCCCGGTGGACCTGAAATCACGCAGCAAGTACAGCGCCTACACCGAGGCGCGCGAGGCGATGCTGCGCGCCACCCACCGCGACGAAGCGCCGTGGACGCTGGTGGATTTCAACGACCAGAAGCGCGGTCGGCTGGGACTGATCCGCAACCTGCTCGATCGCCTGCCCGACACCCGCGTGGACGAACCGGAGCTGGCGCTGCCGCCGTTGAAGGGCAAGCTGCACAAGGAACACTTCGATGCGTTGAAACCGATCGAGCCGTATCCGCTGGCCGAATGACCCCGGGGCGGCGTCAGCCGCCCTGCGCGATCCGGGTTTCGATGTCGTGCGCGGTGACCGGGCCGAGGAATTCCTTGGCGACCTTGCCGTCCGGTGCGATCAGGTAGGTCAGCGGCAGCCCGCGCGGGATGGCGAAGTCCTCCGGCGGGTTGTAGGTGTCCACGATCACGATCGGATAGGTCACCGGGCGCTTGTCGAGGAAAGCCTTCATCTCGGCCGGTTCGATGTCCTCGTAGGCCAGGCCGACCACCTCGATCTCGCTGCGCATCGCATGCAGGGCCGACAGTTCCGGCATTTCCTTGCGGCACGGCGCGCACCAGGTCGCCCAGAAGTTGACCACCACCCACTTGCCGCGATGCGCGGCCAGGTCGTAGGTGCTGCCATCCAGCGCCGGCAGCGTCAGGGTCGGGCGTTCGACGGTCTTGCGGTCGGTCGGTGCGGCGTCAGCCGCCGCCGGGGCCTGGGGCGCGGCGACGACTGCCGGGGCCGCGGCAGGTGCCGGCGCAGCCGCCTGGGGAGGAGTGGCGGGCTTGTTGCAGGCGGCCAGGGCCAGCAGGCCCACGGCCAGCAGCAGCGGCTTGGCGGTCATGGTGTGTCTCCGGGAAGGGTGTAGATGTCGCTGACGCGACGCTTGAGCAGTTCGCGCAGCGGTAGCCGCAGGGCGTCCAGCGCCAGCACCGAGGCCTGGCCGAGGCTGTCGTCGCGGTACGGCAGGTAGGCCTCGCGGATCGGGATGCGCATCTGCGTGGTTTCGTAGAGGTCGGCCAGGGTGAGCTTGTCCAGGTCGCGCGCCAGCAGCCACTCGCCGCGTTCGTCGCGGCGTACCACGCGGATCGCTTCGAGGTCGCAGAGCATGGTCTGCAGCAGCGAGTCGGTCAGCATCGGCTCCAGGCGCAGGATCTCGTCATCGTCCAGACTGCGCCCGTCGCGGCGCGCCTGCTGGAAACGCCCGATCAGGCGCAGCAGGCCGTAGATCTCGTAGCCGGTGGGCAGGCGCAGATCGGCCGGCTGGTAGCGGAAGGCGGCGATCGAGGACGCCAGCGAGGCCCCCAGCAACACCGATACCCAGCACAGGTAGATCCACAGCAGCAGGATCGGCACGAAGGCGACCGTGCCGTACAGCTTCTGGTAGGACTGGAAGCTGCCCAGGTAGGCGCCCATGCCCCACTTCACCAGTTCCAGCATGACCGCGGCCAGGATCGCGCCGGGAATGGCATGGCGCCACTTCACCACGTGGTGCGGCACCACCCGGTAGACCAGCATGATGCACACGAACTCGATCAGGAACGGCGCCACGGTCAGCGAGAAATTGGCCAGCCAGCGGCCTTCGCTGGTACCGAACAGCGGCAGCGCGAACACCCGCGCCGATACGGCCAGCGAGGCGGCCGCCAGCATGGCGCCCAGGGTCAGTACGGTCCAGTAGACCAGGAAGCGGGTCAGCGTGGGCCGCGCCGAACTGACCCGCCAGATCTGGTTGAAGGTCTGCTCCACGCTGTTGAGGGTGATCAACAGCGAGACCACCAGCGCGATGAAACCGGCGGCGGTGAGCTGGCCGGCGCTGGCCGAGAACTGCCGCAGGTAGCCCTCCGCTGCGCGCGCGGCATTGGGCACGAAGTTGGAGAACACGTAGTCGCTGAGCTGGTCGCTCCAGCGGTCGAACACCGGGAAGGCCGACAGCACGCCGAACACCACGATGGCCAGCGGCACCAGCGCGAACACGGTGGTGTAGGCCAGCGAGGCGGCCGCCTGGAACAGGCGGTCGTCGAGGAAGCGCCGCCACAGGAAGCGACCGAAGCTGGCGGCACGGGCGCGGTCGCGCACGCGCTCCATCCAGAGATTGACGGTGTCGAGGGGTTCCATCGGCGCAAGGGTACCTGAAGAGGGGTGTGCGGGACCGCATCGCATCGCCATACTGGCCACTGGTCCCGATGATGAGATGAAGGCGCGATGGCGGAAATCCTGGTGCTGTACTACAGCCGTGGCGGATCGGTGGCCCGGCTGGCCCGCCAGATCGCGCGCGGCATCGGCGAGGTGCCGGGCATGAGCGCGCGCTTGCGTACGGTGCCGCCGGTGGCGGCGGTGACGCAGACTGCCCGCCCGCCCGTGCCCGAGGACGGCGCCCCCTACGTGGAGATCGGCGATCTTGCCGAATGCGACGGCCTGATCCTGGGCAGCCCGACCCGCTTCGGCAACATGGCCGCGCCGGTCAAGCATTTCCTGGACGGGCTGGGCGCCGAATGGGTCAATGGCACCCTGGCCGGCAAGCCGGCGGCGGTCTTCACCTCCACCGCATCGCTGCACGGGGGGCAGGAATCGACCCTGCTGTCGATGCAGGTGCCGCTGCTGCACCACGGCTGCCTGATCGTGGGCATTCCCTTCACCGAGCCGGCCCTGAGCCACACCACCACCGGGGGCACCCCGTACGGCGCCAGCCATGTGGCCGGTGCCGACGACAACCCGGTGCCGAGCGAGGACGAGGCGATCCTGGCGCGCGCATTGGGCCGGCGTGTGGCCGACATCGCGCGGCGGCTGGCATGAAGGGTCGCGCCCAGGATGCGGCACTGGCCCTGCTGCTGATCGCGCTGGCCGCGGTGTATGCGCTGTGGTTCGCCCACGACAGGCACTGGCTGGCCACGCAACTGGTGTTCACGCTGCCGCCGCTGCTGCTTGCCCTGGGCGTGTGGCTGCGGCGCGGCAAGGCGGCCTTCTGGGCCGGGGTGCTGGCGCTGTTCTGGTTCAGCCACGGGGTGATGAGTGCCTGGAGCCACCCGGAAACCGCCGGCTGGGCGTGGGCCGAGCTGCTGTTGGCCCTGGCGGTGATCGGGGTGGCGAGCACGCCGGGCCTGCGCCGCCGCTTCGGCAAGCGCTGAACCGACGCGTCGCTACGGCTGCGGGGCGGCGCCAGCGGCCGTATCATCTGCATCCCGGCGCGGGTTGCCCGCGCGGTTCTGACCGCTATCCAGGATGCCCGCAATGGAAGAACTACTGATCATCACCACCGGTGGCACGATCGACAAGATCTACTTCGACGACAAGTCGGACTACCAGATCGGCGATCCGCAGATCGGGATGATCCTGCGCGAGCTGGGCGTGACCTTCCGTTTCAACGTCATCCCGATCCTGCGCAAGGACTCGCTGCACATCACCGACGACGACCGCGAACTGATCCGCGCGACCATCGCCGCGCAGCCCACCCGCCACGTACTCGTCACCCACGGCACCGATTCGATGGTGCAGACCGGGCAGGTACTGAAGTCGATCGCCGACAAAACGATCGTGATGACCGGCGCACTGAGCCCGGCGCGTTTCCGCGGCTCGGACGCGGAGTTCAACATCGGCTGCGCGATCGGCGCGGTGCAGTCGCTGGCCAGCGGCGTGTACATCGCCATGAACGGCCGCATCTGGAATCCCGAACACGTGCGCAAGAACGTGGCCGCCAACCGGTTTGAAGAAGCCTGATCGGCTGCGGCTTCTAAAAGCCGCACGCCTCGAGCGTCCTGGGCTGGGCGGGGGTGTGTGAGAGTGCGGGACACGCCGTAGATCCGTCCGTGGAGGCTCGCGTGCGCCCTCCATGGCGCACGACGGTCCCGCAACCTCACACACCCCCACCCTCGACAGTTGGCTGGTAGCCGTGGAAGCAATGCGGGCAAAACAACGCCGGCGCCGCCGCTTTCGTCTTCCCGCTTCCCGCTCCCGCTTCCCGCTTCCGCTTCCGCTCTTTCACTGCGCACCAGCACCCTGTCAAAGGGTGGGTACGGGTGGGTTGGCGGGACCGTCATGCGCCATGGATGGCGCATGCGAGCCTACACGGACGTACTTGCGGCGTGTCCCGCCAACCCACCCGTACCTGCCCAAGCCAGACCAGGCACGAACTCGCGGCCGTTGATCCTGCTTCGGCTTCGGCTTCGGCTTCGGCTTCGGCTTTTAGCTTCTAAAAAAAACCATCCCAAAAAAAAACGCCCCGGCCGAAACCGGGGCGTGCCCATTGGAGAGGGATCTGGGCTCAGTACTGCGCGGTCAGGGTGACCCCGGAGAAGGTCGAATAGCCCTTCACCCGCACGTACCAGGTACCGGCCGCCGGTGAAGTGATCGTGCAGGTCTCGTTGTTGCCGCTCAGGTACGGGCGGCAGTTGTAGGCGCTGTCGGTCGGGGCACTGCCCGAGCGCAGGTACAGATCGGCATCACCGCTGCCGCCGGCGATGCTCACCTTCAGCTGCGAACTGCCCGACGGCACCGTGACCGTGTAGGACAGCGACGCCCCGCTGGCCGCGCCCAGCCCGGTGACCGGCACGTTGTTCTGCAGCACAGTGCCCGTGCCCGGGTTCGGGTTGGTCCCGCCCAGCGCCGCCGTGACCGCCGCATCCGCGTCCACGATGCCCGCACCGCAACCGCCGCTGCATGCGCCCGGCAAGGCCCGTGCGGTGTTCTTGAGCAGCGTTTCCACCGCCGCCGGGGTCAGCGCGGTCGGTGCCACCGACTGCACCAGCGCGACCACGCCGGCCACGTGCGGCGCCGCCATCGAGGTGCCGTTGTAGGACGCGTAGGACGCCGTGCCCGGCACCGTGGTGCCGCTGTTGAGGGTGGACAGGATCGCCTGGCCCGGTGCCGAGATATCGATGCCCGCGCCGTAGTTGGAGAAGCTGGCGCGCGCACCGGCCGAGGTGGTCGCGGCGACCGCGATCACGTTGGCGCAGTTGGCCGGCACCGACGTGGACACATTGGCGTTGCTGTTGCCGGCGGCCACCACCACGGTGGTGCCACGCGAGACCGCGCCGTTGATCGCATTCTGGTACGTGGTCGAGCAGGTGCCAGTGCCGCCGAGTGACATGTTGATCACTTCGGCCGGGTTTGCATTGGCCGGCACGCCGCTGACGGTGCCGCCGGAGGCCCACACGATCGCATCGGCGATATCGGAGGTGTAGCCGCCGCACTTGCCGAGCACGCGCACCGGCACGACCTTGGCATTGAAGGCGGTACCGGCCACGCCGGTGCTGTTGTTGGTTACCGCCGCGATGGTGCCGGCCACGTGGGTACCGTGCCAGCTCGAGTTGGAGGCCGGGATGCCCGAACCGCACTCGTTGGCGGCGTACCAGTCGCCTTCATCGTTGGGGTTGTTGTCGCGGCCGCCGCCGTCGCGCGCCATCGCCGCGTCACTGATGAAATCGTAGCCGGGCAGGATGTTGGCGTTCAGATCGGGGTGGTTGGTGATGCCGGTATCGATCACCGCCAGGACCACGCCGGTACCGGTCGCCTTGTCCCAGGCCGGACGCACATTGATCGAGGCATTGCTGGTGCCGAAACCCCACTGCTCGGACAACCGCGTGTCGTTGGGCACCAGCGTGGCGTGCATCAGCTGATCGACTTCAACGTATTCCACGTTCGGGTCGGCGGCCAGGCGACGCATCAGCAGCTCCGCTTCGGCGGCATCCAGCGGACGGTCCGCCTTGACCACGGTCGGGCCGATGGCCAGTTGGCGCAGCTTCTGCAGGCCCAGCGCGCGACCCTGCGCAGCCGGCACCGCCGCCGCAGCAGCCTTCAGCGAGCTGGCCAACGCGGTCGGCGTGGCGACCAGACTGGCGCCGTCCTTGTACTTGACGATGAAGCGCTCGTGCGTCGGGGCCGACGACAGGCCGCTCAGCTGCACATCGCCGGCAAACGCCGGGGCGGCCAACAGCAGGGTCGAGAGTACGGACGCGCCCAGTACAACCAATGCACGTTGACGCAAACGGGGTTGCGAATCATGAGACATCGGATTTCCCTTTCAGACAGTGGATGCCGCGAACGCGGCTGAATGTCCAGTCCCGATCCGGGGGCTGTTGATGGCGATGGCGCGGATCGGAGCCGGTGGGTGGATCGGTTCCCCTGAAATCAACCGACCCTGCCGACGCTAGTGGCTTGATGCGCGATCAACAATGTTTCAGCCGCACTTCAGCGACATGAAATGTCGGATCTGAGACTTCTCGTGTCGAAGGTTTGTGAAAGTGAAGGAACTTCGCGTTTCCGAACCGGTCAACCCGCGTCATCCGAAGTCTTTTTCGGCTGTCTTTGCCGTCAATTCCCGGACAGCCCTTGCGCGTCGGGGGCTTCACGGTGTTGCCACCGCTGGACATCACCACCGTCAGACCGACGTGCATGAAAAAACCCGCCTGTCCCCAGGCGGGTTTCTGCGTTGCTGCGGCGCGGAGGCGCGGGCGCGCTTACGCGTCCAGGCGCACCAACCAGCCATGCCGGTCCGGCAGGCGGCCGTACTGGATGTCGGTCAGTTCCTTGCGCAGCGACATCGTTACCTCGCCGGCCGGCGCATTGAGGTCGCCCACCGAGAACCCCTCGCCCTTGAGCTGGCCGATCGGGGTGACCACCGCGGCGGTACCGCAGGCGAACACTTCGGCGATGTCGCCGGAGGCCACGCCCTGCTTCCACTCATCGATGGTGACCTTGCGCTCCTCGACCTTCATGCCCCGGTCGCGGGCCAGCTGCAGGATGCTCTCGCGGGTGATGCCCTCCAGGATGCTGCCCGACAGCGCCGGGGTCACCAGGGTGCCGTCCTTGTAGACCAGGAACACATTCATGCCGCCCAGTTCTTCCAGGTACTTGCCCTCGACCGGGTCCAGGAACAGCACCTGCGAGCAGCCCTGCGCCTGCGCCTTCTGCTGCGGCAGCAGCGAGGCGGCATAGTTGCCACCGCACTTGGCCGCGCCGGTGCCGCCCTTGGCCGCACGCGCGTACTCGGTGGACAGCCAGATCGACACCGGGGCCACGCCCTTGGCGAAGTACGGGCCCGCCGGGCTGGCGATCACGTAGTAGCCGGCCTTGTGCGCGCCGCGCACGCCGAGGAAGGCTTCATCGCCGATCATGAACGGACGGAAGTACAGGCTGGATTCGTCGGCCGACGGCACCCAGCTGGCGTCCACGGCGATCAACTGCTTGAGCGATTCGACGAAGATGTCCACCGGCAGCTCCGGCAGCGCCAGGCGCTGCGCCGAACGCTGCAGGCGACGGCCGTTGGCGTCCGGGCGGAAGGTCCAGATCGAGCCGTCGGCGTGGCGATAGGCCTTGATGCCTTCGAAGATTTCCTGGCCGTAATGCAGCACCGCGGCGGCCGGGTCCAGCTGCAGCGGGCCGTACGGGCGCACAGTCGCGTTGTGCCAGCCGGTGTCCTTGTCCCAGCGCACTTCCACCATGTGGTCGGTGAAGTGCAGCCCAAAGCCCGGCGCGGCCAGGATGCGCTCGCGCTCCTCGCTGCTGCGCGGCGTGGCGGAACGGGTGGTGTTGAAGCTCACGGAAGACTGGGACACCGGATATTTCCTGTTCTGGTTACGGGGAACGCTGGCCGCGGCGGCGTGCCGCAGCCGGCCATTACAGCATGCCGGTCTCGAGCCGGGCCGCTTCGGACATCATGTGCTGGTTCCACGGCGGGTCGAACACCAGCTCGACGTCGGCCTCGGCCACCGTCGGGATCATTTCCAGCTTGCTGCGCACGTCGTCGACCAGGATTTCGCCCATGCCGCAGCCGGGTGCGGTCAGGGTCATCTTCACGTCGATCTCGCGCTGGCCCGCATCCAGGTGCTTGATCTCCACCTCGTAGACCAGGCCCAGCTCGACCACGTTGACCGGGATCTCGGGATCGAAACAGGTGCGCAGCTGCTGCCACACCAGCTTTTCGACTTCTTCATCGGAGGCGTTGTCGGGCAGTTCCAGCGCCGGCGGCGGTTCCTTGCCGATGGCGTCGCCGTCCTTGCCGGCGATGCGGAACAGATTGCCTTCGACGAACACGGTATAGCTCCCACCCAGGGCCTGGGTGATGTAGCCATAGCTGCCGGCGGGCAGCGTGACCGTTTCGCCCTGCGGGACCATGACGGCCTCGCAGTCGCGTTCGAAGTGGACGGGTTCACTGCTACGGGAGTACATGTGGATCGATATGGGGGTCGCGGCCAATTCCCGCAAGGCGACCATTTTAGCCCAGTGGCCGCCAACGCGCCGGTCACCGCGCAAGTCGGTATCCTGTGGCCTCTCACAGGAAGATTGCATGACGCCCACCTCCGTGCCTGCCCGCGGCCATCACTGGCTCTGGCCCCCGATGTTGCTGATTGGCGTTGCCACGGCCACCTTGGCCTGGGTGTTCATTGCCCTCCTCAGTGGCCGCCAGACCGGCTGGATGGCGGTCCTGGCGGCCCTGGAGATCGTGTTCATGCTGCGCCTGAGCCGCTTCCCTGCCGGCTCGGCGCGGGTTGCGGTGACCCTGGTCGGCACCCTGCTGGTGGTGGTGGCGGCCAACTGGGGCATCGCGTCGGCCTACGTCGGCGGCTCGATGGGCCTGGCGCCGTGGGATTCAGCGTTGCGGATGGGCCCGTTCATGGCCTGGACCCTGTTCGGGCTGGCCAACGGGGTCGCCGAGGCGCTGTGGGTGCTGGTGGCCCTGGTCGTGGGCGGGTGGCTGGCGCGGTAGCGCTTGCGCGTTGGCGCCCCCCATCCTTCGGTGTGCCTCGCACAGGGATACCCCCCGCGGCCTCGCCCCTCCAGCCCCCCGCACCTTCGGCGTCGCCCCCTGACCCAGAGGGCGACGCGTCGGAGACGTAGTCGGTAGTGCCCGTCCTGCGGCGACCTCAATGACCGCCGTCGAGCGCCTTCAGCTCACTGACCAGCGCGCTGGCCGCGCCGGCACCATCGCCGTAAAACATGCGCGCGTTGTCGGCGTAGAACAGCGCATTCTCGATGCCGGCAAAACCGGTGCCCTTGCCGCGCTTGATCACCACCACGTTGCGGGCGTTGACCACGTCCAGGATCGGCATGCCGTAGATCGGGCTGGCCGGGTCGGTGCGTGCGACCGGGTTGACCACGTCGTTGGCGCCGATCACCAGCACCACGTCGGTGTTGGGGAACTCCGGGTTGATGTCGTCCATGTCGGCGATCAGGTCGTAGGGCACGCCGGCCTCGGCGAGCAGCACGTTCATGTGCCCGGGCATGCGCCCGGCGACCGGGTGGATGGCGAACTTCACCTTGATGCCGCGGTCGAGCAGGCGCTGGGCCAGCTCCCACACCTTGTGCTGGGCCTGGGCCACCGCCATGCCGTAGCCGGGCACGATGACCACGCGCTCGGCGAAGGCCAGCATCGCGGCCACGTCGCTGGCCTCGATCGGCTTCTGCGCGCCGCTGATTTCCTGCGCCACGCCGCCGCCGCCGAAGTTGGAGAACAGCACGCCGCTGATCGGCCGGTTCATCGCCTTGGCCATCAACCGGGTCAGCAGGATGCCGGCCGCGCCGACCATCATGCCGGCGATGATCAAGGCCTCGTTGCCCAGCACGTAGCCTTCGAAGGCCACCGCCAGGCCGGTGAACGCGTTGTACAGCGAGATCACTACCGGCATGTCGGCGCCGCCGATCGGCAGCGTCATCAGCACGCCCAGCGCCAGCGCCACCACGAAGAAGCTGATGATCGCCACCGGGCTCAGGGTGACCGCCGCCCAGACCCCCAGCACCACCATCGCCAGTGCGACCAGCAGATTGAATGCCTGTTGCCCCGGGAAGGTGACGCGGCGGTCCAGGCGACCATCCAGCTTGGCCCAGGCGATGATCGAGCCGGACAGCGAGACCGCGCCGATCGCCGAGCCGATCACCGCCAAGGCCAACACGGTGGCCGACGGCTGGCGTGCGGCCAGGTCGGCCAGCGCCTGTTCGCTCCAATGGGTGGTATCGCGGTTGGCCAGGAACGAGAAGCGCAGCAGCTCGACCGCACCGATCGCCGCCGCCGAGCCGCCGCCCATGCCGTTGTACAGGGCCACCATCTGCGGCATGTCGGTGATCGCCACGCGCTTGGCCGACCACCACGCCACGCCGGTGCCGATCGCCACCGCCGCCAGGATCAGCGGGATGTTGTGCAGTTCGGGCAGGAAGAACGTGGCCACCGTGGCGATCAGCATGCCCAGCCCGGCCCAGCGGATGCCGCTGCGCGCGGTCATCGGCGAGGCCATGCGCTGCAGGCCGAGCAGGAACAGGGTGGCGGCCACCAGATAGCTCACCTGCACCAGCCACTGCAGCAGTTGCGCGGTGCTCACGTTCAAGGCGACTTCTCCCCGGCGTCGCGCCTGGCGCTGGGCTTGAACATGTCCAGCATGCGCTCGGTCACCACGTAGCCGCCCGCCGCGTTGCCCGCGCCGAGCACCACGGCGATGAAGCCGATGATCTTCTCCAGCGGGGTCTGCGCGTGCCCCAGCACCACCATCGCCCCGATCAGCACGATGCCGTGGATGAAGTTGGAGCCGGACATCAGGGGGGTATGCAGGATCACCGGCACCCGTGAAATGATCACGTGGCCGGCGATCGCAGCCAGCATGAAGATGTACAACGCCACGAACCCGTCGCTCATTGCAGTCACTCTCCCAGGCGGTGATCCCGTCCCCCCATCATAACCATGCGCTGAACCGTTCTGCAGGCCGGTCAACCGATCGGCCGCCGGGGCGTTCTCACCGTATCCCCCTGCGCGAGCGCTACCCTGTGCTGGTGAGCCCTACCTTGCAGACACTGCCCGACCAGGCCGACGCCGCGTTGCCGGTGTCGCTGGACGCGTTCCTGGCCGGGATCGGCCCGCGCGCCTTCCGCTTCGCCGAGGCCGGCCTGCGCCAACGCGACGATGCG
This sequence comes from Stenotrophomonas sp. BIGb0135, assembly GCF_024810105.1. Lineage (GTDB taxonomy): Bacteria > Pseudomonadota > Gammaproteobacteria > Xanthomonadales > Xanthomonadaceae > Stenotrophomonas > Stenotrophomonas maltophilia_AB. Next base: position 41,312 of record NZ_JANUDX010000010.1, read on the forward strand.
CTGGACGCGGTGCAGGACGCCATGCTGCGCATGCTGTCCTACCAGGACAAGCCGGCCGCCGAGTGGGCGCCGTTGTTCTGGAGCATCCTGCGCCGGCGCGTGGTCGACCTGCAGCGCCGACGCGGCTTCCGCCTGCGCTTCTGGCGCAGCAGCGACGAGGAAGGCGGCGACCATGACATCGACTGGGCCGATTCCGCGCCCGGCCCGGCGCAAGCGCACGAGCAGCGCGAGCAGTACGCGCAACTGGTACAGGCGCTGCGCGAACTGCCGGCGCGCCAGCGCGAAGCTTTCACCCTGCGGGTACTGCAGCAGCTGGACGGCGCCACCACCGCCAAGGCCATGGGCTGCAGCGAGGGCGCGGTCAAAACCCATCTTTCGCGCGCCCGACAAGCGCTGCAGCAGCACCTGGAGATCGAACTGTGAGCCGCCCCGTCACCCCGCCCATCCACGATGACACCGCCCTGCGCGCGCTGCATGCACAGGCCCTGCAGCAGCTCTCACCGGCGACGCTGGCCCGCCTGCGCAGCGCACGCAGCGCTGCCGCGCCGCGACATACGCGGGCGCACGGCTGGTGGATGGCCACCGCCTGCTCGGCCGTGGCCGCCCTGGCCCTGGGCTACAGTTTCACCGTCAACCCGCCGACCACGCCGGCTGCGCCCACGGCCGCCCCCACGGTGGATGACAGCAGCGACGTGCTGGACGAGAATCCCGACCTGTACGTGTGGCTGGGCACGACCGACCTGGCAATGGAGTGAACATGACACCGCGACTGATCCTGGCGCTGGCCCTGCTGTCGGCAAGCACGGCCGGCTGGGCACAGAGTGCGCCCCTGCCCGACTGGGAGCGCCTCACCCCGCAGCAGCGCGAGGCGCTGATCGCGCCCGTGCGCGACCGCTGGAACGATGCTCCGCCCCCGCAGCGCGAGCGCATGCTCCAGCACGGCCAGCGCTGGCAGAGCATGACCCCCGAACAGCGCGAGCTGGCCCGGCGCGGTCGGCACCGCTTCGAGAACATGAGCCCGGAACAGCGCGAACAGGCGCGTGCGCTGTTCTCGCAGATGCGCGGGCTGACCCCGGCCCAGCGCGACGAGCTGCGCGAGCGCTGGTCGAAGATGACGCCCGAGCAGCGCCAGGACTGGCTCAAGGCCAATCCGGCCAAGGACACCCCGCCGCCGAAGCGCTGACGGCGTTGGCGCGGGCGTGCCACCACGCGTGTGGTGGCAGCGACCCGGTAATGCCAGCAGAAACCCGGTAGCGCCACGCCATGCGTGGCTGCTTCTCCCTCAACCGCCGGCCACCCAGCGGGTCCTGGCCAGCAGTTCGTCGTCCCAGTCGAAACCGATCGCCCCGTCCTTCAGGAACAGCGCGACGAAGTTGTACAGGTTGCGCGCGTACATCTCGCTGGCGTGCACCGCGCCCAGGCTGGCCAGGTCGAGCGGCCCGTCGATGGTGACCCCATTGACGTCCACCACCTCCCCCGGCCGGGTCGCCTCGCAGTTGCCACCGGTCTCGGCGGCCAGGTCGACGATCACGCTGCCCGGCTTCATGCCCTGCACCATCGCCGTGGTGACGATCTTCGGCGCCGGCCGCCCGGGCACCGCCGCGGTGCAGATCACCACATCGACCAGGCGCAGGTGCTCGCCGAGCCGACGCTGCTGCTCGGCGCGCTCTTCCTCGGTCAGCGGCCGCGCATAGCCGCCCTCGCCGACCGCGCTCACGCCCAGGTCGAGGAACTTGCCGCCCAGCGATTCGATCTGCTCGCGGGTCTCCGGCCGCACGTCGAAGCCCTCCACCTGCGCGCCCAGCCGGCGTGCGGTGGCGATGGCCTGCAAGCCGGCCACACCGGCCCCGACCACCAGCACCCGCGACGGACGAATGGTGCCGGCAGCCGTGGTCAGCATCGGGAAGAAGCGCGGGGCGCGCTGCGCGGCGATCAGCGTGGCCTTGTAACCGGCCATGCCGGCCTGCGAACTCAGCACGTCCATCGACTGGGCGCGGGTGGTGCGCGGCAGGCGTTCCAGCGGGAAGGCCTGCAGCCCGCGCGACTGGATCAACCCGGCGCGTTCGGCATCGGCCTGCGGGTGCAGCATGCCCACCAGGCTGGCGCCGGATTTGAGCTGGGCCAACCGCGCATTGTCCGGCGGTTGCACGCACAGCACGATGTCGGCCAGGGCCAGACGTGCGTCGTCGGCCAACTGCGCGCCGACGTCCAGATACGCTTGATCAGGAAACCCGGCGGCCTGTCCGGCGGCGGGCTCGAACCATACCGTCGCGCCCAAGGCGGACAGCTTGCGCGCCGTTTCCGGCGTCATCGCCACGCGTCGCTCGCCCGGCCCGCGTTCCCGTACCACCAGCACATCGACAGCCATGGCATGTCCCCGACGATCAGCAGAGTGTGGGGGGATCGTACCTTACGCCCCCGGGTACGGGCCAAGGTCGACGGCTGTGCTATCCGAGGACTGCACGCTGGGCCAGGGTGTGGCATTTCCTGCGAGCGCCTCCATTCGACTCGCTTATCGCACGAAATCTCCATCCTCCCTGCCGGCAATGTAGATATTCAACTCAACGGCCAGTTAGCGAAATCGATTGGATCCGCGCCCATAGCGCCTCACTCATCCGGCCCTGCCACACCAAGAAGCAGCCTCCCCAACTGGACATCATGTCGAGCCAGCGCCTCAATTCCAGAGGTGCAATCGTCTCCATGGGCGACGAGAAAATCCTCAAGCGGCCCTGCCGCAAGACTGGCCAAAACCCTGTCACTTCCGTTTATCCGCCTGATCCCATCGATCACGCGCCAGGCCAACGCGCCGTCCGCCTGGATCAGGTCATCGATGACATCCATAACCCAGGACTAAGATTCTCGGACCACTCTCGACATCAGCGGGCAGCTGATTGAGCTCAATCCAGGCAGCCAAGCCAAACACCGCAAGCCCCACAGACAACGCGCAGCCGAGTCGCGAAGAGCTGCACTCCATCAAGTAATCCCTCCATGGAAGCGTATTGATACGCAACGTCCGCCGAGGCGATCCAGTCATCGCATTGGCGCGGGCTGGTGCCCACAGAAACTGGCGTCGATCGGTCGGCTGTGCCCGGCATCCGTTACACCCTCGGACAGCCCAGATTTTCCGACGTCCCCAAGTGACGACCACCTCCAGCTCCAGCCAGACGAGGTCATAAGAAACCAAAAACGCCGGGCACTGCCCGGCGTTTCAATTCAACCGCATCCAGCGCTCAAGGCGTTCAATGCACCGTAGCGTTCTTGTTGTCCAGCCGATCGATCACGCCCTGCATCGCACTGTCGAAGGCACCGTCGTCGATATGCGCGCGCAGGCGACCCAGCCGCACCATCACCGCCAGTTCTTCCGCCGAGGCCACGCAGAAGCGCACGCCCCGCCGATTGACGAACAGCAGGCGCGAGGAAATCGGGCTCACCCAGGACAGCTTGCCGGCCTGGACCTTGCCGTCCTTGTCGACGAAATCCAGCCAACTGCCGATCTCCAGGCCGCGGAAACGGTCGGCATCGGCGTTGTCGAAATCGCTCACGTCCACCTTGCTGCCCAGCTCCACCGCAGCGCTTTCCTGCGTCGGCGGCGCGGGCAGGACCACCTGCGGCAATTCGGGCAGCGCGCGTTCCAGCTCCGGACGCGATTCGGCGATGGCCTGCAGGGTGTCGTGCAGGGCGTCGATCGCACCGGTGGCGGCGTCGGCGTGCACGCCCACGCTGGCAAATACCTTGCGCAGGGCCGGGTGCCACGCCTGCAGCCATGGTTTGCCGACGATCTGCCGGCGCGCTTCGGCCACTTCCTCCAGCATGCCGTCGGCCAGTGCCAGCGCTTCGCCCACCGAGGCACCGTCTTCGCCTTCGCGCAGCACGGTCAGGGTGAGGTGGTGCTGCCACGGCTGGCGCAGGAACTCGCCGATGGCCTGCGGCAGCGTGGCATCGGCGATGCGCCGGTCGAGCTCGGCGGCCGAACGGGTGCGGGCCATTTCCAGCTTTTCCTGGCCGCGCTGGGTCTCGGCCGCACGGCGCTCGGCGATTTCGATGCGGCGGCGGTGCTGGGTGAGGAAGTCGCGGAATTCTTCTTCGAGGGTGAGGAAGATCGCCAGGTTCTCGTTGAACTCGGCGACCAGCCGCTCGATGATCTCCTCGACCTTGCCCATCAGCACGCGCTCGGCCTGGCTTTCGCCGGTGTTGCCTTCGCAGGCTTCGGCCAGCGAGTTGAGCAGCTTGCGCGCCGGGTGGGTCTTCTGCACGAACATGCGGCGGTCGAGCATGGCGACCTTGACGAAGGGCACCACCAGGCGGCCGATCAGCTCACGAGAGCGGCCTTCCAGGTCACGCTCGTCCAGCATCACGTCGAACAGCATGCCGACCAGGTCGATCGCATCTTCGTCCTGCGGGTCCAGCCGCGCCTGCGCCGGGTCCACGCCGAGGCGGGTGGCACCGGACAGTACTTCGCTCTTCAGCCGCTGCGCCAGCGACTCGCCGTCTTCGCCGATCGCCGCGCGCAGGGTCGCACTTGGGGTGGCCTGCAGCAGCGACAGCACCGACATCATCTCGCGCTGGCTCAAGGGGCGCTGCTGGCCGACCGCGACGCTGGCCGCGGAGGTCGCGTCCTCGCGCACGTGGCGGGTCTGCTGCAGCAGTTCGTGCAGGGCTTCCAGCAGCATGCCCTGGTTGTTGCTCATGCCGTCGGCGGCATCGGCCACCGCCTGGCCCTGCTGGGAGGACTGGATGCGCCCGCGGCTCTCGGCCCAGCGGTCGGCGAAGCGCCGCGCCCAGGCCGGGGCGGCGGCATCGTCGGCACCGCCCAGCGATTCGGGATCCAGCGCGTCGACCAGGTCGTCCAGTTCATGGCGCGGGGACGGCGGGCGCGGCGCCGCGCGGCGCGGCGCGGCCATCTGCGGCATCACCCCGGCGGCGGCCAGCTGCTCGTCCAGGGCCTCGTACCGCTTGCCGATCGGGGCGTGCAGGTCGCGCTCGCACAGCTTGATCAGCACCAGCCGCACTTCCGGAGCCAGTTCACAGTCGGCGAAGGCCTCATGGATGGCCACGCCGATGTGTTCGGGGCTGATCGGGTTGCTGTCGGCGTTGAGTTCCAGCCCGCCGGCGATCCAGCCCAGGCGTCGGTCCAGCCGCGACAGCACCGGCTTCCAGTCGCGCAGCAGCACCGTGGCGAAGTTGCGGACCGCCAAGCGCGATTCCAGCACGTGCTCGGGCACCAGGCTCAGCCCGTCCTCGATCTGCCCGGCCAGGGTGGCCTCGGCCGAGGCCGGCTGGCCGCGCTCCAGCGCATCCCACGCCTCGAGCAGGTGGCCGCGGAAGCCGCGCACGATGTCCTCGCGGCGGCGGCGCAGTTCGCGCATGCCATCCAGGAACAGCAGCTGCGACGCGCCAGCGGTGCCGGCACGGTCGAACAGCACGTCATCGAAGCGCGCCAGGACCGTTGCAAACGACTCGGCAAGCGCCGGCAACGCGGCGTCGCGGGCCTGCCTCAACAGGGCCGGGTCGCGGCCTGGCTGCCCCGATGGAATGGGCGTGGCGATCATGCGAAAAGGCTCCCCAGCTTCGCAGGTACAGAATGCAACGTGGAATCGATGAACACCGGCACCCCCCAGGCACCCGCATCCGCATACCAGGCCAGCCGACCGGTCAGGGACAGCGAAACAGTCCGCACGTTGAACCTCATGACCGGGTGCCGGCAGGCCTTGTATCGTAAGGCCAGCGTCCTTGGGAAGCGAGTACAGCCACGTGAAGGAATGCCGTTGATTAAGTGATGTTCATCACGCTTTGTCGCAAATGACCCGGAGATGGCCCCGAGCCGCGTCACAAACTGCCGCGACTATACTTGTTCGACCGTGACATCTGATCGAGACCCCATGCCCGACTCCCCCGCGTTGCAAGCCCTGGACGCCCGCCGCTCCTTACCGTCCAGGCAATTGGGCGAGCCCGGGCCGGACCCGGACACCCTGTTGCGGATGCTCACCTCTGCGGTGCGCGTGCCCGACCACGGCAAGCTGGTGCCGTTCCGTTTCCTGCGGATCGCTGGCGATGCACGTCACAGTCTGGGCGAGTACCTGGTCCAGCGCAGCCGCGAACGCGATCCGAACGTGTCGGCCGCCCAGTTGGAAAAGGACCGGCTGCGTTTTTCGCATGCCCCGTTGGTCATCACCGTGGTGGCCCGGCCGCGCCCCAACCCCAAGGTGCCCGAAGAAGAACAGCTGATGACCGCCGGCTGCGTGTGCTTTGCGCTGCTGCAGGCGGCGCAGGCACTGGGCTTTGGCGCGCAGTGGCTGACCGCGTGGATGGCCTTCGATCCCGCCGTGCGCGCCCATCTGGGCCTGGCCGGGGACGAGCGGATCGCCGGCTTCATCCATATCGGCACCCCGCGCACCGAGGCCCCCGAGCGCGAGCGCCCGGATCCGGCGGCGCTGCTGCAGGACTGGGTGGGCTGAGGTGACTCTGCCTGCCGCACCCGGCGTCACGCCGCGCCCGCCGCTGTACCTGGTCGATGCCAGTCTGTACGTGTTCCGCGCCTGGCACTCGATGCCCGATGAGTTCCAGGACCAGCAGGGCTGGCCGACCAACGCGGTGCACGGCTTCGCCCGGTTCCTGCTGGACCTGCTGGAGCGCGAGCGCCCGCGGCACATCGCCATCGCCTTCGATGAGGCCTTGGACAGCTGCTTCCGCCACCGCCTGTATGCCGCCTACAAGGCCAACCGCGATCCGGCCCCGGACGCCCTGCGCCGCCAGTTCGCACACTGCAAGGCGCTGTGCCTCGCCCTGGGCCTGCCGGTGCTGGCCCACGCCGAATACGAAGCCGACGACCTGATCGGCAGCGCCCTGCATGCGCGCCGCGACGCCGGTATGCGCGGGGTGATCATCTCCGCCGACAAGGACCTGTCCCAACTGCTGTTCGAGCACGACGAGCAGTGGGACTACGCGCGCAACCAGCGCTGGGGCATGGCCGGGGTCAAGGCGCGGCATGGCGTGCATGCGCACCAGATCGCCGATTACCTGGCGCTGTGCGGCGATGCGGTGGACAACATTCCCGGCGTGACCGGCGTGGGCGCCAAGTCGGCAGCCGTGCTGCTGGCGCATTTCGGCAGCATGGACGTGCTGTTCGAGCGCCTGGACGAAGTGCCCTTCCTGCGCCTGCGCGGCGCCGCGCAGATGGCGGTACGGTTGCGCGAACAGCGCGAGCACGCCCTGCTGTGGCGGCAATTGACCACCATCGCGCTGGATGCGCCGCTGGACGTGGCCGACGCCGATTTCAGCCGCGGCAGCGCCGACCCGCAGATGCTGCAGGGCCTGTGCGATGCACTGCGGTTCGGGCCGTTGACCCGACGCCGACTGTTCAGCGCGGCCGGCCTGCCCGATTCCCCTTCCGTTGCCAGCGAGTTCGCATGAGCCCCAACACCCAAGCCCCCAGGATCGTCTACGAAGGCAAGTACCAGCGCATGGTCGTGCGCGGCACGTGGGAGTACAGCGAACGCACCCACGCCGGTGGCCTGGCCGCGATCATCATCGCGGTCACCCCGGAGGACAACGTGCTGTTCGTGGAACAGTTCCGGGTGCCGCTGCAGGCCAACACCATCGAGATGCCGGCCGGCCTGGTCGGCGACATCGACGCCGGCGAGTCGATCGAGGTATCGGCGGTGCGCGAGCTGGAGGAGGAAACCGGCTGGACCGCCGCGCACGCCGAGGTACTGATGATCGGCCCGACCTCGTCGGGTGCGAGCAGCGAAAAGATCGCCTTCGTGCGCGCCACCGGCCTGCGCAAGGTGGGCGACGGCGGCGGCGATGCCAGCGAGAACATCACCGTGCACGAAGTCCCGCGCGCCCGCGCCGCTGCATGGCTGGTGGAGAAGATCGGCCAGGGCTACGAGCTGGACGCCAAGCTGTGGGCCGGGCTGTGGATGATCGAGCACCACCTGGACGGCACCCCGCGTGGCTGATTCGCTCGCCCACGCGACGGCCGCCGGCGCCCTGCTGGGGCCGCCCGACCCGGCGCCCTTCGTGGTGCACCAGCCACAGGGGCGTTCGTCGTACGTATTGATCGCCGACCACGCCGGCCAGCAGGTGCCGGCAGGGCTGGCCAGCCTGGGCCTGCCGCAGGCCGAACTGGACCGGCACATCGGCTGGGACATCGGCATCGCCGGCGTCACCGTTGCGCTGGCACGCCTGCTCGACGCATGGGCGATCACCCAGACCTATTCGCGGCTGGTGATCGACTGCAACCGGCCGCTGGCGTCGCCCACGCTGATGCCGGAGACCAGCGACCGCACGCTGGTGCCCGGCAACCAGGCGCTGTCACCGCTGCAGCGACAGCAACGCATCGACGCGATCCACGCGCCCTACCATGCCCGCATCGACGCCGAGCTGGATGCCCGCCAGGCGCAGGCCCGGCCGACGCTGCTGGTGATGATGCACAGCTTCACCCCGGTCATGAACGACGCCGCGCGGCCGTGGCATGCCGGCGTGCTGTATCACCGCGATACCCGCTTCGCGCGCGTGCTGCTGCAGGCGCTGCGCGATGAGGGCGACCTGGTCGTCGGCGACAACCAGCCCTATGCCGTCAGCAGTACCAGCGACTATGCCGTGCCGGTACATGGCGAAGGCCGCGGGCTGGTGCATGTGGAGCTGGAGATCCGCCAGGACCTCATCGCCGATGCGGCCGGCCAGCAGGCGTGGGCGCAACGACTGGCGCGGATATTCACTGCGCTGCAGCCGCAGCTGGACGCATTCCCGCCCCCGTAGTCCCGGCGCCCACCTACCCGGTCGTGCCGGCCGCTGGCCGGCAACCGCAGCCCCCTACAGCGCAGGCGCCGCCATCCACGGAAATGCGCGGTAGCCGCGTACCTCCGGGCCGATACCCAGCGCCTGGAAGTCGGCAACGATGGCCGCGGCACGCGTGCGTTGCAGATCGCGCCCCAGTTCCAGTGGCAGTGCACGGCACAACGGCAGCGCCTGGCCCACCGCAACCTCCAGCACGCCAGCGACAAGGCGGGCCGCGTCCTTGACCCTCGTTTCCGGGCATTGCGCCAGCACCACGTCGAACGCGGCGAAGATGCCGCGCCCCACGCCCAGCGCGCGCGCCGCCTGCTGCTCCTCGGCCGGCGCCTCATCCAATGCTTCCTCGATGCCCGCCACCTGCGCGAAGGCGTCGTACTCGCTGTAGTACGCCAGCGCGTGCGCATACGCGTCCAACGTGGACAGGGGACGCTGGCGCTTCTGTACCTCCAGCACATCGGCGAAGGTGGCCGCTTCCAGATACGGGCTCAGGCCATGCTCGGCGACAAAGGCCTGCACGGCGGGATCGTCATCCTCGACGTCGTGGCCGGACAGCCAGAACATCGCCTCCTGCTCATCGCCGTCGGTTGCGTAGACCCAGCCGTAGCGGTCCCACACATCGCGATCATCGTGGCAGGCCGCGATGGCCTCAAGGGCCTGGCACAGGGTAAGAAGTTCAGCCATCGACGTCAGTGCCGCACCGGAAACCCCCCATGGTAGGGCCGACCGTTGCTCGGCTGCACGCAGTCCTTCCTGGTGCGACCCACGCCGTGTGCGATCGCCCTATCTTTCGCCAACCCCCACTGCCGCCAGCGCCGCATCGTCCTCCTGCGGCCGCAACCACAGCGCCACGCCCACCCCGAGCAGCGCGAACACCGCCGCCCCGTACTGCGCGTTGACCAGCCCCTGCAGCGCTTCGGGACTGCTGCCGGCCGCATGCACACCGCGCCCGGTATTGGCCAGCATCACCAGCACCGCCAGGCCCAGCGCGCCGCCGATCTGCTGCGCGGTGGCGGCCATGCCCGAGGCCACGCCCTGCTGCGCCGCCGGCACGCCCTGCCCGGCCACGATCCACATCGCCGTCCAAGTCATGCCCTGGCCGATGCTCAGCACCACGATGCCCGGCAGCAGCGCCCAGTAGGTGGCGCCAAACGGCAGTGCCAGCGCGACCGCGGCGATGCCGACCGCGCCGGCTGCCATGCCCAGTGCCAGCACCTGGCGCGGCGAACGCCGGGCAAGCATGCGCTCGGTGATCCGGATGCCGAACGTGCACACCAGCGTCGGCGGCAGGAACGCCAGCCCGGCCTGCAGCGCGCTCCAGCCGTAGCCATCCTGGAAATACAGCGCCAGGAAGTAGTACTGCACGCCGAAGCTGCTCATGAACACCATGGTCAGCAGCATGGCCGCGCGCAGGCTGCGCAGGCGCAGCAGCGCGAACTGCATCAGCGGGTCGCGGCTGCGCTGCTCGATCTGCACGAAGGCGGCCAGCAGCAGCGCCGACACCACCAGGCAGCCCAGCGTGCGCGGCGCCAACCAGCCCCACTCCGGCCCCTGCACCAGCGTGGTGACCAGCAGGCTGCCGCCGAGGGTGACGGTGAGGCAGCCGGCCAGGTCGAACGAGCGCCCGGACTGGCGTGCCGGATCGCGCGGCAACCACCAGCCACCCAGCACCGCGCACGCACCGGCGAACGGCACGATCACCAGCAGCACCGAGGACCAGCCAAAGCTCTGGGTGAGCACGCCGCCCAGCAGCGTGCCCAGCGCCAGCCCGCCGGCGCTGGCCATCGACCAGATCGCCAGCGCGCGGTTGCGCGGCGCGCCTTCGGCATACAGCGTGTTGATCAGCGACAGCGTGGCCGGGAACAGCAACGCCGCGCCGATGCCCTGCACCGCGCGCGCGCCGATCAGCAGCCAGGCGCTGTTGCTGAAGCCGCCCACCAGCGAGGCCAGCGCGAACAGCGCCATGCCCAGCCGGTAGACCCGGCGGCGGCCGAGCAGGTCGGCCGCGCGCCCGCCCAGCAGCAGGCAACCGCCGAAGGCCACGGTGTAGCCGCTGACGATCCACTGCAGTTGCTGCGCGTTGATCTGCAGCTGCACGCCCATCTCATGCAGGGCGACGAAGATGATGGTGGCGTCCAGCGCGATGATCAGCTGGGCCATGGCCAACAGGGTCAACGCCAGCCGGGGCGGGAAGGAATGCGGGGAGTGGGTCATGCCGATGCGGACGAGGGGAAGGCGGGCAGTCTCATTGATGACGCCATACAAATAAACCCGGATACTTCGATTTCTGTCATGCATTTCCGCATCAATCGGACGCCATCATGGATCTCAATGCCGTGCGCATGCTGGTGCAGGTCGCCGAAGCGCGCAGTTTCACCGTGGCCGCCGGGCAACTGGGCCTCAGCCAGTCCGGGCTGTCACGGGCGATCGGCCGGCTGGAGGCCGAGCTGGGCGTGCGCCTTCTCCATCGCAACACCCGCAACGTCAGCCTGACCCCGGACGGCCGCCAGTTCGTCGATCACTGCACGCCCCTGCTGTGCGGGCTGGAAGATGCCGAACGGCGACTGGGCGATCGCCCCTGCACGCCGTCGGGCGTGCTGAAGCTGACCGCGCCATCGATGTTCGGGCGCAAGGTGCTGGTGCCGCTGGCCGGGCAGTTGATGGCCGTGCACCCGCAGTTGCAGTTCGAGCTGGTGCTCAACGACCGCCTGGTCGATCTGGTCGAGGAAGGCTTCGACGCGGCCCTGCGCACCGGGCCGATCAGCGACGTGCGCATGGTGGCGCGGCCGCTGCGGCCGCTGCACTGGGTCACCGTGGCTTCGCCGGACTACATCGCCCGTCACGGCGCGCCGGCCACGGTCGATGCGCTGCAGGACCATACCTGCCTGGCGGTGCGCAACCTGCGCAGCGGACGGCTGGTGGACTGGCAGTTCCGCGACGGAGATGGGCTGCGCGACGTCACGCCCCCGGCACGGATGGTGTTCGACAGCGGCGACCCGCTGGTGGAAGGCGCGCTGGCCGGCGTCGGCATCGTGCAGGTGATGGATTTCGCGGTGGCCGACGCGCTCGCCGACGGCCGCCTGCAACGCGTGCTGCAGCCGTTTGAAGGCCGCAGCCGCGCGTTGTCGCTGGTGTATCCGCCTTCGCGCCAGGCCTCGCCGAAGCTGAAGGTGCTGGCCGACGCGTTGCTGGCCGGCCAGTGGTAGGTGCCGACCGAGGGTCGGCACGTTGGGATCAACCCGCGAAGCGATCCGTGGCTCGCACCAGTGCGTCCACGTTCTCGGCCTCGAACGCCGAGTGGCCCGAGGCCGGGCTGATCTCCAGCGTCGACGCCGGCCACGCCTTGTGGAGTTCCCACGCGCTCTGCAGCGGGCACACCACGTCGTAGCGGCCGTGCACGATCACGCCGGGGATGTCGGCGATGCGGTGCGCGTCGCGCAGCAGCTGTTCTTCCACCTCGAAGAACCCGCCGTTGACGAAGTAGTGGTTCTCGATGCGGGCGAACGCCAGCGCGAATTGCGGGTCCTGGTGGCTGTTGACGAAGTCGTCGTCCACATGCAGGAAACTGGTCGCCCCTTCCCACACGCTCCAGGCCTTGGCCGCAGCCAGGCGGGTGGCTTCGTCGTCACTGGTCAGGCGGCGGTGGAAGGCCGAGATCAGGTCGTGCCGCTCCACTGCCGGGATCGGCGCGAGGTAATGCTCCCACGCATCCGGGAAGAGCCGGTTGGCGCCCTCCTGGTAGAACCACTCCAGCTCCCAGCGGCGCAGCATGAAGATGCCGCGCAGCACCAGCTCGGTCACGCGCTGCGGATGGGTCTGGGCGTACGCCAGCGCCAGGGTGGAGCCCCAGCTGCCACCGAACACCTGCCAGCGGTCCACCTTGAGGTGCTCGCGCAGTTTCTCGATGTCGGCGACCAGGTCCCAGGTCGTGTTGTCCACCAGGTCCGCGTGCGGGGTGGAGCGCCCGGCGCCACGCTGGTCGAACAGGATGATGCGGTACTTGGCCGGGTCATGGAACTGGCGCATTTTCTCGCTGCAGCCACCGCCCGGGCCACCGTGCAGCAGCACCACCGGCTTGCCCTCGGGATTGCCGCATTGCTCGACATACATCGTGTGGCGGCCATCCACCTTCAAGGTGCCGACGTCGTAGGGGGTGAGGGCGGGATACAGCGTACGCATGGCAGGAACTCCGTTGATGGGAACAGGTGCGGTGAACGGATTCACCGCTCGCGCGGGCTGGTCAGCTCGTCCACGTCCACGTCGAAACCATAACTCTGCGCGATCAGCTCGAAATCAGCGCCGATGTTCTCGCGCGCGGCGGTTTCCAGCTCGCTGTCCTGCGCTTCGAACGCTTCGCCGAGCACGTTGAATTCCAGCGTGGCCGCATGGGTGAGCGCCATCAGCGCGGCAGCGTCGGCCGGGCGTTCGCGCTCGATGCGTTCGCACAGGCGCAGCAGGATCTGCTGGCCTTGGGCCACCAGCGCCGGCGGAAAATACGCGTCCTCGACCATGTCGGCCAGGAATTCATGGGACTGCAACTGCGCGTTGGATACAGAGGGGCTGGCAGGGGTCATGGCGCTTCCTTTCGAGTGGACCGCCATTCTACCCGCGCGATGTTTCAGGCAGCGTCAGCGCACGCCTGGCAGACAGCCGCGCGTCACCCGCTCGCGTTGTTCGAGGTCGCGTTCGGTGTGGACCTGCTCGAACCCGGCCTGTTCGAACAGCGCGCGGATCGCCGCGCCCTGGTCCCAGCCGTGTTCGATCAGCAGCCACCCCTGCGCCACCAGGTGACCCGGCGCCGCGGCAACAATGCAGCGGATGTCATCCAGCCCGTCCAGCCCCGACGCCAGCGCACCCGGGGGCTCATGGCGGAGGTCGCCCTGCTGCAGGTGGGGATCGTCGCTGGCGATATAGGGCGGGTTGCTGGCGATGAGGTCGAAGACCTCGCCCTGCAACGGCTCGAACCACGCACCCTGGCGGAAGCTGACATTGGCCACGTCGTTGCGCAGCGCATTGCCGCGCGCGACGCTCAGCGCGGCGCTGCTGACATCGGTGGCGATCAGCGTGGCGCGGGGCCGCTCACTGGCCAGGGCCAATGCGATCGCCCCGCTGCCGGTGCCCAGGTCGGCCACCGCCAGCGGGGTGTCCAGCGGCAGCCGCGCCAGCGCCAGCTCGACCAGCAGCTCGGTTTCCGGGCGCGGGATCAGCGTGGCGGGGTTGACCGCCAGGTCCAGGGTCCAGAAGCCGCGACTGCCCACCAGGTAGGCCACCGGTTCGCCCGCCACGCGCCGCGCCAGCAGACCGGCAAAGCGCGCCGCGTCGGCCTCGCCGACTGCATCGGTGGCATGGGCGAACAGCCAGCTGCGCTCCCGCCCCAGCACGTGCAGCAACAGCAGCTCGGCCTCGTGGCGACCTTCCACCCCGGGCAGGGCGGCGGCGGCATCGGCAAGCAGCTGGCGGACGTCACGGGGGGCAGCAGTCATGGTGGCGGGGCGGGAAACGGGCCGGGAAGTGTAGAGCACCGGGCCGCAGGGCCCGCTCGCCTGGTAATGGGCTGCCAACGACCGCCAGGCGATTGATGGGAGGAATTGCGCCGCTTAATGACCTGCATTGCGGCCTATCGCGATTCGGGCTGTGCCGAGGTGGCGGGGAGGACGTGGACAGGTTTCCGTTCAGCCAGTCGACCCGACGGATAAGCGGTGGCTATCACCCATTTGAGGCCCCAGGTCCGGCAATGCCTTGCGGCACAAGGGCTGCGCACGCCTATTGGCAAGGTATTCATCCCTGCACAATCACCTTTTGATAGACTCCATCTATCGTATAGATGCAATCAATGGATTGTCCTTATGGGAATGGAGCCGCTAATCTGTATCGGTCGCTTCACCCACCCCCTTCACCAAGAGGAAAAACGATGTCGCTCATCAATACGCAGATCAAGCCGTTCGAAGCCAACGCCTACCAGAACGGCGAGTTCATCAAGGTTTCCGACAGCACCCTGAAGGGCCAGTGGTCCGTGCTGATCTTCATGCCGGCCGCGTTCACCTTCAACTGCCCGACCGAGATCGAAGACGCCGCCGACCATTACGCCGAGTTCCAGAAGGCCGGCGCCGAGGTCTACATCGTCACCACCGACACCCATTTCTCGCACAAGGTGTGGCACGAAACCTCGCCGGCCGTCGGCAAGGCCCAGTTCCCGCTGGTCGGCGACCCGACCCACCAGCTGACCCGCGCCTTCGGCGTGCACATTGAAGAAGAAGGCCTGGCCCTGCGCGGTACCTTCATCATCAACCCGGAAGGCGTGATCAAGACCCTGGAGATCCACTCCAACGAGATCGCCCGTGACGTGTCCGAGACCCTGCGCAAGCTGAAGGCTGCCCAGTTCACCGCCGCCAACCCGAACCAGGTCTGCCCGGCCAAGTGGAAGGAAGGCGAGAAGACCCTGACCCCGTCGCTGGACCTGGTCGGCAAGATCTAAGCCGTCCCCATCCCCACTCCCGTTTCGACGGGAGTGGGGGTGAACCCAAGCCGGTGCCTGCGCGCCGGCTTGGGTTCACCCCCACGCCGCGCAGATGTACCTTCGGGTGACGTCGACGCTGTCCCCTTGCCTGAATCAAGGAGTTTTTCGATGTTGGATGCCAACCTCCAGTCCCAGCTCAAGACCTATCTGGAACGCGTCACCCGTCCGATCCAGATCACGGCGCACGCGGATGACGGCGCCAAGTCGCAGGAGATGCTGGAGCTGCTGAACACGCTGGTGTCGCTGTCGGCGCAGATCAGCCTGGACGTGCGCCGCGACGGCGCCGAGCGCACCCCCTCGTTTGCGCTGACCACCCCGGGCCAGGACATCCACCTGGCGTTCGCCGGGCTGCCGATGGGCCACGAATTCACCTCGCTGGTGCTGGCGCTGCTTCAGGTGGGCGGGCACCCGTCCAAGGCGACCGCCGAGCTGATCGAGCAGGTGCAGGGCCTGGAGGGCGAGCTGAAGTTCGAAACGTACTTCTCGCTGTCCTGCCAGAACTGCCCGGACGTGGTCCAGGCGCTGAACCTGGCCGCGGTGCTCAACCCGCGCATCCAGCACGTGGCGATCGACGGCGGCCTGTTCCCGGCCGAAGTGGAAGCGCGCCAGATCATGTCGGTGCCCACCGTCTACCTCAACGGCGAGATGTTCGACCAAGGCCGCATGACCCTGGAGCAGATCGTGGCCAAGCTGGACACCGGCTCGGCCAAGCGCGACGCGGCCAGGATCGCGGCCAAGGCGCCGTTCGACGTGCTGGTGATCGGCGGCGGCCCGGCCGGCGCGGCAGCGGCGATCTACGCCGCGCGCAAGGGCATCCGCACCGGCGTGGCCGCCGAGCGGTTCGGCGGGCAGGTGCTGGACACCATGGCGATCGAGAACTTCATCTCGGTCAAGGAAACCGAAGGCCCCAAGCTCGCCACCGCGCTGGAACAGCACGTGCGCGAGTACGAGGTGGACATCATGAACCTGCAGCGTGCCAGCGCGCTGACCCCGGCCGGTGATGACGGCCTGGTCGGGATCACCCTGGAAAACGGGGCGGTGCTGAAGTCGCGCTCGGTGATCCTGTCCACCGGCGCGCGCTGGCGCCAGATGAACGTCCCCGGCGAAGAGCAGTACCGCAACAAGGGCGTGGCCTATTGCCCGCACTGCGATGGGCCGCTGTTCAAGGGCAAGCGGGTGGCGGTGATCGGCGGCGGCAACTCGGGCGTCGAGGCGGCGATCGACCTGGCCGGAATTGTGACGCATGTGACCCTTCTGGAATTTGATGACACACTCCGGGCCGATGAAGTGCTGCAGAAGAAGCTGCGCAGCCTGGGCAACGTCACCATCATCACCAGCGCCCTCACCCAGGAAGTGCTGGGCGATGGCCAGAAGGTGACGGGGCTGGTCTACCAGGACCGCGTCGGTGGCGATGCGCACCGGGTCGAGCTCGAAGGGATCTTCGTGCAGATCGGGTTGCTGCCCAATACCGAGTGGTTGAAGGGAGCGGTGGCGTTGTCGCCGCGTGGCGAGATCGTGATCGACGACCGCGGCCAGACCAATGTCCCGGGCGTGTTCGCGGCGGGCGATTGCACGACCGTTCCCTACAAGCAGATCATCATCGCGATGGGCGCCGGTTCGACCGCCGCACTGAGCGCTTTCGATCACCTGATCCGTACATCCGTTCCCAAGAGCAGCGGCGTTGTCGCCGAAGCTGCCTGAAACGTAAGGGTCCCGGTTCGCCGGGACCCACCTGCTGGGTAAGCCACGCCGTCACCCGGTCCATTACCGTGTAGAGGTCCAAGGAAATGAACCTACGTGATCTGAAATATCTGGTGGCGCTGGCCGACCACCGGCACTTCGGCCGCGCTGCGGCCGCATGCTTCGTCAGCCAGCCCACGCTGTCCACCCAGATCCGCAAGCTGGAGGACGAGCTTGGCCTGCCCCTGGTCGAGCGCGCGCCACGCAAAGTGATGCTGACCCCGGCCGGGGTCGAGGCGGCGGCGCGTGCGCGCACGATCGTGGCTGAAGTCGAGCAGATGAAAGAAGCTGCCCGACGCAGTCGCGACCCGGAAGCCGGGACGGTGCGGCTGGGGATCTTCCCCACGCTGGGGCCGTACCTGTTGCCGCATGTGATCCCCAACATCCGCGAGCGCTTCCCGCAGCTGGAGCTGTTGCTGGTGGAGGAGAAGAGCGACGAGCTGCTCGCGCGCCTGCGCGAGGGCAAGCTGGATGCGGCACTGCTGGCCCTGCCGCTCGAAGACGACCAGCTGCACGCCGAGTTCCTGTTCGAGGAGCCGTTCCTGCTGGCCGTCTCGGGGCAGCATCCGCTGGCCAGGCGCCATCATCTGGACGTGCAGGAGCTGTCCGCCCAGAAGCTGCTGCTGCTCGAGGATGGCCACTGCCTGCGTGACCAGGCGCTGGCGGTGTGCCGGCTGTTCGGTGCCAATGAGAAGTCCGAATTCCGTGCCACCAGCCTGGAAACGCTGCGCCAGATGGTGGCCGCGGACGTGGGCATCACCCTGCTGCCGACCCTGTCGGTGAAGCCGCCGGTGCCGCGTTCGGAGAACATCCGCCTGCTCGATTTCCAGGGCGATGACCGCCCCAGCCGACGCATCGCGATGGCATGGCGGCGCAGTTCGGCGATGACCGGTTTCCTGCAGCAGTTGGCGCAGCAGTTCAAGCGCCTTCCGGAAGGGCTGTTCGCGCTGGAAAACAGCGATTCGGACGTCGGCCACGCGGCGCGCGGCGCCGCCTGATCGCCCCGTCGGTGTAGACACTGAACCGGCCGCATCGTGCGCGATGCGGCCCGGGTCGCATCCGCCTTCGATAGGCAGCACAATAGAACCCAGGCGGCGCCAGCAGGTGCCGCCTTTTGCATGGGCCATCATCAATCGCAAGGAGCTTTACATGTCCACTTCCAGCGGGCTGCCCCCGTCCATCATCGTTTCCAGC
Source organism: Stenotrophomonas sp. BIGb0135 (assembly GCF_024810105.1). GTDB lineage: Bacteria > Pseudomonadota > Gammaproteobacteria > Xanthomonadales > Xanthomonadaceae > Stenotrophomonas > Stenotrophomonas maltophilia_AB. The sequence continues at coordinate 59,556 of NZ_JANUDX010000010.1, forward strand.
CACGACATGGATCGGCTGGACGCCATGCTCGACGCCCCGGCGGTCAGCCAGACCCCCGCGGCGCAGGCACTGGCCAAGGAACTGAATCGGGCCACCGTGGTGGCGCCGGACGAGATGCCCGACGGCATCGTCATGATGCATTCGCGGGTGGAATGCGAAGATGAGCTGCAGAACGAGAAGCACGTGCTGACGCTGGTCTACCCGCGCGAAGCCGATGTCGAGCAGGGCAAGGTGTCGATCCTTGCGCCGGTGGGCACCGCGCTGCTGGGCCTGGCCGTTGGCCAGACCATGGATTGGGATGCACCGGGTGGCCGCAAGCTGCGCCTTCGCGTGACGGCCGTCCACAACCAGCCCCACCCCTGATTCCCGCCTGCCACCGGGCAGGCTCCCCGTTTCGTACCAGGAGTCGCAATGAACACCGTTTCTCCGTCCAAGCTCACCCAGTTGCGCGACCTTTCCGTCGTGGTGGCCGATACCGGCGATTACGAGGCGATCAAGCGCCTGAAGCCGGTCGACTGCACGACCAATCCGACCCTGGTGAAGAAGGCGTTGGACCTGCCGGTGTATGCGGACCTGATCGAGAAGGAACTTGCGTGGGGCCGCGAGCAGTCCGGCGAGCGCGAGACGATCGTGCACGCGGTGGCCGATCGGCTGACGGTGGGCGTGGGCACGCTGCTGAGCACGCTGGTGCCGGGCCGGGTGTCGACGGAGGTGGATGCGGACCAGGCGCACGATACGGCGGCGACGGTGGCCAAGGCGCGCCAGTTCATCGCAATGTACGAGGCAGCCGGCGTGCCGCGCAGCAAGGTGCTGATCAAGATCGCGGCGACGTGGGAAGGCGTGGAGGCGGCGCGGGTGCTGCAGGCGGAGGGTATCGACTGCAATCTGACGTTGATCTTCAATCCGACGCAGGCGCTGGCCTGCAGTGAGGCGGGGGCGTTCCTGATTTCGCCGTTCGTGGGGCGGATCCTGGACTGGTACGTGGCCCATGGGCAGGCGCCGGCCGATATCGATGCGGATCCGGGCGTGGTGTTCGTGCGCGGGGTCTATGCGGAGTTCAAGCGTCGCGGTTCGCCGACGGTGGTGATGGGCGCATCGTTCCGCTCCACCGCGCAGATCGAGGCGCTGGCCGGTTGCGATCGGCTGACCATTTCGCCGGACCTGCTGGAGAAGCTGGATGCCGACCACGGCGAGCTGCCGCGCAAGCTGGTGGCCGGTGCGGCTGAAGAGGTGGCGGTGACGCCGATCGATGCCGAGCGTTTCGCCAGCGATCTGGCGGCCGATGCGATGGCAACGGAGAAGCTGGCGACGGGGATCGATGCGTTCGCCAAGGATCTGGAAGCACTGCGCCAGACGATTCGCGAGCGGCTGTAAGCGGTTCGCGTGGTCTGGACAGTAAGAAGCCCCGCATTGCGGGGCTTTTTGTTTTTTCGGGCCGCTGCACGTTTGACTGCGACTGCGACTTCAACGGCGACTTCAACTGCTACTTCAACGGCGACTTCAACGGCGACGGCAACCGCAACCGCAACCGCTCACTGTCGACTTGTTGGGGTCGGCGTGGGGGGGATGGCGGGACACGCCGTGAATCCGTCCGTGGAGGCTCGCATGCGCCATCCATGGCGCATGACGGTCCCGCCATCCCCCCCACACCGCCCCCTCGACAGTTGGCCGGGGCGTTTGGGAAAGCGGGACTGCCAGGGCGTTTGGGTGGGCCGCTTGCATGGGGCGTCAACCGCCTGATCGGGACGTTTGGGTAAACCGCCTGGCTGGAACGTTTGGGTAAACCGCCGGGCTGGGGGCGCGTGGGTAAACCGCCTGGCTGGGAGCGCTTGGGTAAACCGCCTGGCTGGGGCGCGGGGACGCGGGCCCCCATCTGCATGCGCGCATCGAGACCTTGGGCACAGCGGCCGACACCTCCCCGTCAGCGTGCATGACAGCCGCGCGTCTGGGTGAACCGCTCGGCTGGGACGTTTGGCTAACCGCCTGACCGGGGCGTGTGGCTAAACCGCCTGGGGCCATGGGTAACCGGTAGAGCCGAGCCATGCTCGGCTGGCCGGGCGCAGCCCGGCCGATGGGTCGGCAGGGGTGCGTGGGTGGGGAAGCAGCCGAGCGTGGCTCGGCGCTCCCCCACCGCCGGTTCAGGCATCCACGCCGATCGGGCAGCTGACGCCGGTGCCGCCGATGCCGCAGTAGCCGTTGGGGTTTTTGGCCAGGTACTGCTGGTGGTAATCCTCGGCGTAGTAGTACTCGGGGGCCGGGAAGGCGATGTCGGTGGTGATGGTCCCGTGGCCGGCGTCGGTCAGGCGCTGCTGGTAGGCGTCGCGGCTGGCGATGGCGGCATCGAACTGGGCCTGGCTGGTGGCGTGGATGGCCGAGCGGTACTGGGTGCCGGTGTCGTTGCCCTGGCGCATGCCCTGGGTGGGGTCGTGGTTTTCCCAGAACACCTGCAGGAGCGTGGCCAGGGAGACGACCGCCGGGTCGAACACCACCTCGACGATCTCGGTATGCCCGGTCAGGCCCGAGCAGACTTCTTCGTAGGTGGGGTTCGGGGTGACGCCACCGGCGTAGCCGACGGAGGTGGTGTAGACGCCCGGGAGGGTCCAGAACTTGCGTTCGGCGCCCCAGAAGCAGCCCATGGCGAAGCGGATGCGCTGCAGGCCGGCGAAGCCGTCCTTGAGCGGGTGGCTGTTGACGTAGTGCTGGTTATGCAGCGGCAGCGCGTGCGCGCGGCCCGGCAGCGCCTCGTCGGGGCGTGGCAGGCGTTGCTTGAAGGCGCCGATGCCCAACAAGCCCTTGGCGATTCCCAACATGGCAGTCTCCTAGGCCGGCAACAGGCCGGCGCTTTCATCTCCGTCGAATATGGGGTCGTCGGTGCCCCCGCCCAAGTCCAGCCCGGCGACGATGCCCTCGGCGTCTGGCCGGGCCAGGTCCGGCACGCAGACCCGCAACACCCCGAACAGCGGCAGCTCGCCCATCCCGCCCAGCAGCGACTCGCCGAACACGAACGCCGGGATCCCGGCATCCTCCAGCGCATGCTTGACCAGATGGGCGTCGAACAGGTTGTCGGCCTGGTAAATCACGTGCATGGGCGGGCTCCGGGAAGGCGTCGGCCCAGCATACGCCCGGGGGCTGAAGGGGTACCGACCCGGAGGCCCGCCCCGCCGGGGCCGGGGGTAGGCCGGCCGCACGGACATCGCACCGTGCCTGGAGGCGGCCAACCGCCGGCGCTACCGGCAAGACCAGCGACCGCCCTGCCCCCGCAGCGCCGGGGTGGCGCCGGAGGCTCGGGGGTCTAGGGGTGAGGCGGGCCCGCGATCCGCGCAGCAACGCGCAGGGCGACAGCGCGAATGCGATGACGCGCCCCCGACAGGCTAAACTGTTGGTCTTTCTGCCTTTTAGACTGCGACCGCGCATCATGTCCGAGCCTACCGCCGCCCCCACCGACGCCCTTCCGGAAACCCAGGAAAAACGGGACTTCATCCGTCAGATCGTCCGCGAGGACCTGGCCGCCGGCAAGCATGCCGCGATCAAGACGCGCTTCCCGCCCGAGCCCAACGGCTACCTGCACATCGGCCATGCCAAGTCGATCTGCCTGAACTTCGGCATCGCCGGGGAGTTCGGCGGGGTGTGCAACCTGCGCTTCGACGACACCAACCCGGCCAAGGAAGACCCCGAGTACGTCGCCGCGATCCAGGACGACGTGCGCTGGCTGGGCTTTGAATGGAACGAGCTGCGCCACGCCTCGGATTACTTCGATGCCTACTATCTGGCGGCGCAGAAGCTGATCGCCGATGGCAAGGCCTACGTGTGCGACCTGTCGGCCGAGGAAGTGCGCGCCTACCGCGGCACCCTGACCGAGCCGGGCCGCCCGTCGCCGTACCGCGATCGCAGCGTGGAAGAAAACCTGGACCTGTTCGCGCGCATGCGCGCCGGCGAGTTCCCCGACGGTGCGCGCACCGTGCGCGCGAAGATCGACATGGCCAGCGGCAACATCAACCTGCGCGACCCGGCGCTGTACCGGATCAAGCACGTCGAGCACCAGAACACCGGCAATGCGTGGCCGATCTACCCGATGTACGACTTCGCCCATGCCCTGGGCGATTCGCTGGAAGGCATCACCCACTCGCTGTGCACGCTGGAGTTCGAGGACCATCGCCCGCTGTACGACTGGTGCGTGGACAACGTCGATTTCGCCCACGACGACGCGCTGACCGCCCCGCTGGTCGAGCGCGGCCTGCCGCGCGAAGCGGCCAAGCCGCGCCAGATCGAATTCTCGCGGTTGAACATCAACTACACGGTGATGAGCAAGCGCAAGCTGATGGCGCTGGTCACCGAGCAGCTGGTGGATGGCTGGGAAGATCCGCGCATGCCGACCCTGCAGGGCCTGCGTCGGCGCGGCTACACCCCGGCGGCGATGCGCCTGTTTGCCGAACGCGTGGGCATCAGCAAGCAGAACTCGCTGATCGATTTCAGCGTGCTCGAAGGCGCCCTGCGCGAGGACCTTGACAGTGCCGCCGCGCGCCGCATGGCGGTGGTCGATCCGATCAAGCTGGTACTGACCAATCTGCCCGAGGGCCACGAAGAAACGCTGACGTTCTCCAACCATCCCAAGGACGAGGCGTTCGGGACCCGCGAGGTGCCGTTCGCCCGTGAACTGTGGATCGAACGCGAGGACTTCGCCGAGGTCCCGCCGAAGGGCTGGAAGCGCCTGGTCCCGGGCGGCGAAGTGCGCCTGCGCGGCGCCGGCATCATCCGCTGCGACGAGGTGGTCAAGGACGCCGATGGCACCATCATCGCGCTGCACGGCTGGCTGGACCCGGAATCGCGCCCGGGCATGGAAGGCGCCAACCGCAAGGTCAAGGGCACCATCCACTGGGTGAGTGCGGTGCATGCGGTGCCGGCCGAGATCCGCCTGTATGACCGCCTGTTCTCGGTGCCCAACCCGGATGATGAGTCCGAGGGCAAGACCTACCGCGATTACCTCAACCCCGCGTCGCGCCGCACCGTCACCGGCTATGTCGAGCCGGCCGCGGCCAGCGCGGCACCGGAGCAGTCGTTCCAGTTCGAACGCACCGGCTATTTCGTCGCCGACCGCCGCGACCACACCGCCGCCACGCCGGTGTTCAACCGCAGCGTGACCCTGCGCGATACCTGGTCGGCGTAAGCCGGCCGGGTTTCACCAGGCCGGCAACAGCGTCCACGCCTTGCGTGGACGTGCGGCCTGTACCCTTTTTGAAGAGGTTTACGCCCCGATGCTGTACGCGCAAGTCCATCTCACCCTGCCCGCCTGGATCCACGACCATGTCGACCTCGGCCGTGCCTATCCCGGTGATGCCGACAAGGTCGCGCTGGCGATCGAGCTGTCGCGCCTGAATGTCGAGGCGCAGACCGGCGGCCCGTTCGGCGCGGTGGTGTTCGGCCCGGACGACCGCATCATCGCCGCCGGCGTCAACCGCGTGGTCCCGCACACCACGTCGCTGGCGCATGCCGAAAACATGGCCTACATGCTGGCCCAGCAGCGCCTGCAGACCCCGCGCCTGAACGATGTGCTGAGCCCGATCACCCTGGCCACGTCCTCCCAGCCCTGCTGCCAGTGCTATGGCGCCACCATCTGGGCCGGCATCGACCGCCTGCTGATCGGGGCCAGTGCACAGGACGTGGAAGAACTCACGCCGTTCGACGAAGGCCCGCTGCCGACCGACTGGATCGGTGAACTCAACGCGCGCGGCATCGAGGTCGTGCGCGACATCGAGCGCGATGCAGCGCGCGCGGTGCTGCGCCGTTACGGGGAGACCAACGGTGCGCATTACTGACCGCCGCGCCTCGGGCGCACGCGCATGACCGGCCTGCTATGTCTCTGCCGCCAGGGCTTCGAGCCGGAACTGGCCGGTGAGCTGACCGAGCGTGCCGCCTATGCCGGCATCGCCGGTTACGCACGCACCCAGCGCAACGATGGCTACGTGCTGTTCGCCACGGAGGAAGGCGCCGCGCTGTCCAAGGCGCTGCCGTGGCGTTCGTTGATCTTCGCCCGCCAGAAGATGGTGGTACTGGCCGAACTGCCGCAGCTGGATGCGGCCGACCGGATCACCCCGATCGTCGCCGCGCTGCAGGGCCAGCAACGCTTCGGTGACATGTGGGTGGAGCACCCCGATTCGGACGAAGGCAAGCCACTGGCCGGCCTGGCCCGCGCGTTCGGCAATGCGCTGCGCCCGGCGCTGCGCAAGGCCGGGCTGCTCACCGACAAGCCCAACACCGCGCTGCCGCGCCTGCACATCGTGTTCGTCGGTGGCCGCCACGCCTTCGTCTGCGTGGCCGATACCCGCGACAGCGCGCCCTGGGCCCTGGGCATTCCGCGCCTGAAGCTGCTGCCCGACGCGCCATCGCGCTCGGCATTGAAGCTGGATGAGGCCCTGCTGACCCTGCTGACCCCGGACGAGCGCGAACTGCTGGTCAAGCCGGGCATGCGCGCGGCCGACCTTGGCGCCGCCCCCGGCGGCTGGACCTGGGTGTTGACCCGCCAGCACCTGCGGGTGATCAGCGTGGACAACGGCCCGCTGCGCGAGCACGTGCTGGAGACGGGACTGGTCGAGCACCTGCGTGCCGATGGCTTCCATTGGCAGCCGGAGACGCCGCTGGACTGGATGGTCTGCGACATGGTCGAACAGCCGCGTCGCGTGGCCGAGCGCATGGCCACCTGGTTCCGCGAGGGCTGGTGCAAGCATGCGATCTTCAATCTCAAATTGCCGATGAAGAAGCGCTGGGACGAAACCCGCCTGTGCCTGGACCTGTTCCAGGAACAGGCCGGCAAGCCGCTGGTGCTGCGTGCCAAGCAGCTGTACCACGACCGCGAAGAAATCACGGTGCTGGCCTCGCCGCTGCGCTGATCCACGCACCACACCGGCAGCGCCGGGCCATGCCCGGCGCTCCCCCCACGTCAAAGAACGGAGTGTCCATGCGACGTCGCCCTGCCCCGGTCCTGCTGCTGTGCCTGCTACCGGTCTTCGCCACGGCACAGGTTCACACGCCCTCGCCAGCGATCAGCGAACCGCTCCGCGAGGTTCCGGCCAGCGTGCGCACGCAGGCGCTGTCGGAAGGCCGCGTCACCGACCAGGTGACCCTGCCCGCCGCCGCGGGCGAAGCGCAGGTGACGGTGCGCTCGGTGCAGCCGGTAAGCGTGGTCGGGCACTACCGGTTTGCGTTCAGTGCGCTGGACGTGGACGGCGATGGCGTCATCAGCCGCGCCGAGGCCCAGGCCAACCCGGCGCTGGCCGATGAGTTCACCGCGCTCGACGTGAAGCGGCGCGGCAGGCTGGATCGGGCCGACCTGGCCGGTTGGCTGGTGGATTGAAGGCGCCGGGCACCGCCCGGCACTACACCCCGGCGGCGCGCTTCCAGAACATCGATACCAGCGGAGGCAGCTTGCCCGCGCAGCCCAGCACGCGGCCGCGGGCCAGGGTCAGGTGCATCTCGTCGTTGGAGAAGACCGTGTTGATCGCATCGAAGCTGTACGCAGCCACGGTGTTTTCGCTGCGGCGCTCGCGGGCCCAGCGCTGCAGCCGATGCGGCGACATCCAGTCCTGCCGGCGCTGCTGCGCGGCCAGCACCATCGTCCGTAGCGCAGCGACATCGCGCAGGCCGAGGTTGACCCCCTGCCCGGCCAACGGGTGCACCACGTGGGCGGCATCGCCCAGCGCCAGCACACGGCCGGCCACGTAGCCGCTGGCCAGCTGCCGACGCAGGGGAAATGCGGCGCGCCTGGATGCCAGGGTCATCGCGCCCAGGCGACCGGCAAAGGCGAGGGTCAGCTCGCGACCGAAGGCCGCCTCGTCCAATGCCAGCACGCGCTCGGCTTCGGCATCGGGCAGGGTCCACACGATCGAGCTGCGGCGCGGCCCGATCGGCAGCACCGCCAGCGGCCCGGTCACCAGGAACCGCTGCCATGCCGTGGCTTCGTTGTCTTTCTCGCTGTCCACGTAGGCGACCACGCCACGCTGGCCGTAGTCCTGGCGCGTGACGGCCAGGCCAGCCAACTGGCGCAGGGTGGACTCGGCGCCATCGGCAGCGATCGCCAGCCCAGCCTCCAGCCGCCGGCCATCGTCCAGGCGCAGGCGCACGCCATCGGCGTCCTGCTCCAGCGCCTCGACCCGCGCCGGACAGCACAGGTGCACGCCGGCCGCCGGCAACGCGGCCCACAGCCGGTCCACCAGCAGGTCGTTCTCCACGATCCAGCCCAACTGCTCGCGGCCGAGGGTATCGGCGTCGAAGCGCAGCTCCTCCCCGCCTGCCGCATCCCACACGCGCATGCGCCGGTAGGCGCAGGCCCGCGCGGCGGTGACCGCCGGCCACACCCCGAGCGCGGCCAGCAACTGCGCGTTGTCCGGGGCGAATGCGTAGACGCGCAGGTCGGCTTGTTGGGGTTGCCACGGCGTCGGTTCGCGCCCCTCGACGAGGGTGACATCCAGCCCCGCATCGGCCAGTGCCAGCGCGCAGGCCGCACCGACCACGCCGCCACCGACCACGATCACATCGCGCGCGCGCCGGCTCATGCGCCGGCTCCACGGCACAGCGCGGGCACCTGCCCACGGAAGCCCATCGCGCCGCCGACCAGTATCGATTGCATCGGCGTGGCCTGCGCGGCCAGCAGGCCGAGGCTGCGCAGCGGCCGCATCAGCGGCGCCGGGTTGCTGGTCAGCCGGGCCAGGCCGCCGGAGAAGGCAATGGTCTGCTCGCGGTCTTCGCTGCGGCGCGCCACGTGGGCCTGCAGCAGCGCGTCGCTGCCCGGGTCCTGCGCGGCGGCCACCAGCTCGGCCAGGGTCAGCGCATCGCGCAGGCCCAGGTTGAAGCCTTGTGCACCCAGGGGGTGGATGGTCTGCGCGGCATTGCCGAGCAGCACCGCGCGCTCGCCGACCAGCGCCTGGGCGAGCACCTGCACCAGCGGATAGGCACTGCGCGGCCCGCTGTCCAGCAAACGCCCGGCACGCCAGCCGATCGCGTCCTGCAGGCGCTGCAGCCATGCCGTCTCGTCCAGCGCCTGCACCGCATCGGCCTCGTCGCGGGCCACGCCATGGACCACGCCATAGTGGCGGTCGCCACGCGGCAGCAGCGCCGTCGGGCCGGTATCGGTGAAACGCTCGTAGGCGGTGCCATCCGGCGCGCGCGCACTGCGCACGCGGGCCACGAACAGGGTCTGCAGGAAGTCGTGCTCGTCCACCGCGATGCCCAGCGCATCGCGCACGCCGCTGCGGGTGCCGTCGGCGCCCACCACCAGGCGCGCCAGCAGGCAACGCTCGCCGTGTTCATCGGCGATGACCACCTGGCGGTAGCCGTCGATCGTATCGCCCAGGCGCACGAACCGCGCCGGACGGTAGCGGGTCAGCCCGGCCAGCGCCTGCAGGCGGGTTTCCAGCGCGTTGCCGAAGTCGCGCGCCACCACCACCTGGCCGAACCACGGCCGCTGGTACTGCGCGGCGTCCATCTGCACGCGGCCGAAATCGCCGGCGCGGCTGACATGGATGCGGTGGATCGCACCGGGGGCCGTGGCCAGCAGCTGCATCACGCCCAAGGCGGTCAGTGCGTTGACCGTGGCCGCGGCGAAGCTGAGGTTGCGCTGGTCGAACACCGCCGGCAGCGTGCCCGCCGGGGTGGCTTCCACCAGCCCGACGTCGCGCCCGGCGCGGTCCAGCGCGATGGCCAGGCTGGCCCCGACCAACCCGCCGCCCACGATCACTACATCATGTCGTTCACTCATGCCGCCCATGATAAGCGGTTGGCCGTGGCGGGCGGGTGCGGCGGCCTGCCGCAGCAGGCGCTAGAATGAACGCTGAACCCCTTCCCGTGGCAACCATGACCACCACCGCCCACCGCGCCTTCGTCCTGTCCGTGCTCGCGCTGCTGATGGCTGCGACCCGCGTCAACCATTTCATGGCGATCCCGGATGCGTCCTGGGCCGTGTTCTTCATCGGCGGCTTCTACCTGCGCAGCTGGACCCGCTGGGCGTTTCCGCTGCTGATGGTGCTGGCGATCGTGGTCGACGTGCTGGTGATCCGCAGCAGCGGGCAGCAGTACCTGCAGCATTACTGTGTCTCGCCCGGCACCTGGATGCTGCTGCCGGCGTATTTCTCGCTGTGGGCCGGCGGCATGCTGCTGGGCCAGGGCTATCACGGCGCGAACTGGGGCACCCTGGGCAAGGGCGTGCTGCTGGTCGCGGCGGTGGCGGTGTGCCACCTGTTCGCGCAGGGCGGCTTCTACTGGAGCAGCGACAGCGTCGCCGAGCCGAGCGTCGCCGGCTGGCTGAAGAACTACAGTGACTGGTTCGTGCCCTATCTGCGTACCGCGGCGATATATGTCGGCCTGGCCGCGGCGATGCAACTGGCCACCGAGCAGGTGGGCAAGTTGCTGCAGGCCCGCCACGACGCACTGCACTGAGTCCGCACGGCCATGGGCAACCGGCTTTCGCGCATCTATACCCGCACCGGCGATGACGGCAGCACCGGCCTGGGCGATGGCAGCCGTGTGCCCAAGGATGCGGCCCGGGTCAACGCGTACGGCACCGTGGACGAGGCCAACTCGGCGCTTGGCGTGCTGCTGGCGGTCACCCTGCCCGAGGACGTGCGCGCCCTGCTCACCACCGTGCAGCACCAGCTGTTCGACCTCGGCGGCGAGCTCTGCATTCCCGGCCATGCCGCCATCCAGGCCGCCGACGTGACGGCTCTGGAACGCCAACTGGACCAGTACAACGCCGATCTACCGGTGCTCAAGGAGTTCATCCTGCCCGCCGGCGGCGAGGCGGCCGCCCGCTGCCACCTGGCCCGCACCATCGTCCGCCGCGCCGAGCGCGAGACGGTGACGCTGGCGCGGCTGGAGCCGGTCCGCGCCGAGGCGATCGGTTACCTCAACCGGCTCTCGGACCTGCTGTTCGTGCTGGCCCGCGTCCTGGCCCGGGCCGATGGCCACGGCGAGGTGCTGTGGCGGCACGAACGCCGCCACGCCTGAGCGGCCCTGCCACCCCACCGGAACCCCTGCCCGCATGCTGGTTTTCACCCACCCTGCCTGTCTGCAACACGATCCCGGCCGTGGCCACCCTGAATCCCCGCAGCGCCTGCAGGTGGTGCTCGATGCGCTGCAGGCCGCCTTCCCCGACCTGCTGGACTGGCGCCAGGCGCCGGCGGCCAAGCTCGGCGAGCTGGCCCGGGTCCACGACAGCGAACTGATCGACCTGGTGCTCAAGCCGCAGACCGATGCGCTGCGCCTGATCGACATGGACACCCTGACCTCGCCCGGCTCGGCCAGTGCCGCCCTGCATGCCGCCGGCGCGGGCGTGGCCGCCGTGGATGCGGTGATGCTCGGTGACGACCCGGTGGCGTTCTGCGCGGTGCGACCGCCCGGCCACCACGCCACGGCCAGCACCGCGATGGGCTTCTGCCTGTTCAACAACATCGCCGTGGCCGCCGCCTATGCGCGCGACCGCTATGGCCTGGAGCGCATTGCCATCGTCGATTTCGACGTGCACCACGGCAACGGCACCCAGGACATCTTCATGGCCGACCCCGGCGTGGCGTACTACAGCACCCACCAGGCCGGGCTGTTCCCGAACTCGGGCCTGCGCCGCGACCGCGGCGCGGGCAACCTGATGAACATCCTGCTGCCGCCCGGCAGTGGCGGCTTCCGCTTCCGCAACACCTGGGCCGACGAGATGCTGCCGGCCATCGACGACTTCCGCCCGCAGCTGCTGCTGATCTCGGCTGGGTTCGACGCACATCTGCGCGATCCGCAGGCCGACCTGATGCTGGAGACCGAGGATTTCGCCTGGATCACCGCCGAGCTGCGGGGCCTCGTGCGCCGGCATGGCGGCGGCCGGGTGGTGTCGATGCTGGAGGGCGGTTACGACCTGCAGGCGCTGGCCGAATGCGCGGTGGCCCACGTCGGCCAACTGCGCTGAGCCACGGCGCGGTGGGTGGCCGCGCATGAACCTGAACCTCTTCCCGGGCAAGGCCTTCATTGCCCCTATGCAAGGGATGGGGCAAGCTACGATCCGTTTTCGCCCGAATCCGACTACCGCGTGCGCCGAGCCCTCCGCCTGCTGCCTCTCCCCCTGAGCATCGCCATCTGCCTGCCGGCCCTGGCCGACGACAAACCGGTGAACTGGGGCCTGTGCCCAGCCACCGACGTCCTGCCAGTCTTTGACGATGCGCCCAAAGCCGACAAGGCTGCTGCCGCCACCCGCGACCAGCAGGACACCGACATCGAGGGGGACCAGCTGTTCGGCACCACCACGGTGCCGCAGTACCAGGGCAATGTCGCGATCAAACGCGGCGACCAGTTCCTGGGCACCGACCACCTGAGCTTCGACACCGAGAGCGGCAACTACATCGCCGAGGGCAATGTCCGCTACCAGGACTCCTCGATCCGGATGGTGGCCAAGCGCGCCGAAGGCAACCAGGACGCGGACACCCACAAGATCAGCGACATCCAGTACCAGCTGGTGTCCCGCCGCGGCAACGGCGTGGCCGAATCGGTCGACCTGCAGGGCGCGGTGGGGCAGATGCACCGCTCCACCTACACCACCTGCGACCCGTCCCAGCCGGTCTGGAAGCTGACCGCGCCGCAGATCGAAGTGGACAACGACGAAGGCTTCGGTACCGCGCGCAACGCGGTGCTGCGGATCGGCAACGTGCCGGTGCTGTGGGCGCCGTACTTCAAGTTCCCGATCGACGACCGTCGCCAGACCGGCCTGCTCTACCCGCAGATCGGCCTGTCCGGCCGCAACGGCTTCGACTATGCCCAGCCGATCTACTTCAACCTGGCGCCGAACTACGACGACACCCTGACCCCGCGCTACATGAGCAAGCGCGGCCTGATGTTGACCAACGAGTTCCGCTATCTGTACGACGGTGGCCGCGGCGAGCTGGAAACCAGCTACCTGCCCAACGACAAGCTGCGCGATCGCGATCGTGGCCAGTTCGAGTTCGGCGGCTACCACAACCTCAATTCGCACTGGCAGGCCCGCGCCAACCTGGCCTGGGTCAGTGACGAGCGCTACACCGAAGACTTCGCCAACCGCCTGCTCGGGGTGACCGCGTCCAACCTGCAGAGCCAGGTGGGCATCTACGGCACCGGGGAAAACTGGACCGGCGGCCTGATGGCCGACTACTGGCAGCTGACCGACTACACCCTGACCGAAGCCGCGCTGCCCTACGCGCGCCAGCCGCGCGCCTTCTTCACCTGGGACAAGCCGGTCCTGCCGTGGCTGGAAACCGGCGTGTACGCCGAGGCCGTGCGCTTCACCCACAAGGACATCAACGGCAAGATCGTCGATGCCGACGGCGAGTACGTGCGCGACGGGACCCGCACCGAGATGTTCGGTGGCTCGCGACTGGACATCAAACCGTATGTGTCCATGCCCTTCAGTGGCGCGGCCTGGTATGTCACCCCGACCCTGGCCTACCGCTACACCGGCTATGAACTGGACCGTGGGCTGGCTGACCAGATCCGCCTGCAGAACATGACTGCCGAGGAAATCGCCAACGCCACCCCGGAGCAGCTGCGCGGCAACACCTCGCCCAGCCGCAGCATGCCGATCGCCAGCCTGGACGCGGGCATGTTCTTCGACCGCGAAACCACCATCGGCGGCAAGTCGTTCCTGCATACGCTGGAGCCGCGCCTGTTCTACCTGCGCACGCCCTATCGCGACCAGAGCGACCTGCCGATCTTCGATACCCGCGACTTCACCTTCAGCTGGGGCCAGCTGTTCCGCGATTCGCGCTATACCGGCGCGGACCGCCAGAACGATGCCAACCAGCTGACCATGGCGCTGAGCACCCGCTTCATCGACCAGACCACCGGCAAGGAGCGTTTCTCGGGCAGCATCGGCCAGATCCTGTACTTCGACGACTCGCGGGTGACCATCAACAACGCGCAGTCGCCGGTGGAACAGGGCAAGTCGGCCTGGATCGCCGATGCCAATTACGCCATCAACGACCGCTGGAACCTGGGCGCCACCTACCAGTGGGACCCCAAGTACAAGCGCGAGGACCTGGCCAGCGTGCGTGCGCGCTACCTGATGTCCAACGACGGCATCGTCAACATCACCTACCGCCACCGCCTCAACCCCGATGGGACCGACCTGCTCAAGCAGGCCGACCTGTCCTTCCTGTACCCGCTGAGCCCGCGCTGGAGCCTGGTGGGGCGCTACTACTACTCCATCGAAGACAAGAAGCCGCTGGAAATCATCGGTGGCGTGCAGTGGGACAGCTGCTGCCTGGCCGTCCGCGCGATTGCCCGCCGCTACGTGCGCAACCGCGAGGGAGACCTGAACAATTCCTTCCAGATCGAGTTCGTGCTCAAGGGCCTGAGCTCCATCGGCCAGAACACGGACCGCACCTTGCGCCGTGCTATTCTCGGCTACTACCGAGACGACCTCTATCTCGTGCCGCCCAGCAATACCGGGGCTGACCGCGACGACTACGATCCGAACCTGATCCCATGACCAAGACCCTTCCCGTTCTACTCGCTTCCCTGCTGGCGGTGTCCACCGTCTCCGCACCGCTGCAGGTGCTGGCGCAGCAGAGCCAGCCGCTGGATCGCATTGCCGCCATCGTCGATGAGGACGTCGTGCTGCAGAGCGAACTGGACCGCGCGATCCAGAACATCAAGGCGCAGTACGCCGGCCGCGAGAACCAGCTGCCGCCGGATGAGGTACTCAGCCGCCAGGTGCTCGAGCGCCTGGTGCTGGTCAAGCTGCAGGTGGCCCGCGCCGAGAGCAGCGGGATCAAGGTCGGTGACCAGGAGCTCAACCAGGCCCTGAACACGATCGCCCAGCAGAACGGGTCCAACCTGGACGCCCTGCGCCAGCGGCTGGCGCGCGACGGCATCGATTTCAACGATTTCCGTGCCTCGGTGCGCGATGAAATCACCGTGCAGCGCCTGCGCCAGAGCTTCGCGCAGAGCCGCATCAGCGTCAGCGAGGGCGAAGTGGATGCCGCGCTGAAGCAGCAGGCCACCGTGGGCAACCAGTACCACCTGGCGCACATCCTGATCGCCCTGCCCGAAGGCGCCACCGCTGACCAGATCAGCACCGGCCAGAAGAAGGCCGATGGCGTCAAGGCACTGCTGGACAAGAACGAGCTGGACTTCAACGCTGCCGCGGTGCGCTACTCCGACAGCCCCAACGCGCTGGAAGGCGGCGACCTGGGCTGGCGTTCGCTGGATGAAATCCCCAACGCGTTCGCGCAGATGATGACCAAGATGAAGGCCGGCGACGTGGTCGGCCCGATCCGTGGCCCGAGTGGCTTCCAGCTGCTCAAGCTGGTGGAAGTGCGCGATGCCAGCGCCGCCGCCGGTGGCCAGAGCATCACCGAGTACCACGGCCGCCATATCCTGGTGCGCGTCACCGACCAGCAGGACAACGCCGCGGCCAAGGCCAAGATCGACACCCTGCGTGCCCGCATCGCCGGCGGCGCCGACTTCCAGGAAGTGGCCAAGGAATCCTCCGAGGACACCAACAGCAAGGGCCAGGGCGGCGATCTGGGCTGGTTCCCGGCCGACGCGTTCGGTCCGGACTTCGGCAAGCAGGTCAGCGGCGTGGCCGACGGCGGCGTCAGCCAGCCGTTCCGCACCGATGCCGGCTGGCACATCGTGCAGCGCGTTGCCACGCGCCAGACCGATGCCACCACCGACAACCAGCGCGCCCAGATCCGCGAGACCATCGGTCGTCGCAAGCTGGAAGAAGAGTACAACCGCTTCCTGCAGGAACTGCGCGGCGAAGCCTATGTGAATCTGCGCACCGGCGCCGACAACGCCGACGGCGCTACCTCCACCACCCCGCCGCCGCAGTCCTGAGGTCTGGCCGATGATCCCGCAGCTCGCTCTGGTACCGGGCGAGCCCGCCGGGATCGGCCCTGAACTCTGCGTCCGCCTGGCCCAGCAGCCGCGCACCGATTGCCGGCTGCTCGCTTTCGCCGACCCCGATACCCTGCACGCCGCCGCCGCGGCGCTGTCGCTGCCCCTGCAGCTCCTGCCTGAAGATGCCATCGCCCGCCAGCCGGGCGATCTGCGATTGCGCGCGGTGCCCAATGCCCGCCCCTCCCGGTTCGGCGAAGCGGACCCGGCCAACGCCGGCGCCGTGATCGGCGCGCTGTTGCAGGCCGGCCAGGCCTGCCTGTCCGGCGAGCTGGACGGGGTGGTGACCGGGCCGGTGCACAAGGCCGTCATCAACCAGGGCGGGATCGCCTACAGCGGCACCACCGAACTGCTGGCCGACCAAGCCGGGGTGGCGGTGGTGATGATGCTGGCCAACGACATCGTGCGGGTGGCCCTGGCCACCACCCACCTGCCGTTGCGCGCCGTCGCCGACGCGATCACCGCCGAGGGCCTGGCGCACACCCTGGGGACCGTGCACAGCGCCATGCAGCGCCAGTTCGGCATCGCCGCCCCACGCATCGCCGTGCTCGGGCTCAATCCCCATGCCGGCGAAGACGGCCACCTGGGCCGCGAAGAACTGGACCTGATCATTCCGCTGCTGGACCGCCTGCGCGGGCAAGGCATGGACCTGGTCGGGCCGCTGCCGGCCGATACCGCCTTCCTGCCGGCCAGGCTGGCCGGCGTTGACGCGGTGCTGGCCATGTACCACGACCAGGGCCTGCCGGTGCTCAAGTACAGCGGGTTCGAGCAGGCGGTCAACATCACCCTGGGCCTGCCCTACCCGCGCGTGGCGGTCGACCATGGCACCGCGCTGGACCTGGCCGGCCGCGGCGTCGCCGACCCGTCCAGCCTCTTCGCTGCCACCGGCCTGTGTGCCCGGCTGGCGCGGCAACGTACACTGGTGCCATGACTTCACCGTATTCTTCTTCCGCCGCCGGGTTCACCGGACCGGCCAAAAAGCAGCTCGGCCAGCACTTCCTGGCCGACCGCACCTATATCGACAGGATCGTGCTGGCGGTCAACCCGAAGGACGACGACCGCCTGGTCGAGATCGGCCCGGGCCAGGGTGCCATCACCCTGCCGCTGCTGCGCCGCCATCCGCGCCTGACCGTGATCGAGTTCGACCGCGACCTGGTCGGCCCGCTGGCCGCCGCCGCCGAGCCGCTGGGCGAGATGACCATCATCCACCGCGACGTGCTGCAGGTGGACTTCACCGAACTCGCCGCCGGCGGCCGGATCCGGCTGGTCGGCAACCTGCCCTACAACATCTCCTCGCCGATCCTGTTCCACGCGCTGGACCACGCCTCGGTGATCACCGACATGCACTTCATGCTGCAGAAGGAAGTCGTCGACCGCATGGCCGCCGATCCGGGCAGCAAGGTCTATGGCCGACTGAGCGTGATGCTGCAGGCGTTCTGCAAGGTCACCGCGCTGTTCGTGGTGCCGCCGGGCGCCTTCCGGCCGCCGCCGAAGGTCGATTCGGCCGTGGTGCGGTTGATCCCGCGCGACCCGGCCACGGTCGGCATCGTGGACCGCAGGCGTTTCGCCGACGTGGTCCGGGC
Organism: Stenotrophomonas sp. BIGb0135; assembly: GCF_024810105.1. Taxonomy (GTDB): domain Bacteria; phylum Pseudomonadota; class Gammaproteobacteria; order Xanthomonadales; family Xanthomonadaceae; genus Stenotrophomonas; species Stenotrophomonas maltophilia_AB. Next base: position 77,036 of record NZ_JANUDX010000010.1, read on the forward strand.
CGCCTTCGGCCAGCGCCGCAAGACCCTGCGCAATGCCTTGAACGGGGTGTGCACGCCCGAGCAGTTCGAGGCCGCCGGCGTGCGCAGCGATGCGCGCGCCGAGCAGTTGGAGGTGGCGCAGTTCATCGCACTGGCCAACGTGCCCCGCCTCGACGGCGATGCGCCGGCGCAGGGATGAACGCCGCGCCACGCGGCCTTGACCGGCCGCTGGCACGCAGAACTGCCTGAATTCCCAGCCGTGGGCGCGTCATCGATGGGCGCGCTCACCTCAAACTGCACGACATTCTCTAAACTGCCTGCATGAACGACGCTGCACACTACGCGATCTCGGTCGAGGTCGCTCCGCGTTTCCTCGACGACCAGTCCACGCCGGAGGACGGGCGCTATGCGTTCGCCTACACGATCCGCATCCACAATGGCGGCCGTGTCGCTGCACGCCTGGTGGCGCGCCACTGGCGCATCACCGATGCCAATGGACGCACGGAACATGTGGACGGTGACGGGGTGATCGGCGAGCAGCCGCGACTGCGCCCGGGTGAAGACTTCCGTTACACCTCCGGTGTCATGCTGGAAACCGAACACGGCACGATGCAGGGGCACTACGACATGGTGGCCGACGATGGCACCGAGTTCGCCGCACCGATCGCGCCGTTCGTGTTGACCGTTCCACGCACACTGCACTGATGGAGGCGCGCGCATGAGTGTCTGGGCCATCGGCGACCTGCAGGGCTGCTACGACGTCACCCAGCGGTTGCTGGAAAAAATCCGCTTCGACCCGGCGGCGGACACGCTGTGGTTCTGCGGCGACCTGGTCAACCGCGGTGGCCAGTCCCTGGAAACCCTGCGCCTGGTCCATTCGTTGCGCGAGAGCAGCGTGGTGGTGCTGGGCAACCACGACCTGAGCCTGCTGGCCGTCGGTGCGCGCACCGAGGAAGAGCAGCGCAAGGTCAACCCGGACCTGCTGCGCATCGTGCAGGCCGAGGACCGCGACGAGCTGCTGGAGTGGCTGCGCCTGCAGAAGCTGCTGCATATCGACCGCGACCTGGGCTGGATGATGATCCACGCCGGCCTGGCGCCCAAGTGGACCACCCAGCTCGCCGAGAAGCATGCGCGCGAGGTGGAGGTGCAGTTGCACGGCAGCGGCTATCGCAAGCTGTTCCGCAACATGTACGGCGACAAGCCAAGCTGGTCGCCGGGGCTGTCCGGCTACGACCGCTCGCGCGCGATCATCAACCTGTTCACGCGCATGCGTTACTGCACCCCGCGTGGCCGGATCGGCATCGAGGACAAGGGCACACCGGGCACCCAGGAACAGGGGCTGTACCCGTGGTTCGAAGTGCCCGGCCGCGCCGAGCGCGACCTGAAGATCGTGTGCGGCCACTGGTCCGCGTTGGGGCTGACCATCACCCAGGGCGTGCACGCGATCGACACCGGCGCGGTCTGGGGCGGCAAGCTGACCGCGCTGCAGCTGGATACCGAGGAACTGCGCGTGGTGCAGGTGCCCGGCCGTGACGTGCCCCGGCCGGTCACGCCGCCGCGCCCGCCGGCGCGACGCCCCGCCACCGAGGGCGAGGGCAGCGCCCGGCCGCCGCGCCAGGGCCAAGGCCAGCGCCGCGACCGTGGACCGCGCAACCCGCAGCCGCGCCGTGCCCCCGAGCCGGCCGGCGACAACGGCGGAAGCACCCCCACGCCCGCATGACGGCGACGGCGCGCTGGCTGCTCGTGGCGCTTGTGGCCAGCATGGGCATCGCCTGCCAACGCGCGCCGGACCCGGCGGTGGCCACCGGCCCCGCTGCGGCACTCCCGGTCACGCGCGCCGCCGCCCTTCCCTCGCCCCCGTTGGTGGCCGCCGCGCGCAGCCAGGTCGGGCAGACCCTGCGCTACGACCCGGCGTATACCGTGCTGGCCTACCCCGGGGGTGATGTCGCGCTCGACCGCGGCGTGTGCACCGACGTGATCGTGCGCGCCCTGCGCAGCCAGGGCCTGGACCTGCAACAGCGCATCCACGAAGACATGCGTGGGCATTTCAATGCCTACCCGGCGCTATGGGGCCTGTCGCGGCCGGACCGCAACATCGACCATCGTCGCGTCCCCAACCTGATGCGCTGGTTCGAGCGGCAGGGCTGGCAGCAACCGGCCTCCGCGCACCCGGCCGACTTCGCCGCCGGCGATATCGTGGCCTGGAAACTCACCGGCAGCGGCCTGCTGCACGTGGGCATCGTCTCCGACCGCCGGCGCGGCGACGGCACCCCGCTGATCCTGCACAACATCGCCCGCGGCACGCAGGAAGAAGACCTGCTGTTCGCCCACCCCATCATCGGCCACTACCGGCCGCCCGCCTGAGCGCCGGCAACCGCAAGGACGCAACCGCATGCCCGAACTGGCTTCCCTTGGCGACGTCAACGCGGCGCTGGCACGCGCCCACGCCGGCGTGGATGCGCTGCTGGCGCCCGCCGGCTTCGAGCGCACCCGCAAGACGCTCTGGGTGCAGCGCCGTGCCGATACCGCCGCGTTCGTCTTCGTACAGCGCGACGGCGCGGGCCGCGCACGCATCCGCAACACGGTCGAGATCCAGCTCCAGGCCGGCATCCGGGTGCTGGACAGCGACTTCCCCGCGCTGGCCCTGAACGGTCCGGACACCCGCGATGCGCTGCTGGTGCTGCGTGATGCACGCTTCCACCTGCGCTTCAACGTGGCCTCCGGAGACGGCGAGGCGCGATGCCATGCCGACCTGGCGCGCTACGTGACGACCATCCTGTTGCCGTGGTTCGAGCGCTTTGCCGAACCGTCGGCCCTGCTGCAGGCGCCCGCGCGTGACCCGGCCGCCGGGCTGCAGCAACACGCCGCGCTGGGCGCGCAGGACCAGGCCTGCCTGCGCCAGGCGCTGCAACAGGGCGCCGATCCGGCCCGGGTGGCCGCCTCGCTTGCCCTGCTGGCGATCAAACCGCGGGGTTGAGCCCGCACCGCCATCGCACTCAGCGCCGGCGGTAATCCACGAAGTCGAACGCCAGCGCATGCCGCGCATCGGCGGGGTGGTGTTCGCGTGCGACCTCGATCCACTGCTCCATTGCCACTGGCGGGAAGTGGGTGTCGGCCTGCACGGTGGTATCCACCCAGGTCAGGTGCAGGTCGGTGGCCTGCGCCATCGCCAGCCGGTAGATCTCGCCCCCGCCGATCACGCACAACTCGTCCGCGCCGGCCTCGCGGGCGTACTGCAGCGCCTGTTCGATCGACGCCACCGCCTGCATGCCCGCGAACGGCACCTGCCCGCTGCGGGTCAGCACCAGGTTGGGCCGTCCGGGCAGCGCGCGGCCGAGCGACTCGGCCGTCCTGCGTCCCATCAGGATCGGCTTGCCCAGGGTCAGCGCCTTGAAGCGCTTGAGGTCGTCCGGCAGCTGCCACGGCAGCTGGTTGTCATGGCCGATGCCATGGTCGTGGTCGAGCGCGGCGATCAGCGACAGCTTCATCGCGCTCACACCGCCACCGGCGCCTTGATCGCCGGATGCGGATCGTAGCCGTCGATGCGGATGTCATCGAACTGGAACCCGAACAGATCGGTCACGTCCGGGTTCAACCACAGGGTGGGCAGCGCGCGCGGTTCACGGGCGAGCTGCTCGCGGGCCTGCTCGACATGATTCGAGTACAGGTGCGCATCGCCGAGGGTATGCACGAAATCGCCCACGCCCAGCCCGGTGGCCTGCGCCACCATGTGGGTGAGCAGCGCGTAGCTGGCGATGTTGAACGGCACGCCGAGGAAGATGTCGCCGCTGCGCTGGTAGAGCTGGCAGCTGAGCTTGCCGTCGACCACGTAGAACTGGAACAGGTTGTGGCACGGCATCAACGCCATCTGCGACAGCTCCCCCACGTTCCAGGCACTGACCACCAGCCGCCGCGAGTCCGGGTTGCGCTTGATCTCCTCCACCAGCCACTGCATCTGGTCGATGCTGCCGCCGTCTGCAGTGGCCCAGCTGCGCCACTGCTTGCCGTAGATCGGGCCGAGGTCGCCGTTGGCATCGGCCCACTCGTCCCAGATCCGCACCTGGTGGTCCTTGAGGTAGCCGATGTTGGTATCGCCCTTCAGGAACCACAGCAGCTCATGGATGATCGAGCGCAGGTGCAGCTTCTTGGTGGTGACCAGCGGGAAGCCGTCACCGAGGTTGAAGCGCATCTGCCAGCCGAACACGCTGCGGGTGCCCGTACCGGTGCGGTCGGATTTATCCGTGCCGTGGTCCAGCACGTGCTGCAGCAGGTCCAGGTAGGGTTTCATGCGCGGGCTCCGGCGGGCTGCGCCGGCAGCACCGGCTGCAGCACCGGGGCGCGGCGCGACAACGCCAGCAGCACCAGGCCGAAGGCGATCAGCGGCAGGCTCAGCAGCTGGCCCTTGGTCAGCCAGCCGAAGGCGACGTAGAGGCCGTTGTCGGGCATGCGCACGAACTCCACCGCGAAGCGGAACGCGCCGTACATCAACGCGAACAAGCCAGCGATGACATAGCGGTGGCGCGGCTTGGCCGACACCGTCCACAGCACCACGAACATGACCAGGCCTTCCAGCAGCGCTTCATACAGCTGCGAGGGATGGCGGGCGTATTCGTTGAGCGCGCCGGTGGCGAACTGCGCCCGCAGCATGGTCATGTCCAGCTGGGTGAGCGGCTCCGGCAGGCCGCTGGGAAACACCACGCCCCAGGTGCCGTCGGTGTACTTGCCCCACAGTTCGGCGCCGATGAAGTTGCCGATGCGGCCGAACCCCAGCCCCAGCGGCACCAGCGGGGCCATGAAATCGATGGTGTCGAACAGGTGCAGGCGGTGCTTGCGCGACCAGTACCACGAGGCGAACAGCACGCCGAGCAGGCCGCCGTGGAAGCTCATGCCGCCATCCCAGACCTTGAACAGGATCAGCGGGTTGTGCAGGAAGTCCGACAGCGCATAGAACAGCATGTAGCCCACGCGACCGCCCACGACCACGCCGAGCATGGCGTAGAACAGCAGGTCGGAGAAACCGTTGGCATCCACCCCCGGCAGGCGCCCGGCGGCGATCCGCTTGCGCCCCAGCCACCAGGCGGCGGTGAAGCCGAGCAGATACATGATGCCGTACCAATGCACCTTGATCGGCCCGAGCGAAAGGGCGATAGGGTCGATGTCGTGGAGATAGATCATGGGCGATGCCTTGCAGGTCAGCGGGTATTCTAAGCCCGGCCTCAACCCAGCAGTTGGGGCGTATCGGGCAGGTCATCGGCCTTGGACCCCGGGACGGGCGGATAGTGCCCGGCCAGCAGGTCGGAGACTTCCTCGATGGCCAGCAGCACCGCGTCCTGCAACGCACCGTCGTGCAGCCGCTGCTGCATGTGGGCGCAGATGTCCGCCCACTGCGCCTCCCCCACCTTGCCGCGCAGGCCGCGGTCGGCGACCAGCTCGATGGCATGGTCGGCCAGCAGCAGGTAGACCAGCACCCCGTTGTTGCGCTCGGTGTCCCAGGTGCGCAGCTGGGCGAAGGCATGTTCGGCGCGCTGGCGGGGGCTGACCCGCTGCCACAGCGCGGCCAGTGGCAGGTCCGCTTCCACCGCGAACATCACCTGGCCGCCGTGGCGACGCTCGCCGGCAGTGATGGCCTCGGTGATGGCCTGGAGCCGTGCCGGCGGGAAGGTGCGGCGGACCGACGGTGAGAAGAGATGGCGCCACCAACGCATCACCAGCCTCCCGAGGCGCCACCGCCTCCCGAACGTCCACCCCCACCGCCCCAGCCGCCTCCGCCGCCGAAACCTCCGCCTCCGCCACCACCCCAACCGCCACCGCCCCACCCACCGCCGCCCCAACCGCCACTTCGGGCGAACGCGCCGCCGCGGCCGGCCGACGTCAGCCCTACCAGCAGGCCCACCACGGCAGCCGCGCCACTGGCGACCACCAGCGAGGTGAACAGGAATGCAGCCAGGCCCGCACCGGCACCGCTCAACAGCGCGCGCAGCGGGCGCGGCAGCCAGCCCAGCACGCCGCGCAGGAACATGCCGGCGAACAGCCCGATGCCCAGCGCCATCGTCCAGTTGCCGCCCGCCGGGGCGGCGTCGCGATGCGTGCTGACCGGCGCAGGCAGCGCCTCGCCATCGATCAGCTTGACCAGCGCGGCGCTGGCATCGGCCAGGCCACCGGCGTAATCGTTGGCGCGGAAGCGCGGCGCCAGGTATTCCTGGATGACCCGGTTGGCGATCGCATCGGGGATGGCGCCTTCCAGGCCGTAGCCCGGCTCGATGCGAACCCGCCGGTCGTCCTTGGCGACCACCAGCAGGACACCGTCATCGACCCCCTTGCGTCCGATCTGCCACTGCTCGAACACCCGCTGGGTGTACTGCTCGATCGTCTCCGGCGCGGTGCTGGGCACCATCAGAATCTGCAGCTGGCTGCCCTTGCGCTGCTGCAACGCCAGCGCCTGGGCCTCCAATGCCTGGCGCTGCGCCGCGTCCAGGGTGCCGGTGGTATCGACCACCGGCGAGGTCAGCGCGGGGATCGCCGCGTCGGTCTGCGCCCAGGCCGGCATCGCCAGGCACAGGCACAGCAGCAGCACGGAACGCAGCAGGTGCATGTTCACCGGGTCACTGCGCCGGGGCGGGCTGCGGCTGCTGCTGCGGCGCCGGTGCCTGCGACCCGAACTTCACCGCCGGCGGCTGTGAAATCTGCGCTTCGTTCTCGACGGTGAAGTTAGGCTTGACCGCATAGCCGAAGATCTTCGCGGTCACCAGCGTCGGGAAGGAACGGATGTAGGTGTTGTAGTCCTGCACCATCTGGATGTAGCGGCCACGCGCGACGGTGATGCGGTTCTCGGTGCCTTCCAGCTGTGCCTGCAGGTCGCGGAAGCCCTGGTCGGACTTCAGGTTCGGGTAGTTCTCGGTGACCACCAGCAACCGCGACAGCGCCCCGCTCAGTTCGCCCTGGGCCTGCTGGAACTGCTTGAGCGATTCGGCGTCATCGGCGTTGACGTTGATCTGGCCGACCCGCGAACGCGCGTTGGTCACGTCGGTGAGCACCTGGCGTTCCTGATTGGCATAGCCTTCCACGGTCTGCACCAGGTTGGGGATGAGGTCGGCGCGGCGCTTGTACTGGTTGAGCACCTCGGCCCAACCGGCCTTGACCTGCTCATCCTTCTGCTGGATGGCGTTGTAGCCGCAACCGGACAGCAGGGAGGCCAGCACGGCCAGCAGCAACAAACGGGAGAACGATCGCATGGCCGGCTCCGGATCTCGATGGACGGGACCCGGAGCATGCCACGTTTGCGGTAAAGCCCGCGTTACCACCTGGGCCCCCTGGGCAAGGGGGCTGCCGCGACGCGGCGGGGGCCTGGGTGATGCTGAAAGGGGCCTGTGGTGTGCGCAGTAACGCGGGGGCGACAGCGCGTCTGCGATGCCGCTTCCGCTTACCAGTTGCCGGCACCCGGCACGTGGTGTTCGACGGCGCGGCGGCGCATCAGCAGGTTCAGCCATTCCACCAGCACCGAGAAGCCCATCGCGGCGTAGATGTAGGGCTTGGGCACGTGCACGCCCAGGCCGTCCAGGATCAGCACCGCGCCGATCAGCAGGATGAAGGCCAGGGCCAGCATCTTCACGGTGGGGTTGGCGTCGATGAAGCGGCCCAGCGGGTTGGCCGCCAGCAGCATGACCGCGACCGACAGCAGGATCGCGGCGACCATGACCGGCACGTGGTCGGCGATGCCGACGGCGGTGATCACCGAATCCAGCGAGAACACGATGTCGATCACCGCGATCTGCGCGATCACCATGCCGAACACCGCCGAGGCCTTGGTGGTGGTGGGGTCTTCGTCTTCGCCGCCGGTGATCAGCTCGCGGATTTCCATGCTGCCCTTGATGATCAGGAACAGGCCGCCGAGGATCAGCACCAGGTCGCGGATGGAGATGCCGATGCCGGCCACGGTGAACAGGTTGGCTTCCATGTGCGCCAGGTAGGCCAGCGACACCAGCAGGGCGATGCGGGTGATGCAGGCCACCGCGATGCCGAGCTTGCGCGCGAACGGACGGCGCGCTTCGGGCAGCTTGCTCACGGCGATGGAAATGAAGACCAGGTTGTCGATGCCGAGCACGATTTCCAGGGCGCTCAGCGTGAACAGGGTCAACCAGACATTCGGGTCGGACAGCAACTCAAGGGACATGGACGGGGATCCTTACAAGGGGAAATGAGCCGGGGGCAGCTCAGAAAAGGCGTGGCAGCAGGACCAGGGCCCAGCACAGCAGGACATTCATCATCAGCACGAACACCGCCGCCGAGCCCATGTCCTTGGCGCGGCCAGCCATCTCGTGGAACTCGCTGCCATAGCGTTCGATCACCGCTTCGATGGCCGAGTTGGCCAGTTCCATGGCCAGCACCAGCAGCATCGAGCCGATCATCAGCGCGCGCTCGACCGGGGTCTGGCCCAGCCACAGCGCCAGCGGGGCCAGCACCACCAGCAGGTAGACCTCCAGGCGGAACGAGGATTCATGCAGCCAGGCCGCCCGCAGGCCCTGCCAGGACCACACCGCGGCCTTGAAGATGCGCTTGGGGCCGCGCGGCATGTGCCCGATTTCATCAGCCACGGACGCACGCTCCGTGCTGCGGCGCGGGCCGGGACGAGGGGAACAGCGCGCGACGAGGGGTCATGGGCATGGCTGAATGGGCAGGCAATCCGTCATTTTGCCACAAGCCCGCCGGGGGATCGTCGAAGGCGCCGGGCGGGCGGGCGTGGTAATGGGCCCGGTGGGCAGCGCCGGGCGCCCGCCACGGCGGGTAAAGCAGGCGGCGGTGGCAGCTTCTATGATGGGGCGTCACCCCATCCGGGCGCCGCACATGGCGCCAAGCCGAGGAGCCTGCCGATGCGTTACCGCTGCACCCGCCCCCTGTTGCTGGCCCTGGCGCTGGGCGCCACCCTGCCCGCCGCCGCCCTGTCCCCGCCGCCCGCACCGCACGTGCCGGCCCAGGTATCCAACGTGGCCTGGGCGCAGGACATGGCGGCCTTCGCCAAGGCCGACGCAGCCAGCCCGCCACCGCGCGGCGGCATCGAGTTCATCGGCAGTTCGTCAATCCGGATGTGGGACACGCTGGCCACCGACTTCCCCGGCCAGCCGGTGTTCAACCGCGGCTTCGGCGGTTCGGAGGTGCGTGACAGCACCTGGTATGCGGGCCAGATCGTGGTGCCGTACGCGCCGTGCAAGGTGTTCTTCTACGCGGGCGACAACGATCTCAACAGCGGCCGCAGCGCGGTGCAGGTGCGCGACGATGTGCTGGCGTTCGTGCAGCGGGTGCACCGCGACCTGCCGGAGACGACGGTGGAGTACATCTCGATCAAGCCCAGTCCGTCGCGCGCGAACCTGCTGCCGGCGATCAACGAGGCCAACGCGATGATCAAGGCGGCGCTGGCCACGCTGCCGAACACGGGCTACACGGATATCTACACGCCGATGCTGGGCAGCGATGCGCAGCCGCGCGCGGCGCTGTTCCGCGAGGACATGCTGCACATGACGCCAGAGGGGTATGCGATCTGGCGGAAGGCGTTGGCGCCGAAGGTGACGTGCGATTGAGGCAACGGCGGACGCGGGTTTGCCGAGGGGTGGCCGGGGTGGGTGAGGCCGCGGCCCCCGGCCAGAACCCTCCGCCGTGGCCCTGACGCTCTCCCTACCGGTACAACACAGCCGCCTGCGTGCCCTGCCCCAGCGCGCTGTCCAGACTTACCTTCCAGCCGAACCGGTCGCACAACCGCCGCACGATCGACAACCCCAGCCCCGTGCCCTGCGGCCGCGTCGGCTCGGCCCGGTAGAACGGCTCGAACGCCCGGCTCAACGCCTCGGCCGACATGCCGATCCCCGTATCGCGCACCACCACGCGGTCCTCCAGCACATCCACGTCGATGCGCCCCTCGTCGGTGTAGCTGCAGGCATTGCGCAGCAGATTGCTCACCACCACCTGCAGCACCCGCGGCGGCGCATGCAACTGCACCGGGCCCACGCTGTGCAGGAAAATCTCCACCGGCCGCCCCGCCATCAGCTCGCGTGCGTTGTCCACCTCGTAGCGCACGATCTCGTTGACGTCGAACAGCTCGACCTGCGGCTCCACGTCCGCCTCGCGCGCCAGGATCAGGAACGCATCGATCACCGCTTCCATGTCCCGGCCCGCGCGCTGGATGCGGTTGAGGCTGCGCTGCAGCCGCGGCGACAACTCGTGATCGCCCAGCGCCATGTCGCTGGCCACCCGGATCACCGTCAGCGGCGTGCGCAGTTCGTGGCTCGCATCGCGGGTGAAGTTGCGCTCGCGCGCCACGTGCGCGGTCACCCGGGTGGCCAGCGAATGCAGCGCCGCCGCCAACTGCCGGGTCTCGCCCTGCATGTCCGCCGGCAGCTTGTCCGGGGCCAGGTCGGACGCCTCCGGATGCCCCGGGTTCCAGCGCGACACCCGCCGCGCCAGCCAGTTCACCGGCGACACCAACCGCTTCGACGCCCGGTAAGTGATCCACGTGACCCCGTACACCGCCAGCAAGGTCAGCAGCACCGGCACGATGCCGAACCAGAACGCCAGCATCTCTGCGCGCGAGCGCAGGAACACCAGGTACAAGCGCCCCTCCGGGCGTGCATCCACCAGCACCAGCTGATCGTCGGCCTTCAGTTCATGGAAGCCCGGCGGCAGCGCGCGCAGGTTGGCCGGCAGGTTCAACGGCGAGCGCCCGGTCTCCAGCAGGTAGCCGCGGATGTTCTGCGTGTTCGGCGGCGGCTGCATCGGCGAGGCATCGTAAAGCTGCCAGTAGTACGCCGCCTCTTCCTTCAGCGCGCTGCTGACCAGGCTGTGCTTGATCACCAGCGACACCAGCCAGGCGCCCAGCAGGATGCCCAGGCTGGCCAGCACGGCTTGGAGGATGAAGACGATGCGTATCTTGCGCGGCAGACCGTGCGGCATTACGGGATCCAGAGCGGTTCGCGGCGATTATAGGAAAGCGCGCCGTGATTCCATCGTGCAAAAAACGACAACGACCCGGCAGGGGCCGGGCCGTCGTCTCGATCGGGGCCCCGCAGGACCCCTCCGCTCATGCGCCTGCCACGAGGATCCGCGTCAGCTCATCGGCTGGGCGATATCGGCAATGCGGTAGCCGGCACTCTGCACGGTGTGCAGCAGCGGACGGTCGAACGGCTTGTCGATGATTTTGCGCAGGTTGTACAGATGGCTGCGCAGGGTGTCCGAATCCGGCAACCCGTTGCCCCAGATCTCGCGCTCGATTTCCTGGCGGGTCACCACGCGCGGCGATTCGCGCATCAGGATCGTCAACAGGCGCAGGCCGATCGGCGACAGCTGCAGCTCGGTGCCGGCGCGGGTGGCCCGCATGCTCACCGGGTCGAGCACCAGGTCGGCGACCTTGAGCACTTCCGACCCGACCTGGCGACGCTCGCGGCGGATCAGCGCACGCAGGCGTGCCTCCAGCTCCTGGATCGCGAACGGCTTGGTCAGGTAATCGTCGGCGCCGAAGCCCAGGCCGGTCAGCTTGTCGTCCAGCGTGTCGCGCGCGGTCAGCATCAGCACCGGGGTCGACTTGCGGGCGTCATTGCGCAGCCGGCGGCAGACTTCGATGCCGTCCAGTCGCGGCAGCATCAGGTCCAGCACCACCACGTCATAACTGTTCTCCGCCGCCAGCCGATAGCCGTCCAGCCCGTCCTGGGCGTAATCGACCTCGAACCCGCGGCCTTCCAGATACTCGCCGATCATCTCGGAGATATTGCGGTTGTCCTCGACCACCAGCACGAGGCCGGAGGTCTCCTTTGTCTGACGCATGGGATTCCCTCTTTCTTCAGCTTTGTGAAACATGCCGTATCGGCGGTGGAGGCGGTGTGAAGTAGCTCACATGGAATCGAATCGCGGATCAGAGCAGGGGCTTTAGGTGCGGCCAGACGTTGTCCAGCACCTTCGGCTGGGCCGCCGCGGTGGGGTGCAGGCCGTCGGACTGCATCAGCGCCGGCTGCAACGCCACCCCGTCCAACAAGAACGGCAGCAGCGCCACCTTGTACTGGCTGGCCAGCCCGGCATACACCTCCTTCAGGCGCTGGCGATAGGCCGGGCCGTAGTTCGGCGGCACGTCGATGCCCAGCAGCAGGACCTTGGCCCCGGCCTTCTGGCTGGCCACGATCATCTTTTCCAGGTTGCCGCGCAACTGCGCCGGGTTGAGCCCGCGCAGCGCATCGTTGCCCCCCAGTTCGATCACCACCACCGAGGGCTGGTGCCTGGCCAGCAGCGCCGGCAGGCGGGTCAGCGCCCCGGCGCTGGTCTCGCCGCTGATGCTGGCGTTGACGATGGTCGGCACCGGCTTGACCTGTTGCTTAACCCGCTGCTGAAGCAGGTTCACCCAGCCCGATTCGGCCGGGATATTGTGGGCGGCACTGAGGCTGTCCCCCACCACCAGCACCGCCGCGCGCGTGTCGGCACCTTTGGCACAGGCCAGCACCGGCGCCAGCAGCAACCATGCCAGCAGCCACACCATCGCGGCCGCGCGTCCCTTCCCTATCGTTGCGTACATTGGAGAATCCTCATCGACAGCCCGTCCCCCCGCAGCGCTCCCGTCGCCATCGCCGCCCTGGATGTGGGCAAATCCGCGCGTGGCCCGGAGGGTGAAGTCCACATACTGGACAACATCGGCATGACCGTCCATGAAGGAGAGAGCATTGCCATCGTCGGTGCCTCCGGGTCGGGCAAGACCACCCTGCTCGGCCTGCTGGCCGGACTGGACCTGCCCAGCCGCGGGCAGATCTCCCTGGCCGGGGCCGACCTCAACACGCTCGACGAGGAAGCGCGCGCCCAGCTGCGCGCGCGCGAGGTGGGCTTCGTGTTCCAGAGCTTCCACCTGCTGCCGGCGCTGACCGCCGAAGAAAACATCGCCCTGCCGCTGGAACTGGCCGGGCGCGAGGACCCGGCGCGGGTGCGCGAGGTGCTGGAGCAGGTCGGGCTGACCCACCGGGCACGCCACTACCCGCGCCAGTTGTCCGGCGGCGAACAGCAGCGCGTGGCCCTGGCGCGGGCGTTCGTGGCGCGGCCGCGGATCCTGTTCGCCGATGAGCCCACCGGGAGCCTGGACCAGGCCACCGGCCAGCAGATCAGCGACCTGCTGTTCGCGCTCAACGCCACCAGCGATACCACCCTGGTGCTGGTGACCCACGACCTGCGCCTGGCGCAGCGCTGCGAGCGCGTCTATCGCCTCGACGGCGGCCGGCTGGTCGACAGCCCGTCCGGCGTGCCCGCATGAATGTCGTCAAGCATGCCGCGCGGGCGCTGCGCCGCGAGTTCCTGGCCGGTGACCTGCTGACCGTCTTCGCCGCGCTGGTGCTCGGCGTGGCGGTGATGACCGCGGTCGGCACGCTGGTCAACCGGGTCACCCTGGCCTTGACCGGCAGCGCCGCGGAGATGCTCGGCGGCGACCTGGGGCTCAACGCGCGCGACGACATCCCGGCCGCCTTCGCCGAGGCCGCGCGCGAACGCGGGCTGGCCAACACGCGCATGGTCAGCTTCCCCAGCGTGCTGTTCCATGGCGATGCCAGCCAGATGGCCAACATCAAGGCGGTCAGCGCAGGCTACCCGCTGCGTGGCCAGCTGCTGGTGAACCGCAGCCTGCAGGGGGGAGCCACCGAGGCTGCGACCACGCCTCCCGCCGGCCAGGCCTATGCCGATCCCCGGCTGATGCAGGCGCTGGGCCTGAAGGTGGGCGATGCGCTGGAGTTCGGTGCCGGCCGCCTCACCGTCACCCGGGTGCTGCAGGCCGAGCCGGATACCTCCGGCGAGCTGATGCAGTTGTCGCCGCCGCTGCTGGTCAACCGCGCCGACGTCGACGCGGCCGGCCTGCTCGGACCGGGCAGCCGCGCCTCCTACCGGATGATGTTCGCCGGCCCACCGGCCGCGATCGCCGACTTCCGCGCGTGGCTGGCACCGCAGGCCAAGGGCTACCGCATCGTCGGCATCGCCGACACCCAGCGTGGGGTGCGCGGTGCGTTCGACCTGGCCGGGCGCTTCCTGTCGCTGGCGGCGCTGCTGGCGGTGCTGCTGGCCGGCGTGGCCACCGCGCTGGCCGCCAACCGCTTCGCCCTGCGCCGGATCGACCAGGTGGCCATCCTGCGCTGCCTGGGCGCACGCCAGCGCGACATCCTCAGTGCGATGGCCCTGCAACTGGTCATGCTGGCGGTGCCGGCCTGCCTGGTCGGGATCGGGCTGGGCATGGCTGCCCAGGCCGGGCTGGTGCAGGCACTGGGCGGGTTGATCCCCAACCGGCTGCCGCTACCGCAGGCCACCCCGGCCCTGACCGGCGCCGGGATCGGCCTGGTCCTGCTGCTGGGCTTTGGCCTGCCGCCCCTGTTGCGCCTGCGCCGGGTACCGCCGATGCGCGTGCTCAACCGCAGTTTCGCGGCGATGCCGCCCAGCTCGCTGCTGGTCTACCTGGCCGCACTGGCCGCCACGGTGGCGCTGACCGTGCAGGCCACCGGCGACGTGAAGCTGGCGGCCTGGGTGCTGGGCGGGTTGGCCGCGTTGGCGGCCCTGGCCGGGGCGTTGGGCGCGCTGCTGCTGTGGCTGCTGCGCGGCCTGCAACCGCGCCTGCGCGGGCGCTGGAAGCTGGGCCTGGCCGCGCTTACGCGCCGCCGTGGGCTGGCGGTGATGCAGCTGGTGGGCCTGTCGCTGTCGCTGTGCGCGCTGTTGCTGCTGTCGGTGATCGGCCCGGGCCTGCTCGCGCAGTGGCGCGACCGCTTGCCGGTGGACACGCCCAATTACTTCCTGATGAACATCCAGCCCGAGCAGCGCGCGACGGTGCTGAACACCCTGCAGGGGCTGGGGGTGGTGGCCCCGGGCATCGAGCCGTTCAGCACCGGGCGCCTGCTCGCGGTCAACGACCGTCCGCCGCAACGCCAGCAACGCGAAGACAACAGCAACGATGACGATGACGCCAACCGCCCGGTCAATTTCTCCTGGCGGCATGACTTCCCACCGGCCAATACCCTGTTGAGCGGTCGCTACTGGACGCCCGACAGCACCGCGGCGGAGGCCTCGATCGAACAGGGTTGGGCCGAGCGCTACGGCATGAAGCTGGGCGACACGGTGACCCTGCAGATGGGCGACCAGCAACGCAGCTTCACCGTGACCAGCATCCGCAAGGCCGACTGGGATTCGTTCCGGGTCAACTTCTTCCTGCTGCTCAACGAAGGCGCGGTGGGTGATGCGCCGTACAACCTGATCACCGCCTTCCACCTGCCGCGCGCGCAGGCACCGCAGCTGGCGGCGCTGACCCGCGACCAGCCCAACATCTCGCTGCTGGATATCGACGGCATCCTGCAGCGGGTGCGCGAGGTGGTCGACCGGGTGACCCAGGCGGTGCAGCTGGTGATGGGCTTCAGCCTGCTCGCCGGCGTGCTGGTGCTGTTGGCCGCGCTGCAGGCCACCGCCGGCGAGCGCCGTTACGACAGCGCGGTGCTGCGCACGCTGGGCGCCACGCGCACCCAGCTGCGCGGGGCGGTGCTGGTGGAGTTCGGTGCGCTGGGACTGCTGTCGGCCTTGCTGGCGGTGGGCACGGCGGCGCTGTTGGGCAGCGTGGTGGCCCGGCAGGTGTTCGAGCTGACGCTGAGCCCACCGTGGGCGCCGTTGCTGGCCGGCGGCGCGATCGGGATTGCATTGAGCATGCTGGCCGGCTGGTGGGGCACGCGGCGCATCCTGCATACGCCGCCGGCGTTGGCACTGCGCGAGGTGTGAGGGCGATGCGCGCCGGGGCGTCAGCGTCGGTAGTGCCGAGCCATGCTCGGCAGCAACGTTCCTCTGTCGCCGGACGCTACGGCGGTGATCGAGGAAGAGCAGCCGAGCATGGCTCGGCTCTACCCGACCTGCAGATTCCGTCGGGCCGAGCCATGCGGTGGGGCGCGGGTGCATCGGATGCGGTAGTGCCGAGCCATGCTCGGCAGCAACATTCCTCTTCCGCCGGATGCTACGGCGGTGATCGAGGAAGAGCAGCCGAGCATGGCTCGGCTCTACCCGGCCTGCAGATTTGGTAGGGCCGAGCCATGCGGTGGGGCGCGGGTGCGTCGGAGGCGGTGGTGCCGAGCCATGCGGTGGGGCGCGGGTGCATCGGATGCGGTGGTGCCGAGCCACGCGGTGGGTCGCGGGTGCATCGGATTCGGTAGTGCCGAGCCATGCTCGGCAGCAACGTTCCTCTTTCGCCGGACGCTACGGCGGTGATCGAGGAAGAGCAGCCGAGCATGGCTCGGCTCTACCCGGCCTGCAGATTCCGTCGGGCCGACCCACGCGGTGGGTCGCGGGTGCATCGGATGCGGTGGTGCCGACCCACGCGGTGGGGCGCGGGTGCGTCGGATTCGGTAGTGCCGAGCCATGCTCGGCAGCAACGTTCCTTTGTCATCGGACGCTACGGCGGTGATCGAGGAAGAGCAGCCGAGCATGGCTCGGCTCTACCCGGCCTGCAGATTCGGTAGGGCCGAGCCACGCGAAGGGTCGCGGGTGCGTCGGATGCGGTGGTGCCGAGCCATGCGGTGGGGCGCGGGTGCGTCGGATTCGGTAGTGCCGAGCCATGCTCGGCAGCAACGTTCCTCTTTCGCCGGATGCTACGGCGGTGATCGAGGAAGAGCAGCCGAGCATGGCTCGGCTCTACCCGGCCTGCAGCTTTGATAGCCGAGCATGGCTCGGCTCTACCGGGCCTGCAGCTTTGGCAGCCGAGCGTGGCTCGGCTCTACCGGGCGGGGTCGGCGGGCGCCTTCTCCACCCACTCTTTGAACACCGCGTCGATCTTCGCGTCCTTGACCGGCTTGCCGTCCTGGATGTCCTGGGCCTGGGTGAACAACGGGATGATCATCGCCATGCCGTCCAGCTTGGTCTTCAGGTGTACGCCCGGGGCCTGGCCGAGGAAACCGTCCCAGCGCTGGCGCACCTTGGCCCAGTAGCCCGACGTTGCCGCCCAGTAGTCGTAGGCGGGTTTGAAGTCGACCTCGGTGGTTGTGTTGTAATCGTTGAAGCCGAACTCGCGGGCGATTTCCTGCTGGCTGCCGTCGGCATTGCGCAGGATCTTGGTGTTGAACTGCTCGTGGGTCCAGCCGTTGGGCGTGAGGGTGTGCCGGTTGATCACCGCCAGCGCGTTGTAGTCGCTGCGCCGGGTGTACTCGCGACGCGGCAGCGGGCGCCAGCTCAGGTCGCTGGTCCAGGTGGCCACGCCATGGTCGTAGGCCCACTTGCCGGTGCCGCAGTAGCGCGGCGCGTCGCTTACTTCATACACGCACTGGGTCCACGCGCCGGCATTGACCGCGGCCGGGATGGCGCGCACCTGCCAGGTCTGGTCGGCGCTGAACTCGAAGCGGCTCGGTGCCTGGTAGACCCAGTCCTGTCGCCAATGCTTGGTGACGTGGCCGCTCTTGGCATCCACCAGCAGGTGCTGCAGCACCACGCGCGTGGGCGTGTCCTCGACCACGATCACCACCTCGTTGCCACCGCTGCGCACGGCCGGCGCACGCTCGTAACCCGGCTTGAGCAGGACGGTTTCGTCGAAGGCGAAATCGACCACGTATTCCCCCTTCATCGCCAGGATGCTGTCGTGGTCGCGCTGCACCGTGGAGGGCTGGGCGTAGGCGGCCGCACTGCTGGCAAGCAGGATCGCTACGCTGGCGGTCTGGAATGTCATCTGGTTTCCTTCAGGAGTGGCGTGCAGAACGTTCTGGCCATCGCTGGCCGATCAAGAATCCCGGGGCCGATCACAACCGCACCCACGGCGCCTCGGTGGGATCACGCCGCAGCGGCGCAAGGCGTGCCGCCGAGGCGCAGCAGCAGTCGTCGATCCACAGCTCGCCGTCGGCGCCCTCGACGTGGGCGATGCGGCGCGCGGCACTGGCCCCCAGCGAGGACAACGCGGCCAGGCTGGCCGACAACCCCTGGCCATCGCCTGCGTGCAGCCGCAAGGCGCACATCCGCCACGGTTCGGCGCCCAGGCGCGTGGCCAGGCGGCGCCACAGGCGTTCGGCCACGCCGCCGTCGTTGACCGGTTCCGGCCGCGCGGGGAAGGCCGAGACCAGGCGGTCCCAGGCCAGGAAATCGCTGTCGGGCAGCAGGTACAGCCGCCAGCAGCAACGGCCGCGCGCGTCGGCGAAGCACAGGCTCTCGCGGATGCCTTCGCTGTCCATGCCCTGGCAGGCGTGCGCGGAGACGGCGTGTTTCCAGCCGCCCAGTTCACTGCTGTCCGGGCGGTACAGGCACAGCACGGTGCCCAGGGACGCCAGCTGCCGCGCGGTGGGAAGGCGACCGGGAAATACTGCCGGGTCGGTCGATCGCAATGCGGACAGGGCGCGGCTCATAGGGCTACCAGCTCACGGAGAGATTGGCCGACACGGTGCGGCCGGGGTTGGTGAAGCGGTCGATCACGGTGCTGTTGGTGGCCAGCGCCGTGGTGATCGCCGAGTAATCGATGTAGGTGCGGTCGGCGAGGTTGAATACGCCCACGTTGAGCTTCGCGCCCGGGGCGAATTCCCAGTGCGCCATCAGGTCCAGCACGCCGTAACCGGCCGGGGCGAACGGTGCGCTGGCACCGACAGCCGGCGGCAGGCGGTCCTTGCGCCTGGCGAAGGTGCCGGCCAGTTCCACGCCCCAGGTGTCGCGATCAAAGGCGATGCCGACGGTGGCGCGCAGCGGGTCGATCGACTCCAGCGGCACGTCCTCGGTCTTGTTCTGGCCCCGCGACCAGGCCACCGCGCTGTTCAACGACCAGCCTTCCAGCGCGCTGCTCAGCTGGCCGACATCCACGCCGGCCTTCAGCTCTGCACCGTAGATCTCCGCATCGGCCACGTTCTGCGACTGGAACACGATCAGGCCCTGGCTGTTGATGCCGACCTGGCGCTGGGACTCGATGAAGTCCTTGTAGTCGTTGTAGTAGCCGCTCACGCTGACGTAGGCGGCCGGGCTGCTGAAGCGCACGCCCAGTTCCAGGCCGTCGCTGGTTTCCGGCTTGAGGTCCGGGTTGGGGATGGCGGTGTAGCCGAACATCACGTTGGTGAAACCCAGGTTGACGTCGTTGTACGGCGGCGACCGGAACCCGTGTGCGTACCCGGCGAACAGCGACCACTGGTCGGCGAAGCGCCACACCATGCCCAGCTTCGGCGACACGCTGGTCTTGGTCAGGTCGGACACGGCCACGCCCGGATTGTCGGTGCCGAAGATCCCGTCCACGTCCGGGCGCAGTTCGTAGTGGTCCACGCGCACGCCCGGCACCAGCGACACGCGGCCGTCGGCGAAGCGCATTTCATCCTGCACGTACAGGCCCAGCTCGGTGGTCTTGCTGATCGGGAAATCGCGGACCGGGAAGGTGTCGGGCAGGATCGTCCTGCTGACCGTGCCGTTGGCCGATACCTGGTAACCGTCGCGCTTCTGCCGGGTGTCGGTCCAGGTGCCTTCGACGCCGTAGGTCAGGTCATGCTCGACCGTGCCGGTCTGCAGGCCCTTGTGCAGCACGGCCTGCAGGCCGTACACGCGCTGGTCGAAGTTGAACGTGCGATCGCGCAGGCTGGCGGTCGCGCCGCGGCCACGATCTTCGACGGTGCGCTGGGTGGTCTCGCTGTCCTGGCGATAGATCTGCCAGGACAGGTCATCGGCGAAGGCCTGGCCGAGGTTGTCCATCTGGTGGGCAAACGACACGCGGGCGCGGGTCTGGTGGTCGTGCGCCTTCATCGCGGTGGTGGTCGTGGCCGACGGCGGCGCCGCGGTGGTCGGCGCGACCGAGGACAACACGTTGGTGTCCACGCTGTCTTCGTTGCCTTCCACGGTCAGCTTGAAGCGCTGGTCCTCGCTGGGCGCGAAGACCAGCTTGCCGAGCAGGCTGCGGCCATCGCGGTCCTGCGGGTTGGCGGCGGTGCGGGTGCTGTTGGTGCTGCGCACGTCGCCGTTGCTCTCGGTTTCCTGGCCCTGGCGGTGGTTGATGTTGACCATGCCGCTCCAGCGTTCGCCGCCGAAGGCGGTGGTGGCGCCGCCGTACAGGCCCTTCCACTGGCCGTCGTACCCGAATTTCAGGCCGACGTAGCTGTCCTTGCCGTCCCTGAGGTAATCGGCCGGGTCCTTGGTGACGAAGGCGACCACGCCCCCGAGCGCGTCCGAGCCGTACAGGGCGCTGGCCGGGCCACGCACGATCTCGACCCGCTTGAGCGTCTCCAGGTCGGTGAAGTTGCGGTTGGCATCGGAGAAGCTGCCGATCGCGAAGGCCTTCGGCATGGCGATGCCGTCGGTCTGGATCAGCACGCGGTTGGCGTCCAGGCCACGGATGCGGAAGCCGCCCAAGCCGAAGCGGGCCGGGCTGCTGGTGACCGAAATGCCCGGCTCATAGCGGACCAGGTCCTTGATGTCGCGCACCAGGTGATCGTCGAGCTGCTCGCGGTCGATCACATCGACGGTGGCGGCCACGTCGCTGAGCGCGCGCTCGGTGCGGGTGGCGGTGACCTGCACGCGGTCGAACTCGCGCGCGTCGGGCGCGGCATCGGGTGCGGCGGAGGCAGCGGCACTGGCAGCCATGGGCAGCGCCAGCCACAAGGCGGCGCTCAGGGCGTTCGGACGGATCTTCATGAGGGGGGCGGGGATCGGCTGGGCGCGGAAGGAGACCCCCGACCGGCGTCGAGGACCGAAGTCGCCGGCGACGTGTCGAGGGGGAGAGAGCGGTGGACCGAGGCGGGGCCCGGGACGGCAGCGGTCGCGCGGCGGCGCGACGGCAGGCCCGCCCGTGGGGGAGGCAGCGCCGTTACTTGGTCAGGATCAGCTTGTCGTTGCTGGTATGGCGCAGGCGATAGAAGCGGTCGCCGTGCTGGATCAGGATTTCGCGGCGGCCCTTGAGCAGGGCTTCGCTGTCGATCACTTCTTCGGGCGGGACCACGCGGACCGGACGGTCGCGGAGGGTCAGCGTTTCGGGGCGCAGCAGTACAGCAGCTTGAGTGTTCATCGTCTGGACTCGTGCGAGGGACGACTTAAATGATAATGATTCTCAGTTGACAATCAACAACCATTCTCAACTTCAATGATGGAATTGATGATGGATTTCGTTATTCCGATTGATGCCATCAATCAAAAGCCAGCGAAGGCAGCACCGATCGCCCGGTAGAGCCGAGCCATGCTCGGCTGCGGCGGCGGGATTGCCGGGATTGCCGGGATTGCCGGGATTGCCGGGGTTGCCGGGATTGCCGATTACCGGGATTGCCGATTACCGGGTTGCCGGGTTGCCGAGGCGTGGGGCGGACGGATCTGGGGGACTGTGGGGCATGCAGCCGAGCATGGCTCGGCTCTACCCCTCGCTCGGTAGAGCCGAGCCATGCTCGGCTGCGGGGCCGGGATTACCGGATTGCCGATTACCGGGTTGCCGATTACCGGGTTGCCGAGGTGCGGGGCTGAGGGATCTGGGGGTCTGTGGGGCATGCAGCCGAGCATGGCTCGGCTCTACACCCCTCGCCCGGTAGAGCCGAGCCATGCTCGGCTGCGGGGCCGGGATGGCCGGGATTACCGGATTACCGGATTACCGGGTTGCCGGTTGCCGAGCTGCCGGGTTGCGGGGCTGAGGGATCTGGGGGACTGGGGGGCATGCAGCCGAGCATGGCTCGGCTCTACCCGTTCCCGTTCCCGTTCCAGTTCCAGTTCCGGTCCCAGTCCACCCCCTCCCCTTCGGTCAGGCGAAAATCGCGTCGACCTGCTGCCACGTGGCGTCATCGACCTGCTCAAGCAGGTCCAGCGCGCCCAGGTTCTCTTCCAGCTGCCCCACCCGGCTTGCGCCGAGGATGACGCTGGAGACGTTGGGGTTGCGCAGGCACCAGGCGATTGCCAGCTGTGCCGGCGACACGCCGAGGCTGGCGGCCAGGGCGGTGTAGCGTCGCACGGTGTCGAGGCGGTTGCCGGACGGGTCGCCCAGCACCTGGTCCTTGAGCCAGCCCAGCTGGCCCTGGCCGAGCCGCGACTGCGCGTCCACGCCGTCGTTGTACTTGCCGGTCAGCAGGCCAGAGGCCAGCGGCGACCAGATCGTGGTGCCCAGGCCCGGGTCGGCATACAGCGACGCGTACTCGCGCTCCACCCGCTCGCGGTGCAGCAGGTTGTACTGCGGCTGCTCCATCGAGGGCAGGTGCAGGTGCTGGGCACGGGCGATGGCCACCGCTTCCTGGATCTGCGCGGCCGACCATTCCGACGTGCCCCAGTACAGCACCTTGCCCTGGCGGATCAGGGTGTCCATGGCCTGCACGGTCTCGGCGATGGGCGTGTCCGGATCCGGGCGGTGGCAATAGTAGAGGTCCAGATAGTCCACCCGCAGCCGCTTGAGGGCGGCATGGCAGGCATCGGTGACATGCTTGCGCGACAACCCGTGCTGGGTGGGGCGCGGATCGTCGACGGCGCCGAAGAACACCTTGCTGGATACGCAGAAGCCATCGCGGGGCAGGCGCAGGTCGGCGATCACATCGCCCATGACCTGCTCGGCGCGGCCGCGCGCATAGCCTTCGGCATTGTCGAAGAAGGTGATGCCATGGTCCCAGGCGCTGGCGATCAGGTTGCGGGCCTCATCGCGGCCGATCTGGTCGCCAAAGGTGACCCAGGCCCCGAAGGACAAGGCCGACAGCTTCAGGCCGGTGGATCCAAGACGCCGGTAGTGCATGGGGGTTCTCCTCTGCTGCAGGCCCGCATCCGGGCCGGAACGATGCCCGTCAGTGTAGCCGGCTGGACCGCGCGAACCCTTGTGGATACTTGCCCGATCACGGCCGATGGGTACCTGGACGCTGCTTTTCCTTGCCCGGACCCTGCCACCGCTATAGGCTTCCCGTTTTTCGCGGCGCCCCAAGGGAAGTCTCATGGTCGATGGTTTGGGCAGGATTGGCTTCGGCCTGTTCGGGTTGGCAGTGCTGATCGGCATCGCCTGGCTGTTCTCGAACAACAAGCGCGCCGTGGACTGGCGCCTGGTGGTGACCGGCATCGCCCTGCAGATCGCGTTCGCCGCGGTGGTGCTGCTGGTGCCCGGTGGCCGCGACGTGTTCGATGCGCTGGGCAAGGGCTTCGTCAAGATCCTGGAGTTCGTCAACGCCGGCTCGACCTTCATCTTCGGCAGCCTGATGGACACCAGCAAGTTCGGTTTCATCTTCGCCTTCCAGGTGCTGCCGACGATCATCTTCTTCTCGGCGTTGATGGGGGTCATGTACCACCTCAACGTGATGCAGGGGATCGTGCGCGGCATGGCCTGGGCGATCACCAAGGTGATGCGCGTGTCCGGCGCGGAAACCACCAGCGTCTGCGCCAGTGTGTTCATCGGCCAGACCGAGGCGCCGCTGACGGTGCGCCCGTACATCGCCAAGATGACCCAGTCCGAGCTGATCACCATGATGATCGGCGGCATGGCGCACATCGCCGGCGGCGTGCTGGCTGCCTACGTGGGCATGCTCGGCGGCGACGACCCGGTGCAGAAGGCCTTCTACGCCAAGCACCTGCTGGCGGCCAGCATCATGGCCGCGCCGGCGACCCTGGTGGTGGCCAAGCTGCTGGTGCCCGAGACCGGTACCCCGCTGACCCGCGGCACGGTCAAGATGGAAGTGGAAAAGACCTCCAGCAACATCATCGACGCGGCGGCCGCCGGCGCCGGCGACGGCCTCAAGCTGGCGCTGAACATCGGCGCGATGCTGCTGGCCTTCATCGCCCTGATCGCCCTGCTCAACGCCCCGCTGACCTGGCTGGGCGAAGTAAGCGGCCTGCAGGCGATGATTGGTCGCCCGACCGACCTGTCGACCATCTTCGGCTATGTGCTGGCCCCGATCGCCTGGGTGATCGGCACCCCGTGGGCCGACGCCAACACCGTGGGCTCGCTGATCGGCCAGAAGGTGGTCATCAACGAGTTCGTGGCGTATTCCAAGCTGTCGGAGATCGTCAACGGCCAGGTGCCGGGGGTGTCCCTGTCCGAGGAAGGCCGCCTGGTCGCGACCTACGCGCTGTGCGGTTTTGCCAACTTCAGCTCCATCGCGATCCAGATCGGTGGTATTGGTGGCCTGGCCCCCGAGCGTCGCCACGATCTGGCCAAGTTCGGCCTGCGCGCCGTGCTCGGCGGTACCATCGCCACCTTCATGACGGCGACCATTGCCGGCGTGCTGACGCATTTCAGCTGATATCCGTTCTTTGAGAAACAGTCTTTATGAGTAGCAGTGTCGTCGTAGTCGGTTCCTTCAACGTGGATCATGTCTGGCGTTGCGAGTCGCTCCCGGCCCCGGGTGCGACCATCGCCGGGCGCTACAGCACCGGCCCCGGCGGCAAGGGCTTCAACCAGGCCGTGGCTGCCCGCCGCGCCGGTGCGGCGACCACCTTCCTGTGCGCGCTCGGCGACGACGCCGGCGGTGCGATGGCGCGTGGCCTGGCCGAGCAGGACGGTTTCGCCCTGACCGCCGAGGCCAGCAGCGAGCCGACCGGCACCGGCGGCATCTACGTGGACGCCCGCGGTCGCAACACGATCGTGATCGGCCCCGGTGCCAACGCGGCGCTCAGCCTGGACTTCGTGCAGGCCCAGCGCGCGCTGCTGGGCCGCGCCAAGGTGGTGCTGGCGCAGTTGGAGTCCCCGGTGGAAACCATCGAAGCGGCGCTGGCGCTGGCCCGCGAGGCCGGTGCCACCACCGTGCTCAATGCCGCCCCGGCCGACGCCCCCTCCAGCATCGGCCTGCTCAAGCTGGCCGACGTGCTGACCCCGAACGAGACCGAGTTCGCCGCCCTGCTCGGCCGCCATGTCGGTGAGCGCGTGGACGCCAACGACGTCGCCGCCCTGGACGGTGCCAGCCTGCATGCGCTGTGCCGCAAGCTGGTCGGCAACGGCACGGTGGTGGTCACGCTGGGGTCGGTGGGTGTGTTCGTTTCGCATGCCGAGGAAAACCTGCGCGGCGACACCCAGCCGTACTACCGCGTGGGTGCCGAACAGGTACAGGTGCTGGACACCACCGGTGCCGGCGACGCGTTCAACGGCGCGCTGTGCGCCTCGATCGCGCAGGACGGCGAGGCGGCCTTCATCCGTCACGTGCGCTTTGCCAACCAGTTCGCGGGCCGCTCCACCGAGAAGGAAGGCGCCGCCGTGGCGATGCCGCACTTCACCCCGGGTGATGTCGAGAACAAGTAAGCGTCACCGTCGTGGATAGCGAGGCCAGCGTTCGCGCTGGCCTTTTTTTTGCTTCATCGCCGTCCGCGCAGCTCAGCCGACTGGCCGGCGCGGCCTGCACACGGATCGCGCGATCCACCCCGCCAGCGCACCGAGCAACAGTCCCGCAAGCACGTCCAGCAGATCGTGCTGCCAGGTGGTCACGGTCGACAGCAGGATCAGGCCACAGGCGCCGTGCCACAGCCAGCGCAGCGCCGCCGCCTCCGTCCGCAGCACCTGCCGCCAGGCCTGCCAGACCAGCACCAGTACCGCGGCATGCAGCGACGGCGCCATGTTGAACGGCGCCTCGAACGCGCGCAGCTGGGCGAACAGCAATCCACTGGCGCCGTCCGGCTGCGGCAGGTGACGGATATTGCCGGTTGGCCAGCACACGAAGGCAAGCATGCAGCCGGCCTGCACCAGGGCGATGGCCACCGCGTGGCGGCGCAAAGCCGACCGGGTCGGGCAGATGAAGAACGTCAGCGGGTACAACAGGTTCAACGCCAGGTAGGGCCAGATGGTCCACGCCCAGAACGGGATCGCATCATCCCAGCGACCATGCAGGGTATGGGTCTGGGCCTGGCTTGCCGCCCACTGGTTGGTCCAGCTGTAGCCATGGATGAACATCGCGCCGAGCAGCAGCATCCACAGCAACGCCTCGCGCCAGGGCGGCGGGGTGACCGGAACGTTGGCAACAGGCAGTGTGCGCACGCGCGCACCGTAGCAGAACGTGGCGCGCCTGTTTGCCGTTATTCTTGGGTTTCAACCGATACACGGACCGTACGCAGTGGCAGCAGCAGGCAGTCCCGAACACGCAGTGGCGCAGGCGGACGAACCGCGCTGGACGCGCAATCCGGCCTGGGCCCTGTTTTCGCAGACCCATGCGCAGCGTCAGCTGTTGCTGGTGTCCGGTGGCGCGGACGAGCTGTACGTGGTCGACGAGGCCGATACGCCGACAGCCGTCGAGCGGATCCTCGGCCATTGGCAGGACGACACCCTGGCGATCCTGCAGGACGATGCCGACTGCGGCTCCGCGGTCCGCCAGTTGATCCGCCTCGGCGTGCTGGTGCCGTTGCAGGCAGTGCCCGCGGTGCGGCGCTATGCACTGGACTGGCTCGGCGATCCCCTGCCCGGCCTGGCCGACGCGTTCGACCAGCAGGGTGGCGCGGCGCTGCAGCGCGTCGATGCCGTCGCCGATGCCGACCTGCTGGTGCTGGTCCGGCATGGGCTTGGCTGGGAAGCGGCCTTGACCCGGTACCGCACGCAGATGCCGACCCAACCGCACCTGCTGCTGGACCTGAGCTATCACCACACGCTCGCGCTGGGGCCCTATGTGGTGCCGGGCCAGAGTGCCTGTGTGTATTGCCTGGGCAACCGGGTGCTGCGCCGATGGGGCGAGGCGGCAGTGCCGGCGATGCCGGCGGTCGCGGCGAAACCGGCACGGATCGCGGCACTGGTCGCGCCGTTGCTGGATCAACCCCAGCTGTTGCTGGGCTACTTCGAACGCACCGTCTGGCTGGACCTGCATCGCCTGCATGGCGAGCGCGACCGGGTGCTGCGGCTGCCGTGGTGCCCGGCCTGCCAGCGCGGCGACGCACCCTTGCCAGCGCCGCTGTCGTTGCCCTGGGACGCCGTGCGCCCGTGATACTGTGGCCCACGCGCCGGGCGTTTCCGCCTCGGTCAATGGAGTGACCGTATGTATCGCCTGCCCAACCAGTTCGACGCCAGTGCTTCGCGCCAGGACCTTGCCGCGGCAGGCGGCGGCTCGACCTCGACCACCTGCAGTTCCTGCATCGTCACCCTGCTCGGCACTTCGGTGCTGTCGGCGGTGGTGCTCGGCGGGCTGCAACCGGTTGTGCCCGCGGCCGCCGGCAGTGACGCACACGCCCCGGTCGTCGCCGTCGACACCCCGACAGGCACCGACCACGACACCCCGCAACCTCGATCGCAGCCGGACCCGTCCAGCACCGCGCATCCGGACCTTTCCGACAGCGCCGCCCATGTAGTGCCGGCAGCCGGGATGAGCCGCACCAGCCGGGTGCTGCTGGGGCTGTTCGCCTTGCCGCTGGCGGCGGCCGGCGGTGGCCTCTTCATGGGCATCGCCAACCCGATATTCGGCCTGTTCGTCGCGGTCGGGGTGTATGTCGGGATCTACGCACTCATCTACGAGCGCTCGGGGCGTTCGCTCGGGCGCGGCATCGGCATCGGCATCGCGCTGCTGCTGGGCCTGTTCGTGGTCGGCGCGGCCGAGATGATGCTCTGGCTGAGCGTCTTGAAATGAGCCGCTCCGCCGCCGACGCGGCGGACCCGGAAACCCCCACGCTGTCGTCGCACCTGCTGCATGGCGCGGCGCGTCCGCGCTGTGGGCTGGTCCGCCCGGCGCAGGCGATCGACGCCAACCCCTGTGATGACACCGGCCCGTTGTTCGAGGGACGCCGGGTCCACAATGCCGCCACCCCGGCCGACCCGGCCAACCCCTGGCAAGGGGTGTCAGGCGCGGTCGCGCTGGACGCCGATGCAGCCGCCGATGGCGCGGTCGCCGAGGCGCTGGAGCGGCTGGCGGCGGCGCAGGTGGGCCTCGAGGTGCGTCGCCGTGATGCGCTGACGCCCGCGCAACGCCTGGACGAAGCGACGTTCGCCCTGTTCTCGGCACACCAACGCGCGACGCCCGGCTTTCCGTGGCCGATGCCCGAACGCGATGACGATCTGTTCGCCGCGGTGCATGCGCTGGATGACAACCGGGTGGTTTGGGTGCCGCAGGAACTGGTGGGACTGGGGCCGCGCAGGGGCCAGGCGCGGCTGCCGTCGACCTCCAGTGGGCTGGCCGCCTGGCGGGATGGCCGTGATGGCGCGTGGCTGGCGCTGCTGCGCGCCGCCCAGGAGTTGCTCGAGCGCGATGCGCTGGCGGTGACCTGGCTCAATGGCGTGGCCGGCCGGAGGATCGCCCTGCCGGCGCCATGGCATGCCCACGCAAGCGCGCGCGGTGGCGAACTGCAGGCCTTCGACCTGACCCAGCAGTGGAACCCGCACCCGGTCATCGCGGTCGCCGGTGGCATCCCGTTCGACGGCCGCCCACGCAATGTACTCGGCATCGCCTGCCGCGCCGATCCGGGCGAGGCGCTGCACAAGGCGCTGCTGGAATGGCAGCAGTCGCTGACCTTCGCCGCGCATCTGTGTGGCCGCGAAAGTGCCCGGCTGCCGCGCGACCCGGCAGCGCTGCGCAGCTTCGACGAACATGCCGCGTTCTACACCCTGCGCCCGGACCTGTGGCCGCAGCTGCCGCTGCTGCGGGATGCAGGCGCCAGCCCGTTGACCCTGCCGCCGCCCGACGCCGCGCTGCGCCCGCCGGCGCAGCGCGCGATCGCCGAGCTGGATGCGCTGCGGCGGCGGCTCGGCCATGCCGGCATCGCGCTGTACTACCGCGAGTTGACCACCGCCGACGTGGCCGCGGCGGGATTGCGGGTGATGCGGGTGCTGTCGCCACAGCTCAGTGGCCTGCATGCCGACGAGCGCGCGCCGTTCCTCGGTGGCCGGTGCCAGGACGTGGCCTGGCGTTATCCCGGCGTGCCGCACGGCGGTGCGTTTCCCAATCCCTTCCCGCATCCATTGGGCTGATGCCCGAGGACCGCATGCCGTCACCGCCTTCCCCCTGGCAGGATGCCCCGTTGTTCCATCTGTTCTGGCACAACGGCGAACTCAACCCTGCGCGCGCCGAGGTGATGCGCGCGCGCATCGCCGACGATGCCGCACGCGCTGGCTCGCCGCCGCGGCCGTTGCATGCGGCCGGCGGCATCGCCCTGCCGGACCCGGTCCACCCCGATGACGCCCTGGCGCAGCGCCACAGTGGCCGCCGTTTCGGGGACGCACGCTGGGGCGCGCAGGAGCTGGGGCGCGTGCTGGCCCCGCTGCGCGCACGCCCCGGTGCCAGCGACACCCGGCGCCTGCCGTCCGGTGGGGCCAAGTACCCGATCCAGGCCTATGCCGCGCTGTACGCCAGCGACGATGCGCCCACCCCGGCGCAGGGCATCCACTGGTACGACCCGCTCGCACACGCCCTGGTGCCGGTGGCGCCGTGCCCGGCGTGGCCGGCGCTGTCCACGCTGCTCGGCGTGGACTGGCCGGAGCGGCCGGCGGCGGTGCTGTTCCTGATCGCCGAGCCGGCGGGCACGCTGGCCAAGTACGGTGAACGCGGTGGCCGCTTCGTGTTGATCGAGGCGGGGGTCTGGCTGGGGGCGCTGGGGCAGGAAGTGGCGGCGATGAAGGCCGCCGGCTGCGCGATCGGCTCCTTCGAGGATGCCGCCGTACTCGACCTGCTCGGGCTGGACCCACGGCGGCACCTGGCCGTGCTGGCCTATGCCTGCGGCCCGGCGCCTTGACCACGACCGGGCCCTCAGCCAACTGCCCAGCATCCCCGGTCACTGGGGGCGGTGGAACCAAGGGTCAAGCATATGCTCATGACCGTAGCGCATCAGGCCCTTCCGGATCGGCCTGAACAGGGTGCCCGCCCGCGCGTTGGGCACGGCCGGCGCGCTCTACAATGCGCCCATGCAGATTGGCCCCTACAACATCCAGCCCAACGTGGTGCTGGCGCCGATGGCCGGCGTCACCGACAAGCCCTTCCGGCTGCTGTGCAAGCGGCTGGGCGCGGGCCTGGCCGCCTCGGAGATGACCATCTCCGACCCGCGCTTCTGGAACACGCGCAAATCCCTGCACCGCATGGACCATGCCGGTGAGCCGGACCCGATCAGCGTGCAGATCGCCGGCACCGAGCCGCAGCAGTTGGCCGAGGCGGCGCGCTACAACGTCGATCATGGCGCGCAGATCATCGACATCAACATGGGCTGCCCAGCCAAGAAGGTGTGCAACGCCTGGGCCGGCTCGGCGCTGATGCGCGATGAGGACCTCGTCGCCCGCATCCTCAGCGCCGTGGTCGCGGCGGTGGATGTACCGGTCACGCTGAAGATCCGCACCGGCTGGGACTGCGACCATCGCAACGGCCCGCGCATCGCCCACATCGCCGAGGACAGCGGGATCGCCGCACTCGCCGTGCATGGGCGCACCCGCGACCAGCACTACACCGGCCAGGCCGAGTACGAGACCATCGCCGCGATCAAGGCGGCACTGCGCATCCCCGTGCTGGCCAATGGCGATATCGACTCGCCGCAGAAGGCCGCCCACGTGCTGGCGGTCACCGGCGTGGACGCGGTGATGATCGGCCGTGCCGCGCAGGGACGCCCGTGGATCTTCCGCGAGGTGGCGCACTACCTGGCCACCGGCACGCTGCTGGCGCCGCCGTCGCTGCAGGAGGTGCGCGACATCCTGCTCGGCCACCTGCACGCGCTGCACGACTTCTACGGCGAGCCGCAGGGCGTGCGCATCGCGCGCAAGCACCTGGGCTGGTACGCCAAGGACCGCCCCGAAAACGCGGCCTTCCGCGCGGTGGTCAACCGCGCCGACGATGCCGCCAGCCAGATCGCCCTGACCACCGACTATTTCAACGCGCTCGCCGCTGGCGTGCCGCTGTCCTCTGCTGCCTGAGTCCACTGCCATGACCCCGCCGATCGCCGCCCCGACCTACCTGCATGGGTTCTCCAGTACCGAGCAGCACCGGCTGGTGACCCAGGCCCGCCTGTTCGAATCGAGCATTTTCAGTGGCATCGACTACAGCGGTGCCCAGCGCCTGCTGGAGGTGGGCAGTGGCGTGGGTGCGCAGACGGAGATCCTGCTGCGCCGCTTCCCCGAGCTGCATGTCACCGGGGTGGACCTGAGCCAGGCCCAGCTGGATACCGCGCGCGGCAACCTGGAAAAAACCCCCTGGTGCAGCGAGCGCTACGCCCTGCTGCAGGCCGATGCCGGCGACCTGCCGTTCGGCGCGCGCCAGTTCGACTCGGCCTTCCTTTGCTGGGTGCTGGAACACGTGCCGTCGCCGGCGCGCGTACTCAGCGAAGTGCGCCGGGTGCTGGCCCCGGGCTCGCCGGTGTACATCACCGAGGTGATGAACGCCTCGTTCCTGCTCGATCCGTACTCGCCGCACATCTGGCGCTACTGGATGGCGTTCAACGACTTCCAGTACGACCACGGCGGCGACCCGTTCGTCGGCGCCAAGCTGGGCAACCTGCTGCTGGCCGGTGGCTTCCGCGACGTGCACACCGAGATCAAGACCATCCACCTGGACAACCGCGAGCCGGCCCGGCGCAAGACCATGATCGCGTTCTGGGAGCAGCTGCTGCTGTCGGCGGTCGATGCGTTGCTGGAGGCGGGCCTGGTCGACCAGGACACCGTGGACGGCATGCGTCGCGAGTTCAGCCTGGTGCAGAACGACCCCAACGCGGTGTTCTTCTTCTCCTTCGTGCAGGCACGCGCGACGGTGTATTGAAGACGCGGGCGCGAGGTTGCGCCGCTAGCGCATGATCCAGGCGACGACGGTGGCGACCACCACGCCCGCCAGCACCACCCAGAGCCCCAGCCCGCCGCGATCCCCCGGCGCCACGGTCATGCCGGCGGCGCTGTGGCGGGCGGCGTCGCGAGGGCGGGCGCTCGGCGGCGTGCCCACTTCCAGCGTACCGGTCGCCGGCCGCTGGATGCGCTCGGTGAGCGTGTTCTGCAGGCGCCGCGCCCGCGCAGGATCGACCTTGGCCAGCGCCTCCAGCGCCACCTGCTGCCGGCGCGCCCGATCAGGCTGCGCCTTGGCCTTGTGCAGGATCTCGCGCAGCGGAACCGCCGGCTGCTCGGCCGACCGCGCCGGGTCCAGGTGCACCAGCAACGCGCGGTACTCCGGCGGCACATCGGCCAGCCGCGTATAACGCGTGCCATTGATCTCCATCTCGAACCGTTCGGTCACGGTGCCTCCGTCAGCCCTGCCTTCGGTGCGATCACCCCGGTGGCGGTCGGGGCGTGCCAGATGCGCTGCCACAGTCCCGCGAACCGGCGCTTCAGTGTCGCCCTGCCCTGCGCGCCTTCATACGCTGGGCGCAGCTGAAGCGGCGTGATCGCCACCCAGCCCTCGCCCTCGGCCCGGGCCACCGCGAAGGTGAAGGTGTAGTCCGGTTCCAGCCCCATGCGCAGGTCGCTGAGCTGCAACTGGCCCTGCACGACCTGCGCGCGCATGAAGCCGCGGTTGAACCACGCCAGCCGCTGCACCGCCGGCAGCGCGGCCGCCTGGCGCAGGGCCTGCACATTGGACGGATGCCCCTCGAAGGTCATCGGGCCGTCATCGGCGACCAGCGAGCGCTCGCCGATCACATAGCCACTGGGGGTCATCGCCACCACCTGCCACAGCAGCGTGTTGAACGGGGTGGCCACCGAAAACCGCGGCGCATCGCCCAGGCCCATCGCCGCCAGCGCGCGGTCGGCGTCGCGCTCGACCGTGTGCTTGGCCAGCAGCGACCAGCCCAGGTAGCCGGAGCTGAGCACCAGCCCGGCCACCAGCGCCTTCTGCGCCAGCGGGCGCGCGCGGGCGACCCAGGCCACCACGCAGGCCAGCAGCAGCCACACGGTGTACAGCGGATCGATGATGAAGACGCTGGACCACATGGTCGGCGGGGGCGTGAACGGCCACCACAGCTGGGTGCCGTACACGGTGAAGGCATCCAGCAGCGGGTGGGTGACCAGGGCCAGCAGGATCGCCCAGAACCAGCGCGCCGGCGCCTGCGCGACCCGGCCATGGCCGAACCGCTTGAACAGCCACCAGATCAGTGCCGCGACCCAGGGCAGCACCAGCAGGGAGTGGCTATAGCTGCGGTGCTCGGTCATCAGGGCCAACGGATCGGTGGTGGTGAAGCCGAGCAGCAGGGCGTCCAGGTCCGGCAGGGTGCCAAGTGCGGCACCGGCCAGCAGGGCGGCGCGGCGGTGGCCGGCCGGGGCGATGGCGGCGGCGACAGCGCCGCCCAGTACGATCTGGGTAAAGGAGTCCATCGGCCGATGCTAGCAGCCGCGCAGGCGCGATGCGGCGCGCTCAGGCCGCGCGCGGCACGCGGGCGACCGCGGGCGGAAGCTCCACCCGCGTGCGACCGCCGTGGTCGAGCAGCCGCAGGCGGCCATCGGGATCTTCGACCAGCGCGGTGAGGCTCTCCACCCAGTCGCCGTCGTTGGCGTAGACCAGCCCGTCCCGCTCGACCAGCGCGGCACGATGGATGTGCCCGCAGACGATCCCATCCAGGCCACGCCGGCGGACATCCTCCAGCCCGGCCTGGACGAAGCGCTCGATGTAGCGCTCGGCGGCACTGCTGCGCTTCTTGAGGAATGCCGACAACGACCAGTACCGGCGCCCGAGCCGGCGCCGCACGGCATTGAGCAGGTGGTTGCCGGTGAGGATGCGGTAATACAGCCAGTCGCCGAACCGCTCCTGCAGGCCACCGAAATGGGTGACGCCGTCGTAGTCGTCGCCGTGGGCGACCAGCAGCCGGCGCCCGTCGGCGGTGACGTGGATGGCACGGCGGCGTACCTGCATGGCCGGCAGCACCAGCCCGCATACCTGGCGCAGCGATGCATCGTGGTTGCCGGGGATGTAGATGATCTCGGTGCCGGCGCCGCGCAGTGCGTGCAGGGCCTGGATCACCTCGCTGTGGGCCGGTTGCCAGCTCGCCCGGCGGTGCGCCATCCACCACAGGTCGATGATGTCGCCCACCAGGTACAGGCGTTCGCAGCGCAGGTCGGCCAGGAACCGCGCCAGTTCGGTGGCGTGGCAGTGGCGCGAGCCCAGGTGCACATCGGACAGGAATACGGCGCGGCGGTACGGCGACAGTCGGGTCACCGCGTGCATGGCACGCGGTCCTGCATTGCGCTGCTCAGGCGGCTGCATGGCGTGCTCCCCCGGGCCGGGCGCCCGGATGCGCCGAAGCCTGCGCGCCTGGCAAGGCAGGGCGATGGCGGTTTGGCGACAGCGCGATGACGCTCGCCGGCCCCGGCTGGCCGGACCAGTGTCACGCTGGTGGAACACTGGGCGGTGACCCTGGCCCCCAATCCCGTCACATCGGGCCCTGCGACGGGCACGCGGGCTTAACCACGGGCAACTCGCGCTGGCGCACAATGCAACGGCGCGGGTTGCCGTGTATCATTCGCGCCCATCTTTCCATCCGAATCAAAGGATATTACGCCTGATGTCCAGCTACCTGTTCACCTCCGAATCGGTCTCCGAAGGCCATCCGGACAAGATTGCCGACCAGATCTCCGATGCGGTGCTGGACGCGATCCTTGCCCAGGACCAGCGCGCCCGCGTTGCCTGCGAGACCATGGTCAAGACCGGCGTGGCGATCGTGGCCGGTGAAATCACCACCAGCGCCTGGATCGACCTGGAGGCCTTGACCCGCAAGGTGATCCTGGACATCGGCTACGACAGCTCCGACGTCGGCTTCGACGGCGCCACCTGCGGCGTGTTGAACCTGATCGGCAAGCAGTCCCCGCACATCGCCCAGGGCGTTGACCGCAAGAAGCCCGAAGAAATGGGCGCTGGCGACCAGGGCCTGATGTTCGGCTATGCCACCAACGAGACCGACAGCTACATGCCGGCCGCGATCCACCTGTCGCACCGCCTGGTCGAGCAGCAGGCCAAGATCCGCAAGAAGAAGAACTCGCCGCTGTCCTGGCTGCGCCCGGATGCCAAGAGCCAGGTCACCCTGCGCTATGAAAACGGCGCGGTCTCGGCCATCGACGCGGTGGTGCTTTCCACCCAGCACGCCCCGGGCGTGAAGCAGAAGGACCTCATCGAGGCCGTCCGCGAAGAGATCATCAAGCCGGTGCTGCCGGCCAAGTGGCTGCACAAGGGCACCAAGTTCCACATCAACCCGACCGGCAAGTTCGAGATCGGTGGCCCGGTGGGCGACTGCGGCCTGACCGGCCGCAAGATCATCGTCGACACCTACGGCGGCTGGGCCCGTCACGGTGGTGGCGCGTTCTCGGGCAAGGATCCGTCCAAGGTCGACCGTTCGGCTGCCTACGCGGCGCGCTACGTCGCCAAGAACGTCGTGGCGGCCGGCCTGGCCGACCGTTGCGAAGTGCAGGTCTCCTACGCCATCGGCGTGGCCGAGCCGACCTCGATCTCGGTCACCACCTTCGGCACCGGCAAGATCAGCGATGACAAGATCGAAAAGCTGATCCGCAAGCATTTCGACCTGCGCCCGTACGGCATCATCAAGATGCTGGACCTGATCCACCCGATGTACCAGCAGACCGCCGCCTACGGTCACTTCGGCCGCAAGCCGAAGGACTTCAGCTACCTCAACGGTTCCGGCGAAACCGTCAACGCGACCGCCTTCTCCTGGGAGAAGACCGATCGCGCCGCCGCCCTGCGTGCGGATGCGAAGCTGAAATAAGACACATGGGCCGCGAAAGCGGCCCATGTTCTTACCGGTTGGCAATGATCGGAAAAGCCGATGGGCCGCGAAAGCGGCCCATCGTCGTTTGGGCGGCAACATAACGGCGCATGGTGATGCGTTCCCCTGCACGACGCATCGGCACCATCGCGGCGCGGCCGCGAAGGCGGCCCATCGTCGTTTGGGCGGCAACACCACGGCGCATGGCGATGCGTTCCCCTGCACGGCGCATCGGCACCATCGCGGCGCGGCCGCGAAGGCGGCCCATCGTCGTTTGGGCGGCAACACCACGGCGCATGGCGATGCTTTCCCCTGCACGGCGCATCGGCACCATCGCGGCGCGGCCGCGAAGGCGGCCCTTCTCTTACCGGTAGAGCCGACCGTTGGTCGGCTTGCCGCGCGCAGCGCGGCAATGATCGAAGAAAACAGGACGGACCGCTTTCGCGGCCCGGCGTCGTTTTGGCATCAGCCCAGGTTGGCGTCGGCCGTCGCGTGCGTCCAGCCGACCAACGGTCGGGTCTCCCTGCAGCCCTACCGGCGCTACACTCCCCCCATGCCCGAATTCAAATCCAACCAGCTGTCCATGACCGTGCTGATGTCGCCGGAGATGGCCAATTTCTCCGGCAAGGTCCACGGCGGGGCGGTGCTGCGCCTGCTCGACCAGGTCGCCTACGCCTGCGCCAGCCGCTATGCCGGCCGCTACGTGGTCACCCTGTCGGTGGACCAGGTGATGTTCCGCCAGCCGATCGCGGTCGGCGAGCTGGTCACCTTCCTGGCCTCGGTCAACTACACCGGCACCTCGTCGATGGAGATCGGGGTCAAGGTGGTGGCCGAGGACATCCTCAAGCGCAGCGTGCGCCACGCCAACAGCTGCTTCTTCACCATGGTCGCGGTGGACGAGGACGGCAAGCCCACTCCGGTACCGCCGCTGCAGCTGGAAACCAGCGACGAACGCCGCCGGCACGCGGCCGCATTGATCCGCCGCCAGCTGCGTGAGGAAATGGAGCAGCGGCACCTGGAGCTGCTGGCGTCCAACCCGCCCTCCCCGGAATAACCCCCGGGAGTGCCGCCCGCTGGCCGGCACGGCGCGATGTTGGACGGAGGTGCAGTGGGCAACGCGTCGCCCCGCGCGCAAGGCAACAATGCCCGGCGTTGCGGGGCGCCGGCCAACGGCCGGCACTCCCGGTGACGGGCCACAGACCAACGGTGTGGATCACCCGGTGTTCTGTACACCCTGCGAGACACCGTTGACGCACGCCACCAGCGCGCGCAGCACGTCGTCGTCTTCGCCGCCACTGGCCCGCCATCGCCGCAGCAGGTCCACCTGCAGCACGCTGATCGGATCGATGTAGGGGTTGCGCAGGCGGATCGACAGCGCCAGACGCTGGTCGTGCTGGAGCAGTTCGTCCTGCCAGGTAAGCGCGAGGATCACCTGGCCGGTAAGCGCCAGCTCGCGCTGGATCTGTGGGAAGAAGGTGGCATGCAGGCCGCCGGACAGCTGCGAGAACTGCTCGGCGATGGTCAGATCGCCCTTGGACAGCACCATCGCGATGTCGTCCAGGAAGGTGCTGAAGAACGGCCAGTCGCGCGCCATCTCCTTCAGGGTGTCCTCGTGGCCGGCCTCGATCGCCGCCTGCAGGCCGCTGCCCACGCCATACCAGCCGGGGATTACCGCGCGGGCCTGGCTCCAGGCGAACACCCACGGGATCGCGCGCAAGTTGGACAGCGCGGCATCCTCGCCGAGCCGCCGCGACGGGCGCGAGCCCAGCGTCATCCGCTCGATCACGTCGATCGGCGTGGCCAGCCGGAAGTACTGCATGAAGTCTTTCTGGCCGACGAAGGCGCGGTAGGCATCGGCGCTTCTCTCCGCGATCAGGTCCATCACCGGGCGCCACTGTTCCTCGCGCGGCTCCGGCGCGCGCGGGCGCAGGCTGGAGCGCAGCACCGCACCGGTGGACTGCTCCAGCGAGCGCAGCGCCAGCGCACGGATGCCGTACTTGCGATGGATCACTTCGCCCTGCTCGGTCACGCGCAGGCGGCCGTCGATACTGCCACGCGGCGAGGCATCCACGGCGTGCGTGGTCTTGCCGCCACCGCGGCTGATCGAGCCGCCACGGCCATGGAAGAAGGTCAGGCGGATGTCGTTCTCGGCGGCCACCTCCAGCAGTTCCACTTGGGCACGCTGCAGGCCCCAGCGCGAGGCCGCGATACCGCCATCCTTGCCGCTGTCCGAATAGCCCAGCATCACCATCTGCACATCGCCGCGCGCGGCCAGGTGGGTGCGGTAGACCGGGTCGGCGAGCAGGTCGCGCAGGGTGGCGGTGCCGCGCTTGAGATCGTCCACGGTTTCAAACAACGGCGCGATATCCAGCGGCACCGCGCCAGCCTCGTCCACCAGCCCACCGCGACGTGCGAGCGCCAGCACCGCGAGCACGTCGCTGCGGTCATGCGCCATGGAGATGATGTAGCTGCCCAGTGCATCGGCACCGTGGCGATGGCGCGCGTCGGCCAACGCGGCGAACACCGCATCCAGCCGCTTGCCGCCGTCTTCGGTGCTGGCCGGCAGGGCCTGCTCGCCGCTGGCGAACGGTGCCAGCCGTGCCGCCCGGGCCACCGCATCGGCGGCATCCCACGCGTCCTGCCCATCGAGCACGCTGGCCAGCGCGCGGCCGTGCACGCTGGACTCCTGGCGCACGTCCAGCCGCGCCAGGTGGAAGCCGAAGGTCCGCACCCGCCACAACAGGCGGCGCACCGCGAAGCCGCCGGCATGGTCGCCTTTGTTGGCGTGCAGGCTGTCCAGGATCAGTTCGATGTCCTGCTCGAGTTCCTCCGGCGCGGCATACGCCCCGTCGGCATCGTCGAGGGTGGCTTGCACGCGCGCGCGCATGCGGTCGTTGAGCAGGCGGTACGGCATGTCGGCATGCCGCGGGCGCGATGTCACCTGCGGCAGCAGCTGTTCGTAGTGCGCCACGCGCGCCTGCAGCGCCTCGCTCACCGCGATCCGCTCGGTGGATTGGCTGAGCAGGCTGGCCAGCTGCAGCAGGTCCTTCTGGTAGCGGCCGAGCACCGCCTGGCGCTGGGCATCCAGGGTGATCCGGATGGTGCCGGCATCCACGTTCGGGTTGCCGTCCATGTCCCCGCCCACCCACGTGCCGAAGCGCAGCAGGCGTGGCAGCGGCAGGTCCTGCCCGTAGGTTTCCAGCAGGGCCTGCTGCAGCGATTCGTACAGCACCGGAATCACCCGGTACAGCACCTGCACCAGGTAAAAGCCGACGTGCTCGCGTTCGTCGTCCACGGTGGGCCGCACCGGCGAGGAGTCGGTGGTCTGCCAGGACGCGGTGAGCGCCATGCGGAAGCGCGCCGCATCGGCGGCGGCCTCGCCCGGGGTGCGCTGGCCGTCGAGGTTGTCGACCAGGCTGGCCACCATCAACTGCTCTTTCTCCAGCAGCGCGCGGCGCACGGCTTCGGTCGGATGCGCGGTGAACACCGGCTCGATGTCGATGCGCGGCAGCCATTCGGCCAGCTCGGCCAGGGTCACGCCCTGCGCCTTGAGCTTGAGCAGCGCATCCTGCAACCCGTCCGGCTGCGGCGCGGCGGTGCCGGCGCGCTGGTAGTCACGACGGCGGCGGATGCGATGCACGCGCTCGGCGATGTTGACCACCTGGAAGTAGGTGCTGAACGCACGCACCATCGCTTCGGCGCGCTCGGGCGGCAGGCCGGTGAGGGCATCGTTGAGATCGGACAGCGGTGCGTCGCTTTCGCGGCGGGCGATGGCGCGCGTGCGCACCTGTTCCACATCATCGAAGAACTGCGTGGACACCTGCTCGGCGAGCAGGTCGCCGACCAGTGCGCCGAGTCGGCGTACGTCGTCGCGCAGGGGGATATCGGGAGTGGCAAAAACGATGCTGCTTCGGTACTCGTTCATCTGCGACGCACTGGCCTCGGGAACGGAATCCACCCAAGCCTACCCCACAACGAGGTCAATGCTGCGTCGCGCAACTAGTTACATCTGGTAGTGCCGGCCATTGGCCGGCCCCATGCGATGTCGTGCACCGCGAGGAGCCGGCCAACGGCCGGCACTCCTGGTCCTTTGCGGTACCGGCCAACGGCCGGTACCTGCCGCCTCAGCGCTGCGTCTTGATCGGCTTGCCCGGACCGACCGTCTGTTCCAGCCAGCGCTCGCTTTCGGCCAGCATGGTCATGATCGACTCGCGCGCGCGGTAGGCGTGCGATTCGTTGGGCAGCATCACCAGCCGCGCGGTGCCGCCCAAGCCCTTGACCGCTGCGAACATGCGCTCGCTCTGGATGGGGAAGGTGCCGGAGTTGTTGTCGTCCACGCCGTGGATGAAGAGGATCGGGTCCTTGATCTTGTCGGCGTAGTTGAACGGCGCCATCTTCTGGTACACGTCCTGCGCCTGCCAGTAGTTGCGCTCCTCGGCCTGGAAACCGAACGGGGTGAGCGTGCGGTTGTAGGCGCCGCTGCGCGCGATGCCGGCCTTGAACAGGCGGGTGTGCGCGAGCAGGTTGGCGGTCATGAACGCGCCGTAGGAATGGCCACCGATCGCGATGTGCTCGCGGTCGGTCACCCCGCGCCGGACCACCTCGTCCACGGCCGCCTCGGCGTTGGCGATCAACTGCGGCAGGTAGGTGTCGTTGGGTTCCTTGTCGCCCTCACCGATGATCGGCATCGACGGGCTCACCAGCACCGCATAGCCCTTGGCCAGGAATGCCTGCGGGCCCCAGTAGCTGATCGCGTTGAAGCGATACGGCGAATCGGTGACCTGGCTGGCGGCGGCGGCGGTCTTGAACTCCCCCGGGTAGGCCCACATCAGCAGCGGCAGCGGGCCATCCTTCTTCGCGGTGTAGCCCGGCGGCAGCATCAGCGTGGCGGTCAGGTCCACCCCGTCGTTGCGCTTGTAGCGGATCTGCTCCTTGCTCACCCCACGCAGCTGCGGCAGCGGGTGCGCGAAGTGGGTCAGCGCGCGCGGCGCGGCGGTGGGGTCTGCCAGCGACTGCACGTACACGTTGGAGGGTTCTTCCGGCGATTCGCGGGTGAGCAGCAGCGAGGTGCCCTCCTGGTCGAGCAGGGCGATGGGCGCCGAATAGGTCGGTGCCTGCGAGTGGAACAGGCGCGTGGTCTGCTTGCTGGCCAGGTCGAGGCGGTCGACGAACGGACGGTCGCCTTCCGGCGATGCGCCCTGGCCGTAGAGGAAGATGCTGCGACCATCGGCGCTGATCTGCAGGCGCGAGCGCCCGTTGACGTCGCGCACCAGCGCC
The DNA here is from genome assembly GCF_024810105.1 of Stenotrophomonas sp. BIGb0135. Classification (GTDB taxonomy): domain Bacteria; phylum Pseudomonadota; class Gammaproteobacteria; order Xanthomonadales; family Xanthomonadaceae; genus Stenotrophomonas; species Stenotrophomonas maltophilia_AB. Next base: position 117,758 of record NZ_JANUDX010000010.1, read on the forward strand.
GGCCGGCCCGGATCGTTGTAGCGGTCCTGCGAGGAGCGCGAGGACAGCAGCTCCGGCGCCTGCCCGGGCTGGTCCGGGGCGATGCGCCACTGCTTGACCTCGCGGCTCTTCCACCACGATTCGTTGAGCAGGGCCAGGTCGCCCCGCCCCCACTGGATGCCGGCGTAACGGCTGCCGAGCTGGGCCAGGGTGATCGGCGGGGTCTCGAACGGCGCCGCCTGGGTCAGCACCGCGTCGCGCACCTTGGCCTCGCGGTTGGGGTCGCCACCATCCTGGGCTTCGGCCCAGACCAGCGTGGCCGGGGCATCGGCGCGCCAGCTGATGTTGCGCACGCCGGTCGGCACGGCGTCGTTGCCGGTCGGCAGGCCTTCCACCAGCGGCAGGTTGCTCACCGTGTGCACCAGCGAACCGTCGGCGGCGGACAGCACCTCGATGCGCCGTGCGAAGTCATCGACCGGGACCAGGTAGGAGTACGGGCGCAGCACGCGCTCGCTGAGCAGGTAGCGGCCGTCCGGTGAGACGCTCGTGTCCAGGTAGACGCCGCTGCCGGATAGCGGCGTGGTCACGCCATTGAGGGTGATCCGCGCCGGCTGCGCGCTGGCGTAGTAATCGAACTGGCGGGCATCAGCCTCGTTCCTGAGCAGGTCCTGGTAGGTGCGGATCGAGCGCACCCCGGCATCGGCCTCGGTCTGCTGGATCGCCGGGCCGGCGGGAATGCCGCCCGCGGCCGGTGCCGGGCCCTGGCCCTTGAGCTGCTGCATCACCAGCAGGCCGCGGCTGTCGGGCAGCCAGCTGTAGCCGTCGCCGAGCACGGTGTTCAGGTCGGCGAGCAGGCGCCGCGCCGAACCGGCGGCGACATCGACGATCCACAGTTCATTGGCGCCGGTGGCCGCGTGCACCTGGTTGAAGGCCAGGTACTGCTGGTCCGGCGACCAGGCCAGGCTGGCGATCGACAGCGGCTGCGGCAGGCCGGTGATCTGGCGCTCCTTGCCGTCGGCCACGGTGGTCAGCCAGAGCTTGTTGCCAAAGCTGAAACGGCTGGCCGAATGGGTGGCCGGGTTGATGCGCAGGCCGGCCAGTTTCAGTTCCGGCTGCGCGACCTCGGCAATCGACGGCAATGCCGGTGTCTGCAGCAGCGCGGCCACGTCGCGGCGCGGGGACAGGTGCAGGGTGGGCGCGCGCGGCGCGTCGACCACGGCCTGCAGGGCCGCCGACGGCAGCTCATAGCCCTGCGCGCCCCTGGCGGCAGCCACCTGCGGGGCGGCGGTCTGGGCGGCCGGTGCGGCCAGCCCAAGTGGGGCCACGGCCAGCAGTGCCATGCCCACGATCAGGCTCCCCCAGCGCGCCCGGCGCCGACGATCAGTGCGAGTCATCTTCCATCCCATGTTGATGCAAACCTTGGACCTTAACAGCCGCAGCCCGCCCGCCCCCCTGCCGTTGGTTGGGGGCGGTGCCGGATTCATGCCAGTGCAGCGCGCCGGGATATAATGGGCGACCCTCCACCGAGGGGCGCTGCGACCGTTGTGGACCCTGTCCGCGCGGCCAGGCTCGGTGGCCAGGATCGTTCCAACGGCGCCCGGCGATTGCGAGTCTTGCTGTCATGCAGGTGTCCGATGACCGACATCGCGCTTGACGAGCATGGCGCGTCACTACCGGAGCTTTCCAATGAATGCTGTTGCCAAGACCTTCTCCACCGAAGGTGATTACAAGATTGCCGATATCAAACTCGCCGACTGGGGCCGCAAGGAACTGGACATCGCCGAGCACGAAATGCCGGGCCTGATGTCGATCCGCCGCAAGCACGCCGCCACCCTGCCGCTGAAGGGCGTGCGCGTGACCGGCTCGCTGCACATGACCATCCAGACCGCGGTGCTGATCGAGACCCTGAAGGACATCGGCGCCGACGTGCGCTGGGCCTCCTGCAACATCTTCTCCACCCAGGACCATGCCGCCGCCGCGATCGCCGCGTCGGGCACCCCGGTGTTCGCCTGGAAGGGCGAGTCGCTGGAGGAGTACTGGGACTGCACCCTGGACGCGCTCACCTTCACCCTGCCCGACGGCACCCTGACCGGCCCGGAGCTGGTGGTCGATGACGGCGGCGACGTGACCCTGCTGATCCACAAGGGTTACGAGCTGGAAAACGGCAGCAACTGGGTCAACGAAAAGGCCGCCTCGCACGAAGAACAGGTCATCAAGGACCTGCTCAAGCGCGTGGCCAAGGAGCGTCCGGGTTACTGGGCCCGCGTGGTCAAGGACTGGAAGGGCGTCTCCGAAGAGACCACCACCGGCGTGCACCGCCTGTACCAGCTGGCCCAGGCCGGCACCCTGCTGATTCCGGCGATCAACGTCAACGACTCGGTCACCAAGAGCAAGTTCGACAACCTCTACGGCTGCCGCGAGTCGCTGGCCGACGGCCTCAAGCGCGCGATGGACGTGATGCTGGCCGGCAAGGTCGCCGTGGTCTGCGGCTACGGTGACGTGGGCAAGGGCTGCGCCGCCTCGCTGCGTGCCTATGGCGCGCGCGTGGTGGTCACCGAGATCGATCCGATCTGCGCCCTGCAGGCGGCGATGGAAGGCTTCGAAGTCAACACCATCGAATCCACCCTGGGCCGTGCCGACCTCTACGTCACCACCACCGGCAACAAGGACATCATCCGCATCGAGCACCTGAGCGCGATGAAGGACCAGGCCATCGTCTGCAACATCGGCCACTTCGACAACGAGATCCAGGTCGATGCGCTGGTCGGCTTCCCGGGCGTGCAGCACATCAACATCAAGCCGCAGGTGGACAAGTACGTGTTCCCGAACGGCAACGCGATCTTCCTGCTGGCCGAAGGCCGCCTGGTCAACCTGGGCTGCGCCACCGGCCACCCGAGCTTCGTGATGTCCAACTCGTTCGCCAACCAGACCCTCGCCCAGATCGACCTGTGGGCGAACAAGGACAGCTACGAGAACAAGGTGTACCTGCTGCCGAAGAAGCTGGACGAGGAAGTGGCGCGCCTGCACCTGGAAAAGATCGGCGTGAAGCTGACCACCCTGAGCCAGGAACAGGCCGACTACATCGGCGTGCCGGTGGACGGTCCGTTCAAGCCGGAGCATTACCGCTACTGATCGGCGTGCCGATCCTGGTGCGTTGAACACAGACGGGCGCCGGAAGGCGCCCGTTTTTTTTGTGCCGGAATGCCCTTCAGTCCTGGCCGAAACACCTGCGGTCGTCGTTCAGGACGGCCTGGCACTGCGCGGCGAAGTCCGCTTGCCAGCGCGACAGCGCGAACCCTTCCCGTTCCTGGAACGACACCGTTTCGCCCGCAAGCACGTAGCAGCGGTTCTGCGACAGTCGCAGCGCGGTCAGCGCGTCACCGGCCGCCCAGCAGTCATCGATGCAGGCCTGCATCAGCGCGTAATCCGGATTGGTCTTTGCGCCGCCGAAGGCGAAGCCCATCCGCTGCACCAGGGCGATCACCGGGTCCATGCTGGCCGGGGCAGCGCGCAGGATGCGCAGCACCCCGGGCTCGGGAATGCCAAACGCCCAGTTGGCCAGCACGGCCGAGCGTGCCGCATCGATCGCCGCGTCACGCTGCCCCTGCCGCAGGTACTGGCTTGCCAGCAGCGTCCAGCCCGGCTGAAGCTCCGGGAACGCCGTGCATGCTGCGCGCAGCCGATCAATGGCCTGCTCGACCTGCCCTGCCAGCACGTGCGCACGCGCCTGCTCCAACTGCAGGGTCGGTGAACCGGGATCCTCGACCTCACGCTCGCCATAGTCGCCACCGTTCACGTCCAGCCAGCGCGAGAACACCTGCACCGAAGAATGGCGCAGTTCCATGCGCCCTTCGTCATGGAACATCTCGCACACGAACGGCGCGTCCGCCTCACGCCCCAACGGCCAATACAGCCCGAAACAATCGCCATTGCCGAGCGCGCCTTCCGCGATCGATACGAACCCCTGGGGAGGATACGGTCCGCGCGCCACATCACGGTCGAAGCTGAGCGCGTTGCAGTGACCAGAGAGGCGCATGGGATCTTTCCAGACGGGACTGTCCCCATTATCGCCGCGATCGCAGTCGCCTCGGTCAAGGCAGCCGGTCCGCACCGCGTTACGATGCACCCATGACACCGGCCATCAACCTGCTCAAGAAGCACGGCATCGTCCACAGCGTGCTGTCCTACCCACACGATCCCGATGCCGACTCCTACGGCGGCGAGGCGGTGCAGCAGCTCGGGCTGGACCCGGCGCAGGTGTTCAAGACGCTGCTGGCCAGCACGGAGAAGCACGAACTGCTGGTGGCGATCGTGCCGGTCAGCGGCACGCTCGACCTGAAGGCGCTGGCCGAGGCGGCCGGCTGCAGGAAGTGCGAGATGGCCCCGCTGGAACAGGCACAGCGCGCCACCGGCTACCTGGTCGGCGGGATCAGCCCGCTGGCACAGAAGAAAAAGCATCGCACCTTCCTCGATGCCAGCGCGCAGGCGCTGGCCACGCTGCATGTCAGCGCCGGCCGGCGCGGGCTGGAGGTGGCGGTGGCACCGGCCGACCTGCTGCGCCTTACCGATGGCCGCTATGCCGCCATCGGCAGGGCCCGCTGATGCGCTGGCCCTTCTCCCGGGAGCCGGCCGCCCCCACCGAAGGACCCGGCGCGCAGCACCTGCAGGCGCTGTTGTCGTCGGACCCCGACCGCATCTACCGCGCGGCCTGCGCCATCGCCCAACTGCGCGATCCGGCCGAGCTGGACGCGCTTGCGCCGTGGGTCGAACGGATCGAGCGCGCCACCGCGCACATCGCGCTGCGCGGCGCCTTGTTCGCCAACGACCATCACCTGCAGTTCGCCTTGCGACGGCTGCGCTTCTGGCGGGATCGGGCCGGCTGCCTGTGCGCCCTGTACCCGCATTACCCGTTCTTCGATCCGCGTCGCGAGGCCGCCCGTGGGCACGTGGTCATCGATGCGGTGGGTGAAGCCGAGGGTGGCTGGGGCGAGGCGCATTCGGTCACCTGCGTGGACTGCGCGGCGCACTGGCTGGCCACCGACCGCGAGTACCACTACCCCTGGTGGGAGTGGACCCGGACCCTTCCCACCGTTGACGGACCCCCATCGCATGCATGACTTCATCGCTGCCGTCGTCCATGTCGGCGCGGACGACGGCGTGCTGATGGCCGGCCTGGCCAACCACGCACACGACACCCGCCGCTACCTGCTGCTGCAGAAGGCCGAGCATCCCGACGCGCAGGACATCGCCCTGGGCCACGACGGCGTGCATGTCTGCCTGCATGCGCAGGCACGCGCGGCCTACGGCGGCATCCACGCGGCGCAGCTCTCGGCCGACGCCCTGGCGCTGCACCTGGACGCCATCACCACCGATGCGCTGGGCCTGGCGGCGTCGCCGCTGCGCATTGCGCTGGCGGCCCCGCCGGAGGACGTGGCCGCATTCGCCGCGATGCTCCGGCGCATGGGCATCCCGGTGGATGCGTCATAGACCTGTAGCGCCGCGCCATGCGTGGCTGCGTTTCGCCCCGGTCCGCGTGCAGCCCCATGGGGTGTCGCTACGGGGGCCGCGTGCAGCGGGCCGGGGCGCTCAGGGGCGCCAGTTGGCGTTGCTCTCCCAGAACGCCACGGCGCGCTGGTAGGCATCGCGGTCCAGCGGCACCCCGGAACCGCCCTCGTCCACCCCCAGCGCGTTGCGCATCATGGTGATCGGGGCCATCGGCACTTCCTCCGGCTCGGCGGTGTAGATGCAGCCGACGATGCCCCAGTCGGCGTCGATCGGCGAGCCCTCCAGCGCCAGTTGCGCGGCGCTGTACAGGATCACCACCAGGTAGTTGGCGCGCGGCGACTCGACGCCCTCGAACCAGCGCACCAGCACCGGCAGCTCGTTGCGGTTGCGCGCCTCGTAGCCGGTGTGCAACTGGTGGCGGTTGGCGTCGGTGATGGGCACGGTGAGGCAGCGCGTGCTGGTCCAGTTCTCGTAGACGAACAGCTTGCAGAACGGCGCGTAGCCATCGAGCACCTTCAATGGTGCATGCGTGTTGAGGTACGCCTGGAACTGCTCGGCGGTGCAGTCCTGGACGGTGTTGCCGCGCGGGGTACGCGGGAACAGGCGGGGACGGGCGAATTCGGTGAGGACGATGGACATGGGCACGGGCAGGCGGCGGAGATCGTGCACAGGGTAACGCGTGCGGCGCGCCCTACAGCGCCAGCCGCTCACGCAGCTCGCGCGCCTGGCGCCGCGAGACCTCGACCTGGCTGCCGTCATCCAGGGTCAGGTCGTAGCCATCACCGAGGGACGGTTTGATCGCACGCACGCGGCGCAGATTGACCAGGGTGTTGCGGTTGGCGCGGAAGAACAGCGCCGGCGACAGCCGGGACTCCAGCGTGCTGAGGCTGCGCGCCAGCACGGCGTTCTGGTCGCGGAACCACAGCCGTGCGTAGTTGCCGTCGACCACGACCTTGCGGATCTCGCCGAGCGCCACGAACCAGCACCGTTCGCCATCGCGCAGGAACACCTGGTCGTCAGCGCCCAGCGAATCGCGAGCGCTGTTCGTCGCAGGGGAGACGGCCGGTGCCGCGAGGCGCTCCCGGCCACGCTCCAATGCCGCCTGCAGGCGGCCCGCCTCCACCGGCTTGACCAGGTAGTCGAGTGCGTTGGCGTCGAAAGCGCGCACCGCGTACTGGTCGTAGGCGGTGACGAACACCACCATCGGCACCGTCTCCAGGCCGTCGAGCACATCGAAGCCTTCGCCCGAGGGCATCTGCACATCCAGCAGCACCAGATCGGGCCGCTCGCGCAGGATCGCTTCGCGTGCAGCGGGCACATCGTCCGCCTCGCCCACGCATTCCACCCAGGGGATCGCCGCCAGCAGGGTGCGCAGTTCGCGGCGCGCCAGCCGCGCGTCATCCACGATCAGCACGCGCAGTGACGCACTCATTGCTGCACCTCCAACCGGGCCAGCATGCGTTCGCCCTGACGTTCCAGCAGGAATGTGCCCCGGTCGAGGGAGGATGCCGCCGCGTCGATGCCAAGCTGGGCGCGCAGATAGGCCAGGCCGATACCATGGCCTTCGCTGCCGGCCTCGTGCGGGGCGGGATTGTCCACCTCCACCCGCAGCCAGCCACCCTCGCGCCGCACGCGGATCGTCAGCTCGCCACCGCCGGCGTGGACGGCGATGCCGTGCTTGATGGCGTTCTCCACCAGCAGCTGTAACGCCATCGGCGGCAGCCGTGCGCGCAGCGCGTCCGCATCGATATCGGTCCGCACGCGCAGGCGGTCTTCGTAATGGATCGCCTCCACGGCCAGGTAGTCCTGCACCACGCGCCACTCCTCGGCCACGGTGACCCAATCGCCATCGGTATGCACCAGTGCGTGGCGCAGCGTGCTGGACAGATGAGTGACCATCTCGCGTGCACGCGCCGGGTCTTCATTGATCAGCGCGCGCAGGTTGTTGAGCGCGTTGAACACGAAGTGGGGATTGAGCCGCGCACGCAGCGCCTGGTGCTCCAGCGTCGCCCGCTGCGCTTCGGCGCGCAGGTGCGCCATTTCGCTGTCGCGAGCCCGATGCAGCGCGCGGCGGCCGGTCCACAGAGCGCACCACACGCTCAACACGATGGCAGTGCTGAGCCAGTAGTTGAACGTATCGACCGGCCGGTAATAGGCGCGCTGTCCCGGCAGCGCCACCCAGTCCCATGCAAGCGCGGGGAGCAGCACGGCGGCGGTGAGGAGCTGGATGGCGGCCGCGACGCCCACCACGGCCAGCGCCATCCGCCACGTCAGCCCCAGCAGATCGCGTTGCAGCCACGCATGGCCAAGCGCCCAGTGGCGTATCAGTGCAGTGCCGGCGAACAGGCCAAGCGCGACCATCACATAGATCAGGGTCCCGCCGGACCAAGGGCCACGGTAGGCGATGCCCATGCCGATGCTCACGCCCAGGTAGCCAGCCCACAGGCCCGCGTTCGCCCACCAGAAACCCGAATTGCGTGCTGCCTGCCTCGTGTTCATCGTCTCCACGCCGCTGTCGATCAGTGCGCCACGGGCAGGTCGAGAAAGTCCCGGATCTGCGCCTGCAGCCAGCGCGGATCATCCCACATCAGGAAGTGGTAGCCGGCGCGGCTCATCTCGATGCGTACGTCGGGCAGCGCGGCGTACTGGGCCTCGAAGACCTGGCGCGTGCTGGCTTCGGTCGCACCGAACGGCTGGTAGGCCGCCCACGCGCCCAGCACCAGCACCGGCACCCTGATGCCGGCGATCGGCTGGCGCAGGTCGGTCATCGTCATCGAATACACCGCGCTGGCGGTGGCGCCGCGATCGCTGTCGCGCCCCCACTGCTTCAAGGTCGCCACATGCGCGGGGGCATGCGCCATGTTGGCGACCGCGGCATCGGTCTGCGCCGCGTATTGGGTGGCGTCCATGGCGAGCATGCCGGCCCGGACCTGCTCGGCCATCGGTTCGAGCGTGGCCGGCGTCGCCGCCGGATTCTGCGCGGCCCCCAGGTACGGCAAGGCATCGACGATCACCAGGGGGCCGATGTGCCGGGGTGCCGCGATCGCCATCTGCAGCGCCAGCACGCCGCCGAGGCTGTGGCCGATCACGGCGGGATGATCGAGCCTGCGGTCCGCGCTGTAGGCCAGCAGGCGGTCACGCATGGCGCCCAGGAAATCATCGCTGGCCGTGGCAGGCGCGCCGGCGAAGCCCGGCAGCTGGATCAGATGGCATTGCACCTGCGGCTGCAGCGCGGTGCAGGTCTCACGCCAGACCTCGGCACCGCTGTTGAGGCCGGGGATCATCAGCACCGGTCGGCCGCTGCCGATGACCTCGACCTGCAGGCCCTGGAACGGCTCGATGGCCGCATGGGCGGGGCTGGCCAAGGTGGCCCATGCGGTCAGCGCAAGCGCAGCAAACGGGGCGATGGCGTAGATGCGGCGGGGACGGGCGGTCGACATGGCAGGCTCCTGCTGGATGAGCGTGGAGCGTGACGCGCGCCGAGGCGGTGCGGGCAATTACATGAGCAGCGGACGCAGAAGGCGGTGAGCGGTCGCGGGAGGCGGACGAGCCTTGCGGCCTCGGCGAGCCGGCGCCCCAGCAATCGGCTGCCCTGCGTGGGGCGGCGATGGGAAGGCGACGCCGTCGGCCAGCGCATTTACCGGCGGCAGGTTCCGCCCGGTCAGCCGCAGCCGGCCTCACGCACTTCACATTCATCGCGATGAAAAGATATGATTGATCCACACCCGCCGACGTTCCCGCCGCCCATGACCGCCATCAGCTTCGAGTTCTACCCGCCCAAGACCGACGAGCAGCGCGCGCAGCTTGATCGTACCGCGAGCAAGCTCAAGGCCTTTGCGCCGGAGTATGTCTCCTGTACGTTCGGGGCCGGCGGCTCGACCCTGAGCTACACCTCCGAGACCGTGCGCCACCTCAAGCAGCACCATGGCTTCGACGCCGCCCCGCACCTGTCCTGCGTGGGCGGCAGCCGCGAGGAGATCCGCGAACTGCTCAAGCTGTACCGCGCCATCGGCTGCCGCCGGATCGTCGCATTGCGCGGCGACCTGCCCTCGGGCATGGGCCACCCCGGCGACCTGCGCTATGCCTCGGACCTGATCAGCTTCATCCGCGCCGAACACGGCGACGCGTTCCGCATCGAAGTGGGCGCCTACCCCGAGACCCATCCGCAGGCCGACGATGCCCTGCTGGACCTGAAGCACTTCAAGACCAAGATCGATGCCGGTGCCGATGCGGCGATCACCCAGTACTTCTTCAATGCCGATGCGTACTTCCACTTCGTCGATGCGGTGCGCAAGCTGGGGGTGGGCGTGCCGATCGTGCCGGGGATCATGCCGATCTCCAACTTCAGCCAGCTGCGCCGCTTCTCCGAGCAGTGCGGGGCGGAGATCCCGCGCTGGATCGGCCGCAAGATGCAGGCCTACGGCGACGATGCCGAATCGGTGCGTGCGTTCGGGGCGGAGGTGGTGGCCGGGCTGTGCGAACGGCTGGTCGCTGGCGGCGCGCCTGGGCTGCACTTCTACACCCTCAACCTGGCCAAGCCGACCACCCAGGTGCTGAAACTGCTGCGCGGCTGAGCGCGGCCACATCGCTTGCAGATAACGTGCGCATCGTTACTCTGCTGCGATGAAATCGCTCGTCCTGCTCCTGCTGTGCGCGTCGTGCCTGCCCGCTCCGGCATCGGCGCAGGCGCAGCGCGTGAACCGCTGCACCAACGCCCAGGGCCAGACCGTATTCACCGACCGTAGCTGCGACGCGCTGGGCGCCACCGCACGCATGCCGGTCCGCACGCCCACCGTGGGCAACACCGGCATCTACCGCGCCGGCTGCGCGCGTCGGCTCAGCGAGTTGACCGGGCAGATCCGCGATGCGGTGAGCCAGCAGGACGTCAACCGGCTGTCCTCCATCTATCTGTGGAACAACGTCTCCAACGCGACCGCCAACCAGATCATCGGCCGGCTGGAAGCGGTGGTGCAGCGGCCACTGGTGGACATCGCGCCGGTGTACCCGCAAAGCGAGGCGGCGCTGACGGACGGGCCTGCCAGTGGACCGCTGCCGGGCGGCGATGCGCAGCCGCTGGCCGATGTCGCGCCGCGCCGGCCACGCCCGGTGGGGCTGCGCCTGGAGCAGACCCTGGGCAACACGGCCACGCCGGCGCGCACGGTGTTCGGGCTGCGTCGCCAGTACGGGTGTTTCTGGATCACCTTGTAGCGGCGATGGGCTGCGGGTGCCGGCCAGCGGGCGGCGCTGCGGGGCCGCTCAGGCCGGCCACAGTGCGCGGATCGCGGCGATGCCCTGCGCGCCGTGCTGGCGCGCCTTGCCGATATCGTCCGGATGCAGCCCGCCCAACGCATACAACGGCAGCGAGACCTGCTCGCGCAGCTGCTCGAACGCCTCCCAGCCCAGCGCGGTGGCGCCCGGATGGCTGGCGGTGGCCTGGACCGGGCCAAGCACGGCGAAGTCGCAGCCCAGCCGCTGGGCGGCCTGCAGCTGCGCCAGGTCGTGGCAGGAGGCAGCCACCAGCTGCCCGGCCGGCAAGGGCCGTGCGTCCAGTTGCAGCACTTGTTCCGCGCCCAGGTGCACGCCCACGCCGAGCCGGCGGGCCAACGCAATGTCGCGGTTGAGCAGCCACTGCACGGCACCGCGATGGGCGCCGATGGCCTGCTCGGCCAGGGCCACCCGGGCCGGGCTGGCCGGGGTGCGCAACTGGATCCGGTTGACCCCGGCGGCCAACGCCTGCGCCAGGCGCTGGTGCCAGTCGTGGTGGGCCTGGGCGTGGTCGGCCTCGGGTTCGGGGGTGATCAGGTAGCGGTCGGGCTGGCGCAACGCCGCCACCACCGGCACATCGGCCGGCGGCATCGAATAGCGGGAGAGCTTGTCCGGGGTGACCCAGGTGATGGCCTGTCCTTCACGGCCGCGCGGGCTGCCCTTCCAGCTGCTGATCCGCCGCACTTCCAGGCGCAGGCGCTTGTCCGGGTACATCTGCGGCACGTCCATGATCCACGCGCCGACCTCCGCCTCGATCCCCAACTCCTCGCGCAGCTCGCGCACCAACGCCTGTTCGGAGCTTTCGCCGGGCTCGCGCTTGCCGCCGGGAAACTCCCAGAGGCCGCCCATGTCGCGGTCTTCGGTGCGGCGGTTGAGCAGGATGCGGCCGCGGGCGTCGGTGATGACGCCGGCCACGACGTGGATCGATCGTTTGGGGGAAGGCATGGGGGGAGCATGCCGAAAACCGCCTTGCCGGCGCAATGGCCCGGGCGCCGGCACCCGCGGCGACGCGCACCGGCCACGCACGACCGACAACAAAAAACCCCGCACGCGGCGGGGTTTTCTGCGTGCCCCGGGGGGCCTCCACGCAGGGCGTGGATCTACCCTGTCCGGGTCAGGTGAGCTGCCCGTGGCAGTGCTTGTACTTCTTGCCGCTGCCGCAGGGGCACGGGTCGTTGCGGCCGACCTTGGGCTCATCCAGGCGCACCTGGGCCACCCCGTTCTGCGCCGAAAGCACGTCCGCCGCCTCTTCGTCGGCGCTGTAGCCGCCGGCGTCCTGGTGCTGGAACTGCGACTGCAGCAGGCGCGCTTCGACCTGCTGGCGCTCGGCTGCTTCCAGTGCCGCCACTTCCTCTTCGCTGCGGATGCGCACGCGCGCCAGCAGGGTGACCACTTCGCGCTTCACGTTCTCCAGCATTTCCGAGAACAGCTCGAACGCTTCCTTCTTGTATTCCTGCTTCGGCTGCTTCTGCGCGTAACCGCGCAGGTAGATGCCCTGGCGCAGGTAGTCCATGCGTGCCAGGTGCTCTTTCCAGCTCTGGTCCAGCACGGTCAGCATGACGTGCTTCTCCAGCGCGCGCATGGTCTCCTCGCCCACGCCGTTTTCCTTCTCGGCGAAGTGCTCGTCGATGCGCGCCTGGACCTTGGCGGCAATCGCCTCAGCGTCCAGTTCCTCGTGCAGCTTGACCAGGCCGGTGAGGTCCATCTGCACGCCGAAGTCGGCGGCCAGGGTGGCTTCCAGGCCCTCCAGGTCCCACTGTTCGTCGATCGAGTTCGGCGGCACGAAACGCGCCACGATGTCGAAGATCACATCGCCGCGGATGCCGTCCACGTTGTCCTTGACCGACTCGGCGTCCAGCAGCTCATCGCGCTGGGCGTAGATCACCTTGCGCTGGTCGTTGTTGACGTCGTCGAAGTCGAGCAGGTTCTTGCGGATGTCGAAGTTGTGCGCTTCCACCTTGCGCTGCGCCTTCTCGATCTGGCGGCTGACCAGGCGGTCCTCGATGACGTCGTCTTCCTTCATGCCCATCATGCGCATCGCCTTCTGGACCCAGTCCGAGGCGAAGATGCGCATCAGGTTGTCTTCCAGCGACAGGTAGAAGCGGGACGAACCCGGATCGCCCTGGCGGCCGGAACGGCCACGCAGCTGGTTGTCGATACGGCGCGACTCGTGGCGCTCGGTGCCCACGATGTGCAGGCCGCCGGCGGCCTTGACCGCGTCATGGCGCTTCTGCCACTCGGCCTTGGCCTGCGCGCGCTGCTCGTCAGTGGCGCCTTCGCCCAGCTCGTGCAGCTGCGCTTCCAGCGAACCGCCCAGCACGATGTCGGTACCGCGACCGGCCATGTTGGTGGCGATGGTCACCGCGCCGGGCATGCCGGCGTTGGCGATGATGGTCGCTTCGCGGTCGTGCTGCTTGGCGTTGAGCACCTCGTGGCGCACGCCGGACTTGTTCAGGTGCTCGGACAGCATCTCCGAGGTTTCGATCGAGGTGGTACCCACCAGCACCGGCTGGCCGCGCTCGTTGCAGGCCTGGATGTCGGCCAGCACCGCGTTGAACTTGCCGTTGCGGTTGAGGAACACCTGGTCCGAACCGTCCTTGCGGATGGTCGGGCGGTTGGTCGGGATCACCACCACTTCCAGGTTGTAGATGCTCTGGAATTCGTAGGCTTCGGTATCGGCCGTACCGGTCATGCCGGACAGCTTCTTGTACATGCGGAACAGGTTCTGGAAGGTGATGCTGGCCAGCGTCTGGTTCTCGCGCTGGACCGGCACGCCTTCCTTCGCTTCCACCGCCTGGTGCAGGCCATCGGACCAGCGACGACCGGCCAGGGTACGGCCGGTGAACTCATCGACGATCACCACTTCGCCATCGCGCACGATGTAATCCACGTCGCGCTGGTAGATGGCATGCGCGCGCAGGGCGGCATTGAGGTGGTGCACCACGGTCAGGTTCTGCGCCGCGTACAGGCCTTCGGTCTCGGCATTGAGGATGCCCGCTTCCACCAGCAGCGCCTCGGCATGCTCCATGCCCGCTTCGGACAGGTGCACCTGCTTGCCCTTCTCGTCCACCCAGAAATCGCCCTCGCCTTCCTCGGCCTCCTGCTTGATCAGGTGCGGGACGACGCGGTTGACGCGGATGTACAGCTCGGGGGAATCATCGGCCGGGCCGGAGATGATCAGCGGGGTACGCGCTTCATCGATCAGGATCGAGTCGACTTCATCGACGATGGCGTAGTGCAGGCCGCGCTGGTAGCGGTCGGCACGCGACAGCGCCATGTTGTCGCGCAGGTAGTCGAAGCCGAATTCGTTGTTGGTGCCGTAGGTGATGTCGCTGGCATAGGCCTCGCGCTTGTCGCCGTGCGGCATGCCCGGGTAGACCACGCCCACGCTCAGGCCCAGCCAGTTGTACAGCTTGCCCATCTGCGCCGAGTCGCGGCGGGCCAGGTAGTCGTTCACGGTGACCACGTGGACGCCCTTGCCTTCCAGCGCGTTCAGGTACACCGGCAGCGTGGCGACCAGGGTCTTGCCTTCACCGGTGCGCATTTCGGCGATCTTGCCCAGGTGCAGGACCATGCCGCCGATCAGCTGGACGTCGTAGTGGCGCATGCCGAGCACGCGGCGGCTGGCCTCGCGGCAGACCGCGAACGCTTCCGGGAGCACCTTGTCCAGCGCTTCACCGTCAGCGATGCGCTGCTTGAACTCCGGGGTCTTGGCCTTGAGCTGCTCGTCGGAGAGCTTTTCGATTTCCGGCTCCAACGCATTGACCTTGGCGACGATGCGGTTGAGCTGGCGCAGCTGTCGTTCATTACGACTGCCGAAGACGCGGGTAAGCAGGCTGTTGATCATTGAAGGAACCGGTTGGAATGAGACGCCCCAACGGCGACGCTCCCCCGGGGGAATCGTCCGCCGCAAACGAAACAGGGCGCACTGCGCCCTGTCTATGGCAACACCCATTGTAGCTTGGGTCGGGGGCCTGGCGTTTCAAGCACCCCCTTCCGAAGCGAAATCCGCGATCAGCCGCGCGAAACGCGTCCGACCGGGGTATTGCCGCCGTCACCGAGGAACTTGCGCGGGTTGACCACCTGGCCCCGCTCCCAGACCTCGAAGTGCACGTGGGCACCGGTGGAACGGCCCGTGGAACCGGCCTTGGCCACTTCCTGACCGGCCCGGACCAGGTCGCCCGGCTTCACCACCAGGCGGGAATTGTGCGCATAGCGGGTCACGTAGCCGTTGCCGTGGTCCACGTCGACCACGTTGCCGTAACCGCCCTTCACGCCGGCGAAGCTGACCACGCCGTCGGCCACCGACATCACCGGGTCACCGACCTTGGCGTGGAAATCCATGCCCTTGTGGGTGGCCGCACCGCGACCGAACGGGTCGCTGCGGGTGCCGAAGTTGGAGGTGATGTAGGTGTTGCGGATCGGCATGCGCCCCGGCACGGCATTCTGCTCGAGCTGGTGGTCGAACATCAGCGATTCCATCACCGACAACTGGCGGCCTGAAGCAGCGAAGCGCTGCTCCAGCACCTGTAAGTCGGCGTTGACCGCGCTGACCGGGATGTCCTGGGTCGGGCCGGGCTCGCCTTCACCGAGGCCGGGGGTCTCGTTGAAGTCGAATTCGCCATCTTCCAGCTTGCCCATCTGGGTCAGCCGTTCGCCGAGGGCGTTGAGACGGGTGGCCTGGGCCTGCAGTTCACCCATCCGCGCTGCCAGCGCGTTGACCTGGGTCTGGGCGTCCTTCTGGGCCTGGGCCAGCTCGCGTTCCTGCTGGGCGACCTTGGCGTGGAGCCGCGAATCATTGAACATGCTGCCACCGATACCGGCACCGAAGCCGATCAGGCAGCCTACCCCCAGCACACTGCCCAGCAGGGCACGGGGTGAATCCTCGAAGTAGAAACGCAAACGCGCCAGGGGCGTCTTGGCCTTTCCTTCACGCGTTTTGATTACGATCTTTTTGAATGCCATCAGTGAGTTTTCATGTCTGAGCCGAAATCCAGTGCCCGTACCCCGTCAGCGCCGAAGCCGGCGCTGGATGTGGTCATGGCGGACAAAGCCGGTAACCCGCTGCGTCGTGCCCTGTGGCTCGACGCGCTTGACCGTCAATTGCGCCCCCATTTGCCGCCTGCACTGGCCACCCGTTGCCGGCTGGCGAATGTAAACGGCGAGCACCTCGTTTTTCTCGTCGATTCCCCCGTGTGGCACGCCAGATTGCGGCTTGCCGAGGCACAGTTGATCGACGCGGCCCGGTCCATCGGGCTGAAGGTCACCAAGGTGACCGTCAAAACCGCGTCTGCCCCTCCTCCACGCTCCCCAGCGATCGATAACAGGAATGGCCCCCACGCAGTTTCAGCCGCCACGCACAAAGGGCTACGCGACGCGTTGGCTTGCCTGAAGGACATGGATCTACCCAGGTCCTGAAGGCATCGGGGCATCCGGCCCCTTCCCGGACGCGTCACGAGTACGTGAATTTGTCTGGGAACCGGCCAGCATCGTAGCCGTCGATCGTCGCGCAGTCGTTAGTCTTTTATTAAAAACTCGTTAAATTCAGCAATAACCTCGATCAGGTTCACAATTCCGTGACCTGCGTCCGTAGACGGTTCATTGACGTCAACGTTACCCCCGGTTCGCCCCAGAAACGCAGAACGGCGCCCTGGGCGCCGTTTGGTTTTCAATCAATTCAATGACTTGCGCCAGCCTCGCGGGGCGGGTCACGCGTAGGCGGGCGCCCCATAGGCGACCGGGGCCGTCGCGGCGGCCGCGTCGTAACTCACCCACTCCCACGCGCTGGCATCGGCCATCAGGGCCCGCACCAGCTTGTTGTTGAGCGCATGGCCGGACTTGAAGCCTTCATAGGCCCCCAGCACCTGGCCGCCGGCCAGGTACAGGTCGCCGATCGCGTCGAGGATCTTGTGGCGCACGAACTCGTCGGCATAACGCAGGCCGTCGTCGTTGAGCACGCGGAACTCGTCCAGCACGATGGCGTTGTCCATCGAACCGCCCAGGCCCAGGTTGCGCTCGCGCATGTACTCCAGGTCGCGCATGAAACCGAAGGTGCGCGCGCGGGAGATTTCCTTGGTGTAGGCGGCCGTGGAGAACTCGATCTCGGCGCGGGACTGCTTGGCCGGGATCATCGGGTGATCGAACTGGATGGTGAAACCGAGCTTGTAGCCCTCGTAGGGCTCGAAGCGGGCGACCTTGTCGCCTTCGGTGACTTCCACCGTCTTGAGGATGCGGATGAAACGCTTGGGAGCGTCCTGTTCGGCGATGCCTGCCGACTGCAGCAGGAACACGAACGGACCGGAGGACCCGTCCATGATCGGCAGTTCGGCCGAGGACAGCTCCACGATGATGTTGTCCACGCCCAGCCCGGCCAGCGCCGACATCAGGTGCTCGACGGTCTGGATCTTGGCCTCGTGGTAGGTCAGCCCGGTGCACAGGGTGACTTCGGTGACCAGGTCCGCACGCGCGGGCACTTCCACCACCGGATCCAGGTCGACCCGCCGGAACACGATGCCATGATTGACCGGGGCCGGGCGCAGGGTCATGTAGACCTTGTCGCCGCTGTGCAGGCCAACGCCGGTGGCGCGGATCGTGTTCTTGAGGGTGCGTTGCGGGATCATGGGGGGCAGGACCGGGAATGCGCGCGGTCAGCGCGGCTGAGACAAACAAGAATAACACGCACTACCACCACCCCTTTCTGAACCAGAACACGGGCGGCAGACTGCCGGGCCACTCCGGGCCCGGCAGCAAGGGACATGGAGGCGCCTACCGGGGAGGACAAGACCCCGGCACGCATTCCTCAGTCCGCCTGGCGGCGCAGGAACGCCGGGATGTCCAGGTAGTCGTTGGGCAGTTCGGCGGCGGCCGGCGCCGAAGACGACGGGGTCGACGCGGACGGCGCGTCCGCGCTCGGACGACGCAGGCCCATGCCCATGCCGCCCACGGCCTTGGACACGGCATCGCCGCCGGTGTCGAACTCGCCGAACTCCGGCTGGCCGGTGGTGGCGTTGCGGACCAGCTTGATCGGTGCACGCTCGCCCGGACGCTGGGTCTTGGCGGCCACGGCACGGTTCAGGCCGGTGGCGACCACGGTCACGCGGACTTCGTCCTGCATGTCCGGATCCAGCACGGTACCCACCACCACGGTGGCGTCTTCGGAGGCGAAGCCATCGATGGTGCGGCCGATCTCGTCGAACTCGGCCATGGTGAAGTCGGCGCCGGCGGTGATGTTGACCAGGATGCCGTTGGCACCGGCCAGGTTCACATCGTCCAGCAGCGGGTTCTGGATGGCGGCTTCGGCGGCGGCCTGGGCGCGGTCGTCGCCACGCGCGGTGCCGGTACCCATCATCGCCAGGCCCATTTCGGACATGACGGTGCGCACGTCGGCAAAGTCGACGTTGATCAGGCCCGGACGCACGATCAGGTCGGCGATGCCCTGCACGGCGCCCTGGAGGACGTCGTTGGCGGCACGGAAGGCCTGGATCATGGTGGCGTTGCGGCCCAGCACGGTGATCAGCTTTTCGTTCGGGATGGTGATCAGCGAATCGCAGTGCTGGCTCAGTTCCTCGATGCCCTTCAGCGCGACCTGCATGCGGCGACGGCCTTCGAACGGGAACGGCTTGGTGACCACGGCGACGGTCAGGATGCCCATCTCCTTGGCCAGCTGGGCAACCACCGGGGCTGCGCCGGTGCCGGTGCCACCGCCCATGCCGGCGGTGATGAACACCATGTCCGCACCCTGCAGGGCATCCATGATGCGCTCGCGGTCTTCCAGCGCGGCCTGGCGGCCGACTTCCGGGTTGGCGCCTGCACCCAGGCCCTTGGTGACGTTGGTACCCAGCTGCAGCTGCAGCTTGGCACCGCAATTCTTGATGGCCTGCGAGTCGGTGTTGGCGGTGATGAATTCCACGCCGTCCACGCTGGTGCTGACCATGTGCGCCACGGCGTTGCCGCCGCCGCCGCCCACGCCAATCACCTTGATCACCGCATTGGGTGCCATCTTTTCAATCAGTTCGAAATGCGCCATGTCCGTGTCCTCTTGATGCCGTTTACGCGGGACGGGGGCGTTGGAGATTCCTTCTCCTGTCCTCCCCCACCGTCGTGCCGGCGAGTTGTAGTTGGTGTTGCCCTGGCCGGATCGCACCGGTTCGGGCCGTGTTGCCTGTTTCAAGAAACGGCCGGGGGGCCGTGGTGTTGCTCGTTGTTTTATCTACATCGCACTGCGTGGTATTGCGGGTATTGCATGGACTACGTGGATTTTCGGGAACTGCTTATCGCGTGTTGCATGTGTACTGCGTGTCAGGACCGCGCTCAGAATTCGCCGCGGAACCAGGTCTTGAGTTTCTTGAACATGCTGCCCGCGCGCCCGGTGGGCAGCGACGGACGGCGCGGGTGTTCGATCTGGCTGCCCATCAGCAGCAGGCCCACGCCGGTGGCGTGCACCGGGTTGCCCACCACTTCGCCCAGCCCGGTCACGTGCTGCGGAATGCCCACGCGCACCGGCATCTGCAGCATTTCCTCGGCCAGTTCGACCACGCCTTCCATCTTCGAGGCACCGCCGGTGAGCACCATGCCGGCGCGCACCAGTTCCTCGAAGCCGGAGCGGCGCAGTTCGGCCTGCACCATCTCGAAGATCTCTTCGTAACGTCCCTGCACCGCCTGGGCGAGTGCGTGGCGCGGCATCCGGCGCGGCGGGCGATCGCCGACGCTGGGCACCTGGATGCTTTCCTCGGCCGTGGCCAGCTGCGCCAGCGCGCAGGCATAGCGCACCTTGATCTGCTCCGCTTCCGGGGTCGGGGTGCGCAGCATGTGCGCGATGTCGTTGGTGACGTGGTCGCCGGCGATCGGCAACGACGCGGTGTGGCAGATCGCGCCCTGCACGAACACGGCCAGGTCGGTCGTGCCCGCGCCCATGTCCACCAGCACCACGCCCAGCTCGCGCTCGTCGGCGGTCAGCACGGCCTTGCTGGAAGCCAGCGATGACAGCACCAGGTCATCCACCTGCAGGCCGCAGCGCTGCACGCACTTGCTGATGTTGGCCGCGGCCGATTGCGCGCACACCACCAGGTGCGCATGCACCTCCAGGCGCACGCCGGTCATGCCGACCGGGTTGCGGATGCCTTCCTGCGAATCGTCCAGCACGTACTCGCGCGGGATCGCATGCAGGATCTTCTGGTCGGCCGGGATCGCCACGGCCTTGGCCGCGTCCAGCACCCGGTCCAGGTCGCCCCAGGTCACTTCGCCTTCGCGGATCGGCACGATCCCCGGCGAGTTCCGGCACTGCACGTGGTTGCCC
Organism: Stenotrophomonas sp. BIGb0135; assembly: GCF_024810105.1. Taxonomy (GTDB): domain Bacteria; phylum Pseudomonadota; class Gammaproteobacteria; order Xanthomonadales; family Xanthomonadaceae; genus Stenotrophomonas; species Stenotrophomonas maltophilia_AB. Next base: position 137,802 of record NZ_JANUDX010000010.1, read on the forward strand.
GAGATGGAGGCGTACACCGAGCGGATCTCGCAGCCGGCCATCAGCTCGGCCTCTTCGACCGCGCGCTGGATCGACTGCACGGTCGACTCGATGTCCACCACCACGCCGCGCTTGAGCCCGCGCGATTCGTGCGAGCCGATGCCGATGACCTCGATCGGATTGCCCGGCGAATACTCACCGACCAGCGCCACCACCTTGGAGGTGCCGATATCCAGTCCGACGATCAGTGATTTGTCACCCTTGCGATTCATGTCCTGTCCTGCGCCGGTTTGGGCGCGGTAGCGGCCGGGGTACCCCAGCTCAGCGTGAAGCCATTGGTATAACGGAGGTCGGCGCGTTCGATCGGCGCCTGCTGGTTGGTCAGCTGCGGCAGCACGCGCACGAAACGCTGCAGGCGCGAACGCGCGTCGTCGCGGCCCACGACCACTTCGGTGCCGTTGCTGAGCAGCAGCGACCAGCTGCCACGCGCGTCCATGCTGACCCGCTTGACGTCCACGCCGGCCGGCGCGAACAGCGCGCGTGCATCGTTGTAGAGCGCCACCACTTCCTCGGTCTGGCTGTCCGGTCCGTCCAGGTCGGGCAACGCCAGGTCCTGCAGCTTCTTGGGCGTGGCAAACAGCTTGCCCTGCTCGGACAGCAGGCGGTCGTTGCCCCAGCGCGCGAACGGCTTGTGTTCGACCAGGGTGATTTCCAGCACGTCCGGCCACTGCTTGCGCACCTGCGCGCTTTCCACCCACGGCAGCTTTTCGATGGCGTCCTGGGCGTCCTGCAGCTTGACCGCGAAGAAGCCGGCCTTGGCGAACGGCAGCACCACCTGCTGCAGCTGTTCGGCCGGCACCCGCTTGAATTCGGCGTGCACGCGCAGCTTGGCCAGCGGCCAGCGCTCGGCACCGACCCAGCCGTTGAGCACCGCCACCACAGGCAGCGCCACCACCGACAGGGCCAGCAACCAGACGAAGATGCGCAGCACCGCGTTCATGCGTGGGCGCGCTCCCGGTCGGTGCCGTCCTGCAGGTTGGCCGGCAAGGTCTGCTCCAGCACGCGCCAGACCAGTTCCTCGAACCCGATGCCGGCCTGTGCGGCGGCCTTGGGCACCAGCGAGTGGCTGGTCATGCCCGGTGCGGTGTTCACTTCCAGCAGGTAGAAGCGGCCGCTGGCGCGGTCGCGCATCACGTCCACCCGGCCCCAGCCACGGCAGCCGGCGGCCTGGAAGGCGGCCAGCGCGATGCGGCGGATCTCCTGCTCGTCCTCGCCGTCCAGGCCCGGGCACAGGTACTGGGTGTCTTCGGCGATGTACTTGGCGTTGTAGTCGTACCACTGGCCCTTGGGCACGATGCGGATCGACGGCAGCGCCTGGTCGCCGAGGATGGCCACGGTGAGTTCGTCGCCGACCACCATCTGCTCCATCAGCAGCTGGCCGTCGTAGCGCGTGGCCAGCGCCACCGCGTCATCCAGGCCGGCATCGTCGACGACCCGGCTGATGCCCACGCTGGAGCCTTCGTTGGCCGGCTTCACCACCACCGGCAAGCCGAGTTCGGCCGCGGCCGCATGCACGTCCACGCCTTCCACCAGCTTGACGTAACGCGGCGTCGGCAGGCCCAGCGACAGCCAGACCTGCTTGGTGCGGATCTTGTCCATGCTCAGCGCCGAGCCGAGCACGTCCGAACCGGTGTACGGCACGCCGAAGGCCTGCATCAGGCCCTGCACGATGCCGTCTTCGCCGCCGCCGTTGTGGCCATGCAGGATGTTGAAGACGCGGTCGAAACGCTGTTCGACCAGGGCCCGTGCCAGCGCCGGGATGCCGTCCACGGCCACCGCGTCGACGCCGCGCGCACGCAGCGCCTCGATCACGTTGCGACCGGAATCCAGCGAGACGTCGCGTTCGCTGGAGGTGCCGCCCAGCAACACCGCGACGCGGCCGAAGCGGGCCGGGTCGGTGATGCGCAGCGAGGGGAAGAAGATCGGGTTCATGCCGCCGGGGTCTCCGTGAAGCCTTCGGTGGCGATCAACTGCGCGATGTGGCCGATGTCGCCGGCGCCCATCATCAGCAGCAGGTCGCCGTCCTGCAGGACGTCGGGCAGGACGTGCGACAGCTCGGCGGTCTGGCCGACCACCACCGGTTCGCTGCGGCCGCGGGCGCGGATGGCGCGCGCCAGCGAGCGCGAATCGGCGCCGGGGATCGGCGCTTCGCCGGCCGGATAGACCTCGCTCAGCACCAGCGCGTCCACCTCGGACAGCACCGCGGCGAACGCGTCGAACTGGTCGCGGGTGCGGCTGTAGCGGTGCGGCTGGAACGCCACCACCAGGCGCTGTTCGGGCCAACCGCCACGCGCCGCGGCGAACACCGCCGCCAGCTCGCGCGGGTGGTGGCCGTAGTCGTCGATCACCCGCACCTTGGCGCCGGTGGCGGTGGTGACGATGCCCAGGTCGTTGAAGCGGCGGCCGATGCCGGCAAAGCTCTCCAGCGCGCGGGCGATCGCCTCGGGCGCCACGCCCAGCTGCCAGCCCACCGCGGCGGCGGCCAGGGCATTGAGGACGTTGTGCGCGCCCGGCAGCGCCAGCGTCACCGGATGGCTGCTGCCTTCGGGCAGGCGCAGGGTGAAGCGCATGCGCGGACCGTCCTGGACCACGTCCTCGGCACGCACGTCGGCCGTGCTGCTCATGCCGTAGCTCATGACGTGGCGCGGCGTCTGCGCGGCCAGCGCGGCCACTTCCGGGTCATCGATGCACAGCACGGCCAGGCCGTAGAACGGCAGGCGCTGCAGGAATTCGGCGAAGGCGGCCTGGACCCGGGCGAAATCGTTGCCGTAGTTTTCCAGGTGGTCCGAATCGATGTTGGTGATCACCGACACCAGCGGGTTCAGGCGCAGGAAGCTGCCATCGCTCTCGTCGGCCTCGGCCACCAGCCACTGGCCCCCGCCGAGCTTGGCGTTGGCACCGGCGGCCAGCAGCTGGCCACCGATCACGAAGGTCGGGTCCAGCTCGCCTTCGCTCAGTACCGCCGCCGTCAGGCTGGTGGTGGTGGTCTTGCCATGCGTGCCGGCTACCGCGATGCCGCGGCGGAAGCGCATCAGCTCGGCCAGCATGGCCGCGCGCGGCATGATCGGGATGCGCTGGCTGCGCGCCTCCATCAGCTCGGGGTTGTCATCGCGGATCGCGCTGGACACCACCACGCAGTCGGTGCCCAGCACGTTGGCGGCCGAGTGGCCACGCATCACGCGCGCACCCAGGCTGGCCAGGCGACGGGTCGCGGCGTTGTCGGCGTTGTCCGAACCGGACACTTCATAGCCCAGCGTCAGCATCACTTCGGCGATGCCGCTCATGCCGGTGCCGCCGATGCCGACGAAGTGCACGCGCGGGAACGCGCGGACCAGGTCGTTGGTGTCGTGCAGGCGGCGGATCATGCGCGGCCTCGCGGCAGGCGCGTAGCGGTCTTCATTTGGATTCCTCGAGGATGATGTCGGCGATGCGCTCGGCGGCATCGACTTTGGCCAGGGCACGCGCGGCGTTGGCCATCTGCATGCGACGGGCGGAATTTTCGGACAATTCGCGCAGCACGCCCTGCAGGTGCGTGGCCAGCGTTTCATCCTGCTTCAGCAATACCGCCGCGCCCCGTTCGACCAGGTACTCCGCGTTGCGGGTCTGGTGGTCATCGACGGCGGCGGCGAACGGCACCAGCACGCTGCCGATCCCGACCGCGCACAGCTCGGCCAGGGTCGAGGCGCCGGAGCGGCACACCACCAGGTCGGCCCAGGCGAACGCCTCGGCCATGTCGGCGATGAAGGCATCCACGCGCGCGGCCACGCCGGCATCCTGGTAGGCCTTCAACGCTTCGGCATGCAGTTTTTCGCCGCTCTGGTGGCGCACGTCGAACGCGCTGCCGGCGCCCAGCGCTGCCAGCGCCTGCGGCACGGCGGTGTTCAAGGCGCGCGCGCCCTGGCTGCCACCAAGTACCAGCAGCCGCAACGGCCCCTGGCGGTTGGCCAGGCGCAGTTCGGGCGGGGTGATCGCGGCGATCTCCGCACGCACCGGGTTGCCCACCGCTTCCTCGCGCTGGGCGAAGCTGCCCGGGAAGCCGGTCAGCACGCGCCGTGCGAAGCGCGACAGGATGCGATTGGTCAGGCCGGGCGCGCGGTTCTGTTCGTGCACCAGCAGCGGCAGGCCGTGCAGGCGCGCGGCCAGGCCGCCGGGGCCGGAGGCGAACCCGCCGAAGGCGATCACCGCGCGGGGCTGGCGGTCGCGGATCAGGAAGCCGGCCGCGCGCACCGCGCGCAGCAGGCGCCCCGGCGCGGTCAACAGGGCGAGCTTGCCCTTGCCGCGAAGGCCGCTGATGGCCAGCGTGTCGATGTGGATGTCGTGCTGCGGCACCAGGCGCGTTTCCATGCCACCGTCACTGCCCAGCCAGGTCACCGGGATGCCGCGCTCGCGCAGCACCCGGGCCACGGCCAGGCCGGGGAAGATGTGGCCACCGGTGCCGCCGGCCATGATCAGCACCGGGCGCGCGGAGGACGGGGCGGAGGCGGTGCTCATCCCATCCTCCCCAACGTCGGTTCGATGCGTTGCTGCATGCGGCTGGTGCCGCGTGGCGAACTGTCGCGCGGTGCCGCGTCATGCGCGGCGTCCTGCATCGCAGCGGCCACGGCGGATGCGCCCGGCGCCCTGCCCGGTTCACCGCCCACCGGCTCGTCGCCTTCGGCGGCGCCCATGCGCACGGCCTGGCGGCGCTCGGCGCGATCCAGTTCGTAGGACACCCGCAGCAGCAGGCCCATCGCCACGCAGGTCATCAGCACGCTGGAGCCACCGGAGGAAATCAGCGGCAGGGTCAGGCCCTTGGTCGGCAGGATGCCGAGGTTGACCCCGATCGAGACGAAGCTCTGCATGCTGATCCACAGCCCGATGCCGAAGGCGATGTAGCCGGAGAAGTGGCGCTTCATCTCCACGCAGCGCATGCCCAGCCAGAAGGTGCGACCGACCAGCAGGGCGTACAGCGAAATGATCAGGCAGGTACCGAGGAAGCCCAGCTCCTCGGCGGTGACCGAGAAGATGAAGTCGGTGTGCGCCTCGGGCAGGTAGTAGAGCTTCTGCACCGAGTTGCCCAGGCCCACGCCGGTCCATTCGCCGCGGCCGACGGCCATCAGCGCGTTGGACAGCTGGTAGCCGTCGCCCTGCTGGTCGGCCCACGGGTCGAGGAAGGAGGTGATGCGGCGCATGCGGTACGGTTCGATGATCGCCAGCGCGCTCATCGCCACCAGCCCGAACACCACCGGCATGGACATGCGCGGCATGTTCACCCCGCCCAGCACCAGCATGCCGGCGGTGATCGCCAGCAGCAGGGTGGAGGAGCCGAAGTCCGGCTGCAGCAGCAGCAGCACCACCAGCGCGCCGGCCACGCCGAGTGGCTTGAGCATCGCCGGCCAGGTGGCATTGACCTCATCGCGGAAGCGCACCAGGTAGCTGGACAGCCACACGATGTAGAGCACCTTGACCGCTTCGACGGTCTGGAACTTGGAGATGCCCAGGTTGATCCAGCGACGCGCGCCGTTGACGCTGCTGCCCAGGCCGGGCACGAACACCACCACCAGCAGGGCGAAGCAGCCCAGCAGCAGCACCTGGTTGTACTGTTCGATGCTCTTGAGCTCGGTGCGCATGGCGATGATCGCCAGCACGATGCCCACCGCCAGGAAGATCAGGTGGCGGTTGAGGTAATAGAACGGGCTGCTCATCAGCGCGATCGAGCTCGACGCGACCATCACCACACCCAGCCCGGTGAGCGCGATGATCGCGCCCAGCAGCCACTTGTCGAAGTGGCCTCCGATGGCTTCAAGGCGGGTTGCCTGGCGCGACAGGTCGTTCATCAGCGGACCTTCAACGTGGCCAGGCCGATCAGCACCAGCACCACCGAGATGATCCAGAAGCGCACGATCACGCGCGGTTCGGGCCAGCCCTTCAGTTCGAAGTGGTGGTGGATCGGCGCCATCCGGAACACGCGCTTGCCGGTCAGCTTGAACGAGGCGACCTGGATCATCACCGACAGCGTTTCGATCACGAACACGCCGCCCATGATCACCAGCACCAGTTCCTGGCGGGTGATCACCGCGATGGTGCCCAACACCGCGCCCAGCGCCAGCGCGCCGATGTCGCCCATGAAGACCATGGCCGGATAGGTGTTGAACCACAGGAAGCCCAGGCCCGCGCCGGCGATCGCCGCGCAGATGATGACCAGCTCGCCGGCCCCCGGGATCTGCGGGATCTGCAGGTAGTTGGAGAACACCACGTTGCCCGAGGCGTAGGCGAACACGCCCAGCGCGCAGGCCACCAGCACGGTCGGCATGATCGCCAGGCCGTCCAGGCCGTCGGTCAGGTTGACCGCGTTGGAGAAGCCGACGATCCAGAAGTAGGCGATGGCCACGAAGCTGATCCCGGCCAGCGGCAATGCCACCGACTTGAACATCGGGATATAGAACGTCAGCGCGGCCGGCACGTCGGCGGTGTAGAACAGGAACAGACCCGCGGCCAGGCCGAAGATCGACTGCAGCAGGTACTTCCAGCGCGACTTCAACCCGTTCGGGTCGCGGCGCACGATCTTGATCCAGTCGTCATACCAGCCGATGGCGCCGAAGCACAGCATCACCGCCAGCACCACCCACACATAGCGGTTGCGCAGGTCGGCCCACAGCAGCACCGACAGGGTGATGGTGAGCAGGATCAGCGAACCGCCCATGGTCGGCGTGCCGGCCTTGGAGAAGTGGGTCTGCGGGCCGTCGGTGCGGATCGGCTGGCCACCCTTGAACTGCGCCAGCTTGCGGATCATCGCCGGGCCCAGCCACAGCGACAGGAACAGCGCGGTAAGCGCGGCCAGGATGCCGCGCAGAGTCAGATAGCCGAACAGCCCGAACAGGCTCTCCAACTGCTGCAACCATCGGGCCAGTTCAAGCAACATTGGGGCTTTCCTCTCCTCGCGCCAGCAGCGCTTTCACAATTTTGTCCATGGCACTGCCGCGCGAGCCCTTGACCAGGCAGCGCACGCCAGCATGCAGTTCGTCGGCCAGCGCCGCGGCCAGGCTGTCGTGGTCCTGGAAGTGCCGGCCGCCCTCGCCGAAGGCGGTGGATGCGGCCGCACTGAGCGTGCCCAGCGTGTACAGGTGCTTGAGACCGGCCTCGCGCGCGCGGCGCCCGGCCTGGGCATGCAGCGCCTCGCCATCCGGGCCGAGCTCGCGCATGTCGCCCAGCACCAGCCAGCCCTCGGCCTTGCCGCCGGCCAACGCGTCGATCGCGGCGGCCAACGAGCCGGGATTGGCGTTGTAGCTGTCATCGATCAGCACCGCGCCGTTGCGCAGCTGGTGCGCGATCTGCCGGCCCGGCACGGGTTCGGCACGGGCCAGGCCCAGTGCGATCTGGTCCAGGCCGATGCCCGCGGCCAGCGCCAGCGAGGCAGCGGCCAGGGCATTGCTGATGTTGTGCCGCCCCGGCAAGGCCAGGGCGATCTCGACCTGCCCGTGCGGGCTGGTCAACAGGAACTGGCTGCCGGTGGCGGTCGGGCGGATCGCCAGCGCCGAGACGTCGGCACTGTGGTCCAGGCCGTAGCGCAGCACGCGGCTGCGCGGGGGCTGGCCGACGATGTGCTGCTCGAACCAGATCCCGAAGGCGTCGTCGGCATTGATCACGGCCACGCCGTCGGCCGGCAGCGCGGCGTAGATCGCGCCCTTGGTGGTGGCCACGCCCTGCAGGCTGCCCATCCGCTCCAGGTGCGCCGGCGCGATGTTGTTCACCAGCGCGTAGCGCGGGCGCACGATGTCGGTGAGGTAGGCGATGTCACCCGGCTTGCCGGCCCCCATCTCGTAGATGGCGAAGTCGGCATCCTCCGGCGCATCGAGCACGGCCAGCGGCAGGCCGATCTCGTTGTTGCGGTTGCCCGGGTTGGCGTAGACCACCTTGTGCTGCTCGCGCGCGACCTGTTCCAGGATCGCCAGCAGCAGGCTTTTGACGCTGGTCTTGCCGTTGCTGCCGGTGATCGCGAAGACCTCGGTGGCGCGGTCACGCTGCATGCCATGGGCGATGCGCCCCAGCGCGTACTCGCCGTCGGCGACCACGATCTGCGGCAGCGCCACGTCCAGCAGGCGCTCGACCAGCATCGCCGAGGCACCGCGCGCGACCGCATCGGCGGCGAAGTCGTGGCCGTCGAAGCGTTCGCCGCGCAGCGCCACGTACAGGCTGCCCGGGCCCAGGGTGCGGGTGTCGTTGCTGATGGCGTCGATGGCGGTGTCATCGCCATGGATCTCGCCACCGGCCCAATGTGCGATCAGCGACAGCGGGGTGCGCTTCATTGCGTCACTCCCTGCCGCGATGCCAGCACGCGGCCGGCCACGTCGGTGTCGTCGAAGGCATGCTGCACCCCGTGCACTTCCTGGTAGGGCTCATGGCCCTTGCCGGCGATCAGCACGATGTCGCCGGCGCCGGCCAGGCCGATCGCGGTGGCGATCGCGGTGGCCCGGTCGCGCTGCACGGTGGCGGCGGCGGGCGAGCTGAGCCCGGCGACGATGTCGGCGACGATCGCATCGCCGTCTTCGCCGCGCGGGTTGTCGTCGGTGACGATGACGACGTCGGCAAGCTTCTCGGCGATGGCGGCCATCTGCGGGCGCTTGCCGGTGTCGCGCTCGCCGCCGCAGCCGAACACGCACACCAGGCGCCCGGCCAGGTGGTCGTGCAGGCTGCCAAGCGCCTGTTCCAGCGCGTCGGGCGTATGCGCGTAGTCGATCACCACGGTCGGCAGGCCACGCTCGCCACCGAGGCGGTTCATGCGCCCGGCGATCGGCTGCAGCTGCGAGAGCAGCGCGGCAATCGCCGCCGGGCGGTGGCCGAGTGCGAACAATGCACCGGCCACGGCCAGCAGGTTGTCCACGTTGAAGCGGCCCAGCAGCGGCGACTGCACCGGATGGCGGGCGCCATCGACCACCAGGTCGAAGGCGATGCCGCGGCCATCCAGCTTCAGCGAATCGGCGCGCAGCGTGGCCTGCTGCGCGCCGCGCGAGCTCAGCCCGATCTGCTGGACGCCGGCATCGACGGTGCGCAGCAGTTCACTGCCGAAGCTGTCGTCCAGGTTCACCACGGCGGCCTTGAGGCCCTCGCGATGGAACAGCCGGGCCTTGGCCGCGCCGTACTGGACCATGTCGCCGTGGTAGTCGAGGTGGTCACGGGTGAGGTTGGTGAACACGGCCACGTCGTAGTGCACGGCATCCACGCGGCCCTGGTCGAGCGCGTGCGAGCTGACTTCCATCGCCACCGCCTGCGCGCCGTCATCGCGCAGCTGCGCGAGCACCTCATGCATCTGCAGCACGAGCGGGGTGGTGAAGCCGGTCGGGATCACGTGGCCATAAAGCCCCACGCCCAACGTGCCGATACTTCCACTGGCGGTGCCGAGCAGGTGCCAGGCCTGGGCCAGCAGCTGCACGGTGGAGGTCTTGCCGTTGGTACCGGTCACGCCGACCATCGTCAGCGCACGCGACGGCTGGCCATGGAACTGGTCGGCCATCGCACCCATGCGCGCGCGCAGGCCCGGGACCGCGATGGCGTCGGCCGGTGCGGGCAGTTCGATCGGTGCCGGCGGCTCGAACAGGATCGCCGCGGCGCCGTTGGCGCGCGCCTGGTCGACGAAGCCCAGGCCATGCGCGCCGAAGCCGGCGATCGCCACGAAGGCGTTGCCCGGGCGCACGGCCCGGCTGTCCAGCACCAGGCCGGTGATGGACGGGTCATGGCCCAGCGCCACGTCGGGAATCAACTGCGAAAGCAACATCGTCTGGCTCATTGCTGGGTGCCTCCCTGCGCGGGCGGCACCGGGGCGTGCGCGCTGGGCAGCGCGGCATCGAATTCGGCGGCGGCATCCGGGGCGATCACCGTTTCCGGGGGCGGCATCGGCAGCACCGAGGCGGCATGGCCCATCTTTCCGGACTGCTGGGCGGCCAGCCACGACTCGATGTCATCCGGCGGCACGTCCATCAGGCGCAGCGCGCCTTCCATCACGTTGTGGAACACCGGCGCGGACACCAGGCCGCCGTAGTACTTGCCGGCCTGCGGGTCGTTGATCACGATGACCGTGGCAAAGCGCGGATTGGTGGCGGGCACCACGCCGGCGAACAGCGCGTTGTAATGGCCGCGCTCGTACCCGCCCGGGCCGGCCTTGCGCGCGGTACCGGTCTTGCCGGCCACGTGGTAGCCCAGCACCGCCGCCTGCTTGGCGCCGCCCTGGGTGACCACGGTTTCCATCATCGCCACCACTTCCCTGGCGATCTTCTCGTCGATGATCTGCTTGCCTTCGCTGCGCTGGCCCTTGACGAAGGTCGGCGCAATCAGCTTGCCGCCGTTGCCCAGCGCCGAGTAGGCCGTGGCGATCTGCAGCGGGGTGACATTCAGGCCGTAGCCGTAGGACATGGTGGTCTTGGACGAGCCACTCCAGCGCGCCGGCCGCGGCAGCACGCCGGCTGATTCGCCGGGGAAACCGCTGTGCGGGGACACGCCATACCCGAAGCTGTGGACGTGGTCGTAGAAGACCTGGTCCGGCATCTTGGCCGCGATCTTGGCCGCGCCGATGTTGGAGCTGCGGGTGATCACACCGGTGACGTTGAGCACGCCGTTGTTGCGCGGCACGTCCTTGATGGTGAACCGGCCCACGGCCATGTAGCCCGGGTTGGTGTCCACCGTGGTGTCCTTGGTGACCACCCCGGACTGCAGCGCCGAGGCGATGGTCAACGGCTTCATGGTCGAGCCGGGCTCGACCAGGTCGGTCACCGCGCGGTTGCGGCGGGTGTCCGGGGCGGCGCCGCCGACCGAATTGGGGTTGTAGGTGGGCAGGTTGACCATGGCCAGCACTTCGCCGGTGGCCACGTCCATGATCACCATCGAGCCGCCGGCGGCCTTGTTGGCGATCAGCGCGTTGCGCAGCTCCTTGAAGGCCAGGAACTGGATGCGGCGGTCGATGCTGAGGGTGAGGTCCTTGCCCGGCTCGGCGGCGCGCAGCAGGTCGCTCTCGACGGTGTCGCCCTTGCGGTTGCGGATCACCCGCTTGGCGCCGGCCTTGCCGCGCAGCCATTCGTCGAAGGCCAGCTCCAGCCCTTCCTGGCCGCGGTCGTCGATGTTGGTGAAGCCCAGCACGTGCGCCATCGCCTCACCCTGCGGGTAGAAGCGGCGGAACTCGCGCTGCGAGGCCACGCCCGGAATCTTCAGCGCCACCACCTTTTTCGCCTCGTCCGGATTGATCCGGCGACGCAGGTACATGAATTCCTTGTCCGACTTCTGCGCCAGCTTGGAGGTCAGCTCGTCCAGCGGCATGCCCAGCGCGGTGGCCAGCTCGGGGATGCGGTCCGGGGCGCGCAGCAGTTCCTGCGGGTTGACCCAGATCGAGGCGACCGGGGTGGACACCGCCACCGGCTCGCCGTTGCGATCGGTGATCATGCCGCGCGATGTGTTGATCGGCAGCTCGCGCAGGTAGCGCGCTTCGCCCTGGCGCTGGTAGAAATCGCTGTTGATGATCTGCACGTAGGCCGCGCGGCCAACCAGCGACACCGAGCACAGCCCAAGCGCCAGGCCCACCCACTTCAGGCGCTGGCGCAGGTTGAAGCTGTTGCGTGCGCGGTTGCGGCCGGACTTGTTCATGGCCGTACCACCACCACGTCCGCCGCTTCGGGGAACTTCATGCCGAGCTTCTCGCGGGCGACGCGGTCGACCCGGGTCGCCTCGGCCAGGGTCGCCTGCTCCAGCTGCAGGCGGCCGAATTCGATGTTGAGCTCATCGCGCGCACGCTCGACCCTGGACAACTCGATGAAGGTCTGGCGGTGGCGGTGGCGCATGAACACCACCCCGATCGCCGAGGCGACGGTGCAGGCCAGCAGCACGATGAGCAGCAGGCGACTCACCCGGCCACCTCGCGCTTTTCGGCCACGCGCAGCACGGCGCTGCGCGAGCGCGGGTTGACCGCCAACTCGTCGTCTTCGGCCTTGATGGCGCCGCCGTGCAGGTCCAGGCTCGGCACGAACGGCTGCGCCTCGGGCAACCGGCGATTGCTCGGCGGGGCCTTGGCGTGGCGGTTCATGAACTGCTTGACGATGCGGTCTTCCAGCGAGTGGAAGCTGATCACCGCCAGCCGGCCGCCCGGCTTCAGGCGCGCCATCGCCGCGTCCAGGCCGGCTTCGAGGTCGGCCAGTTCGCGGTTGATGTGGATGCGGATGGCCTGGAAGCTGCGCGTGGCCGGGTTGATCTTGTCCTTGCCACGCGGCATCACCGCGGCGATCGCATCGGCCAGCTCGGCGGTACGGGTGAACGGCTGCTTCTCGCGGCGCGCCACCAGGGCGCGGGCAATGCGCCGGCTCTGGCGTTCTTCGCCGTAGGTCCACAGCACGTCGGCGATCTCACGCTCTTCGGCACGGTTGAGCCACTGCGCCGCGCTTTCGCCGCTGTCCGGGTCCATGCGCATGTCCAGCGGGCCGTCCTTGCCGAAGCTGAAACCACGCTCGGCCACGTCCAGCTGCGGCGAAGAAACGCCGAGGTCGAACAGCACCCCGTCCAGGCCGTCGGCGGTGGCGTCCCAGTGCAGCAGGTCGGCGAAGCTGCCACGGAAGATCGACACGCGCGGGTCCGGCGCGAAATCGCGCTCGGCCACCGCAATCGCTTCGGGATCCTTGTCCATGACCAGCAGCCGGCCTCCAGGACCGAGTTGCTCGAGCACGCCGCGGGCGTGACCGCCACGACCAAACGTGCCATCGAGATACGTACCGTTTTCGATCACCTTCAGGCCATCCAGGACCTGCGTGTACAGCACCGGCAGATGCCCTGCCGGCGACTGCGACACCGGAAGGTGACCGGTCTGCGCTGCTCCGCGCATCCGGGCACCCCGGCTCACAACTTCAGGTCGAGCAACCCATCGCCCAGATCCCCGTCAGACAACGTCTGCTGGATCAATGCGCGATGTGCCTGCTCGCTCCACAATTCGAATTTGTCGCCCATGCCGAGCAGAACCGCCTTCTTTTCAATGCCAACGGCACCGCGGTGGCTGGCAGGAATACTGATGCGGCCGTTGCCGTCCAGCTCCAGATGCGCGGCCGAACCGACCAGCTTCTGTTGCAGCAGACGCACGACGCGCTGTGTGTTGGGTTTGGCCATGACGTCGTCGCGGACCCGCTCCCACTCCTGTTCGGCATACAGCCAGAGGCAGCCGGACTCGAACGGGTTGTAGGTCAGGACCAGGCGGTTGTTGCTCACACGTGCGACAAGGTCGCGATGCGCGGTGGGAACCGCCATGCGTCCTTTGTCGTCAACCGTGATGGCCGTCTCGCCCTGAAACACGACGCGTGCACCTTTCCTTCGCCTGGATGAAACATTGAACCACGAAAAACCACAAAAAACCCGGTTTTGCCTCTGTTGCCCACCTTAGCAGTGCCGATTGGGTTGTCAACAACTTTGCGAGCGGGAAATCGCCTTGGACATCAAGGGCTTGCAGCAATGTTTAGAGACTTGTTCAAGGCTTATCCACAAGTTGCTGTTTCGTCTCATTTTTTGAGATTGGGGCGAAGTTCAGGCGCGTGTAGAGGGCGTGAAACATAGGCGCGCATTCATCCCGAGCCCCGTCGCCATTGACTCGGTCTTGCGCAAACCCCGGCACAATGACGCCATGTGCCTGCTCGCCCTCGCCTGGAAAACCCATCCCCGCTGGCAACTGGTCATGGCGGGCAACCGTGACGAGTTCCACGGCCGCCCCACCGCGCCGCTGGCGGCCTGGCCAGCGCCGGACAGCGGGCTGCTGGCCGGACGTGACCTGCGTTCGGGCGGCACCTGGGCCGGGGTTGCCGCGGGTGGCCGGATGGCCGTGGTCACCAATGTCCGCGATCCGCTCGCGCGCCAGACCGGCCCCTCACGCGGGGCGCTGGTGGCCGATTACCTGCGGGCGGGCGCGTCCGCCGTGGCCTTCGCCGACGAGCTGGCCTCCCGCGCCACCACCTTCGCGCCATTCAACCTGCTGCTGGCCGACCAGGAAAGTTGCCAGTTCCTTGGCAACCACCCGCTGGGCAGGCAGGCGCTGGCGCCCGGCATCCATGGCATGTCCAACGGGCCGCTGGATGCGCCCTGGCCGAAAACGTTGCGGCTGAACGCGGCACTGCGGGCCTGGACCGATCATGGCGAAGACGACCTGAGCGGTCTGTGGCGGGCCCTGGCCGATGAAACCCGGGCCGACGACAGCACCCTGCCCGACACCGGCATCGGCCTGGAGCGCGAGCGCTGGCTGAGTGCGGCCTTCATCCGCAGCCCCGAGTACGGCACCCGCGCCAGCACGGTCATCGCGCTGGATGCGGGCGGACAGGGCTTCATCCATGAGCGTCGCTTCGGCCCGGACGGTGCCTGCATCGGCGAGACGCGGCTGGCGGTCGGGCATGCGTCGCCCGGGCTGGTGGCGGATGCGCTCTCGCATCCGTCGCCCCTGTGACCGGGCGGATGTGCGAAAATGCGCGCGGCGGAGTCGGCCAGACAGTCGCGTCATCCCTTGCGGATGCCGAGGAAAGTCCGGGCTCCATAGGGCAAGGTGCCAGGTAACGCCTGGGCGGCGCAAGCCGACGGAAAGTGCAACAGAAAGATACCGCCTACGTTTCCTTCGGGAAGCCGGTAAGGGTGAAATGGTGCGGTAAGAGCGCACCGCGAGTCTGGCAACAGACCGGCACGGCAAACCCCACCTGGAGCAAGACCAAATAGGGACCTAATGGCGTGGCCCGCGTCGGGTCCGGGTAGGTTGCTTGAGCGCTGCGGTGACGTAGCGCCTAGAGGAATGACTGTCCACGACAAAACCCGGCTTATCGGCCGGCTCCGCCGCTTTTTTCGTCGTGACGAAAAAAGCCCCAAGGTTTGCAGCGCAAACCTTGGGCCCCGGGCCACCAGCGTCCCATTCCCCGCGGCTGTCGCCGCGCCCCCTTTACTGAAGGGGGCTGTGCCGCCAGATGGGTTGCGTGGGCTTTATTCAAATGCGGTGTTTGCTGCGGGTCTCGTAGAGCCACCGCATGGGTGGCTGGTGTTCGTTCAGGCATCGCGTGCAGCCACCCATGGGGTGGCTCTACCTTTCCGGCGTCGCGTGCAGCCACCCGTGGGGTGGCTCTACCTTTTCGGCGTCGCGTGCGGCCAGCCTTGGGGGGCTCTGCCTGCGCCCAGCTCGCGATCAGCTGCCGTAGAGGGCCTTTCTTGGGGCGCCGGTGAGTTCTGCGGCCAGCTTGGCCGCGGTGGACGGCGGGAGGTGCTCGCTGAGCTTGGCGTACATGCGGCGGCCGGCGGCCAGTTGCGCCTGCGCGTCGTCGGCGGCGCCCTGCACCATCACCACGAACTCGCCCTTGCGCTGGTTGTCGTCCGCTTCCACCTGCTGCAACAGCGAGGCCAGGGTCCCATCCAGGACGGTTTCGAACAGCTTGGTCAGTTCGCGCGCGAGCACTGCCGGGCGCTCGGCGCCGAAGGCGGCGACCATGTCGGCCAGCGATTCGGTGATGCGGTGCGAGGATTCGTAGAACACCAGCGTGCGGGTTTCGCCGGCCAGGCCCTGCAGGCGTTCGCGGCGGCCCGAGCCTTTGGCCGGCAGGAAGCCTTCGAAGGTGAAGCGGTCGCTGGGCAGGCCGGCCACGCTCAGCGCGGCAATCGCCGCGCAGGCTCCCGGTACCGGGCTCACCCGGATGCCCGCCTCGCGCGCGGCGCGTACCAACCGGTAGCCCGGATCGCTGACCAGCGGCGTGCCCGCATCGCTCACCAGGGCCAGTGACTCCCCGGCCAGCAGGCGCGCGACGATGCGCTGGGACAACGCGTCTTCATTGTGGTCGTGCAGCGCCACCAACGGCTGCTGGATGCCGAAGTGGGCCAGCAACTGGCCGCTGCGGCGGGTGTCTTCGGCGCAGATCGCGGCCACCGAGCGCAGCACGTCCTGCGCCCGCGGCGTCAGGTCGGCCAGGTTGCCGATCGGGGTGGCAACGACATACAGCGTGGGGACAGCACTCATCGCAACGGCACTCGTGGGTCAAGGGTAGAATCGTACCGTTCCCCGGCCCTGGCCGCTGCCCCCATCGAATGGACCTGATCATGAACAAGCCCGTCGCACGGATCTCCGCCCTGTCGTTGTCGCTGCTGCTGATGGCCGGCTGCGCCACGACGAGCCTGACCAGCGCGCCCGAATCGCCGGCCCAGGCCCAGGCGCTGGCATTGATCGATCAAGGCAAGCCACGCGATGCCGCCGTGCAGCTGGAAGCGGTGGCCAACACGCTCAAGGGCAGCGCGCGTGCCGCCGCGCTGGCCGATGCAGCCTTCGCCTGGCATGAAGCAGGCGACAACGCGCGTGCCCGCAGCCTGCTGGCGCAGGTCACCGCACGCCAGCTCAGCGGCGCCAGCCAGCAGCGCTTCCACCTGACCACCGCCGAACTGGCACTGGCCGACAAGCAGCCCGCACAGGCGCTGGCCGCGCTGAAGGAGTCGGCCGACACCGTCGCGCCGCAGCTGCGCACGCGCTGGCAGCTCGCCCGCGCCGATGCGCTGGCCGCCAACGGCGACATCGTCGGCGCCGCGCAGGAACGCGCGCGCGCGCACGCCGCGCTGACCGGCAAGGCGCGCAGCGACAACCAGCAGACCATCGCCAGCCTGCTGGGCAGCCTCGACGACGCCACCCTGCGCAGCCGCGCCGCCGCGTTGCCGGCCAACGAGCCGCTGTACAACTTCGCCGGGCGTGCGCTGATCGCCCGCGGCCTGCCGCTGCCGCGTCCGTTCGATCGCGAACAGGCCACCCAGTTCGATACCAGCAAGCGCCCGCCGGCCGCCCGCGACGGCTACCGCCCGCCGGTCAAGATGGCCGTACTGTTGCCGCTGAGCGGTCGCCTGGCCACGGCCGCGCAGCCGGTCCGCGACGGCCTGCTCAGCGGCTACTACGGTGAAAGCCGCCAGCGCCCGGACATCCAGTTCATCGACACCGCCGGTACCGCCGCCGGTGCGGTGGCCGCCTATGACAAGGCCGTGGGCGCCGGCGTGGACTTCATCGTCGGCCCGCTCGGCCGCGACGAAGTGGATGCGGTGTTCGGCCGTGCCCAGCTGCCGGTGCCGGTGTTGGCCCTCAACCGGGGCAAGAGCAGCCCGCCCGCCGGCAGCGCCGGTTTCTCGCTGGCTCCGGAAGACGACGGCATCATCGCCGCCGAATACCTGCGTGGCCGCGAGCGCACCAAGGTGCTGGTGGTGCACAGCAATGACGACAACGGCCGCCGTGCCGCCGCCGCGTTCCGCGAGCGCTTCACCCAGCGCGGCGGCCAGGTGGTGGCCACCATCGGCGTGAACGAAGCGGTCGGCGACATCGGCGCGCAGGTCCGCGCTGCCGGTACCGTGGAGGGCGTGCTGCTGGCGGTGAAGGCCCCGCAGGCACGCGCGCTGGCGCCGCAGTTGGCGCTCGCCGGCGCCGGTGGCGCCACCCGCGTGGGCACCTCGCAGCTGACCATCGGGGCGGGCAAGGTCGAGGACGACATGGCGCTGGACGGCATCGTCTACCCCAACGAAGCATGGAACGTGCGCAGCGTCGCCGGCCTGCCGTCGGCCAGCACCGCCGGGCAGATCCTGCCCAACGCGCGCGGCGCGGCCGGGCGCCTGTTCGCGTTCGGTTTCGATGCGTGGAAGATCAGCGCCTACCTGGACAAGATGGCCAATGAGGGCGGCCTCGACGGCGCCACCGGCACCCTGTTCCTGGACAGCAATGGCAACGTGCTGCGCGTCCCGGCCTGGTCGACCTTCAGCGGCGGCCGGCCGATGCCGATCGCCAACTAAGCCGGTGCCAACCGCGCGGGCGCAGCGTGGCGCGGCGGTGGAAGCCGCCGCGCAGGCCTACCTGTGCAGCGCCGGGCTGACGCCGGTCACCCGCAACGCCCGGTATCGCGGCGGCGAGCTGGACCTGGTCATGCGCGACGGCGACACCACTGTCTTTGTCGAAGTGCGCTACCGCGCCAGTGCCGGCTTCGGCGGCGGCGCCGCCTCGGTGGACCTGCGCAAGCGGCGCAAACTGTTGCTGGCCGCGCAGCTGTTCCTGATGGCGCACCCGGCGCTGGCCGACCGGCCGTGCCGGTTCGACGTGATCGAGGCCAGCGGCGAGCCGCCGCGGTTGAACTGGCTGCGCGATGCCTTCCGGCTGGAGGATTGTTGATGGCGAGCGTTTCCTGATGCCCAGTGTGTTCACCCACGCCGCGATCCCGCTGGCGCTGTGGTGCGCGTCCGATCGCGGGCGCGTCTCCACGCCGCTGCTGGCCGCCGGCGTCGTCGCGGCGATGCTGCCCGATGCCGACGTGCTGGCCTTCGCCCTGCACATTCCCTATGCCGACAGCTTCGGCCATCGCGGCGCCAGCCACTCGCTGCTGTTCGCCGCCTTGCTGGCCCTGCTCGCCGCGCTGCTGCATGCACGCCTGCGTGCCGGCGCGGTGCAGGCGGCCGCCTTCGTAGGCCTCAGTGCGCTGTCGCATCCGCTGCTGGATGCCTTCACCTCCGGCGGCCTCGGCGTGGCGTTGTGGTGGCCGTGGAGCGGCGAGCGCCTGTTCGCCCCGTGGCGCCCGATCCGCGTCTCGCCGTTTGCCGGGCAGTTCTTCAGCGCGCGCGGCCTGGCCACCGTTTTCTCCGAGCTGCGTTGGGTATGGCTGCCACTGGCCGCCGCCGTGGTCGGCTGGAAGTTGATCCAACGCGCCCCTGCCACTCCCCGGACGCCCTGATGCATACCGACCTGCCCGCCGCCTTCCTGTCCACCGTGCACGCGCTGTTGGGCGAGGACGGCTGGCGCACCGATGACAGCGCCCTCGCCGCCGCCGCGCAGGACAACTCGTGGCGCCAGCAGGTGCCGCTGGGCGTGGCGTTCCCGCGCGACCGCGACCAGGTGGTGGCGTTGGTGCGGGCCTGCCGCGACCATCGCGTCGCCCTGGTGGCACGTGGCGCCGGCACCGGCACCACCGGCGCGGCGGTGCCGGTCAACGGCAGCATCGTGCTGTCCTTCGCGCGGATGGCACGCATCCTCGACATCCAGCCCGGCAACCGCTGCGCGGTGGTCGAGCCGGGCGTGCTCAACGGCGACCTGCAGCATGCCCTGGCACCGCATGGCCTGTTCTGGGCACCGGACCCGTCCAGCGCGGACATCTGCAGCATCGGCGGCAACCTGGCCTGCAATGCCGGCGGCCCGCGCGCGGTGAAGTACGGCACCAGCCGCGACAACGTGCTCGGCCTGGTCGCGGTCACCGGCGCCGGTGAGCTGATCCAGTGCGGCGGCGCCTATACCAAGGATGCCACCGGCTACGACCTCACCCACCTGCTGGTGGGCAGCGAAGGCACCCTGGCCCTGATCGTGGAAGCCACGCTCAAACTCACCCCGCTGCCGGTGGCGCAGGCCGGCCTGCGTGTGCTGTACCGCGACGCCGATGCGGCCGCCGCGGCGGTATCGCGGCTGATGGCGCAACCGGTGGTGCCCACGCGCCTGGAATTCATGGATGCGCGCAGCCTGCAGCTGCTGCGCCGCAATGGCGCCGAGGTGCCCGAGGCCGGCGCGATGCTGCTGGTGGAGGCCGACGGCGACCACGACACCCTGCCCTACCTGCTGCAGGCGCTGGCCAACGCGGCCGAGGGCGATGGCATGCTCGCACTGGACGTGGCCATGGAGGGTGCCGCACGCGAGAAGCTCTGGGCCGCGCGCAAGGCGCTGTCGCCGGCGCTGCGCAGCATCGCCCCGGGCAAGATCAACGAAGACGTGGTGGTCCCGGTCTCACGCATCCCCGCACTGGTGGCGGGGGTGCAGGCGCTGGCGCGCGAGCATGACCTGGTCATCGTCACCTTCGGCCATGCCGGCAACGGCAACCTGCACGTCAACATCCTCTACCACCCCGACGATGTCGACGAGAACGCACGCGCGCATGCGGCGCTGCCGAAGATCTTCGCCTTGACCCTGGCGCTGGGCGGCACGCTGTCGGGCGAGCATGGGATCGGCCTGGCCAAGCGCGACTTCATGGCGCAGGCCTTCAACCCGGCCACGCTGGCGGCGATGCATGCAATCAAGCGGGCGCTGGACCCGGACGGCATCCTCAACCCGGGCAAGGTGCTGCCGCCGGCCGCCTGATGCCGCGGGCCTCGCCGCGCCCGGCGATGCTCAGTCGGCGAAATGCTGGTAGCCGCCCGGGCCGCGCTCGCCCTCGCACTGCACGCCCTGCCCGTCCACGATGCGGCCGATGCGGGTGAGTGGCAGGCGCAGCGATTCGGCCAGCGCGTGCAGCGCGTCGCGCTGGTCGGCGGCAGCGGTGAAACACAGCTCGTAGTCATCGCCGCCGCGCAGCGCACAGTCGCGCGCGGCATCGCGGCCGAGCACGCCACGCAGCGCGGCCGACAGCGGCAACGCGTCGGCGTCCACCTCGGCGCCGACGCCACTGCGCGCGGCGATGTGGCCAAGATCGGCCAACAGGCCATCGGAGATATCCACGGCCGCGTGCGCGAAGGCGCGCAGGCGCAGGCCCAGCGTGACCCGGGGGATCGGGCGCAGCAGGCGCAGGCGCAGCGCTTCGTAGTCGGCCAGCAGCGTCGCGGTGGCGACGTTCAACTCACCGCGTTGCCACAACTGCAGCGCGCCGGCGGCATCGCCCAGCGTGCCGCTGACCCAGATGTCGTCACCCACCTGGGCACGGTCGCGGCGCAGCGCCTGGCCACGCGCGACCTGCCCCATCGCGGTGACCGAGAGCGACAGTGGGCCACGCGTGGTGTCGCCGCCGACCAGCGCGATGGCGTGTTCGTCAGCCAGCGCGAAGAAGCCGTCGGCGAAGGATTCGATCCAGTCCGGGGAGGCATCGGGCAGGGACATCGCCAGCGTGCACCAGGCCGGGCGCGCGCCCATCGCCGCCAGGTCGGACAGGTTGACCGCCAGGGTCTTCCAGCCGATATCGAACGGCGCGGTGTCGTCCGGAAAATGCACGCCGCCGTTGAGCGTATCGGCGGTGACCACCAGGTGTTCATTGGGACGCGGCTGCAGCAATGCGGCGTCGTCACCGATGCCGAGCAGCACGTCCTCGCGTTCGGCGGTACGGGCGCGGATGCGGTCGATCAAGGCGAATTCGGCGAGGGACATCGGCAACTCCGGCAGCGGAACATCCGCCGAGTGGGGCCCGACCGTGGGTCGGATCCGGCAAGACCGTTGGGGTGTAGCGCCGACCGTGGGTCGGCTGCCATGAAACC
This sequence comes from Stenotrophomonas sp. BIGb0135, assembly GCF_024810105.1. Lineage (GTDB taxonomy): Bacteria > Pseudomonadota > Gammaproteobacteria > Xanthomonadales > Xanthomonadaceae > Stenotrophomonas > Stenotrophomonas maltophilia_AB. The sequence goes on from NZ_JANUDX010000010.1 coordinate 159,027, forward strand.
GGAGATCATCCCGGCTGCGACGGACCGCGCTTTGCGCGGTCAGCCGACCAGCGGTCGGCGCCAGGGACGCGCAGCGGCGGGATCAGCCGCCGGCGGACACTCGACCGGCTCAGTGGCCGCTTTCGACCTTGCGCCATTCCACGGCCGCGCGATCGAGCACGCCGTTGACGTAGGTGTGGCCGTGTTCGGAGCCGAAGCGCTTGGCCGATTCGATGGCTTCGTTGATCACCACGCGGTACGGCACGTCCATGCGGTAGCGCATTTCGTAGGCGGCCACGCGCAGCGCGGCACGTTCGATCGCATCCACCTCTTCGATGCCGCGGTCCAGGTACGGGGTCAGTGCCTCGTCCAGGTCCTTGCGGTTGTCCAGCACGCCATGCACCAGCGCTTCGAAGTAGGCCAGGTCGGCGATTTCGCGGGCCTGTTCGTGGGCGAACTGGGCGATCACCGACTGCGCGTTGCCACCGGAGATCTGCCAGGCATAGATCGCCTGCAGGGCACGACGGCGCGCACGCGAGCGCAGCACCGGGTCGATGCCATCACGGCGGACCGGCTTGCCGGACGGCTTGCCCGGGTTTGACTTGTTCACGGCAACTGCTCCAGAAGATTGACCATTTCCAACGCCGTCAGTGCGGCTTCCTCACCCTTGTTGCCATGGCTGCCACCGGCGCGTGCCTCGGCATCCTCGGCGTTTTCCACCGCCAGCACGCCGTTGAGCACCGGCACGCCGAAGTCCAGCTGCACGCGCATCAGGCCCTCGGCGCAGCCATCGGCCACGTGCTCGTAATGGCGGGTATCGCCACGGATCACGCAGCCCAGGGCGATGATCGCCGCATGCTCGTGCGCGGCGGCCAGGCGGGCGGCCACCAGTGGCAGTTCCCACGCGCCGGGCACGCGGATCACGTCGATGGACGCTTCATCGATGCCGTTGCCGGCCAGGCTGGCGCGCGCCCCGGCCACCAGGACATCGGTGATGCGGGCGTTCCAGCGGCTGGCGAGGATGGCGAAACGGCCCTTTTCCGGGGTACGGAGGTCGCCTTCGTAGTGGCTCATGTTCGGCGTGGGGTCCAAAAGGTTGATTAGTTTACCGCGCACGGGCGCGCCAGAGGCTCAGCGGTCGCCAATTCGGCCACCGCATCGCCCTGCGCCCGGGCAGGGGCGCGTCATGCCGGGCCGTCCAGCCGGGCGCGCCCGGCGGAACGGGCCCGGGTCCACCCGGCTCAGGGCGTGACCGTCTCGACCACTTCCAGGCCATACCCGGCCAGGCCGACCTGCCGGCGCGGGGTGCCCAGCACGCGCAGCTTGCCCAGGCCCAGGTCGGACAGGATCTGCGCCCCGGCTCCGTTGCGGCGCCACTGGCTCACGTCCTTGTCCTTGCCGGGGGTGACCGGCGCCGGCTGCTGGCGCAGGCGGGCCAGCAGGCTGTTGCTGTCGCGCGGGGCCGACAGCACCACCATCACGCCACGCCCGGCGGCGGCGATCGCGCGCAGGGCATCGGTGGAGGCCACGCCAAAATCATCGCGGCGCCAGTGCAGCAGGTCGGCCAGCGGGTTTTCCACCTGCACCCGGACCAGGGTCGGCTCGGCATCCGGGGTGCCACGGACCAGGGCGAAATGCAGGTCGTGGGCGATCCGGTCGCGATAGGTGACCAGCTTGAACGGGCCGAACTCGGTGTCGATCTCGCGTTCGTCCACGCGTTCGACGGTCTTCTCGGTGGCCAGGCGATACGCGATCAGGTCGGCGATCGAACCGATCTTCAGGCCGTGCTCGCGGGCGAAGACTTCCAGCTCGGGGCGGCGCGCCATGCTGCCGTCCGGGTTGAGGATCTCCACCAGCACGCCGGCCGGCTCCAGCCCGGCCAGCATCGCCAGGTCGACCCCGGCCTCTGTATGCCCGGCACGGGTCAGCACCCCGCCCGGCTGGGCGATCAGCGGGAAGATGTGGCCCGGCTGGTGCAGGTCGGCCGGCTTGGCGTCCGGCTTCACCGCAGTGCGGATGGTGTGCGCGCGGTCGTAGGCCGAGATGCCGGTGGTAACGCCCTCGGCGGCCTCGATGCTGACGGTGAAGTTGGTCTGGAACTGCGCCGTGTTGGCCTGGACCATCGGCGCCAGGCCCAGGTCGGCGGCGCGCTCGCGGGTCAGCGGCAGGCACACCAGGCCACGGCCGTGGGTGACCATGAAATTGATGTCCGACGGCTTGACCAGCTCGGCGGCCATGATCAGGTCGCCTTCGTTCTCGCGGTCTTCGTCATCGACGATGACGACCATGCGGCCGAGGCGGATGTCCTCGAGGATCTCGGGGATGGAGGCGAAGTTCATGCGGTGGCTCCCTGCTGCGGACCATGCGCCGGCACGGCGATCAGCCGTTCGACGTAGCGGGCGACCAGATCGATTTCCAGGTTGACCGCACTGCCCACGCCGGTGGCGGCGAAGGCGGTGTGGGCGACGGTGTGCGGAATCAGCGCCACCTCGAAGCCCTGGTCGTCGACCTCGTTCACGGTCAGGCTGACCCCGTCCACGCAGATCGAGCCCTTCCTGGCGATGTAGCGCAGCAGCGCGGCCGGCGCGGCGAAGCGCCAGCGCTGGGCGCGGGCGTCGTCATGGATGGACAGGACCTGGCCGAGGCCATCGACATGGCCGCTGACCAGGTGGCCGCCGAGGCGGTCGGTCGGGCGCATCGCGCGCTCCAGGTTGATCACTGCGCCATCGGTCAGCTGGCCGAGCGTGGTCAGCCCGAGCGTCTCGGTGGAGGCGTCGGCCTGGAAGGTGGTGGCGTCGTGGGCGATGACGGTCAGGCAGACCCCGTTGATGGCGATGCTCTCGCCCATCTGCACGTTCTCGAACGGCAGGCTCCCGACATGGAAGGTGAAGCGGACATCGCCGCCCAGGGTCTCGCGTGCGGCCAGGTGGCCGACGCCTTCGATGATTCCAGTAAACAAGGAACGTTCTCCGCGGAAAGTGAGCGAAAAACGCCGCAAGGCATATAGGCGCGCACCAGGCCGAAGGCCTGGTCGCACCGTCTTCTTTCATCCGGACTATACCGTCGGCTCCGGCATCGGACCGGATCTGCTGACCTTCCGGCGGAACCGGAAGCGCTCGCGGGCTCGTGCTTGCGCACCTACCGCCGGTGGGGAATCGCACCCCGCCCTGAAGACGTTTGTGTACCGGCGAACCGGCCTGGCCATTGTAGCAAGCGAAGCTGACTGCTCGCTTTTTGTGAAGATATGGTTAAAATCTGCCCGCGCGGCAGTGATCGCCGCCCCTGCCGCCCACGAAGGGCTGGCTGAAATGGACCTCAACGTCATCAAAGGAACCTGCATGCGCAAGATTCTCCTGGCCGCCGCCCTGCTGGCGACCACTCCGTTCGCGGCCTCCGCCGCTGAAACCATGAGCTACACCTTCGTGGAAGGCGGCTGGACCCAGCTGCAGCTGGACCGCAACGGCGCCGACTCCAAGCCGAAGCTGGACGGCGGCTACCTGCGCGGCTCGTTCGCCATCGCCGAACAGGTGTACGTCTTCGGTGGCTACAGCATGGTCTCCAAGACCTACACCTGGGACTACTACGGCTACAACGGCCGACTGAAGCAGGAGCTGCGCCAGCCGGAGCTGGGCATCGGCTACCACATGCCGCTGACCGACCGCCTGGACTTCACCACCGACATCGCGTGGCTGCGCATCAACAACGAAGCCAAGCTGTCCTACGACGGCGAGGAAGTGGATCGCCTGAAGGACCACACCAACGCCGGTCGCGCCACCCTGGGCGTTCGTGGCAAGCCGTCGGCCCGTACCGAAGCCTGGCTGAAGGCCGGCTACATCGACGGCAGCGACATGGACGGCACCTGGGTCGGCACCCTCGGCGGCCAGGTCAACTTCACCCAGGCCTGGGGCCTGGTCGGTGAAGTGCAGGCGTACGACGACGTCACCCAGTTCTCGGTGGGCGTGCGCGCGAGTTTCTGATCGGGCAGCGACGGCTTCCGCCGCGCCATGATCGAACGGGCCCCGAAAGGGGCTCGTTTTTTTTGGGTTGCTCTCCCAATGGAGCGGAGCGTCGTGCGGGCCGCGCACCTGACTGCCCTGCGCCAGGCGTGGCTGCCGGGAAACGCGTTAGGCTTCGCCCCCTTCGCAGTGGACGCTGAACATGATGACGACCCCCCGGCTGCTCGCCCTCCCTCTCCTGCTGTGCGCGCCGCTGCTCGCCACCGGCGCGCCGGCGGCGGGGCTCACTCCCGAACAGACCTTCGACCTCTACGCGCGCGTTCTGCTCGAAGACGACGCCGGCGCGGCGCGCACGCTCAATGATGCGCTGCGCCCCGCGTTCGACGGCAAGGATGCGGTCACGCCGGCCCACGGCGAACTGGCCGCCGCGATGGCCGCGCCGTTGCAATCACTGTTGGCGAAACAGGCGGGCGGCGCCAGGGACAGCGCCGCGGTACCAGCGCTGATGGCGGCCAACCTGCACCAGACCCGCTGTCGCGCCACCCATGCCCAGGTCCGTGACAATGCGTACGTGGACGATGCAAAGATCGCCAGCGTCAGCTTCACCTGCCAGGTCACGGTGCTGGATGCGCTGCGTCCCTTGTTCAGCGCAGGGCTGCGCGATGATTCGGCCGAGAACCTCAAGCGCTTCACCGACGCCTACCTGCTCGCCCTGCGCGATGCGCCACGCCGTGAATTGAGCGGGAGCCTGGACCTGCATCCGGCCAAGGACAACGGCTACTGGTACAGCGGCAATCTGGACGCACTGGTGTCGCCGGTCGTGGACGCAGTGTTGCCGTTCAACGCGTGGCGCCAGGACGCCCTGGCCGACGCGGCGCCCAAGGTCACCGGCGTGCCGGCCTGCGATCTCCTGCTGCTGCAGCACCGCCAGTGCATCGCCAATACCGCGCCGGACCAGCTGCCGGGCGTGGAGGCGATGGCCGACGAGCTGAAGGCCAAGGCCGCGACATCGACGCCGGCGGCGATGACACAGGAATGCAAGGCACTGCGCTCGATGGCCGAAGCGATGTGGGACGACGACTGCCGGTGAAGGGCGCGCACCGGCTGCGCGATCTGCAACCGATTGCATTTCAACGCCACCCCGGGAACGGGAGAATGTGCGATCACTCACGTTCGGGCCTGCTCGCATGTATCGCTCTCTGTTCCCGGTCCTGTTGCATGCGTCAACGGTGGTCGCCGACCCTGCGGTGTCACCCGAGGTCGAGTACACCCTGCAGGCCCGGGTACTGCTCCAGGACGACAACGACGCACGGGCGACGCTGTTGGCGGTCAGCCAGGATGCCGTGCCCGAGGGCACCCTCGATTGGGACGATGTCATCGATGATCTTCCCGCATGGCTGACCCGCGAGGGCATCCAGCCACCGTCCCGGGCAGTGATGCAGGAGGTGTCCGAGGCGCTCCGGATCCGGCTGCCACGGGTCACCTGTACGGCACGCGACGTCGTGCCGTTGGGCAGTCCCGAGATCGCGCAGTACACGCTTGCGTGCATGGTTCCGGATGTCGAACCGGCCTTCGCTGCCTACCACGCGATGCGCAGTGGGGATGATGCGGACCGGCATGCGCTGAGCGATGCTTTTTTTGCGACCTTCGCCGCACGCCTGCGCGGCGACACCGCGGTGGCCCATCTCTCCACGGCCGTCGGCTGGTCGTCGTTCCGTCATGGCGATGTCCATGCCGCGCGTGCCGAACACCTCTACCGCACCGTGCTGTTCGGCCTGCTGCCGTTCGCCGAGTGGGATCGACGGATCGCGTCGGGCGCAGGCCGGGACGGCCACGAAGGGCCGGGCGAGTAACATCACCGGGACGTTGATGGGGCACGGAAAAGAGGGTCCAGGAGCTGGTCCGGGATGTGAACGAACAGCAGACGCTGGACGACTGCAACAACGAGGTCCAACGGCTCGTGATCGCCGAGACGGGGGGATTTCAATGCTTGTGAATGGCGCTGCCTAGGGCCGCAGCAGCAGCCGCAGGTCCTCGCCGACCTGACGCTGGTCGACCACGCGCAGACGGCGCTGCTGCTCCATCGCATGGATGCCCAGCCCGGACAGTAGCGGCAGGCCATGCTCGCCGAGCACCGTGGGCGCCTGGTAGAGCAGCAGCTCATCGACCCAGCCACCGGCCAGCAGCGCGCCGGCCAGGGTAGCGCCGGTTTCGGTGTGCACCTCATTGATGCCACGCTCGGCGAGCAGGCGCAGCACCGCGCCCAGGTCCAGGCGGCCGTCCTGGCTGGGCACGCTGGCAAACTCGGCGTCGGCCGCGTCCGGCGGGCTCACCGACGCATCGTGCACGTACAACGTCGGCGCCCCGCCTTCGCGCACGCGCGCGCACTCCAGCGAGCGCAACCGCGTATCGAGCACCACGCGCAGCGGCGGCAGCACCTCGGTGTCGGGCAAACGCACGGTCAGCATCGGGTCGTCGGCCAGCACCGTGTCGGCGCCGGTCAGGATCGCGCCGGCACGCGCACGCCAGTGCTGCACGTCCTCGCGCGCGGCCGCGCCGGTGATCCATTTGGAGCGGCCATCGGCCATCGCGGTGCGGCCGTCCAGGCTGGCGGCGAGCTTGACCCGCAGCCACGGCCGGCCGCGCTCGATGCGCGACAGGAAGCCGCGGTTGAGTTCGCGCGCGTGCGCGCCCATCAGTCCTTCCCCCACCGCGATGCCGGCCTCGCGCAGCAGCACGAAGCCGCCGCCATCCACCTTCGGGAACGGATCGCGCATCGCCGCGACCACGCGACCCACGCCGGCCTCGATCAGCGCCAGCGCGCACGGCGGGGTGCGGCCATGGTGCGCGCAGGGTTCCAGGGTGACGTAGGCGGTGGCGCCGCGCGCGCGCGCGCCGGCCTGGCGCAGCGCGAACACCTCCGCATGCGGCCCGCCGGTGCGCTGGTGCCAGCCCTCGCCCACCACCTCCTGGCCCTGGGCGATCACGCAACCGACCATCGGATTGGGCCGTGCGGTGTACGCCGCGCGTTCGGCCAGGCGCAGCGCGTGCGCCATGTGCAGGTGGTCGAGGGCGGAGAAGTCGGTCATGGCAACGGGAATCCGGCGGCAGGCATGCAGCGCAGATGGTAGCCCGGCAAGGGTGGCCGCGACGCGGCCGGGTTCAGCCCTTTTTCTTCTTGGTCAGCGCGATCACGTCGCCCAGCAGTTGCAGCTGTTCGGTGCTGGAGGGCAGTTCGCGCTCCAGCTTTTCGATCTCTTCGCGGAAATCGGCCACGTCTTCGAAGCTGCGATAGACCGAGGCGAAGCGCACGTAGCCGACATGGTCGAGCTTGCGCAGTTCGTTCATCACGAACTCGCCGACCTTGATCGAGGGGATTTCACGTTCGCCGCAGATCCGCGCCTGCTGCATCACCGCGCGCACCGCCAGCTCGATCTTGTCTTCGGGCACCGGGCGCTTCTGCAGCGCGCGGTCGAAGCCGCTGCGGACCTTGCGCGAATCGAATGCTTCACGACTGCCGTCGCTCTTGACGATGGCGGGCAGCTTGAGTTCGATCGTTTCCAGCGTGCTGAAGCGTTCGTTGCAGGCCTCGCACTCGCGCCGACGCCGGATCGTCGCCCCGTCTTCAGAGACGCGCGAATCGATCACACGGGTATCGGCATGCTGGCAGAACGGACAGTACATGGAACGCCTTGCATCAGGAAAACGTCATGCCGTGGTCACGGCAGCGTCGCAACGGTACCTGAGAGAGACCAGCTACAGCAAATGGCAGGGCCGAAGGCCAGCCCCGCCTAGGCGGCCCGCCGACGCAGCCAGACCAGGTGCGCCGCGCAGGAGAGCATCGGAATGCCGGGCAGCAGCAGGATCAGGGCAACCGCCCGCTGGGGCGCCCCGGCGACCTCCACGGGGAACAGCGCCTGCAACAGGCCCAGCCAGATGGCGGCTGTCGCCACGATGCCGACCCGCAGGCCGGCCCATCCCGCCGGGCACGCCCGCAGCGCCTCGGCACCCCCGCGCCACCAGCGCAGTGCCAGCGCGGACCACGCAACAACGATGAGGCCGACGCTGGCGAACCAGGCCATCGCCCAGCCAGGCACATCGCCCGGCCCACCATACTGATGCAGCACGTCGCGCAGACACAGCCCGACCCCCACCGCGACCGCCACGGCATGCGGGACGCCAACCAACCCCAGGTGCAGCAGCAGCGCGCGCTGCTGCCGGTGTGGCGGCACCATCCGCTCAGCTGCCCCGGGTCCGACGCAGTTGCACCAGCCGGGCGGCGGGCAACGCCATCGGCGGCCCGGCCAGCAGCAGGACCAGCCCCAGCGGGCTCTCGGTGGCGTGCCAGACCGCCATCCCCACCACCGGCACCGATGCCAGCATCCCCAGCCACAGCGCGGCCCACGCCCAGCGGCCACTCGCGCGCAGCCCGTCGCGGCCGTGACGCAGATAACAGCCACTCAACCACAGCCAGCCCGCGATCCCGATCAGGCCGGCCGCCCCCCAGCCGCCCAGCAACAACCGGGAGGCGCGGTCCAGGTAGGCCGGCTCAACGAAGGCGACCCACACCCCGATCACCGCCAGGGTGCCACCCCCGGCCATCCCGAGGATGCCGGTGACCAGGGCCAGCACGGCGTAGGTACGCCGTTGCCGGCCCTCGTCCATGTCAGCCGTAAACCGGGTACTTGCGGCACTGCGCGCTGACCGCCTCGCGGACGCGGGCGATCACGGCCTCATCGGCCGGGGCGTCGAGCACGTCGGCGATCCAGTTGGCCAGGTCCACGCAGTCCTGCTCGAGGTAGCCGCGGGTGGTCACCGCCGGGGTGCCCAGGCGCAGGCCCGAGGTCACGAACGGCGAGCGCGGGTCGTTGGGCACCGAGTTCTTGTTGACGGTGATGTGGGCCTGGCCGAGCGCGGCTTCCGCGTCCTTGCCGGACACGTCCTTGCCGATCATGTCGACCAGCATCAGGTGGTTGCGGGTGCCGCCGGAGACGATCTTGTAGCCGCGCGCGATCAGGGTGTCGGCCATCGCCTGGGCATTCTTGACCACCTGCTGCTGGTAGGCCTTGAAGCCCGGCTCCAGCGCTTCCTTGAACGCCACGGCCTTGCCGGCGATGACGTGCATCAGCGGGCCGCCCTGGATGCCCGGGAACACGATGGACTGCAGCTTCTTCTGCAGTTCTTCGCTGGCGCCCTTGGCGATGATGATGCCGCCGCGCGGGCCGCGCAGGGTCTTGTGGGTGGTCGAGGTGACCACGTGGGCGTGCGGCAGCGGGCTCGGGTAGACGCCGGCGGCGACCAGGCCGGCGACGTGGGCCATGTCCACGAACAGGTAGGCACCGACCTTGTCGGCGATGGCGCGGAAGCGCGCCCAGTCCACCACCTGCGAGTAGGCCGAGAAACCGGCGACGACCATCTTCGGCTTGTGCTCGACGGCCAGGCGCTCGACTTCGTCATAGTCGATCAGGCCGGCCTCGTCCACGCCGTACTGCACGGCGTTGAACAGCTTGCCCGACGCATTGACCTTGGCGCCGTGGGTGAGGTGCCCGCCGTGGGCCAGCGACATGCCCAGGATGGTGTCGCCCGGCTGCAGCAGCGCGAAGTACACCGCCTGGTTGGCCTGCGAACCGCTGTGCGGCTGCACGTTGGCGTAGTCGGCATCGAACAGCTGCTTGAGGCGGTCGATGGCCAGCTGCTCGGCGATGTCCACGTACTCGCAGCCACCGTAGTAGCGCTTGCCCGGATAGCCTTCGGCGTACTTGTTGGTGAGCTGGCTGCCCTGCGCTTCCATCACCGCCGGGCTGGTGTAGTTCTCGCTGGCGATCAGCTCGACGTGGTCTTCCTGGCGCTGGGTTTCGGCGGCGATGGCCTTGGCCAGTTCGGGATCGTAGGTTTCGATGCGGACGTCACGCGGGAACATCGGTTACTCCAGGCAGGTGAGAGAAGCGATAAGCGGTTCATTGTAAGCCCGACGACCGGGACTGGCCCCTGCCGGCAGGCACGGGCGCGATCATCGAACCGGCGCGCCCAGATGCACGATCTGAGATGGCGTTCCTTGAATTGTTCAGATTAATTCATTTCAAACGCTAAAGTCGTTCAGCCAACAGCCGATACCGCCGACTCAGATCAAAACAGGGGTTGGCTGTGAATCATGTTTACCGCGTGGTCTTCAACCACGCGCTCAAGTGCGTCCAGGTGGTATCCGAATTCGCCCGCGGCGGCCGTGCGCCGGCCCGTGCCGGCGCGCGCCGCGCGCCGCGCCTGGCGCCGCTGTTCAGCGGCATCGCGCTGGCCTGCGCGGCCCCGGCCGCGATGGCCGGCGTCAACGGCTGGAACGAGTGGCGCGCCTCGATCGACAACAACTGGGGCACGGGCGGCAACTGGGAATTCGGCGAGCCCACCGCCGGCTCCGTGGCCGCCTACATCGACGGCAGCCGCACGGCGGTGGTCTCCCAGCCTGGCGAGCAGACCGACCACCTGCACGTCGGCTATGCCAGCCGCGGCGACCTGTCGGTCCTGGGCGGCGGCACGCTGACCTCGGGGACCATCTTCGTTGGCACCGGTGACGGCGGTACCGCTGCCACCGCCGACGGGCGGGTGCTGATCTCCGGCGCCGGGTCGACCTGGACCTCGCTCACCACCCTCGGTGTCGGCCACCTCGGCCGGGGCCTGGTCGACATCGACAACGGCGGCACGCTGTCGATCGGCCTGGATTCCTACATCGGCGCCGGCATCAGCGGCGTGGGCGCGATCAACGTCAGCGGCGCGCAGTCGCTGTTCCGCACCGATCGCAACCTGCTGCTGGGCAACCAGGGCAACGGCACGGTGCGCATCCTCGATGGGGCGCAGATGACCAGCCTCGCCGGCTTCGTCGGCAACACCGACACCGGCGTGGGCCTGGCCGAGATCTCCGGCACCGGCAGCCGGTGGGTGAACACCGACGTGCTCAACATCGGCCAGCTCGGCAAGGGCACGGTCAGGGTCGAGGACGGCGCCAGCGTGGAAGTGGGCGGCGCGCTGTACATCGGCAACCAGGCACTCTCGGCGAGCAACCGCTCGCGCGGCGACCTGCTGGTCTCCGGCACCGACGCGCGTTTTGTCCAGACGGGCAGCGTCGCGGTGATCGGCAACGCGGGCGTTGGCGCGATCGAGGTCTCCGACGGCGGCGCGGTCAGTCTGGGCGCCACCACGTTCGGCCTGGCCGGCAGCGGCGTCGGCACCGCCTGGGTGACCGGCACGGGCTCGCGCCTGGAGGTGGCGTCGCTGCGCATCGGCGTGGATGGCTGGGGGCGCGTGGATATCGCCGACAGTGCCACGGCAACCGTGCGCGGCAACATCCTGCTGGGCAGCAACGCCTCGGGCGTCGGCACCCTGGTGGTCGGCCGGCAGGCGGTGCTGGCAGTCGGCGGCGCGCTGCCGGCCAGCATCACCACCGGCAACGGCACCGGCACCCTCGAACTGGGCGGCGGCACCCTGCGTGCCAACAGCGTGCTGCGCGTGGACAGCAACGTGCTGCTGGCGGCCGATTCGACCGTGGAGACGGTCAACAACGTGCTCATGCAGCGCGCCATCAGTGGCACCGGCCAGCTGCGCAAGACCGGCGCCGGCAGCCTCACGGTGAGCGCCGACAGCAGTGGCTGGAGCGGCGGCACGCTGGTCGATGCCGGCACCCTGGCGGTGTATGGCAGCAAGGCGCTGGGCACCGGCCTGGTGGCCCTGGCCGACGCGACGCGCCTGGAACTGGGGGATGCGGTGGTGCTGGACAACAGCGTGCAGCTGCGCGGCGAGGTGGCCGTGTCCGTCGGTACCGGCAGCAGCGCCACGCTGGCCGGCGGGCTCAGTGCCGGCAGCGGCGGCGTGCTGGTCAAGACCGATGGCGGCCAGCTGGTGCTGGCGGGCAGCGCCTACAGCGGCGCCACCCGCGTGGACGATGGCCGCGTGCTGGCCACCGGCAATGCCCTGCCCACCGGCAACATCGCGATCGGCAGTACCGGCACCTTCCAGATCGACACCACCCGCGTGCTGCAGTACGCCGGGCAGCTCAGCGGCACCGGCACCTTCGCCCAGGGACGCCACTGGCTGACCCTGAGCGGCGACAGCAGCGCCTTTGCCGGCACCACCGTGGTCGACCAGGGCCGGTTGATGGTGGACGGCGCACTCGGCGGGCAGGTGAACCTGGACAACGGTGCCTACCTGGCCGGCAGCGGGCGCGTGGGCAGCGTGCACCTGCGTTCGGGCAGCGTGCTGGACCCGGGCCCGAACAGCGCCGTGGGCCGGCTGACCATCACCGGTGACCTGGTGTTCGATCCGAGCGCGACCTACCGCGTCCACGTCGCCGCCGATGGCAGCAGCGACCACGTGGACGTGGCGGGCGTGGCCACCCTGGGCGGTGCCGGCACCGTGGCGGTGGCGGCGGACGGTGACTGGAAGGTGTCCACCCGCTACACCGTGCTGAGCGCTGGCGACGGCGTTGCCGGCACGTTCGGCGGCGTCACCAGCAACTTCGCCTTCCTCGACCCGAGCCTGGCCTACGACGCCAACAACGTCTACCTGACGATGGCACGCAACGACGTGTCGATGCCGGACGTCCAGCTGGCGTTCCCGGACGTGGTGGTCAACGACAACCAGAAGGCGGTGGCCGGTGCGGTGGAAGCCCTCGGCGAGGGCAACGCGGTGTATGACGCAGTGGTGCGCCTGGAGATTCCGCAGGTGGTGCCGGCCTTCGACAGCCTCAGCGGTGAAGTGCATTCGGCCAACCGCGGCGCGCTGCTGCAGAACCGCTTCCTGCACGACGGCATCGACCGCCACCTGGATGGCCGCGCGATCAGCGGCGGCATCGCCCCCGGCGTACGCGTGTGGCTGGCCGGCAGCGGCGGCCAGCTGCACACGGACGCCACTGCGGCCAATGTCGGCACGCGCACGCAGCAGCACGGGCTGATGGCCGGTGCCGGCTGGCAGGTGGGCGAGTCGCTGCAGTTCGGCGTGGCCGCCGGCCAGCAGCAGCTGGACACCCGCCTGCGCGAGCGCGACGCACGCGCCGAGACCGATGCGACCGAGTACGGCGTCTACGCCGACTATGGCTGGCAGGGCCTGCGCCTGCGTGGCGGCGTGACCCGCGCCGATTACCGCACCGACAGCATGCGCACGGCCCAGATCGGCACGACGTTCGCCGAGTCGCTGTCGGCCCGCGAAGATGCCACCGCCACCACTGCTTTCGTGCGTGCCGGTTGGACGTTCGGCGGACCGCGTTTGCAGCTGACGCCGGAAATCGAGCTGGCCCAGGTGCGTCTGGAGAGCGATGGCAGCCAGGAACACGGTGGCCATAGCGCGCTGCAGATCGCCTCGGCCGATAGCCGTTACCGCACCGGTCTGGCGGCGTTGAAGGCCGACTGGGATATCAGCGGTGGCCTGCAGGACAAGGCGGTGGTGACCGCACGCGTGGGCTGGCAGTACGCCGACGGCGACCGTCTGCCGACGACCACGGCTCGCTTCGTGGAGGGCGCGCAGGAGTTCGGTATCGCCGGCGCGCCGCTGGCACGCAGCAGTGTGCTGGCCCAGCTCGGTGTCGCCGTGAGCCCGAGCGCCAACAGCCGCGTGTCGCTGCAGGTGCAGGGGCGCGATGGCGATGGCCAGCGTGACATGGGTGCCCAGCTGGACTGGTCGGTCGGCTTCTGATGTGAGGGGGACGCGGGTGTGCCGGCCAATGGCCGGCACAGCCAGGAAAGGGCGCGCCTGCGGGCGCGCCCTTTTTTTCTTTTCTCTCACTGGAGGGGAGCGTCGCGTTCCAAGGTCCGCAACACATGGCGCACCGCGTTACGTGGGGTCGCGCAGTCCAGGCGCCGTGGGGATCGGAGGGTGTCTCCGCTGGGGATGGTCGCGAGCCCGAGGGCCCCTCAGCGGCCGGTAGGCCCCTGGTGTAGTGTCCCCCGGCCGCGGAGCGGCCTCCTCCTTTATTTTGCCCAGGAGCCTACCGGCCGCTAAGGGGGTCGGCTGCGCCAGGCAGGTGGAAGCCAGGCTTTTCTGACGTCCGTCGGTGGGTCGGGCGCTGGGCCCCCATGCCCTTTCCGGCGAATGTCCCCCGGCCGCTGCGCGGCCTCCTCCTTTATTTCGCCTCCAAGGGCATGGGGGCCCAGC
>NZ_JANUDX010000011.1 GCF_024810105.1 Stenotrophomonas sp. BIGb0135
CGCCGATGGTAGTGTGGCTCAAGCCATGCGAGAGTAGGTCATCGCCAGGGTTTATACCCAAAAACCCCGCTGCTCACGCAGCGGGGTTTTTCTTTGTGCGTTTTCCCGGCGTCGATCGTGTTCCTGTCTCGGCACAGTCCCGGCGTCGCTTCAGCGTGTTCCCGCTTCGGTAGAGCCGAGCCACGCTCGGCTGCTTTCACGACACCGGTGCATGATCCCCACCGCTACGGTGCCGAGCATGGCTCGGCACTACCTGACCGAAGGGAATGCGTTCACCTGAGGTGCAACGCATGGCGCGCTCCGCTCCCGGTGTCGGTTCCGCGTGTCCCCGCCTCGGTAGAGCCGAGCCATGCTCGGCTGCTTTCCCGACACCTGTGCATGATCCCCACCGCTACGGTGCCGAGCATGGCTCGGCACTACCTCACTGCGGGCAATCGGCTCACCTGAGGTTCGCCACGCTCCTGGCGTCGGTTCCGCGGATTCCCGCCTCGGTAGAGCCGAGCCATGCTCGGCTGCTGTCCCGACACCTCTGCATGATCCCCACCGCTGCGGTGCCGAGCAAGGCTCGGCACTACCCGATCGCGAGGAATGAACCCACCTGGGCTGCCGAGCATGGCTCGGCCCTACCCGGCACGGTCGTTTCACACTCCGCCCCCGATCTTGCCTGCTACCGCGTCGACGCATGGGCCTCTCCGGCGATCGATCAGGATGCGACGCTGCCAAGGCATGCAATTCGGCCCGGACCCGCATCCTCATCCCGAGAAGGCCTTTGCATGCACGCATGCAGAAAAACGGCGCCCTTGCGGGCGCCGTTTGTGTACCAGCCGTGCAGCAATGACCTGCCGCACTCCCGATGCCGCGGTGTCAGGCCGGCACGGCCTGCGCCTGGCGCAGCCGCGCGCTCGGTGGCGCCTGCTGCGCGTGCCGGAACACGGCTACCGCCTCGGTCAGTTCGGCGGCCTGTTCCTCCAGCAGGCGCGCGGCCGCGCTGGCTTCCTCCACCAGTGCCGCATTCTGCTGGGTCGCGTCATCCATCTGTGCCACGGTCTGGTTGACCTGGTCGATGCCGCTGGCCTGCTCCTGCGAGGCCGAGGAGATCTCGGCCATGATCCCGCTGACCGCGGACACGCTGCCGACGATCTCGGTCATGGTGCTGCCCGCATCGTGCGCCAGGCGAGCCCCATCGGCGACCTGCAGCACCGAGGCGTCGATCAAGGCCTTGATCTCCTTGGCGGCGTCGGCCGAGCGCTGCGCCAGGGTGCGTACCTCGCTGGCCACCACCGCAAAGCCACGGCCCTGCTCGCCGGCACGCGCGGCTTCGACGGCGGCATTGAGGGCGAGAATATTCGTCTGGAAGGCGATGCCGTCGATCACGCCGGTGATGTCGCCGATCCGCCGCGACGCGGCCTGGATGGCCTCCATGGTGGTGACCACGCGCCCGACCACGTCGCTGCCGCGGCTGGCCACGTCCTGCGCGCCCTGCGCCAGCGCAGTGGCCTGGCGTGCGTGCTCGGCATTCTGGCGCACGGTGGAGGTGAGTTCCTCCATCGAGGCGACGGTTTCCTCCAGGTGCGCGGCCTGGCGTTCGGTGCGCTCGGAGAGGTCACTGTTGCCGGTGGCGATCTCGCCAGCCGCCAGTGAGATGGCACCGGTGCACTGCTTGATGCGCTCGACCATGGCGGTGAGCTGCGCCGCGGTCGCATTGGCGTCGCGCTGCATGGCGGCGAACGCGCCGTCGAACTGGCCCTGCATGCGCTGGTCCAGGTCGCCTTGGGCCAGGGCGGACAGGACGCGACGGATCTCGCCGACGGTGCCGCCGACGCTCTCCAGCAAGTGGTTGATGCCGCCGGTCAGGCCGTCGAGGAAGCTGGTGCCCGCGTTGGCGGTCGGCAGGCGCTGGTCCAGGTCGCCCCGGGTGGCAGCGGCCACGATGTCGGCCACCGCCGTCTCCAGCTGCAGCTCCTGGGTACGGTCATGCCATTCCACCGCGAAGCCCAGGCGCGCGCCGGCCGCGTCGAACACCGGCGTCACCACCTGGGCGAAATGCACCGGCCCGATCCGCACGCGACCGTGATGCACCTGCTGCAGCGTGTTGAGGATGGCGCGGATGCGGTCGGGGTCCACGTGGAAGCGATGGATGCTGCTGCCGACCAGGCGTTCGGCGTCGAAGTCCGGGAAGGCCTCGCGCAGGCTGACCTGCTGGTTGCGCAGCAAGGTCACCACGGACTGGTTGACGTAGCGGATGACGTGGTCGTTGTCGGCGATCATCATCGCGGTGCGCGACACGTCCAGCGCCTGGCGGATCTGCGCGTTCTCGGCGTGCCCCGCGGCGGCCCCTGCATGCACGTCGGCGCGGGCACGCGCGTCGCTTTCGGCGCGGCGTAGCTCGCGCTGCACCTCCTGGGCGCCCCGGCGCAGGCGTGCGCCCAGGATGCTCAGCACCACCGCGGCCAGTGCCAGTGGCAGCAACAACCACGGCTGTGACTGCCAGACGGCGGCACCGCCGGTGATGGCCAGCAGCAGCGCGGCGGCGATGCAGAGCAGGGTATGCGCCGTGTGGCGGACGACCGATGGCTGCATGGCGCGGACGGGATCGGGCGGGCGTGACGGGGCGAGCGGATGGGCAGACATGACGACTCCGGGGTCAGAAACAGGCGGAAAAGCCCATCGCGCAGCGATGCGGACAGGCCGGGGGAGCGCCGGTCACCGATACGGTGGGCGCTGCGAGGATGCGGAAGATGGGGGGCCGGCGCGCGGCGCACGTGGCCGCGGCGACGGTACGGAGCACCGCCGGCATGGCCCGGTCCTGTGGGCGGTGGCACGGCCAACACGGCATTGCGACGACGTTCCCTGAAGCCTTGGGGTGGTGCGCGGCTTCGCGGCGGCGGAGCATGCGACGGCACAGGACGAAGACATCGTCCTGCCTTATCGGTATCGGTCCAATCGCGTGGAAATTGAGTGCGTCAGGTTGTCGCAGTACCTCGCGACCGATGGGCTCAGTCGGCGAGGAACGCGTTGATCACGTCGCCGACGCGCTGCGGATGTTCCATGTGCAGGTGATGCGTGCCGGGAAACACCGCCAGCCGGCCATCGCGCAGCAGGCCGATGCGCTGGCTGCGCAGCGGCTCGGGATAGTAGGACTGCGCTGGCGTGGCATAGATCACCTGGGTGGGGCACTCGATGGCGGCGAGCAGATCGTCGATCTGCGCTTCGCTCAGGCGCATCGCCGTGGGCAGCATCAGGCGCGGGTCGCTGCACCAGCTGTACCCGCCTTCCACCGGCTTGACCCCACGCTCGACCAGCAGGCGCGCGCACGCCTCGCTGAGCTGGTTGGTCATCATGCGGGCGCGGATCGGCGCGGCCAGGTCGGCAAACACGCGCAGGTTCTTTCCCGGCAACGCGCGGGCGGCACGTACGTGCTCGCGCAGGCGCGTGGCGGTTTCATCTTCCGGGCCGCGCAGGCCCCCCAGCGCTTCGATGGCCACCAGCCGCTCCACCCGTTCCGGCGCGGCAGCGGCGGTGAGGCTGGCGATGCCGGCCCCCATCGAGTGGCCGAGCAGGGTGAAGCGATCCCAGCCCAGCGCATCGGCCACGTCGAGTACGTGGCAGATTGCACCGGGGGTGTTGTATTGGGTGCCGGCGGGCAGGTGCGCGCTGTGGCCATGGCCAGGCAGGTCCAGCGCGACCAGGTCCAGGCCCGGCAACTGCGCGGCCAGCGGCACGAAGCTGGCCGCGTTGTCGAGCCAGCCGTGCAGGGCCAGGACGCGCCGCCCGTCCGGGTTGGCGGCGCGCAGCCCGGCGGCAACGAAGCCGCCCACCGTCATGGAGAACGGCTGCAGGGTCATGCCAACGCCGCGATGCTCAGCCGCGACAAGGCCAGCGCGTGTCCGGGGGCATCGTTGAGGCAGGGGATGTAGCGCATCTGCGCGCCACGTTCGGCCACGGTCTCGGTGAACCCCAGCGCGACTTCCTCCAGGGTTTCCAGGCAGTCGGTGGCAAACCCGGGGCACACCACGTCGATCCGGCGCACGCCGCTTTCGGCCATCGCCCAGAGGGTGGGCTCGGCATAGGGCTGCAGCCACTTTTCGCGGCCGAAGCGCGACTGGTAGGTAAGGCGCCAGGCGTCGTCGGGCAGCCCGAGCGCCTGCGCGATCGCCTGCGCACTGGCCTGGCAACGCTGCGGATAGGGATCGCCGGCGTCAGCCAGCCGCTGCGGGATGCCATGGAAGGAGAACACCAACTGCTCGCCGCGACCGTGTTCGGCCCACCACTCGCGGATGCTCTCGGCCACCGCCTCCACCCAGTCCGGATCGACCGCGTAATCGCGCACCAGGGTGACCGTGACGCCCGGATGGCGCGGCTGCCAATCGCGGACCTGGTCTTCGATCGAGGCGGTGGTGGTGGTGGAGTACTGCGGATACAGCGGCAGCACCACGATCCGGTGGATGCCCTCGGCCGCCAGCCGGTCCAGCTCGGCGGTCAGGGCGGGGGCGCCGTAGCGCATCGCATGGCGTACCCGCAGGTTGGGCATCAGGCCCTGCATGGCCTCGGCCAGCCGACGCGTGTACACCATCAGCGGCGACCCGTCGGGCAGCCAGACTTGGGCGTACTTGGCCGCCGAGCGGCCGCTGCGCAGCGGCAGGATCAGCCCGTACAGCAGGGGTTTCCACAGGATCGGCGGGATCGCGACCACGCGGCGATCGCTGAGGAATTCAGCCAGGTAGCGACGCACCGCCGGGGCGGTTGGCGTCTCGGGCGTGCCTAGATTGACCGCCAGCACGGCGGTGTCGGGTGCGTCGAGCATGGGGCCATTCTCGCAGGTCTGCGCGATTGACGGGATGGAATCAACCAATGGATGTCATGTGTTTCGCATATCCATAGGCGGTATCACTCATTGCCGATTCATCGGCGTGCTTCTAACGTCGGGAAAGCATATTGATCGCCCTTGCGCGACGTTGCCCGCGCCGACTTGCTTTATCTTTGTCTGAATCGACTTCTGGAGCCCACCATGCGCCGCCTTAGCCTTGCACTGTTGATCTCCGCCAGCCTGATGCTGTCCTCCCAGGCGATGGCCGGGCCGCAGGAAGACCAGCGCGCCCGCAACGCGGTGCGGGTGCTCAATGAAATCCAGGAGATCCCCGAGCAGGGCATTCCGGACAAGTTGCTGGATGAAGGCCGCGCGATCGTGGTCATTCCCGACACGATCAAGGCAGGCCTGGTGATTGGCGGGCGCCGTGGCCATGGCCTGATGTCGGTCAAGAACCCCGACGGGAGCTGGTCCAACCCGGTTTTCGTGAAGCTCACCGGGGGCAGCATCGGCTTCCAGGCCGGCGTGCAGTCCTCGGACGTGGTGCTGGTGTTCCGCAATGACCGCAGCCTGGACAATCTGGTCAACGGCAAGTTCACCCTCGGCGCCGATGCCGGCGTGGCCGCTGGCCCGGTCGGCCGCAATGCCGCGGCCGCCACCGATGGCCAGCTGAAGGCCGAGATCTGGTCGTGGTCGCGGGCGCGCGGCCTGTTTGCCGGCGTGGCGCTGGATGGCGCGGTGCTGCAGATCGATGATGCGGCCAACCTGGATGCCTACGGCACCAACACCACCCCCCGCATGGTGTTCGAAGGGCGCATGGGCGAACCGCCGTCGATCGACGTGGTGGCCTTCCGTGATCGCCTGGAAGAAGCCACCTATACCGCCCGCGAGAAGCGCGGTACCGCCGGCACGGCGCCGCCCCCGGCGGCACGCCAGGCCGCCCCGGTTGCCGCGCCCGTGACTGAACAGGCCCCGGTGGGTGGGGCGACCACCGCACCGCTGCAGCCGACCCCGGCCCAGCCGGCGCCGCAGCAGGGTTTCCAGTCGGTGGGTGAGGGCGAGGTCCGCACTGAATCGCTGGACGGCAACTGACTTTCGTCACGCGCGCCGGCCCATGGCCGGTGCGCTATGCTCAACCGTCTGATCACTACGTAACGCGAGCCGCTCATGGGCAGTTTCAGCATCTGGCATTGGTTGGTCGTGCTGGTCATCGTTCTGCTGGTGTTCGGCACCAAGAAACTGACCAGCGGCGCCAAGGACCTTGGCAGCGCCGTCAAGGAATTCAAGAAGGGCATGCGCGACGAGGACAAGCCGAACGCGCAGCTCGGCGACAGCTCGCGTCCGCAGGACTCGACGACGACGTCGCAGACCGAGCACGACCGCGACCCGCGTTGATCGGGACGGATCGGCGTGTTCGATATCGGCTTCAGTGAACTGCTGGTCATCGCGGTGGTGGCCCTGGTCGTGCTTGGCCCCGAGCGCCTGCCCAAGGCGGCGCGCTTTGCCGGGTTGTGGGTGCGCCGTGCCCGCAACCAGTGGGATTCGGTGAAGCAGGAGCTGGAGCGCGAACTGCACGCCGATGAGATCAAGCGACAGTTCCGCGACGTGCAGTCGTCCGTGCGGGACACCGAGGCGCAGCTGCGCGCCAGTGGCGAAGCGGTGCGCCGCGAGGCCGAGATGATGCGCCAGGACGTGGCACGCCACGGCGATGCGGTGGCCGCTGCGGCCAGCGACGAACCGGTGATGACCGGCCCGGCGCCGGGTTCGCCGGCCAGTGTTGCCCAGCACGTGGTGGCGCCGGATGCGGTCGACGCCCAGACGCCGCCGCGTGACGCGATGGCGCCGCCGGGTATCGATGGCACGTCGCCGCGCGCGACCCCGGCACCGGTCGCGCCGGACCCCGTGCGACTGCCGCACACCGACGACGCAGCGGCCGAACCGCCGTCGCCGGGCAACGAGGCGCCGCGATGAGCGACCACGAGTATCCGGAAAGCTCGCTGGTGGAGCATCTGATCGAGCTGCGTGCGCGCCTGGTGCGCGCGATCATCGGCCTGCTGGTGGTGCTGCTGCTGTTGCTGCCGTTTTCGCGCACGATCTATACGTGGCTGGCCGAACCGCTGATTTCGCAGCTGCCCAACGGGCAGACGATGATTGCGACCAATCCGGCCGGTGCCTTCTTCGCACCGCTCAAGCTCACCTTCTTCGTGGCTGTGTTCGTGGCGGTGCCGTGGCTGCTGTACCAGCTGTGGTCGTTCGTGGCGCCGGGGCTGTACGCGCGTGAAAAACGCCTGGCGGTGCCGCTGCTGGTGTCGTCGGTGCTGCTGTTCTACCTGGGCTGCGCGTTCGCCTACTTCCTGGTGTTGCCGGCGGTGTTCCACTTCCTGACCACCTTCCGCCCGGAGGTGATCGCGATCACCCCCGATGCCAACGCCTACCTGGACTTCGTGCTGGCGATCTTCTTCGCGTTCGGCAGCAGCTTCGAGCTGCCGGTGGCGATGGTGATCCTGGTGCTGCTGGGCTGGGTGACGCCGCAGCAGTTCAAGGACAGCCGCGGCTATGCGGTGGTGGGTATCTTCATCGTGGCGGCGGTGCTGACGCCGCCGGATGTGGTGTCGCAGCTGTTGCTGGCAATCCCGATGTGCGTGCTTTACGAGCTGGGGATCCACGCGGCGAGGTGGCTGGTGCCCTCCTCGGTGGTGAAGCCGGCCGGGTGATGGGCCGCGTCAACAACAAAAAACCCCGGCCTTGGCCGGGGTTTTTTTGTTGGCGCATCAGGCCGCGAACACGTTGCCTGGGCCACCCGGTGCCGGGGGCGGCGGGGTGCGGCCGCGGTGCGCGAACATCTGCTTCCAGGCAGCGTACACGGCGCCGACATACAGCGGCATGATCACCGTGGCCACCGCCAGCTGCATCACGAACGTCGCCGCACCCATGCCGCCGACCAGCAGCGCCACCTGCATCAGCACGAACACCAGGAAGTAGATGCACAGCGTGGCGATCAGGCCGAGCACCATGAACACGGCCATCGCGCCGAAGTTTTCCAGGCAGCCCTGCAGGCTCATGCGCAGCGCATGCATGCCGCTCTGGCGGTCGAACACGACCAGCGCCGGCTGGGTGAACATGGCCATGCTCAGCGCCACGAACGCGGCGAACGCGATCACCATCCACAGCAGGATGCGCTTGACCGGCACATCGGCCATCACGGCCATGATCTGATCGTTGCTGGGCTGGGCCGTGGATTGCTGCAGTTCCTGCAGCTTCTGCAGCATCTCGCTGGAGGCGGCCAGGCCTTGGGTACCGACCAGGGCCAACAGCAGGGTGCCCAGCGCGATCACCGCGATCAGCTGGATGGCCAGCGGCACCAGCAGGTGGGTGACGCGGCGATCGCGGATCGGCTGCAGCAGGTGGTTGGGCACGGCGCGGTTGCCACGGTCGATCTCGCCCACCGCCCACAACATGCCGCCGAACACCAGCGGCCCGACCGCGAGCGACAGCAGCTGCACCAGCACGCCGAGCCAGCCGGGCAGCATCTGCGCCAGCACCAGGATCAACGAGCTGACCAGCATGCCGATCACGCCAAGCACCGCCAACTGCATGGGGGCTCGGCCATACACGGAAAACGCGTCCAGCAGCCATTGGGCGCCCGCAGAGGCGGGCAGCTTGCGAATCTCGCTCATACCATTCCGGAACAGGGGAAGGGGCCTGTTGGCCCCGAATCCTTTGGATTATCCCTGTTTTCCGTGCCCGGCACCTGAAGGCCGGGTGGGTTGGCCGGGACACGCCATCGGCACACCCGGCGCGCGGCTCAGGCGTTGCGCGCCTGGCGCACGAAACGGCGCAGCAACTGCCGCGCCAACGGCGCGGCGCTGACCCCGCGGGCGACGCTGCGCGCGCAGCCGCCGTGGCTGCGGATGCACTCGGCGCGGGCGCGTACATAGCCGCGCATGTGGTGGGTGGCGAACTCCGGATGGAACTGCACGCCCCAGGCCTGGCGGCCGAAGCGGAAGGCATGGCAGTTGTCCTGGGCCGAGCGCGCCAGGATCGCCGCCCCGTCCGGTGCACGCAGCACCGTCTGCAGGTGGGTGGCGTGGGCCGGGAAGCGCTCGGGCAGGCCGGCGAACAGCGGGTCGCTGCTGGCCGAGGGGTCCAGGGCCAGCTCGATGGTGCCGGACTCGCGGCCGGCCGGGTTGTAGGCCACCTCGCCGCCGAGGGCATGCGCCAGCAGCTGGTGGCCGTAGCAGATGCCGAACACCGGGCGCTCGTCGTGGACGGCGCTGCGCAGCCACTGCGCGCTGCGTTCGCTCCACTCGGCCCGGTCGGTGACGTAGGCCGCCGAGCCGGTGACGATCACGCCGGCGAAGTGGCGGTGGTCGGGCAGGGCACCCCCATGTTCGACGTCCACCACCACCGTTTCGTCCGCGTCCAGCCCGGCGGCCACGCGGATCCAATGCGGGAACCGCCCGTAGCGGCGCAGCGAGGCGACGGGTTGGCCGGTTTCAAGAATCAGGAACGGGGCGGAATTCATCCGGGGGCGGCAGCACTGACAGGACTTCCTCGATTGTAGTCAGCCCTGCGGCCACCTTTTCAAGTCCCGCGCGGCGCAGGGTTCGCACCCCTTCAGCACGCGCAGCCCGGTTGAATGCGGCCAGATCCATGTCCGCGCGGATCAGGCTGCGCAGGCGCGAGCCCAATGGCAGCAACTCATACAGCCCGACCCGACCCAGGTAACCGGTGCGTCGGCAGTCGATGCAGCCGGCCGGTGCATATGGCGTGGGTGCCTGAGGTAATGCTTCTTCGGCATCAGAAAGTACCGCCCATTGGGCGGCGCTGAGCGGGCGCGGCACCTTGCAGTGGGGGCACAGGGTGCGCACCAGGCGCTGGGCCAGGACGCCGTTGAGGGTGGAGGCCAGCAGGTAGTGGGGCACGCCCAGGTCGAGCAGGCGGGTGATCGCCGAGGGGGCGTCGTTGGTATGCAGGGTGGACAGCACCAGGTGGCCGGTGAGCGAGGCCTGCACCGCCATCTGCGCGGTTTCGAGGTCGCGGATTTCGCCGATCATGATGATGTCCGGGTCCTGCCGCAGCAGGGTGCGCACGCCGCTGGCGAAGTCCAGGTCGATGTTGGTCTGCACCTGCATCTGGTTGAATTCCGGGGCGATCATCTCGATCGGGTCTTCCACCGTGCAGACGTTGACGTCCGGGGTGGCCAGGCGCTTGAGCGTGGAATACAGGGTGGTGGTCTTGCCCGAGCCGGTCGGGCCGGTGACCAGCACGATGCCGTGCGGGCGCTCGACCAGGGCGGTCCAGCCGGCCGCTTCCTGCGGGCTGAAGCCGAGCTGGTCGATGCTCTTGAACGCCGCATCCGGGTCGAAGATGCGCATCACGCACTTCTCGCCGAACGCGGTGGGCATGGTGGACAGGCGCATTTCCACTTCGCGGCCCCCCGGCGAGCGGGTCTTGATGCGGCCGTCCTGCGGGCGCCGCCGTTCGGCCAGGTCCATGCGCCCGAGCACCTTGATCCGGCTGACCACGGCGGTCATCACCGCCGGTGGTACCTCGAACACCTTGTGCAGCACCCCGTCGATGCGGAAGCGCATGCGGCCCATGTCGCGGCGCGGCTCCAGGTGGATGTCCGAGGCGCGCTGCTCGTAGGCGTACTGCAGCAGCCAGTCGACGATGTGCACGATGTGCTGGTCGTCGGCGTTGACGTCGCCGGCGCGGCCCAGTTCGACCAGCTGCTCGAAGCTGGGCAGGGTGCCGTTGGTTTCGCCGCGCACGTCGCCGCGGGCACCGCGCACCGAGCGGGTGACCCCGAAGAACTCCATGGTGTAGCGGTGCAGGTCGAGCGGGTTGACCATGGCCAGCTCGATCCGGCGCCGGGTCAGGTGCTGCAGGTCGCGCAGCCATTCCTGGGCGAGCGGTTCGCTGGTGGCCACCAGCAGGCGTTCGCCATCCACCGCCAGCGGCAGGAAGCGATGGCGGCGCGCGTAGGCATGGGAGACCAGCGCGGTGACCGAGGCGACGTCGACCCGGGTCGGGTCGATCCGCAGGTAGCGGCTGCCGGTACGTTCGGCCAGCCATTCGGTCAGCCGTTCCAGGCCCAGCTCGCCGCCGCCGCTGGCGGTCAGCTTGAGGTTGGCCAGCAGGACCAGCGGATGCACTTCGCTGGCGTTGCGCGCGCCCTGGGCGGAAAAACGGATCCGTTCCAGGTCGGCATCGGCGACCAGGCCGTCGGCGACCAGCGCGGTGGCGACCTGGTCGAAGCCGAGGCGGCCGGTCGGCAGTGGCACCGGGGCGGCCACCGCAGGGTCGGGGGCAGGGCCGGAAAGGTCCGGGGGGCGCTGGTCCATCCGCCAAAGTCCTCGTAGCGCGCCGGGCGCGCAGTAATGGGGTGGGGCCGTCCGGGAGGCGGCAACGCAGTCGCTGGCTATACTAGCGCACCCCTCCTGCAGGCAAGAATCCGCCGCATGTCCGTCACGAAGAGCGTTCCGATCACTTTCCAGGGCCTGATCCAGACCCTCAACCAGTATTGGGCGCAGCAGGGCTGCGTGCTGATCCAGCCGCTGGACCTGGAGGTCGGTGCGGGCACCTTCCACCCGGCCACGTTCCTGCGCTCGATCGGTCCGGAAAGCTGGAACGCGGCGTACGTGCAGCCCTCGCGTCGTCCCACCGACGGCCGCTACGGCGAAAACCCGAACCGCCTGCAGCGCTACTACCAGTACCAGGTGGCGATGAAGCCGAGCCCGGACAACATCCAGCAGCTGTACCTGGAGTCGCTCAAGGCGCTGGGCATCGACCCGCTGGTGCACGACCTGCGCTTCGTCGAGGACAACTGGGAATCGCCGACGCTGGGCGCCTGGGGCCTGGGCTGGGAAGTCTGGCTCAATGGCATGGAAGTTACCCAGTTCACCTACTTCCAGCAGGCCGGCGGCCTGGAGTGCAAGCCGGTGCTCGGCGAGATCACCTACGGCCTCGAGCGCCTGTGCATGTACCTGCAGAACTGCGACAACGTCTACGACCTGGTCTGGACCTACGGTCCGGATGGCACGCCGGTCACCTACGGTGATGTGTACCTGCAGAACGAGATCGAGCAGAGCACCTACAACTTCGAGTACGCCGACGTGGAGGAAATGTTCCACCGTTTCGATGCGTGCGAAAAGGAAGCACAGACGCTGGTCGACGTCGGCCTGCCGCTGCCGGCCTACGAGCAGGTGTGCAAGGCCAGCCATGCCTTCAACCTGCTGGACGCGCGCCGCGCGATCAGCGTGACCGAGCGCCAGCGCTACATCCTGCGCGTGCGCGCGCTGGCCCAGGCGGTGGCCAAGCTGTACGAGGCCAAGCGCCTCGAAGCCGTCGCCGCCAAGGAGGTGCAGGCATGAGCACGATGCTGCCGCTGCTGATCGAACTGGGCACCGAAGAACTGCCGGTGAAGGCGCTGCCGGGCCTGGCCCAGGCCTTCTTCGATGGCATCGTGGACGGCCTGACCAAGCGCGGCATCGCGGTCGAGATGGGTGATGCCAAGCCGCTGTCGACCCCGCGCCGCCTGGCCGTGCTGCTGCCCGGCGTGGCCGTCGAACAACCGGAACAGCATTCGGAAGTGCTGGGCCCCTACGTAAACCTGGCACTTGCAATGCCTCCTGCAACTACGCCCTCTGTCATACAAGGACCTGGCACTGGCAGCACCCACACGACACCGCCTATTCAGAAGCCGGTGCCGACGCCTGCCTTGCTAGGTTTCATCAGAAAAGTGGGTGTCTCTGACTGGGAGGAGCTACCAAAGGCATCGGACTCCAAGGGCGAGCGCTTCGTGCACCGGTCCACCACCCCGGGCGCGCGCACCGCGACGCTGCTGCCGGAGATCCTGCGCGAGGCGATCGCGGCGATGCCGATCCCCAAGCCGATGCGCTGGGGCAGCCATGCCTACGGCTTCGCCCGGCCGGTGCACTGGCTGGTGCTGCTGCACGGCAAGGACATCGTGGAGGCCGAGCTGCTGGGCCTGACGGCCGACCGCATGAGCCGCGGCCATCGCTTCATGCACGACAAGACCGTGTGGCTGTCCTCGCCGGAAGACTACGTGAGCTCGCTGCAGGCTGCCTTCGTGCTGGTCGATGCCGACGTGCGCCGCGCGCGCATCGTCGAGCAGGTCAATGCCGAAGCCGCCCGGGCGGGTGGCCAGGCGCGGATTACCGATGACAACCTGGAACAGGTGGTCAACCTGGTGGAATGGCCGGCGCCGGTGCTGTGCAGTTTCGAACGCGAGTTCCTGGCGGTGCCGCAGGAAGCGCTGATCGAGACGATGGAGATCAACCAGAAGTTCTTCCCGGTGCTGGATGCCGGCGGCAAGCTGACCGAGAAGTTCATCGGCATTGCCAACATCGAATCCAAGGAGGTGGCCGAGGTGGCCAAGGGCTACGAGCGGGTGATCCGTCCGCGTTTCTCCGATGCCAAGTTCTTCTTCGACGAAGACCTCAAGCAGGGCCTGGACGCGATGGGCGACGGCCTGAAGACCGTCACCTACCAGGCCAAGCTGGGCAGCGTGGCCGACAAGGTGGCCCGCGTGGTGGCGCTGGCCGAGGCGATCGCGCCGCAGGTGGGCGCCGATCCGGTGCTCGCCCGGCGCGCCGCGGTGCTGGCCAAGAACGACCTGCAGTCGCGCATGGTCAACGAGTTCCCGGAGCTGCAGGGCATCGCCGGCCGCCACTACGCGCTGACCGGTGGTGAATCGCCCGAGGTGGCGCTGGCCATCGACGAGGCCTACCAGCCGCGCTTCGGCGGCGACGACATCGCGCTGTCGGTGCTGGGCAAGGTGCTGGCCATCGCCGAGCGCCTGGACACGCTGGCCGGCGGCTTTGCCGCGGGCCTGAAGCCGACCGGCAACAAGGACCCGTTCGCGCTGCGCCGCAATGCGCTGGGCCTGGCGCGGACGATCATCGAGAGCGGGTTCGACCTGGACCTGCGCGCGCTGATCGGTACCGCCATTGCCGGGCTGCCGGTGGGCGTGCAGCCCAGTGCCGAGCGCAAGACCGAGGCGCTGCCGCAGGAGCTGTACGACTTCATCCTCGACCGCCTGCGCGGCTACTACGCCGACAAGGGCGTGCCGGCCACGCATTTCAACGCGGTGGCCGAACTGAAGCCGGCCTCGCTGTACGACGTCGACCGCCGCATCGATGCCATCGGCATCTTCGCGGCGTTGCCGGAGGCCGGGGCGCTGGCCGCCGCCAACAAGCGCATCCGCAACATCCTGCGCAAGGTCGAGGGCGACATCCCGGGCATGGTCGATCCGGCGCTGTTGGCCGAGCCGGCCGAGAGCGAGCTGGCCGAAGCGGTGGAAGCGGCCATCGACGACAGCAACGCCAGCCTGCACCAGAAGGACTATGTGAGCGTGTTGAACCGGCTGGCGCGCCTGCGCCCGCAGGTGGATGCGTTCTTCGATGCGGTGATGGTCAACGCCGAGGATCCCGCGCTGCGCGGCAATCGCCTGGCCCTGCTCAAGCGCCTGGGCGACCGCCTGGGCAGCGTGGCGGCGATCGAGCATCTGTCCAGCTGAGGTGGCCGGGGCATCCATTGCCCCGCGGAACCTCCGAAGGCGCGACTGGCCAACGCCGCTCGCGCCTTCTGTTTTTCCGGCGTTCCCCGCATCGTGGGGCCGCGTGGCGAGGGGCGGGCGAACCGTTGCGGACGGTTCTGTCCGACCGCCTGCCGACATCGATCAGGCAGTTAACGTCACACGCCGTCTTCTGGCCGATTTTAACGGGTCCTTCACTGCCGTTCTGAAACAGCCACGCCGATTTCGCATGCTTGCGATGGCCCGTTATGCTGTGTCCATGCAGCCAAAGAATTACGCCCTTCCCCTGATGTTCCTGTCGCTGGCCACCGCTTCGGTGGCACACGCCCGCGGAACGATCGACAAGGTGGACATCAACGGACTGGACAAGGGCGACGACGCCGAGATGATCGAGAACATCGAGGTCTCGCTGTCGCTGTATGACACCATCGGCAAGCCGCAGGGCGAATCGCGGCTGGAATACCTGTTGTCCCAGGCCGAGCGCCAGACCCGCGAGGCGCTGGAGCCATTCGGCTATTACAACCCGGTGATCAAGGTCGAGAGCCCGCGCGAGGGCGAGAACCTGCGCGTGGTGATCCACGTGGAAAAGGGGCCGCCGACCCTGGTGCGGCGCGAGAACATCGACATCACCGGCCCGGCGCAGAACGATCAATACCTGCAGGAAGACCTGGAGAAGTTCAAGCCGCGCAAGGGCCAACGCTTCGAGCATACCCAGTACGAAGCCAGCAAGATCACCGTGACCCGGCGCCTGGCCGAGCGCGGCTATTTCGACGCCGACTACACCCAGCGCCAGGTGCAGATCACCCGCGCCGAGAACGCCGCGGACATCGACCTGACCTGGGACAGCGGCCGCCGCTACAACATGGGCGATATCCGCTTCCACCAGGACTATTTCGTCGATACGTTGTTCGATCCGCTGGTGTACTGGGACAAGGGCAGCTATTTCCACGAAGGCAAGCTGGACCGGTTGCGCGAGTCGCTGACCAAGCTGGACTACTTCAGCGTGATCGACATCCAGCCGCGCCCGGACCAGGCCGACGACAATGGCGACGTGCCGGTGGACGTCAACCTGACCCGCGCCAAGCGCACCATCTACACCGCGGGCCTGAGCTACGGCAGCGAGAGCGGCGCCGGTGTGCGCGGCGGCCTGGAGCGGCGGTTCCTCAACAGCCGCGGCCACAAGATGAACACCCAGCTGGACTATGCGCAGAAGCGCAAGAGCCTGGTGACCAGCTACCGCATTCCCGCGTTCGCCTGGCTGGACGGCTGGTATGCGTTCACCGCCAGTGCGTATGACGAGCAGACCGATTACATCGACCTGCGCAACTTCAAGCTGTCGGCCAGCCGCAGCGGCGAAATCAACGAACACTGGACCGCGATCGCGTCGATCAACGCACTGCGCGAGCGCTGGCGCTATGCCTCGGGCACCGAGTTCACCGACGCGGTCTACAACACCTCCACGCTGGTGTACCCGCAACTGGTGGCCGACTACGTCAACGTGGACGACGACCTGTTCCCGCGTAGAGGCGTGAGCGGCAGCGCCACGCTGCGCGGCGGCGTGGAGGGGGCGGGCTCGGACACCAGCTTCGTGCAGGCCAACATGGTGCTGCGCTGGTACGTGCCGATCGGCGACAGCGACCGCCTGATCCTGCGTGGCGAAGGCGGCACGACGTGGACCAGCGACCTGGTGGCGATGCCGCCGAGCCTGCGCTTCTTCGCCGGTGGCGATCGCAGCATCCGCGGCTATGCCTACCGCGAAGTCGGCCCACGCACACCCGCACCGGACAAATACGCGCTGGGCGCGAAAAACCTGGTGATCGGCTCGGCCGAGTACGAGCATTATTTCAAGGGCGGGCCGTGGGGTGCGGCGGTGTTCGTCGATACCGGCAGCGCGTTCGACAACACCATCGACCTGCACACCGGCGTGGGCTTCGGCGTGCGCTGGAAATCGCCGGTGGGTCCGGTGCGCGTGGACATCGCGCATGGCTTGAATGACCCCGATTCGCAGTTCCAGCTGTACCTGAACATCGGAGCGGACCTGTGAGCACGCCGACGCCTCCCGCCACCCCGACACCGCCGCATCGCGTGCGTTTCTACCGCAAGCGCCGCTTCTGGGCGTGGTCCGGGTTCACCGTGCTGGGCCTGGTGCTGCTGGCGCTGCTGCTGCTGTACTGGCTGCTGCAGACGGTGGCCGGCCGCGACGTGCTGCTGGCCCAGGTGGTGGCGCGGTTGCCGGTCGGTGCGACGCTGACCTGGAGCAAGGTCGACGGCCCGGTGGCCGGGCCGCTGGTGCTGCACGACCTGGACTTCCGTTACGACGACATCCACTTCACCGCCGAGCGCGCCTACCTGGATCCGGACATCCGGCCGCTGCTCGGGCGCAAGCTGCAACTGGATGCGCTGCAGCTCAAGAACGCCACCTTGAACCTGGCCAAGAGCGATGAGCCGTTCGAACTGCCGTCGTGGCCGGAGTCGCTGCCGCAGATCGAAATGCCACTGGCGATCCAGGCCGACACCATCGTCATCGATGGCTTCCGCATCACCCAGGCCCAGCAGCCGCTGATCGACATCGCCAAGGTGCGCGGCGGGGTGGAGATCGCCAACGGCGAGTTCCGCGCGAGCCAGCTCAAGGTCGACAGCGACATGGGCGATTTCCGCGTGGACGGGCGTTACCTGCCGCGCAGCGATTACGACACCGACATCACCATCGGCGCGCTGCTGCCGGCCCCGCGCGGGCGCACCCCGGCGCGGCTGGGCCTGGTCGCACGCGGCGACCTGGGCCATATGGAAGTGGCGATTGCCGGCCATGCACCGGCGCCGCTGCAGGCCAGCCTGGTGTTCGACGGCCGCACCGACCCGGTGTGGAAGGCCGGCGCACGCAGCAGGGAACTGGATCTGGCACTGCTGGTGCCGGGCATGGACGCGACCACCCGTACGCCGATGGCGCTGGATGTGCAGGCCGACGGCAAGGGCGGCCAGGCCAACCTGCAAGGCAGCTTCAAGCAGGGCGACATCGCGGTGGAACTGGCCCCGTCCAAGGTCGGCCTGGCCGACCAGGTACTGACCGTGGCACCGCTGCAGATCAAGGCGTTTGGTGGGCAGGCGCGGTTGCAGGGCAAGGCCGATTTCACCGACAAGGAGAACGCCAGCCTGCGCTTCTCGGTGGTGGCCAACGACCTCACCTTCGTGCCGGCGCCCGACACCACCACCGCCGGCGCTGCCGCACCGGTGCCGGTGACGCTGAAGGAGGCCCGGCTGGGGTTGGCGGGCACGCTGAAGAACTGGGCGGCCGTGGGCAAGGCCTCGGTCGAGCGCGAGAAGCAGAGCGCCGACCTGCAGTTCGACGTGCGCGGCAATGACCAGGCCGCCGCGATCAAGCAGTTGCTGGCCAGCACCCCGGGCGGGTCGCTGGATGTGACCGGCCAGGTGGCCTGGGCACCGCAGCTGGATTGGGATGTGGCGGTCAAGCTGGCCGCGTTCGACCCGGGCTATTTCGTCCCGGGCTGGGACGGCAAGCTGTCCGGCGCGCTGGCCTCCAAGGGCCGGCAGTTGCCGGCACCGGTGGGCAGCCCGGCGGGCACCGCCGGCAGCTACGAGGCGACCGTCGACGTACCCGGGATCAAGGGCACGCTGCGCAAGCGCGCGGTGGATGCACAGGGCCGGTTCGCGTTGCGCGGCGAACAGGGCGAGGGCAACGTGAAGCTGGCGGTGGGCAACAGCCGCCTGACCGCGAAGGGCTCGGTCGGTGACCGGCTCGATATCGATGCACAGCTCGACCCGGTGCAGCTGGACGACCTGCTGCCCGGCAGCAGCGGCAGCCTGCGCGGCCACGTGCTGGTGAAGGGACCGCGGACCGCGCCGGACATCACCGCCGACCTGGTCGGCAATGGCCTGCGCTGGGACGACTGGAGCGCCGAGGCGATCAGCATCAAGGGCCGCCTGCCGTGGCAGGGCGACAGCGGCACGCTGGCGGTGCAGGGCAGCAAGGTGCAGGTGGGCATGCTGCTGGACAGCGTGAACGTGGACGCGCGCGGCAGTGTGTCCAACCTGCGGCTGGATGCGCAGACGAAGAACGAGCTGGGCGCGGTGGCGTTGAGTGGCAGCGTGCGCCAGCAGGGCCAGGCGTGGCGTGGCGAGCTGGGCGCGCTGCGCATCGCACCGGTCAAGGGCGATGCGTGGAGCCTGCGCGCGCCGGCGACCTTCAGCATGCAGGGCAGCAACGTCACCCTCAGCGACGCCTGCCTGGGCGCGGCCACCGGCGGTGCGCTGTGCGCCAGTGCCAACTGGCCGCGCGAGGGCCTGCTGGTCCGCGGCGATGCGCTGCCGCTGGCGCTGGTGCAGCCGTGGCTGCCACCGCAATCCGGCCGCCGCATGTACCTGCGCGGCGAGCTGACCCTGGATGGGCGCATCCGCCCGCGCGGCAACGCGTGGGAAGGCAGCGCCAAGATCGCCTCGGCCGAAGGCGGGATCCGGCTGGGCGACAACGCCCGCGGTGAACTGGTGCGCTACGACCACTTCTCGGTGGACGTGGAGATGACCCAGTCGCAGATCAACGGCAAGCTCGGCGTCGGCTTCCAGGGCGACGGCTTCGTGGATGCCAAGGTGCAGACCGGCTGGGACGCCAACGCGCCGCTGACCGGCGAGCTGTACATGAACATCGCGCGGCTGTACTGGCTTGAGCTGTTCTCACCGGACATCGTGCGCCCGACCGGGCTGATCGAAGGCCACGTCAGCCTGCGCGGCACGCGCGGTACGCCGTCGCTGGGTGGCGAGGCCACGCTGAGCAAGTTCAAGGGCGAGTTCCCGGCGCTGGGCCTGACCTTCGATGAGGGCAAGGGCAGCTTCACCGCGCAGCCGGATGGCTCGGCCAAGATCACCGCGCAGGCCAATTCGGGGAAGGGCACGCTGTTCGTGGATGGCGGGCTGTCGTGGTTCGGCGATGCCCAGCCGCTGCAGCTGCACATCCATGGCGAGAACGTGCTGCTGGCCAATACCAGCGAGCTGCGCGTGATCGCCAACCCCAACCTCGACTTCACCCTGGCCGGCACCGCGATGCAGTTGCGCGGCAGCGTGCACGTGCCCGAGGCCGACCTCGACCTGGAGCGGCTGGATCGCGGCACCTCGGTGTCCGAAGACGTGGTGGTGCTGGACCCGGTGGACCCGGAAGAGACCCCGACCTCGCCGCTGGACATGGACCTGACCGTGAGCCTGGGCGACAAGGTCAAGATGAGCGGGTTCGGCCTGAAGGGCGCACTGGGCGGCAAGATGCAGGTGTGGTCGCGGCCGGGCCGTGAGATGACCGCCAACGGCGGGCTGGAAGTGAGCGGGCGCTACAAGGCCTACGGCCAGGACCTGACCATCACCCGCGGCAACCTCAACTGGAACTACAACGCGGTCTCCGACCCACGCATCAACATCCGCGCCGAACGCACCATCGGTGATGTCGTGGCCGGTATCGATGTGACCGGTCGCGCGCAGTCGCCGCGCGTGGACGTGTGGTCCACCCCGGCGATGTCGCAGTCCGAAGCGCTGGCCTACCTGGTGCTGGGCCGCAGCCTGACCGGCGCCAGCAGCGACCAGGCCCAGCAGGTCAACGCGGCCTCGGCGGCGCTGTCGGCCGGCAGCGGCCTGCTGGCGTCGCAGCTGGGCGCCAAGCTGGGCCTGGACGATGCCGGGGTGAGCCAGTCGCGCGCGCTGGGCGGATCGGTGATCGGCGTGGGCAAGTACATCTCGCCCAAGCTGTACGTCGGTTACGGCGTTTCGCTGGTCGGCAGCGGCTCGGTGCTGACGTTGAAGTACCTGCTGCGCCGCGGCTTCGATATCGAAGTGGAATCGAGCACGGTGGAAAACCGCGGGTCGTTGAACTGGCGGCGCGAGAAGTAAGGGGCGACGGCGCACCTGCGTCGGCGCGTCATCGGCGGCTCACGACCGCGGGTCGTGAGCCGTGCGATTGGACCAGCGCAGCCGGTCGCGGTGCTGGTGCAGGTCCTGCGCCCACCACACCAGCGCCATCCCCCAGGCGGGGACGATGGTCAGCAGCGCCAGCACCCGCCAGAGTCCCCGAAATTCATCGGCGTTGGGAGTGAAGGGACCGCAGCGGGCCAGCAGCCGCTGCCACGCGACGTGCAGGATGATCGCGTTGGCCACCAGCAGGCCCGCCAGCGCGGCCACCGGGATGCCGGGGGTCAGGCGCAGGGCCAGCCACAGGCTGCCCATGGCGCTGGCGACCAGCAGCGGAATGGTCAGGATGCGCAACCCGGGCAGGGCGGTGGGCATCTGTTCCGGCGCGCGCTGCCAACGCACCAGTGCGCGCAGGGCCACGCCGGACAACCACAGCGTCGGCACGAACAGCGTTCCGATCAGCATGATCAGGATGGCGCGCTGGGTGCCGCTGAACTGGCCATCGCCGGTCGGCGGCAACGGCCAGCTGCCCAGCACGCCCCACAGGCAGACCAGCCCGCAGAAGGCGGCCAGCGTGCCGGCGCGCAGCGCGCCGCTGAGCAGGTGGATGCGATCGCCTTCGTTGCCGAAGCGCGCCCAGAACGCGACCTGCGCAGGGGCCAGGCCAGGCGGTGTCTCCCGGGTGGTCCAGAAGTCCAGGGCGCGCAGCACGCCGATGGCTTCGTTGACGCGCGGGGGCACCAGCGTGGTCAGCAGGTTGCGCCACAGCGGGCGGTCCTGGCGCAGGCTGCGCAACACGCTGCTGTCGGGCAGCAGCAGGCTGTCGGTGACGTCCAGGTAGCGCTGGGCCAGGCTGGCGGCGCCCTGCGGCGACAGCAGCCAGGCCTGGTGCCAACGGCGCACGGCGGCCTCCAGGTCCCAGCGATCGATGTCCCCGCGCAGGTCGTCCCAGGCGAAGCATGCGGTGAGGCAGGCGACCACCGGCGGCGGCAGCGGTGGGTCGCCGGCCTGGAGGGCCTGCAACACGGCCTCGCCGATGGCCGGCTTGTCGCCGAGCGACCACAGTTCCGGTTGCTGCTGCAGCCAGGCCTCGAGCGTGGCGGCGTCGTGCTCCCTGGCGAAGGCGGCGATGCGGCTGCCTACCGCGTCGACATCCACCGCCGATGCCCATGGCCGGGCCGGGGCGGCTGCAGGCGCGTCGGCACGGGCAGGGACGCCCCGGCCGGGAGGGGGAGGGCCATCGTCCTGCGCCTGCACCCATGCCAGCGCATCCTGGTAGGCCGCGTGCAGGTGCTGGAACGCCTCCGGATCGTCGTCCGGCCGGGTAACCCGCAGCCGTTGCGCGTACGCGCGCTTGACCGCGCGCACGTCGACCGGTGTGCCGTCATCCAGGCCCAGCCAGGTCAGGCCCCAGCTCATGCGCGCTGTTCAAGGCGCAGCGCGCCCGCGGTGCCCGGACGCGCCGGCCCGGGGCGCGCTGCGTGGCGCCTCACCGATGCACGACCTTGGTCATCGCATCCACCGTCCAGGCCAGCAGCGCGCCGACCACGGCGATCTCGCCGAACATCAGCGCCAGCCCGCCCAGTTTCAGGAACGGCCAGATCCCGAGCAGCAGCCAGCCGTTGAACTGGAAGACGTAGCCGGCGCGATGCCACCAGCGCCGGATCGACAGGCCGAGCGTGGCCCAGGCCAGCGCGCTGCCGGCGACGCGCGCATCGCCGAGGTGGATGACCAGCAGCGCGCCGATCGCCAGGAGCGGGATCAGCCACAGCCGCAGCAGGGGCCAGCGCACCGGCGGGTGTTCCTCGGCGAGT
Organism: Stenotrophomonas sp. BIGb0135; assembly: GCF_024810105.1. Lineage (GTDB taxonomy): Bacteria > Pseudomonadota > Gammaproteobacteria > Xanthomonadales > Xanthomonadaceae > Stenotrophomonas > Stenotrophomonas maltophilia_AB. Next base: position 22,085 of record NZ_JANUDX010000011.1, read on the forward strand.
TGCCATTGGCCGAGGCTGCGCAGCGGCAACAGCAAGGCGCCCACCCCCATCACCAGCAGCGCCGCGTACACACCCTGCATCGCGACGGCGGGAGCGCGCCCCAGCACGCCGAGCAGCGTCATCACCGCAAGCACCACCAGCGCGCACAACGCACTGCGCAGCAGCGCCAGCTGCATGCGTGGCCAGCTCAGCCGCTGGCCATCGGCGAGTGCGCGCCAGAACGCGACCTGTGCCGGCCGCAGCGGCGGGACCGCATCGTCGGCATCGTGCACGCCGAGCAGGTCGAGGGTGTCGCGCATGGCGGCCACGCGATGTGCCGGCCATGCGTCCCAGAGCGCGCGCCAGGGTTGCCAGGGACGGGTCAGGCGCTGCAGGCGGGTGCGCGCCTCGTCCGCATTGACCGGTGCCTGCGGGCGGTGCAGGTAGCGCGCCAGCCCGTGCTGGTTGCGCGGCTGCAGCACCCACAGCCGATGCAGGCGCAGCCGGCACGCATTCGCTTCGTAAGGGTCCAGGCCGCTGCCAACGTCGTCCCAGCCGAAGCACTGGGCGAGCAGGTCGAAGTTGTCGGCGCAGATCGGCGCATCGTGGGTCAGCAGGTGGTGCAGCACGTGGTCGCCGATCAGCGGCTTGTCGCGCAGCGACCACAGTTCCGGGCGCAGCTGCAGCCAGCGTTCGAACGCGGCCGGTTCGGACTGCTGGGCTTCGGCGATGACCCGCTGCGCGAAGGTGCCCGGATCGAGCTGCGCCGCTGCCGGTTGCGGCAGCGGCTCGGTCGCACGCGCGGGTGCGGCCGGGGCAGCGGGCGGGAAGGTGGTGTCACCCCGGTCCAGGATGCGCACCGGGTCGTGCGCGTCCGCGTCATCGACCACGGCCGTCCAGACAACCTCGGCCGGCGCCGCGGTGGCGTCGTGGGCGAACGAGCGCGCCAGCGCCTGGTCCAGCGGCAGCGCTTCTGCGATGCCGGTGGCCTGCGCGGCGGACAGGTCGTGCCCGCGGTTGTCCTCGTTCTCGTCCTCGTCTTCGTCCTGCCAGTGCGCGCGATGGCGCGCCCAGTCCAGCGCGGCCTGGTAGGCCTGGTGCAGCTGCTGGAACGCGACCGGGTCATCGTCGGGCCGGGTGGTGCGCAGGCGCGCGGCGTAAGCGCGCTTGACCGCGCGCTCGTCGGCATCCTCCGCCAGGTCGAGGGCCGCGTGGCCCCAGCTCATGCGTCGCGTTCCAGCGCGTCCATCGCCGCGGACAGCTCACCGCGGTGCTGGTCGATGCGCTTGATGTCCTGGCTGTCCAGCGCGTGCCGGAACTGCTCCAGCCACGATTGCAGCAGGTCGCGCTGGTCCAGGTACTCCTCGTACAGGCGCTCGGCGCGGGCCACGGTGGCCAGGTTCTGCTGCTGGTCGCGCGGGTGGATCTTCAGGTCCTGCAGGGCCAGCAGTCGCTCACGGATGTCCTGCGCGGAGAGCAGCCCGGGATTCTGTTCCAGGATCAGTTCGTGGCGGGTGCCGCTGGCGTCTTCGGTGACTTCCACCTGCAGCAGGCCATTGACGTCGTAGGTGAAGCGGGTGGTGACGGCCTTGTCGGCGGCCGTGCCCTGGCGCGACAACGGCACGCGCAGTTCGCCCAGCTTGATGTTCTTGTCCACCGTCGGGCTTTCGCCCTGGTAGATGTCGATCACCACCTCGCGCTGGTCGTCGCGCATGGGGAAGAAGCGGTCCTCGCGGCTGACCGGGACCACGCTGTTGCGCTGGATGATCGGGTGGAAGTACCCGCTGCGCTCGCTGCCGTCCGGCCCGCGCCGCGATACCTGGGTGCCCAGGGTGTAGGGGCAGACGTCGGTGAGCACGATCTCGCGCAGGCTCTGGTCGCGGTCCTTCAGGCCCGCCGCCACGGCCGCGCCCAGCGCGATCGCCTGGTCGGGGTGGATGTGGCGCAGCGGCAGCCGGCCGAACATGCGGGTGACCAGGCGGCTGATCATCGGCATGCGCACCGCGCCGCCGACCAGCACGATGTCATCCAGCGCCTCCGGCTTGAGCCGGGCGTCGCGGATGGCGCGTTCGATGGGCGCCCGCATGCGCTGCAGCAGCGGCTCGCACAGCTGGGCGTAGCGGGTTTCGTCGAGCTGCCAGGACAGCTCGCGGCTGCCCAGCGCGATCTCCAGGCGACCGTCGCCCTGCTGGCTCAGCTCGCGCTTGAACAGCTCCAGCCGGCGCAGCAGCTGGGCCTGCTCGGCGCTGGACAGGCTGGCCGGGTCCAGGTCGTTCTCGGCGTGGAAGGCCTGGGCCAGCACGTGCAGGAAATCTTCGCCGCCGAGGAAGTTGTCGCCGGCGCTGGCATGCACTTCGATCACGCCGTCGAACAGCTCCAGGATCGAGACGTCGAAGGTGCCACCGCCGAGGTCCAGCACCAGCACGCGGCCCTCCTCGTCGCGCTGCTGCAGGCCGTAGGCGAGCGCCGCGGCGGTCGGTTCGTTGATCAGCCGTTCCACGCGGATGCCGGCCAGCTCGCCGGCCGCGCGCGTGGCCTTGCGCTGTGCATCCGAGAAGTAGGCCGGCACGCTGATCACCGCTTCCTCCACCGGCTGCCCGAGCGCGGCCTCGGCATCGGCCAGCAGCGAGCGCAGCACCAGCGCGGACAGCTCCTCCGGCCGGAACCGGCGGCCGCCGAGGCGGACCTCGCGGTCGCTGCCCATCCAGCGCTTGAAGTTGGCCACGCTGTGCTGCGGGTGGCTGACCAGGCGGTCGCGGGCCGGCTGGCCGACCAGCACGGCGTCATCGACCAGGCTGACCACCGAGGGGGTCAGCAGCTCGCCGTGCGCGTTGGGGAACAAGCGTGGGCCATCCGTGCCATGGATGCCGATCAGCGAATGGGTGGTGCCCAGGTCGATACCGACGATCATCTGCGTCCGTCCGTTGTGTGCAGAAAAACGCGATTGTAGGAGCGCAGCGCACCCCTGACCATCGGGCGTTGCCCGACGCCGCCCCAATGGCTATGGTTCCGGCTCGTTCTGACGTACCGGATGTGCCCATGTCGCCACGCAACCCCCTGACCGCCGCCCTGGCCCTCGGCCTCACCCTCGCCGCCGGCGCCCACGCCGATGAAGGCATGTGGATGCCGACCCAGCTGCCGGAACTGGCCAAGCCGCTGAAGGCGGCCGGCTTCAAGGGCGACCCGGCCGACCTGGCCAACGTGACCGCCGCGCCGCTGAGCGCGGTGGTGCGGGCCGGTGGCGGTACCGGTTCGTTCGTGTCCGGCGACGGCCTGCTGCTCACCAACCACCACGTGGCGATGGGCGTGATCCAGTACAACAGCTCGCCCGAGCACAACCTGATCGACGACGGCTTCATCGCCCAGGGCCGCAGCGACGAACGCGCCGCCAACCCGGACTTCCGGGTGCTGGTCACCACCGGCTTCGACAAGGTCACCGAGCAGGTACTGGGCGCGGCGCGCGGCAAGACCGGCCGGGCCTATTTCGATGCCGTGGACCGTGCCAGCAAGCAGCTGGTGGCCGACTGCGAGAAGGACGGCAACGTGCGCTGCAGCGTGGCCGACATGTACTACGGCACCGATTTCTACCGCATCCGCCAGTTGGAGCTGAGCGATGTGCGCCTGGTCTACGCACCGCCGCGTGCGATCGGCAACTACGGCGATGAGATCGACAACTTCATGTGGCCGCGCCACACCGGCGATTTCACCCTGCTGCGCGCCTACGTGGGCAAGGATGGCAAGCCGGCCCCGTACAGCCCGGACAACGTGCCCTACCAGCCGCCGGCCCACCTGAAGATGGCCATCGATGGGCCCAAAACCGGCGACTACGCGATGCTGGCCGGCTACCCGGGCATCACCTACCGCCACCGCACCGCCGCCGAGTTCGCCGGGCAGATCGATGCGGTGCTGCCGCGCCGTGTGGCGGTGTTCCAGCAGATGATCGACACCATCGAGGCGGCCACCGCCAAGGATGCGCAGGCGCGCACCCGCTATGCCTCGCAGCTGCAATCGCTGAAGAACAACCGCAAGCGCGCCGCCGGCGAGCTGGAAGGCCTGCTGCGCAGCGATGCCAAGGCCCAGCGTGCCGCCGATGAAACGGCCATGCTCAAGGCCACCGACGCGCGTTACCAGGGCGACATCCAGGCCCTGCTGGGCTCGCTGTCGCAGGGCGCCTCGGTGGGCGAACGCGACCTGCTGCTGGACCTGCTCTCGACGCAGAGCCAGCTGCTGCGTTCGGCACTCACCCTGGAACGGCTGCGCATCGAGTCGGCCAAGCCCGATGCCGAGCGCGAGAGCGGCTACCAGCAGCGCGACCTGGCGCTGATCGAAGGCGTGCTCAAGCAGGTCCAGCGCCGATATGCGCCGGCGGTGGAAAAAGCCCTGCTGACCAGCCTGCTCACCCGTTACCAGCAGCTGCCCGACGCGCAGCGCGTGCCCGAGTTCGATGCGGCCTTCGGCCGCACCCCGGCGGCGTTGGCCAAGGCGCTGGATGGCCTGTATGCCGCCACCACGCTGGGCGACGAAGCCCAGCGCCTGTCGCGCTTCAACGCGGCCAGGGAAGGCAAGCCACTGGCCCGTGATCCGCTGATCGACCTGGCCGGCCCGCTGGTGGCCGCGCAGCTGCGCCTGGACGACCAGGCCAAGGAGCGCGCCGGCGAGCAGCTGCGCCTGCGCCCGGCCTACATGCAGGCCCTGTTCGCCTGGCGCGCCAGCCAGGGCCGTGCGGTGTACCCCGATGCCAACCGCACCCTGCGCATCAGCTACGGCAAGGTGGAGGCGCTGTCGCCGCGCGATGCGGTGCATTTCGACCCGGTGACCACCGTGGCCGGGATCGTCGAGAAGAACACCAACGCCTACCCGTTCGATGCGCCCAAGCCGCTGCTGGCCGCGATCGCCAAGGGCGACTTCGGCTCCACCGCCGATCCGGTGCTGAAGACCCAGACGGTCAACTTCCTGACCAACCTGGACACCACCGGCGGCAACTCCGGTTCGCCGGTGCTCAATGCCAAGGGTGAGCTGATCGGGCTGAACTTCGACAGCAACTGGGAGTCGGTCAGTGCCAGCTGGTGGTTCGACCCGCGCTACAAGCGCGCGGTGCACGTGGACATGCGCTACCTGCGCTGGCTGCTGGCCAAGGTCTACCCGGCGCCCGAGCTGCTGAAGGAAATGGGCGTCCCGGCCGAATGACCCGCGGGTGGGCCACGACCGCCGGTCGTGGCCTACACTGCGTGCTGGCGCTGGGGAGCGGACACACGTGGTGGCAATGCAGGACGAGGACGACGGCACGACGCCGACGACGGCACGGCGGGATCTGCACGGGCTTCGGGTCTGGGTGGTCGAGGATGATCCGGAGCTGCTCGCGCTCAGCGTGGACGACCTGCGCTGGCGTGGCGCCGAGGCGATGGGGCTGGACAGCGCCGAGGCGCTGTACCGGGCCCTGGCGGTGGGCCGTTGCGACATCGTGGTCCTGGACGTCGGCCTGCCCGGCGAAGACGGCTATGCCGTGGCCCGGCACCTGCGCCGGATCGCCGATATCGGCATCGTGATGCTGACCGGGCGTGGCAGTTCCCATGAGATGGCCCACGGGCTGTCGCTGGGTGCCGATGTCTACCTGGTCAAACCGCTGGACGGCGACCTGCTGGCCGCCGCACTCACCAGCCTGCGCCGCCGCCTGCCCGCGGCGGCACCGATCGCGCATGCCGCGCCTGCAACCGGTACCTGGCGATTGCAGGCGGACGGGTGGGACCTCTGCGCCCCCAACGGCGCGGTGTTGGCGATCACCCGCGCCGAACGTGGTTTCCTGCGGGCGCTGCTGGCCGCGCCCGGCCGCCCGGTCGAGCGCGACGCGCTGATCGCCGCGGTCACCGATGAACCCTGGGACTTCGATCCGCATCGGCTGGAAGTGCTGGTGCATCGGCTGCGCACGCGGGTGCGCGGGGGGATCGGCCTCACCCTGCCGGTGCGCGCGCTGCGCGGGGCCGGCTACCTGTGGACCGACGAGGCGTCCTGAGCCCTACCCATGGGGTGCGTGTGAGCAAGTGAGAGCAACCGTGAGGTGCTGGTACTGCCTTTGCACGCCGCCCTCACCAGAATCCCTGCCGCCTCCGGCCAACCGGCCGAGGCCGCGCGTCCGTCGTCGACGGCGCGCCATGAATGCCAGGGAGGCGGGTCTGCAATCGCGGCTGCGGCCCTGGCTTTGTCGCCAGCAGGGGAACAGTCGTGCACAAGCAGCAGGTTCGGACGGATGCCGTCGCAGGCATCGCATCGTCGTGGGGTTCGTCGTGGCGCGTACGCGGCTGGCGGCTGCTGTGCGGCAGCCTGCTGGGCTGCCTGCTGGCACCCGCCGCCATGGCCGCCAATCTCAGCGTGTCGCAGCTGTCCGACTCGACCAGCGGCTGGCTGCGTGGGGATGGCACCGCCTCGGGCACGGCGAGCAGCGATCCGGCGCCGGTCGGGGCGATCGTGGTGTACGACGTCACCCTGTCCAACAGCGATACCGCCGCAGCCAGCGGCGTCGCGGCGATCTTCGACCTGCCGGCCAATACCCGCGCCTACCAGCTGCCTGCCGCCTGCACCGCGCAGACCGATACGCGCATCGTCTGCCGCTACGCCAGCTTCCCCGGCCAGGCGGCCGGTGGCATCAGCTTCCAGCTCAAGGTCGATACCCAGAACGCGCAGCCGGGCACCACCAAGGTGGTGGCGGCGATCGGCAACGAATCGGCCCTGCCGCCGTCGACCACGCCGGTCGCCAGCCTGACCAACGCCGATCCGTTCTTCGCCGGTGACAGCAACCCGGCCAACAACCGCCTCGAACAGAACACCACGCTGACCGCCGGCGCCGACCTGGGCCTGACCAAGAGTGGCAACCCCGCCTCGGTGATCGCCGGCGGCGAGGTGACCTACACCCTCACCGTGCGCAACGCCGGCCCCAGCCCGTCCACCAACTTCCAGGTGATCGACACGCTGCCGGCCGGCTTCGCGGTGGTCCCGGGCAGCTTCAGCGGCACCGGCTGGACCTTCAATTACGGCTCCACCACGGCCACCCACGCCGGCAGCCTGGCCAATGGGCTGACCAGCACGTTCACCTTCCGTGCCAAGGCCAACGTGTCCAGCGGCGCGGTCACCAACTCCGCGCGCGTGGCCGCCAACGGCACTCCGGACCCCCGTCCGGACAACGACGTGGCCACCGCCAACACCGTGGTGACCACCGGTGCCGACGTGACCGTGGCGATGGTCGCTTCGCCGGCCCCCGCCGCCACCGACGGGCCGGTGGTGTTCACCGTCACCGCCGACAATCTTGGCCCGGAGGCCTCCAGCGGCGTGAGCGTGACCGGCCAGCTGCCGGCGGGCTTCAGCTTCACCGGCACCGGCTCGCTGCCGGCCAACTGGACCTGCACCAGCCCGACCCCGACCACGTTCTCCTGTTCGCGCAGCGGTGCGATGCCGGCCGGCAGCAAGGACATCCTGCAGATCCAGGCGACGGCCCCGGCCACGCCCGGCAATGTCACGGCCACCGTGCAGATCCAGTCGGCGCTCACCCCCGACCCGAACGATGCCACCCATGGCACCAACAACAACATCGCCACCACCGCGCTGACCGTGCTCGCCGATGGCGCCGACCTGCGCCTGGCCAAGAGCAAGCTGGGCAGCAACGAAAACGGCGAAGTGGTGCCGGTCGGGACCACCTCGGCCAGCAACATGACCTCCACCCTGCGCCTGTGGAACAACGGCCCGGCCCGCATCACCGCCGGTGCGCAGATCGTGGACGTGCTGGCCGATGGCGAGGAATTCATCGCCACCACCGGACCGTTCAGCTGCTCGGCAGTGCCGGCCGCGTACACCCCGGGCACGCGCCAGGTGGTGACCTGCGATTTCACCGGCACCTACCCGGTGGCCGTCGCCACCGGCACCGGCAATGGCAACGCGTTCGCCACGCTGGTGATGACCACCCGCGCGCGCGCGGCCGGGGTACTGACCAACAACGCCTGCACCGGCGGTTCGGCACCCAGCGGTGGCCCGGCCTCGCTGGAGCCGACCACCGACAGCGGCGTCAACCAGGACAAGATCACCGGCAACGACTGCGCCGGCAGCGGCATCCGCGCCACCGACGATGCGGCCAACCTGTCGATCACCAAGGTCGCCAGCACCGAAGCCGGCGGCGACAAGGTGGTGGGCGTCACCGAAACCTGGGCCGAGTACCTGCTGACCGTGCGCAACAGCGGTGCCGATACCGCCGGCGTGGTGGTCAACGACCCGCTGCCGGGCTTCCTGGACAACAACCGCACCGTGGTGGACATCACCGCGCCGGCCGGTTGGCCGGCCGCCAACTGCCGCATCAACAGCGGCAGCCTGATCTGCGAATCGGGCAACGTGGTGCTGGCCCGCAACGCCACCGCTGTGATCCGCCTGCGCCTGCGCACGGCCGGCAACACCCCGGGCATCCTGTTCGACAGCGTCGGCAAGACCGCCGCCAGCGGCGCCAACGCGGCCTGCGTGGCGGCCGGCACGGTACCGGCGTCGGGCCACTTCCATTGCAACCGCGCCGGCGTTGGCGTGGACGGTCGCATCACCGGCTCGGTGGGCGAGTCGGACTGGAGCGACAACTACGCCACCGACTGGCTGCGCGTGGAGCGCGTGGCCAACATGCAGACCGTCGAGAAGGTGATCACCAGCGGCGACAACAGCGGTCGTGCCGGCGTGGTCGCCGACTACCGCATCCAGTACCGCAACCAGGGCCCGTCGGCGATCCCGCGGGTCGCCTTCACCGATACCTTCACCCTGCCGGCCGGCGACAGCGGCTTCGTGCTGGTCAACGCGCGTCTGGCCTCCAACAACCAGGCCTGCACCATCACCGCGATGGAGACGGGCATCACCGCCAGCAACACCGCTGGCGGCATTTCCTACCGCAATACCGATACCGCGAACCCGCGCACGCTGACCCTGACCTGCCCGGCGGTGGCGTTGGCCAATGGCGCGGTGGACACCGTCAACCTGGGCATCCGCCCGAACGTCAACGCCAGCAACACCGGCCGTGTGTTCGACAACGTGGCCGGTTTCAGCTTCCCCGATGGCGCCACCGGCAGCGATGCCAACGGCAGCTGGAACTACAACCTGGTCAGCACCGCGGCCGATGACACCCGGCAGGCGCGGCTGACCTTCGGCGAAGGCCGGGTCGACCTGCTGGTGCAGAAGAACGACCAGGGCTTTGCCGGTGGCATCGACCCGCTGGGCTTCGACCCGCAGGTGCCGGCCAACAACTACCTCACCTATCGGGTGACGGTGGGCAACCAGGGCCCGTCGCTGGCCAGCGATACCCGCATCCGCGACAGCCTGGTGCCGCCGGATGGCCGCACCGTGACCTTCATCGGCGCATCGACGACGGCCGGCGGTAGCTTCAACGTGGCCGGCTGCAGCGTGGTGGAAGGCAGCAACCCGTTCACCGGCAACGGCAGCAGCGCGATGGTGCTGGACTGCCTGATGCCGGGCGCCGGCTTTGCCGGCAGCAACGAGGACGGCACCGTGGCCGCCGGCGCGGAGAGCGAACTGTTCCTCCGCTACCGCTACGACAGCGCGCCGGGCGGCGGCGGCGATACCTTGAGCAACACCGCGCTGGCGCACTCGGCCGAAACCCGCCAGGGCGCCGACCTGACCGCCGGCGATGCCAACCGCGCCGACAACAGCACCACCGAAACCACCAGCGTGTTCATGCGCTCGGACATGACCGTGCGCAAGACCATGGTGACCGTCTCGCCGGGGGCCGCCCCGAGCGTGGCACTGCCGGCCAGCGTGGCCGGCGTCACCGTGCGCCAGCCGTTCTGGTACGTCATTACCGGCGTCAACAATGGCCCCGGCCAGAGCCTGTCGCGCGACCGCAGCGCCACCGCGCAGCTGCGTGGTACCGGCACCGTGGTGGTGGATACGCTGCCGGCCGGCGTCCAGGTCACCGGCCCGGTCACCTGGCAGAAGCAGGGCCCGGCCTACGCCGGGGCCACCCCCGATGGCAGCGGCACCTGCAGCGTGCTCGACCGGGTGGTGACCTGCGAAGTGGGCGACACCACCTTCGCCACCGGCAACCCCGGCCAGGTCCGCATCCTGGTGCCGGCGATGTGGCCGCAGCTGCCGGCCGGCAGCACCGCACCGCGTGGCAGTGCCAGCAACCATGCGCAGATCAGCACCGAGCAGGTCGACGAGAACCCGGCCAACGACAGCGTCGATGTGCCGCTGGACGTAGTCAACCTGTCGCTCGCCGGCAAGGTGTTCGTGGATAGCGACCAGGCCGCCGGCAACGGCGGCACCGTGCAAGCCGGTGAAGCCGGCATTGCCGGTGTGTCGATCCGCCTGAGCGGCACCGATGCCTACGGCCAGGCGGTCAACCTGACCGTCACCACCGATGCCAGCGGCCAGTACCGCTTCGACAACCTGGCCCCGTCCGACGCGGCCGGCTACACCGTGCTGGAAGTGCAGCCGGCCGGCTATGCCAATGGCCGCATCGATCCGCCCACCAGTGGCGCGCAGGCCGCGACCTTCAACCCGGACAGCTACCAGGCCGGCAGCCCGGACAGCCGCTACGTGGTGCTGCTGGGCACCGACGTGGCCGTGCCCGGTGGCACGATCGGCAGCGTCGGCGCGGTGGCGGTGAACTACAACTTCCCCGAAGTGCGGCGCCCCAGCCTGTCCGGTTACGTCTACGTGGACCTGGACTTCAACAACCAGCGCACCGTGGGCACCGACAGCGCCATCGTCGGTGCCAGCGTGGAGCTGCTGGACGCCAGCACCGGCGCGGTGCTGGCCACCGTGCAGACCGACGCCAACGGCCACTACCGTTTCGACGACCTGGACCCGCACCTGCTGTACGCCGTGCGCGAGCCCTTGCCCAATGGCCCCTATACCAACCGGCCGAGCGCCGTGAACGCGGGCACCATCGGTGCCGCGGCCTGCGCCGTCGGCACGTGCGTGGTGGGCACCGGCGTGGCCAGCCCGGGCGGGCCGGACGCGGCCAGCACCGACCGCATCACCGGTATCGACCTGGGCACCGGTGCCGATGGGGAGAACTTCAATTTCGGCGAGAACCCCAACGGCAGCTCGATCGCCGGGCGGGTCTGGCTGGACCTGGACAACGACGGCGTCATCGACCCGACCGAAACCGGCCTGGGCGGCGTGGAGATCGTGCTCACCGGTACCGACCGCAACGGCCAGCCGGTGCAGTTGACCACCACCACCGCCGCCGACGGCAGCTACGCCTTCGTCGGCCTGCTGCCGGGCACCTACGTGGTGACCGAACCGACCCAGCCGGGCAACACCCTCAACGGCACCACCGTGCCCGGCGACAAGGGCGGCACCGCGACCTCGCCGGAGACCGTGCCATCGGCGATCAGCACGATCGTGCTGGGCAGCAACGAAGCGGCCGCGGCCTACAACTTCGGCGAGATCCCGATCGCCTCGATCGCCGGCCGCGTGTACTACGACAACAACGACAACGGCAGCATCGACGCCGACGAAACCGGCATCGCCGACGTGCAGATCGTGCTCACCGGCACCGATGACGCCGGGCAGCCGGTCAACCTCACCACCCGCACCGATGCGCAGGGCAACTACAGCTTCCCCAACCTGCGCCCGGGCAGCTACGTGCTGACCGAACCGGACCAGCCGGCCTACACCACCAACGGCATCACCAGCGCCGGCACCGTGCAGGGCAGCGTGGTGGGCGTGGCCACCGACCGCACGACGGTACCGTCGGCGATCAGCCAGGTGGTGCTGGGCGCGGGCATGCAGTCGGTGCAGAACAACTTCGGCGAAGTGGCCGACACCCCGGACCTGGTGGTCAGCAAGCGCGCCACCACGGCCGTGTTCACCGTCAACCATGCAGCCGAGTACCAGATCCAGGTGCGCAACATCGGCCCACGCCAGACCCTGGCCGGCTACGAGGTGCATGACCGCCTGCCGGTCGGCCTGACCCTGCTCGACACGCCGACCGGCAACGGCTGGCTGTGCGAGGGCGCGGCCGGCGCACAGCGCTTCGTGTGCCGCAGCAGCACGCTGATCGCTGCCGGTGCGACCCTGCCCGATGCGATCACGGTCAAGGTGAAGGTGGGCGCCGACGCGGCCAATGGCAGCACCGTGCACAACGCGGTGCTGGTCCAGGGCGGTGGCGAAGATGCGCCGCACGGCCCGAGCCCGGCCGAACGCGCGGCGTTCGAGGGCGATGTCACCGCGCTGCCCGAGTGCGATCCGGCGATCACCCTGAACGTGTGCCGCGTGCCCAGCAAGGTGCAGCTCAGCGCCTCGGTGGGGGGCACGGTGTGGTACGACGTGGGGGGCGATGACCAGCTGCTCGATGGCGGCGACCAGCGCCTGCCGGCCTGGATCGTCGAACTGGTCGACCCGGCCACGGGCGAGGTGGTGGCCAGCCAGGTCACCGCGGCCGATGGCAGCTACCGATTCAACGACGTGCTGCCGGGAGTGAAGTGGAACATCCGCTTCCGCGACCCGCGCTCGAACATCGTCTGGCCGCACCCGGTCACCCGCGAGAGCGTGGCCGGCGTGCAGGCCATCTGCGACGCCGCCGGCGCCATCGCGCGCGCCGGTACCAGCGCCTGCCAGGTCAACGACAACGCCAGCAGCGTGCTCGAGGTGGTGCTGGCACCGGGCCAGTACCTGCCGCAGCAGAGCCTGCCGGTGGATCCGTCCGGCGTGGTCTACGACGCGGTGTCGCGCGACCCGGTGCCCGGTGCGATCGTGACCCTGTCGCCGGTGGGCATGTGCAGCGGTTACGACCCGCGCACCGCCGTGCTCAATGCAGGCCAGGGCGGCTACCGCATCGACGGCAACACGATCTCGATGACCGTGGGCAGCGAGGGCTTCTACCAGTTCGCCTTCGGCCCCGCCGCGCCGGCCCGCTGCGAGTTCCAGCTCAGCGTGACCCCGCCGGGCGGCTATGCGTTCGTGTCCACCCTGATCCCGCCGCAGGACGGTACCTTGTCGCCGCTCGGCGGCGGCGGCGCCAACCACGTGGTCCAGCCCAACACCGCAGCGCCCACCGGCGCGGTCGGCACGGCCACCCAGTACTACCTGGGCCTGTTCGGCGGTTCGGACACCGCCGCGATCGTGCACAACCACCTGCCGCTGGACACCGCGGTGGCCACCGGGCTGGCGATCAGCAAGAACGGTGACCGCCAGACCGCCGAGATCGGCGACACCGTGCAGTACACCATCACCGTGCGCCAGACCGCCGGCAGCGCGCTGCGCACCGTCAACGTGGTCGACCGCCTGCCGCGTGGCTTCACCTACATCGACGGCACTGCCCGTGCCGATGGCCGCGCCGTGGTCGACCCGGACGGCAAGCCGGGCCCGCTGCTGGGCTTCCGCCTCGGCTCGATCAGCGTGGGGGGCCAGATCGTGCTGACCTACCGCGTGCGGGTCGGCGTGGGTGCGCAGCAGGGCGATGGCATCAACCGCGCGCAGGCGTTCGGTTGCGCCTTCGACGGCGGCTGCATCAGCACCGACAGCCTCACCCCGCTGCCCGGCGCGCTGCCCTCCAACCGCGCCGAGTACCGCGTGCGGGTCACCGGCGGCGTGTTCACCGACCAGGCCTGCGTGCTCGGCAAGGTGTTCGTGGACTGCAACAACAACCACGTGCAGGACCGCGAGGAACTGGGCATCCCCGGGGTGCGCCTGTACTTCTCCGACGGCACCTGGGTGATCAGCGATTCGGAGGGCAAGTACAGCTACTGCGGCCTGCCGCCGCAGAGCCACACCCTGAAGGTGGATGCCGCCACCCTGCCGCTGGGGGCGCGCCTGACCACCAGCAGCAACCGCAACCTGGGCGATGCCGACAGCCTGTTCCTGGACCTCAAGAACGGCGAGCTGCACCGCGCCGACTTCATCGAGGGCAGCTGCGCCAACCCGGTGCTCGAGCAGGTCAAGGCGCGCCGCACCCAGGGCGAGGTGCGCGCACCGGAAACCGAAACCGGGCAGCCGCCGTTGCGCTTTGACAGCAAACCCGCGCGGGCGCCGCAGCAGGCGACCGACTCGGCCAACCAGAGACCGATCGTGCATCCCAGGACCCTCCCGCCTGCCGCAGGCGCCGCCGTGGAGGTGCAGCCATGAGCCGCCGCCATCCGCTGACCCGCCTGCCGCGGCTGAGCCTGCTGGCGTGTGCGCTGGCTGCCGCGCCGGCGATGGCGCAGAGCGTGGGCACCCCGGGCCGCTTCACCCCGGTGCTCGGCGAGGCCTCCAGCCTGTATCCGCGCAGTGCCACCAGCACCGACGCCGCGCCGCGCGCGCTGGACGGTGCCGCGGCGGGCACCCTGGACCGCATCGTGGTCGAGCTGGATCGCGACGGCGTGCCGGCCGATGGCCAGAGCGCCGTGCACGTGCGCGTGCAGCTGCTGGATGCGCAGGGCCGCGCGCTGAGCGGCAGCCGCTACGCCACGATCGAACACAGCGCCGGTCGCATCCGCCTGCCGGGCTCGCGTACCGATGAGCTGGGCCCGGGTGCACTGGATGCCGACACGATCACCCCGGGCGTGCAGCTGCAGGTGGTCGATGGCCTGGCCGAGTTCGACCTGCTGGCCCCGCACGATCCGCAGGACGTGCTGCTGCGGGTCACCGCGGGGGCGGAGACTGCGCAGGGCAGCATCGCCTTCCTGCCGGAAATGCGCGAGATGCTGGCCACCGGCCTGATCGAGGGCGTGGTCAACTTCCGTCGTCGCAACACGGCCGGGCTGGTCGCGCCGGTGGACCACGACGACGCGTTCGACCGCGATATCCGCCGCTGGGAACGCCAGTTCAACAACGGCAAGGCCAATGCCGCCGCGCGCACCGCGTTCTTCGTCAAGGGCCGGATCAAGGGCGAGTACCTGCTCACCGCGGCCTACGATTCGGACAAGGACACCCGCGGCCGGCTGCTGCGTGACATCCAGCCGGAGGAGTTCTATCCGGTCTACGGCGACGCATCGCTGCGCGGCTTCGATGCGCGCTCGGCCGAACGCCTGTACGTGCGCGTGGACAACCGCCGCAGCTACCTGCTGTATGGCGACTTCCAGACCGGCGACGGGCTGGCCACGGTTACCGGCATCGGCGGCAGCGGCGCGCTGCCGCAGCGCAGCCTGGGCACCTACAACCGCACCGCCACCGGCCTGGGCTGGCATTTCGAAAGCGAGCGCGTGCGCAGCAACGTGTTTGCGATGCAGGATTCGCTGCGCCAGGTGATCGAGGAGTTCCGCAGCCAGGGCAGCGGCCCGTACGCGCTGCGCAACAACGCCGTACTCGAAGGCAGCGAGCGGGTGGAAGTGATCGTGCGCGACCGCAACCAGCCCACCCGCATCGTCTCGGTGCGCGCGCTGGCGCGGCTGGTCGACTACAGTTTCGAGCCGTTCTCCGGGCGCATCCTGCTCAACCAGTTCCTGCCGGCGTTCGACAGCGACCTCAACACGGTCTCGCTGCGCATCACCTACGAACTGGACCAGGACACCGAGAAGTTCTGGGTGGCCGGTGCCGATGCCCAGGTCAAGCTGGGCGAGCGCATGGAAGTGGGGGCGGCGGTGGTCGACGACCGCAACCCGTATGCCCAGTTCAGCATGGGCAGCGCCAACGCCAGCTACCGCTTCGGCGACAGTACGCTGCTGGTGGCCGAGTTCGCGCGTACCCGCAGCGAGGTCAACACCAACACCATCAACCAGGTCACCTCGCAGGGGCTCAAGGACGTCACCGGCGAGGTCGAGGGCGATGCGTGGCGGGTCGAGTTCGCGCATGACGGCGCGCGCTTCGACGCGCGTCTGTTCGCCGCCCGCACCGATCCGGCCTTCAACAATCCGGCGGCGCCGTTGTACGGCGGCCGTGGCGAATACAACGCCCGGCTCGGCTACCGGGTCGGCCCGAAGCTGGAGCTGTACGCCGAAGGCCTGCGCAGCGAAGACCGCAACCCGGACGGTGGCAAGCGCGACGCCGGCGGTGCCGGCGTGCGCATTGGCGCCAGCGAGCGGCTCACCGTGGACGTGGGCGTGCGCAGCATCCGCGAGACCATCGGCGTGACCTCGCCGTGGTCGTCGGGCGTTCCCTTCGGTGACGCGGGCGGGCTCACCGGTGGCTTTGCCACCGGCAGTGGTGGCGGCGCGCTCGGCTATGGCCAGCAGGCGCTCGATCCGCTCACCGGGTTGATGGTGATCAACGGCAGCAGCGGCAGTCCGATCACCAGCGACCTGCCGGTGGGCACCGAGCTGGCGTCGGACAGTGCCCGCATCGGCCTGGGTTATCGCGTCAGCGATCGCCTCAGCGCCGGTGCCGAGGTGGAGCAGAGCGTCAGCGGCGAAGATCGCAAGCGCCTGGCGGCCGGCCTGGATTACCAGGTGTTCGAACGCAGCCGCGTCTACGGCCGATACGAGAAGCAGACCGGCCTGACCAGCGCGTATGGCATCACCACCACCGACCGCGAGGCCGATGCGCTGGTGTTCGGCATCGACAGCAGCTACCTGCGCGATACCCAGACCTTCAGCGAGTACCGGTTGCGCGACTCGATCAGCGGCCGCGACGTCCAGGCCGCATCGGGCATCCGCAACACCTGGGATATCGCCGAGGGCCTGCGCCTGGGCAGCTCGGCCGAGCACGTCAAGGTGATCGACGGCAGCGCCGGCGACACCACCGGCCTGGCGCTCGCGCTGGACTACAGCGCCAACCCGCTGTGGCGCGGTGCGATCCGCGCCGAGCACCGGATCTCCGAGGATGTGCCGGACACCGCGACCAACGAGGCTTTCAACACCACGCTGCTGCAGGCCATGCTGGCCCGCAAGCTCAGCCGCGACTGGACGCTGCTGGCCCGCAACTACCTGCTCAGCACCCGCTACGACGCGCGTGGCGACGTGCTGCAGGACCGCTTCCAGCTCGGCGTGGCCTACCGCGATACCGACCGCAACCGGATCAATGCGCTGGCCCGCTACGAGTACAAGCTCGAACGCGATGAGAGCGGGCTGACCCTGTCCGATGGCGCGGCCGTGGATGGCAGCAGCCAGGACGTGCGCACGCGCGCGCACATCGTCTCCACCCATGCCGACTGGCATCCGTCGCGGCCGTGGTGGCTGACTGGGCGCATTGCCGGCAAGTGGCAGCAGGACCAGTTCGCCTACGGCGACGGGGTGCGCGTCAACAGCCGTTTCCATGCGGTGCTGGTGTCCGGGCGGGTGGTGTATGACATCACCGAAAACTGGGACATCGGCGTGCTCGGCTCGACCTTCCGCGGCCAGACCGGCGCCAACCAGTACGCCTGGGGCATGGAAGTCGGGCGCCTGCTGCGCCAGAACCTGTGGCTGTCGGCCGGTTACAACTGGAGCGGTTTCACCGGCGACCGCGATCTCAATGGCTACGAGTACACCCAGCAGGGCGTGTTCGTGCGCCTGCGCTTCAAGTTCGATGAAGACCTTTTCCGGCCGGACCCCGTCCGCTACCGCGACCCGGCACGCTGAGGATGCCCCGATGACCACGCTTTCCCCGATTTCCCGAGTTGTCCCCGCGCTGCTGGTGGTGGCCATCGCCACCACGCTGGCCGGTACCGCCGCTGCCCAGCAGACCCGGCTGCGGCCGGAGCAGCAGCGCATCACCGATGCGGCCATCCATGCCGACCACCAGGCCTACGAAGCGACCCAGGGCCGCATCCAGGCGCTCAACGACGGCGGCCGGCCGATCCGCGACTACCACCTGTCCAAGGCGCAGTGCTGGCTCGACGTGTCCTTCCACGAGTACAGCCGCAACGACCGCAGCGACTTCCCGCAGCAGGCGCTGACCGAGTCGGAAACGCTGATCGTGGGCATGGAGCAGGGCGCCTCGCCGCTGCCGACCGACACGCCGCTGGTCAATGGCGCCAAGTACCTGCGCGATGACCTGTGGCAGCGCCTGCGCGTGCTGCACGGCGCGCCGGGGTTCAGTTGCGCGCAGCAGCAGGTGGCCTGTGGCGAGGTCGAACTGGTGCATGCCGGCAACGAGTTCAACCAGCAGCAGTGGCGCCATTCCAAGCCGTACATCCAGATCGCCGAGGAGCTGGTCAACGATGCCGAAGCGGCGGCGCGCCAGTGCGAGGTGGGCACGCCGGTCGCGGCGTCACCGACCCCACTGGTGGCCAACGTGCTGTTCGAGTTCGACCGCGACGGTTACCGCGACATCCGCACCTATTCGCTGGAGAGCGTGGACCGCGCACTGGCCAGCGTGCGCAGCGAAGCGCTGCAGCTGCGCGGCATCGCGCTGGTCGGGCACGCCGACCGCATGCAGGGGCGTGGCTTCGATGCCAACCAGGCGCTGTCCGAGCGGCGCGCCCGCACCGTGCGCGATCTGCTGGTCGGCCGCGGCATCGACCCGGCGTTGATCCGCTACGAGTACCGCGGCGATACCCAGCAGGTGCAGCAGTGCGATGGCGTGCGTCCGCGCGCGGCGCTGCTGGAATGCCTGCTGCCCAATCGCCGGGTGGAAGTGCGTTTCGATGTGACGCGCTGAGGCGACAGGCCCTCAGTCGCGGGGCCCGGTCGCCGCCTCGGTGGTAGCCGGGTGGGGCCGCGCCGGCTCCGGCCGCGGCGGTGTCCACGGCAGCGGTCGGCTGCCGGCCAGCGTCACCCAGCCCAGCACCTGCGCTTCGGTCGGATCGTGCAGCACGCTGTACAGGTCGACCTCGCTGCCGGTGGCTGCGCCCCAGAGGCAGGCCCAGGCGTTGCGGCCGCTGCGGCGCGCGCTCTGCAGGGCGCGGTCGGCCGCGCGCAGGCTGTCGTCCAGGTGCGCGGGTTGGTCGGCGAACAACGGCAGCGGGGCCAGGCCCAGGCTGGCGCTGAGGGTGATCGGCTGCCCGGGGCGGGTGTCCACCAGCAGGTGCTCGATGCGGGTGCGCAGGTGGTTGGCCAGCGCCTGCGCGGCGGCCTCGGAGGTGTCGTGGCGCGCGACCAGGAACCGGGTGCCGCCCCAGCGGGCCACCAGGTCGCCGCGGTCCACGGCGCTGCGCAGGCAGCGCGCCACCGCGCGCAGTACCGCATCGCCGCCCGCCTGGCCGTGGCGGTCGTTGAGTGCCTGGAAGTCGTCGATCTCCAGCAGCAGCAGCGCACTGCGCCGCTGGCCCGATGGCCGGGCATCGCCCAGCAGGCGTTCGGCCTCGTGCCGGCTGGGCAGCCCGGTGACCGCATCGGTCCGGCTCAGCGCCGCCAGTTCGTGGCGCTGGCGGCGCAGGCGCAGGATCAGGACGGCCGCGATCGCCAGTACCGCCAGCAGCGCGGCCACCGCGCTGTTGCGGACCACCCGCACCCGTCCCAGGTCCTGTTCGGCGTTGACCTCGGCCGGTGCGATGTGGCGCTCGGCGCTGGCCTGCAGCCTGGCCAGGCGGTTGAGGGTGTCGCCCTTGCTGCGCGCCTGGTCCAGGTCGCGCGCCTGGCGGGCCACCTGCAGCGCCTGCTGGCGCAGGCCGAGCAGCGTGTAGGCATCGCCGAGCACATCCAGGCCATGGCGGATCTCATCGGTGAAGTGGCCGCTGTCGGCCAGCGCCTGCGCCTGTTCGGCCAGGGCCAGGCCCTGGGCGGCCTGGCCGCGGTCGAGCGCCACCCGGGCCAGGCGCTGCAGGGTGATGATCCGGCCCTGCGCGTCCTGCGTCGTCTGCCAGGCCAGGGCCTGGTCCAGCCCCTTCTGGGCCCGGTCCAGTTCGCCGCGCACGCGCTGGATCTCGGCGCGGTGGCTGCCGATGCGGTGCATCAGCAGCTCCTGGCCGTTGAGCCGTGCGCCGATCGCGGCCGCACGATCGAAGGCGGTCTGCGCCTCTTCGTAGCGTTGCATCGACAGCAGCGCATAACCGACGTTGTAGTGGATCAACAGGTCGCCCGGGTTGGGCGGCCGGCGCAGGTGCTCGCTCAGCGCGGCGGCCTTCTGCAGGTAGGTCAGCGCGCCCTGGGCATCGCCCATCGCATCGCCGCGGATCATCGCGATCTGCATCAGCGCGCTGATCTGGCCGTGCACGTCGCGGGTGCGTACCGCATCGTCGAGCAGGGTGCGGGTCAGCTCCAGGGCCTGGGCCTGGTCGCCGCGCCACAGCAGCAGGTGCGCGGCCAGCGCACGTGCGCGCTGGGTGTCCTCGGCGCTGGCATCGGCGCGTGCGGCGGCGGCCAGCAGGCGCTCGGGCAGGCCCTCGGTCTGCGCCAGGCGGCCCTGCGAACGCAGCGCCATGCCCAGGCAGCCGATCGCCCCGATCTCCACCGAGGTGGGCAGCGTCGGTCGCGCCAGCAATGCCGTGGCGATCTGCAGCGATGTCTCCGGGGTGCTGGCCAGCAGGGCATTGCACTGCTCCACCTGGGCGATCAACGGCCGCCCATCGCCCGGGCGCTGTGCCTGCGCAGGCAAGGTGGAAACGGCAAGGGCAACGCACAGCAGCGCAGGCAGACTGCGCCGGACACGCGACAAGCAGTTCATGGTCCACAACATCCTGGCGGCGATCCGGCGGAGGCGGGCGTGGCGGCGAGAAGGCTGCCGCCAATCGGGGGATGCCGGATCGTGGAAGGCTAATATACCGGCGTTGTCGACAAAACTTGACGCTTCTGGCCCGTTCGGACCCGCCGTACATGCCGATTACCCCGTTCTCCTCCCTCCTTGACGATGCGCCTGGCGCGGCCACACCGGGCCTGGGCGAGCGCACCGACGCCATGTTGCGCGGCCTCTGGCTGCTGGTGGCGGCCTTCCACCTGCTGACCGCCAGCTGGTTGCTGCTGCGCCTGGGCGACGGAGTGGACACCCTGGTCCTGGCCCTGGCCGGGGCGCACCTGGCGGTGTGCGTGGGCTGCCTGGTCGAGCAGCGGCGCGGCCGTGGGGTGCGTGCGGCGACGCTGTTCGTGGTCGGCCAGTTGCTGCTGCTGTCGGTGACCGAAGGCTATTGGGGCCTGGCGTCGCTGTCGCGGGTCCAACTCGTGCAGGTGGTGCCGGTGCTGCTGGTGGCGGCGCTGCTGGGCGCGGCGCCGTTGCGCTGGGCCACGCTCTGGGCGTGCCTGGCGATGCTGCTGGGTGCCTGGATCGACCTGGCCGGCATCCTGTTCCGCCCCGACCGCGTCGCGCACGTGGTCACCGATCTGGGCGTGTGCGTGTTCGGCTGCGTACTGGTGGCCTGGCTGCTGCACCACAGCGTCACCGGCCTGCGTGAGAGCCTGCAGGTGGCGCGGCAGCACGGCGTCGAGCTGGCGCGCAAGCGCGATGAGCTGCAGCTGGAAATGCAGGAGAAGGAGCGCTCGCGCGACCAGCTGGTGCACGCGATGAAAATGGAAAACGTGGGCCGGCTGGCCAGCGGCATCGCGCATGACTTCAACCACCTGCTGGCGCTGGTGCACGGGTACGTGGGCAAGGCGCGCCGCGCGCCCGATCCGGCGACCGTGGCCGAGGCATTGCAGGGCATCGACTCGGCCGCCCGCCGGGCCAGCGCGGTCAGCCGGCGGCTGCTGGATTTCAGCCGGCTGGAGGCCAGCCGGCCGCAGCTGCTCGATGCCGCCGCGACCATCGACGCGATGGCGCCGACGCTGCGCCAGGTCTTCGGCGAGAGCGTCCACTGCCATGTCGATAGCGGCCAGGTGCAGTGCCGCGTCCACTTCGACCCGGCGCAGCTGGAATCGATCCTGCTCAGCCTGGCGGTCAACGCCGGCCAGGCGATGCCCGAGGGGGGGCGCTTCGCGCTGCGGCTGGGGTGGTTGCCCGACGCCGGCGAGCTGTCGATACAGGCCGCCGACACCGGCCTGGGCATGAGCGAGGAGGTCCGGGCGCGCTGCCTGGAACCCTTCTTCACCACCAAGCCGGTCGGGCAGGGCACCGGGCTGGGGCTGGCCGTCAGCGCCAGCCTGGTGGCGGCCGCCGGTGGCCGCATCGAGGTGGAAAGCCGGCTTGGCCATGGCACCTGCGTGGACATCCGCCTGCCGGCGCGCGCTGCCCCTGTCGAGCAAGCGTCGTGATCTACTAGCGGTCTGCTCGCACGGAATCATCCCGTGGTCTCCAGTTGGATCCTGCTGTTGGTATCGGTGGCCTACGCCGCGCTGTTGTTCGGCGTGGCGTGGTGGGGCGACCGTCGCCCGATGTACCCGGACCGGCCGTGGCTGCGCCCGGTGGTCTACAGCCTGGCGCTGGCGGTGTACTGCTCGTCGTGGACGTTCTACGGCGCGGTCGGCACCGCGGTGCGCAACGGCATCGGCTACCTGCCGATCTACCTGGGGCCGTTGCTGCTGTGGCTGTTCGGCTGGCGCATCATCGAACGCCTGGCGCTGGTCGCGCGCAGCCAGAACGTGGTGTCCATCGCCGACTTCATCTCCTCCCGCTTCGGGCGCTCGCGGCGGCTGGCCGCGCTGGTGGCGGTGATCGCGCTGATCGGCATCGTGCCGTACCTGGCGCTGCAGTACAAAGCGGTGGCGATGAGCCTGCAGGTGCTCACCGGCAACGTCGGGCCGACCGGTTTCTTCACCGATCCGGCGCTGTACGTGGCGCTGCTGATGGCGCTGTTCGCCACGCTGTTCGGCACCCGCCAGGTGGACGCCACCGAGCACCACCACGGCATGATGCTGGCCATCGCGCTGGAATCGATGATCAAGCTGATCGCGATGGTCGCGCTCGGCCTGTTCGCCTACCTGTGGCTCAACGACCACACCGATGCGGTGCTGCAGTCCGCGCACACGCTGTTCAGTGGGTTGCCGCCGGTGGGCTTCATCTCGCAGACCCTGCTCAGCTTCCTGGCGATCATCTGCCTGCCGCGCCAGTTCCACGTGGCCGTGGTGGAGTGCGGCGACGTGCGCGACATCCGCCGCGCGCGCTGGATGTTCGGTGCGTACCTGGTGATCATCTCGGCGATGGTGATCCCGATCGCCACCGCCGGCGTCACCCTGTTCGGCACCGGTGGCAGCGTCGCCGACGACAGCATGGTGCTGGCCCTGCCGCTGGCCGAGGGCCGCAAGTTCCTGGCGCTGGTGGCCTACGTGGGCGGCTTCTCGGCGGCCACCGGCATGGTCATCGTGGCCTCCATCGCGCTGGCCACCATGGTCAGCAACGACCTGGTGATGCCGGTGCTGCTGCGCCGCAGTGGCGACCACCAGGAAGCGGCCGACGTCGCCTCGCGCGTGCTGTGGATCCGCCGCACCGCGATCCTGCTGCTGGCACTGGTCGCCTACAGCTACTACCGCGGCAGCAGCAACGACAGCACCCTGGCCTCCTACGGGCTGATGGCGTTCGCCGCGGTGGCCCAGTTCGCGCCCGGGCTGATCGGCGGCCTGTACTGGCGCGGCGCCAGCCGGCGGGGCGTGGAGGTGGGCATGCTGCTCGGCTTCGGCACCTGGGTGTACACCCTGCTGTTGCCGGCGTTGACCCACGCCGGCTGGATGGACGCGACGTGGCTGGTGCAGGGGCCGTTCGGCATCGCCTGGCTGCAGCCGCAGCACCTGTTCGGCATGAGCGGCTGGGATCCGCTGACCCATGGCACGTTCTGGTCGCTGCTGGTCAATGTGGCGGCGATGCTGCTGGTCTCGGTGCGCTGGCGCCCGGGCGTGGACGAGCGCCTGCGCGCGGCGCCGTTCCTGGACCCGTACGCGCAGCGGCCCTCGGTGGCCGGCGCGTGGCCGGGCCATGTGCACGTGGAAGACCTGCTGGCGCTGGCCTCGCGGGTGGTGGGGGACCGGCACGCGCGGCGTTCGTTCCTGGAGCAGGCCCAGTCGATGGGCCGCGAACTGCAGGCCTCGGCGCCGGCCGACCGCGCCTGGGTGCAGTTCACCGAGCGCCTGCTCGCCGCCTCGATCGGCGCGGCCTCGGCGCGCCTGCTGCTGACCAGCCTGTTGCGCGGCTCGGGCATGGACCTGGGCGAAGTGGTGGCGGTGCTGGACGAGGCCGGGCAGGAACTGCGCTTCAACCGCGAGATCCTGTCCACCACCCTGGAGAACATCAGCGCCGGTGTCAGCGTGGTCGACCCGGACATGCGCCTGACCGCGTGGAACCGCCGCTACCAGCAGATGTTCGGCTACCCCGACGGCATGCTTTACGTGGGCCGCCCGGTGGCCGACCTGATCCGCTACAACGCCGAGCGCGGCGAGCTCGGCGAGGGCGACATCGAGGTGCAGATCAACCGCCGCATCGGCTACATGCGCGCCGGCTCGCCGCATATCTTCGAGCGCACCCGCAGCGACGGCAAGGTCATCGAGATGCGCGGGCAGGCGTTGCCCGGCGGTGGTTATGTCACCAGCTACAACGACATCACCGATTACAAGCATGCCGAGAAGGCGCTGCTGGAGGCCAACGAAACCTTGGAGCAGCGCGTGGCCGAGCGCTCGCACGAGGCCGAGGTGGCCCAGCAGTCCAAGACCCGCTTCCTGGCCGCGATCAGCCACGACGTGCTGCAGCCGTTGAACGCCGCACGCCTGTTCGCGTCGGCATTGCGCGAGAGCCACCACCACAACGAAGAGCAGCGGCATCTGGCCGAGCGCGTGGACGCTTCGCTGCGTGCCGCCGAAGAACTGCTGGACGGCCTGCTGGACGTGTCGCGGCTGGATGCCGGCGGATTGCACCCGGTGATCGGCGATTTCGACGTCAGCCTGTTGATGCGCGAGCTGGCCGCGCAGTATTCACCGGTCGCGGCCGGCCGCGGGCTGCGCCTGGACCTGTTCGCGCGCCCGGCCTGGATCCGCAGCGATCGCCGCCTGTTGCGGCGCGTGCTGCAGAACTTCCTGGCCAATGCCTTGCGCTACACGCGGCAGGGCCGGATCGTGCTGGCGGTGCGGCATCGGGGCGACGAGGTGGAGCTGCAGGTCTGGGACACCGGGCCGGGCATTCCCGAGCACCACATGCAGCAGATCTTCGACGAGTTCCACCGCTACCAGCAGCCGTTCGACTGGGGCGAGCAGGGCCTGGGGCTGGGGCTGTCGATCTGCCAGCGCATCTCGCGCCTGCTCGACCACCGCCTCAATGCACGCAGCCGGGTGGGCAGTGGCAGCATGTTCTCGATCATGCTGCCCCGGGTGGAGGCGCCGGCCCTGCCCCAGGCCGCGGCCACCGCGCCCGCGCCACCGCCGCGCACCGATTCGCTGGCCGGCATGCGGGTGCTGTGCGTGGACAACGACCAGGAGATCCTGGATGGCATGCGCGCGCTGCTCGGCCGCTGGCAGGTGGAGGTGATCACCGCCAGCACCGTGGACCAGGCGCTGGAAAAGGTGGATGCGCAGCCGGATGTCATGCTGGTGGACTACCACCTGCACGACCGCCTGGACGGGCTGGACACGCTGGTGGCGATGCGCGACAAGGCCGGCCGGGCGATTCCCGGGGCGTTGCTGACCGCCGACGGTCGCGACGAGTTGAAGCGGATGGCGCGTGAGCGGGGCTATCGCCTGCTGACCAAGCCGATCAAACCGGCCTCCCTGCGTGCCTTCCTGGCCGCCTTCCACGCGCCGCGCGGCGACCTGTAGCCACGCGGCGCCGGGCCGCGCCGTCAGGCCATGGCGCCGCTGAGGTGTTCGTACAGGATGGTGGCGCCGATGATGATCAGGATGATGCCGCCGATGATCTCCGCGCGCTTGCCCACCATGTTGCCGAGCACGCGGCCGAGCATGACCCCGGCGGTGACCATGCTGAAGGTGCACAGGCCGATGACCAGCGCCATCACCCCGATGTGCACATCCAGGAAGGCCAGGCCGATGCCGACCGCCATGGCGTCGATGCTGGTGGCGAAGCCGGTGACGGCCAGGCGCCAGAAGCCGTGATGCTTGCGGGTGTCCTCGTCTTCGTCCTCGTCGCCGTCATCGGGCCGGATGCCATTGATGATCATGTGCACGCCCAGCGCGCCGAGCAGGCCGAAGGCGATCCAGTGGTCGAATGCCTCGACGTACTGCAGGGCGGCGCGGCCCAGCAGCCAGCCAATGATCGGGGTGATGGCTTCGATCACGCCGAAGATGAGACCGGCGCGCAACGCATCGGGGAACCGCGGCTTGCGCATGGCCGCGCCTTTGCCGATCGCCGCGGCGAAGGCATCGGTGGACATGGCAAAGCCGATCAACAGAATCGAGAGGGGGGACATGGGGACACGGCAGGTTGGGCAATGGCAGGCAACGGACCGCGCTCGCGCCCAACCTGTCGTTGCGCACGCGGACCGCTGGTCTCGCCAACCATCATGGCTACCCGCACCACGGCGCACTGGCCGAGTATGTTGATGCGGGCAATTCCTGCAGCAGGAATCAGGCTACTCCCCAAGGGGACGCGAAGCTTAGCACCGGGCCTGCGGATTGGAGCGTTCACCGGCAATTGCGCAGGCAACGCTGGATTTCATAGCCCCGGCTATAAGCCCAAGCGGGTAGATCCACGCCATGCGTGGATGCTTTTCGTTCCGGCATCGCGCCATCCGTGGATGCTCTTCGTTCCGGCATCGCGCCATCCACGCGTGGCGTGGATCTACTCTTCTTCCGGCGGCAACACGATCTGTTCGTCGTCGATCGCCAGTGGATGCTCCAATGCCGCAGGCTTCATAGCCCAATCGCGTAGATCCACGCCATGCGTGGATGCTCTTCGTTCCGGCATCGCGCCATCCACGCATGGCGTGGATTTACTCTTCTTCCGGCGGCAACACGATCTGTTCGTCTTCGATCGCCAGTGGATGCTCCAATGCCGCAGGCGTCACAGCCCAATCGCGTAGATCCACGCCATGCGTGGATGCTCTCCGTTCCGGCATCGCGCCATCCACGCGTGGCGTGGATCTACTCTTCTTCCGGCGGCAACACGATCTGTTCGTCGTCGATCGCCAGCTTGCCGGCCATCAGCACCGCCTGGGTGCGGTTGGTGACGCCGAGTTTGCGCAGGATCGCGGTGACGTGGGCCTTGATCGTCGCCTCGGACACGTTGAGATCGTACGCGATCTGCTTGTTGAGCCGGCCGGCGCCGAGCATCTGCAGCACACGGAACTGCTGCGGGGTGAGCTCGCGCAGGCGCTGGCCGATCTCGCGCTCCTCGCGCCCGGTCGGCGGCACGTTGTGCGCCTCCGGCGGGGCCCAGGTCTCGCCATCGAGGATGGTGCCCAAGGCGTGGCCGATGGTGTCCGAATCGGCGGATTTGGGGATGAAGCCGAACGCGCCATGGTCGAGCGCGCGGCGCATCACCGTGGCTTCCTCGCGCGCGGACACCACCACCACCGGCAGCTGCGGGTGCAGGGCGCGCATGTGCACCAGTGCATTGAAGCCCTGGGCACCGGGCATGTTGAGGTCCATCAGGACCAGGTCGGCATCGGTGTGCTGGTCGGCCAGCTGGTACAGCGCTTCCACGCTGTCGGCCTCGAACAGCTGCACGCCGGGGATGACGCGTTGCACGGCCCCGCGAAGGGCTTCGCGGAACAGCGGGTGGTCGTCGGCAATCAGGAGGGTTGTCATGGTGGGGGCCATGTTGCGGAGGAATGCAGCGACGCAACGAAAAAGTGTAGCGAGGGGCCAGCCCCCTGAGTCAGGGGGCGGCCGCGAAGCGGCGGAATGCGGGTGCGGGTGAGGCCGGGCCCACGATCCGGTTGCGGAGGGTGGGCGCGGCAGCGCACATGCGCCGACGCGGTCCCATTCTGCGCCGGGTGCCGGAGGACTATTTCACCTTGCGCTCTTCCACCAGCGACGCCACCACCGACGGATCGGCCAGGGTCGAGGTGTCGCCCAGCTGGTCCGGCGCGTTCTCGGCGATCTTGCGCAGGATGCGGCGCATGATCTTGCCCGACCGCGTCTTGGGCAGGCCCGGCGCCCACTGCAGGTGGTCGGGCGCGGCGATCGGGCCGATCTCCTTGCGCACCCAGGCGATCAGTTCCTTGTGCAGTTCCTCGCTGGGGGTCTCGTCGGCAATCAGGGTGACATAGGCATAGATGCCTTGGCCCTTGATGTCGTGCGGGAAGCCGACCACGGCGGCCTCGGCCACCTTCGGGTGCGAGACCAGGGCGCTTTCCACTTCGGCGGTGCCGATGCGGTGGCCGGACACGTTGATCACATCGTCCACGCGGCCGGTGATCCAGTAGTAGCCGTCCTCATCGCGACGGCAGCCGTCACCGGTGAAGTAGCTGCCCGGGTAGGTGCGGAAGTAGGTGTCGATGAAGCGCTGGTGGTCGCCGTAGACGCTGCGCATCTGGCCCGGCCACGAATCACGGATGATCAGGTTGCCCTCGGTGGGGCCGTCCTGGATCTCGCCCTCGGCGTTGACCAGCGCCGGCTGCACGCCAAAGAAGGGCAGGGTGGCCGACCCGGGCTTGAGGTCGACCGCGCCCGGCAGCGGGGAAATCAGGATGCCGCCGGTTTCGGTCTGCCACCAGGTGTCCACGATCGGGCAGCGGCTGTCGCCCACCACGTCGTAATACCAGCGCCAGGCCTCGGGATTGATCGGCTCGCCCACGCTGCCCAGCAGGCGCAGCGAGGCGCGCGAGGTGCGCTTGACCGGGGCATCGCCTTCGCGCATCAACGCGCGGATCGCGGTCGGGGCGGTGTAGAAGATGCTCACCTGGTGCTTGTCGATCACCTCCCAGAACCGCGAGGTGGTCGGGAAGTTCGGCACGCCTTCGAACATCAGCGAGGTCGCGCCGTTGGCCAGCGGCCCGTACACGATGTAGCTGTGGCCGGTGACCCAGCCCACGTCGGCGGTGCACCAGTAGATGTCGTCCTCGCGCAGGTCGAACACCGCCTCATGGGTGTAGGCGGCGTACAGCAGGTAGCCGCCGGTGGTGTGCAGCACGCCCTTGGGCTTGCCGGTGGACCCGGAGGTATACAGGATGAACAGCGGGTCTTCGGCGTTCATCCGCTCCGGTTCGCACTGCGCCGGCTGCGGGTCCACCACGTCGTGGAACCAGCGGTCGCGCGGGGCCTGCATGTCCACCGCACCGCCGGTGTGGCGCACCACCAGTACCGTTTCCACGGTGGTGGTGCCGGGCAGTTTCAGCGCGGCGTCGACGTTGGCCTTGAGCGGCACCTTGCGACCACCGCGCAGGCCTTCGTCGGCGGTGATGATCAGCTTGCTGCCGCAGTCGATCACCCGGTCGGCGATCGAGTTGGGCGCGAAGCCACCGAACACCACCGAGTGCACCGCACCGATGCGCGCGCAGGCGAGCATGGCCACGGCTGCATCGACGATCATCGGCAGGTAGATGGTGACCCGGTCGCCCTTCTTGACCCCCAGGCTGCGCAGCGCATTGCCGAGCCGGCACACGCGCTCATACAACTGCCGATAGGTGACGCCCTGCGCGGGCGCATCCGGGCTGTCCGGTTCGAACAGCAGGGCGACCTTGTCGCCGCGCGTGTCCAGCTGCCGGTCCAGGCAGTTGACGCTGGCGTTGAGTTCGCCGTCTTCGAACCACTTGATGCGGAAATCGTCGAGGTCGTAGCTGACGTTCTTGATCGTGGTCGGCTTCTTGAACCACTGCAGGCGCTCGGCGGCCTTGCCCCAGAAAGCATCCGGGTGCTCCACCGACTCGCGGTAGAGCGCTTCATACGTGTTCTTGTCAATGCGCGCCTTGGCGGAGAAATCCGCCTTGACGGGGTAAAGATCGGCCATGGCACCCTCACTTGCACTAGGACTTGGGTTGTGCGATCGCAGCATAACCCGCGACCCTTCCCCCTCAGTTTGCCGCATCCACCCTCCTTCGCGTTGCCTGGGTGGTTAGACCTTGGTCGAACGCGGGAGACCCCGGGCAGGGCGCGACGCCGGGCGTGCGGCAGGGCGGCCACGACCGACGGTCGACGGGTACGCGGCGCGTTTGCGGCGGCGGTGCGTTGGTGTGGCCTCGTCTGCGGGTGAAAGCGTACTGGCCAACCGTCGGAACCTGCCCGGGTGTCGGCGGCACCTGCCGTTCGCCCGTGGCGCCCGGGTCGTGCTCGCCCGGTGGGCGAGTACGACTAATGGCCAATAGCCGCTGCCGGTGGCACAGCCGCACTGTCGGCTCGACCGTGCCCAGCGCGGCGTTCGCATTGCCACCCGGGAGAGAGGGCAACATGAGCCACCGTTTACTGAAGACGACACGCCGGCCGTTGGCGGCCGCCCTGTTCGTTGCATTGATCGCGCCAGGCGTGGCGTTCGCCGACACCGCCAAAGAAAAGGCGCTCGAAGCGCGCATCGCCGAGCTGGAGCGCCAGGTGCAGATGCTGGTCAACACCAGCCAGCAGCAACAGACCCAGATCAGCCAGGCCCAGACCGATGTCACCGCGGTCAAGACCGTGCAGGCCCAGCAGCCGGTGGCCGCGCAGGTGCCGGCAGGCAAGCAGCCGATCCAGGTCACCACCATCACCCCGGGCGCCGCGCCGGGCACCACGGTCAAGATCGGTGGCTTCATCAAGGCCGACTTCCTCGCCACCCAGACCAGCGATGGCCAGTTGGCCGACGATGCCACCGGCCGTGCGCTGTACCTGCCCGGGCAGACCCCGGTCGCCGGGGCCGGCGGCAGCGGCAAGCGCTCGGACGTGGACTACAACGCCCACGCCAAGTTCTCGCGCTTCAACCTGGGTATCGACAACGTGAGCGATGCCGGCAACAAGGCCGGTGCGTTCTTCGAGATGGACTTCTTCGGCAACTCGCTGGGCAACCAGACCGCCACCAACACCTACGGCGTCACCCTGCGGCATGCCTACATGTACTGGAACAACTGGCTCGCCGGCCAGACCTGGTCCAACTTCATGGACGCGGCCTCGCTGCCGGAAGCGGCCGATTTCGTCGGTCCCACCGACGGCGTGCTGTTCGTGCGCCAGGCGCAGATCCGCTATACCCAGGGCGGCTTCAGCGTCGCGCTGGAAAACCCGGAAACCACCCTGCTCACCGGCACCCGCAACCCGATCACCGGGGCGTGGACCAACGTGGCCAGCAACTCCGACCGCGGCGCGCTGCCCGACCTGACCCTGCGTTACGGCTGGAAGGGCGATTGGGGCACCTTCGGCGTCGGTGCGGTGGTGCGCCAGCTCAAGGTGGACAACCAGGCCACCGGCGCCGACGCGGACAAGATCGGCGGCGGCCTGACCCTGGGCGGCAAGTGGGTGATGGGCAGCACCGATACCCTGCACTACCAGATCAGCGGCGGCGAAGGCATCGCCCGTTACGTCGGCCTCGGCGTCACCGCCGATACCGCCTATGACGTGGCCCGCGACGAGCTCAACCCGACCGGCGTGCTGGCCGGCTACGTCGGCTGGCGCCACGCCTTCACCCCGAAGCTGCGCACCAACCTGATCTACGCGCGCAGCGACTACGACAACGACGGCAGCCTGGGCCCACTGGTCACCAAGAGCGTGCAGAGCATCCGCGGCAACATCTTCTACACCCCGATGCCCAAGGTCGATATCGGCGCCGAATACATGTACGGCGTGCGCGAGATCGAGGACGGGCGCAAGGGCGACATCAACCGCCTGCAGTTCACCACGAAATACAGTTTCTAAATGAGTGCCGACCCACGGTCGGCACCTGCCAACAACGATTGCTTCGGAGGGGAAGCGTCCCATGTCAACAACACCTGCACCGGCGAAAGCCCAACTTACCCAGGGACACAAGAAGGTCATCTTCGCGTCCAGCCTGGGTACCGTCTTCGAGTGGTACGACTTCTTCCTGTATGGCTCGCTCGCGGCGATCATCGCCAAGCAGTTCTTCAGTGGCGTCAACGAAACCACGGGCATGATCTTCGCCCTGCTGGCCTTCGCCGCCGGCTTCTTCGTGCGCCCGTTCGGCGCGGCGTTCTTCGGTAGCCTCGGCGACCGCATCGGCCGCAAGTACACCTTCCTGGTCACGATCCTGATCATGGGCATCTCGACCTTCCTGGTCGGCGTGCTGCCCAACTACGCCTCGATCGGCTTTGCCGCCCCGGTGATCCTGATCATCCTGCGCCTGGCCCAGGGCCTGGCGATGGGCGGCGAGTACGGTGGCGCGGCCACCTACGTGGCCGAGCATGCCCCGGTCGACAAGCGTGGCCTGTACACCAGCTTCATCCAGTGCACCGCGACGCTGGGCCTGTTCATGTCGCTGCTGATCATCCTCGCCTGCCGCTATTTCCTCGGCAACGAGGCCTTCGAAGCCTGGGGCTGGCGCATTCCGTTCCTGGTCTCCATCGTGCTGCTCGGCGTCTCGGTGTGGATCCGCCTGCAGCTGAGCGAATCGCCGCTGTTCCAGCAGATGAAGGCCGAAGGCAAGGGCTCCAAGACCCCGTTCCGTGACAGCCTCAAGGACGGCAACCTCAAGCTGATGCTGCTGGTGCTGCTGGGTGCCGCCGCTGGCCAGGCCGTGGTCTGGTACGGCGGTCAGTTCTACGCGCTGTTCTTCCTGAGCAGCATGCTCAAGGTCGATGCCACCACCTCCTACCTGCTGATCGCCGCCGCCCTTGCGCTGGGCGTGCCGTTCTTCATCTTCTTCGGCTGGCTGTCCGACCGCATCGGCCGCAAGAAGATCATCCTGGCCGGCTGCCTGCTCGCGGCCGTCACCTACATCCCGATCTTCAAGGGCCTGACCCACTTCGCCAACCCGGCCATCGAAGAAGCCCGCTCCAGTTCGCCGGCGCTGGTGGTGGCCGACCCGAACACCTGCTCGTTCCAGTTCGATCCGGTCGGCATGCGCAAGTTCACCAGCTCCTGCGACGTGGCCACCGCGGCCCTGACCAAGGCCGGCGTGCCGTATGAGGTCAAGCCGGCCGCCGCCGGTACCCTGGCCATCGTCAACGTGGGCAGTGCCAGCGTCACCTCCTACGAGGCGGCCGGGCTCACCAAGGAAGACGGCAAGGCCAAGGCCGATGCGTTCGGCGCCGAACTGAAGACCGCACTCACCGCCGCCGGTTACCCGGCCAAGGCCGACAACGCGCGCATCAACATCCCCGGCACGATCTTCATGCTGTGGCTGCTGGTGCTGTACGTGACCATGGTCTACGGCCCGATCGCCGCCTACCTGGTCGAACTGTTCCCGACCCGCATCCGCTACACCTCGATGTCGCTGCCGTACCACATCGGCAACGGCTGGTTCGGTGGCTTCCTGCCGGCGATTTCCTTCGCGCTGGTGGCCGGCACCGGCAACCTCTACTACGGCCTGTGGTACCCGATCATCATCGCGTTGATGACGGTCGTGGTCGGTGGCCTGTTCCTGCGCGAGACGCGCGGGGTGGACATCACCAAGTAACGGTGCACCACACGGTATGAAACAGGGGCCGCGATGCAGATCGCGGCCCTTTTCATTCCCGCAGTGCCGGCCGTTGGCCGGCAACCAGGCGACCCCATCCGGCGGTGCAGGACGTCCCCGCCCAGCGGCCGGCACGACCGCCCATCACACCCCCTGCCGCTATAGTCGCCGCATGAGCGAAGCCCACACCGATCCCGCCGCGCTACCCGCGATCCTGCACAGCCTGCGCAGCGCGTGGCAGGCCCAGCGCCCGTCGCTGGACCAGCGCCGCGGCGACCTGCAGCGCCTGCGCGCCGCGCTGAAGGCACGGTTGCCGCAGATGGCCGAGGCCATCTCGGCCGACTTCGGCCACCGTTCCACCCACGAATCGCTGATCGCCGACGGCATGACCGTGCTCGGCGATATCGACCACCTGTGCAGCCACCTGCGCCGCTGGATGCGGCCGCGCCGGGTCGGTGTCGGCTGGCGGTTCTGGCCGGCGCGCGCGCAGACCCGCGCGGTGCCGCTGGGCGTGGTCGCGGTGATCTCGCCCTGGAACTACCCGGTCAACCTCGCGCTGATCCCGCTGGCCACCGCGATCGCCGCCGGCAACCACGTCATCCTCAAGCCGTCCGAGCACACCCCGCGCACCAGCGCCTTCCTGCAGGCGCTGCTGGCCGAGGTGTTTCCGCGCGACCGCGTGGCGGTGGTGCAGGGCGACGCCGCGCTGGCCAGCGCGCTGGCCGGCTCGCCGTTGGACCACCTGGTGTTCACCGGCTCCACCACGGTGGGCCGCAAGGTGATGGCCGCCGCGGCCGAGCACCTCACCCCGTTGACCCTGGAGCTGGGCGGCAAGTCGCCGGCCATCGTCTGCAGCGACTACCCCCTGGACAAGGCCGCCGCACGCCTGGCCACCGGCAAGTGGTTCAACGCCGGCCAGACCTGCATCGCGCCGGATTACGTCCTGATCGATGGCGCCCGCCAGCGCGAACTGGTGCAGCAGCTGCAGACCCAGGTGCGCGCGCGTTACGGCGATTTCAGCGATGCGTCGGACTACACCCGGATCATCCATGAAGGCCAGTACCAGCGGCTGCGTGGCTACCTCGACCAGGCCCGCGCGCGCGGCGTGCCGGTGATCGAACTGGCCAACGTGGATCCCGAGCGCGCGCGCCGCGAGCGCCTGATCGTGCCGACCATCGTGCTCGATCCGCCGGCCGACCTGGACCTGATGCGCGAGGAGATCTTCGGTCCGATCCTGCCGGTGTGCGCCTACCCGGACCTGGATGCGGCACTGGCCGAGGTGCAGGGCCGCGACCGGCCGCTGGCGTTGTACGTCTTCAGCCAGCAGCGCGAAAGCGTCGAGCGCGTGCTGGGCCAGGTGGTGGCCGGTGGCGTCACCGTCAACGACACCCTGCTGCATTTCGCCGTCAACGACCTGCCCTTCGGCGGGGTGGGGCCGAGCGGCATGGGCGCTTACCATGGCCGCGCCGGCTTCGATGGCCTGAGCAAGCAGCTGCCGATCCTGTGGCAGTCGCGCTGGGCCGCCAGCGACCTGCTCAAACCGCCGTATTCGACGATCGCCGGGATGTTGAAGGCACTGCTGCGCTAGCGGCAGCCAACCCCAAGGGTAGAGCCGAGCCATGCTCGGCTGCGCCTGGCACCGCCCATGACCCCGCAAACCGCGTCGGATGCGCCAATGGCCCGCCTCTTCGGCTCACGCGACCACGCAACCACGTCCGGACCCGCCCGAATCAGCCCGACTGACAGGAACGATCAGGATCCAGGCCGCGAGCGCCGCCCTTCGTGGAACCACGCATAGGCAGCAGCCTCCAGATCGCCTTCCTCCGCGACCACCGAGCCATCTTCGTCCAACAGCGTGTAGTGGCGCTGGTCGCCTCCCAGTGCGGCGCTGCCATCCAGTCCGAGCAGCAGCGTGTACATGGCATCGCTGACGAACACGTCGAGCATGTCCCGCAACGCTTGCGCCTGCCCGGGTGACAGCGCCATGGACGCGATCCTTGCCGCGGACGCCGTGCCCGGGGTCCAGGCGGCGGCCAGCAGCTGCTCTTTCTCGGCGTACCAGTTGGCGACGAAGGTGTCTGCGTCCATGGGGTCTGCGTGCGATGAGGGCCCACAGCCTAGCGTGGAACCAGGCCCCAGGGCTGCCGGCCAACGGCCGGCACGACCCGGTAGAATGGCGCCCATGAAAATCGCCTCCTGGAACGTCAATTCGCTCAACGTGCGCCTGCCGCACCTGGAACAGTGGCTCACCGCGTTCGCGCCGGACGTGGTCGGCATCCAGGAAACCAAGATGGAGGACCACAAGTTCCCCGACGCGGTGCTGGCCGGGCTGGGCTACCGCAGCGTGTTTGCCGGGCAGAAGACCTACAACGGCGTGGCGCTGCTCTCGCGCGAGCCGGCGCAGGAGGTGCAGATCGGCATCCCGGGCTTCGAGGACGAGCAGAAACGCGTCATCGCCGGCACCGTCAACGGCGTGCGCATCATCAACCTCTACGTGGTCAACGGCCAGGACGTGGGCACCGACAAGTACGCCTACAAGCTGCGCTGGCTGGAGGCCGTGCACGCCTGGGTCGAGGCCGAGCTGGCCACGTACCCGGAGCTGGTGGTGATGGGCGACTTCAACATCGCCCCGGACGCGCGCGATGTGAATGACCCGCTGGTCTGGAACGAGAACCACATCCTGACCTCCACCGCCGAGCGTGGGGCGTTGAACAAGCTGCTGCAGCTGGGCCTGCACGACGCCTTCCGCCTGCACAGCGAGGAAGAAGGCATTTTCAGCTGGTGGGAC
Organism: Stenotrophomonas sp. BIGb0135; assembly: GCF_024810105.1. Lineage (GTDB taxonomy): Bacteria > Pseudomonadota > Gammaproteobacteria > Xanthomonadales > Xanthomonadaceae > Stenotrophomonas > Stenotrophomonas maltophilia_AB. Next base: position 57,942 of record NZ_JANUDX010000011.1, read on the forward strand.
TACCGCGCCGCCGGTTTCCGCCGCAACCTGGGCCTGCGCATCGACCTCACCCTGGTCTCGGATGCGCTCAAGGCCCGCGCCATCGCCTCGGGCATCGACCGTGAGCCACGCACCTGGGACCGCCCCAGCGACCACGCGCCGGCCTGGGTGCAGCTGGGGTGACAGAAACGACAAGGCCCGGCAATGCCGGGCCCTGTCGTTGACTCCATCGCGCGTTGGTCAGCGGATGCTCTTGCGCGTAAACAGGTTCACGATGGCCAGCAGGATCACTGCGCCGATCAACGAGAACAGGAACGTGCGGATGGTGATCGCTTCGTTGATGCCGCCGCCGAACAGGAAACCGGCGATCAGTGCGCCGACGATGCCGACCACGATGTTGAGGATGATGCCTTGCTGCGCGTCGCGTCGCATGATGATGCTGGCAAGCCAGCCCACGATGCCACCAACGATCAACCAGATGATGATGCCCATAGTCTTGACTCCCAGGTGGTGTGAACGACCGCACCAGTTGACGGCAGCGCCCGTGAAATCACCGTGCAGCCGTCCTCACCGCGCGCACGCATGAGCACCGATAGCGGCCTCGGCGGTCCCTGGCGGTTCGGCCCGGTCACGGTGTGGTGCCTGCCGCACGTCAACGGCACCCGCGGCGAGCCGCAGGCGCGGGTGCTGCTGGCGGGGCAGCTCGGCACCGACCCGGACACCCTGCCGCTGCAGCGCGACCCGCGTGGCCGCCCGGAGCTGCACGCTGCGTTTGCGCACCTGGGCACCGGCTGGAGCCACAGCCATGGCCGGTTGCTGGTCGCGCTGGGCGAGGGCGTGCGCCTGGGCGTGGACCTGGAGCCGCTGCGGCCGCGGCCGCGCATGCGCGAGATCATCGAGCGTTTCTTCCACCCTGGCGAGGTCGACTGGCTGCTTGGGCTGGACGAAGACGCCCGCCAGCGCTGGTTCTTCCGGGTCTGGTGCGCCAAGGAGGCCATCCTCAAGGCACAGGGGCAGGGCATTTCCTTCGGCCTGCACCGCCTGCAGTTGGCGCCAGCCCCCGACGCCGCCCTGCACCTTGCCTGGTGCGACCCCAAGCTGGGCGACGCCGCGCGCTGGCACCTGCACGAATGGGCCGCGGCCGATGATTTCCGCGCCGCGTTGGCCTGGCACGCCGTCTGAGCGAAAGGCCTGCCGTGCGATGGCCTGCTGAAGGCGCCGATCATTGCCGCGCTGCGCGCGGCCAGCCGAGCATGGCTCGGCTCTACCAAGGCCAGCCGAGCGTGGCTTGGCTCTACCTAAGGCCAGCCGAGCGTGGCTTGGCTCTACCTAAGGCCAGCCGAGCGTGGCTTGGCTCTACCTAAGGCCAGCCGAGCATGGCTCGGCTCTACCTAAGGCCAGCCGAGCGTGGCTTGCCTCTACCAAGGCCAGCCGAGCATGGCTCGGCTCTACGCGTGGGCGGGATCGACGCCCGCCCTCCGTGGGGGAATCCGTGTGCCGCCCTTGCCCTTGCCCCGCTGTCGACCTGCGATAATCGCCCCATGACCGAACACACACTCCCGGCCGGCGTGGCCGCAGCGCTTGAGCGTGGCCTGGCCGCGATGGACCTGGATGCCGCCTTGGCGCCGCCGTTGCTGACCTACCTGACCCTGCTCGACCGCTGGAACCGCACCTACAACCTCACCGCCATCCGCGATCCGCTGGACATGGTCACCCGCCACCTGCTCGACTCGCTGGCGATGCAGCCGTTCCTGGAGAGCGGCACCCTGGCCGACCTCGGCACCGGCCCCGGGCTGCCCGGCATCCCGCTGGCGATCGCCCGCCCGCAGCTGCAGGTGACCCTGGTGGAAAGCAACGGGAAGAAGGCCCGCTTCATGCGCGAGGCCGTCCGCCAGCTGGGTTTGGGCAATGCCCGCGTCGCCGAATCACGCGCCGAGGCCCTGGCCGAACCCGGCGCCTACGACCACCTGACCGCGCGCGCCATGGATACCCTGGCCGGGATCATCCAGGTCGGCGGCCACCTGCTGCGGCCCGGCGGCCGCCTGCTGGCGATGAAGGGCGTGCACCCGCACGATGAAATCGCCCAGCTGCCCAGCGGCTGGCAGGTCGAGCAGGTACTGCCGCTGCACGTGCCCGGACTCACCGGCGAGCGCCATCTGGTGGTCGTGGCCGGTCCTTGAGGCCACCGCCTGCGTACCAGCGCCGGTGCCGGCACGCGGGCGGATATCGGCGGCAGCGCCCGTCACAGCAGCCGTTGCGCTGTCCACCGGGCGCATCCCATGCGTCCCCGGCCGGTCGCGGGCGCGGCCCGGCGCGCATCTCACAGTGCATGACACGCCCCATATACGCATAATGACCAGTCCCACTCCCTGCCGATGAGGCTCACCCGCATGGCCCGCATCATCGCCATCGCCAACCAGAAAGGTGGCGTCGGCAAGACCACGACCGCCGTCAATCTGGCCGCCTCCCTGGCTGCTGCACCCAAGCGCGTGCTCCTTGTCGACCTCGATTCCCAGGGCAATGCGACCATGGGCAGCGGCGTGGACAAGCGTGAAGTGGCCGCCTCCACCTGCGACCTGCTGCTCGGCGAAGCCACCGCGGTCGAAGTGCGCGTGACCACCCCGGAAGGCTTCGACCTGCTGCCGGGCAACATCGACCTGACCGCCGCCGAGATCCAGCTGATGGACCAGGGCGAACGCGAGCAGCGCCTCAAGCGCGCCCTGGCCCCGGTCCGCGACGAATACGACTTCATCCTGATCGATTGCCCGCCGGCGCTGTCGCTGCTCACCCTCAACGCGTTGGCCGCCGCCGATTCGGTGATCGTGCCGATGCAGTGCGAGTACTACGCGCTGGAAGGCCTGAGCGCGCTGGTGGAAACCATCGAAGCGCTGCGCGCCAACCTCAATCCCAGCCTGGAGATCGAGGGCGTGCTGCGCACCATGTTCGACGTGCGCAACAACCTGGCCAACGCGGTGTCGGCCGAACTCACCGACCACTTCGGCGACCGCGTGTTCCGCACCATCGTGCCGCGCAACGTGCGCCTGGCCGAAGCGCCCAGCCACGGGCAGAGCATCGTCGGTTACGACCGCGCCTCGCGCGGTGGCGTCGCCTACCTCGGCCTGGCCGGGGAAATCATCCGCCGCCACCAACAACGCAATAAGGCCGACAAGGCCCTGGAGACCGCCTGATGAGCACCAAGCCCGCCCTCGGCAAGAAACGCGGCCTCGGCCGCGGCCTCGATGCGCTGCTGGGGCCCAAGGGCGCGGTGACTCAGGTGCAGGCTGCCGCCGTGGTCGAACCGCTGCCCGGTGAAGTGCTGCGCAAGCTGCCGGTGGGCCACCTGCAGCCGGGCAAGTACCAGCCACGCCGCGACATGGACGAAACCAAGCTCGCCGAGCTGGCCGAGTCGATCAAGGCGCAGGGCGTGATCCAGCCGATCCTGGTCCGCCAGCTCGGCCCGGACAGCTTCGAGATCGTCGCCGGCGAACGCCGCTGGCGCGCCTCCCAGCTGGCCGGCCTGGACGAAGTACCGGTGGTGGTGCGCGAACTGGAAGACCGCACTGTCATCGCGATGGCGCTGATCGAGAACATCCAGCGCGAAGACCTCAACCCGCTTGAAGAAGCCGAGGCCCTGCAGCGCCTGATCAGCGAATTCGCGCTCACCCACGCCGAGGCCGCCCAGGCCGTCGGCCGCTCGCGCGCGGCGGTGTCCAACCTGCTGCGCCTGCTGGAGCTGCCGATCGCCATCCGCCTGCTGCTGGAAACCCGCCGGCTGGAAATGGGCCACGCGCGTGCGTTGCTCACCCTGGCCCCGGAACTGGCCAGCAAGCTCGCCCAGGAAGCGGCCGACCAGGGCTGGTCGGTGCGCGAAGTGGAGCACCGCGCGCAGCAGTTCGCCGCCGGCAAGGTGCCGGGCGCACTGCGCAAGAAGCCCACCGCCAGCGCGCCGCAGGCCGATATCGCGTCGCTGGAGACCGAGCTGTCCGAGTCGCTGGGCGCACGCGTGGCGATCAACCACGGCCGTGGCGGCAAGGGCAAGCTGATCATCCATTACACCGACCTGGACACGCTGGATGGCGTGCTCGAACGACTCCGCGTACAGAAGGGCTGAGTCCCCCGCCTGCGCAAGAGGATTACCCCACCGTAATGAACCCCACCAAGGTCGACCGCAACCATCTGTTGCGTCTGACCGACCTGCCGAATGTCGGGCCGGCCTGTGAGAAAGATCTGCGTCTGATCGGCATCCGCGTCCCCGCGCACCTGCGCGGTCGCGATGCCTATGACATGTATGCGCAGCTGTGCCTGCGCACCGGCGTGATGCACGATCCCTGCGTGATCGACGTGTTCCTGTCGATCCTGCGCTTCATGCAGGGCGAAGCGCCGCGCCCCTGGTGGGATTTCAGCAAGGAACGCAAGGCCACGCTGGCCAAGGACGCACCGCTCACCTTGTGGTGATGCGTCCCTGGCAGGCGCTGGCCACCAACAAGGAGCCGTGCATGAGCACTCCCTACGATGACGTAAGCCCGGGCGGTAGTCCGATGCTGATGCACACCCGACCCAGCGACTTCGCGCCGGCTGCCGGTGATGCATGCATCGAACAGATCAGCGCGCATATCGAGCAGCATCTCGGCCCGATCGCCCACGTATTCCATGAAATCGTGTCCGACACCGTGCACATCGACGTGCATGTGGTGCCGGCCACGGAGGATTTCCCGCACCTGCGGCTGGTGACGTCGGGCATGAGCGATCTGCCGATGACCCTGTCGGCTGGCGCGGAAGGTTCACCGCAGTACATGGAGTTGATGGTGACGCTGCCGGCCGACTGGCCGTTGCAGCAGGCCGACTTCGAGGACGAGCGCCACTACTGGCCGATCCGCCTGCTCAAGGTGCTGGCGCGCCTGCCGCACAAGTTCGATACCTGGCTGGGCTTCGGCCACACCGTGCCCAACGGCCACCCGGCCGAACCCTATGCGCCGGGCGTGGGCTTCGACGGCGCGATCGTGCTGCCGCCGGTCACCGCCCCCGAGGCGTTCGGCCATCTGGTCATCAACGATGAAAAAACCATCGTGTTCATGTCCATCGTGCCGCTGTATCCGGAAGAATTGGCCCTGAAACTGAAGAAGGGCAGCGACGCCCTGCTGGACCGCTTCGACGCCAAGGGCATCAGCGACATCATCGAACCTGGCCGGGTGAACGCCGCCAGGAAGCGCTTCGGGCTGTTCTGAGCCCGGCGCATCGGCGATATCCTGTCCACAGGAATTTCCAGGACCCTGCCATGACCCTTCTTGTCACCGGCGCTGCCGGCTTCATCGGCGCCAACACCGTCCGTGCCCTGCTCGACGCGGGTGAAACGGTGGTCGGGCTGGACAACTACAACGACTATTACGACCCGCAGATCAAGCGCGACCGCGTCGCCGCGCTGTGCCCGGACGCGGACATCCGCGTGCTCGACCTGACCGACCGCGACGGCCTGGCCGCGCTGTTCGACGAGGTAAAGCCGACCCGGGTGATCCACCTGGCCGCGCAGGCCGGGGTGCGCTACTCGCTGGAAAACCCGCACGCCTACGTGGACAGCAACCTGGTCGGGTTCGTCAACATGCTCGAACTGTGCCGGCATCGCGGCGTGGCCCACCTGGTCTATGCCTCCAGCAGCTCGGTGTATGGCGACTCGGCCACCCCGCCGTTCTCCGAAGACCAGCGCATCGACAAGCCGCGCTCGCTGTATGCCGCCACCAAGGCCGCCAACGAGCTGATGGCGTATACCTACGCGCAGTTGTATGGCCTGCATGCCACCGGCCTGCGCTTTTTCACCGTGTACGGTCCCTGGGGCCGCCCGGACATGGCCCCGCTGCTGTTTTCGCGCGCGGTGCTGGCCGGCCGCCCGATCGACGTGTTCAACGACGGCAACATGCAGCGCGACTTCACACATGTTTCCGACATCGTGGCCGGTATCCTCGGCGCGCTGGCGCATCCGTCCGGCGAGGACGTGCCGCACCGCGTATTCAACCTCGGCAACCACACCCCGATCGAGCTGGAGCATTTCATCGGGGTCATCGAAGCCGCCGCCGGACGCCCGGCACGCAAGGTCTACAAGCCGATGCAGCCCGGCGACATGGTCCGCACCATGGCCGATACCACGCGCGCCCATGACGCCTTCGGCTACGATCCGGCCACGCCGATCGAGCGCGGCCTGCCGCCGGTGGTGGCCTGGTGCCGGGACTATTTCGGCGATCACGCCTGACACACGGCTCCGCATTCATCTTTGGATAACCCCGGGTGCGGACAATGCGCGCTCGTTTTCGATACTGGCCATTCGCAGAGCCCGACCATGAGCCACCCCCTGTTGTCGGTCGTCGTCCCGGTCTTCAATGAACGCGACAACGTCAAACCCCTGATCGACGAGATCACCGCGGCCCTGCGTGGCCAGCTCGCCTTCGAGATCGTCTACATCGACGACCACTCCCGCGACGACACCCTGGCCGTGCTGCAGGGGCTCAAGGCCGCCAACCCGGAGCTGCGGGTGCTGCACCACGTCAGCCAGAGCGGGCAGAGCACCGCCGTGCGTACCGGGGTCCGGCACGCCCGCGCGCCCTGGATCGCCACCCTCGACGGGGACGGGCAGAACGATCCGGCCGACATCCCCAAGCTGCTGGCGGCGCGCGCGGCCGCCGCGCCGGAGGTCAAGCTGTTCGCCGGCTGGCGGGTCAACCGCCAGGACTCGGGCAGCAAGCGCTGGGCCAGCAAGTGGGCCAACGCCATCCGCGCGCGCATGCTGCGCGATGACACCCCCGACACCGGCTGCGGCATCAAGCTGTTCGAGCGGGAGGCCTTCCTGGACCTGCCGTACTTCGACCACATGCACCGCTACCTGCCGGCGTTGATGCAGCGCGCCGGCTGGAAGACGGTCAGCGTGCCGGTCAACCACCGCCACCGCACCGCCGGGGTATCCAAGTACAACAACCTGGGCCGTGCCCTGGTCGGCATCCGCGACCTGCGCGGGGTGGCCTGGCTGATCACGCGCAGCAAGCGCACCGCCGTGGAAGAACGCTGATGGAGCTGCACTGGCTCGACCAACCGTTGACCTGGCTGTACTGGACCGGCCTGCACGTGACGGGCTGGAAGCTGATCGGCTATACCGGCGCGCTGATGTTCGGCGGCCGCTGGCTGGTGCAGTTCGTCGCCTCCAAGCGCGCCGGCAAGCCGGTGATCCCGCGCCTGTTCTGGTACATGAGCGTGGTCGGCAGCCTGATGACGCTGAGCTACTTCCTGTTCTCGGCCAAGCAGGACTCGGTCGGCGTGCTGCAGAACCTGTTCCCGGCGTTCACCGCGCTGTACAGCCTGAAGCTGGACATCCAGCACCGTGGGTGGAAGCGGGACAAGGCGTCGCATTAGGCAGGGGCATCCACGCATGGCGTGGATCTACGCGCGCCTGCGGCGCTTGGGTCCCGGCCGTTGGCCGGTCGCCGATCCTGCCCGCGTGGCGGGCAGGACCTTTGATCCATGCACAGGGCCTGCATCGGGTGCCATGATCGGGGTTTGCCGTCCCACGGGAACCCCTGATCGTGAAATCACCGCTCGTTGCTGCGTTGCTGCTCGCCCTGGCCCTTCCTGCCGGCGCTGCCTTGGCCGCCGCGCCGGATGCCGCCCCGGCCAGCCTGGCCGCCGAAAGCCCCGCCGATGCGCAGTTCCGCGCGATCTACGAGAAGGAGTGGACGTGGCGCCAGGACGGCGGTGGTGCGGCCAGCGAGGACGACGACGGCCCGGCCAATGCGACCCGCATGCCCGACGTGGGCCCGGCTGCCCAGCAGGCGCGGCTGAAGGTCTGGGACGACGTGCTGGTCCAGCTCGACAAGGTCGACCGCGCGGCGCTGTCGCCGGACAACCAGGTCAACTACGCCATCTACCGCGACCAGGTGTTCAACCTGGCCGCCGAGGTGCGCCTGGGCGGCTATGAAATGCCGTTCAACGCGGACTCCTCGTTCTGGTCGAACCTGTCCTTCATGGCCCGCCGCGAGATGAAGACCGCGCAGGACTATCGCAACTACATCGCCCGCCTCAACGATGTGCCGCGCTACTTCGACCAGCAGACCGGGAACATGCGTGCCGGGCTCAAGCGCGGTTTCAGCGTGCCGCGCGCGGTGCTGGACGGCCGCGAGGTCTCCATCGCCACCGTGTCCGAGCTGAAGGACCCGACCGCCTCCCCGCTGTATGCACCGTTCAAGACGCTGCCGTCCAGCATCCCCGCCGCCGACCAGGCGCAGCTGCAGGCGCAGGCGCGGCAGGCCATCAGCGGCAGCGTGGTGCCGGCCTTCGCCAAACTGCGCACCTTCTTCGTGGGCGAGTACGTGCCGCAGGCGCGCACCACGCTGGCCGCCGAGGCGATGCCTGGTGGCGAGGCGTACTACAAGCAGCAGATCCATCAATACACCACGCTGGACCTCACCCCGCAGCAGATCCACGAGATCGGCCTGAAGGAAGTGGCGCGCATCCAGAAGGAAATGGACGCGGTCATCAAGCAGGTCGAGTTCAAGGGCAGCTTCGCGCAGTTCCTCACCTTCCTGCGCACCGACCCGCAGTTCTACGCCAAGACCCCGGACGAGCTGCTGTATCGCGCCGCGTGGATCTCCAAGCGGGTGGACGGGGTGATCGGCAAGTACATGACCCTGCCGCGCGCGCGCTTCACCATCGTGCCGGTGCCGCCGGACATCGCCCCGTTCTGGACCGCCGGCCGTGGCGGCATGGGCACCTACTGGCTCAACACCTACAACCTGCCGGCGCGCCCGCTGTACAACCTGCCGGCGCTGACCCTGCACGAGTCCGACCCGGGCCATGCGCTGCAGGGTGCCCTGGCCGCCGAGCAGGGCCAGCTGCCGGAGTTCCGCCGCAATGCCTACATCTCCGCCTACGGCGAGGGCTGGGGCCTGTACTGCGAGAAGCTCGGCGTGGAGATGGGCATCTACGAAACCCCGTACGAGGATTTCGGCCGCCTCACCTACGAGATGTGGCGCGCCGCGCGCCTGGTCATCGACACCGGCGTGCACCACAAGGGCTGGACCCGCGAACAGGCCATCGCCTACCTGCGCGACCACACCGCGTTGAGCGAGCATGAAGTGACCACCGAGGTGGACCGCTACATCTCCTGGCCGGGCCAGGCGTTGAGCTACAAGCTGGGTGAGATCGCGATCGTGCGCCTGCGCGCGCAGGCGGAAAAGGCGCTGGGCGACCGCTTCGACGTGAAGGGCTTCCACGACGCCGTGCTCAAGCAGGGCTCGGTGCCGCTGCCGGTGCTGGAGCAGCAGATCCAGGCCTACATCGCCCAGCGCAAGGCCGCGGGCTGATCCATGCGGGATCGGTCGCCGCATGGCCGATCCCGCCTTCGTGAACCGCGGCCCGCGCCTGCGATTGTGTAACGGGCGAGCCGCCGGCTACCCTGCCGGCATGCTCCGCCATGCCCGCCCGCGTCCGTCCCTGCTGCTGCGCCTGCTGATGCTGGTCGCGGTCGGCCTGGGCGTATTCGGCACGGCCACCGCGTCGGCGCTGGCCGACATCCACATCAGCCTGCATGCCGATGCCGCGCATGGGGCCGATGACGTCGCCGGCGAAGCGCCCGACGCCGACCTCGATGCTGGCGACCTGCTGCACACCCTGGTGCATTGCGGCCATTGCCATGGCCACGGCGGCGTGCTGCCGATGGCGTCGTTGCCCTGGGTACTGCCGGCAGCCCCCGCGCATGCCGTGCCGACCAGCCTGGCCGCGCAACTGCGTACCCAGCCGCCCGAGAGCCTGCTGCGCCCCCCGATAGCGTCCTGATGCCACGCGGCCGCGCGCCGCCGTTGTCCATCTGAACCGTTATCTGGAGATTCCCCATGTGGATGCGCCTGGCAGCCTTGGCTGTCGTCGCGTTCGTGCCGTGCGTGCATGCGCAGGGTACGAAGACGCCTGACCCGTTGACCCTCGACGACGCCATCGCGCGCGTCGCCCAATACCACCCCGGCCTGCGCCTGGCCGATGCGCAGCGCCCGATCTGGGACGCCCGCCGCGATGCGGCAGCGCTGACGCCGCCGCTCACCGTCGGCGTGGAGCTTGAAAACGCGCTCGGCACCGGCGATGCCAGCGGCTTCCGCAGCGCCGAGCTGACCGTCACCCTGGCCGGCGTGCTGGAACGCGGCGGCAAGCTGGACGCGCGCCGTGCGGTGGCCCAGGCCAACATCGACAGCCTGGCCCCGCAGCGCGAAACCGCCCGCCTGGATCTGCTGGCCGAGGTCGCCCGCCGCTATCTCGCCATCACCGAGGCGCGCCAGCGACTGGGCATCGCCAGCACCGACATCGAGCAGCGCAGGCGCGCGGTCGCCGCCGCGCGGCTGCGCCTGCAGGCCGGCGCCTCGCCCGAATCGGTGCTGCTGACCGCGCAGGCGATGCTGGCCCAGGCCGAACTGGACCGCGATCGCGCGCGCCAGGCCGACCAGTCCGCGCGCGCCGCGTTGTCCGCGCTCTGGCGGCAGCGTGATCCGGGCTTCGACGTGGTCACCGGTGACCCCCTGCAACTGCCCGCGCTGCAGGACTTTGCGGTATTGGCCGAGGAACTGCAGCGCACCCCGGAACTGGCCCTGCTCGCCGGTGAGCGCCGTATCCGCGAGGCGCAGGTGCAACTGGCGCGCACCGCCGCGCGACTGGATCTCAGTTGGCAGGTCGGCGTCCGCAACACCCGCGACAGCCGCGACACCGCCTTCGTGGCCGGTTTCAGCCTGCCGCTCGGCAGCGTCGCCCGCGCCGCCCCGGAGATCCGTGCCGCCGAGGCCGAGCTGGCGCTCAACAGCGTCGAACGCGACGCGCGCGCGCTGCAGCTGTACGCCACGCTGGCCGAGGCGCACGGGCGCTACCTGACCGCGCAGCTGGAAGTCACGCGCATGGCGCGCGATGTGCTGCCGCAGCTCAAGCGCGCCGAGAACGCCGCCGAGAAGGCCTGGCGTGCCGGCGCCATCAGCTACATGGAATGGGCGCAGCTGCAGGCCATGCGCATCGACGCGCGCCAACGCCAGCTCGATGCCGCCATCGCCGCACAGACCGCGCTGATCGAAATCCAGCGCCTGACCGGCCAAAGCATGGTCGCCGCCAGCGCCCCCCCCACGCCCCACGTGTCCACGGAGGACCGCCGATGAACCGTTCCGCACATCGCATCGCGCTGGCCGCCACGCTGCTGCTCGCCGCACTGGCCTTGACCGGCTGCGGCAAGGACGCCCCCGCCACGGCCCCCGCCGACACCGACCAGGGCCATGGCGACGCCGGCCACACCGACGGCGACGACGACCACGACGCGCCGGAGCGCACCACCATCGCCGCGGCCATGGCCGAACAGGCGGGCATCCGCGTCGCCCCGGTCGCTGCCGGCACCATCGCCGACGAACACGACGTGCAGGGCCTGCTGACCCCGGTCGATGGCCACGTCGCCCAGGTGATGGCGCGCTTCCCCGGCCCGATCCGCTCGCTGCGTGCCAACGTCGGCGACAGCGTCCGCGCCGGCCAGGTGCTGGCCAGCATCGAGAGCAACCTCAGCCTCACCACCTACACCGTCAGCGCACCGATCGGCGGCGTGGTGCTGGCGCGCCAGGCCCAGGTCGGCGGCGTGGCGGGCGAGGGTGCACCGCTGTTCGAGATCGGCGACCTGTCCACGCTGTGGGTGGACCTGCACATCTTCGGCAACGATACCCAGCACATCACCGCCGGCGTCCCGGTCACCGTGTCGCGCATGACCGACGGCGTCAGCCAGACCACCACGCTGGAACGCGTGCTGCCCGGCACCGCCACCGCCAGCCAGAGCACCGTGGCCCGCGCCACGCTGCGCAACGACGATGGCCTGTGGCGGCCCGGTGCGGCGGTCAAGGCACGCATCGTGGTGGCCACCCAGCCGGCCGCGCTGGTGGTGCCGCTGGCTGCGGTGCAGAGCATGGACGGCAAGGACGTGGTGTTCGTGCGCGTCGGCGATACCTACACCGCGCGTGCCGTCACCCTTGGCGCGCGCGATGCCGGCCAGGTCGAAGTGACCGAGGGGCTGAAGGCGGGCGAAGACGTCGTTGTCGAACAGAGCTACGTGGTCAAGGCCGACATCGGCAAGGCGGGGGCATCGCATGAACATTGATCGCGTGCCGCGCGCGGCGCAGCGCGGAGGATGCCCGCATGCTTGAGCGCATCATTGGCGCCTCCATCGCCCATCGCTGGTTGATGATGACCCTCACCGCCGTGCTGGTCGCGGTCGGCGTCTGGAGCTTCACCCAGCTGCCCATCGACGCCACCCCGGACATCACCAACGTCCAGGTGCAGATCAACACCGCCGCACCCGGCTACTCGCCGCTGGAGACCGAACAACGCATCACCTACCCGGTGGAAACGGTGATGGCCGGGCTGCCGCGCATGGAGCAGGCGCGCTCGCTGTCGCGCTACGGGCTGTCGCAGGTCACGGTCGTGTTCGAGGACGGCACCGACATCTACTTCGCCCGCCAGCAGGTGGCCGAACGCCTGCAGCAGGTGAAGTCGCAGATTCCCGACGGCCTGGACCCGCAGCTGGGCCCGATCTCCACCGGCCTGGGCGAGATCTTCATGTACACCATCGACGCCGATCCCAAGGCACTCAAGGCCGATGGCACGCCGTACACCGCCACCGACCTGCGCACCCTGCAGGACTGGGTGATCCGACCGCAGCTGCGCAACGTGCCGGGCGTGACCGAGGTCAACACGATTGGCGGTTTCCAGCGCCAGGTGCACATCACCCCGGACCCGGCGCGGCTGCGCGCGCTCGGCTTCACCCTGGAAGACGTCGCGCAGGCGGTGGAGGCCAACAACCAGAACGTCGGCGCCGGCTACATCGAGCGCAACGGCCAGCAGTTCCTGGTGCGCATCCCCGGCCAGGTGGCCAACCTGGAGGAGATCGGCAACATCGTGCTGGCCCGGCGCGAAGGCGTGCCGATCCACGTGCACGACGTGGCCGAGGTCAAGGATGGGCCGGAACTGCGCAGCGGCGCGGCCACCCAGAACGGCCACGAGGTAGTGATGGGCACCGTGGTGATGCTGATCGGCGCCAACAGCCGCGATGTCGCCCAGGCCGCGGCTGCGCGGCTGCAGCAGGCGCAGGCGAGCCTGCCCGAGGGCGTCACCGTCACCGCCAGCTACGACCGCACCGCGCTGGTGGACCGCACCATCGCGACCGTGGCCAGGAACCTGGTCGAAGGTGCGCTGCTGGTGATCGTGGTGCTGTTCCTGCTGCTTGGCAACTTCCGCGCCGCGCTGATCACCGCGGCGGTGATTCCGCTGGCGATGCTGTTCACGCTGACCGGCATGGCCCGCGGTGGCGTGTCGGCCAACCTGATGAGCCTGGGTGCGCTCGACTTCGGCCTGATCGTCGATGGCGCGGTGATCATCATCGAGAACTGCCTGCGCCGCTTCGGCGAACGCCAGCACGCCCTCGGCCGTGACATGACCCGCGCCGAACGCTTCGCCGAAACCGCCCGTGCGACAGCCGAAGTGATCCGCCCCAGCCTGTTCGGCCTGGGCATCATCACCGCGGTGTACCTGCCGATCTTCGCGCTCACCGGCGTGGAAGGGAAAATGTTCCACCCGATGGCGATCACCGTGGTGCTGGCGCTGACCGGTGCGATGGTGCTGGCGCTGACCTTCGTCCCGGCGGCGATCGCGTTGTTCCTCGGCGGCCACGTGCAGGAGAAGGAGAACCGCCTGATGGCATGGGTGCGCCGGCGCTATGAACCACTGCTGGCGTTCTCGCTGCGTCGCGGCCGCTGGATGGTGGCCGGTGCGCTGGTGCTGGTGGTCGGTTGCGGCCTGCTGGCCACGCGGCTGGGCAGCGAGTTCGTGCCCAACCTGGACGAGGGCGACGTCGCCATGCACGCCATGCGCATCCCCGGCACCAGCCTGACCCAGTCGATCCAGATGCAGAAGCAGATCGAAAACCGGCTGGTGCAGTTCGCCGAAGTGGACAAGGTGTTCTCCAAGATCGGCACGCCCGAGGTGGCCTCCGACCCGATGCCACCCTCGGTGGCCGACACCTTCATCATGATGAAGCCGCGCAAGGACTGGCCGGACCCGCGCAAGTCGCGCGCGGCACTGCTGGGTGAACTGGAAGAAGCCGTGGAGCAGCTGCCGGGCAACAACTACGAGTTCACCCAGCCGATCCAGATGCGCACCAACGAGCTGATCTCCGGTGTGCGGACGGACGTGGCCGTGATGTTGTTCGGCGATGACCTGGACACGCTGCTGGCGGTGGGCAAGCGGATTGCGGCAGTGGCGGGCAAGGTGCCCGGTGCGGCCGACGTGCGGGTGGAGGAAACCAGCGGCCTGCCACTGCTCACCGTCACCCCCAACCGCGCCGCGCTGGCCGGCTACGGACTCAACCCGGGGCAGGTGCAATCGACCGTGGCCACCGCGGTCGGCGGCCAGGTGGCCGGCCAGCTGTTCGAAGGCGACCGCCGCTTCGACATCGTCGTGCGCCTGCCCGAAGCGCTGCGCCAGGACCCGGCCGCGCTGGCCGACCTGCCGGTCTCGCTGGAGAGCGCGCTGGCCGACGATGCCGACGAATCCAGTCGCGCCGGCAGCTGGCGCAGTGGCAGTGCACGCACCGTGCCGCTGCGCGAGCTGGCCACGCTGGGCAACACCGAGGGGCCCAACCAGATCAACCGCGAGAACGGCAAGCGCCGCATCGTCGTCACCGCCAACGTGCGCGACCGTGATCTGGGCGGTTTCGTCACCGAGCTGCAGCAGCGCATCGGTCGCGACGTGCAGGTCCCCAACGGCTACTGGATCGAGTACGGCGGCAGTTTCGAACAGCTGATCTCGGCCAGCCAGCGCCTGGCGATCGTGGTGCCGGTGACGTTGGCGATCATCTTCGCGCTGTTGTTCTGGGCATTTGGTTCGGTCAAGGATGCCGCGATCGTGTTCAGCGGCGTGCCGCTGGCGCTCACCGGCGGCGTGCTTGCCCTGGCCGCACGCGGGATCCCGCTGTCGATTTCCGCGGGCGTGGGGTTCATCGCGCTGTCCGGCGTGGCGGTGCTCAACGGCCTAGTGATGATCAGCTTCGTGCGCAGCCTGCGCGATAGCGGCTTGACCTTGGCCGATGCAGTGCGCGACGGCGCGCTCGGCCGCCTGCGCCCGGTGCTGATGACCGCACTGGTGGCGTCGCTGGGCTTCGTGCCGATGGCCTTCAACGTCGGCGCCGGCTCGGAGGTGCAGCGCCCCCTGGCCACCGTGGTGATCGGCGGCATCGTGTCGTCCACGTTGCTGACATTGCTGGTGCTGCCGGTGTTGTACCGGTGGTTGCATCGGAAGGAGGCTGGCCCGGTTGTCGGGTAGCGCCTGGCCACTGGTCGAATGAACCGTGACGCAGCAGGCACGCAACAACGTGCCTGCTGCGCGGTAGATCTGTATTGCCGTCAGCGTGCTGTTCGACGTGTGGCATGCGTCGCGTTAATGGCTCGACCATCGCCGCTAACATCAACCGCTCAGCCAGCAGGCCGGCGCAAGGAGAGCGGCAGTGTCGTATCGGCAATTCCAGATCGGCACACAGATCTATGACCTGACGCATCTGGATCCTTTCACTGTCTCGGTGATGGTGTACGGAACGCGGGTCGAGGTGGATGTGATGTTCAGCTTCCACCTTTTCACCGACCAGAAGGGCAAGGGCCCTCGATTCGAGCATCACATTGAAGAGCGCTACTTCTGCGTGGATCGCTATCGGTTGAGTCACGACGTCGCACGCTACATGCGCGGTCCGTTTTTCGAAGCGTCAGTTCGCCGGCACGTGCACCAGGTTCGCGGGCAGGCGCGCGAACAGTACTTTTGCACCGATATGGGCCATGGCGACATCATCTGGACCCGGATCACGCGGCGCGCCGAGCAGAACCGGGCGCACGTTTGGGTGGCCAGCGCCTACAACCGCGATTGGCAGGGCCAAGTACTCCCGCATGGGCATGGTTTGTTTCGTGTGGTCAAAGTCCTTGCCGCCAAGCTGGGCATCCATCGCCCCTGAACGAAAAAAGCGCCCCATCGCTGGGGCGCTTTCAAATTTCGTTCTCGGTGATTCTCTATCGCGTCGGCTTTCGCTTATCCCGCCAAAGGCTGAGGAAAGTACAGGGCATGCCCGACTCCGCGGCACTACCTTCCTGTTGCCAGGTCCCGATCAGCAGTGCTTGGCGAGCATGATCGCATGCGGTTGGAGCCATGTAAAACCGGATGGGGCGCCCCGTTAATGTTCATTTCAAGGCCCTCTTGCCAGTTCACGTGCCGGGATGATGCCCAACCAGCGTTCGATCCGGGCGACAGCGTTGGCCACCCCATCTTCGACCGTCATCGCCCGGCCAAGCGCGTTGGCACGCGATCGGGTGTCAGCCCGCTCTGCAACAGCGATGGCACTGGCCAGCCGGGCCGCATCCAGCCGCTTGGGCGACAACGCTGCCGGTGCGACCCCCAACTGCTGCAACCGATCCGCCCAGAAGAACTGGTCGGCGGCGAACGGCATCACCAGCGAGGGCACGCCGGCGCGGCAGGCCGAATGCGTGGTGCCGCTGCCGCCGTGGTGGATCACCAGCGCACAGCGCGGGAACAGCGCCTCGTGCGGGGTGGGGCCGACCACGAACACCTGCGGGGGCAGGGTGCCGCTGGGCACGCCGGCCCAGCCGGGAAACAGCAGCACCCGGCGCGGTGCCAGCGCCTGCAGCAGGGCGGGCAGCACGTGGTCGCGATCGAAGCCGGTCATGCTGCCAAAGCCCAGGTACACCGGCGCCGGCCCGGCGTCGAGGAAGGCCTGCAGGTCCGCCGGCGGGTGCCAGGCCAGGTCCGGGGCGCGCCACTGGCCGCAGATACGGTGGTCGGCGGGCCAGTCCGGGGGCGGCGGCAGCAGGGTGGGCGAAATGCCGTACAGCATCGGCAGGTCGCGCCACAGCGTGCGGCGCGGGGGCATGCCCAACGCGTGCCGGGCGTGGTTGATCGGCTGGCGGAAGGTCCGCCAGACGGCCTGGTTGACCAGCGTGTAGCTGAGCCGGTTGAGCGCGCCGGGCAGGCGCAGCCGGGGCAGGAACGGGGACAGGAACGCGCGCGTGGGGGTCAGCGGGATCATGCCGGCGCCGATCACCGGCAGGCCGTGGCGTTCGGCCACGCACATGCCCACGAACGCGGCCAGTCCACCGGTCAGCACCGCATCGCAGCCGGCCGCGGCCGCGTCGGCCTGGCGCATCCACGCCGGCACGTGCTGGCGGGCCATCCGCGCCAGCCCGCGCGAAGCGGCCGGGGTGTCGTTGCCGCGCGATACCAGCGCCACCACGTCGTCATGGATGTCCCCTTCCAGCGCCGCATGCGGTACGCCCAAGGCGCGCGCGCTGCCCAGGGTGCCGCCTTCGGCCAGCAGCATCACCTCGTGGCCGGCGGCGATCAGGCCGTGGCACAGCATCACCAGGGGGCGGGTGTCGCCTTCGGTGCCATAGGTCACGACGAGCAGCCGCATGGGTGGGATCCGGTGGGGGAGGGCCAGTATTGCCGCCCCGCTGCAGTGGCGGCGCGAACAGGCGGCGTAGCCAGACCGCCGCCGCCCTGTGGACAACTTGCGCCGGCCCGGGGGCTGCGGCATAATGCGCGGCTCGCTGTGTCCAAAAACCTTTGGATCGGCGGCCGGGAACACGTCATCCGGCCCGCCCTCGACAGCGTAACCCTTTGATTCTCATGACGTGTGGCGGGAAACCGCCGAGGCCGCCGTCGCCCGGGCTATGGGCTGACAATTACTTTCATCGAGGTGCGCAATGTCCCGCGTATGCCAAGTTTCCGGCAAGCGAGTGCAGACGGGTAACAACGTCTCGCACGCCAACAACAAGACCCGTCGTCGTTTCCTGCCCAACCTGCACGAGCGCCGCTTCTGGGTTGCCAGCGAGAACCGCTGGGTCAAGCTTCGTGTTTCCGCGCATGCCCTGCGCACCATCGACAAGAACGGTATCGATTCCGTTCTGGCTGAGCTGCGTGCGCGCGGCGAAAAGGTCTGAGGAGTAACTAATCATGGCAGGCAAGCGCGACAAGATCCGTCTGATTTCGACGGCCAACACTGGCCACTTCTACACGACGGACAAGAACAAGAAGAACACCCCCGGGAAGATGGAATTCCTGAAGTACGATCCGGTCGTGCGCAAGCACGTCCTGTACAAGGAAGGCAAGATCAAGTAATCCGCAAGGATGCTTGCGCTTCCCCGAAAAAAGACCCGCCCTCGTGGCGGGTTTTTTTTTGGTTCTTCTTTCATCTGCGTGGCAAGCACGAAGCGCGCTGTGAATCTTTTTTAGCGCAGCGGTCGGTGGGTCGGGCCCAGCGCCCAACCCACCGACGGCCCTCAGAAGCCAGCTTTCCCGCTCGTTTCCGCAAGCCGAGCGCCGCAGCGGCCGGTAGGCTCCTGGGCAAAATAAAGGAGGAGGCCGCCAGGCCGGGGGACACTACGCCAGGGGCCTACCGGCTGTTACGGGGCCCTCACGCTCGCGACAGAACCGAACGAAGACACCGCCATCCATACGGCCCCCGCGCTACCTGGCTACACGCATGTCGCCACATTCAATCTGCGACGTCCCTTCGAACGAGACGCTCCCCTCCATGGGAGAAGTCTTTTCATCGCGGCGTCGAATGCGCCTTAGACCGAACGACAAGGAGTCGGCCAGCAGCCGGCACTACCGGGTGCATACACCGCCCATGTCAGAATACCTGCATACCTCCCGACGGGCGACGCGATGCTGTTCGAGTGGCTGCTGGGCTCCTGGTTGTTGATGCTGGATTGGCTGATCCGGCTGGCCGCGCTGTTCTGGATCCCCACCCGCACCACGCCGGGCGCCGCGCGCAGCTGGCTGCTGCTGGTCGGCTTCGTGCCGCTGCTGGGCCTGCCGCTGTACCTGCTCTTCGGCCACCCATGGCTGTCGCGCCAGCGCGTACAGCGCCAGGCCGAGGCGTCCCAGGTCATCCGCGAGGAACAGGCGCTGCAGCCGCCGCTGCGCTGGACCCCCTTGCCCGACACCGCCACCGCCGAAATCGTCCCGCTGATCGAGCGCCAGGGCGATTTCATGCCCATCCACGGCAACGCGGTCGAACTGCTCGTCGACTATGACGCCTCGCTGCAGGCCCTGATCGAGGATATCGACCAGGCCCGCGACCGCGTCCACCTGCTGTACTACCTGATGCTCGACGACGCGGTCGGCGAGGCGATCGTGCAGGCCCTGCAGCGCGCCGCCGCCCGCGGCGTGCATTGCCGCCTGCTGTTGGACGCAGTGGGTGCCAAGCGCGGCCTGCGCCATTACCGGCATCGGCTGCAGGCCCTGGGCGTGGACGTGCGCGCGATGCTGCCCGGCGGCCTGCGCTGGCGCCGCAGTGGCCGCATGGACCTGCGCAACCACCGCAAGATCGCCGTCATCGACAACCGCGTCGGCTACATCGGCTCGCAGAACCTGGCCCAGCCACAGTTCGTGCCGGGGTTCCCCAACAAGGAACTGGTCGCGCGCGTGCGCGGCCCCGGCGTGGCCCACCTGGAGGCGGTGTTCGCCAGCGACTGGTACATGGAGACCGGCCAGCGCCTGGACGTCATGACCGCGGTACCGGTGTGCTCGGCCGACGTGGCCACCCAGCTGCTGCCCAGCGGCCCCGCCTACCCCTTCAGCAACGCGCGTGATGCGGTCAATGCCCTGATCCACCTCGCACGCCGGCGGATCGTGCTGGTCACCCCGTACTTCGTGCCCGACGAGGCCACCCTCAGCGCACTGCGCATCGCCGCACTGTCCGGCGTGCAGGTGCAGCTGATCCTGTCGGCCAGCAACAACCAGCGCCTCACCGCGTGGGCGCAGGAGGCCTATTACGACGAGCTGCTGCGCGCGGGCGTGCGCATCGCGCTGTACGAACCGTGCTTCCTGCATGCCAAGCACCTCACCGTGGACGAAGACATCGCGCTGGTCGGCTCGATCAACCTGGACATCCGCTCGTTCGCGCTCAACGCCGAGATCGGCATGCTCTGCTACGACACCGGCATCGTCGCCCAGCTGCTGCAGATCGAAAGCGACTACCTGCTGCAGTCCCGCCACCTCACGCTGGACACCTGGCGCCAGCGTGCGGCGTGGCGACGCAGCCGCGAAGGCATCGCGCGATTGGCGGACGCGCTGATGTGAGCGCGTTGCCAGCGCACGCGCAGGCATCGCCTACAATGCTGGCCATGAGCGCATCCGATATCTCCCGCCAGTGCGACCTGGCCATCGTCGGCGGCGGTGCGGCCGGCGTGCTGGTCGCGTTGCAGGCCCTGCGCGGCGCCTCCCGTGCGCTGCACATCGCCCTGTTCGAACCGGCCTCGGCGCTGGCCCAGGGCATCGCCTACGCCACGCCATGGCCCGAACACCTGCTCAACGTGCCGGTGGGCAAGATGAGCGCGTTGCCGGACGCGCCGGATGATTTCCTGGCCTACCTGCTGCAGATCGACGCGTTCCCGGGCCGGTCGCGCGACGCACTCGCCGCCGACTATGCGCCGCGGCGCCTTTACGCCGACTACCTGCAGGCACGCCTGGAACAGGCAGGCGCGGCCAGTGCGGCACGCCTGGAGGTGGTGCACGCGGCGGTACTCGGCCTGCAGCCGGGCCCGCAGGCCCAGCAGCTGACGTTGGCCAGCGGCGAACAGTGGCAGGCGCGCCAGGTGGTGCTGGCCTGCGGCAACAGCATGCGGCCCCTGCCGGTGCCGGGCGCCGAGGCCCTGCCACCGGGCAAGGTCGTGGATGCCTGGGATTACGACGGCGTACGCCTGCTGGCCGGCGATGGCGACCTGGCCATCATCGGCTCGGGCCTGAGCATGGCCGACAGCGTGGTGGCGCTGGCCAACGCCGGGCATCGTGGCCGCATCCACGTGCTGTCGCGTCACGCGCTGCTGCCGTTGGCGCACGCGCACGGCGGCGCGGCCACATTCGATCCGCAACCCCTGCTGGCCATGCCACTGCGACAGAAACTGCGCGTCCTGCGCGGCCACGCACGCGACGCTGCCGCACAGGGCCTGCCGTGGCAGGCGGTAATGGACAGGATCCGTCCGCTTGGCCAGGCGCTGTGGCGGGGCCTGGACGCGGCCGACCAGCGCCGTTTCCTGCGCCATGCCGTGCGCTACTGGGACGTGCACCGTCACCGCATCGCCGAACAGGTACACGCGCAGGTGGACGCGCTGGAGCGGTCCGGCCAGCTGCAGCGCCACCGCGCCCGCCTCGATACGGTGCTGGTGCTGGACGGTACCCTGCAGGTGCACGCGCATGGCGCCAATGGCGGCCTCGCGCCCTTGCAGGTCAGCGCATTGATCAACGCCACCGGCGTGGAAACCCGCGCCACCGCGATGCGCAATCCGCTGGTGCAGCAGTTGCTGGCCGACGGCCACGCGCGCCCGGGTCCGCACGGGCTTGGACTGGATACCTCGGTCGAGCACGGCCAGCTGCTGGATGCCAGCGGCCAGCCGCATCCGGCAGTGCAGGTGGTCGGCAGCCTGCGCATCGGCACGCTGTGGGAAAGCCTGGCCATCCCCGAGCTGCGCGGGCAGGCACAGCAGGCCGCGCGCGCTGCGGTGGCCTGAACCCGGCAGGCGCGATGGGCGGGGTTCGCTGAATCGGTTGGGCGCCAGGCCGGTCGGATCGCCCCGCACGGGGTAAAATGAGCCCATGGATGTCTCCCATTTGCTCGACGGGCTCAACCCCGCCCAGCGCGAAGCTGTGTCCGCCCCGCCCGGCCACCATCTGGTGCTTGCCGGTGCCGGTTCCGGCAAGACCCGCGTGCTTATCCACCGCATCGCCTGGCTGAATGAAGTCTGCGGCGTGCCCACCCATGGCATTTTTGCGGTCACCTTCACCAACAAGGCCGCCGGCGAGATGCGCCACCGCATCGACCTGCAGCTGCCGCAGGGCAGCCGCGGCGCGTGGATCGGCACCTTCCACGGCCTGGCCCACCGCCTGCTGCGCCTGCACTACCAGGATGCCAAGCTGCCCGACAGCTTCCAGGTGCTCGACTCGGACGACCAGCTGCGCCTGGTCAAGCGCGTGGTGCAGCAGCTGGAGATCGACGACAGCAAGCACCCGCCCAAGCAGATCGCCTGGTGGATCAACGAGCAGAAGGACGAAGGCCGCCGTCCCCAGCACATCCAGCCCGAGCCGCATGACGCGTGGCTGGAAACCATGCGCCAGGCCTACATCGCCTACCAGGAGCGCTGCGACCGCGCCGGCCTGGTCGACTTCGCCGAGCTGCTGCTGCGCGCGCATGAACTGCTGCGCGACAACCCGGCGCTGCTGGCGCACTACCGCTCGCGTTTCCGCGAGATCCTGGTGGACGAGTTCCAGGACACCAACGCCATCCAGTACGCCTTCGTGCGCGTGCTGGCCGGCGACAGCGGGCACGTGTTCGTGGTCGGCGACGACGACCAGGCCATCTATGGCTGGCGCGGCGCCAAGGTCGAGAACGTGCAGCGCTTTTTGAAGGATTTCCCCGGCGCGCAGACCGTGCGCCTGGAGCAGAACTATCGCTCCAGCGCCAACATCCTCGGCGCGGCCAACGCGGTGATCGCGCACAACCCGGACCGCATCGGCAAGGAACTGTGGACCGACAGCGGCGACGGCGACCCGATCGACCTGTACGCGGCCTACAACGAAATGGACGAGGCGCGTTACGTGGTCGAGCGCGCGCGCCAGTGGGTGCGCGATGGCGGCAGCTACGGCGATGCCGCGGTGCTCTACCGCAGCAACGCACAGTCGCGCGCCTTTGAAGAAGCGCTGATCTCCGAGCAGGTGCCGTACCGCGTGTATGGCGGCATGCGCTTCTTCGAGCGGGCGGAAATCAAGGACGCGCTGGCCTACCTGCGGTTGATGACCAACCGCAACGATGACGCCGCCTTCGAGCGCGCGGTCAACACGCCCACGCGTGGCATCGGCGACCGCACGCTGGACGAAGTGCGCCGGCTGGCCCGCACCCACGCGATCTCGCTGTGGGAGGCCACCATGCTGACCACCCAGGGCAACGAACTGGCTGCGCGTGCGCGCAATGCGCTGGCCGGGTTCCTGACCTTGGTCAACCAGCTGCACGGCGAAGCCGGCGAGATGACCCTGGCCGAGCGCATCGACCACGTGCTGCTGCGCTCTGGCCTGCGCGAACACTGGTCCAAGGAAAGCCGCAACGCGCTGGATTCGGAGTCGCGCGCGGACAACCTGGACGAACTGGTCTCGGTGGCTTCGCGCTTCGTGCGCCGCGAGGACGACGTCGAAGAGACCGGCGAGACCATGAGCGAGCTGGTCGCGTTCCTGTCCTACGCGTCGCTGGAGGCCGGTGAAGGCCAGGCCCAGGCGGGCGAGGAAGGCGTGCAGTTGATGACGCTGCACTCGGCCAAGGGCCTGGAATTCCCCATCGTGTTCCTGGCCGGCATGGAAGACGGCCTGTTCCCGAGCGCCCGCTCGCTGGAAGAGAGCGGCCGGCTGGAAGAGGAGCGCCGCCTGGCCTACGTGGGCATCACCCGCGCGCGCCAGAAGCTGGTGCTCAGCTACGCCGAATCGCGGCGCATCCACGGCCAGGAAAACTACAACGTGCCCTCGCGCTTCCTGCGCGAGATCCCGCGCGAGCTGCTCAACGAAGTGCGCCCCAAGGTGCAGGTCTCGCGCACAGCCTCGCTCGGCGCCAACCGGGTGATGGGCCACGCCGCGCTGGAAGCACCGCCGCTGAAGCTGGGCGCGATGGTCAACCATCCCAAGTTCGGCGAAGGCATGGTCACCGACTACGAGGGCAACGGGCAGCACGCCCGCGTGCAGGTCGAGTTCGCCGATGCCGGCAGCAAGTGGCTGGTGATGGCGTACGCCAACCTGACCGTGATCTGACGCTGGCGCGCCACGGACGACGCGCCACGCCCACCCGCGGTAGAGCCGAGCCATGCTCGGCTCCACAACAGGAAGCGCAGCCCGAACGTACCGATGGCACCCCACAAGGTAGAGCCGAGCCATGCTCGGCTACACAACAGCGATCGCAGCCCCAACGCGCCGATGGCACCCGCGCGAGGTAGAGCCGAGCCATGCTCGGCTACACAACAGCAACCGCAGCCCAAACGTGCCGATGGCACCACGCACGGTAGAGCCGAGCCATGCTCGGCTCCACAACAGCGAGCACAGCCCCAACGCGCCGATGGCACCCGCGCAGGTAGAGCCGAGCCATGCTCGGCTGCGTAACATTGAGCGCAGTCCGAACGTGCCGATCGCAGCGCGCACAGCAGCCGAGCATGGCTCGGCTCTACAATGGCCGGTATTCCGCTAGCGCAGACCGCCCCATGACCGATTCGCCGCTGCACATCACCGTCAAGTTGAACGCGAAACTCCAGCCGGAGCACCGCCACGAGCTGTTCGAGGACCCGCTCGACGCCTTGCTGGAAAGCGCCGGGCTGGGCCAGCTTACCGGCGGCGGCACCGCGCTGTCCGACGACGGTGAAGTGGAGTACGGCGACATCGAGATCGCGCTGAACGACGCGGCCTCGCTGCCGGCGGTGGTCGAACTGCTGGAACAACTGGGCGCGCCGAAGGGATCGCTGATCCAGCGCGCAGGCGAGCCCGACCAGGCGTTCGGTGTCACCGAAGGCCTGGCGCTGTACCTCAACGGCACCGACCTGCCCGATGAGGTCTACGAGCAGTGCGACTCGAATTATGTGTTCGAGCAGATCGTCGAGCGCATCGACGGGGTGGGCGAAATCTGCAGCTGGTGGCAGGGGCCGACTGAAACCGCGCTGTACCTGTACGGCGTGTCGTTCGAGACCCTGCGCGAGCGTATTGCCGACCTGGTGGCTACCTATCCGCTGTGCCAGGGCGCGCGCGTGGTGAAGGTCGCCTGATCGGCGTGCAGCCGACCGACGGTCGGCTCTACGGTGGGGCGGGTGTGCGTGCAGCCGAGCAACGGTTGGATCTACGGTGGGGCGGGTGTGCGCGCAGCCGACCAACGGTCGGCTCTACGGTGGGCGGGGTGTGCGTGCAGCCGACCGACGGTCGGCTCTACGGCGGGGCGGGTGTGCGCGCAGCCGAGCAACGGTCGGCTCTATGGTGGGCGGGGGGTGCGTGCAGCCGACCAACGGTCGGCTCTACGGTGGGCCGGATCCGGGTAGAGCCGACCGTTGGTCGGCTGCCGTCCGAAGCCCCGCAACGCTCACGCCGTATCGACCGCCCGCGCCGCCCCACGCACCTGTTCCCAGTCCAGCCCGAACTTCGCCAGGTACTTGCGCAGCCGGTCGGCATCATTGGTGCTGGCCCGCTGCGCGCGCGACACCGCGAACAGTTCGCGCCCGGCCGCCGACAGCGACGCCGAGCGGGCGCACACACGCACCACGTCCTCCAGCTGCACCCGGTCAAAGCGGTCCAGCCCGTTGACGGCCTCGCCCAGCAGCGCATCCAGCGGCGAGGCGGTCGTGCCGTCGTGCCACTGCGCGCGCAGCCGGGTGATTTCCTCTTCCACGCCCTCGATCTGGATGCGACCGGCCGTGGCCAGCGTCGCCAGCCGCATCAGTGATGCGCCCAGGTCGCGGAAGTTGCCGCGCCAGGTCGCTTCGGCGCTGGTGGCGAAGGCCAGGTAGCGCGTCCTGGCCTCGACGTTGAAGCGCACGCGTTCGTGCTGTTCGCGCGACCATCGCTCCAGCTCGAACTCCAGGTTCGGCTCGATGTCCTCGCTGCGCTGGGCCAGGCCGGGCAACGCGTAGGTCCACAGGTTGAGCCGGGCCAGCAGGTCCTCGCGGAAGCGCCCCTGGCGCACCGCCGCCTGCAGGTCGCGATTGGTGCCGGCGATCAGCTGGAAATCGCTCTCCACCTCGCGGTCGCTGCCCACCGGCAGGAAACACTTCTCTTCCAGTGCACGCAGCAGCATGGCCTGCTCGTCCTGCCCGAGCTCGCCGATTTCATCCAGGAACAGCAGGCCCTTGTCGGCCGAGCGCAGCAGCCCGGCGCGGTCGGCCGAGGCTCCGGTGTAGGCGCCCTTGGTATGGCCGAACAGCGTGCTCATCGCCCCATCGCCGCGCAGGGTGGCGCAGTTCACCTCGACGAAGCGGCCCGGCAACTGGTGCTTGAGCTTCTTCAGCGCGAAGACGCGCTTGGCCAGCTGGCTCTTGCCGGCGCCGGTGGGGCCCATCAGCAGCATCGGCGCGCGCGAACGGGTGGCCACGGTCTCGATCTGCTCGATCATCCGGTTGAACGCACCATTGCGGGTGGCGATGCCGCCCTTCAACAGGTCGCGGTCCAGCAGCTGTTGCCGGGCGAAGCGCTGGGCGATGTGGTCGTAGCGCGACAGGTCGAGGTCGATCACCGCGTACGTGCCTGCTGCCCCCGCATTCTGTTTGCGCGGGGGCGAGGTCTGCAGCAGCCGGCCGGGGAAGTGCCGGCTCTCGGCCAGCAGGAACCAGCAGATCTGGCTGACATGGGTGCCGGTGGTGATGTGGATGTAATAGTCCTCCTCGTCCGGCTGGAACGCATAGCCGGCCAGGAAGTCATGCAGGCACGCATACACCCCCTCGAACTCCCAGGGATCGGCCATGTAGGTGTCGTGCACGTGCACGGCCATTTCCGGCGCGGTCAGTGCCAGGTCCTCACGCACCTGCGCGGCCAGCTTGCCGAAGCGACGCTCGTCCAGCAGCAGCTCGACACGGTCGGGTACGAAGTCCTCGTGCATGCCAAGCGCCACCGTGGGCCGCCATTTCTGCCAGCGGCCGGGGCCGCTGCCCGCGTCGAGCTGGGTGCCGAGCATGCCGAACACCACCTGTCGCTTTGCCATATCCATTCCTATAAAAGGCGCGCTTTGAATATATATAAAACCGAGGACAAGCGGGCCGGTGCCTGCCGGTGAATG
Source organism: Stenotrophomonas sp. BIGb0135 (assembly GCF_024810105.1). Classification (GTDB taxonomy): domain Bacteria; phylum Pseudomonadota; class Gammaproteobacteria; order Xanthomonadales; family Xanthomonadaceae; genus Stenotrophomonas; species Stenotrophomonas maltophilia_AB. The sequence continues at coordinate 84,793 of NZ_JANUDX010000011.1, forward strand.
AAGATAATCATTATTAAATCAATGACATGGAGCCAGCAGCAATAAGTTGGCACGCCGATTGCTCTACCCCCTGCAGGACGCGACGAAGGCCACCACGGCCGGGTCGCTGCAGACGGTGCAGCCGCAGGGATGCGGCACGCGGCACTGCCCGGCTGGCAATGGGGCCAGCCGGGCCGGACCGGGCGTTGCACGCACTGCTTCCCCCAGGACATCGCACAAGGAATACGGACATGAGCAACAACTACGACGTCATCCAGCAGCCGGGCGCGGCCCCGATCAAGCTGTGGACCCGTGGCGTGGCGTTGGAAGACGCCGCCCGCGCGCAGCTGCAGAACATCGCGCAGCTGCCCTTCATCCACCGCTGGATCGCGGTCATGCCCGACGTCCACCTCGGCAAGGGCGCGACCATCGGCTCGGTGGTGCCGACCATCGGTGCGATCATCCCGGCCGCGGTCGGCGTGGATATCGGCTGCGGCATGATCGCCACCCGCACCACGCTCACTGCCAGCGACCTGCCCGACAACCTCTCGGCAGTGCGCAGCGCGATCGAGCGCGCCGTGCCGCACGGGCGCACTGTCGGCCGTGGCCGCGACAAGGGCAGCTGGGAGACGCCGCCGGAACTGGCCGTCGAGGGCTGGACCCAGCTGGTGGAGGACTTTGCGCTGATCTGCGAGCGCCACCCCAAGCTGAAGAACACCAACAATCTCAAGCACCTCGGCACGCTCGGCACCGGCAACCACTTCGTGGAGATCTGCCTGGACCAGGAGCAGCGCGTGTGGTTCATGCTCCACTCCGGTTCGCGTGGCGTAGGCAATGCGATCGGCACGTACTTCATCGAGCTGGCCAAGCAGGAGATGCGTCGCTGGATGATCAACCTGCCCGACCAGGACCTGGCCTACCTGCCCGAAGGCAGCACGCATTACGGCGACTACGTGTTCGCGGTCGACTGGGCGCAGCGCTTCGCGCGGATGAACCGCGAGATCATGATGCGCAACGTGGTGGCCGCGGTGCGCACGGTCATCAGCAAGCCGTTCGAGGCGCAGGCCGAGGCGGTCAACTGCCACCACAACTATGTCAGCCGCGAGCACCACTACGGCAAGGACGTCATGGTCACCCGCAAGGGCGCGGTGAGCGCACGCAAGGGCGAGCTGGGTATCATCCCCGGCAGCATGGGGGCCAAGAGCTTCATCGTGCGCGGGCTCGGCAACGAGGAAAGCTTCAACAGCTGCAGCCACGGCGCCGGCCGCGTGATGAGCCGTACCCAGGCGCGCAAGCTGATCAGCGTGGACGACCACGCCAAGGCCACGGCGCACGTCGAATGCCGCAAGGACGTGGAGGTGGTCGACGAGTCGCCGGCCGCCTACAAGCCGATCGAGGCGGTGATGGCGGCACAGCGCGACCTGGTGGAGATCATGCACACGCTGCGCCAGGTGGTATGCGTCAAGGGCTAGGGCAATCGCGCGCGGCGTACACTGCGCCGCGCGCAGGAGGAACACACACATGGACATGATCGAGATCGACGGCAGCCAGGGCGGCGGCCAGCTGCTGCGCTCGGCGCTGACGCTGAGCCTGTGCACCGGCATCGGCTTCACCATCCAGGACATCCGCGCCAGGCGCCGTCGTCCCGGCCTGATGCGCCAGCACCTCACCGCGGTCAACGCGGCCGCGCGGGTGGGCAGCGCCTGCACGCACGGTGCGGAGCTCGGTGCCACCGCACTGCGCTTCGAGCCGGGCCCGGTGTGCGCGGGCGAGTACCAGTTCGCTACCGGCAGCGCCGGCTCGGCCACGCTGGTGCTGCAGACCGTGCTCCCGGCACTGTGGCAGGCCGATGCGCCGTCGCGGCTGCGGCTGGAAGGCGGCACCCACAACCCCCTGGCACCCAGCGCGGATTTCATCGCCGACGCCTACCTGCCGGCCTTGGCGAAGATGGGCGTGCAGGCGTCGCTGCAGCTGCAGCAGCATGGCTTCCACCCGGCCGGCGGCGGCGTCATGCAGGTCGAGGTGGCGCCGTGCGCGGCGCTGCAGCCGCGCGTGTTCGACGCGCGCGGCGCGCTGGCTTCGATGGAGGCCAAGGTGCTGATGTCCGGGCTGCCCGGCGACATCGGCCTGCGCGAGCTGCAGGTGCTGGCCGAAAAACTCGGCGTGGACCCGCATCCGCGCCACGTGCACGCGGTGCGCCCGGCATTGGGCCCGGGCAACGTGGCGCTGGTGCATGTGCGCCATGCCGAGCATGTGGAGGTCTTCAGCGGCCACGGCGAGCGCGGCGTGTCGGCCGAGCAGGTCGGCGCGCGCCTGGCCGGGCAGGTGCGCCAGTACCTGCAGGGTAGCGGCTGCGTCGGTGAGTACCTGTCCGACCAGCTGCTGTTGCCGATGGCGCTGGCCGGCGCCGGCGCCTTCACCACCCGGGCGATCAGCGCGCACCTGGCCAGCAACGCACGCCTGATCGAAAAATTCCTGCCGGTCGAGTTCGACTGGCAGCCGCACGACGGCGGGTGGCGGGTGACGGTCAGTCGTTGACCGCGCGCGCCACCTCCCTGCGCGGCCATCGCCACGCCACCACCACGGTGGCCAGCGACAGCGCAATCTCGATCACCCCCAGGGTGAGGTAGAACCACCATGCGCCGGGCATCGTCAACAGCATGATGGCCGCGTACACCAGGCCGAAGCCGATGTTGAGCCAGCGCGCCAGCGACGCCGGCGCCACCAGCGACAGCAGCACCATCAGTGCCGGGATCGCCAGCATGACGGCCGTGCCCACCAGCGTGCCTTCGCTGACCGGTCCGACCGGGCCGGTGCCGTTGATCATGCCCTGCAACTTGCCTGGCACGTACAGGCCGAAGTAGTCGCCGTAGATGTAGCAGAACATCAGCGCGGTCCACAGCGCCGACAGCTTGAAACGCACGTGGACCGGTATGTCATGCAACGCGGATGTGCTCATGGCCGTTCTCGTCGGGAAAGTGGGATGCGGGCGGCGGCGGGCCGGCCATGCTGGCCCGTGCCCCGAACAGGGCCAGCCACAGGCCGCTGCCGATCTCGCCGAGCGAGGCCGGCAGCGTGGCGTAGTCGGAGAGCACCGTCGCGGCATAGCCGGGGATCAGCAGCTCGCCAAACACATTGAGCAGGTAGCCGACGCCGCCGAGCATCAGCAGCACGCCGAGCGCGCGCGGGATGGCGCGCGTACGCCACACCAGCCAGCCGAACGGCAGCAGCCACAGGCCCCAGAACATACTGGCCAGGAAGATCTGGCTGCTCCAGCTTTTCAATGCGGCCATCGCCAGCATCTGCAGCTGCCCCGCCGCCAGCACCCTCGCCAGCGCCGGGTCGGTGAGCAGGTTCACCGCGTCCAGGCGATGGGCCAGCGCGGCCAGCGCGATCGGTACACCCGTGACCGCCAGTGCCACCATCAGCGTGGCGGCCGGCCGATGCGCGGCGGCGAACACGCGGTACAGCAGCAGCGGCAACAACAGGAAGGCGATCTGCTCCAGGGCGAAGGCGGCGATGCCGGCGCGGAACAGGCCGGCCTGCGCGGTCACGTTGGCCAGGGTGGCGGCGGGATCGTCGCCGACGCTGATCCGGGAGGGCACGTAGGCCAGGCTGAAGATGCCGGTGGCGATCACCACCAGATACACCGCGCCGGCCAGGCGGCCGGTCCGCTGCTGCATTGCCATCGCGCCGCTCCGGGTACCGGTGGGAAGGACCGGTTGCCGCCACCGTACGGGGCCGGTCAGGCGGCGGTGACTGCCGGAAGTCACGCGCCGACGGACGGTAGGACAGCGCATCGCCGGTGCCGGCGGCCACCACCGCCGCGACTCGTCGGCTCCGACCCGGCACTCATCCCGGATTTGCCGGGATTCGTCGCGTGCCGCTTGTGGGGCCGCGGCCCGGCGCCCAGAGTCTGGCGCTGTCCGCTGGGAGCGCGCAAATGAACAAGGGAATTCCGTACCTGCTGGCTGTTCTTGTCGCGCTGACGCTGTCGGCGGGCTGGGCGGCGCCGGTGCTGGCCCTGTTCGAGCATGCGTACAGCTGCCTGCAGGGCGGTGGCGGGCTGGACCTGGTGCGGCTGCGCTGCGAACCCCGCCCCGACGGCCTGGGCGCACTGCTGGGGTCCTGGCCGTTCTGGGCGACCGCCGCGGGACTGGCGGCATCGGCACTGGCCGCCACGCGTCTGCCGCGGTGGCCCCGGTCACTACGCTGAACGCGCGTCGCGGGGCGCACCCCGCGCGGGCCGAACACGGCATCATCAGCAGCCCGAAGCAAGGATCGACCATGGCGCTGAGCGAAAAGGAAAAGATGCTGTCCGGCCAGCCGTACCGGCCGGGCGACCCGGAACTGCAGGCCGCGATGGCCGCGGCCAAGCACTGGATGGTGCGTTACAACGCCGCCCTGGCCGAATCGCCGTCGGGGCGCCGCGAGCTGCTGCGCGAGCGACTGGGCGAGGTCGGCGATGGCGCGGTGATCCGCCCGCCGTTCCATTGCGACTACGGCAGCCACATCCGCCTGGGCGCCGGCGTCTTCCTCAACTACAACTGCGTGATCCTCGACGTGGCCGAGGTCAGCATCGGCGAGGGCACCCAGATCGGCCCGGCCGTGCAGATCTACGCGGCCGACCATCCCCGTGACCCGCAGGCCCGGGCGAGCGGGCTGGAACTGGCCCGGCCGGTGCGGATCGGCCGCAATGTCTGGATCGGCGGCGGCGCCATCGTGCTGCCCGGGGTCAGCATCGGCGACGGGGCGGTGGTCGGCGCCGGCAGCGTGGTCACCCGCGACGTGCCGGCTGGCGCGACGGTGGTCGGCAACCCGGCCCGGGCCGTACCGCCGCGCGATTGATCCGGCTCAAGGCGTGGCGTCCACAGGGGGTGTGCAATGGTAGCCATCCCCTTTCCCCTGGATGGAGCCGTGCCATGTACAAGCGAATCCTGATTGCCACCGACGGGTCGGAGCTGTCCGAAAAAGGGCTGCTCAAGGGGCTTGAACTGGCCAGGGACCTGGATGCCGAGGTCGATATCGTGACGGTGTCCGAGCCGTGGGCGGTGGGCATGTACGACGCGATGGGCTGGAGCGTGGGCTACATGAACAGCCCCGAGTACAAGGCCGACCGCGAAGAGACCGCGCAGAAGCTGCTGGCGCCGGCCAAGGCCACCGCCGAGGCCCAGGGCCTTCGCGCCAACGTCGTCCACGTGCTGGACCGCTACGCCGCCGACGGCATCATCGATACCGCCACCGAGCGCAGCAGCGACCTCATCGTGATGACCTCGCACGGCCGCCGTGGCGTCACCCGCGTATTGCTGGGCAGCCAGACCGCCGAGGTGCTGGCCCGCAGCACCGTGCCGGTGCTGGTGATCCGCTGACGACCGGCACTGCCTGGCGCGGGGCCGCCTCGACGGCGGCGCGTTCGGTTCAGTCGCGCAGCTTCAGCGTCTGCGACTCATCCAGGCTGCCGTCGGGCTGCAGCACCACGTAGCGTTCGCCGGCGCGGTCGAACAGCACCGGGATCGGGTCGCGGAACAGCGGGCGGCGCACGAAGCGCAGCTGCCAGCCAAAATGTTCCAGCGTCTCCACCGCCTGGCGTTGCTCGGCGGTGAGTCCGGCCCGCAGCTGGACGGGATCGGGGGGCTGGCGGCGTTCGGGTGTATTCATCCGGTACAACGAAGCGGCAGGGGAGACAGCTGCGCCTGCAAGCGGCGTTCCAGCACCGCAGGCAGGGGCAGCGCGGCGGCGGCGGTCACCAGCTGTAGAGCTTCCAGTACACCGGCGAGACGCCGTCCTTGTCGCTGTCCATGCGGCCATCGCCGTTGCGGTCGTACATGTAGTACGGCGCACCCTGCGCCGGGGTCACCTTGACCATGCGCAGCTGGCCACCGACCCGGTATTCGTCGATCGTATCGCCATTGGCCAGGGTCTTGTTCGTGACATCGGCGCCGCTGACATCCACCGGGGGCATGCCGCCGGAGGTGGCGCAACCGGCCAGTGCGAGCAGGCCAACCAGCAACAGGGTTCTCATGGGCCGAGGTCCTAGGGCGAGGGGAGCCCGATTATGCCCCACGTACCGTGAGCCGCGTGCCTAGGGCGCGCCGGGCCGGGCGCGTAGAATCGTCGCATGAGCCGATTAGTCCTGATTGACGGGTCCAGTTACCTGTACCGCGCGTTCCACGCGCTTCCGCCGCTGACCAATGCCCACGGTGAACCCACCGGCGCGTTGTTCGGCGTGGTCAACATGCTGCGCGCCACCCTGAAGGAGCGCCCGGAATACGTGGCGTTCGTGGTCGATGCGCCCGGCAAGACCTTCCGCGACGACCTGTATGCCGATTACAAGGCCAACCGCCCGCCGATGCCCGACGACCTGCGCCCGCAGATCGAGCCGATGTGCCGCATCGTCGAGGCGCTTGGCCTGAGCATCCTGCGCATTCCCGGCGTGGAAGCCGATGATGTGATCGGCACGCTGGCGCTGCAGGGCCACCAGGACGGCCTGCACGTCACCATCTCCACCGGCGACAAGGACTTCGCGCAGCTGGTGCGCCCGGGCATCGAACTGGTCAACACCATGAGCGGCAGCCGGATGGATTCGGATGCGGCGGTGATGGACAAGTTCGGCGTGCGCGCCGACCAGATCGTCGACCTGCTGGCGCTGATGGGCGATGCGGTGGACAACGTGCCCGGCGTGGAGAAGTGCGGGCCCAAGACGGCCGCCAAGTGGCTGGCCGAGTACCAGCACCTGGACGGGGTGATGGCCGCCGCGCCCGGCATGAAGGGCAAGATCGGCGAGAACCTGCGCGCCGCGCTGGAGCGCCTGCCGCTCAACCGCGAGCTGGTGACCATCCGCACCGACGTGCCGCTGGACGCCAGCCCGCGCACGCTGGCCCTGCGCGACCCCGACGTGCCCGTGCTGGGCGAGCTGTACCTGCGCTACGGCTTCACCCAGGCGCTGAAGGAGCTGGGTGGCCCGGCAGCGGCGGCGGTGGCTGCCAGCGACGCCACGGTGAGCCTGCGTGGCACCGCGGCCGGCTACGCCCGCAGCGCCCTGGCCGAGGCCCCGGCGCCGCTCGATCCGGCACTCTCCGCGCCGGGTGACTACGAGATCGTGCTGACCACCGAGCAGCTGTCGGCCTGGGTGGAGCGCGCCGAAGCGGCCGAGCTGATCGCCTTCGACACCGAAACCGATGCGCTGGACGCGATGCGCGCCAACCTGGTGGGCATCAGCCTGGCGGTCGAGCCGGGCAGGGCGGCCTATATCCCGGTCGGCCACGACTATCCCGGCGCGCCGGCGCAGCTGCCGCGCGCGCAGGTGCTGGACGCGCTGCGCCCGGTGCTGGAGAACCCGGCCAGGAAGAAGCTCGGCCAGCACGGCAAGTACGACCTGCACGTGCTGCGCCGGCATGGCGTGGACGTGCAGGGCTACCACGACGACACCATGCTCGAGAGCTTCGTGCTCAACTCCACCGCCACCCGCCACGACATGGATTCGCTGGCGATGCGCTACCTGGGGTACACCACGATCAAGTTCGAGGACGTGGCCGGCAAGGGCGCCAAGCAGATCCCGTTCTCGCAGGTGGGCCTGGACGAGGCGGCCCGCTACGCCGCCGAAGATGCCGACATCACCTTGCGCCTGCACCGGGTGCTGCAGCCCCAGCTGCTGGCGATCCCGGCGCTGGATGGCGTATACCGCGGCATCGAGATGCCGCTGGTGCCGGTGCTGGCCCGGATCGAGGCCAACGGCGTGCACATCGACATGGCCGAGCTGCGCCGGCAGAGCCAGGACCTGAGCGTGCGCATGCTGGCGGCCCAGCAGAAGGCCACCGAGCTGGCCGGGCACACCTTCAACCTGGATTCGCCCAAGCAGTTGCAGGCGGTGCTGTTCGACGAGCTGAAGCTGCCGGCACTGGTGAAGACCCCCAAGGGCCAGCCCAGCACGAATGAAGAGGCGCTGGAGGCGATTGCCGAGCAGCACGAGCTGCCGCGGGTGATCCTGGAGTACCGCGGCCTGGCCAAGCTGCGCAGCACCTACACCGACAAGCTGCCGGAGATGGTCAACCCGGACACCGGCCGGGTCCACACCAGCTACCACCAGTCCGGCGCGGCCACCGGCCGGCTGTCCTCCTCCGACCCGAACCTGCAGAACATCCCGATCCGCACCGAGGACGGCCGCCGCATCCGCCGCGCCTTCGTGGCCCCGCCGGGGCGCAAGATCCTGGCCTGCGACTACTCGCAGATCGAGCTGCGGATCATGGCCCACCTGTCCGAGGACCCGGGCCTGGTACGTGCCTTCGAGCAGGGCGTGGACGTGCACCGCGCCACCGCCGCCGAGGTCTTCGGGCGGGCACTGGACGAGGTCACCCCCAACGAACGTCGCGCCGCCAAGGCGATCAACTTCGGCCTGATGTACGGCATGAGCGCGTTCGGCCTGGCCCGCAACCTGGGCATCGACCGCGGCCAGGCCCAGGACTACGTGGCGCTGTACTTCAGCCGCTACCCGGGCGTGCGCGACTTCATGGAGCGCATGCGCCAGCAGGCGCGCGACCAGGGCTATGTGGAGACGCTGGAGGGCCGCCGTCTGTACCTGAACGACATTCACGCCCGCAACCAGGGCCTGCGGGCCGGCGCGGAGCGCGCCGCGATCAACGCCCCGATGCAGGGCACCGCGGCGGACATCATCAAGCGCGCCATGGTCAAGGTGGACGACTGGCTGCAGGGCCAGGCCGGGCAGGCCCGGATGATCCTGCAGGTGCACGATGAACTGGTATTTGAAACCGAAAGCGAGTTTCTCGATACCTTGCGTTTGAATGTGGTCGAGCTGATGTCGTCATCGGTCCAGTTGCGGGTGCCGCTGGTGGTCGATGCGGGCGTTGGCGACAACTGGGATGAAGCGCATTGAGACGGAAATCACGGGGAAATGGCTGAATTGGTTCATTGGCGGTCGATTAACTGACTGTCGGATGAATGTTTCCCCTGTGGCGCTTTCATTAATTGGGCCCCTTCACGAAGTGTCAATGTTCGAGGTGCTTTTATAGACCTCGACAGGCGCAACGCCTGTTGTGGATCTCTCCCATCCCCTGGAGCAGATCTCGGAACGGGGGCTCCTCCCCAAGCGCCCGTTCCCCGGCCCCGCTGACCTCCCCCTGGTCGGCGGGGCTTTTTATTTGCGCCGTCGTAACCCCTGCGCGGCGCCCCGGATCAGAGCGCGCCGTGCCGATTGCCGTGGACCCTGCGGGCGGCCCATGCTGTGGGCTTGACCGGGGAGAGTCGCATGAGCGATCTGTTTGCATTGGCCATGCCATGGTGGGAATTCATCCTGCGCGCGGTGGTGGTGTACGTGCTGGTACTGGGCATGGTGCGGTTGTCGGGCAAGCGCGCGCTGGGCCAGATCACGCCCTTCGACGTGCTGTTGATCGTGCTGCTGGGCAACGCGGTGCAGAACGCCCTGCTGGGCAAGGACACCTCGTTGGGCGGTGGCCTGCTGCTGGCGGCCACGCTGATCCTGCTCAACTACGGCGTGGGCTGGCTGAGCACGCGCAGCCGGCGCGTGGAAACGCTGGTCGAAGGCGAGCCGGTGCTGATCGCGCGCGATGGCAAGGTGCTCGACTCGGTGCTCCGGCGCGAAATGGTGACCCAGTCCGACCTCGACGCCGCGCTGCGCCAGCAGGGCTGCCTGTCGATCGACGACGTCGCCCTGGCGGTGCTGGAAATCAACGGCCACATCACCATCGTGCCGAAGAAGGCGTAGATCCGCAGAAGGCATAGATCCACGCCGTGCGTGGATGCCATCGTTCGGGACCGCAGCCACCCACGGGGGGGTTCTACCCGCCGGGACAACCATCGACCGTATGCGCGTCCCCCATCGCTAACGCTACGGCCGCTGCGGTGCCGCGTTCGGTTACACCCAGTCGCGCGGCACCAGGTAATCGGCCAGGCGGGCCTCGTCGCTGCCGGCCTCCGGCTGGAAGCCATACTCCCAGCGCACCCGCGGCGGCAGGCTCATCAGGATGCTCTCGCTGCGCCCGCCGCTCTGCAGGCCGAACAGCGTGCCACGGTCGTAAACCAGGTTGAATTCCACGTAGCGGCCACGGCGGTACAACTGGAACTCGCGTTCGCGCTCGCCGTACGGGGTGTCCTTGCGCCGCGCCACGATCGGCAGGTACGCGTCCAGGAAACCCTCGCCGACCGCGCGCAGGTACGCGAAATTACGTTCGAAGTCGCCGTGCAGGTCGTCGAAGAACAGCCCGCCCACGCCGCGCGTCTCGTTGCGATGGCGCAGGAAGAAGTACTCGTCGCACCAGCGCTTGTGCTCGGCATACCGCTCCTGGCCAAACGGCGCGCAGAGGTCACGCGCCACGCCATGCCAGTGCTGCACGTCTTCGTCGAACGGGTAAAACGGGGTCAGGTCGAAACCGCCGCCGAACCACGAGGCCACTTCCACCCCGTCGCGCTCGGCACGGAAGTAGCGCACGTTGGCGTGCGTGGTGGGCAGGTAGGGATTGGCCGGGTGGAACACCAGCGAGACTCCGGTGGCACGCCACGAGGCCCCGGCCAGTTCCGGCCGGTTGGCCGATGCCGACGGCGGCAGGCGGGTGCCGGCCACGTCGGAGAAGCCGATCCCGGCCTGCTCGAACACCGCGCCATCGCGCAGGATGCGGGTGCGCCCACCACCGCCTTCGGCGCGCTGCCAGACATCCTCGGCAAAGCGGGCGCGGCCGTCGGCCGCCTCCACGGCCGCACAGATGCGGTCCTGCAGGTCGGTCAGATAACTGCGCACGCGCTCGAATTCATTCATGGCGCTACTTTACCGCAGGCCGCAGACGCGCACGGTTGGCGTGGCCGCCGCGGGCGTCACTCGCGGCGTGCAGCGTCTTCAGCGATCGCGCGCACCATCGCGCGAAGCGCCGGCCAGTCGCGCGTAGCGTCTACGTCACAGGCGGTATGGGCCACGCCGCCGGCGACGCAGATGGCCTTCAAGGCCGCCGGCACGGCCTCGTCACCGGTGTGTTCGAAGACCTCGGCAAGGCCCACGCAGCCTGCGCGCACGCCTGCGCTGCACAGCGCCGCGTAGTACGGCTGCGCGCCGCGCCAGTCGTCCGCGCGGACACGCGTGGTGGCGGCGATCCTGCAGCCCAGCAGCTGGCCGGCCTTGCAGCAGGCCTCCGCGCCGCCCGCGCGGTCCAGCGTGGGGCAGTCCAACGGCTGGACGATCTCCAGGAACGCCCGCGGTCCACTGCTGCAGGCGTCGGTGGCGCCGGGCCGGCGCGTGTAATGGGCAAAGCGGGTGCTGCCGTCCATGCCCACCAGGCTGCCGTCCTCGGTGGCCTGCAGCACGAAATCGTCGCCGATGTCGCGTCGCAGGTGGATCCGCTCGTCCTGCACGCTCGCGCGCAGGCGGGTGGCGTAGCCGATCACCTGCACCACGCCGTCGTCACCGAAGCGAAGGCCCGACGGCAAGCCGGTTTCGGCCTGGTAGGTGCCACAGGGCAGGGTGGTGGTGGGCTGCGGCGACAACGCCGCCACCGACAGTCCGAGCAACGGCGCGACCAGGCTGCAGGCCTGGGCCTGCGGCCGCTCGCTGCAGGCATGCTGCAGGGCCTGGCGTGCGTCCAGCAGCCGGCCGGCGTCCCACAGCGCCTGGGCCACGCTCTGGCAGAATTCCTCGCGCGGGTGCTGCCGGCACAGGTCCGCCAGCTCGACCAGCTGTGCAGCGGGCAGCGTGGCCTGCGGGGCGCGGCTCAGCCCGGTGAGCGCCTTGCCCATGATCTCGCCGGCCACCGTCTCAAGCAGGCGCATGCAGACCTCGGCATCGAAGACCTTGGCGGTCTCATCGCATTGCGCCGGTTTCTCGAAGGGCGGCGCCTGCTCCGGCGCGGCCTCGTTGGCCTGGCGCTCGTACAGCTCGATCAGGCGCTTGCAGGCCACCGGCACGTCCTCGCGACACCACTGCCGCAGCTGCGCGGGCTCGGCCTCCAGGAAGTCTTCCAGGCAGGCGACGGGATCGGCGCGACAGCTGCCCTCTTCAACCGCGTAGAAGGGCTTGCAGGCGGCGGCCGTGTCGCGCACGAAGTCGTGGTAACCGCCGGTCAGCGTGCGGTCGCCTTCGCCGAAGGACCAGTTTTCCATGTCTCCGGTGGCCAGGTTGACCATCCCCAGCACGTCTTCGCTGCGGGCCAGGCGCAGTTCCTCGGTGGGCGCATGGGGCGAGGTCAGGAAGCCATGCCCCTCGCTCTCGATGATGAGCACGGCATTGCCGTCGTCCCGGGTGTAGCTGCCGCAGGCCATCGACTGGGCGCCGGCGGGAAGGCTGGCAGCGGCCAGGACGAGGACGGCCAGGGCGCGCCAGCCGGCAAAACGGCGGCGCGAGAAAACAGCAGGAGTCACGACAGCATCCTTGAACGGAAAACGAGACGCGCCGGCCTCAGGCAGAGGCGCGGCCACGAACGCACGGGTGGCTCAGCGCTGGAACCACGCCGTCACGTCGGCGCGCAGCAGGCGCACCACCAGCCAGCCATGCAGGCCGGCGAAGGCGATCGACGAGGTGACCGTGGTCACCAGGAAGGTCATGCGCTGGATCAGCAGTTCGTTGCGCAGGTCGCGCATCTCCACGCCGGCTGTCTCGCTGCCCAGATAGTCCAGCAGGTGGCGGAAGCCGTCATCGAGCACCCAGCTGCAGGCGAAGTTGAACAGCGCGGTCACCACCAGCAGCACGATGAACAGCCACAGCGCCCAGCGCTGGCGGTACAGCATGCCCCAGCAGGCCACCACGCCGGCCACGGAGACCAGCAGCATGGCCACGCAGAAGGCCACCGCGTTGGCACCCAGCCAGCGCAGCGACGGCGCCAGCCAGGACAGGTCCTGGTCGTGCATGAGCTCCTGCAGCCAGCTCGCGCTGGACAGCGGTGCGGCGACCAGGGCGGCAGCCACCCAGCACACGGCCGAGACCACGCACAGGGCCAGCACCGACTTGGTCATCGGCGAGAGGAATTTCGGGGGTGCCAACGGATCGACCGCAGCGCGGGCGTTGGGCAGGGGCGGGGGAAGCAGCGATGACATCCGGTGTCCTGGTCGAGTCGGCGACAGGCGTCAGCCTGCCACCACCGCACGTGCGGCCGCGGGCAGGATATGGTCTTGGCTCAATGCTGCCAAGCGTCGTCCATGCGGCGGCTGCACCGGCACCCAGGCCAGTTCGGCGATTTCCGCGCGTGCCTGCGGCATGCCGTCGACCTGCACCAGCCACGCCTGGGCCCGCACCCGACGGCCTGTTTCGTGCACTGCCCAGGCCTCGAAGCGCCCCAGCGGCACGGCGCTGGCCGCCTCCAGCCGCACGCCCAGTTCCTCGTCCAGCTCGCGGGCCAGGGTCTGCAGCGGTGCTTCGCCCGGTTCGGGCTTGCCACCGGGCTGGATGAAGGTATCCGAGCCCTGCTTGCGCACCACCAGCACGCGGCCGGTGGCGTCGCGGATGACCGCGGCGACGATCTCGATCGGCGCCGCGGCCTGGCTCACTTCAGGTTCTCGTTGAACAGCTTGAGGATGCGCTTGTACTGGTCCAGCCACGAGTCCGGACGCACGTAGCCGTGGCGTTCCAGCGGGTAGGGCGCGATGGACCAGTTGTCCTTGTGCAGCTCGATCAGCTTCTGGGTGAGGTTGACCGAGTCCTGGAAGAACACGTTGTCATCCATCATCCCGTGCGCGATCAGCAGGTGGTCCTGCAGGCCCTCGGCGTACTCGATCGGCGAGGAGGTGCGGTAGGCCTCGGGGTCGATGTCCGGGGTGTTGAGGATGTTGGCGGTGTAGCCGTGGTTGTACTGGTGCCAGTCCACCACCGGGCGCAGCGCGGCGCCGGCCTTGAACGTGCCCGGCGAGCGGAACAGCGCCATGAAGGTCATGAAGCCGCCGTAGGAACCGCCGTAGATGCCGGCGTGGGCACGGTCGCCCTGCCGGGTGGCCACCAGCCAGTCCAGGCCGTCCTTGTAATCCTCCAGCTCCGGGTGGCTCATGTTGCGGTAGATCGCCGTGCGCCAGTCGCGGCCGTAGCCCTCGCTGCCGCGGTAATCCATGTCCAGCACGATGTAGCCCTGCTGGACCAGCAGGTTGTGGAACATCTGCTCGCGGAAGTAGGCCGGGTAGCGCTGGTGCACGTTCTGCAGGTAGCCGGCGCCGTGCACGAACATGGCGATCGGGTACTGCTTGCCCGGTTCAGGGGTTTCCGGGCCGTAATACTTGGCCCAGACCACGCCGGCGCCATGCTTGGACGGCACCTGCACCAGCTTGGGCTGGATCCACTCGCGGGCCTTGAAGGCGGCGGTACGGGTATCGGTGAGGATCCTGGCCTGGCCGCCGCCGGTGGGCACCACCGCCAGCTGCGCCGGCAGGTAGGCGCCGGAGTAGCGGACCAGCAGCTGCTGGCCATCCGGCGACAGCGAGAAGTCTTCCACGCCGTTGAGCGAGGTCAGCTCACGCACCTGCCTGCTGGCGTTGTCGACCGCGCACACTTCGTAGTCGCCCGGACTCTGCTGGTTGCACAGGAAGTAGAAACCGCGGCCGTCGGCGCTGGGCACCGGCATCGAGGTTTCCCACTTGCCGCCGGTCAGCGCCTGCGGCTTGGCCGTGCCCTGCTGGGTGTAAAGGTGCGAATAGCCCGATTCCTCCGACAGCAGCCACAGCGTGCGGTTGTCGTTGGACCAGCCGAAATCGTTGAAGCTCCAGTTGATCCAGGCCGCATCGGTGAGTCGGTGGCGGTTCTCCAGCCTGGCATTGGCCGGGCTGACGCTGGCGATCCAGCGGTCCTTGTTGTCGTTGGCGCGCAGCATGATCGCCGCCTGCTGGCCGTCGGCGCTCCAGCGGATCCCGGGCGCGCCAGGGCCGCCGAGCACTTCCACGGTGCGGTTGCCCTTCAGCGCGTCCTTGCCGGCGGCCTTGCGCAGCGACGCCAGCGGGTCGGTGGCGATGCCCGGCAGGCCGTCCAGCGACAGCGGCTTGACCGTGCCGCTCACCGCATCCACCAGCCACAGCGCGTGCGGCTCGGGGTCATTGCGGCCGACACGGGTGCGGGTGTCCTCGAATTCTTCGTAACCGGATTCGGTCACGTACTTGGGCATCTTGCCGCCGCGGCCTTCATCGAAGCTCTTGGGCTTGGTGACCACGATCAGGCTGCGGGTATCCGGGGACAGCACGCTGTCGACGATCTCCACCTCGGCGCCCAGGTACACCGGGCCCGGCGCACGGGTGCCGTCGGCGCGGCGCCAGCTGGCTTCCTGCGCCTTGAGCGCCTCGCGCTGGGCGCGGTCGTTGCGCAGGGTGGCCAGGGTGCGCAGCTGCTGGTCGCGCAGTACGTCGGCCTTGGGCGCGTCATCGGGGTTCTTCTCGGCCTTCAGGCTGGCCACCTGCTGCACGCCAGCGTTGGCAGTCCAGTGGAACCAGTTCTGGCCAGTGCGCCAGATCACCCCGCCGTCGCGGGCGAAATTGACGGCGCTGGATTTCTCCGAGCTGCGGGTCAGCTGGGTCAGCGCGCCGCTGCGCAGGTCGCGCACGAACACATCGCCATTGCGGACGAACACCGCACGCTGGCGCGCGCTGTCGTAGACCGGACTGTCCACGTCGAGGGTGCCGCGCTGGTCATCGGCCACCTGCGCGGCCACGCCGCCGCTGAGCGGCTGGCGGAAGGTGTCACGGACCGGGCTGCCGGTGCGCTTGAGCTGGTACTCGACCTGCTGGCTGTTCCAGGACCACCAGGCGCTCTCGACCGGCGGACCGATCCAGTCCGGGTCGGCCATGGCCTGCTCGATGGTGATCGGCGTCGGCGCCGCGTGGGCAGTACCGCCGAGGGCGGCGAGCAGCAGCAGGGACAAGGGCAGCGTTCTGGGCATTGCGGGCGGCACCGTAGTAGAAAACCCTGCAAGCGTAGCAGCCGCAAGGGCCGCGGGAAGGGGCCACAGGTCATGGGCGTGCGCTGGTGATCTGCGAGAGGCAAACGCGGCAGTCGGTGGGTCGGGCGCCGGGACCCCCTACCCTTTTCGGCGACGCCCCCGGTGTCGGCCTGCGGCCGCCCCCTCCTCCTTTATTTCGCCTCCAAGGGTAGGGGGCCCCAGCGCCCGACCCACCGACAGGCCCCGCAAAGCCCGGCGTCCACTTGCTTACCGCAAGCCGAGCCCCGTAGCGGCCGGTAGGCTCCTGGGCAAAATAAAGGAGGAGGCCGCTACGCGGCCGGGGGACACCGCACCAGGGGCCTACCGGCCACTGCGGGGCCCTCACGCTCGCGGTAACCCTGGGCGAAGGGCCTTGCCCTCTGAATCACCCGCCAACCCAAGACCGGGCTCCCCCTGCGACAAAGTGAAGCAGCGCGTCACCGGGTCGCATGTGCCTTTCACGGATACCGGCCCAGACTGGTGCGGATTTCCAGAAACCCGTCGGAGGCGTCACGTGGACGCGTTGTTGTTGTCGCGGATCCAGTTCGGGTTCGTCATCAGTTTCCATGTGCTGTTCCCGGCCTTCACCATCGGTACCGCCAGTTGGCTGGCATTCGTGGAGTCGCGCTGGCTGCGCACCGGCAACCCCGTCTGGCGCGAGCTGTATTTCTTCTGGCAGAAGATCTTCGCGGTGTCCTTCGGCATGGGCGTGGTCAGCGGCATCGTCATGGCCTTCCAGTTCGGTACCAACTGGCCGCGGCTGAGCGAAGTGGCCGGCAGCGTGATCGGCCCGCTGCTCACCTATGAAGTGCTCACCGCGTTCTTCCTGGAAGCCAGCTTCCTCGGCGTGATGATGTTCGGTTGGGGCAAGGTGTCGCCGCGCCTGCACTTCCTGTCCACCTGCATGGTGGCGCTGGGCACGCTGTTTTCCACGTTCTGGATCCTGTCGTCCAACAGCTGGCTGCATACCCCGGCCGGCTACGCGATGATCGACGGCATCGTGCACCCGCAGGACTGGTGGCAGGTGGTGTTCAACCCCTCCTTCCCGTACCGCCTGGCGCACATGGCGCTGGGCTCGTTCATCACCACCTGCTTTGTGATCGGCGGCGTCGGCGCGTGGTACCTGCGCAAGGGCATCCACGTGGAAGCCGGGCGCACCATGCTGCTGGCGGCCGTCGCGTTCGCGGCGCTGACCGTCCCGGTGCAGATCTTCGTCGGCGACATGCACGGGTTGAACACGCTCAAGCACCAGCCGATGAAGATCGCCGCGGTGGAAGCGCACTGGCATGCGGAAGGCGAGGGCGAGGGCGTGCCGCTGGTGGTGTTCGCGCTGCCCAACGAAAAGGCCGAGCGCAACGACTATGAAATCGCGATCCCGCGGCTGGGCAGCCTGATCCTCACCCATTCGCTGGAGGGCACCTTCGACCCGCTGACCTCCGTGCCGGCCAGCGAGCGGCCGCCGGTGGTGCCGGTGTTCTTCGCCTTCCGCATCATGGTCGGGCTGGGCACGCTGATGCTGCTGCTGGCCTGGGTGTCGGCGTTCCAGTGGTGGCGCGGCAAGCTGCTGCAGTCGCGCTGGCTGGTGCGCGGCTGGAACTGGATGCTCCCCAGCGGCTTCATCGCGCTGATATCCGGCTGGTTCGTTACCGAGATGGGGCGGCAGCCGTGGGTGGTCTATGGCGTGCTGCGCACCGCCGACGCGGTCGGCCCGCAGAGTGCGTGGATGACCGCGCTGTCGCTGGGCGTGTACGTGGTCGGTTACGCGTTCGTATTCGGCTGGGGCATCTGGTACCTGGTCAAGATCATCCGCACCGGGCCCAAACCGCATGCGCCGGCACCGGCCCTGGAAGCCGGCAGCCATACCCCGGCGCGGCCGCTGTCCGGTGCCGACGAACCGCTGGAGGAGCGCTGAGATGGAGATGACAACCTGGCTGCCGGTGGCATGGTTTGCGGTGATCGGCTTCGGCGTGCTGATGTACGTGGTGCTGGATGGGTTCGTGCTGGGCATCGGCATCCTCGCGCCGATGGCCGAGGACGAGGAACAGCTGGACATCATGATGAACACCGCCGCGCCGATCTGGGACGGCAACGAGACCTGGCTGGTACTGGGCGGCGCGGGCCTGATGGCGGCGTTTCCCAAGGCGTATGCGGCGTTGCTGTCGGCGCTGTACCTGCCGGTACTGCTGCTGGTGGTGGCGCTGGTGTTCCGCGGCGTGGCGTTCGAGTTCCGGTTCAAGGCGCACCGCTCGCGGCGGTTGTGGAGCGTGGCCTTCGGGCTGGGCTCGCTGCTGGCCGCGTTCGCACAGGGCGTGATCCTGGGCGCGCTGGTGCAGGGCCTGCAGGTGGTGGATGGCCGGTACGTGGGCGGGGCGTTCAGCTGGTTCAGCCCGTTCTCGATGCTGACCGGCGCGGCGGTGGTGTTCGGCTACGCGCTGCTGGGCAGCACCTGGCTGATCCTGAAGACCGAGGGCCGCGAGCAGACGTTCGCGCGCACGTTGACCCGGCCGCTGGTGGTGGCGGTGATCGTGTTCATGGGCCTGGTGAGCACCTGGTTGCCGTTCCTGGATTCGAGGCTGATGGCGCGCTGGTTCAGCGACGGCAACTTCTGGTGGCTGTCGCCGGTGCCGTTGCTGACCCTGGGCGTGGCGGTGGCGTTGTGGCGCAGCGCGATGCACCCCAGGCGCGACCTGCCGCCGTTCCTGCTGACCCTGGCCTTGTTCATCCTGGGCTTCATCGGGTTGGTGCTGGGCATGTGGCCGTACCTGCTGCCGCCGAGCATGACCCTGTGGCAGGCGGCCGCGCCGGCGTCGTCGCTGGGCTTCAGCCTGGTCGGGCTGGTGGTGTTGCTGCCGGTGATCCTGGGCTATACGGCCTGGTCCTACCGGGTGTTCCGCGGCAAGGTGCGGGCGGACGCGGGGTATCACTGAGGGGCGGGTGCTGGCCGTGGAAGGGGTCCAGAGCAGCCGACCAACGGTCGGCTCTACCCGGGGCGGGGGCCGTGTTTGAGACATGCAGCCGACCAACGGTCGGCTCTACCTGGGGTGGGCTCCCTTGTTTGAGACATGCAGCCGACCAACGGTCGGCTCTACCCGGGGCGGGGGCCGTGTTTGAGACATGCAGCCGACCAACGGTCGGCTCTACCGGGCGGGGCCGGGTTTGAGACATGCAGCCGACCAACGGTCGGCTCTACCGGGCGGGGCCGTGTTTGAGGCAGCCGACCGACGGTCGGCTCTACGGTTGGCCGGTGCGTGCCGGGCAGGACGCGTTCGGGCGCGGCTCAGCCGTGCAGGCCTTCGATCTCGACCAGCAGTTCGGCGCGGCAGACCTCGGCGTGCAGGACCACGAAGGCCGGGGCGCCCGGCAGGGCGGCCATCTGCGCGGCCACCGCCGGCATGTCCCCGGCCCGGCGCACATAGACTTTCAGCACCGAATCGGCGCTCAGCGTCGGTGACAACGTCGGCCGTTGCCGGCGGGCTGCGTCCACCAGACTCTGCAGATTGGTCAGCGTCTCGCGCAACTGCTCGTCCACCGCACCGGTGTGCTGCGACACATGGCCCACGATCGCCGCCGTCCCCGACTGCAGCAAGGGCAACCCCGTCGCCTCCGGTGCCAGCAGCGCCCGCGAGAAACTCGGCGACTGCGGCCCGTACTGGCGCGGGTAGCGGAAGGCGCTGACCTGGCGCGGGTTCTCCAGCGGCAGCCCGGCCTCGCGCGCGGCCAGCCAGTACACCTGTAGCCGTCGGTCACCGTCGAAACGCCCGATGCACGTCGCCGCGGGCAGCGCGGCCTCGTCCAGTTCGCGCAGCCCGCGCACCCGGCCCACGCAGAAACGGCGGTAGCGCTCCTGGTCGCCGTCGCCCTCGGTCACCGCATCCAGGTAGTTCCACGTCCGCAGCAGGTGCGGAAATCCGCAACTGGCCAGGAAGCTGCTCATCCTCGCGTAGGCATCCGCCGCGGCCGACTCGATATCGCCGTCGACCTCCGCGATCTCCAGCACCCCGAACAGCACCGCCTCGTTGTGCGACCACCGGACCCCGTCGGTCACCCCGCAGCGCACCGGCGTCGGCGAACGCCATACCTCCACCTGCGCCGCACCGTGCTCGGCCAGCGGCACCTGCAGCCAGCGCGGGTCCCCGTCCAGCCGCGCATCGCGGTCACCGAAGCCGAACACCGCCAGGGTGCACGGGTCGGCCAACGCCGCCTCGCGCCGCGCGGCAGGCCGGTAGGCGATGCTGAACAGCGCGGCTGCGGTGGGAGGGGAGGCCAGCGCCGGGGTCGATGCGTGCGGGAGGGTGCTGCTCATTTCAGATTGTGAATGCTGCCAGTGCCAAGGGTGTCATGATAGCGTGCGCTCCTTTTTACGGCGGTGCGCTGCGATGTCCCAGCCGCGCCACCGGGATCATCGCGTCGCCTCGCGCCTGCTGCCCACTGCACACACGGGGAAGTGTCTGCGGGTCGGGCAGGCTCCGTCCAAGGCCCCGGCGCGCCCCCTTCAAGCACTGCGCCCCGGGTGCCCATCAACATGTTGGCGTGAATGATCGAGTTTTCAGTGGTGGATTGGTCGGCCTGGGCACCGGGCCTGGCGTCGAAGCAGGACTGGCAGGCATGGGCGCAGGCCCCCGCGTTGCCGCACGGCGAGGACACCCCTGCGCTGTCCGAAGTGCCGGCCATGCAGCGGCGCCGGATCGAGCGCCTGGGCCGCATGGCCATCCAGGCGGCCTGCTGGTGCGAACAGCCCGATGACGACGGCCAGGTCCCGCTGGTGTTCGCCTCACGGCACGGCGACGTGGCCCGCTCGATGGAGTTGCTGGACAGCCTGCGCACCGACAACAGCATGTCCCCGACCGCGTTCGGCCTGTCCGTGCACAACGCGGTGGCCGCGCTGTACTCCATCGCCCGCAGCCACCGCGGCAACTATCTGGCCCTGGCCGCCGGCCGCGCCACGGTCGAGGCCGCCTGCATCGAGGCTTATGGCCTGTTGGCCGACGGTGCCGAGGAAGTCCGCGTGGTGATCTACGAATCGCCGCTGCCCCCGGTGTACGCCGGCTTTGCCGACGAGCCCGACCCTTATTACGCCTGGTGCTGGCGGCTGGCCCGGGCCGACCGCCCCGGCATCCGGCTGTCGCTGGGCTGGGGCGCGGCCACCGCCGACAGCCCGGCGGCCGCGCTGCCGCACGGGCTGGATGCCATGCGCTTCCTGCTGGCCGGCGACAGTCGCCTGCAGATGGCCGCCGACGGCCAACAATGGACCTGGCAGCGCCATGGCTGAGCGCTGGCCGGCCCGTCTGAACCATGCCTGGCGGGTGTTCGGCACCGGCCTGAGCTTTGCCGTGTTCGGACTCGGCGGCCTGCTGCTGGGCGGCCTGCTGTTCCCGCTGCTGTTCCTGGTGCGTCACCCGGCCAGGCGCCGCAGCCTCGCCCGGCGCCTGGTGCAATTCAGCTTCGCCAGCCATGTCGGGCTGATGCGCCGGCTGGGGGTGATGACCTATGAGATCCGTGGCGCCGAGCGCCTGCAGCGCAACGGCCTGCTGATCCTGGCCAACCATCCCACCCTGATCGACGTGGTCCTGCTGATCGCCCAGCTGCCCAATGCCGACTGTGTGGTCAAGCAGGCCGTGGCCTGCAACCCGTTCATGCGTGGCCCGGTGCGCGCGGCTGGCTATGTCTCCAACGACGACGGGGCAGGGCTGATCGACGACTGCATCGCCGCGGTGCAGGCCGGCGGCAACCTGGTCATCTTCCCCGAGGGCACCCGGACCGTGCCCGGCCAGCCACTGCGCCTGCAGCGCGGGGCGGCCAACATCGCCGTGCGCGGGCGGCTGGACATAACCCCGGTCAGGATCACCTGCACCCCGCCTACCCTGACCAAGGGCCAGAAATGGTATCGTGTGCCATCACGGCGTTTTCACGTTCAGCTGGAAGTCGGGGAAGATCTCCCGATCGCCCCCTTCCTGGCAGTAGCCGGTGACACGCCCAGGGGGGATGCCTTGGCGGCGCGGCGCGTGACCGATCATCTTGCCCATTACTTTGACTTCGCTGGAGAACCGAGCCGTGCAGGCACTTGAGCACGAGATCAAGGAATTGATCATTTCATCGCTTTCACTGGAAGACATCACTCCCGAAGACATCGATCCTGCGGCCCCTCTGTTCGTGGAGGGACTGGGCCTGGATTCGATCGACGCGCTTGAACTTGGTTTGGCCCTGCAGAAAAAGTACGGTGTCAGCCTGTCCGCGGATTCGGAAGAGACCCGTCGCCATTTCTCCAGCGTGCGTGCCCTGAGCGAGTTTGTCGCCGCACGCCAGCCGTCGTAACGGCGCGTCAGGATTTGCCATGACCAAGAACGAACTTTTCGATCGCATCGTCAAGATCCTCAAGGACAGCTTTGAGATCGAGCCGGCGCGCATCACGCCCCAAGCCCGCCTGTACGACGACCTGGACATCGACAGCATCGACGCGGTCGACCTGATCGTGCAGCTCAAGCCGCTGCTCGGTCGCAACCTGCAGCCGGAGGCATTCAAGGCAGTGCGTACCGTGCAGGACATCGTCGACGTGGTGCACGGGCTGCTGCCCGGTCAAGCAGCCGCCTGACGGCTGCCGCAGGACACTGACCATGGTCCGGGTGCGCGTCGCGGCGTTTGCGTTGCTGTCGCTGGCATACCCGCTGGTGGTGTACCTGTCGCTGGGCCGCTTCGAGCCGCGCTGGCTGTCGCTGCTGCTGTTCAGCCTGGCTGCGCTGCGCGCGCTCACCACCCGTCAGCCGGTGTGGTGGGTGGCTGCGCTGGGCACCGGGGTGCTGGCGCTGGTGGCCACCGCGTTCAACCAGGCGCTGCCGCTGAAGCTGTACCCGGCGCTGGTCAATGCGGTGATGCTGGTGATCTTCGCCACCAGCCTGCGCTTCCCGCCCAGCGCGGTGGAACGCCTGGCGCGCCTGAGCGAGCCGGACCTGCCGCCGTTCGCGGTGGTCTATACCCGCCGTGTCACCTGGGTGTGGTGCGGCTTCTTTGTCTTCAACGGGGGTCTGGCCCTGATCACGGCGCTGTGGGCGTCCAATCAGGTCTGGGCGCTGTACAACGGATTGTTGGCGTACGTGATGATGGGTGCTCTGTTTGGTGGGGAATGGCTGGTGCGGCGACGGGTCAAGGCGGCGCACGCGCATGGCTGAATGGATCGCACTGGATCGCCTGGCCGTGTCCGCGCTGCCGGGCCGGATCGTGGGCCACGCGCCGGACGGGGTGGTCGACCACCCGCGTTTCAGACAGCAGGTGCTGTGCTGGCAGCAGGCGTTCGCGCGCGCGCCCGGCAGCGACTGGGCGCTGTACTTCGATGACACGCTGGTGTTCGCCGCCGCCCTGCTGGGGGCCTGGCATGCCGGCAAGCGGGTCTTCCTCGGCGGCGACAACCTGCCGGCCACGCTGGACGGGCTGAGCCCGCGGGTGGCCGGGTTCGCCGGTGACGTGCCGGCCCGCTACGCACCGCTGCCCCCTGATCGCGAAGCGCTGGCCGATGTACCGCTGCTGCCGCTGGACGAAGACCGGCTGGAGCTGGTGGTGTTCACCTCCGGCAGCACCGGCGCGCCGAGCGCGATCGTCAAGCGCATGCACCAGCTGACCCGGGAGGTGGATGCGCTGCAGGCCGCCTTCGGCGAGCAGCTGGAGGGTGCGCAGGTGCATGGCACCGTCTCCCACCAGCACATCTATGGCTTGCTGTTCCGCGTGCTGTGGCCGCTGGCGGCCGGGCGCGCGATCCAGCCGCGGCGCTTCTTCCACGAAGACCTGGTCAGCGCGTTGGCGCAGGGGCCGTCGGTGCTGGTGGCCACGCCGGCCCACCTCAAGCGCCTGCCCGGGCAGCTGGACTGGTCTTCGCTGCGGGGCCGCCTGCGCGCGGTGTTCTCCTCCGGCGGGCCGTTGCCGGAAGAGGCCGCGCTGCAGGCCGGCGCACTGCTGGGGGTGGCGCCGACCGAAGTGTTCGGCAGCAGCGAGACCGGCGGCATCGCCTGGCGCCGCTGGAGTGCCGAGCAGCCGCAGTGGCACCCGCTGCCCGGCGTGGCCTGGCGGATCGAGGGCGGCTGCCTGTCGGTGTCCTCGCCGCACCTGCAGGACCGTGCCTGGTGGCAGACCCAGGACAGGGTCGAAGCCGATGCCGGGCGCAGCTTCCGCCTGCTCGGCCGGGCCGACCGCATCGTCAAGATCGAAGAGCGCCGGGTCTCGCTGGACGCGCTGGAACACCAGCTGCGCACCCACCCGGACGTGCAGGACGTGCGAGTGCTGGTGCTGCCGGGCGCGCGCGAGCAGCTGGCCGCCGTGGTCGTGCCGCAGCCGGCCGGGGTGGCCGGCTGGGATGACGCGCAGCGCCGCCGCCAGGCACAGGCGCTCGGCGCGCACCTGGCCAGCAGCCATGATGCCGTGACCCGCCCGCGGCGCTGGCGCTTCGTCGACGAACTGCCGATCAATGCTCAGGGCAAGGTGACCGCCGCGGCGCTGGCGGCATTGTTCCGGCCGGTGTTGCCGACGGTGCAGTGGCAGCAGCGCGAGGCCGACGCGGCGGTGCTCCACCTGCCGCTGGAGGCGGACCTGATCGCCTTCGACGGGCACTTCCCGCAGGCGAAGATCCTGCCCGGGGTGGTCCAGCTGGATTGGGCGATCCACTATGCACGCCAGGTGTTCCGCATGCCGCCGCGCTTCGAGCGGATGGATGCGCTGAAGTTCCAGCATGTGGCGCGCCCGGGCGACTGCCTGCAGCTCAGCCTGGGCTGGGATGCCGCCAAATCGGTGCTGACCTTCCGCTACGTGTCCGACCATGGCGTGCATGCCAGTGGCCGTGTGGTGTTCGGCGATGCATGAAACGCCGTCCCGTGCGATGCCGGCGGCGCCCTTCGCCCCGCTGGTGGTGATCCCGGTGTACGACCACGAACACGCCATCGGCGCGGTGGTGCGCGGCGTACTCGCCAGCGGGCTGCCCTGCCTGCTGGTGGATGACGGCTCCCACCCGGGCTGCGCGCGGGTGCTGGATGCCCTCGCCACGGCGCATGCGCCGCAGGTGGCGCTGCTGCGCCTGCCGCACAACCAGGGCAAGGGCGGGGCGATGCTGGCCGGGTTCGCCGAGGCCGCGCGGCGCGGGCACAGCCACGTGCTGCAGATCGATGCCGATGGCCAGCACGATCCGGGCGATATCCCGCGCTTCGTCGCGCTGGCCCGACAGCACCCGGACGCGGTGATCTGCGGTATCCCCGCCTACGATGCCAGCGTGCCCAAGGCACGCCTGTATGGCCGCTATGCCACCCACATCTGGGTGTGGATCAACACGCTGTCGCTGCACATCCGCGACTCGATGTGCGGCTTCCGGCTGTATCCGCTGGCGCCGGTGACGCGGCTGGTGGGCGAGGAAACCATCGGCCGGCGCATGGACTTCGACAGCGAGATCCTGGTGCGGCTGTTCTGGCGCGACGTGCCGGTGATCAGCCTGCCGACCAGGGTCACGTATCCCAGCGATGGCGTGTCGCACTTCGATGTGTGGCGCGACAACGTGCGCATCAGCCGCATGCATACCCGCCTGTTCTTCGGCATGCTGCCCCGCGCGCCACGGTTGCTGTGGCGCCGCCTGCGCGGCGCCGCGCCGGTGGGAGCGCCACCGGCATGACCGCGCCGGCACCGGCCACCGCCCCGCATTGGGCCGACCTGGGCGAGACCACCTCGGCCGCCGGGGTGCTGTTCCTGTGCTGGGTGCACCGCTGGTTCGGGCGCTGGCCGTTCCGCCTGTGCGTGTACCCGGTGGTGGTGTGCCACTGGCTTGGCAACCGCGTGGCACGGCAGTCCTCGCAGCAGTACCTGCGCCGGCTGCAGGCGCATACCGGCGTGCTCGGCCACGTGCCGGGGCGCTGGACCAGCCTGAAACACTTCGCGCTGTTCGCCGACACCCTGCTGGACAAGCTGCTCGGCCTGGGCGGCCGCTATCCGCCCAGCCATATCCGCCTGCAGCGCGACCTGATGCTGGAGAAGATCGCGCGCCGCGAGGGCGGGTTGATCCTCACCGCGCACATCGGCTGCCTGGAACTGTGCCAGGTGCTGGCCGAACAGGTGCCCGGCTTCCGCATCACCGTGCTGGTGCATACCGCGCACGCACAGCGCTTCAATCGGCTGATGCAGCGGCTGGACCCGCTGGCCTCGGTCGAACTGATGCAGGTCACCGACATGGGCCCGGCCACGGCGGTGGAGCTGCAGCACCGCGTGGCCGACGGCGGCTTCGTGGCCATCGTCGGCGACCGCGTGCCGCTGCGCGGCGGGCGCACCGTGCCGGCCCCGTTCCTCGGCCATGTCGCGCAGTTTCCGATCGGCGCCTACGTGCTGGCGTCCGCGCTGGCCTGCCCGGTCTACACGATGGCCTGCCTGCACGAAGGCGACGGCTACCGCGTGCGCTTCGAGCACTTCAGCGACCGCATCGTGCTGCCGCGCGGCTCGCGCGATGCCGCGCTGACCGCGCAGGCCGAACAATTCGCCCGGTGGCTGGAAGTTCAGGTCACCCAGGCACCCTTGGACTGGTTCAATTTCTTCCCCTTCTGGGATCAGGCATCTCATGGCAAGTAATCCCCCCGACATCCGCTTCGGCGATGCGCCGCTGACCATCGAAGACGTGGTCGCGCTCTCGCAGCGCCAGGCCCAGGCCGTGGTCAGCGACGATCCGGCCTTCCAGGCACGCATCCAGAAGGCGGCCGATTTCCTCGACCGCCTGCTGCGCGAAGACGGCGTCATCTATGGGGTGACCACCGGCTACGGCGACTCGTGCACGGTCAACATCCCGCCGGCGCTGGTCGCCGAGCTGCCGCACCACCTGTTCACCTACCATGGCTGCGGCCTGGGCCGTTTCCTGGACGAGAACGAGACGCGCGCGGTGATCGCCGCGCGGCTGGCCTCGCTGGTGCGCGGCATGTCCGGGGTGAGCCATCCGCTACTGCAGGGCCTGGCCACGCTGCTGCGCCACGACGTGCTGCCGCTGATCCCGGCCGAAGGCTCGGTCGGCGCCAGTGGCGACCTCACCCCGCTGTCCTACGTGGCCGCGGTGCTGTGCGGCGAGCGCGAGGTGATGTACCAGGGCGCGCGCCGCCCGGCCGCCGAGGTCCTGGCCGAGATCGGCATGACCCCGCTGCGGCTGCGCCCCAAGGAAGGCCTGGCGATCATGAACGGCACCGCGGTGATGACCGCGCTGGCCTGCCTGGCGTACGACCGCGCCGATTACCTGACCCGGCTGGCCACGCGCCTGACCGCGTTCAACGTGCTGGCCAGCGACGGCAACGCGCACCATTTCGATGAGATGCTGTTTGCCGCCAAGCCGCACCCGGGCCAGATGCAGATCGCCGCGCGGCTGCGCCAGGACCTGCACAGCGACCGTCCGCCGCGCAACGAACAGCGCCTGCAGGACCGCTACTCGCTGCGCTGCGCCCCGCACGTGATCGGCGTGGTGCAGGACGCGTTGCCGTTCTTCCGCCAGCTGATCGAAACCGAGCTCAACAGCGCCAACGACAACCCGCTGATCGACGCCGACGGCGAGCGCATCCTGCACGGCGGGCATTTCTACGGTGGCCACATCGCCTTTGCGATGGATGCGCTGAAGAACGCCATCGCCAACCTGGCCGATCTGCTCGACCGGCAGATGGCGCTGGTGGTGGACGCACGCTACAACCATGGCCTGCCGGCCAACCTGTCCGGCGCCAGCGGCCCGCGCGCGGCGATCAACCATGGCCTGAAGGCGCTGCAGATCAGCGTGTCGGCGTGGACCGCCGAGGCACTCAAGCAGACCATGCCGGCCTCGGTGTTTTCGCGGTCCACCGAATGCCACAACCAGGACAAGGTCAGCATGGGCACCATCGCCGCGCGCGACTGCCTGCGCGTGATCGAGCTGACCGAGCAGGTGGTTGCCGCGCTGCTGATCACCGCCCGCCAGGGCGTGGCGCTGCGCCAGCGGGTGGGTATGAACGCCACCCTGCATGGCGAACTGGATGCGATGTACCAGGACCTGTGCGCACGTATCGCGCTGGTCGATGAAGACCGTGCCCTGGATCGCGAACTGCGGGCGCTGCTCGAGGACATCCGTGGCCAGCGCTGGAGCCTGTATGACCAGGCCTGACCTCAGTGGGGAGGTGGCGCTGTCGCCCACCTTCCATGACTGCGACCCGATGCACGTCGTGTGGCACGGCAACTACTTCAAGTACTTCGAGATCGCGCGCTGCGCCTTGTTGCAGCGCTACGACTACGACTACCCGCAGATGCGCGAGTCCGGCTACCTCTGGCCGGTGGTGGATGCGCGGGTGAAGTACATCCGGCCATTGCTGTACGGGCAGGCGCTGCGCGTGCGCGCGACCATCACCGAATGGGAAAACCGGCTGAAGATCGCCTACGAGATCCTCGATGCCGACAGCGGCGCGGTGCTGACCCGCGCCCACACCATCCAGGTGGCCGTGGACGCGGTCACCAACGAAATGCTGTACCTGTGCCCGTCCGTGCTGTGGGACCGTCTGGGAGTTGAAGTGCAATGAACGCTCTGCTGCGCACGCTGGTCGTGCTGTTGTCGTTGCTGGTGGCCGTGCCCGCGTTGGCCGCGCCGGCGGTCGCCGATGTCGATCTGGTCAAGCAGCGCGTGGCCAAGGTCGGCGTGCTGCGCGGTGAATTCACCCAGGAGAAGCAGGTGGCCGGCTTCAAGAACCCGCTGCGCTCGCAGGGCAGCTTCGTGCTGGCCCAGGACCACGGCGTGATCTGGACCACGCTCAAGCCGTTCCCGTCCGAAGTGGTGGTGACCCGTGACCGCATCCTCAGCCGCCAGCGCGACGGCAGCAGCCGGGTCGAACTGGACGGCCGCCAGCAGCCGGCGATGCGGTCGGTCAACGCGATCATGTTCGCGCTGATGAGCGGCGATGCGCAGGCGCTGTCGGCGCAGTTCACGGTCAAGGTGGAGGCGTTGCCCAACAACGGCTGGACGATGCAGCTGAGCCCGCGCTCGGCGATGCTGGCCAAGGTGTTCACCGGGCTGGCGCTGAGTGGCGACCGCTACGTGCGCGAGGTGCAGATCACCGAAGCCAACCAGGACGTCACCCGCATCCACTTCGCCGGCATGCGCGAGACCCCGGCGCAGCTGAGCGCGGACGAGGGACGCAAGTTTGAATGAGTCCCTGCACGCGGGGCAGGGCAACGCCCTGTCCCCGAACGGACGGCTGCAGCGCGTGTGGCGCTGGCTGGCCATCCTCTGGCTGCTGGTGCTGATCGGCCTGGGCGCGCAGCAATGGCACCTGTGGAAAAGCCAGTCGCGGATCGACACCGACATCCTGGCGCTGTTGCCGCAGGATGCGCACGACCGCCTGCTGTCCGATGTCACCCGGCGCATCGCCGATGCCAATGCGCGCCAGATCGTGGTGCTGCTGGGCAGTGCCGACGCGGCGCGGACCAAGGCGGCCGAGCAGGCCTTCCGCCGCGCGCTGCGTGACAGCGCCGAAGGCAAGGCGCTGCTGGTGGACAGTGGTTCGATCGAAGGCTGGTTCGAGCAGGCGCGTGCGTTCTATGCACCGTACCGCGACCGCCTGCTGACCAGCGACCAGCGCCAGCGCCTGCAGGCCGAGCCGGTCGATGGCCTGGCCGCGTCGGCACTGGCCGCGCTGTATGGCCCGATGGGCGCGCCGCGGCTGACCGAATGGCGGCAGGACCCGCTGTCGCTGTGGCCGCAGTGGTGGCAGGAGCGCGCGCTGGGGTCCGGGCTGCGCGTGGGCGATGACGGCCTGCTCGAGGCCGAGGGCAAGCATTGGTCGATCGTGCAGTACGACACGGTCGGCTCGGCGTTCCAGCTCGACGGCGAGCGCCATATCGATGTGCTGCTCGATGCGGCCACCGCCGCCGCGGCCAAACAGGCGCCGGGGCTGGAGGTGCTGCGCGCCGGCGTGCCGCTGCATGCCGAAGCCGCGGCGGTGCAGGCCAATCGCGAGATCAACACGATCGGCTGGGGCTCGCTGGCCGCGGTGCTGCTGCTGGTCTGGCTGGCGTTCCGTTCGTTGCGCCCGATCCTGCTGGTGGCGGCCTCGCTGCTGATCGGCTGCGGCGTGGCGCTGGCGGTGACGGTGCTGGTGTTCGGCAAGGTGCATGTGCTCACGCTGGTGTTCGGTGCCTCGCTGGTCGGCGTGGCCGAGGACTACGGCATCCACTGGTTCGCTTCGCGCCAGGCCGAGCCGGCCGACCGCCGCTGGCGCTTGCTGCGGCACCTGCTGCCCGGCCTGTGGCTGGCCCTGCTGACCAGCGCACTGGCCTACCTGGCGCTGGGCCTGGCACCGTTCCCCGGCCTGCGCCAGATGGCGCTGTTCTCGGTGGTCGGGCTGGCCGCCGCGTTCCTGACGGTGATCTTCTGGTTCCCGTGGCTGGACGGCGGCGAGATCCGCAGCACGCGGTTCGCGCGCTGGCTGGGGGGCACCCTGGAGCGCTGGCCCCGCCTGCAGGGCCGCCGTACCGTCCTGTTCCTGGGCGTGGCGGCGGTGTTCTCGGCAGTCGGCATCGCCCGCCTCGGCAGCAACGACGACCTGCGCAGCCTGCAGTCCTCGCCCAAGACCCTGATCGACCAGCAGATCCGCATCAGCCAGATGCTGGGCATGCCCAGCCCCGCGCAGTTCTACCTGGTGCAGGGCGATGACGCCGAGCAGGTACTGCAGCGCGAAGAGGCGCTGATAGAACGCCTGCGCGTGCTGTCCACCAAAAAGCAGATCGGCGGCTATCGCGCGATCAGCGACTGGTTGCCCTCCCGCCAGCGCCAGCACGCCGATGCCGCGCTCACCGCCCGGGTCGAGCCGCAGGTGCTCGGCAAGGTGGGCGAGGCGGTCGGCGAACCGCTGGCACGCCCGGACTACGCGGCCAGCGACCTGGACGCCGATGCGTTCCTGGCCTCGCCGGCGGCGATGCCGTTCCGGCACCTGTGGCTGGGCAAGGTGGGCGGCGGCCTGGCGTCGGTGGTGATGGTCGATGACCTGTCGCGTGCCGATGCCCTCACCCTGCTTGAAGCGCAGGCCCAGGGCATCCCGGGCGTGCGCTGGGTCGATCGCACCGCCGACTTCTCCAAGCTGCTCAAGCATTACCGCAAGCTGATGAGCGGGCTGCTGCTGGTTGGCATCGTGCTGGTGTTCGCGGTGCTGTACTGGCGCTACCGCGCGCAAGCCTGGCGCGTGTTCGCCCCGACCCTGGTGGCCGGCGCCCTCACCCTGGCCCTGCTCGGCCTGTTCGGCCAGCCGCTGCAGTTGTTCAACGTGCTGGCGCTGATGCTGCTGCTGGGCATGGGCATCGACTACGGCATCTTCCTGATCGAGCACCGCGGCGATGCCAGCGCATGGCTGGCGGTGTGCGTGGGCGCGGCCAGCACCTGGCTGTCGTTTGGCCTGCTCGGCCTGTCGGCCACGCCGGCGCTGCGCGCCTTCGGCCTGACCCTGTTGTTCGGCATCGGCCTGGTCTGGATCATCTCGCCGTTGTTCCGCCCACCGCCGCACGACGCACCGCACTGAGCGACGCGTCCGCCTTTTCCTCTCCCACGTTTTCTGATCAAGGATGTATCGATGAACCCGCAAGTCGAACGCACGGAAATCCTGGTGATCGGCGCCGGCCCCGCCGGCTCGGTCGCCGCGGCGATGCTGCGCAAGCAGGGCCGCCAGGTGCTGATGCTGGAGCGCCAGCAGTTCCCGCGGTTCTCCATTGGTGAGAGCCTGCTGCCGCAGAGCATGGAGTACATCGAAGCGGCCGGGCTGCTGCAGGACGTGGTCCAGGCCGGGTTCCAGTACAAGAACGGCGCGGCCTTCGTGCGTGGCGAGGCCAGCACCGAGTTCGACTTCCGCGACAAGTTCTCGCCGGGCTGGGGCACCACCTACCAGGTGCAGCGCGCCGACTTCGACGACGTGCTGGCGCGCGGTGCCGAGCGCATGGGCACCACCCTGCGCTTCGGCGACGAAGTGCTGTCGGTGCAGCCGGGCCGCCCCGCACGGGTGCAGGTGCGCCGCCCCGATGGCAGCGAGTACACCATCGAGGCCGGCTTCATCCTGGACGCCAGCGGCTTTGCACGCCTGCTGCCGCGACTGTTGGACCTGGAATCGCCGTCCAACTTCCCGGTGCGTGGGGCGATCTTCTGCCACGTGCGCGACCACATCCCGGCCGGCGCCGGTTTCGATCGCAACAAGATCCTGATCACCACCCATCCCGAACACGTGGACGTGTGGTACTGGACGATCCCGTTCTCCAACGGCTGCTGCTCGCTGGGCGTGGTCGCCGAGCCGAGTTTCTTCGAGAAATACCCGGGCAGCGACCTGGAGAAGCTGCAGGCCATCGTCGGCGAGGATCCCAACCTGACCCGCCTGCTCAAGAACGCCGAGTGGGCCGTGCTGCCGGTGCGCACCATCACCGGCTACTCGGCCAACGTCAGCTCGCTGTGGGGCGAGGGCTACGCGCTGCTCGGCAACGCCGGCGAGTTCCTCGACCCGGTGTTCTCCTCCGGCGTCACCATCGCCTTCAAGTCGGCGCAGCTGGCCAGCGAGTGCCTGGCGCGCGAACACGCCGGCGAAACCGTGGATTGGGAGCAGGACTTCTCCATTCCGCTGCGCGCCGGGGTGAAGACCTTCCGCCGCTTCGTCGAGGCCTGGTATGCCGGTGGCTTCCAGAAAATCATCTACCACCCCGCCCAGCAGCCCGACGTGCGCCGCATGATCTCCTCGATCCTGGCCGGCTATGCGTGGGACACCAATAATCCGTACGTGGCCGATGCGACCGGTCGCCGCCTGCGGGTGCTGGAGGAACTGTGCACCGTCTGATCGTCTCCCTGCTGCTGTGCCTGCTGCTGGCCGCCTGTGCCAGCACGCGCATGCCCGCGCCCCTGGTGCAGCTGCCGACCCTGCGGTTGCCACCGTCGGCGCTGCCGCAGCCGTTGCAGCTGCAGCAGCGCCTGCAGTTCCGCTTCGGCAGCCACGAGCGCGAGCTGGATGCATTGCTCGAAGCCGACGGCAGCGAGGTGCGGCTGGCGGTGCAGGCCATGGGCCAGACCGGCGTGCGCATGGTCTGGGACGGCGCCACCCTGCAGCAGACGCGCGCGCCCTGGCTGCCGCCGCAGGTGCGCGGCGAGCGCGTGCTGGATGACCTGCAGTTCGCGCTGTGGCCCGTGGCGGCGATCCGTGCCGCGCTGCCCGCCGGGTGGACCCTGGTCGAGACGGGCGGGCAGCGCCGCCTCGAGCAGGACGGCAAGGCCTGGCTCCTGCTGGAGCCGCTGCCCGATGGCCGGGTGCGCCTGCGCAACCTGGCCGAGGGCTATGAACTGGTGATCGAATCGTTGGACATGGAACAGGCACCGCCGTGAGCAGTAGCAGCAGCGCGATCTATCTGAATGACCTGGGCGTGGTCTGCGCGCTCGGCGGTGACCGCGTGCAGGTGCGCGACGGCCTGTTCGCCGGGCAGCCCGGCGGCCTGCGCGACAACGACCAGCTGATCGCTGGCCGCCGCCTGGCGCTGGGCGAGGTGGGCACCCCGCTGCCGGACCTGTCCGCGTTGCCGGTGGCCTTGCGCGGTCGCAACAACGCGCTGCTGGAGGCGGCACTGGTACAGATCCGCCCGGCGGTGGATGCGGCGATCGCGCGGCACGGCGCCGACCGCGTCGCGGTGATCATCGGGACCAGCACGTCGGGCATCGGCGAATCGGAGAACGCGCTGCGCCAGCATCGCGACACGGGCCAGTGGCCGGTCGATTTCGATTACGCGCAGCAGGAAATGGGCACCTCCGCGCGCTTCGTGCGCGAGCGTATCGGCAGCAACGGCCCGGCGTGGACGATCTCCACCGCCTGTTCCTCCAGCGCCAAGGCGTTGATGACGGCCGCCCGCCTGCTGCGCGCCGGCCTGGTCGATGCCGTCGTGGCTGGCGGCGCCGATTCGCTGTGCCGCTTCACCGTGGCCGGGTTCAGCGCGTTGGAGTCGGTTTCGGCGGCGCGCTGCAATCCATTCTCGGCCAACCGCAACGGCATCAACATCGGCGAAGGTGCCGCGCTGTTCCTGATGACCACCACGCCCGGCCCGGTGCGGCTGTCCGGATGGGGCGAGTCGTCCGACGCCCACCATATGTCCGCGCCGGATCCGCAGGCGCGCGGTGCGATCGACGCCATGCAGCAGGCGCTGGACCGCGCCGGGCTGGCGGCCGCGCAGGTGGATTACGTGAACCTGCACGGCACCGCCACCGGCCACAACGACGCCATGGAAAGCCAGGCGGTTGCGGCGGTGCTGGGCACCGCGGTGCCGGCCAGCTCGACCAAGCCACTGACCGGGCACACGCTGGGCGCGTCGGGGGCGATCGAGGCCGCGCTGTGCTGGATGGTGCTGGCCGACAACCCCGACCAGCAGCTGCCCACGCACTGGTGGGACGGGCAGGGCGATGCCGCATTGCCGGCATTGGCCCTGGTCGCGCCGGGCACGCGCGCGGCGCACCCGCCGCAGCACGTCCTCAGCCATTCGTTCGCCTTCGGCGGCAGCAATGCCGTGCTGGCGCTGTCCCGGGAGTGAGCATGCAGCTGCCGCATGACATCGATGACGTGCTGCCGCATCGCGACAGCATGCGCCTGATCGACCGGCTGCTGGACTGGCAGCCCGAGTCGATCGTGGTCGAAGTGGACGTGCCCGCGCAGGGGCTGTTCACCACGCCCGAGGGCGTCCCGGCCTGGGTCGGGGTGGAATACATGGCCCAGGCGATCGCCGCCTGGGCGGGGTGCAAGGCGCGCCAGGCCGGGCGGGAGCCGTCGATCGGCTTCCTGCTGGGCACCCGCCGCTACACCGCGCACCAGCCGTATTTCGCTGCCGGTACCTGCCTGCGGGTAGAGGCACAGTGCGAGCTGATGGGCGAAAATGGCCTGGGCATGTTCGCCTGCCGCATCCTGGCAGGCGCTACCGAATTGGCGGTCGCCAACGTTTCCGTGTTTGAACCACGCGATGCGATGGCCTATCTGGAGAGTGGAGAGGCATGACAGGGAATCTGACGGTGCTGGTGACCGGCGCCAGCCGCGGCATCGGCCGCGCCATCGCGCTGCGGATCGCGCGTGATGGCTTCGACGTGGTGGTGCATTGCCGCAGCCGCATCGAGGAGGCACAGGAGGTGGTCGCCCAGATCCAGGCGCTGGGGCGGCAGGCCCGCGTGCTGATGTTCGACGTGGCCGATCGCGAGGCCGCGCGCGCCGCGCTGGAGGCCGACGTGGAGGCGCACGGCGCCTATTACGGGGTGGTCTGCAATGCCGGCATCGCCCGCGATGGCGCCTTCCCGGCGATGCCCGCCGAAGACTGGGACGCGGTGGTGCATACCAACCTGGACAGCTTCTACAACGTGCTGCACCCGCTGGTGATGCCGATGGTGCGGCGGCGCAAGCCCGGCCGCATCGTCACCCTGTCCTCGGTGTCGGGGCTGGTCGGCAACCGCGGCCAGACCAACTACAGCGCGGCCAAGGCCGGCATCATCGGCGCCACCAAGGCGCTGGCGCTGGAACTGGCCAGCCGCGCGATCACCGTCAACTGCGTGGCCCCGGGCCTGATCGAGACCGAGATGGTCAACCAGGAGGTGCTCGACCACGCGCTCAAACTGATTCCCGCCGGTCGCA
The DNA here is from genome assembly GCF_024810105.1 of Stenotrophomonas sp. BIGb0135. Taxonomy (GTDB): domain Bacteria; phylum Pseudomonadota; class Gammaproteobacteria; order Xanthomonadales; family Xanthomonadaceae; genus Stenotrophomonas; species Stenotrophomonas maltophilia_AB. The sequence continues at coordinate 120,290 of NZ_JANUDX010000011.1, forward strand.
TGGGCCAGCCGGACGAGGTCGCCCACGCGGTGTCCTTCCTGCTGTCCGAGTCGGCCGGCTACATCACCCGCCAGGTGATCTCGGTCAACGGAGGCATGGTCTGATGAGCAGAACCGAACGTCGCGTCGTGGTCACCGGTGCGGCCGCGCTGAGCCCGCTGGGCCATGACTGGCCGAGCATCCGCGAACGCCTGCACGCGCGCGTCAACGCGGTGCGTTACATCCCCGAGTGGGAAGTCTTCGACGGCCTCAACACGCGCCTGGCCGCGCCGGTGCAGGACTACGCGCTGCCGCCGCACTACAACCGCAAGACCACCCGCAGCATGGGCAAGGTGGCGGTGATGTCGGTGCGCGCCACCGAGCTGGCGCTGGAGGCGGCCGGCCTGCTCGGCCATCCGGTGCTGCGCAGCGGCATGGCCGGGGTTGCCTACGGGTCGTCGTCGGGCAGCCACGAGGCCACCGCCGAGTTCGGTCGCATGCTCCACGAGCACACCACCGAAGGCATCAGCGCCACCACCTACCTGAAAATGATGAGCCACACCTCGCCGGTCAACATCGGGGTGTTCTTCGGCCTGTCCGGGCGCGTTTACACCACCTCCAGCGCCTGCACCTCCGGCAGCCAGGGCGTGGGCGCCGGCTACGAGGCGATCCGCAGCGGCAAGCAACAGGTGATGGTCACCGGCGGCGCCGAGCAGCTCGATGCCACGGCCGCGGCGGTGTTCGACACGTTGTTCGCCACCAGCGTGCGCAACGATGCGCCGCAGACCACGCCCAGCCCGTTCGATGCCAACCGCGATGGACTGGTCCTGGGCGAGGGCGCCGGCACGCTGATCCTGGAGGAACTGGAACATGCGCAGGCGCGCGGGGCCACGATCCTGGCCGAGGTGGTCGGCTACGGCACCAACAGCGACGGCCAGCATGTCACCCAGCCCACCGCCGACACGATGGCCCAGGCCATGCGCCTGGCGCTGGAAGATGCCGGCCTGGAACCGTCCCGGATCGGCTACGTCAACGCCCACGGCACCGCCACCGAGCATGGGGACATTGCCGAGACCCAGGCCACCGCGCAGGTGTTCGGGCCGGGCATGCCGATCAGTTCGTTGAAGAGCTACGTCGGCCACATGCTCGGCGCGTGCGGCGCGTTCGAGGCCTGGCTCACCATCGAAATGATGCGCGAAGGCTGGTTCGCACCGACCCTGAACCTGCACACGGTCGACCCGCGCTGCGGGGCGCTGGATTTCATCCAGGGCGAGGGCCGCGCGCTGCAGACCGACTACGTCATGAGCAACAACTTCGCCTTTGGCGGGATCAACACCTCGTTGATCTTCCGTCGCTGGCAAGACTGATGTACCCGGCCCCCGCGCGGGCCGGTTTCCAACGCAGCACCCAGCACCCCACCAACAAGGAGAAAGTTGAATGCGTCGTTTTGCCCTGATTGCCGCCACCGCGCTGCTCGCCGTCGCCAGCACCGCCCAGGCCCGTGACACCCGCGTGGAACAGTCGCTGCGTGAGCTGGTCAGCTCCCAGGCCGCCCGTGATGCCGGTATCGACGGCAGCGTGCGTTTCTACCTGGCCGGCGAAAAGGTCAACGTCCAGCAGCGCCTCGGCGAGGACGTGACCAACAAGAAGACCAACGCCGCCAACAAGAGCGACGAGGAAGCCTGCCGCTGGGTGGCGCTGTCGGCGCTGCGCGCGCTGCAGGACGGCGCCAAGTCGCGCAACGCCAATGCGGTGGTGGATATCGTCAGCTACTACAAGAAGAACGAGTTCAAGAGCGCGACCAACTACGAGTGCTACGCCGGCACGATCATGGCCGGCGTCGCCCTGAAGGGCACCTACGCCAAGGTCAAGTAAGCCCTGTCGGCCACCGCTCTTCGCGAGCGGTGGCCATCGAGCACCGGTTGCCCTGCGGATGTCGCTGGCAGGGCAGGCGTAGGTGGGTTGACCGGGCACGCTGTGAATCCCGTTCGCGGCCCGGCCCGGCCCGCCGAAAGACAAATACCGTTGCGGCCCTCGCGCCGGACGATCGTGGCCGGAGCAGCCCGCGCCACCTGAACGCCATCGCGACATTGATGAACCTGAATCTGCCGCGCGCCGGTAAACCGGCGTCTGGACGCGATCGCGGCTTTCCCCCCCGCGTGGTTTCCGACACAATCATCGCCATCACTTCCCAGGGCCACGCCCCGCGGGCAATGCAAGCCTACGTCTACAAAAGCCAACGCAAGCAGGACACCTACGTCTACCTCGCCGTCCGCGATGACTTCAACGCTGTTCCAGAAGCGTTGCAGGCCACGCTGGCGCCGTTCGCATTCGTGCTGGAAGTTGCCCTGACCCCCGACCGTCGCCTGGCCCTGGCCGACGTCGCGCAAGTGCGCGCCAACCTGGCCGAGCGCGGATTCCACCTGCAGATGCCCCCGCCGCCGGTCGCCCCGGTCCGGGTCCCGCGTCGCCGCGATGACTGACACCCTGCGCAGCCGCGCCCTGGCCAGCGCGTTCGCCGCCGGCGTCCTGCTGGCCCTGGCGGCCGCGCTCGGTGGCGTGCCTGCCGCACTCGGCGTCGCGCTGGCGCAACCGGCCTTCGCCCTGGGCATCTCCTGGTGGCGTCGCACCCGTCCGGTGCAGCCGCCGGCCAAGGTGCTGCGCCAGGACCTGCCCGCGCTGCTGATCCCCTGGTTGGCCGGCCCCGTGTTGCTCGCCGCGCTGGTGGCCTGGCCGCTCAGCGCCCTGCACGACAGCGGCAGCCTGGCCGCCGTGCTCGGGCTCAGCGTGGCGGTCAGCGCCGCCCTGCTCGGGGTCTGGCGCACCTGGCCGTTGTGGAATGAAGTCGAACGCACCGCTGGCAGCCTCAACAGCCATTGGCAGGCCCTGTCCGGGCGCGACCTCAGCGCCTGGCGCGGCCTGGCCGTGGCCGCGCTGGTGGTGCTGGTGTGCGCGCTGGTGGTGCTGCCGGCCTGGCCCGGCCTGGTGTCCGACGCGCTGCGCTGGCCGCTCACCGCCGCCGTCGTGGTGCTTTCGCCGCTGGCCCATCTGGCGCTGCAGAAGATCGCGCCGGCCGCCAGCCTGGCCGCCCGCGCCGCGGTCGACATGGACGACGACCGCCTTGATGCGTTCGCCGGCCACGCCGCCGAACCGCAGCCGCTGGAACCGCTCGGCCAGCACGAGCACCTGCCCGCCCTGTATGACGCCGCGCGCAGCGGTCGCGTCGACCGTGCCCTGCAACTGCTTGCCGCCGGTGCCGATCCGCAGGGGTTGCCCGACCCGGCCTGGCGCGATCAGCGCAACCTGCCGGTGCTGGCCGCGGTGCTGCCGGACCTGCGCCTGCTGCGCGAGTTGATCGCGCGCGGCGTCAACATCAATGCTCCGCACCGTGGCATGACCCCCTTGCTGGCCGCCACCCGCGACAGTTGGCACGGCCGCCCCGAAGCGGTGATGACCCTGCTGGCCAACGGCGCCGATTCGCGCGCGGTCGACAGCGAGGGCAACACGCCCCTGCACCACGCCGCGCGCAGTTCGGACCCGGGCGTGGCCGCGCTGCTGCGCGACGCCGCCGCCGAAGTGGACGCGCTCAACAACGACGGCTGGTCACCGCTGGCGGTGGCCTGCCAGGTCGGCAACTGGCGGCTGGCGCGGTTCCTGCTCGAGCGCGGCGCCAAGACCGAGCCGGCCGATGGCACCCCCGTGCTGCTGGCGGCTGCCGGCACCGAAGAGGATGATCCGGCCGGCGTGCAGTTGCTGCTCAAGCACAAGGCCCGCGCCGACGCGCGCGACCGCCAGCGCCGCAGCGCCCTGCATGAAGCCGCCCTGGCCGGCCATGTCGACATCATCGACGTGCTGCTGGGGGCCGGTGCCAACCTCGAGTCGCGCGATGCGCTGTCGCGCACGCCGTGGCTGGAGGCTGCCCGCGGCGGTCGCGCCGCCGTGATCGAACACCTGCTGCCGCACCATCCCGACCTCAACGCGGTCGACGTGGAAGGGCGCAACGCGGTCCTGCTGGCGTGCATGGCCGATAACGTCTCGCCGTTGCTGGTGCGCCGCCTGCTGGAACTGGGCATCGCCGCCGACGCCGTCGACCCGCAGGGCCGCCGCGCCGTGGACATCGCCGCCAGCGCCGGTCGCTGGGCCATCGTCTCGCTGCTGGACCGCAGCTACCCGCTGCCGGCCTCGGTCACCGACGGGCTTGCCGCGGTCGATGCCGACGCCGACCCGGCCACCCCCTCGCTGCCCGACCGCCCGCCATTGGACCTGCTGCGCGAAGCCTTGGGCTTCGGCAACTTCGACGGCATGGCCGCACTGGCGCGGCTGTGCGATCCGCAGGAACTGGGCGCCCTGTTGCACGACGCCGAACTGGCGCTGGACCCGCAGGCAGTCGATTGGCTGCTTGCCAACGGTGCCGCCCCGGAAGTACTCGATGCCTGCGGGGACACACCGATGTTCGCGCTGCTGGCACGCGGCATCGATGCCGTGCCTGCGCTGCAGGTCCTGTTGCGTCGTGGCCTGTCCCCGGCCGGCCGCGGCGGCCTTGCCCGCCTGCTCAGCGCCTGCGCGCAGCACGACCACGCCTCGCGCGGGCTGGAACAGCTCGCCCTGGAACTGCTGGAACGTGGCGCCGACCCCTTCGCGCCGTCGCCGGCCGGTGATCCACCGTTGTCGCTGGCGGTGCGGCTGGGCTGGCTGCGCCTGCAGCAGGCATTGCTGCTGCTCGGGGTGGACCGCGAAGCGCGCGACAGCCATGGGATGACCGCGCTGCACCTGGCCACCGCACTGGCCCGCGAAGGGTCGCTGAAGCTGCTGGTGCAGCAGGGCGCCTCGCCGGAAGCACGCGCCGCCGACGGCCAGACCCCGCTGGGCGTGGCGCTGTCGATCGGTCGTCGCGACCTGGCCGACTGGCTGGACTGGCGGGTGTGGCCGTTGCCGCGCCGCGCCCTGCGCGACGGCGACCTGCCGGCGGCGGCGATGTCCGGCGATGCCGACGCGGTCCGTCGCCTGATCGACCTGGGCTTTGCGGTGGACGTGGTCGACGCGCAGGGCTGCACCGCGCTGCTGCGCGCCGCCGGCGGTGGCCACCTGGCCGTGGTCGACCTGCTGCTGGCGCGTGGCGCCAACCCGCAGCACGCCGCGGCCAGTGGCGCCACGCCGCTGTCGGCGGCGGTCAGCATGCGCCAGATCGACATCGTCTCGGCCCTGCTCGATGCCGGTGCCGAACTCGAATACCGCCTGCCTGGCGGCGTGACCGTGCTGATGCTGGCCTCGGCGCTGGGCCTGCCCGATATCGTCGCGCGGCTGCTCACCGCGGGTGCCAACGTGCATGCCGGCGACGCGCAGCAGCTGGGCCCGCTGCATTGCGCCGCGCTCTACGGCTTCAGCGCCCGCGATCGCTCGCGCCTGTTGGCCCTGCTCGACACCCTGTTGCTGGCCGGCGCCGAACCGGACCAGGCTGCCGCCGGCTCGGTGACGCCGCTGCTGCTGCTGCTGGGCGCCCGCGCCGAACCGGGCACCGCCTGCGACGAGCAGGTGGTGCTGGCCGCCGTCGAGCGCCTGCTGGACGAGGATGTCTCGCTGGAGGTGCGCGATCCGCGCGGTTTCGGCCCGCTCCACCTCGCCGCGCTGCACGGCCTGCCGCTGCTGGTGCAGCGCCTGCTGCGCGCCGGCGCCGACCCGGACGTACGCGACGCGCTCAACCGCAGCCCGCGCGAAATCGCGGTGATGCGTGGCTTCATCGACGTCGCCGGTGAGTTCGAACCGCGCGTGCCGGGCGTGTCCTCGATGGCCCGCTTCCTGCGCGACAACGGCTGATCCCATCCCACCCCGACGTAGCGCCGACCGTTGGTCGGCGGCCGCCCGCCCCGGGCCATTCCCGGCGGCGGCGAGGGTTCCGCCTTGGCCTCTGGCGGCGCGCGGTTGCCGGCGAAAGGAGGTGGGAGGTCAGCCGCCGCGGTCGGATGCGTCTGGCTTCCCATCCCGCTCCGCATCCGCCTCGAACAGATGCATCAGGTCCGCCCTGGCATCGCGCGAGGTCTGGATCACCGCCGCCTCGTCGTCATACACCAGGTACTGGTCGCGCAGCAGCTTCTCGTCGTGCTCGCGGAAACGCTGCACGTGGCTGCGCGCGGTGTCGGCGGGAATGCCGAGCGCGATCAGCATGCGTTCGCTCAGCTCCAGGCTGGTGCCGAACACCTCGCGGAACGGTTCGGCGGACATGTCCATCAGGCGCCAGGCGTGCTGGCGGTTGCGCGCGCGCACCAGCACCACCGCATCGGGGTACATGCGCCGGATCAACCGGGTGGCGCGCATGTTGGCGTCCGGGTCGTCCAGGGTCACCACGTACACGCGGATCTGTTCGCCGCCGGCCGCACGCAGCATCTCCGGCCGGGTCGGGTCGCCGTAGTAGAGCTTGTTGCCGAAGCGGCGCAGGTCCGAGACCGTGTCCGGGTTGGACTCCAGCGCCACGAACGGAATCTTCTGCGCGGTCAGTAGCCGTGCCACCACCTGCCCGAAGCGGCCCATGCCGGCGATCATCACCTGCGGCTGGATGCCGCCGGTGTCGACCGTGTCGGCCGGCTGGGCACTGGCCTTGGGCGCATCCTCGCGGCCCAGCAGCCGCAGCAGGGCGATCATCAGCAGCGGCGTGATCGCCATCGACAGGCCGACGATCGCCACCAGCCGGTCATGGTTGGCACTGCCCAGCAACTGGGCGCGCTGCGCCTCGTTGAACACCACGAAGGCGAATTCGCCGCCCAGCCACAGCACGCTGCCCAGCATCACCGCATGCCGGGTGCGCAGCTTGGCCAGCTTGCCGATCCCGAACAGCAGCCCGAACTTGACCACCAGCAGGATGGTCACCCCCGCGGCGATCATCGCCGGCTCGGCGATGATCCGGTCCAGGTCGATGCCCATGCCCACCGCGATGAAGAACAGGCCCAGCAGCAGCCCCTTGAACGGTTCGATCTGCGATTCCAGCTCGTGCCGGAACTCCGAATCGGAGAGCAGCACGCCGGCCAGGAACGCCCCCAGGCTGGGGCTCAGCCCGGCCTCCTGCATGAACCACGCCGTGCCCAGCACCACCAGCAGCGCCATCGCGGTGAACACTTCGGGGCTGCGGGTACGCGCGATGATGTTGAACAAACGGCGCAGCACCGGCCGCCCGCACAGGATCACCACGGCCAGCGCGCCCAGCGCCACGGCCACATCGCTCCATTGCAGGGTGTCGTTCCTGGCACCGCCCAGCAGTGGGATCGCGGCCAGCAACGGAATGGCGATCAGGTCCTGGAACAGCAGGATGGCAAAGCCCAGGCGCCCGTAGTCGCTGTTGATCGCCTTGTGCTCGGACAGCAGCTGCAGCCCCACCGCGGTGGACGACAGCGCCAGGGCCAGGCCCACGATCAACGCGCTCTTCCACTGGAAGTGGTCCAGCAGCAACAGGCTGCCCAGCACGATCGCGCTCAGCGCCACCTGCAGCGCGCCCGCCCCGAACACCGAGCGCCGCATCACCTTCAGGCGTGCCGGCGACAGTTCCAGCCCGATCACGAACAACAGCATCACCACGCCGATCTCGGCCGCGCCGAGGATGCGGTCGGCGTCCTGCACGAAGCCCAGCCCATCCGGCCCCAACACCACCCCGGCGGCCAGGTAGCCCAGCACCGCGCCGAAGCCCAGCTTCTTGAACACCGGCACGGCGATCACCGCGGCCAGCAGCAGGACCAGGGCCAGTTCGAGGGCGCCGCTATGCATGGAAGGCCCAGCTCATGGAAACGTCCGCCCATTATGCGGCGCACACGTTCTGCCAACGTCAATCGCAGCCCAACGCGGCAACCGCGCCCGGGTTGACCGGCCCCGCGCCCGGGTCCAGACTGCCCGCCGCTGCCGGCGTGTCCGGCAGTACACCCTTGCGGAGTCCCCAAACCCATGTCCAGCGACAGTAGAAGTCGACCTTGCTCGACGCCAGTGATGGCCACCGCCTGACGAGGGACGGTTCGCCACCGCTGGCGTCGCGCACGGCGATCCCCACAGGCGAACCCGATGAACCAGAAAGACCTGCTGCGCCCGGTGGCCGATGCCGCCGCGTTGAGCGCACCGCTTGACCACTACAACACCGCCGACGCGGTGGAATTCCTCAATACCCTGGAGCTGTCGCACGCCGCCGACACCCTGGCCGCGCTGCCGTTGCCGCGCGCGGTCAAGATGCTCGAACAGCCCGAGCTCAACCGCAGCGGCGAGCTGGTCGGCCTGCTGCCGGTGGCCCGCGCCGCCGCCCTGCTCGGGCTGATGGCCGACGACCGTGCCACCGACATCGTCCATGAACTGGACGAAGAGGAACGCGCGCGGTTGATCCCGCTGCTCAGCCCGGAGGCGCGGCAGTCGATCCAGCAGCTGCTCAGCTACCCCGCGCATACCGCCGGCGCGCTGATGACCACCGAGTTCGTCAGCGTCCCCGCCGACTGGACCGTGGGCCGCACCCTGCAGCACATCCGCGAGGTCGAACGCACCCGCGAAACCGTCTACGCCATCTACGTGCTCGACCCGCACACCCGCACCCTGGTGCAGGTGGTGACCATGCGCCGGTTGATCACCGGCCTGCCCGACGAGCCCATCCTCGAGGTGGCCCAGGTCAACCCGCCGGTCACCGTGGATGCCCAGCTCGACCAGGAAGAGGTGGCCCAGCTGATCCGTCGCCACGACCTGCTCGCCATCCCGGTGGTGGACGCCCAGCAGCACGTGCTGGGCATCGTCACCGTCGACGACATCCTCGATGCGCTCATCGAGGAGTCGACCGAAGACGCACACAAGTTCGGCGGCATGGAAGCGCTGGACAAGCCGTATATGCAGATCGGCTTCTTCGGCATGATCCGCAAGCGCGCCGGCTGGCTCAGCGTGCTGTTCCTGGGCGAGATGCTCACGGCCAGTGCCATGCAGCACTACGAGGACGAACTGTCGCGCGCCGTCGTGCTCACCCTGTTCATTCCGCTGATCATGAGCTCGGGCGGCAACTCCGGCTCGCAGGCCACCTCGCTGCTGATCCGCAGCCTGGCGCTGCGCGAACTGCGCCTGCGCGACTGGTGGAAAGTCGCCCTGCGCGAAGTCCCCACCGGCCTCACCCTCGGCGCCATCCTCGGCGTGCTGGCGATGATCCGCATCGTCTCCTGGCAGCTGCTGGGCCTGCACGACTACGGCGAGCACTGGCAGTTGCTGGCGCTCACCATCGGCGCGGCGCTGGTCGGCATCGTCACCTTCGGCTCGCTGTCCGGCTCGATGCTTCCCTTCATCCTCAAGCGCCTCGGTTTCGACCCGGCCAGCGCCTCGGCGCCGTTCGTGGCCACCCTGGTGGATGTGACCGGCCTGGTCATCTATTTCAGCATCGCCGCGATGATTCTCAGCGGTACGTTGTTGTAGTCGAGCGCGGTGGGCCACCGCCACGCATGGCGTGGCTCTACCGGGATGCGCCGCTGTCCGGGCGCGCGGCGGCATTTCCGCCGGGCATGGATGCCCCACGGTCGTGCCGCGCCATGCTCGGCAGCGCGACGCGGGACCCGCCAAACCACACGAGCGCGCGGCCACGTGCCGGACACAACGGCGCCCGGCTCGTACGGCGGTGCAGGTTCAAACCGTATCCCGGCCTGGCAGGGCGGCCCTGTCCCACACGGGGAAAGGACCTGCCGGTGCATGCGTCGTTGATCTGCCTTGAATCTCGATCCTGCACCTGCGCCAGATCATCCCACCCACCCCTCCACGCGTGTACCGTGTCATCCCATGACCCGGCGACTGTGCGGCCCATGAGCACCTACCATCTGCAATCCGTCTTCCGTCCGCAATCGGTCGCCGTCATCGGCGGCAGCCCGCGCGAACGCTCCGCCGGCCGTGCCGTCATGCGCAACCTGCGCAGCACCGGCTTCCCCGGCAAGGTGGCCTGGATCAACCCCCGCTACAGCGACATCGACGGCATCCGCACGGTCAAGCGCCTGAAAGACCTGGACTGGGTGCCCGAGCTGGTCATCATCACCGCGCCGGCCAGCATCGTCCCCCAGGTCGTGGCCACCGCCGCCGAGCGCGGCGTGGCCGCCGCCATCATCCTCACCGCCAACCTCGGCCAGGGCCCCGGCTCGCTTGCCGAACAGGTGGAAACCGCCGCCCGCGCCAAGGGCCTGCGCATCCTCGGCCCGCACTGCCTGGGCGTCATTGCCCCGCACGCACGCTTGAATGCCAGCATCGCTGCGCACTTCCCGCAGGCCGGTGACCTGGCGCTGATCTCCGAATCCAGCGCCATCGCCGCCGCCCTGGTCGAATGGGGCGTCGCGCGCTCGGTCGGCTTCTCCGCGGTCGTCTCGCTCGGCGACACCCTGGACGTGGACTTCGGCGACCTGCTCGACTACTTCGCCACCGATTACCGCACCCGCGCGATCCTGCTCTACGTCGAGCACATCGGCGATGCGCGCAAGTTCATGTCCGCCGCGCGTGCCGCCGCGCGCGCCAAGCCGGTGGTGGTGGTCAAGTCCGGTCGCCACATCCGCATCAACCCGGACGCCGATACCCACGTGCAGGCACTGGCCAGCGCCGATGCCGTGTACGGCGCCGCCTTCAACCGCGCCGGCCTGCTGCGCGTGGGCGCACTGGACGAACTGTTCACCGCCGCCGAAACACTCGGCCGCCTCGGTACCTTCCCCGGCCGCCGGCTGGCCATCCTCAGCAACGGCGGCGGGGTAGGGCGCCTGGCCGTGGACCAGCTGCTGGCCCTGCGCGGCAGCCTGGCGGAGTTGTCGCCGGCCACCGTGGCGCAGCTGGACAGCGTGCTGCCGCAGGGCTGGTCGCGTAGCAACCCGGTCGACATCGTCGTCGACGCCGATGGCGAGCGCTATGCCGCGGCCATCGACGCGCTGATGTCCGACAGCGAAAACGATGCCGTGCTGGTGGTCAACGTGCCCACCGCGTTCACCTCATCGGCCGACGCCGCCCAGGCACTCACCCGCACCCTGGGCCTGCGCCCGCGCCACCACCGCGACAAACCCGTGTTCGCGGTCTGGCTCGGCAACGATGACCGGGCCACCGCCACGCTCAACGCCGCGCGCGTGCCCACCTATCCCACCGAAGCCGAGGCGGTACGCGGCTTCCAGCATCTGGTGCGCTACCGCGATGCGCAGGCCGCGCTGATGGAAACCCCGCCCAGCCTGCCCGAAGATTTCGTTGTCGACACCACGACGGCGCGCGGGCTGGTCGAGGCGGCGCTGGCGGCCGGGCAGCAGTGGCTCGACCCCATCGCCACCCACCAGCTGCTCACCGCCTATGGCATTCCGTCGGCGCCGGTGATGCAGGCCCGCGACGCGCGCGAGGCCATGGAGCTGGCCCAGCCGCTGCTGGAGCAGGGCGCCACCGTGGCGGTGAAGGTGTTTTCCGCCGACATCCCGCACAAGTCCGACGTGGACGGCGTGCGCCTCAACCTCGGCTCGCTGCAGGCGGTGCATGCGGCGGCCACCTCGATCATCGCGCGCGCGCACGAGAAGCGCCCCGATGCCCGCATCGACGGCGTGCTGGTGCAGCCCACCATCGTGCGCCCCAAGGCGCGCGAACTGATCGCCGGCATCGCCGACGACCCCACCTTCGGACCGGTGATCGTGTTCGGCCGTGGCGGCACCGCCGTCGAGGTGATCGACGACAAGGCGCTCGCACTGCCCCCGCTGGACCTGCGCCTGTCGCACGAGCTGATCGGCCGCACCCGCGTCTCGCGCATCCTCAAGGCCTACCGCGACGTGCCGGCGGCCGACGAGCGTGCCGTGGCGCTGATCCTGGTCAAGCTGGCGCAGCTGGCCGCCGACATTCCCGAGATCCGCAGCCTGGACATCAACCCGCTGCTCGCCGACCGTGAAGGAGTGATCGCGCTCGACGCACGCGTGGCCATCGCGCCCTCGCGCAAACTGCACAAGGGCCGCGGCCATCCGCGCTTTGCCGTGTTCCCGTATCCCAAGGAATGGGAGCGCACCATCACCCTGTCCGACGGTGCGCCGGCCTTCGTGCGCCCGGTACGGCCGGAAGACGACGCGCTGTTCCGCGCGTTCTTCGCCCGCGTCACCGACGACGACCTGCGCCTGCGCTTCTTCCAGTCGGTGAAGCATTTCAGCCACGAGTTCATCGCGCGACTGACCCAGCTTGATTACGCGCGCTCGATCGCCCTGGTGGCCATCGACCCGCGCAGCGGCGACATGCTCGGCGCGGTGCGCCTGCATGCCGATGCCGACTACGACCGCGGCGAGTACGGCATCCTGATCCGCTCGGACCTGAAAGGCCACGGCATCGGCTGGCGACTGATGGCGATCATGATCGAGTACGCCAAGTGGCTGGGCCTGAACATCGTCGAAGGCCAGGTGCTGCGCGAGAACAGCACGATGCTGGCGATGTGCCAGAGCCTGGGCTTCAAGACCAGGCTGGACCCGGACGACTCCACGGTGATGGTGGTGACCCTGCCGGTGCAGGAGGTAGAGGTGCCCGAGGCGCCGGTGTGACCTGCGCCTGGTCCACGCCACCCGGCGGCGCTTACTGAAACTGGAGCTCCTCGGTCACCTTGCTGCAGGATGGATCCAGCTCCACATGGAACGACTTGCGTTCGCCCAGGTACAGCGGATCTGCAAGTTCATCCACATGCAACACGGCAAATCCGCGGCCAGCGGCCACAGAGTGGGATACAGCGACGAAGTACGTCGTGGCCTTCCAGGACCTGGTGCGCAAGACGTAGGCGTCCACGACGCGCACGCAGTCGGGTTGCTCCTTCGCAGCCTGGATATGGGCTCTTGTCAGCGCGGGCAGGGCGGCCAGCCGTTCCTCATCGGACGGGCCGCATGCAGAGAGTGCGCAGGCCAGGCAAAGGCAGCATGCCATCATGGACGTTCTGGACATTCGTCAGCTCCGGACAGGTACTGCCTCATTTGTTCGTGGGGTCGCAGCCGGCCCGCCTCTCCACGGAGCGGACACGGCGACGGCACACCGTTTCAGTCCGCGTACCAGAACCGCTGGAAGTCATCGGTCCTGCGGTCATAGACCAGCAGCGATCCCGCACTGGCCATCCGGAAGTACTCCACCGAGGCGTTTGGCGTGCAGACGGTGCTGTCGGTGACAGCGTCATGTGTATTGCCGGTGTACGCGTGGCAGCCGGGCGCACGCCTGTCCACGCCCATCGCGGACGCATCGCCCTCCTCGGCGGCGGCAATGTAGCACCGGGCCGCCGCCGCGCCTGGCCGGGTGCCCAGGCAGATCCTGACCGCCGTGCGTCGCCTGTCCCGGCTCTCCACCAGGTAGGCCTCGTCCATCACCCCGTCCCCATTGGCATCCAGCCGCGTTGCCGCGTATCGCGCATGGTCGGCAGGCCGCCAGCCATGCGCCTTCAAGGCGGCATCGGCGACGCGCACCCAGTCGTCCTCGGCAGCCGCCGCTACGCCGGGCCAGAGCAGGCAAAGCCACAGCAACAGCGTGCCGGTGGACATGCCGGTGAAACCTCGCAACTGCAGACGCTCGATCCTGTGCATCGTGCTGCTCCCTGTCTGAAAGGTCATCCCGCCCCGGTCCTTGCCGGACCCTTCTGCCGAAGGGGTATCGGCGTGCATGCCACGTTGGCCATGGGGTGCCATGGCCGATTTACTGCCCACCCTCGACCAACTGCGCCAACAAAATGAAAAGCACGACCATGAATGAACGCATGCCGATATACAGCCATCGGACCGCAATGCGCCTCGCTTTCATCACCGCCGGGCCAAGCGCAGTGCCTGAAACAAGCCGTCCTTGGACGCTGTCAGGACGCGATAGGCCACCTCAAACCCACTCAGCGTGAAGCGTTGCCGGGCCTGGTTCCATGCCTCTGGGTTCTCGGCCTTGAGGACGCGCTTGAACGCGCTGAGCTCCATGAAGTACATGGGGTAGGACACCAACATCGCAGGCAAGAACACAAGGAGTAGCCATTCCACAGCTCTTTTCTCCCAGCCGGGGCCAAGCGGCGGTTTGAATATCGCGTGTGCGCCAATGCCGCCACGCATCACGGGTTCATCCCTTCCGCGCCATGCTCGTTCATCCGGGTGGAAAGTCCAAGCGAACGCGCGATCCAGCTCAGGAGAGTGAAGGGCAGGGCACAGCGAACCTTTGACGTGAATACCTTCCTCGGTTCGGGCGCCTGTTTCAAGACGGGAACACCCTCGAAGGACGATTGCCGTAGAACGGATAGGCCCATCCCAGGCATGGCCTCCCTGCCCAGCGGGCGAGACAATAAGCGCATGACCGACCGCCATCCCCTGCTGCTGCTCCCTGGCCTGCTCAACGACGCTGACCTCTGGCGCGCGCAGATCGCCGACCTGTCCGACATCGCCGACTGCACCGTGGGCGACCAGACCCGGGGCGAGACGATGCAGGCCGTGGTCGACGACGTGCTGGCGCAGGCGCCGCCGCGTTTCGCGTTGGCAGGCTTTTCGCTCGGCGGCTTCGTGGCCCAGCAGATCCTGCGCACGGCGCCGGAACGGGTGCTGCGGCTGGCGTTGATCGACACCTCGATCCATGCGGACTCCCCCGAGCGTGCCGCCCAGCGTCAGTCGCAACAGTCCAGCGTGCGCCTGCCCGGCAGGTTCCATGGGTTTGGCGACACACTGATGCGCAGCTACATCGATGCGTCCCGGCTGGATGATGACGTGCTGGTGAAGCGCGTGCGCGACATGACCGCGCGGCTGGGGGCCGAGGTATTCCTGCGCCAGAGCGCGCTGGAACGTGGCGACGGCCACGACGTCCTGGCCGGCTACCGTTATCCGCTGTTGATCGTGTGTGGCGCCAACGACCGCATCACCCCGCTGGCGATCAGCGAAGAAATGCACGCGCTCGTGCCGGGGTCAACGCTGGTGGTGCTGCCCGATTGCGGCCATTTGGCGCCGATGGAGAAACCGGAAGGCGTCAGCGCCGCGATGCGCACGTGGTTGCAGGCCTGATCGGGCAGGACCGTCGCGCGCGCTGCTCCCGGTAGGGGCGGGTTCCGATCCGCCGCCGATCCACGCGGTCGGCGGTCGATCGGGATCCGACCCTACCGCGCGTTGGATCTGGAGGGTGTGACCAGCGCCGGGAACGCGACGCTACCGCCGGGGCATCCGGAAGGCCGTCCGCAGGCGCGGACGGCCGACGCGAGTGCCAGCCGTGCCCTGCCTCAATCCCAGTCGGGCGCAATCGCCGCCGGGTTGGCCAGCCGCTGCCCACGGTCCAGCGTGGCGATCTGCGCCATGTCCTCCTCGCTCAAGCGCAGGTCGGCGGCGAGCAGGTTGCTGGCCAGGTTCTCGCGCTTGGTGGAGGAGGGGATGACCGCATAGCCCTGCTGCAGCGCCCAGGCCAGTGCGACCTGGGCCGGGGTGGCCTGGTGGCGGTCGGCGATGGCCTGGATCACCGGGTCCTTGAGCACCTCGCCGTAGGCCAGGCTCATGTAGGCGGTGACGTGGATGCCCTGGTCCTTCAGGAACGCGATCAACGCGCGGTTCTGCAGGTACGGGTGCACCTCGATCTGGTTGGTGGCGATGGCATCGGCACCGAGGATGTCGATGGCCTGGCGGGTCTGGGCGATGGTGAAGTTGGAGATGCCGATCTGCCGGGTCAGGCCCTGCGACTTCGCTTCCGCCAACGCGCCCAGGTACTCGGCCATCGGCACGGCGTCCTTGGGCGAGGGCCAGTGGATCAGGGTGAGCTCGACGTGGTCGGTGCGCAGCTTGCGCAGGCTCTCGCGCAGGCTGTCCAGCAGCGCGTCGTGGCTGAAGTTGGCGATCCACACCTTGGTCGTCACGAACAGATCGTCGCGGGCCACGCCGGCGTCTGCGATGGCCTGGCCAACCTCGGCCTCGTTGTCGTAGATCTGCGCGGTGTCGATGGCGCGGTAGCCCACGTCCAATGCGTTGCGGACCGAGTCGATGACGGTCTGGCCCTTCAGGCGGAACGTGCCGAGGCCGAATGCGGGAATGCTCATGGAAACTCCTTCATGGGGGTGAGATGCAGGCTACGCCGCGCACCGTAAAGCGACGTAGAGCCGACCGTTGGTCGGCTGCCGTTGAATTGGGCCGACCGTTGGTCGGCTGCCGTTGGCTGGGCCGACCGCTGGTCGGCTGCCGTTGCATTGGGCCGACCGTAGGTCGGCTGCCGTTGCGTAACGCGAACCATCGGTCCGCCACGCCGTCCATCAATGCGCACCGACGGCGATGCCCTCGGCCCGGTCGGCCACGCCATCGCGGCGATCCAGGCGGCCACTCAGCACGGTCAGGCCGAAGGCGCCCATCACCACCAGCGCGCCCAGCCACGGGGTGTGCATCAGGCCGAGGTGGTCCACCACCAGCCCGCCCAGCGAGGCACCGAAGGCGATGCCCACGTTGAACGCGGCGATGTTCAGCCCCGAGGCGACATCGGCGGCCTGCGGAGCAAAACGCTGCGCCTGCTTGACCACGTACACCTGCAGCCCCGGCACGTTGCCGAAGGCCACCGCACCCAGCGCGAGCACGGTCAGCAGCACCAGCCAGGTGTTGTAGGCGGTGAAGGTGAGCACGAACAGCACGGCGGCCAGCAGGGCGAAGATCAGCTTCAGCGCCGGGATCGGGCCGCGGCGATCCGCCAGACGGCCGCCCCACAGGTTGCCGATCGCCACCGACACGCCGTAGACCAGCAGCACGCCGCTGACCGCATTGGCCGAGAAGCCGCTGACGTCCTGCAGGATCGAGGCCAGGTAGGTGAAGGACAGGAAGGTGCCGCCGTAGCCCAGTGCGGTGATCGCATACACCAGCAGCAGGCGCGGCTGGGCCAGCACCGACAGCTGCTGGCCGAACGTCGCCGGCGCGCTGCGCTGCAGGTTGCGCGGCACGAACAGCAGGCTGCCGATCAGCGCGATCACCCCCAGCGCGGCCACGGCCAGGAAGGTCGCGCGCCAGCCCAGGTGCTGGCCGATGAAGGTGCCCAGTGGCACGCCGGTGACCAGCGCCACGGTGAGGCCGGTGAACATGATCGCGATCGCGCTGGCGGCCTTCTCCTTGGGCACCACCGACGTGGCGATGATCGAGCCGATCGAGAAGAACACGCCGTGCGCCAGGCCGGTGAGCACGCGCGCCACGATCAGCGAGCCGTAGCCCGGTGCCATCCAGGCAATCACGTTGCCCAGGGTGAACAGCACCATCAGCGCCACCAGCAGGGTCTTGCGCGGCACGCGGCCGGTGAGGGCGGTCAGCACCGGCGCGCCGACCGCCACGCCCAGCGCGTACAGCGAGACCAGCAGGCCGGCCGAGGGCAGGGATACGCCGAGGTCGGCGGCGATGGTCGGGATCAGGCCGACGATGACGAATTCGGTGGTGCCGATGGCGTACGCACCGAGGGTGAGCGCCAGCAGCGCCAAAGGGATGCCACGGGACATGGTGGGTTACCGGTGGGAGGTGAGGCTGCGCAGTCTGCGCGCCGCACTCTTGCCGAAAAAGCGGCCTTCACGCCAATCACTCTTGCGCCGTGGTCAATAATGGGCGTCGCATCCCGGTGCCACCCGCCATGAAAACCACCCTCGACGAGATGCAGGCCTTCATCGCGGTGATCGACAGCGGCTCGATCACCGCCGCCGCCGAAACCCTCGGCCAGACCACCTCCGGGGTGAGCCGGGCGCTGGGGCGGCTGGAGGAAAAGCTCGGCACCACCCTGCTGACCCGCACCACGCGGCGGCTGCAACTGACCGAAGAAGGCGATGCGTTCCTGGGCCAGGCCCGGGCGATCGTGGCCTCGGTGGAGGCCGCCGAGGAACAGATCGCCGCCCGCCGCGACCGCCCGGCCGGGCGGCTGCGCGTGGATGCGGCGATGCCGTTCGTGCTGCACGTGATCGCCCCGCTGGTGGCGGGCTATCGCGCGCGCTACCCGGACGTGGCGCTGGAACTCAACAGCAGCGAGCGCTACATCGACCTGCTGGAGCGGCGCACCGACGTGGCGATCCGGATCGGGCCACTGGCCGATTCCACCCTGCATGCCCGGCCGCTGGCACACAGCCGCCTGCGGGTGATGGCCAGCCCGGCGTACCTGCAGCAGCACGGCACCCCGGCCAGCGTCGCCGACCTGCGCGGCCACACCCTGCTGGGCTTCAACGAACCGGACTCGCTCAACCACTGGCCGCTGCCGGGCGATACCGATGCGCTGCTGCACGTGCGCCCGGCGCTGGCCGTGTCCAGCGGCGAAACCCTGCGTGCGCTGGCCCTGGCCGGCGTGGGCATCGTCTGCCTGTCCGATTTCATGACTCACCGCGACCGCGAGGCCGGTCACCTGGTGCAGCTGCTGCCCGCGCTCACCGTGGACGTGCGCCAGCCCATCCACGCCGTGTACTACCGCAACACCGCCGTATCGGCGCGGATCAGCTCGTTCCTGGACCACCTGGCGGCCGCGATGGTGGGCCCGCCCTACATCCGCTGAGACGGGGCAGGGCCGACCCACGGCCGGCCGCCTCCTCGGGCCACCGCCGCGCCGTCCGACTGGACACCGGGTTAATTTGTAACTACCTTTGTTACATGAAATCCAGCAACCAGTTTTCCGACGCCCTGCACATCGCCGCCCATCTGGTCGGGCAGGACGGCCCTCGCACCTCCGAGCAGCTGGCCGCCTGCCTGCCGACCCACCCGGTGGTGATCCGGCGCCTGCTGGCCGCGCTGCACAAGGGCGGGGTGGTGCGCAACGCGCGCGGCCACGGTGGCGGCAGCCAGCTCGCGCGCGACCCGGCCACGATCACCCTGCACGACGTGTACGTGGCGATCGGCGCGCCCCCGCTGCTGCACACCGGCGCGCGCGACACCGGGCGCGGCTGCCCGGTGCAGCAGGTGGTCAACGATGCATTGGACGACAGCTACCGCCAGGCCCAGGCCCTGCTCGAACAGCGCCTGCGTGGCACCACCCTGGCCAGCCTCGGCGAGGCGTTCGCCCGCCACCTGGCCCACCATGCAGCAGGAGTTCCCCATGACGTTTGATGCCGTGATCGTCGGCGGCAGTTTTGCCGGCCTGTCCGCCGCGTTGATGCTGGCGCGCGCGCGCCGCGAGGTCCTGGTGATCGACAGTGGCCTGCCACGCAACCGCTTCTCCGCGCATTCGCATGGGGTGCTGGGGATGGATGGCATCGCCGGCGGCGACCTGCTCCGCCAGGCCAAGGCACAACTGCTGGCCTACCCGACCGTGCGTTGGGTCAGCGATACCGCCATCGACGCGCAGCCCACCGTCGACGGTTTCGCGCTCACCACCGCCGCCGGCGACACCTGGGCCGCGCGCAAGCTGCTGCTGGCCACCGGCATCCGCGATGAACTGCCCGACCTGCCCGGCGTGGCCGAGCGATGGGGCCACAGCGTGCTGCACTGTCCGTACTGCCATGGCTACGAAGTGGGGGGCGGCGCGATCGGCCTGCTCGGCGGGCACGCGATGTCGGTGAAGATGGCGGGGCTGCTGGCCGACTGGGGCCAGGTCACCCTGTTCGCCCACGGCATGCAGATCGAGGACGACGAGCGCGCCATGCTGGACCGGCGCGGCGTTCGGATCGAAACCGGGCAGGTGGTCGGGCTGGAGGGCGAGGCGCCGCAGTTGAGCGGTGCGCTGCTTGCCGATGGTCGCCGCATCGACCTGCGCGCGCTGTTCGTTGCCGCCCGCCAGCACATGGGTTCGGCGCTGGTGGAACAGCTGGGCTGCGCGCTGGAGGACAGCCCGATCGGCGTACTGGTGCGGGTGGACGCGCAGAAGCAGACCTCGGTGCCGGGCGTGTACGCCGCTGGCGATGCCAGCGTGGTCGGCAACATCACCCTGGCCAATGCCGAGGGCGTGCGTGCCGGGATCAGCCTGCACCACGCACTGGTGGCCGAGGACAGCGCGGCGGCCTGAACGAAAACGGCCACCCGAAGGTGGCCGCAGGATCGTGTGTCCGTGGCCTGCTCAGCCCTTGATGCACACCACCTGGCGCAGGGTGTGCACCACCTCCACCAGGTCGCTCTGCGCGGCCATCACCGCATCGATCGACTTGTAGGCCGCCGGTGATTCATCGATCACCGCCGCATCCTTGCGGCATTCCACGTGCGCGGTCGCCTCGCGGTGCTGCGCCAAGGTGATCTGCTGGCGCGCGGCGCTGCGGCTCATCACCCGCCCGGCGCCATGGCTGCAGCTGTGGAAGCTCTCGGCATTGCCCTTGCCACGCACGATGTAGCTGCGCGTGCCCATGCTGCCGGGGATGATGCCCAGCTCGCCGGCGCGTGCGCTGACCGCACCCTTGCGGGTCACCAGCAGCGCCTCGCCCCCGTGCGTTTCGGCCTGCACGTAGTTGTGGTGGCAGTTCACCGCCAGCTTCTCCAGCTGGAACTTCGGCAGCCGCAGGCGCATCTCGGCCAGCACCCGCGCCATCATCGCCTCGCGGTTTTCGCGGGCATAGTCCTGCGCCCACGACACGGCCTGTACGTAGTCGTCGAACAACGGCTCGCCCTGCATGAAGAAGGCCAGGTCCTTGTCCGGCAGGTGGAAACCAAGCACGCGCCGGGCCAGCTGCTCGCGCGCCTGCTCGATGAAGTAGGTGCCGATCAGGTTGCCGGTACCGCGCGAGCCGCTGTGCAGCATCACCCACACCGCCCCGGTTTCATCCAGGCAGATCTCGATGAAGTGGTTGCCGCCGCCGAGCGTGCCGATCTGGCACGCCAGCTTGTCGGTGCGCACGCGCCGGTGGCGCTGCTTGATGGCGTCCAGCCGCTCGACCAGTCCGGAGCGCACGATCCGGCTGTGGATGCTGTCCGGCAGCTGCCGGTGCTCGCCGCCGCGGCCGTTGCCCACCGGCACGCTGCGCTCGATGTCGCTGCGCAGCCGGGCCAGGTTGTCGGGCAGGTCCTCGGCGCGCAGCGTGGTGCGGACCGCCGCCATGCCGCAGCCGATATCCACGCCGACCGCGGCCGGGATGATCGCGCCGCGCGTGGGTATCACCGACCCTACGGTGGCGCCCTTGCCCACGTGCACGTCCGGCATCACCGCCACCCAGGGGCCGACGAACGGCACCGCGGCGATGTTGGCCAGCTGCTCGCGGGCCAGGCTGTCGATCGGCACGCCGCGCACCCAGGCCTTGATCGGGGTAGCGCCTTCGGCGTGAAGAAATTCAACGTGTGTTTGCGTATTCATCGGGTCATTCCCTTGAGCGCCGGCAGATGGATTCCCTTCCCCCTGCCGGGCATGTCATGGCTTCATCGTCACCAGCTGCTTCAGCACGCCATCCAGGCCGCCGAACACGGTGAGCTTGTCGATCTTCTCGGTGACCTTTTCCAGTGCCTCCAGCTCCTTGAGCCGCATCAGCACCGGGTTGTCCTCGATCAGCTTGGCGGTGTTGAGCAGCGAGCGCGTGGCATTGGCCTCCTCGCGACGCCGCACCACGTTGGCCTGCGCCTGCTTCTCGGCCTGTACGACGGCATTGAAGATCTCGCGCATTTCACCGGGCAGGATCACGTCCTTGACGCCAACGCCGAGCACCTCGGTGCCCAGGCCGGCCACGCGCGCGCGGACACTGGCCAGGATCTCGGCATCCAGCGCGGCCTTGTCGCCGAGCAGCTCATCCAGCGAGCGCGCCGACACCGCCTGGCGCAGCGCGAACTGCAGCTCGCGGTAGACCTGCTCGCCCACCTTGGCCACGCCGGTACGCGCCGCCACCGGATCGACCACGCGGGTGCTGGCCGACAGGTTCACCCGCAGCGATACCTTGTCGCGGGTCAACAGCTCCTGGCCGCCCACCTCCACGCTGTGCAGGCGCAGGTCCACCACGTCCACCACCACGTTGTTCTGCAGGTTCCAGAACGACGCCGGGCCGGGGCCGAGCGTGCATGCCAACTGGCCATCGATGAACACCAGTGCCGCGTGCTGCTCCGGCACATGGGTGGTCACCGTGTAGCGCGACAGCAGACCGATCTGGCGCAGGCGCAGCACCACCTCGGCCGGCACCTGCGGCACCGCCTCCAGGGGCAGCGTCTCTACCCGCACCGGCACCAGCCCACGCCAGTACAACTGGCGCGCGGCCGGGGCCAGCACATCGCACAGGCGCTCCTGGTAGTACACCAGGCCGATCTGGCGTGGCCCGATATCGGCCAGCAGGAAGGCCTGCTGCAACGACGCATCGTGACGCGCCATCAGCAAGTCGGCATCGGCGCCGTCGTAGCGCGGCGTGCGGATGTCGTGCAGCACGATCGTGCGCTCGCCGCGTGGATCGAACCAGCGGTGGGTGCCGGGGCCGAGCACGGCCTCGAATTGACGATTTCGATACACCAGGCCGCGCTCGCCGTCGCCGATCACGACCTTCCTGGTCCAGAACATGTGCATTCTCCTGTGGGCTCTGGTGGTGGCATCCGGTAGATCGATCGCGCGCCAGCCGGATACCGACCTGGCGCGCGGGGTGCCCCGGTGGGGCAGAAGAAGGTGGGAGCCCCGCGACGCCATCGCAGCGACGCCGTGGCGCTGTCGGCGTCGTACCCGCGAACGCTGCCACCTCGGCAGGCGTGGCAGGGTTGGAGCCGGTGCGCGTCCAGGGCCAGGGCCCGGCGGCGGTAGCGTTGCCCGGCACGCGCTCGCGATGGATTGCGATGCGGCGGCAGGGCGGGGGATCCCGGGTGGGCTTTCGCCCGGGTACAGCGGCGTGGAGCGGGAATCGAACCCGCGACGACAGGACGTGCCTGCCGCGCTACCAGAGCTGCGCAGTGACATGCCGGAATCGAACCGACCTCCACGGCTCGCGCCGTTGCCTGCACCAGCAGGCGGATGTCGCGTCGGATCCGAGCATCCCGGCATACGCCACGACAACGTCGCGCGCACCAGGCAGGCGGAAAAGCCTGCGCCGTTGAGATAATCGAATTGACGACGCATCAATATCGGGTGACCGATATCAATATGTCATGCACATAATCCCCCGTCGCCCGTGCCCCACACCAGGGCACAGCGCTTGCGCGCCTCGACACGACACGTCCTTGTGGTCAGGCAGTCCTTGCCCGGGTGTGGACGATGGGGAGATACGGCATGGAGATCCTGGGGTGAGGCGACGCCAACGCAAACGAAAACGCCCCCGGATGCAGCATCCGAGGGCGTTGGCGTGCCTCGGAGATCGGTGACCGATCTCCGTGCAGGAAAGATCAGTCGGTGGTCAGTGCATCTGCTTTCCCCGCGCTATCGCACGGACGCAGCGCGCTGTGCGCAGCGTGCAGTCGGTTGGCGATGGCGGAGAAACAACGGTGCATGACGGGCTCGGTTGGGTGGATGGGTGCCGCACACTGCGGCGATGGGCGCGAACATTACCGGGGTTTGTTTCAGTCCGCAAGCAGAAAATGAAACTTTTTTATTATTTCGTCGTTTCGCCCGCATCGAAAACGATGCAGCCGCCCTGCGGCGGCTGCGTGTCATCGGCGATGGACGGCGACTCAGTCCTGCTCGGCGCTCGCTGCATCCAGTTGCGCCACGTCCTCGGCCGACAGTCGCACCTGCGCGGCGGCCAGCACGTCCTTCAGCTGCTCGACGCTGGTGGCACTCACGATCGGCGCGGTGATGCCGGGGCGTGCGATCAACCAGGCCAACGCGACCTGGGATGCGCTCGCGCCGTGCTTGCCGGCGATGTCATCCAGTGCAGTGAGGATGCGCAGGCCACGCGGGTTGAGGTACTTGTCCACCACGCTGCGCCCGCGTGCGCTGCTCTTGGCCGCATCCTCGGCACGCCGGTACTTGCCGCTGAGGAAGCCGCTGGCCAGCGAGTAATAGCTGATCACGCCCAGGCCCTGCTCGCGGACCAGCGGCTCCAGGCCGGCCTCGTAGCCGCTGCGGTCGTACAGGTTGTACTCCGGCTGCAGCGTCTCGTAGCGGGGCAGCTTGTAGTCGGCCGATACCTTCAGCGCATCGTGCAGGCGGCTGGCGCTGTAGTTGGAGGCACCGATGGCGCGTACCTTGCCCTGTTCGATCAGGCGCCCGAACGCTGCCAGGGTGGTCTCCAGCGGGGTGGACTCGTCGTCCTCGTGCGCCTGGTACAGGTCGATCACGTCGGTCTGCAGGCGGCGCAGCGAATCCTCCACGGCCGCGGCGATGTTGTCGGCCGACAGGCCCGGGCGCTCGGCCCATTTGGCCACTTTGGTCGCCAGCACCACCTTGTCGCGCTTGCCGCTGTGCTTGAACCACCGGCCCAGGATGGTTTCCGATTCGCCACCGGCATTGCCCGGCACCCATGCCGAGTACGCATCGGCGGTATCCACCAGGTTGAAGCCGGCATCGACGAATGCATCCAGCAGGGCGAACGAGGTCTTTTCGTCTGCGCTCCAGCCGAACACGTTGCCACCGAAGGCGATGGGGGCGACCTGGAGGCCGGAACGACCGAGTTCACGCGTAGCAGTCATGGGTGATGTTCTCCCTGGGAATCGTTTCCACAGGATACGGCCGACGTGGTGACAGCGTTGCGGCAACAGGCACAAAACAGTGTTCCGGATTGCTGCGTCGCACTAACGTTTTGTGAACACCTGTACACGGTTGGCTGCTAGTCTCGCGCCATCCCGCTACCGGAAGCCCCGCCGATGAAAGCCCGTTCGTTGACCTGTGCCTGCCTGTTCACCGTCTCCACCCTGATGCTTGCCGCGCCGGCGATGGCGATCAAACCGGCCGGGCCGAACGCGCAGGTCGCGATCACGCCGGCCGTGCAGAAGGCGGTGCAGGACAGTCGCCGCGATCCGGCCAACGTCAAGCGCGATGCGTACCGCCATCCCGCGCAGACGCTGTCGTTCTTCGGCGTCGCGCCGGGCCAGACCGTCATCGAGGTCACCCCGGGCAACGGCTGGTATTCGGAAATCCTGGCCCCGCTGCTGCACGACTCGGGCCGCTACGTGGCCGCCGTGGTCGACCCGATGGCCGTGGCCGAAGGGCGCGGCCGCGACTACCAGCAGCGCAGCCGCGACGGCCTGGAGAAGAAGTTCGCCGGCACCCCCACGCTGTATGACAAGAGCACGATCGTGGCCTACGACCCGAAGGCGCCGACGTTCGGCCCGGCCAATTCCGCCGACGTGGTGCTGACCTTCCGCAACGTGCACAACTGGCGCAGCGCCAACCAGGCCGAGGGCATGTTCAAGGGCTTCTACAGCGTGCTCAAGCCGGGCGGCGTGCTCGGCGTGGTCGAACACCGCGCCAAGGCCGACGTGCCGGCCGATGACAAGACCGGTTATGTCGGCCAGCAGCAGGTGATCGCCATGGCCAAGGCGGCCGGTTTCGAACTGGCTGGCAGCAGCGAGATCAATGCCAATCCGCGCGACACCAAGGACCATCCCAATGGCGTGTGGACGCTGCCGCCGACCAACCAGCACGACAAGGCCGACGAGGCCAAGTACCAGGCCATCGGCGAAAGCGACCGCATGACCCTGCGTTTCGTGAAGCCGGCGCGCTGAGTTCGCCGGGGGATGGGACAATGGCCCATCCCCCGCGTTGTCCCGCCCGATGCTGATCGCCTTCAACAAACCCTTCAACGTGCTGTGCCAGTTCACCGACCGCAGCCAGCCGCCGCGGGCCACGCTGGCCGGTTTCGGCCTGCCGCCGGCGGTGTACGCGGCCGGGCGGCTGGACTACGACAGCGAAGGCCTGCTGCTGCTCACCGATGATGGTGGCCTGGCCCACCAGCTGACCGACCCACGGCACAAGGCCGACAAGACCTACTGGGTGCAGGTGGAAGGCAGCGTCGGGGATGACCAGCTGCAGGCGCTGCGGCGCGGCGTGGAGCTCAATGACGGGCCAACCCTGCCGGCGAAGATCGAGCGCCTCGATCCCGCGCCTGCGCTCTGGGCCCGCGATCCACCGGTGCGTTTCCGCAAGACCGTGCCCGACGCATGGCTGGCGATCACCCTGCGCGAAGGCCGCAACCGCCAGGTGCGGCGGATGACGGCGGCCGTCGGTCTACCCACGCTGCGGCTGGTGCGGGTGTCGATGGGCGCGCACGCGCTCGATGACCTACAGCCCGGCCAATGGCGCGAGATCCGGTAGCGCAGCCAAAAAAAAACCGCCGGGCGTTGCCGGCGGTTTCGATGCGTCAACGCTGACCCGCAAGGATCATGCGTCGCTGCCGATGTCGCTGTGTTCGTCCACCACGGTGCTGGCGCGACGGTTGCGGGCGCTGATGCGCTGCGCCTGGCCGTCCACCACCTCGCCGTTGGCGAGCTTCTTCTTCTGCTGCTTGCGGTACAGCGCGTAGCCGAGCAGGCCCACGCCCACCGCGGCGGCGGCGATGGTCACGGCCGGATTGCGGCGGACCACTTTCGCGGCGACCTTGCTGCCGGTCTTCACCGCGCCGAGGGCGGCGCCGGTCTTGATCCAGTCGGTGGCCTGCGGGCCGAAGTGGCGCAGGCTGCCGCCGGCATGCTTGAGGCCGTCGCCGGCGCTGCTTGCCAGATCCAGGGCGCGCTCGAGGGCGCGGTCGGTAATCACAGTCAGTCTGCTCATGGGGGGTCCTTTGCTTGGTTCCGATCCAGTGTGGGGCGTGGGCCGTGTAGGGCGTGTTAGCCGCCTGCCACGACCGGATCACGACTGTAGCTGCTTGCCCGGGCACCTGCCGTGGGACCGGATGACGCGGTCAGCCGGCAGCCATGAATGCGACGTTCGCGTCAGGTACCGCGGGGCTTGGCGCGGTGGGTGGCCGTGGCCGTCCACGGATCGTCCGGCCACGGGTGCTTGGGATAGCGGCCCTTCATTTCCTTTTTCACTTCGGCGTAGGTGTTGGCCCAGAAGTTGCGCAGGTCCTGGGTGACCTGCAACGGGCGGCCTCCCGGCGAGAGCAGGTGCAGGGTGAGGGCCACGCGGCCGTCGGCGATGCGCGGGGTGTCGGCCAGGCCGAACAGCTCCTGCAGCTTCACCGCCAGCACCGGGGCCTGCGGGCTGTGGCCGTCGGCGTCGAGCGCGTAGTGGATCGGGCGCTCCATGCCGGAGGGCACGCTGATGCGCACCGGCGCATGCCGGTCCACCGATTGGCGCTGCGCCCACGGCAGGGACGACTTCAGTGCCTCGCCCAGGCTCGCCTCGTCCAGTGTATCCAGGCGCGTCTTGCCGTTGAAGGCCGGCGTCAGCCAGGTGCGCAGGCTGTCCATCAGTGCCGTATCGGAGACGTCCGGCAGGTCGAGCTCGGGCATCCAGGCGCGCAGCGCCAGTGTGCGCGCCTGCCACTGGCGCAGGCCGTCGGTCCACGGCAGCGCATCGATGCCCAGTTCGGCCACGGCCTCGGTCAGCGCCTGCGCGGCGTGCGCCGGATCCACGCGTCCGGCCGAGCGGCTGTCCAGCACGATGCGGTCGAAGCGGGATTCGCGGCGCGCCACCAGGGCACGCTTGTCGGCATCCCAGCGCACCACGTCTTCCTGTTTGAAGCGGGCGGGGAAGTCGCGGCGCAGCCGGTTCTCATCGACCGGTGCGGCCCGCAGAAGCAAGGCATCGCGCGCTTCGTCGCGCAGCTCCACCGCCACCAGCCACGGCTCACCGCGCAGGTCGCTGGGATCGAACAGGCGCGCGCTGCGTCCGTTGGCCAGCAGGTACCGCAGGGGGTCGGTGGGATGGCGTGCGGCGATGCGGTCGGGGAAGGCGTGGGCGAGCAGGTCGCCGAGCCGGTGTGCTTCCACCGAGGTCGGTGGCGCCGCCTCGCAGCGCAGGCGGCGGCGCCACTGTTTGCTGGCCGCGTCGATGGTGGCCAGACCGCCCCGATTGGCCGTGTGCGGTGCACGGCCCTGGCGGAAGGCGGCCAGGGCGCGCCAGCGGGCGGCCAGCGCATCGCCGCCCTGGCGCAGCGGGTCGCGCGCTTCCACCAGTGCGGCCAGGTCGCAGGCCAGCGCCTGCTCCTCGCCGGCGCTGGCGGCCAGCAGCATCGCCGCCAGCCGCGGATGCGTGCCCAGGGTCAGCATGCGGCGCCCCACTGCGGTGAGCCCGCCGCCGTCGCTCAAGGCGCCGAGTCGTTGCAGCAGTTCGCGCGCGGCGGCCAGCGCACCGCTGGGCGGCGGATCGACGAAGCGCAGGTCGTCGCTGCCCCAGGCGGCCAGTTCCAGCGCCAACGAGGCCAGCTCGACCTGGGCGATCTCCGGCCGGCGCTGCGCCTCCAGGCGCTGCGACTGCGGCCACAGCCGCCACGCCCAGCCCTCGGCGACGCGGCCGGCACGACCGGCGCGCTGGTCGGCCGAGGCCTGTGCGATGTTCACCACGTCCAGCCGCGCGAAGCCGCTGTTGGGGTCGTAACGCGGCTCGCGCGCCAGCCCGGCATCGATCACCACGCGCACGCCGGGCAGG
Source organism: Stenotrophomonas sp. BIGb0135 (assembly GCF_024810105.1). Lineage (GTDB taxonomy): Bacteria > Pseudomonadota > Gammaproteobacteria > Xanthomonadales > Xanthomonadaceae > Stenotrophomonas > Stenotrophomonas maltophilia_AB. The sequence continues at coordinate 148,549 of NZ_JANUDX010000011.1, forward strand.
GTGACCGACGATTCGGCCACGTTGGTGGCCAGCACCACCCGGCGCTGGCCCTCGGGATCGGGCTGCAGCACGCGCGACTGCTGCTCCACCGGCAGCTCGCCATGCAGCGGCAGCACCTGCACGGTGGCCGGCAATGCCTGCTCCAGCGCGGCCTGGGTGCGCGCGATCTCGCGCTGGCCGGGCAGGAACACCAGCACGTCGCCGGGATGCTCGGCCAATGCCTGCTCCACCGCGCGGCGCGCCTGCGCCTCCAGCGCTTCCTCGCGGCGTGCAGGGAAATGGCTGATCGCCACCGGAAAGCCGCGGCCTTCGCTGCTCAGGCGCGGCGCGTCCAGGAACCGGGCCAGGCGCTCGCCATCCAGCGTGGCCGACATCACCACGATGCGCAGGTCCTCGCGCAGCTGCGCCTGCACATCCAGCGCCAACGCCAGGCCCAGGTCGGCGGCCAGGTGGCGCTCATGGAATTCATCGAACAGCAGCGCCCCCACGCCCTCCAGCATCGGGTCGTCCTGCAGCATCCGGGTCAGGATGCCTTCGGTCACCACTTCCACGCGGGTGCGCGCGGAGACCTTGTTTTCGAAGCGGATGCGGTAGCCGACCGTGCCGCCGACCTCGTCGCCCAGCTGGCGCGCCATGAACTGCGCAGCGCTGCGCGCGGCGACCCGGCGCGGTTCGAGCATGAGGATTTTGCGGCCCTGCAGCCACGGGGCGTCCAGCAGCGCCAGCGGCACCTGGGTGGTCTTGCCCGCGCCGGGTGGCGCTTCCAGGACCAACCGCGAGTGGGTGGCCAGTTGCGCGAGGATCTGCGGCAGCAGCGGGGAGATCGGGAAAATCGGCGTGCTCATCGGCCAAGGATACGGGCCGTGGGCGAGGGCGGCGAGACGCGTACGCCGGGGCCGTGCAGGCGGCACGGTAGAATGGGCGGGTTCACTGTCCTGTAGCCCCCCATGCACCTGATCGATATCGGCGCCAACCTCACCCATGATTCCTTCGATCGCGACCGCGATGCCGTGCTGGCGCGCGCGCGCGATGCCGGCGTGGTGCAGATGGTGATCACCGGCGCCAGCCGCGAGCACTCGCCGATGGCACTGGAGCTGGCGCGCCAGCACCCGGGGTTCCTCTACGCCACCGCCGGCGTGCATCCGCACCATGCGGTGGAATACACCGACGAGTGCGATGCGGAGATGCGTGCGCTGCATGCCCATGCCGAGGTGGTGGCGGTGGGCGAGTGCGGGCTGGATTACTTCCGTGATTTCGCCCCGCGCCCGGCCCAGCACCGCGCGTTCGAACGCCAGTTGCAGCTGGCCAGCGACGTGCGGGCTGCCGACGGCGCGCGCAAGCCGCTGTTCCTGCACCAGCGCGACGCGCACGCCGATTTCATGGCGCAGATGAAGAACTTCGATGGCACGCTCGGCGCGGCGGTGGTGCATTGCTTCACCGGCGAGCGCCAGGAACTGTTCGATTACCTGGACCAGGACTGGTACATCGGCATCACCGGCTGGCTGTGCGACGAACGCCGCGGCGCCCACCTGCGCGAGCTGGTCCGGCATATCCCGGCCAACCGGCTCATGATCGAGACCGACGCGCCGTACCTGCTGCCGCGCTCGCTCACGCCGATGCCCAAGGACCGCCGCAACGAGCCGATGTTCCTGTCGCATATCGTCGAGGAACTGGCGCGTGACCGTGGCGAGGATGTCGACGTCACCGCGGCCAACGCGACGGCGGCCACGCGCGCGTTCTTCCGCCTGCCCGACGCAGCCTGATCCCCGTGTGCCGGGCCATGCCCGGCAACCGCGCAACGCGCGGCCCACACCGTGCGTATTCAATGCCGGGCCCGGTAACGCCGAGTCATGCCCGGCAACCGCGCAACGCGCGACAGTGCCTGATCTGGTAGTGCCGAGCCATGCTCGGCAACCGCGCAACGCGCGGCCCACACCGGGCGTATTCAATGCCGGACCCGGTAACGCCGAGTCATGCCCGGCAACCGCGCAACGCGCGACAGTGCCTGATCTGGTAGTGCCGAGCCATGCTCGGCAACCGCGCAACGCGCG
>NZ_JANUDX010000012.1 GCF_024810105.1 Stenotrophomonas sp. BIGb0135
ATTAACATCCGGGGGTGTGGGGCCCCTACCCCAACCTCGCGCCCCCGGGCCCCCCCCCCCCCCCCCCACCCCCCCCCCCCCCAGACAACGGGTCGGTGGCCATGGCACAACGCGAAAGCGCCAGCAGAAGGCATCGCCGGCTTCACCGCTCTTTGCTTCCCTGCTTCTTGGTTGAGCACCCGCACACTGTCAAGGGCGGGTAGGGGTGGGTTGGCGGGACCGTCATGCGCCATGGATGGCGCATGCGAGCCTACAGGGATGTATTTACGGCGTGTCCCGCCAACCCGCCCGTACCCGCCCAAACCAGCGAAAGCACACACGAGCAGCGGTGGACGTTGACGTTGACGTTGACGTTGATCCTGCAGTTGCCTTCGGCACTTGAAAGCCCGCCGCAGGCGAAAGAAAAACCCCAAAAAAAACGCCACGCATTGCTGCGTGGCGTTGAAACTGGGGTGAGGCCAACCTGACGCCCCACCACCCGGAGGCGGGCCGAAGATGCCTTCGGCTATTCCCTGCGGCTACCGGGCCGATGGGCCATCCCAGCAGTCGAGCAACGCTCGACTCTACCGCAACTGCTCCCACAGGAAGCTATAGGCCAATGCCGACATGTGCGCGGCCTGCGCATTGTTGGCCGCCCCGCCGTGACCGCCCTCGATGTTCTCGTAATAGGTCACGTCCTTGCCCGCCGCGATCATCTTGGCCGCCATCTTGCGGGCATGGCCCGGATGCACGCGGTCGTCGCGGGTGGAGGTGGTGAACAGCACCGGCGGGTAGGTCTTGGCCGGATCGAACAGGTGGTACGGCGAGAACGTCTGGATGTAGGACCAGTCGGCCGTATCCGGATTGCCGTACTCGGCCATCCACGAGGCGCCCGCCAGCAGGTGGCTGTAGCGCTTCATGTCCAGCAGCGGCACCTGCACCACCACCGCCCCGAACAGCTCCGGGTACTGGGTGAGCATGTTGCCGGTGAGCAGGCCACCGTTGCTGCCGCCCTGCACGCCCAGGTGCTTGGCCGAGGTGATCTTGCGGGTCACCAGGTCGCGGGCGACCGCCGCCATGTCCTCATACGCCTTGTGCCGGTTCTGCTTCAGCGCGGCCTGGTGCCAGCGCGGACCGTATTCGCCACCACCACGGATGTTGGCCACCACGTACACGCCGCCCTTCTCCAGCCACGCCCGGCCCATGCCGCCGGAATACGACGGGGTCAGCGAGATTTCGAAGCCACCGTAGCCGTACAGCAGGGTCGGGTTGCTGCCATCGAGCTTCATGTCCTTGGCATGCACCACGAAGTACGGCACGCGGGTGCCGTCCTTGCTGGTGGCGAAGTGCTGCTCGATCACCTTGCCGTCGGCATTGAAGAACGCCGGCATGGTCTTGAGCACTTCCGGCTGCTTGCCGATCTCGGCCAGTGCCAGCGTGGTCGGGGTCAGGTAGTCGGTGACCGTCATCCATACTGCGTCGCTGTCATCGGCATCGACCGCACCCACGGCCACGGTGCCGAAGGCCGGGGCACCGGTGAAGGCGCTCTTCTTCCAGCCGCTGTCGGTCGGGGTCAGCACGCTCAGGCGGCTCTTGACGTCGTCCAGCACGTTCAGCACCAGGTGGTTCCTGGTCCAGCTGCTGCCGGCCAGCGAGGTGGTCTCGGTCGGCGCGAACAGCACCTCGAAATCACGCTTGCCGGCGATGAAATCGTCCAGCTTGGTCACCAGCAGCGAACCGGCGGTGTAGGTCTTGCCGCCCACCGTCCACGGCTCGCGCAGCTCCAGGGTCAGCCACTGCTTGCGCAGGCCCTTCTCGGCCGAGTTGGGTGCATCGATCTTGGTCAGCGTGCCGTCGTCGCCGCGCAGGTAGACCTCGTTGTTGTAGAAGGCCAGCGTGCGGCTGACCAGGTTGCGCTCGTAGCCGGGCGTGTCGTCGTGCATCGCCGCGATGTACATGTCATCCGGCTTGCCCTCGTAGACCACGCTCGCCGAGGCCATCGGAGTACCGCGCTTCCACAGCTTGGCCACCCGCGGATAGCCGGAGCTGGTCATCGTGCCGTCGCCGAAATCGGTATAGACGAACACCGTGTCGCGATCGATCCAGTTCAGCCCGCCCTTGGATTCCGGACGGAAGAAGCCGTCCTTGATCCAGGACTTGTTGGCCAGGTCGAACTCACGGGTGACGTCGGCATCGGCACCGCCGCGCGACAGCGCGATCAGGCAGCGCGAGTAGTCCGGGCGCAGGCACTCGGCGCCATGCCATACCCAGTTCTCGCCTTCGGCCTTGTTCAGCGCGTCCAGGTCGAGCACGGTTTCCCACGTCGGCGACGCCTTGCGGTACTCGGCCAGCGTGGTGCGGCGCCAGAGGCCGCGCTCGTGCTGCTTGTCCTTCCAGAAGTTGTAGTAGTAGTCGCCGATCTTCTGCACGCCGGGGATCTTGGCGTCCGAATCGAGCACCTCGCGGATGCTGGCTTCCATCTGCTTGAACGCCGGGGTCTGGGCCAGGCGCCCTTCGGACTTGGCGTTCTGCTGCTTGACCCAGTCAAGCGACGCGTCGCCGGTGACGTCTTCCAGCCAGGCGTAAGGGTCGGCGGGGGCGTCAGCGGCCATGGCGGTGCCTGCCACGGTGGCGGACAGCAGGCCTGCCAACAGGCAGGCGGAAGCGATTCGGGACATTGGGGCTCCAGACAGTCATAGGCCCCGGACGCTATCACACGGGCTGGCCCGCGCCCCCGTGTCGAAGGTCAGGGCGCGCGGTGCGCGGGACCATGCGCGCCGTGCGGCGCCTGGCCTGCGGACCACGCCGGCGACGGCTGCGGCGTTGCAGCAGGGCCTGCGGCAAGCGGAAGCGGTACAGGCTCCACCAGGCCAGGCAGGGCATGCCGACCAGCCACATGGGCATCCAGCCCAGCCACTCGCTGCTGCCACGGGCTGCCGGCCACACCAGGACCAGCGCCAGGCCGGCCAGGGCCACCTGGCGTACGGCCCGCAGCACCTGCGGATCGGGGCAGGTGCCGGCACGCGCGGAGCGCTGTGAACGCGGGCAATGACGCGAAGACGACAAGGACATGACACGACTCCGTGCGAAAGTGATGCGTCACCTTGCCGTGCCACCATCTCACCGGCTGCGACCTGCCGACGCAGCGGCTACGGCAAGCGTGAACGCCACCATTGACGTTCTCCCCCGTCCCACCCACCATGCCCGTGCCAGCCACTGGAGCCTTCTGCCGCATGTCTCTGAACCGCCCGCTTCGCGCTCTCCTGTTGCTGTCGACGCTGTCGCTGCTGTCCGCCTGCGCCTTCCGCCACGAGGCCAAGCCGACCCCGGCGCCGGAGGCCGCCAACGCCATCGGCGCCCCGATCGACCTGCAGCGGTTCATGGGTACCTGGTACGTGATCGGCCGGGTGCCCAACCCGGTGGAGCGCGGCCACGTGGCCAGCGTCAACGAGTTCAGCCTGCGCGGCGACCAGAAGGTGAGCATCACCTACCGCTACCGCAACGGCTTCTCCGAACCGCTGCAGCAGCTGACCGTGCGCGCCTCGGTGGACGAGGACAGCGGCAACCACAACTGGCGCACCTGGTTCTACAAGATCGTGCCCACCCACACCCGCGTGCTGGAAGTGGCGCCGGACTATTCGTGGGCGATGCTTGGCTACCCGGGCCGCGAAATGGCCTGGATCTTCGCGCGCAAGCCGGACATGGACAAGGACCTGTACAAGGAACTGGCTACCCGCCTGCGTGACGAGTACGGGGTCAATACCGACAAGCTCAAGCGCGTGCCGCAGCACCCCGAGCAGGTGGACCGGCTGGGCTATGAGGTGCCGAACGTCCGGTAAGGGCGGCGGTCAGGCCGCCTCGCGCGGCTGCACCCTGCGCTCGATTTCCTGACGGGTCGGCAGCGTCTTCAGATCGTACTCGGCCTGGAGGGCCAGCGACGACGCGGCGTCGCCGCCGAAATGACGCGCCAGGCGCACTGCGGTATCCGCCGTTATGCCACGGGTTTGATGCACGATGGCGTGCAATCGCGTCGGCGGCACATCTTGGGGCCATGCGACGTCGCCCTGGGCATGGCGTACCGACCAACGGTCGGTACCGACCGGTCATTTCCGGCTGTAGTGCGAGACCAGGCGGTCGCCGATCATCTGCAGCACCTGCACCAGCACCAGCAGCAGCACCACGGTGACCAGGGCCACGTCGGTGTGCGAGCGCTGGTAGCCATCGCGGAAGGCCAGATCGCCCAGGCCGCCGGAACCGATCGCACCGCCCATCGCGGTGAAGCCGATCAGCGCGATCACCGTCACGGTGGCGCCGGCGATCAGGCCGGGGCGCGCTTCGGGCAGCAGCACCCGGGTGACCAGCTGCCAAGTCGTGGCGCCCATCGCCTGGGTGGCTTCGATCACGCCACGGTCCACTTCGCGCAGGGCGGTTTCCACCAGCCGTGCATAGAACGGCGCCGCGCCGATCACCAGCGGCACGATCGCGCCGCGGACGCCGAGCGAGGTGCCCATCATCCACAGCGTGAGCGGGATCAGCACGATCATCAGGATGATGAAAGGCACCGAGCGCAGCAGGTTGACCAGCAGCGCCAGCGCGCCATACAGCACCGGCTTGCGGTGCAGCTGCGGCGAACCGGTGAGGAACAGCAGCACGCCCAGCGGCAGGCCGATCAGCAGCGTCAGCGGCAGCGAGCCGCCGAGCATCAGCAGCGTATCCAGGGTGGCCTGGCCGATATCGGCCCACTTGCCTGCGTCCAGGTGGCGGAAGAACCCGCCGGCGGTAGCCAGGATCATCGACGCAGCTCCTCGAGGTGGACACCGGCGGCAACGAAGCCGGCCTGTGCGGCCGCCACGTCACCGCCGACCAGCGATACCGTCAGCTGGCCATAGGGCGTGTCCTTGATCCGGTCGATGCGGCCGGACAGGATGTTGTAGTCCACGCCGGTCTCGCGCGCGATGCGCCCCAGCAGCGGTTCGTAAGTATCGGCACCGAGGAAGGTGAGGCGCACGATGCGGCCGGCGACGGCGTCGAAATCCTTGTGCAGCTCGCCTTCGTCCACCTGCTCCGATTCGCTGACGAAGCGGCGGGTGGTGGGGTGCTGCGGGTGCAGGAACACCTGGGTGACCGGGCCGGTCTCGACCAGGTGGCCGGCATCGAGCACGGCAACGCGGTCGCAGACGCGGCGGATCACGTCCATCTCATGGGTGATCAGCACGATCGTCAGGCCGAGTTCGCGGTTGATCCTGCCCAGCAGCTTGAGCACCGAGGCGGTGGTCTGCGGGTCCAGCGCGCTGGTGGCCTCGTCGCACAGCAGGATCTGCGGGCGGGTGGCCAGGGCGCGGGCGATGCCCACGCGCTGCTTCTGGCCGCCGGACAGCTGCGCCGGGTACTTGGTGGCGTGCGCTTCCAGGCCGACGGTGCGCAGCAGTTCGTCCACGCGCGCATCGATCTCCGCGCGCGGGGTGCCGGCCAGTTCCAGCGGGAAGGCGACGTTGGCGGCCACCGTGCGCGAGGACAGCAGGTTGAAGTGCTGGAAGATCATGCCGATCTTCCGGCGCAGCACGCGCAGGCCGTCGGCATCCAGCGCGGTGACGTCCTCGCCCCCGATCAGCAGCCGCCCACCGGTGGGTTCTTCGAGCCGGTTGATCAGGCGGATCAGGGTCGACTTGCCCGCACCGGAATGGCCGATGATGCCGAACACTTCGCCGGCCTCGATGGTCAGGTCCAGCGGCTGCAGCGCGGCAATCGCGCGGCCGCCGACGGCATAGGATTTGTGCAGGCGCTGGAACTCGATCACTTCGCGGTCAACCGGGGCATCGACGGGAGGGGGCGTGCAGCCTACCAGCGCGGGACGGCCCTGGCCCGTGCGGCAGCGCGCAATGATATTCCGTTTGGTTCTAAGCCGACGTGATCGGGCCCGCTGTGGGCCCGGCACGGCTCACGGGTGGTCCAGCGGGCTGGGCGGCTGGACCTGGCGGACCCGCTCGCGGTGCAGCAGGTACAGGCCGGAGGCGACGATGATCGCCGCGCCCAGCCAGGTCGCCCCGTCCGGCAGCGCGCCCCAGAACAGCAGGTCCCAGCCGATCACCCAGACCAGCCCGGTGTATTCCAGCGGCGCGATCAGCGAGGCCTCGCCCAGCTGGAAGGCCCGGGTCAGCGCAACCTGCCCGCCGGCCCCGGCCAGGCCCATGCCGGCGATCAGCGCGGCGTGGCCGAGCTGCAACGGCTGCCAGTCGGGGATGGCCAACAGCCCGGCACCCACGGCCATGATCACCAGGAACCACACCACCATCGACTGCGGGGTATCGGTGCGGGTGAGCATGCTGACGGTGATCGCAGCCACCGCGTAGGCGGTCGCCGCCAGCAGCACCATCAACCCGGGCACCGAGATGAAGCCGCCCACGCCCGGGCGCAGCACCACCAGCACCCCGACCAGGCCGATGCCGATGGCGATCCAGCGGCGCGGGCCGACGTGCTCGCCCAGCAACGGCACCGACAGCGCGGCGATCAGCAGCGGGGCGACGAAGTAGATCGTGTAGGCGGTGGACAGCGGCAGGCTGCGCAGGGCGTAGACGAAGCAGCCGATCATGGCCATGCCGAGCACGCCGCGCAGCAGGTGCAGGGCCCAGCGCCGGGGCACCAGCGAGCGCGGGCCGGCGGTGGCCAGCACCCAGACCAGCACGAACGGCAGCGAGGCCGCGCCGCGCAGGAAGGTGACCTGCAGGGTGGGATAGCTGGCCGAGAGCTGCTTCATGCCGGCGTCCATCAGCGAGAAGCAGGCGACCGCCATCAGCATCCAGGCGACGGCACGGGTGGGGGATTTCTGCATGTCCATGGCCCATTATCACCGGCATGGCCGGGGCGTCCACGGTGGCTTGATAGAATGTGGGCATTCACCCGCTGGAGTTTCGCCCATGCCCTCTTTTGACGTTGTTTCCGAAGTCGACATCCACGAGTTGACCAATGCGGTCGACCAGGCCAACCGCGAGCTGTCCACGCGCTTCGATTTCAAGGGGGTGGAGGCGAAGTTCGTGCTGGAAGACAGCGTGATCACCCAGTCCGCGCCGAGTGACTTCCAGTTGCAGCAGATGACCGACATCCTGCGCCAGCGGCTGACCGCGCGGAAGATCGACGCGGCGTGCCTGGAGTTCGGCGATATCGAATCCAATCTGGCCGGTGCGCGCCAGAAGATCACGGTCAAGCAGGGTATCGAGCAGAAGGTGGCCAAGAAAATCGCGGCGAAGATCAAGGAAGCCAAGCTGAAGGTGGATAGCCAGATCAACGGCGACAAGCTGCGGGTGACCGGCAAGAAGCGCGATGACCTGCAGGACGCGATGGCGCTGCTGAGGAAGGAGACCTTCGAGGTTCCGCTGCAGTTCGATAATTTCCGCGATTGATCCAACGCCGATCGGCCGCGTGGCGCCGTCCAACGGCCGGCACTACCGGCCGGTCGCGCGGATCCGGTGATGCCGGCCGTGGGCCGGCACCCCCGCGCCGCTACCCGCGCAGGTGCTTGTACAACGTGGTCCGCGAGATCCCCAGCTGGCGTGCCGCGGCGGCGATGTTGCCCTCGTGCGCCGTCACGGCGTCTCGCACGGCCTGCGTGCCCTGTGCCCGCAGCGACGGCATGCCGCCCCCCCGCGCGGTGGCCGTCGTGCCCCGCCCTGCCCGCGCGGCCAGCGGCCCCCGTAGGTACTGCACGTAGACCGCGTGGTCTTCGTCCAGCCGCACCCGATGTGCCGGGCCGGCCAGCAGCAGGCGGCGGCGCTGGTGGACGCTGGCGCCGGCGAACAGGCCGTGCAGGGTGAGCAGCGGCAACGGCCCGCGACGCGGCAGGCCGAACAGGCGTCGCGCCACCCGGTTGGCCGCGCGCACGCGCCCGTCCTCCTCGATCGCCAGCAGTCCCTGCAATGGCGACTGCAGCCAGCGCGCGTCGTGCTGCACGGCCAGCAGGTGGCAGGGCCGGTGCTCGACCATCAGCCGGTTCTCGGTGGACAGCGCGGCCTGGCGGAAATAGCCATGCAGCAGCTCCGCATCGCGCTCGCCGGTACCGGTGATGTCCAGCGCGCCGAGCACTTCGCCATCCAGCCCATGCAGCGGCACGCTCAGGCAGAACACCGCGGCGAAGCGGTCCAGGTAGTGCTCGTTGCCGCGCACCAGCGCCGGGGTGTCGTCGGCCAGGCTGCAGGCCGGCGCGGTGGTCCCGATGTCGATCTCGCGCAGGCGCCGCCCGACCTGGATCGGGCGCAGCACCGGCACATCGGCCAGGCCATGCTCGCGCTGGGCCACCACCATGCCGTCGGCGTTGACGCAGAACAAGGTCCACTGGCGTCCACCGAAGGCGGCCCAGAGATGGTCCAGGTCGTCGCGCACGCAGCGGGCCAGGCGGCGGTCGGCCGGGGCCTCCAGGCGCGGGCCGGCGGCGGCCAGGGGCGCGTAGTGCGGCTCCTGCCGGGGCTGCACCCCGGCCTGCCGCGAGCGCTCCCACGAGCGCTGCACCGACGGCGCCAGCAGCGACTCGGCCAGCGCCCCGCCGTCGGCGAAACGCTGGCGCGCGGCCGCCAATGCCAGTTGCTGCTCCCGCTGCATGCCGCCCATGGGTGTTCCTCCAAACCGGACCTGGAGCGTACACCCGTGATGCTGACTGACCGCACCGTCGCAGGCCCGTGGACCTGCGACGGTGCGTTTCACTTGCCGATGGTCAGGATCGGCTTGAGGGTGATGCCACGGGTGCTGTCTTCGGCGGCCTGGTTGATCTGGTCCAGCGGATAGAACTTCACCAGCTTGTCGAACGGGAAACGGCCCTGCTGGTAAAGCTGCACCAACTGCGGAATGAACACCTTGGGCACGCTGTCGCCCTCGACGATGCCGCGGATGCTGCGCCCGCCGAGCAGCAGGTTGTTGACGTCGAACTCGGCCTTGGTGCCGAGCTTGGGCGCACCGACCACGCCGATCACCCCGCGCCCGCCAAGCGCCTCGATGCCCTGCGCCAGCACCTCGGGACGGCCGGTGGATTCCAGCGCGAAGTTGGCACCGCCCCCGGTGATCGCGCGTACGGCGTCGACCACGTCCACGTCGCGGCTGTTGATGACGTGGGTGGCGCCGAGCTCGGTGGCCAGTGCCAGCCGCGACGGCACCACGTCGATGGCGATGATGGTGGTGGCCCCGGCCACGCGCGCGGCCATCACCGCGCTCAGGCCGACCGCGCCGGCACCGAAGCTGGCAAAGCTGCTGCCGGGGGTGACCTGGAGCGAATTGATCACCGCCCCGGCACCGGTCTGGATGCCGCAGCCGAGCGGGCCCAGCAGTTCGATCGGGGCGTCGTCGGGCACCTTGATGGCGTTGTTCTCGCGGCTCAACGCATAGGTGGCGAACGAGGACTGCGCAAAGAAATGATCGTGCAGCGGGGTGCCGTCCGGCGCCTGGATCGCGGTGGAACCGTCCAGCGCGCCGCCGCCGAAGTTGAGCCCGAAGAAGTCCTTGCAGTACGCGCCATGGCCGCCGTTGCAGGGGTTGCAATGGCCGCAGGCGCCGTAGGTGAGCACCACGTGGTCACCCACCTTCAGGTCCTTCACCCCCGGGCCGAGCGCTTCGACCACGCCCGCGCCTTCATGGCCGAGCACCGCCGGCAAGGGCACGGGGTAGTACTGGTCACGCACGATCAGGTCGGTATGGCACAGCCCGGTGGCGATCACCCGCACCAGCACCTCGTCGTCCTGCGGCGCGCGGATGCGCGCGGGTTCGATGGTGAAAGGCTGTTCCTTCCCGCGCACCACGGCCACGGTGATGTCGCGCAGTTCTGCAGTTGCACTCATGTCGGTTTCCTTCGCTCAGATCGGGTATGCGGGCGCTTCGCCCTTGACGGTCAGCCACTGCCACTGGGTGAACTCGTCGATGTTGGACGGACCGCCGATGCTGGTGCCGTTGCCGGAGGCACCCACGCCCCCGAACGGGTTGATCACTTCATCGTTCACGGTCTGGTCGTTGATGTGCAGCAGCCCGGTGCGCAGGCGCTCGCCCAGATTCAGCGCGCGCCCGACGTTGCTGGACACGATCGCCATCGACAGGCCGTATTCGCTGTCGTTGGCCAGTTCCACCGCCTCGTCGTCGCTGTCGAACGGCACCACCACCGCCACCGGCGCGAAGATTTCCTCGTGGAAGGCCGGGTTGTCGCGGCTGACGTCGCTGAGCACGGTGGGGGCGAAGAACAGGTCCTGGTACGTGCCGCCGGTGGCGAGCGTGGCGCCTGCGGCCTGCGCCTCGGCGACGAGGCGGGCGGCGTGGTCGCGCTGCTGGGCGTTGATCAGCGGGCCGATCGCCACATCGCCGGTGGCCGGGTCCCCGACCTTGAGCGAGGCGGCCTTGGCCACCAGCTTTTCCAGGAAGCGCGCGTAGATGCCGCGCTGGACCAGCACGCGGCCGGTCGCCATGCAGATCTGGCCCTGGTGCAGGTACACGCCCCACGCCGTGTTGGCGATGGCCAGGTCGATGTCGGCGTCATCCAGGATGATCAGCGAGTTCTTGCCGCCCAGCTCCAGCGACACCTTCTTCAGGTGCTTGCCGGCCGCTTCACCGACCTTGCGGCCGGCGCCGGTGGACCCGGTGAACTGGATCATGGCGATGTTGGGGTCGCTGGTGAGGGCGGCACCCGCCGCGCCGTCACCGGGCAGCACGTGCAGCAGCCCCGCCGGCAGGCCGGCCAGTTCGAACAGGCGCGCGATGACGAAGCCGCCGCACACCGCGGTGCGCGGGTCCGGCTTGAGCACCACCGCATTGCCCAGTGCCAGCGCCGGGGCGACCGCGCGCATGGCCAGGTAGAGCGGGAAATTGAACGGGGCGATCACCCCGACCACGCCCAGCGGGCGGCGCCGCGCCAGGTTGAGCCGGCCCGGCTCGGACGGCAGCACCTCGCCGATGCTGCGCGAGGGCAGCGCGGCCGCTTCATGCAGCGCCTTGGTGTTCACCTTGGCCTCGAAACCGGCCTTGAGCCGGGTCGAGCCGCTTTCGCGGACCAGCCATTGCACGATCTCATCGTTGTGCTGCTCGGCCAGCTGCGCGGCACGGCGCAGCACCTGGGCACGCGTCTCGTAGGGCGCGGCCGCCCACTCGCGCTGGGCCTTGGCGGCGGTCGCGGCGGCGGCGGCGATCCCGGCCGGATCGGTCATCGCGATCCGGCCCAGGACGGTGCCGGTGGCCGGCTCGATCACGTCCTGGGTGCTGGCACCGGCCTGCCAGGCACCGTCGAACAGCTTGCCCGACCACACGTCGGCGGGGAGGAAGGCGGAGGTTGCTTGCATCGGTTGACTCCTGTTGACGCAGGACGGCCAGGGCCGTCTCCTGCACATGGTTCACCCAGGCATTGGATACCTGCGCACGCGCACTGCCTATTGGCCGTTGGCGGACATGACGCAAGCCCCTGCCTGTACACGGGTTTCGAGCATGACCGGTGTCCAGTTAATGGACAGTAGGCGTGGCCGGCCACGTCCTCACGGCCGCGCGCCGTACAATCACCTGCCCAGCCCGCGATACCGCCCGCCATGAACGACCACGCCTTCACCGACGACAGCGCCCCGGACGGCCCCGATGTCATCGCCGAAACCCGGACCTGGCTGGAGCAGATCGTGATCGGGCTGAACCTGTGCCCCTTCGCCAAGGCGGTGTACGTGAAGAACCAGGTGCGCTTCGTGCTCAGCGATGCGACCACGCCGGAGGCCCTGGTGGAGGAACTGGCCGAAGAGCTGGTGCTCCTGCGCGATACGCCGGCCGAGGAAATCGATACCACGCTGATCGTGCACCCCGAGGTGCTGACCGATTTCCTGGACTACAACGATTTCCTCGACAACGCCGATGCGGCCATCGAAGCGCTGGACCTGCAGGGCATCCTGCAGGTGGCCAGCTTCCACCCGCAGTACCAGTTTGCCGGCGTGGCCCCGGATGACGTGAGCAACTACACCAATCGCTCGCCCTACCCGACCCTGCACCTGTTGCGCGAAGACAGCGTGGAACGCGCGGTGGCCGCCTTCCCGGATCCGGACGTGATCGTGGAGCGCAACATCGAGACGCTGGACAAGCTGGGCGTGGAAGGCTGGACGCGCCTGCTCGGGCGCAAGGACAACTCGCGATGCCACTGACCCCGGCCATCACCGACTGGACCACGCAACCGCTGCGCGACCGCGTGGTCGTGGTCACCGGCGGCGCGCAAGGCGTGGGCCGCGGCATTGCCCAGGCCGTGCTGGGCGCCGGTGGCAGCGTAATGATCGCCGACCTGGATGCCGATGCCGGCAAGGCCTGCCTGAAGGAGTGGGCGTTGCCCGAGCGGGCGGCGTTCCAGCGCGCGGACGTGGCCAGCGAGCGCAGTGTGCAGGCGCTGGTGAAGGCCACGCTGAAGCGCTTCGGTCGCCTCGATGGGCTGGTCAACAACGCCGGCATCGCTAGTGCCCATGGCACGCCGCTGGCGCGGATGACGCTGGCCGAATGGCAGCGCCGGTTGTCCAGCCTGCACGGCGCCTTCCTGTGCAGCAAGCATGCGCTGCCGGCATTGCGCGAGCACGCCGGCGCCATCGTCAACATCGCCTCCACGCGTGCGTGGCAGTCCGAGCCGGACAGTGAAGCCTATGCCGCGGCCAAGGGCGGGCTGGTCGCCTTCACCCATGCGCTCGCGTTGAGCGAAGGCCCGGCCGTGCGGGTCAACAGCATCAGCCCCGGCTGGATCACCACCGATGCCTGGCAGGCGCCGGCCCGCCGGCGCGCGCCCAAGCTGTCACGCCGCGACCATGCGCAACACCCGGCCGGCCGCGTCGGCCAGCCGGGTGACATCGGCGCGCTGGCGGTGTTCCTGCTGTCGGACCTGTCCGGCTTCATTACCGGCCAGGACCATGTAGTCGATGGCGGCATGACCCGGAAGATGATCTACGCAGAATGAATCCCGGCCGCAGGGCGCGGACGGTGCGCATGGTTCGGACGGCGCGCATGGCCTGGACGGCTCGCATGGCATGGACGGCTCGCATGGCCTGGACGGCGCGCATGGCATGGACGGCGCGCATGGTCCCGACGGCACGCATGGCCCGCACGGCGCGTATGGCCCGGCGGTGCGCATGGCCCACGGTGCGCATGGCTTGGACGGCGCGCATGCCGCATACGGCACGCACGACGCACACGACCCGGTAGAGCCGAGCCATGCTCGGCTGACGCGATGCAGACCCATAACGAAGGGCAGACACCGTGGCGACGGCAGGCACCGTGATGAAGGGCAGCCGAGCATGGCTCGGCGCTACCCTGGCGGCTCGGCGGTTATCCAGCCATGCCGTTGTGCCGCAGCAGGGCATCCACGCTCGGCGCGCGGCCGCGGAAGGCGGCGAAATTCTCCGCCGCACTGCGGCTGCCGCCCCGTGAGAGCACTCCATCGCGGAAGTGCGCACGGCCCGAACGGCGCGCACGGCCCGGACGGCGCGTATGGCCCACACGGTGCGCACGGCCCACACGGTGCGTATGGCCCACACGGTGCGCACGCCCCGCATTGCCCGGACTCCGCGCATGGCTTGGACGGCGCGCATCGTGCCGACGGCGCGTATGCCCCGTACGGCCCGGACGGCGCACACGACCCGGTAGAGCCGAGCCATGCTCGGCTGACGCGGTGCAGACCCATAACGAAGGGCAGACACCGTGGCGACGGCAGGCACCGTGATGAAGGGCAGCCGAGCATGGCTCGGCGCTACCCTGGCGGCTCGGCGGTTATCCGGCCATGCCGTTGTGCCGCAGCAGCGCATCCACGCTCGGCGCGCGGCCGCGGAAGGCGGCGAAATTCTCCGCCGCACTGCGGCTGCCGCCCCGCGAGAGCACTTCATCGCGGAAGCGCTTGCCGGTCTCGGCGACCTGGCCCGGCGCCTCTTCGAATGCGGCATAGGCGTCGGCGCTGAGTACTTCGGCCCACTTGTAGCTGTAATACCCAGCCGCGTAACCGCCGGAGAAGATGTGGCTGAACTGGTGCGGGAAGCGATTCCAGGCCGGCGGACGGTTCACCGCCACCTCGTCGCGCACGCGTTCGAGCACCTGCAGGACGGTGTCCTGGACCGGATCGAAGCTGCTGTGCAGCTGCATGTCGAACAACGCGAATTCCAGCTGGCGCACGGTGAACATGCCGCTCTGGAAGTTGCGCGCGGCCAGCATGCGGTCGAACAGCGCGCGCGGCAGCTGCGCGCCGCTGTCCACGTGGGCGGTCATGCCCTGCACGCGGTCCCACTCCCAGCAGAAGTTCTCCATGAACTGGCTCGGCAGTTCCACCGCGTCCCATTCCACGCCGTTGATACCCGCCACGCCAAGCTCGCCGATGCGGGTCAGCAGCTGGTGCAGGCCATGGCCCATCTCGTGGAACAGGGTGGTGACCTCGTCATGGCTGAAGGTGGCCGGCTTGCCCTCGGCACCCTTGCCGAAGTTGCACACCAGGTACACCAACGGGGTCTGCACGCCGGCCGCGGTATCGCGGCGGTTGCGGCAATCGTCCATCCACGCCCCACCCCGCTTGCCTTCGCGTGCGTACAGGTCGAGGTAGAACTGGCCCACCAGCGCGCCCTGCGCATCCACCAGGCGGAAGAAGCGCACGTCGGGATGCCAGACCGGCGCGCTGTCCGGCTGCACCTGCAGGCCATACAGCCCCTGGATCACGCTGAACAACCCGTCCAGCACCTTCGGCTCGGTGAAGTACTGCTTCACCTCCTGCTCCGAATAGCTGTAGCGGGCCTGCTTGAGTTGTTCGCTGGCAAAGGCCAGGTCCCAGGCCTCCAGCGTGGCCAGCCCCAGCGTGTCGCGCGCGAACGCGTCCAGTTCGGCACGGTCGCGCTGCGCGTGCGGCTTGGCGCGCGCGGCCAGGTCGCGCAGGAAGCCCAGCACTTGCGGCGCGTCTTCGGCCATCTTGGTGGCGATCGAGTACTCGGCGTAGTTGGCAAAGCCCAGCAGCGCAGCCAGCTCGGCACGCAGTGCCAGCACGCGATCGATGTTGGCGCTGTTGTCCCACGCGGGATCGCCGAACTCGGAGGCGCGCAACGCGTTGGCGCGGTACAGCGCTTCGCGCAGCGGGCGATGCGTGGCATAGGTCAGCACCGGCAGGTAGCACGGCATCTGCAGGGTGAGCTTCCAGCCGGGAAGACCATCCTTCTCCGCCGCCGCCCGCGCCGCGGCGATCACATCGTCGGGAAGCCCGGCCAGTTCAGCCCGATCGTCGACATGCAGCGACCAGGCATCGGTCGCATCCAGCACGTTCTGCGAGAACGTTGCCGACAGCGCCGACAGCGCTTCCTTGATCGCACTGAAGCGCGCCTTGCCCGCGTCATCCAGCTCGGCGCCACCCAGGCGGAAATCGCGCAGGGCGTTGTCCAGCACTTTGCGCTGGGCGTCATCGTAGTGCGCCGCCTCCGGGGCGGCCGCCAGCGCGCGGTACTGCTGGAACAGCGCCAGGTTCTGGCCCAGCGCGCTGCCGAAGCGGGTCACCTTGGGCAGGTTGGCGTTGTAGGCCTCGCGCAGCGCCGGGGTGTTGACCACGCCCTGCAGGTGGCCTACCTGGCCCCAGGCCCGCCACAAACGCTCGGTGGCATCGTCCAGCGGCACCACGAAACTGGCCCAGGTGACCGGGCTGACGGTCTCTGCTGCCTTCACCGCAGCGTCGGCGTCGGCCAGCAGCGCGTCGATGGCCGGGGCGATGTGCTCGGGCTGGATCGCGTCGAAACGCGGCAGGCCGGAAAAATCGAGCAGGGGGTTGGTGGGGGTCACAGGCATCTCCAGACAACGGGGCCGCGGCAGCGGCATTCCCCCACGATATGGCATCGCCCCCGGGCCCGCGCAACCCCTCGCGGGCAGCCCGGGCGGCCGATGTTCACGCGCGGCAGACGGGTGCGGGCCGACGCTGCGGTTTCCCACGCCGGTGTCGCGGAGCGCCCATGGACGGAATCACCCACGCACTGCCGGCATTCGCGTTGATCGGCACCGCCAGCCACGCCGAACTGGACTGGATCGCCGCGCTGGGCCAGGCCGACGAACAGGCCCGCCATCGCGCGGCCCTGCAGCACGTGGTCGGCGCGCAGCGCGGGCTGCTGCAGGACGACCAGCTCTGGTACCCCTACGAAGTGATCGAGCGCGGCGCGGCGCGCTGCGAACCCGGGCACGAGCGCGAGTTCGTGATGTGCACGCTGCTGGTGCTGCTGGCCGTGCATGCGGGCCAGCGCGTGGGCGTGGACCTGGCCCTGCAGTTCGACGACCTGGCCGCCACCTACGAGACGCTGCCGCCGGTGCTCCGCGATACAGTGCTGGATGCCTACCAGTCCCTGACCGGCTGAAGCCCACGTAGAGCCGACCGTTGGTCGGCTGCACTAGAGGTTGCGATGGACGTTGCGCTAGGCGGTGAGGTTCACGGAACCCGTTTGGCGGGCAGCCGACCAACGGTCGGCTCTACACCTCAATACAGCGCCTCAAGCGACGCGCAGGGCAACGCAGGCAAGCCCTGCCCGGCCACCGCCGCGGCGATCACCGCATCGGTCTGGTCCACGTCGATCCCCTGCCTGGGATACCAGTCCGGGTTGTAGTAACTGTGCGCATAGCGCTCGCCGCTGTCGCACAGGATGGTCACGATCGAGCCGCTGCGGCCGGCCTGGCGCATCAGCTCGGCGGCCTGCAGCACGCCGATGAAGTTGGTCCCGGTGGAGCCGCCGACGCGGCGCCCCAGCTGCCGGCTCACATGCCGCATCGCGGCCAGGCTCAGCGCATCGGGCACCTTGACCATCGCATCGACGCTGGTCGGGATGAAGCTCGACTCCACCCGCGGCCGGCCGATGCCTTCCACCCGCGAACCGCCGCTGCAGGTCAGCTCGCGCCACGGCTGGCCGGCCAGCGCGGCGCAGTAGCCGTCGTAGAACACCGAGATTTCCGGGTCCGCGCACAGGATCCGGGTGTCGTGCCGGCGGTAGCTGACGTAGCGACCAAGCGTGGCCGCGGTGCCGCCGGTGCCCGGGCTGCACACGATCCATTCCGGCACCGGGTGCGGCTCCTCGGCCATCTGCTTGAAGATGGATTCGGCGATGTTGTTGTTGGCACGCCAGTCGGTGGCCCGCTCGGCGTAGGTGAACTGGTCCATGAAGTGGCCGCCGGTCTCGCGGGCCAACGTTTCCGAATCGCAGTTCAGGTCGCAGGCGCGTTCGACCAGGTGGCAGCGGCCGCCATGGAACTCGATCGCGGCGATCTTTTCCGGCGAGGTCGTGGCCGGCATCACCGCGATGAACGGCAGCCCCAGCAGGCGCGCGAAATACGCCTCGGACACGGCGGTGGAGCCGCTGGACGCCTCGATCACCGGGCGCCCCTCGCGCAGCCAGCCATTGGCCAGCGCATACAGGAACAGCGAGCGCGCCAGGCGGTGCTTGAGGCTGCCGGTGGGGTGGCTGGATTCGTCCTTGAAGTACAGGTCGATGCCAGGATGCCCGGGCAGGTCCATCGGGATCAGATGGGTGTCGGCCGAACGGTTGAAATCGGCTTCGATCTTGCGGATGGCGGCAGCCACCCATTCACGCTGCGACATGGCCAGGACTGTGCAAGGAGACGCAGCATTCTACGTCGCCTTGCGACCACTCCGCTAAAATGGGGGCCGACGGCCGTGATTTCCGCGGCCCCCGCTGCCCCAGGATCCCCCATGAGCCTTGCTTCCCTGCAGTCCCAGCCCGGCGTCGCCGCCGAGGTGCCGGCCGAAACCACCGGTTTCGTGTTCAACCACACCATGCTGCGCGTCAAGGACAGCGCCGCGTCGCTGGACTTCTACACCCGCGTGCTCGGCTTCCGCCTGATCGACCAGCGCGACTTCGCCGAGGCCCAGTTCAGCCTGTACTTCCTGGCCCTGCTGCCGGCCGGCACGGTCATCCCGGAAGGCGACGATGCGCGCCGGGTGTGGATGGCCGGCATTCCCGGCGTGCTGGAACTCACCCACAACCATGGCACCGAGACCCAGGACGGCCCGGTCTACCACGACGGCAACAGCGACCCGCGCGGTTTCGGCCATATCTGCGTGTCCGTGCCGGACATCCAGGCCGCCTGCAAGCGCTTCGATGCCCTCGATGTGCCTTACCAGAAGCGCCTGGAAGACGGCCGCATGAAGCACCTGGCCTTCATCAAGGACCCGGACGGCTACTGGGTGGAGATCATCTCCAACAGCCCGATCGCCTGAGCCCCGCGCGATGGGCCGGTACACGCCTGGGCGCGGGTGCCGGCCGATGGGCGCCACGTCGCTGGACGGTACGCGGCGACGTGGTCAGCAAGGTGCACGGGGCGGCAACGCCCGCCTCGCGTGCCGGTGGTATACCTGCGCGACCGCCCAACCTGTGGAGTGCGCATGGAAACCATGGACCTGCATCGCGGCCGCCTGATCGACCACCTGCAACTGGTGGTCAGGGACCTGCCGGCCAGCCGCCGCTTCTACCAGGCCGTGTTCGACACCCTCGGCATCCCCATCGGCGGCGAGGGCGACACCTACTTCTGGGCTGACGAACTGTTCATTTCCAGCGCCGACAGCGAGGCCGCCGCCGGCCAGCTCACCGGCCGCCACCACCTCGCCTTCCAGGCGCGTGACCGCGCCACCGTGGCCGCCTTCCACAGCGCCGCCCTGGCCAGCGGTGGCAAGGACAACGGCGCGCCGGGCGAACGCCCCTACCACCCCGGCTACTACGCCGCGTTCGCGCTCGACCCGGACGGCAACAACATCGAAGTGGTGTTCCATGGCCCGGCCACCTACAGCGCCGATTCGGTGAAAGTCACCTTCTAGCCTCGCGCTCGCGCCGCGTTCACGCCGGCATGCTGGAATGCCGGTGCAACGGGGCGGCCGGGGAATGCCCGGCCTGCGATCTGGAACGCCGCGTCCACCAACGCGGCCTGGCAGGGAGCTCGGCATGCATCGGTTTGGTCGTCGTCCTTTGATCCTGCTGCTGTGCCTGCTGGCGTTGCCATGGAGCAGCGCACTGGCGCAATCGCGCTGCACCGAACGGGCGCGCACGCTGCTGCGGCCAGCGGAAGTCAGCTGCACCCATCAGACCGCGTGGATCGATTCGGGTGTCGTGGGGCAGCGGCGGGTCACCTACCAACTGCCGGTCGGCACGCCACCGGCCCGGGGCTGGCCGGTGGTGCTGCTCTACCAGGGCTCGTTCTTCGCGCTGGACGACTTCCATTACGCCGACAGCGACCCGTTTGGCGGTTTCCATGAAGGCAAGCTGGTCCAGCGCCTGCTCGACCACGGCTATGCGGTGGTCGCGCCCGCCGCACCGGCCGATCTGTTCTGGCAGACCAACCTGCCCGGGTTGTCCAGCACCTATGAGCTGGGCACCGACTACGACTTCCTCGGCAACGTGTTCGATGCGATCGCCGCCGGCACGTTCGGCCCGCTCGATCCGCTGCGCCGGTATGCCACCGGCATTTCCAGCGGCGGCTACAACACCAGCCGCATGGCGGTGTCCTTCCCCGGCGAGTTCCGCGCGCTGGCGGTGCAATCCGGGTCGTATGCCACCTGCGGCGGGCCGATGTGCACCGTACCCGACGTGCTGCCGGCCGACCATCCGCCGACCCTGTTCCTGCACGGCTTCATCGATCCGGTGGTGCCGTGGCGGACGATGAACGCGTATTACGGCCGCCTGCAGGCGCAGGGGATCGAGACCGCGCTGTACACCGAATCACTGGGGGCACATGCGTGGTTTGCCAGCTCGCCCGCCCGCATCGTGGCCTGGTTCGACGCGCATCCCTGAACCGCTGAAGATGAACTCTTCATCTTCCGTACGGGCGATCTCACAGGATGAGACTGCCCTGCCCTAGCGTTTGCGCATGGAGACCATACGCAAACTGGCGATCCTGGCCGATGCCGCCAAATACGACGCGTCCTGTGCCTCCAGTGGCGCGGGACGACGCGATTCGCGCGCGTCCGGTGGCATCGGCAGCACCGATGGCCCCGGCATCTGCCACAGCTACACGCCCGATGGCCGCTGCGTGTCGCTGCTGAAGATCCTGCTGACCAATTTCTGCATCTACGACTGCGCGTACTGCGTCAACCGCGTGTCCAGCAACGTGCAGCGCGCGCGATTCAGCGTGGACGAGGTGGTCGCGCTGACCATGGACTTCTACAAGCGCAACTACATCGAAGGGTTGTTCCTCTCCAGCGGCATCATCCGCAACGCGGACTACACCATGGAGCGCATGGTCGAGGTGGCACGCGTGCTGCGCGAAGAACACCGCTTCGCCGGCTACATCCACCTCAAGACCATCCCCGAAGCGTCGCCGGAGCTGCTGGCCGCTGCAGGTCGCTACGCCGATCGGCTGTCGATCAACATCGAGTTGCCCACCGAGGCGGGCCTGGCCAGCTTCGCGCCGGAGAAATCGCTACCCTCCATCCGCGGCGCGATGGGTGAACTGCGCTGGCGGATCGAAGAGGCGAAGGAGGCCCGGAAGGGCGATGCGGCCGCCGGTGCCATCGCCACGCCCGCGCCCCGTGTATCGCGTGCGCGGCCGCGCCCGCCGAAATTCGCGCCCGCCGGCCAGAGTACGCAGATGATCGTGGGGGCCGACGGCGCCAGCGACCAGCAGATCCTCACCGCCGCCGACAACCTGTACGGCAACTACCGCATGCGCCGGGTGTACTACTCGGCCTTCAGCCCGATACCCAATGCCAGTCGGATCCTGCCGCTGCAGGCGCCCCCACTCGCACGCGAACACCGGCTGTACCAGGCCGACTGGCTGCTGCGTTTCTACGGCTATGGCGTGGAAGAGATCACCGATACCACCCAGGGCGGCATGCTCGACCTGGACATCGACCCCAAGATGGCCTGGGCGATCCGTCATCCCGAGCGCTTCCCGGTCGACCTCAACCTGGCCCCCAAGGAACTGCTGCTGCGCGTGCCCGGGCTGGGCGTGCGCAACGTCAAGCGGGTGTTGATGGCACGCCGCCAGGTGCGCCTGCGCGTGGCCGACGTGGCGCGGTTGCGCGCGCCGATGAGCAAGCTGCTGCCGTTCGTGCAACTGGCCGACCACCACCCGCGCAAGCAGCTGGACGACCCCGCCACGCTGCGTGCGCGGCTGGCGCCGCCGCCGAAACAGGGCTCCCTGTTCGACAGCCCTGCCGCGCACTGAGATGGCACGCTGGACGGTGCGCATCGACCCGGCGTGGTCGCTCGATGCCTGGCGCGACGCCGCGCGCCTGGCGCTGCGCCGGGGCGTGGCGCCGGAGCAGCTGGACTGGCTGCAGGACCAGGAGCACTCCCTGCTCGACGCGCCGCCGCTGCCGGCGAGCGAGGACGCCGGCGACGCGCCCACTTACGTATCCAAGGCCTTCGTCGAGCTGGCCGCCACCTGCCTGTGCCATCGCGATCCGCAGCGGCTGCCGTTGCTGTACCGGCTGTTGTGGCGGATCGCCCGCGGCGAGCGCGGCCTGCTGTCCAACCCTACCGACCCGGACGTGCTGCGCGCGATGGCGCTGGCCCAGGCGGTCCGCCGCGACACGCACAAGATGAAGGCCTTCGTGCGCTTCCGCGAAGTGCCGGGCGAGCAGGATGCCTTCATCGCCTGGTTCGAGCCGGAGCACCACATCGTGGACCGCGTCGCGCCCTTCTTCGCCCGCCGCTTCACCGGCATGCGCTGGGCGATCCTGACCCCCTCGCGCAGCGTGCGCTGGGACGGGCAGGCACTGTCGTTCGGCGCGGGCGGCCGCCAGGCCGATGCCCCCCTCGAGGATGCGCGCGAAGCGCTGTGGCGCACCTACTACGCCAACATCTTCAACCCGGCCCGGCTCAACACGCGGATGATGCAGCAGGAGATGCCGGCCCGATACTGGAAGCACCTGCCCGAGGCCACCTTGTTGCCCGCCCTGGTGCGCGATGCCGGCGACCGCGTGCAGGACATGCACGACCGTGCCGCGCAGGCCCCGCAACGCCGTATCCCCGAGCGCAGCATCGCCCTGCGCGGGCCGGCCACCGCCACGGGCGACGACCTGGACGCGCTGCGCACGGCGGCCGCCGCCTGCCGCCGCTGCCCGTTGTGGGAGCCGGCCACCCAGACCGTCTTCGGCGAGGGGCCACGCGATGCCAAGGTGATGCTGGTGGGCGAGCAGCCCGGCGATGCCGAGGACCTCAGTGGGCATCCCTTCGTCGGCCCCGCCGGCCAGTTGCTGGACCAGGCCCTGGGCGAACTGGGCATTGATCGCAGCACGCTGTACCTGACCAACGCGGTCAAGCACTTCCGTTTCGAGCGGCGTGGCAAGCGGCGCATCCACAGCACGCCGCAGGTGACCCATATCAACGCCTGCCGCCCGTGGCTGCTGCGCGAGATCGAGCAGGTGCGCCCGGCGGTGATCGTGTGCCTGGGGGCCAGCGCCGCCACGGCGGTGTTCGGGGCGGGGTTCAAGCTGATGGACAACCATGGCCGCTGGCATGCGCTGGAAGACGGCACGCGCGCTTTCGCGACGGTGCACCCGGCGTGGGTGCTGCGGCAACCGGCCGGCACCGCGCGCGACGCCGCGTACCGGTTGCTGCTGGATGACCTCGCCAGGCTGCCGCGCGCAGGCGACAGCGCCGACCCGGTCACCTGAGCCGCCGACGCCTGCCGCCGATCCCGCCTCCATTTGCTACCCTTCGCACCGTCGGTTGCACCCTGCAGCTACCGCGTGCCGTGGTTCGCTCCATCGAACAAGGCCGCGCAATTTCCTGCGAGGCGACGGCTCGAATGGATCACGACTTCCCCCGCCCCATCCCGCTGCGCATCGTGGCGACCGGCGAGTACATCCCGTCGCGCCGCATCGAGTCGAGCACGTTCGACCAGCGCTGGGGCAAGCCTGCCGGCTGGACCCGGCGCCATGCCGGCATCGATTACCGCCATTTCGCCGGTCCCGACGAATCCGCCTCGATGATGGCCGCACACGCCGCGCAGGACGCATTGCAGCGTGCCGGGCTGCGTGCCGACCAGGTCGACGTGGTGATCAGTGTCGGCGGCGTCATGGAACAGGCCATCCCCTGCACGGCCGCGCTGGTACAGCGGCGGCTGGGCCTGGCCGGCAGCGGCATCCCCGCCTTCGACGTCAATGCCACCTGCCTGGGCTTCCTGGTCGCCCTGGACCTGGTCGCGGCAACCCTGGTCACCCGGCGCTTCCGGCGCGCGCTGCTGGTGGCCGGCGAAGTTGCCTCGGCCGGGCTCAACTGGGACGACACCGATACGGCGGCGTTGTTCGGCGACGGTGGCGCGGCGGTGATCGTCGAGGCCAGCGAGGACGACACCGGGTCGTGCCTGCTCGCCTCGCACATGGAAACCTTCAGCGAAGGCACCGAGTTCTGCCAGGTCCGCGCCGGCGGTACGCGCGTGCGCCTGGCCGACGGCGCCGAAGCGTTCGCCGCTGCCTCGCACTTTGAGATGTCCGGGCGCTCCACCTACCGGCTGGCCGCGCAGAAACTGCCCGGCTTCATGCAGACGCTGTTCCAGCGCGCGGGCGTGACCGTCGACCAGGTGCCGTTGCTGGTGCCGCACCAGGCCAGTGCCAAGGCGCTGGACCACCTGCAACGCGCGCTGCGGCTGCCGCCCGGCTCGCTGGTGCGGATCCTGCAGACCCACGGCAACCAGATGGCGGCCTCCATTCCCCTGGCACTGCACCACGCGATCACCGCCGGCGACCTGCGTCGCGGCCAGCTGTTTGCGATGGTCGGCTCCGGGGCTGGCCTGTCCTTTGCCGGCGCAGTGCTGCGGTACTGAGCATGGCGCAGATCCTGGTCACCGGTGCCTCCGGCTTCATCGGCCACCATGTCGCCCTGCGGTTGGCCGCCGCGGGCCACCGGGTCATCGCCACCGGGCGTGACCGCACACGCCTGCAGACCGGCAACGTCGCGATCGACAGCGTCACGGCCGACCTGGCGAGCGACCCGCTCGATCCGTTGCTTGCCGGCTGCGAGGTCGTCGTGCACTGCGCCGCGCTCTCATCGCCGTGGGGCCGGGCCGAGGATTTCCAGCGCGCGAACGTGACCGCGACGGAGCGGTTGCTCCAGGCCGCGGGACGCCAGCAGGTGCGACGCTTCATCCACCTGGGCTCACCCAGCATCTACTTCCGGTTCGACGACCAGTACGGCCTGGGCGAGGCGTTCGAGCCGCCGGCACGCTGGATCACCGACTATGCGCGCAGCAAGTGGGAATCCGAGTGCCGGGTCCGCGCGGCCGCCGGCCCGCGCATGCAGACGCTGAGCCTGCGCCCGCGCGCGGTGTACGGCGAAGGCGATCGCGCGATCCTGCCGCGCGTGCTGGCCAGCGCCGCGCGCGGCTGGTTTCCGCTGGTCAACGGCGGGCGCGCCCTGATCGACGTCACCCACATCGACAACCTGGTGGCGCTGGTCGCGCACTGCGTGGACGCCGAGCTGCCCGGCGATGGGCGTGCCTACAACGTAAGCAACGGCGCGCCCGTGCAGGTGCGCACGCTGCTGGAAACGCTGTTCGCCGCGCTCGGCATGGAGGTGCGGATGCTGCCGCTGCCGCGCGCGCCCGCCCTGGCACTGGCCACGGTGGCCGAGCAGCTGGCGCGGCTGCGGCCCGGCCAGCCCGAGCCGCGCCTGAGCCGTTACGGCGTCGGTGTGCTCGGCTATTCGCAGACGCTGGACATCGGCCGCGCGCGGCGCGAGCTGGCGTACCAGCCACAGACCGACCTGGGCGCCAGCCTGGCCCGCTACGCCGACTGGTGGAGGGCGCATGGTCACGCTTGAATGGCGACTCTACGAAGCCGGGTACTGCACGCATCCCGAGCGGGCCACCCGCCAGGGCGCGCCCGCGCGTGCCTGCGAGTTTCCTGCGCTGGTGGCGCTGCTGAAGCACCCGACGCTCGGCTGGATCCTGTTCGACACCGGCTATTCCGAGCACTTCCTGCAGGCGACGGCGGCGTTTCCCGAGCGGTTGTACCGCATGGTGACCCCGGTCCACCTGTCGCCACGGGCATCACTGGCCGCCCAACTGCGCCGCGACGGCATCGCCCCCGGCGACATCGCCTGGATCGTGGTATCGCACCTGCATGGCGACCACATCGGCGGCCTGGCGGATTTCCCGCAGGCCCGCGTGGCCTGTTCGCGCGAGGCCTGGGACGACCTGCAGGCACGCACGCGGGTGGGCGCGCTGCGCATCGGCCTGCTGCCGGCGCTGCTGGCATCGTGGAAGGACACCCCGCCGCGGTGGTTCGAGGCACAGGCCAGCGTGCCACTGCCGCCACCGTTGGACGCATTCGAGCGCGGCATCGACCTGTTCGGCGACGCCAGCCTGCTGCTGGTGCCGCTGCCCGGGCATGCCGCCGGCCACTACGGCGCCGTGTTCGATGACGGCCACGGCCCGGTGTTCCTGGTCGCCGATGCCAGCTGGTCGTCGCAGGCGATCCGCGACAACACGCCGCCCCCGGCGCTGGTCACCGCGTGGCTGGGCAGCACCGCCATCTACCGCGACACGCTGGCGCGGCTGCATGCGCTGCACCACGCCGCGCCAGAGGTCCGCCTGGTGCCTTCGCACTGCCCGGAATGGCGCCCGGAGCCGCAGGCATGAGCGGCCGGGTACTGATCCTCGGCGGGCGCGCCCCGGTCGCGCTGGACCATGCGCGCCGCTTCCATCGCCTCGGCTGGCACGTGCAGGTGGCCGACAGCATTCCCTGCCGGCTGACGGGCTGGTCATCGGCGGTGGCCGCGACCCACGCGCTGCACCCGGCGCGTTTCGACGCCCGGGGCTTCGCCCGCGATCTCAACCGCATCGTCCGCGACCAGCGCATCGACCTGGTGCTGCCCACGTGCGAAGAGGCGCTGCACCTTGCACGGCACCGCGCCACCCTGCCGGCATCCCTGCACGTGGCCGTGGACGCCTTCGACACACTGGCCGCCCTGCACAGCAAGTGGGACTTCCTGCGCATCGCCCGGCAGCACGGCATGCCGGTGCCGGACAGCGCCCGCGTGCACACGCTGGCGCAGGCGCGTGAGTGGGCGCAGGGGCGCGCAGTGGTGCTGAAGCCGGAATTCTCGCGCTTCGGCGTGCACGTGCGCCTGTACCCGCAGGGCATTCCCGCCGATGCCGCCGTGCTTCCCGCGCTGGGAGCCTGGGTGGTGCAGGACTACCTCGCCGGCGATGAGCTGTGCAGCTACGCCATCGCCCACCAGGGCCGGCTGCTGGCCCATGCGATCTATCGCCCCACGTATCGGCTTCGCCGCAGTTCCAGCTACTACTTTCATCCCGTGCAGCGGCCTGCAGTGCGGGATGCGGTCGCCGCGCTCGTCCGCGGCACGCACTACAGCGGCCAACTGTCCTTCGACTGGATCGAGGCCGCCGACGGCAGTGCGCGGGCCCTGGAGTGCAATCCGCGCGCGACCAGTGGCCTGCACCTGTTCCCCAGCGACGTCGACCTGCCGGCCGCGCTGCTCGGCGAAGGCGGACTGCGTGAGCCGGTGTCGCCCCGGGCGCGGATGATCGCCGTGCTGATGGCCACGGCGGGCCTGCAGGATGCGTTGACGCGTGGGCAGCCTGGCGCGTGGCGCGCCGACTGGCGGCGCGCCGACGACGTCATCGCCGTCCCCGGCGACCGCCGGCCCCCGCTCGGCAGTCTTCTCGACCTGGCCTCCTACGGCCGGTTGGCGCTGCGCCAGGGCTGCACCCTGCGCGAAGCGGCCACGCGGGACATCGAGTGGGATGGCGAACCGCTGCAGGCCGTGCAGGAATGAACGCAGCGGCCACCGCGGACGCACGCTTCGCGGCCAGCGCACGGGCCTTCGCAGCCCTCCACGCCGGGCCCGGCGCGGGCACGCGGGTACCCAACCTGCATGCGCGCATCGACACCCTGGCCACCGCGGCCGGCGACCTGCCCGTCAGCGTGCATGACGGCCGCGCCGGCGATGCCTGGGTCTGCTCCCCGCGCACCACCTACGCCGACTACGCCGCCGAGGAAGGCGCGCGCTACCTGCCGGCCTGGGCCGCACCGCTGTCGCTGCGCCTGATCGCCTCGCTCGGCGGTTCGCTGCAGTGGAGCGGGATCGACCACGCGGTGTCGATCAACAACTGGCTGCTGTCCACCAACCTGTATCCCGCCCTCGCCCTCGTCGACCCCGCCGCCCTGCTGCAGGAAGCCGTCGCCCGCTGGCCCCGGCACACCGTGTGGTTCCGCTCGCTCAACGCGCACGACAATGCCGATTGGCTGGCGGCGCTGCAGGCCGCCGGTTGCCACCTGGTCACCAGTCGCCAGGTGTATCTGTACGACGATGTCGACCTGCGGGCGTGCCGACACGGCAACCTCAAGGCGGACATGGCGCTGCTGCGCAAGACCCCCTTGCGGCATTGCCGCGACCAGGACGTCACCGACGCCGACTACGCGCGCATCGCCGAGCTCTACGCACTGCTCTACATCGGCAAGCACTCGCGCTTCAATCCCGTGTACGACGCGCAGTTCCTGCGCCTGTGGCACCGCGCCGGCCTGCTCACCTTCGAAGGCTTCCGCAGCGACGACGGCCGCCTGGCCTGCGTGCTGGGCCTGTTCCGGCAGGGCCGCACCGCCACCGCCCCGATCGTCGGCTACGACACCGCGCAGCCGCAGAAGATGGCGCTGTATCGGCTGGCCACCGCGTGCGCCTATCGCGCCTGCCTGGACAACGGCTGGCGCCTGAATTTCAGCGCCGGCGCCGCCGGCTTCAAGCGGCTGCGCGGCGGGGTGCCGGCCATCGAATACAGTGCCGTGTACGCGCGGCACCTGCCCCGGCGCACGCGCACCGCGGTCGCCGCGCTGTCCACCCTCACGTGCCGGCTTGGCACGCCCCTGCTGCGCAGATTCGGCCTATGACCGCCTGGCATCCCTTGTTGTTCACCCACTGGTACGCCGTGGCCCGTTCCGACGAGGTCCGCGCCCGGCCCGTGGCCGTCACCCTGCTGGACACGCACGTGGCGCTGGCACGCACCGAAGGCGGCACGCTGATCGCGCTGGAGGATCGCTGCCCGCACCGCCATGCGCCGCTGTCGGCCGGCTGCGTCAGCGGCGAGCGTCTGGCCTGTCCATACCACGGCTGGTCGTTCGATGCCGACGGACGGCTGTGCGAGGTGCCCGGCCTGCCGTCGGACACCGCACCACCCACTGTCCGCGTGCGCCACTTCGCCACCTGCGAACTCGACGGGTTCATCTGGCTGCGCCCCGGCGATGCCGGCGCCGACCAGCCCCATGCGATGATCCGCGCGACCGACCCGCGCACCCGCCGTTTCCTGTGGCGCACGCGCTGGTCGGCGCACGTGGTCGATGCGATGGAGAACTTCCTGGATCCCCTGCATACGCATTTCATCCATGCCGGACTGGTCCGGCGCGATGGGCAACGCGTGCAGGCCACGGCGCGGTTCAGTCCCACCGACACTGGCTTCACGGTGGACTATCGCGGCATGCCGTCGCAGTCGGGGTTGCTGTATCGGCTGTTCGAATCCGAGCGCACGGCCGAACGTGCCCACTTCGCCGCCCCGGGCAGTGCCCGGCTCGAGTACGGCTACGCCAACGGCAGCCGCGTAGTGATCGACCTGCACTTCACCCCGCGCACGGCCGCGGAGACCGATGTGTTCATCACCCTGCACGTCGAGGGCCGCTGGGCGCCGGCGTGGGCGGTGCGCGTGTTCGCCTGGCCGTTCCTGAAACGGGTGAATGACCAGGACATGGCCATGCTCGGGCTGCAGGCGCGGAACAAACACCGGTTCGGGCAGCGCAAGGGCGCCTCGACCTCGCTCGACATCGTGCGTGGCACGTTGGAGCACTTCTGGACACACGGGGAACTGCCGACGGACGCGCCGGCCCACGACGTACGGATGATGCTCTAGACGCGCACGTGCCGGTCGCAGGACCGGCACGTTGCGCTATCCGATACCGACGGTGGCGTCAGTGCGCCGCCATGTAGATGTCCTGCAGCACCGCCTTTTCCAGCTCCAATTCGCTGAGCAGGTTCTTGACGATATCGCCCAGGCTGAGGATGCCGACCAGCTTGGCGTCCTCGGTCACCATCAGGTGGCGGTGGCGCGAGTAGGTCATCAGCGCCATGGCCTGCTTCAACGTCGCATCCGGCGCAATGCCTTCCAGCCCTGCCGACGGCAAGGTGGCGATGACCCGACGGCCCGCCTGCGGGCCGTCATCGGCCAGGCTGCGCACGATGTCCTTCTCGGAAATGATCCGGACCGGTGCATCGTCCTTCATCACCACCAGGGCAGCGATCTTGTGCGCGCTCATCTTGTGCGCGGCAGCACCGATCGTGTCGTCCACATCGATGGTCACGATGGTTTCTTTCTTGGATTGCAGGAGTTCGCGGACGTTCATTCTTGTTTCCTGTTACAGGTTACTGAAGTCGAGAGATGCGCCTGGTTGCAGCGG
This sequence comes from Stenotrophomonas sp. BIGb0135, assembly GCF_024810105.1. Taxonomy (GTDB): domain Bacteria; phylum Pseudomonadota; class Gammaproteobacteria; order Xanthomonadales; family Xanthomonadaceae; genus Stenotrophomonas; species Stenotrophomonas maltophilia_AB. The sequence continues at coordinate 29,357 of NZ_JANUDX010000012.1, forward strand.
GGTCGGCAGCACGGCATGCGCCCGGCCCTCGGTCACTCGATTCTACGACCGCCTCCTGGCCCGGGAGTTTGCAAATCTGGGACAGATCGTCGTTGAAAACCGCTGACGACCCCGAGAATGGCACCGCGGATAAAACCGTCGCTGAATGCCAGCGCCAGGCCCGGCTAAAGTTCAGCCAGGGTCAGCCGCGTGGCGCCTGCACGCCGGTGTCCGGCGCCGGCGCCGCGCCGTCCACCGGCGCCAGGGCACGGCGCATCACGTCCAGGGTCAACACCTGCGGCAACACCTCGCCCTGCTGGTGCGGGCGGTAGAGCACGTACAGCGGGATGCCCGGCGCGTTGTGCGCTTTCAGCAGTTCGCCCACCAGCGGGTCGCTGTGGGTCCAGTCGGCCTTCATGTACACCGTCGCGGTGTCCTGCACCAGGGACTGGAAGCGCTCCGTGCCCAGTACGGTCTGCTCGTTGGCGATGCAGGTGATGCACCAGTCGGCGGTCACGGTGAGCAGCACCTGCCGACCCTCCTGGCGAGCCTGGGCAAGATCGCGGGCGAGGTACGGCGTGGCGCCTGCCAGCTTCGACGGCCGCGTGGCCGCGCCGTCGTCCGTCGGCACGCGCTGCACCATCACGACCGACAGCAGGCTGGCACCAATCACCACCGCCCCCAGCGCCTTGCGCCAGGCCTGGCTGCGCCAGCGGCCCTGTTCGAACAGCCACAGGCCCAGTGCCAGCACCACCGCGGCAACCAGGATGATCGCGACGGCGTCCATGCCTTTCTGGTTCCCCAGCAGCCAGACCAGCCACACGGCCGTGAGCAGCATCGGGAAGGCCAGCAGCACCTTGAGCGTTTCCATCCACGCACCCGGCCGCGGCAGCCAGCGCCCCAGCGCGGGGAAGAAGCCGATCAACAGGAACGGCAGCGCAAGGCCCAGGCCCAGCATCAGGAACACCAGCAACGCCGCGGCCCACGACGCACTGAACGCATACACCAGCGCCGGGCCCATGAAGGGCGCCACGCAGGGGCTGGCAACCACGCAGGCCAGTACGCCCGACCAGAAATCACCGGCATACCCGGTCTTTCCCAGCAACCGCTGTCCGGTGCTGCCGACCGCACCGCCCAGCGTGAACATCCCGGCCAGGCTCAGGCCCACCAGCACCATCAGCCACGCCAGCGCGGCCACGAACGCGGGCTGCTGCAGCTGGAAGCCCCAGCCCAGCACGCTGCCGGTGGAGCGCAGCGCCAGGATGATGGCGCCGATGGCGAGGAAGGACAGCAGCACACCTGCGGTGTAGGCAAGCGCGTGCCGGCGCAGCTGCGCCGGTTGGCTGCCGCTGCCCAGCACCGACAGCACCTTCAATGACAACACCGGCAACACACACGGCATCAGGTTGAGTACCAGCCCACCCAGCAACGCCATGGCCAGGACCGTGCCGAACGCGTCGGGGAGTGCAGGCGCCACCGCCAACGGGGTGGCCTGCGCCACGGTGGTGACCAGCAGCGCGGCAACGGCGAGCAGCAGGCGGAAAACGGGGTGTACCGAACGCATTGGGGTGTCCTGCCATATCGGGAGGCACTGCGCGGGTCGAGACGATCCAGCGCAGCGCGGGCCAACCACCGTAGTGGGAGCGCCCTGGCAGGTCATTGCAACAAGTACGAAAAGCACGCGGCCGCACTGCGCGGCCGTCGTGTGTCCAGGCATCGATGACGGCAGGCCAGGCTGGCCTGCGCGTCCTGGGGTTACTCCACCGTTACGCTCTTGGCCAGGTTGCGCGGCTTGTCCACGTCGGTGCCGCGTGCCAGCGCGGTGTGGTAGGCCAGCAGCTGCACCGGGATGGTGTGCACCACCGGGCTGAGCACGCCGGCATGGCGCGGGGTGCGGATGACGTGCACGCCCTCGGACTCGGCGAAGTTGCTGTCCTGGTCGGCGAACACGAACAGCTCGCCGCCGCGCGCACGCACTTCCTGCATGTTGGACTTGACCTTCTCCAGCAGGCTGTCGTTCGGCGCGATCACCACCACCGGCATGTCTTCGTCGACCAACGCCAGCGGGCCATGCTTGAGCTCGCCGGCCGGGTAGGCCTCGGCGTGGATGTAGGTGATCTCTTTCAGCTTGAGCGCGCCTTCCAGCGCGATCGGGTAATGCAGGCCGCGACCGAGGAACAGCGCGCTGCTCTTGCGCGCGAAGCGTTCGGCCCAGGCGGCGATCTGCGGTTCCATGTTGAGCGCGTGCTGCACGCTGCCCGGCAGGAAGCGCAGCTGCTCCAGGTACGCCGCTTCCTGCGCGGCGTCCACGCGGCCGTGCAGCTTGCCCAGCACCACGGTCAACTGGAACAACGCCGCCAGCTGGGTGGTGAAGGCCTTGGTCGAGGCCACGCCGATCTCGGCGCCGGCGCGGGTGTAGCAGACCAGCTCGCTGGCGCGCGGGATCGCGCTTTCCGGCACGTTGCAGATCGACAGCGTGTGCAGGTGGCCCAGCGACTTGGCGTACTTCAGCGCCTCCATCGTGTCCAGGGTTTCACCGGACTGGGAGATGGTGACGATGAGGTGCCTGGGGTTTGCATACGCGGCGCGGTAGCGGTACTCGCTGGCGATCTCCACGCTGCACGGCAGGCCGGAGATGGATTCGATCCAGTAGCGCGCGGTCAGGCCAGCGTAATAACTGGTGCCGCACGCGAGGATCTGCACGCCCTCGATGCCGGCCAGCACGCGTTCGGCGTTCTTGCCGAACAGCTCGGCCGGGAAGCCACCGGCGTCGATCGCCGCCTCGATGGTGTCGCCCAGCGCGCGCGGCTGCTCGTGGATTTCTTTCTGCATGAAATGGCGGTACGGGCCCAATTCCAGCGACGCCAGCGACACGTCGGACAGGTGCACGCCACGGTCCACCGGCTGGTTGTGCTCGTCGTACACCTGCACGCCGTCGCGGCGCACGTCGGCGGTGTCGCCCTCTTCCAGGAAGATCACCCGGCGCGTGGCCGAGATGATCGCCGAGACGTCCGAGGCGACGAAGTTCTCGCCCTCGCCCAGGCCGACCAGCAGCGGGCAGCCCATGCGCGCGCAGACGAAATGGTCCGGCTCGGCACGGCTCATCACCGCCAGCGCGTAGGCGCCGGTCAGTTCCTTCACGGTGCGCTGCAGCGCCGCCAGCAGGCTGTCGCCGCCCTTGAGGTGGTGGTGCATCAGGTGCGCGATGACTTCGGTGTCGGTCTGCGACTCGAACACATAGCCCAGCGCGCGCAGCTTCTCGCGCTGTTCCTCATGGTTCTCGATGATGCCGTTGTGGACCAGGGCCACGCCGTGGCTGATGTGCGGGTGGGCATTGGCCTCGGTCACCCCACCATGCGTTGCCCAGCGGGTGTGGCCGATGCCGAGCATGGCGTCGAAGCCTTCGCTGGCGGCGGCCTTCTCCATCTCGGCCACGCGGCCGGTGCGGCGCACGCGGCGCACGTCCGGCTGGACCTGGCGCTGGTCGAGCACGGCGATGCCGGAGGAATCGTAACCGCGATATTCCAGTCGCTTCAGGCCTTCGATGAGGACCGGTACCACGTCGCGATCGGCGATCGCTCCCACAATGCCGCACATAGATTCTGACCCCAGGTATCGAGCCTCGCATTCTAGCGTGGCGCCCACGCCCGGGACGCCGCTGTCCGCTTAACGAAAGTGTCCGGGCCGCTGTCCGCGGACACCCGGACAGCGCGGGCACCCGCGCAAGCCCTTGATTTGACAGACACAAAACTTGGCACGGGATCTGCTTGGTACACCGCAACCCAACCGCGAACGAGCCCGATGATCCGCGACACTTCCGCCCAGGACCAGACCCTCTCCGTTGCCGGCACGGCAGCCCCGTGGAAGCGCTGGCTGTGGCCGGGCCTGGCCGCGCTGGTGGTCCTGCTCGCGATCGGCTTCGCCGCCCGCGCCTGGCTCGGCGCGAGCCGTTCCTTCGACGCCAGCCGCGTGCGCGTGGCCGAGGTCAAGCGCGGCGACCTGGTGCGCGACATCGCCGCCGACGGCCGCGTGATCGCGGCCAACAGCCCGATCCTGTATGCGATCTCCGCCGGTACGGTGGACCTCAAGGTCGTGGCCGGCGACGTGGTCAAGAAGGGCCAGGAGCTGGCGGTGATCGACAGCCCGGAGCTGCGCAGCAAGCTGGCCCAGGAACAGGCCACCCTGGCCGGCCTGGAAGCCGAAGCCAGCCGGGCCAACCTGGATGCCACGCTGGCGCGGGCCAAGTCGCGCAAGGAAACCGACCAGGCCAGCATCGAACGCCAGGCCGCCGACCGCGACCTGCAGCGCTACCAGCGCGGTTTCGACGGCGGCGCCGTGCCGCAGATCGACCTGGCCAAGGCCACCGACACGCTGAAGAAGGCCGACATCCAGCTGGCCAACGCGCAGACCGATGCGCGCCTGCAGGGCCAGGGCGCGGACCTGGACGCGCGCAACAAGCACCTGCTGGCCGAGCGCCAGAAGGCGGTGGTGGCCGAGGTCCAGCGCCAAGTGGATGCGCTGACCCTGCGCGCACCGTTCGACGGCCAGGTCGGCCAGGTGCAGGCCACCCAGCACACCAACGTGGTCGCCAACGCGCCCATCCTGGGCGTGGTCGACCTGTCGCGCTTCGAGATCGAGATCAAGGTGCCGGAGAGCTTCGCCCGCGACCTGGCCATCGGCATTCCGGCGCAGCTGACCAGCGGCAACGGCCAGCCGTTCCCCGGCGAGATCAGCGCGGTCTCCCCGGAAGTGGTGGCCGGTGAGGTCAACGCCCGCATCCGCTTCTCGGACAAGCAGCCGCAGGGCCTGCGCCAGAGCCAGCGCATGCAGGCACGGGTGGTGCTCGATACCCGCCGCAACGTGCTCAAGGTCGAGCGCGGCCCGTTCGTCGAACAGGGCAACGGCCAGGCCTACGTCATGAACGGCAGCACCGCGGTGCGCCGCCCGGTCAAGCTCGGCGTCAGCAGCCTGGGCGAAGTGGAAATCCTCTCTGGCCTGCAACCCGGCGATCGCGTCGTGGTGTCCGGCAGCGATCTGTTCGGCGATGCCGAGCAGGTCTCCCTCAACTGATACTCCCAACGAACTGCAAAGGAAAACAGCCATGCTCGAGATGCGCTCGGTCGCCAAAGTGTTCCGCACCGAACAGGTGGAAACCCATGCCCTGCGGTCGCTCGACCTGCACGTGCGCGAAGGCGAGTTCGTGGCCGTGACCGGTCCGTCCGGCTCGGGCAAGACCACCTTCCTCAACATCGCCGGCCTGCTGGAAACGTTCACCAGCGGCACCTACCTGCTCGATGGCCAGGACGTCAGCACGCTCGGCGACGATGCACGCAGCCGCCTGCGCAACCAGAAGATCGGCTTCATCTTCCAGGGCTTCAACCTGATCTCCGACCTCAACCTGTTCGACAACGTCGACGTGCCGCTGCGCTACCGGGGCATGCCGGCCGCCGAGCGCAAGCAGCGCATCGAGAAGGCGCTCGGCCAGGTCGGCCTGGGCTCGCGCATGAAGCACTACCCGGCCGAGCTGTCCGGCGGCCAGCAGCAGCGCGCGGCCATCGCACGCGCGCTCGCGGGCAGCCCGCGCCTGCTGCTGGCCGACGAACCCACCGGCAACCTGGACAGCCAGATGGCCCGTGGCGTGATGGAACTGCTGGAGGAGATCAACGCCGCCGGCACCACCATCGTGATGGTCACCCATGACCCCGAGCTGGCCGCCCGTGCCCAGCGCAACGTGCACATCGTCGATGGCCAGGCCACCGACCTGGTGCGTGAGCCGGTGCTGGCCACCCCGCGCGCTGTTGTCGCCACCGCCAACGACTGAGGCCCACCATGCTCGCCTACTATTTTCGACTGGCGCTGCGCAGCTTCCGGCGCAACAAGATACTGACCGCGCTGATGGTGATCGCCATCGGCCTGGGCATCGGCGCGTCGATGACCACGCTCACCGTGTTCCACGTGCTGTCCGGCGATCCCATCCCGCAGAAGAGCGACCGCCTGTTCGCCGTGCAGGTCGACCCGCGGCCGATGCTCGGCTACCAGGCCGGCGAAGAGCCGGAGGACCAGGTGACCCGCTTCGACGGCGAAGCACTGCTGCGCGAGCGGCAGGCCAAGCGCCAGGCGCTGATGACCGGCGGCGGCGTGACGGTGGAACCGGACAAGGCCTCGCTGCGCCCGTTCGACACCGACGCGCGCTACACCTCCACCGACTTCTTCGCGATGTTCGACACGCCCTTCCAGTATGGCCGTGGCTGGCCGGTCGCCGATGACGATGGCCATGCCCGGGTCGCGGTGATCTCGCACACGCTCAACCAGAAGCTGTTCGATGGCGCCGACAGCACCGGCAAGGCGATCCGGATGGACGGCAACACGTTCACCGTGGTCGGCGTGCTCGACGAGTGGAACCCGAACCCGCACTTCTACGACCTGGAAACCGGGCGCTACGGCAGCAGCGAAGACGTCTACCTGCCCTTCTCCACGGCGATGGATCTCAAGCTCGGCCGCAATGGCAACATGAACTGCTGGGGCAACAGCAACGGCGATGAGACCGCGGTCAACGCCCCCTGCACCTGGCTGCAGTACTGGGTGGAACTGCCCTCGGCCAGCGACGCGGCGGACTACCGCGCCTACCTGGAAAACTACTCGTCGCAGCAGAAGGCCGCGGGTCGCTTCCAGCGCCCGTCCAACGTGCGCCTGCGCAACGTGATGGAGTGGCTGGACTACAAGCAGGTGGTGCCCAGCGACGTACGCCTGCAGTTGTGGCTGGCGATGGGCTTCCTGCTGGTCTGCCTGATCAACACCGTGGGCCTGCTGCTGGCCAAGTTCCTGCGTCGCAGCGGCGAGATCGGCGTGCGCCGCGCCCTCGGCGCCAGCCGTGGGCAGATCTTCCTGCAGTCGCTGGTGGAAGCCGGCACGGTCGGCCTGGCCGGTGGCCTGCTCGGCCTGGTACTGGCCTTGATCGGACTGTACGCGGTGCGCCAGCAGCCGGTGGACTACGCCAAGTTGGCCACCCTGGATGGACAGATGCTGCTGCTGACCCTGGGCCTGACCCTGATCGCCAGCCTGCTGGCCGGGTTCCTGCCGGCGCTGCGCGCCATGCAGGTCACGCCCGCCATCCAACTCAAAACGCAGTAAGGATCCGGAGCACATCATGGATATCCGTCCCATCCTCACCACGCTGCGCCGGCACAAGACCGCCGCCGCCTTGATCGTGCTGGAAATCGCACTCACCTGCGCGATCGTCTGCAACGCGCTGTTCCTGATCGGGCAGCGCATCGACACCATCAGCCAGCCCAGCGGCATCGCCGAGAAAGAGCTGCTGGAGGTGCGCCTGGGTGGCATCGGCAAGCAGGTCAACGTCGAGGCCCGCACCCGCGAGGACCTGGCGGCGCTGCGCGGCATCCCCGGGGTGAAGAGCGCGGTGGCGATCAACCAGCTGCCGTTCCGCCGCAACTCCTGGAACAGCAGCCTGTCGCGCGTTCCCGACCAGGAGCGCCCGACGCTGAGCGCCGCACAGTACTTCGCCCGCGAAGGCACGCTGGACACGCTGGGCGTCGAGTTGATCGCCGGCGCCGACTTCCAGCCCGGCGAATACCGCGAATACGACGAGGTGGCCAACGACCCCGAATCGGAAACCAAGGGCAGCTCGGTGATCCTGAGCAAGTCCGCCGCCGACAAGCTGTATCCCGACGGCGACGCGCTGGGCAAGACCGTCTACAGCGGGCGCATGCCGCTGCGGGTGACCGGCGTGGTCAAGGAACTGGGCCGTCCCAGCCGGGTCGAGGGCAACACCCAGCACTCGATGATGCTGCCGGTGCGCATGTCCTACGACATGGGCTTCTACCTGATCAGGGTCACCGATCCGGCGCGCCGCGATGAGGTCCTCAAGGCCGCCGTGGCCGCGCTGGAACGGGTGGACTCCAGCCGCCTGGTACGCGCCAAGGTCACCTATGAGGAAACCCGCAACAAGTACTTCGCCAACGATCGGGCGATGGTCGGCCTGCTGATCACCGTCTGCGTGGCACTGCTGGTGGTGACCGCACTGGGCATCGTCGGCCTGGCCAGCTTCTGGGTGCAGCAGCGCACCAAGCAGATCGGCATCCGGCGTGCGCTGGGCGCCACCCGCGGGCAGATCCTGCGCTACTTCCAGACCGAGAACTTCCTGCTGGCCACGGTCGGCATCGTGCTCGGCATGTTGATGGCCTACACGATCAACCTGTACCTGATGAACAACTACGAGCTGCCGCGCATGCCCATCAGCTACCTGCCAATCGGCGCGGTGCTGCTGTGGCTGCTCGGCCAGATCGCCGTCTTCGGCCCGGCCCGTCGTGCCGCCGCCGTTCCTCCCGCCGTCGCCACCCGGAGTGCCTGATATGCGCAAGACCGTCCTCTCCACCCTCGTACTGTCCTTCCTGCTGGCCAGCGCCCCCGCGCTGGCCGCCACCACCCCCACCACCACCGAGACCGGGCGCCTGGAATGGCGCGAAGGCGACCATCACCTGGTCGTGGATGCCAGCCAGGGCATCGTCCGCGTCACCACCACCGAGCCGGCCAACTACTTCGGCGCGCGCAGCGGCGACCGGATCCTGCGCATCGACGGCAAGCCGGTGCGCAGCATCGACGACCTCACCGGCTACCTGGCCGCCAGCAGCCGGTCGCAGGTCCCGATGACGGTGCTGCGCAAGGGCAACCAGGTGACCGTCAGCATCGACCCGGCGGCATGGGGCAAGGTGCTGCCGCCCGCCCCGCCGGCTCCCCCGGCACCGCCGCCGCCGCCGCCGCGCCCGGGCACCTGAGCCTGCACGCAGGGCCGGCTGCCCGCCGGCCCTGCGCTCCGGTACTCTCTGCCTGTCCACATTCCCTCTTTCCTGCCGACGCATGCCTTCGATCCTGATCATTGACGACAACGCCAGCGTCGGCACCGCACTGGACGTGCTGTTTTCGCTGCACGACATCGACACGCTGCACGCGCTGTCGCCGGACGCCGGGCTGGCGCTGCTGGAGCAGCAGCCGGTGGACCTGGTGATCCAGGACATGAACTTCACCGAGGACACCACCTCCGGCGAGGAAGGCGAGGCCCTGTTCGGCAAGATCCGCGCACGTCATCCCGACCTGCCGGTGATCCTGCTGACCGCGTGGACCCACCTGAGCAGCGCGGTGGACCTGGTCCGCGCCGGTGCCGCCGACTACCTGGCCAAGCCCTGGGACGACCGCAAGCTGCTGGTGACGGTCAACAACCTGCTGGAACTGTCCGAGACCCGCCGCGAGCTGGACCGCCGCCGCGACCGCGAGCAACGCGAGCGCTCGGCGCTGGAAGCCCGCTATGACCTGCGCGGCGCGGTCGTGGCCGACCCGGCCAGCGAACGGGTGGTGAACCTGGCCTGCCAGGTCGCGCGCTCGGCACTGCCGGTGTTGATCACCGGCCCCAACGGCGCCGGCAAGGAGAAGATCGCCGAGATCATCCAGGCCAATTCGCTGGTGGCCAAGGGGGCGTTCGTCGCGCTCAACTGCGGCGCCATTCCCGCCGAGCTGATCGAGGCCGAGCTGTTCGGCAGCGAGGCCGGCGCCTATACCGGCGCCAACAAGGCGCGCGAGGGCAAGTTCGAGGCCGCCGATGGCGGCACGCTGTTCCTCGATGAAATCGGCAACCTGTCGCTGGGCGGGCAGATGAAGCTGCTGCGCGTGCTCGAAACCGGGCGCTTCGAGCGGCTCGGCTCCAACCGCGAGCGCCAGGTCAAGGTGCGGGTGATCAGCGCCACCAATGCCGACCTGCCCGCGATGATCCGCGACGGGCAGTTCCGCGAAGATCTCTACTACCGGCTCAACACCGTGGAGCTTGCGCTGCCGCCGCTGGCCGAACGCCCCGGCGACATCCTGCCGCTGGCCGAACGCTTCCTGGAGGGCGACAAGCCGCTGTCGACCGCGGCCGCCACCGCCCTGCAACGGCATGCGTGGCCGGGCAACGTGCGCGAACTGCGCAACGTGCTGCAGCGCGCCGAGTTGCTCGCCGCCGGCCCACGCATCGAGGTGGCCGACCTCAACCTGCCGCGTGCCGCCAGCGCACCGCGCCCGGCCAGCCCGGCCGCCGACCCGGACCGCAGCCACATCGAGGCGGCGCTGGCCCGCAACCACGGCATCATCGCCCAGACCGCCGCCGAACTCGGGCTGAGCCGCCAGGCGCTGTACCGGCGCATGGACCGCCACGGCATCCCCCGCGAATGAAGCGAGGCTCGTTCACCCTCCGTCTGTTCCTGCGCCTGCTGCCGGTGCTGGCGCTGGCGGCGGCATTCCCGTGGTACCTGGCCTATTGGCTGGACCACGGCTGGCTGATCACCCTGGTCTCGGCGGTCGTGCTGCTGTCGCTGATGTGGTGGAGCCTGCGCCGCGCCACCGCGCCGGTACGCTCGCTGCTGCGCGCGTTGTCGGGCACCACCAGCAGCTACCGCGACGGCGAATACAACTTCGGCGTGTACTGGCCGGGCAACGATGAACTCGGCGACCTGGTCAAGGCGCATCGCGAGCTCGGCGACGTGCTGCGCGAGCAGCGCCAGGGCCTGGTCCAGCGCGAACTGTTGCTGGACACCATGGTGCAGAACACCCCGGTGTCGATGCTGCTGCTGGCCAATGGCGGCGATGGCGTCCAGCGGGTGGTGTTCTCCAACCTGGCTGCGCGCCGCCTGCTGCACAACGGCTGGAAACTGGAAGGCCAGCGCATGCAGGACGTGCTGGAGACCATGCCGGTGGAACTGCGTGATGCGATCGTGCGCGGGGGCGACAGCCTGTTCGCCGTGCGTGCCGAGGACAGCGACGATGAAGAGGACGAGCAGGTCTACCACCTGTCGCGGCGCAACTTCCATCTCAATGGCCGCCCGCACGACCTGCTGCTGATCCGCCTGCTGACCGCCGAACTGCGCCGCCAGGAAGTGCAGACCTGGAAGAAGGTGATCCGGGTGATCAGCCACGAGCTCAACAACTCACTGGCACCGATCGCCTCGCTGGCCCATTCCGGTGGCGAGCTGGTACGACGTGGCAAGACCGAGCGCCTGGAAGAAGTGTTTACCACCATCGAGGACCGCGCCCGGCACCTGGAGGGCTTCATCCGCGGCTATGCGCGTTTCGCCAAGCTGCCGCAGCCGCAACTGCAGAACGTGCAGTGGCTGCAGTTCCTGACCAGCCTGCAGCACCAGATCCCCTTCCGCATGGAGGGGATCAGCGACGACGTGCACAGCCGGGTCGATATCGCCCAGCTGGGCCAGGCGCTGTTGAACCTGCTCAAGAACGCGCACGAAGCCTGCGGCGAAGCCGAACCGCCCAACGACGACGTCCAGGTGCGGCTGACCCGGCTGCCGCAGTGGCTGCGCCTGGAAGTGCTGGACCGCGGCCGGGGCATGAACGAGGCGGTGCTGCAGAATGCGTTGATGCCGTTCTATTCGACCAAGCGCAATGGCACCGGGCTCGGGCTGGCGCTCACCCGAGAAATCGTCGAAGCCCACGGCGGCCGCATCTCGCTGCAGAACCGCCGCGAAGGCGGCCTGTGCGTGGCGATCTTCCTGCCCAGCGCCTGACGCGCGGCTGGCAGCCGCGCGGCGGCATGCCCCGGGAGGGCCGGCCGCTGGCCGGCAACCGCCTCAATCCGGCATCGGCCGATGGCCGGCCAACGGCCATCAGCGGGATCAGGTTTTCTTCACCGGGCGCTTCCAGCCTTCGATGGTTTCCTGCCGCGCACGCGCCACCGTCAGCTTGCCGTCCGGCGCATGGCGGGTGACCACCGATCCGGCCGCGATGGTCGCGCCCTCGCCGATCACCACCGGCGCCACCAACGCGCTGTTGGAGCCGATGAAGGCGTTGTCGCCGATGGTGGTCTGCGACTTGTTCACCCCGTCGTAGTTGCAGGTGATGGTGCCCGCGCCGATGTTGACCCGCGCACCGATCACTGCATCGCCCAGGTAGGTCAGGTGGTTGGCCTTGCTGCCCGGCCCCAGGGTGACCTTCTTGGTTTCCACGAAGTTGCCCACGTGGCTGCCGGCGGCGAGCACCGTGCCCGGGCGCAGCCGCGCGAACGGCCCGATATCGGCCGCGCCTTCGCTGACCACCCCGTCCAGGTCGCAATGCGGCTTGACCACCGTACCTGCCGCCAGGCGGACATCCTTGAGCCGGGTGAACGCACCGATGCTGACGCCATCGCCCAGCTCGACGTGACCTTCCAGGATCACGTTGACGTCGAGCTGCACATCGCTGCCGACGACCACGGTGCCGCGGATGTCCAGCCGTGCCGGGTCCAGCACGCGCGCACCCTGCGCGCACAGCGCACGCACCGCGCGCAGCTGCCAGGCGCGCTCGAGCTGGGCCAGCTGCCACGGATCGTTGGCGCCCTCGGCTTCCTGGGCGTCCTCGACGAAGGCCATGTCGGCGGGGGTGTAGTCGTGCGACGCGGCGGCGAACACGTCGGTGAGGTAGTACTCGCCCTGCGCATTGCTGTTGGACAGCTGCGACAACCAGGTGCGCAGCGCGGTCGACTCGGCGGTGATGATGCCGGTGTTGATGGTCCGGATCGCCAGCTGCTCGTCGCTGGCATCCTTCTGTTCCACGATCGCGGCCACGCGACCCTCGGCGTTGCGCACGATACGGCCATAGCCGGTCGGGTTGGCGACCTCGGCCACCAGCACCGCCAGCCGGCCCGGCTGCGAGAGCAGGTGCCGCAGGGTGTCGGCGCGGATCATCGGCACGTCGCCGTACAGCACCAGCACGGTGGCCGCGTCGGGAACGTTCGGCATGGCCTGCTGCACCGCGTGGCCCGTACCCAGCTGCTCGGCCTGCTTGGCCCAGACCAGGTCGCCCTGGTCGGCAAACGCCTCGCGCACCGCCTCGCCACCGTGCCCGTAGACCACATGGATCGCATCGGGTTGCAGCGCACGCGCGGCATCGATCACGTGGGCCAGCATCGGCCGGCCGGCGATCGGCTGCAGCACCTTGGGCAGGGCCGACTTCATGCGTTTGCCGGCACCGGCGGCGAGGATGATGACGTGCAGGGCTTGGGTCATGGGGCAACGCAGCGTTCGTTGGTAGTGGCGTGGATTCTAGAACGAGTGGGGTTAACATGCCGCCTTCTCCCCATCGGTAGCGTTCGTGAGCCTGATCCGCCAAGGCGCCAGTTACATCGTCATCGGCCTGATCCAGCTTGGGGTGGACTGGGCCGTGTTCGTGGCCGCCACCGCGCTGGGCATGCCGGTGTCGCCGGCCAACCTGCTCGGCCGGGTATGCGGCATGCTGCTGGGGTTCTGGCTCAACGGCCGGCACACCTTCGCCCGCGACGGCCAGCATCGGCTGGGCTGGCAGCGGTTCGCGCGCTTCCTGGCGCTGTGGGCGGTGTTGACCGCGATCAGCACGGTGCTGGTGAGCCTGGCCGCCAGTCAGCTGGGCCTGACGTATGCATGGCTGGCCAAGCCGCTGGTCGAGGGTGGGTTGGCGGCGGTGTCGTTCCTGGCGATGCGGCGCCTGGTCTATCGCTGAGCGCCTGGCCCTGCCCGGCTAGTGCGCAGACAGCAGTCCATCCTTCCATAGCGCGAGCGGACCATAACGAAGCTGCAGCACGTGCGCGCCGGCAGGTACGCATACCGCGCGGAACAGGCCATTGGCGCGCAACACCGGCACGTCCTCGCCGTCGGCCTGCGCCCGCCAGCCCGGTGCGTGCACCTCGTTGATCACCACCCATGCAGGTGCATCGGCCTGGTAGGCCACGCGCAGCCCGGGCGGCTGGTAGTGGACCGCGGCGATCCGCACCCGACCGGCCTGCACCTCGGCGCAGGGGCTGCGTGCATCCGCCGGCAACCACAGCTGCTGACGGAAGTCGGTGACGGCGAAGGCCTGCGGATCGGGTAGTGCCCCGGCGTGCCGCCGCACGCTGCGCGGGACGAGGAGGCGCGGCAGCACGCTCGTGCGCTCGGCAACGAACAGGACGCCGTCGCCGCTGCTGCCCGGGAACGGCGCGGTCGCCATCTGCCAGCGGAGTCCGAGCAGGTCGTACAGCGGCGCCTCCCAGTCCGGTGTCCACGCCGTGGCGGGTTTGTCCTGCACGCGCGTCGGTGGCTCGCCAGGCATGCCCACCGCCTGCAGGTAACGCGCATCGATCATCGGGTTGTAGCCGTTGACCAGCGCCAGCCGCTGCACGCTGGCGCCGTTGGTCAGCGCGCGCAGGCCGAACACCGCGGCGCGGTCCGGGATGCCGTCGCGGCGTTGCGCGGCCAACAGGCGATAGGCGCGTTGCGCGGGACCATCGCGATCGCCATCGAGCACCGATTTGGTCGCGCTGCCGGTGTTGACGTCGGTGCCGACGTTGAACAGCAGCATGTCCACCACCAGCACGGCCAGCACCATCGCCGCGCTGGGGCGCGTGGCAGCGCGCACGGCCAGCCCCATCAGGATGCCGCTCACCAGCAGCCACGCGAGCGCCGCCGGATGCGCCGGCAGCACCCAGCGCAGGGTCATCAGTACCAGCACGCCGATGGCCAGCAGCGACGGCCAGTGCGGGCGCATGCCCGATCCCATGCGCGCCTGCTGCAGCGCCTGCGCGGCCAGCCAGGCCGCCGCCGGCACCACCGCGAACAGCGCATCGGCCGGCCGCCGGAACAGGTCAAGGCCCGGCAACCAGGTGAACAACCACGGGAACAGTGGCGTCCGCCCGCCCAGCGCCCACGCCACGGCGAGCACGATCACCGCCAGCGCGATGCGCGCCCGCCACGGCTGCGCGCGCACCACCGCCGCGCCCCACCCCAGCCACAGCGCCAGCGGCACCGCGCCCAGGTAGAGGTAATCCTGGGTGATGTCGCCCGGGCCCCAGTAGTGGCCGCGGCCCTGCTCGAAGACATTGCCCGACAACAGCGTGGCCAGGGTCTGCCAGTGGATGCCACCGCCAACGCTGGTCGCCAGCGTGATCACGCTGCGGTTGGTGGACGGCAACCATGCCAGCGTCGACAACCACTGCGGTGCGCTGATCAACGCCGCCAGCGTGGCGGTGGCCACGACCCCGAGCAGGATCCGCCCGCGTCGCCCCGGCGGTGCACGCACCACCGCCGCCAGCGCATACAGCGCGCAGCCAAGCACGATGAGGTACGTCACCTGGGTCAATTGCAGCGCGCACAGCCCGCCACTCACGCCGGCCAGCAGCGCATCGCGCAGGCGCCCCTGCCGGCGCAGTCGCGACAGGCCCAGCCACAGCCACGGAAGATAGCTGAAGCTGACGATCATCGGCGTGTGCTGCAGGCGCGAGGCGGCGACCGCGCCGAACATCATCACCAGCGCGAACACCAACTGCGGCGCGCGCGCCAGGCCGTAATGGCGGGCCAGGCGCAGGCTGCCGATGCCACCGCCCAGCACGTGCAGCAGCACCACCACGGTGAACCCGTGCAGCGAGGTGGGCGCCAGCAGCATCGGCAGCAGCACGCTGGGCTGGAAGCTCATCATCTGCGGGTCGGCCACCTGCGGGTAGCCGCCGTACAGGTACGGGTTCCACCAGGCCGCCTCCCCGTGCAGCCACTGCTGGGCCACGAAGCTGACCGCGGGAAAGAACTGCTGGGCGGCATCGAAGGGGATGATCCGCAGGCCCAGCAGCCAGGGCAGGCACAACAGCGCCCAGAGCGCGATCAGGCACGCCTCGGTACTGGCCAGCACGCGATGGCGCCGCCCCGGGATGCCCACCTCGGTCTGCCGCTGCTGCATGCGCTACTCCGTTGCCGAAACCCCAAACAACAACGCCGGCAAGATGCCGGCGTCGTCGGGTGTCACTGCTGCTGCAGGCCTCAGTGCTTGAGGGTCTTGCGCAGACGCTCCAGCGCCTGCAGCTGCACGACCGCCTCGGCCAGCTTCTGCTGCGCCTCGGCCACTTCCATCGCTTCACCACGGTTGGCCAGGATGCGCTCGGCTTCTTCCTTGGCCTTGCGGACCGAGGCTTCGTCGATGTCCTGGGCGCGGATGGCGGTGTCGGCCAGCACGGTCACGACCTGCGGCTGCACCTCGAGGATGCCGCCGGAAATGGCGAAATCCAGCTGCTCGCCATTCGGCGTGGTCACTACCACCTTGCCCGGCTTCAGGCGGGTGATCAGCGGGGCGTGCTTGGGCGCGATGCCCAGCTCGCCCAGCTCGCCGGTGGCCACGACCAGGGTCGCCTCACCACGGAAGATTTCCTGCTCGGCGCTGACGATGTCGCAACGGATGGTGCTCATGTAACTCTCTTCGCTAGGGGGCGGGTTGGACCCACCGCAGGGATTCCGCAGCGGTGGGCGCAGGCCCACCCCGTGTCACGGTCGGGACGGGCGTGTGCCCGTCCCTGCCGCATCAGGCCTTCTCGGCCATCTTCTTGGCCTTCTCGACCGCTTCTTCGATGCTGCCGACCATGTAGAACGCCTGCTCCGGCAGGTGGTCGTACTCGCCATCGACGATGGCCTTGAAGCCACGGATGGTGTCCTTCAGCGACACGTACTTGCCCGGCGAGCCGGTGAACACTTCGGCCACGTGGAACGGCTGGCTGAAGAAGCGCTCGATCTTGCGGGCGCGCGACACGGCCTGCTTGTCTTCTTCGGACAGTTCGTCCATGCCCAGGATGGCGATGATGTCCTTCAGTTCCTTGTACTTCTGCAAGGTCTGCTGGACACGCTGGGCGGTGTCGTAATGCTCGTGGCCGATGACCAGCGGGTCCATCTGGCGGCTGGTCGAATCCAGCGGATCCACGGCCGGGTAGATACCCAGCGAGGCGATCGAACGCGACAGGGTCACGGTCGAATCCAGGTGGGCGAAGGTGGTGGCGGGCGACGGATCGGTCAAGTCATCGGCCGGCACGTAAACGGCCTGGATCGAGGTGATCGAGCCATTCTTGGTCGAGGTGATGCGCTCCTGCAGGACGCCCATTTCCTCGGCCAGGGTCGGCTGGTAGCCCACTGCCGACGGCATGCGACCCAGCAGTGCCGACACTTCGGTACCGGCCAGGGTGTAGCGGTAGATGTTGTCCACGAACAGCAGCACGTCCTTGCCCTTGCCGTTCTCGTCCTTCTCGTCGCGGAAGTACTCGGCCATGGTCAGGCCGGTCAGGGCGACGCGCAGACGGTTGCCCGGCGGCTCGTTCATCTGGCCGTACACCATCGCGACCTTGTCCAGGACGTTGGAGTCCTTCATCTCGTGGTAGAAGTCGTTGCCCTCACGGGTACGCTCGCCCACGCCGGCGAACACGGACAGGCCGCTGTGCGCCTTGGCGATGTTGTTGATCAGTTCCATCATGTTGACGGTCTTGCCGACGCCGGCGCCGCCGAACAGGCCGACCTTGCCGCCCTTGGCGAACGGGCACATCAGGTCGATGACCTTGATGCCGGTTTCCAGCAGCTCGGTGGCCGGGGACTGGTCTTCGTACGACGGCGCTTCGCGGTGGATTTCCCAGCTGTCGCTGGCGGCCACCGGGCCGGCTTCGTCGATCGGACGGCCCAGCACGTCCATGATGCGGCCCAAGGTGCCTGCACCGACCGGCACCGAGATGGCGCGTTCGGTGTTGGTGGCGACCAGGTTGCGCTTCAGGCCGTCGGTGGAGCCCAGCGCGATGCAGCGGACCACGCCGTCACCCAGCTGCTGCTGCACTTCCAGCGTGATTTCGGTGTTGTCCACCTTCAGCGCGTGGTACACCTTCGGCACCGACTCGCGGGGGAATTCGACGTCGACGACGGCGCCGATGATCTGAACGATCTTGCCCTGACTCATTGCTGCAATCCTCTAATGTGTGCTTTGACTGTGCGCGTCAGACTGCTGCCGCGCCGCCGACGATTTCGGAGATTTCCTGGGTGATCGCTGCCTGGCGCGCCTTGTTGTAGACGAGCTGCAGGGTGCCGATCAGCTTGTTCGCGTTGTCGCTTGCCGACTTCATCGCCACCATGCGGGCCGCGTGCTCGGACGCCACGTTTTCCAGCACGGCCTGGTACACCAGCGATTCGATGTAACGCGTCATCACGTGCTCGAGCACGGTCGCGGCATCGGGTTCGTACAGGTAGTCCCAGTCGTGGTGCGCGACCTGCTTCTCAGCGGCCGGCAACGGCAGCAGCTGGTCGAAGCTGGCCTTCTGGGTCATGGTGTTGATGAAGCGGTTGTAGACCAGGTAGACGCGGTCGACCTTGCCCGAGGTGAAGGCATCGAGCATCACCTTGATCACGCCGATCAGCTGTTCCAGGTGCGGGACGTCGCCCATGTGGGTGACGCTGCCGACCATGTCCACCTTGACCCGGCGGAAGAAGGTGGATGCCTTCTGGCCGATGGTGACCACGTCGATGTCCGCGCCCTTGTCCTGCCACTCGCGGACTTCGCCGAGCATCTTGCGGAACAGGTTGTTGTTCAGGCCGCCGGCCAGGCCGCGGTCGGACGAGATCACGATGTAGCCGACCCGCTTGACCTCGTCACGCTGGACCAGGAACGGATGCTGGTAATCGGTGCTGGCCTGGGCCAGGTGGCCGATCACCTGCTTCATCGCCTGCGCATACGGACGCGACGTCTTCATCCGCTCCTGCGCCTTGCGGATCTTGGAGGCCGAGACCATCTCCAGCGCACGGGTCACCTTGCGGGTGTTCTGCACGCTTTTGATCTTGGTTTTGATTTCGCGACCGCTTGCCATCTCTTATTCCCGTGGCGCGGGGCACATGCCCCGCGTTTGACGTAGAGCGGAGCCATGCTCCGCTGCTTTCAGCCCGGCGGAGCAACGCTCCGCGCTACAGGACCGGTATTACCAGCTGCCGGTGGTCTTGAACTCGGCGATGCCCTTCTTGAAGGCCGCTTCGATGTCGTTGTCCCAGCCGCCGGTGGCGTTGACCTTGCCGATCAGCTCGCCCTGGGTGTTGGCGAAGTGCGCGTGCAGGCCTTCTTCGAACGCCAGCAGCTTGTTGACCGGCACGTCGTCGAGGTAACCCTCGTTGACGGCGTAGATCGACAGCGCCTGGTTGGCGATGGACATCGGCGCGTACTGCTTCTGCTTCATCAGCTCGGTGACGCGCTGGCCGCGCTCGAGCTGCTTGCGGGTGGCTTCGTCCAGGTCCGAGGCGAACTGCGCGAACGCAGCCAGCTCGCGGTACTGGGCCAGCGAGATACGGATGCCGCCGGACAGCTTCTTGATGATCTTGGTCTGGGCCGCACCACCGACGCGCGACACCGAGATACCGGCGTTCACGGCCGGGCGGATGCCCGAGTTGAACAGGTCGGTTTCCAGGAAGATCTGGCCGTCGGTGATCGAGATCACGTTGGTCGGCACGAACGCCGAGACGTCACCGGCCTGGGTTTCGATGATCGGCAGCGCGGTCAGCGAGCCGGTCTTGCCCGTGACGGCGCCGTTGGTGAACTTCTCCACGTACTCTTCGGACACGCGGGCCGCGCGCTCGAGCAGGCGGGAGTGCAGGTAGAACACGTCGCCCGGGTAGGCTTCGCGGCCCGGCGGACGCTTCAGCAGCAGCGAGATCTGGCGGTAGGCCACGGCCTGCTTGGACAGATCGTCGTACACGATCAGCGCGTCTTCGCCGCGGTCCATGAAGTACTCACCCATGGTGCAGCCGGAGTAGGCGCTGATGTACTGCATCGCAGCCGACTCGGACGCGGTGGCAGCCACCACCACGGTGTGCGCCAGGGCGCCGTTTTCTTCCAGCTTGCGCACGATGTTGGCCACGGTCGAGGCCTTCTGGCCGATCGCGACGTACACGCACTTGATGCCGGTGTCCTTCTGGTTGATCACCGCATCGATGGCCAGGGCGGTCTTGCCGGTCTGGCGGTCACCGATGACCAGCTCGCGCTGGCCGCGGCCGATCGGGATCATCGAGTCGACCGACTTGTAACCGGTCTGCACCGGCTGGTCGACCGACTTGCGCCAGATCACGCCCGGCGCAACGCGCTCCACCGGCGCGGTGGTCTTGGCGGCGATCGGGCCCTTGCCGTCGATCGGCTCACCCAGCGCGTTCACCACGCGGCCAAGCAGTTCCGGACCGACCGGCACTTCCAGGATGCGACCGGTGGTCTTGGCGACGTCGCCTTCGCGCAGCTGCTGGTAATCACCCAGGACCACGGCGCCGACCGAGTCGCGCTCCAGGTTCAGGGCCAGGGCGAAGGTGTTGTTCGGCAGTTCGATCATTTCGCCCTGCATCACGTCGGCCAGACCGAAGATGCGCACGATGCCGTCGGACACGCTGGTCACGGTGCCTTCGTTGCGCGATTCCGCGGCCAGCTTGACCTTCTCGATGCGGTTCTTGATCAGTTCGCTGATTTCGGAGGGGTTGAGCGTGGTTGCCATCGTCAAGTCCTAGTGCCGGCGGTCACGCCGGACGTTAAATGAATTCAGTTAGCGAGCGCGGTCTGCAGGCGCGACAGCTTGCCCTTGAGCGAGCCATCGATGACCACATCGCCGGCGTCGATCACGGCGCCGCCGATCAGCGATGCGTCGACCGCGGTCGTCACGTCCACCTCGCAGCCGAAGCGCTTGCGCAGCGCGGCCTTGATGGCGTCCAGCTCGGATGCGGACAGTTCGGTTGCCGAGGTGACCGTGGCCTTGACCACGTGTTCGGCTTCAGCGCGCAGCTGGGCGTACATGCCGGCGATTTCCGGCAGCAGCGGCAGACGGTGCGCGTCGGCCAGCAGGGCCAGGAAGCGACCGAAGGTCTCGCTGGACGATTCCGGGGCCAGCAGCGCGACGGCATCGCCGCGCTCCAGTTCCGGGTTCGACAGCAAGGCCGCCACGCGCGGGTCGGCGGCTACGTGGGCGGAGAACGCAAGCGCGTCCGACCACGGCGCGAACGTGCCTTCGTCGCGCGCGGTCGCGAACGCGGCGCGGGCATACGGGCGTGCAAGCGTGAGGGCCTGGCTCATCGATCAGATCTCCGATGCCAGCTCGTCGAGCAGCGCCTTGTGGGCGTTGGCATCGATTTCGCGCTTGAGCAGCTTTTCGGCACCGCTCACGGCCAGGGCGGACACCTGCTTGCGCAGGTCTTCACGGGCACGGTTGGCGGCAGCCTCGATTTCGGCGTGGGCCAGGTCTTTCTGGCGGTTCGCTTCGGCGATGGCTTCATTCTTGGCGGCTTCAACGATCTGATTGGCGCGCGCGTGGGCCTGGTCGATGATCTCGTTGGCCTTGCCGCGTGCATCCTTCAGTGCTTCGTTGACCTTTTCCTGCGCCTGGGCCAGATCCTTCTGGCTGCGGTCGGCAGCGGCGAGGCCTTCAGCGATCTTCTGCTGGCGCTCTTCGATGGCATTCATCAACGGCGGCCAGATCTTGGTCGCGATGATCCAGATCAGACCGGCGAAAGCCAGTGCCTGGGCAACGAGGGTAAAACCGATATCCATGGGGTTCGCTCAATCGGGGGTGACGGGGTGGATGGGCCGCCGTGGCGGCGCATCCGATCCTTCATCCGCGATCAGGCGCACGGGGCGCCTGATCGTTTCGCTGTTGCTGGATCAGCCAGCAACAGCCGGCAGGCGTGCAACGAACTCGCCGATGGTCGGGTTGGCGAAGGCCAGCAGCAGGCCGACGGCGACCGAGATGATGAACGCGGCGTCGATCAGGCCGGCGGTGATGAACATGCGGACCTGCAGGACCGGAATCAGTTCCGGCTGGCGGGCAGCCGATTCCAGGAACTTACCGGACATGATGGCCAGACCAAGACCGGCACCCAGCGCGGCCAGGCCGATCATGATGCCGACGGCGAGGACGGTGGAGCTCTGGACTTGGGCGAGGTTGGTCAGGACGGCGAGGTACATGGTTTTCTCCTGGAACTTTGAATAGCTAAGGGTTTAGAAACAAACGGATGAAGGGTGAAGCGAAAACTCAGTGAGCGTCTTCCGACAGGCTCAGGTACACGATGGACAACATCATGAAGATGAAGGCCTGCAGCGGAATCACCAGCAGATGGAACAGCATCCAGCCCAGGCCGAATGCACCGCCTGCGATGGCGCCGGCAATACCCGCGCTGCCGAGCACCCAGATCAGCAGGAAGACGATTTCGCCGCCGAACATGTTGCCGAACAGTCGCATCGCCAGCGAGATCGGCTTGCTGAGCCACTCGACGATGTTGAGGATCAGGTTGAACGGCATCATGAACTTGCCGAACGGTGCGGTCAGGAACTCCTTGGTGAAGCCACCCAGGCCCTTGGCGCGCAGTGCGAAGAACAGCATCAGGAAGAACACGCTGATCGACATGCCCAGGGTGGCATTGACGTCGGCGGTGGGGACCGGCTTCCAGTACGGCACGCCGAGCAGTTCGAGCGGCATGGCGATGAAGTCGGCCGGGATCATCTTGATGAGGTTCATCAGGAGGATCCAGAAGAAGATCGTGATCGCGATCGGGGTCACCAGCTTGCTGGTGCCGTGGTAGGTGTCCTTGGCCTGGCGGTCAACGAACTCCAGGCAGATCTCCACGAACGCCTGCCACTTGCCCGGGACGCCCGCGGTCGCTTTGCGGGTCGCCATCCAGAAGCCGAACACCATCAACAGGCCCATCAGGACCGAAGTCACGATGGTGTCGACGTGGATCGCCCAGAAACCACCTTCCTGCATATGGAACGTCAGGTTGTGCAGGTGATGTTGGATGTAGGAGGTGGGTGTCAGCGCCTCGCCTGCCATGTGTCCGGAACCTTGAGTTAAATAAAATGGATCAGCGCCTGGCCAGAGCCAGGACCTGGAACATCAACCCGACGGCGATACCGGCCAGCAGCGCCAATGCAGGCAGCTTGAAGACCAGGAACCCCACCATCAGGACGCCGAATACGAGCACCCACTTTGCCACTACTGCCAGGATCAGGCGGGTCATCGCCGATCCCGCAGCCTGCACACCGCCCCCGAGGGCCATGCGCGCGGCAACCCAACCACCGGCTGAAACCGCCACACCCGATGCCAGCGCCCCCAGGGCGTACATCGTGCCCGCCAGGAGCAGGAAGGCCAAGGCCAGGACAGCCACTGCAGCCAGCGGGTAAACCGCTGCGCGCAGCATCAGTCGCCGACCCGAATCAACGGAGTTCAGCACACGTATGTCCTGCATGTTCTTGAGTAGAAAGGCCGGGGTCGCAAGCTAGCGCCCCGTCGAGCCGCCAAATTATAGCAACGGGACAATTTGCGAGACAACCGCCCCCTGTTCATCCCGGATGGCCGCAAGTTGCTGCATCGCCACAGATTTTGCGGTCCACCTCCGGGCCAATCCCGGCCTGTCAGGCTCTCCGCCTGCTGCAACGCAACATATTGAACTTTGGTCGCAGCGTCCGGTCAGACCCATCGACCTGCACTTTTCGATCCTCGTCGACGCCCCGAAGGCAGGTCTGCACCACAAAGTGGCCCCGAGCTCTCTCCGGGGCCACTTTTTTCGCGGCCCTGCTGCGGCCTTCACTGCCCCGCGGCACGACTGCCCAATAACGTGGGCCAGGCCAGCCGGCGGACACAGAATGTGATCGGCGGCGCACCTTTGCGCATGAACGGTACACACATCCTCCACCATACGTTCACGAATGGTGGACGCGGCGCTGGGCAGAGTGTCGGCACATCAATGAACCACTGCAAGGACACACACCGATGCGCCTGATGCTCCCCCTCCTCGCCCTGCCGCTGGCCATGGCCGCGCTGACCCATGCCAACACCGCCAGTGCCGCCGAGGGCGATGATCGCTTCGCGCTGCGCCTGGGCGCGATGAACATCGATTCGGACAACACGATCCGCGGCAACACCAACGTCGCTGGCCAGGACGTGGGCTTCTCCGAGGACTTCAAGCTGGGCGGCAAGGAATGGGAGCCGCGTGTCGACGGCATGTTCCGCATCAGCGACCGCCAGCGCCTGCTGTTCAACTACTTCAAGTACGACAAGGACCGCCGCGAGACGCTGGATGACGGCGTGAGCTTCGGCGATGTGTCGGTGCCGGCCGGCAGCTTCATCAAGGGCGAGCTGAAGTACCAGGTGGCCAGCCTGGTGTACGACTACTCGGTGGTGGACACCGATACCTTCGACCTTGGCCTGCAGCTGGGTGCCGAGTACGCGAAGGTGAGCACGAAGGCCTATGCGGACGTGGGTGACCTGTACCAGGGTCGCTTCCTGGACGAGAAGGCCGACGGCGTGGCGCCGGTGGTTGGCGCACGCATGAGCTTCAACCCGTCCGAGAAGTGGATGATCACCTTGCAGGGCCAGTACCTGAACACCAAGTGGGGCAACTTCGACGACTACGACGGCGACCTGACCCGCGCCAACGCGATCGTGGACTACCGCCTGACCAAGAACTTCGGCCTGTTCGCCGGCTACGACTGGTTCAAGCTGGACGTGGACCAGACCGGCAGCGACGGCACGATCGGTCTGAAGCAGGAGTTCAAGGGCCCGGTGGCCGGTGTGAGCTTCGTCTTCTAAGTCGGTTCAAGCGTCTCTCTCCGAGCGCGGCAACAGGGTGACCTGTTGTCGCGTTTTTCTTTGCGTGTTTGTTTTTTGGTGATTGGGTGCGTGGGCTTGAGGGCGAAGGCAAGGGCGAAGGCAACTGCCTGGCGCCTTGCGGGTGTCGCCGGAGGGTACCGGGCAGCCCGGCCCGGGACACGCCGTGAACCCCTCCATGGGGGCTCGACAAGCGGCATCCATGCCGCTTGACGGTCCCGGGCCGGGCTGCCCGGTACCCTCTGGAGGGATCATCGGGGGTGCGGTTGGGGGAGCGACGAGCGCTGCGGGCGGCGGGCGGACTTGATGTAGTGGTGCCTGGCGTTGGCGTGCGTTGACCGCTGATGTGGGTACCGCGCCTTGCCCGCCGCGCACAAAAAACCCGGCGTTCGCCGGGTTTTTTGTTGATGCGGTGCCATTGCCTTGCGGGCGGCTTACTTCTTCTTCGGCATGTACAGATCGGTGATGGTGCCGTCGTAGATTTCCGCCGCCATCGCCACCGATTCGCTCAGCGTCGGGTGGGCGTGGATGGTGTGGCCGATGTCTTCGGCTTCGGCGCCCATCTCGATCGCCAGCCCGATCTCGGCCAGCAGGTCGCCGGCGTGCACGCCGACGATGGCGCCACCGATGATGCGGTGGGTTTCTTCATCGAAGATCAGCTTGGTGAAGCCCTCGGTACGACCGATGCCGATCGCGCGGCCGCTGGCCGCCCACGGGAATTTCGCCACGCCCACCTTGAGCCCCTTGGCCTTGGCCTCGGTCTCGGTCACGCCCACCCACGCGATTTCCGGGTTGGTGTAGGCCACCGACGGAATCACCCGCGCCACCCACTCCTTCTTCTCGCCCGAGGCCACTTCCGCGGCCAGCTTGCCTTCGTGCGTGGCCTTGTGGGCCAGCATCGGGTTGCCGACGATATCGCCGATGGCAAAGATGTGCGGCACGTTGGTGCGCATCTGCCGGTCCACCGGAATGAAGCCACGCTCGGTGACCTGCACGCCGGCCTTCTCGGCAGCGATCTTCTTGCCGTTCGGCGAGCGGCCCACGGCCACCAGCACGCGGTCGAAGGTGCCCTGCGCCAGTGCCGGCGCCTCGCCTTCGGCAGCGGCCTCGAACGTCACCGTGATGCCCTTGGCATCGGCGCTCACGCCCGACGCCTTGGTCTTCAGGTGGACCTCCACGCCCTGCTTCTTCAGGCGGTCGGCCAGCGGCTTGACCAGGTCCTTGTCGGCGCCCGGCATCAGCTGGTCCATGAACTCGACCACGGTCACCTTGCTGCCCAGGGCCGCATACACCGTGGCCATTTCCAGCCCGATGATGCCGCCGCCCACCACCAGCAGCGACCCCGGCACGTCCGCCAGTTCCAGCGCATCGGTGGAATCCATCACCCGCTTGTCGTCCCACGGGAAGTTCGGCAGCTTCACCGCCTGCGAACCGGCGGCGATGATGCACTGCTCGAAGCGCAGCAGCTGGGTCTTGCCGTCGTCGCCGACGATCTCCAGCTCATTGGCCGACACGAACGTGGCCAGGCCCTGCACCGTGCGCACCTTGCGCTGCTTGGCCATGCCGGCCAGGCCCTTGGTCAGCTGGGTGACCACCTTGTCCTTGTAGCCGCGCAGCTTGTCCAGGGTGATGGTCGGCGTGCCGAATTCCACGCCGAAATCGCCCGCGTGGGCCACTTCGTCGATCACCGCCGCTGCATGCAGCAGCGCCTTGGACGGAATGCAGCCCACGTTGAGGCAGACGCCGCCGAGGCTGGCATAACGCTCCACCAGTACGGTGTCCACGCCCAGGTCGGCCGAACGGAACGCGGCGGTATACCCGCCCGGGCCCGCGCCCAGCACCACCATCTTGCACTCGATATCGGCCGGCTTGCCCGACGACAGCGCCGGCTGCGGCGCCGCCGGTTCGGCCGGGGCGCGGTGCGACGGGGTCACCGGCGGCTTGCTGGCCGGGGCCTCGGCCTTGGGTGCCTCGGCCTTGGGTGCCTCGGCCTTGGGTGCCTCGGCCTTGGCCGGCGCGGCCGGGGCCGGGGCCGGGGCAGCGCCCTCGCCTTCGGCCTCCAGCACCAGCACGACGTCGCCCTCGGAGAGGTTGTCGCCGAGCTTGACCTTGATTTCCTTGACCACGCCAGCCGCCGAAGACGGCACTTCCAGCGTTGCCTTGTCCGATTCCAGCGTGACCAGACCCTGGTCCTTCTTCACCGTGTCGCCCACGGCAACCAGCAGTTCGATCACCGGTACACCGCTGTAATCGCCGATGTCGGGAACCTTGATTTCAATTGCGGCCATCGTTGTTCTCCTGGTGCTCAGCCGGCCTTGCCGGCGAGCAGTTGCTGCAGTTCGTCGAGCGACTCGTCCAGATCTTTCCAGCGACGGTCGAGCTTCTTTTCCTTGGTGTCGCTGGCTTCGATCAGCAGCGCCACCTGTTTCATCATCAGCTTGCCGCTGCCGCACTCCGGGCGCGGACCGCTGAAACGCTGCCCATCCACCTGGAAGGACAGCACCTCACCGTCCAGCGCCGCGGCCTTGCGGTCGGCCGGCACGGCCGCATCGAGTGCGGCCTGCCAGCTGCGCAGCAGGCGCTGCGCCAATGCGGCCGGAATGCTCACCTGGTACTGGTCCGGCTCCTGCGCCACGCGCAGTTCCAGGCCACCGCCACGGGCGTTGCTGCTCCAGTTGTAGACGCGCTTGTCGGCACGGCTGTAACGCAGCGTCCATTCCTGTTCCTGGGTGCCCGGCAGCAGCGCCACACCGGTCTCGACCCCGCTCTTGGGCAGGGTGACCAGCGACAACGCCGGCTGCGCCTTGCCCTCGAACAGGGTCTCCACCGCCTGGCCGTAGTTGCCCACCGCCGGCGGCCAGCCCCGTCCCAGGCCGGACGCGCATTCCGCCGCGCCCGCCTGCGACGCCGGCAGCACCGCCAGCATCAGCGCCCATGCCAGGCCATGCCTCACAGCAGGACGCGCCGCATGTCGGCCAGCACCTGCGAGAGGTAGGTGGTGAAGCGTGCGGCCAGCGCGCCGTCGATGACGCGGTGGTCGTAGCTCAGCGACAGCGGCAGCATCAGCTTCGGGGCGAATTCCTTGCCGTTCCAGACCGGCTGGATCGACGACTTGGACACGCCCAGGATGGCCACTTCCGGTGCATTGACGATCGGGGTGAACGCGGTGCCGCCGATGCCGCCCAGCGAGCTGATCGAGAAGCAGCCGCCGCTCATGTCGGCCGGGCCCAGCTTGCCGTCGCGCGCCTTCTTGGCCAGTTCGCCCGATTCCTGCGCGATCTGCACCACGCCCTTCTTGTCGACGTCGCGGATCACCGGGACCACCAGGCCGCTCGGCGTATCGGCGGCGAACCCGATGTTGAAGTACTTCTTCAGGGTGAGGTTCTCGCCGCTGGCATCCAGCGACGCGTTGAACTCCGGGAACTTCTTCAGCGCCGCGGCGCTGGCCTTGACCAGGAAGGCGAGCATGGTCAGCTTGATGCCGGCCTTCTCGTTTTCCTTGTTGAGCGCCACGCGCAGGGCCTCCAGCTCGGTGATGTCGGCCTGCTCGAACTGGGTGACGTGCGGGATCATGGCCCAGTTGCGGGCCAGGTTGGCGCCGGAGATCTTCTTGATCCGCGACAGCGGCTGGACCTCGACCTCACCGAACTTGCTGAAGTCCACCTTCGGCCAGGCCAGCAGGTTCAGGCCACCACCGGCGGCCACGCTGCCGCCCGTGGCGGCGCCACCGCCGGTCAGGGCCGACTTGACGAACTTCTGCACGTCGCCCTTGGTGATGCGGCCGCCCTTCTCGGTGCCGCTGAGCTGGTTGAGGTCCACGCCCAGCTCGCGGGCGAACACGCGCACCGCCGGGGAGGCATAGGGAACCTTCTGCGGCAGCACGCTGTCGGCGTTGAACTGCACCGGCGGGCTGCTCGGCGCGCCGGCCGACGGGGCAGCGGCGGCCGGGGCCGGCTGGGTCGGCTTGGCCGCGGCCTGCTCGATCTCGCGGGCGGCCAGCTTGTCCGGCTGGGCCGGGGCGGCGACCGGCTCGACCTTGGTCGCGGTCTCGGCCGCTTCGCTCTTGGCGGCCGGGGCCGGTGCGGCGGCAGCGGCCGGCTGGGCCTCGCCTTCGCTGACCTCGATCAGGGCCACGACCTTGCCCTCGGACAGGTTGTCGCCGATCTTGACCTTGATCTCCTTGACCACGCCAGCCACCGAGGACGGCACTTCCATCGTGGCCTTGTCCGATTCCAGCGTGACCAGGCCCTGGTCCTTCTTGACGGTGTCTCCAACGGCGACCAGCACCTCGATTACCGGGATATCGCTGTAGTCACCGATATCGGGGACACGTGCTTCCTTGATTTCGGCCATGGGGATAACTCCGGCAATCTGGTGTAGGGAATCGCCTATTGTAGGGCAGGAGGCGGCAGCGCCAACCGGCTGCGCGATTTTTTGCGGCGCCTGTCCCGGGACAAGCCGTTGCAGTGGCCTGGCTTGGCCGGCTTGCGCTTGGTACAGCGCAAAGCAGGATTTTCCAGTCGGTACCGTATTGTCCGCGGCACAGCGTGCCTGGCCGGCTCAGGCGAGCGCATCGGCCAGCGGCTGCCAGGCCGCCTGCAGACGGGGCAGCGGCCAGGCTGCGTTGGCCGGGCTGGTCGATGGCAGCGACCAGATCGCCAGTGCGGGGGTACGCGCCGGCAGTGCGGGCACGATGAAACGCAGGAACGCCTGGTAGGCGGCACTACCGTTGCAGGCCACCGCACGCAGCTGCGCCAGCGTCGGGATCACGGCATCCAGTGCATTGGGCACTTCACTGCCGCGCACGATCGCCGCATCCAGGCTGCCACGCCGCCGGCATTGCCCGATCACATCCCACACGCCGACCCCCGCTGCGTTCAACGCGCGCATGCGCGCGGCGTAGGGAAGCGTGGCGTCAACCGCGCACAACGCCTGCATCAACGGCCAGAAGCGATTGCGTGGATGGGCGTAATACTGCGCGGCCTGCAGCGATGCCAGGCCGGGCATCGAGCCGAGGACCAGCACCCGACACCCCGGCGTGAGCTGCGCGGGAAACCCGATGCAGGTTGTTTCTTCCATCACATCTCCACCAGGTGCATGAACATCGGCAAACGCCGTAATGCGCATGTTTGCAGGGATTTTCTGCTGTTCGCTGAACAGAACAAACCAAATTTTAACGCGCGTCGGATTCGATTCATGTTGCGGGGACTACGTTTGCCTCGCCCCGGAACCAACGGGGTCAAGAACAAAAAAAATTCTGAGGAGATTCCCCCATGCGCTCCATCCGCACTCTGACCCTGGCTACCCTGACTGCCCTGGCCTTCGCACCGGCCGCTTTCGCGCAGGATTCCACCACCGACACCGCCTCGGGCAAGCATTTTGCCGTGGTTGGCGGCGTCTCGCTGCTGCAGCCGAAGAACGATCCGCTCGACGGCGTGCGCAAGGTGGACGGCGGCCCGGCCCCGACCCTGAGCTTCAGCTACTACATCAACGACAACTGGGCAGTTGAGCTGTGGGGCGCGGCGGACAAGTTCGACCACCGCGTGCGTGGCACCGATGGCGCGCGCCTGGGCACGGTCGAGCAGCAGCCGATCGCGCTGAGCGGCCAGTACCACTTCGGCCAGGCCGACAACGTGTTCCGTCCGTTCGTGGGCGCCGGCTACTACGAGTCCAACTTCAGCAATGAAGACCTGGCCAGCGACATCGGCCACATCGGCCTGAAGACCGCCAAGGGCGCCATCGGCACCGTCGGCGTGGACATGAACATCAACAGCACCTGGTTCGCCCGCGCCGATGCCCGTTACATGCATTCGCGTCCGGAGCTGACCGTCAACGGCGACAAGACCGGCGACAAGGCCAAGCTGGATCCGTGGACCGTGGGCTTCGGCATCGGCGCCCGCTTCTAAGCGCCGTCCGCGTCACTGCTGTACCAACGGGCCCCTCGCGGGCCCGTTGTCGTTTTCAGGCCCGGTGCCGGTCGCGTGCTTTCATTCGGCCTTGCCCCGGGCCCGCCGATACTGCCTGCATCGCATCAGCGGGAATGGGGATGGAAGCAGCCGGAACGGAGCCGATGCTGGACGTGCTGGTGATCGGCGGCGGCATCAACGGCGCCGGCATCGCCCGGGACGCTGCCGGGCGCGGCTGGTCGGTGTGCCTGTGCGAACAGGACGACCTGGCCGCGCATACGTCCAGCGCCAGCACCAAGCTGATCCACGGCGGCCTGCGCTACCTGCAGTACGGCCAATTCGGCCTGGTCCGCAAGGCGCTGCGCGAGCGCAGCGTGCTGCAGCGGCTGGCCCCGCACCTGGTGGTGCCCACCGAGTTCGTGCTGCCGCAGGCCGCGCACCTGCGCCCGGGCTGGATGCTGCACGCCGGCCTCTGGCTGTACGACCACCTCGGCCATGCCGACCCGGCCTTCCCGCGTTCGCAGCGCCTGGACCTGCGCCGCGATCCACGCGGGGCGCTGCTGCACGCGGGCGTCCGCCGTGGTTTCAGCTATGCCGACGCGCGCGTGGACGATGCCCGCCTGGTGTTGCTCAATGTGCTGGACGCGCATGAGCGCGGCGCCCGGATCCGCGTGCGCACGCGCTGCGAACAGCTGATCCGCCATCGCGATCACTGGTGGGCGGTGCTGCGCGACGCCGATGGCAGCATCGTGCGCCTGCGCGCCCGCGCGGTGATCAATGCCACCGGCCCCTGGGCCGGCGACCTGCTCGAGCGTGCGGGCATGGATGCGCCGATCGGGCTGCGGCTGGTCCAGGGCAGCCACATCGTGGTGCCGCGCCTGTATGCCCACGACAGCGCCTACCTGCTGCAGCAGCCCGACCAGCGGATCGTGTTCGTGCTGCCCTTCGAGCAGGACTTCACCCTGATCGGCACCACCGACGTGGACTACGACGGTGACCCCGCCCGGGTACGGGCCAGCGACGACGAAGTGGAGTATCTGTGCGCGGCGGCCAACCGCTGGCTGCGCACGGCGGTACACGCCGGTGACGTTGTCTGGCGCTACAGCGGGGTACGCCCGCTGCTGGCCGACCACCACCATGACGCGGCCAAGGTCACCCGCGACTACCGCCTGCAGCTCGATGCCACCCAGGCGCCGCTGCTGAGCGTGCTGGGCGGCAAGCTGACCACGTACCGCACCCTCGCGGAAGAAGCGGTGGACCAGCTCGGCCCACTGCTGGGCCGTACCGAACCGGCCTGGACCGGCGCGGGGCCGGTGCTGCCGGGCGGCGACGGCGGCGATGCGCAGCACGTGCAGGAGCGCCTGCAGGCAGCCTACCCGCAGCAGCCCCCTGCCCTGCTGGCAACGCTGGCGCGCCGTTACGGCACCCGTGCGAGCGCCGTGCTGGGCGCAGCCAGCACGCCGACGCACCTGGGCACGCATTTCGGCGCCGGGCTGTACCAGCGCGAGGTGGACTACCTCGTCGCGCAGGAGTGGGTGCGCACGCCGGAGGACCTGCTGTGGCGTCGCACCCGCCTGGGGCTGCGCCTGGACCCGGCCCAGCGCGATACGCTGGCGCAGTACCTGCGGGACCGCGTGGCAGCGATCGCGTAGGCTGCGGCATCCCTTCGATTCGTTGCATGGAGCAAGGCATGGACAAGCAGTACGTGCTCGCCATCGACCAGGGCACGACCAGTTCCCGCGCGATCCTGTTCGACCGCGGCGGGCGCATGCTGGGCAGCGCGCAGCGCGAGTTCGCCCAGGTGTTCCCGCAGCCGGGCTGGGTCGAACATGACCCGCGCGAGATCCTCACCAGCGTCTATACCACCCTGACCGAGCTGCTCAACCGCGAGCAGGTCGATCCACGCCGGATCGCCGCGATCGGCATCACCAACCAGCGCGAGACCACCGTGGTCTGGGACAAGGCCACCGGCCAGCCGATCCACAATGCGATCGTCTGGCAGTCGCGGCAGAGCCATGCCATCTGCGAGCGGCTCAAGGCCGAGGGCCACGAGGCACTCATCCGTGCGCGCACTGGCCTGTTGATCGACGCGTATTTTTCCGCGACCAAGATCCGCTGGATCCTCGACCACGTGGACGGCGCGCAGGCCCGTGCCGAGCGCGGCGAGCTGCTGTTCGGCACGATCGACAGCTGGCTGGTATGGAACCTCAGCGGCGGCGCCGCGCACGTCACCGACTACAGCAATGCCGCGCGCACGCTGCTGTTCAACATCCATACGCTGGCCTGGGACGAGGAGCTGCTGCGACTGCTGGATATCCCGCGCGCGATGCTGCCGCAGGTGCGCAGTTCCAGCGAGGTGTATGCCCACACCCGGGCGCAGTTCTTCTTCGACCAGCAGATCCCGATCGCCGGCATCGCCGGCGACCAGCAGGCCGCGCTGTTCGGCCAGGCCTGCTTCGAGCCGGGCATGGCCAAGAACACCTACGGCACCGGCTGTTTCATGCTGATGAACACCGGCGACAAGGCGGTGGCCTCGCGCAACGGGTTGCTCACCACCCTGGCCTGGGGCATCGACGGCACCGTCGAGTACGCGCTGGAGGGCTCGATCTTCGTCGCCGGCTCGGTAGTGCAGTGGCTGCGCGACGGGTTGCGCATGTTCGGCGCGTCCAGCGAGTGCCAGGCCTATGCCGAGCGCGTGGCCGACACCGACGGGGTCTACCTGGTGCCGGCCTTCGTCGGGTTGGGGGCGCCTTACTGGCGCAGCGACGTGCGCGGGGCGATGTTCGGCCTGACCCGCGGCACCACCAAGGAGCACTTCATCCGCGCGGCGGTGGAGTCGATGGCTTACCAGACCCGCGACGTGCTGGCGGCGATGCAGGCCGATGCCGGTATCGAGCTGAAAGAGCTGCGCGCCGATGGCGGTGCGATCGGCAACGACTTCATGGCCCAGTTCCAGAGCGACATTCTGGGCGTGCCGGTGCTGCGCCCGCAGGTGGCCGAAACCACCGCGCTGGGGGCGGCCTACCTGGCCGGGCTGGCCACCGGGTTCTGGTCCAGCCGCGCGGAGATCGCCGAGCAGTGGGCGGTGGACCGGCGCTTCGTGCCGCAGATGGCCGTGGACCGCCGCGAGGCGCTGTATGCCGGCTGGCAGCAGGCGGTGGACGCGACGATGGGGTTCCGGGTGAGCTGACGTGGGCGGCCCGGCCCAGGGATCCCGGGCGGGGAGCGCATCCACGCATGGCGTGGATCTACGTCGGACTGCAGCATCCACGCATGGCGTGGATCTACATCGGATTGCAGCATCCGCGCAGGGCGTGGATCTACGCCGGATTGCAGCATCCACGCATGGCGTGGATCTACGCCGGATTGCAGCATCCACGCATGGCGTGGATCTACGCCGGATTGCAGCATCCACGCATGGCGTGGATCTACGTCGGATTGCAGCATCCACGCATGGCGTGGATCTACGTCGGATTGCAGCATCCACGCATGGCGTGGATCTACGCCGGATTGCAGCATCCACGCATGGCGTGGATCTACATCGGATTGCAGCATCCACGCAGGGCGTGGATGCGCGTCGGTTGCGGCGGTTGGCGTCGCTGTGAGGATCGGGGTGCCGATCAGAACGCCGGCAGCACCGCGCCCTTGTACTTCTCGGCGATGAAGGCCTTCACTTCCGGGCCGGTCAGGGCCTTGGCCAGCTTCTGCACGCGAGCATCGTCCTTGTTGTCCGGGCGCGCCACCAGGAAGTTCACGTACGGCGAATCCTTGCTTTCGATCGCCAGCGCGTCCTGGGTCGGGTTGAGCCCGGCATCCAGCGCGTAGTTGGTGTTGATCAGGGCCAGGTCGACCTGGTCGAGCACACGCGGCAGCATCGCCGAATCCAGCTCGCGGAACTTGAGCTGCTTGGGGTTGGCGATGATGTCGCGCTGGGTGGCCAGGGCGTTGCTCGGGTCCTTCAGCGTGATCACGCCGGCCTTGTGCAGCAGGATCAGCGCGCGGCTGTTGTTGCTGGGGTCGTTGGGGATCACCACGTCGGCGCCGACCGGGAGCTCATCGAGCGACTTGAAGCGGCGCGAGTACGCGCCGAAGGGTTCGATGTGCACGCCGATGACCTTGACGAGGTCGGTCTTGCGGTCGCGGTTGTAGGCGTCCAGGTACGGCTCGGTCTGGAAATAGTTCACGTCCACCTGCTTCTGCACCAGCTGGTCGTTGGGCTGCACGTAGTCGTTGAACACGCGCACGTCCAGCTCGAGCCCTTCCTTCTGCAGCAGCGGCTTGACCACCGCCAGGATCTCGGCGTGCGGCACGGCCGTGGCGGCCACGACCAGCTTCTGGGAATCGGCGTTGGGCTTGCCGCAGGCGGCCAGGGCCAGCGCGGCGGCAAGCAGCGGGAGCAGCAGGATCTTCTTCATGGGGGGCGGTATCCGGGGCAACGATAGCGCCCAACCATACCGTACGCCCCGTCCTTGCGGTATCCGGGGCCATATGACCGGCGGGCATGAGCCAGGCGCACGGGCCAGCGCGCGCCCCGCCGTTACTCGTAGTTGGTCAACGCCAGCGCCAGCAGCGCCTTGGCCTGTTCGCGCAGCATCACCGGCTCGATGATCTCCGCATCCGAGCCGTAGTGCAGCACGTCCATCAGCAGCTCGCGCGAGACGCTGTAAGGCACCTTCAACTCGTAGCGACCATCGGCCAGGAAGCGCCCCTGCTGCTTGGAATGCCAGTGTTCGTCGGCCACCCAGCGCGCGGCCTTGGCACTGAACACGATCGTGGCCCAGCCCTTGGGCGGGCCGGAGAAGATGCCGTAGCTGGCGCCCAGCTGTTCGTCCAGCTCGGTGTCGTCCACGTCGCGGGCCACGGTGTCCACCACCCGCGCCTTGTAGATGCGGTCCACCGCGAAGCTGCGCAGGCCCTCGCGCCCGTGGTCCCAGGCGTCGAGGTACCAGTTGTCGCGGTAGTGGGTCATGCGCTGCGGCGAGACCGTGCGCTTGGTCGCCTCATCGGTGGAGCGGGCGCGGTACTCGAAGGCCAGTTGCTTGCGCTCCAGCACCGCCGAGGCCACCGCACGGAAGCTGGCTTCGTCGAACTTGCGGCCGCGGTGCGGGATCACCCGGACCCGATCGACCGGCCAGGTGGAGACCCCGGCCTGGGCCGCGAGCAGACCTTCGATGCGCTGCTGCAGCGGCGCCAGCACCGAGGACAGCACGCCGCCGCCGGTCCGCGCCAGCAGATGCTGCGAGGCCAGCAGCGCATGCAGCTCTTCGGAGCTGAGCCACAGCCCGGGCAGTTCGAAGCGGTCGCTCTCGTCGTCCTGGTAGCGGAAGCCGGCCTCGCCGTCGCCCTCCACCGGCGCCATCAGCGCATCGCGCAGGAAGGCCAGGTCGCGGTAGACGGTGGCGCGGGAACACTCCAGTTTTTCCTGTAGGGTCGCCACCGTCACCGGATAGCGGGCGGACTTCAGCAGACGATGCAGGGCGTTGATGCGTTCATATCGGTCCATGACCCGATTATGTCCGAGTCGCCGCCGTTGTGGCGGCCCGGACCGCATCTTCGGCTATCGTGAAGGCCCGATTCCTGCCGTTGCCCCCTGTCATGCGCCTGTTGCCCGCCGCCCTCCTCCTGTCCGCGCTGTTGTCCGGCTGCGGTGGCAGCCCCGATCCGGCCGCTCCGGCCGCCGTGCCGGCCGCGCCGAGCGTGCCGGCCGCAGCCGACCCGGTGCAGGCAGTGCTTGCGGCCAGCCAGCGCTTCGGGCAGCTGCGCAGCTTCCACGCCAGCCTGCGCATGCAGGGCCCGCGTACGGTGGACACCACGATGGAGTTCGTCGCCCCGGACCGCTACCGGCTGCAGACCGACGATGGCCCGCAACTGATCATCGGCGACACCTTCTTCCTGCAGCGTGCCGGTGAAGTGCGTCAGGTGCCGGTCCCGCCCGGCCTGCTCGCGCAATGGCGCAGCCCGTTGCCGGCCGACCTGGCGGCAACCGATCTGACCGTGGACGACCTGGGCGCCGATACGATCGACGGCGTCGCCACGCGCAAGTATCGCGTGCGCCATGCCAATGCCGCGCCGGACGGCATGCTGTACTGGATCAACGCGCAGGGCCTGCCGGCGCAGATCGAACGCGAGGGCCAGACCCAGGGCCAGCGCTTCCGGATCACGCTGCGCTACACGCGGTTCAATGACCCGACGCTGCAGATCGCGCTACCCTGAACAGGGCTGTAGCCCGAACCCCTGCTAAAGCGCCACGCGCTGGCGGGAATCGCCGCCATATGCATCCAGTATCATCCCCCGTTGCATTTCCCCCACCGTTCGATCCGGAGAACCGTTGATGTCCCTGCGCGTCTCGTTGCTTGTTCCCCTGCTGCTGTGCGCCCCGGTGGCCTTCGCCCAGGACACCACCGACCCGGCCGCGATGACCTCGCCCTGGAGTGGCAGTGGTGGTGAGCTCGGCTTCGCCTCGGCCCGTGGCAACAGCAGTACCGAAAGCGCGAACGGTCGGCTGCGGCTGCGCTACACCGACGATGACTGGGTGCACAGCATGGACCTGTTCGGCCTGCGCTCGCGTTCGGACTACATCGAGACCAACGACGACGGCACCACCACCAAGCGCAGCAACACCACGGCCAACCGCTACACCGGCAGTGCCGGCAGCGCGCTGCAGCTGGGCGAGCACCGCCAGCTCACGGCCACGGTGCGTTACGAGCGCGATGACTTTGCCACCTACGACCGCCAGAGCTCGTTCGGTCTGGGTTACGGCACCCGGTTGGTGGAGGGCGACAAGTTCTACATGGACGCGCAGATCGGCCCCGGTGTGCGCCGCACGCACAACACCGAAGACGACTCGACCCGTACCGGCCTGATCGGCCGCGGCCTGTTCGACGTGAAGTATTCGCTTACCCCCAACACCGACCTGGTCAACACCCTGCTGGTGGAATCGGGCTCGTACAACACCTTCGGCCAGAACGACTTCGGCGTGTCGGTGAGCATGAACGAACACCTGGCGCTGAAGGCCGGCTGGCAGGCGCGTTACAACAGCGACGTGGCCGAAGACAAGCGCAAGACCGACACCCTGACCACGATGAACGTGGTGTACAAGTTCAAGTGAGGCCCGTGGGCGCACCCGCGCCCCGGCACCGTAGAGCCGACCGTTGGTCGGCTGAGCGACTCGGTTGAGCCGACCGTTGGTCGGCTGAGCGACCATTGCTCAGCTGAGCCACCGTTGCTCGACTGAGCGCGGAAACACCGGATACCGCGGCGCCCACGTCGCGTCGCCCCACCGCAGCATGCGCGGCAAGGCACTGCCGGCCGCCGGCCGGCACCCCCCTCAGGGGCGTCTCACACCGCGAGCAGTTCGCCCGCGCCGCCCTCCAGCAAGCCACGCGCCACCAACTGCCCCAGCGCGTCCGGATCGCTGCCCGGCCCGCGCGCTTCGGCGCGCACGGTACGGCCATCGGCCACGCCGCCGACCAGCCCCTGCAGGAACAGATCCTCGCCCTCCCACTGCGCCAGGCCCGCCACCGGCACATGGCAGCTGCCGTGCAGCGCGCGGTTCATCGCGCGCTCGGCCTCCACGCAGGCGCGGGTGCGGGGATCGTCCAGCGTTGCCAGCAGCGCCATCACCTGCGCGTCCTCGCCATTGCATTCCACCGTCACCGCGCCCTGCGCCGGTGCCGGCAGCCAGGCCGGTGCGGTCAGCCGTGACACGATCCGCTCGCCCAGGCCCAACCGCTCCAGCCCGGCCACGGCCAGCACGATCGCGTCGTAGCCGCCGTTGTCCAGCTTGGCCAGGCGGGTGTTGACGTTGCCGCGCAGGTCCAGCAGCTCCAGGTCCGGGCGCAGCGCGCGCAGCTGGGATTGGCGGCGCAGCGAGGAGGTACCCACGCGCGCGCCGATCGGCAATGCGTCCAGTGAGGCGTAAAGGTTGGAGATGAAGCCATCGGCCGGATCGTGCCGGGCCAGCATGGCCGGCAGCGCGAACGGCGCGTCAAGCTCCATCGGCACGTCCTTGAGCGAGTGCACCGCGCAGTCGGCGTCGCCCCGCAGCATCGCCAGCTCCAGCTCCTTCAGGAACAGGCCCTTGCCGCCGATCGCGGCCAGCGAGCGGTCCAGCACCTCGTCGCCGCGCGTGCTCATCGGCACCAGCACCACCTCCAGCCCCGGATGCGCCTGGCGCAGGCGGTCGGCGACGTGTTCGCTCTGCCAGAGGGCAAGCGGGCTCTTTCGGGTGGCGATGCGCAGGGTTGTCATGCCGCCATTTTACAGGTGCTTGAGGTCCTGCTTGATGCTGGCCACGCAGCGCCGGCTCACCTCCAGCGGCGCCTTGCCATGGCGCAGCACGGCCTGGACCTGGCCTGCGCCATTTCGTCGCAGCTCGATCAGCTCGTGGCGGGCGACCAGGCAGTTGCGGTGGATGCGCACGAAGCGGTTGCCGAATTCCTCTTCCAGCGACTTCAGCGATTCCTCGAGGAGGTCCTCGCCGCGCGCGTGGTGTACGACGACGTACTTCTCTTCGGCCTGCAGGTAGTGGATGTCTTCGATCGGGATCAGCCGCAGGCTGCCACGCAGGCGCGCGCACAGCAGGGTGCGCGCCTGCTGGCTGGGCGTGCTGGGCTGCCCGCTGCGGCCGGCCAGGAAGGTGCGGGCGCGTTCCAGCGCGGCGGCCAGGCGTTCGGGGCGCACCGGCTTCATCAGGTAATCGATCGCGGCGGCCTCGAAGGCCGACAACGCGTGCGCGTCGTAGGCGGTGCAGAACACCACCGCCGGGCGCGGGTCGAACGTGGCCAGGTGGCGTGCCGCTTCCAGCCCGTCCAGGCCCGGCATTGCGATGTCCAGCAGGACCAGGTCCGGCTGCAGCTCGGCGCAGGCATGCAGCGCCTGTTCGCCATTCTCGGCCTCGGCCACCACCTCGACCCCGGCGAGTTCGGCCAGCAGGCTGCGCAGGCGCTCGCGGGCGAGCGGCTCGTCATCGGCAATGACCACCTTCAAGGCTGTTTCCTCACGGCACCGGGACGGTGATGTCGCAGGCATAGTAGCCGTCGCTCCACGCCCCCGTCATCCGCGCGGCCGGGCCGAAGCGCCAGGCCAGGCGATGGGCGATGCTGCGCTGTGCGTGGCCGGCCCCGTGTGCCAGCGGCAAGGCACGCGCCTGCGGGTCCGGCGCCGGGTTGTGCACGCGGATATGCAGCTGGTTGCCCTGGCAGGCCAGCGCGATGACGATGGTGCCGCCCCCGGGCAGCCGCGAGATGCCGTGCAGCACCGCGTTTTCCACCAGCGGCTGCAGCACCAGGCGCGGCATCGGCAGCGCCCACGGCAGCGGTTCCTCGCGTTGCCACTGCACCTGCAGGCGCTCGCCCAGGCGCAGCGATTCGATGGACAGGTAGCGCTCGGCCAGTTCGCACTCGTCGCGGAGCGTGGAATCGCCCTCGCCGGCGCCCAGTGCGGCGCGGAACAGGTCGGACAGGTCCAGCACCGCGCGCTCGGCCACCACCGGGTCGCGGCGTACCAGGCTGGCGATGAGGTTCATGCTGTTGAACAGGAAGTGCGGCCGGATCCGCGCCTGCAGCGCATCTGCCTGGGCACGCGCATTGGCCACGGTCTGCGCGGTCCAGCGATCGCTGACGTAGAAGTAGCGCAACGCCAGCGCCACGATCAACGCGGTCATGGTGGCGCTGCCCAGGGTGAAGCGCCAGAACCCGACCTGTTTGGCGAAGCCGTCGGCCTGCAGCACCCCGTAAAGGCCGTGCACCACGCCGGCGCAGAGCGCAGCGATCAGCGCGGTCATCGCCACCGCCAGCAGGGTGCCGGCCAGCTCGGGCAGGCGCGACAACGCGCCACGCGCCAGGCAGAGGCAAATGGTCACCGCCAACGCCAGCCACAACGCGAAGCCGCTGGCCGAGAAGAAATCGGAGATCGACCAGTGCCGGCTGCCGTCCGGGGCCAGGGCGACCACGACCACCACCAGCTCGGCCAGGCCGAGCATCGCCGCCAGCCGCGGCAGGCGGCACAGCTCGGGCAACCAGGGTTGCTGGCGGGGGTCGTTCATGGCTCAGGCGGCCTGGAAGCGCCGGTCCAGCCAGTCGCCCAGGGCCTGCAGTTCTTCGCTGCAGACCTGGTGGGCCATCGGATAGGAATGCCACTCCACGGCGATGCCCAGGTCCTTGAGGGTCTGCGCGCTGTGCGCGCCGATCGCCTGCGGAATCACCGGGTCCTGGGTGCCGTGGGCCATGAACACCGGCGGCTGGATACCCTCGGGCGCACGCCGGGCCACGGCATTTTCCGGGTCCGGCAGGTAGGTCGACAGCGCGATCACCCCGGCCAGCGGACGGGTCCGGCGAAGCATGGCACTCAGGATCACCGCCCCGCCCTGCGAGAAACCGGCCAGCAGGATGCGCTCGGCCGGAATGCCGGCGGCG
Organism: Stenotrophomonas sp. BIGb0135; assembly: GCF_024810105.1. Classification (GTDB taxonomy): domain Bacteria; phylum Pseudomonadota; class Gammaproteobacteria; order Xanthomonadales; family Xanthomonadaceae; genus Stenotrophomonas; species Stenotrophomonas maltophilia_AB. The sequence continues at coordinate 70,045 of NZ_JANUDX010000012.1, forward strand.
ACCTGCTGCTCGATCAGCGCATCCAGCAGCTGCACCGAGGCGTCCACGCCGGCGGCATCGGCGCGCGAACGGAAGTCCATGCTGACGATGTCGTACCAGGCCCGCATCGGCAGGCCGTTGTTGATGGTGATCGGCTGCACCGGCGCATGCGGGAACACGAAGCGGATCGCCGGCCAGTGCGGGCGCAGCAGCTCGGGCACGATCGGGGCGAAGTCGTGGCCATCGGCGCCCAGGCCGTGCAGCCACAGCACCGCCCATTGCGGGTCGGTGCCGGTTTCATTGATGACGGTGTCCAGCATGTGCGGCTCCCCTACGGTCGAACCGCATTATGCCGGGTCGCCGCGGTGCCGGGTCAGCCCGGCGCCGTGTGCTCGGCCGCGGCCTTGCGCAGCTGCGCGGCGCGCACCAGCACGGGCGGCGGCGCGGTTTCCTCGGGAATTTCCATCAGCCGCAGGCGGTGCATCAGGGTGCCCGGTCCGCGGGCGGAGGTGAGCGCCACCACCGGGATGGCCAGCACCATGCCGATCACCACCGGGGCCATCCACGCCGCCAGCGACGGCGACACGGCATACGCCAGCGCGCCCATGAACAGCCCGAACACGCTCAAGCCACCATAGCCGCGGATCAAGGCCGGCCAGGAAATGCCACCGTCGTCGCGCTGCTGCGCATCCCAGCCCGAATCCTTGCCGGCCAGCACTTCGGCCACGCCGCGCGACTGCACGTACATCACCACCGGCGCCATCAGCGCGGCCAGCAGGGTTTCCAGCAGCATCGACAGCAGCGCGCGGATGCCACCGCCGCAGCCGCGCCGCTCGACCGGGTCGAGCAGCATCGCGATGTACCCCAGCACCTTGGGGGTCAGCAGCACCACCATGGTGATGGCGAACATGCGGATGACCTTTTCTTCGTCCTGGTGGCGCCAGTACAGGCTGGGCGAGAGATGCAGCACTTCGTTGAAATCGATGCCGCCCTGGAACAGCGGAATGGCGATGCCGACCAGCATCAGCATCCCCCACATCGGCGCGGTGAAGTAGTGGCCGATGCCGATCATCATGTGCATGCGGCTCACCCAGTGCAGGCCCTTGGACCGCACCACCTTGGCGTGCTGCAGGTTGCCCTGGCACCAGCGGCGATCACGCACCAGCATGTCGGTGAGGGTCGGCGGGCCTTCCTCGTAGCTGCCTTTCAGGTACGGCACCATGTGCGTGGCCCAGCCACCGCGGCGCATCAGCGCGGCCTCGACGAAATCGTGGCTGAGCACGTGGCCACCGAACGGCTGCTTGCCCGGCAGCGCGGGCAGGCCGGCGTTGTCGGCGAACGCCTGGGTGCGGATGATCGCGTTGTGGCCCCAGTAGTTGCTTTCCGCACCATGCCACCAGGCCACGCCGCGGCCGATCACCGGGCCATACACGCGGCCACCGAACTGCTGCATGCGGGCAAACAGCGTGCGCCCGCCGATCACCGCCGGCAGGGTCTGGATCAGGCCGACGTCCGGGTTGTGCTCCATGCCGGCGACCAGGCGCACGATGGTGTCGCCGGTCATCAGGCTGTCGGCATCCAGGATCAGCATCTGCGGATAACCGCCGCCCCAGCGCCGCACCCAGTCGGCGATGTTGCCGGCCTTGCGCCCGCTGTTGTCGCCACGACGCCGGTAGAACAGGCGTGCGTGCCCATCCACCGCGTCGCAGAGGTCGGCGAAGGCCTGTTCTTCGGCCGCACCGATATCCTCGCGCCGGGTGTCGCTGAGGACGAAGAAGTCGAACTTGTCCAGCTGGCCGGTCTCGGCCACGGACTCGTAGATGGCCTGCAGGCCGGCCAGCAGCCGGCGCGGGTCTTCGTTGTAGGTGGGCATCAGCAGCGCGGTGCGGGTGTGCACCACCGGCAGCGGCTGGTCGGGGTCGATGCCCAGCTTGTAGCCGCGATCGAACACCGCGGTGAGGAAGCCAGCCACCGCGCCGGCGAAGGAGAGCGCGATCCAGGCGAACAGCGCCACGAACAGCACCAGCAGGCAGGCCTCCAGCACGGTGACGCCGTTGACGGCCAGCACCTTCCACATCATCACCGTGGCCGCGATGGTCATCGCCGCGGTGCCACCGAGGATGTAGAAGCGGCGCAGCGCCATCAGCCGCGGCGCGGTGCGCTGGCGCGGCACCTGCAGGCGACCCTCGCGGAACGACTGCTCGGGCATGGCCATCGGCACCTCGGCGGGCAGGATGGCCTGGCCGGCATCGGGGAGGACGTTGACTGTCTGCACACTCATCGGCGATTACCCTGCGTGAGTGGTGCCATCCCGGGCTGGCCCGGCGCGGAGAGGGTCATCCAGATCCTGGCACGCCCAGCGGCGTGCGTGTGTCCTGCCTGCGCGGGGCCGTGGCCGGCACGCAGCTGTTGTCTGTCACTACCGGAACCCACGAACTCTCCAACGGATCTGAGGCGAAAAATGCGGCTCAGCATAGGGGGCCAAATGTAAGCCGGATGCGAAGGGGGCCCGCGTGATTTCTCCCCATTCAGCAAATCTGTGACGCGTGCCGCCTCAGGCGGGGTGCGGCAAAACGCCGCAGGCCTTGTGGCACGGGGCTTTCCCCATTCATGTTGAACGCAGGTCCGGTTCCGGGAGCCGCCCGGCCGGCCGTGGCGGCCGCCCCGTCCCGCAGGCACCGTCGGCAGCGCGATGCGCAGGCCGCGCGCAGGCCGGGCGATCGCGCCAACGTCGTCCCGGGATGCGTCAACCTGGGGTCACACGCGCCGCCGATGCAGCATCGCCGCCCCGCCTAGGCGTGGCAGCGACGTCATCGGTGCAGCGGGGTCTGCGGGGGACGCGTGCCTCAGGCCGGCGTGACGGCCACGGCGATATCGGCGTCCAGCAGCGGCTGGGTCAGCGCGCGCGAGCCGATCTGGGAAAACTGCAGGTGCGCCAGCAGATGCTGGGCCTGGGTGGCTTGCGGGCACGGTGCGATCCGCGGCCCTGCCGGCGGTCGCTCAGTGGTGATCACAACACTGGACATTGTCTGGTTATCTCGTTGCATTCCAATTCGCCGCGGGGCCCCCTGCCGCGCGGAATGCGAACCCTATATCAAAACGAAGGCCATTGTGTGACGGGGCCTGCATTGTGCCGGGGACCCTGCCCCAGGCGACAGAAAACTGGCGGCTACGCATAGGCAGCGGCTATCATGTAAACGTTTACAACCCAACCAAGACGGATATGGATTCCACTTCTACCTCCCAGTTCAGCCCCAAGTGGCAGTTCCGCTTCAACTTCTTCGACACCTACGGCGCGCCGAATACCCCGGCGTTCAAGGCGGCCTACAAGGCGCTGCCGTTCGGCCAGAAGATCAAGGTGAACTTCAACTTCTTCGCGCTGTTTTTCAGCTGGATCTACCTGTTCATCCTGGGCATGTGGCGCAAGGCACTGACCATCCTGGGCATCACCATCGTGCTGATGATCCTGGTGTCGTTCATGCCGGCCGTCGTCGGCCGCGGCGTCGGCATCGGCTGGTCGCTGCTCGTCGCGCTGACCACCAATTACGCCTATTACCTGGAGAAGGTGAAGGGCGACACCGGCTGGAACCCCTTTGCCGGCATGCGCTGGTAAGCGCTACCTTGCGTGGGTGATGTTGATACAGGGCCCGGTCGAAAGACCGGGCTTTTTTTTGTGCGGTTCGCGTCAGCGGCGACGCGGGTCGATGACCACCTCGCCGTCTTCCTTGACGAAAGGCGTCTGCAGCACCGGCAGGATCTCAAGCACCCGCTCCGAGGGTCGCGCCAGGCGCACGCCCAGCGCGGTCTGCACGAAGGGGCGATTGATCAGGATCGGATGCCGCTGCATCGCGTCGAGCAGTGTGTCCTCGCCCAACCGTGGATCGCCCAGGCCAAGCTCGGCATACGGCGTACCCTTTTCCCGCAGTGCATCGCGTACGCACAGGCCGGCGCCGGCGATCAGTTCCCGCAGCCGCGTACGGTCCGGTGGTGCCTGCAGATACTCGATGACCTGCGCCTCGACCCCGGCATGGCGCAGCAACGCCAGGACATTGCGCGAGGTCGCGCAGGCCGGATTGTGGTAGATCACCGCTTTCATGCGCGCATCTCCTGCGTCGGCACGCTACCACCCTCGCGTAGGCTGCCCTCGCCGAGGGGCAGCCAGTCGACCTGGTTCTTGAACACGGCGCTGGGGCTGCCGTGCCGCTCGGGCCTGATCCAGGCCTGGCCCCCGGACCACGCCGGCCACGCGCGCAGTTGCTGGACCTTGGGATGGTCCGGGCCCTCCGAGCCGGCCATCGGCAAGCCGTGCGGGTTGAACAGGCGCACCTCCGCCCCGTAGTGCAGCGGCAGGCGCTCCCCCTCGGAGGCCAACGCCGGGCTATACGACTGGGGCTGCAGGGAGCCATACAGGATGAGGATCTTCGGCCGGTGGTGGCCGATCTGGCCTGCCAGGCGGGCCGGGTCAGGGATATCGGCGGCTTCGACGATCAGGTCGGGCAAGGAGGCCACGGATTGCTCCACACGTCATTGTTCGACTATTCTAGAAACATGGAACACAAAACCGCAACCCATGCGCTGGCCGCGCTCGGCCATGCCACCCGCCTGAGCGTCTTCCGCCTGCTCGTGCAGGCCGGGCACGGCGGCCGCCTCGCCGGTGAAATCGCGGCAGACCTTGGTCTGCCGGGCGCCACCCTGTCCTTCCATCTCAAGGAGCTGGCGGCGGCCGGTCTGGTCAGCGCCGAAGCACGAGGCCGCAGCATCTGCTATCGCGCCGACTTCAAGGCGATGGACAGCCTGGTCGGATACCTCACCGAGAACTGCTGCGCCGGCGATGCCAGCTGCGCGCCAGCCTCCCGCTGCGGTCCAGCGCAGTGACATCGCCTGGCGTTCCGCGGCTGGCGTTCCTCGACCGCTGGCTGACCGTGTGGATCTTCGCCGCCATGGCGCTGGGCCTGGGTCTTGGGACGGTGTTCGATGGCCTGCCTTTGGCGCTGGACACCTTGACGCTGGGGGGAACGAACGTGCCCATTGCCCTGGGGCTGATCCTGATGATGTACCCGCCCCTGGCCAAGGTGGATTACACCGCGTTGCCGGCAGTCTTCGCAGACAAGCGCGTGCTGGCGGTCTCGCTCGTGCAGAACTGGGTGGTGGGGCCGCTGCTGATGTTCGTGCTGGCCGCCGTGTTCCTGCACGACCATCCCGACTACATGACGGGCGTGATACTGATCGGATTGGCGCGCTGCATCGCCATGGTGCTGGTGTGGAATCAGCTGGCCGGCGGAGACAACCAGTACGTGGCGGGACTGGTGGCGTTCAACGCGCTCTTCCAGATCGCGTTCTTCAGCGCGTACGCCTGGTTCTTCCTGCGCGTGCTGCCATCCTGGGTCGGGCTGCAGGGCAGCGTGGTGCACATCAGCACGTGGTCCATGGCCGGCGCCGTGCTGTTCTATCTGGGCGTGCCGTTCGCGGCAGGCTGGCTCACCCGGCATGTGCTGCTGCGCCGGCGCGGGGCGCAGTGGTACGCAACGCGTTTCCTGCCGGCCATCAGCCCGATCACGCTGCTGGCATTGCTGTTCACCATCGTGGCCATGTTCAGCCTGAAAGGCAGTGAGGTGCTGCGCCTGCCGTTCGATGCACTGAGTATCGCCCTTCCGCTGACGATCTACTTTGTCGTGCAGTTCCTTGTCAGCTTTGCGATGGGCCGCTGGGTGGCTCGCGATTATCCCCGCAGTACCGCAATCGCCTTCACTGCGGCAGGCAACAACTTCGAACTGGCCATCGCCGTCGCCATCGCCAGCTTCGGTCTGGCGTCGCCGGTAGCGTTCGCCGCAGTGATTGGGCCGCTGGTCGAGGTACCGGTGCTGATCCTGCTCGTGCACGTGGCAGTGCGTCTACGCCGTCGTGGCCGTGCGGCTGGAAGCGTACAGGCCACGCCTGCCGCGTCGCAGCGCCCGGCGCCCTGATCCTCACCGGCCCTTTCCCTGCCTCCGATCACGCTGCCGGCGACCGCCTTCCGGAGCCGCACATGTCCAATGCATCCACCCCCGACCGCCTCGAACGGGCCGCCCGCTGGCTTGGCCGCCAGAGCCATGACCTGGATGCCGTCGCGCGCCGCGTGATCGGGCGGCGTGCGGTCATCGACGACCCCAACCGCCGCCTGGAAGAACAATCCACCTTTGGCGAGCGGCTGGCCGACCGGGTGGCCAGCTTCGGCGGCTCGTGGACATTCATCCTGCTGTTTGCCGCCGCGCTACTGGTGTGGGTCGTCCTCAACACCGAGATCCTGGGCCGGACGGCGTTCGATCCCTACCCCTACATCTTCCTCAACCTCATGCTGTCGATGCTGGCCGCGATCCAGGCGCCGGTGATCATGATGAGCCAGAACCGGCAGGCGATGAAGGACCGGCAGATGGCCAGCTACGACTATGAAGTGAACCTCAAGGCCGAACTGGAAATCATGTCGCTGCACGAGAAAGTGGACACGGTGAGCCACGAAACGCTGCTGCAGATCCTGCAACAGCAGCAACGCCAGATCGACCTGCTGAGCGAGCTGGTGGCACGCGGCAGCACCCCGCCCGCGCCTTGAGCGAAGCGCGTGCCAACCCCGGCGCCACGCAGGACGTCGTCGTCCGCGGCGGCGACCAGGCGGCGCTGGCCGTAACGTCCTTCCTGCACGGCGACCGCCTCACGACGTGCCGGTGGGTGATCCGCGAAACAGTGAGGCCGTGCCCGGCCGCGCTGGCATCGGGTGATAGCATGCGCGGTCTTCGTCGTTCGCCCAACGCCCGGACACCGCCCGCATGGCCCAACCCAACCGACTCGCCTTCCTGGATGCCCTGCGCGGCCTCGCCGCCGTCTATGTGGTGCTGTTCCACGTCATGGCGATGCCGGCACCGGCACTGGCCACCGGGCCGGTGATGGGCGCCGTACTGGCGATGGGCGGCACCGGGGTGGCACTGTTCTTCGTCATCAGCGCGTTCTCGCTGGCCTACACGATGCCGCGCCACGCGCGCACGCCGCGCCCGCTGCTGAGCTTCTACCTGCACCGCGTGTTCCGCATCGCGCCGCTGTTCTTCGTGCTGCTGGCATTCTCGATATGGCGCGATGGCCGCGGCAGCCATGCCGGTCATTCGCTCCCGGAAATCCTGGCCAACGTCAGCTTCACCTTCAACCTGTTCCCGGGTTGGGAAGCGGGCATCGTGTGGGCCAGTTGGGCGATCGGGGTGGAGATGCTGTTCTACGCCGTGTTCCCGCTGCTGTTCCGGGTCATCGACCGTCCGCTGCGTGCGTGGTGGGTGGCGGTCGCGGGCACGCTGGCCAGCCTGCTGGCAGGCGCGGGCGTGTTCGGTGCTGGGGGGCTGGCGGCGGTAGGCGACTACGGGCTGCTGCGGCACCTGCCGGTGTTCCTGTACGGGATCCTGGCCTACCACCTGTTTGCCGCGCTGCCGACGCTGCAGGCCGGTACGGCGCGCCGCTGCTGCGCGGCCTCCCTGTTCGGTGGTGCGCTGCTGCTGGTCGCGCTGACCGTGGGCAGCGCGCGCGCGTGGGTGGTGCCGGGCCTGGGCTGGATCCTCTTCGGCGCAGGCTACGCGGCGCTGCTGGTTGGCATGTCGCACTTCCCGCTGAAGTGGGTGGTCAACCGGGTGACCGCGTATCTGGGCCAGGTCAGTTATTCGCTCTACCTGGCCCACCCCATCGTGGTGGCGTTGCTGATCCCGGTGTTCCGGCGCATCCAGGCGCAGGTGCCGCACGCCTACCTGGCCTACCTGGCCTGTGCCGTGTTGACCCTGGCCGTTGCGATTCCGCTGGCCCATCTGGGCTATCGCCTGATCGAGGTCCCCGGCATCCGCGCCGGGCACCGCCTGCTGGCGGCCATCAACGGCCGCCGCACGGCGGCGGACGCCGAACGCGCGCGGTGATCGCGGCCGCCCGGGCGGTCATGCGATAACCCGCCGCGCGCGGCCGCGGCGCGCGTCGCGGTATCCGACGCGCAACAGGATCAGAACGTCTGCCAGTCCTCGCTGGCCAGGGCCGGCTCGCGTGCGGCAGCCTGCGGCGCGGCGCTGGCCCGCCTTGCCGGCGCACGCGCGGCGGGCGCGGCGGCGAACGCGGTACCGGTCTCGGTGCGGAAAATCGCCACCGCAGTGCCCAGGTGCTGCGCCTGCTCTTCCATCGCGCGCGCGGCGGCCGTGGCCTCTTCGACCAGCGCGGCGTTCTGCTGGGTGGTCTCGTCCATCTGGGTGATGGTCTGGTTGACCTGCTCGATGCCCGCCGACTGTTCCTTCGACGCCGCCGAGATCTCGGCCATGATGTCGTTCACCCGGCGCACGCCGCTGACGATGTCCTCCATGGTGCGGCCGGCGGTCTGCACCAGCGCCGAGCCTTCGGTGACCTGGCCGACCGAGTCGTCGATCAGGGTCTTGATCTCCTTGGCGGCACCGGCCGAACGCTGGGCCAGCGCACGCACTTCGGAGGCCACCACGGCAAAACCGCGGCCCTGCTCGCCGGCACGCGCCGCTTCCACGGCGGCGTTCAGGGCCAGGATGTTGGTCTGGAACGCGATGCCGTCGATCACCGAGATGATTTCGGCGATGCGCTTGGAGGAAGCTTCGATGCCGGCCATGGTGGTCACCACCCGGCCCACCACGTCACCGCCGCGCGAGGCGACGTCAGCCGCGTTGGCGGCCAGCGCGTTGGCCTGCACGGCGTGGTCGGCGTTCTGGCGCACGGTGGAGGTGAGTTCCTCCATCGAGGCGGCGGTTTCTTCCAGGCTGGCGGCCTGCTGTTCGGTGCGGCGCGACAGGTCGCTGTTGCCCGAGGCGATTTCGCCGGCGGCCAGGTTGATGCTGGCGGTGGCCTGCTGGATGCGGCCGACGATGTCGGTCAGCTGGGTCACGGTGGTATCGGCATCGTCGCGCATCCGCGCGAACACGCCGTGGAACTCACCCTGCATGCGCGCGGTGAGGTCGCCGGCGGCGATCGCGCGCAGCAGCGCAGAGATCTGCTGCAGGTTGTCGTCACTGACCTGCATCATGGTGTTGAGGTTTTCCACCATGCCGCGGAAGTCGTGGTCGAAGCGCACCACGTCGCCGCGCAGGGTGAAGTCGCCCAGCGCGGCGGCACCGGCCAGGTCGCGGATCTGCGTGTTGATCGCACGCAGGTTGGCCTTGGTGGTGTCCATCGCTTCGGTGAAGCCGGCCTGTTCGCCCGGCAGGCGGTCCATGTCCTGGGACAGGTCGCCGACCGCGTAGCGCTGCATCACCTCGACCAGGCGGCGGGTCACGGCAATGTTGGCGCCGACCAGCTGGTTGGTGTCGCCGACCATGCGCCCGTACTCGCCGGGGAAGGCCTGCGCATCCATCCGGTAGCTCAGCTCGCCGGCCTCGTGCCGCTTGGCCATCTCGCCCTGCGCCGCCATCACCGAGGTGAGCTGGCTGCGCATGCGCTGCATCGATTCAAGCAGGCGCCCCACTTCGTCATTGCGCGGCGGCGGCAGCGCGGTATCCAGGCGGCCTTCGGCCACGTCCACCGACAGGCGTACCGCATCGGCCAGCGGGCGGATCGCCTGGCGGCGCAGCAGCACGTACACACTGGCACTGAGCACCAGCGCCGCGCCCAGGCCGACGGCCAGGATGATCCACAGCAGCGCGCGTGCCTGCGCGGTGATCAGCGCATACGGCACCACCACGCCCAGCGCGAAGCGCTCCTGGCTGCCACCGATGCGCAGCGGCACGTAGGCCTTCACGTTGCCGGCCTCATCCACCTGGAAATCCTCGAACCGCTTGTCCGCCCCCACCGCGGCCAGGATCTGGCGCGTGGTCGCATCGTCGCGGCGCTTGCCGATTTCCTTGGCATCGGCGGCGGCCAGCACGATGCCACCTGGCGAGATCAGTTCGACGCGGCCCTCGCCCATCGGGCGCAGGGCGGCCAGGCGGTCCTGCAGCGCGGCCAGGCCGAAGTCCACGGTCACCGCGCCAAGGAACTCGCCCTTGTCCAGCACCGGCGTGGACAGGGTGGTCATCAGCACCGGCTTGCCGGCGATCTCGTAGCGGTACGGCTCGGCCACGGTCTGGCGCTTGAGCGCACGCGGGCGCAGGTACCAGTCACCATCGCCCGGGGTGTCGTAGCCCTTGAGCGGATCCTGCGCGGGGCCGCCGTCCTGCCAGGACCAGTAGCTCATGAAGCGGCCGGTCGCATCGTGCGCCGGTGCATCGACGAACTCGCTGTCCTTGCCATCGAATGCCTGCGGTTCCCACAACGTGCCAAAGCCCACCCACTCCGGGTGCGAGCGCAGCTGCTGCTCCACCACCTGCGCGGCGACGGCACGGTTCAACGTGCCGGCGGCGTGCTGCACCACCAGGCTGTCGGCGAGCGCCTGGCTGGTGGCGAAGGCGGTGGCCAGCTCGGCGCCGACCCGGCGCGATTCGGCATCCGCTTCACTCTGCATGGTCTGCCGCGAGGCACCTATCAGGGCCTGGCTGGCTTCGCGGTAGCTGATGGCGGCGGTGACGCCAAAGCAGAGCATGGCAATCAGCGCGGTACCGAGCATCAGCCGGTTGGCGATGCTGCCGGGGCGCGGGGAGGCGGCGGTGCGGGACGCGGACATGGGGACGGTTCCGGGAAGGAGTACGGTTCAGCGGACGCCATCAAGCGCCACTACGGCTTCACGCAGTCCATTGCGGTCCGGATCGGCGCGGTGCGACTCACGCCCGAACCGGCAGGAAAACGGCAACACTTCGACACGGCGCGGCGAGCGCGCCTGCCGGCACGGCCGATGGCCGTCCCGGCACCGCCCCGACACGCACGTCGGGGCATTGAGCTGGATAACGGCGCCACGGCGCCGATGTTGAGTCCCGTTTCCTGACCCTGTTCAGTGTTGCCCGGGTGCCGGGGCCGGATCCGCGGGCTGCCGCCCCACGCGGTCGACCAGGGTGCGGCTGGCCGCGTTGAGCCCGCGCACCTCCACCTGCGCGCCATGCGCGCGCAGTTTGTCCAGCACCCGTTCCAGCGCCGCCACCGCGCTGAGGTCCCAGAAATGCGCCTGGGCCAGGTCCACCACCACCCGCGCCGGCACCTGCTGCAGGTCGACGCTGGCCGCGAACTGGCCGGCCGAGGCGAAGAACACCTGGCCGCTGACGGTGTAAACGCGGGTACCGTCCGCCTCGATGACATCGTCGACCTGCAGCATCCGCCCGACCTTGCGCGCGAAGAACAGCGCCGACAGCAAGACCCCGGTCAGCACCCCCTTGGCCAGGTCATGCGTGGCCACGGTGACCACCACGGTGGCGATCATCACCATCGAAGAGCTCTTCGGGTGCTGGCGCAGCTCCTGGAACGAGCGCCAGTGGAAGGTGCCGATGCTGACCATCACCATCACCGCCACCAGCGCCGCCATCGGGATCTGCCGCACCCACTCGGCGCCATAGACCACCAGCAACAGCAGCAGCACCCCGGCCACCAGGCAGGACAGCCGCCCGCGCCCGCCGGAGGACACGTTGATCACCGACTGGCCGATCATCGCGCAGCCGCCCATGCCGCCGAACAGCCCGGCGGTGATGTTGGCCAGGCCCTGGCCGGCGCACTCGCGGTTGCGCTGGCTGGGGGTGTCGGTCATGTCCTCGACGATCTGCGCGGTCATCATCGACTCCAGCAGGCCCACCACCGCCAACGTCGCCGACACCGGCAGCAGCAGGCGCAGGGTGTCCCAGGTGAGCGGCACGTCCGGGAACAGGAACACCGGCAGGCTGTCCGGCAGCGCGCCCATGTCGCCCACCGTGCGCACGTCCCAGTGCAGGCCGATCGACAGCGCGGTGAGCACCACGATCGCCACCAGCGGCGAAGGCACCGCGCGGGTGAGCCGCGGCAGCAGGTAGATGATCGCCAGCCCGGCCGCGCACACCGCCCACACCTGCCAGGACCGGCCGATCAACTCGGGCATCTGCGCCAGGAAGATCAGGATCGCCAGCGCGTTGACGAAGCCGGTGATGACCGAGCGCGACACGAAGCGCATCAGCACGCCCAGCTTCAGGACGCCGGCGAGTACCTGCAGCAGGCCGGCCAGGATCGTGGCGGCCAGCAGGTACTGCAGGCCGTGGTCCTTGACCAGGTCGACCATGACCAGCGCCATCGCCCCGGTCGCGGCCGAGATCATGCCCGGGCGGCCGCCGGCGATCGCGGTCACCACCGCGATGCAGAACGAGGCGTACAGCCCCACCTTGGGGTCCACCCCGGCGATGATCGAAAAAGCGATCGCTTCGGGAATCAGGGCCAGCGCGACGACCGTGCCGGACAGCAGGTCACCGCGGATATTGCCGAGCCATTGCTGGCGCAGCGGATAGGAAACAGACATGGGCAGACTCCGCGCGCCGGCGATGCGCACGGCGCGCTGTGTGATGAAGACACGACACTCCCTGGACCCGGCAGTGGCACGGGTGCGTGATCAACGCGATATCAGGGCGGGGTCATCACAATCCAGCAGGGCGGGCGGCGGCGGCGCGCAGGATAACGCAGCCCCCGGCCTGGCTCAACGCGCCGGTTGACCGTATCGGCGCCGCACGCGCACGATGCCGGCTCACGCCTCCCGCCACAGGTACCTGCATGTACGGTTTGATCGGAAAGATGTTGATCGCCCCGGGCCAGCGCGACAGCGTGCTCGCGATCCTGCTGGACGGTACGCGCGACATGCCCGGTTGCCGCAGTTACGTGGTGGCCACCGACCCCACCCACGCCGACGCACTCTGGATCACCGAAGTCTGGGACAGCCAGGAGGCGCATCGCGGCTCGCTGGCATTGCCGGCGGTGCAGGCCGCGATCGCCAAGGCCCGGCCGCATATCACCGGTTTCGGCGAACGGTTCGAAACCGTGCCGGTGGGGGGGCACGGGATCTGAGCGGGCCGGCTCAGCGCGCGAAATGCCTGGCGCCAGCCACGCACGCCACCGCACACAGGGTCACCCCCAGCATGCCCATGCTCACCCGCTCGTGCAGCAGCACGGCGGCCAGCGCCAGCCCGAAGAAGGGCTGCAGCAACTGCAGTTGGCCGACCGCCGCGATCCCCCCCTGTGCCAACCCGCGATACCAGAACATGAAACCGATCAGCATGCTGAACACCGACACATAGCCCAGCCCCAGCCACGCCTGGGTGCCCACGTGTGCCACGTCAAGCGGCCAGCGCAACCACAGCAGCGGCGCCATCAAGGGCAACGCCAGCAGCAATGCCCAGCTGATCACCTGCCATCCTCCCAACGTCCGCGTGAGTCGCGCGCCTTCGGCGTAGCCCAACCCGCAGACCAGCACGGCGGCGACCATCAGCAGGTCGCCCTGCAGCGAGCCCCGGCCTGCGCCGAGCAGCGCATAGCCGGCCACCGCCGCGCTGCCCAGCAGCGAGAACACCCAGAACGCCGGACGCAGGCGCTCGCCACCGCGCAGCACGCCGAACACTGCCGTACTCAGCGGCAGCAAGCCGAGAAACACGATCGAATGTGCCGAGGACACGTGCTGCAGCGCCAGCGCGGTCAGCAGCGGGAATCCCACCACCACCCCCAGTGCCACCACCAGCAACGGGGCCAGGCTGGACCGCGAGGGCGGCCGCTGACGCAAGCCCACCAGCATGGCCGCGCCCAGCAGCGCGGCGATGCTGGCGCGCGCCGCGGTCAGGAACGTGGGGTCGAGGTCGGCGACCGCCACGCGCGTGGCCGGCAGTGAGCCGGCGAAGATCAGCACGCCAATGAATCCGTTGATCCAGCCTTGTGTCCGGTCGTCCATGCCTGCGTTCCTTGAATGGACCGCCAGTGGACCACGCACGACGGCAGGGCACCCATACACAATCCAGTACACTTCCGCCGAACTGTTATGCCCTCCTGTGCAACACGGATCGCCCCATGCCACGGCCCCAGCGCATCACCCGCATCGAGACGGTCATGGAGGCGGTACGCGCGCGCATCACCGCGCGCAGCTATGTGCCAGGCACGCGCCTGCCGTCGGTACGCGCCCAGGCAGCGACCCTGCAGGTGTCGGTGTCCACGGTTGTCGAAGCCTATGCACGCCTCACCGCCGAGGGGCTCATCAGCCCGCGCCCGGGTGCCGGCTTCCACGTGATTGGTCCGGTCGCACCGCTGGCACTGGCGGGCATGGATCCGCCGCGCGACCGGCAGGTCGATCCTCTGTGGCTGGCACGGCAATCCCTGGAGCATGAGCCAGGCATGCTCAAGCCGGGCTGCGGCTGGCTGCCCGAGGACTGGATGTACGTCGAGGGCATCCGCCGTGGCCTGCGCAGCGCCGCGCGTGCCGATGCCGCCGCACTGGCCGACTACGCAACCCCGCTCGGCCTGCCTGCGCTGCGCCAGCTGCTCGCCCGGCGCCTGGCCGGGTACGCCATCGATGCGGCACCGGAACAGATCATGCTCACCGAATCGGGATCGCATGCGGTCGATCTGATCTGCCGCTTCCTGTTGTCGCCCGGCGATACGGTCCTGGTGGATGATCCGTGTTACTTCAACTTCCTGGCGTTGCTCAAGGCGCACCGGGTCAAGGTGGTGGGCATTCCGTACACGCCCACCGGCCCCGACGTGGAGGCCTTCAGCGCCGCGCTGCAGGCCCACTCGCCGCGGGTGTACATCACCAACTCGGGCATCCACAACCCGACCGGCGCCACGCTCTCGCCGGTTACCGCGCACCGCCTGCTGAGCGCCGCGGACAGCTCGGACCTGGTGATCATCGAGGATGACCTGTTCGCCGATTTCGAGCACGCCCCGGCGCCACGCCTGGCCGCGTTCGACGGCTTGTCGCGGGTCATCCAGGTGGGCAGTTTTTCCAAGACCCTGTCCGCGTCGGTGCGCTGTGGCTTCATCGTTGCCCGTGGCGACTGGATCGAAGGGCTGGCCGACCTGAAGATCGCCACCAGCTTCGGCGGCGGACGCCTGGCGGCGGACATCCTGCTCACCGCGCTGACCGCCAGCGGCTACCGGCGACACGTCGAAGCGGTGCGCACCCGGCTGGCGAGCGCGCGCGACACCACGTTGGCACGACTGGCGCCGCTCGGTATCCGGCCGTGGGTGGTGCCGCAGGCGGGAATGCTGCTGTGGTGCCAACTGCCCGATGGGGTGGACGCGGCCAACATCGCGCGCCGCTGCCTGGCCGAGGGCGTCGTGCTGGCGCCGGGCAACGCGTTCAGCCCTTCGCTCGCTGCCGCGGGCTTTCTCCGTTTCAATGCAGCGCAGGCCCAGGACAGGCGCGTGTTCGAGGTCCTGGCACGCGCGATGCGCGGCTGACGCGGCGCGCTGTCTGCGCGACCAACGGCCGTCCGGCCACGCCTCGTGAATGCTTCATCCTCGCCGCACGCGCGCACCTTCACGGGCATTGCGCAGGCCGCGCGGGAGAGTAGCCTGAAAGGAACGGTGGCAGGCAAGGCGCATGTGGGACAGCAGCAGCGATAGTGACCGGGTTGCATTGATCGACGCATTGAACGTGATGGACCCGGCGTTGGGGCGCGCGCTGGATCCGATTACCGAGCTTGCTGCGTTCACCTTCGACGTGCCCATCGCGCTGATTTCAATCGTCGACGCCGACAGCCAGCGCTTCATCTCGCGCGTCGGCCTCGCCGTGGAGGGCACCGATCGGCACGCCTCGATCTGCTCGTGGGCCATCGGCTCGGCGCAGGTGATGCAGGTGGCCGACCTGCGCGAGGACCCGCGCTTCGCACAGAATCCGCTGGTGGTCGGCCCCGAACAGGTGCGCTTCTATGCCGGCGCTCCCCTGCTCACCAGGTCCGGGCTGGCCCTGGGCACCCTGTGCCTGATGGGACGCGCGCCGCGCGTGCTGTCGCCGCTGGAAGTGCAACAGATGCAGACGCTTGCCCGCGTGGTGATGGCGCAGATGGAACTGAAGATGTCCATGGGCCGGCGCGAGCAGGTCACCGGCCTACCCAACCGCCAGCAGTTCCAGGCGGACCTCGACCTGCTGGCGCGGCGTGCCGGCGACGGGCACTTCACTGCGGTGCTGCTGGACGTCCTGGATGCCCACAGCGCCAACGACGCCGGCCAGGCCCTGGGCATGAAACCGGTGGAGGCCCTGCTCCGGCAGTCCTCGCTGCGCGTGCAGAGCGTGCTGCAGGACCAGGCGCAGGTCTACCACGTTGGCGTCAGCCGGTTCGCGTTCTTCCTGGTCGACCAGGACCGCACGCAGGTGGAGGCGCTGCTGGATCGATTGCGCGAACGCATGCGGCGACCGCTGATGGCCGGCAGCGTGCCGATGTTGCCGCAGTTCCATGCCGGTGCCTGCCATTTCAAGGCAGTCGCGGCCGACACCAACGACCTCATCCGCAAATGCCTGGTCGCCATGCAGCATGCGGTGCAGACCGATGCCTGCCTGTGCTGGTACTCCGACGAGCGCGACGCGCGCCTGCGCCGGCGCTACCGTCTCGCCTCCGATGCCGCGCGCGGCCTGGCCCAACACCAGTTCAGCCTGGTCTACCAACCGCGTTTCAGCCTGCACGATGGGATGCCGGTGGCTGCCGAAGCGCTGCTGCGCTGGGTCCATCCCATGCTCGGGCCGGTCAGCCCCGGCGAGTTCATTCCGGTGCTGGAGCGCACGGCATTGATGCCGGCGTTGAGCCGCTGGGTGGTCGATCACGCGCTGGCCCAGCTGGCGCTATGGCAGCACGCGCTCCCCGGTTTTGGCCTGTCGCTGAACCTGTCGCCGCGCGACTTCGATGATCCCGGCCTGTGGCAGATGCTGTCCACCCGGCTGCAGGCGCATGGCCTGCCTGCGTCGCTGCTGGAGGTGGAAATCACCGAGGGCGAATGGTTGCAGGGCCACCCCGGCGCGGTGCCGCAACTGCGCGCGATGGCCACCGCCGGGATCCGTATCGCCATCGATGATTTCGGCAGCGGCTACAGCAACTTCGGCTACCTGAGCGAAGTGCCGATCTCCCTGATCAAGATCGACCGCAGCCTGGTGACCGGGCTGGCGCGCTCGCGCACCTCGCGACTGAAGGTGGAGGCCATCATCAAACTGGCCCGGCAACTGGGCTACCGCACAGTGGCCGAGGGCGTGGAGTCCGACGCCGAACTGTCGCTGCTGCGCCTGTGGGGTTGCGACGAGGCGCAAGGCTACCTTCTCGCCCGGCCCATGACGGCCGACGCGGCCACCCTGCTGGTGGATGCGTGCCGGGCCGGCTCCCCGGGCGAAGACACCGCCTGATCGTCACGGCGCGCGCTCCTCACGCCGCCAGCGCATTAATTCACCGCCCCTTGATCGCACGCAGGACTACGCTCGGCGTGCAGTAGCCAGGGAGCCATGCAATGCCGAACACGGGACTGTTCTACCTGCTGGACGTCGCCGGCGATGCCGACAAGCAAGACCCGCACGTACTGCGCAGGCTGTGCTTCGTGCGCGCCGAATGCCTGCTCTGCCACACCCTGCTCAATGCCGCCAGCGCGCCGGGCCTGGTCAACGTGGCGCACGGCTCGGCCGTGCTCACCTGCGCCCACTGCGGCAACCGCCAGGCGATCTCCGGCGCACGCTTCTCCGACTTCGCCATGCGCCTGCAACGCGGCCTGATCCCGCCGCGCGAAGACGTGTTGCCGGTGGTCTCGCCGACGCCACCGGACCTCATCGTCGCCGACCCCATGCCGCACAAGCCTGCCCTGCGCTAGCGGCGGTCAGGCCTGCCACACGCTGAAGTCGCCGTTGGCCTCCACCGCCGTCAGCACGAACTCCTGCCGCCAGTCGACCAATACCAGCCCGAACGCCGCGTGCAGGGTGGCGAACACCGCCGAGAGCTGCATGTCGTCGCCGTCCAGCGTGGCTCCCAGCGCGCGCACCCCGCCTGCGTCGGCCAGTCCGTGCAGCAGCACGTCCGAGGACGGCTGGATCGCGAAGCCGCCCACCACCTGCCCCAGTGCCTGCGCGGAGGTGGTGAGAATCGGCGCGGCGATCGGCAGCGTCGCGAACTGGTCGGCCAGCCGCTGCACCGCACCGGGCGCCTGGACCAGCACGGGTCGGTCCAGGTGCCGCACATGCAGCGCCGACCAACCATTGGGCAGGCGATGCGCCAACTCGAACGCCTTGTACTCGGTCAGCGCGCGCTGCAGTTGCGGCAGGGCCGCGGCGGGCCAGAATTCCAGCTGGCACCACTCGTCCTCGTGGAACTGCGGCGCCCCATCGGCCGTGGCCGGATCGGGTGCACGGAACTGCAGCGCATCGCCTGCGATGGTCGGCATCGAGTACAGGACCTCCGCCGGGTCAAGCCGCTGCGGGGGAACCTCCTTGCGCGATCCCAGTGATGCCTTGATCCGATCCATCCAGCCCATGTCTACTCCCTGCAAGGTGGCGCCCGCCCAGGGCGATGTGGTGACGTGCCGCGCTGCCCGCGGGCCAACGGCGCCATGAAGCGTCCGTGTTCAGGTGAGACGTTCGGGTGAAGGTCGGCCCGTGCCACGCCGACCGCCGGCATGCGGTGTGGTTTCCCAGGCGGCGGCGCGCCCTTCCAGCGGCGCAGGGGCGCCATGCGACGACAGGCGGCCGGGCGGCTGCGGATGTGCCATGCTGCGCGCAATCACCACGGAGACACCGCAATGGCCAAGGGCATGGACAGCAAGAAAGAGCAGAAGAAGAAACCCGCCAAGACCGCCAAGGAAAAGAAGGCGGAGAAGAACGAGAAGAAGACCACGCGGGGTTTTGCACCGACCTGAGCCGGCGCGGCCCGGCTCAGCCGTCGCCGCCCATCAGCCAGCGCAGCGCCTGCGGGAACGACACCTGCCAGTCCTCGGGGTAGGTGTGGCCGCCGTCGTGGGTCCGCGAGCGCACCTGGTTACCCTCGCCAAACAACCTGCGGAAGTCCTCACTCATCCGCAGGTTGCGCGGCCCTTCCTCGCGACCATTGACCACCACCACGCGCTTGCCGCGCGCCTTGCTCTCCGTCGGCGTGGCCTGGCTGCCGCCGGGCGACACCAGCAGTGCCCCGGCGTAGTCCTGCGGATGCTGGGCCAGCAACGCACCGGCGTGCTGTGACCCCTGCGAGAACCCCATCAGGTAGATCCGCTTGCGGTCGATGCATTGCCGTGCGGCCAGCGCGTCGAGTCCGTCCTGCACCGCCCGATGGGTGCCGTCGAAGCCCGGGCCGATCCAGCGGAAGCTGTCGAACGTATCGATCATTTCAGTGCCGTTGATGCCAAGCAGCACCGCGCCGGCATCGGCGAGCGGCTGATCGCTTT
Organism: Stenotrophomonas sp. BIGb0135; assembly: GCF_024810105.1. Taxonomy (GTDB): domain Bacteria; phylum Pseudomonadota; class Gammaproteobacteria; order Xanthomonadales; family Xanthomonadaceae; genus Stenotrophomonas; species Stenotrophomonas maltophilia_AB. Next base: position 89,236 of record NZ_JANUDX010000012.1, read on the forward strand.
CATCCAGGTGGCCATTGATGCCATAGCCGTGCAGCCAGACCACTACCGGCGGGCAGGCACCGGCGGCCACCACCCCCGGCGAGGGGGGAAGTACCGAGATCGCCCCCACCCTGCCGGCCGCCACCTCGCGGTAGCGCCGCTGGGCATTGGCCAGCACGCTCTGGAAGGCCGGGGTCTGGCGAAGATCGGCGAAATCGGCATCCTCGGCCAGCATCGGACCAAACCACAGACCGCGCTCATCGGCTTCGCGCAGGTAGCGCAGCGCCAGCATTTCATCGGTGCCACGCCGGGCCAGCAATGCGGCCACCTGGTACGGCGCGCGCAGTTGCGCGCGGTCCTCGCGGCTGGCGGCCAGGTACAGCGCAAGGGCCTGCAGCTCGTTGCTGTCTTCCATGGCATCGGCGCGCTTGACCAGATCCTGCGCGTCATCGGCATTGATCAGCGCATTCACCACCGGACTCAGCACCGGGAAGGTGGCATCTTCGACCTCGTCGGCCGTGGCCGCGTGCAGTGCGGGCGCGCAGGACAGGAGGGCGGCAGCCAGGGCGAAACCGAACAGACACTTCACGCGGATCTTCCTTGAGGTACGACGGCAGCGGCGGAGTCTATCCACCCTGCCCGGTTTCGTCACCCTCGGCGTGGCGCACGTGCGCCTGGGTTACCGCGCCTACGCGACATTGCCGACGCCCGCCATCGATGCATGCGTGCGTGCGTCAACCGATCTTCAGCCCGCTGATGCGCGCGTCGGCCACGACGAACCGGTGGGTCAGCACCACCGGGCTGCCCGGGAAGGTGCCACTCACCCGTGAGGTCACCACATCCTGGCCGTCGCGGCGCTCCCACTGCAGCGGTTCGGTACGATGCTGATAGCGTGCGCGTGCGTGCGCCATCCACGCGGCAATCGCCGCCACGCCCCGATGGTCCTGGCGCTCGTCGTGGACCGTGGCGTCGACAGCAAAGCAATCCTCGATGCGAACGCCGGGTTCACCATTACTGAGCGCAAAGTAGCGCGAAAGCGGCAAAGGCAGATCGAGCGTCATCACACGTGCTCCGCAAGGGGTCTGGCGATATTCTCGACGCGGCCCGGGCCGCCCACAAGAACGCACGAAAAGGTAAGTAACCGTCGCCATGAGAAAGGCATACACACCAGACACCGCCGCATCGGACGTGGCCGCCGCCCTGGACGTGCTGGACGGCCGCTGGAAGCTGCTGATCCTGTTCCACCTGTTCGACGGAAAGATCCAGCGCTACTCCGACCTTGAGCGGCTCATCCCGGCCATCTCGCAGAAGATGCTCGCCCAGCAGCTGCGTGCACTGGAGGCCGATGGCATCGTCGAACGATCCGTCTACCCGCAGGTGCCACCCAGGGTGGAGTACCGCCTCACCGCATGGGGGCAGGCGCTCTGCCCGGCACTGGATGCGCTGTTGCTGTGGCGGGAGCAGAAGCCCCCTGCGGCGGATGCGCCGGCTTAAACCTTTCGCGTGTTTGCTGCATCCAACGGGGGATACCCACCGCAAGGCGAACGACATGAAGGCATGGAAGCGGCTGCTCCTGGTGTTGCTCATCGCTGGTACGTTGCCGTTGAGCCTGGCCAACGCGGGTCACCCCGTGGCGCAACAGGTCCATACCCGCGACATCGACAACTTCTGGATCGCCTACGACGCGGTCCGCGGCGAGGCCGATCCTGCGCGCAGGCAGCAGCTCATCAAGACCCTCTATATCGACAAGGGCACGCCGGGGCTGCATGCGCTGATGCAGGCGCGCCACTACAGCGGCGAGCAGTACGTGGCGGCCATCGATGCCTGGCCGCGCTACTGGGCCTCGATACGCCCGCTGACCGGCCGCGCGTTGGCCGCCACCACCGCCCTCGATGCCGACCTGGCCAAACTCAAGCGCCTGTACCCGGCGCTGCGTCCGGCCAGCATCACCTACGCGATCGGCGTGCTGCGCACCGGCGGCACCACCCTGGACGACAAGGTGCTGATCGGCGCCGAGCTTGCCCTGGGCGATGACAGTGTCGACGTGTCGGAGCTGCCCGAACCCCTGCAGACCCGCTTGCGCACGTTCTACGCCTCGCAACCGTTCCACAACAACCGCCAGAACAACATCCACGAGTACATCCATACCCAGCAGGTGGAGGCCGGCGACACCCTGGCCCAATATGCGTTGCGCGAAGGCGCGGCGGAGCTGGTGGCGGAGCTGGTCACCGGGAAGAAGCCCGACCTGCCGCTGTACGTGTACGGGCCGGCGCATGAGGATGCACTCAAGGCGCAGTTCCAGGCCGACCGCCACGGCAACGAGTACCGCGACTGGCTGTATAACAGCAGCGCGAATCGCTTCGGGGTCAGTGACCTGGGGTATTACGTGGGGTACCGCATCGCCCGTGCTTACTACGACGCGCACCCGGACAAGGCCAAGGCGGTCGCCGACCTCCTCGAGCTTCGGTATGACGACAGGGAGGCCGTGGATGAGCTGATCGAGCGCTCCGGGTACTTTTCCGGCTAGTCAGGCTGGCGTCACGGCGACACTCGCCGACCATGCACGTTGATCACCTACGAAGTGCCGCGACATCACCGATTGCAACGCTTACCGACCTGTCTTCAGTCTGCTTCGGCCAGCTGAAACGTTCTAGCGCTTGAGCTTCTCAGGCTGCAGACCAAGCGTTGGCAGGGAGTGTTTCCTATCCTCCGCAGGAACGTCGCTCTCTTTGTCCTCCGGCGTTTCCCCAGTTAAATCCTCACTGGGTCACCACCGGGCGCTACGACAACGATCTGCCAGCCGTGAAACCATCGAGCAAGCGCTGAATTTTTCCAACCATTTTCCCAATCGCATAAAAAAGGCACCCGGGCCGCGCCTGAGTGCCTGTTTTCTTGGTGGCCCACCAGCAACCGCATAATACCCGCATCTTCCTGATTAATAAGGATAAATCCGCTTGCCAAGTCCGGAATGACACACTAAACGACTCACTATGTGGATGCCGCCCCATGACAAAGGCAGCACTCAGGATTCCCGTCCCAGGGTGAATGAGAGCATGTTCAGGCTTCAGGGCCGCCCTTTCTGCAGGAGGCGGCACCGGAGAGAAAATGAATGGAGAGCTTTCAGTGGTGATTTACAACTAATTGCATATCGCGGAGCTGGGACAGTTCCTAAAGTCGCCGTCTTTCCCGAGTAGATCGCGACACATGTCCCACTATCCCCGCCCCCTACATGCTCACCTGCTGTCGGTCTCAATTGCTGCTGCCCTGGGTTGCACCGCGCTCTCCGCCAGCGCCCAGGCGTTGGCACCGGTAATCGCCGACGGCAGCGCGGAAACCGCGGCATCTGGCGCTTACGATAACGCTGACGATGGGGCGGCGGGATATGTGTTCCACGCGTTGAACAACGGCAGCATCACCCACACCGGTTCGCTGACTCTGACTGCTACCGGCATCAATTCCGCAGCCGTGCGCGCGGAAAGCGGCGGACAGGTGCTGCTCAACGACAGTACGGTAGGCACCACCGGCAACGGTTCAGCGGGCTTGTGGGCCACTGACGGCGCAACCATCACGTTGGGCAGCAGCGGCGGGAGCGGGGTTACCGTCAGCACTGAAGGTAGCAGTGCGCGCGGCGCGCTGATAGATAGGGCGGAACTGGTGGCCACTAACGCGATCTTCCAGACAAGAGGCGCCGTCTCCAATGGCATCCAAGCCAGCAATGGCGCCACGGTCACGCTGACCGGTGGGCGTGTGAGTACCGAAGGGCAGCAGTCCGATGGTGTGGTGATCGACAACGCCGCGGCCACGCTGACCGGCACACGGGTGGAGACATCCGGCTCCAGTAGCAATGCAGTGGTGGCGCGGGCCGGCGGCACCATCAACGCAGATGGGGTCTCTCTGGTCACTGCTGGCTACGGCGGTTACGGCGCCTTTGCGGACAGCGGGAGCAACATCACCCTTAGAAGCAGCACCATTGAGAGCACGGACAGCCGACATGGCCGCGGCGCCGGCGGGAGTGGCACGGTCACGCTGCTGGACACCACAGTCCACGCGCTGGGAGCCAGCTCCACCGGCGTGACGATGGATGACGGCGGCAGGCTTAACGTGGAGCGCGGGAGCATTACCGCCGACACAGGCGTGTTCCTGTGGGACAACACCACGGCCACCCTCACTGACACCAAGATCAATGGAGGCGGCTACGGCATCAACATCAACGGAACGGGCAACGTTGTCACCTTGATTGATGTGGACATCAGCACCGCTACCAACGTCGGTACTGGTATCTGGTTGCCCGGCGCCTCGTCCTTGATCATGCACGGCGGCAGCATCAGCACGCTTTCCAACCAAGGCGTGGCCATCGACAGCCGCTCAGGCGCGGTCGAGCTGGAGGGGGTTGCCATCGCCACCGCCGGCACTTCTGCCCACGGGTTATATGCCTCTAAGGATGCCGGCACCGGCCTGCCAATCTTTGAGGCCAGCGGCGTGACCGTCACCACCACCGGGGCTGGCAGCATCGGCGCAGTGGCTAGGCTGGGGGGCAGCGTCAACCTGCGTGATAGCGTCATAAACACCCACGGCGCCAAGGGTTATGGCGTGCTCAGCGGCGGTAACGGTGTGATGACGCTGACCGAAACTGATGTGCGGACCCGCGGGAACGACGCCTGGGCCGCTGTGGTCAATGCCAATGGCAGCCTGGACATCAACGGCGGCTCGCTGATCAGCGAGCGGCACGGCGCACTGTGGGTGCGCACCGCGCGCAATGTGAGCGCACGCAATGGTGCGCGATTGATCGGCGGCAATGGCATGCTGATGGCAGTGGATGCCGCCTTCGCCAACCCATTCGAGCTGAGCTTGGACGGCGACGTGTTCGCGGACGGCGACATTGTGACAACGCCCGAGGACATCGCCGCCGGCGTACCAGTGGTCTCCGATGTACGCGTGCGCCTGGACAACCGCTCGCATTGGCAGGGCGCCAGCAGCCTAGTCAAACAGGTCAGCTTGCAGAACGCCAGCCGCTGGACCATCACCGGAGACTCCAGCGTGGACAAGTTGACGTTGGATAACAGCACATTGGCGCTGTCGGCCCCCGGCGCGTCGCGCTTCAACTTGCTGACCGTGAACGGCGACTTCGAGGCGGACAACGGCTTGCTGATCTTCAACGGTGCGCTGGCGGGCGATGACTCCTTCATTGACCGACTCCATGTGCGCGGCGACAGCCGTGGCAATGCCACGGTGCAGGTCAACAACGTGCATGGGCTGGGTGCACAGACCGACAACGGCATCCTGCTGATCCAAGTAGACGGCACCTCAGGCGCCGCATATACCCTCAATGGCCGCGCCGTGGCCGGGAGCTATGACTACTTCCTGCACAAGGGCGGCACGCTGACTCCGAGCGACGGCCACTGGTATCTGCGTTCGGAACTGGGCACGCTGCCGCCGGACCCGTGCGATACCGATCCCAACGGTCCTGGCTGCACTCCCCCGCCGGACCCATGCAGCGCTAACCCGAACGCCCCCGGCTGCATCACCCCACCGGACCCGTGCCTGGAGAACCCCAACGGCACCGGGTGCGTGGCGCCGCCGGACCCGTGTGAGGCCGGCCATGACGAAAACTGCGACCGCCCCACGCCGCAGGTGGTGCGCCCAGAAGCGGGGGCCTACTTGGCCAACCTGCGCGCCGCGCAGGACATGTTCCGCATGGGCTACCACTACCGTCTGGACGGCCAGAATAGCGGACGCAGCTGGGTACGGGTGGACGGTGCGCGAGATGGATACAAGGACGGCGCCAACCAGCTGTCCATCAACGGCAACCGCCAGGCGCTGACCTTGGGCACCGACCTGCTGCGAACCGAAAACGGCAGCAGTATTGGCATCACTCTGGCCAGCGGCGATGCCAGCAGCACCTCGGTTAGTGCACTGACAGGCTATTACGCCCGCGGCAAGGTCAAGGGCGAGGCGCTGGGTGTGTACGGTACATGGCGAGCTGGAAGTGCCGTCGATCCGTACGCCGGCTTCTACGTAGATGGTTCGGTGCAACGCGCCCAGTTCCGCAACCGTGTGGAGGGGGTGGGCCTGGCAGCTGAGCACTACCGCAGCCGCGCTTGGCAGGGCGCGCTGGAAACCGGCTACGCCGTGCGCGTGGGTGGCGCAGACAGCGGTGGCATCTTCGTGGAACCTCAGTTGCAGTTGGGCTACAGCCGCTGGGATCAAGCGCGCCATGTGGAAGCCAACGGCACATCGGTGATCGCCGACGATGCCAGCGGTCTGTTCGGCCGCACCGGCGTACGTGTGTCAGGCACCACCCGCGGTACGGGCGGCTCCGCACAGGTGCAGCCATTCCTTGCCGCTCATTGGTTGTACGCACACACGGCACCGGGCGTCCACATGGACGGGAAGCGGGTGGAGGCACGGATTCCGCGAGCCCGTGGTGAGTTTAGCGGCGGTGCGTCGCTGAGGTTCGCCAATGGAGTAAGGGCTTGGGGTAGCCTGGGCGTGCAGCAGGCAGGCGGCTATCACCAAGTCCAGATGCAGTTGGGCATGAGCTACAGTTGGTAAGGCTCAAATTGCATTGCGGAGGAAGCCGGCTTCGGGCCGGCTTCTTGCTTATCACCACCTTGGATTTTCCGGAGAAACCCAAGCGCCTGAGTGGGCTAGTGGACCTCGCCACTCCCTAAAAAGTGAGCCAGTATCTCAGCGCTATCTACCGATTTATCAAGTACGGCGGTAGCCCCGGCCTCGAAACACTCTCGTCTGGTCACCGCATCCACGCCGGACACAATAACTATGTCCATGCCCGGGCAGACGGCCCTCAACTGGGCGACGAGCTTTAGAGTGCGAAGCTGTCCACATCCCAGCTCGAGATCGATTGCGACCACTTCCAGAGACTGCTCACGCACGAACGAGACAAATGATCTGCCGTCGGTATGGACGCCACATAAGACCAAACTCGGGGCCGCGTCGATCAGCACCTTAAGGCCTATGGCAGCAACTGGATGACCTTCGAGTATCGCGATTCTTCTCACGGCTAACCTCTAATGGCTGCATAGAAGCGGGGGCACGCGTCATCTGATCGCGGGACATCCCCAGATAAGCTAGAGTCTCACTACGCCGTATTCTTAAGAATGCAATTTGTTTCAATTTTCAGATTGGGAGCGAAGTCATGGCGGAAGGCCCGGGGCTCATTTCTACATTAAAGTCGCTCGAAGTCGAACTAGCTTCCCTCCGATTTCAATTAGGCCTCTCGCGCGCAGATCTCTCAGGCAAAGACTGGCTGACCGTGGAGGAGGCCGCTTTCTACTGCGGCGTTAGCACCTCACAGTTCAACGCAAAAGCCACCGAGTACTCGCTCGAGCCGCGCAACTTCATGGGGAAGAAGCTGTACGAGAAAGCATCCCTCTACCTGGCGATCCATGGAGCCAGCCAGTGGAAACGAGGGCCGCTCAGGGGCTACGCTACCGAGCCAGGATCACCCCGCATAGCTGAAGCTGCTGCAAGGCTCGCCAGATACGAGAAACGACGCAGCCGGACTTGAGGAGAAGGGCTTGAGCATCACGGTAAAGCTATTGACCTTGGCGCAGGCAGCGGAACTCTCAGCCTGCTCGACCAAAACCCTGCGGCGAGCCATCGATGCGGGGGCGCTCACCGCTTACCGACTCGGACAGGGCGCAAAGTCGGATCGAATTCACCCTGCCGACCTGAACATCTGGTGGGGCAAATGCAAGGTGCAAACATGCCAGTCACAAAGCGACCCAATGGAAGCTATCAGGTTACCGTTGGATTCGGTGGACGAACGGTTAGAAAGACTTCTCGCCACTGGACGTTCAAGGAAGCCAAAGCCTACGAGGTCAAGCTCCTCTCGGCGAACAAGGACAAGGCCGCCGGGAAGCAACCTGAGCGCCTGATCGGCCACGCCTTGGAGAAGTGGCTGATTGACCATGTGCCCCGGCTTCGCTCAGCGAAGAAGACCATGGCTCACGCCGCCAAGCTGCAGCGGTACATCAGCGGCAGGAAGCTATCGGAGGCGCCGCAGGTGTGGGCGGAGATCAAAGCTGCGGAGATCGGCAAGGCTCCGGCCACGGTGAACCACAAGGGCCGGATTCTGAGGCAGGTCACGCGGATGGCATGGAGGGAGTGGGGGTGGTTAGAGCGGCCAGCGGCGATTGCGCTACTGCCCGAGAAGCCGCGCGAGACGTTCCTGACGACCGAGCAAGTCGAGGCACTGGCGAGGGGCATGCCCCAACCCGATGGCGGGCGACTACGTGCGTCTGGCGGCGTATACGGGGATTCGGCGGGGACACCTGCTGCGACTGACCCATCACGACGTGAAGGATGGCTTTCTCCGGCTGGATCGGACCAGCAAGACACGGACGCTGCAGTTGGTGCCGCTGCACCCAAAAGTGCTTAGCGTGGCCCAGCGATTGCCGCTGGGTATCTCGGATGATGGGGTGCGGGCGTCATGGAAGACGGCCCGGGAGGCTTGCGGGTTAGAACACGTTCGGTGGCATGATCTGCGCCACACCTGCGCGTCCTGGCTGGTGCAGGCCGGGGTATCGCTGCATACGGTATCGGAGGTGCTGGGGCACAGCTCTCTGGCGATGACAAGGCGTTACGCCCACCTCGCGCCGGAACATCTGGCCGACGCCATAAATAAGCTGACCTGAAGCTACGACGCGGGATTTTGAGCACTGGACGGAACGGTGTTACAAATCGCCAAGGTCGGATATGACTGCTTGGCTAGCCGTGAGGGTGGCACAGAGCAGCTTGCCGCCCGACACCACACGTCCAACATGGGCATTCTCGTGCGCGGCCTGCAGCCGCCCAGCATCCAGCACCCAGGCGGGGTCGAAGTTGGCCGGCCTATCTCTCAGCGGGTCTCCTGGCGAAGCTAAGCCGCCCTCTAGAGGCTGCACGACGACCGGTTTTGCGTTAGCACTCTTGGCGTAGGCGGTAGCAACCATTCTGCCGCTCTTGGGTGACCATCCACCGAGAACCAGCTCGCTATGAAGAACGTCGCGTGGGATGCCGGCTTGAATCGCCGCCGTCTCATAAGCAGGCCACAACTTCTCGATGACCAAGCCGAACTCTGCCATGAGTTGTTCCATGGTGAAGTCCGCGCGGAAGCTAGCCTGGAGGCTTAGCTCGTAAAGCCTCAAGAAGAACTGGGCCGAGCCTCGGGTCGCCAGAATCAAGTTGTGCTGGGGGATTAGCAGCAGCTTGGCGCCGGTAGAAAGCTCCCCCGTCGCCGCGTCTTGGGCCAAGGTATCGACCGCGACAAGCAGCTTGTCCGGGCTAAGGATTACGTTGAGGATGCTCATTGAGTAGCCCGCTTGGCGAAGCTGAACTATCGCGGGGCTGTGCCGCCCTGTCTAGCGCCGCCTAGGTAGACCCACTCACTCGCCATCAACCCGACGCCGACGAACTCGCCGACCGGCTCGGTTAGATTCCCGCCATGCTAGGACCTCGCCGGCGATCCATGTGGCTGGCCGCATGGACACCCTCACGGGGAAGTCTGGCCTACACGCCACCGTTTCCAGGACGGTGCGCCCGGCAAGACCCAGCAGCTCACCTACGGCCTCTGCGTTGATGGCCCGAAGCTCAAAGGGCACTTGGCTTTGGTCGGACATGCTCATGGCTCCCTGAAAAGTACTTGGTACTGAAACTAGCTATGAGGATTCCCAACGATGTGAAAACGCAAAAAAAGGAATCGAACCCCTTGCGCCGCAAGCGTATCGGCGCCGCTTGGCGTAATCCAAGGTCTACGTAGCCACCACGAGTGCGCACTTATGCGCCGCTCCTACAGCCTCGGATTAGGTATCGCGTCCAATCGTCTTTGTTGCTGCATCTCCGTGCGGCTGGGCTTGGGAGGTCGATCCTGCGCCACCAGCCGCGCTACAGCTTCCTTCATTGGCACGCCTTCCAGTACCCGGGCGGCACACCACCGCTCGGCGTAGCGCTTACCCTGGGCGATGCTAGCTGCTCGGACCTCCTTGTCTTCCCACAGCTTCCTGCAGGACAGGCGGACCCGGACACCTTTGGCATCTGGCTGAACGGCGGCGATCTCCCGGCCGTTCCGCCACAAGCCCCAGCGCTCGCCGTGCTGCACCCAGCCTTGACGCTGAGGGGCGGTCTTGAATCCGGTGAAGTTGCAGGGCGGCAGCATGTGCGCAGGATACGGACCGGGGTCTCAGATTCCGCGACTGGCCTTGGTCTCCCGCAATCGATCCCGCTCTACCGAATCCGGGACGTCAGGCCCCGGATCCGGTAGTCGCAGGTTCCTAAGCGCCAGGCTCTCCCCTCGAACGGCTGCCGCCCTTGTTAGGCGACCCCGCGAACGCAGAACGGTCAAGCTGGACCTCGCCTCCCCCTTTTCCGTCACTCTCTGGCTTCCTGAGCGGCGCTAGGATCGGCTCCCAGCGAGTGCCATAGGGGCCTTGCACCGCTACCGCACCGATGCATTTCAGTCCTTTCTTGTTCATCTTTTTCTGCTTGATTGCGTCCCGACGGCCGGGGCCCAGAGAGCATGCGCCCTAAGGAAAGCCGCTATCTTGACCACTTTCCGATTCTAGGTGGCTGCCGGACCGGGCCTCTATTCGTCGTCTTCCACGGCGGTGAACTTGTACACCTTGCGGAACAACGCCAAGGCGATGCTGAATCCGGTTACGAGTGACGTAACGCGTGACGTAACGGTGACGTTAGGCCGCTGCTACGACGCGAGAAACGGTTTCAGAGCCGTCTGCGAACGGTTCCCCTGTCACCCACATGGCGACAAGGCCTGGATCGAGCGGCGGATCGCAGCAGGGGTATCGACCTCAGGAACGGGCCTGCCAATAAAAGGCTGGGGATCTTTATCGATCTGGCCCTTCATATGGTCTATGACCTTATCCGGACTTAACCCTGGATCTACGCAGACCCTTTCCCCTCTCACTCGATATGGCTGTCCCGCCCGCATGGTGCTGGCCACAGCGACGACCATCCCCCTACAGAACTCGCCTATTACCTGGACGAACGTGATCTCAAGCGGTTTGGCACCCACCATCTCCGTAGGCACGTCTCGTATGGACTGACAAGCGTCAACGAAGGCGATTGCGCTGACAATGGCGCCTAGTTCTTCGGCGCTTACCTCGTCACCCTGAGGGGGCTCCTCCGACAGCGGTTGTGATGCCGCTTGGACGGCCCCAGTGGCGATTAGCAAAAGGCCAGCTATCAAGACTATCGATGGGCGCACGGAATTTCCTGAAAGACACAGCGGGCGGCGTCGCAGTGACGTAGCTGGATACGTCCCAGAGTGGCCATGCAAGCGTGGCGATTCTGCGAAAGCGTGTCGCTCCGTTAGGCGATAGGCATTGGAACGTCACGGCTAGCAAGGTTGTGTAGTCTTTAGGGCAGGCTTCAATCACCCGACTCAACAAGCCTCACTTCGTTCGGTGTAACCGTGACAGATAGGAAGCCTAGTTGGTCAGGCCTCAAGCCAGGCAGGCTTGTTGACATCTTGTTCCACGAAGCCGCGCGAATAGGGTTTGCTATCTTTGTTTTGATCGTACGCGTCTTATCTGCCCAGTCTGGAGAGCCATCGAATCTGACGTTGTAACCGATCTCCGCTTCGGCACCGGCAAAGGTGGCCGCCGACAGATTTCCTATTTTCAAGACAATTTCGGCACCGTCGGCCTTGGGCGACACGCTCGACATTGACACAAGCAAGATTCCCAGTTCGGTGTGCACAACACCGTAGCCACCGTCACCGGATGGATCGAGATACGCCTTCCCGTCCCGCTCGCGCTGCAACTGCGAGGCCAAGCGAGTCTCGAAGCTTTTTGACTGCCCCTCCAACTCCGTGATTCGTCTTTCAGCTTCGCTGAGCTTAGCCTCAATCTCAGCGCTGTCCCCAGCCCCACTTAAGCAGCCAGCGAGTCCCAGTATCAGCAACGTTCCGCCCAAAGCTTGGCAATGTCTGATCACGCGCTTCTCCTGCGATGCCAGCAAAGGCTAAGAAAACCTACTTTTTAACACCCCCCCACACGACAGGCCTTATAGAAGCGATATTTTACCCTGCACCGAGTAGCGCCTCAGCACTCTAAGCCTTCTGTAATAGGCAAGCAGCATTCTCAACTGCGTCAACGGATCAAGCCCTAAGCCTTGGAACTCGTTTTTGTAGCGGTCCCAATTAACGATATCGAAATACTCATCAACGAACCCTGAAAGGGCCTTGCTTTGCATCGGCGTCAAGCGATGGGAGGCCGATCCCCCATCCGAATCGAATCCGCTCAGTTGCTCCTTTCGGAAGTACACGTAGATATCCGAATAGAGCTTTTCGGATTTCCGATAGCTTTCGATGGGCACAATTTGCTGACAGGTACGTGCAATATCAGCTGCGAACTCCTTCAGCAGCTCCAACTCGATATGACCTGGTGAGGCGTAGTGCAACTCAAGCACACGCGCCCGATGAATAGATGGGGTAACCCCACGGAGGCCAGTGAAGATGTTGACAGCGTTGATTCCACCCTTCCAGGATGTCAAGAACCGATTGAGCGTGGTGCGCACTGCCGGGCGGCCCAAGTTCCCCAGCCCGTAATGGAAGGAGTAGAGCTGCTGATAAACACGAGGCACTGTGGCGATGTCATCAATGTAGAGCTCCCCATCGAGGGCAATTCTGTACTTTCCTACGTCGGCAGACGCCAACTGGAGCGCTGCTTCGGTCGCAATACTCTCGTAAAGAAATGAGTCTTGGTCAGGCATGTACTCCGCCAAGAGTTTGGATGGCACTATCGTTCTCGCGTTCTTCCTTTGAGCCTGCTTTGTTGCCTCGAAGACTAGAAGCAGTTCCGCCTTATCGATGATGGCTCTAAGAGAAAGCCTTGCCTCCAAATACTGGGCGAGGTCACCCCGGCCTACGGGTGTGACCACCCATCTGTTGTGACGGGAATCAGCGTCTACCCAGAAGAAGATGAAGTCGTCGTCGTCCTTTTTAAACAGACTCACGAGCGGGCCGTCGTAGAACACCAGATCGGCGTTCCAAGTGAAGTTCAACTTCTCATTCTTCGGAATGAGAACCCCCGGAAGGACCGGTAATCTGCTCATGGGATTTGTCCATGGAGCTGAAAGACCGATTTCACATTGACCCCTTTCATTGAGAAAAATGTGAAATGGCCATTTTGGCTTGATGGCAGCGTCGTGGCCCCATGTGCCGGCATCAGATTCGCGACCGCAAGATGGTCGCCGATAAGCGAGCGGGCCTTCTTGACCGTTTTTTCTAGAGCATGGAATGCCGAGATCCCATGTGCCTCCGTGTCGAAGACTGAAAGCCCCCAAGACAAGCACAGCTGCGACGAAGAGTTGAGCTGGTGCAACCTCTTCGGGTTTCGCTCTGCCAGTGGTAAGAAGCAGTCGTCCGTCATTGGATTCCGCACCCAACGCCATGCAGTCGCTTGCTTGCTTAGCGCGGAAACTGGAGGGCACGCAGCCCCGGGCGCCGAGCATTCATCCAGCGACTTCTGATACTGGTACATAGGAGCTCCATTCCTCACGTGGGCGTAGCTTCCATATCCTTGCACCACGCTGTCAAGCACCCGGCGCCGGCAAGCCCATGCCCCAAATCGGGTTCACTGGATGGAGTAGACGGCCTGTAATGAATGGTAGGCGTCCACGTGAGCCACCCACCGGTCGTTTGTGAAGACGCTCACCAGCCCGCAGGCGCAGTCCCGACCTACGGCCTTGGGGCAGGCAGGGTCGTGGAGGTCGAAGGCCCGCCAGGGTTGTCCTATGGCCTGCCGCGCGACCTCTAGGCGCCCTTCAAAGTCCTCAGGCAGGCACTGCCGTTCGGCGGCATAGATCACGTAGGTGACCCCGTCCCAGGGCTCCACTGAGCTATCCGTATCTACAGTAGAGATTGGCTCTTGGTCGTCAGTCACGGTCGGCCTCCGGTTCAGCATCCGCCGTCATAGCCACCAGTTGCACCGTGATCTTCTGGATGGGCACAGAATCAGGATCAACCCCCACCGACTGCACTGGCTTGCCGAAGCCGCGATCCAGCAGCGCCTCACAGGCCGCCCGGGCGAGGGAAAGGTTGTCCCCCCGCATGATCTCCACCAGGCGCTCAATAGCCTCTCGGCCGTGTCCCCGGGCCAGCTCCCGGACCTCGAAATCCACCTTGGGTCGCCCGCTGGGGTTGCCCGATTGCCCTGGAACGAATGGCATAGCTCTCACCTATTGTTTTCATCTGTTACCAATGCAAAACCCTGCTTGCGGAACGTCTTGTATGCGGCGTCGAACCCAACCGCTTGAACGTGCCTTTGGAGGTAATTGCCCGCCATCTCGGTGAGGTCAAGCCCTCCGAAGTGAACCCGCCTTCCTGCATTGGCTTGAAGCAACACAGCAGCGATTCCTCGCACTGCCGCAGGGCTCAGCGCCTCACCAGATCCTGCAGCCTTCGACTTCTCCTGCATGCCCCTACCCCCTCAGGTCGCCCGGGTGTACTTCTCGGGATCGCCCTGGAACTTGCCCAGGATCTCTCCGGTGTTCAGTGCGTTAACCCAGCCGGCAGCGGAACCACCGGCACGGGTAAGGCCAGCCCTAGAGCCAGCCGAGGCAGCTGGAGATCTCGCCCCACCCGCTCCGCCGCTCAGGAAGCCGCCTACGTTGTTTCCAAAGCCGCCTAGTGATCCGGGCGTGGGCTGCTGGGCAATGAGCTGCTTGCCCCACCCACTCGTGGGCGACCAGTTGGTGAACGACCCCGGGCGCATGAAGCCCTGATTGCCAAAGTTGTTGGCCGAGCCAGCGCCTTGCAAGTAGCCAGCCCAATCTCCACCGGGGGACTGAGCGCCGAGGCCGAGGTTGGCGATAGTGGGCGGCGTGGCCGAAGGAGCAGCGAATTCGCCTCGAGTGATTTGGGGGGCGCGCCAGTCCATAGGGATTGGAATCGACTCCGCCTGCACAAACCCGGGGTCTTTCCCGTACCTATCAACCATCTTGCTGATGCCCCTGCCCGCTATCGCTCCGATTAGCGGGCCGCCAAAGGCACCAATCACCGTCTGCGCCGCGCGACCAATAAGCCCCGGCATCACGTTCCGGTATTGCCCCGTCCGTGGGTCATAGTTGTTCGAGCCCGACAGGAATCGCTCCCCGACCCTGCCGGTCGTCCGGCCCAAAAAGTTGCGTTGTGCCACATGCCTCTCCTAGGGCTATTGGTTTAGCCCATTCATTTATTGGTGAGATTTCGTCGCCCGGGGCGGGTGTATGCTGGCGTCGCCAACCCTTGGGACCGACTGCAATGGATGCTTGGAAGAACACCCAGTACCCCCTGTCCCAGTCGTGGGAGGAGAGGGCTACATCTGACGACCGCAAAGATGCCCGTTACGGGTTCGCCTTCGTGTCGCTGGTTGTTGCTATTCCCGTCCTGCTCATCGCATTGGTAGTGCTTGTCTACGCGGGGTTTGCTGTCGCTTCATAGCCTCGAGCTGATCTGCCAGCTCGGCTACGTCGTCGTTGTCTTCTGACTCGGCGACATGCCGCAACATCTTAGTCTGAGCGACCAATTCACCGACTGGCTTCTCCCCGTTCTTCGCCACCCAGCGCACAAAGCCAGGGCTGGTCATGAGTCGGCCCAGACCGTTGAATGCCGCGGCCAATGAAGCCGAACCAGCTACGATTCCGGCCCCCAGGAGCGGACTACCGGACATCGCTGCAGTTGCCGCGCTACTCGCCGTACCCGCCGACTGGGTGATGAGCGAGATGAGCCGACCCGTGCCAGACGGGTTGCGGAACACTGCGCTTCCCTGCCGGATTTTCTCTGTCATCCGCGCGATCTTGTCCATATCCTGGCGGAAGCCCATTCCGTGGCGGTCAAACAACACCCGCTTGGCCTCCGGGCTCATGTTTGCCCAGTTGGTCAAGAACGTCTCCATGCTGAAAACGTCGTTGTCGGCGTTCTGCTGGCTGCCCGTCGCCCGGCCCATTCGGCGGATAAACGACGCTGACACCTCCCGCTGCGCCTCCTTGGGAAGCGACTGCATGACCGCGTGCAGCGTGGTGGCGCCTTCCTTCGTGTTGCCAAATGCCGCCTTGTAAACGGCTTCCGGCCCCCCGCTCTTGTCCACCACGTGGGCAATGGAGTCGATGCGGTTGCTTCGGGCAGCGTAGTAGGCGTTTGCGCGCTTCCAAGCCTGCCGGGCTTCCGGGGTGGTCGCGGCGGCCTCCATATCGCGTGTCAGCGCACCGTAGAGCGCCTTCCACTTGTCCCGAGGCACATTGTCCGCCAGGGAGTAGTTGTCTAGCTCCTTCCCCACGACCGTCCGCAGCTTGGTCAGGGCTTGATACGGGATCTGGTTGTCCGCCATCCCTGCGATTGCGGTCTTAACCTGTTCGTCAATCTGCTGAGGACTCGCGACCGGTTGTGAGGCACGCATCCCCAGTGTCTGGAGGCGCGTGTTCTCCGCCCTGGCCTGCTGTGCTTGGGCATTCAACTGCTGCCTGAGCTCATCTGCCTGCTGGCGCACCTCAGGCCGCTGCAGAGCCGCCTCCGCACCGCCGATATCCTTTCCCAAGGCAGCCTCAATGCCCTGGATCCTGGCGTTCTGGAAGAGCTTTGCAACATTGGGCGCACCTTCGATGGAGGCGTTAAGATCGGATAGCGCCTGCTTGGTGTTCTCTACGGGCACTCGCGCGCCAGGGGCGATCTGCTTCGAAACCCGGTCGTAAAGCTCCTCCGCCTTCTTTGCGGTCTTGGGTACGAACGCTACGGGAGACTTGCCCTCAACACCTTCCAAGATGGTGCGGCCCGCCTGCTCAGGGCTCATTGGTCGGCCACGCGGAGACAGCCCCACTGCGTACTGTTCGACCGCCTGTCCTGTTGCGGCGGACTGCTTAGCACCAAGCTGGGCAATGGGGCCCGCACCGCCCGGGACGTTCCCCAGCATCGTTTCGACGGCCTGGGGGAAGCGACCACCAGTAGCCTGCCCCACGCTAGGAGTTGCGCCAACGGCTGCGAAGTCCCCCACGGTCTGCTGAATGTCTGCAGAGGTGACCGGCGCGCCAACCGCGTTCCTCCCCCTCAGTGCTCCTCGCGTCCCTTGGGCCACAGCAGCCGGCACGATGCCGCCGCGCATGCCCGGAACGAGTGCTGCGAGCGTGCCAGGCGCGAACCCGGCCGCAAGGCCAGCCGCCACTTGAGCGCTAGGTCCGCCGCCAGCCTCTTTAACCCCCGAGCTTGCCAGCGTCCCGGTGGTGGTCGCTGCCGTCTGGAGGATGGGGTTTGCAGCGAAGAACTGCCCGGTCCGCTGTACAAGACCACGCCCTGCGCTCGCCAAGCCACCCGCCCCCAACGTCAAGGCAGTGCCGGTCAGGCCCTCGCCGACGTCCCCCATAACGCGGTCGCCCGACGTCTGCGCCTGGGGGAGGCCGAGGGTATTGGCAAATGCCTGCGCTTCCTCGCGATACGGCCGCGCCTCCTGCAACCCAACGGCCCTCGCGATGGGATTGGCGATGTAGTTGTTGAAGGCGTCGCCGCCAGCGGCCCCGATTAGACTTCCAGCGCCCTGTATCGCCGAACGCACGCCGAACGCCGCGTCGCGGCCAACGCCATACGTCCAGCCATCGGGCGCGACCTTCTGCGCCGTGGAGTCAACAGTAGCCGTTACACCGCTGAAGTCAGGCCGCTGCGCCTGCACGGCAGGAAGGTCAGTGATCGGCATCTCACTGTCAGCCGAGCCAGCCTGAGCCGCGTAGTTGGCCCACGGGCCTTTGCTCGTGCCTTGGTCGGGCTGGCCTTGAGGTGACGCGGCAACTTCCGCTTCCTGCTGGTACTTTTCCCACGGACCTGCCATCAGATGCGCTCCCAATTCTTCTTGTCAGCGGGGTTACCCCCCTTAAAGCGATAGCCACCCTCCACGGTGCCGGGCGCAGGGCTGTTCACACCTCGCGCCGCATTCGCCCCTTGCGGTGCGGGAGCCGGCAGTGCGCTACCCGCAGCAGAACGCATGCCACGCTCAGTTACCTGACGGGCTCGGGCCTTCTGTGCGATCACCGCAGGCGAGTCGCCGGGAATCGGGAAGTACGTCCGCCGTTCCTGCTCCATTTCATCCTTACCGATCGCTGCGCCGGATTCCTTTCGGAGGTTCGCACGCACCCAGTTGTTCTGAGCCTGGCGGTATTGCTGCCCCTCGTCAGTGGCAAGCGGGTTAAGGACTTCGCCGCCAGCGGTGTAGTAGTCGCGACGATTCGTCGGGTCGTATCCCGCCCCCTCCAGGCGCTGCATCTCGCTGTTCGCCTCGACCATGCGATTGAAGAAGCCGGATGCGTTGCGCTCGCCCTCGCTGGTCTTACCGGCCGGGATGTAGGTCGTGGTTCCGTCGCCGTTGTCGATGACCTGTCCCGCACCACCTGCCGGCATGTCGCGGGGCTTGTTAACAATCTGGATCTGGCCGGTTGGCCCCATCTGGGCTACGGTTCCAGACGGCAGGCCAAGGGATGCAATCTCGTCGGCCTTGAGCGTGCGGTAGCTCTCGCGCTCCTTGTCTGCCTTGGCAGGCTTCCATCCGATCTGGGGCGAGCCCTGCCCACCCTGAGCGAGTGCCAAGACCTTGGGAACATAGTGCCGAGTCTCTGCCGGTGCGTTGGCGAGGACCGCATCGACGTTTCCGCCATGGGTTTTCATGGCCCTATCCACGTTCCCCGGCCCCCAGTTGTAGGCGGCAAGCGCCAGTTGCGGGTCGCCGTACTGCTTCAACATGGCCTGCAGGTAATCCTTGCCCACGCGCTCCATTTCAGCGGGCGAGCGGTCCCGTGCCGGGGCGACCCCGTAACCCGGATCAACCAGCGTGCCGGGCATGGTCTGCATCGTGCCCATAGCACCCTTAGGCGACACAGCAGCGGGGTTACCGCCCGACTCGATCTGCATTACGGCCTGTTCCAGCGTCGGAACCATGTCCTTCGACAAGAAACCGCTTGTCGGCATCTGCGGCTGCGTACCGAGTGGATCCTGAGATAGGAAACCTTCACTGATGACGTTGCCCTTCAGGTCTCTCAGTTCTTGGGTTGCCAGGTTGCGCAGCACGTTGAGATATCCGGGCTCTCCAGTGCGCGGATTCTTGTAGGCGATCTCCATCGGGTCCCATTTAGCCTGGGGCTGCGCCTTGTTGCGGAGGTCCAGCGCGCCATCCGGGTCGTACCGAGCCAGCTCCGCCCACTTCTCGCTATTGATCGAGCCGTCAGAATTCAGCACGCCCTGCTGGGCCTGCTCAATGGCGGCGTTGCGCTCCATGCCCTGCCGGGTTCGGGCAAGGATTTCCTTCTTGTATCGGGCGTTCTCCATCCCCTGAACGCTTTGATCGACCGCGAGCAACCCCGACTGGATGCTGTCGCTGAGAGAGGCGCCAAAGTTGCCACCATTCTTGGCGCTGAGCATCCCCAGCCCGGCTGCCAGCAGGCCGCGACGCGTAAGAGCGCCTTGATCCTGCTCGCTCATATCCTGCCAGCCGGGGGTCATACGGCCGAAAAAGTTTCGTGGGCTGAAATTCATGAATTGCTGTCCTATGCTCAAGTTGCGCATCGCTTACCGAGTACTCACCGAGGACTCACTGAGTACTCACGGAGCGGTGCGTGACATGCGCGAAGAAGGGAAGGCGGCGCCACCGAAGTGGTCGCCGCCGGGGCCCGCCCTTGGGTAGTTGGAGCCCCTATTACTTTCACCGTTTGGCGGGTGTAAATAGCTCCCAGCCCGGACAGCGGCAGCCGTAGCGGATATCTCGCTAAGCCTCGGCGACTGGCCTGCCTGCGCCAGGGCTCAACAGACCGTCGCCCGCGTTCCAGTCGCGGTTCCCCGCCTCGCCCAGCTCTTCCAAAAGCGCGTAGCTCGCACGCTCCAGCCAGTCCCACAGGACCCGCTCAATCGCGCGAACTCTGTTGCGGTACGCAGACTCCCTAACACCCTCGCTCGCTGCCCCGTCCCTGTAGCTACGCCCAAGACCCAGAAGCCGCGCAGCCGCCTCTCGGGCGTGGTGACGTTCGTGGCCAAGCGCGACCAAGTACAGCTCAACCTGCGGCCACCGCCAAAGCTGCTGGGCGGCATAGAGCATCAGCCAGTCCTCCAGCGGCCCGTCCAAGCCGGCGTCAGCGAGCGCCATCAGGACCGGACGAACCGGACGAACCGCAGGGATCACCACAACACCAGGGGACGCCTTGTTGCTCCAAGCATGGACGCGCCTCGTCCTCGACGCGTGCATATCAGGATTTGACGCGTCGGCACGCATGTTTGTCGCGTTGTCGAACGCCTCCACTGTCCGCCTTTTGTCCGCATTGAAAGCGGACAGGGCGGCCGCACGCGCATGTCGTCCTCTGGGAAGGTACTTTCGAGCGTCGTGGACAACCGCGCCACGGCTGTGGATGGCCAAACCGGCAGGATCCACTGTTCCGTCCTCGGCCACGGGAACCTCCACCCAACTTGCATGCCAGACCATCGCCATGCACGCTCCGCAGCCGTAAGCAGCCGCCACCGCTCGGGACGCCCGGTCCACGTTGGTTGAACCTTCCTGCCAAGGCCCTCCCTTCCTTGGCCGAGACGGCAGTTTGCTCTCCGATGCTGCTAGCAGTGCTGTATCGATGCTAGTAGCAGTGCTAGTAGCATCCAAGCCGCCCGCAGTGGCTGGTTCTGTTCGCGATGGTCTCAGGTCCAAGAGTGCGCCTCCCGGTAGCGATGCCCAGGGGAGCCCATCACACCCAGTGCGCAGGCTGCTCCGCTTGGTAGATATCTAGATAGGTGTGCACATAGCGACCAATAGGGGATGTGGATAAGTGGCTGACTGCACCGCATAGCGACTAACTTGGTCTGTATGTGGAGCAAGGATTTGCGCCACTGCTCCGCATAGCGACCAACTTGCTCCGCATAGCGACTACATTTCGCGCCGTTGCTGCCAGAGATGCGGTGCCACGTGGGTTGCCGGTTCTTGGTGCTTGTGGGACTCATCAATGGGGTAATAGGTGAGTGCATATAGCCCACACCGGTTCCGCCCACCCTTCCGGGTTTCGATGATCCACCCAGCCTCCAGAAGCTCGCGCTTTGCACCCATGACGGTGCCTTGGCTCTTCCAGCCACGGGTCCGCAAAAGTGACCAAGGGATGCTGATGTCCCCATTGCGGCCTGGCCGGTACTGCCGTGCAAGTTCAAGCAAGAGCTTTGCGGCGTGCCCTGAGAGGCATCCAAACTCATCTGAGTCGGCAATGCGGTGCTCGATGGAGAGGAAGGGCGGGCCCTTGCCGCGACCTTTGATCTGGGATCGCTTCCTGTCTGAAATTCGTGGCACATGGTCACCTCCCATCGCCCTTACCTCGGCCAATAGGACGTTCCAGACGGCAGTTGTCTGCTCGTTTCATATACCCCCCAAGGGCAACAGGTAGAGAGCCGGTTAGGGCTTATTTCGCGGCTTCTTCTTGGTTCTGGCAGCGCCTGAAAGATGCGCCCACGTACGGCCACGCCGGATATCTCTGACCGTCCGTATGCAGATCCCCAAGCGCTGGGCCCAAACTCTGGCGGGGACGGCCTCTGCACTGTCGCGGATCGCCAGTGCCTGCTCTGGGGTCAACTTGCAGTAGGTGGAGCGGCAGCCGTAGCGCAGCAGGTTTCGCTGAGCCTGCCTTGCTCGGTTTTGCTGAGGAGTCACGAGATCGAGGTTGGAAAGCGCGTTATTTCCCGCATTGGCGTCCAGGTGATCGATCTGCATCCCCTCAGGGATGGGCCCGTGAGCAGCCTCCCAAACCACGCGATGCGCGTACCAAGTGCGAAGGCGATCCGCCGAGGTCATCCGCTTGAGTACTCGGACGTAGGTGTCGGCGGTCTGTACGCCTACCTCCAGCCCATCTGGGTTGAAGACCCGGCCAGTACTTAGGCATACCAAGAGGCCAGAAGGGGTATGGGGCACAAGTGACGAAGTGTCTTGGGTCTTCACGGCTCGTCCTCCACCGGCTCAGCCCGCTGCGGAAGGCGTGATTTGAACTCTAGCCAGGCGGCGCGCACGTTGAGTGGCACGTAGTATTCGGTTACTCCGTACGAGCCGTGGTCGTCCTCAAGGACTGCTGGATAGGCCTCAAGTAGTCCTCGTCTTACCAGCTGCTGGGCAGCGGGCCGGGACGGAGCTGCTTGCGTCCCGTCAGCTGTCCATCCGCCCGCATCCATCAGCCGCCGCTGATCTATGGTGAGGCCGCTGAAGTCGAGATCGGTCATGGGGATGTCCCCGCGCCGCTTTGTAGCCGAGTGGGCAGGCTGTACAGGCTATCGAGGTAGACGAACCGTCTCCGACCGATGCTGATCGTCTCGAGCAGACCTGCGTTTGCCAGTTCGTAGGCCTTGGATCGACCGATACCGACCTTCGTGCATTCCGGGATAAAGGGCCGGAACTCCCTGTGTCCATGTGTATCCACTGACTGCACCATGTATGCCGCAATGCGGCGGGTGAGTCGAAATTTAGGGATACGGGAGCGAGTTCAACATGCCATCTGCTTGAACAATTCTGGATTTGACTCAGGCTGAATCAGAACCAGGAATTCTGATTCTGATTCAGGGTGACGCGTCTATGCTCCCTTAGGAATAGGTGCGAGCTTGGAAATTGCCGCCTCGTCCATGTCACTGGTCTCGAAGAAAACTGAGGCCAGCGCAAGCACAAGCGCTCTGTGGGGGGTGCCGAACTCGCGCATGAACTCGTTCGTTAAGCGCCGAATGAAGCGCAACCGCCTTACATTGGAGTCGTTCGGCTTCTTGACTTCGCTCTGCAGCTCCGCCAGATGAAGCGCGCCGTTATGGATTGCATCGAAGACTAGCCCCAGGTCCTTCCTTATGCCGTGATAGATAGAGAACCGAATGCGGTACAAGGAATCTTCTCTGTCATCTTCGTCCAGATCCTCGAAATTCTGCGGCCAGTTCGCTTGGTAGTTGATCGCGCTCTCAAGCGCAGCGCGATCTAGATAGGGCTGGAATGGCCAATCAAGACCGGTTCTCTCGTTATAGAAGGGTACGAGGAGTTCGCGTAGAGCCTCGCAGTGGGCGACCATCTTCTTCGATGCGGCCTGCCTTTGCTTTGAGGTCATCTTCTCGAATGGCTCCAGTTCTGCGAGACCATGCATCACTGCGCCACTTATCCAATCTTCCAACGTCGCTCCCAGCCTCCTACCCCTCCGATTCTTGCCCTTGAGCGATTCGAGACACACCACATACTCTGCAGATGCCCTTAGCTTCCGCCAAGCAGCCTCTGCCTCCTGATCCTTAAATAGATGAGTCGAAGTCATCAGCGGTTCTCTCTATGGCGCCTTCCAAGGTAGTCCCTTGGCTTCCCGCATCCTACCTAGTACTTCTCAGGTGGGCGATCATGTCGTTTAGGAGTTCACGGGCTGCGCGTCTAGCTTGGGCCTTCGTTTGAAAGCCAAGGCCATCAGCAGACCGAGAGCGCAGCAGATCTTCGGTAAGGTCGTCGAGAACCCGACTTGCCTCCCGCCTTGCCTCCTGTCGCGCCCGCTTGGCAGCGTCCTGCCGTGCCCGCGACCAGCGCCTCTCCGAAGCCGCTTCCCGCCGTCGCTGTCGCTCTAGGCCTGCTTTTAACGCCACTTCGGGAAAGCCAAGGGGAAGCATTTCGTCGGTTCTGTCGGTAGCCGATGCGTACCAGTGCACCCCACGGCGGAGGTGGTAGGAGGCTTGGTCGAAGAGCCAGGGACTGGAGCTCGGCTCCAAATCTCGCATGGCCGTCCAGCCCAATTCCTGAGCCCTCAGCACAAGCCCCACGGCATCCACGTCCTGGGTGGCTACAACTCCGCTCTCGTCGTAGTAGCAGAGGCGGAAGCGCTCGTCCTGATGAAGGGCAAGCCACTCAACCCCGCCCGGCTCTAGGGCAACAAGGGCCCGCACAGGGGCGCCCTTCGCCACAAGGCGGTCAATCGGATCGGCAGACGCGGCGAAGTCAATGATTCGCATGGCACTGCCCTCCCATGGTCGAGTAGGGGGTTGCTACGGGTGCGCTAAGGAGTGCCAGTAGCACACCAGTAGCAAACAGAAGGGTGCAGGCCCAGTAGAGGTTGGAATCCCCGTGGTTGGCCAGCCAGAGCTGCAGGCGTCGGGGGCGACGGGTTGCGTTCGGCTGCGTTTGCTTGCGTTCGCGCCAAGCGCTGAAGAGCAGGCTGCAGCCGGCGAGTCCCACGGTGCGGGGGGTATTCGAGGCCACGCGCGCCCGTTCACGCGCAGGTTCTATAATGCTGCGATCCATGATCGACTCCTAATAGTCGGTTTTGGTAGGCCGAGCTAGGGGTTCCAGCCCCTTTCTCGGCCGCTTTGTTTCTGTGCCTCTACTCTTTCGTTCCTCCCTTGTAGATGAGCCTTAGGCCCGGTTTTTCCGCAGCGGGACGACCTTGCGGCCGTTCTCACGGAGGGTGTCCAGGTAGTCAGACCATGCCTGCATCATCTTGCGTCGCTCGGGCAGATGGGTGGCGCGGTTGTACGCCCGCCCCAGTGGATCGTGTACGGCATGCGCCAACTGGTGTTCGATGTAGTCCGGACGGAACCCCAGCACCTCGTCCAGCACCGTCCGCGCCATTGCCCTGAAGCCGTGGCCGACGATGGTTGTTCCGTCAAAGCCGAGGTTCCGCAGGGCGGCATTGATCGTGTTCTCACTCATGGGCCGAGACGCACTCCGGACGCCCGGGAACACGTACTCACTGCGCCGGGTCAGCGGCTGCAGCTCCGCAAGCACCTGCACGGCCTGGTCGGACAGGGGGACGATATGGGGGGTCTTCGTCTTGCTGGTGACGTACCGCCACTCCCCGGCATCTAGGTCAATGTCAGCCCACTTGGCGGCACGAAGCTCGCCGGGGCGCACAAAGAGCAAAGGGGCAAGCCTAAGGGCCGCTTGGGTGACTGGAGAGCCTTGGTAGGAATGCAGGGCCCGCAGCAATTCGCCGATCTGTTCGGGGTCTGTGAGGCTTGCGAAGTGCTTAGTCCTGGGCTGTTCGAGCGCCCCGGCCAAGTCCTCTGCAGGATTCCGTTCGGCACGGCCGGTTGCCAGGGCATAGCGGAAGACCCGGCCCGCATGGGACCGCGCTCGATGGGCGGTTTCGACCACACCCCGCTGTTCAAGCTTGCGCAGGGCCGCCAAAAGGATAGGGGCGGTTACGTCGGTGATAGGCATAGCAGCGATTGCCGCCAGATCCTTTTCAATCAGGCGCCGCTCGCGCTTTACCGAGCCTGGGGACAGCCCCTCTTTGGCCCGCTTGGCTAGCAGCTCCAGGCCGATGGCACCAAAGGTGCTGTTAACACGGTCAGCGTGAGCCGCTCGCTCGGCCCTGGCGACGTGAGCCGGGTTGGCCCCGCCTCGCAGCAACGCTCGCAGCTTGTCACGCTCGGCCCGAGCCTGCTGCAGCGACATCGACGGGTACTCATCGATGGTGACGATGCTCGCCTTGGAGGCGTACCTGTAGCGGTAGCGCCATGCCTTGGATCCGGACGGTCGCACCTCTATGCAAAGGCCATTGGAATCCGCAACCCGGTAGGGGCGGTCCTTGGCCTTCAGTGCGCGCAGTTTGGTGTCGGTGAGCATGTGAGTCATCCGCCAGTGAGTCGGGGTAGGAAATTCCCGACCCTTGGCTCACAGCCTGACTCACTTTTTTGCCGGATGCAAGTGGACGCAGATGGACGCCGACGGACGGTAGATCGCTCAATTCAGCGCGTTTCCATGCTTCGCTCGGACAACCCTGGACGTCGTCGGACTTCAATGTGGTGGGCCCACCAGGATTCGAACCTGGAACCAAAGGATTATGAGTCCTCTGCTCTAACCGTTGAGCTATAGGCCCTTGCGGCCGCACAGTGTAGTGGACGCCAACGGCTGCTTTCCACTGCGAACGTCACCGAAATCGTCTCAGCCGCCCCTTTCAGCCAAACCGCTGCCCCATTGCCTGCACCCTGCCGGCGTTCTCGGCCGCCAGCGCCCGCAGCGCCGTCGAGCGCAACAGCCGCGACCCGGCCACCCGCTGCCAGAAGTCCAGCGCCAGTGGCGCCGCCCATTGCAGGTGCGCAAGGTCGCCACTGCGCTCCGGCGCCACCTGCGCCAGCGGGCGTGCCGCACGCAGCACGCCGGTGCGGGAGGGGGCCAGCGACATCGGCAGCATGTCGTACACCGGTGCCAGTGGCAGCGGGCCGCGATCCACCAGATGGAAGCCGAGGTTGCCCTGATGCATGTCGCTGTTGCCGATCAGCCGGCCGAAAGCGTGCAGGCGCGCCATGGCCGTGGCGGTGTCGCGATCCACCCAGCGCTGCGCCAGCAGCGCCTCTGCAGCCACGCCCCAGGTCGTGGTCGCCTCGCCGACGAAGGCCGAGGACAGCGCCAGCAGCGAGACGAAGCCGCGTCGCCCCAGTACGTCCGGCGTGCGGTCGAAGCGCTCTACTTCGAGGAAGGTGTGGCTGTCGGTCTGGATCAACTGCGATGCAGCAGCAGGCACGCCTGCATCGCGCAGGCACGTCAGTGCCAGGTGCTCGCATGCCAGCAGATCGGCCCAGCGCTCCGCGGCGTCTCCTGCGGCGGGCTGGGCGAACTTCACCAGTGCGGCGTAGCGGCCATTGGCATGGTCGACGGTGGCGGTGAACTTCGGCTGCTCGCCACCGGGAGACGAACCGACGTCTTCGCCTTCCAGCGCAGCGGCGGCGCGCGCCGGGTAGTGGACGGCGCGCTCGTCGGCCCGCACCCGATCCGGTGGCGCGTCCAGCGCGCGCAGCTCCGCATCCACCGCATCGCCTCCGAGCAGCAGATCGCCGGTTTCAGTACCCCCTGCACGTACCAGGGCCATCAGGGTGTCGCCGAGCTGCCAGCGGTTGAGGTCGTCGGGAACACCCAGCTCACGGCCACGACGGTGTGCGAAGGTGCGGCCGAGAAAGCCCTGCGGGCGCAGGTCGTCCAGGTACCACGGCAGGCCGGGGAAGTGGCCTTCCACGCCGGAGTCCGGTGGCCGGGTGAGGTTGGGGCGCGCGGTATCGGGTTGCACGTGGAAGGTATCGCCGGTGAGCGCCACCACGGTCCCGAGCTCTTCCAGGGTGGCATCGGCGCGCAGCCGGAACAGCGGCCACTCGCTGCCGGCCGCGGTGGGCTGGCGGACGGCGTAGGCGGTAGCGCGGGTATGGCCCAGGCGTACGACGCGGTCGCCCGCCTCGGCGACCAGGCGTGCGAGCGTGGGCCGGGTGATCCCCAGACGCGCGACCAGGGCACCTGCTGGCACGGCGTCGCCGGCGGGCAGGCTGTTGAGCAGATCCTGGGGCTCGAGGGTGCGAGGGCGCGCCATGGGGAGGACCAACGGAATTAAGTTACGAATCTATACGGCAAAAGATGGCTGTTAGCAACATCGCGTTATTTCAACCCATTGATTCATAATGCGTCTATTGGATGCAACAGCTTTTTCACTCGATAATTAATTTACGTATTTATTTACGTAAAAAGTTGAGTGTCGGAGCCGAAAAAGCAGCCAGCCATGGGCTGGCTCTACGATTGTGGGCGGCCGATCCGACGCACAGCGAGGTGACGACTGGGCGGCCGATCCGATGCGCAGCGAAGTGACGACTGGATGGTCGATTCGGCGCGCAGCGAGGTGACCGTTGGGCGGCCGATCCGGCGCGCAGCGAGGTGACAACTGGGCGGCCGATCCGGCGCGGCGAGATGACGACCCGGGGCAGCCGATCCAGCGCGCAGCGAGGTAACGCCCACCGCCCCGCCGCCGCCCACAAAAAAGCCCCGCCGAAGCGGGGCTTATTGAACGCCTTACCGGCCGCCTGGGATCAGTCGATATCCAGGAAGCTGCGCAGCTGCTCGGACCGGCTCGGGTGACGCAGCTTGCGCAGCGCCTTCGCTTCGATCTGGCGGATGCGCTCGCGGGTGACGTCGAACTGCTTGCCGACTTCCTCGAGGGTGTGGTCGGTGTTCATGTCGATGCCGAAGCGCATGCGCAGCACCTTGGCTTCCCTCGGGGTGAGGCCAGCCAGCACGTCGCGCACGGTTTCAGACAAGTTGATGTTGGTGGTGTTCTCGATCGGGGACTCCACGTTGGTGTCCTCGATGAAGTCGCCCAGATGGGAATCCTCGTCGTCGCCGATCGGGGTTTCCATCGAGATCGGCTCCTTGGCGATCTTCATCACCTTGCGGATCTTGTCTTCCGGCATGTCCATTTCCTTGGCCAGCTCCTCCGGCGTGGCCTCGCGGCCGTACTGCTGGAGCATCTGGCGGGAAATGCGGTTCAACTTGTTGATCGTTTCGATCATGTGCACCGGGATACGGATGGTGCGCGCCTGATCGGCGATCGAACGGGTGATGGCCTGGCGGATCCACCAGGTCGCATACGTGGAGAACTTGTAACCACGACGGTATTCGAACTTGTCCACGGCCTTCATCAGGCCGATGTTGCCTTCCTGGATGAGGTCGAGGAACTGCAGGCCGCGGTTGGTGTACTTCTTGGCGATGGAGATCACCAGGCGCAGGTTGGCCTCGACCATTTCCTTCTTGGCCTTGCGCGCACGCGCTTCGCCGTAAGCCATGGCGCGGCTGATTTCCTTCAGCTCGTCCAGTTCCAGCCAAGTGGTCTTTTCGATGTCGAGCGTGGCCTGCTGCTCGGCAATGATCTGGTCCTTGACGTCACGCAGGGCCGAGGACCACTTCTGCTTGCGCTTCAGTGCGTCTTCCACCCACTCCAGGTTGGTCTGGTTGCCTTCCCAGGACCGGATGAAGTCCTTGCGCGGCATGCGCGCGGTCACGGTCGCCAGGTTCAGCACGCGGCGCTCGTGGGACTTGATGTCGGCCATTACGTCGCGCAGCTGCTTGACCAGCACGTCGGTCAGCGGCAGCGGCAGCTTCAGGGTGACGAACACGGCAGCCATGTCGTCGCGCAGCTTGGCCAGCGGCTTGCGGTCGCCCTTGGCGGCGGCCTTCTTGAAGGCGGCGTAGGCATCGGCCAGCGCCTGCATGCGGCGGGCGACTTCTTCCGGGTCCGGACCGGTCGGGCCGGCTTCTTCCTCAACGTCGTCGCCGTCGTCGTCTTCATCGGCGTCTTCGTCGGCGTCGTCGCTGGTGTCTTCAGCCACGACCGGGGCCGGCACTTCTTCGACCAGGTCGTTGAAGCCGACGATCACTTCGGCCAGGCGCTTCTTGCCTTCCTTGTGCGCGTCGTAGTCGGCCAGCAGCGATTCGACCGACACCGGGAAGGTGCCGAGCGCGGCCTGGACCTGGCCCAGGCCTTCTTCGATGCGCTTGGCGATGGCGATTTCGCCTTCGCGGGTCAGCAGCTCGACGGTACCCATTTCGCGCATGTACATGCGCACCGGGTCGGTGGTGCGACCACCTTCGGTGTCCAGCGCGCTCAGCGCGGCGGCAGCTTCTTCGGCCGCGGTGTCATCGACTTCGCGGTTGCCGGTGTTGCCGTCGTTGAGCAGGAGGGTTTCTGCATCGGGCGCAACTTCATGGACATCAATGCCCATGCCGTTGATCATGCCGATGATGTCTTCGATCTGCTCCGGGTCGACGATGTCGTCGGGCAGGTGGTCATTGACTTCGGCGTAGGTCAGGTAGCCCTGTTCCAGGCCCTTGCTGATCAGAAGCTTGATGTCGTTTTGCTGGGCAGGACGTTCGTTGGCCATGTAGTGCTCGCGCCACCGGCAGGGAGAGGAATAGAACCTAGCATTATACCAGCCCGGCGCCCTGCCGGCCCGGGCGGTGGTCCCGGGGTCAGGGTCTGAGCAGGAAGGTCACTGGACCATCGTTGACCAGGCTGACAACCATATGGGCGCCGAACTGGCCGGTTTCCACCCCCGGAACGTGTTTTTGCCTGCAGATCTCCACCAATCGGTTGAATCCGCGTTCAGCCTCCACGGGTGGTGCGGCGGTGCTGAACCCCGGGCGCATCCCGCTGGAGGTGTCGGCTGCCAGGGTGAACTGGCTCACCAGCAGCAGCCCGCCGCCCGTATCGGCCAGCGACCTGTTCATTTTTCCGCCCTCATCGGCAAATACACGGTAGCCGAGCAGCCGATCGGCCATGCGTGCGATCCCGGCCTCGCTGTCGCCCGGCTCCATGCCCACCAAGGCCAGCAATCCCGGGCCGATCCGACCCACCACCGCGTCCTCCACGCTGACACTGGCCTGGGTGACGCGCTGGATCAGAACAAGCATGGGCGGGCTTCCTGGGACGGGGCGGCCTACCTTAACGCGCCCGGCCGCCGGCGAGGATGGCGGCCAGCGGCTAGACTTCACGGTGATGAAACCGCATACCACTGCCCGCCTGGCCTACCGCGCCGCCGCCCTGTTCACCCGCCTGCCCTGGTCCTGGCTACGCGGCATCGGGGCTGCGCTGGCCGGCCTATGGATCCGTCTCAACGCCCGTGAAAGCCGGGTCACCCGGCGCAACCTGGAACTGGCCTTCCCGGACATGGGGCCCGCCGAACGCACCGTGCTGCATCGCCAGGTGCTGCGCTCCACCGCGATGCAGGCGATCGAAACCCTGCGCCTGTGGACCCGCCCCCGCCAGGACAACCTGGCCTGCCTGGTCGAGCGCCATGGCGAGGCGCTGTACGACGCCGCGCTGGCCGCCGGCAAGGGCGTGATCGTGGCCGCCCCGCACCATGGCAACTGGGAGCTGCTCAACCAGTGGCTGGCCTCGCGCGGCCCGATCGCCATCGTCTACAAGGCCCCCGACGAGGCGGTCGGCGATGCATTCCTGCAACTGGTGCGTGGCGGCGACAACGTCCGCCAGGTCCGCGCCGAAGGCCCGGCGGTGCGCCAGTTGTTCAAGGTGCTCAAGGACGGCGGCGCCACCGGCATCCTGCCCGACCAGCAGCCCAAGGCCGGCGACGGCGTGTTCGCGCCGTTCTTCGGTGTCGAGGCGTTGACCATGACCCTGGTCAACCGGCTGGCCGAGCGCACCGGGGCCACCGTGCTGTACGGCTGGTGCGAACGGGTCGGGCCGGACATGCAGTTCGCCCTGCACATCGAGCCCGCCCCGCCGGCCGTGGCCGATCCCGACCCGCGGGTGGCGGCCACCGCGCTCAACGCCGGGCTGGAGCGGATCGCGCGGCGCGACCCCAGCCAGTACCAGTGGACCTACAAGCGCTACACGCTGCGCCCCCCGGAAAGTGGTGAAGTGGACCCGTACGCTACCGAGCAACATCCGCACTGAATGCGACGCTGTGTCGCGCCGTCTGCGCAATTGGAATCGGCGCCTTCCGTCCCCACTGTGAACCCACGATGTCCCCCACGGCCCCTGCCATGTCTGATGCTGCTTCTCTCCTGTTCGGCGATCCGGCCGCGATCCGCTGCGAGCGGGCAGTGGCCGAGTTGCGTGCCGGCCGCCCGGTGGTGATCGATGACAGCCACGGCCAGCGCCTGGCCTTCATCGCGCTGGACAGCAGCACCCGCAGCAGCTTCAGCGCGTTTGCCCAGGCCGCCGATGCGCGCCACTTCCTGTTCCTCACCGCTACGCGCGCGCGGGTGCTGGGGGTGACGGCCGAGCACGGCGCACGGGTGCCGTTGGCCGGCGTCGATTTCGATGCCCTGCCCTCGCTGAGCTACCTGCGCGAGCCGGGGGCGATGCCCGCGGGCTGGAGCGCCGGGCAGGCGCTGGACGACGGTGCGGTGGAAGTGGCGCGGCTGGGCCTGCTGCTGCCGGCCATGGTCGGCGTACTGCTGGACCCGGCCGATACCCGTTTCGACGGTTGCGCGCAGGTCTCGCTGTGCGACCTGCACCAGGGCGCCGAACAGGCCGCCCACGCCTATGAGCTGGTGGCGCGCTCGCCGGTGCCGCTGCGCGAGGTCGGCATGACCGAGTTCGCGGTGTTCCGCGGCGGCGTGGCCCAACGCGACCAGGTGGCGATCATCGTCGGCACCCCGGACCTGTCCGGCGTGGTGCCGGTGCGGGTGCATTCTTCGTGCCTCACCGGCGACCTGTTCGGCTCGCTCAAGTGCGACTGCGGCGACCAGCTGCGGCGTGGCCTGCGCAAGCTCAAGGACCTGGGCGGTGGCGTGCTGCTGTACCTGGACCAGGAAGGCCGCGGCACCGGCATCGCCGCCAAGATGCGTGCCTACGGCTACCAGCACGACGGCCTGGACACCATCGACGCCGATGCGCAGCTGGGCTTCGGCGCCGACGAGCGCCGCTACGGCAGCGCGGTGGCAATGCTGCAGGGCCTGGGCGTGCAGCGCGTCCAGCTGCTCAGCAACAACCCGACCAAGGCGCAGCGCCTGCGCAATGCCGGCATCGAGGTGGTGGACTGTGTGCCGGTCACCGGCGACATCACCACCGAGAACGAGCAGTACCTGCGTACCAAGGCCGAACGTGCCGGGCACCTGCTCGATGTGGACGCACTGATCCAGGCCGCGCAATAGCGCGCGGCAACCTGCTACCGTCTGCGCGACGGGCGCGGCAGCACTGGAACGACGCCCGGCACGCATCCCACTGCCGAGCCCCCTGCCTTGCCCGACGCCATCGACACCCCCGTCCTTCCCGCCCCGCCCCCGCTGCCGCCGCCGTTGCAGGCTGAAACCCGCTGGCAGCCGTTGCCGTTGCGCGCCGCCGGCATCGCGGCCATCGCCGGTGCCATCGGCGGCACCGCGCTGATCGGCGGCGCCTGCGCGGTCGGCTGGATCGTGCTCGACCTGCCGCTGCGCTGGTATGGCGCGGCCGGCATGCTGGTGCTCGGCGGTCTGATCGGGGCCGCCTTCGGCTTCCGACGCCAGCGCCGCACCTATTGGCGGTTGGACGAGGCGGGGCTGGGCATGCGCCGCGACCTGATGTGGCAGCTGGAAACGCACGTGCCGATCTCGCGCGTGCAGCACCTGGACCTGCGCCGCGGCCCGATCGAGCGTGGCGCGCGACTGGCCACGCTGGTGGTGCACACCGCCGGCAGCCGCTTCAGCGCGGTGACCCTGAGCGGGCTGGATGCCGCAGACGCCGAACACCTGCGCGATACGCTGGCCCACCAGCTCGACCGGGACGACGACGCCCTGTGAGCAGCGTGCCACCGATCGACGACGCCGCGGTCGATCCCGCCCAGGAGCAGCGGCTGCATCCGTGGTCGTGGCTGTTCGTGCTGCTGATGCAGATGCGCCAGTTCCTGCTGCCGCTGGTGGCGTTGCTGGTATTCGGCAATCGCGGTGACCGCGACGAGATGTGGTCCTATGCGGCGGCGGTGGTCGTCATCGCGGTACTGGTCGGCGTCTCGATCCTGCAGTTCCTCACCTACCGCTACCGGATCGGGCGCGACGGGATCAGCGTGCGCAGCGGGGTGGTGTCGCGCAACCGGCGCGAAATCCCGTTCGCACGCATCCACAACGTGGTGGTCCACCAGAACCCCCTGCACCGCCTGTTCGGCGTGGCCGAGCTGCGGCTGGAGTCGGCCGGCGGCGCGCGCCCGGAAGCGGAGATGCGCGTGCTCAAGCTGTCCCAGGCATTGGCCCTGGAGCAGTTGGTCCGCCACCGCGGCCAGGCGCCGGCCGTGCCGACCGCCGCGACGGCGGAGGTTGCCGCCGCCACGCCGCCGCGTGGCGACGATGCGGTGCTGCTGCGACTGAGTCCCTGGGACGTGGTGCGGATCGGCCTGCTCTCCAACCGCGGTTGGGTGGTGGTGCTGGCCGCGCTGGGCGCCACGATGCAGTTGTTCCCGCGCGGCACGATGTCCGATGCGATCGAATACGGCAGCCGCCAGGCATTCGGCTACGCCAGCCACCTGCATCCGGCGACGTGGGTCTGGGCGCTGCTGGCGCTGCTGGCGGTGCTGGGCTTCTGGGTGCTGCTGCGGGTGTTCTCGGTGGCCCTGGCGCTGCTGCGCTATTACGGGTTCCAGCTCAGCGAGCACGAGCGGCGCCTGACCGTGGTCAGTGGCCTGCTCACGCGCCTGCGCAGCAGCGTTGCACGGCGCCGCATCCAGGCCTGGACGCTGCGCGAAAGCCCGCTGCAGCGCTGGGCCCGGCGTCGCCACCTGCGCATCGACATCGCCGCGGGCGCCGCCGTGGAGAACGAGCGCCGCGACCTGCGCGAGCTGGCCCCACTGGCGACGCCAGAGGCCTGTGATGCGCTGGTGCGGCATCTGTTGCCGCAACTGCAGTGGCCGCCGGCACGCTGGCAGCCGGTGCAGCAACGCGGCTGGTGGCGACTGTGCCTGCCGGCCCTGCTGTGGCTGCCGGTGGTGGCGGCCGCAGCCGTGTGGAACGGGCTGCCGATGGGGGCCCTGATCCTGCTGTGGCTGCCGTGGTCGGCGTTCCGCGCGCACCGTCAGATGGCCCGCATGGGCTATCACCTGGATGCGCAGTACGTGGCCGCCCGTGGCGGCTGGTGGCAGCGCTGGTGGCGCTTCGCCGAACTGGACAAGCTGCAGTCGCTGCGCCTGAGCCGCTCCCCCCTGGACCGCTGGCTGGGCACCGCCAGCGTCTGGCTGGACACCGCCGGGGCCGGCGGCAGCATTCCCCTGTGCCTGCGCTACCTGCCCGAAGCGGATGCCCGCGCGGTGTATGCGCAGCTGGGCCAGGCCCTGGCCAAGCGCCGCCTGCACTGGTAGTGCCACGCCATCCGTGGCAGCCGTCCAACCCACCGCCCTGGAGTGCCACGCCATGCGTGGCAGCTGTCCCACCTACCGCCCTGTAGTGCCACGCCATGCGTGGCAGCCGTCCGACCCACCGCCCTGTAGTGCCACGCCATGCGTGGCAGCCGTCCGACCTACCGCCCTGGAGTGCCACGCCATGCGTGGCAGCCGTCCGACCCACCGCCCTGGAGTGCCACGCCATGCGTGGCAACGCCTCAACGCTTCGCCGGCCCCCAGTACCCCAGCTCCCTGCGGATCTGCAGCCCGCGCGTCCACGCGCCGAACGGCTTGCGCTTGAGCACGCCCAGCTCACCGGCCAGGAAGTCCTCGGTGGCGGCGATCACCCGCTCGCTGGAGCAGCCGTCCCGATAGGGGTGGATCGTCTCGGCATAGCGCCGGATCTCGGCCATCAGTGCCGGTTCCGGGGCCAGCGCACGGTCCAGCATCGCCGGCAATGCCGTTGCCTCATCGAAGTCGATCATGTGCGGCTGCGGCACGCGGTTGCGGAAGGTCACCACCGGTTTGTGCTGCACCAGGAACTCGGACACGATCGAGGAGGTGTCCGACACCAGCACGTCGGCGGCGCGCTGCGCGGCCATCACCTGCTCCGGCTCGATGAAGGCGGCATGGGCGCCGGCCAGCGCGCGATACCGCGCGAACAGCGCCTCGCTGCACTTGGGGTGCAGGGTCAGGAGCCAGTAGCGCTCGCCGCGCGCGATGTCGGCCGCGATCTGCTCGTACAGGTGCGGCGCCGCGCTGAGGCGCTCGGTGAAGGTGGACCCGAACAGGATCACCGGGCGGCCGGCAGCCGGCGCCCGCAGTGCGGCACTGGCACCGCCATCCTCGCGGAACAGCGGGTCCAGCTTCGGCCACCCGGTCTGCGCGACGGCGAAGTGCCCCTCGCGCTCGGCCAGCGCACGGAACGGATCGGTGGTGGCGGGGCCCTGCGTGCAGTACAGGTCGAACAGGCCGCGCACCCGGAAGTGACCGCGGGCGCTGTCGCGCTTCTGCACGTTGAAGCCATGGAACACCTGCACCTTGGCCCCGGCGATGAACGGCGGCACCCAGTTGGCGGCACTGAACACCGCCCGCGGGCGCAGCGCGAGCGCCTGCCGGAGGTCCACGTTGGGCACGCCCGGCAACTGCGATCCGGCGGCCCCATCGGCAAACCAGGCCGACACCGATTGACCGGACGCGTGCAACGCCTGGGCCAGTGGGGCGAGAATGGGCAGCGCATAACGCTCCGTCGCAAACAGCAGGTACTCGGCCATCATGTCCTCCACGACCGCTCCCACTGAACGGCCTCGCATCTCGGCCTGCATTATCGCGTTCAATGAAGCCGACCGCATCGGCGACTGCCTGGCCTCGCTGGCCTTCTGCGACGAGATCGTCGTGGTGGACTCCCAGTCCACCGATGCCACCGTGGCGATCGCGACAGCCGCCGGGGCCCGCGTGCTGCAACGCCCGTTCGATGGTTTCCGCAGCCAGAAGGCGTTCTGCGTGGAGCAGGCCGTGCATGACTGGGTGCTGTGCCTGGATGCCGACGAGCGCATCAGCGAGGAGCTGCGCGCGGCCATCCTGGCGGCCCAGGCCGATGGCTTTGCCGGGCACCACGGCTACCGCTTCGCGCGGTTGTCGGCGTACTTCGGCAAGTTCCTCCGCCACGGCAATGCCTACCCGGATCGCGTGCTGCGCCTGTTCGACCGCCGCCACGGCGGCTGGCGCGGCAAGCGCGAGATCCACGAGGCCGCCAGCGTGGATGGCAGCGTCGGGGTGCTGCGCGGCGACCTGATCCACTATCCGTACCGTTCGCTGGAGCAGCAGCTGATCAAGACCCAGCGCTACGCGCGGATGATGGCCGAGCACGAGTTCGCACGCGGCAAGCGCGCCACCCTGGCCAAGCTGGTGCTGGCACCGGCGTGGCGGTTCTGGCGCGGGTTGCTGCTGCGTGGCGGCTTCCGCGACGGCTGGCACGGGCTGGTGTACGCCTATGTGCGCGCCAACTACGTGCGCCAGAAGACCATCATGCTGTGGATGCTGCAGCACGGCCAGCCGGTGACCGACCCGCCGCGCGATCAGCCCGGCGCTTGAGCCCGGGCCTGGGCCAGCGCCTGCCGGCGCTGGTGACCCTGCATCACCGACAGGCCCGCCAGCAGCGCCACGATGGTGACGTAGAAGCTGGCGGTGATCTGGTGGGCGAACATCGACTGGGTGATGCCACACAGCACGTAGGCCACCACGATCATGATCCCGGCCGCGGCCGGCCCGCGGAAGGTGGTTTCACCGCTGCGCCGGTGCAGGCCCACGAACACCCACAGCGGCACGCCATACACCGCCAGCAACAGCAGCACGCCCGGCACGCCCTGCGTGGCCGACCACTCGGCCAGGTCGTTGTGCGCGTGGCCAAGGTGGCAGCGCAGCTCACCGGGATCGTCGCGGCATACCGGCAGGCGTTGCATGGCGCTGTCGAAATGGCCGATGCCCACGCCGGTCAGCGGATGGTCGAGGAAGGTCTCATAGGCCACCTGCAGGCGCTCCACGCGCGCCCCGGCCGAGGAGTCGCTGTCGCCGCGCTCCATGCGCACCACGTCGTGCTTGAGTTCGGTCAGGCGCACCTGCTCGCGCAGGCTGGGAATGGTCAGCGCCAGCGCGATGGCGATCGCCAGCACCGTCAGCAGAACCCCGAACCGGGCAGGCCCGGTACGCCAGCGCAGGCTCATGGCCATCACCGCCAGCAGCGCCAGCAACGCCAGCCAGACGCCGCGGCTGCCGCTGAGCACGATGGTCACGCAGCCGGCCACCATGCCCACGATCACCCAGCTCCAGCGCCGGTGGGGGCGGCAGAACACCAGCAGCACCATCAGCACCAGCACGATGTCGGCCAGCACGATCGCGTTGGTGCTCAGGTCGGCGCGCGGCGCGCCGCCGGCCACCTGCAGGATCGCCAGCAGCATGGTGCCCAGCAGGCCCACCAGCGAACCGGTCCACAGCCAGCGCAGCTCCGGCCGGAACGCGCACACCCACAGCGCCAGCCAGGGAATCACCGCGAACCGCGATCGGTTGTCGATGTCGCGCAGGCCCTGGTCGAACAGATACATCGACAGCAGCGCCAGGCCGATCGCCGCCAGCATCATCCAGGTGAGCATGGCCACCGGCCGGCCGGCGAGGTGGCGCGCACGCCACAGCAGTTCCGGCGCCAGCAACGTGCTGAGCAGCAGCACGATGCCGTAGGGCAGCAGGTTCTGCGGCACCGTGAGGATCAGCGCCGGCAGGCAGAACAAGCCGAGATTGGCCAGCTGGTGGGCGATCCGTCCCCGGCCCTGCAGCGGCGGCAGGGACATCTCGGGCAGCGGACGGGGGTTGGTGTGCTTCATTGCCACTCTCGACCACACACAGGCATGCATGCCCTTGCACTGCTCGGACGCAACCGGCGCCCGCGGGCATGAACGACGTGCCCTGCGGCGCGCGCCCTGTCATTCGGCTCAATCTTCATCGCCATCGATCTTGTGCAGGGTGCGCTCGCGCTCGGCCTCGGCCGCGGTGGCCACGCAGGGCCCATGGATGTCGCTGGCCGTCACCAGCCACCAACGGCGACGGTTGGCGACCCCGGCCAGGGTCGCGGTATCGCGGTCCACGCAGCCAAGCAGCGCGTCTTCCTGCACCACCAGCCAGCGTCGCGTCGGTTGCGCGGCCTGCCAGGCCACGCCATCGCGCAGCTGCCGGTCCCAGCGACGGTTGAAACCGAAGGTGGTGGCAGGACGGTCGGCCATCAGCAGGTTCTGTTCCTTCCAGGCCACCAGCCCCAGTTCGCCGTCCGGGCCGATGCGCTGGCCGATCTGCTGCATGAGGCCGCGGGCGGAACTGGAATCATTGAACAACGGGTAGCCGACCAGGCCGTAGGCCACCCAGGCCATGGTCAGCGTGGCTGCGGCCGCCAGGTGGAAGCGCCGCGCGCCGGCCGCGCACAGGCTGAACACCGCCCAGCAGCCCAGCGCCACGCCCACCCAGCCCAGCGCCGAGGTCAGCCTGGTATTGATGCCGCGCTCGATGATCAGCCGGCTTTCAAACCCGGGCTGGCCGGTCAGCATGGCGATGCCCGCGCCGAGCAGGCCCAAGGCCAGCAGGCCGACGAAGCCGGCCAGCACCCACTGCACATCGCGCCGGCGCAGCAGCCCCGGCAGCAGCGGCGCCAACGCCAGGCAGAACATCGGCAGCGACGGCAGGATGTAGACGTCGCGCTTGCCGTGCGGAATCGAGAAGAACAGCACGATCAGCAGCCACCAGCCGAGCAGCAGCAGGTAGCGCGGATCGCGCCGGCGCAGACGCCGCCACCAGGCCGGGATGGCCCACGGCAGGGCCAGGATCGCCGGCACCCACATCGACGGCATGGTGCCGAGGAAATACCACCACGGCTGGTGGTGGTCCCAGGACTGCGCGTAGCGCTTGGCGGTCTGGCGGAACAGGATGTCGTCCATGTAGGCGCGGTACTCGACCGAGCCGCTGGCGGTGGCGGCCAGCACCATCGGCAGCAGCCACAACAGCACCGCCAGCACGAAGGCCAGCGGCCCCAGCCAGAATCGCCAGTCGCGCACGTGCAGGCGCACCCGCGGCCAGCCGAGTATCGAGGCCACCGCCGCCGGCAGGATCATCAGCAGCGCGAGCACGCCCACGCCCTTGGTGATCACCCCCAGGCCGGCGGCGAACCAGCCCAGCCACCACCAACGCCACGCCGGCCCGCACAGCAGGTGGCGCAGCAGGCCGTAGTTGGCCAGGGTGATGAAGAACACCACCAACGGGTCGATCTGGGCCTTCTTCGCCTGGAAGGTGAAGTGCACCGCAAACAGCAGCGCCCAAGCCGCATACAGCCCGACCTGGCGCGTCCACAGCCGCCGGCCCAGGTCGTAGACGCAGGCCAGCGTGCCCAGCGCGGCCAGCAGCGACGGCAGCAGGAAGGCCACCCGCCAGTTGCCGAACACGCTGTAGAAGGCCGCCTGCGCCCACATCAGCATCGGCGGCTTGTCCGAGTACAGCTCGGTGCCGCGATGCGGGAACAGCCAGTCGCCGCCGAGCACCATCTGCTTGGCCACGAGGGCGAAGCGGGGCTCGTCGGACGGCCAGGGATCGCGCATGCCCAGCCCGGCGCCGAGGACCAGCAAGGCCATCAACGCAAGCAACCAGAACTCTCGGGACGCGCGGGAATTGAGCATGGGACGCATGGAGGGCAGCAGTGGATCAGCCCTTTTTTAGCAGACGCGCGTAGAAGAAACCGTCAGCACCTTCTTCACCCGGCAGGCGCTGGCGCCCGGCCCAGGAGTCGTGGCCGAAGCGTTCATCCAATGGCAGGAAGCCTGCGCGGGGGGTGCGCTGGAGGAAGTCTTCGACCTGGAACTGGTTCTCTTCGCGCAGGATCGAGCATGTCGCATACAGCAGGGTGCCGCCGGGGGCGAGCATCCGGAAGCAGGCATCCAGCAGACGCCCCTGCAGGGCCACCAGCGCCTCGATGTCGGCGGGGCGGCGGTGCAACAGCACGTCCGGCTGGCGGCGGATGATGCCGGTGGCCGAACAGGGTGCATCGAGCAGGATGGCGTCGAACGGCTGCCCGTCCCACCAGCTGTCCGGGTCGGTGGCATCGGCGGCCAGCACCCGCGCCTGCGCGCCCACGCCGGTCCGCGCGAAGGTCTCGCTGATCCGCTTCAGCCGGCGCGGATCGATGTCCAGCGCCAGCAACTGCAGGGTCGGGTCGCGCTCCAGCAGGTGCGCGGACTTGCCGCCCGGGGCGGCACAGGCATCCAGCACCCGCGCGCCGGGGCGCGGCGCCAGGGCGTCGGCCACCAGCTGGGCCGACAGGTCCTGCACCGACAATGCGCCGGCGGCGAAACCGGGCAGCGCCGACACCGCCACCGGCACCGGCAGGCGGACCGCGTCGCTGCCCAGCGTGGAGCCCTCGGCAGCGATGCCGCCGTCGGCCAGTTGCGCCAACACCGCCTCGCGGCTGCCGTGCTGGCGGTTGACCCGCAGCCACAGCGGCGCGGCCACCAGGCTGGCACTGAACACCGCGTCGGCCTGCTCGGGCCAGTCCTGTTCGATCTTGTCGGCCATCCAGTCCGGGAAGGCCTCGCGCGCCGGGCGCTGCGGGATGCCTTCGCGCTGGGCGCGGCGCAACAGCGCGTTGACCATGCCGGCCTGGCGGTCGCGGCCCATCGCCCGTGCCGCATCGACCGTGGCCGAGAGCGCCGCGTGCGCCGGCAGTTCCAGTGCGTCGAGCTGGGCGAAACCAACCAGCAGCAGCGCGCGCAACTCATCCTCGCGCACGCTCAGCGGACGCTGCATCCACTGCGCCAGGGCGGCGTCATAGGCGCCGCGCCGGCGCAGCACCGCAAAACACAGTGCCTCCAGCAGCGCGCGGTCGCGACTGTCGTCCAACTCGGGCAATGCCTTGGCCAGCTCGGCCTTGAGCGAGCGGCCACGGCCGATCACCTGGGCCAGCACCTTGGCGGCCAGCACGCGGGTGGGCACGCCGGGGGCCATTGCCACGCGCTGCGGGGCCTGCTTGTCCTGCTGGATACGGGTCATCTCAGGCGCCCACGCTCAGGTCGCGGCGCGCGTTGAGGTAGTCGGCGGCGGTGATCGCCTTGCCGCCTTCGCGTTGCAGCACGCGCAGGCGCAGCGCGCCCTGCCCGCAGGCGATGTCGATGCCTTCGCGCGCGGCCGCCAGCAGGGTCCCCGGGGCCTTGCCCTGGTTGTCCGGCAGCGCCACCGCCCCGTGGATGCGCACGCGTTCGCCGGCCAGCTGGGCCTCGGCGATCGGCCACGGGTTGAAGGCACGCACGGTGCGCTCCAGCGCCTGCGCGTCCTGCGCCCAGTCCAGCCGCGCCTCGGCCTTGTCCAGCTTGTGCGCATAGGTCACCCCGGCCTCCGGCTGGGGCTGGGCGATCGGCTTGATCCCCGCGCGCAGCAGGCCGAGGCCATCGGAGAGCACCTGCGCGCCCAGCTCGGCGAGGCGGTCATGCAGGTGGCCGCCGGTATCGCTGGCGCCGATCGCGACGTGCTGCTTGAGCAGGACCGGGCCGGTATCCAGGCCGGCCTCCATCTGCATCAGGCAGACCCCGCTCTCGCTGTCGCCGGCCTGGATGGCACGCTGGATCGGCGCGGCGCCGCGCCAGCGCGGCAGCAGCGAGGCGTGCACGTTCCAGCAGCCGTGGGTCGGGATGGCCAGCACCGCCTTGGGCAGGATCAGGCCATAGGCCACCACCACCATCAGGTCCGGCTGCAGGTCGCGCAGCTGCTGCTGTGCCTCGGGGGTCTTGAGGTTTTCCGGCTGGAACACCGGGATGCCGCGCGCGATCGCCTCAAGCTTCACCGGCGAGGGCATCAGCCCGCGCCCGCGTCCGGCCGGACGGTCCGGCTGGGTGTAGACGGCCACCACTTCATGGTGGCGCGCCGCCGCGCGCAGCGAGGACACGGCGAACTCCGGCGTACCGGCAAAGACGATTTTCATGGCGACCCCACTTGCAGAAAGAAAAACGGCGCCGGTGGCCGGCGCCGAACAACCGGGTGCGGCGCGCGGTCAGCCCGCGCGGCCGTGCCCGTGGCCATCTCAGGCAACGTGCTTGCGCTGCTTGGCCAGCTTCTTGCGCACCATCTCGCGCTTGAGCGGCGAGAGGTAATCGATGAACAGCTTGCCGTCCAGGTGGTCCATCTCATGCTGGATGCACACCGCCAGCACGCCGTCGGTGGTCAGTTCCTGCGGCTGGCCCTGACGGTCCAGGAAGCGCACGGTGATCTGGTTGGCGCGGGTGACGTCGGCAAAGATGCCCGGCACCGACAGGCAGCCTTCCTGGTAGACCTGGCCGCCCTCGTTGGCGACGATCTCCGGGTTGATGAACACCTGCGGGGTGTCCTTCTCCTCGCTGACGTCGATGACCATGAAGCGCTTGTGCACGTCCACCTGGCTGGCGGCCAGGCCGATGCCGGGGGCCTCGTACATGGTGTGGAACATGTTGTCGATCAGTTCCTGGAAGGCCGGGGTGGTGACCTCGGCGGCCTCCATCAACGCAGCCTTGGTGCGCAGGCGCGGATCGGGAAACTCAAGAATAGGCAGGATAGCCATGGCAAATACCGGTAGGGGGCGCCGGTCGAAGCGGCGTACGTCGCAATTCTATCGCCAACGCTTGCCCTGCGCCCCGGTTTCTGGACTATAGTGCGCGAACCTGTTGGGGAATCAGGCACCACACCTATGTTTGAACGTACTCGTACGGTCGTCGCCGTGGCGATGTTGACCGTCGCCACCTATGCTACCGCCGTTGAAGTGAATGGCGGGCACCCGGATACCTACGTCGTCCGCAAGGGCGATACCTTGTGGGACATTTCCGCGCGCTTCCTTAAAAAGCCGTGGTTGTGGCCGGAGATCTGGCAAGCCAATCCGCAGGTCAAGAACCCGCATCTCATCTACCCCGGCGACGTACTGAGCCTGGCCTACCTGGACCGCGTCGTGGCCCAGCCCGGCCCGCGCCAGGAAGCGCCGATCAACGGCATCCCGCTGGACCAGGTCGAGCCGTTCCTGAAGCAGCTCAGCGTGGTCGACGAGATCAAGTCCCTGCCGTTCGTGGCCGGGCTGGAAGACAACCGCCTGCGCGCCACCAGTGGCCAGGTCGCCTATGTCCGCGGCCTGGACGGGGCCGAAGTGGGCCAGCGCTGGGCGGTGGTCCGGCCGAGCGTGCAGTACGCACTGCCCAAGCCGACCGAGGACCTCACCTACCGCGGTGACGTCACCCCGGGCAGCGGCAACCTCTGGAAGAACTACATCGTTCCCAGCAAGCGCAACCAGACGCTCGGCTACGAGCTGGTCCAGGTCAACGTGGGCACGGTCACCAAGGTCGCCGCTGGCGACGTGGATGTGACCACCATCGCCCTGCAGACCCAGGTCGGCGGGCGCGAAGTGCGCAAGGGCGACCGCCTGGTTCCGGTCGAGGCCAACCCCTACGACCTGCAGTTCTTCCCGCACGTCCCGGCCGCCCAGACCGAAGGCCTGGACATCCGCGTGCTGGCGGTGACGGACATGTTCCTGGCCGGTGGCCCGCGCGATGTGATCGCCATTTCGGCCGGCAGCGCCAATGGCATCGACAACGGCACCGTGGTGTCGCTGTGGCGCCAGGGGCGCCACGTGGCCAACACCATGAAGTACGGCAACTCGTCGCGGATGGACGATTCGCTGACCGACGGCGCCGGCCGCATCACCCTGCCCGACGAGTACGCCGCCCACGCGATGGTGTTCCGCACCTTCGACAAGGTCAGCTACGCGCTGGTCATGCAGGGGCTCAAGCCGGTCCAGGTGGGTTACGCGGCCAA
Organism: Stenotrophomonas sp. BIGb0135; assembly: GCF_024810105.1. Lineage (GTDB taxonomy): Bacteria > Pseudomonadota > Gammaproteobacteria > Xanthomonadales > Xanthomonadaceae > Stenotrophomonas > Stenotrophomonas maltophilia_AB. The sequence continues at coordinate 133,115 of NZ_JANUDX010000012.1, forward strand.
GCATCCGGACGCGCAGTAACGCGGCATTGCCCTACGCAACACTCCGACGGCGCCCCAGGGCGCCGTCGCTGTATCCGGCCTAGCCTGAGCGGATGTGCCCTTTCTTTACCGATGACACCGAGGCGCTGCTGCGCCTGGTCTTGGCCGGCGGAAGCGTGCCGCCGCGACGGCGGCTGATCGAGCGCCACGGCGATGCCCTGCAGGCGCTGCGCGCCGGCCCGGCCGCCTGGCGTGGCGCCGGCTGCGGCCCGGCCCAATGCGCCCGGCTGGCCCAGCCCGACCCCGCCTGGCTGGCCTGTGCAACGGCCTGGCTGGCCCAGCCCGATCACCACCTGGTCGGCATCGACGACCCGGACTACCCGATCCTGCTGCGGCACCAGCCCGAGGCGCCGCCGGCCCTGTTCGTGCAGGGCGACCCGGACGCGCTCTGGCACCCCGGGGTGGCCGTGGTCGGCAGCCGTACCCCGACGCCGAGCGGGGCCGAACTGGCCGCCGAGTTCGCCGGGGCGTTGGCGCGCAGCGGGCTGTCGGTGGTCAGCGGGCTGGCCGCCGGCGTCGACGCGCGGGCCCACGACGCGGCATTGAAGGTGGCCGGGGGCCGCACCGTGGCGGTGGTGGCCACCGGCCTGGATCGGACCTACCCGCCTGCCAACGCCGGTCTGCACGCCCGGATCGCCGCACGCGCGGCCGTGGTGAGCGAGTACCCGCCCGGCATGGGCCCGGCGGCGCACCAGTTCCCGGCCCGCAACCGGATCATCGCCGGGCTGTCGCTGGGCACCCTGGTGATCGAAGCGGCGGCGCGCTCCGGCGCCCTGATCACCGCCCGCCTGGCCAGCGAGGCCGGGCGCGAGGTGTTTGCCGTGCCTGGCTCGGTGCGCAACGCCCGCGCCCGCGGCTGCCACCGCCTGATCCGCGACGGGGCCCAACTGGTCGAGCATCCCGACGAGGTGATCGCGGGGCTGACTGCCCTGGCCGGCAGCCTGGGCCAGGCCTTGCGAAGCCGGCTGGGCGCCCCCACTGAACAGGCACGACCGGCGCCGCCAAGCGCCCCTGCCCATGCCGACCCGAACTACCAGCGCTTGTGGCAGGCACTGGATGACAACCCAACCAGTATGGATTCATTGATCCAGCGCAGCGGATTGACGACGGCTCAGCTGTCGGCCATGCTGCTGGTCATGGAACTGGATGGAAAGGTGGTTGCCGCATATGGGCGCTACTGTCGAAAACCCTAGTTTCTTCACCTCCACAGCGTCGTTGACGCAGGCCGAGGGGCAATGAAAGAGAGCATTCTGGATGTCCTGCTGTACCTGTTTGAACATTACTTCAGCGAGGATCCGGACCTCGTCCGTGACCGCGACACCCTCCAGAACAGCCTGATACAGGCCGGCTTCAGCCCCACCGAAATCAAGAAAGCGTTCGACTGGCTCGATGCCCTGGCCGACCAGCGCCCCGCCGTGACCCTGGCCCGGGTCGATGGCCCGGTGCGCATCTACCATGGCCCGGAACTGGACAAGCTCGACGTCGAAGGACGGGGCTTCCTGATGTTCCTGGAACAGCACGGGATCCTCGACGCCAACCAGCGCGAGCTGGTGCTGGACCGCGCCATGGCCCTGGACCAGGACGAACTGGACCTGGACGACCTCAAGTGGGTCGTGCTGATGGTGCTGTTCAACCAGCCGGGTTCCGAGGCGGCGTACGCCTGGATGGAAACCCAGATGTTCGTTGACGAACCGGAACCGCTCCACTGACCGTACACTGGGCGCCTTGCGCATTCAGGAGCGTGCCGTGGGCCAGTGGTTCTATGCAGAAGGAAATCGCCAGCAGCGTGGGCCGCTGGCGTCTGACGAGCTGATCGCGTTGTATCAGTCCAGCCGTATCGCCGCCGATACGCTGGTCTGGCGCGACGGCATGGCGCAGTGGCTGCCGCTGCGCGACGTCGCCGATGAAATCGGCCTGGTGCTGGCACCGCCGCCGGCAGCCAGCACGCCCGCCCCCCCACTCGATGCCACGCCCGGCCCTGCCCCGGCGCCCCGGGTTGCGGTGCCGCCGCAGATTCCCGTGCCACCGACGACGCCCGCCACCGGCACCGCGGTCGCCCCGCGCACCGGCATGTCCGGCTGCGCGATCGCGGCCCTGATCGGCGGCGCCTGCCTGGTGGTCGGGATCGCGGTGGTGGCCATCCTGGCCGCGATCGCGCTGCCCGCCTACCAGGAGTACGTGATGCGGACCAAGACCACGCTGGCCCTGGCCGAACTGGGCGCGGTCAAGGCGCAGGTCAGCCAGTTCGCCAGCGCCAACGGCCGCTGCCCGGTCAACGACGACGACGGCTTCCAGGCCGCCGACGGCTACGCCAGCAGCATGCTGGCGGCGGTGCATATCGGACGTTTCGACAACGGCCATTGCGGCATCGAGGCCGAGCTGGAGGCCAGCAGCCACGCTGCGCTGGACGGCAAGCTGGTGTGGCTGGATTACGACCCGGAGCAACAGCAATGGGAATGCACGTCGGAAGTCGATGACAAGTACCTGCCGCTGGAATGCCGCGGCTGAAATCGGACGGATGTCCACGGATGAACACACATGGGGATCGAAGCAATGACTGAGTGGTATTACGCCGATGGCCAGGATCGCCAGGGCCCGTTGAGCGCCGACGAACTGCGCCTGCGTTTCCAGCGCGCACAGATCACGCTGGCCACGCTGGTCTGGCGGGAGGGCTTCCCGCAGTGGAAGCCGCTGTCCGAGGCAGTCGATGAGCTGCAGCTGCAGAACCTGGCCAGCGCCGCCGACAACGTCGGCACCGGCATCGACCTGCGCGGGGATTACACCGCCATCGACAACGGCACCGCGCCATTGCCCGGCACCGGCGGCGGCACGTTCTCGCCGTACACCGCGCCCACCTCGGGCGGCAGCCATGCCGAGGCCATGGTGGTCGGGGGGGGCGAGGTGGTGTATGCCGGTTTCTGGAAGCGCTTTGCCGCGGCCATGATCGATGGCCTGGTGATGTCCAGCGTGCTGGTGCTGGTGTTCCTGGTGGGCATGCTGCTGTTCGGCGGCATGGCCAGCTTCATGGGGGGCCTCAATTCGCCGGAAACCTCCCCCGGCATGGCGATCTTCATCGTGCTGGGCGTGTACGTGCTGCCGATGATCATCCAGGCCCTCTACTTCACCCTGATGCACGCCTCCACGCGCCAGGCCTCGCTGGGCAAGCTGGCGGTGGGCATCAAGGTGGTGCGCGGCGACGGCCAGCGCCTGACCAAGGCGCGCAGCCTCGGCCGATGGGCGGCGCTGTTCTTCTCCTACCTGATCAGCTGCGGTATCGCCTACCTGGCCTCGGGCATCATGGCCGGCGTGACCCAGCGCAAGCAGGGCCTGCACGACATGGTGGCCGACACGCTGGTGGTGGACAAATGGGCCTTCACCGACCAGCCCGAGCGGCAGCGCCGCGAGCTGGGCACGGTCACCCTGGTGGTCATCGCGCTGACGGTGCTGGCCGTGCTGGCCTATGCCGGCCTGATCGTGATGACCATTGTGATGGCCGCCGCACAATCGTAAGGAAACCCGGGCAGATCGCCGTACGGCGGCGATCTTCCTCACACCGGGCCGCTTGACACGGATGGCTCGGACGTGATTCCTCTAATAAGCACTAAAGCTGAACGCCCGGCGCATACCCGGGCGTTCAGCGTATGGATATCGCCCGCTGCCCTTCACTAATGCGGCCATTTGCTCCACCCTAGCGCCCTCTCCCGGGCTGCTGCCCACAGAAATAATCAGACATGCCCAAGCACCTGCTCATCGTCGAATCGCCCGCCAAGGCCAAGACGATCAACAAATACCTCGGCAAGGACTTCACCGTCCTGGCCTCGTATGGGCATGTGCGCGACCTGGTGCCGAAGGAAGGCGCGGTCGACCCGGACAACAACTTCGCGATGCGCTACGACCTCATCGAGAAGAACGAAAAGCACGTCGATGCCATCGTCAAGGCCGCCAAGAGCGCCGACGACATCTTCCTGGCAACCGATCCGGATCGCGAGGGTGAAGCGATCAGCTGGCACATCGCCGAAATCCTGAAGGAACGCGGGCTGGTCAAGGACAAGCCGATGCAGCGCGTGGTCTTCACCGAGATCACCCCGCGCGCCATCAAGGAAGCGATGGGCCATCCGCGTGAGATCGCCGGCGACCTGGTCGATGCCCAGCAGGCGCGCCGCGCGCTGGACTACCTGGTCGGCTTCAACCTGTCCCCGGTGCTGTGGCGCAAGGTACAGCGCGGCCTGTCCGCCGGCCGCGTGCAGAGCCCGGCGCTGCGCATGATCGTCGAGCGCGAGGAAGAGATCGAAGCCTTCATCGCGCGCGAGTACTGGAGCATCGATGCCGCCTGTGCGCATCCGTCCCAGCACTTCAACGCGCGCCTGGTCAAGCTGGACGGGCAGAAGTTCGAACAGTTCACCGTGACCGACGGCGACACCGCCGAGGCGGCGCGCATGCGCATCCAGCAGGCCGCCCAGGGCGCCCTGCACGTCACCGACGTGGCCAGCAAGGAGCGCAAGCGCCGCCCGGCCCCGCCGTTCACCACCTCCACGCTGCAGCAGGAAGCCTCGCGCAAGCTCGGTTTCACCACGCGCAAGACCATGCAGGTCGCGCAGAAGCTGTACGAAGGCGTGGCGATCGGCGAGGAAGAAGGCACCGTCGGCCTGATCTCGTACATGCGTACCGACTCGGTCAACCTGTCCCAGGATGCGCTGGCCGAGATCCGCGACGTGATCGCCCGTGATTACGGCATCGCCTCGCTGCCGGACCAGCCCAACACCTACCAGACCAAGTCCAAGAACGCCCAGGAAGCGCACGAAGCGGTGCGCCCGACCTCGGCCCTGCGCACGCCGGCCCAGGTCGCCCGCTTCCTCACCGACGACGAGCGCAAGCTGTACGAGCTGATCTGGAAGCGTGCGGTGGCCTGCCAGATGATTCCGGCCACGCTCAACACCGTCAGCGTCGATCTGTCGGCGGGCAGCGAGCACGTGTTCCGCGCCAGCGGCACCACCGTGGTGGTGCCCGGCTTCCTGGCCGTGTACGAAGAAGGCAAGGACAACAAGAGCGCCGAGGACGACGACGAAGGCCGCAAGCTGCCGGCGATGAAGCCGGGCGACCGCGTGCCGCTCGAGCGCATCGTGGCCGACCAGCACTTCACCCAGCCGCCGCCGCGCTTCACCGAAGCGGCCCTGGTCAAGGCGCTGGAAGAATATGGCATCGGCCGTCCGTCGACCTACGCCTCGATCATCCAGACCCTGCTGTTCCGCAAGTACGTGGAAATGGAAGGCCGCAGCTTCCGCCCGTCCGACGTCGGCCGTGCGGTGTCCAAGTTCCTGTCCAGCCACTTCACCCAGTACGTGGACTACGACTTCACCGCCAAGCTCGAAGACGAACTCGATGCCGTCTCGCGTGGCGAGGAAGACTGGATCCCGTTGATGGCCCGCTTCTGGGACCCGTTCAACAAGCTGGTGGTGGAAAAGAACGAATCGGTCGACCGCGCCGAGGCCAGTGGCGCGCGCGAGCTCGGCACCGACCCCAAGACCGGCAAGCCGGTCAGCGTGCGCCTGGGTCGCTTCGGGCCGTATGCAGCCATCGGCAGCACCGCCGAGGACGCCGAGGACAAGCCCAAGTTCGCCTCGCTGCGTCCGGGCCAGTCGATGCACACCATTGCCCTGGAAGACGCGCTGGAGCTGTTCCTGATGCCGCGCGCGCTGGGCCAGGACAAGGACGAGGACGTCAGCGTCGGCATCGGCCGCTTCGGACCGTTCGCCAAGCGCGGCAGCACCTATGCCTCGCTGAAGAAGGAAGACGACCCCTACACCATCGACCTGGCCCGGGCGGTCTTCCTGATCGAAGAGAAGGAAGAGATCGCGCGCAACCGGATCATCAAGGAATTTGAGGGCAGCGAGATCCAGGTGCTGAACGGTCGCTTCGGCCCGTACATCAGCGACGGCAAGATGAACGGCAAGATCCCCAAGGATCGCGAGCCGGCGTCGCTGACCCTGGCCGAGGTGCAGCAGCTGATGGAAGAAACCGGCAAGCCGGTGCGCAAGGGCTTCGGCAAGAAGGCCGCCAAGAAGGTCGTGGCCAAGAAGGCGCCGGCCAAGAAGGCGGCGGGCGAACCGACCAAGAAGACCGCCACCAAGAAGGCCGCGGTGAAGAAGGTCGCCAAGAAAGCCACGGCGAAGAAAGCCACCAAGAAAGTAGCCAAGAAGGCCGTCAAGAAGGCGGTCAAGAAAGCGTCCTGACCGCCGCGGGCGGCCACGCCCCAAGTCGGTCGGCGCGGGCGGCCAGGGTTGACCCCTCCCGCTACGGCGGGAGGATAATGCCGGCCATGCATCCGGCCTGCCAGTCATGAACGAACTCACTGTGGACACCGCCCCGCCCGTGCTGCGCGCTGGCGGGGTGATCGCCTATCCCACCGAAGCGGTCTGGGGCCTGGGCTGCGATCCCAGCCACGAGGCCGCGGTGATGACGCTGCTGCAGATCAAGCAGCGCCCGGTCGAGAAGGGCATGATCCTGGTGGCCGCCGACCTCGCCCAACTGGAGGGCTGGGTGCGGATGGACGCCCTGCCCGCCGAGTGCCGGGACACGGTGCTGGCCAGCTGGCCCGGCGCCAACACCTGGGTCCTGCCGGCCGGCAACCGCGCCCCGCGCTGGATCACCGGCGACCACAGCGGCATCGCGGTGCGGGTCAGCGCGCACCCGCTGGTGGCTGCGCTGTGCCGGGCCTGGGGCGGCCCGCTGGTGTCGACCAGCGCCAACCTGGCCGGTCATCCGCCCGCCCGCACCCGTGCCGCGCTGGACCCGGCGCTGCTGCCCTTGCTGGCTGGCCTGATCGACGGCGACACCGGCGGACTGGCCCAGCCGACCCCGATCCGCGATGCCCTCAGCGGCCAGGTCCTGCGCACCTGAACCGGGCTTTTGCGCCGCTGCCGGCAAAGCGGCACACTGTGGCCATGCGCCTTCCGACCGCCCTGAGCCTGTCCGTGCTGCTTGCCGTCAGCCTGCCGCTCGCCGCGCAGGACGCTGGCGGCACCGGCAACAACCTGCGCGTGTATCGCTGCGTCGGCAGCAATGGCGCGGTGTCGCTGCAGGATGCCCCGTGTCGCGATGGACGCCAGGAAGTGCGCGACATGCAGCGCCCGCGCGATCCCGCGCCGCGCGTGGTGCGCAGCGACGTCGACCCCACCGCCACGCCGAACGCACCGCCACAGCGCGAGGTACGCCACGTCTACGTGCAGCCGCCGCAACCGCTGTTCGAGTGCGTGCGCGATGACGGCACCCGCTACACCAGCGACAACGGCGACGGCAATCCGCGCTGGGTGCCCGTATGGACCAGCGTTTACCTGCCCTATGGCCGCGGGCATCGCCCGCCGGGCGGCGGGGGCGGGGGCGGGCACTACCCCACCCCGCAGCCGCTACCCCCGATCGCGCCGATGGGCGCCGGTTCGATCACCTCCAGCGGCGGCGGGCTTGCCGTCTCCGGCGGTGGCCGGCGTGGTGGCGCCAGCGTCAGTATCGGCAGCAGCACCACGCAGTGGGAAGGCAGTCGCCAGGCCTACCCGGGCACCTACACCGACACGGTGGTGCCGGCCGGCAACGTGATGGTGCGCGACCAGTGCAGCGTGCTGCCGCAGCAGGAGGTATGCGCGCGCCTGCAGGACCGTCGCTGGGAGCTGGTGCGCCAGTACAACAGCGCCCTGCAGGGCGAACGCGATGCGCTCAACCGCGAACAACGCAGCGTCGATGCACGGTTGCAGCGTGATTGCCGCTAGCGGCAGCACCGACCGGCGCGTGCTTCAATGCGCCCTCGCCTGATTTTTGTCGAACCGCCTTGATGCCGCCCGCCTGCCTCCCCTCCTCACCGCTGCAGCCCTTGCGCCGCATGCTGCTTGCCGCGGCGCTGGCCGTCGCCGCATGGCCGGCCGGGCTGCCCCACGCCGCGCACGCCGGCGAGGTGGTGCTGTTCCGCTGCACCGACGCCGAGGGCGCACTGACCGTCCAGAACGCGCCCTGCCCGGCCGGCAGCACGCAGCGCATCCAGCGTTTCGCCACGCCCGCTGCCGGGTCGCCGGCGCCCTCCGTGGCGGCGTCCACGAGCGGTACGCCGTCGGCGCAGGCACTGCCGCCGGCAACGGCACCTGCAGCGCCACCTGCTGCCGCACCTGCTGCGTCTCCCGCTGCCGGCGTGGCACCCGCCAGCAGCGCGATGTTGCAGCACGCCCCGCTGCCGGTGCTGCAGGGCGGCGTGCAGACCTCGGTGGAGGCCGAAGGCACCGAGATCCTCGACAGCGACGTGCTACGCCGCGAGGCGCGCGAAAAGGCCGCCGCCGCGGTCGACGCCGACGTGGCCAAGGCGCCGCTGCCGGAGATCTACCGCTGCCTGGGCAGCGATGGCAACGGCTACCTGCACGAGCGCGAACCGGCGCCGCCGCATTGCGTGCTGATGACCGTTACCGGGCTGGGCGGCACGACGCCGGTCAACGCCGCCGGCTGCGAAGTGATCCGCGATGCCTGCGTGGCCGTCCCCAGCGAGCAGCGCTGCAACGCCTGGCAACAGCGGTTCCGCGATGCCCGTGGCAGCGAACGCTTTGCCACGCCGGAAAACCAGGCCGGCGCCAGCGCCGAGCGCGAACGGCTGCAGGCGGTGCTGGCGGGCAGCGATTGCCCCATTCCCGACTGAGGCGCGGTCAGAAGCCGTACCGCAGGAAGCCACCGTCCACGGCGATGCATTCGCCGGTGACGTAGCTGGCGGCCGGCAGGCACAGGAAGCCCACGGCGGCGGCCACTTCCTCCGGCTCGCCGATGCGGCGCATCGGGGTGCGATCGATCACTTCTTCGTAGTAGTCCGGGTCGGACAACGGGCCGGACGTGCGGCGGGTACGGATGTACCACGGCGCCACGGCGTTGACGCGGATGCCGTCCTCGGCCCATTCCACCGCCAGGTTGCGGGTCATCTGGTGCATCGCCGCCTTGGTCATGCCATACACCGCGCCGCTGCGCACGTGGGTGAGCCCGGACACGCTGCCGACATTGACGATCGCCGATGCCGCGTGGCGGGCCAGCAGCGGGTGGGCGTAGCGCGACAGTTCGAAGGCCGAGAACAGGTTGGTCTCGAAGATGCCGCGCCACTCGTCCTCGGTGTACTCGGTGGCCGGCTTGGTGATGTTGCCCCCGGCGTTGTTGATCAGCAGGTGCAGGCCATCGCTGTGGTCTTCGACCCAGTCCAGGATCTCGCGACGGTCTTCGTCGTCGGAGACGTCGGCGGCCAGGCCGTGGATCTCGCGGTCGGGGAAGGCATCGAGCAGTTCATCGCGCGCCATTTCCAACGCGTCGGCATCGCGGCCGACGATCAGCACATCGGCGCCGAAGCCGAGCAGTTCCCGCGCAATGGCCAGGCCGATACCGGCACTGGCGCCGGTGATCAATGCGGTCTGTCCGTCCAGTCGCCAACGTTGCGCGCTCACATGCATCTCCTGCGTCGGGGCCGGGCCCCGTGTTGCGTGCGCGCGGCACCGTGCCGTGCGCTGTGCTCAGGATAGCGCAGCCCCCGCACGCGGTCCGCCACCCCCTGCCATCACACACGCGCTGGCGCAGCGGTGCGACACTGCGCTCCCCGGCCCATCGCGAGGAGCCCGCCATGAACATCCGTGCCGTCCTGCCACTCACCGCGCTGCTGGCCCTGGCCGGCTGCAATCGCCCGGTGCCCCCGGCCCCGGACAAGCCACCGGAGCCGCAGGCAAGCGCGCTCCGCGATGCAATGCAGCAGCCGCTGGACAAGGCCAACGCCGCGCGCGAGTCGCTCGAAAAAGCCCCCGACACCCGCGCCGCCGACGAAGCCGAAGGCAGGTAGAGCCACCCCATGGGTGGCTGCGCGCAATGCCGGATCAAACGTAGAGCCACCCCATGGGTGGCTGCGCGCAGTGCCGGATACAGGCGCAGCCACGCATGGCGTGGCTCTACGAGTTATCCCATCGCATCGGCGACAACGCACCGCATGATCCCAATGCCCATCCATCGGCAACAACGCGCCGCGTGATCACGTAGAGCCACCCCATGGGTGGCTGCGCGCGGTGCCGGATCCAGGCGCAGCCACGCATGGCGTGGCTCTACGGGTCATCCCATCGCATCGGCGCCAGCGCACCGCATGATCCCAATGCCGGCCCATCGGCAAAAACGCGCCGCGTGATCACGTAGAGCCACCCCATGGGTGGCTGCGCGCGGTGCCGGATCCAGGCGCAGCCACGCATGGCGTGGCTCTACGGGTCAT
>NZ_JANUDX010000013.1 GCF_024810105.1 Stenotrophomonas sp. BIGb0135
CAACCCGGTCGCCATGGACGAAGGCCTGCGCTTCGCCATCCGCGAAGGCGGCCGTACCGTCGGCGCCGGCGTGGTCTCCAAGATCATCGCGTAATCTGTTAGAATCTGCGCCCCGATGTTGCCTGGGTAGGGCATCGGGGCGTAACCAAACGGGAAAAGAGGCGCAGGACGCTCCTCGTGTTCCCCAGACCAGGAAGGGTCGCGCCATTCAGGCAGTGTCAACAGGTCCCCTGTTGACCGCCGCGTTGTATGCGCGCTATACTTTTTGTCTGGGCAGATCGGGAGACCGGTCTGCCTCGATTTTTGAGGTCTATGGAAAGATCTTGTCGCCGCACGGGAATGTGCGGCGTCCGCATTCAGGATATTCATGGGACAAGGCAACCCAGAGGCCTTGTCCGTCGCTCTTTTAACGAAGGAACCCACCGTCATGGCGGACCAAAAGATCCGGATTCGGCTGAAGGCGTTCGATCATCGTTTGATCGACCGTTCGGCCAGCGAGATCGTAGAAACGGCAAAGCGGACCGGCGCGCAAGTGCGTGGCCCGATCCCCCTGCCGACCAAGATCGAGCGTTACACCATTCTCGTTTCCCCGCACGTCGACAAGGACGCGCGTGACCAGTACGAGACCCGCACGCACAAGCGCGTGCTCGATATCGTTGACCCGAACGACAAGACCGTGGACGCGCTGATGAAGCTCGAACTGGCTGCCGGCGTCGACGTTCAGATCAAGCTGACCTGAGGACTACGACCATGACGAAGAAATATTCGTTGGGCTTCGTGGGCCGCAAGGCTGGCATGAGCCGCGTGTTCACCGAAGATGGCCAGGCCATCCCGGTAACCCTGATTGAAGCCACCCCGAACCGCATCGCGCAGATCAAGACCGTCGAAGCCGACGGCTACAGCGCCGTGCAGGTGACCGTCGGTGCGCGTCGCGCTGCCCTGGTCAACAAGCCGGAAGCCGGTCACTTCGCCAAGGCGAAGGTCGACGCGGGTCGCGGCCTGTGGGAATTCCGCGTTGAAGACGCGCAGCTCGGCGATTTCGCCGTCGGCGGCGAAGTCAAGGCGGACATCTTTGAAGTTGGCCAGAAGGTCGACGTCCAGGGTGTCACCAAGGGTAAGGGCTTCCAGGGCACCATCAAGCGCTACAACTTCCGTATGGGCGATGCAACCCACGGTAACTCGCTGTCGCATCGCGCGCCGGGTTCCTTGGGCCAGCGCCAGACCCCGGGTCGCGTTTTCCCGGGTAAGAAGATGTCCGGCCACATGGGTTCGGTGCAGCAGAGCACCCAGAACCTTGAAGTGGTGAAGGTCGATGTCGAGCGTGGTCTGATCGCGATCCGTGGTGCCGTTCCGGGCGCAGCGGGTGGTGACGTGATCGTTCGTCCGGCTAGCAAGGCATAAGGAGAGATGACGATGGAACTCGTTATCACGGGTAGCAACAACAAGGTCTCGGTCTCCGATGCCGTGTTCGGTCGCGATTTCAGCGAAGATCTGGTTCACCAGGTCGTCGTTGCTTACCGCAACGCCGGTCGCGCCGGCACCAAGGCACAGAAGACTCGCTCTGAAGTGGCTGGTACCACCAAGAAGTCGAAGAAGCAGAAGGGCGGCGGCGCGCGTCATGGCGCACTGACGGCTCCGATCTTCGTCGGCGGCGGTGTCACCTTCGCGGCCAAGCCGCGCAGCTTCGAGCAGAAGGTCAACCGTAAGCAGTACCGTGCAGCCATGTGCGCGATCCTGTCCGAGCTGAACCGCCAGGGCCGTCTGACGATCGTGGAGTCCTTCGATGTCGAAGCGACCAACACCAAGTCGTTGATCGCCAAGCTGGCCGGCCTGGAAGTGGGCAAGCGTCCGCTGATCGTCACCGAAGATGCTTCCGAGCACCTGTACCTGTCGGCGCGCAACATTCCCTACGTGGAAGTGCGTGACGTGCAGGGCCTGGACCCGGTGTCGCTGGTCGGTGCCGACACGGTCGTCATCACCGCTGATGCGGTCAAGAAGGTCGAGGAGTGGCTGGCATGAGCGCCAACGAGAAAATCTTCAGCGTTCTTCGCGCTCCGCGAGTCTCCGAAAAGACCGCGCGCCTGCAGGAACATTCCAACCAGTATGTCTTCGAAGTCTCGAACGAAGCCACCAAGGCCGATGTAAAGGCCGCGGTTGAGCAGCTGTTCGACGTCAAGGTCGAGTCGGTCAACGTGCTGAACGTGAAGGGCAAGAACAAGTCCTTCCGTAACCGCACCGGCCGCCGCGGCGATTGGCGCAAGGCGTACGTGCGTCTCGCCGATGGCCAGTCCATCGATGTAACGGCCAAGGCCTGAGGTACATCCCATGCCATTGATGAAATTCAAGCCCACTTCCCCCGGCCGCCGTTCGGCCGTGCGCGTGGTTACGCCCGATCTGCACAAGGGCGCACCGCACGCAGCGTTGCTGGAGCCGCAGAGCAAGTCCGGTGGTCGTAACCACCACGGCCGCATCACCACCCGTCACGTTGGTGGTGGCCACAAGCAGCACTACCGTGTCATCGACTTCAAGCGCAACAAGGAAGGCATTCCGGCGCGCGTGGAACGCATCGAATACGATCCGAACCGCACCGCCCATATCGCCCTGCTGTGCTACGTCGACGGCGAGCGCCGCTACATCATCGCACCGAAGGGCCTGAAGGCCGGTGACCAGGTGATCGCGGGTTCGGATGCGCCGATCAAGACCGGCAACACCCTGCCGCTGCGCAACATCCCGGTCGGTACCACTGTCCACGGCATCGAACTGAAGCCGGGCAAGGGTGCCCAGATCGCGCGTGCCGCCGGCGCTGCCGTGCAGCTCGTCGCTCGTGAAGGCATCTACGCCACCCTGCGCCTGCGCTCGGGTGAAATGCGCAAGGTGCCGGTCGAGTGCCGCGCCACCATCGGTGAAGTCGGTAACGACGAGCACAACCTGGAAAAGCTGGGCAAGGCTGGCGCGAAGCGCTGGCGCGGTGTCCGCCCGACCGTTCGTGGTGCTGCCATGAACCCGGTTGACCACCCGCACGGTGGTGGTGAGGCGAAGGCCGGCCAGGGTAATCCGCATCCGGTCACCCCGTGGGGTGTCCCGACCAAGGGTTACAAGACGCGCAAGAACAAGCGCACCCAGCAATTCATCGTCCGCGATCGTAGGGGCTAATCGACCATGGCACGTTCACTCAAGAAGGGCCCGTTCGTCGATCACCACCTCGTCAAGAAGGTGGAGGCCGCTGCGGGTAGCAAGAAGCCGATCAAGACCTGGTCGCGCCGTTCGATGATCCTGCCGGAAATGGTAGGCATCACCATCGCCGTTCATAACGGTAAGAACCACGTTCCGGTGCTCGTCAACGAGAACATGGTCGGCCACAAGCTCGGCGAATTTGCCATCACCCGGACCTTCAAGGGCCACGGTGGTGACAAGAAGTCGGGCAAGTAAGGAGAGATGACAATGGAAGCGAAAGCAATCCTGCGCTCCGCGCGCATCTCTGCGCAGAAAGCCCGCCTGGTCGCTGACCAGGTGCGCGGCCTGCCGGCCGAGCGTGCGGTCAACCTGCTGAAGTTTTCGGACAAGAAGGCTGCCCACCTGATCAAGAAGGTGGTGGAGTCGGCTATTGCAAATGCCGAAAACAACCAGGGCGCCGACGTCGACGAGCTGAAGGTTCAGACCATCATGGTAGATGAAGGTCCGACCCTGAAGCGTTTCATGGCGCGGGCGAAAGGCCGCGGCACCCGCATCCTCAAGCGCACCAGCCACATCACTGTGGTTGTGGGCGCCGGCAAGTAAGCGGAAAGGAAAACACCATGGGTCATAAAGTTCATCCGATTGGTATCCGCCTCGGCATTTCCAAGGACTGGAACTCCAAGTGGTACGCCAACAAGGCCGAGTTTGCTGGTTACCTGGCAGCCGACCTGAAGGTGCGGGAAATGCTGCGCAAGAAGCTTGCGCAGGCCGGCATCAGCAAGATCCTTATCGAGCGTCCGGCCAAGACCGCTCGCGTGACGATCCACACCGCCCGTCCGGGCGTGGTGATCGGCAAGCGCGGTGAGGACATCGAGAAGCTGCGCAAGGAAGTGAGCGAAATGATGGGCGTCCCGGCGCACATCAACGTCACCGAAGTGCGCAAGCCCGAGCTGGACGCGCAGCTGGTCGCCGAGTCGATCGCGCAGCAGCTGGAGCGTCGCATCATGTTCCGCCGTGCAATGAAGCGCTCGGTCGGCAACGCGATGCGCCTCGGTGCCCTGGGCATCAAGGTCAACGTCGGTGGCCGCTTGAACGGTGCTGAAATCGCCCGTTCGGAGTGGTACCGCGAAGGCCGCGTGCCGCTGCACACGCTGCGTGCCGACATCGACTATGGCTTCGCTGAAGCCAAGACGACCTACGGCATCATCGGCATCAAGGTCTGGATCTACAAGGGCGAGGTTTTCGATTTCTCCCAGGTTGGCCAGGAAAAGCAGGACGATTCCCCGCGTAACGATCGTAACGATCGCGGCGACCGTGGTGACCGTCAGCGCCCGGCCCGTGAAGCGAGGTAACGACAATGTTGCAACCCAAGCGAACCAAGTACCGCAAGGTACACAAGGGCCGTAACGATGGCCTGAGCTGGAGCGCCAACGCTGTCAGCTTCGGCGAGTACGGCCTGAAGGCAACCGCCCACGGTCAGCTGACCGCGCGTCAGATCGAAGCGGCCCGCCGCTCGATCAGCCGCTACGTCAAGCGCGGTGGCAAGATGTGGATCCGAGTGTTCCCCGACAAGCCGATCACCAAGAAGCCCATCGAAGTCCGAATGGGTTCTGGTAAGGGCAACGTGGAATACTGGGTCGCCCAGATCCAGCCCGGCCGCATGATCTATGAAATTGAAGGTGTGGGTGAAGACGTGGCTCGCGAGGCGTTCCGCCTGGCGGCTGCCAAGCTCTCCGTGACCACCACCTTCGTGACCCGGACGGTGATGTAATGGATATCAAACAACTTCGCGAAAAGTCGGCTGACGATCTGAAGGCCCACCTGACCGATCTGCGTAAGGAGCAGTTCTCGCTCCGTATGCAGCAGGTTACCGGCCAGCTGCCGAAGACTCACGAAACCCGCCGGGTCCGCCGCGAGATTGCTCGCGTCAAGACCCTGCTCGGCAGCACCAAGTAAGGATGGCCGCGATGAGCGACAATACTGAAAACAAGACGCTGCGCACGGTCGAAGGCCGTGTCGTCAGCAACAAGATGGACAAGACGGTCACCGTGTTGGTGGAGCGCCTGGTCAAGCACGCCCTGTACGGCAAGTACATCAAGCGTTCGACCAAGCTGCACGCACACGACGCCGACAATGCCTGCAACGAAGGCGATGTCGTCCGCGTGACCGAGATTGCTCCGATGTCCAAGACCAAGAACTGGCGCGTGGTGGAAGTCATCACGCGTGCGGCTGAATAAGGAGATCTGAATCATGATCCAGATGCAGAGCTACCTCGAGGTCGCGGACAATTCCGGTGCCAAGGAAGTGATGTGCATCAAGGTGCTGGGCGGCTCCAAGCGTCGCTACGCCCACATCGGTGACATCATCAAGGTCACCGTGAAGGATGCGATCCCGCGCGGCAAGGTCAAGAAGGGTGAAGTGTTCGACGCCGTCGTGGTGCGTACCCGCAAGGGTGTGCGTCGCGCCGACGGCTCGCTGATCCGTTTCGACGCCAACGCTGCCGTCCTGCTCAACAACAAGCAAGAGCCGATCGGCACCCGCATCTTCGGACCGGTGACGCGTGAACTTCGTACCGAGAAGTTCATGAAGATCGTCTCGCTCGCTCCCGAAGTGCTGTGAGCGACAGGAGATAATCATGGCTAACCGTATCAAGAAGGGCGACCAGGTCGTCGTCAACACCGGCAAGGACAAGGGCAAGCAGGGCGAAGTCGTCCGCGTCGACGGCGATCGTGTGATCGTCGCCAACGTGAACATCGTCAAGCGCCACACCAAGCCGAACCCGCAGGCAGGCGTTGCCGGCGGCGTGGTCGAGCGTGAAGCGTCGATCCATATCTCCAACGTGAACGTGCTCAACCCGGCTTCGGGCAAGGGCGAACGCGTTGGTTTCAAGGTGCTGGAGGATGGACGCAAACTGCGTGTGTTCCGCTCCAGCGGTGAGGCGCTCGACGCCTGAGGATGCGCTGATGAATACCCGTCTCGAAAAGTTCTACAAGGAAGAAGTGGTGCCGGCGCTGATGAAGCAGTTCGGCTACACCAATCCGATGCAGGTTCCGAAGCTGGTCAAGGTCACCCTGAACATGGGTGTCGGCGAAGCAGCCACGAACAAGAAGATCCTGGAAAACGCCGTCGCCGACATGGCCAAGGTCTCCGGCCAGAAGCCGATCGTGACCAAGTCCCGCGTCTCGGTGGCGTCGTTCAAGATCCGCGATGGTTGGCCGATCGGCTGCAAGACCACGCTGCGTCGTGAAAAGATGTATGAGTTCCTGGATCGCCTGATCAACATCTCGCTGCCGCGCGTGCGCGACTTCCGTGGTGTCTCGGGTCGTTCCTTCGACGGTCGCGGCAACTTCAACATGGGTGTGAAGGAACAGATCATCTTCCCGGAAATCGACTTCGACGCTGTCGACGCGATCCGCGGCATGGATATCGCCATCACCACCACCGCCAAGACCGATGCGGAAGCGAAGGCGCTGCTGGCAGCGTTCAAGTTCCCGTTCCGTAACTGATACGTCGAGGAATCCGAAATGGCAAAGACCTCCATGGTCAACCGCGACCTGAAGCGCGCCAAGCTGGCCGTCAAGTTCGCTGGTAAGCGTGAAGAGCTGAAGAAGATCATCTCCAGCACGACCGCTTCGTACGACGAAAAGGCTGACGCCGTAGTCAAGCTGCAGAAGCTGCCGCGCGATTCGTCGCCGAGCCGCCACCGCAACCGCTGCGAACTGTCCGGCCGCCCGCGTGGCGTCTACAGCAAGTTCGGCCTCGGCCGCAACAAGCTGCGCGAAGCCACCATGCGTGGTGACGTGCCGGGCCTGCGCAAGGCCAGCTGGTAAGGGATTCGTCCCGGAACCTGCCCCGCATCCCCTGGGTGCGGGGCAGGGGGACCGACCGGTTCATTCAGGTTTGTCCCCAATTGAAGAGTCCGGCGCAAGTCGGGCTCTTTTTGCCGTATACTCCCGCGTCTTGCCTTTTCACAGGGGCGGGCGCCGGGCGGGCCATCGGCCTGCAGATCACAATGTGAAGGGTACTGGCCCATCCCAGGAACACAGCAAGATTTTCGCGAAAGCGGATATCGGTGCACTCAAAGGTATCGACTATGAGCATGACTGATCCCATCGCCGACCTGCTGGTACGCATCAAGAATGCGGCCGCGGTTGGCAAGCAGACGGTGAAGGCACCGTCCTCCAAGATCAAGGTTGCAATCGCAGAAGTGTTGAAGGCCGAAGGCTACATCACCGACCTGCGCGTCACCAAGATCGAGAACAACAAGGCCGAGCTTGAAATCGTCCTGAAGTATTTCGAAGGCAAGCCGGTCATCGAGACCCTGAAGCGCTTCTCGCGTTCGGGTCTGCGCCAGTACCGTGGCAAGTCCGAGCTGCCGAAGGTCCTCAACGGCCTGGGCATCTCCATCATCTCCACCTCCAAGGGCATCATGACTGATGCGCAGGCGCGCCAGTTGGGCGTCGGCGGCGAAGTCCTGTGCTTCGTGGCCTAAGGCGAGAAGGAAACTACTATGTCCCGCGTAGCCAAGAAGCCGGTCAACCTGCCCAAGGGCGTTGAACTGAACATCCAGCCTGACTCCGTCAGCGTGAAGGGCCCGAAGGGCACCCTGTCGCTGCCGAAGGTCGCTGGCGTTGAAATCACCATCGAGAACGGCGTTGCCAACCTGGCTGCCAACGATCCGTCGCTGACCGCCCTCACCGGCACCGTCCGCGCGATCCTGGCCAACATGGTCCACGGCGTCACCGAAGGCTTCGAGCGCAAGCTCGAGCTGGTCGGCGTCGGTTACCGTGCCGCCATGCAGGGCAAGGACCTGAACCTGTCGCTGGGTTTCTCGCACCCGGTCCTGTTCGTGGCGCCGGAAGGCATCACCCTGTCGACCCCGACCCAGACCGAAATCCTGGTCCAGGGCACCGACAAGCAGCGCGTTGGTGAAGTGGCAGCCAAGATCCGTGGCTTCCGTCCGCCGGAGCCCTACAAGGGCAAGGGTGTGAAGTACGCCGGCGAAGTCATCATTCGTAAGGAAGCCAAGAAGGCCTAATCAGGCGCGGGAACTTCCATGGGCGCCTGGCCTTCACCGGTCGGGCGTCTCAAAGCAAACGCCCGCTTCACTTCAGCTTTCAAGGAACTCAAATCATGAGCATCAACAAGAACATCGCCCGCCTGCGTCGCGCCAAGTCGACCCGTGCACACATCCGCGTTCTCGGCGTGCCGCGTCTGTCGGTGCTGCGCACCGGTCAGCACCTGTACGCCCAGGTCTTCACCGCCGATGGCTCCAAGGTGCTGGCCGCTGCCAACACCACCCAGGCCGACGTCAAGGAAGGCCTGAAGAACGGCAAGAACAGCGACGCCGCCGCCAAGGTGGGCAAGCTGGTCGCCGAGCGCGCCAAGGCTGCGGGCATCGAGAAGGTCGCTTTCGACCGCTCGGGCTACCGCTACCACGGCCGCATCAAGGCACTGGCCGATGCAGCCCGCGAAGGCGGCCTGCAGTTCTAAGGGATAAGGAAACGGGGCAGGTCCCCGTTTCCGCCTGCCTGCCGGCGTGGGTTGCGCCGGGCGACGTCCTTCTTCTGCAAGGCCGATCGAAACACCGCACCACTTCACAGCTATAAGCGGCCCCGAGCCGTACATACCCAATCAATCAAGGAATCAACATGGCAGAAGAACGTCAGCAGCGGGGTCGCGATCGCGACCGTAACCGCGAAGAGAAAGTCGACGACGGCATGATCGAAAAGCTGGTCGCGGTCAACCGCGTCAGCAAGACCGTCAAGGGCGGCCGCCAGTTCACCTTCACCGCACTGACCGTGGTCGGTGACGGCGCAGGCAAGGTCGGCTTCGGTTATGGCAAGGCGCGCGAAGTGCCGGTCGCCATCCAGAAGTCGATGGAGCAGGCTCGCAAGAACCTGGCCGACGTCGATCTGAACAACGGCACCCTGTGGCACCCGGTGAAGTCCGGCCACGGCGCAGCTCGCGTGTTCATGATGCCGGCCTCCGAAGGTACCGGTGTGATTGCCGGTGGTGCCATGCGCGCCGTGCTGGAAGCCGTTGGCGTCAAGAACGTGCTGGCCAAGGCCGTCGGTTCGCGTAACCCGATCAACCTGGTCCGTGCCACGCTGAAGGGCCTGACCGAAATGCAGTCGCCGGTCCGCATCGCGGCCAAGCGCGGCAAGAAGGTGGAGGATCTCAACCATGGCTAATGAAACCGGCAAGACCGTCAAGGTCCGCCTGGTGGGCGGCCTGCGTGGCACCCAGTCGCGTCACCGCCTGTCGGTGCGTGCCCTGGGCCTGAACAAGCTCAACGATGTCCGTGAACTGAAGGACAGCCCGCAGGTTCGCGGCCTGATCAACAAGGTTCATTACCTCGTCAAGGTTGAGGAATAATCCAATGACCATGCATCTCAATGAACTGAGCCCGGCACCGGGCGCGCGCAAAGAGCGCACCCGCGTCGGCCGTGGTATCGGCTCCGGCCTGGGCAAGACCTGCGGCCGCGGCCACAAGGGTTCGTTCGCCCGTAAGGGTGGCGGCAAGATCAAGGCTGGCTTCGAAGGCGGTCAGACCCCGATGCAGCGTCGTCTGCCGAAGGTCGGTTTCCGTTCCAAGATCGCCAAGGACACCGCGGAAGTGCTGTCCTACCAGCTGGAACGCCTGGAAGCCGGCGAGATCGACTTTGCCGCGCTGCGCGCTGCCAAGCTGGTCCCGAGCACCGCCAAGCGTGCCAAGATCGTCATGAAGGGCGACCTGACCAAGGCGTTCACCCTGAAGGGCGTCGCTGCAACGGCCAGTGCCAAGGCCGCGATCGAAGCTGCCGGCGGCAGCGTACAGGAGTAAGACATGGCGCAAGCTGGCATTGGTAACCTCGGCGGCGGGCTCGGCAAGTTCACGGAACTTCGCCAGCGTCTGCTGTTCGTCATCGGGGCATTGATCGTCTATCGCATCGGCTGTTATGTGCCGGTGCCGGGCGTGAATCCCGAAGCCATGCTTGCGCTCATGCAGGCGCAGGGCGGCGGCATCGTGGACATGTTCAACATGTTCTCGGGCGGCGCCCTGCACCGTTTCAGCATTTTCGCGCTGAACGTGATGCCGTACATCTCGGCGTCCATCGTGATGCAGCTGGCGGTCCATATCTTCCCGGCATTGAAGGCAATGCAGAAGGAAGGTGAGTCGGGCCGTCGCAAGATCACCCAATATTCCCGCATCGGCGCCGTGTTGCTGGCCGTGGTGCAGGGCGGCAGCATCGCGCTGGCGCTGCAGAACCAGGTGTCGCCGAGCGGCGCGCCGGTCGTGTACGCCCCGGGCATGGGCTTCGTGCTCACCGCCATCATCGCGCTGACCGCCGGTACGATCTTCCTGATGTGGGTTGGCGAGCAGGTCACCGAGCGTGGCATCGGCAACGGCGTCTCGCTGATCATCTTCGCCGGCATCGTCGCCGGCCTGCCGGGCGCGGTCATCCACACCGTGGAAGCCTATCGCGACGGCAACATGAGCTTCATTTCGCTGCTGCTGATCGTGCTGGTGGTGCTGGCCTTCACCTACTTCGTGGTGTTCGTCGAGCGTGGCCAACGTCGGATCACGGTGAACTACGCGCGCCGCCAGGGCGGTCGCAACGCGTACATGAACCAGACGTCGTTCCTGCCGCTCAAGCTGAACATGGCGGGCGTGATTCCGGCCATCTTCGCCTCCAGCATCCTGGCGTTCCCGACCACCCTGGCCATGTGGTCCGGCCAGGCCAGCTCGGCGACCTGGCTGCAGAAGGTTGCCAACGCCCTGGGCCCGGGCGAGCCGCTGCACATGATCGTGTTCGCGGCGCTGATCACCGGTTTCGCGTTCTTCTATACCGCGCTGGTGTTCAACTCGCAGGAAACCGCCGACAACCTGAAGAAGTCGGGCGCGCTGATTCCGGGCATCCGTCCGGGCAAGGCCACCGCCGACTACATCGACGGCGTGCTGACCCGCCTGACCGCGGCCGGTTCGCTGTACCTGGTGATCGTCTGCCTGCTGCCGGAAATCATGCGTACCCAGCTGGGTGCCTCGTTCTACTTCGGCGGCACCTCGCTGCTGATCGTGGTGGTGGTGGTGATGGACTTCATCGCGCAGATCCAGGCGCACCTGATGTCGCACCAGTATGAGAGCCTGTTGAAGAAGGCCAACCTGAAGGGCGGCAACCGCGGCGGTTTTGCCCGCGGCTGATAAGCCTGTTACACTTTCGTCTTCCTGACGTGATGGTCCTCCGCTTCGCGGACCTGGCCACACAAACGAAGGGCGGCCCCCGCAGCGGTTCCGGGTGGGGGTGAGATCGGGTCGTCCCGCGCGGGAGTAGCGCGGGCGGCACCGGGAAAGGGCACGAAAGCGCCTTTTCACCGGGGTCAACCTGATCCGGCGCCGGAGCCTGGGCACACTCCCTGGGCCGGGTTCGTGAAACCTTGTGTTTCACGGGCTTCCAAGTAGACCGGAACCTTGTTAGTATCGCTAGTTCACTTTTTGATCCATCCTGCCGGATTGGCGCGCCTTGGGTGCGCCGTCGGCCATCACTCAGCTGGAGAACCGCGTCATGGCGCGTATTGCAGGCGTCAACCTGCCAGCCCAGAAGCACGTCTGGGTCGGGTTGCAAAGCATTTACGGCATCGGCCGTACCCGTTCGAAGAAGGTCTGCGACGCCGCAGGCGTGACCTCGACCACCAAGATCCGCGATCTGTCGGAGCCGGAAATCGAGCGTCTGCGTCTCGAAGTCGGCAAGTACATCGTGGAAGGCGATCTGCGCCGTGAAATCGGTATCGCGATCAAGCGCCTGATGGATCTGGGCTGCTACCGCGGTCTGCGTCACCGTCGCGGTCTTCCGCTGCGTGGCCAGCGCACCCGTACCAACGCCCGCACCCGCAAGGGCCCGCGCAAGGCGATCAGGAAGTAAGGGACCTAAGAAATGGCTAAGCCCGTCGCTAAGACCAAGAAGAAGATCAAGCGCGTCGTCACTGACGGCGTCGCCCACGTCCACGCTTCTTTCAACAACACCATCGTGACCATCACCGACCGCCAGGGCAATGCTCTGTCGTGGGCGACCTCCGGTGGCGCTGGCTTCCGCGGTTCGCGCAAGTCCACCCCGTTCGCTGCCCAGGTGGCTGCCGAGAAGGCCGGCCGTGCCGCGCTCGACTACGGCGTCAAGTCCCTGGAAGTCCGCATCAAGGGCCCGGGTCCGGGTCGTGAGTCGGCCGTGCGCTCGCTGAACAACGTGGGCTACAAGATCACCAACATCATCGACGTGACGCCTATCCCGCACAACGGGTGCCGTCCGCCGAAGAAGCGTCGCGTCTAAAGGAGCGATAAGAAATGGCTCGTTATATCGGTCCTACCTGTAAGCTCGCCCGCCGCGAAGGCGCCGACCTTTCCCTCAAGAGCCCGGCGCGCGCGCTGGACTCCAAGTGCAAGCTGGAGCAGAAGCCCGGCCAGCACGGCGCCACCGCCCGTAAGGGCAAGCTGTCCGACTACGCCACCCAGCTGCGTGAAAAGCAGAAGGTCAAGCGTATCTACGGTCTGCTGGAGCGTCAGTTCCGCAACTACTACAAGAAGGCCTCGACCAAGAAGGGCAACACCGGCGAGAACCTCCTGCAGCTGCTGGAAACCCGCCTGGACAACGTTGTCTATCGCATGGGCTTCGCTGTGACCCGTCCGGCTGCCCGTCAGCTGGTCTCGCACCGCGGTGTCACCGTGAACGGCAAGTCGGTCAACCTGGCTTCGTACCAGGTCAAGGCTGGCGACGCTGTCGCGCTGTCCGAGAAGGCTGCCAAGCAGTTGCGCGTTCAGGAAGCCCTGACCGTGTCTGCCACGCACGACCTGCGTCCGTCGTGGGTTGAAGTGGATTCCGGCAAGTTCGCCGGCATCTTCAAGGCTGTTCCGGATCGTGCGGACCTGCCTGCGGATATCAACGAAGCGCTGATCGTCGAGTTGTATTCGAAGTAATTCACATTGGAGAATCCCCGGCGACGGCCGGGGATTCACTAGGAGAACCCGCAACATGACGGTTACCGCCAACCAGGTTCTGCGTCCTCGCGGTCCGCAGATCGAACGCCTTACCGACACCCGCGCCAAGGTCGTTATCGAACCCTTGGAGCGTGGTTACGGGCATACGCTGGGCAATGCCCTGCGTCGCGTGCTGCTGTCGTCCATCCCGGGCTTCGCCATCACGGAAGTTGAGATCGACGGCGTCCTGCACGAGTACACCACGCTCGAAGGCTTGCAGGAGGACGTGCTTGAAGTCCTGCTCAACCTGAAGGACGTGGCCATCCGTATGCACACGGGTGACAACGCGACGCTGTCGCTGTCCAAGCAGGGTCCGGGTGTCGTGACCGCTGCCGATATCAAGGTCGACCACAACGTCGAGATCCTCAACAACGACCATATCATTTGCCACCTGACCAAGGACACGGCAATCAATATGCGTCTGAAGATCGAGCGTGGTTTCGGCTACCAGCCGGCGGCCGCACGTCGTCGTCCGGATGAAGAAACCCGTGCCATCGGTCGTCTGGTCCTGGACGCCTCGTTCTCGCCGGTCCGTCGCGTCGCCTACTCGGTGGAAGCGGCCCGCGTCGAACAGCGTACCGATCTGGACAAGCTGGTGCTGGACATCGAAACCAACGGCACGATCGATGCCGAGGAAGCCGTGCGCACCGCCGCCGACATCCTCAGCGATCAGCTGTCGGTCTTCGGTGACTTCACCCACCGCGACCGCGGTGCAGCCAAGCCGGCCAACAACGGCGTGGATCCGGTGCTGCTGCGCCCGATCGACGATCTGGAGTTGACCGTTCGCTCGGCCAACTGCCTGAAGGCAGAGAGCATTTACTACATCGGCGATCTGATCCAGAAGACCGAAGTGGAACTGCTCAAGACCCCGAACCTCGGCAAGAAGTCGCTGACCGAGATCAAGGAAGTCCTCGCACAGCGCGGCCTTTCGCTGGGCATGAAGCTGGAGAACTGGCCGCCGGCCGGTGTCGCCCAGCACGGCATGCTCGGCTGATCCAGCACGACGCAAGATGCTTGACCCCGCACCTTCGGGTGCGGGGGCTTCACCGTAACACCACGCATCGACAGGCCCATAGCCTGCGGTGACGGTCGGCCAGGAGGGCCGGCATCGGACCAACCGCAGTCCAAGCAGCAACGCCAGGATGGCGACAGCGATACCCAACCGATCCAGCATTCAATCAAGGAATCACTCCCATGCGTCACATGAAGTCCGGCCGCAAGTTCAACCGTACCAGCGCCCACCGCGAAGCGATGTTCAAGAACATGGCCGCCTCGCTGTTCAAGCACGAGCTGATCAAGACCACCCTGCCGAAGGCCAAGGAACTGCGCCGCGTCGCCGAGCCGCTGATCACCCTGGCCAAGGTCGACTCCGTCGCCAACCGTCGTCTGGCCTTCGCCCGTCTGCGCGACAACGAAGCCGTGGGCAACCTGTTCACCATCCTGGGCCCGCGTTACGCGACCCGTCCGGGTGGCTACCTGCGTCTGCTGAAGTGCGGTTTCCGCGCTGGCGACAACGCTCCGATGGCCTACGTCGAACTGGTCGACCGTCCGGCTGCCGTGGCGGAAGCCGTCGAAGAATAATCGACGCGCAACACCCGTAATTCGGTGAAGAACCCGGCCTTGTGCCGGGTTTTTCCGTTTAGGGACAGGAGCCGTGCCGCGGGCGGACGAACACGCTGTCCGGTCTTCTACGCCGACAATCGGCACGTGCGTGGCGGCGGCGGCAGGTGAGGGCCTGTTAATCTTGGCGCCTGGACTTTGACGAGTGTTGGCAATGAATCCACTGCGCTGGAATTACCGCGCCCAGTTCCTGCTGGGGTTTTTGATCTGCGCCGGGCTGTTGGCCTACGCGATCTTCCTGCAGCTCAAGATCGGGCTGGAGCCGTGCCCGCTGTGCATCTTCCAGCGGATCGCCTTCGCCGCGCTCGGGCTGCTGTTCCTCATCGGCGCCCTGCATGGCCCGCGTGATCGCGCCGGGCGCGGCACTTACGGCGTGCTGGCCTTCATCGCCGCGGCCGTTGGCATGGGCATCGCCGGCCGCCACGTGTATGTGCAGTTGCTGCCCAAGGACATGGGCTCCAGCTGTGGCCCGCCGCTGGCGTTTCTCAGCGAAACGATGGGGCCGTTCGAGGTGTTCCGCACGGTGCTCACCGGCACCGGCGATTGCGGCAACATCGACTGGCGTTTCCTCGGCCTGACCATGCCGATGTGGAGCCTGGTGTGGTTCGTGCTGCTGGCCGCCTGGGCGCTGTTCGTCTCCTTCCGCACGCCGCGCGTCTGATCGAGGCGGCGCGCTGATCGCGCGCCTGCTGCGCCCGCCCGCATCATGCCGGCGGGCGCCGTCGTTCAGAAGTCCTGCTGAAGGCTCAGGTAGGCGCCGCGACGCGGACCCCACTGTGGGGCGAACACGCCGATGCCGCCGCCGTCGCGGAGTTGATAGCTGCGGTCCAGCGCGTTGACCAGTGCCAGCTGCGCGTGCAGCGGGTGGCCGCTGTCGGCGTTGAAATCATGCGCCGCGCTGAGGTTGACCTGCAGGTAGGACGGCAGCTCACCGCCATTGGGCACGCCCTCGATGTCCGAGCGCAGGCCGCTGCCATACACGTAGTTGGCCCCGACCCGGTTGTGGCCGGCGAACGCATAGCTCACGCCGCCGGAAGAGGTCAGCGTCTGGTCGTGGTCCAGGTGGATCCAGTTGTCCTGCACGTACGCCAGCGCCTCCGGGTCCAGGTTGTACTGGCCGGTGATCACCTGCTTGCCCATTGCCTTGTTGTAGGCCGCATTGACATACGCACCGAGCGGGCCGCTGCTGTAGTCGGCGCTGAACTCCACGCCATGCACGTGCCCGTAGCGGTAGTTGAAGGTGGAATAGATGTAGGCCGCGCCGAACTGGCCTTCGTCCTGCAGGCGGTCGACCTTGCGGTCGTAGGCGTCCAGGCCGAGGGTGAGGTGCTCGCCAACCTGCTGCGACACGCCCACGTCGTAGTAGTCGCTGCGCTCGGACAACGGCGTGGTGCTGCCGGTGACCGGCTGCTGGTTGGTGGTGCCGGCGTAACGCGCGATGTCGCTGCCGGCCACCAGTTCGCTGGCCGGCGGGGTGAAGTAGCGCGAGTAGCCGGCGTGCACGGTGGTGCTGTCGCTGGCGTTCCAGACAACGCCCAGGCGGGGGCTGAGCTGTCCTTCGGTGCCGCCGAAGGCCTTGTAACGGTCTGCGCGCAGGCCGTAGTTGACTGTCCAGTCCTGGCCGATCCGCCATTCGTCCTGCACGTACGCCGCCGCGGTGCTGGCATGGAAGGCGCTGGCATCGGCGATCACGATCGGCGTGGTGCTGGCCTGGTTGCCATCGGCGTCGACCGGAAACACCCAGGCGGTGCTGCCGGCGCGTGCGCGTTCGCTGTTGCCGTACAGGCCATAGCGCAGGGTGTGGTTGTCGCCCAGTGGCGTGGAGAAATCGGCCTGCACGGTGCTGGCGCGGTTGCTGCGGTCCACCTGCGAGGCCACGCCGTCGAAGACCAGGTCGCCGGCCACGTCGGGGTTGAAGGCCAGGTCGCTGTAACGCTGCCCGGCCGACACCTGGTAGGCGGTCTGGCCGAGCGTGCCCTGCAGCACCAGCATGCCGAAACGCGTGGTCTCGCCCTGGGTTTCGTCCAGCTGCGACGAATCGGCCTGGACCGTATCCAGGTAGCCGAACTGCGGCGTCTGGCCCGGGTTGACCGGGATCTGGAAGCGGTTGTTGGCGAAACCGGCGAACAGGCTCAGGCGGGTGGTGTCGTTGACCAGGTAGGTGAGGTCGGCGAATGCCTTGCCCTGGTGGGTGTCGTCGTGGTCGGGCCGGCGCGAGGCGGTGGGGTTTTCCAGGCCGACCTCGTTCTGGGTGTAGTTCCCGGTCAGGTACCAGCTCCAGCGGCCCTGGTTGCCCCACCACGAGGCGTTGGGGTTGAGGGTGCCGAACGACCCGGCGGTGATGCCGGCGCTGCCGCCATTGCCCAGCTCGGCGCCGCTGCGGGTGGTGATGTCGACCACCGCGGCGGTGCGTTCGCCGAACTGCGCCGGCAATGCGCCATCCATCAATCGGATGCTCTTGATGGTGCGCGCATCCAGGGTCTGGCCGAAGCCGGAGATCGATTCGGGCAGGAGCACGCCGTTGAGGCGGTACTGCAGGTTGGCGTGGTCGCCACGCACGTGCACGCCGCCGTAGCTGTCCTGGACCACGCCAGGCGCCTGCAGCAGCACCTGGCTGAGCGGGGCCGAGGCGCCCAGCGGCTGTTTCTGGATGTCCTCGGCGGTGATCTGGTACTGGCTGCTGCCGATGTCGGGGGAGAGGGCGTTGCGCGCCTGGTCGAGCTGGGCGCTGACGGTGACCGCGTCCAGGTCGGTGACGGCCGGAGGGGCGGCGTCGGCCGTGGCGGCCAGCGCGGGCAGGCTGGCCACGGACAGGGCCAGGGCGATACCGCGGGCAAGCAGGGATGGCTTCATGGGGGAGGACTTGGTGGCTGGACGTAGGGGAGGGGGCCGGCCTGGCGAGTGTTACTCCGTAACAAATCATGCGCCTGTCCACGGTAGGGAGGGAATGCGGTTTGGGGCGAGTGGCCGAGTTCGTTTTCCGCCGTTCAGCTGTCGCCGTCGCACAGGCGGCGCTTTGCGCCAGCGGCGCGCTCTGCGACCATGACCGGTCCCCACCCCCCGGAAGTCTGTGATGAGCCCGTCCGCACCGCCCGTAGTCGATCCCGCCGCCACTGCCGCCGCCGACAGCGCAGCCTGGTCGCCGGAGAGCTGGCGCGGCAAGACCGCGCTGCAGATGCCGACCTATCCCGACCCGCTGGCGCTGGACGCGGCCCTGCATGAGCTCAAGCGGTTGCCGCCGCTGGTGACGTCCTGGGAGATCCTGGCGCTCAAGCAGCAACTGGCCGATGCGCAGGAAGGCAAGCGCTTCCTGCTGCAGGGCGGCGACTGCGCCGAGAACTTCAGCGACTGCGAGTCGACCACCATCTCCAACCGGCTCAAGGTGCTGCTGCAGATGAGCCTGGTGCTGGTGCACGGCATGCGCAAGCCGGTGATCCGCGTCGGCCGCTTTGCCGGCCAGTACGCCAAGCCGCGCTCGGCCGATACCGAAACCCGCGACGGGGTAACCCTGCCCAGCTACCGCGGGGATGTGATCAACGGGCCGGAATTCACCGAGGCGGCGCGCCTGCCGGACCCGCGGCGGATGCTGCAGGCCCACGCGCACTCGGCGATGACGATGAACTTCGTGCGCGCCCTGATCGATGGCGGTTTCGCCGACCTGCACCACCCCGAGTACTGGAACCTGGACTGGGTGCAGCATTCGCCGCTGGCCGCCGACTACCAGAAGATGGTCGGCTCGATCGGCGATGCGGTGCACTTCATGGAGACCCTGGCCGGGGTGCGGGTGCACAACCTCAACCGCATCGATTTCTACACGTCCCACGAGGCGCTGCTGCTGCCCTACGAACAGGCGCTGACCCGCCAGGTACCGCGCCAGCACGGCTGGCTGAACCTGAGCACGCACTATCCGTGGATCGGCATGCGCACGGCGGCGCTGGATGGCGCCCACGTGGAGTACCTGCGCGGCGTGCGCAACCCGATCGCGATCAAGGTCGGCCCGTCGGTACAGCCGGACCAGTTGTTGCGCCTGATCGACGTGCTCAACCCCGATGACGAACCGGGCCGCCTGAGCTTCATCCATCGCATGGGCGCGGCGCAGATCGCCGAGAAGCTGCCCCCGCTGCTGGATGCGGTCAAGCGCGACGGCCGTCGCGTGCTGTGGGTGTGCGATGCGATGCACGGCAACACCGAGAGCACCAGCAACGGCTACAAGACCCGTCGCTTCGACAACGTGCGCGGCGAGGTGGAGCTGTCCTTCGACCTGCACGCCGCGGCCGGCACCCGTCTCGGCGGCGTGCATCTGGAGCTGACCGGCGAGGACGTGACCGAATGCACCGGCGGCGCCCGCGAACTGACCGAGCGTGACCTGGAACGTGCCTACCGCTCATCGGTGGACCCGCGCCTGAACTACGACCAGTCGCTGGAGATCGCCATGGCCATCGTGCGCAAGCAGCAGCATTACGCGGGCTGAGGCGTCGCAGCGGCGCCACGCACGGCGTGGCGCTGGCCGGCGTTGTCCACGCACGGCTTACATTCGCCTGACATGGTGGTCATGGCGATACAGGCATGCTGCGGCCTTCCTTCGATGATCGCAGGAGCGTGCAGTGACGGTGGACTGGCAGCAAGCGGCGTTGTACCTGTGGCCGATCGGCATTGCGCTGGCGGTCGGGCTCACCGGCTGGTGGTTGTTGATGGCGCTGACCCGCCGGCTCAAGGGCCGTGAGCAGCGTCGCGCGCGCATCGGCCGGGTGATCAGCCGCCCGATGGCGTTCGCGCTGCCGCTGCTGGTGCTGATTCCCGCACTGGAAGCTACGCCGCTGCAGGGCCATTGGCTGGACCAGTCGCTGCGCCTGCTGCACATCGGGCTGACCGCCTGCGTGATCTGGTTGCTGGTGCGCGCGGTGGCTGCCGGCGAGCAGGCGATCCTGCGCGACCACCCGATGGAGGTGGCCGACAACCTGGAGGCCCGCCGCATCCAGACCCAGACCCGCGTGCTCAGCCGGGTGCTGATGGGCGCGATCATCCTGGTCGGCGTGTCGCTGATCCTGTTGACCTTCCCGATGGTGCGCCAGATCGGGACCGCGTTGCTGGCCTCGGCCGGCATCATCGGCCTGGTCGCCGGCATCGCCGCCAAGCCGGTGTTCGGCAACCTGATCGCCGGCCTGCAGATCGCCCTGACCCAGCCGATCCGGCTGGACGACGTGGTGATCGTGGAAGGCGAGTGGGGGCGGGTGGAGGAAATCGGCAGCAGCTACGTGGTGGTGCGGATCTGGGATGAGCGGCGGATGGTGGTGCCGCTGACCTGGTTCATCGAGCATCCGTTCCAGAACTGGACCCGGCGCAGTGCCGACCTGCTGGGGACCGCGTTCCTGTGGCTGGACTACCGCGCACCGATCCCCGCCATCCGTGCCGAGCTGGAGCGCATCTGCAAGGGCGAGGCGCTGTGGGATGGCCGGGTCTGCGTGACCCAGGTGACCGAGACCACCGAGCACACGCTGCAGGTGCGCCTGCTGGTGAGTGCGCGCAACTCCGGCGATGCATTCGACCTGCGCTGCATCGTGCGCGAACGGATGCTGGATTTCCTGGCCCGCGAGCATCCGCAGGCGCTGCCGCGGACCCGCGCCGAACTGCTCCAGCAGCCCGATCCGGGCCTGCGTGGCCCGCGTTCGCAGCCGGCCGAGGACGTGCGCTCGCCGGGGGCCGAGGACGGCGCACCGGCGGTGGTGCCCGCGCCGTAGGCGCCGGTGGGCGTGGCGGCACGCCCCTCAGGGGGCGACGTTGTGCGGCAGCAGGGTGTGGGTGCCGAAGCGTGGCGGACGTCGGGCACGGGTGCGCTGCTCGTAGGCATAGCCCAGTTCGATCAGGCGGGGCTCGCTCCAGGCGGTGCCCATGAACAGCAGGCCCAGCGGCAGCCCGTTCACATGCGCCATCGGCACGCTCAGGCTGGGGTAGCCGGCCACGGCGGCGGCACTGTAGCTGCCGCCGGGGAAATCATCGCCGGCCCCGGCACGGATCGGCCAGGCAATGCCGGTGGTGGGGGCGATCAAGGCATCCAGCCGTTGCGCACGCAGGGCTGCATCGATGCCTGCCGGGCCCGCTAGGCGGCGGGCCTCGGTACGCGCCGCGATGTACGCCGGATTGCCCAGGCCGCCTGTGGAAGCCGCGCTTTCCATCAGGTCCTGGCCGAACGGCAGCAGTTCCTGGTCGGCATGCCCGCGGTTCCAGGCGATCACCTGGTCGAGGTCGCGCAGGGGCGCGTTGTAGGTGGTGAGATAGCGTTGCAGGCCCGCCTTGAACTCGTGCAGCAGCACGATCCGCTCGGCGTCTTCCCACTGGCCCTGGGTAGGCAGTTGCACGGGCACCACCACCGCGCCGGCCTCGCGCAGAACCTCCACGGCGTGCTGCAGCGCCGGGCCCACCCCGGGCAACTGGTCGAGCGGTCCCGACAGCACGCCGATGCGCGCGCCACGCAGGCCGTCCGGGTTCAGGCGTGAGGTGTAGTCGTAGACCGCGCGCCCGGGCATGGTCGCGGTGGCCGGGTCGGCATCGTCGCGGCCGGCCATCGCGGTCAGCAGGGCCGCCGCGTCGGCGACGCTGCGCGCCATCGGGCCGGCGGTGTCCTGGCTGAAGGAAATCGGGATGATGCCCTCGCGGCTGACCAGGCCGACGGTGGGCTTGAGCCCGACCACGCCATTGACCGCCGCCGGGCACACGATGCTGCCATCGGTCTCGGTCCCAATCGCCGCGGCCGCCAGGTTGGCCGACACCGCCACCGCGCTGCCGCTGCTGGAGCCGCAGGGCGTGTGGCTGAGCCGATAGGGGTTGCGGGTCTGACCACCGCGCGCGCTCCAGCCGGAGATGGACTGGCTGGAGCGGAAGTTGGCCCATTCGCTGAGGTTGGTCTTGCCCAGGATCACCGCGCCGGCCGCGCGCAGCCGGGTGACCAGGAAGGCGTCGTCGGGGCGGAACCTGGCCAGGGCCAGGGACCCCGCGCTGTTGCTCATCGGGCGCGCGCCGATGTTGTCCTTGAGCAGCACCGGGATGCCGTGCAGTGGGCCACGCAGCTGGCCGCGGCGGCGCTCGGCATCCAGTGCGGCGGCGTCCTTGAGTGCCTCGGGATTGAGCTCGATCACCGCGTTCAAGCGCGGGCCGGCACGGTCGATGCGGGCGATCCGCTCCAGGTAGGCGCGGGTCAGGGTGGTGCTGTCCAGCGCCCCGGCAGCCATCTGCGCCTGCAGGTCGACGATGTCGGTCTCGGCGTAGGCGAAGGGGGTATCCGGGCGCGGCGCGGCGGCCGCAGCGGGGGCTTCGCTGGCGTGCACCGGGGCAGGTGCAGGCGCACAGCCGCAGAGCGACACGATCATCAACATCGATGTCAGCGGCAGACGCATCAGGGTGTCCCGTAAACCGGCGCTCAGGCTAACCAGCCGGTGCCACGCTTGGCAACTCAGGAGGTAGCGGTGGGCGTGGGATGGCGCTTGCGGATATCGCGGGCGAGCACGCCGACCACGATCAGGTTGATCACCAGCACCGACCACGAGGCCCAGCCAGGGTGGCGGATGATGGCGTAGATATCGAACGGCAGGTAGATGCCGGCAGTGACGCAGCCCAGCCAGGACGCCCAGGCCTTGGCGCGCCAGAGGCCCCAGGCCTCGAAGAGATGCAGCACCCCGTAGGCCAGCATGGCCACGGCGGCCAGGTGCACCGCATCGGGATTGATCATGTTGAGCAGCGAGGGCAGGGTGCCGTGATCCGGGTCCAGGCTGAAACGCCGGATCAGGGCATTGACCGCATCGCGCAGGGGCTGCGGACCGAGCATTTCCAGCCCGGTCGCGGCCAACAGCGCCAGGACCGCCTTGCTGGCTTCCAGCAAGGCGATCAGGTGAAGCCCCGGATGCCTGTGAGGATCCGGGTTGTAGGGCTTGTCGATCACGACAATGGGTCCGATCAGCCGCCGCGCGACGCCTTCTTGCGCTCGCTTTCGGTCAGGCCCTTCTTGCGCAGGCGGATTTCCTTCGGGGTGATCTCGACCAGCTCGTCGTCTTCGATGAAGTCCAGGGCCTGTTCCAGCGAGTACTTGATCGCCGGGGTCAGCTGGATCGCATCGTCCTTGCCCGAGGCGCGCATGTTGGTCAGCGGCTTGGTCTTGATCGCGTTGACGGTCAGGTCGTTGTCCTTGGAGTGGATGCCGACCAGCTGGCCTTCATACACGTTGTCGCCTTCCGCAGCGAACAGCTTGCCGCGTTCCTGCAGCGGCCCCAGGGAGTACGCCGGGGTGGCGCCCGGAGCATTGGCGATCATCACGCCGTTCTGGCGCTTGGCGATCGCGCCCTGCTCCTTCGGGCCGTAATGGTCGAACACGTGGAACAGCAGGCCCGAACCCTGGGTCAGGGTCTTGAACTCGTTCTGGAAACCGATCAGGCCACGGGCCGGGATCTGGTATTCCAGGCGCACGCGGCCCTTGCCGTCCGGCTCCATGTTCTTCAGCTGGCCCTTGCGGGTGCCCAGCTTTTCCATCACGCCGCCCTGGTGCTGCTCTTCGATGTCCACCACCAGCTGCTCGATCGGCTCCATGGCCTGGCCGTCGATCTGCTTGATGATCACTTCCGGGCGCGACACGGCCAGCTCGTAGCCTTCGCGACGCATGTTCTCGATCAGCACCGACAGGTGCAGTTCGCCACGGCCGGAGACCAGGAACTTGTCGGCGTCTTCCAGCTGTTCGACCTTCAGGGCCACGTTGTGGACCTGTTCGCGATCCAGGCGGTCCTTGATCTGGCGGCTGGTCAGGAACTTGCCACCGGACAGGTCCTTGTTGCCGGCGAACGGCGAGTTGTTGACCTGGAAGGTCATCGAGATGGTCGGCTCATCGACGGTCAGTGCCGGCAGCGCTTCCGGGGTGTCCGGGTGGCACAGGGTGTCGGAGATGGTCAGCTCGGCGATGCCGGAGATGGCGACGATGTCGCCGGCCTCGGCGGTGTCCTGCTCGATGCGCTCCAGGCCCAGGAAGCCCAGCACCTGCGCGACCTTGCCGTTGCGCTTCTTGCCTTCACGGTCGATCACCGCGACCTGCATGTTCTTCTTCAGGGTGCCGCGCTGGATGCGGCCGATGCCGATCACGCCCACGAAGTTGTTGTAGTCCAGCTGGCTGATGCGCATCTGGAACGGGCCGTCCGGGTCCACTTCCGGCTTCGGCGCGTGCTGCATGATCGCTTCGTACAGCGGGGTCATGTCGCCGTCGCGCACGCTGTCTTCCAGGCCGGCATAGCCGTTCAGGGCCGAGGCGTAGACGATCGGGAAGTCGAGCTGCTCATTGGTGGCGCCGAGCTTGTCGAACAGGTCGAAGACCTGGTCGATCACCCAATCCGGACGCGAGCCCGGGCGGTCGACCTTGTTGACCACGACGATCGGCTTGAAGCCCATCGCGAAGGCCTTCTGGGTGACGAAGCGGGTCTGCGGCATCGGGCCGTCCATCGCGTCGACGAGGATCAGCACGGTGTCCACCATCGACAGCACGCGCTCCACTTCGCCGCCGAAGTCGGCGTGTCCCGGGGTGTCGACGATGTTGATCCGGTTCTTGATACCGGTCTTCTTGTCTTCCCAGGTGATGGCCGTGTTCTTGGCCAGGATGGTGATGCCACGTTCCTTTTCCTGGTCATTGCTGTCCATCACGCGCTCGGCGAGCACGGTGCGCTCGGAGAGGGTGCCGGACTGCTTGAGCAGCTGGTCGACGAGGGTGGTCTTACCGTGGTCGACGTGGGCGACGATGGCGATGTTGCGAAGATTTTCGATAGACATGCGAAAGGGGGCCAGTCGGCGCCGGATTTGGAAAAAGAAGTCCAACATTATACGGCCAAGATGACCAATCGCGAAAAGTCTCTTGCAAGCCTTGCCGGACGGGCATTCATCTCTGTGAGGGGCGCCTGTCCGGAGCACCGGTCGGGTGCCGCCGAGGGGGTGTTCGACCATCGTCAGGCAGGCCCCCTGCGAGTCCCGGGTGTATCCTATGGGGCTAACGACAAACCCCCGTACCCCAAGGATTTGCATGTCCCTCATCGCCACTTTCGACACCACCCAGGGCCCGATCAAGGTCGAGCTGTTCGCCGACAAGGCCCCGCTGACCGTCGCCAACTTCGTGAACCTGGTCAAGCACGGCTTCTATGACGGCCTGATCTTCCACCGCGTGATCCCCGATTTCATGATCCAGGGCGGCTGCCCGCAGGGTCGTGGCACCGGCGGCCCGGGCTACAAGTTCGAGGACGAGAAGAACGGCGTGCGTCACCAGGTGGGTTCGCTGTCGATGGCCAATGCCGGCCCGAACACCAACGGCAGCCAGTTCTTCATCACCCACATCAAGACCGATTGGCTGGACGGCAAGCACACCGTGTTCGGCCAGGTCCTGGAGGGTCAGGCCATCGTCGATTCGGTGAAGCAGGGCGACGTGATCCACTCGATCACCCTGGAAGGCGACACCGACGCCGTGCTGGCCGCCCAGGCCGAGCGCGTGGCCGAGTGGAACAAGCTCATCCCGGCCGCCTGATCCGATCCCGACGGCCCCCTGTGAAGGGGGCCGTTTTCACGTTCCGGCCGCCCCGCCAGGCCTGTCCCCGCCCGCGCGGCCATCTCCCCCATCGCTTCTTAGCTTCTTAGCAGAGGAAATCCCCATGAAAGCACCTGTTCGTGTTGCCGTGACCGGCGCCGCCGGCCAGATCGGCTACGCCCTGCTGTTCCGCATCGCCTCCGGCGACATGCTGGGCAAGGACCAGCCGGTCATCCTGCAGCTGCTCGAGCTGCCGGTCGACAAGGCCCAGGCCGCCCTGCGCGGCGTGATGATGGAACTGGAAGACTGCGCGTTCCCGCTGCTGGCCGGCATGGTCGGTACCGACGACGCCGAAGTGGCCTTCAAGGACGCCGACATCGCCCTGCTGGTCGGCGCGCGTCCGCGCGGCCCGGGCATGGAGCGCAAGGACCTGCTGCTGGAAAACGCCAAGATCTTCACCGCGCAGGGCGCGGCGTTGAACAAGGTCGCCAAGCGTGACGTCAAGGTGCTGGTGGTCGGCAACCCGGCCAACACCAATGCCTACATCGCCATGAAGTCGGCACCGGACCTGAACCCGCGCAACTTCACCGCCATGCTGCGCCTGGACCACAACCGTGCGCTGAGCCAGCTGTCGACCAAGCTCGGCAAGCCGGTCGGTGGCATGGAGAAGCTGATCGTGTGGGGCAACCACAGCCCGACCATGTACCCGGACTACCGTTTCGCCACCGCCGATGGTGCCTCCATCGCCGAAGCGATCAACGACCAGGAATGGAACGCGTCCACCTTCATCCCGACCGTGGGCAAGCGCGGCGCGGCGATCATCGAAGCCCGTGGCTCCTCCTCGGCCGCCTCGGCCGCCAATGCTGCCGTCGACCACATCCGTGACTGGGTGCTGGGCAGCAACGGCAAGTGGGTCACCATGGGCGTGCCGTCCGACGGCTCCTATGGCATCCCGGAAGGCGTGATCTTCGGCTTCGCGGTCACCACCGAAAACGGTGAGTACACCCTGGTCAAGGACCTGCCGGTGGACGACTTCAGCCAGAAGTACATCGACAAGACCCTCGCCGAGCTGGAAGAAGAGCGCGCCGGCGTGGCCCACCTGCTGGGTTGATCGATCCGCGGGCGCATACCGACCGTTGGTCGGTGAGTTGACGAAAACGCCAGGCATCGCCTGGCGTTTTTTTTTGCCCGTCCGGTAGAGCCGAGCCATGCTCGGCTCGCCGTGCGCAGCACGGCAACGATCGGCGCCAAAGCAGCCGAGCATGGCTCGGCTCTACCTGGCCGTGCGACCGAGGTCGGGCGTCCCACGCCTCACCATCGGACCCTGCTCGACAAACGGTGAGCACACGCTGGTCAGGGATCTGCCGGTGGACCACCCGGTAGAGCCGAGCCATGCTCGGCTGGCCGTGCGCAGCACGGCAACGATCGGCGCCGAAGCCGCCGAGCATGGCTCGGCTCTACCGGGCCGTGCGACCGAGGGCGGACGGCCCCCGCCTCACCATCGGACCCTGTTCGACAAACGATGGGTACACGCTGGTCAGGGATCTGCCGATGGACCACCCGGTAGAGCCGAGCCATGCTCGGCTGGCCGTGCGCAGCACGGCAACGATCGACGCCGAAGCAGCCGAGCGTGGCTCGGCTCTACCTGGCCGTGCGCAGCACGGCAACGATCGGCGCCGAAGCAGCCGAGCATGGCTCGGCTCTACCCGGCCGTGCGCAGCACGGCAATGATCGGCGCCGAAGCAGCCGAGCATGGCTCGGCTCTACCGGGTCCTACGACCAAGGTCGGACGGTCGGGCACCGACCATCGGACTATGCTCGATCCCATGGCTTTGTCTGGGAGGGCTGTCATGCGTTACGAGGAAATGTACCGACGTTCCATCGATGAACCCGAGGCGTTCTGGGCCGAGGAGGCGCAGCGCATCTACTGGCACAAGGCACCGGAGCAGATCCTCGACTACAGCACCCCGCCGTTCCGGCGCTGGTTCGTCGGTGGGGAAACCAACCTCTGTTACAACGCGGTCGATCGGCACCTGGCCGAGCGACCCGACCAGCTGGCGCTGGTGGCCGTCTCCACCGAGACCGACGTGACCCGCGAGATCACCTACCGCGAGCTGTATCGCGAGGTGAACGCTTTCGCCGCCGTGCTGCAGCGGCTGGACGTCGGCCGCGGCGACCGCGTGGTGATCTACATGCCGAACATGGCCGAAGCGGTGTTTGCGATGCTGGCCTGCGCCCGCATCGGCGCGATCCACTCGGTGGTGTTTGGCGGCTTCGCCGCGCACAACCTGGCACTGCGCATCGATGATGCCCAACCCAAGCTACTGATCGCCGCCGATGCCGGCAAGCGCGGCGGCAAGGTCATTCCGTACAAGGCGATGGTGGATGCCGCGTGCGCCGAAGCCGCCTCGCCACCGCCGCACGTGCTGATCGTGTCGCGCGGGCTGGACCCGGCCGAGCCGAAGGTGCCCGGCCGCGACCTCGACTACGCCACCTTGCGCGAGGAAGTCGGCGACCAGGACGTGCCCGTGGTGTGGCTGGAATCCAGCGAGCCCAGCTACCTGCTGTATACCTCCGGCACCACCGGCAAGCCCAAGGGCGTGCAGCGTGATGTGGGCGGCTACGCGGTGGCGATGGCGCAGTCGATGCAGACCGTGTTCGACTGCAAGCCGGGACAGGTGATGTTCTCCACCTCGGACGTGGGCTGGGCGGTTGGCCATTCCTACAACGTGTACGGGCCGCTGATCGGTGGCTGCACCTCGCTGCTCTACGAAGGGCTGCCGACCCACCCCGACCCCGGCATCTGGTGGGCACTGTGCGAGCAGTATGGGGTGCGCACGCTGTTCTCCTCGCCCACCGCCATCCGCGTGCTGAAGAAGCACGATACCGACTTCATCACCCGCCACGACCTGGATGCGCTCAAGTACGTGTTCCTGGCCGGCGAACCCCTCGACGAGCCGACCGCGCACTGGATCAACGATGCGCTGGGCAAGCCGATCATCGACAACTACTGGCAGACCGAAACCGGCTGGCCGGCGCTGACATTGCTGCCCGGCGTGGACATGAAGCCGGTGCGCTTCGGCTCGCCCGGCTTCCCCAACCTCGGCTACAAGATGAAAGTGATCGACGAGAACACCGGCGACGAAGTCGCGCCCGGGCAGAAGGGCGTGCTGGTGATGACCCCGCCGTTGCCGCCGGGCTGCATGAGCACGGTATGGAAGGACGACGACCGCTTCCTGCAGAGCTATTTCAGCCACTTCAAGGAGCTGCTGTACAGCTCGCTGGACTGGGCGATCCGCGACGAGGATGGCTACACCTTCATCCTGGGCCGCACCGACGATGTGATCAACGTGGCCGGGCACCGCCTGGGCACGCGCGAGATCGAAGAGTGCATCTCCGGCCACCCGCTGGTGGCCGAGGCGGCGGTGATCGGGGTCAAGGACGAGTTGAAGGGCCAGGTGCCGCTGGTGTTCGTCACGCTGCGCCAGGCGGTGGAGGGTGACGGCAGCGCGGTGATCACCGAGATGATGCAGCGGGTGACCCAGTCGCTGGGCGCGCTGGCGCGACCGGCGCACATCCACATCGTCAACGCCCTGCCCAAGACCCGCTCGGGCAAGCTGCTGCGGCGCTCGCTGCAGGCGCTGGCCGAAGAGCGTGATCCGGGCGACCTGTCCACGCTGGATGATCCGGCGGCACTGGACGAGATCCGGCGCGCGCTGGGGCGGTGACCCGCACCGTCCGCTTCGCCGGGGACGAACACGCAGGCGCGGCCCCGGACGGGGCCGCCGCGGACCCGGTCGCCGTGCGGCGCAGCATGGCTGTCGAACACAGGATGCGGGCGGGCAGGGCGCTGGCTGCGGCGATCGGCTGGGGCGGCCTGCTGGCCCATGCGGTGTATCCGATTGCCGAGGCGGGGTGGCACTCGCGACGACTGAACCTCCTGCACGATCGCGTTGCCGGTCCTGCTCATGGTCCTCATCCGCGCTACCGCCGGCATCTGCAGTTCCGCGCCGACGCCTGACCGATGCGTGCTGCAGCGCATTATCGGTGTCGGCCGGCCTCAGGTAAGCTCCGAACGTGACCGCTGCAGGCCCCGGGGCCTGGCGGTGCGTGCTGGGGACACGGTGCGCACGGGGGCGCCGGCGTGGGCAACCACCTGGAACGGTCGCAAGGGGACGCACGGGCACCGGCCGAGGGCTGGCTGCCGGGCGTGGCAACACCGCAGTAACAGGGGGAACCACCACATGGCCTATATCCATGCCAAGACGGCCGCGGGCCGTCAGGAAATCGAAGACCGCGCTCGGCGCCTGCCGCCGGCATTGCGGTCCATTCTGCTGATGGTCGATGGTCAGCGCGATGACGACGCGTTGACCGCGCTGTTACCGGGCCTGCGCGCGCCGGAGGACGCATTGGCACAACTGGCGCAGGCCGGACTGATCGAAGTGGTTGGCGGCGCGGTTGCGGCACCGGCCGCGCGCACGCTCACCGCCGGCCGCGAGCAGGATCCAGACCTGTACAAGCGCCTGTACGACTGGATGAGCGAATCGGTGCGCAGGCACCTCGGGCTCAAGGGCTATTTCATGCAGCTCAAGATCGAGCGCTGCACCGATGCCGGCGCGTTGGAGAAACTGTGGCCGGACATGGCCGCCGCGGTCGCCAAGGCCAGGAGCCCGGCGTTGGCCAGCCGCTGGCTGAGCGACACCCATGCGCTGCTCGACGCACCCGCCGCGCCAGCGACAGCGGTGCCGGACACGGCGACCGCGGTTCCTGGCTGAATCGTGGCGTCTTGGAAGGGTGGTGGTCGTCGCGCCCGGGCGTTACCTTGCCTGGCTACACCCGCAGGAGCCACGCGATGGACCCCACGAAGGACGATGACGGCACCCCGGG
The DNA here is from genome assembly GCF_024810105.1 of Stenotrophomonas sp. BIGb0135. Lineage (GTDB taxonomy): Bacteria > Pseudomonadota > Gammaproteobacteria > Xanthomonadales > Xanthomonadaceae > Stenotrophomonas > Stenotrophomonas maltophilia_AB. The sequence continues at coordinate 30,228 of NZ_JANUDX010000013.1, forward strand.
CTGGGATGCGATCAACGCGGCGCTGGCCGCGCTGTATCCCGGCCAGGAGCCGAAGCATTACGGCACGGCGCTGCCCTACACATTGGGCGGCGACGATCCGCTGGACGGCATCAGCGTGTACTGGGCCGACGCCCCGCGCCCGCACTGGCACTACGTCACCTACGGCTTCTCCGAGCTGTACGACAAGCAGAGCGATGACGCGGCTGACAGCGGCTACGGTTTCGAACTGACCTTCCGCCTGGCCGCCGCGCCGGGAGAGGCGCCGGACGCCGCGCCGCCGGTGTGGCCGATGAACCTGCTGCAGAACCTGGCGCGTTATGTATTCGGCAGCGGCAATGTGTTCGAGGCCGGCCATCATCTGGACGCCAACGGTCCGATCGCGCTGGAGACCGATACCGTGCTGCGCCACCTGGCCCTGGTCGAGGATCCGCAACTGCCGGCGCGTGACACCGCCAACGGCCGTATGCGTTTCCTGCAGGTGGTGGGCCTGAGCGATGACGAGATGGCCGCGGTGCGGCGCTGGTCGACGCAGGGCGTGCTGGACGCGTTGGCGCCGGCCATGCCGCTGTGGATCACCGACCTGCAGCGCGGCTCGCTGCTGGCCGATCCGGCGCTGGCCGCGGCGGTCGAGGCCGGCAGCGCCCGCGAGGGCTCCACCACCGGCATGCTGTTCATCGAAACGCTTGGATGGGCGGTGGAGGGCGACACCGTCGAACTGGTGCTCGGCGCCGGCCAGGTGCCGGGCGTGCTGGAGCTGTTGCCACTGCGGCTGGACCACGGCCGTGCGCTGACCCTGGCCGACCGCGAGCGAAGCTGGCGCTTCGAGCCGGGCGAGGCCGACCATGTCGCGCTCGAACAGGACAGCGCGCGCTGCGTGCTCAGCCCGGCCACCCTGCGCGGCGTGCTGGAGCACGTGCAGGCCCAGCGCGGCACCTACCCGCTGCCCGGTGGCCGCCTGCGGATCCGGGTGGTGCCGACCGAGCTGCGCGACGCCAGCGGCAACGTGGTGCGTACGCTCGGCTAGCAGGGCGCAGGGTGCTACCGCCACACAAAAAAGAGAGCCCGGCAGTGCCGGGCTCTCTTCTTATATATGCGCAACGCCGAGCGACTCAGCTCAGGCCTTCGGCCTTCAGCGTGGCCTGAACGCCGGCATCGGCGTCCATGCGCTTCTTGTAGGCGGCGATGTTGTCCAGGCCGCTCAGGTCGACCTTGGCGCCCGCCGCCCAGCGCAGGGTGATGTAGAAGTACGGGTCGGCAAAGCTGCGGAAACCGGCCAGCCACGGGCGGTCGGCGAGCTGCTTGTCGGCACGTTCGAACAGGCCGCGCAGGCGCTTGAGCGCGGTGGCGCGGATGGCGTCGTACTGGCTGTCGTCTTCGATGAAGGTGCCCGGGCCGAACAGCGGCTTGAACGCCGGGTGCAGGTCCGAGTTGACGAAGGACAACCAGCGGGTGGCCTCGGCGCGCTGCTGGGCGCTGCCGTCACCGGCCAGGCCGGCCTGCGGGTAGGTATCGGCGATGTAGCCCATGATCGCCGCGTTCTGGGTCAGGATGAAATCGCCATCGACCACCGCCGGCACCGAGCCGGCCGGATTGATCTTCAGGAACGCCGGCGCCTTCAGGGTGTCCTTGTCGAGCAGTTCCACCTCGAACGGCTGGCCGGTCCACTGCAGGGCGATGTGGTCGGCGGTGGAGCAGGCACCGGGCTTGCTGTACAGCTTCATGGGAACTCCGTTGGGAGGGTGATGGGGCAGCCGCTCACTATTCCAGAGCGGGACCCGTATCCTCAACGGTATGGCCGTAACAGATCGTTACGACGCGCGCGGCTTGAGTTTCTGCACGCGGTAGAAGGTGTGGTCGCCGATCGTGGCCACCTGGTAGGCGTTGCGCCAGCTCGGGTTGGCGATCGACAGCGCGGCGAAGTGGCTCGCCCCGGGCACGATCTCCTTGCGCTCACCGGCCGGCAGGGCCCAGTTGCGTTCGGCATCGAAGGCCACGGTCATCGCTTCCTGCCAGGCGTCCGCGTTGCCCAGCTGGGTGCCGGGGGCGACGATGGTCGGGGCGAACTGCTTGCGCGCGGTGACCACCTTGCACATCGAGTCGCCCCACAGGCCGCTGTCCAGCCGGCGCAGGGCCACCTCCGCGACGGCTTGCTGGCCGCGCAGGGTCTGGTCACGCGCTTCGAGGTAGACGGTCGTGCTCAGGCACAACGAATCGGCGGCAGGCTGCGGCAACAACTGTGACAGCCAGAGAATCCAGGCCAGTTTCATAAATCTCCTTGCTCCGTGTGGGCCGCACCTGGCTGTCCATCCGATCGTGCGGACGGGGCGAGGGTACGACTTGGCGTCATGGGGAGGCGGCCATCGGGGCCGCCCGGGAGCGGACCCGAACAAGACGTGGGGTCCGCGCGCTCACTCGAACTGGGTGGTGAGCGGGAAAGTTGGCGCACGATAGGGGGCCATTTCCCAATGCATCCTGAACCCGAAGGCTTGACATTCAGGTTCGGAGCGGGGCCCGGATCGCGTTCACGGGCCCGTATTCAGGTCGCTGTCGGGCGCCCTCAGAGTGCGGCGGCGAGGTGGCTTCCCTGGTGGATGGCGCGCTTGGCGTCCAGTTCCGCGGCGACATCCGCGCCGCCGATCAGGTGCGCGTTGATCCCGGCCGCCTGCAGTGCCGCATGCAGATCGCGGCGCGGTTCCTGCCCGGCGCAGACCACCACGTGGTCGACCGGGAGGGTCTGTTCCTGGCCATCGATGCGGATGCGCAGGCCGTCATCGTCCACGCCCAGGTACTCCACGCCGCCGAGCATTTTCACGCCCTTGGCCTTGAGCGTGGCGCGATGGATCCAGCCGGTGGTCTTGCCCAGCCGGGCGCCGGGCTTGCCCGGGCTGCGCTGCAGCAGCCAGACCTTGCGCGCGGCCGGCTCCGGCGCCGGCCTGGCCAACGCGCCGCGCCCTTCGAAGGTGGGATCCACGCCCCATTCGGCCATCCAGCGGGCCGGGTCCAGCGCGCTGGACGGACCATCATGGACGAGGAACTCGCCGACATCGAAGCCGATCCCGCCAGCGCCGATGATCGCCACCTGTGCGCCGGCCTGGACCCGGCCAAGCAGTACGTCCAGGTAGTTGACCACCTTGGGGTGGTCGGCGCCGGGGAAGTCGACCCGACGCGGGGTGATCCCGGTGGCCACCACCACCTCGTCGAAGCCGGCCAGCGTGGCCACGTCGGCCACGGTACCCAGCTTCACGTCCACGCCGGTCTGCTCGAGGGTGTGGCGGAAGTACCGCAGGGTCTCGTGGAATTCTTCCTTGCCCGGGATGCGCTTGGCCACGTTGAACTGGCCGCCGATCTCGCTGCCGGCGTCGAACAGGGTGACCGCGTGGCCGCGCCCGGCCGCGACCGTGGCGCACGCCAGGCCGGCCGGGCCGGCGCCGACCACCGCCACGCGCTTGGCCACGGTAACCGGGCGGTAGACCAGCTCGGTCTCGTGCGCGGCACGCGGGTTGACCAGGCAGCTGGCGGTCTTGTTCTCGAACACGTGGTCCAGGCACGCCTGGTTGCAGGCAATGCAGGTATTGATCGCCTCGGGCCGACCGGCGCGGGCCTTGTTGGCCCACTCCGGATCGGCCAGCAACGGGCGCGCCAGCGACACCATGTCCGCGCCGCCGCCGGCCAGGATGCGCTCGGCCACGTCGGGCATGTTGATGCGGTTGGTGGCGATCACCGGCACCTGCACGTGCGGCTTCAGCTTGGCGGTGACCCCGGCAAAGGCCGCGCGCGGCACCGAGGTGGCGATGGTGGGGATGCGTGCTTCATGCCAGCCGATGCCGGCGTTGATCAGCGTGGCGCCGGCGGCTTCGATCGCCTTGGCCTGCGCCACGATTTCCGCCCAGTTGCTGCCGTCCTCGACCAGGTCGACCAGCGACAGGCGGTAGATGATGATGAAGTCCGGGCCGCACGCTTCGCGGATGCGGCGCACGATCTCCACCGCAAAGCGCATGCGCTGGGCCGCATCGCCGCCCCAGCGGTCGGTGCGCTTGTTGGTGCGCGGGGCGATGAACTCGTTGATCAGATAGCCTTCCGAGCCCATCACTTCGACGCCGTCATAGCCGGCCTCGCGCGCCAGCCGCGCGCTGCGCGCGTAATCGGCGATATGGCGCTCCACGCCGCCGGCGGACAGCGCGCGGGGGGTGAACGGATTGATCGGTGCCTTCTGCTTCGACGGTGCCACCGACAGGGGGTGGTAGGCATAGCGGCCGGCATGCAGCAGCTGCAGGCAGATCTTGCCGCCGTTGGCGTGCACCGCGGCCGTCACCTGGCGATGCGGGCGGACCTCCCACGGCCAGGACAATTTGCCGCCGAACGGCTTGAGCCAGCCGACCACGTTCGGCGCAAAGCCGCCGGTGACGATCAGCCCCACGCCGCCGGCAGCGCGCTCGGCGAAGTAGGCGGCCAGGCGCGGGAAGTCGCGGGCGCGGTCCTCCAGGCCGGTGTGCATGGACCCCATCAGGATGCGATTGCGCAGCTGGGTGAAGCCCAGGTCCAGCGGAGCGAACAGGTGCGGATAGGCGGGGGATTCGGCGGGGGACTCGGCGGCTGGCGACATGTCGATACGCTTGCGTACGGAAGCGCGAAGGGTGCCGCGAAAGGCCCTCACAAGCAAGGGGGCGCTTCGCGGCATCCTTCGCGCTTCGCCCGCGGTTTGCGGTGCGAACCGCGGGCCCCCGGGCATGCCACCACCGTTGGCCAGCACTACGCGGGCCCGGATGCCCTCAGGGGGTGGCTGCCGCCGGGGCAGGCTTGCGGATGCCGAACAGCGGCAGGGTCACGCCGCACAGCGGGCCGATCAACAGCGCGAAGGCGAGGGTGCCGACGCCGACGTTGCCGCCGAGCTGCCAGCCGATGACCAGCACGCTGCCTTCGATCCCGCTGCGCACCACCCAGATCGGCCAGCCGGTGCGGGCGTGCAGGCCGGTCATCAGGCCATCGCGGGGGCCGGGGCCGAAACGCGCGCCGATGTACAGGCCGGTGGCCAGGGCGACGATCAACAGGCCGGACAGGAACATCGGGATCTGCCACGCCAGGCCATGCACCTCCGGCAGCAGCCACAGGCCGAACTGCGCGCTGGGGCCGATCAGCATCACGTTGAGCACCGTGCCCAGGCCGGGCTTCTGGCGGATCGGCCACCACAGCAGCAGCACCAGCGCGCCGACAACATTGGTGGCCACGCCGAACGACAGGGGCGTCTGCAGGGCGATGCCCTGAGAAAGCACGTCCCAGGGCGCCACCCCGATCGCGGCGCGGATCATCACTGCCGCCCCCATGCCGTACAGGAACAGGCCGATCAGCAGTTGCAGCAGGCGCAGCGGGAGCGAGGTGGGCATGGCGACATCACCGGGAGGGCCCTTGAATGTAGGTCGGGCGGGGGAGGGCCGACAGATACAGATAGGTGGCAATGTGCGCCGACAGCCGCGGTCGGCGCGCGGGTGCCGTCACTCCCAGCCGGACAGCACCAGCTTGCCGATCGTGCTGCCGCTTTCCAATTGGCGGTGGGCCTGGCGCAGGTTGGCCGCATTGATCACGCCCAGGTGCGCACTGCGCGTGCTGCGCAGCGCGCCGGCGTCGACCAGGCTGGCTACCCGGCTCAGGATGCGGTGCTGTTCGATCCTGTCCGCAGTGCGGAACCTGGCGCGGGCGAACATGAATTCCCAATGGATCCCGATGCACTTGGCCTTGTACAGGTCGCCGATGCGCACTGCATCGCGCGGCTCGACGATCAGGCCCACATGCCCCTGCGGGGCCAGCAGCTCCCCCAGCACGTCCCAATAGCGGTCGGTGTCGGCGAGGTTGAGGGCGACATGCACATGCGCGATGTCCAATGCCTGCAGCTGGGCGGGCAAGGGGTGGCGATGGTCGATCACGTGGTGGGCGCCCATCTGCCGGCACCACTGCGCGGAGGCCTCGCGTGAGGCGGTGGCCACCACGGTGAAGCCCGCGTGGCGCGCCAACTGGATCGCGATCGAGCCCACGCCGCCGGCGCCGCCGATGACCAGCAGTACCTGGCCGGCATGACGGCGGTCATCGAACTGTAATGGCATGCGCTGGAACAGCAGTTCCCACGCGGTCAACGCGGTCAGCGGCAATGCGGCGGCATCGGCGAAATCCAGCGTGGCCGGCTTGCGCCCCACCAACCGCTCATCCACCCATTGCCACTGCGCGTTGCAGCCGGGACGGGTGACATCGCCGGCGTAATAGACTTCGTCACCGGGCAGGAACGCGGTGACCTCCGGCCCGACCGCGTCCACCACGCCGGCGGCGTCGTAGCCGAGGATGCGCGGCGGGTCCTCTTGCTGCGCGCGCGGCGCGCGTTGTTTGGTGTCCACCGGGTTGACCGATACCGCGTGGACGCGGATCAGCAGATCCGCGCCGGTGGGAATTCCCGGTGGCGGCACGTTCAGGTCGAGCAGCGAGGCGGGGTCGTCGATCGGCAGGTAACGCGTTAAACCCACGGCTTTCATGGCGGCTCCCACGCAGGATTCGCATCCATCATACGACCGTATACAACGCTGTTCCTGCGCTGAATCAAGACGCTGCGCGTTACGCTGCGGAATAATGCGTCGGATGTGACACGCCCGGTAGGGGATGCGAAAACCCTTGTCGTTGCTGGGTCTTGCGCAATTTCATCAACCTGTATAGGGTGCCACCAGCTGGGCCGGGTAGAGGTCTGGCCGTCGTCTTCACATGTTACGTGACCGTTAACATCACCTTCACCCTCCTGAGCATAATGTTCGCGGCGGTGGCGTGCTGAATCGGCAGTCTGAAAACGACGCAGGTGCTGGCCCATGCCTCTACCGGTTTCATACCCCCGAAATAGGAGCTGTACTCAATGAACAAGAAGATCCTTACTGCCGCGCTGCTGGGCGGTCTGGCTTTCGCCCAGGCTGCATCGGCGCAGGATTTTGATGACCGCTGGTACCTGACCGGTTCGGCCGGCTTCAACTTCCAGGATAGCGACCGTCTGACCAACGACGCTCCGTTCGTGACCCTGGGCCTCGGTAAGTTCATCAGCCCCAACTGGTCGCTGGACGGCGAGCTGAACTACCAGAACCCGAACTTCGATGCCAACCAGGATCTGAACTGGAGCCAGTACGGCGTCTCGCTCGACCTGCGTCGCCACTTCATCTCTGAAGGCCGCGGCTGGAACCCCTACCTGCTGATGGGTCTGGGCTACCAGAAGTCGGAAGAAGAGTACGGCTCGCTGAACCTGAACGGTCCGCGTGAGCGCAAGGACGGCAACCTCGGCGCCAAGGTCGGTGTCGGCCTGCAGACCACCTTCGAAAAGCGCGTTGCTGTCCGCGCCGAAGTGGCCTACCGCGCTGATTTCGACGACCAGAGCGTTTCCGCTCCGGACGAGAGCTGGTTCGGCGACGTGCTGGCTTCGGTCGGCGTCGTGATCCCGCTGGGCCCGGCCCCGACCGCTGCTGTGGTTGCCCCGGCTCCGGTGGCTCCGAGCTGCGCAGACCTGGATGACGACGGCGACGGCGTCAACAACTGCGACGACAAGTGCCCGGATTCGCAGCCGGGTCAGACCATCGGTCCGGACGGTTGCCCGGTGCCGGTCTCCATCGATCTGAAGGGCGTGAACTTCGACTTCGACAAGGCGACCCTGCGTCCGGACGCCGTGGCGATCCTGAGCGAAGCCACCGAGATCCTGAAGCGTTACCCGGATCTGCGCGTTGAAGTTGCCGGTCACACCGACTCGAAGGGTACCGACGCTTACAACCAGAAGCTGTCGGAGCGTCGCGCCACCACCGTGTATGACTACCTGACCAAGAACGGCGTGTCCGCTTCGCGTCTGGTGGGTCCGATCGGCTACGGCGAGAGCCGTCCGATTGCACCGAACACCAACCCGGATGGTTCGGACAACCCGGAAGGTCGTGCAAAGAACCGTCGTACCGAGCTGAACGTCCAGAACTAATCCTTCTGGTAGTACAGCCTCAGAAGAGGGCCCGGCATTGCCGGGCCCTTTTTTTTGTTCCTTTTTTCCATCCCGGGCGGCGACAAGCATGTGGCGCGCTGGTGACGCGGGTGTCGGTGGGTCGGGCGCTGGGGCCCCATGCCCTTGGAGGCGAAATAAAGGAGGAGGGGGCGGCCGCAGGCCGACGCCGGGGGACATTCGCCGGAAAGGGCATGGGGCCCCAGCGCCCGACCCACCGACGGAAGTGAGAAAAGCCTGGTGTCGACCTCCCCACCGCAAGCGAGCCCCGTCGCGGTCGGTAGGCTCCTGGGCAAAATAAAGGAGGAGGCCGCCCCGCGGCCGGGGGACACTACGCCAGGGGCCTACCGGCCGCGACGGGGCCCTTACGCTCGCGTATCACCCGATCGAAGCCAGCGTTTAAGGGATCGAAGAAGAAATCAACAATAAATCCAACAAGTTGCCGTATTCATTGAATGTGGGATCTTGAAAGCCGTTGTGGCGCTGTTAAACTCGCCGCGTCACCCTATTCCCTGGATGCATCCCATGCTGCGTATCGCACTGGCCGCCGTGCTCGGCCTGGCCCTGATCCCCACCGCCTACGCAGCCGTGGATTGCTCGGCACGTGCCATCAGCGCCTCGCCGCTGCCGCTGCCGGCCACCGCCATCGCGCCGGTTGCCGAAGAGCTTTACATCCGCAACGTCCAGCTTGGCATGCCCGCTGGCGTGCTCACCTCCAATTTCGACCAGCAGCAGTCGCTCGACCGCGTCCTGCAGCGCCTGCGCATCGACGGCTGCCAGAACATCGCCAAGGCCATGCCCGGTGCACCGGCGATCAAGGCCAACGACCCGGCCGCCTACAAGCCGGCGACCGAATTCGACAATACCCCGTGGCGCTTCGACATGAGCCAGAACGGCAAGCGCATGACCGCCGAAGAGTTCGACGCCTGGATGAAGGCGCGCGGTGTGCGCGTGGTCAAGGCACGTCCGGTTCCCGCCGCCGCACCGGCTGCCGCCGACGCACCGGCTGACACCAAGCCGGGCGAGAAGAAGTAAGCCGCGCGCTGCGCGGAGCACGATGAGCACACGCCGGCCCCCCGCCGCGCCTGCATCCCGACCACGCCGCCCCGAGCGGCGTGCGTCACCGGCAAGTCCCGCGCGCAGTGACGGCGCCACGCGCCACGGCCTGGCGCGCGTCTTGTCCAAGGCCGGCCTGTGTTCACGCACCGAAGCGGCGCGCTGGATCCAGGCCGGGCGGGTCACCGTCGATGGCCGCGTCATCAACAATCCCGAATTCCCCATTGTCGATGGGCGCCACCAGGTGCGCGTCGACGGCCAGCCGCTCGACGCTCCGCGGCGCATCCACCTCATGCTCAACAAGCCGCGCGGCCTGGTCACCACCGCGCAGGACGAGCAGGGCCGCGACACCGTCTACCGGTGCTTCGATGGCGCGGGCCTGCCCTGGATCGCCCCGGTGGGGCGCCTGGACAAGGCCAGCGAAGGGCTGCTGTTGTTCAGCAACGACCCGCAGTGGGCGGCGCGGCTGACCGATCCGGTCACCGGCCCGGACAAAACCTACCACGTGCAGATCGACGCCATTCCCGATGCCGCCCAGTTGCAGGCGCTGTGCACGGGCGTGGAAGAAGAGGGCGAACGGCTGCGCGCGCGCCGCGCCACGCTGCTGCGCAGCGGTGAGAAGACCGCCTGGCTGGAAGTGGTGCTCGACGAAGGCCGCAACCGGCACATCCGCCGCCTCCTCGCTGCCCTGGACATCAACGTGCTGCGCCTGGTGCGCGTGGCCATCGGGCAGCTGCCGATGGGCGAGCTGGGCAAGGGGGCCTGGCGCGAGCTGAGCCCGCACGATCTGGATGCGTTGTATGCCGCGGCCGATGGCGCCGCGGCCCCGCCGTGACTTTCCAGCCTGCCCGTGCGTGGCAGGCAGACCGAACCGGGCAATGGATGGCCTTGTACCCGACGTTCCATTCACTACCGGGAGATTCCCCCATGCACGCCAACCTCCTCAACCGCCCGCTGTTCCGCGGCGCCTGCCTGCTGCTGCCGGCCGTGCTGCTGACGGCCTGTGGCGGCCACAAGCAAACGGCCAAGGCCGATGCGCCGGTCATCGAGAACATGGTGGAAGTCAAAACGCCCGAACTCGATGGGCGCGGCAGCTACCGCTTCATGATGAGCAATGGCGACAAGAAAATGTCCGCCGATGAGTTCGACGCCTGGATGAAGGCCAATGGCATCCGCGTGGCCAAGGGCAATGGCCAGGACCGCCCGGTGGCGGCACCGGTGGTGGTGGCCAGCAAGGAACAGGCCAAGGACAAGAAGAAAAAGAAGAAGTAAGCGGGTAACGCCGGACGTGGGTCGGCGGGGGCACGCAGGCGTGCCCCGGCCAGGTGTTCATGACACCGCTGCGGAGGGCCGCCACCCATGCGGTGGCGCCACCCGAGGGAGGTGCGTCAGTTCTTGATCACGCCCAGCTCGACGCCGATGCGGGTGAACGCATCGATCGCCCGGTCCAGGTGGGCACGCGTATGCGCGGCGCTGATCTGGGTGCGGATGCGCGCCTGGCCCTTGGGCACCACCGGGAAGAAGAAACCGATCGCGTAGATGCCTTCTTCCAGCAGGCGCTCGGCAAACGTCTGCGCCAACGGCGCGTCGTACAGCATCACCGGGCTGATCGGGTGCACGCCGGGCTTCACGTCGAAACCGGCGGCGGTCATCTTCTGGCGGAAGTAGGCGGTGTTCTCGGCCAGGGTGCTGCGCAGGTCGTCGGCGGCGGCCAGCATCTCGAAGGCCTTGATGCCGGCGGCGACCACGTGCGGCGGCAGCGAGTTGGAGAACAGGTACGGGCGCGAGCGCTGGCGCAGCAGTTCGATCACCTCGGCGCTGGCACAGGTGAAGCCGCCCAGCGCGCCGCCCATGGCCTTGCCCAGGGTGCCGGTGATGATGTCGATCTTCTCCAGCACGCCCTTGACCTCGGCCGAGCCGCGGCCGGTCGCGCCGAGGAAGCCGGTCGCGTGGCACTCGTCGATGTGCACCAGCGCGTTGTACTTCTTCGCCAGCGCGGTGATCTCATCCAGCGGGGCGATGAAGCCGTCCATCGAGAACACGCCGTCGGTGGTGATCAGCTTGGTTTTGCAGCCGGCGGCATCGGCGGCCTGCAGCTGGGCTTCCAGGTCGGCCATGTCGCAGTTGGCGTAGCGGAAACGCTTGGCCTTGCACAGGCGCACGCCGTCGATGATCGAGGCATGGTTGAGTGCGTCGGAGATGATCGCGTCGTTCTCGCCCAGCAGCGGCTCGAACAGGCCGCCGTTGGCGTCGAAGCAGGCCGCGTACAGGATGGTGTCCTGCTTGCCGAAGAAGTCGGCGATCTGCTTTTCCAGCTGCTTGTGCAGGTCCTGGGTGCCGCAGATGAAGCGCACCGAGGCCATGCCGAAGCCGTGGCTGTCCAGGGCGTCCTTGGCCGCCTGGATCAGGTCGGGATGGTCGGCCAGGCCCAGGTAGTTGTTGGCGCAGAAATTGAGCACCGTGCGACCGTCGTCCAGGGTGATCTCGGCCGACTGCGGGCTGGTGATGATGCGTTCGGACTTGAACAGGCCCTGGGCGCGGATCGCCTCCAGTTCTTCAACGTAGTGCTGGGTCAGCGGGGCGGAGGTGGCATCGCTCATGGCAGGCAGTCTTCGGCACGGGAAACCCGGGATTTTACCTGCCGGGACGCGGTGCCGGGGGGTGGGCCGCAGGCCAGGCCCGCACAAGGGCGGCAAGACAGTTGCAGACGTGATTGTTGCATCGCAATATCAATCAGGTTAAAAAACCGTAAACCACGCCGCATCCGCCCACCCACGTCCCGGAGAGACCCCGCATGAACCACGCCACGCGCTGTACCGCCGCCGCTGTGCTCTGCGCCGCCCTGATCGCCCCGTTCGCCGCCAGTGCCCAGGACGAGGCCGAGTCTCCGTTCAGCTGGAACATCACGGCGGTCTCGGATTACGTCTTCCGCGGTGCGTCCCAGACCGACGAAAACCCGACCGGGCAGGCGGGCTTCACCTATACCTCGCCGGTCGGGCTGTACGCGGGCGTGTGGGGCTCCGGGGTGGACTTCGGCGCCGGCAGCCCGGATTTCGAGGTGGATTACTTCGTCGGCTACAACATCGATGTCAGCGAAAACGTCAATGTCGATGTGATGGTCAACCGCTACACCTACCCGGGTGCCAGCGACCTTGCCTACAACGAACTCATCACCAAGACCACGTTCGCCGAGCACTACAGCGCGACGGTGGCCTACAGCAACGATGTGTGGAATTCCGGGACCGATGGCTGGTACTACGGGGTGGGCGCGGAGTGGCCGCTGGCCCATGATTTCGCGGTGACCGCCAACCTGGGGCGCAGCACCTTCGAGAAGGATGTCGGCAACGATTACACCGACTGGAACGTGGGCGTGAGCAAGGCGATCGGCATGGTGACCGTGGGCCTGGGCTATTACGGCACCGACGGCAACGGCAAGGACAACTTCGGCAAGCTCGCCGACAACCGCGTGGTGCTGACCTTCTCCGTCGGCAAGTAGGCCACGGCGGGCGCGCATCGCCGGTCATGAAAAAGGCGCCCGATGGGCGCCTTTTTCGTTTCCGTGCCGGGGGCGGCCTGTGCCGGGCATCGCACCGGGAGCCGCCAGGTCACCGCCCCTGGGGGGACTCAATTCCAGCTCAGCACCACCTTGCCGGCCTTGCCCTGTTCCATCAGGTCGAAGCCCTTCTGGAAGTCGTCGATCGGCAGCTGGTGGGTGAGCACCTTGCCGAGCGGGAAGCCGGACAGCACCAGCTGGGTCATCTTGTACCAGGTCTCGTACATCTTGCGGCCGTAGATGCCCTGCACGGTCAGGCCCTTGAAGATGATCTTGTCCCAGTCGCAGCCGGCGCCCTTGGGCATGATGCCGAGCATGGCGATCTTGCCGCCGTGGTACATGCAGTCGAGCATGTCGTTGAACGCACGCGGGTTGCCGCTCATTTCCAGGCCCACGTCGAAGCCCTCCATGTGCAGGTCCTTCATCACGTCCTTGAGCGAGGTGTTGGACACGTTGACCACGCGGGTGGCGCCCATGTCGGCGGCCAGCTTCAGGCGGAAATCGTTGACGTCGGTGACCACCACGTTGCGCGCGCCGATGTGCTTGCAGATACCGGCGGCAATGATGCCGATCGGGCCGGCGCCGGTGATCAGCACGTCCTCGCCGATCACGTTGAACTCCAGCGCGCAATGCGCGGCGTTGCCGTAGGGATCGAAGAAGGCGGCCAGCTCGGACGGGATCTGGTCCGGGATCGGCCACAGGTTGCTGGCCGGCATCACCATGTACTCGGCGAAGGCGCCGTTGACGTTGACGCCGATGCCCACGGTGTTGGGGCACAGGTGCGGGCGACCGCCGCGGCAGTTGCGGCAGTGGCCGCAGACGATGTGGCCTTCGGCCGAGACGCGCTGGCCCACTTCGTAGCCGGTGACGCCCGGGCCGATTTCGGCGATGCGGCCGACGAACTCATGGCCGATGGTCAGGCCCGGCTTGATGGTGCGCTGGCTCCATTCGTCCCACAGGTAGATGTGCAGGTCGGTACCGCAGATGGCGGTCTTTTCCAGCTTGATCAGGACCTCGTTCGGGCCCGGGGTCGGGACCGGAACGTCTTCCAGCCAGATGCCCTTGGCGGCTTCACGCTTGACCAGGGCCTTCATTGTTTGCTGCGCCATCTCGGTGGAACTCGTCAGGGGGAAAACGCGGATTATAGAGCCGCCGGCGGGTTTCCCATGTTGCGTTGCGGGTGGTTCGGGGTGGGGGCAGCGCTTCCTTCTGGCGAGGGAGGTGCCGGGCAGGCCGGTGCACGACACGCCGTGAACCCCGTCCTTGGGGCTCGGTATTGCCATCCATGGCACTACACGGTCCTGCACCGGCCTGCCCGGCACCTCCGGACACATGGCCGCGAGTGGCGGAATGCCACTGGGGGAGACGGTAGAGCCGGGCCATGCCCGGCTGGCCGCGCACGGCGCGGCAATGATCGGCGTCGGTCACACTCCCCATGACTTCCGGGGTGCGGCCCGGGGCAGGGGGCGGGCTAGAATCGGCGGTTCTCTTTGCAAGGGGCTGCTCAATGCGCTCGAACCTGCTCGCTTTTTCCGTCGTCGCCAGCCTCGGGCTGGTCCAGGTCGCCCATGCCGCCGAAGGCATGTGGGTGCCGCAGCAGCTGCCGGAAATCGCCGGCCCGCTCAAGCAGGCCGGCCTGAAGCTGTCGCCGGAGCAGATCTCCAACCTGACCGGCGACCCGATGGGTGCGGTCGTGGCGCTGGGCGGCTGCACCGCCAGCTTCGTCTCCCCGCAGGGCCTGGTGGTAACCAACCACCATTGCGCCTACGGTGCGATCCAGTTGAACTCGACCGCCGAGAAGAACCTGATCAAGGACGGTTTCAACGCGCCGACCCTGAAGGATGAGCTGAGCGCCGGCCCCAACGCCCGCGTGTACGTGCTCGACCAGATCACCGATGTGACCGCGCAGGCCAAGGCCGCGATCGCCGCCGCCGGCAAGGATCCGCTGGCCCGCACCCGCGCGCTGGATGCGTTCGACAAGGCGCAGACCGCCGCCTGCGAAGCCGACGCCGGTTTCCGCTGCCGTCTGTTCAGCTTCTCCGGCGGCAACACCTACCGCCTGTTCCGCAACATGGAAATCAAGGACGTGCGCCTCGTCTATGCGCCCCCGGGCAGCGTCGGCAAGTTCGGCGGCGACATCGACAACTGGATGTGGCCGCGCCACACCGGCGATTTCTCGTTCTACCGCGCCTACGTGGGCAAGGACGGCAAGCCGGCCGCCTTCTCGGCCGACAACGTGCCTTACCAGCCCAGGCACTTCCTGAAGTTCGCCGACCAGCCGCTGGGCGCCGACGACTTCGTGATGGTGGCCGGCTACCCGGGCCGCACCAACCGCTACGCGCTGGCCGGCGAGTTCGATGAAACCGCCCGCTGGACCTACCCGACCATCGCGCGCCACTACAACGCCGTGCTGAAGATGATCGACGAGGCCGGCAAGGCCGACCCGGACGTCAAGGTGAAGTACGCCGCCACCGCGGCCAGCATGAACAACGTGGCCAAGAACTACGCCGGCCAGCTGGAGGGCTTCAAGCGCATCGACGCGGCCGGCCAGAAGCAGGCCGAAGAAGCCGCGGTGCTGGCGTGGCTGAAGAAGCGCGGTGCCGCTGGCAAGCCGGCCCTGGCCGCGCATGCGCAGCTGGTCCAGCACCTGGACACGAGCAAGGCCACGCGTGAGCGCGATCTGTTCGTCAGCCAGTTCAACAGCACCTCCGCGGTGGGCACGGCGATCAGCCTGTACCGGCTGTCGATCGAGCGCAGCAAGGCCGATGCCGAGCGCGAAGCCGGTTACCAGACGCGCGACCTGCCCTCCATCGAAGGCGGCCTGAAGCAGATGGACCGCCGCTATGTCGCGCGCATGGACCAGCAGCTGCAGACCTACTGGCTGAGCCAGTACGTGGCCCTGCCGGCCGCGCAGCGCAGCAACGAGGTGCTCAACCAGTGGCTGGCGGGCAGCGATGCGGCGGCCGTGCAGGGCTTGGTCGGCAAGCTCTCGGGCACCAGGCTGGGCAGCCTGGATGAGCGCCTGAAGTGGTTCAAGGCCGACCGCGCGGCCTTCGAGGCCAGCACCGATCCGGCGATCCAGTACGCGGTGGCGGTGATGCCGGCGCTGCTGAAGCAGGAAGAGCAGAAGAAGACCCGCGAAGGCGAGTCGCTGGTGTCGCGCCCGCTGTACCTGCAGGCGGTGGCGGACTACAAGAAGAGCAAGGGCGAGTTCGTCTACCCGGACGCCAACCTGTCGCTGCGCATCACCTTCGGCAACGTCATGGGCTACGGCAAGGACGGCGTGAACTACACCCCGTTCACCACGCTGGAAGGCGTGGCCGCCAAGGAAACCGGCGAAGACCCGTTCGATTCGCCCAAGGCGCTGCTGGATGCGGTCAAGGCCAAGCGCTATGGCGGCCTGGAAGACAAGCGCCTCGGCTCGGTGCCGGTGAACTTCCTCTCCAACCTGGACATCACCGGCGGCAACTCCGGCTCGCCGGTGCTCGATGCGAACGGCAAGCTGGTCGGCCTGGCCTTCGACGGCAACTGGGAGTCGGTCAGCTCCAACTGGGTGTTCGACCCGGTGATGACCCGCATGATCGCGGTGGACAGCCGCTACATGCAGTGGATCATGCAGGAAGTGGCGCCCGCGCCGCAGTTGCTGAAAGAGCTGAACCTGGCCGACTGACCCCTCAACACCCCGCGGCGCACGCCGCGGGGTTTTTCGTTGCGCGCGTGCCGGCTGCGGGCGGGCCATCACGCACCGCACGCGCGGCCGGCATGACCTGGCCGACCCGACGCACGACCGCACGACCGCACGACCGGATGTGCGCGACGGCGGCAGCGGGGCAGGGCACGCGGTATCATGCGTGTCCCTCGATCATTCACGCCATGTGAACGATTGCGACAGCCTTCCTCCCCGCAAGGACTCCCAGTACGCATGCGCATCCTGCTTGCCCGCCACGGTGAAACACCGTGGAATGCCGAAGGCCGCTACCAGGGCCAGATCGATATCCCGTTGTCACCGATCGGCGAAGCCCAGGCGCAGGCCCTCGGGGAGCGCCTGAGGTCGGTGGATATCACGCGTGCGGTGGCGTCGCCGTTGTCGCGCGCGCAACGCACCGCGCATCTGGCGCTGGGCACCGAGCGTGCGCCGATGCTGCTGACCGAGCCGGACCTGCAGGAAATCGCCCACGGTGAGTGGGAAGGCCTGCTGGCCAGCGAGATCCACGACAAGGACCCGTCGCGGCTGCAGGCCTGGCGCGATGAGCCGGACACCGTGCTGATGCCGGGCGGTGAATCGCTGCGCTTGGTGCTGGAACGCAGCTGGCGCGGCCTGGCCCGCGCGGCTGATGGCCTCGGCGAGCACGACACCCTGCTGGTGGTCGCGCACGACGCGGTCAACCGGGTCATCCTGTGCCGCATCCTGGGGCTGCCGCTGTCGCGCCTGTGGACGTTCCGCCAGGCCCCGACCACGTTGAACCTGCTGGAAGGGCCCGACCTGGACCAGCTGGAGGTGGTGCGCCTGAACGACTGCGCCCACCACACCCCGTTCTTCGGCGAAGCCAAGCACCGCGCGCTGTAATCGCCCCGCGTCCCATCCCGTCGTCCGCCCCATCGATCCAACGCCCATGACCACCGCCCGCCCGCTTACCCTCTCCGATTGGCTGACCTACATCGAGCAGCAGCACCCGGCCAGCATCGACATGGGCCTGGACCGCGTGCGCAGCGTGGCGCAGGCGATGGGGCTGGCACAGCCGGGGGCGCACACCATCGTGGTCGGCGGCACCAACGGCAAGGGCTCCACGGTGGCCTTCATCGAAGCGATCGCGCAGGCCGCCGGCTGGCGGGTCGGGGCCTACACCTCGCCGCACCTGCTGCGTTACAACGAGCGCGTACGCATCGATGGCCAGGACGTTTCCGACGCGGCGTTGATCGCCGCATTCAACGCGATCGAAGATGCGCGCGGCAGCACCACGCTGACTTATTTCGAATACGGCACGCTGGCCGCATTGCAGGTGTTCGGTACGGCCGGGCTGGACCTGGCGGTGCTGGAAGTGGGCCTGGGTGGGCGGCTGGATGCGGTCAACATCATCGATGCCGACGTGGCGGTGATCACCACCGTGGACATCGACCACAGCGACTGGCTGGGCGAGGACCGTGAGGCCATCGGTGCGGAGAAGGCCGGCATCATCCGTGGCTGGAAGCCGGTGATCCTGGGCGAGACCGACCCACCGTCCAGCGTGCTGGCGCGCGCATACCTGCTGGGGGCCAATGCGATCCGCGGCGGCAGCGATTTCTTCGCCGACGTGATCGATGCGCAGCACTGGCGCTGGCGTGATGTCGGCTTCCGCATCGACCTGCCCATGCCATCGCTGCGCGGGCCGATCCAGTTGCGCAATGCGGCCTCGGCCATCGCCGCGCTGCGCACGCTGGACATGCCGCTGCCCCGTGCCGCGATCAGCGCCGGGGTGGCCAATGCCCGTATCCGCGGTCGCCTGCAGCAGGTCGAGCGTGATGGCGTGGCGGTGCTGGTGGACGTGGGCCACAACCCGCAGGCCGCACGCGAACTGGCCATCGCGCTGAACGCCGCGCCCGTGGCCGGGCGCACCGTGGCGGTGTTCGCCGCGCTGCAGGACAAGGATGCCGTCGGCGTGGTGCAGGCGCTGGGCGAACAGGTGCAGGACTGGCACCTGGCCGGCCTGGAGGGCGCCCGTGCACAAACGGCCACTGCCCTGCAGGCACGCCTTCACGACACCGCCGCCGCCAGCGGCACCTGCCATGCCAGCGTGGCCGATGCGCTGCACGCTGCGCTGGCCGGGAGCGCGGCGGGCGACCGCGTGCTGGTGTTCGGCTCGTTCCACACTGCCGCGCAGGCATTGCAGTGGCTGGACGCCGCTGAGTAAGCCGCCGCTGCACCGCGCCGCGCCCGTTCAGCCGGCGCAGGCACCGCTCACGCGGACACCCGTATAATCGCCGTGGCATTCCGCCGCGCCGCCCCTGCCTGCCTTCCGTGGATACTCCTCTGAAACAGCGACTGATTGGTGCCATCGTCCTGGTGGCGTTGGCCGTGATTTTCCTGCCCATGCTGGTCAAGGGGCCTGCGCCGGACAGCGGTGTGGCAAGCGTGCCGATCAGCGCGCCGGCAGCACCGTCGGACGGCCAGTTCGAGACCCGTGAGCTGCCGTTGGTGGCGCCTACCGGCGCGGCCACCGGCCTGCAGGGGCCCTCCAGCACCCAGCCGCTGCAGGACGCCGCCGACGCGGCACCGGCCGCCGCCGATTCCTCTCCGGCCGTGGCCGCAGGCAATTTCGCGGTCAGCTTTGGCGCCTATGGCAGCCAGGCCGATGCCGATGCGGTGATCGCCTACCTGAAGAAGTCGCAGCTGCCTGGTTTCAGCGAGCCGGCTACGATCAACGGCCGCCAGGCCTGGCGGGTGCGCGTGGGGCCGTATGCCGATCGTGCCGAGGCCGAGGCTGCCCGCCTGCAGGCGGTGAAGGTGCGCAACGACGTCAAGGCCGAGGTGGTCACCCTGGACGCACGCGCGGACAACGCGGTTGCCGCGGCGCCGGCTGCCACGCCGACGCCGGCCGCTGCCAGCGCGTCCAGCGCCACCGCGGCCGCGGCCGCGGCCGGCAACACGGTCCAGACCGAATCGCTGCCGCCCGAGCCGGTGGCTGCGGCCAAACCGGCCGCGCCCAAGCCCGAACCGAAGCCCGACCCCAAGCCGGCCGCTGCCGCGTCCAAGCCGGAGCCGGCCAAGCCGGACACCGCCACGGCTGCCAAGCCGGTGGCCGCACCGGCCGCGCCGGCCGCCAGCAGCGTGGGCTTTGCCGTGCAGCTCGGTGCCTTCGGCCAGGCGGCCGAGGCCAACGCGCTGCGCGACAAGGTGCGCGCCGCCGGTTTCAGTGCTTTCGTAGAGCAGGTACGCACCGACAAGGGCACGCTCAACCGCGTGCGCGTCGGCCCGGTCGCCAACCGAGCAGAGGCGGAGAACCTCAAGGCTCAGGTTGCGTCCAAAGTCGGCGTGGCCGGCATGGTCCGGCCACACCCCTGATGCCGTCCGCGCGCCCGTGGCTTGAGCCCGGCCCGTCCCACGGCGGAGGACGCGCATGATCGATTTCGTGCTGCTGGCCGTGATCGGCATTTCCACCCTGCTGGGCGTCATGCGGGGGTTTGTCAGCATCATCATCAGCACCTTGTCCTGGCTGCTCGGCGGCTGGGCGGCGCTGATGTTCGGCAAATCCTGCGCCGGCTGGTGGTCGGCGCCCTCCGCGCCGGGCACCGAGCATTTTTTCGCCGGCTACCTGAGCGTCTTCCTGATCGTGATGGTGTCGGTATGGGGCATCGGCCTGGTGATCCGCCAGGCGGTGCGCTCGACCAGTTTCAATGGCGCCGACCGGACGCTGGGCGGTGCGCTGGGCGTGGTCCGTGGCGCGCTGATCGGCTGCGTGCTGCTGCTGGTGGCGTCGTACACGCCGCTGCCCCGCGAGGCAGCCTGGCGCGACTCCAACCTGCGCGTGGTGCTTGGCCCCGGGGTGGGCTGGATGCAGGCCAAGATGCCGCGCATGCCCGCCATGCCGCAGATGCCCAGCCTGGATCGCATGCCCAGCCTGGACGGCATGAAGGACCTGCCGATGGCGCTGCCGGAGGTGAACATGTCGCAACTGCCCGGCGGGGAGTTGGGCAAGCCGGGCCTGACAGGCGATAATGGCGTGCTGGGCGGGTTGCTGGCAGGGCGCGGATGGCCGCGGCCCTTGGATGAGACCCCGCAGCAGGCGGGAGACCCGGCCGATGTCGGGGCGCGCAGTGGCACGTCTGGTTCGTCCCAGAACACCGATCCGGCGCGTGTGCGTCCGGACCAACCCGATCCGGCACGGAGAGGGTCCCCCGGCCAGGCACGGCCACCTTCACAGTAGATGGGCACAGCCCAGCGGAGATTCGCACCATGTGTGGCATCGTCGGAATCGTCGGCAACCAGAACGTCGCCGGGCAGTTGTATGACGGCCTGACCGTCCTCCAGCATCGTGGCCAGGACGCGGCCGGCATCGCGACCGCCGATGGCACCCGCCTGCGCGTGCAGAAGGCCAACGGACTGGTCCGCGATGTGTTCGATGCCAAGCGCATGTCCACCCTGGAAGGTCGCGTCGGCATCGCCCACGTGCGTTATCCGACCGCCGGCTCCGAGGGCATGGACGAAGCGCAGCCGTTCTACGTGAACTCGCCGTACGGCATCGCGCTGGCCCACAACGGCAACCTGATCAACACCGAAAGCCTGCGCCAGCAGGTGTTCGAGCAGGATCGCCGCAACGTCAACACCGACTCGGACAGCGAAGTGCTGCTGAACGTGTTCGCCTACGAACTGGACGCGCAGCGCCAGCTCACCCCGGAAGCGGCGATCCGCGCCGTGGCCGGTGTCCACCGCCGCTGCAAGGGGGGCTACGCGGTGATCAGCGTGGTGCTGGGCCTGGGCCTGGTCGCCTTCCGCGACCCGCATGGCATCCGTCCGCTGGTGCTGGGCAAGCGTGCGCATGCCGAAGGCGATGAGTACATCGTGGCCTCCGAATCGGCCGCGCTCGACGTGCTGGGCTTCCAGCGCGTGCGCGACGTGCGCCCCGGCGAAGCCCTGGTCATCACCGCGCGTGGCGAACTGTTCTCGGAGGTATGCGCCGAGCCGGCCGAGCACAGCCCGTGCATCTTCGAATACGTGTACTTCGCGCGCCCGGACTCGATGATCGACAACGTCTCGGTGCACAAGGCGCGCATGCGCATGGGCATCAAGCTGGGCGAGAAGATCCTGCGCCTGCGCCCGGACCACGACATCGACACCATCATCCCGATCCCGGACACCTCGCGCGACGCCGCGCTGGAGATCTCCAACACGCTCGGGGTGAAGTACCGCGAAGGCTTCATCAAGAACCGCTACATCGGCCGCACCTTCATCATGCCGGGGCAGGGTGAACGGGTGAAGTCGGTGCGCCGCAAGCTCAACCCGATCCACCTGGAGTTCCGCAACCGCGTGGTGCTGCTGGTCGACGATTCGATCGTGCGCGGTACCACCAGCCAGCAGATCGTGCAGATGGCGCGCGACGCCGGCGCGCGCAAGGTGTACCTGGCCAGCGCCGCACCGCCGGTGCGGTACCCGAACATCTACGGCATCGACATGCCGGCCGCCGAGGAACTGGTGGCGCACAACCGCAGCATCGAGGAAATCGAGAAGCACCTCGGCTGCGACTGGCTGATCTACCAGGACATCGAAGACATGGAAGCGGCGGTGCGCGAAGGCAACCCGGAACTGAAGGCGTTCGACTCGTCGTGCTTCAACGGCGTCTATCCGACGGGCATCGAGCCGGGGTACTTCGAGCGTATCCAGCAGTTGCGTTCGGACGACGCCAAGCACAAGCGCCGCGCCTGAGGCCGTGCCGATGGCCGGGGAGTTGCCGCTGGAGGCGGCCGGTGACCTGCTGCGCGCGGCGCAGCAGTGCCTGGCCGCAACCGATCCACTGCACAAGGTGGCCCTGACCCAGGCCTATGCGGCGCAGTTCCGCGCGGGCCAGCTCAAGGCCCGTGCCGATGCCGCCCCGGCCGATCCGATCCGGATGCCCGGACGACCGGCCAGGCCGAGCCTGGTGCACCCGCGCGACCTGCCCAAGCGTGGGCTGGGCAGCGCTGAAGGGCGTGCCGCCTTCATCCATGCCATCGCGCATATCGAACTGAACGCCATCGACCTGGCCTGGGATGCGGTGTACCGCTTCCGCGGGCTGCCCGGTTCGTTCCATGCCGACTGGGTGAGCGTGGCCGATGATGAGTCGCGCCACTTCATGCTGCTGCATGGCCGGCTGCAGGCGCTGGGGTTCGACTACGGTGATTTCGACGCGCACAACGGGTTGTGGGAGATGTGCGAGAAGACCGCACACGACGGCCTGGCCCGGATGGCGCTGGTGCCGCGCGTGCTCGAGGCGCGCGGGCTGGACGTCACCCCCGGCATGATCACCAAGCTGCGCTCGGCCAACGACCACGCCACCGCCGATGTGCTGGAGATCATCCTGCGCGAGGAAGTGGCGCATGTGGCCGCGGGTTCGCGCTGGTATCACTGGTATTGCAACCGCGCCGGGGTCGAACCGCGTGCGCGCTTCATCGCGTTGTTGAACGAGTACGCCGGCGGCTTTTTGTACGGCCCGTTCAACCTGGAGGCGCGCCTGCTGGCCGGGTTCGACGAAGAAGAGCTCGCCGACCTGATCGAGCAGGCCGGACGCACCAGCGGCCCGGCACGGTAGAGCCACGCCCTGAGTGGCTGCTTCTCTCGATCCGGGACCGCGTGCAGCCACCCATGGGGTGGCTCTAGGAGGGACGGTGTAGAGCCACGCCATGCGTGGCTGCTTCTTTCGATCCGGGACCGCGTGAGCCACGCCATGCGTGGCTGCTTCTTTCGATCCGGCCCCACGCGCAGCCACCCATGGGGTGGCTCTACGGGGGGCGGTGTAGAGCCACGCCATGCGTGGCTGCTTCTCTCGATCCGGGACCGCGTGCAGCCACCCATGGGGTGGCTCTACGAGGGCGTTGTAGAGCCACGCCATGCGTGGCTGCTTATCTCGATCCGGGACCGCGTGCAGCCACCCATGGGGTGGCTCTACGAGGGGCGGTGTAGAGCCACGCCATGCGTGGCTGCTTCTCTCGATCCGGGAACCGCGCGCAGCCACCCATGGGGTGGCTCTACGGGACCATCGTAGAGCCACGCCATGCGTGGCTGCTTCTCCATCCGACGCCATGAACCGCCGCCCCTGCGGGCGCATCACACGTTGGGCAACACCACGCGCTTGCCGTCCTCGGTGGGGCGGTTGATGTAGAACAAGCCTGGCCCGGGGCGGTACGGCAGTTCGCGCGTCGCTTCGTCGGCGGCGTACAGCAGGGCGGTGTCGCCCAGTGCGTCGAAGTTCCAGTGCGCGGACTGCATCAGGTAGCGTTGGCGCAACAGCCGCTCCTGTGTCGCATCGAGTGCCTGGCCAGCAAGCACGCGCGCGGCGATCGGCAGCAGGTCGCCGGGCAGCGCCAGCTCGGGCACCTCGTCCACGGTCCGCAGCCAGCGTACGCCCGCGACCGTTGCGCGCTGTTGCATCAGGCGCAGCGCCACCCACTGGTAGCGCCCGTCGATCTCGCGCTTGAGTACCACCGCCGCATGCGCGAACAACCGCCACTGCGGTCGCACGCTGACGCTGCCGGCTACCCGCTGCGCCTGCCAGCGATGCCACACGTCCACCCACAGCGCATCCTCGCCCAGGCCCAACGCCTGCTGCCAGCGCACGCACGCGGCCTGCGCCTGTCGGTAAACCTCGGTGGCGCGCAGCACGGCCAGGGGCGGCGCCTCGGTGTCGGCCAGGCCATGCTCGAGTACACGCTGGCCCAGCGGTCGGGTGAGCAGTTTCGGTCCTTCGACGCGCTGGTCGTAGCCGCCGCCGATGTTGGCGTGCACGCCGGGCAGGGCGATTTCCTCGTGTTCCGGGGCGACGCTGGTCAACGCGAAATGATGGCGGTGCTCGTCGCGTGCGACCAGTTGCAGCACTTTGTCGGCGCAGCCGCTCGGCAGGCCCACTTCGGGCAGTTCATCGTGCTGCTGGCGATTGATCGCCACGACGGTATCGAACAGGCCGACGAAGCGGGCCGGTCGCGCCGGTACCGCCTCCTCGCCGGCCAGTTGCCAGCCGGTACGGCGCAGCTGTTCGCGCAACCAGGTGCGGCCATCGGCACGGTTTAGCCGGTGCACCGCGTCGCGTGCCGACGCGGCGCCCCGCGAAAAACCGAACAGATCGATGCGGACGCTCCCCAGCACGGCATGCGGGTGCGCGCGCGCCAGGCTGCGCAGGGCATCGGGCAGGCGCTCGTCGAGTGCGCGGCGTACCTTGGCGCGCACACCGGTGCGCCCGATGCCGAAGGCAAGCCCCATCAGGTCGTCATCTTCCCCGCTGCGCGTGCCGACGCCTTCGATGTAGATCGCCAGCGACAAGGCGCTGCCCGGTGCCGGCGTGGTGCGGTCATCGGGATACAGCGCATGCAGTTGCGCGATGTTGGTCAGGCCGTTGCTGTAACTGCTGGTCAGCCGGCTCTGGTAAGGCGAGGCGTCGTCGGCCACCAGCGGTGCCGTGGGGCGGGGCGCGGGCGTGGTGCTGCCGGGCGGGCGCGAGGCACGCAGCAGGTTGTCGGCGTTGTTGCGGGTGCCGTCGAAAAACAGGCCGATCTGCAGCGACAGCGGCGCGGTGGGTGGCGGCGTGGGCGGTCCTGCCATGGCGCGGGGTCCCCGGGGTGCAGGGCAAAGGTAGCGCGAAAATGACGCGAACGCGACGTCGCTGAACCGTGCGGTCGGCGGTCACAGTTCCGAATGTTCGTCCGTAGGAATTGTTGAATTCACGCTCACGGTTGGCGCCATATGGGCGGGCCCCGCCCGATGGGGCTGCACCGCAGCAACGACTACCACCCCGTTTTCCACTCAAAGAGAGACGACACGATGTCCAGATCGATGAGCAAGGCCGCAGGTGTGATCACGTTGTGCCTGGCCGCGGCAGGTGCTGCCAGCGCCGCTCCGCTGTTTGAACCGGTCACGGTGCTCAGCCGCGCCGGCGCCGCCAACCAGCCCGCCGCGCAGGCGGTCCTGTCGGCCGCGTCCACGGCGGCGGTGCAGGAAGTACGCGTGGATGCCGGCGCGGTGGGCGCGAACCAGCGCCAGCTGGAATTCGAACTGTTGGGTACCCCCGTGCAGGCGCTGCAGCAGCGGGTGCAGGCACTGCCGGACGGCGGCAGCATCTGGTACGGGCAATTGCAGGCCGGCAACGCTAAAACAGCGGGCAAGGCCACGGCGTCCGATCCGGCCAACTCGGTGATCCTGGTGCGCTCCGGCGACACGGTGACCGGCTCGATCCGCAAGGACGGCCAGCTCTATCGCCTGCGCCCGCTCAGCGACGGTCGCCACGTTCTGGTGGAAGTGGACGAGTCGCGGATGCCGGCCGACCACCCGGCCGACTACAACAGCCTGCCGCAGGTAGCCATGCCGGTCAGCGACCGTGCCGGCATCGCCGCCGCGTCGTCGGGCTCCCCGGCCACCATCCGCGTGCTGGTGGTGGCCACCAATGGCGCGGTCGCCGCGTATGGCGGCAACATGCAGTCGCTGGTGCAACTGGCCGTGGCCGAATCCAACCAGGGCTACATCAACAGCAACGTCGGCATCACCCTGGAGCTGGCCGGTTACGAGACCACCAGCTATGCCGAGTCGAGCAGCTTCTCCACCGATCTGTCGCGCTTCCGCAGTACCACCGACGGGGTGATGGACAGCATCCACACCAGCCGCAACAACACCCGCGCCGACGTCGCGGTCCTGGTCATCAACAATGCCAGTTCCTGCGGCCTGGCCTCGGGCATCGGCTCCACCGCCGCCACCGCGTTCGCGGCGGTGCATTGGGACTGCGCCACCGGCTATTACTCCTTCGCGCATGAAATCGGGCACCTGCAGAGCGCACGCCACGACATCGCCACCGATCCCAGCACCTCGCCGTACAGCTATGGCCACGGCTACCGCTACGAGCCGTCCAGTGGCGCACGCTGGCGCACGATCATGGCTTACGCGTGCACGGCCGGCTGCCCGCGGTTGAACTTCTGGTCCAACCCGAACATCAGCTACAACGGCGTGCCGATGGGGATTGCGTCCAGCGCCGACAACCAGCGCGTGCTGGTCAATACCAAGGCGACGGTCGCCGCGTTCCGCTGAGTGGCGGCGCCCGCGACCGCAGTGGCTGCGGTCGCGGGGTGGTGAGGCTCAGCGTGCCAGCGTATCCAGCGTCCAACCCTGCGCGGTGACGCGCAGCACCGAGCCTTGTTCGTACCAGTCGCCCAGCACGATGCGGGTGCAATCGCGGCCACCGACCTGCAGGGCATGGATCGCCGGGCGATGGGTGTGGCCGTGGATCAGGGTGTCCACGCCATGGCGGGCGAAGTTGGCCTCCACTTCGGCCGGCGCCACGTCGGTGACGGTTTCGAAGGTGGATCGATCGTCCTGCTTCATTTCCGACTGCCGGGCCTGGCTGGCATCACGTGCCTTCTGCGCGAAGGCGATACGCGCGGCCAGCGGCTGGGACAGGAACTGCGCCTGGAACTGCGGGTCGCGGGTCTGCGCGCGGAACTGCTGGTAGGCGACGTCGTCGGTGCACAGCAGGTCGCCGTGCTGCAGCAGCACCGGGCGCCCGTACAGGTCGATGACGCTGGGGTCGGGCAGGATGCGGAAGCCGGCGCGACGGGCATAGTCGTTGCCGACCAGGAAATCGCGGTTGCCGCGGATGAAATACACCGGCACGCCGGCATCTGCCACCGCATGCAACGCATCGGCGACGGCATCGGCGGCCGCCGACGGGGTGTCATCGCCGATCCAGGCCTCGAACAGGTCGCCGAGGATGTACAGCGCTTCGGCCTGCATCGCTTCATCGCGCAGGAACGCCAGGAACAGCTCGGTAATGGCTGGACGGCTCGGGTCCAGGTGCAGATCGGAAATGAACAGCGTGGTCATGCGCGCATTGTAAAACGGGTTACACCGGCAGCGGCAGCCATCTCAGACTGGCACCGGCCAGCGCGGTCGCGATGGCCGTGGCGGCCAGTACGTCGCTGGGGTAGTGCAGCCCCAGTACCACGCGCGAGAGGCCGATCGCCACGGTGAACGGCACCAGCAGCGGTGCCAGCCAGGGGTAGTAGGCTAGCGCCACGATGGTGAAGGACACCGCGTGCAGGGTATGCCCGGAGGGGAAGCTGAATTCGTCCAGCGGTGCCACCCAGGCGCGGATGCGCAGGTCGGCCGCATACGGCCGTGGACGCCGGGTCCAGCGCTTCAGGCCCTTGTACAGCAGCAGCGCCATCAGTCCGGTGGCGGCCATGTGCAGGGAGGCGCGCAGCCCTTCGAGACCGTCCACCAGGACCAGCGCGGCCATCAAGCCATACCAGAACGCACCATCGCCGAGCCGGCTGACGGCGGCGAAGGCCTGGCGCACGCGGCGGCGCCGGCAGTAGTGATTGGCGCGCCGGCACCAACGGGTCTCGCGCCCGCGCAGGGCCTCAAGCCGCGTGGTCTGCATGCGGCCTCCGCGCCTGCGCCAGTTCGGCAAGCAGTGCATCGAACTCGGCCACCACCTGCTGTGGGTGCAGGCGCCGCATGGCAGTGGCGGCATTGCGGCCGAGCCGTGCACGCTGCACGTCGTCACCGGCCAGCTGCAGCGCGGCGGCCAGGAACGCGGCGTCATCGTTCACTGCAATGCCACTCTCGTCGGTGCGCAGGTGTTCGCGTGCCGCGCCGTAGTCGAAGGCCACCGTGGCCACGCCGCTGGCCATCGCTTCCAGGGTGACATTGCCGAAGGTCTCGCTGCGACTGGGGAACAGGAACAGATCGCCGCTGGCGAAGTGCCGGGCCAGCGCCTCGCCGCGCTGTACGCCGCAGAAAATGAAATCGGGGTTCTCATGCGCCAGCTTCTCGCGCGAAGGGCCATCGCCCACCCAGATGAAACGTGCCTTCGGCCGCGACTGCTGCACTCGGCGGAAGGCCTTCACGGCAAGGCCGAGGTTCTTTTCCGGGGCGATGCGTCCCACGTAGATGGCCGCGAAGCCGTTGCCGTCGATGCCCCATTCCTCGCGCAGGGCCGGGTCGCGACGCTGCGGATCGAACTGGCTGCTGTCCACCGCGCGGGCCAGCAGCCGCACCCGCTCGAACCCCTGCTCGCCCAGGAACTGTTTCAGCTCCTGGGTGGGTACCAGGGTGGCGTCGGCCTGGTTGTGGAAGCGCCGCATCCAGCGCAGCGCGGCGGCCTGCAGCCAGGCCACGCCGTAGTCGGGCAGGTACTCGTCGAAGCGGGTGTGGAAGCCGGTGGCCACCGGGATGCCGAGCCGGCGCGCGGCGCGCAGGGCCGACCAGCCGAGTGGGCCCTCGGTCGCGATATAGATGGCATCGGGGCGCTGCTGTTGCCACTGGCGGGCCAGCCGCTTGGGGGCGGGCATGCCGAAGCGCAGGCCGGGGTAGCGCGGCAACCCGGCCCCCGGCACCAGCAGGGTGTCGTGGGCATGCTCGGCTTCGCTGGCCTGGCGCGGGCGCACCAGGTCGACCTGGTGGCCGGCGGCGCGCAGTCCCTGTTCCAGTCCCTGCACGGTCAGGGCGACGCCGTTGACCTCGGGGGGATACGTTTCGGTGACGATGGCATAGCGCATGGCGGGCCTCCGGGTTGCGTCCATGCTCGGCCCGGGCGATGTAGTGGACATTACGTGGATATGACCGGCCGATGACGCGCGCTGGGTTGCGCGTGCCGTGGGCGTCCGCAACCCGGCGGGATCGTTCCTGGCGGCCAGTGGCCACCACGCCTGCAAGGACGGCAGGACAAAAAAAACCACGGCCCCGAAGGGCCGTGGTGGGGTGCAGCGGTATTACCCGGCAGCGATCAGAAACGCTGCTGGTACTTCATGTACACGAAGCGGCCGATGTCGTAGCCACCGTAGTAGGAGAACACCGAGTTCGGCTTGGTGTACATGTTCGGGCCGTACTTCTCGAACACGTTGTTGGCACCGACCGACACGGTGGCATCCCACGGCAGGTTGTAGCGGAACTGCACGTCGTGGAAGGTCACCGAACCACGCTCGTTGTAGTTGCGCGAACCGGAGTACCACGGCGCACGCACGCCCGGATCGGAGCACTCGTCCGGATGCGCGGTTGCGTTCAGGCACTGCTCCTTGACACCGGAGTAGTAACGCGCGGTCCAGCTGATGCCGAAGTCGCCCAGATCCCAACCCAGGGTCAGGTTGGAACGCACGCGGAAGCCGCTGGTGGCGTTGGTGGCGATCCCGTTGGTCGGGGTCGGCACGACGCTGGTGTCGTTGGTGGAACGGTAGATGTTGGAGCTGACGTAGGTGGTCGACCAGTTGGTGCTGAACTTGCCCAGGCTGTCGGTGTCCAGACGGTAGGTCAGGTCCATGTCGTAACCTTCGGTTTCCAGGAAACCGGCGTTGCGATTGCCGTAGGTCAGCTTGTTGACGATGCCCAGCGCCGGGTCACGGGTGAACTGTGCGCAACGCGAATCGATGCCCTGCTCGTAGCAGTCGATCAGGATCTGGTTCGGGCTGTCAGCAACGATGGTGTTGTCGATGCGGATCTTCCACCAGTCCAGCGACACGTTGAAGTTGCTGATGAAGCTCGGGCTCCACACCACGCCGAGCGTCTTGCTCTTGGAGGTTTCCGGCTGCAGCAGCGGGTTGGAGCCGTTGGTGAACGGCACCGGGGTCTGGTCGGTGCTGCTGGTGATCGGCACGTTGCCCTGCTTCAGCTGACGGTAGGTGTCGGCATTGGCGATGTCGCGGGCGCAGCGGGCGCGCACGGCGGCGCTGGTACGCGACGGACCGTAGACGGTATCGCAGGGATCGGCGTAGCCGGTGGTGAAGGTTTCAGAGCCGCCGCCGTACAGGTCGGAGATGGTCGGGGCACGGAAGCCTTCGGCCCAGGTGCCGCGGACCAGGATCTGGTCGATCGGGCGCCACTTGAAGCCGAACTTGCTGTTGAGCGTGTTGCCGAAGGTGTCGTAGTCCGAGAAGCGCGTCGCCGCGTTCAAGGTCAGTTCCTTGGCACCCGGCAGGTCGGCCAGGACCGGCACGTTGAACTCGACGTACGCTTCCTTGACCTTGTAGCTGCCACCGGTCGGGCCGGAGGCCAGGTTGGTGGTCGCACCGGTCTGGGCCAGCGCATCGGGGATGAACTCGCCGGTTTCCTTGCGGTTTTCCAGGCCGAACGCAAAGCCTAGGTCGCCGGCCGGCAGCGTCACGATGGAGCCGGCGATGGTGGCGAAGAAGTTCTTGCCGACGGTCTTGCCGGTGGAGTCTTCCGCCGGCATGAGGTAATCGATCAGGGCCTGGTTGCCGGTGAGACCGTACGGATCGGTCACGCCTGCAGCGACCAGCGGGTTCCAGACCATGCAGTTGGCGATCGGGGCGGCGGCGCTGCCGCACTCGACCTTGCCGGTGGCGGCGTTGTAGTACGACGGGCCGACCGCGTTCTTCACGCGTTCCTTGTGCAGGTTGCCGGTGGCGTGCTGGCGCAGTTCGTTCTTGTTGTACTGGTAGCCCACTTCCCAATCGAAGTAGCGCTCGCCGATGTTGAACGAACCATCGAAGGCGGCCACGGCGCGGTAGGTCTTGAGCGAGCTGTCGCTGACGCGCGGCACTTCCCAGGTGCGGTGGTTCCAGGCCACGGCGGTCGGGGTGGCGTAGCCGTTCTTGCGGCCGAACGGGTTGAAGTAGCTGTCGATCGACATCGGGCCGATGCCGGCCGTGGACGACTGCAGCGGGTAGCCGGCGACCTGGCGGCTGGAATCACGCTTGTTGTAGCCCAGCTGCGTGCTGAAGCGGATGTCGTCGGTGATGTTCAGGCGACCGTCGACGAACAGCGAGTCCCGCTTCAGCGGGTAGTTCAGGTGCATCTGCTCGTTGGTGTTGCTGACATCGCCGTCCGGTGCATTGGCGTTGGTCAGGTGGTAGTTGGCCGGGTTGAGCGGGTTGGCACCCCGGTTGAGCGAGTAGCTGCAGGTGGCGGTGCCGGTGCAGCCCGGGCCGCGCAGGCCGGTGATCTGGCCGTACTGGCTGACGGTGGTCCAGGCTTCGGTCGGGTGGCGGTCGGTGTTGCCGTAGGCGCTGAAGCCACGGTCCTTGGCCCACACGGCCTTTTCTTCGGTATGTTCGGCCGAAACGGTGATCGAGCCGCGGTCGTTGGCCCAGCCGGCCACCACGTCGAAGCGGTCGCGGGCGCCGTCGCCCTGGCTGTACTGGCCGTGGTAGACGTTGGCGGTCACGCCGGTGACATCATGGCGGGTGATGATGTTGACCACGCCGGCCATGGCGTCCGAGCCGTAGATGGCCGAGGCGCCGTCCTTCAGCACTTCCACGCGTTCCACTGCCGACACCGGCAGGCTCGACACGTCCTGGTAGCCGGAGGTGCTGATGCCCAGGCGCTTGCCGTTGATCAGCACCAGGGTGCGCTGCGCGCCCAGGTTGCGCATGTCGATGTAGGTGCCACCGGCGTTTTCGCCGGCGCTCAGGACGTTGGCGCGGCTGATCGCCGGGCTGCCCATCGCGGTGACGTTCTGCAGGATGTCGGCGACCGAGCTGAAGCCCTGGCGTTCGATGTCCGTACGGGTGATGGCCAGCACGGGCTGGGCGTTCTCCACGTCAACCTGGCGGATGCGCGAACCGGTGATTTCGATGCGGTCCAGGTTGGTAGCGGTCGGCGCGTCCTGTGCCGTCGCCGGCGCGGCCATCAGGCCCGCGGTACCGGCGATCAGGGCACAGCGGATCGCGTGCCCCAATACGTTGGTGCGTGAATTCATGTGCGCTCTCTCTCTCTTTCGGAACTGAATCAAAAAGGAGCCGGCGGGCCCAAGTTCCCGCCGTCCCAAAATCCGGCCCAAGAAGGCCGGTTACCCCGATCATAGTCTCGGTAGTTAAGGTCGTGTAAAGCCAAAGTGAAACTTTTTTCACAATGGCGCGCGGACCTGAACAAAAAGTGAGCGGCAGCAGATAGTTGCAGATGCGGCGCACGCCGGCCGCTGTACCGATTTGTGTCGCAATGTAGCTTTATGCTGCGGCGCAGCATGGCGCCGTGCGCGAAAGGCGGCGTTCGACGCCGGGTTGGCGGGGGGCCGCAGGCAGGGAGCACGCACGATCGAGCCGCCGGACAGGGCCGGGCGGACGGGGGCGGGTGCACGCGGGGTGGGCGGGCGGCCGTGGCGGCCGCCACGCCCGGGATCAGGCCACGAACGGGCGGAACTGCACGCCCAGGCCGGCCATGCCGTCGGTTTCGCCGATCAGGTCGGCACGCAGCAGCGGCCGGGCATCGATGAAGGCCTGGGGCAGGATCAACGACAGGCGGCTGTCGTCGGCGGTCAGCTCCAGCGCCGGCATGGGGGTGTCTTCATGCGCGCGGTTGAGCAGGACGGCCAGCCGCAGCAGGGCGGTCATCCGTCGCGCCGGTTGCAGCAGGCGCTCGGGCAGGGCCTCGAAGGCCGACTTGGACACGTTGCGGCGATGGCTGCGGACCAGGGCGGCCAGCAGTTGCTGCTCCTGCCGCGAGAAGCCGGCGATATCCGAGTTCTCCAGCACGTAACTGCCGTGCACGTGGTAGCCGCTGTGGGCGATCATCAGCCCCAGTTCGTGCAGGCGCGCGGCCCAGCCGAGCATGCGCGCATCGTCCGGGTCCAATCCCCAGCTCGCTTCGACCTGGCCCAGCAGGTTCATCGCGGTGCGTTCGACCCGGTCGGCCTGGACGATGTCGATGCCATAGCGCAGGGTCAGCGCCGCCACCGATTCATCGCGCAGGTCGTTCTCGCTGGCGCGGCCGAGGATGTCGTACAGGATGCCTTCGCGCATGGCGGCCTTGCTGACCAGCAGCTTCTCCAGGCCCAGGGCCTGGAACGCCGCTTCCAGCACCAGGATGCCCCCGGCGATGATCGGGCGCCGATCGGCCGACAGCCCGGGCAGGTTGATGTCCTCGATGCGCTTGGCCTTGAGCAGCTCGTCGCGCAGCTGCGGCAGGGCCTCGGCGGTGATCGCGCCCTTGCTCAGCTTCATCGTCGCGCAGATCTCGCTGATCGCCTTGTGCGTGCCCGATGAGCCCAGCGCTTCCTGCCAGCCCAGTGCGCGGTACTTGGTGGCGAACTGCTGGAATTCCGCGCCGATCTCGGTCAGCGCGTCCTTCCAGCGCTTGCGGCTGAGCTTGCCGCCCGGGAAGAAGCGCCGGGTGCTGGCGATGCAGCCCGCCTGCAGGCTCTCGCGCTCCAGGGTCTGCATGCCCTGGCCGATGATGAATTCGGTGGAGCCGCCGCCGATGTCGATCACCAGCCGGCGCTGGTCCGGCTTGGGCGGCTGCGCATGGGCCACGCCCAGGTAGATCAGGCGCGCCTCTTCGCGGCCGCTGACTACTTCGATTGCATGCCCGAGCGCGGTCTCGGCCGGCATCAGGAAGGCCTGCGGCGAACGCAGCTGGCGCACCGTGTTGGTGGCCAGGGCGCGCACGCGCACCGAGGGGATCGCACGGATGCGCTGGCCGAACCGGGCCAGGCACTCCAGCGAGCGCTGGCGCGCCTCGGCGGACAGGCCGCCCTTGCCATCCAGGCCGTCGGCCATGCGCACCGTCTCGCGCAGGCGGTCGACCACCCGCAACTGCCCGAGCGTGTAACGCGCGATGACCATGTGGAAACTGTTGGAACCCAGGTCGATGGCGGCGAGCAGGTCGCCATCCTGCAGGGCGGGCGGAGTCGTGGAGGTATGCGGCATGGGCGAATGTTAGCCGAAGGGCGGGGCGTGAAGTCACCGCGCGGCCTTCACATGGGATGCGACGGGACGTCGCAGCGGTTCACGGCGCTGGCGCGCGCCGGCCAGTACTGCCGCGATGCATCCGACGGCTTGAGCCGCCGGGTCGGCGGGCGCGCCAACAGGCGCGGGGTGTGGGGGCAAGCGGCGCCCACGGCCTGCATGGCACGCCGTGGGGCGACAGCGCAAGCGCTGTCGCGTACACCTACAGGCCCTGCATCAACGCCATCTGCGCCGCGTGCGGTGGCTCGTCATGCCCAGGCGTGCACTTGGCGTACTCACCGTCGGCGCGCAGTTCCCACGCGTTGAGGTTGTCGTCCAGGTAGTTCTGCAGCACGTCGCGGTACACCTTGCGCGCCAGCTCGGGGTCCAGGATCGGGAAGCAGGTCTCCACCCGGCGCAGCAGGTTGCGTTCCAGCCAGTCGGCGCTGGCGCAGTACAGCTCGGCCGCCCCGTCGTTGCCGAACCAGTACACCCGGCTGTGTTCCAGGAAGCGACCGACGATCGAGCGCACCCGGATGTTGTCCGACACGCCCGGCACGCCCGGCCGCAGCGTGCAGGCGCCGCGCACGATCAGGTCGATCTGCACGCCGGCCTGCGAGGCGGCGTACAGCGCGCGGATCACCTGCGGCTCGTTGAGGGCGTTCATCTTGGCGATGATCCGGCCCGGGCGGCCACTCGCGGCCAGCCGGGTTTCGCGATCGATCCGCTGCAGCAGCCCCGGGTGCAGGGTGAACGGCGATTGCAGCAGGCGCTTGAGCTTGGTCCGCGGGGCCAGCCCGGACAGTTGCTGGAACAGCAGGTGCACATCGTTGCCGATATCCGGATCGGCGGTGATCAGGCTCAGGTCGGTATACGCGCGCGCGGTGCCGCTGTGGTAATTGCCGGTGCCCAGGTGCACGTAGCGGCGCAGCTTGCGGCCCTCGCGGCGCACGATCAGCAGCATCTTGGCGTGGGTCTTGTAGCCCACCACGCCGTACACCACCTGCACGCCGGCTTCCTGCAGGCGGTCGGCCAGGCCGAGGTTGGCTTCTTCGTCGAAGCGCGCGCGCAGCTCGACCACCACGGTGACGTCCTTGCCGTTGCGCGCGGCCTGGATCAGCGCATCGACGATCTGCGAATCCTTGCCGGTGCGGTACAGCGTCTGCTTGATCGCCAGCGCGTTGGGATCCACCGCGGCCTGCTTGATCAGGTCCAGCACCGGGGTGAACGCATCGAAGGGATGGTGCAGCAGCACGTCCTTGCGCGCGACGACGTCGAAGATGCCATCGCCATCGCGCAGCACGCGCGGGTTGAGCGTGGGGTATTTCAGTTCCGGGCGGGCCAGCAGGTCGTACAGCTGGATCACGCGGTTGAGGTTGACCGGGCCGTCGATGCGGTACACCGCGTTTTCGGTCAGGCCGAAGTTCTGCAGCAGCGTGCGCACGATGTCACGCGGGCAGTCCTGCGCGATCTCAAGCCGTACCGCCGGCCGATAGCCGCGGTCCACCAGCTCGTCGCGCAGGGCCAGCGCGAGGTTTTCCACTTCTTCCTCGTCCACCACCAGTTCGGAGTTGCGGGTCACGCGGAACTGGTACGCGCCCTGGACTTCCATGCCGGGGAACAGCTCGTCGACGAAGGTCGACAGCACCGAGGACAGGAACACGTAGGTCTGCGCGCCCCCGAGTTTCTCCGGCAGCTGGATGATGCGCGGCAGCGAGCGCGGTGCACGCACGATGGCCAGGTGGCCGGCGCGGCCGAACGCGTCGGTGCCCTTGAGCACCACCACGATGTTCAGCGACTTGTTGAGGATCTTCGGGAACGGGTGCGAGGGGTCCAGGCCCAGCGGCGACAGCACCGGCATGATCTCGTTGCGGAAGTACGCGCGCAGCCAGCGCTTCTGGCGATGGTTCCAGGAGTGGCGGCCGAGTACGTCGATGCCCGCCTCGTGCAGTGCCGGGCGCAGGGTCTCGTTCCAGCAGCGGTACTGCTGGTCCACCAGCTGGGCGGCGCGGTCATGGATGGCGTTGAGGATGGCCTGCGGGGTCATGCCGTCCGGCGCGGGCGGCAGGCCGAACTCCTGCGCATGGCGCACGGCGGCGGCGCGGATCTCGAAGAATTCGTCCAGGTTGGTGCAGGAGATGCACATGAAGCGCAGCCGTTCCAGCAGCGGCACCTGGGTGTCCATGGCCTGGGCCAGCACGCGGAAGTTGAAGTCCAGCTGCGACAGCTCGCGGTTGATGTACAGCGCCGGGTCGCGCAGCGGATCGTTGTCAACCGGCACGGCGATGGGGACGAGAGTGCTCATGCGGAGAAGTCTTCTGCAGAAGGAAGGGAGGCCGTCTCGGTGCGCGCGCGCACCTGGTCGGCGTCGAAATGGCACGAGAACACGCTGCCCTTGCCGACCTCGCTCTGGATCTCCAGGCGTGCGTGGTGCAGGCCCAGGATGTGCTTGACGATCGACAGGCCAAGGCCGGTGCCGCCGCTCTCGCGTGAGCGGCTGCTGGACACGCGGTAGAAACGTTCGGTCAGGCGAGGCAGGTGCGTGGCGGGGATGCCGTAGCCGGTATCGCGCACGCTGAGCACCACGCCCTGGCCCTCGCGGGCCAGTTCCACTTCCACCCGGCCACCGGCGGGGGTGTAGCGCACCGCGTTGGTGACCAGGTTGGAGAAGGCGCTGTGCAGCTCCTTGTTGGACCCTTGCAGGTCCACCCCGGCGTTGTCGACCACGCTGATCTGGTGGCGGCCCTGGCTGTGCGCCTCGGCCTCGCGGCGCAGCGTGGCCAGCATCGGCGCCATCGCCACCGCTTCTTCTTCGGTGTGTTCCTGCGACTCCAGTCGCGACAGGGTCAACAGGTCCTCCACCAGCTGGGCCATGCGCTGGGACTGCTTGCGCATCTCCTCCAGCATCGGGCCGGTGCCGGGGAAATCCTCCGGCTCCATCATGTCCAGGTAGCCGTGGACCACGGTCAGCGGCGTGCGCAGCTCGTGCGAGACGTTGGCCACGAAGTCGCGGCGGACCTGTTCCAGGCGCAGCAGCTTGCTCACGTCACGGGCGATCAGCAGCCAGTAATCGGGCGAGTAGGGAATCAGGCGCAGGTTGAGCCGGATCGCCGGATCGACCGGCGAGGGCACGTCCAGGATCGGTTCGGCATTGCGGCCGCCGGCCAGCCAGTGCGCCAGCGGCATCGGCTGCAGGCGCTCGACCAGCGCCTCGCCGAGGTCGCCGGGGTGGTGCAGGCCGAGCAGCGAGGTGGCCGCTTCGTTGAACCACTGCACGCGCTGGCTGTTGCGGTCCACCACCACCACTGCATCGGGCAGCGCGGCGGCGGCCGCACGGTAGCTGCGCAGCATGTCCAGCAGGCGCCGCTTGCGCGTGCGCATCTCCAGCTGGTTGCGATACAGCAGGCGGTCCAGTTCGTTCCACACTCCGGTGCCGTCGCCCACGTCCCAGCGATGGCGGGCGGTCAGCCGGCGCAGCACCCGGCGCAACCGCCAGTAGTGCCAGGCCAGCGCACCGATCGCGGCCAATGCGATGCACATCCACACATGCCCGGAGAGCAGGCCCAGCACACCGGCCGCCAGCAACAGGAGGGCGAGGGTGGCCAATGTCTTCAACCAGGCGGAGCGGATGTGGCGCGGCATTGCGGTCTCGCAGAAAGTGCAGTCCTCGGACGCGATCCAAGGTTATAGCAGGAGTGGCCGCCACCCGGCGCAGGCGCCAGGCAGCGGCCCGACGAGACTCAGGTCGAGGTCGAGAAGCGGTAGCCCGCGCCGCGCACGGTCTGCACCATGTTCTCCGCGCCGAACGGTTCCAGTGTCTTGCGCAGGCGGCGGATGTGCACGTCGATGGTGCGCTCCTCCACGTACACGCTGCCGCCCCAGACATGGTCCAGCAGCTGGGCGCGGGTGTAGACGCGTTCGGGGTGGGTCATGAAGAAATGCAGCAGGCGGTATTCAGTGGGACCGATCGGCACCGGCTGGTCGCCGGCGAACACGCGGTGCGCGGCACCGTCGATGCGGATCGAGCCGACGGCCACGCTGCCATCTTCATCGTCGTCGCGGGCCCGGCGCATGACCGCACGGATCCGGGCCAGCAGCTCGCGGGCCGAGAACGGCTTGACCACGTAGTCGTCGACCCCGGCTTCCAGGCCGCCGACGCGATCGTTCTCTTCGCCGCGGGCGGTGAGCATGATGATCGGCACCTCACGGGTGAGGGCCTCCTTGCGCCAGCGCCGGGCCAGGTCCAGGCCGCTGGTGCCGGGCAGCATCCAGTCCAGCAGGATCAGGTCCGGGACGCGGTCGGCGATCGCGGTCTGGGCCTCGCGGGCATCGCCGGCGTGGATCGGGTCGTAGTCGCCCTTGCGGAGGGCGAAGGCGACCATTTCGCGGATCGCGGGCTCGTCATCGACGATCAGAATGCGTTTCTGCACGTGCGCACCGTATTGCTTATCAGACCGGGATTGAGCCCAGTAGACTACGGTTTCATGACATGTTTGTGACGACCCCGGCGCACATTGCCGCGCGTTGCCATCCCACGGTCATCCGGGCGCTGCCAGGCCGCCGGCTCAGCGCCGTTCCAGTTCCGGGTCGCGGATGCCCTGGCGGCGCATCTCCAGCACGGTCGGGGTGATGCTTTCGATACGCGCATCGACCCGGGCGCGGCCCACGTAATCCAGTGCCGGCTGCTTCTTCAAGGCCTGCAGCTGCATCAACGCCTGCTCCGGGCGGCCGTTCAGGAAGGCGGCCTCGGCGTAGGCCTCACTGGCGCGCACGGTATCGCCGGCCAGTTCGCTGGCGCGGGCGTAGCGCAGTTGGAACACCGGATCATTGCCGCTTTGCGACAGCAGCGGGCGCAGCATCGCCTGGGCGCGCTGGCCGGCTTCGCGGCCGCCCTGCTCATTGAGGATCTCGGCGAAGGTCAGCGCCACCGGGCGGCTGCCCGGGTGTTGGCGCAGCAGGGTCTCGAAGCGGGCGTTGGCCTGCGTCGGCTGGCCCGAGCGCGACTCGGCCTCGCCCAGCGCCAGCCCCACCCACAGGTTGTCCGGGTGGTCGCGCAGCAGCTCGGCCAGGTCGCGACGGGCCTCGCCCGCGCCGCTGTTGCGCAGCCGCGCCAGTGCCAGGCCATAACGCTGCGGCTCGGTCAGCCCGGTCTTCTGCGCGCGCTGCAGGTTCTCGTACTCGCGCACCACATCGGCGGGGGTATCGGCACTCAGCACGCGCAGGCGTTCTCGGGCCCATTCGAACTGTCCGGTGGCGCCGCGGCTCAGGCTGTTGACCGAGATCTGCATGGACGCGGGCAGCATCGGGTTGGTGCCGCGCACGATCGGGTCGGACAAGGCCGGGTCCGCCGGGTTCACCCGCTCCTGGCGGACCCCGCCGGGCACCTCGGTGGTGAGCAGCACGGTGTCCTTCTTCATCTGCTCGGCCCGCGCCTTGGCCTCGCTGATGCGGGTGGTATTGACCGGGTGGGTCTGCAGGAAGTCCGGCACCGAGTAGCCGCCCGCGTTGCCGCGCATCGACGCGGACATGCGCTCGAAGAACCCGGCCATCGCGTCCACGTCGTAGCCGCTGCGCGCCAGGGTGCGGATGCCCAGGCGGTCGGCTTCGGACTCGTTGCTGCGGGTGTAGTTGATCTGGCGCTGCTGCATCAGGCCCATGCCCGAGGTGATCGCCGCCATCGTCGCATCGCCCGAGGAATTGCCCCCGGCCTGCTGCGCGGCGACCACCGCTGCCAGCATGCCCAGCAGGATCGGGATCTGGTCGCGCTGGGCCCGTTCCACCCCGCGCAGCACGTGCTGCTGGGTGACATGGGCGATTTCGTGGGACAGCACCGCGGCCACCTCGTCCTCGCGCTCGGCGGTCAGCACCAGGCCTGCGTTCACCCCGACGTAGCCGCCCAGGGTGGCGAAGGCATTGATCTGGCGGTCCTTGAGCATGAAGAACGTGTAGGACTGGCGCGGTTGGGCGCTGTTGGAGCCCAACCGCGTGCCCATGTTCTGCAGCCAGTCATCCACCAGCGGGTCATCCAGCAGGTAGCCGTAGTTGCGCAGTTCGCGCAGCATCATCCCGCCATACTCGGCCTGGCGGGCCGGGGTCAGCAGCTCACCGGCCGAGGAGCCGATGTCCGGCAGCTTGGCGTCCTGGGCCGAGGCCAACGGCACGGCCAGGGCGAGGGTCAGCGCGGCGGAGAGCAGCAGAGGGCGCAATCGGGGCTCCAGGGCGGATGGGGCGGGCAGGCGGGACGGCAGCGTGGCGGGGGCGGGCCGGGCAGTGTTCGATCCACAGTGTTGCGGTGATGACGTGGAAAATCCAGCAGCCGGCTACCATATACAGACACTCGTTTGTCCGTGGAGTTTCCCGTGAGCCAAGATGCTGCGTCCACCCCGGGTGGCGCCCCCGCCATCACCATCTATTCGACTGCCGTGTGCCCGTATTGCGTGGCCGCCAAGAACTTCCTGAAGAGCAAGGGTCGCGACTGGACCGAAGTGCGCATCGACCTGGACCCGGTCGAACGCGAAAAAATGATGGCCAAGACCCGCCGCACCAGCGTGCCGCAGATCTTCGTCGGCGACGTCCACGTGGGCGGGTACGACGACATGATGGCCCTGCACCGCGCCGGCAAGCTGGAACCGCTGCTGGCCGGCGAGGGCCAGGCATGAGCGCGGCCGACGACGGCAGCAAGGACCGCATCGCCGAGTTCACCGAGTTCCGCCAGCGCATGAACCAGCGCATCCTGGGCGAGCCCAACCAGGTCGTGCGACGCTTCTTCGCGCTCGACACCCAGACCTACCAGGCCGGCGCGCTGGACGTGAAGACCAAGGAGCTGTTGGGCCTGGTCGCCTCGATGGTGCTGCGCTGCGATGACTGCATCAGCTACCACGTGGCCCAGTGCAAGGACGCCGGCGTGACCCGCGAGGAGTTCTTCGAAACCTTCTCGGTCGGCCTCGTGGTCGGCGGCTCCATCGTCATCCCGCACCTGCGCCGCGCGGTCGATTTCCTCGACCAGCTCGAAGGCGGCGCGGACGCCCCGACCGTTCACGAACACTGAGGTCCGGGGCCGCAACGGCCCCGTCCCGGCACAGCCGACCGTTGGCCGGCTGTTCCATCCCCGCCCCGGCACGGCCGACCGTTGGCCGGCTGCTCCATTCCCGCCCCGGTAGAGCCGACCGTTGGTCGGCTGCTCTCCGTTCATGTTCGACGCGGCCACCGACCGACGGTCGGTGAATGCGGAATCCGCTACCCGTTGGTTGCGGGCCATCGGCCGGCACCACCGCCCTCGGTCTGGAGCAGCGTCCTTCTGCCGCAGGGGCGCGCCGAAGGCGGGGGCAGGGGAGGTGCAGGGCAAGCCGCAACGCGGTTCGCCCTAGCCGCCTCCGACCAATGGCCTATTTGGGGTCTCCTGAGCGGGTAAGGCATAATTGCGGGTGAAACTTCCCTTGCGCCCGCGTTCCGCGCACCTGACGGACGGCGCTTCCCCCTCGGTTCGGACTACACATCAATGACGCAGAAAATCACGGTCATCCGCGGCGACGGCATCGGCCCGGAGATCATGGACGCTACCCTGTTCGTGCTCGGCAAGCTGGACACCGGTTTTGAATACGAAGACGCCGACGCGGGCCTGGTCGCGCTGGAAAAGCACGGCGACCTGATGCCGGCTTCCACGCTGGAATCGATCGCGCGCAACAAGATCGCCCTGAAGAGCCCGCTGACCACCCCGGTCGGTGGCGGCTTCACCTCGATCAACGTCAGCCTGCGTCGTCATTTCGACCTGTACGCCAACGTGCGTCCGGCGGTGTCCTTCCCGAACACCAAGTCGCGTTTCGGCGATGGCGTGGACCTGATCACCGTGCGTGAGAACACCGAAGGCGCCTACCTGGCCGAAGGCCAGGAAGTGTCGGCCGACGGCGAGACCGCGTTCTCCGGCACCCGCATCACCCGCAAGGGCTCCGAGCGCATCGTGCGCTACGCCTTCGAGCTGGCCCGCAGCACCGGCCGCAAGAAGGTCACCGCCGTGCACAAGGCCAACATCATCAAGTCGACCTCGGGCCTGTTCCTGGCCGTGGCGCGCGAAGTGGCGGCCAAGTACCCGGAGATCGAGTTCCAGGAAATGATCGTCGACAACTGCTGCATGCAGCTGGTGATGCGTCCGGAACAGTTCGACATCATCGTCACCACCAACCTGTTCGGCGACATCATCTCCGACCTGTGCGCCGGCCTCGTCGGCGGCCTGGGCCTGGCCCCGGGCGCCAATATCGGTGAGAACGCGGCGATCTTCGAAGCCGTGCACGGCACCGCGCCGGACATCGCCGGGCAGGGCAAGGCCAATCCGTGCGCGCTGCTGCTGGCGGCCGCGCAGATGCTGGACCACGTCGGCCAGACCGACAACGCCGAGCGCCTGCGCAAGGCGATCGTCGCCACCCTGGAAGCCAAGGATTCGCTGACCGGCGACCTCGGCGGCACCGGCAACACCATGGGCTTCGCCCAGGCCATCGCCAGCCGCCTGTAAGCGCGCGGGTAGGTTGTCCAGAAAGCGGGGCGCTTCGGCGTCCCGCTTTTTTGTTGCCTGTTGGAGCGCGCTGGCGCTGGCGATCACGAGGAGGGCATCCATCAATCTGTGCGAGAAGAGCACAGATGGTGTGCGTGTAACTGGCTGTTTCTGCACGGATCCGGCGCGCACCATGCACGCCATCCCAACCACAGCAGGAGCTTCCCCATGCACTTCGCCTCCCTGATCGGCCTGGCCGGCATCCTCGGTGTCGCCACCGCGTCCGCCCAGCCCGCTGCCGAGCCGGCTCACCCGACCATCCGCCACATGGCGGGGGCGCCTGACGCCACCGCCCTGCCGGCCGGCAAGACCGCGTTGCTGGTGATCGACTTCCAGAACGAATATTTCGCGGGTGGCCGCATGCCCATCCCCGATGGTGACGCCGCCCTGGCCCAGACCCGCCGCCTGGTGGACTTCGCCGACGCCCACGCGATCCCGGTCATCCACGTCCAGCACGTGTTGCCGGCCGGGGCGCCGCTGTTCGCCGCAGGCGGCCGCACGGTCCAGTTCCACCCGCGGATGCAGCCGCGCAAGGGCGAGCAGGTGATCGCCAAGGACAACGTCAGCGTGTTCGCCGGTGCCTCCGGCCCGGTACTGGAGCAGGCGCTCAAGGACGCCGGGATCGACACGCTGATCATCGCCGGTCTGCAGACCCACGCCTGCGTCGCCGGTGCCGCGCGCGATGCCGCGCCGAGGGGTCTGAACGTGATCGTTTCTTCCGATGCCACCGCCAGCCGTGATCTGGACCTGCACGACGGCAGCCGGGTCGGGCACGCCAGCCTGCACGCCGCCGCGCTGGCCAGCATCGAAGACACCTACGGCACCGTGCTGGGCACCGATCAGATCCTGGCGCTGCCGGTCCGCTGAGCCACACCGGCCTTGCTATGCTGCCGGCACCGCCACAGGTGCCGGCCGCTGCACGGGAGCGTGATGGACCAGTTTTCCGCCATGAAGGCGTTCCGCAGCATTGTCGACGCCGGCAGCTTCACCGCCGCCGCCGAACGCATGGACACCACCCATTCGTCGATGTCGCGGCAACTGCGCCAGCTGGAAGTGCACCTGGGCTCACGCCTGCTGGATCGCAACAGTCGCCGGCTGACGCTGACCGAAGCCGGACGCGCCTTCTACCAGGACTGCGTGGACATCCTGGACCGGCTGGAGGTGGCCGAGCAGCGCCTGCAGGCCGATCGTGACGTACCCAGCGGGCTGCTGCGGGTCAGTGCCCCGCTGGTGATCGGCACCCTGGAGCTCTCGCAATGGCTGCCTGCCTTCCTGGAGCAGTACCCCGGCATCGAGCTGGATCTGTCCTGCGATGATCGCCTGGTCGATCTGATCGGCGGCGGTTTCGACATGGCCCTGCGCATCGCCGGGCCGCTCGCCGACAGCACCTTGGTGGCACGCGAACTGGCCGTGACCGAAATGGTGCTGGTGGCATCGCCGCGCTACATCGCGCAATGGGGGCTGCCTCGCCAGCCCACGGACCTGGCCCGGCATGCGCTGATCGGCTTCGCCGGGGCGCGCGCGCTGTCGGCGTGGTCATTGACCTCGGCGCGCAGCGCGCAGGTGGAGGTCATCCCGCACGGGCGGCTGCGCGTGGATGCGATTCCGGCGCTGCACGCGGCGGTACTGGCGGGGCAGGGCATCGCGGCGTTCACCCGCCTGACCGTGCAGGACGATCTGCTGCACGGGCGACTGGTGCGCGTGCTGCCCCAGTACCACGCGGGCCGCCGGCACTACTACGCGGTGTACCCGCACGCACGCCAGTTGGCGCCCAAAGTGCGCGCGCTGGCCGAGTTCATGGCCCGCCATTACGCCGCGCTCCAGCACGGGCGCCCGGTGATCCCGGAGGCATGAAAAAGGCGCCTTGCGGCGCCTTCGTCATATCGCGTCGTGAGCGTGGCTCAGCGCTGCTGTATCTTCGACAGCAGGCGCAGGAATTCCACGTACAGCCACACCAGCGTGACCATCAGGCCGAACGCGCCGTACCACTCCATGTACTTCGGCGCGCGGGCGTCCGCACCGGTTTCGATGAAGTCGAAGTCCAGCACCAGGTTCAGTGCGGCCACCACCACCACGAACAGGCTGAAGGCGATGCCGAGCCAGCCACCCTGGTGGATCATCGGCACGTTGATGTTGAAGAAGCTCAGCACGAACGAGGCCAGGTACAGCAGCGCGATGCCGCCGGTGGCCGCGACCACGCCCAGCTTGAAGTTCTCGGTGACCTTGATCAGGCCGCTGCGGTAGACCGCCAGCATCACGAACAGGGTGCCGAAGGTGAGCATCACCGCCTGCATCACGATGCCCGGGAACTTGGCGTTGAACACGGCCGAGATCGCGCCGAGGAACAGGCCTTCGACCAGCGCGTACATCGGCGCGGTCACCGGCGACCATTCCTTCTTGAAGATCGTCACCAGTGCCAGCACCAGGCCGCCGACCGCGCCGGCGATGGTGTACAGCATCGCGCCGCCGGTGGGCAGGCCGTTGGCGTCCACCGACTGGCTCCAGGCGAAGGCGGCGGTGATCACGC
Organism: Stenotrophomonas sp. BIGb0135; assembly: GCF_024810105.1. Taxonomy (GTDB): domain Bacteria; phylum Pseudomonadota; class Gammaproteobacteria; order Xanthomonadales; family Xanthomonadaceae; genus Stenotrophomonas; species Stenotrophomonas maltophilia_AB. The sequence goes on from NZ_JANUDX010000013.1 coordinate 75,226, forward strand.
TCAGCAGCAGCAACAGGCCGGTCTTGTTGACGGTGCCGTTGATCGTCATCGCCTGGTCCGGCGAGGTCACTACAGAGCCGCTGGCCAGGTCGAGGAAAGTCGACTCGGAAAGTGCGGGATTGCCGCTGCGCATTGCCAATCTCCTTGAAGGGGTAGGGTTTCGACCATCCGGTCGCTGCGCCGAGCATAGCCGATAGAACGGTGCCGGATCAGGACAGCGACGACAACGTGAAATAAGCGTTGACAGATGGCTCGCCGATTCCCACAATAGCCGACTCTTTCGGGGGGAACCTCGGAGGGATTTACCGCCGGGGTATAGCGCAGTCTGGTAGCGCGCCTGCTTTGGGAGCAGGATGTCGGGGGTTCGAATCCCTCTACCCCGACCAAGCCTGCTCAAAACGGGATTGGAATGCGATAATCCGGTCAGGGCGCCCGTAGCTCAACTGGATAGAGCACCGGCCTTCTAAGCCGGCGGTTACAGGTTCGATTCCTGTCGGGCGCACCATCGGGTGCATGCGTCAGGAAGCAAAGGTTTCAGTGGTGGCTGTAGCTCAGTTGGTTAGAGTACCGGATTGTGATTCCGGTGGTCGGGGGTTCGAATCCCCTCAGCCACCCCACTGATTTAAAACCGGGTTCACCGAAAGTGAATCGGGGTTGCAAAAGAAGGCACACACGATACAATGTGCGCTTGAGTTTTCAGGGCTGTTAGCTCAGTTGGTAGAGCAGTTGACTCTTAATCAATAGGTCCAAGGTTCGAATCCTTGACAGCCCACCAAGACAGAAGCCGCATGGTTCGCCAGGCGGCTTTTTTCTTGCCTGCGACCAACACCACGCCCGCAGCAGAGGGTAGTGCCGAGCCATGCTCGGCAACGGGCCATCCCAAGCGCCCGCAGCAAACGGTAGTGCCGAGCCATGCTCGGCAATAGGCCATCCCAACGCCCGCAACAAACGGTAGTGCCGAGCCATGCTCGGCAATAGGCCCTCCCAACGCCCGCAGCAAACGGTAGTGCCGAGCCATGCTCGGCAATCGGCCCTCCCAGCGCCCGCAGCAAACGGTAGTGCCGAGCCATGCTCGGCAATAGGCCCTCCCAACGCCCGCAGCAAACGGTAGTGCCGAGCCATGCTCGGCAACAGGCCATCCCAGCGCCCGCAACAAACGGTAGTGCCGAGCCATGCTCGGCAACAGGCCATCCCAACGCCCGTAGCAAACCGTAGTGCCGAGCCATGCTCGGCAACTGGTCATCGGCCGGCAGTATCCCAGTCGCGCGCATTCGCCTCCCATTCAAACAAAACGCTTGCGCCACCCGCAGGAAATCCTGCATAATTCGCCTCCCGATTTCGGGCTGTTAGCTCAGTTGGTAGAGCAGTTGACTCTTAATCAATAGGTCCAAGGTTCGAATCCTTGACAGCCCACCAAGACAGAAGCCGCCTGGTCCGCCAGGCGGCTTTTTTCTTGCCCGGCGTTCGGTGTGCTGAAGGTAGGAGAGCCCCCTTGAGTCAAGGGGGCGCGGCGAAGCCGCGGGGTTCTGGGTGCTGATAAGAGGGGCCCGCGTGTTGCGCAGCAAGACGTGGGGCTGCAGCGCGAATGCGCAGCAGCTCCCCCACCAAGACAGAAGCCGCCTGGTCCGCCAGGCGGCTTTTTTCTTGCCCTGCGTTCGGTGTGCTGAAGGTAGGAGAGCCCCCTTGAGTCAAGGGGGCGCGGCGAAGCCGCGGGGTTCTGGGTGCTGATGAGAGGGGCCCGCGTGTTGCGCAGCAAGACGTGGGGCTGCAGCGCGAATGCGCAGCAGCTCCCCCGCCAAGACAGAAGCCGCCTGGTCCGCCAGGCGGCTTTTTTCTTGCCCGACTGTTCCGTGCGCTAGCGGGAGGAGAGCCCCCTTGAGTCAAGGGGGCGCGGCGAAGCCGCGGGGTTCTGGGTGCTGATGAGAGGCGCCCGCGTGTTGCGCAGCAAGACGTGGGCTGCAGCGCGAATGCGCCGCAGCTCCCCCACCAGGTCAGGCGCCGCCTGGGTCCGCCCAGGTGGTTTCTGGGGTGCTTTGTGAGGCCGGCAGAGGCGTCCGCTGACCTCTTCCAGGCGCGGCGTCGCCGGAAAAGGCATGGCGGCCCAGCGCCCACCCCACCGACCGCCGTCAAAAAACCCGGCGCCTGCCTGAGGTTTGCGTGCAGCAGGCCAAGCCCGTCACCCCGATTCCGCAACCTGCGGACTGGCGCACGAACGGCAGCCGTCAATCGCGCTTCACTCGGGCTTCCGCGCCCCGGCGCACGCTCCAGGAATCGCCCCGATGAACACCCGAACCACCGCCCGAACCTTGGCCGCCATGCTGCTGGCTGCCTGCACCGCCGCCGCCATGGCAGCGCCGCCGCAGGACCTGGCCGCGCCCGGCGTCAGCGAGGCCGGGCTGGCCACCACCGTGGTCCGCGACCACGTGCAGGAAGGCGAGTTCGTGCCGGCCCGGCCGTTGCCCGGCGATCCCGCAAACCCCTTTGCGCGCACCGTGCTGCGCACCGGCGTGGCCGAGGACGACACCCAGCCGGCACGTCCACTGCCCGTGGAGTGACGGACGGGCGGGTGATGACCTTCCGCTTTGTTGCTCGGCCTGCAACAATGCGCCCCTGCCCAGCGCAGGCCTCGCGAAAGTGGCGGAATTGGTAGACGCCCTGGATTTAGGTTCCAGTGCCGCAAGGCGTGGGGGTTCGAGTCCCCCCTTTCGCACCAGTCATCCCGGCCCCTGGCCGGCACCATGACGATGGGCACGTCCCGGATCCCGGGAGACGGCCGCATGCTGCCCGGGCCGCCCTTCACGGCCGCCCCAGCCCTGCGCTGGCGGCGCTGGCCGATATCGGCGAAACTACAGGGCTGCGGCGGGCATGCGCGTCAACGACCCCGCGTTCAAAACCCGTTCCATCCATCACATCGTGCCGGGGGCGTTGCCGCCGGTGGCAGGAGTCAACATGCAAGCTTCGATCGAATCCACTGGCAATCTGGAACGCCGCCTGACCTTCTCGCTGCCGGAAGACCGCCTGCAGACCCACATCAGTGGCCGTCTGGGCGAAATCGCCCGCACCGCGCGCATCAAGGGCTTCCGCCCGGGCAAGATCCCGGCCAAGGTGATCGAACAGCGTTTCGGCCCGCAGGTCCGCAGCGAGGCCGTCGACGGCCTGCTGCGCGAGACCTTCGACGCGGCCCTGCGCGAGCATGAACTGCGCATCGCCGGCACGCCGCGCATCGACAAGGGCGAGGAAGGCGAGTTCTCCTTCGTCGCCACCGTCGAGCTGATCCCGGACTTCGGCGATGTCGACGTCAGCAAGCTGACCGTGGTCCGCCATACCGCCGAGATCAGCGATGCGGACATCGACCAGATGATCACCAACCTGCGTGAACAGCGCCGCAGCTGGAGCCCGGTCACCCGTGGCGCCCAGGACGGCGACCTGGTCGCGCTGGAAACCTTCTCCCAGGCCGGCGACGAGCGCCTGCCGGCCGAAGGCAGCGAAAAGGGCAGCGTGATCGTGGGCCAGGGCATGATGTTCGAGCAGATCGAGCAGGGCCTGGTCGGCCTGGCCAAGGGTGAGGAAAAGACCCTGGACGTCGAATTCCCCGCCGATTGGCGCGTGCCCGCGCTGGCCGGCAAGCAGGTCAAGGTCACCGTCAAGGTGGTGGACGTGTCCGCCCCGGTGCTGCCGGACGTGGACGAGGACTTCATCAAGAGCTTCGGCGTGAAGGGCGGCGACGTGGAGCAGTTCCGCAAGGACATCCGCGCCAACCTCGAGCGCGAGCTGAAGGGCGCGCTGATGAACCGCCTGCGCCGGGAAGTGGGCGAGCAGCTGATCGCGGCCTACGCCTCGGTGGAACTGCCGCCGCGCCTGGTCGAGAACGAAGCCCGTGCGATGCTGGCCCAGCAGGTCGAGCAGATCCGCCGCAGCGGCCGCAATCCGGGCGACATCCCGGCCGACGCCCACGAAGGCTTCAAGGACGCCGCCTCCAAACGCGTGCTGGTCGGCCTGCTGGTCGGTGAAGTGGCCCGCAGGAACGACCTGCGCCTGGACCCCAAGCGCCTGAATGAAACCATGCGCCTGATCGCCTCCACCTATGAAGAGCCGGAGCAGGTCATTGAGATGTACCGTAATGACCCCCAGCTGATGAGTGGGCTGCAGAATCGCGTGATGGAAGAGCAGGTGATCGACTGGATCGCCGAGCGCGCCCAGCACACCGAAGAGCAGCTGTCGTTCCAGGACGCGATCCGCCAGTAAGCGGCCCGTGTTTTACGCCCCGCGCCCCGGCGCGGGGTCGTTCCCCCCAAAATAGGTGCCTCACTAATGGACAACCGAACCACAGCCCTGAACATGGTTCCGATGGTGGTCGAACAGACCAGCCGCGGCGAGCGCGCCTATGACATCTATTCGCGCCTGTTGAAGGAGCGTCTGATCTTCCTGGTGGGCCCGATCGACGATCACATGGCCAACGTGGTGGTGGCGCAGCTGCTGTTCCTGGAAGCGGACAATCCGGAAAAGGACATCAGCATCTACATCAACTCGCCCGGTGGCGTGGTCACCGCCGGCATGGCGATCTACGACACCATGCAGTACATCAAGCCGGACGTGAGCACCATCTGCGTCGGCCAGGCGGCCTCGATGGGCGCCCTGCTGCTGGCCTCCGGCGCGGCCGGCAAGCGTTATGCGCTGCCGAACTCGCGGGTGATGATCCACCAGCCGCTGGGCGGCTTCCAGGGCCAGGCCACGGACATCGACATCCATGCCCGTGAAATCCTGACCCTGCGTTCGCGCCTGAACGAGGTGCTGGCCAAGCACACCGGGCAGTCGCTGGAGACCATCGCGCGCGATACCGAGCGCGACAACTTCAAGAGCGCGGCCGATGCGGTGGCCTACGGTCTGGTCGACCAGGTGCTCGAGCGCCGTCCGGAAGAGTCGATCACCCCGGCGTGATGATGCAGCCAGGCCGGCATTCCGGCTTGTTTCCGCAGGGTCGGGCCGGACTGGCGTCCTCCCGACCCTGTGCTATTCTCGAATCGAACCCCCGTTCAGCGGGTGGGGTAACTGGGTAAGCGAAGCATGAGCGAAGACCGCCAAGGTCGTTCCACGGACACCGGCAAGATCCTCTACTGTTCTTTCTGCGGGAAGAGCCAGCATGAGGTGCGCAAGCTGATTGCGGGCCCGAGCGTGTTCATCTGCGATGAGTGCGTGGAGCTGTGCAACGACATCATCCGTGAAGAACTCGAGGAAAAGGCGCAGTCGGCGCGCAGTTCGCTGCCCAAGCCGCGCGAGATCCTCGAAGTCCTCGACCAGTACGTGATTGGCCAGAACCGGGCCAAGCGCACGCTGGCCGTGGCTGTGTACAACCACTACAAGCGCATCGAGAGCCGGCAGAAGAACGACGAGGTCGAACTGGCCAAGTCGAACATCCTGCTGGTCGGTCCGACCGGTTCGGGCAAGACGCTGCTGGCCGAGACCCTGGCCCGCCTGCTCAATGTGCCGTTCACCATGGCCGACGCCACCACGCTGACCGAAGCCGGTTACGTGGGCGAAGACGTGGAAAACATCATCCAGAAGCTGCTGCAGAAGTGCGACTACGACGTCGAGAAGGCACAGCAGGGCATCGTCTACATCGATGAAATCGACAAGATCTCGCGCAAGAGCGAGAACCCGTCGATCACCCGCGATGTGTCCGGCGAAGGCGTCCAGCAGGCCCTGCTGAAGCTGATCGAAGGCACCGTGGCCAGCGTGCCGCCGCAGGGCGGGCGCAAGCATCCGCAGCAGGAATTCCTGCAGGTGGACACCAAGAACATCCTGTTCATCTGCGGCGGCGCGTTCGCCGGGCTGGACAAGGTGATCCAGGCCCGTTCCAACGACGCCGGCGGCATCGGCTTCGGCGCGAAGGTCAAGAGCTCCGAGCGCAAGCAGGAAGTGGGCAAGGTGCTGGCGGAAGTCGAGCCGGAAGACCTGATCAAGTTCGGCCTGATTCCGGAGTTCGTCGGCCGCCTGCCGGTGGTGGCGACCCTGGAAGAGCTGGACGAGGCCGCCCTGGTCAGGATCCTGACCGAGCCGAAGAACGCCATCACCAAGCAGTTCAAGAAGCTGTTCGAGATGGAGCACGTGGAACTCGAGTTCCGCCCGGACGCCCTCTCGGCCATTGCCCGCAAGGCGCTGAAGCGCAAGACCGGTGCCCGTGGCCTGCGTACCATCGTCGAATCGGTACTGCTGGACACCATGTACGACCTGCCGTCGGCCGAGAACGTCAGCAAGGTGGTGGTGGATGAATCGGTGATCGAACACAAGTCCGAGCCGTACCTGATCTACCAGACCCCGCCAGCCCCTGAACAGAAGGCCGCAGGCGCGGAGTAATCGGTTCAAGCGTTTGAATTGAAACAAGTTTATTAGAACAGCTTGCATCTAGAAGCCGATGGCCCCATAACGAGGCCATCGGCTTTTTTTGTATCCGGGCGAGGCCGCCCGGAGGCCATCCCCACTGTTCCACTGGAGCCCACATGGCCCGTTCCCCTACTGAGACTCTCGACCTGCCGGTACTGCCGCTGCGTGACGTGGTGGTGTTCCCGCACATGGTCATTCCGCTGTTTGTCGGCCGCGACAAGTCCATGCACGCGCTGGAACAGGCGATGGCGGCGGACAAGCGCATCCTGCTGCTGGCACAGAAGTCGGCCGAGACCGACGACCCCAACGCGGCCGATCTTTACCAGGTCGGCACGCTGGCCCAGGTGCTGCAGCTGCTGAAGCTGCCTGACGGCACCATCAAGGTGCTGGTGGAAGGCCTGTCGCGGGTCAACGTCACCCAGGTCACCGAGCGCGACGGCGCGCTGCACGGCGTGGCCACCGAAATCGAATCGGACGAATCGCGCGAGCCGCGCGAGATCGAGGCGATCGCCCGCTCGCTGATGTCGCTGTTCGAGCAGTACGTCAAGACCAACCGCAAGCTGCCGCCGGAGCTGCTGCAGACCCTGGCCGGCATCGACGAGCCCTCGCGCCTGGCCGACACCATCGCCGCGCACATCAGCGTGCGCCTGGCCGACAAGCAGCGCCTGCTGGAAACCCTGCAGATCGGCGACCGCCTGGAAATGCTGGTCGGCCTGGTCGACGGCGAGATCGACGTGCAGCAGATGGAAAAGCGCATTCGCGGCCGCGTGAAGTCGCAGATGGAAAAAAGCCAGCGCGAGTACTACCTCAACGAGCAGATGAAGGCCATCCAGAAGGAACTGGGCGACCTGGACGACGCGCCGGGCGAGCTGGACGAACTGGCGCGCAAGATCGCCGAGGCGGGCATGCCCAAGCCGGTGGAGACCAAGGCCAAGGCCGAACTCAACAAGCTCAAGCAGATGTCGCCGATGTCGGCCGAAGCCGCGGTCGTGCGCAACTACCTGGACTGGCTGCTGGGCGTGCCGTGGAAGAAGCGCACCAAGGTGCGCAAGGACCTCAAGGTTGCGCAGGACACGCTGGATGCCGATCACTTCGGCCTGGACAAGGTCAAGGACCGCATCCTGGAATACCTCGCCGTGCAGTCGCGGGTGAAGCAGATGAAGGGCCCGATCCTGTGCCTGGTCGGCCCGCCCGGCGTGGGCAAGACCTCGCTGGGGCAGTCGATCGCCAAGGCCACCAACCGCAAGTTCGTGCGCATGAGCCTGGGCGGCGTGCGCGACGAGGCCGAGATCCGTGGCCATCGTCGGACCTACGTCGGCTCGATGCCGGGCCGTATCGTGCAGAACCTCAACAAGGTGGGCAGCAAGAACGCGCTGTTCGTGCTCGACGAGATCGACAAGATGTCGATGGATTTCCGTGGCGATCCGTCCTCGGCGCTGCTGGAAGTGCTCGACCCGGAGCAGAACAACGCCTTCAACGACCACTACCTGGAAGTGGACCTGGACCTGTCCGAAGTGATGTTCGTGGCGACCTCCAATTCGCTCAACATCCCCGGCCCGCTGCTGGACCGCATGGAAGTCATCCGCATCCCCGGCTACACCGAGGATGAGAAGCTCAACATCGCCATGCGCTACCTGGTGCCCAAGCAGCTCAAGGCCAATGGCCTCAAGCCGGAGGAACTGGAGATCGAGGCCGACGCCATCCAGGACATCGTGCGCTACTACACGCGCGAATCGGGCGTGCGCAACCTCGAGCGCGAAGTGGCCAAGATCTGCCGCAAGGTGGTCAAGGACATCGCGCTCGCCGGCCCGGCCGGGCTGCCCAAGCCGGCCAAGGCCGGCAAGAAGGCCAGCGCGAAGAAGAAGGCGCTGGTGGTGGTCAATGGCAAGAACCTGGACAAGTACCTGGGCGTGCGCCGGGTCGACTTCGGTCGTGCCGAAGAACAGAACGAGATCGGCCTGGTCACCGGCCTGGCCTGGACCGAAGTCGGTGGCGATCTGCTGCAGATCGAATCGACCCTGGTCCCGGGCAAGGGCCAGCTGATCCTCACCGGCCAGCTCGGCAACGTGATGAAGGAGTCGGCCTCGGCCGCCCTGTCGGTGGTGCGCTCGCGCGCCGAACGCCTGGGCATCGACAACGAGTTCCTGCAGAAGCACGACGTGCACGTGCACGTGCCCGATGGCGCCACCCCGAAGGACGGCCCCAGCGCCGGCATCGCGATGGTGACCTCGCTGGTGTCCACGCTGACCAAGGTGCCGATCCGCGCCGAGGTGGCGATGACCGGCGAGATCACCCTGCGCGGTCGCGTGACCGCGATTGGTGGGCTCAAGGAGAAGTTGCTGGCGGCGCTGCGCGGCGGCATCACCACGGTGATCATCCCCGAAGAGAACCGCAAGGACCTGGCGGACATCCCGGCCAACGTGACCCGCGACCTGAAGATCATTCCGGTGAAGTGGATCGAAGAGGTGCTGGACCTGGCCCTGGAGACCCCGCTGACCCCGAAGAAGGCCAAGAAGGATGGGGCGCGCGTCACAGTGCGCAGCAAGAGCAAGACAGCTTCCAACGCGCGCGTCAAGCACTGACGCGCCATCTGGAAATCGCCGAAACCCGCGTCGTTATTGGCTTTTCAGCTTGCGCGGGTAGGGGTGCGCTGGTATAAAAGCAGCACTCGCGAGTCAGCACTCACTGACGTCGGCGAATCGAGAACTTCACTGGCGTCCGGCCGCAGTCTGGGTCGGATGCTTCACTGTCGAACATGCGGAATCCCCGCCAAAGGAGCTGTACAGAATGAACAAGACCGAATTGATCGACGCCGTTGCCGAGGCTGCCGACCTGACCAAGGCCGAGTCCAACCGCGCCGTCGACGCCGTCATCGCTTCCATCACCAAGGCCCTGAAGGGCGGTGACGCGGTGACGCTGGTGGGCTTCGGTACGTTCCAGGTTCGCGCGCGTGCTGCCCGCACCGGCCGCAACCCGAAGACCGGCGACACCATCAAGATCGCTGCATCGAACAATCCGTCGTTCAAGGCTGGCAAAGCCCTGAAGGATGCCGTAAACTAAGCGGCTTGCTGGGGTGCTTAGCTCAGCGGTAGAGCGTCTCCTTTACACGGAGAGGGTCGGGGGTTCGAAACCCTCAGCACCCACCACAGCACCGCCAGTAAAAGTTTGAAATGTGGAGCGGTAGTTCAGCTGGTTAGAATGCTGGCCTGTCACGCCGGAGGTCGCGGGTTCGAGTCCCGTCCGCTCCGCCAGTTTCAATAGGGCCCCTGAGCGATCGGGGGCCTTGTTTTCTCCAGCGATGTACGTCGCGGTGAAAGGTGGTAGAGCCGACCGTTGGTCGGCTGAAAAAAGTTCAAGCGCGGAGCGGTAGTTCAGCTGGTTAGAATGCTGGCCTGTCACGCCGGAGGTCGCGGGTTCGAGTCCCGTCCGCTCCGCCAGTTACAAAAAAATCCTCGAAAAAAAGCAGTATTCGGGGTAGGTTTTCTGAATATCTTCGGATAGAATGAGCGCCTGCAAAGTTTCAAGCGCGGAGCGGTAGTTCAGCTGGTTAGAATGCTGGCCTGTCACGCCGGAGGTCGCGGGTTCGAGTCCCGTCCGCTCCGCCAATCTTTGAAGAGCCCCTGGTGAAAACCAGGGGCTTTTTTTTGGCTTTTCTCCCAATGAGAACGGGACCGTCCTGTTGCACCGGCGGGAGCAGGTGGCGTACGTCCGTGCTCGTTCGTCCGGGTAGTCCCGGCGACGTCGTGGATCGGGTGGCGGCGCCGTTCGGAATTACTGCGAGCGTGAGGCCCCGCAGCCGCCGCCAGGCCCCTGGCGCAACGGTCCCTCGGCCTGGCGGACTCCTCCGTTATTTTGCCGAGGAGCCTGCCGACCGCGACGGGGCTCGGCTCGCGGTACAGGCGCGGTGTCGGACGTTTTTTTTGCGGCCGTTGGTGGGTTGGGCGCTGGCTCCCCATGCCCTTGGAGGCGAAATAAAGGGGGAGGGGGCGGCCGTAGGCCGACGCCGGAGGACATTCGCCGGAAAGGGCATGGGGAGCCAGTGCCTGACCCGCCAACAGTCGCGTCCGGCGTGGGCCACAGCGCGCTTCGTGCGTTTCAGGCCGATGGCAGAGAGCCGGCTTTGCCTGCTGCGAAAGCATCCAGCGCACCATGCCCAGCTGCCGACGCCGGGATCGATGCAGGTGCGACATCCAGCGGCCCGCAGCCGTTGCGGTAGCGGCCCCGCGCCTGCCCGCGCGGGTTTTGGAGCCACGCCGGAAGCGGGTTACACTGCCCGGCTCGCCACTCAGGCCATGATTTTTCCCATGCTGCAGAAACTTCGCGACAAGACCTCGGGCTGGATCGTTACGGTGATCCTGGGGCTGCTGATGATTCCGTTCCTGTTCGTGATCGACTCCAGCTACCTCGGTGGCGTGGGCGCGCAGAACGTGGCCAAGGTGGCAGCGCCGCCGACGTGGTGGCGCTCGGCGCCGTCGTGGTGGCCGATGTCGTTCCTGTGGCAGCACCATGAGATCAGCTCGCAGGACTTCCGTGTCCGCTTCGAGCAGGCGCGCCAGCAGGCCCGCCAGGAGCAGGGTGAGGACTTCGACCCGCGCCATTTCGAAAGCACCGAGAACAAGCTGGCCGTGCTCGAGCAGATGATCGACGAGCAGGTCGTGCGCCTCGCCGGCGAGCAGTCCGGCATCGTGATCGGCGACAACGCCGTGCGCGAGTACATCGCCGCGATCCCCGCGTTCATCGGCGCCGATGGCAAGTTCAACGACAACCAGTACCGGATTGCGCTGGCCAGCGGCAATCCGCCGCGCACCCCGACCCAGTTCGAGGCGCTGGTGCGCGAAAGCATCCAGCAGGCCGTGATCCCGTCCGCGCTGCAGTCGTCCGGTTTCGTCACCCAGGCCGAGACCGAGCGCCTGCTCAAGATGCTGGGCGAAACCCGCGACATCGAACTGGCCGCGCTGCCGGACGTGCCGGCCGACACCGCGCCGGTCACCGACGCGCAGATCAAGCAGTGGTACGACGGCCACCTCAAGCAGTTCCGCCAGCCGGAAACCGTGTCGCTGGAATACGTTGAAATCAACGGCGCCAGCCTGCCGCCGGCCACGGCCGCCGACGAAGCGACCCTGCGCAAGCGCTATGACGAAGAGAAGGCGCGCTTTGCCACGCCCGAACAGCGACTGGCCTCGCACATCCTGATCGCCGCCGATGGCAGCGATCCGGCCAAGCTCAAGGCGGCCGAAGAAAAGGCCCTGCGCCTGACCGCCGATGCCAAGAAGCCGGGTGCCGATTTCGCCGCCCTGGCCAAGGCCAACTCCGAAGACCCCGGTTCCAAGGAACACGGTGGCGACCTCGGCTGGGTCGAGCGCGGCGCGATGGTCAAGCCGTTCGAAGATGCGCTGTTCAACATGCAGGCCGGTGAAGTGACCGGGCCGGTCAAGACCGACTTCGGCTACCACGTGCTGCTGCTGCGCGAGAAGAAGGGCGGCGAAAGCCGTTCGTTCGAGCAGGTGCACGACCAGCTGGTGGCCGAGCAGCTGAAGGCGGACAACGAGCGTGCGTTCACCGAGCTGAGCGGCCGCCTGGTCGACCTGGTCTACAAGAACCCCACCTCGCTGGAAGGCGCGGCCAAGGAACTGAACCTGCCGGTGCAGACCCTGGGCCCGTTCACCCGCGCCACCGCCAGCGGCGTCGCCGCCAACCCGGCGGTACTGCGCGCGGCGTTCTCCGACATCCTGACCCAGGACGGTACGGTCAGCGACCCGATCGAGATCGCGCCCAACCACAACGTGATGATCCGGGTGACCGAGCACAGCCCGGAGCAGGCACTGCCGCTGGACAAGGCGCGCGAACAGGTGATCGCCGCGATCCATGCCGACCGTAGCCGCCAGGCCTCGGAGAAGGCCGCGGACGCGCTGCTGGCCAAGCTCAAGGCCGGGCAGAGCCTGCAGGAACTCGCCGTCAGCGAGAAGCTGCAGCTGAACCCGATGCCGGGCCTGCCGCGTACCCAGCCGGTTCCGACCCCGGAAATCAACCGCGCCGTGTTCTCTGCGGTTGCGCCGACCGAAGGCAAGCCGAGCTACGGCAAGGTGGCGGTGCAGGGCCGGTACGTGGTCTATGCGGTGACCAAGGTCAGCCCGGGCAACCTGGCGGAGATCCAGCCGGAGCAGAAGAAGGCCTTCAGCGAACAGCTGAACCAGATCGACGGCCTGGCGGCGGCCAAGGCCTACATCGAGGCCATGCGCAAGCACTACCGCGTACAGACCGAAGAAGCCAACCTGTAACCGATCCGGTCGCAGCGGCAGCAGAAGGCCCGGCATTGCCGGGCCTTCTGCGTTTGTGGGGTGGGGCACGTGCGGCCCCTGCGCGCGCCGCCGTGGCGCCCAGCGCGGGCCTCCGGTGGCCGTCCATCCCCCGGAAACGACGATGCCCGGCATCGCCGGGCATCGTGGTCATCCTCATGGCCGGCGGGAAATCCCGTCAATCCTCCACGCGCAGCACCGCGCCCGGCTTCAGCACGCTGCTGCCGGTGAGCCCGTTCAGCGACAGCAGGGCCTTGAGCGGCATGCCGTAGCGGCGCGCGATGGTCCATGGCGACTCACCGTCGCGCACGGTATGGCGGCGGTTGCGCGGGCGATCGGCGCTGCTGGCCACGGTTCGGGCGGCGCGCGGGGCGGCGGGGGCGGCCTTGGCCGTCGGCAGGGCATCGCTGGCCGTGGCGGGCGCGTCCACCGCGGCGACGGTGGCCATCACCGCAGCGCTGGCATCCGCCGGTGCATGCGCCGCCGGCGCCAGCACGGTCACTTGGCCGCTCGGGCGGCCCTTGCCGCTGGCCAGCGCCGGGTTGAGCCTGGCGATCCGTGCCGGGTCCAGGGAGCGCTGTGCGGCCCACTGCTGGACGCTGGTGCCGGCCGGCAGGGTGTGGCCCTTCAGCACCGGCACGGTGCGGTCCAGCGAGGCCATCACGCCGGGCTTGGTCTCGGCGTTCTCCAGCACGCAGGCCAGCGCGTGCAGCTTCTCGACGTAGGCGTAGGTGATCGGCGACAGGCCCGGCAGTTCGGCCGGGCGCGCGTTCTGCGCGTTCATCCCGGCCTTGCGCAGTGACTGCAGTACCCGGTACTCGCCGGCGTTGTAGGCCATGGTGGCCAGCCGCCAGTCGCCGCCGAACATGCCGTGCAGGGTTTTCAGGTAGCGCACTGCGGCCTGGGTCGAATCGACCGCCGAGAGGCGGCCGTCGTAACCGGCGGTCATCTGCACGCGGTGGTTCTTGGCGGTGGTGGCGATGAACTGCCACAGGCCCGCCGGACCGCTGCCGTTGCGGGCATTGGGGCGGTAACCGCTTTCCACGAACGGGATCAGGGCGAACTCGGTCGGCAGGTTCGACCGGCGCAGTTCCTCGACCACGTAGCCGAACAGCACCAGGGCATCGTCGTCCTGGTTGGCCAGGCGCGAGGGCGCATGGGCAAACTGTTTCTGCCAGCGCGGGCTGGTGGCCTCGGCATTGCAGGTCGGCTCGGCCAGGCCCTCACGGAAGCTGGCGAAGATCTCCTGCCCGTTGCGCACCGAGACCGGCGGCAGGGCGCTGGCCTCCAGTGGCAGCTGCGACAGGCCGGCCACGTTCTGCGACATGCCGGCACTCAACGACTGGGCGCTCGCGCCGCCGGCCAGGGACAACCCCAGGCCGAGCGCGAGCGGCAACAATCGCCGGCTCATGTACGGAATCCGTCTTTCCAGCCGCGCAGACCTGCGACGACATCGACTTCATCGGTGACGGGGCGACCCAGGTAGGCACTGACGGCCTGCTGGATCGAGTGCGTTCCGGTACGCAGGAACGGATTGCATTCAAGCTCGCTGGCCAGTGACACGGGCAGCGTGGGGCGGTCATCGCGGCGCATGGCCAGGGCCTCCTCATGGCGCTGCAGCAACGCAGCGTTGGTGGGGTCGACATGCCGCGCGAAGACGGCATTTGACACGGTGTATTCGTGCCCGCAACACAACAACAGGTGCGGCGGCAGGGACGCCAGCTTGTGCAGGGATGCCAGAAGCTGGGACGGCGTACCTTCGAACATGCGGCCACAGCCCAGGCTGAACAGTGCGTCGCCACTGAAAAGATGTTCAGCGGTGTGAAGCGCGACATGCGAACGGGTGTGACCGGGCACGGATACTACGTGGAACCTTTGGCCCAATGCCTGAACGGGTTCACCTTCAACGACCCGATGGGTCGCCAGGGGGATGCGCGGATCGGCCGGTGCATGCACCTCCAGCCCCGGGTAGCGGGCCTGCAGCTCGGCCACGCCGCCGATGTGATCGTCGTGGTGATGGGTGAGCAGGATCGCCCGTGGCACCCATCCCTGCTGCGTTGCGGCAGCCACCACCGGCGCCGCCTGGCCCGGATCGACCACGACCGCCTGGCCGTCTTCGGCGACCAGCGCCCAGATGTAGTTGTCCGCAAATGCGGGTAGGGCAGTGAGTCGCATAGAATTGGACCATGCCCGCCGCGCCGAGCCCCCGTCAAGCGTCAGTCGCATCCTGGTTTGATACTGAACCTGCGCAAGTGCTGTGCCAGTTGGAGTTCGAGCGGTTGACGCCGTTGCTGAACGAGCGGCCGAGCACGCCCTGGCTGTGGCTGGCGCCGACCGCCGCCTGGACCGCCCTGGCCGACCTGCCCGGACGCGGCCTGCGCCTGCATCGCGAGGCCGGCGGTTATGCCGGCGACACCCGGTGTGGGCTGCCGTTGCCGCTGCCCAACGAAAGCGTCAACGCGATCGTGCTGCAGCACGTGACCGCACGCGATGCCGAGCACCTCATCGCCGAGTGCGAGCGGGTGCTGATGCCCGGTGGGCGGTTGTGGCTGTCCACGCTCAATCCGTTCAGTCCGTATCGCCGCCAGTGGCGCCACCACGGGCTGGTGGTACGCACGCCGCAACGCCTGCGGCACACGCTCGAGCGGGCCGGTCTGGCCTGCGAGCAGCTGGATTACCTGGGGCCGATGTGGGCCAACCGTGCCCCTGGCCTGCGCAGCCTGGCGCCGCTGCGCGCAGCCTGCCTGTTCACCGCCGAGAAACGCACCCTGGCCCTGCCAGGACCTACGCCACTGCCGGTACGCCGTTGGCACGGTACCGTGGCGACCTGATCTGGAATGCAATGAAGACAATCGAACTACACACCGACGGCTCCTGCCTTGGCAACCCCGGCCCCGGCGGCTGGGCGGCCTTGATGCGCTACAACGCGCACGAGCGCGAGTTGAGCGGCGGTGAAGCGCACACCACCAACAACCGGATGGAACTGATGGCGGCCATCTCCGGGCTGGAGGCGCTGACCGAGCCCTGCAACATCGTGCTGTTCACCGACTCGCAGTACGTCCGCCAGGGGCTGACCCAGTGGATGCCGGGCTGGATCCGCAAGAACTGGAAGACCGCCGGCGGCGATCCGGTCAAGAACCGCGACCTGTGGGAGCGTCTGCACGCGGCCACGCTGCGCCACCAGATCGACTGGCGCTGGGTGAAGGGGCACTCCGGCGACCCGGACAACGAACGCGTGGACCAGCTGGCGCGCGACGCCGCGATCCGGATCCGCGCCGCCGGCCCGGTACACTGAGCCCATGCGTCAGATCATCCTCGATACCGAAACCACCGGCCT
Organism: Stenotrophomonas sp. BIGb0135; assembly: GCF_024810105.1. GTDB lineage: Bacteria > Pseudomonadota > Gammaproteobacteria > Xanthomonadales > Xanthomonadaceae > Stenotrophomonas > Stenotrophomonas maltophilia_AB. The sequence continues at coordinate 91,240 of NZ_JANUDX010000013.1, forward strand.
GGAGTGGCGAAAGGGCAACCGCATCGTCGAAATCGGCTGTGTGGAGCTGCTTGAGCGCCGGCCCAGCGGCAACAATTACCACCAGTACATCAAGCCGGACTGCGAGTTCGAACAGGGCGCGCAGGAAGTCACCGGGCTGACCCTGGAGTTCCTGGCCGACAAGCCGGTCTTCGCGCAGATCGCCGAGGAGTTCCTGGCCTTCATCGATGGCGCCGAGCTGATCATCCACAACGCCGCGTTCGATATCGGCTTCCTGGACAACGAGCTGTCGCTGCTCGGCGACCACTACGGCAAGATCACCGACCGCTGCACGGTGATCGATACGCTGAAGATGGCGCGCGAGCGCTTCCCGGGCCAGCGCAACTCGCTGGATGCGCTGTGCAAGCGGCTCGGCGTGGACAACGCCCATCGCCAACTGCACGGCGGCCTGCTCGATGCGCAGATCCTGGGCGATGTGTACATCGCGCTGACCTCGGGCCAGGAAGAAATCGGTTTCGGTTCGGTCGACGACGCCAAGGGCAGCACCGCCCATGCGCAGGCGTTTGACACCTCGCGCCTGTTGCCGCGTCCGCGCGTGGTGGCCACCGCCTCCGAGCTGGAAGCGCACGAGGCGCGGCTGGCCAAGCTGCGCAAGAAGGCCGGCCACGCGATCTGGGACGGCGAGCGCGTGATGGCCGAGGCGGGCTGACCGCAGGGCGCCGCATGCCTGGATCTGCCGGGTGGCGCCACGCCAGGCGTGGCTGCGGCCCGGCTGGCGGTGTGCACGGGCCGGAGCGGAGGGCAGCCGGGCGTGGCTCGGCTCTACCCGGGGTGGGGCCGCCCGGGTGTAAGTCGGGCGGTGATGCCGATCTCGCTTAGGGCCACGTCGGTGCGGCGACCGTCAGCCTTCGAATCCGCATGCTCGGCCCGTGCTCATCGAGTCGGCATGGCGCAGCGTCCGCCGCCGCGCGACCGGTCGGCCTCAGTGGCAGCGCACCAGGATCACGGTGATGTTGTCCGAACCGCCCCCGTCCAGGGCGGCCGCCACCAGGGTGTCCACGCATTCCTGGGCGCTGGCGTCGTCGTAGGCCAGGGTGCTTGCGATGCCCTTGTCCTCCACTTCTTCGGTCAAGCCGTCGCTGCACAGCAGCAACTGCATGCCCGGGCGCAGTTCACCGGTGGTGGTAGCCACGTTCAGGTGCGCCGGATCGGTCACTCCCAAGGCCTGGGTGACCACGTTGCGGTGCGGATGCGCGCGCGCCTGCTCGGCGGTCAGGTTGCCCTGCGCCACCATTTCCTGGACCACGCTGTGGTCCTGGCTGAGCTGGGCCAGGGCGCCGTCGCGCCACAGGTAGGCGCGGCTGTCACCGACCCAGGCCACTTCATAGCGATTGCCCTGTACGCGCGCGGCCACCACGGTGGTGCCCATCGGCAGGCTGTCGTTGCGGCGGCGCGAGGTACGGATGATTTCCTCGTCGGCGACCCGGATCGCATGTGCCAGGGTCGCGCCCTGGCGGATCTCGCGCACGATGGTTTCGCGCGCCAGGGCGCTCGCCACCTCGCCGCAGGCGTGCCCGCCCATGCCGTCGGCGACCAGCCACAACGCCAGTTCGCCATCGCCGTAGTAGGTGTCCTCGTTGAGGTCACGGCGCAGGCCAGGGTGGGTGAGGTGTCCGAATTCGATCATGAGGGGGCGGCAGCCAAGGGGACGTTGCAGGGGATAACGGCATGATCGCGGGCCGCCGGACATCCGGCAAGGCATCCAGACAGAAGAAATTCACTTGCGTGGCAAACGAATGACTTGTCGTCGGCGCATCCTGCCCGTATCATTCGCCTCCCGGTTCGCCGGGACCATCTGGAGAGGTGGCAGAGCGGTTGAATGTACCTGACTCGAAATCAGGCAGGCGTTTATAGCGCCTCGGGGGTTCGAATCCCCCCCTCTCCGCCAGACACGCAAAAAAGGCTACCCAACGGGTGGCCTTTTTTGCGTGTCTGGCGGAGAGGGGGGTGAAGCGAAGACACGCCGGGGTTCGACGGATTCGTCTGGAACGAATCCGGACAGCCGAACGGCTGGCCCTGGAGCGCGCAGCGCGGAAGGGCTGGGCCCATGGATGGGCCCAGCAATCCCGGCAATGAAGCGGCCACCCTCGTTCCGGGTTCGACTCTCCGACGGAGAGGCAGCGCCGTACGAAGGGCGGCCGCTGTGGGACGGACGTGCGCCGAGCATCACGAAGCCACGCATGGCGTGGCTCTACCGGGCCGCAGGCGCCCGTCATCACCGTCCGCTAAACTGCCGATCTCCCGTAACGGATGTCCCCCATGACCGCTGAAATCCTGGTTCCCGTGTCCTTCGGCGAGCTGCTGGACAAGATCTCGATCCTGCAGATCAAGTCCGAGCGCATCGACGATGCCGCCAAGCTGGCCAACATCCATGCCGAGCTGAGTGCGCTGGAGAAGACGTGGATGGCGCATCCGGCCGCGGTCAAGGACATCGCGCGCCTGCGCGCCGAGCTGAAGGCGGTCAACGAGCGCCTGTGGGACATCGAGGACAACATCCGCCTGCAGGACAAGGCGCAGGCCTTCGACGAGGACTTCATCGCCCTGGCCCGCAGCGTCTACCTGGAGAACGACCAGCGTGCGCGGATCAAGAAGGACATCAACCTGGCGCTGGGCTCGGGTTACGTCGAAGAGAAGTCGTACAAGGATTACGCGCCCAAGGGCGCGTAATTCCGTCGGCCTGCGACGCTAAAAGGGGGGGGGCCGAACGCTCGCCGGCAGCCCCGTGATGTCCGCCTGCCGGTCAGGCCGGGCGGTGATCGGCGACATAACGCTCGAACGCGGCGATGCCGTCTTCGACGGTGATCAGCTGCATCACGTCGTCGAACTCGATCTTGGTGCCCCATTTCAGTTCGCTGGCCGGCTTGCCGAGGAACTTGCGCGCGGCATCGTCGTAGCGGTCCACACAGTAGCGGCGGTCCGAATACGGTCCACTGCGGGCCGGATTGCTGGCCGCGTGCAGGCCCAGCACCTTGCTGCCCATGGCGTTGGCGATGTGCATCGGGCCCGAGTCGGGGGTCATCACCAGCGCGGCGCGGGCCAACAGGGCCGGCAGCTGCTTGAGCGTGTCCTTGCCGACCAGGTCCAGCGCCGGGGTCTGCAGCTGGGCCTGGATGGCATCGGCCATGTCGCGCTCCAGCGTGCTGCGCCCGCCGCACAGCACCACCCGCCAGCCACGCGTGCCGGCGTGGTTGGCCACCGCCGCATAGCGGTCGGCATACCAGTTGCGGCGCACGTGGCTGGAGCAGGGCGAGATCATCAGCACGGGGCGGCCATCGTCCTGCCACTGCGCCTGCGCCCAGGCCACCGCCGCTGGCGGAATGGCCAGGTCCCAGCTGACCTCGGTCTGGCGGATGCCAAGCGGCTCGCCGAAGCTGCCGATCGCATCCAGTACATGGATGCCGGGGCGGTCGGGAATGCGTTCGTTGATGAAAAGGCCGTGAAGATCCTTGGAGCGTGCCTTGTCGTAACCGATCCGGCGCACGGCCGGCACGAACGCGGACAGCACGTTGGCGCGGAAGGCCACCTGCATTTGCAGCAGCGCCTCGAAACGCCCCGGCGGGAACCCGCTGCGCAGGGCGCGCATGCCGGCCAGCCCGGTCTTCTTGTCGTAGGGGTGGAATACCACGCCCGGCAGGCCATCAAGCAGCTTGTGCCCGGCCTTGTCGATGATCCAGTGCAGCGGCGTGCCCGGCCTGGCCTGCTGCAGGGTCCTCACCAGCGGCACCACGTGGGTGACGTCGCCGAGTGCGGACAAACGCAAAAGACACAAGGAAGAGGACGCTGATGCCATGGTGTTGTTAGACTCGAAGGAATGGTCGCATTCGACGCCACTGAAGCGCTGACGCCCTGCCGCGATGGACGCGGCATGGGTGCCATTCTGTTCGACCGCGAACGGCTGCGGCAAGCCGAGATCGGCCTGTTCTCGCCCGCCCACTGGGCCGAGCGGGCGCGTCCGGTCGGCGATGGCGGCCGTGGCGGGGCCTGGTTCGTGGATGCGCCGTTCGGCCAATGCGTGCTGCGCCAGTACCTGCGCGGCGGCATGGCGGCCAAACTCAGCCGCGATCAGTACCTGTGGCGCGGTGCCAACCGCACCCGCAGTTTTGCCGAGTTCCGCCTGATGCGCGCCCTGCGCGCGCTGAAGCTGCCGGTGCCGCAACCGATCGCCGCGTTCTACATGCGCGACGGCATGCGCTACCGCGCGGCCATCCTGATGGAGCGGCTGGAAGGCGTGCGCTCGCTGGCCGACCGCGCGCTGGTCGCCGGCCGTGGTGCGCCATGGGAAGAAACCGGGCGGCTGATCGCGCGGTTCCATCGCGCCGGGCTGGACCACGCCGACCTCAACGCCCACAACATCCTGTTCGACGCCAATGGCCATGGCTGGCTGATCGATTTCGACCGCTGCGTGCAGCGCATCCCGGCCACCCGCTGGCGTGAGAAGAACCTCAAGCGCCTGCTGCGCTCGCTGATCAAGCTGCGCGGCGAGCGCAGCCAGGACGACGTGGAAAAAGATTACGCACGGCTGCGCCGTGCCTACGACCTGGCCTGGAACCGGGGCTACTGATGGAGTGGGCACTGCGTTTCATGGGCGTTGGCAATGCCTCGGCGGTCCAGCTCGGCTCGCCGATGGCCGTGATCGAGCGCGAAGGCAGGCCCTGGCTGACCATCGATTGCGGTGGGGAAGGCCTGACCGCTTTCCAGGCCCAGTACGGGCACGTGCCGCAGGCGCTGTTCGTCACCCATGTGCACCTGGACCACGTCGCCGGCTTTGAACGGCTGTTCGTGGATGCGTTCTTCTCGCCGCACCGGCGTGGCCGCATCCGCGTGTACGTGCCGGCCACGGTGGTGCCGCTGCTGCACAGGCGCGTGGCCGACTACCCCAATGTGCTGGCCGAGGGCGGCGCCAACTTCTGGGATGCCTTCCAGCTGATCGTGGTGGGCGATGCGTTCTGGCACGACGGCGTGCGCCTGGAGGTGTTCCCGGTGCGTCACCACTGGCCGGAAACCGCGTACGGCCTGCGCCTCAAGGGCGCCGTGGTGTGGAGCGGGGATACCCGGCCGATTCCGGAAATGCTGGCGCGTTATGCCGACGACAACGAGCTGATCGCCCACGACTGCGGCCTGCACGGCAACCCGTCGCACACGGGCGTTGACGACCTGGAGCGCGAATACAGCGCTGCGTTGCAGGCGCGGATGATGCTCTACCACTACGCCAGCGAGGCCGATGGCGATGCGCTGCGCCAGCGCGGGCATCGTGTCGCGCTGCCCGGCGAATGCGTGCCGCTGGCCACGCCGACGGCCATGCACGTACTGGCCCAGGACCCGCCCTGAGCATGGCGTCCGCACCGGACCCGGCTGCGCTGGCTGCTCACCTTGAAGCCCTCGAACGCGCCCTGCATGCCCCCGGGGTGCGGGGCGATTCGGCGCGTCTGGCGGACCTGCTGGATAGCGACTTCAGTGAGATCGGCAGTTCCGGGAACTGCTACGGGCGCGCGGCGGCGCTGGTCGACATTCCCGCCGAGCGCACGGCGGTGGAGATCGTCTCTGAGGACTATCGCATTGTCCTGCTGGCGCCGACCCTGGCCCAGGTGCGTTATCGCAGCTGGTATGTGATCGAGGGGGTGCGCCAGCGCGAGGTGCTGCGCAGTTCGCTGTGGCGACTGAGCGGGGCCGCGTGGCGGGTGGTGTTTCATCAGGGCACGCCGGCGGCGGCAGGCGGCAGCGACACGTCGGCGTAGCCGGGCCCCAAAAAGGTGGCGGCCCCGCCGGCTGACCTCGGCGCCCGCGTCGATCGATACCGTTGCTGCCTTCCGGCCCTGGCGGGATTTTCGACCTAGCGTCGCGAGGGGCCGACGGGGCCACCATAGAGACGTTCCACACGTGGGGCGATCAGGGATCGGTGCCCAGCATTGGAAGCTGTACTGCAGAAGCAGGCCCCCGTAGTGCAGTCGCGCATTCTAGCGCATGCGTGGCACGCAGTGCCAGCGCATGCCGCTCAGTCCGCGCGCTGCCAGAGCAGGTCCAGGTCGCCGTCCACGAAGCCCAGGCCGATACCCGCCACCTGGTGGGTCAGGCGCGGACCGAAACGGGGCGTGTCCAGTGCCTGCAGCAACGCCGCGCGCACTGCGGCCAGGCACGCTTCCCAGCCCTGGCCGGTCAGTGCAAAGGGGAGCTCGATCTCGCGCACGGGCGGCGCCCATATCTCGTCGCAGGGCCAGTCCGTATCGTTCGCATCGAAGCGGTCGGTGCCGACCAGTTCGATGCAGAATCCGGCGTCGTCGCCTGCTGCGCCTTCGCTGAGGTTGAACGACAGCCCCACGACCGCCTCCGGTAGCGGCGCTTGTAGCGCCTGCTCCAACCAGTCGGCCAGTGTCGGATGAATCGGCATGCGCCTTTCCTGCATCAGGGCGGGACAGGATGCCACGCGGCAGGCATGGAGCTGAATCAACCGCGTCCCAGGGCTGAACCCTGCGCAAAGCGGCGGATCTGCAGGTGCCTGGATCGAAACGGCGTTGCTAGAATCGGCGGCAGGAGGAACGACCTCCCCCGCAACGGGAACCAACGACCAGGACGACCTGGCCCCCATCAAGGAGGGCCGCATGGCCTGGATCTATCTGTTGGCAGCCGGTGTACTCGAAATCGTCTGGGCGTTCGCGATGAAGCAGTCCGACGGGTTCAGCAAGCTCACGCCCTCGATCATCACCCTTGCCGCCATGATCGCCAGCTTCTGGCTGTTGTCGCTGGCCATGCGCACGTTGCCACTGGGCACCGCGTACACGATCTGGACCGGCATCGGCGCGGTGGGCGCGTTCGTCATCGGCATCATCTTCCTGGGCGAAACGATCAATGCGATGCGGATCGGCGCGGCGGTGCTGATCGTGAGCGGGCTGGTGCTGATGAAGGTGTCGAGCAGCTGAGTGCCCACCCGCTCCGGTGGCCCCCTGTAAGGGGCCACCGATAGGCGGTCCATCATCGAGGGTCAGGGCGCCAGCGTTGCGGCGATACTGTCCAGAAGTGAACGCTCGAGCGTTCCTTTTGCCCTGCACGTGGTCAATCCGTGCGTGAATTGCCCCTCCTGTCCGGTGTTGAAGCTGGACGTATCGTTCACGGTCTGGGGAGGGCGGCGGTTGAAGTTCATGTCCAGCTCGAATGTGGACGCGTCATCGAAATTGCGGGTACGTAGCGGACGGTGACCTTCACCCGCGTGGATGTGTCATCGAGTGCCGTGGCGAAGATGTTCATCTTGCCGGACAGGGTCATCCTTCGCTCATGCGTATAGAGGTTTCCGGCATTCACTGCCTCGTACCGCGCAAAATCCGCCGCGCCTGCGTAGGCGTAGTCCCGCCTGCCACGCAGATTCTTCACCCACAGGGACCACTGGCCACAATCCAACGCGCTCCCTGCCTCGGGTACCGAGAACGACAGGGTGATGAGCCCGGACGCCTTGTCGATGTTGTCGATCACGAAGGACGTTTCGGACAGGTGCGAGACCAGGGCCCGCCACGTGGTGTCGAAGGGGGCGGAAAAATCCTGGCTGTTCCGGATATCAAGCGGAGCGGTGGGCGGGGTGTAATGGGAATCGCCGTCGAGTAGCTTGCCGTACGCTGCCATCGGAACGCTGAGCGCGGTTGCCGTCAGGCAGGCGATGATGATCGTTCGAAACACGGGTTTCCTCCTTGACTGTGTCGTGCCGCGAGCACGTTGCCGTGCGGCATCGTAGCGCCGGCCCGGTCACCATGAACAGGGGCATCCGGCAGGATGTCCTCCCGCGCTATGCCAGCGATAGCGCCATGCCCACGGCATCCAGGCCCGGGCCATGGCCATCGCTCACCACGCCTGTCACTTCAAACCCTGTGCGCGGTAGAAGTCGCAGCTGTGCTGGCTGGTGCTCAACACCACGCGGCGCGCGCCACGCGCACGTGCCTGCTGCAGGCGCGCGTGCGCCAGTTCGCTGCCGAGCCCCTGCCGGTGCATGGCCCGTTCCACCATGCCCCAGCAGAACGCGGCGGTCAGCGCGTCGTCCATCGCCAGTCCGCCGCATGCCACCACCCGGCCGTGGCGTTCGATCACCAGGTAGTCCGCAGGCCGCGCAGGCTGCTGCAGGTAAGTGGCAAAATCCGCACGTTCATGCACGCCGAAGAACTGCGGGACGTTGCCGTCGAAGAGGGCCAGGCAGGCGGGTGTATCGGCAGCGGTGAAGGCGCGGATCGGGGACATGGACTGCATGCGGGTGGGCGGATCGGCTGACTGTGCCACGAACCCGGCAGTCGGCGCGCCGCGCTACCCAGACAAATAAAAAGGGCCACCCGATGGGCAGCCCTTTTCATGTGTGTGGCGGAGAGAGGGGGATCGGATCGACCCGAACCTAACCTCTTGACCCTGCAGCAGACCGCAAACCGGACATGTGTCCTAGGTTGTGTCCCCAGACTGTAGGCGATCCCTGAATCCGTGGGAAGAGCAGCCGAAAACCAAAAAGGGCCGCATCTGGCGGCCCTTCTAGTTCCCTACAGTTTCCTTTTAGCTACTGAGTCAACTGCGCATACATCACGAGCAGGAGCATCGGCAGTCCGCTCAGCAGTGCGAAGGCTCCGAAGCCGCCCATCAAGGTCAGCAGCGTCATGACCCACCACTGCCACCAAGCGAACCCGGTATCTCTAGCTTGGGCAGCTCGTGTCTCGACCGGATACCGCAGTGCCGCCTTCCGGCTTGCGCGTCGGGCCATGAGCGGCCCGACGACGAATCCGAAAGGTCCGAGGAAGAGCAGGGTTCCCGAATACCACCAGAAGAACCGGTCGCGCGGTGTCATCAGCCTGCGGTTGGTAAGGGAGGCATGGTCCAGCAGGCGAGGGGGCTGAGCGCTCATTTTGCGTAGGCCTTCCAGGTTCCCGACTCCTTGGCATACCGAAGATTTTTGCTGACCGGGACAGGCACCTGCCGAACTCCAATCTCGATGGTCACCGTCCCAGTGGTGTCGCACCGATAGCCGGCCACGTCCTGAGCCTCCACGCACCCGGTGAGGTGAAAGTCTTGAACACTGGTGATTTGACCGGCTCCACTTTGGGTAAGAAGGACGGTCAAGGCCTTTTCGGCGTCACTGTTGGAAGGCGGGCCGCCACAGGCAGTCAGTGCAAACGCGGTCGCCAAGCCGGCGAAGGCAAGCTTCGGTGCTTTCATAGTCATTCCTTGGGAGTGAGGTGGGCGGTGGTGGGCCGCCCTTGTGTGCTAAGCGAACCAGCGGGCCGGCTTACCGGTCCTGGTTTCCTTCAGGCTCGAAGCCTGCGATCCACATCCGGCTGTCCTTGAACGGTGTCAGCAGCCCGGAGGCCCCAGGGTGCAGGTCGGCGGTTTGAATGAACCCCGAAACCCAAGCCACGCGAAGCGCCACATCGACAGCTCGGTCCGACACGCCGGGGCGAGATACGTTGACCACAAACGGCTGGGCGGGCGGGTTGGGGCCGGTAGACCGGCTGGCCCCCGTGTTCGGCTTGCCCGACGGCACCCGAACGCCCATCAGGATGTCGCGGCCCTTCCAGAGCGCCGCCGTATTGAGCTCGGCGGTGTCGCCCAGGTCGTCGGTCTCCGTCAGGGCTGCGTTGGCGCAGGTCCGGAAGACTTCGGTCGTGGACGCGTTCGCGCTGGTCCAGATTCTTGCCTCGACGGTCCAGCAGGGCAGGGACGCACCCCATTCCTGGAACGACAAGGCAACGCGCGGCCAATCCAGCCGGCCCTGCTGGGATTGCTGGTGGTTGCCGGTCTTGAAGAGGTTCCGCAGCTTCCCGGCCCCGCTGACCGGAGAATAGATGGCGCCAGATGCGGCAGTCGACTTTGAGCTGCCTTGGGCCGGTTTAACCCCAACCATTTGCTGCCCTGCGTCCTTCAGGCTCGCTCCCAGTTGGCGGAAAAAGCCTGGGCGATTCGGCACCTCTTCCTGCTCAGCGTGGCTCTGCGCCCCCGCAGCGTAGGAGGTCAACAGCAGCGCGGCAGCCAGGCTGATGGCCATCTTTGTCTCGAACTTCCTCATGAAAACCCCTGTGGTTGGACGGGAGAGTGCTACATTTCATGAAGAGTCTGCCATGCATTGAGGGACCACGTCATGCTGTCCACCCGAGTTTTCAACATCCGTTCACGTGCCCAAAGCTTCCCCCCGCTCCCTCTTCGCCGCCCGCCTCAAGCAGGCCAGGGAACTGCGTGGCATCGCCAGCCAGCGAGCGCTGGGAGTGCTGATGGGGCTCGATAAGAAGCTGGCCAGTAGCCGGGTGAACCGGTATGAGACCGAGGTCAGCGGTATTGACCTGGATGGACTCGGGAAGCTGGCCGACGTGCTGGGCTTGCCAATGGCCTATCTGGTAGCCGAAGACGAAGTCATTGCGGATGCCATCTTGGCTCTCTCCCAAATGAGCCGTAAGGAGCGAGTTCGTGCCCTGCGAGCGTTGATTGAAGCGCGCCCTTCTTCGGCCCAGGATTGACGAAAAGGCGCATAAAGCTGCCAAGCCACGCCCAACATGGTTCACGGGAGTGACCAAAACGCCTACTCTCATGAACCATGTTGAATGCGTCAATGCGCTGGATAAAAGCCTTTAATATCAATGCTTTGTGTCGAAAAAATGACTATGATAGCGTGTAGCTCTATCTAGATACTGGGGTTGGGGATGAGAAAAACTTCCAGCATCGATCTCCGAGCCGCAAGTTATGGCACTTATCCAGTCCATCCTCGATTTTTTTGAACGCATGGCCTCCCAGACGGATCCGGTCTTTGCTGCGGCATTGCTCCTCGTCGTAATGGCCCTTTCTCTGGTGGGGATGTCCCTCTACGTGGTCTTGGCCGCAATCAGGAAGCGGAAAGAATGAGCACCAGATGGGGGAGCTTCCCGAAAGCAGCAGTGGACTCTGGAAAGCTGGCCTCCCTCACCGGGGCCAATGGTGAGGTGGGCACGCACATCGCCGCCCATAAGGTCTACTTGGCGCTCGCGCTAGAGGTGAACTTTCATACTCGCCAGGTCGAAATGGGGATGTCATTCCTGCAGGAGCGCACCGCCCTTGCTAGGCCGATGTTGGGCAGAGCCTTGTCGGCCTTGGAGCAGGCTGGCGTGTTGCAGGTAGAGCGTGACGGCTATCGGAACCGCTATATGCAGCTTCTGCATGCCCCGAACGCCTTTAGGCAGGTCCCAAGAGCTGTGACTAACCAGGCGCTGAAGTTCAAGTTCAATCGAGGGGTGACTGTCTTGGCAGCCTGGAAGCTTCTGCCGGTCCTGCTCTTCTTGCGTGATGGCAAAACGGGTGATGCACAGGCCAAGCATGAGACGCTCCAGCGTTACTCACGCGTGCGGCCCGAACATGTCAGTGCTGGGATCTCGCAGTTGGTGGAATGGGGGCTGGTTAGACACCGTCCCACAGAGAGCAACCGCAACGGCCATCCAAGCTTCGTCTATCGATTGACTGGGGAGTTCGGGGGCGGCGCACCCGAGAGCGGTGGCTCGGTCACTCCGGTGCTGAAGCCAAACATTGTCCCCTTCTGACAAGGGGCGAGTAGTCAGTGGTTGCGTGCTTCCGGCGACAGCGCAGGTAGCCAAAGTCGCGGGTGAAAACCATAACTACTTTTCTTTAGCTGGGGGGGGGGGGGGGGCATGTTCATCTACGTAGATGAGTCCGGCAGCTTCGTTCCTGCTGCGAAAAGCGACAGTTGGTGCGTCGTTGCGGGCTATGTCGTCCCAGAGGTTGCCAGGAAGCGCGTAGAGCAGTCGCTAGGCCTGCTCAAACGGGGCTTGGGGCGCGGGTTTCAGGATGAGGTCAAACTGAAAGACTTGTCGGAAGCGAACCTCAAGCGTTTTCTAGGCGAGCTTGGCAAGCTTGAATCAACGCTCTTCATCTCTGCTATAGACCTTGGCCATCAAGACCCAAAAGTGGTTCTGGCCCATCAGAAGAAGCAGGTCGAGAGTGTTCGAGCCAACCGGCCCAACATGCTCTACGAAGAGGGGCGTGCTTCCATAGATGATCTGTCGGGGAGGCTGGAGCGCCTGTCTCCGCAGCTATATACCCAGATGGTGGCCCAGATAGACCTATTGGATCAGGTCTACCGGATGACTACGCTCTACTACGTCCAACGGCTCCCGGCCACACTTAGCAGCTTCAAGTGGCGCATGGATGAGAAGAACTCAGCTCGCCCGTTGTTCGAGCAAACACTGACCCATATGGCACCTGCTCTCATCCAAGCTAAATCCTTGCGAGACCCCGGAATCTTTGTGGAGGAGTTCGACTACTCCCACTTTGAAAAGCACTTCAGAAATGCCCCCGATGACATCCCGGCCTACCTACAGGAGGCCGCTGGTCCCACCATCAAGTCAACGGTCAACTTGGGCGCAGTCATGCGGGATTCGAAGTTTGTCCGCTCGCATGATGTTCCTGGCGTTCAAGTGGCTGACCTATTGGCGTCGGCATGGCGCAGGCTCTTGAGGGGAGAGTTCGATGACAACGACGGGATCGCCCATCTCTTGGGCCGACTGACGGTTCAGCGGCAGAAGCCGAACCCGCCCATCCATTTGTTGTTGTTGGGCGAGGAGCGTTGGGCAGAAGGGTCAGCCTATCGTGCCGCCTTGATAGCAAAGAAGAGCGCAAGGCCCATGCTGCGCAAACGTTAAGAAGGGCGCGTGTCAGAAGGGAACATTTGTCTGCTCCATCGGACAGTGACATGGACAAGCTCACGGCCATCGACGAGCCCCAGATCACGCCCAAGAAAAGCACGAACCTCTTCCGGTTCATATCCTCGCTCATGATCGGGCCCCCTCTCGTGCGGCCGCACGAGCTTCAAGGTGCCTGATTCCACGCTCGCGCAGTTGCTGGCGCAGTGATGCATGCATGCCCATCTTCTCGCTGACGAGCAACAAGGCCCCGACGATTTCTGCCGGGTCCCAGTCGCCTGCGCCCGCTGCGATGGTCAGCCCGCCGAGAACGATTTTCCGATGTGCGTCCACCGAACGGAACAGTGCAGCGCGCTCTTTTGCCTTGTCCCTTGCCGCCTGACGCGCCAGCCGCACCTTCTATTGCTTCTCAGCAATAAGTAACTTGGCTTGCTCCTTAGCGGTGGCTTCCATCAGCTTCGCCAGTTTCAGTTTTTGCTTCTCAATATCCGCCACGATGCGCCTGCATACAAACTTTGATACACCATGCAAGCAGATTCCGCGCGGAGCGCAAGGGGGAAGTGCCCCGCAGTTGGCACGAGCGAGCAGCGAGCGCCGCTTTTGATTTTGGCTAAAAACTTGACAGTTTCTACGTGCATGGGACGCTGGGTTTTGGGGCTTGCGAGCGAAGCGAGTAGCCCGGTTCTCATGCGGTTTTCGAAGGGTGCGAAGCGCCCAAAGAAAACAACAAGAGCGCACTTAGAGTAATCCTTTCGGGATTACGTGCGGTCAGGGGCTTCGCCCCCGACACCCCGGCGCGCTACGCACGCCAGCCCCCATTGCTGGCCCACCAAGGGCTGCGCTCGGAGACTGGATTGGCGATTTACCACCTCACTGCTAAGGCTTACTCGCGTCAGAGAGGACATTCGTCCACTGCTGGCGCTGCCTATCGTGCAGGGGTGCGGATCGAAGACGCTGTAACCGGGGTCGTCCACGACTACACGCGCCGCCAAGGCGTCGCATTTTCGGCACTCTGCCTTCCTGGCGCAAAGAAAGCCGACCGGGCAGAGTTCTGGAGCCGGGTCGAGGCCCATCACAAGCGCGCAGACGCCATTACGTGCCGCGAGGTGGAGGTGGCGCTCCCCGCCGAACTCTCAGCTGAAAGGCGCCAGGAGCTGGCCCATGGCTTTGCCTGCCATTTGGCTGAGCGCTACGGCGTGGCGGCTGACCTAGCCATCCACGAACCGAGCCGGGGAGGGGACGAACGCAATCACCATGCCCACATTCTGCTCAGCGCGTGCAGCGTCAAACCGGACGGGGGTTTGGGGAAGAAGGCTGTGGCATTGGACCCCATCGCGTGCAAGCGAGCCAAGCAACTTACCTTGGTGGACCGGGAACGCGAGTTCTGGGCCACGTCCGTCAACCGCATGCTGGCCAGCCAAGGCTTGGCTGCACGGGTGGACCATCGGTCGTTGTTGAGCCAGCAGGTCGCAGCTGTCCAGAAGAGTGATTTTGCCAAAGCGGCCGAGTTGGACCGCCCGGCCACCAAACACGAAGGAAAAACGGTCACGCAAGCCCGCCGTCGTGGCGAGCGACTCCCGCGCGCCAAGCGCAACGACCGCGTGCGCAACGCGTCAGCCAGCCGAGTGACGGCCCACGCAAAGCGCGTTGAGGCGTTGAAGGGCCGGGCCGCAGCGGAGGGAAGCTTAGCCCAGGTAGACGAGCAAGCCCTGCATGCGCAAGCACTTTTCGAACGTCACAAAGAATCGGCGGGGCGCTTTGGCGCTGGTGTCCACCGACCTCACGATCCTCGTCCGGCGGTGCTCCGGCTCCCGGTCCAATTCCTTACGCCAATGGCAGGCACCGCCGTTCGGTTGCGTGGACAACGTCCCGCTGCGCACAAAGCTGAGGCATCCATGCCTCGGCCCGCCGCTGGCACGGGTAGCCATCAGGGAAAAGGGGAGGCAGCCATTGAGCGCGCCTCACGCATCAACACACCCAACAGACAGGCGGAACTCATGGCCGGAGAGCAAGTAGTGAAGAGTTTGGACGAGATGATTGAACACATGCTCGAGGTGGCACGCCGCGCGCTTCAGTCGACCTGCGCCACGCCATTGGAACGCTCTGCTGCGCGCACGCTGCTACAGCGTCGTGATGACTTGGCCGAAATGCGTCAGGCACATGTGGAGGCCAAACAGGCAAGGGAGGACGCCAGGCTGGCGCGGCGACGCGCAGAGGCAGACGCCAACGTGGCACTAGAAGGCACGGATTTCCGGTCCAAGGCGCTGCGCGCGTTTGGGCTTCCCACCATTAAGGACCGGGCTGCGCAGACTGCTCAAGCGCGGGAGCGGCAAGCCAAGGCGAAGGAACAGCAGGCACGCAAGGTTCGCGACGAGACGAGGGAGGCCAAGAACAACGCCGGGATGGCGTTCGACCTGGCACAGGCGGATTTTCTGACCCACTTTCCGCAGCAGTTCCCGCCGGTCAAGCCCACTGCCGAGCTTGCACCGTCGCGAGATATGGCCGCAGTGCGGCCGTGCCCGACGCAGGCCCCTGAGTTACCGAGGTCGGTCAGTCCGTCTCGTCGGCCGTCGCCGCGGCCTTAGGGCCTAGATAGCGCTCGGGAGGGGCTTTGAACTCAATCAGCCTCTCCGATAGCTTTTGGACCCGACGGGCTGGGCACCGCCTTCGTGGCACGCGCCGCTGTATAGTCTGAGTCTGCTTAGCAACCAATGGACAGGGGCAATGGCTACCAGCAAAAAGGCAGCAAAAAAGGGAAGCGCTAAAAGAACCACGAAGAAGGTTGGGAAGGGCAAGAAGGCCGCTTCTAAACCCATCGCCCGAAAACAAGCTGATAACGATGCTGCTCGCACGCGAACGGCCCGACCGTATCCTGCTTCATCGTTCACCGATGCCCTCACCTTAGGCGAGGCCATCATGCGGTTTGCCTCTGGTGATCGAGTGCGGCGGCTGACGCTGCTGCAACAGATGAACAAGTCGCCGACTAGTGGTCCGACGAAGCAAATGATCACCAACTCGGGAAAATACGGAATCACGAGTGGGTCCTACGCTGCGGAATACTTGGAGCTGACAGAGAAAGGTCGGCTTGTTGTAGATAGTTCTCGTCCAGACCAAGAGCGGAAGCGCGCCTCCTTTGAACTTGCAGTTGAGGGCGTTGCACCATTTAAAGTGCTCTACGATCATTACAAAGACAAGCGGTTGCCCGAACGGGAAATCATGAAGGATGTCATTGGCGACTCGGCCATTGATGTTCCTGATCTCGACGAATGCGTGGATACATTCACTGTGAACGTTAAAGATCTGGACATGCTTAGGACGATCGGCGGTGCTGAGACTTTGGTCTCCATCGAACAAGTCGTTGAGGAGCTGGGCCGGCACGGTGGAGGCGAGGGTGCGGCACAAGGATCTTCGCTACAAGCGGCGAAGCCACCTCAGATAGTAAAAAATCTGAACGATAACCAAGGTAAGTCGACTGACTGGGGGCAGGTGTGCTTTTACATCACCCCCATCGGTGCGGAGGACAGTGTTGAGCGGAGGCATGCTGATCTTTTCATGTCTTCACTGGTCCAGCCCGCGCTTGAAGAGCTTGGGCTAACTGTTGTCAGAGCTGACCATATCGGCGAACCTGGAATGATCACAACGCAGATTTTGGAATATCTGAAGAAATCTCGCCTCGCGATCGCTGATCTTTCCTACCTAAATCCTAATGTGTTCTACGAGGTTGCTCTACGGCACGCCCTGCGCCTGCCTGTAGTGCAAATAATCAGGAAGTCAGATAGGTTGCCGTTCGATGTCAATCAAGCCAGAACACTCGTCTTCGATACTAGTGACATCTACAGTTTGGTCCCGAAGCTCCAGACGTATCGCGCCGAGATCGCGACGCAGGCGAGAAAAGCACTCGAAGATCCCGAAAGCGTGGGCAACCCTGTAAGCATCTTCTATCCAGATTTCTATGACTAACAAAGGTATCTGCCCCGGCCCTCTTGACAAGCAGCCGGGGCGAACTACTTTGAATGTCACGGCCCCCGATTTTGACCGACTCGGAGGCGAGCAAGGCAGATAGCACTACGACACGCTCAGGCAAGGCCCCTTGAGGCCACTCAAGCAGCCTGGACACTCGTAAGTTCCCTCCTTTCTCTCCTCCCTGTCTGCCAGCCTTTTGGGCCGTTGGTAGCCGTAACTCGTTGCCGGTGGAAATACCGGCTGCGCACATGGATAACTGGGAGCTCGCAAGGGCTTGGGTTGACCGCCACCAGGGTGCGCAGGCTTTGATGCAGGGGGACCGGGCGCTGTATGGCCTGCAACCTGCGCCAACCAGGTAGTTCAAGCGTCGCAGAGGCGTGGGGAGTGCTCAATCTGGCCCCACTCGTGTGCCCTGTCACGGTCCGACTATCAGCGGTTTGTGGCCCAAGGATGGCAGCTAGGATGATATTTCCCGGCGACGGCTGGGGAGCGGGCAAGCCCACAGGAGAGACGCCACATAGTGGTGACGGAACCCTGAGCCGGCGCGGTTGGACCGCGTGAATCCGTCGTAGCGGTGTAGTCCATCTATCACCGCGCCCGACTGTCGGGCCGTCCTTTGAGGCGGTAACCAACGGGGGCAAAGTCACCCCTGCCGCCTCGCGCGGAGGTCCTAGGGGAGACTTTGCCCTTCATCGTCGGGGGGAGCCGGAGGCGACCCCCAAGATGAAGGGCAAAGCAGGGGAGCTTAGCTAAGCTTTAAGGGGAAAGAGGTAGGCCCATGCAGGTCTTTCCTGTTTCAGCAAAGCATATCGGCGCGCGCCGCCCCCTTGCGCATCGAGCCAGATGCGCTAGAAACTAGGAATGGACAATGCCACTCGCCGAGCCGCCACTAGGGCGGCAGACAAATTTTTGAAAGCCGCCGGATACGATGCGAAGGGAGCAAGCCTGCGCAAGACCGCGAAGAAGAAATGCAAAACGACCCGCGTCACCCGACAAGTGGAAAAAGCCCGGCAAAAGCGCGGAAGGTCGGTGTGCTGAAAGAATATTTAAGTGGTTGTTAGGTTAAAGGCTTGCGCACTTTGGCGAGGCATGGCAAAACATCGGTGTCGGCGGTTTTCCCGCGAAAGCGGGTCGAGTATTGTTCCCTTAAGGGATAATGAAGATGTTTTTTCCCGCGTTGTCTGGGGTGTCTCACAAGCAAGTTCCGGCTGGGAGTTTTTGTTCCCCGCATCAGCGGGGATGAATCGGAACGTTCACCACCCTGTGGGTGGCTTAAAAGAAGGCTCTGCCCGTCGACACTTAAAAGCCCTCGCTCACGCGGGGGCTTTTCTTTTTATCTTTGCTTTTTCCCGTCTAGTCACCCCGGCACGCGCTCAATCGAAATCGAGCAGCCCCTTTGAAGGGTCGCGTTTCGGAACAAAGACCTTGAGCTCAAAGCGATAGTGGTCTCGCGTCAATACATCGATGCCGGTCTCTTTGACGACTTCAAACGCTCGGATTTCAGCATGAGGCGAGAAGGTGGTGAACTGAGAGAGTGCCTGCGCGATAGCGTTCTCAATGTCGTTCAACGATGCAGCTTTAAGGGACTTGGGTGATTCTTCCATGTTTATCCTTTTTGTCTGTGGTGTTGCATTTGAATGTTGGGTTTTCGACTTCCCATTGACTACCCTGTCCACCGCTCGAAAGCCTAAGCTCGTTCACCTCGAAGAAGCCTTGCAAGGGCTGACAGGTTGAGTCCATAGGAGAGCACTGCCAGTCCCGGAGAGACACCTTTGAGGCCTTCCAGCTTTTCCCGTGCCGTGAAGCGGCGGCTATAGGTGGCATGGTGCTCGTCGTCCAGCTCATGGCCCACCAGCTGGGCCCGCATTTCGGAAACCACCCCGGCCCCCTGCAACTCTTGAATCAGGGTCTTGCGCAGCGAATGGAAGCCCCTTTTGGCTTCCGGCCAGTTCGCTCCGACCTGTTCCAGGTGCCGACCAAACGCCTTGGTGATCCAGTTCCCAGCGCCGTTCTTCGCATTAGCCTTGGCACCAGGGAAAAGCCTCGGGGCCTTCTGGGCTCGGAGGGTGTGCACCCAGTCGAGGAAGCCCAGCTTGATGAGGTCGGGGTGCACGGGGATTGTGCGCAGACTGACCTCGGTCTTCACCTTCTGGTGCTCCCCCTCGTCCGACACGCGAATGCACGGGAGGCCGTCCACCATCAGCACGTCTTCGACCAAGAGCTGGCCGACTTCCGAGGCTCGGGCACCAGTGTAGAGTCCAATCAGCGAGGCCCAGCGGGCGGATAACGCGAGCTCTTCAAACGCCGCCGGCGCAAACAATGCTTGGACCTGGTGGGCATCGTAAGCCCGGAATCCAAACTTCTTCCGGGCGCGTTTTTCCCGCGTGGAGTAGGTGATATGGCCGGCCGCTGGGTTGTCGCCTTTGGGGTAGTGGCCGGACGCCATGGCCCACTCGAAGAATCCGCCCTTGCCACCGATGTAGGACTGTTTATTGGTCAGGGTCGGGGTGGCCGCGCCCCCGTCCCGCATGTGCTGATACCAGCGGGCCAAGTCGGAGCGGGTGATGGAGTGGAGCTTGGACTTATCGCCCAGGAAGGACACCAGCGCCTCAATGGCGGTCTTCTTGATGGTGAACGTCTTGGGCAGGCAGCCCGGCTGGATGCTGGCCAGCCACGCGTCCCGGGCCTTGCCCAGGGGAATGGTCTCCACGGCGGGCTTTGAGATGCGGTTGGGCGTGGGAAGGGGGGCGACCTCACTACGAATGAGCTCGGAAAGAGCACTGGGCCGCTGGGCCGTCAGTTCCATCATCTGCTGATAGAGCGTCACGTCCTCTGGGGTATCGATCTGCCAGTGCTCGGTCACCGTTCCGTCTGCGGCCTTGGTCCGGTTCAAGGTCAGCTTTTGGAGCGGGTCGCCGCTGGTCAAGCGGTCCAGCAGCTCACCAATGTCCTCGTCCTTCGTTTCCATGCGCCGTTCCCTCAACACGTCGAAGGCTTGAGCATAGCGCGCAGCCAAGCCTAGGGCCCGCAGCTGGGCTACGGCCAGCTCAGACGTGCGAAGGGTGCGCTTGAAGATGCGTCGGCCAATGATGGCCTGAAGATCGGTGGGGACCCGTTGCCGGAAGGACCAAAGCCCAGAGGGCGAGCGAACAAGATGGTGTGGGATGCGCATCGAGAGATGTGTCCCGATTTGTGTCCTGTATCCGGCCACCCCAGAAAAGCAAAAACCCCTGCGTTAACAGGGGTTTGCGTAATCTGGCGGAGAGAGGGGGATTCGAACCCCCGAAGCGCGGTTTAGACGCTTACACACTTTCCAGGCGTGCTCCTTCAACCGCTCGGACACCTCTCCGGACCTGCTGCGATAACCCGCTGCAGGGGCGCAGATTCTAGCGGGGGAATTGCAATCGCACAAGCGGTACGAACCGGAGGGCAGGGGGGCTGGACAGGCGTGGCACAATGGACGTCCCGATGAAGACGGTGGCCTGATGTCCTATCTCGTCCTTGCCCGCAAGTGGCGTCCGAAGCGTTTTGCCGAGCTGGTGGGCCAGGAACACGTGGTCCGTGCGCTCAGCAATGCGCTGGACAGCGGCCGGGTGCACCATGCGTTCCTGTTTACCGGCACCCGCGGGGTGGGCAAGACCACCATCGCGCGCATTTTCGCCAAGTCGCTGAATTGCGAGCAGGGCACCAGCGCCGACCCGTGCGGCCAGTGCCCGGCCTGCCTGGACATCGACGCCGGCCGCTACATCGACCTGCTCGAGATCGATGCCGCGTCCAATACCGGCGTGGACGATGTCCGCGAGGTGATCGAGAACGCCCAGTACATGCCCTCGCGCGGCAAGTACAAGGTCTACCTGATCGACGAAGTGCACATGCTGTCCAAGGCGGCCTTCAATGCGCTGCTGAAGACGCTGGAAGAGCCGCCGGAACACGTGAAGTTCCTGCTCGCCACCACCGACCCGCAGAAGCTGCCGGTGACGGTGCTCTCGCGCTGCCTGCAGTTCAACCTGAAGCGGCTGGACGAGGACCAGATCCAGGGCCAGATGACCCGGATCCTGGCCGCCGAGGAAATCGAGTCCGACCCGACCGCGATCGTGCAGCTGGCCAAGGCCGCCGACGGCAGCCTGCGCGACGGCCTGTCGCTGCTCGACCAGGCCATCGCCTATGCCGGCGGCGCGTTGCGTGAAGACGTGGTGCGCACCATGCTGGGCACGGTCGACCGCACCCAGGTGGCCGCCATGCTGGAGGCCCTGGCCGATGGCGATGGCGTGCGCCTGCTGCAGGTGGTGGCCGCGCTGGCTGAATTCTCGCCGGACTGGAGTGGCGTGCTCGAGGCGCTGGCCGAAGCCCTGCACCGCATCCAGGTGCAGCAGCTGGTGCCGGGCGCGCAGGCCGATGGCGAGGGGATCGATGCCGCCGCCTTTGCCCAGCGCCTGCGCCCGGAAGTGGTGCAGCTCTGGTACCAGATGGCGCTCAGCGGCCGTCGCGACCTGTACCTGGCCCCGAGCCCGCGTGCGGGCTTTGAAATGGCCGTGCTGCGCATGCTGGCCTTCCGCCCGGCCGCCGCCGTGCCGCCGGTGCCGCGCGATCCGGGCACTGGCATGGACGTGGGCAGTGGAACCGCGGGCAGCGTGCAGGGCAGTGGCATGGCCGCGGCACCTGCCGCAGTGGCCGCGGCCGTCGCCGTGCCTGCGCCGGTCATCGCCGCGCCGGTTGCGGTCGCCGCTCCATCGGTGGCGCCGCCGGCGCCTGCCGAGGTCGCGCGGCAGGCGCCCGCACCGGCGGCTGAACCCGCACCGGAGGACGATCCGCCGCCGTGGCACCCGACCGGGGCGGAGGAGCGTGACGAGGCGCTGGCCGCGGAAATGGCCAGCCCCGACGCGGCCATGGTCGCGCCGTGGGAGGCGCCGCCGTCCCGTCCGGCCCCGCCCCTGGTCGCGGTTGCCGCCCCCGTTGCCGCGCCGCGCCCGCAGGGCATCGCCATCACCCCGTCCGCCGCGCCGGCCCCGGCGGCCGCGCCTGCCGCTATGCCGATCACGCTGTCCTCGCCGGAGGCCTGGCTGGAACTGGTCGCCCAGAGCCAGCTCAACGGGCCGTCGCGACAGTTGGCCGCGCATGCGGCGTTCATCAGTTTCCAACACGGTGTCTTGAAACTGGCGGTATCGCCCGGATTTGAGTACCTGTGTTCAGACCGTTCGCTGGCAGCGCTGACCGATGCGCTGTCCGGGCCGCTGGGGCAGACCCCGCGGATCGTGATCGAACACGGCAACGCCGAGGCCGAAACGCTGCACCAGCGTTCCGACCGCCAGCGTGGCGAGCGGCAACAGGCGGCAGAAACCGCCTTCATGGCCGACCCGCAAGTGCAGATGCTGGTCCAGCAGCACGGTGCGCGGGTCGTGGCCGATTCCATCCGTCCTTTTGATGAGTAACACGACATGCGCGGCAACATCGCCCAATTGATGCAGCAGGCCCAGAAGATGCAGGAAAACCTGCAGAAGGCCCAGGAAGAACTCGCCAAGCTGGAAGTGACCGGCAGCGCTGGCGGCGGCATGGTCAGCGTGACCCTGACCGGTGCCAAGGAATGCCGCAAGGTGCGGATCGATCCGTCGATCCTGGCCGATGCGGAAATGACCGAAGACCTGGTGGCCGCGGCGTTCAACGATGCGTCCAACAAGATCGATGCGGAGTCCAAGAACCGCATGGGGTCGGCCACCGCCGGCATGCAACTGCCGCCGGGCATGAAGCTGCCGTTCTGAGCCCGTGCGCGCGGTGGGCCTGCCCGCCGCCCCGCTGGCGACCGCGACGCGAAGCCCCCGGGCTTCGCGCGCTTGTTTCCGAGATGAGCCCACCGCCATGAGCCTGCCCCTGCTCGAACAACTGATCGAGGCCTTCCGCGTGCTGCCCGGCGTGGGGCAGAAGACTGCCCAGCGCATGGCCTACCACGTGCTCGAGCGCGAACGCGAGGGTGGGCAGAAGCTGGCCGAGGTGCTGGCCAAGGCGATCGAGCGTATCGGTCACTGTGCGCAGTGCCGCGATTTCAGCGAGACCGAGATCTGCGCGGTGTGTGCCAACGGCAGCCGCGAACGCCAGCAGCTGTGCGCGGTGGAGTCGCCGGCCGACCGCCTGGCGATCGAGCATGCGACCGGGTTCCGCGGCGTGTACTTCGTGCTGCAGGGGCGCTTGTCGCCGCTGGATGGGGTGGGCCCGCGCGAGCTCGGCCTGGACCAGCTGGAGGCGCGCCTGAAGCAGGGCGAGGTGCAGGAGTTGATCATCGCCACCAGCGCCACCGTGGAAGGCGAGGCCACGGCGCATTACCTGGCGCAACTGGCGCGCGCGCACACGGTGCGACCCAGCCGGCTGGCCCAGGGCCTGCCGCTGGGCGGCGAGCTGGAGTACGTGGACCGCGGCACGCTGTCGCACGCGTTCGGCACCCGCACCGAAATCCAGGAATGACCGCAGCGCCGACGCGCCGGCGCCGCGCGTCGGCCGGCTTCCCGAGGACCGAGGCCCTCATCCGCGCTAAGCTCCAAGGCCCTGTTCCAACTGGTGCCCCATGAGCCAAGACACCCTGTTCGGCAAGATCATCCGCCGCGAAATCCCCGCCACCATCGTCTATGAGGACGAGGACGTGCTCGCCTTCAAGGACATCGCGCCGCAGGCGCCGGTGCACGTGTTGTTCATCCCGAAGAACGAGGCGATCCCGACCCTGGATGACGTGCAGCCTTCGCAGGCGCACCTGATCGGCAAGCTGGCGCTGGCCGCCGCCGAGTACGCCCGCCGCGAAGGCTTCGCCCAGGACGGCTACCGGATCGTGATGAACTGCCGCGAGCATGCCGGGCAGACCGTATTCCACATCCACCTGCACCTGCTGGCCGGCGCCCCCCTGGGGCACTTCGGCACGCCCAACGCCTGAAGCACCCAACGACGACGCCCCCGCGTAGAGCCACCCCATGGGTGGCTGCACGCACCGCTGGATCCGGTAGGGCCACCCCATGGGGGGGGCTGCACGCATCGCCGGATAAGGTAGAGCCACCCCATGGGTGGCTGCACGCAAGGCCGGATCCGGTAGAGCCACCCCATGGGTGGCTGCACGCATCGCCGGATCGGGCTGCACGCATCGCCGGATCCAAAAGCAGCCACGCATGGCGTGGCTCTACCGCGCGCAAAGAAAAAGCCGCACGACGGCGGCTTTTTCTTTCAACGCATACCGACCAACGGTCGGCCGCTAGGCGGTTACCACCAGCCCCAGCCGCGGTAGCCCCAACCCGGGCCCCAGCCCGGCGGGCCCCACGGGCCGTACGGGTAAGCGGGCACCACATCGACCTGGCGCACTTCCGGCCACAGGTAGATGACGTCGGCCTCCAGCTTGGGCAGGCGGTAGTCGTACTCGCCGATACGGGTGCTCTCGTACCCGGCGATCTTGCCGATGAAGGTCACGTCGCGGCCCGGCTCGAACACGGCCGGATCATAGAACCCGGCGCGGCAGGCGATGAAGCGACCGTCGCTGGCGTCGGCCGAGGTGGTGCTCGGGCGGCCGCTGCCGTTGAGCGGGCGCGAGATCAGCTGGAAGCAGGTCTGGCCCTGGCCCGGGTTGGTCTCGATGATGCGCCCGCCCCAACGAACCGGCGTGCCCACCTGCTGGGTCGGCACCGCATCGCGCGGACTGACCATGCTGAACTGGCCTTGCAGCGGTTTGGGTGCGGTCGCGCAGGCGGCCAGCGCCAGGGAAGCGGCGAGGGGAAGCAGAATCTGGATCTTCATGGGGATGCTCCGGAGGACGGGCGATGCCTGCGCAGGTCGCGCAATAATGAAGTGAGGTCGACGTCCGCGCCAGCGTAGCGCGCGAGAACGAAACGGCTGCTGAGTGACAGCAGCGCCGGGTCGGGACGTTGCTGGTGCACGCGCCGGGCCCAATGGCCCGCCGGTTCGGCGTGGTCACGGGCCAGGCCCAGCCTGGCGTAGCGCTGGCCCATCCGATGCCAGGCGCGCAGCAGGGGGTCGCGCTCGCGTTCGCCGCGGGCCAGCAGCCACGCCATCCACCCTAGCGCGACCAGTGCGAAGAGGGTGAAAACGCCAATCAACTGCGCCGGCTCCAGTTTGTCCACGCCGAAGGGCCGCAGCAGTTGCTGCTGGCGGGTGGCGTTGAAGGACAGCACCAGGTCGTTCCAGCCGCGACGCAGCCAGTCGCTGGCCTGGCCCAGTTGCACCCAGCGGCTTTCCAGGGTGGCATCGCCACCGACCTGCAGGCGATCTTCCAGGGTGTCGTAGATGCGCTCGGGCGCCACGGCGGCAGTCGGGTCCACCCGCACCCAGCCACGCCCGGGCAGCCAGACCTCGGCCCAGGCATGGGCATCCATGCGCCGAACGACCCAGTAGTCGCCGTAGCGGTTGCGGGTGCCGCCGGCAAAGCCGGTCACCACCCGGGCGGGAATGCCGGCGTTGCGCATGAGCACCACGAACGCCGAGCTGAAGTGCTGGCAGAAACCGGCCTGCTGGTCGAACAGGAACTCGTCCACGCCATCACGCCCGGGCAGCGGCGTGCTCAGGGTGTAGGCGAAACGCGCGCGGATCCACGCCATGGCACGGCGCACGATCGCCTCGTCGTCGTTACCGGCCTCGCTGCGCCACTGGTGGGCCAGCGTGGCCGTGCGCGGGTTGAACCCCTGCGGCAACTGCAATGCCCGGCGCCGTTGATAGGGCGAGAGATCCTCGACGTAGCCGGTGGCCGGCGCGGACTGCAGCCGCCAGCGGGTGAGGGCGGTCAGGCTGGCCTGGCTGCGCAGGCTGTGGTCGGCGCCCAGCTCGCTGCCGGGGGGCGCCTGCATAGGCAGGTCCAGGGCGACGAGTTGCCGACGGTCGGTGGGTTCGTAGTCGATCTGATAGTCCCAGCGCGTGGCGCCGTGGGTGACCTCCGGCGGCGCGCGTCCGAGCGCGCTGCGGTCCTGTTCCCACACCCGGCCGTCGAAGTAGGTCATCACCGGGCCACGCCAGTAACGCTGCTGGGGTGTCGGCACGGGGCCGAAAAACTGCACGCGCAGCGCCGGGCTGTCATCGGCCATCAGGTCCAGCCATTGGCCCGGCTCCATCTGATCGGACAGTCCTGGCTTGCCGACCGCGCGTTCCGGGATGCCCCAGAGCGGCTCGCTCAGCCGCGGGAACAGCCAGAAACCGGCCAGCGCCAGCGGCAGGCCGAGGGCGATCAGCCGGCCCACGCCGCGGATCTGCCCACCGAGGGGTGGCGTAGGCGCCTGGCCTTCGGCCTGCGCCAGGCGCTGCAGGGTGAGCAGCGCCGTCAGCGCGGCCAGCACCGCCAGCGCCATGGTGGACGGCCCCTGGTCGAGCAGGAAGGCCGCGAACGGTGAGAACAACGCAAAGCCGAGCAGGCTGCGGGCATCGCGCAGGCTGCGCAGTTCGCTGGACTTGAGCGCCAGCATCGCCGCCAGCAGCGCGCAGCCGGTATCGCGGCCGGGACGGGCGCCCATCTGCCAATAGATCGCGGCCAGCATGCCCAGCACCAGCAGCAGGCGCAGGGGAGCCGGCAGCACCCGCTGGCGCGAGACCAGTGCGATGAGGACCGCGACCAGTGCGATGATCGCGGCCAGCAGGTCGGGCAACTGCAGCAGCAGCGGCACCAGGCCCAGGGCGGCGCTGGCCAGTGTCCAGTGGCGCGCGCTCGGACTCAGGAGGGGCGAGGTCGGCTCAGCCATGCGGCATCAGCGCCAGTGCGCGTTGGCAAAGGTGGTGGTGGGCGCTGCCATTGCCCGGCCCCAGTGCGGGTTGCCCGGGGAGCAGCAGCGTATAGCGGCGGCCGTCGCGTTCGGCCATGTCGACCCAGCGCGCCAGCCGCGCGATCCGCGTTTCCACCGGCAGCGTGGACACCTGGCGCCAGTCGAGCAGTACATCCATGCCAACCGGCTTTTCATACTCGCGTACCAGCAGGGTGTCGCGCCGCGCCGAGTGCTTCCAGGCGATGCTGCGTTGCGGGTCGCCGGCGCGATACGGGCGCAGCTGGTGCAGTTCGTCGCCACTGGCGTGCACGCGGGTATGCAACGGGTCACCGCCGCTTTCCGGCAGCGGGGGTGCCTGGGTGGCCGGCGCGGCATAGACCAGCAGCGGGGCATCGGGCCACACCCACGACCAGGCGCGCACCAGGCCGAGCGGCTGGGTGGTGGAGATCCGGATGCGGTCCAGGTCCAGCCAGCCACGGCGTACGGTGGGCAGTGCCAGGTCCACTTCGATCTGGTCGCTGTCGATCAGGTGGCCAAAGGTGGTCGCCTCGGCATGGGCCACTTCCAGCCCACGCCGCGCGCGCGCATCCGGGCGCGACAGGATGATCCGCAGCCGCATCGGCACGCCGGCATGCACCGGTTCGGCCGAGACCGCGTCGATGCGCAGGCCGGACAACTGCAGGTGCGCGCTGATGGTGCTGGCGATCGCCACGGTGGCCAGCAACAACGCCAGCAGCATGGCCGGGTTGTTGTTGTAGTTCAGCGCACCCAGCAGCATCGCGCCCAGCAGTGTCGCCACGAACAGGCCGAACCGGGTGGGCAGCACATAGATCCGGCGCCGGTCCAGGCGACGCGGCAACGTCTCCGGTCGGCGCGGTCGCGCCAACAACTGCAGTGTCCGCCAGCGGTCTCCCCAGCCGCGACGCATCGTCAATCCACCGGCACGGTCTGGAGGATGGCGCGCGCCAGCGCCGGTCCGTTGCTGGCTTCCGCCTCGGGGACCAGGCGGTGCCCGGCCACGGCCACGAACAGGGTCTGCACGTCTTCGGGCACCACGTGCGCGCGACCGAGCAGCAGTGCATGCGCCTTGGCCGCACGCAGCAGGGCCAGTCCGGCACGCGGCGAGAGCCCCACGCGCACGCCGGCGTGCTGGCGGCTGCGGGTGAGCAGGGCCTGCACGTAATGCACCAGCGCATCGCTGGCATGCACCTGGCTGGCGGCCTCGCGCAGCGCGCGCACCTGGCCGTCGTCCAGCCGCGGTGTGGCCTTGGCGATCAGGTGGCGGCGGTCGGTGCCGCGCAGCAGTTCGCGCTCGGATTCGGGGTTGGGATAGCCCAGTGCCAGGCGCAGCAGGAAGCGGTCCAGCTGCGAATCGGGCAGGGGGAAGGTGCCCGACAGGTCGACCGGGTTCTGCGTGGCGATCACGAAGAACGGGTCCGGCAGCGGATGGGTCACCCCGTCCAGCGTGACCTGCTGCTCGGCCATCGCCTCGAGCAGCGCGCTCTGCGTGCGCGGCGGCGCGCGGTTGATCTCGTCGGCCAGCAGCACGTGGGTGAACACCGGTCCGGTATGGAACTGGAACTGGCGGCTGGTCGCGTCATAAACCGAGACGCCGAGCACGTCGGCAGGCAGCAGGTCGGAGGTGAACTGCACGCGCTGGAAGCCCAGCCCCAGGCTGGAGGCCATCGCGTGGGCCAGGGTGGTCTTGCCCAACCCGGGCAGGTCTTCGATCAGCAGGTGGCCGCCGGACAGCAGCGCGACGAACGCCAGGCGCACTTCGTGTGCCTTGCCCAGCACCAGCCCGTTGACCTGGTCCTGGGCGCTGCGAAGGGCCTGTCGCAGTACATCGGTTAGCATGGCTGGCACGTGGGGCGAATTTTCCATGTCCGTCTCGTGTCGATGATTCCTTCGATTCTATAGAGCAATGCAGGGCGAACAACGCGCACGCACCATTTTCCTGTTGTTGTGGACGCTGATCACCGCGGTGAAGCTGGTGATCGCAGCGCGTCTGCCGTTGTTCGTGGACGAAGCCTTTTACTGGCAGGAGGGCCAGCACCTGGCGGCGGCCTACTCGGACCTGCCTGGCCTGACGGCGTGGCTGTCGCGGCTGGGCGTGGAGCTGGGGGGCACCCACATCCTGGCCCAGCGCCTGCCGTTCCTGGCCATCGGCGCGGCGCTGCCGTGGCTGGTGTCGCGCATTGCCACGCGCTGGTTCGGTGCGGTGGCGGGCTGGCAGGCCGGCAGCCTGACCTTGCTGATGCCCTTGTCGGGCACGCTGGGCATGCTGGCGGTGCCGGACGTGCCGATGGCGCTGGCGGCGGTGCTGTGCCTGGATGCAGGCGCGCGCCTGCTGCGCAACGTCGATGCCGCCGCCGCGGTCAAGCTGGGCCTGGGCCTGACCATCGGCGCGCTCAGCCATTACCGCTTCATCGGCGTGATCGTGGTCGGGTTCATCGCGCTGCTGCTGTTGCCGCAGGGGCGGCGCATGCTGCGCGATCCGCGGGTCTGGGTGGCGTTGGCGGTGGGCGTGCTGGCCTGGTTGCCGCTGCTGTCCTGGAATGCCGACAACCATGATGCCGGCCTGAAGTTCCAGGTGGTCGAGCGCCACCCGTGGGCGTTCCAGTGGAGTGGGCTGTGGTTCCTGGTGATCCAGCCGATGCTGGTCACCCCGATCCTGTGCATGGCGATGTGGAAGGTGGCCCTGGCCGGCACCCGCTCCGGTGGCGGCGCGCGCGCGCAGTGGCGCTATTTCGGGCTGGTGGGTGCGGTGTCGACGCTGTCGATCTTCGCGCTGGGCTTTTTCACCGACGTGGAGCGGATCAGTTTCCACTGGCCGCTGCCGGGTTACCTCGCGCTGCTGGTGGCGGTGCCGGTGGTGCTCAACGGCTGGCCGCGCTGGTTGCGTCGCACCGGCTGGTGGCTGGCCGGCGCCGGGTTGGCGCTGGCGTTCGGTTATTACCTGATGGCGTCCACGCCGAGCCTGCGCGAGCAGTTGGCCGGCTACAAGTACTACCCGCGCAACTTCGCCGGCTGGGAACCGTTGGCGGCGGTGGTGCGCGACGAACTGGCCGACATGCCGGCCGGTACGCGCGTGCTGGCCGGCAACTTCAAGGTGGGCGCCGAGCTGGGCTTCCAGCTGCGCGACCCGGCCATCGAGGTGCTGCGTCATCCGCTCAACGACAAGCATGGGCGCAGCGCGCAGCTGGGCCTGTGGGGGCTGCTGCACGAAGGGCCGCGCACGGGGCCGATGCTGCTGGTGCTCTCGCCCAGCGACCAGCGTTACCGCGACCTGCTCGCGCGTTACCACGACATCTGTGCGCAGGTGGGCCCGCTGCCGCCGCCGCGCGTGGTCAGCTACGACCATGGCTTCCAGCGGTTCCTGTTGTTCAGGCTGCCGGCGGCCCGGGCCCCGGGCCCGTGCGTCACCCCGGCGATGGCCTGGATCGATACGCCGCAGCCCAATGCCGCCGTCGACGGGCTGCTCGACGTGCGCGGCTGGGCATTCAAGGACGGGGTCGGGCTGACCCGGGTGGAGGTGCTGGTGGACGGCGTCCCGGCGGCCGAAGCCGCGTATGGACGTGCGTATGACATCACCAGCTTCTGGACCATTTCCAATGATCCGCAGCACCCCAACGTGGGCTTCGATGCCCGCATCGATACCCGCGCACTGACCCCGGGCCGGCATTGGCTGGGGCTGCGCCTGCATGGCAACGACGGCAGCGTGGAGACCTGGCAGGAACAGCCCTTGGTGGTGCCGGCGGCCCGCCCCTGAGCGGCCGAAAGGGCGCTAGGGCAGGATGTAGCCGGCCTCGCGCAGCAGCCCGCACAGCGCGATCAGCGGCAGGCCGATCAGGGCGGTGGGGTCGCGGTTGTCGATCGCCTCGAACAGGCTGATGCCCAGGCCCTCGCACTTGAAGCTGCCGGCGCAGTCCAGCGGCTGCTCGGCGGCCACGTAGCGTTCGATGCTGGCCGCGTCCAGCACGCGGAACTGCACGCGGGTGAGATCGCAGGCGTCCAGCACCCGCTCGTCACGCTGCAGGCAGACCGCGGTATGGAACGCCACCTGCTGACCGGACATCGCCGCCAACTGCGCATGGGCGCCCTCGACCGAGCCCGGTTTGCCCAGCGGGGCCCCGTTCAGCTCGGCCACCTGGTCCGACCCGATCACCCAGCGGCCGGGCTGGCGCGCGGCCACCGCCGCGGCCTTGGCCCGGGCCAGCCGCACCGCCAGTGCGCGGGGAGCTTCGCCGGGCAGGGCGGTCTCGTCCACCTCCGGGCGTGCGCATTCCGGGGTCAGGCCCAGCCGCTGCAGCAGTTCCAGGCGGTAGCGGGAGGTGGAGGCAAGGACGGGCGGAAGCATGCGAAAATACCGGTCGGCGGGGCTGGCAGTCTGGCCCGGGGGTCCAGCGCCGGCAACCCCGGAAAAGAGGGATTTGACAGCCGGGCAGACGGTCCTTAACATTCAGCGGCTTATGTCCGCGAACGTGCCCGAATTGCTGGATGCTTGGCGGATGGTCGCAGCGCGCAGGCGCTTCGATGGTCAAGTCGATCTGGCTGAACTTACCCGCCTGCAAGGGCTTGTTGCCGATACCGAAGGCCGGTGCAGCTATGCACTGGAATTCGCGCACGACGACATCCTGCGGGTATCCTATGTCGAACTGTCCATCGACACCGAGCTGCCGCTGATCTGTCAGCGCAGCCTGCAGCGTTTCCTGCTGCCGGTCTCGATGGTGCAGCGGCTCGGCCTGATCCGCAGCGAAGAAGATGAAGCTTCGCTGCCGGAAGGGTACGAACCCTGGCTGGTGCCCGAAGACGGCATGCTGCGACCGCTGGAACTGGTCGAGGACGAACTGGTCCTGGCCGTGCCCGTGGTGCCGCTGTCTCCCGATGGCGAGGCGGTGGACCAGGATTGGGCACCGACCGAAGAAGAAATCAGCAAGGCCAATCCGTTCGCGGCGTTGGCGGCACTGAAAAAACAATAGCAGCCGGATTGTCGTCGGCGGCTGCGGCGAAAGCGAAAACTGTGCTGGGCGCTGGCGTCCTGCGCGACGATACGACGAAGCAAAACGAACCGAGTTTGGAGCAATCCCATGGCTGTGCAGAAATCCCGTGTCACCCCGTCCCGCCGCGGTATGCGCCGTGCGCATGACGCACTGAGCGCCAAGCAGCTGTCCACCGATCCGACCACCGGTGAAGTGCATCTGCGTCACCACATCACCGCTGACGGTTTCTACCGTGGCAAGAAGGTGATTGCGACCAAGTCGAATTCGGCCGTCGAAGAAGATTGATTCGTGAAGGCCGCTGCCCGGTCGGGCAGCGGCCTTTACCCCTTTCTTCCCGGCTGTCAGTGTTGATGGCCGTGCTACAGGATATGCAATGAGCAAGCGGATCTACTCGAGGATCGCGGGCACTGGTAGCTATTTGCCCGAAAAAGTGTTGACCAACCAGGATCTGGAGAAAATGGTCGACACCACCGATGAGTGGATCCAGTCGCGCACGGGTATCCGTGAGCGGCACATTGCAGCCGACACCGAAACCACCAGCGACCTCGGCTACCACGCCGCGGTGCGTGCGCTGGAAGCGGCCGGTATCGACGCATCCCAGCTGGACATGATCGTGGTGGGTACGACGACCCCCGATCTGATCTTCCCGTCCACCGCGTGCCTGATCCAGGCAAAGCTCGGTGCGACCGGTTGCCCCGCCTTCGACGTCAACGCGGCCTGTTCGGGCTTCGTGTTCGCGTTGAGCGTGGCCGACAAATTCATTCGTTCCGGTGATGCACGCCATGTGCTGGTCATCGGTGCGGAAACCCTGACCCGGATCGTGGACTGGACCGAGCGCACCACGTGCGTGCTGTTCGGCGATGGCGCCGGCGCCGTCGTGCTCAAGGCCGACGAAGACACCGGCATCCTCAGCACCCACCTGCATTCGGATGGCAGCAAGAAAGAGCTGCTGTGGAACCCGGTGGGCGTGTCTGCCGGGTTCGGCGAGGGCGAAAACGCCCGCGGCGCCATCCTGATGAAGGGCAACGATGTGTTCAAATACGCTGTGAAGGCGCTGGACTCGGTCGTGGACGAGACCCTGGAAGCCAATGCGCTGACCAAGGCCGACCTGGACTGGCTGATCCCGCACCAGGCCAATCTGCGCATCATCGAAGCCACGGCCAAGCGCCTGGAGATGTCGATGGAGCAGGTGGTGGTGACGGTGGACAAGCACGGCAACACCTCCTCGGCCTCGGTGCCGATGGCGCTGGACGTGGCGATCCGCTCCGGCCGCGTGGAGCGTGGCCAGCTGCTGCTGCTGGAGGCCTTCGGCGGCGGCTTCACCTGGGGTTCGGCGCTGCTGCGCTATTGATAGTGCTGGTTACGACAACGTGACGTTGTCGTTACGGCCCCATTTGGGGCCGTCTGCATTTCAGGAGATCCGTCATGGTTGAGCCCATCGTCATTGAAGGGCAACGCGCCTGGCTGAAGCAGTACGGCGAAGGAAGCCGCGCGGTTGCCTTGGGCCTGCTTAATTTCGTCGCCCATCGTTTCCAGCTGGACGCCCTGCGACCGCCGCCGCACCGTGGCGGTGATGCCGCCAGGAAGACCGAGGCGCGCCGGCTTGCCGAGCTGTCGGCACAGGGCGTGAACGTGCCCCACGTGATCGGCAGCGGCCACGCCGCGCTGGTGCTGGAAGACAACGGCAGTTCGTTCAATACCTGCCTGCGCGAAGCCGATGAGGCCGGACGCGACCGCCTGGTGGCCGCGGCGATGCAGGCGATCGCAACGGCGCATCGGAAAGGGGCGTATTTCGGGCAGCCGTTGCCGCGCAACCTGACCTGGGACGGTACGCGGGTGGGCTTCATCGACTTCGAAGAAGACCCGCTGGAGGTGATGGACCTGGCGCAGGCGCAGGCGCGCGACTGGCTGATGTTCGGCTACGGCGTGGCAAAGTATTACGAGGACCGCCCGCAGCAGCTGCAGACGCTGATGGCCGAGGCGATGGACGGGGTCGAGGCACCGGTGCTGGCCCACGCCCACGCGGTGTCCGGGCGACTGCAGGGACTGGCACGGGCGAGCATGAAGATGGGGCGGTCGGCGCGCGCGCTGGCGCACGCGATCCTGATCGTGCATGGGGCGACGACGCTGGGCATGCTGATGCTGGCGGTGATCTGCTTCGACTTCTTCTCCGACGGCGACCTGGACATCCTGCAGCTGCTGGTCTGATCGGGGCTGGCTCTCTCAGAACCATCGCGGTGGAGTCGAAGAAGCCGAAGCCATAGCCGTAGCTAAAGCCGATGCATCATTGCTCGTGTGCCGAGACCACGGCAGTGTGTCGGAGCGCACGAGCGATCAACGGCACGTCGCCTCGGCGTCACTGAGTCTCACCAGGGCATGCCCGCCCGCCATTCTGGGAAGAGGGCACTGCCGAGCCATGCTCGGCACCCCCCCAAACCCAAACGAACGCCGCGGCCCCGCCTTGGCCTTTCCACGCATGCCGACCATCCTCGGCAGGGCTGGGGTGGGCCGGGGGGCGGGACCGTCTTGCGCCATGGATGGCGCAAGAAGAGCCCCCAAGGATGGGTTCACGGCGTGTGCCCCCCCCCCGCCCCCCCCCCCCCCCCCCCCCCCAGTAAGGGGGCGCGTATGGGCGTTTGTACCCCCAAAAACCCGCCCAAAAAACCCCCACAAAAAACCGCCCCTACAAACCAAAGGGGCGGGT
>NZ_JANUDX010000014.1 GCF_024810105.1 Stenotrophomonas sp. BIGb0135
ATGGCGGCTTCGGCGGTCGGCTTCGGCGGGTGGGCTGTTGGTAGAGCCGAGCCATGCTCGGCTGGGCCACCGACCAACCTGGCGTTGTCTGGCTGGCACGCATCTGTCTTCGTCATTGTCTGGCCTGCCACGCTCTGTCTTCGTCATTGTCTGGCCTGCCACGCATGGCGTGGCACTACCGGAGATGGCGGCTTCGGCGGTCGGCTTCGGCGGGTGGGCTGATGTCGACGCAGGCCATGCCGGCCACGGCCAACCCTGACCGCGCGGCCACGTCCGTAGATCCAGGCCACGCCTGGATAGGCCACCGACCAACCCCACCCGCCCAGCGACGTCCGTAGATCCAGGCCACGCCTGGATAGGCCGCCGACCAACCCCGACCGGCCCAGCACCCGTAGATCCAAGGCCACGCCTAGATGGGCCACCGACCAACCCCGACCCGCCCAACGACGTCCGTAGATCCAGGCCACGCCTGGATAGGCCGCCGACCAACCCCGACCGGCCCAGCACCCGTAGATCCAGGCCACGCCTGGATGGGCCGCCGACCAACCCCGACCCCGCCCAGCACCCGTAGATCCAGGCCACGCCTGGATGGGCCACCGACCAACCCCGACCCCACCCACCCACGACCCCGGACCACAGCCCGCAGGCGCCGCGATGGGGGGCTGAATGCCGGACAACCTTATCCGCCTGAATAGGCCCTGCCAGACACCGCGTTCAGCAGAAATCCACAGCCCGCCCCCGCGCATTTCAATCCAAGCTATTGAAATTAAACAACTATCTTTAGCCCTCCCGACCCCCTCGCCACTGTCATCATTTCGCGGTACGTTAGTCGGGTGATCGGTGCCAGCGTCCCATCAACAGAACGCTGGAACTTCTTTCCCCTTTAGCAGTCCAATTCCCGGACTGCTAAGATGAGTGCTATGAGCCAGAACACCTCTACTGCCCTTGTGGCAAACAATCTCCCGATCCCCAGTGCGCTCGGTTCGCTGGACGCCTACATCGGTGCCGTGCACCAGATCCCGGTGCTGTCGGTCGATGACGAGCAGGATCTGGCCCGTCGCTTCCGCGACGAGCTGGATCTGGACGCCGCGCGCGAACTGGTCCATTCCCACCTGCGCTTCGTGGTGCACGTGGCCCGTGGCTACAACGGCTACGGCCTTGCGCTGGGCGACCTCATCCAGGAAGGCAACATCGGCCTGATGAAGGCGGTGAAGCGCTTCGACCCGGACATGGGCGTGCGCCTGGTGTCCTTCGCGGTGCATTGGATCCGTGCGGAAATGCACGAGTTCATCCTGAAGAACTGGCGCATCGTCAAGGTCGCCACCACCAAGGCGCAGCGCAAACTGTTCTTCAACCTGCGCAAGTCCAAGACCCGCCTGGGCTGGATGAACGCGGCCGAAGTCAGCGCCGTGGCCAAGGACCTCAACGTGTCCGAGCGCGAAGTGCTCGAAATGGAATCGCGCCTGTCCGGTCGTGATATCGGTTTCGACGCGCCCAGCGACGAAGACAATGAAAACGCCCCGCCGTCGCCGGCCGCCTACCTGGTGGCCGACGCGGAAGACCCGTCCATGGCCTATGAGCGTGCCGACAGCGAAGACAACAAGCTGCAGCTGCTGCGCGAAGGCATGGCCGAGCTGGATGCACGCTCGCGCGACATCATCCGCCGTCGCTGGTTGGACGCAGACAGCAAGGTGACCCTGCAGGAGCTGGCCGACGAGTACGGCGTGTCGGCCGAACGCATCCGCCAAGTCGAAGCGAACGCGCTGAAGAAGATGAAGGCGCTGTTTACTGCGTAATACGCGGTGGCAATGGTGTGAACAGAAGGCCCGGCACTGCCGGGCCTTTTCTGTTCCGGTGGCGCTGTCTCATCGCTCATCTCTCCGACACGGCAATGCCAGGCGGTTCGTCTTTCGGTGCGGCGTGACATGGGGAATCGAGAGTCGAGGCTGCGTTTATCCACGCATGGCGTGGATCTACGGTTGGCCGGCGATGGCCAGCCAACGATGAAGGGCCCGGCAATGCCGGGCCCTTCTTCTTTTTTCGGTGTGGCGTGACATGGGGAATCGAGGCTGGAGGCTCCGTTCATCCACGCATGGCGTGGATCTACGGTTGGCGGGCGATTGCCTGCGAACGATGAAGGGCGCGGCAATGCCGGGGCCTTCTTATTTTTTCGGTGTGGCGTGACATGGGGAATTGAGAGTCGAGGCTGCGTTCATCCACGCATGGCGTGGATCTACGGTTGGCGGGCGATGGCGTGCGAACGATGAAGGGCCCGGCAATGCCGGGCCCTTCTTTTTTCGGTGTGGCGTGACATGGGGGGATCTGGGGGGCCGGCTGCGTTCATCCACGCATGGCGTGGATCTACGATTCCCGCGCGATCGCCCGCCAGCCGATGTCGCTGCGGTGGAATTCGTTGGCCCAGCGGACCGCCGCCACGCCGGCATACGCGTTGGCCTGCGCAGCGCCCACGCTGTCGCCCAGCGCCGCCACGCACAGCACCCGGCCGCCGGCGCTCAGCACCTGGCCCTGCGCGTCCAGCACCGTGCCCGCATGGAACACCTTGGCGCTCGCCGGCACCGCATCCAGCCCGTGGATCACATCGCCGGTGATCGGCGTTTCCGGGTAGGGCGATGCGGCCATGACCACGCCCAGCGACGGACGCGGATCCCACTGCGCGTCCACCTCGTGCAGGCGCGCATCGATGGCCGCGTCGAGCAGGTCCACCAGATCCGACTGCAGGCGCAGCATCACCGGCTGGGTTTCCGGGTCGCCGAAGCGCACGTTGAATTCGATCACCTTCGGCGCGCCGCTGGCGTCGATCATCAGGCCCGCATACAGGAAGCCGGTGAACGGAATGCCGTCGGCGATCATGCCCTGCACGGTCGGGTTGACCACCTCGCGCATCACCCGCGCATGCACTTCTTCGGTCACCACCGGGGCCGGCGAGTACGCGCCCATGCCGCCGGTGTTCGGGCCGGTGTCGCCGTCGCCCACGCGCTTGTGGTCCTGCGAGGTGGCCATCGGCAGCGCGGTGGTGCCGTCCACCATCGAGATGAAGCTGGCTTCCTCGCCGTCCAGGAACTCCTCGATCACCACGCGCGCGCCGGCATCGCCGAACGCATTGCCGGAGAGCATGTCGCGCACCGCGTCCTCGGCCTCGGCCAGGGTCATCGCCACGATCACGCCCTTGCCGGCGGCCAGGCCGTCGGCCTTGACCACGATCGGTGCGCCCTTCTCGCGGACATAAGCCAGCGCCGGCGCCACCTCGGTGTGCACCGCGTAGAAGGCGGTGGGGATGTTGTGGCGGGCCAGGAAATCCTTGGCGTAGGCCTTGCTGCCCTCCAGCTGCGCGGCGGCGGCGGTGGGCCCGAAGATGCGGTGGCCGGCCGCGCGGAAACGATCGACCACGCCCGCCACCAGCGGCACTTCCGGGCCGACCACGGTCAGTGCGATGCCTTCGTCGGCGACCAGCGCCAGCAGGCCGTCCAGGTCGGTGACCTTGACCGGCACGTTGCGGCATTTGGCCTCGGTGGCGGTGCCGGCGTTGCCGGGCGCCACCAGGACCTCGCTCACGTTCGCGGATTGGGCGAGCTTCCAGGCCAGGGCGTGTTCACGGCCGCCGGCGCCAATGACCAGGATCTTCAATGCAGTTCTCGCGGAGGGGAGCAGGACCGCGATTTTACGCCGTGCAGGACGCGCCTGCACCGCGCCAGGGCATTACTGGCAGCCTTCGCGCTGCAGGGCGTCGGGGAAGGCGTAGGTCCAGGTCTTTGGGTCCAGCGTGAAGCGATGTTCGCGCCGCACCTGCCTGCCACCGCACTCGATGCCGGTCTCCTCGATCACCAGCGGCCAGGTCCGTGCGCTGCGGTCGCTGTCGTCCATGCGCAGGGCGAAATCGAGGTTGAACGTCCGGGTCCGGCAGTCGTCGGCCTGCTCGGCGTCATCGCAGTCGTAGGCGGCGGTGTTGTCGATGTGGCTGCGCACGCTGCCGGTGTCCACCAGCCCGTTCGGGCCGGGCAGGATCAACGCCTGCGATTGCAGCGCGTAACCCTGGCCATACCAGCCACTCTCGTTGCGGAAGCCGTAGAAATCGCTGCCGGCACGGATGATCTCCACCGTGCCCGGGCGGCCGCTGCTGCCATAGGTGCCGCCGGTGAGTTCGGCCGCCACGTCGAAGCCGTCCGCGGCCGGGCGCAGCACGTAGAAGTCGATCGTGCCGGGGTCGGCATGGCCGCCCTCGACCAGCTCGCCACACACGGCCAGCAGCTGCTGCCAGCTGTCACCACTCACCACCGGCTGCTCGGCGCACACCGTCCAGTCGGTGGCGCGCGCCTGGCCGTCCTGCGTCCACGTGCCGCGCCAGCCCTAGGAAAGCCGCGCGTCCTTGCCGTAGCGTTGGGCCAGGAACGCCTGCAGGCGGGCAGTGCGGCTGACGTGCGGGGCGGCGGTGGCCGGAGCGGCCGCCGCTGCGCTGGGAGCGGTCGGCTGCGCCGGGGCAGGTGCAGCGGCCGGCTTGCAGCCGGCCAGCACTGCGCTGGCGCCGATCGCCAGCGCCAGCAGGGACTTCAATGGCATGGCAGACATCCGTGTCGCTCCTTGATTCAGTGGCGGAAGTGGCGCACGCCGGTGAACACCATGGCCAGGCCATGCTCGTCGGCGGCCGCGATCACTTCGCTGTCGCGCATCGAGCCACCCGGCTGGATCACCGCCTTGATGCCGGCCGCCGCGGCGGCATCGATGCCATCGCGGAACGGGAAGAATGCATCGGAGGCCATCACCGAGCCTTCCACCACCAGGTTCGCATCGGCGGCCTTGATGCCGGCGATGCGCGCCGAGTACACCCGGCTCATCTGGCCGGCGCCGACACCGATGGTGCGGTTGTCCTTGGCGTAGACGATGGCGTTGGACTTGACGAACTTGGCCACGTTCCAGGCGAACAGCAGGTCGGCGAACTGCTTCTCGGTCGGCGCCAGCGTGCTGACCACCTTCAGTTCGTCACGGCGCATGCCGCGGTTGTCCGAGGACTGCACCAGCAGGCCCGAGCCGATCCGCTTGGTGTCGTAGTTGTTGCGGCCATCGCCATGCGGGATGCGCAGCACGCGCACGTTGGCCTTCTTCTGCGCGTATGCCAGCGCGGCCGGCTCGAAGTCCGGGGCGATCAGCACTTCCACGAACTGGCGGTCCAGGATCACCTGCGCGGTAGCCGCATCGAGGGGCGTGTTGAAGGCGATGATGCCGCCGAACGCACTGGTCGGGTCGGTGGCGTAGGCCAGTTCGTAGGCATCGCCGTTGCCGGCACCCACGGCCACGCCGCACGGGTTGGCGTGCTTGACGATCACGCAGGCCGGCGCGTCGAACTGGCGCACGCATTCCCACGCCGCATCGGCGTCGGCCAGGTTGTTGTAGCTCAGTTCCTTGCCCTGCAGCTGCTGGAACGTGGCCAGCGTGCCTGGCACCGGGTACAGGTCGCGGTAGAACGCGCCGCTCTGGTGCGGGTTCTCGCCGTAGCGCAGGTCCATCACCTTCACGAAGCTGGAATTCATCTGCGCCGGGAATTCGGCACGCACCGGCACGGCGGTGTCGGTGGTGGTGACGGCAGACAGATAGTTGCTGATCGCCGCGTCGTACTGCGCCACGCGGTTGAACGCGGCCACCGAGAAGGCGAAGCGCCTGGCTGCCGACAGCTGGCCATCGTTGGCCTCCAACTCGGCCAGCAGGTCGGCGTACTGCGACGGGTCGGTGGCCACCGCCACGCGCGCGAAGTTCTTCGCGGCCGAACGCAGCATCGCCGGGCCACCGATGTCGATGTTCTCCACGGCGTCTTCCAGCGTGCAGTCGGCCTTGGCCGTCACCGACTCGAACGGATACAGGTTCAGCACCAGCAGGTCGATCGCGCCGATGCCGTGTTCGGCCATCACCGCTTCATCCAGCCCGGCACGCCCGAGCAGGCCGCCATGCACCAGCGGGTGCAGGGTCTTGACCCGGCCGTCCATCATTTCCGGGAAGCCGGTGACATCGGCCACGTCCTTGACTGCCAGGCCGGCGTCGCGGATCGCCTTGGCGGTGCCGCCGGTGGACAGCAGCTCCACGTTGCGCGCCGCCAGGGCGCGGGCCAGGTCGATCAGACCGGTTTTGTCGGAGACGGACAGGAGGGCCCGGCGAACGGGCAACAGATCAGCAGTCATGGGGACAGGGCAATCGGCAGCGGAGCGGGGCCGATATTGTAGGCGGTGGGGGCCGGCGAGGGGCGCCGCCGGCCGATATTGGCCCCGGCTGGCCGCATCCGGCACCGCAACCGGCCCCCGCAAGGCCGTGGCACTGGGGTAGGCTGCGCGCTCTGCCAGGGATTTGCAGGTCAAGATCGTGTCGACAGCAACATGGAAAGTGCCGCTGCTTGCCGGCGTCGCGGCGTGGGCCAGCCTGATGGGCGCCGCGCAGGCGCAGGCGCAGGATGCCGCCCGCGTGGCCGATGCGCCCGTAGAGGTGGAGGTGGTGGACGTGGCAACCGCAGCGGCGTCGGCGCGGGACGCGACGGACGCCGACGCAGCGGTCGATGCCGACGGGGCGACCCCCGAGGACCTGGAGCAGCAGGCCAACGCGGCCTACGAGGCGCAGGACTGGGCCGGGGCCCGGCGGCTGATCGACCAGGCCATCGCCGTGGACCCGCGGCAGGCCCGCCTGTATCGCCTGAAGGCGTACATCGCCGCGGCGACCGAGGACAATGCCGGGGTACTGGCCGCCGCCGCCCAGGCGCTGCAGGTCGACCCGACCGATGCCGAAAGCCTGCAGCTGCAGGGCACCGCCAAGGCCAAGGGCGGGGACACCGCGGGCGCGCTGGCCGACTACGCGGCAGCGCTCCAGGCCGGTGGCCACGCCAGCAGCCTGTTCCGCAATTACCTGTTCCTGCTCAACCAGCAGCACGACAACGCGCGCATGCTGGAGGTGTTCGCCGCCTACGAGCAGGCCTACCGCGACGACCCCGAGGGCACCGGCCAGCAGGCCGATATCCAGTTCCACGCCGCGCAGGCGTATCACCACCTGGGCCAGCCACGGCGCGCGCTGGAACTGCTGGACCAGGCCATCGCGCAGTCGCCGCAGGTGGCCGGCTACTACGGCAACCGCGCACTGGCCCAGCACGCGCTGGGCCGTTCCAGCCAGTCGCTGGCCGACGATGGCCAGGCCATGCGGCTGGCGCCGAGCGAACCGCTGTATCCCTACAACCGGGGCGTGACCCGGTTGGACATGGGGGATGCGGCCGGGGCGCTGCAGGACTTCAAGGCGGCCCTGGCGCTGGGCAAGGACGATGCCGATACCTGGCTCAACATCGGCGTGGTCGAGGAGCGGCTGGGCCGCACCCGCGAGGCGCTGGCCGCCTACGACCGTGCGCTGGCAAAGGACCCGGGCAACCCGAGGGTGCTGACCAACCGGCTGTCGCTGCAGGGCAAGGGCGGCAAGGGCGACAGCGCGGCCGTGGCGGCGCAGGCCGGTATGCTGCCGGCAGAGAACCAGGCGCAGCTGCTGTTCAACCAGGGCCAGGCGCAGAGCCGGGCAGGGCAGTGGCAGGCCGCGGCGGACCTGTTCGCGCAGGCGGTACGGCGGGATCCCGGCCTGGATACCGCCTGGCTCAACCTGGGCGTGGCGCAGGCCCGGCTGGGGCAGCACCAGCGTGCGCTGGACACGTTCAACGATTACCTCCAGCGTGCCCCGCTCAAGACCATCGGCCTGCTCAACCGCGCCAACGTCCTGCACGAACTGGGCGATGATGCCGCGGCCGAGAAGGACCTGTTGCGGGCGGTGCAACTGGAGCCGGGCAACCTGGACATCCAGCAGCGCCTGGCCTTCCACTACAGCCGCACCGGGCAGACCGACACGGCGCGGCGCTACTACGCCCAGTTGGTGACGCTGCCCGGCAACCTGTCGCCGGATGCCTTCATCAACTACGCGGCCATGCTGCTGCAGCTGGGCGACAGCCGCGAGGCGGCGGTGGTGGCCGGCAACGGCGTGGCGCGCTTCCCCGACAACTACGGCCTGCGCCTCAACCAGGCCAATGCGCTGGGCGACAGCGGCCAGCATGCGTTGGCGGTGGATGCCTACCGCGCGGCGATGCGGCTGCAGCCCAAGCGCCTGGACGCGCACTTCAACCTGGGCAACCTGTACCTGCAGCAGCTCAAGCAGCCGCGCAAGGCCGTGCAGGAATACCGCACCGCGCTGACACTGCCGTCGGCGCCGGACCTGGACGCCGCCGGGCAGCGCGAGCAGCGCATGAGCATCCATCTCAACCTGGCCAGCGCGCTCACCGACAGTGGCGATGCGGCCGGCGCACGCGCCGCGCTGCAGGCCGCGATCGAGGAGTCGCCCGAGGACTACCGCCCGTGGTTCAACCGCGCCGCGATGGCCTTGTCGGCCGGCGACCCGGCGGCGGCCACGCCCGACTTCGAGGCGGCGTGGGTGCGCCTGGACTCGCTGCAACGCGCGCAGCCGGCGCGGGCGCAGCCGGACCCGGAGCTGCTGGAACACGCCGGCTACCTGCTGTTCCACCTGGGCCGCACCGGCGAGGCGGCCAGCCGCATGCAGCAGCTGCTGCAGGCGCAGCCGGACAACATCGAGGCCCAGCGCAACTATGGGTTCATGCTGCTGGACCTGGGGCGGCCGCAGGACGCCAGGCAGTTGTTCGAGCAGGCCTTTACCCGCGAGCCGGACGAGGTGGACGGCTGGCTGGGCGTGTTGGCCTGCGCGATGCTGGACAGCGATCCGGCGCAGTTGGCCCGGTTGAAGCGCCAGTTCGAGCAGCGCTTCGCCAAGCGTTACGTGCTTTCCGCCGGGCTGCCGGAGCAGTTGATGCGCAGCGAAGGCTACTGGTACTCCGACCGCTTCCTGCAGCTTTGGCGGCAGTTGCTGGTGGCGGGGTGAGTCGATACCGACGTACAGCATTCCCCTGCCCCTGTGCGGGCAGGTAGATTAGCCACGGTCAGGAGGACGGTACGGCATGTCGATCTATGCATTGAAGGGGCGCTTCCAGGACCTGCTGCGCCCGGGCGTACGCGGCCTGCATCGCGCGGGCGTCACCGCCAACACCGTCACCGTGGCCGCCGCGCTGGTCTCGTTGCTGGTGGCCGCGGCCGTGTGGTGGTGGGCGCCGGCGCAGCCGCTGCTGTACCTCGCACTGCCGCTGTGGATGCTGTTGCGCATGGCGCTCAACGCCGTGGATGGCATGCTCGCGCGCGAATTCGGCCAGCAGTCGCGGCTGGGGGCATATCTCAATGAACTGTGCGACCTCCTCGCCGATGCCGCGCTGTATCTCAGCCTGCTCAGCGTGCCGGGGGTGAATCCGGCTGCCTTGTGGACCCTGACGTGGATGGCCGCGGTTTGCGAGTACGCTGGCGTCCTGGGGCTGATGGTGGGGGCCAGCCGGCGCTACGACGGGCCGATGGGAAAGAGCGACCGGGCGTTCGTGATCGGCGTGCTGGGCGTGCTGCTGGCGCCGGGCTGGATCGACGGCGCCGTCGTGGGCGGGATCGCGTGGGCGGCGGCGGCACTGTGCGTGCTCACCGGCTGGCGACGCGTTAAACACGGATTGGCGGAGACCGGCTGACCTGGCCGGATCCCGCTCGCTGCACAACGGAGTGACGCATGCGCGCACAGCACCACCTGCAGTTCCACAGTTTCGATGGCCAGCCATTGTTCTACCGGCATTGGGCGGGCAGCGGATCGACTGCACCCCGCCGCGCGGTGGTGCTGCTCCATCGCGGCCATGAACACTCGGGCCGGGTGGCCCACCTGGTCGACGAACTGGACCTGCCCGACACCGAGGTGTTCGCCTGGGATGCACGCGGCAATGGCCAATCGCCGGGCGAGCGCGGCGACGCGCCGGGCTTCGAGGCGCTGGTGCGCGACCTGGACAGCTTCATCGCGCACATCGGCCAGCAGCATGGCATCGCCGTGCAGGACATCGCGATCATCGCCCAGAGCGTGGGCGCGGTGGTTGCCGCGACCTGGGTCCACGACTATGCGCCCGCGCTGCGCGCGCTGGTGCTGGCCTCCCCGGCGTTCAAGGTCAAGCTGTATGTACCGC
The DNA here is from genome assembly GCF_024810105.1 of Stenotrophomonas sp. BIGb0135. GTDB lineage: Bacteria > Pseudomonadota > Gammaproteobacteria > Xanthomonadales > Xanthomonadaceae > Stenotrophomonas > Stenotrophomonas maltophilia_AB. The sequence continues at coordinate 10,073 of NZ_JANUDX010000014.1, forward strand.
TGGCGGTGCCGGGCCTGAAGCTGATGCAGATGCTGCGCGGCAACTTCTTCGTCAACAGCTACGTCAAGCCGCAATGGCTCACCCACGACCCGGAGCGGGTGGAAAGCTACCGCACCGATCCGCTGATCACCCGGCCGATCTCGGTGCGCGTGCTGCTCGGCCTGTACGAGGCCGCCGAACGGGTGGTGGGCGATGCGCAGGCGATCACCGTGCCGACCCAGCTGCTGGTGTCCGGCTCGGACTTCGTGGTCCACCGCGCGCCGCAGGACCGTTTCTACGAGCGGCTGTCCTCGCCGGTCAAGGAACGCCACCTGCTGCCCGGTTTCTTCCACGACACCTTGGGCGAGCGTGATCGCGCGCCGGCGATCGCGGCGATCCGTCGCTTCCTCGGCGAGCGCTTCGCCCAGCCGCTGGTCCGCCCCAGCCTGCGCGATGCGCACCGTCACGGCGCCACCTTCGACGAAGCGGAGATCCTGTCCTGGCCCCCCGAGCGCAACAGCGCCAAGGATGCGTACTGGCGCTTCACCCGGGCCGGTCTGCGCTTCGGCGGCACGCTCTCCGAGGGCATCGCGCTGGGCCTGGAAAGCGGGTTCGATTCGGGCAGCACGCTGGACTACATCTACCGCGACGAGGCCCGCGGACGCGGGCCGCTGGGCCGCATGATCGACCGCAACTACCTGGACGCGATCGGCTGGCGCGGCATCCGCATCCGCCGCACGCATGTGCGCGAGCTGTTGCAACTGGCGGCCCTGCACCTGCACGGCGAAGGGCGCCCGGTGCGGGTGCTGGACGTGGCCGCCGGGCATGGCCGCTACGTGCTGGACGCGCTGGCGCACGGCGAGCAGCGCGCCGAATCCATCACCCTGCGCGACTTCAGCGCGCGCAATGTCAGCGACGGGCGCAAGCTGATCAGCGCCTTCGGCGCCGACGATATCGCCACCTTCGAGCAGGGCGACGCGTTCGACGCGGCCTCGCTGGCGGCGCTGCCGATCGCACCCACCTTGTCCACGGTCTCGGGCCTGTACGAACTGTTTGCCGACAACGATGCGGTGCTGCGCTCGCTGCAGGGCATCGCCGCGGCGATGCGCGAAGGCGGCTACCTCGTCTATACGGGCCAGCCATGGCACCCGCAGCTGGAGTTCATCGCGCGCGCCCTCACCAGCCACCGCGAAGGCGCGGCCTGGGTGATGCGCCGCCGTACCCAGCAGGAGATGGACGAGCTGGTGCGCCTGGCCGGCTTCGAAAAGGTCACCCAGCGCATCGATCGCTTCGGCATCTTCACCGTGTCGCTGGCGCGGCGGGTGATGCAATGACCGAGGGCACGCGGCCATGGCGGCGTGCACTGCTCTGGCTGGCCGTGCTGGGGCCGTTCTTCTTCCTCAGCTACGGCCTGGCCAACGCCTGGGCCGGGCGCCTGCCGTACGTGCCCTCGATCGTGTTCGACTGGGAGGCGAAGATCCCGTTCCAGGCCTGGACCATCGTGCCGTACTGGTCCATCGACCTGTTCTACGTGGCCTCGTTCTTCATCTGCAGCCACCGCGCCGAGCTGGACATGCATGCGCGGCGCCTGTTCACCGCGCAGCTGCTGTCGGTGGCGTGCTTCCTGCTGTGGCCGCTGCGCTTCAGCCTCGAACGGCCGGAAACCGCCGGTGTGTTTGGCTGGCTGTTCGATGTGCTGCTGGGTTTCGACAAGCCGTTCAACCAGGCGCCTTCGCTGCACATCGTGCTGCTGGTGGTGCTGTGGGTGCGTTACCAGCAGCACCTGCGTGGCTGGTGGCGCGCGGCGCTGCACGCGTGGTTCGCGTTGATCGGGCTGTCGGTGCTGACCACCTGGCAGCATCACTTCGTCGATGTCCCCACCGGCGTGGCGGTGGGCTGGCTGTGTGTCTGGGTGTGGCCGGCGCACGGCCGCTCCCCGCTGGCGCACTGGCAGTGGGCGCAGGACGGCGCGCGCTGGCGACTGGCCGCGGTGTACGGCCTGGGCAGCGCGCTGTGCGCCTCGCTGGCGCTGACCTTCAGCGGCTGGGTGCTGTGGCTGGGCTGGCCGGCGCTTTCGCTGGCGATGGTGGCACTGGGCTACGCCGCGCTGGGCACGGCGGTGTTCCAGAAGCAGGAGGATGGGCGCCTGAGCGTGGCCGCATGCTGGTTGCTGGCGCCCTACCTGCTGGCGGCGTGGTGGAACTCGCGCTGGTGGACCCGGCACGCGCCGCAGCCGCAGCTGGTGATCGATGGGGTATGGCTGGGGCGGATGCCGGAGGCGGGCGCGACCCTGGCGATGCCGACCGTGGTGGATGTCAGCGCCGAGCTGCCGTTCCGCGCCAAGGTGCGCCATTACCGCAGCGTGCCGATGCTGGACCTGGCCACACCCACCGCGCAGGAACTGCGCCGCGCCGCCGAGGCGATCGCGCATGGGCACCGGCGTGGCGAGGTGCTGGTGTGCTGCGCACTGGGGTATTCGCGCAGCGCCGCCGCGCTGGCCACTTGGCTGTGCGAGAGCGGGCACGCCGACAGCGCCGATGCCGCGATCAAACTGCTCCGCCTGGACTGCCCCTGGATCGTGCTGCACGAGCGCCATCGCGATGCGATCGCGCAGGCCGTGCAGCTGCCGCGTGCCACCGGGTTGCCGGGGGTACGCGCGTGAGCATGGCCATGCAGGTGCATGCGATGGCCGCGCTGCTGCGCCAGGCGCGGGTGCCGGCGGTGATCTCCACCTTGCTGGCCGCTGCCGCGCTGGCGCTGCTGGTGGTGCTGCCGGCGGGTGCATCCGCGGTGGCCGGTGCCGCGCTGCTGAGCCTGCTGGCGGGCGTGGGCCAGGCCTGTTTCGCCGTACGTATCGGCTTTGACCGTGCGCTGCTGGACGGGCTGCTGCAGGCGCACCCGGATGCGGCACCGGACCCGATCGACGCTGCGCTGCATGCCCTTGGCCTGCGCCAGGCGGCAGCGTCCCCGCGTGACTGGCCGCTGCGTTGGCAGGGCATGTGCCGCCTGCTGCGCGGGCAGGCGGTGTGCGTGCTGCTGCAGGCGGCCACGTTGTTGGCCGCACTCTGGCTGCGGATGGCCGCATGAACCGCATGATGGATGCAGGCAAGGAGAACGCGCGACATGCTGGCTGACCTGGTGGCACGCAGTTGCAGCGGCGCGATCCGCGCGCTGACCGGCGCGCGCGCGTTGTGGCAGGGCTGTGCGCCCTCCAGCGACCATCGCGTGTATTACGGCAACCACGCCAGCCACGGCGACTTCGTGCTGATCTGGTCGGCCTTGCCGATCACCCTGCGCCGCCAGGTGCGGCCGGTGGCCGCGGCCGACTACTGGCAGCGCGATGGCCTTCGCCGCTACCTGATCCACGCCGTGTTCAACGGCGTGCTGATCGAACGCGATGCGACCAGGCGCGAGCGCGATCCGATCGCCTGCCTGTGCCAGGCGGTGGACGAAGGCAATTCGTTGATCCTGTTCCCGGAAGGCACGCGCAACACCGGGGAGGGCGTGCTGCCGTTCAAGAGCGGCATCTACCACCTGGCCCGGCAACGCCCGGAGCTGGAGTTCGTGCCGGTGTGGATCGACAACCTCAAGCGGGTGATGCCCAAGGGCCGCTGGCTGCCGCTGCCACTGCTGTGCACCACCACGTTCGGCGAGCCGCTGCGGCTGAAGGCGGACGAAGACAAGGACCGTTTCCTGGAGCGCGCGCGGGTCTCGCTGATGGCGCTGGATCCGCAGCCGCGCAGGCAGCGCGCATGATGCCGCTGCTGTTGTCCAGCCTGGCCAGCGACGTGGCGCAGCTGTCCACGCATGCGCAGACCCGGCTGTTGTTCGCCGGCATCGCCGCCGTGCTGGTGCTGGCCACGGTCATCGCCGAAGCCCTGCGCTGGCGCGCCCGGCATGCGCCCAGCACGGTGCTGGCCAACCTCGTCTCGCGGATCCGCGCGTGGTGGGTGATGGCGGCGGTGGTGGCGCTGGCGTTCTTTTTCGGGCGCACCGGGGTGGTGCTGCTGTTCGCGGTGGTGTCGCTGTTCGCACTGCGCGAGTTCATCACGCTCACGCCCACCCGTGCCGGCGACTACTACGCCCTGCTGGCGGCGTTCTACGTGGTACTGCCGTGGCAGTACTGGCTGGTGTGGACCGACTGGTACGGCCTGTACACCTTGCTGATTCCGGTCTACGCGTTCCTGTTCCTGCCGATCCTGGCCACCATCGGCGGCGACACCACCGACTACCTGGAGCGCACGTCCAAGGTGCAGTGGGGTCTGATGATCTGCGTGTTCTGCATCTCGCACGTGCCCGCATTGCTCAACCTGCGACTTGCCGGGGTGGAGCCGGCGCGCAACCTGTTGCTGTTCGCCTTCCTGGTGATCGTGGTGCAGTCCTCGGACGTGCTGCAGTACATCTGGGGCAAGCTGATCGGCAAGCGCCTGATCGCACCGAAGCTGTCGCCGTCCAAGACGGTGGAAGGCTTCATCGGCGGCGTGCTGTCGGCCAGCGCGCTGGGCGCGGCGCTGTGGTGGCTGACCCCGTTCACACCGTGGCAGGCGTTCGGGATGTCGCTGGTGGTCAACCTGATGGGGTTCTGGGGCGGCCTGGTGATGTCGGCGATCAAGCGCGACCGCGGCATCAAGGACTGGGGCCACATGATCGAGGGCCATGGTGGCATGCTCGACCGGCTGGATTCGGTGTGTTTCGCCGCGCCGGTGTTCTTCCACCTGGTGCGGTATTTCTGGAGCGCGTAGGCATCGACCGCGGGCCGATGCACGGCATCAGGTGGCGATGCCGTATTCCTTCAGTTTCTTGCGCAGCGTGGCGCGGTGGATGCCCAGCATCGCCGCGGCGCGGCTCTGGTTGCCTTCGCAATGGTTGAGCACTTCCACGAACAACGGGATTTCCATTTCGCGCAGGACGATCTCGTACACGTCGTCGGCATCGCAACCATCCAGGTCCCGCAGGTAGCGCCGGACCGATTGGGCCACGTGTTCGCGCAGCGGTGGCTTCGGCGCGCCACGACTATTGTCAGGACGAGAAAGGACAGCGTTCAAGGAGGTTCCCGGTGCAGATGCCGGGGCGGACAGCAGCCCCGGGCGGAGAATTGTAGGGGGCCAGTCTAGCGCGTGCGCGGGCGGGCTGCCACGCTGGCGGTGCCAACCGGTTACAGGAACTCGAAGGTGAATGCGACGGTGGACGACGCCGGCTCGCGCACGCGGAAGGCGATCTGCGCGCTCTGTCCCGGTTCCAATACGCTGTTGGCGTCCAGCGAACGGTCCAGGTAATCGTGCGGGGCGAACACGCCGGTGCCGATCACGCGGCCATCGGCATCGGACAACGACAAGCGCAGCGACGGCCACGCCTGGGCCCAGCGCGCATCGTTGCGGAAGCTGGCCTGCACCTGCAGTGCGCCGGCCTGGCCGGGCACCGGCCGCACGTCGCGGCTGATCATGCTGAACGCCGCCGGCTCCTGCCAGGCCGGCAACGTGCAGCCAAGCACGCCGCAGACCGCGGCGATCCACGGTCGGCTGCCGGCGTCGGCGGCCAGCCGTGCGCGGTCGGCCACGGCGATCTGGATGACCAGCAACACCACCAACCCCGCCAGCACGCCCCACTGCCAGCGGGGCGTGTGCAGGCGTGCCACCGGCAGGCGCATGAAGCTGGGCGCACTGCCGCCACGTGCCGGTGCGGGCGCCTCGCCCGTTGCGGTGGCCGCCAACGTCAGCTCGTCGGCCGGCGTTCCCAGGGGAGCTGCATCACTGTGCGCCGCCCACGCGTCGAGCGCGGCGGCGGTGGCCGCCTCGGGCACGTCATCGGGGAACGCGCGCGCGTCGTCGACGACGTCACGCTCGTCTGCCGGCGGATCGAACACGGCCACGGTCTGCGCCCAGTCCTTGCCCACGGTGATCGGCGCCACGGCGAGCGGATCCGCCACGGCGGGCGCGTCGGTGTCGGGCGACGACGGCGACGCGGGCTCCACGGGGGGATCCACGGCGGGCGTGTCGGCCTGGCTGGCACGCAGGAACGTGGCCAGCGGGCGGCGTGGCGGCGGGGTGGGCTCGGTCATCGGGTCGGGGCCGGGCAGCAGGGTCGCGCCCATTCAATCACGTTCAAGCCGACTTACGCGCGGCGCACGCCGGTGATGCGCATCCAGTCATCGTCCTGCGCGGTCTCGAGCTGTTCGAACCACGGCGCATAGCGCACCAGCAGTTCCTGCTCCTGCCCATGCAGGATGCCTGACAGCGCGATCCGGCCACCAGCGGCGACGCGTGCCGCCAGCACTTCGGCCAGCGCGTCCAGCGCCGACGCCAGGATGTTGGCCACCACCACCGGGTAGGTGGCCGCCGGTTCGTCGGCCGGCAGGTACACCTGCAGGCGGTCCTGCAGGCCGTTGCGTTCGGCGTTGTCACCGGTGGCGATCACCGCCTGCGGATCGTTGTCCACGCCTACCGCCGACGCGGCGCCGAGCTTGAGCGCGGCCAGCGCCAGGATGCCCGAGCCGCAACCGAAGTCGAGCACGGTCTGGTCCTGCAACGCGCCTTCGCCCGCCAGGCCATCCAGCCAACGCAGGCACAGCGCGGTCGTGGGGTGGGTGCCCGACCCGAACGCCAGGCCCGGGTCGAGCCGGATCACGGCGGCATCGTCGCCCTGGGCGGCCTCGGGCAGGTCGTGGTTCCACGGCACGATCCAGGTGCGCTCGCCGAAGGCCATCGGCTGGAACTGGTCCAGCCACGCGCGTTCCCAGTCTTCATCCTGCACCGCGCGGAAACTCGCATCGGACCAGTCCAGGCCGGGGTCGAAGGCTTCCAGCGCGGCCAGCAGCGCGAGCGCGTTGGTCTCGGCCGGGAACAGGGCGCTCAGTACCAGGTCGTTCCACAGCGGGGTCTCGCCCACGCCCGGTTCCAGGATCGCGCGCTCGTTGCTGGTATCGGCATCGGCGTCGAGCAGGGTCACCGCCAGCGCGCCGACATCATCCAGCGCATTCTCGTAGCGGGGCTGGGTGGATTCGCTGCAGCGGAGGGTGAGTTCCAGGAACGGCATGGGCGGGGCTACCTGCGGAAAACGGTGAATGCTAGACCATTGTGGGCCCCGTGGCCCATCCACGGTCTCCGGGGTGGGCGAGACGCGCACCGGCGGCCGATTCAGACAGCGTTCGGGCCGCTTGCTAGACTTGGCATTCCGTTGCCTCGCCGGCAGCTTCCGGTCCTGCGCATGGCGCTCGTGCCCACCCTCAAAACCTGGATGCTGGTCGTACCGGCCCTGGCGTTGCTGGGGGTGGTGGGTTATCGCGCCGGTGGCCACGTGCGGCATGCCGATCCGGCACCGGCCGCGGTGGACGCGGCGCCCGTGGTCGCGCTGGCCAGTGCCCCGGCGCAGGCCCAGCAGTTGGCGCGCCAACTGTTGACCGCCGAGCGTGGCAACGCGATCCCGTCGGGGCTGCCGCTGGACATCCGCGCCGATATCGAAGGCGATACCGATCTGTTCGCCTACGCCCAGCGCTTGCAGCTGCAGGCAGCCAACGGCAATGCCGAAGCGGCGTGGATGGTCAGCCGGGTGTACGACTATTGCGCGACCTATGCGATGGACCCCGGGGGCTACCAACTGGACAACGCGCTGTTGAGCGGGATGGGCATGACCGCCTCGCCCATCATGGTGCAGGCGCGCGAGCGCGTTGCGCGACGCTGCGATGGCTTCGTCTCCAGCGACGGCCTGGGCCGCCAGCTGATCCTCACCCAGCGCCTGCAGGCGGCCAAGGCGGGCAACCTCGCCGCCGAAGCCTCGCTGTTTGCCGAAGGCCAGCCGCTGCAGAACACGCCTGCTTACCGGCGCGGGCTGGTGGAGCGGGTGATGGACTCGCGCGACCCCGAAGCCTACATGGCGCTCTCCACCGGCATGGGCCAGCGCGCCAGCGGCGACCGCGCCCTGGACGGGCTGGTGGCCGGCGACCAGTTCAGTGAGCTGGCCTGGCGGCTGGCCGCCTGCGAACTGGGCATGGCGTGTGGGGCGGACAGTGTGTTGATGAACAATTTCTGCGCGAACGGAGGGATCTGTTCGCAGGACGGTGGGCAGGACTTTGCCACTTTCGTGTATGACGCTGCGGTATCGCGGCAAGGTGCGGGGAAAATGAAGACGTTGGTTGAAAAGCTGATCAAGCAGAGGAACGGGCGATGAACTACCGTCGATTCCTGCATGGCGCCAAGTTCTGGTTCTGGGTGGCGCTGTTCGTGGCGTACTCGGCCGGGGCGGTGGGCCTGGTGATGATCGATACCTATGAGGACCGCTATCGCAGCCTGTCCAAGGTGCAGCTGACCTCGGTCAAGGCACCGGAAGACGTGCGCCGCGCCGGCGCCAGCCAGGTGGCCGCGGTGTACCGCGCGCAGAGCGGCATGCCGTTCGCCTCGCTGCCGGCCGGCAGCACCTTCCAGGTGGTCTGGCCCGATGGGTCCACCGAGACCATGGTGATCGTCGACCCGACGTCCTCGCTGGGCGTTGCGCCGGTCAAGAACAGCCAGGTCACCGCGGCCGACGTCGCGCGTTGATGCCGCACGCCGAGGCGGGCGTGGTGGCCACCACGCGCCCGCTGCGGCTGGTGCTGCTGCCTGGCCTGGACGCGACCGGCAGCCAGCATGCCGCGTTCCGCGCCGCGATGCGGCGGCTGGGCGTGGAGGTCACGGTGATTGCCTACCCGGTCGACCGCACGCTGGATTACGCCGCGCTGGCCCACCTGGTGCGCCAGGCGCTGCCCACCGATGGCGACTACGTGCTGCTGGGCGAATCGTTCTCGGGGCCGCTGGCGCTCACGATCGCCGCTGCACCGCCACCGGGCCTGCGCGGCCTGATCCTCTCCACCACGTTCGCGCGCTCGCCCTGGCTGGCGTGGCGACGGCTGCAGTCGCTGCTGTACTGGGCCCCGGTGCGCGCATTGCCGATGCCCGCGCTGTCGTGGATGTTGCTTGGCCGCTGGAGCACGCCCGCGTTGCGCGATGCGCTGCGGGCCGCGTTGGCCAGCGTCGCTGCCGATGTGTTGCGCGGCCGTGCGATGGCCGCGCTCGGCGTCGATGTGGCGGCGCGCGCAGCCGCGGTGACGGTGCCGACACTTTGCCTGCATGCGGTGCAGGATCGCCTGTTGCCCACGCGTTGCCAGCGCCACCTGTCGGCCTTGCTGCCGGCGCAGGCCAGCCAATGGCTGGATGGCCCGCACCTGCTGCTGCAGGCGCGACCGGGCCCGGCCGCCGCGGTGATGGCCGCCTTCGCGCAGGACGCGTGCCAGCGCGCGTGACCGGCGTGTTGTGATCGCGTCCACGCGGCCTTCGCTTATGGCTCTCGGGCAATTCACGGCGTGACGCGCAGCCTGCGCGTATTGGCTGCATCCGCAGCGCACGTGCCGGAGAACTTGACGCATGAACACCCGAGGCGACTACGCCGCATCCGAACCCCTTGCCGCCGCGACTGTCGCGGTGGTCACGCCGCCGCCCGTCGTCGCGCCCGCGCACGATGGCGCCGTCTCCTGGGGCGCCATCTTCGCCGGTGCCGCCGCCGCAGCGGCCCTCTCGCTGGTCCTGCTGATCCTGGGCGTGGGCCTGGGCCTGTCGTCGGTCTCGCCGTGGTCGTATGAGGGCGTGTCGGCCGAGACCTTCGGCTGGTCGAGCATCGCCTGGCTGACGCTGACCGCGATCGCGGCGTCCGGGCTGGGCGGTTATCTCGCCGGCCGGCTGCGCAACAAGTGGAGCAACCTGCACGGCGATGAGACGTACTTCCGCGACACCGCGCACGGCTTCCTGTCGTGGTCGGTGGCCACCCTGCTGACCGCCGGGCTGCTCACCACCGCCATCGGCGGCGTGCTCGGTGCCGGCGCCAAGGTAGCCGGTGCAACGGCAGGTGCCGCCGCGACCACGGCGGGTGGCCTGGCCGCCGTCGCTGGTCCCGCCGCAACGGGCGACAACGGCGATCTGCAGTACTGGGTGGACGGGCTGTTCCGCGCCAACCCGGGTGCACCGGCTGCACCGATGGGCGCGCCGCCGGCCGATCCGGCCGCCGCGCCCCCGGCACCGCAGGCTGGCGTGATGCCGCCGCCGCCGCCGCGTCCGATGCCGGGCGGCGAACGCGGCCCGGGCCCGGGCCGTGGCGGTGACGTGCGCGCCGAGGTCAACCGGATCGTGGTCAACAGCCTCAAGTCCAACACGATGGACCCGGCCGACACGCAGTACCTGGCGCAGCTGGTCGCCAACCAGACCGGCATGAGCCAGGTCGAAGCGCAGGCCCGCGTGACCGACATGCAGGCCCGCCTGCGCGCCAGCGTGGAAAAGGCCAAGGCCGATGCCAAGCAGGCCGCCGACGACGCCCGCAAGGCCACCGCCTACGCCGCGCTGTGGCTGTTCATCACGCTGCTGGTCGGTGCCTTCAGCGCCAGTCTGTTCGCCACCTGGGGCGGTCGCCGCCGCGACCTGTAACCCGCACACGTTCAACGAGGAGGATTCACCATGAAATATCTGCTGCTGTGGTTCCTGGGCATTCCGATTCCGATCCTGCTGCTGATCGCGCTGCTGCGCTGACGCAGTGCGCCTGGTAACGGGTATCGACCGACGGTCGTTACCCGCCGGGCAACACAGACTGCCGGGCCGCCATCGTGCGGCCCGGTGTCGTTTCGCACGGGCGAACAAAGGTTCGTCTCTGCTGTGAGGGGAGCGCCTTGGTGCAGGCGCGGTTGCAGTGAGAGCAACGCTTTGCGTGTGGACGGGCAGTACCGGCGATGCTGGATCGGCTGGCGATCTTGGATCGTTTTAGTCGCGCGCGTGAGGGCCCCGTAGCGGCCGGTAGGCCCTGGTGTAGTGTCCCCCGGCCGTGGAGCGGCCTCCTCCTTTATTTTGCCCAGGAGCCTACCGGCCGCTACGGGGCTCGGCTGTGCCAAGCAGGGGGACGCCAGGCGGGTCGGTGGGTTTGGCGCTGGGCTCCCATGCCCTTGGAGGCGAAATAAAGGGGGAGGCCGCTTCGCGGCCGGAGGACATTCGCCGGAAAGGGCATGGGGGCTCAGCGCCGAACCCACCGACTGCCGCTTGAGGCGAAATAACAAGAGAAGGAGCTGCCGCGGGCGGACCCCGAAGGCGTCGCCGCAAAGGGCATGGGCGCCCAGCGCCCGATCCGCCGATCCCCGAGCAGGAAACACTCCGTGCGTGCGCTGCATCTACGCGACGAACCAAACAAAAAGGCGGGGAAATCCCCGCCTTTCTGCCGTGCCGCCGTTACTGCTCGATCAGGTCAATGCAATCGACTTGTTCTTGCGTTCGGCCAGGCGCTTTTCCAGGTAGTGGATGTTCTGCCCACCGGCCTGGAAGCCCTTGTCGCGCATGATCCGCTGCTGCAGCGCGACGTTGGTCTTGATCCCGTCCACCACCATCTCGCTCAGCGCCACGCGCATGCGCGCGATCGCGGTTTCGCGGTCCGGGCCGTGCACGATCAGCTTGCCGATCATCGAGTCGTAGTTCGGCGGCACGCGGTAGCCACTGTAGATGTGGGTATCCACGCGCACCCCGGGGCCACCCGGCGGATGGAAGGCGGTGATCTGGCCCGGGCTCGGCACGAAGGTTTCCGCGTCTTCGGCGTTGATGCGGCACTCGATCGCGTGGCCGGTCAGCACCACGTCGCTCTGCTTGATGCTCAGCTTCTGGCCGGCGGCGATGCGCAGCTGCTCGCAGACCAGGTCGATGCCGGTCACCATCTCCGTCACCGGATGTTCCACCTGCACGCGGGTGTTCATTTCGATGAAGTAGAAGCGGCCGTCTTCGAACAGGAACTCGAAGGTGCCCGCGCCGCGGTAGCCGATGCGGATGCAGGCTTCCACGCAGACCTTGCCGATCTGCTCGCGCATTTCCTCGGTGATGCCCGGGGCCGGCGCTTCTTCCACCACCTTCTGGTGGCGGCGCTGCATCGAGCAGTCGCGTTCACCGAGGTGGATGGCGTTGCCCTGGCCGTCGGCGAGCACCTGGATTTCCACGTGGCGCGGATTTTCCAGGAACTTCTCCATGTAGACCTGATCGTTGCTGAAAGCGGCCTTGGCTTCGGACTTGGTGGTCTCGATCGCCGCCTTCAACGAGGCCTCGGCATGCACCACGCGCATGCCACGACCGCCGCCACCGCCGGACGCCTTGATGATGACCGGGTAGCCGATCTCACGGGCGATCTTGGTGTTGGCCACGATGTCGTCGGTGAGCGGGCCGCCCGAGCCGGGCACGCACGGCACGCCGGCGGCCTTCATCGCGCGGATCGCTTCCACCTTGTCGCCCATCAGGCGGATGGTGTCGGCCTTGGGCCCGATGAAGATGAAGCCGGACTCTTCCACGCGCTCGGCGAAGTCGGCGTTCTCCGACAGGAAGCCGTAGCCCGGGTGGATGGCCTGGGCGTCGGTGACTTCCGCCGCGGCGATCAGCGCCGGGATGTTGAGGTAGCTCTCCGAGGACGGTGCCGGACCGATGCAGACCGACTCGTCGGCCATGGCCACGTGCTTGAGGTTGCGGTCGACCGTGGAATGCACGGCCACCGTGCGGATGCCCAGGGTGTGGCACGCGCGCAGGATGCGCAGCGCGATCTCCCCTCGGTTGGCAATAACGACTTTGTCGAGCATGGACGGATCCTTAGCCGATCACGAACAGCGGCTGGTCGAATTCGACCGGCTGGCCGTTTTCGCCCAGGATGGCGACGATGGTGCCGGAGACATCGGCCTCGATCGGGTTGAACATTTTCATGGCTTCGATGATCGCCAGCGTTTCGCCGGCCTTCACCGCCTGGCCGACCGACACGAAGGCCGGCTTGTCCGGCGAGGACGAGGCATAGAACGTGCCGACCATCGGCGCGCGCAGCACGTGGCCGTCCGGCAGGGCGTTGCCCGGCTTGGCGGTGCCGCCGGTGGAGGCTTCGGTGGGCGACTGCATCGGCATCGCCGGGGCGGCCTGCTGGGCCGGGGCCGGGGCCATCATCATCTGCGGCTGGGCCTGGATCATGCCGTAGCCGGAGACCGGCGCGCGCGACAGGCGCACGGACTCTTCGCCTTCCTTGATTTCGATTTCGGCGAGGTTCGACTCTTCCAGCAGGTCGATCAGCTTCTTGATTTTGCGGAGATCCATAGAGGCCTCTTTAGCTCGTGGTGTCAGTGTGGTGGGAAGCGCGTTGCGCTCGGGTCAACGTAATTCGTAGAAAGTGCGCAGTTGGGCGATGCGATCGTTGGCAAGCGTGGTCAGGCAGCGCATCTGCGCGCCATTGCGCGAGGTGCCATCGGCGTTGAAGGCGTAGACCGCGTCGCAGTCGTGATTGCGCAGTTGGATCCAGGCACGCTGGGCCAGTACCAGTTGCTTCTCCGCCTCCGCGCAGTGGGTGCAGGCACCCTCGGCGGCCTGCGTGCGCAACTGCAGGCGCGCCTGGGCGTACACCGTGTTGAGTGCGGCGTCGGCTTCGCTGGCCACATCGGAGGCGCACAGGTCGCTCTCCATCGTGCCGCTGGGCTGCGCGCAATCGATGCCCTCGGCGCTGCGGTCGGCGGCCAGGGCGCCGCCGCACAGGCCGGCCCACAGCAACACGCTGGTCAAGGCACGCGGCAAGGTCGTCACGCGGCGGTGGCCGCCAGCCGGGTCAACGCCGCATCCATGGCATAGCGATAGCTGTCCGCGCCGAAGCCGCAGATCACCCCGACCGCCTTGTCGCTGAAGTAGCTGTGCTGGCGGAACGGCTCGCGTGCGTGCGGGTTGGACAGGTGGATCTCGATGAACGGCACGTCCACCGCGGCCAGCGCATCGCGCAGGGCCACCGAGGTGTGGGTGAACGCGGCGGGGTTGATCAGGATGAAGGCGGTGCCGTCTTCACGGGCGGCCTGCACGCGGTCCACCAGGATGTGTTCGGCGTTGGACTGCAGGTGCTCCACCACGTGCCCGGCGGCCTGCGCCTGGGCCAACAGGGCCTGGTCGATCTGCGCCAGCGTGGTGTGCCCATACACCCCCGGCTCGCGTGTGCCGAGCAGGTTGAGGTTGGGGCCATGCAGGACCAGCAGTTTCGCCATGGGGACCACGGAGCGGGAAAGGGCGAAGTCTGGCGGAACCTGCTGATCGTGTCCAGTTCGGCGAAGTTACGCGCGTTTCAATCGAACGTTTGAATTTTGGCCGGAATCCTTGTGCGAGCACTGCGCCTGCGTCGGACCCGCATCCGCCGGGGCACGTCAACGGTCCCCGGCAGACTGGCCGGAGACCGGCCACACCCTGCGTGCTGGACCGTGCCCAGAGCGCACTATCGGGATTGGTATTGGATACGTTATAACATCGCACCTTGTCGCCTTTCCCGCTGATTCCGTTCCCCATGACCCCCCATCGTCTTGCTGCCGCGCTTGCGGCCGCCACGCTTGCGCCGTGCGCCTACGCGCAGTCCGCCGATTCCGCCCTGACGCTTGGCACGGTCGATGTGCGCCAGCGCAGCGAGGGCCACCTCACTGCGCACCAGGTGCTGACGTCGGTGGACGTGCTGGGTGCCGACCGGATCGCGGACAGCAACGTGCAGCACAGCTGGGAGTTGCTGGGGCAGATGCCCGGCATCCAGCTCACCGAAACCCGCCAGGGCGCCGAGTCCGGCAAGGTCAGCTTCCGTGCGTTCAATGGCGAGGGCTACCTCAACGCCATCAAGACCCTGATCGACGGCGTGCCCAGCAACGTCAACAGCGGCAACCAGCGCTTCATCGACATGCTGTTCCCGCTGGAAATCAGCTACATCGAGGTGGTTCGCGGCACCAACGACCCACGCTACGGCCTGCACAACATCGGCGGCAACGTCAATTTCGGTACCCGCCAAGGCGGCAACTACACCGATGGCCGCCTTGCCTACGGCAGCGACGCCACCCGGGACGCGCAGCTGGCGATCGGGCGCGAGGCCAATGGCCTGGCGCAGAACTACTTCGTCGGCACCCAGGCATCGGGCGGCTATCGCGACCATGACACTTCGCGCAAGTACACGGTGGGCGGCAAGTGGTACTACGGCAACGTGGATGACGGCATGCGCATCGGGCTCACCGCTCGCGCCTACCACCACCAGGCCGAGGAGCCCGGCTTCATGACCGCCGCCGAACTTCAGGCCAATCGCCGCGGGTCGGCACGGCGCAACGCGAACGACGCTGATGACCGCCACATGCGCCAACTGGTGCTGCATGCCGATCTTCGGCTGGCCGATACCCTGTCCGCCGCCACCCGGATTTACTACAACCGCTACGAGGACGACCGCCAGGTCACCTTCAGCGACCTGCGCACCGGCAACGCGCCACGCCAACGCCGTGTCTGGGATGAAACGCAGGTGGGTATGCTGGGCACGCTCACCTGGCGCGCGCACGACACCTTCACCCTGGACGGCGGGATCAACTACGAGCACCAGGACAACGGCTACCTTCGCCAGCGCTTCAGCTACAGCGAACCGACGGATTTCAGCGCGCTGCCCGCACGCATCCAGAGCGACGACCGCCACACATTCGCCCATTGGGGCGCATACGCGCAGGCGATCTACCAGCCCGCCAACGCGCTGAAGATCGTGTCCGCCTACCGCGTGGACCGCTTCGACGGCCGCACCCACCTGCCCGGCGGCGTCAGCGGCCCGCTCCAGCGCTACGGCACCATCGGGCAGCCCAAGCTCAGCGTGGTGTATGCGCTGGGACCGACGACCAACGTCTACGCGAACTGGGGGCGCACCTTCCAGGTACTTACCGGATCGACCGCGCCGGCGTATCTCACCGCGGGGCAGGCGGCGGTGCAGCCGTCCACCAATACCGGCAAGGAGGCCGGCGTGAAGTTCGTGCCGTTCGCGGGCAGCCAGGCGCGTGTTGCGGTGTGGCAGCAGGACGCGGAGAACGAGATATCCAACATGCCCGCCACCGGTACCACCGTGGTACTTGGCCAGACCCGCCGCCGCGGGGTGGACCTGCAGGCCAGTGCGCCGCTGGGCGAGCGTTGGACGGTGTGGGCGTCGCACGCCTACCAGGAAGCGAAGATCACCCGCGATGGACGTAGCGGCGTGGTGTCGCTGCAGGGGCGCGAGGTGGCGGCGGTGCCGCGCCATATCAGCACCCTCGGGGTCGACTACCAGGCCACGGCGTCCCTGCAACTGGGCATGCAGGGCAGGGCGCAGGGCGACTATTACCTGGAGGAGCGCAACGTCGCAGGCAAGTACGGCGCATTCGCCGTGCTCGACCTGAGCGCACGCTATGCGATCAACCCGAGGTGGAGCGTGGACGTACAAGTGAAGAACGCCACGGGCCGGGAATACGCCTATGCGTGGTGGGACAGCTTCTTCTGGGACCAGCCGCAGGCCATGTTCTCACCCTCGGCCGGGCGCTCGGTGCACGTCGGGGTGAGCATGCGGCTTTGACGGGAAAGGGTCAGCCCCGTCCGTTACGCAGCCCTACTCATCCCGCTTCAGCCACGCGACCAGTGCCGAAAACGCGGGGGAGGGCTGCCGGCGGTTCGGGTAGTAAAGGTGGTAGCCGGGGAAGGGCACGCACCACTTGTCCAGCACGGCCACCAGCCTGCCCTGCGCAATGTACTCGGCGACCATCGGTTCCGGCGCGTAAGCCAGGCCCAGGCCGTCCAGTGCGGCATTGATGACGTGGGTCATGCTGTTGAAGACCAACGGTCCATCGCCGCGTACGGTGAACTCTTTGCCCTTCTCTTCGAACTCCCAGGCATAGATGGCACCGGTTGGGCGATGCCGGATGTGCACGCAGCGGTGTTGGGTAATGTCGGCGGGTTTCCTGGGCTTGGGATGTTTCTCGAAGTACCCGGGAGATCCAACCACCACCAGGCGCCAATCCGGCCCGACCCTGACCCCGATCATGTCCTTGCTCAGCGCCTCTCCGAGCCGGATGCCGGCGTCGAAGCGCTGTTCCACCACGTTGATGAAGCCGTAATCCACGTACAACTCAAGCGTGATGTCCGGGTACTCGGCCAGGAACCCGGCAAGCCGCGGACGGATGATCGTCTGCATGGAATCATCCGTGCAGGAGATCCGTAGCGTTCCGGCTGGCCGGTCGCGCAGGTCGCCCAGCGCTTCCACGCTGGCACCGATGGCCTCGAAGTGCGGCGCGATGGAGCGCATCAGGCGCTCGCCCGCCTCGGTGGGGGAAACGTTGCGCGTGGTCCGGGCCAGGAGGCGGATGCCCAGGCGTTCTTCCAGCAACCGCATCGAATGGCTCAGCGCAGAGGGCGTTACCCCAAGGCGAACGGCCGCCTTGGTGAAGCTCTGCTCCTGGGCCACGACCAGAAAGGCTTGCAGATCATGGGTCTTCACGGCGCTCATGGATCAATTGTGAGCTCAACTCAACAATGCATCAACTTTAAGCCGGCTTATCGGCGTAGCCGACGGGGCTTACCGTGGCGCCCTGAGTCCCCCAACCGAGGCCGCCCTCGCATGAAACCCACCACGTTGCTGCTGGCGCTGCTCGCCGGCCACCTCCTTCCGCTGGCCGCGTTTGCCGCTGATGTGCCGGTGGCGGCCCGTGCCACCGGGGCGGACAACTTCTACCGGAGCCCGACGGTGACGGGTGAGCGCGTCAGCTTCCACAACCAGTACCAGATGGAGGTGGTGGGCACGCTGTACCGCCCCCGGGGCCTGCCTCGCGGTAGCCGCGCCCCCGCCGTGGTGGTTGGGCACCCGATGGGCGCGGTGAAGGAGCAGAGCGCGCAACTTTACGCGCAGAAGCTGGCCGAGCAGGGCTTCGTCACGCTGGCGATCGATCTTTCCTTCTGGGGCGAGAGCGACGGTACCCCGCGGCACCTGGTGGCGCCGGAAATCTATTCGGACGACATCAGTGCGGCCGTGGACTTCCTGAGCACGCAGTCCTCCGTGGACCCGGATCGGATCGGCGGCCTGGGTATCTGCGGCAGCGGCAGCTTCGTGATCAGCGCCGCCAAGATCGACCCGCGCATCAAGGCCATTGCCACGGTGAGCATGTACGACATGGGGGCGGCGGCACGGCAGGGGCTGAACAACGGGCAGTCGCTGCAACAGCGCAAGAAGGTGATCCAGTCCGCAACCGACCAGCGTCTGGCCGAATTCAAGGGCGGGGCGCCCGTGTTCGTGCCCGGCACGGTGAACGAACTCGATGCTGACACGCCTGCCATCCAGCGCGAATTCTTCGACTTCTACCGCACCCCGCGCGGCGCCTACACGCCCAAGGGTGACACGGCCGAGCTGACGACCCAGCCGCTCTTCAGCAGCCTGGTCAAATTCATGAACTTCTATCCCTTCAACGACATTGAAACCATCTCGCCCCGGCCGATGTTGTTCATCTCCGGCGACGCCGCCCATTCCCGCGAGTTCAGCGAAGACGCCTACCGAAGGGCGGGGGAGCCCAAGGAGCTCTACTGGGTGAAGGGTGCGGGCCACGTGGACCTGTATGACCGCACCACCCTGATTCCCTTCGACAAATTGGCGACGTTCTTCCAGCGTGGCCTGGCAGGGAAATGAGCCGCACCGACGCCATTGCAGACCGCGCCAACTGGGGCGGCGTGCTCGCGATGACGCTGTGCGTCTTCGCGTTGATCGCCTCTGAATTCATGCCGGTGAGTCTGCTCACGCCCCTGGCGGCAGATCTGGGCGTGACCGAAGGTCTTGCCGGGTATGGCATTGCCATTTCGGGTGCGTTTGCGGTGCTGACCAGCCTGTCGATTTCCCGGTTGGCGGGCAGCATAGACCGACGAACGTTGCTGCTCACGCTTACCGCATTGATGGCGGTGTCGGGTGGGGTGGTAGCGTTGGCGCCGAACTATCCGGTCTACATGGCGGGCCGTGCGCTGGTCGGCGTGGTGATCGGTGGGTTCTGGTCGCTGTCTGCCGCTACGGCCATGCGGCTGGTGCCGGCTGCGAAGGTCCCGCGCGCCTTGGCGATATTCAACAGCGGCAACGCGCTGGCAACGGTAGTGGCGGCGCCATTGGGCAGCTACCTGGGCGGCATGATCGGATGGCGTGGCGCTTTCCTGTGCCTTCTGCCGGTGGCTGCCATCGCCTTGGCGTGGCAGTGGGTGTGCCTGCCCTCCATGGCCGCGGAGCGCCGGCAATCACATGGCGGGGTGATCGCGCTGTTGCGTCGGCGCGAGGTGGCGCTGGGCATGATTGCCTGCGGTGCCTTTTTCATGGGGCAGTTTGCCTTGTTCACCTATGTGCGACCGTTCCTGGAACGGGTGACCGGTGCAGGAACCGCGGCTGTTCCGCTGCTGCTGCTGGCCATCGGCGCAAGCGGCTTCGTGGGCACGCTTGCCATCGGCGCATTCATCAGACGTGGACTCTACCGCACGCTGGTGACCATACCCGCGTTGATGGCGTTGATTGCAGTGGCCCTGGTTCCGCTGGGCCCCCATCTTTGGCCGACCGCCGCGCTGCTCTCGGCATGGGGCCTGCTGGCCACCGCCGCACCGGTGGGATGGTGGAGCTGGCTGGCCCGCACGTTCACTGACAACGCAGAAGCCGGTGGGGGCCTGATGGTGGCGGTGGTGCAGTGCTCCATCGCGCTGGGATCTACCGTCGGCGGACTGCTGTTCGACAGCGTCGGCTTTGCCAGTACGTTCCTGGCCAGTGCAGGCCTGCTGCTGATTGCCGCGCTGCTCGCCCATGTCACGGCGGCCGGCGCCGCGCCCACGTCCGGGCCGGTGGTGGCCGTGGAGGCCGGGGGCTGATGAGGCGTCATACGTCGATCACGGGCAAGCCGCTCTCCCTGCTGCTTGCACTCGGGGCAGTAGCGGCATGCTCTGCCGCCCCCCATCATCACGACGTCGCAGACACGAAAGCAGCGTCCAACCCGGAGCTCCAGCCCATGAAGATTCGACTGATCATCGACGATCAGACCCTGTCGGCGGCCATGGAAGACAGTATCCCCGCACGCGAGTTCATCGCCCAGTTGCCCCTGACACTGCAGCTTGAGGACTACGCCGCCACCGAAAAAATCGCACCGCTTCCGCGCCGTCTCAGCGTGGCGGGCGAGCCGGAGGGAATGACGCCGGTGGCAGGCGACATCGCCTTTTATGCGCCGTGGGGGAACCTGGCGATTTTCCACAGGCCCTTTGGCTACTCGAAGGGACTGATACGACTGGGTCGAATCGAAGGAGGACTGCAGGTCCTTCGCACGGAAGGTCCGGTAGAGGTCCGCATTGAGTCCGATCAGCCGTAGGTCGCCTACGCGGTACACCACAATGATGAAGGCTTCGACGGAGTACGTCACCGCCCAGTTCGCGTGCAGGCGTGGGGTACGCCCCTCCAGGGGGGAGAAGGTGACCGATGTCCAGTACCAAGGCGATTGACTGGACGTGGCGGTCAAGATGTCTCGTCGGTCTGATGGGTGCGGCGATGCTCGCCTCCGCTCGGGGACAGACGGCGTTCGTACATGAAGGAGCAACGATGACTGTTGAATCAAACGGGGTTTCTGCCAACGAACTGGATTCCCTCCAGTACGGCATTATTCCGATCAGCGCCTTCGCCGCGGCCGGCAACATGGCGGGCCTGCGGGAGGCGTTGAATCAAGGCCTGGATGCGGGCGTGAGCCTGGCTGAAGCGCGGGAGATCCTCGTGCAGGTCTATCCCTATGCGGGCTTTCCGCGCAGCCTGAACGCGCTGAGCGAACTGATGCAGGTGGCGGAGTCGCGCAGGCGGCGGGGCATCCTGGATGAAGCCGGCCGCGAGCCCGGCAGGCCGATTCCGAAAGGCGACGCCTTGCTCGCTGCAGGTACCGCGAATCAGACCCGGCTGGCTGGCGGTCCGGTGTCAGGGCCGTTGTTCGATTTCGCACCGCAGGCAAATGAATATCTGCGTACGCACCTGTTCGGCGACATCTTCGAGCGCGACAACCTTGATTGGCAAAGCCGCGAGGTGGCCACCGTCAGCATGCTGGCTGCCCTGTCCGGCGTGGAACCTCAGTTGTACGCCCACATCGGCATCAGCATGAACATAGGGCTACGCCCAGAGCAGCTCTACACGCTGGCCGATGTACTCGAAGCGCGCTTCGGCCGGGAGGCTGCCGAGCGTGTGCGCGTCGGCATTCAACGCCAGCGCGAGGCCCGGCAGGAATGATGTCCAGGAAGATCGCCTTGTCGAGTGGCACAGGCACATTGGAGGGTGGATTGAACAAGATGATCATCGGAACGCTGTTCGGCATGGCGGCATGCTCCTTCAGTGTTGGCGCGGAGGAGGCACAGATGACGAGGCTGTCAAAGATCACCGTCAGTGCAGAGCACCTGCCCGCCTATCGGGATGCCCTGGCTGAAGAGGTTCGCGCCTCGATGGACCTTGAGCCAGGCGTGCTGTCGCTGTATGCGGTCTTCGACAAGGAAGATCCGACCCGGCTGACAATCCTTGAAATCTATGCGAGTCGGCAGGCATACGAACAGCATGTGAAGAGTCCGCATTTCCTCAGGTACAAGAACGGCACGCTACATATGGTCACGTCGCTGGAGTTGGTTGATGTTGACCCTCTTCTGCCGGCGCTGAAGATCAAGTAGTAGGGAACCTGGCAGCGCATGCGTGTGATACGCGAAGGACTCTCTTTCAATTGCGGCATTCCGCCGTCAGTACGTCGGCGCGGCAGTCCTGCATTGGCCGATCTGCTGAAAGTGATCGGAGTCCGCTGATGGCCGGAAGTGGTCACTCGGTGAGGGTCGTCGGCCGCGCCTTGGCGGTCGA
Source organism: Stenotrophomonas sp. BIGb0135 (assembly GCF_024810105.1). GTDB lineage: Bacteria > Pseudomonadota > Gammaproteobacteria > Xanthomonadales > Xanthomonadaceae > Stenotrophomonas > Stenotrophomonas maltophilia_AB. Next base: position 31,724 of record NZ_JANUDX010000014.1, read on the forward strand.
GCGCAGCGTCGAGCAGCAACCGGGCATATACTCGCCTCCACCACGATCCAGCTTGGATTACAGCCCCATGCGTTTCACTGCAGCCGCCGGTTCTCTTGTCGTTTTACTGACCATGTCGTCCACCGTATCGGTATCTGCGGCGGAAACTGACATATTCGGCATCAAGTTAGGGGCACAACTAACGCTGCCTGTTTGCGAACTATCCTCACCCGCTCCAGCTTCCCGCAGGAGCAACGTCGGATTGGGGGCGAGGGCGTTCAACAAGCTGACGGCCCCGCCGCCGGAGCCGCTGAAAGCCATGCCACCGGCAACAGGGTTGTGCGTCGCGCCCGGCACGACGAACATGGCCGTAGGCAATACCGAGTTCGCGCCAGGCGAATACGGTTACCTGGTCTTCGCCACGGCTGAGGCACCGGCGTGGGTTGCGCCGATCGGCATGTCGATCGGCGCGGGCGCAGGCGACGCTTTTTCCCTGGAAGGTGCGGGCGGCCTGGTGTTGCTGCGCAACGGGCGCGTGATCGCCCTGCGCTTCAATACCATGGGGTTCGAGGCCGAGCCGCGCGTGATGGAGCTGCTGAAGCGCAAGTTCGGTTCGCCCGGTTCGCAGAGGGCCGTGACCTGGAACAACGACCTGGGCGGCAGTCGCGATTCGATTTCCGCGCAATGGCGCAAGCCCGATTTCTTCGCGGATTATTCTTCGGTCGTGCAAACGCAGGCTATGCGAGCGCAAGGGCTCTCTGGCGGGATCGGGTTCCTCAACATCGGCAATGAGCTAGGGCGGCAAGTGTTGCAACCTGCTGCCAGCAAGGAAGCGGAATTCTAGGAAACCGACGACCTTGCGGGAGGCAGTGGTTGGATCCCGGCCAGCGCCTTGAGGCCTTGGGAGGAATGCCCTTGTAGGCGAAGGTGATGGCCTGAACATGTCCGCTCCTGGCCGGAAGCGGACACGGACGAAATGGGCGTCAGAAGGGATCAATCGGTGCGCAGTGGTCTGCCTGGCCATCACTCTGACGCGGGTTCTGCACAGCGTTCGCTCACCACGGCACCCTCAATGAAGCTTTCGACCGCCGCTACAAAGCAGCGTGGAGCCACCAATGCGAGCAGATGGGCGCCGCGGTCCACTGTGTGGAACGTGACAGGCCCCGACCCGGCAAGCGTGGCAGCGTGTTCTACGGCACCGGCGTACGCGGTATTCGGGTCCAGGGTCCCCTGCATTACCAGGGTTCGCGGAAGGGTGCGCGGACTCTTTCCGAACCATGCATCACGTGGGTAGCGCGGAACACTGCCATTCACCAGCAGGCCGGGAATGGGGCTGGCGAACAGCGCGTGCCTGGCCTCTTCATTGACAGTGGCCAGGCTCAGCTCCGGACGAGCGTTGTTCTCCGAGGCGGCAATGAGCATCACCAGCGGCAAGGCCGGCTGATTGTTTCCACCCTGTCCCAGTTGCGCCAGCGCAATGTTCCAATCGTTTGCCGTGGCAACCAGCGACCGGGCATCGCCAGCGGAAAGATCCTGCACGATCTTCGGGATTCGATCGCGCAGCGCAGGGAAGCTCAGCAGCGCGGCGAAAAATCGGCGCACATCGCCGCCCGGCACCTCTCTCTGCCAAGCAGCATCCTTCGCCGCCAGCAGCGTTCGATAGCGAACGAGGCTACCTTCGTCCATGCTCTCCCGGCCTACCTGGTCGACAAGCGCTGTGCGCCGGCTGAGATCGAACTTTTCAGTGGTTTCCGGCGGCACCAGTCCGTCAAGAATGAGGCCATCCACGTCAAGCTCGTTGACCTGGAGCGCGCGCAGCGCCAGTTGGGTGCCGTAAGAAACGCCATACAGCAACACCTGACCGCCGCGATCCCCGTCCGACATCAGGATGCCAAGGTCCTGAGCGGCCTCGGTAATAGAGAAGGCCGACGTCCGCTGCAGGTTGGCGTACATAGACCCGATGCAGGGTCCCCATTCCGTTCCTGCCAGCCCCCTGCCTTCCGGGCTTTCAGGTGACTCCTGGACGGGACAGATCCGCGAAGATCGGCCTGTACCCCGGTGGTCGGGAATCACAAGATCGAATCCGGGAAATGCACGCTGGTAAGTCTGGATCAGGGGATACAGGGATGCCCCTGACTCACCAGGGCCGCCGGAGAGCAGCCAGACTTCGCCTCGTCTGGCATGGTCGGCGCTGGCCGGTATGCGCCGCAGAAACAACGATATGTGCTCGCCTGATGGGTCAGCATGGCGCAGTGGCACATCGACAGAGGCGCACTGCGATCCGCGTAATGCGGGTGATGCGTCATCCTCGCAGGCTTGCGCCTTCGGTGCAGACGCGTTGGCACCCAAGGGTGCGACCAGAAGCAACACCGCCCACAGCACACTGCGACACATCGGCCATCCTCGAGCGTGATTGAGCAGCTAGGATGAACTGGCTGCGGAATCGAGACGAATGCCGGAAGTAATCCTGGTCTGCCGTCTTTGTCTGCTTCTGGCCGGAAGCGGACATGCGCCCGCTTTGCCGCACGGACCAATGGCGAATGCCGGGCGTGCCTGGCTAGCTACCCCGCTTAAGAAGCTCCCTATTGAAGATCGCTCGACGATCTACGCCTGCTGGACAACGCCAAGTCGAGGCACGGCATATATACCCTCCATGCATTAGTGATATGCACTTACGCTCTTCTTCCGGCATGGTCCCGAGGGTAGATTTCCCTGACAATCTGTCACGGAGTGACCCATGCACACTCGCACCCGCCGCCGCACTCTGGTGCCTTGCGTCCCCTCCACGCTGATCTGGATAGCGGTTTCCCTTTGCACCGCGACTGCCATGGCAAACGAGCCACTGCAGATCGATGCGCAAGGAAGCTTTCTCGCGGGTGGCATGGAAAAGACGGAACCTGGCACGTTCGATCCGTTGAAGCCCTCTGATCCGAATGGCCAGAGCTACCACGGTGATCACGTCTATGCCTTCTACCAGAAGCCGGTCAACGCGCGTCCGCTGCCGATCGTGATGTGGCATGGTGCGGGCCAGTCATCCAGGAGTTGGGAAACGACTGCCGATGGACGCGAGGGCTTCCAGAACCTGTTCCTGCGTCGTCGCTTCACTACCTATTTGATCGATCAGCCAAGGCGGGGCAAAGCTGGCCGAAGCATGGTCGAGTCCACGATGAAGCCGGTGGCAGACGACCAGATGTGGTTCAACCAGTTCCGAATCGGACTCTGGCCGAAATACTTCAACGGTAGCCAGTTCCCGAAAGGGGACGCCTCGCTTGATCAGTTTTTCCGTTCGGTCACGCCGAACACTGGGCCGTTCGACCTCGATGTAGTCTCTGACGGGGTAGCTGCCGTGCTCCAGAAGACAGGGCCTGCAATCCTGTTTACCCACTCGCAGGCCGGAGGCCCCGGCTGGATGACGGCGATAAAGAGCCCGAACGTTCGCGCAATCGTCGCGTTCGAGCCTGGCAGCAGCTTCGTATTTGCAAAGGACGATGCGCCGGCGCCGATTCCCAGTGCATTCGATACCGTCGCACCTGCCGTGGTGTCGTCTGAAAATTTCAAGGCGCTGACGCGGATTCCCATTCTGGTGCTGTATGGCGACAACATTCCTGAAAAGCCCGTTGACCTGCCCGCGCAGGACAGTTGGCGGGCACGGTTGGAAATGGCGCGCGCCTGGCGCGATGCGGTCAATCGGCAGGGCGGAGACGTCACCCTGATCCATTTGCCGGACATCGGCATCCGTGGCAACAGCCACTTCTTGTTCTCGGACCTCAACAACGTCCAGATCGCCGATCTGGTGAGTGAGTTCCTGGCGAAAAAGAATCTGGATCAGTGATCCGGACTATCTGGTGCAGTGATCGCACCATGAAGGGCGTGCGGCGCGATGGGTGCCGCGTCGCTCGCCCATCCATAATTCATATCATTCATGCATGAGTGATATCCGGCTGATGCTCTAACTCTATGAGTGCACGGCGGTTAGTTTTACTCCTGATCCCGCCAGCCCGGGCGCGCCATAGGGCACCGGCAGGGGTTACCTCCAGACTGGGAGCAGTTGAATGAAGCACATCGTGCACGCCACGCTGTTGGCGATGTCCCTTGGCTTGTCGGCAGGCGACGCGTCCGCAGCCGACTACAAGCTCAACCCCTTCAAATTGGCCTACGAAGGTGCGGTCACGCGGAATGTTCCCAGCGAGGTCAATGTCCACTCGGTGACCTATTCGCTGAATGGAATCGAGATCGCGGCAAACTTCTACACGCCGGCCAACTTTGACGCCGCGCGGAAATACCCGACCATCGTGGTGGCCCATCCCAACGGTGGGGTGAAAGAGCAGGTGGCCGGCCTGTACGCGCAGCGCTTGGCCGAGCATGGCTATATCGCCATTACTGCTGACGCGGCATATCAAGGTGCCAGCGGTGGCCAGCCGCGCAGCGTGGACACTCCTTCCCACCGCATCGAAGACATCCACGGCATGGCCGACTTCATCAGTCGATTCCCGTGGGTCGACACCACGCGCCTGGGCTTGCTGGGCATCTGTGGCGGCGGCGGCTATTCGCTGGCGGCCGCGCAGACCGACAAGCGGTTCGTGGCCGTAGCCACGATCAGCATGTTCAACTCTGGCCGCGTACGCCGCAACGGCTACGGCGACTCGCAGCTCGACACGATCCAGCAGCGCCTGCAGCAGGCCTCGAAAGCGCGAGCACAGCAAGCTGCCGGCGGCGAAGTGCTGTACTCCGGCGACGCCAACCTCACCGACGAGCAGATCGCCGAACTTCCGTTCGATCTGTATCGCCAGGGCTATGAGTACTACTGGAAGACGCATGCCCACCCCAACTCCACCTTCCGCTACACCACCAGCAGCCTGCTTGAGCTGATGCGTTGGGACGCCACCGACCAGATAGCGCTCATCAACCAGCCGCTGCTGATGATTGCCGGCAGCAAGGCTGACAGCCTTTACATGACCCGGGACGCCTTCGCCAAAGCGACCGGCACCACCGACAAACAGCTGGTGCTGCTGGACGGCGCGACGCATATCGAGACTTACTGGGTGCCGAAATACGTGGATGCCGCCATCGCCTCGCTGGCCACGTTCTACGGCCGGACGCTTGCGCCATGAGCACGCCTCGCGCATCAACCGCGCAGACCGCGCTGCTCGGCGCGGCACTGAGCGTGGCGGCACCGTTCGCTGGCGCGGTCGAACCACCCACGCAGCAGATCACCCGAGCGGGAACGCAGTCGTCTGTTGCCGGTCCGGCAGCGACCTTCGTCGGCAAGGTGCGGGTAGATCCGCTGTTCCCGGCGGACGAGGAGGTGCAAGCGTCCTCCGCATACGTCAGCTTTGCGCCGGGCGCGCGCTCGGCCTGGCACACTCACCCCTCCGGTCAGCGACTGGTGGTTACCTCCGGCGTTGGGCTGACCCAGGAATGGGGCAGGCCGGCGCGGCAGATACATGCCGGGGACGTGGTGGTGTGTCCTGCGGGAGTCAAGCATTGGCACGGCGCCGCGCCGCATAGCGCGATGACTCACCTCGCAGTAACCGGTGTGGAAGATGGCAAATCGGTTGCCTGGCTTGAGCAGGTCAGCGATGACGAGTATCGCGAGGCGTCAGCGGGCATTGACGCCCCCGTTGCCGGTCCGCTGTCGCCGAGGCAGCAGGCGATCCCGCTGCTTGCAGCCGCCGCAGCCAGCAGCGATATGCCGCAGCTCAATGCCGCGTTGCGCCGGGGACTGGACGCTGGCCTGACGCTGAGTGAGACGAAGGAAGTGCTCGTGCAGCTGTATGCCTATGCGGGGTTCCCGAAGAGCCTCAACGCCCTGGGCGAGCTGATGAACGTAGTGCGCGAACGTGAGGCGCAGGGCATCGCGACCGCGCCTGGGCGCCCGCCCACCGGGAAGGTCCCCGTGGGCGATGCGCTTCGCGCGGTAGGCACCGCCAACCAGACCCGGATCTCCGGTGCCCCGGTGACCGGGCCGGTCATGGACTTCGCCCCCATCATCAACCAGTACCTGCAGACGCACCTGTTCGGCGACATCTTCGAGCGCGACAACCTGGACTGGCAGAGCCGCGAACTGGCAACGGTGGGCGCGCTGGCAGTGATGCCGGGCGTGGAGGCGCAGTTGCGCTCGCACATGGCGGCCAGCCAGCGCGTCGGCCTCAGCCGCGCACAGTTGCAGCACCTGGCCCAACTGCTGGCTCACAGCGGCTACGCCGCCGCATCCGCGCGCGCGGTGCAGGCACTGGAACAGACCCCGGCACCGGGGCCCTGACAGCGCCCCACATGGAGACCCCAATGAATACCCTGCCCACCAACGCCCAACGCCGCTCCCTGCTGAAGGGCGCCGCTACGCTGGCGGCGCTGCCGCTGGCCGGCACGCTGGCCACGTCCACGACAAAGGCCTCCCCGGCAGCTGCAGCACCGAGGATGGACGGCCGCCGCATGCTCGGGAAGCTGCAGGTGTCCAGCATCGGGTTGGGCGTGCAGAACATGAGCCGCACCTACCAGACGACCCTTCCCTCGCGCACCGAGATGCACCGCATCATCCGTGCCGCGTTCGATCACGGGATGAACTTCTATGACGCGGCCGAGGCGTATGGCCCGCACGAAGTGGAACGGATCCTGGGGGAAGGGGTGGCCTCGTTCCGCAACGAAGTGGTGATTGCCACCAAGTTCGGCTGGAACATCGACCTGGAAACCGGCGCGCGTGGCCCGGGCCTGATCAGCAGGCCTGCGCACGTCAAGCTGGCGGTGGAGGGCATGCTCAAGCGACTGCGGACCGACCGCATCGACCTGCTGTACCAGCACCGCGTGGACCCGCAGGTGCCGATCGAAGACGTGGCCGGTGCGATCCAGGACCTGATGACCGAGGGCAAGGTGCTGCATTGGGGCCTGTGCGAGATGGGCCTGAAAACGCTTCGTCGCGCGCACGCTGCGCTGCCGGTGACGGCTGTGCAGAGCGAGTACTCGATGCTCTGGCGTGGGCCGGAACAGGAAGTGCTTGCTACGTGTGCTGAGCTGGGGATCGGATTCGTGCCATGGAGCCCGCTGGGCGTAGGCTTCCTGACGGGGGCGATCGACGCCGGAACACGGTTTGCCGAGGGCGATATTCGCGGCATCGAAACGCGCTTCGCCCCGGCGAACATCGAACACAACCTTGTATTGGTGAACCTGCTCAGGGACTGGGCCGCGCGAAAACAGGCCACGCCTGCGCGGATCGCACTGGCCTGGCTGATGGCGCAGCGACCCTGGATCGTGCCGATTCCTGGCACCACGCAGATGGCCCATCTGCTGGACAACCTGGGCGCAGCCGAGGTGGTCTTCAGCGCCGCCGAGCTGCGCGAGCTCAACGCTGCAGTCGCTGCGGTGGCAGTGCAGGGCGAGCGCCTTCCGCCGACGGTGCAGGCCTACAGTGGCGTGGAGGCGCCCCTGCGTTAGCGCTCAATCCCGATAGCGCAGCGCATCACGCAGCAGGGTAAACGCCGGCGATGACTGCCTGCGACTGGGGTAGTACAGGTGGTAGCCAGGGAAGGAGGGGCACCAGTCCTGCAGCACGTGAACCAGGGTGCCTGCCTGCACGTGGGAGCGCACCAGATCCTCGGGCATGTAGGCCAGTCCCAGCCCCTCCAGCGCGGCACCCAGGCGCAGGGCGATGTTGTTGAACACCAGTTGGCCTTCCACCCGTACTTTCAGTTCCTGTCCCTTCTTCTCGAACTCCCACGCGAAGATGCCCCCATGGGTTGGCAGGCGGATGGTGATGCAGTTGTGCCGGGTGAGGTCGTGCGGCGATTTCGGCTTCGGATGGCGCTGGAAATAGGCAGGCGATCCGACCACGGCCATGCGCAGGTCAGGCCCGACGCGCACGGCAATCATGTCCTTGGCCACCTGTTCGCCCATGCGGATGCCTGCGTCGAAGCCCTCGGCGACGATGTCGGTCAACCCGTAGTCGACGATCACCTCGATGTTCAGGTCGGGGTTGGCCGGCAGCAGCCTGCCCAGTACCGGCTGCATCACGGTGAGCGCGGCATGTTCACCTGCCGTGATGCGGAGGCGGCCGGCGGGCTTGTCGCGGAACGCGTTGAGCTGGGCCAGCTCGGTATCGATCTCCTCGAAGCGCGGTGCGATCACCCGCAACAGTTGCTCGCCCGCTTCGGTGGGGGACACGCTGCGGGTGGTGCGCGCGAGCAGGCGCACGCCGAGACGCTCCTCCAGCTGGCGCATGGATCGGCTCAGCGCTGGCTGGGACATGCCAAGCTGCGCGGCGGCACGGGTAAAACTGCGCTCACGCGCCACCAGCACGAACATGGCCAACTGGTCGTAGTTCTCCGCGCCCATTGATGCAATCCGGATATAAGCGATATTCGATTATGCCTCTGCAAGCATGCGCGCGGGGGGCGTAGATTGGGGCCATGACCACGCCATCCCCCCATCCTGGTCGCCGGGCGGTCGTTGCCGCGTTGGCATCGCTGCCGCTGGGCTGTACCGCTGCGGTGCCCGAAAAGCAGCCCGTTGCCCGCCCTTCAACCGCGCGGACGCTGGTGGCCTACTTCTCGCGCTCGGGAAATACCCGGGTGATCGCCGGGTTGATCCATCGCAGCGTGCAGAGCGATCTGTTCGAAATCCAGCCTGCAACGGACTACCCGGCGGACTACCTGGAAACGGTGGCGCAGGCGAGGCAGGAGCGCGACGACAGCCGCGAGCCGGCGTTGCGCGCGACGATTGCGGACCTCGCACGCTACGACACGGTGTACCTCGGCTTCCCGATCTGGGGCGAGACCGCTCCACCGGTCATCCGTTCGTTGCTGTCACGGCACGACATGGGTGGCAAGACGCTGGTGCCTTTCATTACACATGGCGGGTACGGCGTGGGCAGCAGCCTGCGCGTGCTGGCGCGCCATGCGCCCAAGGCACGCATCCGGGAGGCCTTCGTGATGCAGGCCGACCAGGAGCGAAAGACGATGGAAAGCGTCAACGCCTGGCTTTCCGCTTCCCCTACTGCTCGATGAGGAACCCGCGATGAAAATGCGTACGCTTGGACAAGGCCTCGAGGTCTCCGCCCTCGGCCTGGGCTGCATGGGCATGAGCTCGGGCTACGGCCCGGCCGCGAACAGGCAGGAGATGATCGGGCTGATCCGCGCGGCGGTGGAGCGCGGCATCACGCACTTCGACACCGCCGAGGCTTACGGCCCGTTCGCCAACGAAGCGTTGGTGGGCGAGGCGCTTGCGCCGGTGCGCGACCAGGTGGTGATTGCCACCAAGTTCGGGTTCGATATCGACCCGGCCACCGGGACGCGCGGGCCGGGCACCAACAGCCAGCCGGCGCACATCAAGGCGGCGGTGGAGGCCAGCCTCAAGCGCCTGCGCACGGAACGTATCGATCTGCTGTACCAGCACCGGGTTGATCCGGCCGTGCCGATTGAAGACGTGGCCGGTGCGGTGAAGGATCTCATCGCGGAAGGAAAGGTGGGCCACTTCGGGCTGTCGGAGGCGGGGCTGCAGACCATCCGCAGGGCGCACGCAGTGCAGCCGCTTGCCGCCGTGCAGAGCGAGTACTCGCTGTTCTGGCGCGAGCCGGAGATTACGTTGCTGCCGCTGCTGGAGGAACTGTGCATCGGCTTCGTGCCATTCAGTCCGCTGGGCGCAGGTTTCCTGACAGGCAAGATCGACGAGCACACGCAGTTCGATGCAAGCGACTTCCGCAACGTCGTGCCGCGCTTCTCTGCTGACGCACGCCGGGCCAACATGGCGCTCGTGGAGGTGGTCAGGACCGTGGCAACCGGGAAGGGAGCGACGCCAGCACAGGTTGCGCTGGCATGGCTGCTGGCCCGGAAGCCCTGGATTTCGCCGATTCCGGGCACGACCAAGCTGCATCGTCTCGATGAGAACCTGGGGGCCATCGATCTGGTGCTGGATGGAGGCGACCTTGAACGCATCGACAGCGAGCTCGCGCAGGTGCGCGTGCAGGGTGAGCGACTGCCGGAGGCGGCATTGGCCATGACCGGCAAGTAGATGCCGCCGAGCAAGTAGGGCGTCTGTCCGGCTGCCGAGGGCGCGCATGCCGAACCTGCGGCGGTGGGCCGGAAGCGCTGCCGGGCAGGAGCGACCTTCATAGGTGGCCCGATCAGGCGGCTTCCGTGAAGCGGCCCGCGCGGCCGATCTCAGCGCATCCAACCTGAGCGAGGCGGTCAAGCGCATCGAGGCCCAGTTGGGCGTGAAGCTGCTCAATCGCACCACCCGCAGCGTGGGCCTCACCGACGCGGCCAAAGTGCTGCTGGCGGGGGTGGAGCCGGCCCTGAGGGAGCTGGATACCGCGACCGAGGCGATCAGTGCGTTCCGGAGTACGCCGACCCGCACGCTGCGGCTGAACGTGCCGGTCAGCGCGGCACGGCTGGTGTTGCCGCGGATTCTGCCGCCACCGCTGCGCGCCTTCATCGATTTCATCAAGGCAGCGCCGGGCTGAGCGCGAGGGACCGGTCGGCGGCCAGGCTCAGCGGCAGGTAGTGGTGCTGCGATTGACCAGGTCCGCGCTGGCCGGTGCGAACTGGAACACGCTGGTCATCGCCTCGCCCGATGTCTCCGGTGGCGACCTGCCCAGGAGCAGCAGCGTGCCACCTGGCTGCGACACGATGCTGGTCGGCTGCCGGTGCGCGGGTGCATAGCGCGGGTAGGTCGATGCCGGCTGCGTGCGGTAGCGCTGTTCGAGGGCAGCCTGCAGTGCTCCATGGGTGTCGTCGCGGTAGGCGGTCATGAACATCATCGAGACCGGTGCGCCAGTCGCCTCCAGCGTCATCAGGCTGGCGAAGGTCATGGGCTGTCCGCCGATCGTGCAGATGCCGTCGCGCCGCATGATCATCGAGGCGGTCGTGGCAGGTTTGCAGGTGTCGCTTGGCATCTTCTCTTCCACGTCCCGTGGCAGCGCGCCGAACGCGGCAACGGCCTGCGCGCCGGCAAGCTCGGCATCGAGCGGGCACTCGGACAGCGTCGGGGCAGCCACCGCGGCGACGGTGCCGGTGCCGGTTCCCGTTCCGGCGGTATCGGCCGTTTCATCGGTGCTGGGGGTGCCGGGCACCAGGGAGTCCAGGAACTGCATCCCCATCTTCCTGGCGCTGCTGCAGCGCGCCGGCGCTGCCTCGACGGTCATCAGGATGTTGTCCCGGGTGCCGTGCACGATGCGGACCAGCGTACAGGTGCTGCCGGTGTCGAGCTGGCGGGTGATGGTGGGGTGGTCCCGATACGGCGCCCGGTCCAGCGAGGCGCCAGGCAATGCGCCGGCCGCCGCGAAGCTTTCGAAGTAGGTGCCGGCGAGCGCTGCATCGCGGTATTGGACACGGGTGGCGCCAAACTTCACGCCATCGCCCGCGCAGCCGAGCACATCCGCCCGGACCACATCCCCCGACCCGGGCGTGGCGGTCAGATCGTTGAAGCGGCACGGCAGCCGCACCGAGAAGCTGCCGCCGCTGGAGGTCGCCTCCAGCCAGCCGTCCGGGCCGGGCGTGCCAGCACCGCTGCGATGCATCTTGATCTTCTCGGCGGCCGTGGCGCTGCCGGCGCAGGCGACCGCGATGAGGCCGAGCAGGGCCGCAGCCCGTGCGGCACGGCGGCGGGGCGTGACCGGGGCTGGCATCGGGGGGACGTGTGTCATCGGTGAAGTCATCCTGACGTGATCGAGGTGGGGCGAAGCAAGGCGGGAGACGATAGCGTGGCCCGGCCTGCGCCTCAATCGGTCGCGCCGTCCACGACTGGCGTGACTGGCTTATGATCGCCCCACTTCAACTCCCGCACCGGCATCATGGACCGATCCCGTACGCACCTTGCCGGCCTGGCGTCGCCGCGGGCATGGATGGCGATGCTCTTGCTGCTGTGCTGCGTCGTACCCGCGCTGGCGCAGACCGCGCGCAAGCCGTCGCCCTACGAACATCGCCAGGGCAGTGACGCGGCTCCCGCGCAGCCGAGCGAGGGGCCGGACTATCTCTCGCGCCTCGACAGCCGCGCGCAGTTCATGCAGCTGGCCCGGGTCTACAACGCCGGTACCGCGCTGGAGATGCCGCACCTGATCTTCGTGATCGACCGGCAGGATGCCGCGCGGATCTACTACATCAACACGCCGCGGTTCGCGCTGCACGAGCAGTTCGTGCGCCGCCAGCGGCTGGTGCGCAGCCTGGACAAGGCCACGCTCAACGCGCAGTACCGCGACCCGCAGCGGCGTTTCCTGTTTGGCACGCTCAGCTGGCAGCGCGACCTGCCGGGGTACACCTACGAGTTCTGGGAGGGCGACGTGCTGAGCGCGGCCCTGCTGCGGCAGACCGATGCGGTGGTACGCGCGTCGTTCCGCGAGCCGATCCGGTTCAAGACCAACTCCACCCAGCACGAACAGGTGGCCAGCGCCGTGGGGCTGGCCCACGTGAGCCAGGAGGCGCTGCTGCGCGAGCAGCGTTTCCTGCCACTGAACACCGGTCGTGCCGAGGGGCGGCTGCGCATCGTGCGCTCGGAGGCGCAGCTGCGCACGCTGTCGCCGCGCGACATCCCGGTACTGGACGAGGTGCCCATCGCGCTGGCGCCGGTGGCCGGCCTGGTGACGCAGCGCCCGTCCACCCTGCTGTCGCACGTGAACCTGCTCGCCAAGGGCTGGGGCATTCCCAACGTGTATATCCGCGACGCGCAGGATGCCCTGCGCCAGTACGACGGACGCTGGGTGGCACTGGAGGTCACCCACAACGACTACCGGGTGACGCCGCTGACGCGCCCGGCCAGGACCCCATCCGCCACGGCCCACCGCCCGGTGGCGGCCAACCTGCCGCGCCCGGACCTGAGCGTGGTCGCGCTGAAGCCGCTGGCCGCCCTGCGCGCGCGCGACAGCAGCCACTGCGGCGTCAAGGCGGCCAACCTCGGCACGCTCAAGGCCGTGCTGCCGCCGGCCGCGCGCGTGCCGGATGGGTTCTGCGTACCGTTCTCGCACTACCAGGCGATGGTGCAGCGCCTGCAGGTGGCCGAGCGCCTGCGCGAGCTGCAGCGCCGGCCGGGCTTCAACACCGACCCGGACGTGCGGCGTGCCGCCCTGGCGGCATTGCGCACCGAGATCGCCACCGCCGTGCCCGATCCCGCCTTCGTGCGCACGCTGGAGGGCCAATGGCGCGGCCAGCTGCAGGGTGGGGCGGTGTTCGTGCGCAGTTCGTCCAATTCCGAGGACCTGCCCGGCTTCAGCGGTGCCGGGCTGTACACCACCGTGCCCAACGTGACCCGCGCCGAGGCCGTGGCCAAGGCCGTGCAGACGGTGTGGGCGTCGGTCTACAACTTCGAGGCGTACGAAGCACGCGCCGCGGCAGGCTTGCGCCAGGATGCGGTGGCCATGGCGGTGCTGGTGCAACGGGCTGCGCCGTCGGACAGCTCGGGCGTGATGATCACCCGCGATCCCTTCGACGCGGGCCGCCGCCACATCACCTACATCTCGGCCAAGCGCGGGCTTGGCATCCGCGTGGTGGAGGGCAAGCGCCAGGCCGAGCAGGTGATGTACTCGGCCTGGTCCAAGGCGGTGCAGGTGCTGAGCCGCTCGGCCGAAGACACCCAGCTGGTGGCCAGCGCCGCTGGTGGGGTGCGCGAGGTGCCCATCACCGGCTCCCGCCAGGTACTCACCGATGCGCTGATCGCGCGCCTGGCCAAGGTGGGCGCCGCCACCAAGCAGGCGCTGGGCGGCGTGGACCAGGACATCGAGTGGGCCGTGGTCGGCGATGAGGTGCTGATACTGCAGTCGCGGCCGTACGTGGACCGGAGTACGCGATAGCGGCGAGAACGTCTCGGGGGTCCATTCGATCCGTGACACGCACAGGGCAACGGAAGGCTGATCCTGGTTCAACGCATGGGCCGGCACCCTGTCTGCAGACCCACGTGTTTCCCCGCAGGGTATCCAGCTGTACCGCGTGCTGGCAGTCGCAGGCCGGCTCGCGCTGGCGTCGGTCACGGCGTTGCCGTGGCCACGGGTGACGCACGCCCTGCCGGAGCGCGCCGAACGCGCCGCGTTCCAGGCGGCCGACGATGCGCTCCAGGCCGGGCTCGTGCGGACCTGCCTTGGGCATGGACCAGACCGGCCGGAACGGACGCTTCGGGGCCACGCGATGCAACCGATGGTGTTCTTGGATACCACGTCGTCGCCGCTATGCGCGCTCGACCAGCCAGCGCCCTGCGATGCGAACGCGCTCCTGGCCGCGGACCGGGAGACGCCGTTGCCATTGCAGCGTCTGCTTGATCGCATCACCGACAGCGGACCTGCAACCGCGCCCCGCGCATCTCGGGTGTGTCAGTGATCGGTGCGCACGAGCAGGCGAGGTTTGCCGACGCGTGCGCAGCGACGTCAAGCAAACCGATGGCGCGCTGCCGGCGGTGTTGCCCGCGTTCCAGCCCCTGCACGACAGATGGACGATGCCCTCAGGAGGGGACGTCGGCCAGCATGTAGCGCGCCAGCTCTTCCGGGTGACCCAGCGGAAATGCCGCCTTGAGGACGTCGAGGAATGCGGTGACGCGTGCGCTCAACAGGCGACGCGATGGATACAGCGCCCAGATCTCGATCGGCGGCGTCTTCGCGTCGCCCCATCGCGCCAGCACGCCGGCCTCCAGGTCGTTGGCGACCAGCGAAAGCGGCAGCAGTGCCGCGCCAACGCCCGTGCGCACCGCATCGCGGATCATGATCAACGAGCCCAGCCGCAGGATCGGGTCAATCTGCACTTGCCAATCGCCGGCGTCGTTTGTCAGTTGCCAGGCGGACTCGCTGGCGGAGGCGCGCGCGACCACCGGCACGACCTCGCCCGGCGAAGGGCGGCGCAGCCGCGGGCTGGCCACCGCGACCAGCCGATCGCGGATCAACACCCGGCCGATCAGGGTGTCGTCCGGGTCCGGGTTGACCCGGATCACCAGGTCGTAGCCTTCCTCCACCATGTCCACCGGGCGGTCTTCGGTGGTGATGTCGAGGCGGATGGCGGGATGACGCAGGGTGAATTCGGCGGCGAGTTTCCCCAGCGCCATCTGCGAGAACAACAGGGGAGCGCTGACCCGCAGCTTGCCCGTGGGCGACAGCCCGCCGGAAGCGATCGCGGTGGCGGCGTCGCCGAGTTCGGCCAGCAGGCCCTCGGTCCGTTCGAACAGCGCCCGCCCTTCCTGGGTCAGCTTGAGGACGTGGGTGCCGCGCTCGAACAGACGCACGCCCAGATCGCGCTCCAGCTCGGCGACGCGCCGGGACAGGGTGGCCTTGGGCCGATCGGCGGCCCGTGCCGCACGCCCGATACCGCCATGCCGGGCCACGAGGGTGAAGTCAGCCAGGGCGAGCAGGTCCATGTGTTCCACCAGTGAGACGGGTGGTCCAAATATACGGGCTATCGGCCCGAAGGTGGATCAACAACCATGAGGCCTCCCAACCCTGCAGGAGCAACACCATGACCATTCTCGTTACCGGCGCCACCGGCACCGTCGGCCGTCACGTGATCCATCACCTCATCGCGCGGGGCGCGACGGTGCGCGCCCTGGTCCGTCATCCGGACACGGCGCAGCTGCCCGACGCAGTGGAGCGGGTGCAGGGCGACCTGCTTGACGTCGATGCGCTGCGCGAGGCGTTCAAGGGCGTGTCGACGCTGTTCCTGCTCAATGCGGTGGTGGCCGATGAGTTCACCCAGGCGCTCATCACGCTTAACGTGGCGCGCGACGCCGGCGTGCAGCGGGTGGTGTACCTGTCGGTGATCCACGCCGACCGCTACGTGAACGTGCCGCATTTCGCCGGCAAGTTCGGGGTGGAACGCATGCTCGAGCAGATGGGCTTCAGTGCCACGGTCCTGCGCCCGGCCTACTTCATGGACAACGACCTGACCATCAAGGACGTCGTGCTGGGCTACGGGGTGTATCCGATGCCGGTGGGCAGCAAGGGGTTGGCGATGATCGACGCAGCTGACATCGGCGAGATCGCGGCGCTTGAGCTGCTGTCACGCGACCAGGCGCTGCACGACAGCGCGCTGACCCGCATCAACCTGGTCGGCCCGGATACGCTCACCGGGGTGGATATCGCTGGCATCTGGTCGGGGGTGCTGGGGCGCCCGATCGCGTACGGTGGCGATGACACGGCGCCGTTCGAGCAGAACCTGCGCCGGTTCATGCCGGCCTGGATGGCCTACGACATGCGGCAGATGGCCGAGCGCTTCCTGAGTGACGGCATGCTGCCCGAGGCGGGCGACGTGGCGCGGCTGACCCGGCGGCTGGGCCGCCCGTTGCGCAGCTACCGTGACTTCGCCACGGCGGTGGCGGCAACGGCCTGACCGGCGCGTCGCCCGCGCGCCTCAGCCCTTCGGCGGACGCTCGTAGTCCTCGGGCGTGGCGGTATGTTCGGCCTCGGGCATGTCCTTGTCCTTCCACCTCGCCTCGTCATTGCGAAGTTTGTCGGGCGTGTGGGCCTTGTCCTGGTCGTCGACGTCGGCGCCGGGATTGAGGGGAAGGTTGGTCATGGCAGTGTCCATCGAGAGGCGTCCAGGCCACGTTGCGCGCCTCTCGGTGAGCACCGTGTCTGGGCTGGCTGCACATTCCCAGCACATGGCGGTCACCGCAGGGGGACGCCCTCACCGGTATGTGTAGGTCCTACGTTATGCAAGGACCTACCGATGCGCGCACTGACTTACCACGGCAGCAAGGACGTACGGGTGGACACCGTTCCGGACCCCACGCTGGCCGCGCCGGACGACCTGATCCTGCGCGTGACCGCGACCGCCATCTGCGGCTCGGACCTGCATCTGTACCGCGGCAAGATTCCCGATCTGCATACCGGCGATGTGCTCGGCCATGAATTCATGGGCGTGGTGGAGGAGGTGGGCAGCGGCGTGACCGACCTGCGCCCCGGTGATCGCGTGGTGGTGCCGTTCGTGATTGCCTGCGGCGAGTGCTTCCACTGCAAGTTGGCTGAACACGCGGCATGCGAGACCACCAACACCGGCAAGGGCGCGGCGCTGAACCAGAAGGGCATCCGCCCGCCGGCGGCGCTGTTCGGCTACAGCCATCTGTATGGCGGCGTGTCCGGCGGACAGGCCGAGTACGTGCGCGTGCCCAAGGCCAACGTGGGGCCGTTGCGCGTCCCCGATGCGCTGCCGGACGAGCAGGTGCTGTTCCTGTCCGACATTCTGCCCACCGGCTACCAGGCCGCGATCAATGCCGGCATCAAGCCCGGGGCCACGGTGGCGATCTTCGGCGCCGGACCGGTCGGATTGATGGCGGCGGCGTGCTGCCGCCTGCTGGGCGCCGAGACCATTTTCATGGTCGACCATCTCGCGTACCGGCTGGCGTTCGCGGCACAGACCTATGGCGTCACCCCGGTGGACTTCAGCAAGATCGAAGACCCGGCGCAGTACATCATCACCCAGACCAACGGGCGCGGCGTGGATGCCTCGATCGAGGCGGTAGGCTTTGAAGCCGAGGGCAGCGCGCTGGAGTCGGCGCTGACCACGCTGAAGGTGGAAGGCAGCAGCGGGGTGGCGATCCGCCAGTGCATCGCCGCGACCCGGCGCTGCGGCACGGTGAGCATTCCCGGCGTGTATGCCGGTTACCTGCACGGCTTCCTGCTCGGCGATGCGTTCGACAAGGGCCTCACCTTCAAGATGGGCCAGACCCACGTGCAGGGCCTGATGCCCGAGTTGCTGGATTACATCGGCGAAGGCGCGCTGGACCCGGGCGTGATCATCACCCATCGCCTGTCGCTGGAAGACGCCGTGCGCGGCTATGAGATCTTCGATCGCAAGGAGGAGGATTGCCGCAAGGTGATCCTCACGCCCTGACATGGACCGGCTTTCCGACCATGCCGCGCCCGCGCTGGAGGCCGATGCGCGCGAGGTGCTGGCCCGGCAGCCCTCGCTGCCGCTGCCGGGGCGCGGGCACACGCTGGAGCGCTGGCGTGCGCTTGCCGGCATCGCCGGGCATGACCTGTGCGTGGCCAAGGTAGTGGAGGCG
Organism: Stenotrophomonas sp. BIGb0135; assembly: GCF_024810105.1. Taxonomy (GTDB): domain Bacteria; phylum Pseudomonadota; class Gammaproteobacteria; order Xanthomonadales; family Xanthomonadaceae; genus Stenotrophomonas; species Stenotrophomonas maltophilia_AB. The sequence goes on from NZ_JANUDX010000014.1 coordinate 49,658, forward strand.
CACTACGACGCGCAGGCGATCCTTGCCGATCTGCACGCCGCGCCGTTGCCGCCCGATGCGCTGGCGGCGGTGTGGGCGGCGGAAGGACCGCAGGCAACGCTGCACTTCGACCCGGCCACCGGCACGGTCAACGGCACCAAGCCGTGGTGCTCCGGCGCCGGGCTGGTGGATGAGGCGCTGGTGACCGCGCGCAGTGACGACGGTGCACAGCTGCTGCGCATCCGCGTCGACGCACCGGGCATCCTGCTGCAGCCGCAGACCTGGCATGCCACCGGGATGAGCCGCATTCCCAGCGGCAGCGTGCAGTTCACCGACGTGCCTGCCATCGCCGTCGGCAAACCCGGTGGCTACCTCGCGCGCCCCGGCTTCTGGCATGGCGGGGCCGGCATCGCCGCGTGCTGGTACGGTGCGGCGGCGGCCCTGGCCGCGCCCCTGCAACGCTCGCCGCGGGTGGCCGGGGACGGCCAGACCGCCGCCTTGCTGGGACAGGTGGACATGGCATTGCAGGCTACTGCCGCGCTCATCCGCGAACTGGCGGCGTGGATCGATGCGATGCCGTCGCAGCCGCACCAGTCCGATGTGATCCGCGTGCGCAGCGTGGTCGAGCGCAGCTGCACGCAGGTACTCGATGCCGTGGGCCGCGCGCTTGGCCCGGCGCCGATGTGCCTGGACGCCGCACATGCCCGCCGTTGGAGCGACCTCACCGTGTTCATCCGGCAGAGCCATGCCGACCGTGACTGGGCCGAACTGGGCCGTGCGGTCCAGACGCAGGAGGGGCCGTGGACGCTGTAGGACCACGCATTGAAGGACAGGGCAGCCTGGAGGCCGACTGGGCCGCCTGCACCTGGTTGGAGGCGCTGCCGGTCCACGACGCGGCCAGCGTGCTGCGGGATGTGCGCCGCCTGGTGGTGGTCTCGCCGCACCCGGATGACGAAGTGCTTGCGTGCGCCGGCGTGATGCAGGCTGCGCTGGCCCAGGACATCGCGGTGCACGTGGTGTCGGTGACCGACGGGGAAGCCTGTTACCCGGATGCGCCGTTGTGGCCGGCGGCGCGCCTGCGCGATGCACGCCGGCATGAGCTGGCCACGGCGATGCGCTTGTTGGGCCTGGACGCCACCCATGTGACCCCGCTTGGCCTGCCCGACGGCAGCGTGGCCACCCACGAGGCCGAGCTGGCCGCGCAACTGGCCGCGCAGGCACTGCCCGGGGACCTGCTGGTAGCGCCGTGGGTGGGTGACGCGCACCCCGACCATGACGCGGCCGGGCGTGCGGCGCAGGCGGCGGCCCGCGGGCGTGGCATTCGCAGCCTGCAGTACCCGGTGTGGGCCTGGCACTGGCTGGATCCACGCGCTGCCACCGGCCCTTGGCCGGGCGCGATGCGCATTCCGATGAGCCGCGCGGCGCAGGCGCGCAAGCACGACGCGATGCAGGCATTTGCCACCCAGACCGGCGCAGTGGAGGGCCTGGACTGCGAGCCGATCCTGCCGGCGCACGTGACCGCGCGTTTCCGGCGCGCGTTCGAGGTGCTGATCGGATGAGTACCGCCGACTACTTCCAGAAGCTGTACCAGCAGCCGGACCCCTTTCATTACCGCAGCCGCTGGTACGAGGCGCGCAAGCGCGCGCTCACCCTGGCGTGCCTGCCCCGGCTGCGCTATGCCAGCGCATGGGAGCTGGGGTGTTCCAACGGCGTGCTCACCGCCGCGCTCGCCGCACGCTGCGATGCCTTGCTGGGCACCGACATCAGCGCCGAGGCGCTGGCCGAGGCCGCGATCTCCACGCAGGCGTGGCCGGGGGTGACGCTGCAACGCGCCGACCACCCGGGTGACTGGCCGCCGGGCAGGTTCGACCTGATCGTGGTGAGCGAAGTGGGCTACTACCTGGACACGACGGCGTTGGCGCTGATGGCGCGGCAACTGCATGCCAGCCTTGCCGATGACGGGCTGTTGCTGGCCTGCCACTGGCGGCATCCGTTCGACGAAGCGCGCACAACCACGCCGCAGGTGCACCGCGCCCTGTCGGCCACGCTGCGGGAGGCGTTCACCTACCAGGATGAAGACCTGCTCCTGCAGGGCTGGAGCACGCAGCCGGTCAGCGTGGCGCAGCAGGAGGGCCTGCGATGATCGCGGTGATCGTCCCGGCCCACAACGAGGTGGCGGACATCGGTCGCTGCCTGGCGGCGATCAACGTGGCCGGCGCGCATCCGCGTCTGCAGGGTGAGCCGGTCCTGGCGGTGGTCGCCCTGGATGACTGCAGCGACGGCACGGAGGCCGTGGCCGCCTCCTTCGGGGCGGCCACCCTCACCGTGGACGCGCGCTGCGTGGGCGCGGCGCGGGCAGCGGCGGCCAACCACGCGCTGGCGCTGGGCGCGCGCTGGATCGCCAGCACCGATGCGGACACGCTGGTGCCGCCGGAGTGGGTGTGGAAGCAGACGCGCTGCGGTGCCGACGCTTTCTGCGGGGTGGTGGACGTGGTGGATTGGCTGGATTACCCGCAGGCCGTGCGCGAGGCCTTCGCCTGCCGGGAAGTGGCCCGCGACGGCCACGGCCACGTGCATGGCGCCAACCTGGGCGTCAGTGCCGCGGCCTACCTGGCGGCAGGAGGCTTCGCGGCGTTGGCCACCGGCGAGGACGTGGCGCTGGTGCAGGCGCTGCAGCGCAGCCGCGCCAGCATCGCCTGGCATGCGCGACCGGCGGTGGCCACCAGCGCCCGTCGTGCGGCGAAGGCGCCGCAGGGCTTCAGTGGGTTCCTGCGCGCGCTGGAACGCGAGGTGCTGGACGCAGGCACGGCCTTGCTGCCGACGCCGGCGTTGCTGCGCTGACGAGGCGGCGGCAACGCCGGTGCGGCAGCCGCCTCAGGCGTTGGCCAGCACCGTGCGTACCCGCGTGGCCAGTTCGTCCAGGGTGAACGGCTTGCCGATCACCTGCACGCTGGGGTCGAGCACGCCGTCGCGCTCCAGCGCATTGCGGCTGTACCCGGTGGCGAACAACACCCGCAGGTCCGGCCGCCGCCGCAGCGCTTCGTCGGCCAGCTCGCGCCCGTTGACCTGCGGCATCACCACGTCGGTGAACAGCAGCGCGATGGCCGGATGCGCATCCAGCAGTGCCAACGCCGTGGCAGCGCCATCGGCGGCCAGCACGGGGTAGCCCATCTCGCTCAGGGCGTCGATGGAGAACTGCCGCACGGCCGGTTCGTCGTCCACCACCAGGATCAACTCGCGGTCGCCGCCTGGCGCTGCCGTGCCCTCCGACCCCTGCGCGCCGCCCGCATCGCCTGCGTCGCCGGCCTCCATCGCCGCGACCGGGCGCGGCAGGTACACCTTTACCATGGTGCCCTGGCCCACCTGCGAGGCGATCTTGAGGTGGCCGCTGGACTGCTTCACGAACCCGTACACCTGCGAGAGCCCCAGCCCGGTGCCCTGGCCGACGCCCTTGGTGGTGAAGAAGGGATCGAAGGCCTTGGCGATCACCTCCGGCGGCATGCCGTGGCCGCTGTCGGCCACGCTGATCATGATGTAGCGGCCGGGCGGTACGTCGGGATGCGCGTCGTCGCCGGGCGCATCGATGCAGCAGTTGGCGGTGGCCACCCGCAGATGACCGCCCTCCGGCATGGCGTCGCGCGCGTTGACGGCCAGGTTGAGGATGACGTTCTCCAGCTGGTTGGCATCGGCGAACGCCGGCGACAGGTCGTCGGCCAGCACCGTGTCCAGATGGATGCGGCTGCCCAGCGAGTGCACCAGCAGGTCCGACATGCCGGCCACCAGCTGGTTCACGTCCAGCTGCACCGGCTGCAGCGGCTGCTGGCGTGAGAACGCGAGCAGGCGCTGGGTGAGCTGGGCGGCGCGGCTGGCGCCGTCGATGGCCATGTCGATGTAGCGCGTGGCGCGCGGGTCGCTGTCGCCCAGGCGCAGGGCCAGCAGGTCCAGCGGGCCGATCACCGTGGCCAGCATGTTGTTGAAGTCATGCGCGATGCCGCCGGTCAGCTGGCCCACCGCTTCCATTTTCTGGCTCTGCCGGAGCGCATCTTCCACCCGGGTGCGCTCGGCCACTTCCTCGGCCACGCGGCTTTCCAGGCGCTCGTTCAATTCGTGCAGGCGCGCATCGGCGGCCTTGCGTGCGCTGATGTCGATGGCCACGCCCACCACGCGCACGCAGCGATCGCCGTCGAACAGGCCCTGGCCCTTGGCGGCGACCCAGCGCACCACGCCATCTTCCTTGCCGATGGTGCGGTACTCCACGTCGTAGCGCGCGCGCTGCGCGGGGTCGGCCGCGGCGGCAAACGCGGCGCTGGTCATGGCCAGGTCGTCCGGGTGGATGCCGCCGTAGAAGTCGCGCATGGAGACGGCCACGTCCGGCGAGATGCCGAACATCGCCTTGGTCCGTGCCGGCCAGATCAACACATCGTGCACCAGGTCCACGTCCCAGAAGCCCATGTCGCCGGCCTCGGTGGCCAGGCGCAGGCGCTCTTCACTGTCGGCCAGGGCGGCCTCGGCGGCCTTGCGCCCGGACAGGTCGAGCATGGCGCCGATCATCCGCACCGGCTCACCGGCGGCGCCCCGCAGCATCGCACCGCGGTCGAGCACGGCGGCGTAGCTGCCATCGGCCCGGCGGAACCGGTATTCGGCCGACCACGCGTCGCCGTCGCCGTCGATGACGGCATGGATGCCGGCGTCCACCCGCGCACGGTCGTCGGGGTGGATGTGGTCCAGCCACCACTGTGCGTCGGTCTCGCTGTGCGCATGCCCGAACAGGGTGGCCAGCGCCTCGTTCCAGACCACCTGGCCATCGCTGATGCGCCAGTCCCAGATCGCATCGTTGGTGGCGCGGGCGGCCAGCCGGTAGCGCTCCTCCACTTCCAGGTGGCGCGCTTCGGCCACCTTGCGCGCGGTGATGTCCAGCGAGGTGCCTATCAGCCCGACCACATTGCCGTCGGCATCGCGCAGGGGCGACTTGGTGGACAGCCAGTGCGCGCGCCGGCCATCGGGAAAGCTGACCTCTTCCTCCAGCTGCTCGCTCTGCCCGCTGGCCATCACCCGCTCGTCGGTCGCCATCACCGTGGCGGCCTGCACCGGGTCGCCGAGCAGTTCGGCATCGGTGCGGCCCACGTACGCTTCCGGCGGCCTGCCGATCAGCTCGGTGGTGCCGCGGTTGCCGATCAGGATCCGGCCTTGCCGGTCCTTGGCGTAGACCACGCCGGGCGTAGCCTCCACGAAGGAACGCAGCAGGGTCTGCGCCTGGTCGCGCTCGGCTTCCACCCGGCGTCGTTCGTCGATGTCGATGAGTACGCCGGGGAAACCGATGGCCTTGCCCTCGGCATCCAGGTCCACCCGGCCGATGGCTTCGATCCAGCGGTACTGTCCATCCGCGCTGCGGGTACGGTACTGGTGTGCGTAGCGGCCGCCGCGACGGACGGCCTCGGCGATCGCCTCGGCCAGGCCGGGCCGGTCCTCGGGATGCACCGCGGCCACCACCTGTTCCAGGCGCAGCTCGGTGCGGGCCAGCGCCGGGTCCAGGCCATGCACGCGGGCCAGCGCATCGTCGACGGTGAGGCTGTCCTGGGCCACGTCCCAGAACCAGGTGCCGATGATGGCGCCGGCGGCCAGCGCCATGTTGACCCGCTCGGTGTCACGCTCGCCTGGTGGATCGGAAGAATGCGAAGCGCTCACGGGGTACTCGCGGTGAAAGGGGAGGAGTCCAGGCGTTCACCCGGAAGATGCAGCGAGGCGAGGCGAGGAGGCGACCTAGAGTAGCGCCGCCGCCCGCGCATGGGGAACCACGGCACGGCCCCGGCCGGCGCAGCGGGACCGGTCGGCGTGCGGCTTCCCTCCCGTGCACCGACGCGGTGACGCCCCGGTTCCGGCTCCTGCAAGCCGTGGGCGGGTCGCGGTGCCTGCTGGCTCGGGCACATCCGCTCGCGCGTTTCACCTGGGCCACAGGACCATGCCGCCGGGGTGCGGGTCCGTGAAGAAGTCCGTCGCCGCGCGCGCCCGCGCTGCGGTGGCGGCGGGGGTGTCCTCCGGCGGGTCCCGGGCCGTGCCGGCCCAGGCCAGCGCGCTGGCCAACTGCAGTGTGCCGACACGCTTCCTGTGCTCTTCCTCGTGGTGGGCGAGCACAACGCAGGTGCGCCCGGGGCGCGGCCCGAGCGCCATATGAGCTGCGGTCGAAGGACACCTTCAGCGGCGGCGCGGCCGGCTGAGCGGTGCGCCGCTGCCGTCAGCCGCGCGCGGCGAACGTGCCGTGGAAGCCGAGCGGCACCGCGTACGGCAGCCATGCCTGCGCCAGCGGGCCCTCGTCGACGCGCCGGGCGTCGAGCACGGCGATGCCGCTGCGTTGGCTGGCCGCGTCCAGCAGGGTGCCGACCAGCCAGCCGTCGTCGGCGTTGCGGCTGCCGGGGCGCGGTACGAACACGTGCTCCTCGGCCAGGATGTCGCGGCCGTAGCGGTAGACCTCGCGGCGGCCGCGGTCCACGTCGTAGCTGGCCACCGCATTGAAGTAGGGCGCGCTCGTGTCGCCGTGCATGGCCGGTGCGTACAGGCGGGCGCCGCGGCTGCCGGTGCTGCGGGTGTCGAACAGCGGGAACTCGATGCCGGTGATGCCGGTGTCTTCCCAGTGCGCCTTGCCGGTGCGCAGGTCCAGGTGCAGCTCGCGCAGCGATGCGTTGGAGTTGGCCGCGTGCGCGGCATCGCCGGCCATGGCCGCCTGCATGGGCGAGCGCGCCTCGTTGATGTCGTCGTGGCGGACAGTGCGCATCACGATGCGGCCGTTGCGCTGGTAGGCATCGCCGAAATGGTAGGCGGCGGTGAACGCGGCCTCGAACCACTGCGCGCTGTCCGGGGCGGCCTTGGGCACGACGGCGATGCGGCAGGGGCGGTCCGGGGCAAAGGCCAGGCGCTCGAAGAACGCGCCGCCGCCCTGCCTGTAGTCGAACGGCATCAGCATGAAGACCAGGTGCGCGTCGGTCATGGCGAAGGCATGCAGGTAGCCCATGAACGGCGTGTCCAGCACGCTGGCCGAGCGCAGCTGGCCGTCCTTGCCGATCTTCCAGACCAGCAGGCCGGTGCCGCCCAGCAGCGATAGCGAGCCGAAGTTCCACACCGTGCCGTCGCGGTCCACCAGCGGGTGCGCCGAGAACGGCACGCTGGCCAGGTCCGGGCGCCAGGCGGTCGGGCCGAGCGTGGTCAGTTCATCCGGGTCCAGTTCGAAGGCCGAGCCGGCTTCGCACAGCGCGAACAGGCGGCCGTTGATGTTGATCACCGACGTGTTGGCGGCGTTGGCGTCGTCGTTGTTGCGCACCGGCTGCATGTCCGGCACCACCGTGCCGGCGGCCGGGTACAGGAAGCGCCCGGCCTTCTGCTCGCGGGTGAACTTGGGCGTGGCCACCATGCGCGCGCGGTGGGTGAGCGTGCCATCGCCGTTGAAGTGCCACCCGTGCACCATGCCGTCGCCATCGAACCAGTGGTCGTAGCGGAAGCCGTTGCGCTCGGTCCAGGCCGGGCCGTTGCGGTACAGCGTGCCGGCCAGGCCCTGCGGCAGGCGGCCCTGCAGGGGCACCGTGGCCGGCCCCAGGGTTTCACTGTCGACGCTGCGCCAGCCGGTCAGCCACGGATGTTGCTGGCGGGCGGCGGCGAAGCTGGCGGCATCGCCGGCGAAGGCGGGCAGGCTGCGCAGCGCGGTGGCGCCGAGCAGGGCGGTGGTGGTGGCCGAGAGCAGCGAGCGGAGGAAACGTCGGCGGTCCATGCGGGGTCTCAAGGTTGGCGGGGAGGACGGCGGGCAATCAGCGCAGCGCGATGCTGATCGCTGCGCCGTCGGCCGGCACGTGCACGCGGGCTTCGTCGAAGGTGGGCTTGCGCTGCACCTGCGGGTTGTTGCTGAAGCCGTAGCCCTCGACCGGGATACCGACGATATTGGTGTCCAGCGTGCCGTTGTCGTTCTCGTCGTGGGTGACCAGCACGGCGTAGTCGCCGGCCGGCAGGTTCTTGAACACCACGTGCGCGTCATCGGTGCTGGGCGCCAGGCGCTGCGCCTGGACCGGCGCGGCCTTGCCGTCCCAGCCGGCCGTGCCATCCACCACCGCCAGGCGCACGGTGCCGGTATGGACGCGGATGCCGTGCAGGTCCACCTGCAGGTCGCCGGCCGAGGCGGAGGCGGCCAGCAGCAGGCCGGCGAACGGGAGGCAGAACAGGGCGTTGCGGATCATGGCGGTGGCTCGGGTTGGGTGTGGGGCCAGTCTGCCCAGCCGTGCGGCGCGGCCCCATGCCCAGTGGTCATCGATCCGCAGTGCCGGAAGTCACTTTCTGCACGCGGGCCATTGCCGCATGGGGCACTGCACGGGCAGCATGCGGACATGCCTGCTTTCCTGCGCACCCTCATCAGCCCGCTCAGCCTCGCCGGCCTGCTCACCATCATGGGGGTAGGGCTGTCGCTGGGCCTGCCCTCCGACGCCGACGGTGCGCTGCGCTGGGCCGTGCTCGGGGTGTTCATCGCCCTGTTCCTGGCCTACGACCACCTGCCACCGCGCACCCCGCTGCGCCTGGCCAGCGATGTGGTGCAGGCACTGCTGGCGTTGTGGCTGGCCTGGCTGGAACCGCGCGTGGGCACCGTGCCGGTGCTGCTGGTGGTGCTGGTGGCGCACCTGGCCGAGCACTGGTCGCCGCGCGTGGTGCTGGCCACCACGGTGGTGCTCAACGTGGTCCTGTACCTGGTGCTGCGCCACAGCGGCTTCACCCAGCCCTTGCTGATCGTGGCGATCTACGCCGGCTTCCAGGCGTTCGCCGCGCTCACCGCGCATTACGCGCGCAGCGCCGAGCAGGCCCGCGACGCGCTGGCGCGGGTCAACGCGGACCTGCTCGCCACGCGCACCCTGCTGGCCGATGGTGCCCGCGACGCCGAGCGCTTGCGGCTGGCGCGCGAGCTGCACGACGTGGCCGGGCACACGCTCACCGCGATGCGCCTGAACCTGCGCGCGCTGGCGGCCGACCCCGCGCTCGCCGGCCGCGAGCCGTTGGTGCAGGCCGAACGCCTGTCCGGCGAGCTGCTCGGCGATATCCGCCGCGTGGTGCAGTCCATGCGCGATGAGCGCGGCCTGGACCTGGCCACTGCGCTGCAGGCGCTGGCGGCGCCGTTCCCACGCCCGGGCCTGCGCGTGCGCATCGACGCGCGCGTGCGCATCACCCACCCCATGGTCGCCGACGCGGTGCTGCGGCTGGCGCAGGAAGCGTTGACCAATGCCGCCCGGCATGGCGATGCCGCTACGGTATGGCTGGACATCGACAACGAGGACGACGGCGTGCGCATCGACATCCGCGACGACGGCCAGCGCGCCGAGCGCATCCGCGAAGGCAACGGCATCACCGGCATGCGCGAGCGGCTCGCCGAGCTGCACGGCACGCTGGAACTGGCCCGGACCGACGCCGGTGGCATGCACCTCACCGCGCGGTTGCCGGCATGAGCGCGGTCGCGGCGTTGCGCGTGGCCCTGGCCGACGACCAGGCGCTGGTCCGCGCGGGCCTGCGCGCGCTGCTCCAGGGCCTGGGCGTGCAGGTGGTGCTGGAGGCCGATGACGGCCAGACGCTGCTGGATGGGCTGCTGGCCCAGCCGGTGGACGTGGTGCTCAGCGACATCCGCATGCCCGGCCTGGACGGCATCCAGGCGTTGCAGCAGGTGCGCGCGCGTGGCGACCGCACGCCGTGGCTGCTGCTGACCACCTTCGACGAAAGCGACCTGCTGCTGCGCGCCAGCGAGGGCGGCGCGCAGGGCTTCATGCTCAAGGATGCCGCACCGGAAGACCTGCACGAGGCGATCGTGCGGGTTGCACGCGGCGACACCCTGCTGCAGCCGGTCAGTACCGACCCGGTGCGTGCGCGCTATCGCTTCCACGACGAGGCACCGCCCAGCGATACCTTCGGCGAGAAGGAAGTGGCGATCCTGCGGCTGCTGGCCGGCGGCTATTCCAACAAGGAGATCGCGCGCAGCCTGTTCCTGGCCGAGGGCACGGTGAAAAACTACGTGTCCACCATCCTGGACAAGCTCGGCACGCGCGACCGCACCCGCGCGGTGTTGAAGGCGATCACGCTGCGGGTCATCTGAGGGACGGCAGCGGATCGCCGCGCTACGGCGACCCGGCCGCCGTGCCGGCGCCCTCGTCCTGCAGCGCCAGCCGGATCGATCCGGCCAGGTCGCTGCGGGTGAACGGCTTGGGCAGGATCGCGATGTTCCTGCCGACCGTGCCGCTGGCATCGATGTCGCGCGGGTAGCCGGAGGTGAACAGCACATGCAGCTCCGGCTTGTGCTGCAGCGCGCGCTTGGCCAGCTCCCAGCCGGACATCCCCGGCATCACGATGTCCGAGAACAGCAGGTCCACGGCGACGTCGGTGCGTTCCAGCAGGCGCATGGCGGACGGGCCATCGTGTGCTTCCAGTACGCGGTAGCCGAGCTGGCGCAGGGTCTCCACGGTGTAGGCGCGCACGTCGTCGTTGTCCTCGGCCACCAGTATCGTGGTGTCTTCCAGCACCTGGTACAGGCCTTGCCGCGGTTCTTCCAGCGGCCGGCTGTCGGGCAGCGGCGCGGCCGAGCGCGGGAACAGCATGGTGATGGTGGTGCCGGCGCCCGGGGCGGAATCCAGCAGCACATGGCCACCGGACTGCTTGACGAAGCCATACACCATCGACAGGCCCAGGCCGGTGCCGCGGCCCACCTCCTTGGTGGTGAAGAAGGGCTCGAACACCCGGGCCACGGTCTCGGCGGACATGCCGTGGCCGCTGTCGCGCACGCGCACCATCGCGTACTGGCCCGGGGGCACGTCCGGGTTCTGTGCGCTGAAATCATCGTCCAGGTGGGCGTTGTCCACCTCGATGGTGAGCCGCCCACCCTCGGGCATCGCGTCGCGGGCATTGACGGCCAGGTTGAGCACCGACGCCTCCAGCTGGCTGGGATCGATCTCCACGCACCAGATGTCCGGGCTGTGCAGCATTTCCAGTTGCACCAGTTCGCCCAGCGAGCGCTTGAGCATGTCCTGCATGTCGCTGACCTGCGCGTTGAGGTCGACCGGCAGGTTGCGCAGCGGCTGGCGGCGCGAGAAGGCGAGCAGGCGCTGGGTGACGTTGGCCGCGCGCATCACGCCCTTGAGCGCGTTGTCGAGCGCACGCCCGGCGTTGCCGGCGCTGTCGCCGAGCCGGTCGATCAACAGCTGGGCGTATTCCACGTTGCCGGCGATCACGGTGAGGATGTTGTTGAAGTCGTGCGCGATGCCACCGGTGAGCTGGCCGACGGCCTCGATCTTCTGGCTCTGGCGCAGGGCCTCCTCGGCCTGGCGGCGCGCGGTGGTCTCGACCGCTTCGGACACCACCGCGGTCACCTTGCCCTGGTGGTCGAGCAGCGGCCGGAAGGAGAACTCGAAGGCGCGCTTGCCGGTGGGCAGGCGCAGTTCCAGCTCGTGCCGCGAGGCGATCCCGGCCGCCGCGTCCAGCACGGCCTGGCAGACGATCGCGGGCACGCCCTCGGTATCGGCGAACCACGCCGATTCGCAGTAGATCGCACCGTGCACGTCCTGCTTGGTGGCCAGGATGGCGGCCAGCGAGGCGGAGTTGGTGTCGATGATCCGGCCATCCAGGGTCAGCAGGTTCTGGTGCTGGAAGCTGGATTCGAACAGCGCCTGCAGCCGGCTCTCGCTGCGGTGCAGGGCCGAGGTGCGCTCGGCCACTTGGCGCTCAAGGGATTCGTTGCTGGCCGTGAGCAGCGCCTGGGCCTGCTTCAGGTCGCTGATGTCGCGGGCCATCGCGTAGTAGCCCATGACCGTGCCGTCCGGGCCCAGTTCGGGCACGCAGTCCACCTGCGCATGCCGCGGCGTGGCGCCGCCACGCTGGGACAGCGTTTCGAAGCTGACCTTCTCACCCTGCAGCACCTTGTCCAGGTGTGCCTGCATCTTCTCGAAGGCCGCGTCGCCGACGATCTCGCGGGCATGCATGCCGACCAGGCTCTGCGGCTCGCGACCATGCCACTCGAAATAGGCCTGGTTGGCGAAGCGGTAGCGGTGATCCTGGCCGAAATAGGCGATCAGCGCAGGCAGCGAATCGGTGATCAGGCGCATCCGCTGGTGGCTGTCGCGCAGCTCGGCTTCCACCTGCAGCAGCCGGCGGCGTTCTTCGGCCTCGCCAATGGCGCGCACGATGGCGTCGGGCAGGCGCTGCAGGCGCGCCTTGACCACGTAGTCGCGCGCGCCGCGCTTGAGCGCCTTCACCGCCAACTCTTCGGTGAGGGTACCGGAGACGAAGATGAAGGGAATGCCGGGGGCGATCTCGCAGGCCAGTGCCAGCGCGGCGTCGCCATCGAAGCCGGGCAGCACGTGGTCGGCCAGGATCACGTCGAACCCGCCGCCGCGCAGCGCGTCCAGCATGCCCTGGTGCGTCCAGGTGCGTTCGACGGTGAACGGCAGCCCGGCGCGGCCGAGCTGCAGTGCGATCAGTTCGGCATCCAGCGCGTTGTCTTCGACCATCAGGATGCGGATCGGTGTACCCGGTGCAGCGTCAGCCATCTTTTCTGCTCTTGGCGCCGAACAGGGTTCCGTGCGGCGGCGGTTGATTGGTGATGCCCCAGAACATGCCCAGGCCCTGGATGGCCTCCAGGAACTCCTTGAAGTCCACCGGCTTGACCACGAAGGCGTTCACGCCCAGTTCGTAGCTGCGGATCAGGTCCTGCTCTTCGCGCGAGGAGGTCAGCATCACCACGGGCGTGCTGCTCAATGCGGCGTCGGAGCGGATTTCCTTGAGGACTTCCAGTCCGTTGAGCTTGGGCAGTTTGAGGTCCAGCAGTACCACCACCGGGCCGCCATGCAGGGCGCCCTCGTACTGGCCCTGGCAACGCAGGTACTCAAGCGCTTCCACGCCGTCCCGGACATGGGTCACGTCGTTCAGCAGCTGGCAGCGTGCGAGGGCGGCCATGGTCAGCTCAGCGTCTTTCGGGTTGTCTTCCACGAGCAGAATCGGTCGCAGATCTCTCATAGGTTGTCTCCAGTAGCAAAGGGGATGGTGAAGAAGAACGTCGCCCCGCTGCCCACCTCGCCCTCGGCCCAGGTGCGGCCGCCGTGGCGGGTGATGATGCGGTGCACATTGGCCAGGCCGATGCCGGTGCCTTCGTATTCGTCCGAATGGTGGAGGCGCTGGAACACGCCGAACAGCTTGTCGACGTAGCGCATGTCGAACCCGCAGCCGTTGTCGCGGACGAAGAACACGTCTTCGGTGTCGCTGCGCTGGTGGCCCACCTCGATCATCGGCTGCGGCGTATCGCGGGTGAACTTGATCGCGTTGGCCAGCAGGTTCTGCCAGACCAGCCGCAGCATGCCGGGGTCGGCCTGCACGCGCGGCAGCGACGGCACCTGCCACTGGATCGAGCGGCCGGCGTATTCCATGTCCAGCTTGTGCCGGACATCTTCGACCAGGGCGGTCATGTCCATGGAAATCTGACCCATCGTGGACCGGCCCATCTGCGAGAAGCTGAGCAGGTCATCCACCAGTGTTCCGGCAGATTGTGCAGACTCGACGATGGTGTCGAGGAATCTCTTTTCTGAATCGTTCAATCTTTCGCTGGCCGAGGCCCACAGCAGTTCGGAATAGCCGACGATGTGGCGGAACGGCGCACGCAGGTCGTGGCTGACCGAGTAGGAGAACGCTTCGAGCTCCTTGTTGCTGCGCAGGAGCTGTTCGTTGAGCGCGGCCATTTCCTCGGCCTTGCGCAGCACGATGTCCACGATGGCCGCGCGCAGTTCCAGCGCGGCGTCGCGGTCGACGGCGTTCCAGGGCAGCGATTGCCGGCGCACCGTTTCCTTCCACCCTTCGAACGAGGTCCGCGGGGTGAGCATGCCGGTGGCCTCCTTGCGCGGGTCGCCCCCCCAGCGCACGGTGCGCACCACTTCCGGGCGGAACCACAGCACGAAGCTGTCGTGCACCTGCGAGATGGAAATGGCCAGCACGCCGCTGGCCACGTCGGCGAAGGCGTCGGCCTCCCGCCATAGCGAGGGCAGGCGCTCGGTGAAGAACAGGTCGCCCTCGTGCTGCTGGGCGGCCAGCCATTGCACCAGCTGCATCACCTGCGGCTGGCTGGGGCACTCGCCATGCAGGATGCATTCGCCACGGTGCACGATCGCCGCGCCGGCCGATTCGGTCAGTGCCAGCAGGCTGTGCCGGTCGCGGCCCAGTGCCGCCATGAAATCCTGGTCGCCGGCCATGCGCGCCAGCAGGCGCACCTGGATGGCGCGGCGGGCGATGCGCTGCTCCACGCCCAGCGCGCGCTCTTTCAGCGCGATCTGCAGGGACAGGATCTGCCCGATGAACTCGCACGCGGTGCGGACGTGGTACGGCACCCGCCGTGGCTGCTGGTTGTGGCAGGAAATCAGCCCCCACAGCTGGCCTTCGCGCAGCAGCGACACCGACATCGAGGCGCCGGTCCCCATGTTGCGCATGTACTGCAGGTGCACCGGCGAGACGCTGCGCAGCGACACCGGGCTCAGGTCGGTGGGCGGCGCGGCGGCGTCGCCTGCGGCACGCACCAACGGCACCGGCTGGTAGTTGTTGTCGGCGATCAGCCGGACGCGGTTCTGGCGATAAAGCTCGCGCGCCTGCGCAGGGATGTCCGACTCGGGGAAGCGCAGGTCCAGGTAGCTGGGCAGCACGTCGTTGCGGTCCTCCGCCACCACCGCGCCGTTCCAGTCCTCGTCGAACCGGTACACCAGCACGCGGTCCAGCCCGGTGAGCTGGCGGATATGCGTCGCGGCGATGTCGCACAGCTCGGCAAGCGTGGGGGCGCGTTCGATCGCCTCCATGAAGCGGCGGATCGACGGGTACAGGTCTTCCAGCGAGCCCGGTTCGCCCGCCACCGGCTCCTCCAGCTCGACGATGACGTCTTCGCCAACGCGATGCGCCAGCACCTGGTGGGCGCCGTGGGCGCCGATGGCCTGCGCGCCCAGGAACTGCGTGGTCCCGGCGTCCATCGCGTCCAGCAGGGGGCGGCAGTGCGCCAGCGCACCGCCGAGTACGCGGTCGATCGGATGCCCCAGCGGATCGCCGTGTGCCTCCAGCACCGCCGCGCGTGCGATCGCGCGCGCCTTCACCGTCAGGCTGCCGTGCTCCAGCACGAGGATCATCCCGTAGGGCTGGATGGCGCCCGGCGTGCGTATCGGCTCGCTGGCACAACTGCTCAGATCCAGGGGGATGTGGCTGGAATTGCGTGATGACATGCTGTTGACTCCACCCATTGCCTTCGTAACAGAACCGCTCCGGCGATACCGCGGAGGCAAGGCCCGGCGGCAGCGCCTACGCCGATGCGGCGTGGAACAGCCCCATAGCTTGGCATATTGAGGGGCGGCTACCGGTGACGAACGGGCGCGCCTGGGCGGCGGCGTGACGACGGTGGCGTCAGCGGAATTCGGCCTCGACGTGGTGCACCACGCGGGCGAACGCGTCCTCCGCGCCCTGCAGCACGGCGGTTTCCTGCGGCGGATCAAGCACGATGGCGTCCAGTTCGGCGGCGAAGCGTCGCCATGTCGCGGCAACCCCTTGTGCCGCGGGGGCCAGGTGGCGCGCGCCGAAATCCTGGTGCAGGCCCAGCCGGGCCGCCATCTTCAACAGCACCGCGCCCCCGAGCGCCGAGCCCTCCACCACGTACAGCCAGCCCAGGCGATGGGCGAGCGTGCCGAGGTCC
The DNA here is from genome assembly GCF_024810105.1 of Stenotrophomonas sp. BIGb0135. Classification (GTDB taxonomy): domain Bacteria; phylum Pseudomonadota; class Gammaproteobacteria; order Xanthomonadales; family Xanthomonadaceae; genus Stenotrophomonas; species Stenotrophomonas maltophilia_AB. Next base: position 65,346 of record NZ_JANUDX010000014.1, read on the forward strand.
GGCGTGGCGGCAGAAGGGCCGGGGACGGGCACGTCCAGGTCGGCCAGGTCGCGTTCGATCAGCGACAGCCGCTGCCGTCCCGCCAGGCTCGGCAGCTGCCGCAACAGCACGGGGCACGCGTACAGGCCCTGCACATCGGCATACAGGCGATGATGCACGCGGACGAAGCGTGCAAACGCAGCGCGGCTGTCGAAGATGCCCAGGCCCAGGATGCGCTCGTCCACGCGGCGATGGGCCTGGTCGGTGCGTGCCTTCAGGCGCTGCGCGCGCGACAGGGCCGACGGCGGATCGGGCAGCGGGATCGGGTGGGGAACGGGCACGGGTAAGGCGGGTAGGAGTGCAGCGGGCATGTTACCAACGCGCCCGCGCCGGACCTCAGCGCTGCAACTGGCTGGAATCTACCTGGCGGCGGCCTTCCTGGGTGAGATCGATATCGCCATCCTCGGCCTGCGCGGCATAGCCGGCGGCCACCGCCCAGTTCGCCTCTTCGTCCGAGACCGGGCGGGTGGCGTTGATGTCCTCCAGGATGCGGCGCTGCGTGCTGGTCAGGCTCACGTGGGCGACCTGTCGGCACCCAGGGCGGGCACATCCCGCCGGGCGCGGATGGCGCGGCGGTGATTGATCCACCACACCAGCCCCGGCAGCCCATACAGCACGGCGCCGACCAGCAGGAAAATCTTGAATGCGGTGTTCATGATGTGTCGATATTCACGGGCGACAGCTGCAGTTCAGCAGATTCCCCGTGAAGCCCCCGTCCATCCTGCGCTACCGCCTGCATCACTTCATGCCCGCCCCACAATGGCTTTGTACCCTCGTGGTGGTTAGCCGCGGCCCTCCGCCGCCGCCTGCTGGAGTCACGATGGCCCCTGATCTGCGTCCCGATCCACCGTCCCCCGCGCGCCGCCTGCGCCGTTGGCTGCTGCGCCTGCTCGTCCTGGCCCTGTGCGCGCTGGCGGTGGGCATGCTCTGGAACAGCCGCTGGGCACAGCTGCCGCGGGCGCTGTGGACGGTGTCGCGGATGCCGGCGCCGAGCGCGCTGCCGGTACCGGTCGAGGGGGTGGCCGCCCGGCGCATCGCCGATACCTTCGGCGCGCCACGCGGGCGCGATCGCACCCATGCCGGGGTGGATATCTTCGCCAAACGCGGCACGCCGGTACGCAGCGCCGGGCCGGGGGTGGTGGCCGACATCCGCGACGGCGGGCTGGGCGGGCGCCAGGTCTGGGTGCTGGGCCCGGCGCGCGAGCGTTATTACTACGCGCACCTGGAGGGCTGGCGCGAGGGCCTGGCACGTGGCGAGGTGGTGGAGGCGGGCACGCTGCTCGGCTACGTGGGCGACAGTGGCAACGCCAAGGGCACGCCGCCGCACCTGCACTGGGGCATCTACGGCGCCGACGGTGCCTACGACCCCTTGCCGTTGCTGCGTGCGTGGACGCCGGCAGCAACCGGCACGCCACCGAAGGACCCATGATCGCAGCGGCCGCTCCGGCCGGGCCGGTGCGGGCCAGGCCACCCGGTCACCAGCTCTAGCGCGCAGGCGGCGTGTCGTTCACCGGCGCCAGCGCCTCCCCGAACAGATGGATCGCCTGCGCGATGGCAGCGGCGTGGGTGGCCTGGCGGGAGGCCGTGCCGCTGCACAGCGGCGGCATCGCCCGCTGGCCCGCCGGGGTGCAGATCGCCAGGAAATCGTAATGACCCACGTCGGCCAGCACCCGTAGGCCGGCCTCCGGGACCAGCGCGGCGAGCACCTCGGCGTTGCTCACCGGCGGCGCGACGTCATCGGCATCGCCGACCAGGATGGACAGCGGTTGCGGCAACGCGCGCAGGTGCGCCGGGGTCAATGCCTGCACGATCGCCGGCGCCATCACGAACACCGCGCGTACGCCGGGGATGCGGTGGTCTGCGGACGAGGCGGCCATGTAAGGCGCCAGCGCGGGCGCTGCGGCGGTGGCGATACGCGCCTCCAGCGTCATGTCCGGCGATTCCTGCTGCGGCCGGCACACGCCATCGTCCGGATGGGCGCGGCAGAACGCGATCAGCTGCGCCAGGTCCACGCGTGCGCCCGCCGCGACCAGCGCGGTGAAGCCGCCGGCCGAGAAGCCGGCCACGCCCAGCCGGCCGGCATCCACGTGCGGCCCCAGCTGCGGGTCGGCCTGCACCGCCGCCAGTGCGGCCTTGAGGTCCTCGGCGCGCTCCCAGCTCAGCAGGCTGCCGGCCGCCGTCATCGCGTCCACGCCGTTGTTGCCGGGATGGTCCACGGCGATCACCAGGTAGCCGGCGCGTGCCAGCGCGGTGCCGAACCAGCCCATCATCCGCGCGCTGCCGCCATTGCCGTGCGACAGCAGCACGGTGGGCAGCTGGCCGGGCGCGATGCCGGCATCGGCCGCGGCGCGGCCGACCTCGAACAACGGTGCCTCCGCCGGCCCGATGGTGATCGGCAGCTCGCGGGCATCGGCCGTGGCCGGATACCACGCGGTGTAGCGCACCGCATCGCGCTGGCCGGCATCGCGCACCGCGGCGCTCGCAAGCTGGGCCACGCCATGGCGCTCCCCCACCGGTGCCGGGGGCGGTGCGGCAACCACCGCGGTGCTGGTCATGCAGAGCAGCAGGCAAAGCAGCGGTACGATCAGGCGCATGCGGTCGTTTCCTTGCAGGATGTGGGGTCGGCCAGCGGCAGCCAGATCTGCATGCCGCCGTGGCCGGTGGTGGCGTCGAAGCGCGCGTCGTAGCGCTCCAGTTCGGGGCCGTCGGCCAGGCTGAGCCCGGCCATGGGCAGGTAGTGGTTCAACAGCCAGTACCAGGTCGAGCGTATCGCGGAGATATGGCCCGCGTGCCAGGCCACCACGTAGCGTTGCGCCGGTATGCGCACCCGCTGCCATCCTGGCGGCACTGCGGACGCGTCCGCCACCTCGATGCCGGCGATGTAGTCGAAGCCGCCCTCGGCATCGCTGTTGCAGCAAACGCCGTAGCGGACGGCACCCGCATGCGTGCACTGCAGCGCCAGCGCCTGCCACTGCGAGGGAATCCCGGCCACCGACGCGGCATGGTGGCGCGCCCCGATCCCGGCCACCTGCAGCGGCCCGGCCGTCTGGATCCGGGGCGGCTGCGCGCACGGCACGACCACGTCATCGAGCTTGATCGCCTCCACCAGCGCGATGTCGCCCAGCCCGTGCGCGCGCACGTGCTCGGGCGTGCGGCCGAACTGCTCGCCGAAGGCGCGGGTGAACGTGGCGTGCGAGGCATAGCACGCATCCAGCGCGACCTTGAGGATGTCCTCGGCACCACCGGCCAGTTGGCGTGCCGCCTGGCTCAGGCGACGGCCCCGCAGGTAGCGCACCAGCGCCGTGCCGGTGGCAGCCTGGAACAACCGCGACAGGTGGAACGGCGACAGCCCCACCACCCGCGCCACGTCGGCCAGCCCGATCGGCTCGGCATGATGGCTTTCGATGTACCACAGGGCCCTGTGCGCCGCGCTCATGCCGGCTCCGTGTCGATGGACAGGCCCGCAGCGTAGCCGAGCACGCACGGGCCCGCTTGGCCGTTCTTGCGGTGGCCGCTTCCCCGCCGCCATCCCCGGCGCCAGCTCCCCCCTGGCCTGAGCCGCCTGCCGCACCCGCCTGCACCTGGCCGTCAGGCCACGCCGCGCAACCATGCCGCGATCGCATCGTGCAGGCGCGGATGGGTGGGGACGGTGATCCCGAAGGCATCGCGCAGCACCGTCAGCACGTCCTGCACGTCCGCCAGCGGGCGGCGCTCGCTCGGCTGCCCGATGCGATGCACGCTGTAGACCCCCGCACCGAGCGTACGCCGCCAGCCCGGGCCGGCCAGCGCCGCCCGCAGTTGCCCGGGAAACGAGGAGGCCGGGTGCGTGCAGACGTACCAGTTGCCCAGGACATGGTCGACCGGTTCCTGTACCGCCAGGTCGAACCGGTACAGCGGCCGCCATTCCTCGCCGATCTGGACCTGCAGCAGGTAATACGGTGACTGCAGGTCCAGCCGGTAGCGCGCGTGTGGCGTGGCCTGCGCAAAGCGGTGGTCGAGCCGCAACGGGCCGGTCGGGGTAGTGCCGCCAAAGCCCACGTCGGCGATGTACTCCACCCCCTCGATGCGCACCAGCACCAGCATGTGCGTGCGGGGTGTCGCCGTGTCCGTGGTCTGGCCCATCACCACCCGCGCGCTGATCGCGCGGGCGTCGAAGCCCACGGCGTGCAGCAGCGCCAGGAACATCCCGTTGAGTTCGTAGCAATACCCGCCACGCCCTTCCTGCAGCAGCTTGTGCTGCACGCTGGGCAGGTCGATGGCGACCGCATCGCGCAGCAGCGTGGTCAGCGTTTCGAACGGAAAACAGGCGTTGTGGCGTGCCTGCAGCTGGGCCAGCGTGGCCAGGGTGGGCGTCGGCATGCTGTCCATGCCGAGCCGGGACAGGTACATGGCAAGAACGTGCGGATCCATCGGCAGGCCATCGGAGGGAAGGTGCGTGCACTGTGCCGGCTCAACCACGGTTGAGGTCAAGGCACGAGGCGGCGGGTGGCTGAACGCCGGCACCGCCAGACCGCCTGCCGTCATCGTGCCGTCGCCTGCGCCCGCTACAACGGGCCATCGGCGGCACGCGCGGGTCGCCGGTTGAACCTGCCGCTAAAGTCTGCGCCCGGCCGGCCGATACCGATGCGTCTTTCCGCCTGGAGTACGTGATGTCGGTCGTTCCCCGCCGCCCGCTGCCTGCGCTTGCCCGCCTGGGCCAACACCCTTCGTTCCGACCGCTGGCCGCGCTGGCCGCCTCGCTGCGCCGCTTCAGTGTCGCACGCAAGCTCAAGGCCGCGCTGGTGGTCTGCGGCAGCGGCCTGCTGGTGGTCGCCCTGGTCTATGCCTGGACGCGCTATGACAGCGCCCACGCCGCAGCGACCTTCGCCGCCCACCAGCAGGACGCGGCGCAGGCTGCTGCGCTGGCCACCGAGGTCGCCGAGGCGCGGCGCCTACAGACCCGCTATGCGATCAGCTTCGACGATGCCGACCGCAGTGCATTGCACCAGGCACAACGGCAGTTGCAACACTCGCTGGCATCGCTGCAGCGCACGCCGCACGACCCGGGCAGCGCCGCTGCGCTGCGCGGCCTGGCAGAGCGCGTGCAGGCCTTTGCCGACGGCATCGCCACCCTCAATGAACGCGCCGACGAAATGGGCCGTGGCGAGGACGGGTTGCGCGCGCAGCTGGAGGCCAGCGCCGCTGCACTGGACGCACAGCTCGGTGACGCCGCACCGGCGGCACTGGCTGCACACTGGCAGGCGATGCGGCGCCAGGAGGCCCTGTTGCTGCTCAGCGGTGATTCGGCGCATACCGACCGCGCCAGCGAAGCCAAGCTGCCGTTCGAGCTGGCGTTGTCGGCCGCCGCGCTGCCCGCGGCCCGCCAGGACGCCCTGCGTGCGGGCATGGACGCGTATCAAGGTGCGCTGTTGGCCTACACCGCGGCGCGGGTGGGACTGGACGTGGAGGCCCAGTCCCTGGCCGAGAGCGCCGCGCAGATCGCCCCGGCGCTGCAGCGGTTGCAGCGCGCACAGACCCTGGCGCTGGACGCGGCACGCGCCCGGCAACAGGGGCAGGCACGTGCGATGACCGTGGTATTCGGCCTCACCCTGGCACTGGTGGCCGTGGTGCTGATCGCCAGCCTGGTGCTGGTGCTGCGCGCGGTGCGCCGGCCGATCGCCGACACCTTGCGTTTCGCCGAGGACATCGCCGAGGACCGCCTGGACAGCGTGCTCACCGTGCACAACCCGTACGACGAGATCGGCCAGCTCGCGCAACGGCTGGTCCACATGCAGCAGCGCCTGCGCGAGCGGATCGATGCCGAGCGCGCCGCCGCACGCGACAACGCACGTGCGCGCCAGGCCCTGGACAGCGCCCAGACGGGGGTGATGGTGATCGACCCGGAAGGGCGCATCACCCTGCTCAACCGTGCGTTGCTGGCCGCGTTGGCGACCACCGATGCCGACTGGCGCGGGCGACCCGCGTCGGCACTGCATCCGGCCTTTGCCCGGATCGAGGCAACCGGCAGGGGCGACGCGCCGGCCACGCACGAGATCGAACACGCCGGCACGCGCTACCAGTTGGTGGTCACCCCGATCATCGACCACGAGCAGTGCCTGGGCGCCGCGGTGGAATGGCGCAGCCGCGCGCTGGAAACCACGGTGGAAACCGAAGTGGCCGCGCTGGTCGACGCGGCCGCGCGCGGCCAGCTGCACGGGCGCATCGACGTGGCTGGCAAGCAGGGCTTCGTGCTGACGTTGGCCGTGAGCATCAACCGCCTGCTGGAAACCTTCCAGGGCAATCTTTCCGAGCTGCAGGCGCTGCTGTCCGCGTTGGCCCAGGGCGACCTGCGGGTCCGCATGCAGGGCCAGTTCGACGGCGTGTTCGCACAGATGCGCGACGACGCCAACGCCACCGTGCAACAGCTCACCGACATCGTTGCCCGTATCCAGCAGGCCTCGCTGGCGATCAATGGCGCGGCCGGGGAGATCGTGTCCGGCACCCAGGACCTGGCCGGGCGCACCGAGCGCCAGGCCGCACACCTGGAAGAAACCGCCTCCTCGATGGAGGAACTCACCGCCACCGTGCGCCAGAACGCCGATGCCGCCCAGCAGGCCAACCGGCTGGCGGTGCAGGCCACCGGCATCGCCCAGCAGGGCGGTGCGTCGGTGGCCCAGGTGGTCGCGCGCATGGAGGAGATCGCGCAGGCCTCCCGCCGCATCGCCGACATCACCAGCGTGATCGACGGGATCGCCTTCCAGACCAACATCCTGGCCTTGAACGCGGCAGTGGAAGCGGCGCGCGCGGGCGAGCAGGGCCGCAGTTTCGCGGTGGTGGCCGGCGAGGTGCGCCTGTTGGCCCAGCGCAGCGCCGACGCCGCGCGGCAGATCAAGGGCCTGATCGAGACCTCGGTGGACACCGTGGCCGCCGGTACCCGGCAGGTGGACCAGGCCGGTGCCACCATGGGCCAGATCCTGGGCAGCGTGCAGCAGGTCAGCGCGATCATGGCCAGCATCTCGGCTGCCTCGCAGCAGCAGAGCGCCGGCATCGAGCAGGTCGGGCAGACGCTGCTGCAGATGGACGGCAGCACCCAGCAGAACGCGGCACTGGTGGAAGAGGCCTCGGCCTCCGCGCATGCCATGGAGCGCCAGGCCGCGCTGCTGTCCGAGGCGGTGGCCGCGTTCGTGCTGGCCACGCCCGCAGCACGGCCGCCGGCGCGACTGGCGGCCGTGTAGCCGCTGCCGTACACCTGGCACTCACCTGCCTTCACTGGCCGCGTGCGTCGGTGCTCACTATCCTGCGCGGATGAGCACTCGTCGCAAGCCCGCCCCCTCTTCTGCTGCCGCGGCCGCGTTCGTGCGCGTCCGCGGCGCCCGCGAACACAACCTCAAGAACGTCGACGTGGACATCCCGCGCGATGCACTGGTGGTGTTCTCGGGCATCTCCGGCTCCGGCAAGTCGTCGCTGGCCTTCGGCACGTTGTATGCCGAGGCGCAGCGGCGCTACCTGGAATCGCTGTCGCCCTACGCGCGCCGGCTGATCGACCAGGTCGGCGTGCCCGACGTGGATGCGATCGACGGCCTGCCACCGGCGGTGGCGCTGCAGCAACAGCGCGGCACCGCCAGCGTGCGCTCGAGCGTGGGCAGCGTCACCACGCTGTCCAGCCTGCTGCGCATGCTGTATTCGCGGGCCGGCACGTATCCGGCCAAGCAGCCCATGCTGTATGCCGAGGACTTCTCGCCCAACACGCCGCAGGGTGCCTGCCCCCATTGTCACGGGCTGGGCCACGTGTATGAAGTGACCGAAGCGTCGATGGTGCCGGACCCGTCGCTGAGCATCCGCGAGCGCGCCATCGCCGCCTGGCCACCGGCCTGGCACGGGCAGAACCAACGCGACATCCTGGTCACGCTCGGCTACGACGTGGACATCCCGTGGCGCGACCTGCCCAGGAAGCAGCGCGACTGGATCCTGTTCACCGAAGAACAGCCGGTGGTGCCGGTGTATGCCGGTTTCACTCCGGCCGAAACCCGCGCCGCGCTGCGCCGCAAGGAAGAGCCCAGCTACATGGGCACCTTCAGCGGTGCGCGCCGCTACGTGCTGCACACGTTCGCCACCACGCAGAGCGCGATGATGAAAAAGCGCGTGGCCCGTTACATGGTCGGCACCGCGTGCCCGGTCTGCGACGGCAAGCGGCTCAAGCGCGAAGCGCTGTCGGTGACCTTTGCCGGGCTGGATATCGGCGCGTTGTCGCAGCTTTCGCTCAGTGCCATGGCCGAAGCGCTGCGCCCGGCCGCCGAGGGCCGCTTCGATGCGCCCACCACGGCGGCCACGCGCAGCCGCGCTGCGGGCCGCAAGGCCTTGCAGGCGCGCGCGGCCGCCGGTGGGCCCTCGCATGTGGGCGGCAGCGATGTGCGCCGCACGCCGGACCTGTCCGAGGAAAAGCGCATCGCCGCCCAGCGCATCGCCCACGACCTGGTCGAGCGCATCGGCACCCTGCAGGACCTGGGCCTGGGCTACCTGTCGATGGACCGCGCCACCCCGACACTGTCGCCCGGTGAGCTGCAACGCCTGCGCCTGGCCACGCAGATCCGTTCCAGCCTGTTCGGCGTGGTGTACGTGCTCGATGAGCCCACTGCCGGCCTGCACCCGGCCGATGGCGAGGCGCTGTACCGCGCGCTGGACCAGCTCAAGGCCGGCGGCAATACGCTGTTCGTGGTCGAGCACGACCTGGAGATGCTGCGGCGCGCGGACTGGCTGGTCGACGTGGGTCCCGGCGCCGGCCAGCACGGCGGGCGGGTGCTCTACAGCGGGCCGCCCGAGGGCCTGCGCACGGTCGAGGCGTCGGTCACCGCGCCATACCTGTTCGAGACCGGTCGCGGAGAACGGCGCACGCCGCGCACGCCGGCGGGCTGGCTGGAACTGCGCGGCATCCACCGCAACAACCTGCACGGCCTGGACGCCCGCTTCCCGCTCGGGGCGTTCACCGCCGTGACCGGTGTGTCCGGTTCGGGCAAATCCAGCCTGGTCAGCCAGGCATTGGTGGAGCTGGTCGGCGAGCACCTCGGCCACGAGCCGGTGGTGGAAGAGGTGGACAGCGAGCTGCCGGTGCCCAGCAGCATCGAGCGCGCCCGTGGACGCCTGCACGCCGGCGCCAAGGCGATCAAGCGGCTGGTCAACGTCGACCAGAAACCGATCGGGCGCACCCCGCGCTCCAACCTGGCCACCTACACCGGCCTGTTCGACCACGTGCGTCGGCTGTTCGCCGGCACGCGGATGGCCAAGGCGCGCCGCTACAGCGCCGGGCGGTTCTCCTTCAATGTGGCCCAAGGCCGCTGCGATACCTGCGAGGGCGAAGGCTTCGTGCATGTCGAGCTGTTGTTCATGCCCAGTGTCTACGCGCCGTGCCCGACCTGCCACGGCCAGCGTTACAACGCCAAGACCCTGGAAGTGGAATGGAGCGGCCGCAACATCGCGCAGGTGTTGGCGATGACGGTCGAGGAAGCCCTGCTGTTCTTCGCCGAGGAAGCACCCGTGCAGCGCCCGCTGCAGTTGCTGCGCGATATCGGCCTGGGCTACCTGCGGCTGGGCCAGCCGGCTACCGAACTGTCCGGCGGCGAGGCGCAGCGGATCAAGCTGGCCACCGAACTGCAGCGCAGCCAGCACGGCAGCAGCCTGTACGTGCTGGACGAGCCGACCACCGGCCTGCATCCGGCCGACGTGGACAAGCTGATGGCGCAGTTGCACGGGCTGGTCGACGCCGGCAACACGGTGGTGGTGGTCGAGCACGATCTACGCGTGGTCGCCGATGCGGACTGGGTGATCGACGTCGGCCCGGGCGCGGGCGAGCAGGGCGGTACGATCGTCGCCGCCGGTACGCCTGCGCAGGTCAGCCGCGTCACCACCGGCGCGACTGCGCGTTACCTGCGGCGCTGGTTCAACTAAGGTTTTTCTCCCATCGGGCTGTGTTTTCGGTCGGGTCTTTCGGGCGCGACTGGGCTCGGCTTGCGGTACGGGCGAGGAGCGAGGCTCTCTGACTTCCGTCGGTGGGTCGGGCGCCGCGAGCGGCACGACCTGGGATTCGTTGCGTGCGGGTGGAGCTGAGGCGATGCGCGGCATAGGAATTGTGGGATTCTGCGCGGTGGCAGGCGTTTGACCGCGCGTGGAATGCTAGCTTCGCGCCATCTATTGGAATGAGAGGTGGACATGGAAATCTGGGCGCGGCGGCAGGATGCAACGGGGCAGGACGATCCGCATCGGGACCAGTACGGGCGCGACAGGGCGCGCATCATCCACTCAGCCTTTTTTCGTCGCCTCCAGGGCAAGACCCAGGTGCTTGGGCTGGGCGAGAGCGATTTTTACCGTACTCGCCTGACCCATTCCATCGAGGTCGCGCAGATTGCCAGCGGCATCGTCGAGCAGTTGCAGGGCGATCCTGCCTATGAGGACTACCAGGCATTTCTTCCATCGCTGCAGCTCGTGGAGGCGATCGCGCTCGCGCACGATATCGGTCATCCGCCCTTCGGGCATGGTGGCGAGGTCGCGCTGAACTACTGCATGCGCAACGAAGGGGGCTTCGAGGGTAATGCGCAGACCCTCAGGATCGCCACCAAGCTGGGTGAATACTCGATTCACTCCGGCCTCAATCTCACGCGGCGGACATTGCTGGGCCTGATCAAGTACCCGGTACTACATTCGGCAGTAGTCGATGCGGAAAAGTACAGTGGCCGTGACGCGCCGTCCAATCTGGACGCCTATAAGCCTCCCAAGTGCGTCTTTGATTGCGACGCGGTATCGGTAGATTTCGTGCTGGAGCCCCTGGCTGCAGGCGAGTGCGCAACATTCATGGCCGCGCAGAAAATGGAGGGCAAGCACGCCAAGTCCTGTCACAAGGGTTTTGACACATCGATCATGGAGCTGGCCGACGACATCGCCTACGGCGTGCATGATCTTGAGGATGCCATCGCATTGCGCTTCGTCAGCGAGCAGCAGTGGCGCACCCACGTCCATGATCGGATCAAGGACGACGCCGCGCGCTATCCGTTGGCGCAGGAAATCGATTGGATCACCCGGGAGTTGTTCTCCGGCTGCAGCCGCGAGCGCAAGCATGCCATCAGTTACCTGGTCGGCTATTTCATCCGCAGCTGCTCGATCATCGAGAACGGCCACTTCGCCAACCGCCTGTTCGGTCTCTCGGCAAGCATGGAAGCGCCCAAACGCGCCGAGCTCGATCTGCTCCAGAGCTTCGTCGTCCAGAAGGTGGTCAAGACCGCCGAGGTGCAGACGTTGGAGTACAAGGGCCAGCAGATGGTGATCCGGTTGTTCGACGCGATCGCCAACAACCCCACGCGTTTGCTGCCGGAGAAGCAGCAGGGCGAGCACCGGCAGTACGGGATGCGCGCCATCTGCGATTACCTCGCCGGCACCACCGACGACTACGCCACCCGCCTGTACCACAAGATATTCACCCCCTCGTCGGGGTCGGTGTTCGACCGGCTCTAGCGGGCGCCCGGCGGGGCGCGCTCGGGTGCCGCCCACGCCTCGATCTCACCGGCCTGGAACGGCCCCAGCTTCTGCTTCAGGATGCGCCCGTCCGCATCCACCAGCACCGAATACGGCAACAGTCCCTGGCGATTGCCCAGGCGCACGCTGGCGTCGGCCGGGCCGGGGGTATCGAGCACGATCGGGTAGGCCACCGGCACGCGGGCCAGGAATCCGCGCACGCCCTCCTCGGTGTCCAGGGCCAGCCCCAGCACCTGCACGCCGCCGGCCGGTTGCGCGGCGGAAAATGCCGCCAGCGCCGGCATCTCCTCCACGCATGGGCCACACCAGCTGGCCCACACGTTGATCAGCAGCGGGCGGCCGCCGAAGGTGGCCAGATCCACGGGGCGGCCGTTGATGTCCGGCAGGGTGATCGCCGGCAGCGGATCGCCGATGGCCGCGGCCGACGCCGGGGAGCGCACGCTCGGCGGCGACGGCGTCGCGGCGCGGTCGAAGAACCACACCCCGGCACCGATCCCGACCAAGGCGGCAAACGCGGCCACCAGCACCGTCCGGTGGGGTGGCCGCAGGCTCATCGTGCCGTCCGCAGCAGCGCTTCTTCCACGATGGCCTGGGTCAGCACGGTGGGCAGCACGGTCGGCGGCGCGCCGGGGCCGTACACCACGTACAGCGGCACGCCCACGGCCTTGTGTTCATCCAGGAACGCGGTGATGTCCGGGTCCACGTTGGTGTAGTCGCCGCGCATGTACACCGCGTTGGTGCGGCGCAGGGTGTCGTGGAAGGCGTTGGTGCCCAGCACCGCGCGTTCGTTGGCCTTGCAGGTCACGCACCAGTCGGCGGTCATGTTGACGAACACCACGCGGTTGTCCTGGCGCAGGCGGTCCAGCATCTGCGGCGAGTACGCCACCACGTTGTCGGCGGCGGCCACCGCGGCCTTGGCCGGCGGCGCCAGCCGGGTCACGCCCCACACCGGCAGCAACGCGCCGAGCAGCAGCAGCACGGCCAGCAGGCTGCCGACGCGGTGGCTGCGCCACCGGCTGCGCTCGAACCACCACAGCGCCAGCGCCAGTACCACCAGCCCGCCCAGCACCAGGGTCATCGCATCCACACCGCGCTGCTTGCCCAGCACCCACAGCAGCCAGATGGCCGTGCCGTACATCGGGAACGCCAGCACGTGCTTGAGCGTCTCCATCCAGGCGCCGGGGCGCGGCAGGCGCTTGGCCAGCGAAGGAATGAAGCCGATCAGCAGGAACGGCAGCGCCAGGCCCAGGCCCAGTGCCAGGAACACCAGCAGGGCCGGCACGGTATCGGTGGTGAACGCGTAGGCCAGCGGCAGGCCCATGAACGGCGCCACGCACGGGCTGGCCACCACGCAGGCGAGCACGCCGGTGAAGAAGTCGCCGACCGGGCCGCTGCGCGCGGCAAGCGACTGGCCCATCCCGCCCAGGCTGCCGCCCAGGGTGAACACGCCGGACAGGCTCAGGCCCACGGTGAACATCAGGTACACCAGCGCGGCGATGAACCACGGGTGCTGCAGCTGGAAGCCCCAGCCGGCCGCCTGGCCGGCGGCGCGCAGCGCCAGCACCAGCGCGCCGATCGCCGCGAACGCCACCAGCACGCCGGCGGTGTACCACAGCGCATGGCTGCGCGCGCGCTGGCGGCTCTCACCGCTCTGCGCCACGCCCAGCACCTTCAGCGACAGGATCGGCAGCACGCACGGCATCAGGTTGAGGATCAGGCCGCCCAGCAGGGCCAGCAGCAGTGCGCCGATCAAGGTCGTCGGCGCGGCGTCGTCGCCCGGCGGGCGGGTGCGCTGCGCGTTGTCGGCACTGGCGTCGGGCGCCACGCCGGCATCGATCGCCGCCGGCGCCGTCTCGTTCGGGCGGATCAGCATCGGCTGGGTGGCGATCCCGGCCGTGTCGCGCTCGCGCACGTTGGTACGGGTGACCTTGCCCGGCAGCGGGGCGATCACGTCGTTCCTGTGCGCGGCTTCATCGGCACTGGCGTTGACCTTGCCGGCGGGCAGCGACAGCTTCACCCGGCGCGTCATCGGCGGGTAGCAGATGCCGTCGGTCTGGCAGCCCTGGAAGGTGATCACCAGGGTGGTGTCGACCGCCTCGGGGCGGCTGCGGCGCAGCGGCAACTTGACGTCCACCTGGTCGAAATAGACCGCCACGTCGCCGAAGTGTTCGTCGCGGTGCGACTTGGCCGCGGGCCACAACGGCTTGTCCGCGCGCAGGCCGGCGGCGCCCTCCAGCTTCAGCGAGGTGCGGTCGCGGTACAGGTAATAGCCCGGTGCCGGGCTGAAACGCAGCAGCACCGTGTTGCCATCGTCGACGATCGCATCGAAGCCGAAGGCGCGCTCGGACGGCAGCGGCAGTGACTGGGCCGTGCTGGTACCCGGCAGGCGCAGGCCACCGCCGCTGTTGCCGGCCAACGGGTTGTTGAAAGGCGAGCCCGTGGCCGGTGCCGCCGCAGCCACCGCTGCACTGCTCCCCGCACCGGCGGGCAACGTCACTTTGACGCTGCGCTTCTGCGGCGGGTAGCACACGCCAGCGTCGGCGCAGCCCTGGTAGCGGATCTCCAGCGTCACCGTGTCGGTGCCGTCGGCGGCCTTGCCCGGCAGCACCGCGGTCAGGCGTTCGCGGTAGGTTTCCACCTCGCCGAAGAAATCGTCCTGGTGTTTCTTGCCGGCCGGCATCTGCAGCGCCTCGGCGGCGAAGCCGGCGTCGGCCTTGACCGTGGTGCGATGGCGGTAGAGGTAGTACCCCGGCGCGATCTTCCAGCTGATCTCGATGCGGTCGCGATCCCGCGCCTGCGCACTCAGCCCGAAGGCCTCGTCCACCGGCAGCAGGTCCTTCTCGCTGACAGCCAGCGCCGGCAGGGACACCACGAACAACGCGCACAGCGCGGCAATACGACCAAACAGGGTCATCAATCAATTTCCTCTCGGGTCTGTGCCCGAATCCAATCCAGGTACGCCGGCAGGCCAGCGCGGGTTTCGACCGCGATGCACTCCGGGAGTTCATACGGGTGCAGGGCCTGCACGCGCGCGATGGCCGCGTCCAGGCGGCTGCCGGTGGTCTTGATCAGCAGTTGGACCTCGTGGTCCTCGCAGATCTCCCCGTGCCAGCGGTACGTGGCGTGCGCCGCGTCCAGGCGGGTAACGCAGGCCGCCAGGCGTTCTTCCACCAGCGCACGCGCCAGCCGCGCCGCGGTCGCCGCGTCGGGGCAGGTGGTGAACAGAATGAATACGGGATCGGCGATCGACATGACCGCCGAGTATAGGACCGTGGGATGCCAATGGTCCGACCGGCGCCGTTGCGGCGCCGGTCGGCGGGGCTCAGTTGAGCAGCTGGCAGGTGCTCGGCTTGGCCGAGGTGAACAGGCCCGGGGTCGCCCACTCGGGGTGGTCGATGAACGGGTTGCGGTTGCCCTGGAAGCTGTAGATCACTTCATTGCGGGCACGTTCGGCGGCATCCGGCGGGTCGGCCAGGTGCCACTCGATCAGCGTCGAGAGCAGGCCCATGTAGGCCGGCGAGGCCGACGTCTTGACGATCTTGCTGCGGTCGTCGGTCAGTTCCAGGTCCGGCTCGGACTGGCCGGTCTTGGCGTCTTTGCCCCCCTCGTAGCGGATCGCCATGTACATCACCGCGCGCGCCATGTCGCCCTTGCGGTGGCCCCACACTTCAAACGTGCCGGTGTTGCCGTCCGGCGTGCGTACCCAGTTGGAGTTGCCCGGGTAGCCGCCGCTGCCACCGCCGAACCCGTTGTTGGCCTCGGTGGCGCGCTCGCCGCAGTTGCTGTCGCATTTGCCGAAGGGCTTGTTGCCGCGGTCGGCGTTCCACTGCGCGTCGGTCAGGTACAGCATGTGGGTGTCGGTGTAGGGCGCATACGGCAGGCCCTTGTCACCGGTGGTGCTGGCAAAGCCCAGCGAGTTGGGCCAGGTGTGCTCGCGGTTGTAGGTCAGGCCGCTGCCGGTGCCCGCGCGGCCGCTCACCTTGGTGTAGCTGCGGTTGCGGTAGGCGTCCAGGATCTTGCCGCTGTTGTTGGGATCCTCGTCGGCGATCTCCAGGATGGTCCAGGTGCTGGTACCCGAGCCGCTGTAGGGGTAGGCGGTGTGGCCCTTGATGGTCTCGTGCAGCGAGCAGCGCAGCTGGCTAGGGTTGCTGGTGTTGACCCGCGAGTAGTACTCGCCCGGCGTGCCGGGGTTGCCGGGATCGGGGTTGCCCGGGTCCGGGTTGCCGGTGCCGCTGGCCACGGTGAAGGCGATGCGGGTGTCGGCGGCCGGATGCGCGCCCTGTGCATCGGTGATGCGGCTGGCGCGGATATCGAAGCGGCACGCCTCGCCAGCCACCAGGGCGGTGTTGGTGGACAGGGTGAAGCGGCTGCCACTGCTGGCGTGGGTCAGCGGCACCGTGCCGGACTGGCCGCAGCTGAGCACGAAGGCGCCGCTGGCCAGGCTGACCGTTTCGCTGAAGGTTACGCCCAGGTCGGCGGCGGCCGGGAAGGTGCTGGCCCCCTGTTCCGGGGTGGTGGTGCTCACCGAGGGCGGGGTGTTCGGGCCGGTGCCACCGCCGCCGCTGAAGGTCTGCCCGGCGTTGCAGGCACCGAAGGTCTGCGCGCCCGAGGCTGCCCAGGTGAAGTGGGCGTACTGGCTGCCATTGCCGGTGAGCTGCAGGGAGGTGCCCGGGGCGGTGCTGTTGCTCTCGCTGACCGGGATGTTCTGGCTGGTCAGGCCCGCGGCCGGACCACCGGCGGCGGTGATGGTGCCTTCGTAGCTGATGAACTGGACCACCTTGCCGCTGCCATCCACCAGCGCGATGCCGTCGTTGGCGCCGTTCTGGATGCCGTTGCTCGGGTAGCTGACCGTGGCGATGCTGGCCTTGCCGCAGCTGGCCGCGCTGCCGGCCGGCACCGGGTTGTTGGCGTACACGGTGGCCGCCGACGGGGTGCTGCCGTTGTAGAGGTACAGCCGGTAGCTGGACAGGTCCTCGCCACCGGTGGCCACCACCTCGATGGCCTCGCCGACGTCGCCGGCGGCGGTGCTGTCGTCGTAGTGCAGTTCATTGATGAATACATCCGCCTGGGCGGTGCCGGCCAACGCCAGCAGGCACCCCAGGGACAGCGGTGTGAGCAACCTCATCTACGTCTCCTTGTGATTGGGTATCGCCGGCCGAATCTAATCAATCCAGATGACACATCTATCGATGTGTCGTAATCGGCCTCCCACAGTGGGACGTGCGTCAAGAAAATGGCGGTTGGTGGGGGAGGTAGGTGGGGCGCTGGGACTCCATACCCTTCCGGCGACGCCTCCCCCCTTATTTCGCCTCAAGCGGGAGTCGGTGGATCGGGCGCTGGGCCCCATACCCTTTCCGGCAAATGTCCCCCGGCGTCGGCCTGCGGCCGCCCCCTCCTCCTTTATTTCGCCTCCAAGGGCATGGGGCCCCAGCGCCCGACCCACCGACCAAAGTCAGAAGCCGGCTTTCCCGCTTGTTTCCGCAAGCCGCTACGGGGCCCTCACGCTCGCGGCAGTCCCGAACGGGGACAGGGAGCTTTGCCTTTGCCTTTGCCCTTGCCGTTGTCCTTGAACCCACACGCAGCCCGGAAAAATTTCGACCCTGCCCCTTGAAAGGCGCGCACCCAGCACCATCTCTGCTCCGTACCCGCACTGCCGGGTTTTTTCGTGAGCGTGGCTGGCAGTCGCCTTGTGCGAGTGCTAACATCGCCAGACTTTCCTAGACCAATCAACAACTTAAAAGGGTCTCACATGAGCATCAAGCCGCTTCATGACCGCGTTGTAGTCAAGCCGATCGAAGCCGACGAAATCTCGTCCGGCGGCATCGTGATTCCGGATTCCGCCAAGGAAAAGTCGACCAAGGGTGAAGTCGTGGCCGTCGGCCCGGGCAAGCCCCTGGACAACGGCAGCGTCCGCGC
The DNA here is from genome assembly GCF_024810105.1 of Stenotrophomonas sp. BIGb0135. Classification (GTDB taxonomy): domain Bacteria; phylum Pseudomonadota; class Gammaproteobacteria; order Xanthomonadales; family Xanthomonadaceae; genus Stenotrophomonas; species Stenotrophomonas maltophilia_AB. Next base: position 82,800 of record NZ_JANUDX010000014.1, read on the forward strand.
GCCGTCGCTGAAGGTCGGTGACAAGGTCATCTACGGCCAGTACGCCGGCAGCAGCTACAAGTCTGAAGGCGTCGAGTACAAGGTCCTGCGCGAAGACGACATCCTCGCCATCGTCGGCTGAGTGATGCCGCCGGCCCGTGCCGGCGCGTCCGCAATTTCCCCCATTCAAGCAGCCGGGCTCGGCCCGGCTCTCCATAAAAGGTAATCGCAATGGCTGCCAAAGATATTCGTTTCGGTGAAGATGCCCGCTCGCGCATGGTGCGCGGCGTCAACGTGCTCGCCAATGCCGTGAAGGCCACCCTGGGCCCGAAGGGCCGCAACGTCGTGCTCGAGAAGAGCTTCGGCGCCCCGACCATCACCAAGGATGGCGTGTCCGTCGCCAAGGAAATCGAACTGGCTGACAAGTTCGAGAACATGGGCGCCCAGATGGTGAAGGAAGTCGCTTCCCGCACCAACGACGACGCCGGCGACGGCACCACCACCGCCACCGTGCTGGCCCAGGCCCTGATCCGCGAAGGCGCCAAGGCCGTCGCTGCCGGCATGAACCCGATGGACCTCAAGCGCGGTATCGACAAGGCCGTCATCGCCGCCGTCGCCGAGCTGAAGAACATCTCCAAGCCGACCGCCGACGACAAGGCCATTGCCCAGGTCGGTACGATCTCGGCCAACTCCGACGAGTCGATCGGCAACATCATCGCCGAAGCGATGCGCCGCGTGACCAAGGAAGGCGTCATCACCGTTGAAGAAGGCTCGGGCCTGGACAACGAGCTGGACGTCGTCGAAGGCATGCAGTTCGACCGTGGCTACCTGTCCCCGTACTTCATCAACAACCAGCAGTCGCAGACCGCCGACCTGGACGATCCCTACGTGCTGCTGCACGACAAGAAGATCTCCAACGTGCGTGACCTGCTGCCGGTGCTGGAAGGCGTCGCCAAGGCCGGCAAGCCGCTGCTGATCATCGCCGAAGACATCGAAGGCGAAGCGCTGGCCACCCTGGTCGTCAACACCATCCGTGGCATCGTCAAGGTCGTGGCCGTCAAGGCACCGGGCTTCGGCGACCGTCGCAAGGCGATGCTGGAAGACATGGCCGTGCTGACCGGCGGCACCGTGATCTCCGAGGAAATCGGTCTGTCGCTGGAAAAGGCGACGATCAAGGACCTGGGCCGCGCCAAGAAGGTGCAGGTCTCCAAGGAAAACACCACCATCATCGACGGTGCCGGCGAGAAGGCCAACATCGATGCGCGCGTGACCCAGATCAAGACCCAGATCGAAGACACCTCGTCCGATTACGACCGTGAAAAGCTGCAGGAACGCGTGGCCAAGCTGGCCGGCGGCGTTGCCGTGATCAAGGTCGGCGCCTCGACCGAAATCGAAATGAAGGAAAAGAAGGATCGCGTCGACGACGCCCTGCACGCGACCCGTGCAGCCGTTGAAGAAGGCGTGGTCCCGGGCGGCGGCGTGGCCCTGGTCCGTGCCGTCACCGCACTGGCCGGCCTGAAGGGTGCCAACGAAGACCAGAACCACGGCATCCAGATCGCCCTGCGCGCGATGGAAGCCCCGCTGCGCGAAATCGTCGCCAACGCCGGCGAAGAGCCGTCGGTCATCGTCAACAAGGTCAAGGAAGGCACCGGTAGCTACGGCTACAACGCGGCCACCGGCGAATTCGGCGACATGCTGGAATTCGGCATCCTGGACCCGACCAAGGTGACCCGTTCGGCGCTGCAGAACGCGGCCTCGATCGCCGGCCTGATGATCACCACCGAAGCCATGGTTGCCGAAGCCCCGAAGAAGGATGACGGCGCTGGCGCAGCGGGCGGCGGCATGGGTGGCATGGGCGGCATGGGCGGCATGGACTTCTGATGGAGAGGCCGGCCATCGGTCGGCACACATCGGAGCGGTAGGTACCGACCGTGGTCGGTACCACCATCCGCCAACGCACGACGAAAAACCCCGCCGGAAGGCGGGGTTTTTTGTTGTCGACGTCACTCCACGAACGCCTTGCCCCCGTACTCCCACGTCCACGGCACGCCGGTCTCGCCCAGAACGAACCGCACCAGCGCAGGAAACGCCGCTTCGGCGCGCACGTCGTTGCCCAGCACCACCACGCAGCGTTGGCGCCGCGCCACGCACACCAGCGTGTTGCCGACCGCATCGTCGTGGCCGCCCTTGTAGAACCCGCGCCCCTGCGGTCCCTGGAACACCACCACGCCCAGCCCGGCGGCGAGGTCGCGGCGCCGTTGCGCGGGCGCCAGCGCGTCCTGCAGGGTCGGGAACTGGCTGGCCGTGGTGATCGGCCACTGCGCGTGGACCAGCGCTGCCCGCGCCTTGGCCGACAGTCCCTCGCCGCGTACGTAGCCGGCGGCAAACCGGGCCATGTCGGCGATGGTGGTATCCATCGAGCCCGCCGCACGCACCCGGCTGCGTTCGTCGTGTGGTTCGGTGCGGCCGTCCTGGGTCCAGCCGTCGGCCAGGTTGCCGGCGAAGTCGGCGCGCCAGGTCATGCTGGTGCGGGTCATGCCGAAGCGGTCGAACACCCGCCGCTGCATCTCCACACCTACCTCCAGGCCCAAGCCGCGCTCCAGGACGAACTGCAGCAGGATCAGGCCTTCGCCGGAGTAGGCGTAGCGCGTGCCTGGATCGAAGTGCAGGCGCAGCTTTCCATCCGGCTCCAGGAACGCGAAATTGGCGAATCCGCTGCGATGGCTGAGCAGCATCCGCGCGGTCAGGCGTTGCCAGCGCGGGTCGTCCTTCAGGTCCGGCCAGGGCGCGTACTGCTTCTCTGCCGGGTAATCCGGCAAGGGGCGCTCCAGGTACGCGCCGATCGGCCGGTCCAGGTCCAGCACCCCCTCGTCCACCAACTGCATCACCATGTAGGCGAAGGCCATCTTGGTCAGCGACGCGCCGTACATCACCGTGTCGGTCGTCAGCGGGTCGCCGGCCGCGTTGCGTTTTCCGGCCACGTGCAGCTGCACCACCTTGCCCTGATCGACCACCGCCACGGCCCACCCCTGGGCCCCGGTGGCGCGCATCAAGCGCGCCATTTCCGCCTCCACTGCAGCGGCGTCGGCCATCGGTGGTGGGGCGGGCGGGGCCGCAGCGAGGGCGGTCACGGGGGCCACCACGGCGAGCAACACGGCGAACAGGCGCATGCACGGCACTCCAGCGGGAGGTGTGGCGCATGCTACCGCGGCGGCCCCGCTGGCACAGTGCCGGCGGTCATCGTGACCACCGGCCGGGCCCGCTCACCCGCGCCGCAGGCAGATCCAGGCCGCGCCGCTGCCCATCTGCACCCGCGTATCGGCCATCGCATCGGCCCCCAGGATCAATGCCGGTCGCTCCTTCAATCCCAGCGAGGCGAACACCGGCAGTTCACTGATCCGAACCTCCAGCGGGGCGTGCTGCCAACGGCCCATGCGCAGGCCCGGCAGGGTGGCCAGCCAGGTCTCCATCACGCGGTCGCCCAGCCCACGCGTGCCCTTTTCGCGCACCCGCACGCGCGCATCGCTGCCATCGGTGCGCAGGCCCAGCGCACTGGCCGCGGCGCTGTTGAGCACGGTCTGTGCCGCGCCGGTGTCCACCACCGCGATCGCCTCCACCGCCGTCGAGCCCAGTTGCACCGGGATGAAGCCGAACCGTTGCATGCTCGCGTCGCGGACCGGCACGGCATTGGCTACGCACCCGGCGTCCGCCGGCATCGGGCCCGGCGGCTGCAGCAGCACGCGCTGGCCGGCGATATCGAAGGTGGTATCGAAGCGGTTGGTGACGTCGTTGCCGAGGATGCCGTCGATGCGGCGCCCGTCCTTGCCCAGCCGGCTCAGGTCGGTCTGCATGGTCGCGGCCTCGAATGACAGCGTGCCTACCTGCCAGCGGGTGCTGCGGGTGCGGCGCAGCACCGCGCTGCTGTCGGTGGCGCCTTCCACCTCGACGCCCGCCGCATCCGGGTCATCCAGCCCCAGTCGTCGCGCCGTGGCCTGGTCCATCACCGTGGCCCCGGCCGCACTGTCGATCACGAAGTGCAGCGGCTCCACGCTGTCACCCAGCCGCACCGCGACGGTCGGGTGGCCACCCTGCATCCACATCGGGATTTCATGGGTGGCCGTGGCGGCCTGCGCGGGCAGGGTGGCCAGGCAGGCGAGGGCGAGCAGGGGCGTAATGCGCATGGGACGGTCTCCGTTGGGGAAAGGACATGACACCCGCTGGCTGTATCGCCGCGATGTCGGGCTGGCACGCGTGCAGATACAGTCCCGATACAAACCCGCGCCATAATCGGCGCATGCCTGCAGCAATCGACATCGTGGTGGTGGACGACGACGCCAGTATCCGCGACGCCATCGCCGACTGCCTGCGCCAGCACGGCTACCAGGTGCGGGTGGCGGCCGATGCGGCCATGCTCGATGCATTGCTGGCCCAGCAACGCAGCGCCCTCATCGTGCTGGACTGGATGATGCCGGGCGAGGACGGCCTGTCGGTCTGCCGACGCCTGCAGCCCAGCGGCATCCCGATCCTGATGCTCAGCGCGATGGGCAGCACCCCCGACCGCGTGATCGGGCTGGAGATGGGCGCCGACGATTACCTGGCCAAGCCGTTCGACCCACGCGAACTGCTGGCCCGCGTGCGTGCGTTGTTGCGCCGCGCCGACAGGAAAGAGGGGGCGGCGCCGTCCACCACCCTGCACTTCGAGGGCTGGCAACTGCAGCTGGAGCAGCATCGCCTGCTCACCCCGCAGGCCGCCGAGGTGCCCCTTACCCGCGGCGAGTTCGCGCTGCTGCGGGTGCTGGCCGAACGCGCCGGTCGCGTGCTCAGCCGCGAGCAGCTGCTGCGCCTGACCCGTGGCGAAGACAGTGAACCGTTCGACCGTGCCGTCGACCTGGCGGTCAGCCGCCTGCGCCGCAAGCTCGCCCAGGCAGCCACGGGCGGCGACGCGCTGGTGCAGACCCTGCGCGGGGAGGGCTATCGCTTCGCAGCCCCGGTGTCCCGCCGGTGAGCCGCCCCTGGCGCACCGCCACCTGGGTGGCCTTGCTGACCCTGTCCACGCTGTTGGTGGCGCAGGCGGTGAGCTTCGCCGTGGTGTGGGCGCTGCCCAGCCCCGCCGCGCCGCAGATGAACCTGCATCAGGCAGTGCAGGTGATGGCCGGCGAGCGCGCCGCGGCCGACCTCGGCCTGCGCCGCTGGCGGCAAGCGCAGCCGCCCGCCGGCCGTGACAACGACTGGATGAGCAGCGTGGTGGCCGCTCGCCTGGGCGTGCCGCGCGCGCGGGTACGCACGGTCTGGCAGCGCAGCACCGATCCCACCGCCGTGCAGGTGCAGGTGATCAAGCAGGGGCAACTGCTGGCCGGCGGCCCAGAGCAGCGTGCCACGGTGGAAGAGGCATTGCTGTTGCCGGGTCTGCTGTGGCCGGCGTTCGAACTGGCCGTGCAGCACGCCGATGGCCAGTGGACGGTGGTGGGCGCCGACTACAGTGCGCTGCTGCAATGGCGGCGCCAGGTGCTGTTGGCCCTGCTGGCCGGCGCGGTCCTGCTGGCGCCACTGGCGGCCTGGCTGGCGCTGCGCGTGACCGGCCCGCTGCGCCGCCTGGCCGATGCCAGCGCGGACCTGTCGCTGCAGTCCACCGCGCGCCTGCCGGTGGAAGGGCCGCGCGAGGTGCAGGTGATGGCCGAGGCGATGAACGCGGCGCGCGAGCGCCTGCGTGACCAGGCCCATGAGGTGACCCGCATGCTGGCCGCCGTCGCCCACGACCTGCGCACTCCCCTCACCGGTTTGCGCCTGCGCGCCGACAGCGCACCACCGGCCCAGGCCGAGCGCATGGTGGCCGACATCGCGCGCATGACCAGCATGATCGACCAGGTGCTGGACTATGCGCGTGGCGAACTGCACCCCGCGCAGCGCCACCCCACCGCGCTGCACCTGCTGCTGGAGGAATGCGCCCAGCACGCGCAGGCGCGCGGCGCCGACGTGCGCCTCACGCATGCCGCGCACGTCAGCGTGGCCGTGGATGTGCTGCAACTGCGGCGCGCGCTGGACAACCTCATCGACAACGCGGTCCGCTATGCGGGGTCGGCCGAGCTGCGGCTGGAGGCAGGCGATGGCGTGGTGATACTGGAGGTGGCCGACCGCGGTCCCGGTATCGCCGACGCCGACAAGGTACGCCTGCTGCAGCCGTTCCAGCGCCACGAGGGCTCGCGCAACCGCAGCACCGGCGGCATCGGCCTGGGTCTTGCCGTCGCGCAGGGCGCGGCGCGTCAGCACGGCGGCGAGCTGCACCTGCTGGCGCGCGACGGCGGCGGCCTGGTCGCGCGGATCTGCCTTCCGCTCGCGCAACCGGCCGGGCCCAGCCTTGCCGGGCGGCATGGGTGACCCAGGCGCCTTGCTGGCGTGGAGCGCCACCGCTAGGCTCTCGGCATGCCTACTTCCATGATTGTCGTCGACGACTTCCTGGCGGCCGCCGATGCCCAGGGATTGCGTAACGCCGCACTGCAGCTGACCTATCCCGAGCAGGACGGTGCCTTCCCCGGCCGCAACTCGATCGAGCGCCTGGAGATCGACGGACTGGCGCATGCCGCGTCCCGCCTGGTCAACGAACCGCTGCGCGTGGTCTCGCCGCTGCAGTCGCACGGCAAGTTCCGCATCACCCTGGCCCATGACGTGGGCCGCGCCAAGGTGCACGTGGACCGCTCGCATTGGTCGGGCATCCTCTACCTCAGTGCGCCGGAAGACTGCCAGGGCGGCACCGAATTCTTCCGCCATCGCCGCACCGGCACCGAGCGCCTGGCGCTGGACGAGGCCGAGCTGGCGCGGCACGGCTATCCAGACCGCGCGGCCATGCACCGCGACATCATCGAGCGCGACAGCGCCGACGACAGCCAGTGGGAAATGACCATGCGCGTGCCGATGCGCTTCAACCGCCTGGTGCTGCTGCGTCCGTGGCTGTGGCACACCGCCGGGCCGGCGTTCGGCGACCGCATCGAGAACGGTCGCCTGGTCTACCTGATGTTCTTCGACGCCGCCCCGCCGCCGGCGCGCTGAGCCCACCTCGCCCGCTGCACAGGGTATGATTAGGCGCCTAATCATCCTCTGGAAGCCCCATGCTGGCCCTGAAACACCAGGCGTTCCTGGCCGAGATGCAGCGCCGTGGCCAGCCGCAGCCCGATGGCCTGGCCCAGTGCTTCCAGCTGCTGTCGCTGGCCGCTGCGATCGACCAGGACTGTGCGCACCGCCTGGCCCCGCTGGGACTGAGCGAAGGCCGCTTCGTGCTGTTGTTCCTGCTGCAGGGGGCCGAGGCGCCGTTGTCGCCGCACCAGCTCGCCGAGCGCGCCGGGGTGACCCGCGCCACCATCACCGGGCTGCTGGACGGGCTGGAGCGCGACGGGCTGCTGGACCGGCACGCCGACCCGGACGACAAGCGCCGCGTCAACGTCTGCCTGACCCCGGCCGGCGAGGCCTTGGCAGTGTCCCTGTTCGACCAGCACACCCAGTGGATCCGCAGCCTGTTCGCCGACCTTGGTGATGACGAACGCACCCTGCTCAGTGGCATGCTGTGCCGCATCTGGGCGCGTACCGATGCGGGGCAGGCAGCATGAAGAAGCAGGCGCTCTCGCGCGAACGCCGCGCCCAGCTCGACGGGGGGGAGGCCGAAGCGACCCACCTGGCCGAGATCCTGGCGGTGGACTTCGCCCGGCTGCTGGCCAGCATCGCGCCGTCGCTGCCGGCGGCGGCAGTGGCCAACATGCGCAAGGCGGCCAACAGCGGCATCACCCTGCGCATGCAGGGCGCGGCCACGTTGCTGCGTGCGCACGCCCTGGGCGATCCGGCGCAGTGGATCGACCACCGCAGCGACACCGTGCGTGGCTGGGCCTGCTACCTCATCGGCAGCGACCCGCGCCTGTCGCTGGAACACAAGCTCGACGCGCTGCGCGCGCTGGCCGACGACCCGCATTTCGGCGTACGCGAATGGGCGTGGCTGGCCGTACGCCCGCACATCGCCGCAGACCCGCTGCGGGTGCTGGCCCACGTGCAGCCATGGACGGCCGATGCCTCGCCCAACGTCCGCCGCTTCGCCTGCGAAGCACTGCGTCCGCGTGGCGTATGGGCCGCGCATATCGCCCTGCTGAAGCAGGCACCGCAGCACGCGCACGCGCTGCTCGAGGCGCTGTGCTGCGATGAATCGCGCTACGTGCAGGACTCGGTGGGCAACTGGCTCAATGATGCCGGCAAGAGCCAGCCCGACTGGGTACGCGAACGCTGCGCTGCATGGCAGCAGCGCCACGCCGACCACCCCGCCAACACCTACATCCGCAAGCGCGCCCAACGCTCCCTGTAGAGCCGACCGTTGGTCGGCTGGCACCTCCGTAGAGCCGACCGTTGGTCGGCTGCCTCCACCGTAGAGCCGACCGTTGGTCGGCTGGCTTCACCGCAGACCCAACCGTCGCTCGGCCGGCTCCACTCACCTGCAATTCCCCCAACCAAGCACCCCAGTTGCGAATGAAACATTTTGCGCCGCACAAAACCTGTGTTATCAATACTCCCCAATGAACGCACGCCCCGCCAACGCCTACTTTTGGTATTACTTTCCGAAGCCACCGGCGGAGGAAGGCATGCGCTCACCCTGAAGAAACCTTCAGACGCATTCCCGAAAGCCGCCAGCGCACCTGGCGGCTTTTTTGTTGCCGCCGCGCTGGGGACCCCCACTTCCAAGGAGTTTCCCCGCATGCCCCCGCACACCGATGACCTGCGCATCCGCAAGATCGAACCGTTGACCCCGCCGGCCCAACTGCTGGCCATGCTGCCCTGCGACGATGAAGCCTCCGACACGGTCAGCGCCTCGCGCGCGGCCCTGCACGAGATCCTGCACGGCCGCGATGACCGCCTGGCGGTGGTGATCGGGCCGTGCTCGATCCATGACCCGGTCGCCGCCATCGAGTACGCCCAGCGCCTCAAGCCGCTGCGTGATGCCTACGCCGACGAGCTGGAAATCGTCATGCGCGTGTACTTCGAAAAGCCGCGCACCACCGTGGGCTGGAAGGGCCTGATCAACGACCCGGACCTGGACGGCAGCTTCAACATCAACAAGGGCCTGCGCGTGGCGCGCGGCCTGCTGCGCGACATCAACAAGCTCGGCCTGCCGGCAGGCGTGGAATTCCTCGACGTGATCTCGCCGCAGTACATCGCCGACCTCGTGGCCTGGGGCGCGATCGGCGCACGCACCACCGAAAGCCAGGTGCATCGCGAGCTGGCCTCGGGCCTGTCGTGCCCGGTGGGCTTCAAGAACGGCACAGACGGCAACATCAAGATCGCCGCCGACGCGATCGGCGCGGCCTCCAACCCGCACCACTTCCTGTCGGTCACCAAGGAGGGCGGCACCGCCATCGTGGCCACCGCCGGCAACCCGGACTGCCACGTCATCCTGCGCGGCGGCAAGACGCCCAACTACGATGCCGACCACGTTGAAGCGACCAGCCAGACGCTGGCCAAGTCGCACCTGGCGGCGCGCATCATGATCGATGCCAGCCATGCCAACAGCAGCAAGAACCCGGAAAACCAGCCCAAGGTCATCGCCGACATCAACGCACAGCTGGCCAACGGCGAAGAGCGCATCGTCGGGGTGATGGTGGAAAGCCACCTCGTCGCCGGTCGCCAGGACCTGGTCGACGGCCAGCCGCTGACCTACGGCCAGAGCATCACCGACGGCTGCATCGGCTGGGACAGCTCGCTGGCGGTGCTGGAGAGCCTGGCCGAAGCGGTGCGCGCGCGGCGCGCGGCGCGGGTCAGCAAAGCGGCCTAACGTGTCGCCGTGTGATCGGACAGGCACGTCGATCCCGTAGAGCCACCCCATGGGTGGCTGCAGCGCGGACCCGGCGCCGCCAATCTCATTTGCGGCGCCCTCTCGGCAGAAGCGATGGTGGCCGTGTTGTACGCGCCATCTGCGCCCAGCCTGGCTGTCCCCTCGGTAAGTCTCGGGGGCAGGGTGACGGTGACCTGGTGATTGGTGTCCTGGGCTACCGCGTACAGCCTGGGAAAGAGTGCCGGTGGTGGTGGCTGGGCTTTACGGGGAGGACTCGGTAACGGTCAGGCAACGATCACAGCGCTGGGCCGGGGAAGCTGTGCGTATCGTATACAGGCCTGCAACGCGGCGGGCTGCAGCGGCTACTCATCGGTGGCAAGCGCCGCGATGATCCTGCGACCGGACAATGCGCCACAGTTGGTTGGCATCGGCATCAACAACTCCGGCAACTACACGGTGAGCTGGAGCGGCGTTGGCTGGACCACCACGTATCGATTGCAGGAGGCGCTGCAAGGCGCCGGCTGGTTAACCATTCACGATGAGGGCGCGACTCAGCGTGCGTTGTATGGGCGACCGGAAGGCACGCACCAATACCGGGTGGCCGCCTGTAATGAGGCAGGCTGCTCGGATTGGTCCGGCACGATGCAGGTGCAGGTGCAGATGCCGCCACCGGTGCCATTCGGATTATGGGTGTGGTACGAGCGCATCTCGGGACTTAAGACTCGCTACAGCGCTTTCTGGGGTGACGACGGCACTTCGCTCGGCTTTGTGCTCGACGGTCCGGCCACCTGCATGACCTCGGAAATGAGCTGCGTCATGGAGGTCAACAAGGCGTCGAGTAGTGCGCCCTTCCGGGTGAGGGCCTGCAATGCTGCCGGCTGTTCCGCCTGGTCCGATCCCTTCGTTGCGGAGCAGATGCTATGAGCCGCGCCTTCGATGCAGGGAAGCTGATGAGCTGCACTGTCGGGGCGTTGTTGCTGGTGCTTGGCGCGGCGCCACATGTTGACGCAGCCGAGGTGGTGGAGTAAATCCATACTGACGCGCTGGGATCGCCGGTGGCTGTGACGGACGCGAGCGGTGTGGTGATTGAGCGCACGGTCTATGGTGCGTACGGTGAGGTGATCAACCGGCCTTTGGCCGGAGGGCCGGGTTATACCGGTCATGTGGAGGATGCCGAGACTGGGCTGAACTACATGCAGCAGCGGTACTACGAGCCGGAAGTCGGGCGGTTCTTGTCTGTTGATCCGGTGACGGCGCACAGTAATCCAGTTAAACAGTTCAACCGATATAGGTATGCAGACAGCAACCCGTATCGATTTGTTGATCCCGATGGTCGCGCGGGAACGGATTTCAGGTCAATCGGTAGTCACGTGGGACTTGGTGGCGCCTCAATGACTAATGTTCCGGGCATGGGGGGGACGTCAGAGAGTAACGCTGGTTCGCTCATCAACGATGGATTGAGAAAATTCACCAATGCGTCCGCTCAGTCCAGGTACAACGCTGCAGTTGCTGTTGTAAAAAAAGTCATGCCAACGGTGAGGACAATAAGCAGAAAGACCCCAGATGAATTCGCGAAGGTATTCATGAAGGTCTTTCAGCCAGCATCGACGAGGCTCGGGGTCGAGTTCGGAGCTGACATTGTCAGGCGCCTTGAAGGGTTTGGCACTGACGAAGTTGAGGTGGGATCCAAGTTTAGAAGAATTGATGGCGTGGGCGCAGAGGTTGGCGGTGCCGTCACGAACGGTGGATACAATATCCATACCCATCCTCTTGAGGATATATCAGGGTTGCCGCATGTCCCATTCTCTGGGGGTGATGTGCAGTTCAACATAACCCGCAACAGCACAGGTTATGTGTCTACGCCGGCCATGCGTCTGTTTAAAAATTCCCCGGGTGAAGGTGTCGAGGAGGTTCTTTGAAAGCTAGATCGGTTTTACTCATTGTCATAGTGTTGATGGTCTTTCTCTTCTGTATCCTTATGTCGCTCAGGACCGCGATTCCTGGCGAGTGTCCTTGGAGGTTCTCTGAGAGATGCCAGACGTCATTTTCAAGGATCGCTGCGAACCCTGAAAGATATGTCGGAAGATATCTGTTTACCTATGGGTACGTCGCAGTGTCCGATGGTAATGTTTACCTTTATCGCAATGAGGCCAGTTATCGGGACGGTGATTACTTTGATAGAATTTTAATCAACCTTTCAACTATCAAGAAGATGGATGAGGTGGAGAGGAGCCTTTACGTCTATACCTCGGTTTCTGGCGTGATGTACGCGGATGTCGTTGGAAAGGAGGGGCCTGCAATTGGGGGCTTCGATGAGGTAAGTATCTTTGAGCCCGACGTCAGGGTTACGAAGCGAGAGGGTTGGGGCGATGTCGGCATTCCGGTAGGGAGGATCGGCCCAGACGGGAATCCCCGATAAGATGTTGTGCACCTCCGGTTCGGCTGAGATGACGCTCATCGCCAGCACCCATGCTGTGCAAGGCGCGGATGCACCGTGTGCCGTTCAACAACCAGGAGGCAGGAGGCGCCATGAAGATCAACGCAGGTGTCGCGATGTCGGTAGTTGCGGTATGCCTGGCGGTTGTCGTCACGTTGACCGGGGCTGTCTTCAGGAACTACACCTACGTCGACTTCGAGCCGGCCCGATGCGGCAGTGAAGACACTTGGCTGCGCGTGGATATGATGGGGACGTTCAGCGGGGCGGCTCCTGCTGTGAGAGGAAGCCCTTACTACCTGCGTACTGCTGGTGCCGGCGTCCGGATCTGGAGCCCAGCATCCGACCTTGCAGGGGCTGACCCTATCCTCGGTATCCACGGGGGTTGAAGTGGATTCAAGTCGATTCAAGCGATACGAGAAAACGCTGGCGGACGGAAGCACGGCGATGGGATACATCGCGGAGGGCCTTGACCTGCCTTACGACGACTATCGACTGACCGCCTTTCGTGCGCGCGATTTCCCAGGCGAAGGGGCGGATGTGCCTGTCTCATGCCTGTTGAAGAAGAGCTACCGCGAGGAATGGAGGTTGCCTTGGTTGGATGCCCTCATGAGCGTTTGATGGGGTGCGGAATGGCTCTACCCACAGTGGGTCGCCTGCCCGGTGATCACGCAGTGCGCCGCAACCGCGCCAACGCCAGATAGATCGCCGGCGTCGTATACAACGTCAGCCACTGGCTCACCAGCAACCCACCCACGATCGCGATCCCCAGCGGCTGGCGCATCTCCCACCCTTCGCCAGTAGCCAACATCAACGGCAACGTACCCAGCAACGCGGCCACACTGGTCATCAGGATCGGGCGAAAGCGCAGCCGTGCCGCCTCGCAGATCGCGTCATACGGCGACAAACCGCGCTCGCGTTCGGCCGACAGCGCGAAGTCGATCATCAGGATGGTGTTCTTCATCACCACGCCTACCAGCAGGAACAACCCCAACAGCGAAATCAGGTTCAACTCGTTGCCGAACGCCATCAGCGCCAGCAGTGCGCCCACGCCGGCGGAGGGCAGGGTGGACAGGATCGCCAGCGGCTGCACGAAGCTCTCGTACAACACACCCAGCACCAGGTACACCGCCAGCATCGCGCCGACGATCAGCCACAGCTGGCGCTCGCGCAGTGTCTCGAAGCCACCGGCCTCGCCACTCAGCCTGGCCTGCACATGGGTGGGCAGCATGATCCCGGCCATCGCGCGGTCCACGGCTTTCACCGCCTGGTCCAGGGTCACGCCGGGTGCGAGCGCGAACTCGATCCAGACCGAGGCGAACTGCTGGCTGTGGTAAATGCGATCCGGCGCCATGCCGTAGGACCAGCTGGCGATCGACGACAGCGGCAGGCGCTGGCCGTCCTTGCCGATCACGTGGATCTGGTCGAGCGTGGACGG
>NZ_JANUDX010000015.1 GCF_024810105.1 Stenotrophomonas sp. BIGb0135
GCGGGCCCGGGCCTTCCCCATACCTGGGGGGTTTGTTGGGCCCCACCCCCCCCCCCCCCCGGCCCCCCCCCCCCCCCCCCGCCCCACCCCCGGACAGTTGGCTGGTGACGGATGGGACGGCGAAGCCGAAGCCGGAGCCGAAGCCGGAGCCGGATCCAGAGCCAGAGCCGGAGCCGGAGCACCCAGGGCACGCCTTGAACCCATGTTTGGGGGACAGGGGCACCGCCACCCCACCCCGGCTCCCCCTGGACCGTTGGCTGGTGACGGATGGGACAGCGAAGCCGAAGCCTGAGCTGGAGCCGGAGCCGGAGCACCCAGGGCACGCCTTGAACCCATGTTTGGGGGACAGGGGCACCGCCACCCCACCCCGGCTCCCCCCGGACCGTTGGCTGGTGACGGGCGGGGAGGCCGAAGCAGGGCAGCCAGCGGAGGTCCCGGCCATTGGCCGGGGCGAGGCTCGGTACTGACCAGGTGGCGGCAGGTGTCGGACGTGGCTCGGCCACCAGCGTAAAATGGGCGGATGAATACCCCCCAGGACTCCAGCCTCGGTCGCGAGGTTGCTTACCCGTCGCAGTACGATCCCGCGCTGCTGTTTCCCATTCCGCGCCGTGGCGCGCGTGAAGAGATCGGGCTGGACGAGGCGGCGCTGCCGTTCGTCGGGCACGACCGTTGGCAGGCCTATGAGCTGAGCTGGCTGGACCGGCGCGGCAAGCCTCGGGTGGCGGTGGCCACGATCAGCGTGCCGTGCACGTCGCCGAACCTGATCGAATCCAAGTCGTTCAAGCTGTACCTCAATTCGCTCAACAGTACGCGTTTCGATGATGACGAGGCGGCGCGGCTGCGCATGGTGACCGATCTGTCGACGTGCGCAGGCGCGGTGGTGACGGTGCGCTTCGGGGTGCCGGTGCTGGTGGAGGATGCCGAGGGCGAGTCGCTGGACGACCTGGACGTGGCGATCGAGTGCTACGGCCCGCCGGCGCCGGGGTTCCTGTCGGCGGATGCGTCGCAGATCGTCACCGAGACGCTGAGCTCGGCGCTGCTCAAGTCCAATTGTCCGGTGACCGGGCAGCCGGACTGGGCCAGTGTGAGCCTCCGGTACCACGGGCCGCAGATCGACCGCGAGGGGCTGTTGAAGTACCTGGTCAGCTACCGCGAACACGCCGAGTTCCACGAGCAGTGCGTGGAGCGGATCTTCAGCGAAATCACCCAGCGCTGCGCACCGCAGTGGCTGGAAGTGGAAGCGCGCTACACCCGCCGCGGCGGCCTGGACATCAACCCGTGGCGGGCCAGCCCGGGCATCGATCTGCCGGCCCGCACCGTGCGCGACCTGCGCCAGTAACCGGCTGCCGGCCAGTGGCCGGCAACGGGCCGCCGCCGCCCCGGCCCGCCCGGGGCTGGGGGACCGCCACGCCCTGCGTGGCTGCGTGGGCGGCCTGACCTGATGGGTCCAGTCACACAGGGCGTGGCGCCGCCGTCGCCCCTCGTTCCGCACGTCTTCACATCCACGCCATGTCTCATTAACACGGGCTGTGACACCGTGCCTCCCATGTCGTCAATGAAGACGGGAGCGTGTGGATGAGTACCGATAAGAAAGCCGATTTCTCCGGTGTCACCTCGAGCGTGGACAGTACCGCGCAGAAGGTGGAAAAGGCTGATTTCTCCGGCGTCACCTCATCGGTGGATACCACCGCCGAGAAGGTGGGAGGCACCTACACCGTACAGAAGGGCGACTCGCTGTCGAAGATCGCCAAACAGGAGCTGGGCGACGCCAACGCCTGGCAGAAAATCTTCGAGGCCAACCGTGATGTGCTGGACGACCCGGACAAGATCTTCCCGGGCCAGACCCTCAAGTTGCCGCCCAAAGGCTGAGTCGTTCCACTTGCATTCCACAGATTCCCAGGGAGGAATTCCATGAAGAAGACGTCCATCAGTACCGCCGTACTCGCTGCCTTGCTGGCCACCGTTGCGCTGGTCGGTTGCAAGAAGAAAGAAGACACCGCCGACAATAATGCGCAGCCCGCCGCGGCGACCACGCCGGCTGCGCCGGAACCGATGACCCAGGCCGCGCCGCAGCCGATGGCCGCTGCTGCCGGGGTGACCGTGTCCACCGTCACCGTGGGCAAGACCGCTGCCGCCGACAAGAGCGTGGCCACCACGGCGCTGTTCGCCCCGAAGGACGACATCATCGTGTCGGTCCGCACCGACGGTGCCGCCAGCAACGCCAATGTCGGCGCCAAGCTGACCTTCCAGGATGGCCAGGTGGCCGGTGAGAACTCGCAGACGCTGAACACCACGGCGGCCGAGACCACCAACATCACCTTCAAGAATGCCAAGGGCTGGCCGGCGGGCAAGTACCGCGCGGAAGTCACGGTAGATGGTAAGGCGGCCGGAACGCCGCAAGAGTTCGAGGTCAAGTAAGCCCGCGCCGACTCTCTCCCGGCAACAGGCTCACGATGGACGCAGCCGCGAGGCTGCGTCTTTTTTATTTGAACTAGTAGTTGCGGTCGGAACTGTGTTAAGTGTTGCTCTCAGGTAAGAGCTCTCAGGAAGAGAAAATGAGTGTTGCTAGGTTGCTGCCGCTTCTGATGGTCCCGGTAATTTTTCCGGCAAATGCTCAAAAAGTGACGTACATACATACCGATGCTTTGGGTAGTCCGGTCGCAACTACGGATGAGCAGGGCAATCTACTCGAGCGATTCGCATATGAGCCTTTTGGCCATCCCGTTGGCGACGGTGATTCTGATGGGCCTGCATTTGCGGGCCATGTACGAGATGGTTCGACCGGCTTAAGCTACATGCAACAGCGATACTACGCACCTGACGTAGGGCTGTTTCTCAGCGTGGATCCTGTCACGCCCCATGGTGGCCGGCCGTCCCAGTTCAATAGATACCGCTACGCGAATGGGAACCCGTATTCCTTCACGGATCCAGACGGGCGCGTTGCGATCGTAACGCGCATGAAGGATGGATCTATAAACATAGATTTTCCTACCAAATTCACCGGCGCTGCCGCGTCGCCAGAGAACGTTGCGACCTTCAAGGAACAGGTGTCTTCGATGTCTGGCACATACAGCGTGGATGGCAAGCAAACCCGCGTCACAGTGGGGGTTTCGGACATCACCAAAAAGACGCCGCGCTCAGCTAGAAATGAGGTCAAGCTCGTTGAGGGTGAGACATCTCACCCAACAGGCAGAAGTTTCGCGGAGCTTGGTGGAAAACGCAGTGAGATCAACGTTCTTGATCGATTTTCAAGGGGTGTTGTTCCTCATGAAGTAGGCCATCTTGGCGGCGTGGATGACCTTTATGACAAAACTACTGGTCGGCCTGACCCAGCCCGAGGAAATGGGGTGATGAATAGAGTTCCTGGAATCGTCGATGATTTCCTGATTAACGGAATGATCGAGTCCAGTTCAAATGTTCAAAAACGGGAACGATAGGTATGAAGAGCTTCTATCGCTACGTCAGTCTTATCGCCGTCTTGGCGCCGCTTTCATCCTCCGCGCAAGATGCAAACCTCTGGGCCTACAGCTGCGACCACTTTCTCCATGGCGCCTGCTTGCGAATTCCCAGTGGGATGTCAGTGAATTACGAGGCGCCTGCGGACTTTGGACTCCATCGCGTGCAGGTGGAGGGGCGTGAGGTCGTACTTGTATACGAGGGGGATGCACCCAGTAGACGGCCAGCAGACACCCCCGCAGATCTGAAGCTGACTGCTCCCGGCTATCAGCTCTATGCGTTCAAGGTGAGCGAGGGAAAATCAGTTCGCTACGACCTGCACGTTTCTTCCGCCAAGTCAGAGGTGATGCCGTTGCACTTGGTGGCAAGAACGACAGGCGCAGTGGAGCAAGCTGCCTTGGCTGCAGTGCTTGGTGGCTTCCGTGTATGCAGTTTCAAACGAAATCGCACCGATCAGACGCTTGTGTGCCCCAGGCGCAGTATGTGGGGACAGGCGCTTTCCGAGTGGGCAACTGGCAAAGCTTCCGCGAAGGCGCCGACGGACTGAGTCTCCGACGATACACGCACACATCCAAGCCTGCACCGAACCCGGTCTGACGCCACTTTCGCGCCCGCCGCCATCTGGCCGCCAACCGCCGCGTAGATCGATGTGTTCCAATACGTTTGCGTATGGTCCGGCTTTGCTCCCGAGAGCTGAAAACGCGACAATGCGGGGGTTTCCCGCCGCACGCACCGCTGGGTGGCGCGCTCCTCGGGGAAAGTGCGGGCCACGCTCTGCGGTGCCCTGCGCGCGACACGGTTGCACGCGGCCCGGCATCGCCGTCGGCCATCATTCACGAGATCCGCAAGAGAGCCCTGATCCCCCATGTCCAGTTCGCCCAAGATTCTCTACACGCTCACCGATGAAGCCCCGTTCCTGGCGACCCAGTCGCTGCTGCCGATCGTCGAGGCCTACACCGCCACCGCCGGCATCGCCGTTGAAACCCGCGATATCTCGCTGTCCGGCCGCATCCTGGCGCTGTTCCCGGATTACCTGAAGGACGACCAGAAGGAGGCCGACCACCTGGCCGAGCTGGGCCAGCTGGCGACCACCCCGGACGCCAACATCATCAAGCTGCCCAACATCAGCGCCTCGGTGCCGCAGCTGAAGGCGGCGATCAAGGAACTGCAGGACCAGGGCTTCGCGTTGCCGAACTACCCGGACGTGCCGACCGACGACGTCTCGCGCGACATCAAGGCGCGCTACGACAAGGTCAAGGGCAGCGCGGTCAACCCGGTGCTGCGCGAAGGCAACTCGGACCGCCGTGCGCCGCTGTCGGTGAAGAACTACGCGCGCAAGCACCCGCACCGCATGGGCAAGTGGTCCACCGAATCCAAGTCGCACGTCTCGCACATGGACGGCGGCGATTTCTACGGCAGCGAAAAGTCGGCCACGCTGGCCAGCGCCGGCAGCCTGAAGATCGAGCTGCAGCAGGCCGATGGCACGACCGTCGTGCTGAAGGAAAAGACCGCGGTCAAGGCCGGCGAGATCGTCGATGCGGCGGTGATGAGCCGCAACGCGCTGGCTTCGTTCGTGCAGGCGCAGATCGCCGATGCCAAGGCCAAGGGCGTGCTGTTCTCGCTGCACCTCAAGGCCACCATGATGAAGGTCTCCGACCCGATCATGTTCGGCGTGGTCGTCGAAGAGTTCTACAAGGACGTGCTGACCAAGCACGCAGACGTGCTCAAGCAGGCCGGTTTCGATCCCAACAACGGCATCGGCGACCTGTTCGCGCGCCTGCCGCAGCTGCCCGACGCCACCCAGGAAGCGATCAAGGCCGACCTCGCAGCCGAGTACGGCAAGCGCCCGGGCCTGGCCATGGTCAATTCCGACAAGGGCATCACCAACCTGCACGTGCCGAGCGATGTGATCGTCGACGCCTCGATGCCGGCGATGATCCGTGACTCGGGCGGCATGTGGAACGCCGAAGGCAAGCTGCAGGACACCAAGGCGGTCATCCCGGACCGTTGCTACGCCGGTGTGTACCAGGCGGTGATCGATGATTGCCGCACCCACGGTGCGTTCGACCCGGCCACCATGGGCTCGGTGCCCAACGTGGGCCTGATGGCGCAGAAGGCCGAGGAATACGGCTCGCACGACAAGACCTTCCAGATCCCGGCCGATGGCACCGTGCGCGTTACCGACGAGGCCGGCAACGTGGTCTTCGAGCATGCCGTGCAGACCGGCGACATCTGGCGCATGTGCCAGACCAAGGACGCCCCGATCCAGGACTGGGTCAAGCTGGCCGTGAACCGCGCCCGCCTGAGCAGCACCCCGGCGGTGTTCTGGCTGGATGCCAGCCGCGCCCACGATGCGCAGGTGATCGCCAAGGTCGAAACCTACCTGAAGGACCACGACACCACCGGCCTGGATATCCGCATCCTGGCCCCCGTGGAAGCGACGGCCTTCTCGCTGGACCGCATCCGCAAGGGCGAGGACACCATCTCGGTGACCGGCAACGTGCTGCGCGACTACCTGACCGACCTGTTCCCGATCATGGAGCTGGGCACCAGCGCCAAGATGCTGTCGATCGTGCCGCTGATGGCCGGTGGCGGCCTGTTCGAGACCGGTGCCGGTGGTTCGGCGCCCAAGCACGTGCAGCAGTTCGTGGAAGAGGACTACCTGCGCTGGGATTCGCTGGGCGAGTTCCTGGCCCTGGCGGCCTCGCTGGAACACCTGGGCAACCGCTACGACAATGCGGGCGCAACCGTGCTGGCCAAGACCCTGGACCAGGCCAACGGCCAGTTCCTGGACAACGACAAGTCGCCCTCGCGCAAGCTCGGTGGCATCGACAACCGCGGCAGCCACTTCTACATCGCGCTGTACTGGGCCCAGGCCCTGGCCGCGCAGGATGACGATGCCGCGCTGAAGGCCCGCTTCGCTCCGCTGGCCAAGGCACTGGCCGACAACGAACAGAAGATCGTTGAAGAGCTGGCCGCGGTGCAGGGTAAGCCGGTGGACATCGGCGGTTACTACCGTCCGGACGTGGCCAAGGCGGCGGCGGCGATGCGTCCGAGCGCGACCCTCAACAGTGCGCTGGCCGCGCTGTAAGCTCCGCCTGCCGCACACGCGGTGATGGACGAAGAACCCGCGCCTCGGCGCGGGTTTTTTGTGCGCGGCGCACTAGCGGCGGTGCTGGCGCGGTGGCGTCGGGAACAGGGCCAGGATGCTGTCCACCGCGACGTCCAGCTGGTCCACGTCGCCCCCTCGACGGGCCACCTCGGCGCGGATGTACGCCTCCAGGTCCGACGGTGCGCACATGCCCGCCATGCAGAACTGGTCCATCAACGCGCTCCCTGCCGCGCAGTCCAGCCCGCGCCTGCACGCCGCGATCTGCCACGCATGACCCGCCACCTCGCCGCGGGTGAAGTCCACGGCCTCGTCCCCACCAGCCTCGTGGCGCATGTCGCCCAGGTAGAGCATCGCGGTGGGATCATCGGCCGCCACCACCTGTTCGATCAGGGTCAGGTAGGCGGCGTGTGTGGATCGGGTCCGGTTCGCCCCGTTGCAGCCAGATGATCGAGGCGACGTCGCCGTTGAGGGCGGCCATCGCCCGCCACCTCGGCAAGCGTGACGATGGTCGTGCCCGGGTCTCCGGCATGAAGGCCGCGTCAACGCGAATGGAACGGAACTTGCCTTGTCGCGACGGCGTCCGGACGGCCGCGCACGGTGCGCAAACGTCAACTCAATCTGTGCGATCCATCACTTATAGGCCGATATCGATGGCATAGCCTATCGACGATCTTTTCTGCAGTAAGTGTGAACTCTCACAGCGCAGGGGAAGGCGATGGCCAGGGTGCTGGTGGTTGGATCGGATATCCAGGGGGAGCACGCCTTGCTGCAGCGCCTGCGTGCGGCGGCGGCGTTGCCGGCCGATACCGTGCGCAGTTGCCGCGATCTGGACGATTGCGACCTGCTGGTGATCAAGGACACGCCCGCGCTGCGCAACGCGGCGATGCGGATGGTGCGCGAGCGGCCCAGGATCCAGTTCTGGATCGAAGACCAGCATGGCCACCTGCGGCATGGGCAGGGCGATGAACATGCCGTGCTCGACGACCACGCGATCGAGCATGCACTGCGGCAGATGCCGGCGGTATCGGCGCCGATCGAGGAGCCCATTGCGGCGCGCGCGGCCAAGGCCATCACCCGCGCGCTGCGCGAGAGCCTGCAGTCGCGGCATGGGCATGCCGTGCTTGCCCTGGATGGGTTGCCGTTGCTGCTGCTGGACTTCGAGCAGGACCAGATGGTGGTGCCCGATGGCAGCGGCAATGCCGAACTGGCGCAACTGCTGTCCGATGACTTCGAGCGCCTGGCACTGCACGGTATTGCGGCCAAGCGCTACCAGCAGCTGGCCGGCGACCTGCCGCGCCAGTCCTTGCGCCCGCTGTTGTGGCAATGGGGCCAGCACCCGGCGCACTGGGACGACCTGGATGCACGCCTGCAGCGGCACGCGCGCGTGCGCCTGTTGCGCTGGCCGGATTTCCGCGTACTGGGCCACCAGCACGACAGCTTCCGGCTGTGTTCGCTGCTGCTCAAGCGCGCCTGCAGCGTGGACGAATGCGCCTCGCTGCTGGACATTTCCGGTGCCGCGGTGCGTGCGTTCGTGCACCCGGCCTACCTGTGCGGCTACGCCGCGCTGGAGCCGGCGGCAGAGGGCAGCCGGCTGGCCAGCGTGGCCAGCGAAGGCGGCGGGCTGCTGGCCCGGATGTGGCGCAGCGTGCGCCAGCGTGGCGGGGGCTGAGCATGCGCGAACACAAGATCGTGGTGCTCGGCAGCATGGGCAGCGGCAAGTCGACGCTGGTGCGCGCGATCGCGGCCGGCGCGGTGATCGACACCGATGTGCACAACAGCGACCGCCAGGGCGCCGACAAGGCCTCGACCACCGTGGCCATGGACTATGCCGACATCGACCTGCCCAACGGCGACCGGTTGCGCCTGTACGGCACGCCCGGGCAGCAGCGGTTCGACTTCCTGTGGCCGATCCTGCTGCAGGGCGCGAGCGGGGTGGTGCTGCTGCTCGACGCCACCCGCGGCACGGCGATCGCCGAGCTGGAGGCCTACCTGGGCGTGCTGCTGCAGCACGCCGCGCAGGTGCCGGCGGTGATCGGGGTATCGCGGCTGGACCTGGCCCCGCAGTTCGACCTGGAGGCCTGCGCGGTCCGGGCCGGGCGCGAGGGGCGCTGGTTGCCGGTGGTGCCGCTGGATGCGCGTGACCGCGAACAGGGGCTGTGCCTGATGGACGTGCTGATGAGCGAGATGGAAGCCGGGGCACTGGTGGCGGCGCATGGCTGACGGACACGAGGTGCGCGGCCTGGATGCCGCACTGCGGACGCGCCTGGCCGGTCACCTGCAGCGCTTTGCCGACGACATCAACGGCGTGCGCAGCGTGGTGCTGGCCAGCGTGGATGGCTTCGCCCTGGTGCCGGCGGCCGGCACCCATGGCAACGGCGAACGGTTGGCGGCGATGACCAGCGCGATGTTGGCCCTGGCCGCGGCAGTCGGGCGCGAGCTGGCGCTGGGCGAGCTGGAGGTGCTGATGCTCGAGGCCGACGGCGGCAAGGTGCTGATGCTGGCGTTGCCTGCCGAGCCGGCCCCCCTGCTGCTGATGACCGCCTGCGATGCGCGCTGCGTGATCGGCAAGGTGCTGTGGAATGCCAAGGAATGTGGCCGGAACATCATGGCCGAACTCAGCGGATCACGAGCCGATCCGCAGGGGAAGACGGGGCTCGACAACCAACGGGGTGCAACATGGCAGGACTCGACGATACCTTGAACGCGCTGATGACCATCGATGGCGCCCAGGCAGTGGCGCTGGTCGATTACGAGAGCGGCATGCTGCTGGGGGAGGCCGGCTCGGGGATGGACATGGAAGTTGCCGCAGCGGGCAATACCGAAGTGATCCGCGCCAAGATGAAGACGGCGGCCTCGCTCAACCTCAACGACACCATCGAGGACATCCTGATCTCGCTGGGCAAGGCGTACCACATCCTGCGCCCCGTCTCGCGCAAGAAGGGCCTGTTCCTGTACCTGGTGCTGGATCGCAACAAGTCCAACCTGGCGCTGGCGCGGCGCAAGGTGCAGGACGTGGAGGCCGAACTGGCGCTGTAGCCTGCCGCCGCCGGGCGTGGCGCAGTGGCGTCCGGCGGCGCGTCTGTCCGTCCGGTGCAGCCGACCCACGGTCGGCTCTACCCGGGGCGGGGCCGGCTGTCGTATGGTTGGTGCAGGTCTTATGGGTCTGCCCGCATGCGTGGTGCCGATGGTGATGCTCGACTGCTGGCAGGCCTGATCCGCGACGGCTTCGAGGCCTACCACGCGCGCTTCGCGGCAGTGACGCGGCGGGCGCGCGGACGCTTCCAGCGCCGTGACTGGGCCGGTGCGCGGGCCGACGCGGTGGAGCGGATCGGGCTGTACGACCTGTGCATCGCGCAGACCGTGGATGCGGTGCGCCGCGCCGCCGGCGACAGCGTGGGCACCCGCGCGCTGTGGCTACAGATCCGCCCGGCCTATGCGGCGCTGCTGGACGGGCTGATCGATGCCGAGCTGTACAAGACCTTCTACAACACCCTGGCGCGGCGGCTGTTCGCCACCGAGGGCGTGGATGCGGCGATCGAGTTCATGGCGATGGACGTGGAGCCTTCCGACGCCATCACCCACCCGGTGGCGCGGCACAGCTACACGCTGTCGGCCACGCGCCCGGCCGAGGCGATCGTGCGGGTGCTCGGCGACTACCGCTTCGACATCCCCTATGCGCACCAGTTGCGCTGCGCGGCGGCCATCGCGGTGCGCCTGCAGGACGACCTGGCCCACTGGGGCGATTACCCGGTGCGCAGCATCGAACTGCTCGATACCGTGTTTTACCGCGAGCGCCGCGCCTACCTGGTCGGCCGGGTATTTGGCGAGCACCGTTTCTCGCCGTGCGTGATCGCGTTGGTCAACGATGGACAAGGCCTGCGCGCGGAAGCGGTATTGACGGGCCGCCGTGACGTGGCGCATCTGTTTGGCGTATCGCGCAGCTACTTCCAGGCCGACCTGGCCACGGTCGGTGACGCGGTGGTGTTCCTGCGCAGCCTGCTGCCGGCCAAGCCGATCGACGAGATCTACACCGTGCTCGGCCGTGCCAAGCAGGGCAAGACCGAGCGCTACCGCACGTTCTTCCGGCATTTCCAGGAGCAGGCCAGTGAGCAGCTGGTGCATGCCGATGGCACCCCCGGCATGGTCATGGCGGTGTTCACCCTGCCCAGCTACCCGCTGGTGTTCAAGCTGATCCGCGACCGCTTCGCCTGGCCCAAGTCCATGACCCGGAACCAGGTGGAAGAAAAGTACGCGCTGGTGTTCAACCTGGACCGGGTCGGTCGCCTGCTCGACGCGCAGCCATACCGCCACCTGCGTTTTCCGCGTGCGCGGTTTTCCCCGGCCTTGCTGGCGGAACTGCTGGGCCAGTGCAGCGGCAGCGTGCACGCGGAGGGCGATGAGCTGGTGATCGCGCTGTGCTATGTGCAGCGCCGGTTCCGCCCGCTCAACCTGTACCTGCGCGAGCAGGGCAGCGAGGCGCGGCGCCGGGCCGCGCTGGACTATGCGCAGGCGATCACCGACATGGCCCGCAACAACATCTTCCCGGGCGACATGCTGCCCAAGAACTTCGGTGTGTCCCGGCATGGGCGCGCGGTGTTCTACGACTACGACGAGCTGTGCCTGGTCAGCGACTGCCACTTCCGCGCGTGGCCCTCGCCGCGTAACGACGAGGAAGCCCTGGCCGACGAGCCGTGGTTCCAGATCGGCCCGCGCGATGTCTTTCCCGAGCGCTTCTGGATGTTCATGGGCCTGCCGGCCGCCGAGCTGGCGGCGGTTCGCGAGCACTTCGCGCATCTGTTCGACCCGGGCTGGTGGCAGGGCCTGCAGGCGCGCTTCGCTGCGGGTGACTTTCCCGACACCGCGCCGTACGCGTCCAGCCATCGGTTGGCCTGATTGGCGGGCGAGGCGTGCCTGCGCTACGCTTCGATGCATCCACAAGGAGCAGGTGCGATGCGTTCATCCCATATTCTTGCGCTGGCGCTCGCCGTCGGCGCTGCCAGCATGGTCATGCTTCCGGGCGCAGGCGCGCAGAGCCGGAGCCAGGTCCTGCAACAGGCCGAAGCCAGCATGGTGCTCACCGGCCACATCGATATCGGTCCCCAGGGCCAGGTCGAAGGCTTCACCCTGGACAAGCGCGACAAGGTCAATGACGCGCTTGCCGGCTTCGTCGAAGGCCAGGTGCAGCACTGGCGGTTCGAGCCGGTGCAGGTCGACGGCCACCCGGTCAAGGCACGCACGCCGGTCAGCATCCGCCTGGGCGGCAAGGTCACCGACGATGGCCGTCAACAGGTGACGCTGCTGGCGGCCAACTTCGAGCGCTACGACCCGGCCTCCACCGAAGACGTGACCCGGCTGAAGGCGTCGCCGCCGGCCTATCCCAAGGAGGTCTACAGCATCGGAGGGCGCGGCGACGTGCTGCTGCTGGTGCAGGTGGGGCGCGATGGCAAGGTGATCGACGTGGCCACCGAGCAGGTCAATCTGCGCCTGGCCACCAACGAAGCGGTGATGCGCCGGATGCGCGACAAGCTGTCCCAGGTGTCGATGGCGGCGGCGCGCAAATGGACCTTCAGGGTCCCCACCACCGGCGAGCGCAAGGACGATGCCAGCTGGACCATCCGCGTGCCGGTGCACTTCGCCCTCAACGACGACCGCGAGGCACGCTACGGCCGCTGGGATGCCTACATCCCGGGCCCGCGCCAGCAGGCGCCCTGGCGCGCCGACACCGCGCTGGGCGCCGATGCCAACGCGGACCTGCTGCCCGAGGGGGGCGTCTTCATGGCCGACGCGGCCAGCCGGGGCCCGCGGCTGTTGACCCCGCTCGGCGGCTGATCCGGCGCGCCGGTGCGGCGCGGATGTCGCCGAATCGATCGGCCTGATTTGCTAGGCTGTCGGTCCGATCAGGACAAGGAGTCATGGCAATGGCGTCATCGTTGCGTTGGATATTGGTCGCCGGGCTGGGCCTGGCTGGCGTGAGCGCAAGCCCCGGGAGCGTCGAGGCGGCGCCCAGCATGCGGGCGTTGCAGGACCAGGTGGAATCGAGCATGCGGATTCACGGCAGCCTGGATATCGGGGCCGACGGCCACGTGGTCGCGGTGCGCCTGAAGGACGAACAGGCCATCCCCGCCGGCGTGGTCGGCTTCGTCAAGGAATCGATGGCCGGCTGGGCGTTCGAGCCGACGCTGCAGGAGGGCAGGGCGGTGCCCATCACCACGCCGGTCTCGTTGCGCGTGGTCGGCAAGGTGCAGGGCGATGGCAGCGCCCGGATCGAGATCCGCAGCGCCAGTTTCATGGAGTATCGGGAAGACGACCTGACCCGGCCGGCACGGCTGAGCGGTTCGGTGCCGACCTACCCGGTGCGCACCGCCGGTCGCGGTGCCGCCGCCGATGTGTTCCTGCTGATCCAGGTCGGGCGCGATGGAAAGGTGCGCAATGTCGCCGCCGAGCAGGTCAACCTGCGCGTGCTGGTGCCGCCGCGCCAGCTCGACAGGGTCCGCACTGCATTTGCCGACAGCGCCATCCAGGCGGTCCGTGACTGGCAGTTCCGCATCCCCACGCAGGGCCCATTGGCCGATCGCGAGACCTGGGTGGTGCGCTTGCCGGTGCGCTATGCCGATCACTCCCCTTCGCGCGACGTGCCTGCGTGGGAGCCGTATCTGCCTGGCCCTCGCCAGCGGGCGGCATGGCAGCAGCCCGAGCCCGTGGTGGTAGCGCCGGACGCGCTGGGTGACGGCGTGTATGTGGCCGGCGACACGCGCGGGCCGGTCCTCAAGACGGTGCTCGGCCAGGGCTGAGCCACCCCTGTCGGCGTCGCTGTGGATCAGCGGCGCCGGCGTGGCCCCGGCGCCGCCCGCAAGCTCACGCCTGCGGGTACACCACGGTGCGGTTGCGGCCCTGTTCCTTGGCCATGTACAGGGCCTTGTCGGCCAGGCGCAGGGCCTGCTGCGGGTCGTCGTGGTAACTGGGGTAATGGGCCACGCCGAGCGACACCGTCACCGAGCCGACCTCGTCGAACACCTCCGCGGCCACCTGCACGCGCAGGCGCTCGGCGATGCGCGCCGAGGCGTCGGTGTCGATCCCCGGCAGCAGGATCAGGAATTCCTCGCCGCCATTGCGGCACAGCAGGTCGGTATCACGCGAGTCGTCGCGCATCAGCTGCGCGATGCGCAGGATCACGGCATCGCCCACGGCATGGCCGAAGCGGTCGTTGATGGTCTTGAAGCGGTCGATGTCCAGCGCGATGATCCCGAACGGCTGGCCACGCGCCTGCCAGTCCTCCAGCCCCTGCTGCAGCCCCCGGCGGTTCTGCAGGCCGGTGAGCGGGTCGGTCATGCTGGCCCGGTTGAGTTTGCCGATGCGGTCCTGCAGCAGGTTGAAGCTGTACAGCAGGGCCTGCTTGAGGTGGGACACCTCGTAGTACCAGGCGCGGATGCCGGTGACATGGCGGATGGCGATGCCGGTGTCGCGGTTCTGCACGTTGCGGGCCAGTTGCCACAGCGGCAGCGAGATGCGCCGCGCGCACCACCAGGTGACCAGCAGCGACAGCACGCCCAACGGGATGGCGTTCCAGATCACCGAGGTCATCAGGCTCGCCAGCGGTGCCAGGGTTGCCTCGGTGGGGCGTTGCGCCACCACGCCCCAACGCACCGCCGGCACCGGTGCGTACCCGGCGAGCATTTCCACGCCGTGGCTGTTGCGCACCTGCTGCGCGCCGGAATGGCCCTTGCCGACTGCCTGCACCGCCGGGTTCTCCTGCGCAAACTGGCCGACCCGGTCCGGCTCGACGTGGTACAGGATGCGGCCGTTGCGGTCGACCACGTACAGATAGGACCCGTCGCGGTAGTAGTGCTTGCCGAGCAGGGTCTGCAGGATGCTGCGTTCGCGCAGGTAGAGGGTGCCGCTGACATAACCCTTGTACTGGCCCTGCGCGCTGAAGATCGGGTGCGAAATGGCCACGATCAGGCGACCGGTGGCCGACTGGTAGGGGTCGCTGATGAACGGCTCGCGGCGGACCAGCGCTTCCTTGTTGCCCGGGCTGTTGAGGACCACGCCCTGCAGGGCCAGGCTCAGCGGCGAGGTGGCGAGCACGGTGCCGGCCGGGTCCACGATCAACACCGAATTGAAGCTGTTGGTCTGCAGTTGCAGGCGCGCCGCTTCGGCCTCCAGTTCGCCGCGGTCGTGCGCACGCTGGCCCAACGCGGTGGCGCTGTAGGCCAGCTGCTGCTGCGCGGACTGGATGAAATTCTGGGTGGTCTCGGCCAGCTTGCTGGCATACACCCGGTTTGCCTCCAGGGTATTGCCGATCAGCTGTTCGCGCTGCACGCGGTAACTGGCGTGCAGGGCGTTGGCCAGGGCGACCAGCGCACTGAGCAGGGCCAGGGCAAGGATGAGCTTGCCGAGGTTCAGACGGGTGGACAACGGGCGCATGCGGGCGATTCGGACTGGCAGGGTGCTGCGCCAGCCGAGGGACGGATGGAACGGCATCGATGGAGCAATCAGGAGCGCACGACTTCCCCGCTCCCGGGCGGACTACGGTCACGGCGCGGATTATTGCGGATTCCGCCGCCGCGTGGGTGAAGCGGTGCGTGCCGCAGCGCTCAGCGCTCCAGGCGCCTGCGCAGCACGCTGCGCACGTTGCCGGCCGTGGCGGCATCCAGCGGTGCCAGCACGCCGCGCGCGTGTGCGGGAATATGTGCGTGGGTTCCCGCGTCGGCCTCGAACACGTAGTGGTCAAACAGGGCCCGCCAGTGCGCGCGCTGCGCGGGTGGCAGCTCGCGCAGGGCCAGCATCGCCAGCATCAGGGCATTCATCGGCGCGTCCATCCACGCCGGCACCGGCCGCCACCAGCTGTTGACCAGCACGTTGAAGGCGTCCAGGCCTTCCATGTGGTGCCACCACAACGAGGGAATGAACACCGCATCCCCCGGTCCCAGCTCGGCGACCTGGGCCTGCGCAAGCGCCACGGGGAAGCGCGGGAAGCGCTGCAGGTCCGGCGAAGCGAAATCGACCAGGCTGACCGCCTGCCCGGCCGGGGTGAAATCCAGCGGCCCGATGTACAGGTTGTCGATCTGGTCGGGCGGAAACAGGGTGACCCGGCGCCGGCCGGCGGCCACGCAGGCCAGGTTGTCCGGCACGTCCTGGTGGGCGGCGATGCGCGAGCGGTTGCCGATCCAGATGCTGGTCAGCGGTTCGTCCACGCCCAGCACCAACGGGTTGGCGGCGGCGAAGCCGGGCAGGAAGCTGTCCAGCGTGGTCGAGGCCACGTAGATGGTGGGCGGTGCCGGTTCGGCCTGGTACTTGAGCAGCGTATCCAGCACCACCCTCAGGGCGATCTGTTCGCGGCGGAAATTGAAGCCGGTCATGTCCTCGTTGTAGAAGATCCGGCCCTGCGCCTGCGGTGCGGCGGTGGTGGCGGTGACCGGCATCCGGCCGTGGTCGAACTGCTTGAGGTGGGCTACCGCCTCTGCCGCCGAGTCACGCGCGGCGGTCACCATCGGCCAGTGCGCGACCAGGCCGCGCAGCACCTTCGGGGTGGTCCACGAACGCAGCAGCGCGGGTAGCTGCGCCGGATCCAGGTCCGGGATCTCGTCGATCGGGCCGGGCAGGGGGGACATGGACATCCTCGGCGGATGGGGTGGGTGGCGCCTACCGTAGCGCACGGCCGGCGCGTGAAGCGACCGGGCGCCGGCGGAGCGGCCGCTCGTGTCGAGCGACCGCCCCACCGGCGGCCCGGGTGGGATCAGAACGTGTAGCGGACCCCGAACATGTAGCGCGGGCCGGTCTGGGTGGCGTAGCGCAGCATGTTGGTGTGGCGCGAGTAGGTGCGCATGGTTTCGTCGGTCAGGTTGATCGCTTCCAGGCTCAGGGTGAGCTGGTCGCTGACCGCGTAGCTGATGTTGAGGTCGAGCTGGCCGTAGGCATCGGTGTAGTTCGGGTTGGGGCCCTGGCCGCCGATGCCGTTGAGGAACGTGTCGCGCCAGTTGTAGGCCGCCCGCACCTGCCAGTTGTACTTCTCGTAGAACAGCACCAGGTTGGCCGAATCGCTCAGGCCGATCATCGGGTACTGGTCGCCCAGGCTCAGGTTGTCGAAGGTCAGCCCGGATTTCACCTTGGTGTAGTTGGCGGCCAGGCCGAAGCCGGTCTGCCCGAACAACTGCTGCACGCTCAGTTCCCAGCCGTCCAGGTGGTCCGAACGCTGGTTGGCCGGCACGGTGATGTCGAACCCGGCCACCGGGTCGCCAGGCTGGCCGACGATGGTGCCGGTGCGCTGCCCGGCCGAGTTGGTGCCGGTGGCGGTCACGCCCGGATCGCCGTCGTGGTTGGCGAAGATGTAATCGCGGATGCACGGCATGTCGGTCACCCCGCAGCCCGATGCCAAGGCCTCGTTCCAGTAGGTGCCGCCCACCGGCGTATGCAGCCCGGCGCTGTTGTCGCGCACGATGGTGTTGCTGATGAAGTTCTTGATGTTCTTGCGGAAGAAGCCGACCGAGGCATAGCTGGATTCGCCGTAGTACCACTCCAGCGACAGGTCGATGTTGTCCGACAGCAGCGGCTCCAGGCCCGGGTTGCCGCGCGAGCCGGTGCCGCCCTGGGTGCGCACGATGGTGTCGAAGCGCCGACCGCTGTCGATCTGGGTCCAGCCGGGCCGGCCGATGCTGCGGCTGTAGCTGCCGCGCAGGGCGAGTGTTTCGGACAGGTCCAGCTTCAGGTCCACGTTGGGCAGCACGTAGTCGTACTTGCCCTTGCCGCCGATGAAGGTACCCTCGGCGGCGTAGCCCAGGTTGAACTCATTGGCCGAGCCCCAGTTGATGCTGGTCGGCACGCGCACCAGCGCGGTCGATTCCACCTCGGTCTGCTCGTAGCGCACGCCGGCGGCCACATGCAGCGGCATCGTCCAGTCGAAGGTGGTGCGGTACTGCAGGTAGGCGCTCTTGGAGGTTTCGGTGGTGCGGATGTCTTCGGTGTACTCGGTGGGCGCCAGGTAACAGGTGGGGCAGGGCGGCTCGCCGTTGGCGGCGACCTGGCCGGCACGTTCGCGCAGGCGGTCGAAATCGAACACCAGGAACTGCCCGGTCAGGCGCGGGTCGCCGTGGCCGGAGAACGCATCGAAGTACCTGGCCATGTCATCGGCGTACCAGATGCTGTCGTCGTAGTCGGCCGGCGTGCCGAGGCCGCCCCAGGTGTCGCGCTGCATGATCGCCGAGGCCGAGCGGTTCTCCACCTTGGTGTGGCCCACGCCGAAATCCAGTGCGGAATAGTCGGCGAACTTGAACGTGCCGCGGCCCTGGTACTGCTGCACCTTGGACTTGTTGTAGCTGTTCTGGAACACCGAACCGGTGACCAGCGCATCGGCGGCCTGCACGCCGCCCGGCGGCAGCGCGATGTTGATGATCGGCAGGTCGCCGCTGTAGTCCACGGTGGTCTTGCCGCGCACGAAAGCGGCCACGCCGAGCACGCCGGCCGAGCCGTACGGGCCGTCCGGCTGGGATTCGGCGGTCGAGTTGTGGACGTCGAAGGACAGGTCCAGCGCGTCGTTCACTGCCCAGTCCACGTTGAAGCCGAGCGAATCCATCGTGTTCTTGGTGGCCAGCTTCATGCCGCCCATGGACACGTCCGAGTTGGTCATGTCCTCGCTGTAGAGGATCGGCGCCGATATCGGGCCATTGGTCCAGTTGCTGTCGCCGGGCCCGTAGTTGAACCACACCGACAGCTCGCTGCGCTGCTGCTGCACTTTGTTTTCCACGTAGGTGTAATCCAGCGTGGTGGTGACGTTGTCGGCTGGCTTCCATTGCAACGTGGCCTGGCCATTGGTGCGCTGGCGCTGCACGCCGTTGACGTTGTAGGCGGTGTTCTGCGGGCGCGCGTACACGTCGGTGGGGCCGGGCCGGTTCTGGATGCGGTCCGCATACCCCTGGCCCGGCTGCGGCAGGGCGCGCCAGTCGGTGCTTTCATTGCCGTAGAACGTGGCCCAGCCTTCGGCCACGGTGGCCTGGTTGAAGCCGGAGTCGCGCTCCTGGTAGCTGCCGCTCAAGGTCACGCCGAAGCGGTCGTCGGCGTAGCGCTGGCTGAAGATGCCCGACAGTTCGCCGGTGACGCTGGCGCCCTGCAGCGTGCGCGGCAGGTTGTCGTTGGAGCTGTCGTTGACCGCCTTCAGGCCGAGGCTGATGACCGGCTCGGATTCCAGCGGGCGCATCGTCTTGATGTCGATGGTGGCGCCGATGCCGCCGGTGGGATTGTCGGCGCGGGTGGTCTTGTACACCTCCACCGCCGAGATCGACTCGGAGGCGATGTTGGCGAAGTCGAACGAGCGCGAGCCGGACAGTCCGCCACCGCCGTTGCCGAGGTTGGAGGACGGCATCTGGCGGCCGTTGAGCAGCACCAGGTTGAAGTCCGGGCCGATGCCGCGCACGGTCACCTTGGAGCCTTCGCCGCTGGACGTGCGGTCGATCGATACGCCGCTGATGCGCTGCAGCGATTCTGCCAGGTTGGTATCGGGGAACTTGCCGATGTCCTCGGCGACGATGCCATCGACGACGCCCTGGCTGTCGCGCTTGAGGTTCATCGACGAGGTGAGGCTGCCACGGATGCCGGTGACCTGCACCGCATCGAGCGTGGTCGGGTCGGGGCTCTGCGCCGACGGCGTGGCGGCATCCTGGGCCCAGGCCGGGCTGGCCAGCACGGCCAGCAGAGCCGAAGCAAGCATCGCTTTGCGAGGTACGACCTTGTACGTCTTCATGAAAGCTCCCTCCCCAGGGAAATCGATAATGGCGGTCCTACGGCGTGATGGCGCGGTTCCACTGCACAGTCGGCCGGATTGGGAGCCATGGCTGACAGCGTTGTCAACAAACACCCCTTCGCGTCCCCCCTCCATGCGCGGTGCGGGCGATGTCCAGCGCT
This sequence comes from Stenotrophomonas sp. BIGb0135, assembly GCF_024810105.1. Lineage (GTDB taxonomy): Bacteria > Pseudomonadota > Gammaproteobacteria > Xanthomonadales > Xanthomonadaceae > Stenotrophomonas > Stenotrophomonas maltophilia_AB. The sequence continues at coordinate 19,463 of NZ_JANUDX010000015.1, forward strand.
GTCGTCGGCATGCACGGGAAGGCGGGCAAACGCCTGCGGCGCAGGCCTTGCCATGCGTTTTTCACCGCACGGGGTCGTGCGGTTTCAGCAGCGCAGCAGCGTTGTGCAGTGCAGAACGAAACTGCGCGAAGCACACCGCGCGCCGCGCCGGGCACCGTTCGTCCTGCCATGACCGATCGGCTGACAGCGCTGGACAATCGTGGACGAAGCGGGTTCCATGTGTGGCCGCCGCGTGGCCGGCACCCCCTTCCGGAAGGACATGCAATGGACAACCCTGCTGCAGTTCGCGGGCAACACGTGCAAAGCAATGGCGTGGCGCTGGCGGTGGTCACCGCTATTTTCTTCATGTGGGGTTTCCTCACCTGCCTCAACGACATCCTCATCCCGCACCTCAAGGCCGCGTTCGCCTTGACCTGGGTGCAGGCGATGCTGGTGCAGTTCACTTTCTTCGGCGCGTACTTCCTGATGTCGCTGCCGGCCGGGCGCCTGGTCGCCGCGGTGGGCTACAAGCGCGGCATCGTTGCGGGCCTGGCCATCGCCGGGGTCGGCGCGTTGCTGTTCTGGCCCGCCGCGCACGCGCACGTGTATGGGCTGTTCCTCGGTGCGTTGTTCGTGCTCGCCACCGGCATCACCGTGCTGCAGGTAGCGGCCAACCCCTACGTGGCGCTGCTCGGTCCCGAACAGACCAGTTCCAGCCGGTTGACTCTGGCGCAGTCGATGAATGCGTTGGGCACCACGCTGGCACCGCTGTTTGGCGGGTTGCTGATCCTGTCCGCCGAGCCGCGCACCGATGCGGCGCTGGCGCTGTTGCCGCAGGCCGAGGCCTTGGCGTATCGCGCCGCCGAGGCGCAGTCCGTGCAGCTGCCGTACTTCGGCCTGGCCGTGGCGCTGTTCGTGCTGGCCGCGGCGATCTGGATGTTCCGCCTGCCGGCCATCCCCGGCGTGGAAGAGGGCGCGGTCGGTGGTCGACTGCGTGATGCCCTGCGCCATCGGCACCTGCGTTATGGGGTGCTGGCGATCTTCTTCTATGTGGGCGCGGAAGTGTCCATCGGCAGCGTGCTGGTCAACTTCCTGTCCATGCCGGGCATCGGCGAAGGCCTGACCGAGCAGGAGGCCACCCGCTACGTGTCGTTGTACTGGGGCGGTGCACTGGCCGGCCGCTTGATCGGCACGGTACTGCTGGCGCGGCTGGACCCGCGGCGCCTGCTGGGCATCTTCGCGCTGGTGGTGATGGCGCTGCTGGCGGTGACCATGCTCGGCAGTGGCGGGCTGGCCAAGTGGGCGGTGGTCAGCATCGGCCTGTTCAACTCGATCATGTTCCCGACCATCTTCGCGTTGGCCATCAGCCGCCTGGGCGCGTTGACCGGGCAGGGTTCGAGCCTGCTGGTGATGGCGATCGTCGGTGGCGCGGTGGTGCCGCTGGCGATGGGCTGGCTGGCCGATCGCCACGGCCTGCAGCTGTCCTTCCTGCTGCCGATGCTGTGCTACCTGTACATCGTCTTCTACGCGTGGTGGGGCGCGCGCCGCAGCGCGTAAACGCGCCGCTCAGCGCCGACGGGGTGCGTGGGTGGACTCACGCACCAGGACCGCATGCTCGACGGTGACCATGCGCCCGCCGTCGGCCGACCGGATCCGGTCGATCAGCTGCTCGGTGGCCAGCGTGCCCATGCGCGCGGTGGGCTGCCGCACCGTGGTCAGCGCCGGGTAGATGTGCCCGGCGATGGGGGTGTCATCGAAGCCACACACCGACAGGTCCCTGGGCACGCGCAGGCCGCGCTGCCCGGCCACGCGGTAGACCGCGGCCGCCATGTCGTCGTTGGCGGCGAAGATCGCCGTCGGCGGTTGCGGCAGGTCGAGCAGCGTGTTGGCTGCCTCGATGCCGGACTCGAACGAAAACTGCCCGCTGGCCACCAGTGCCGGGTCGTAGGCGATGCCGTGCGCACGCAGCGCCTGGCGATAGCCGGCCAGCCGCCACTGGCAGGCACCGTGCGCGCGCGGCCCCTTGATGTGGGCGATGCGGCGATGGCCCTGCGCGACCAGGTGGCCGATCAGCTCGACCACCGCGGTGGTCTCGTCCATGCGCACCCCGATGCAGCCATCGGGATGGCGCGGGGCGATGCTGGCGAACGGGATCTCGTGCTCCTCCAGGTAGGCCAGCACCACGGCATCGTCGGTCAGCGGCGGGATCAGCACCACCCCATCGGGCCGCGAATTCTCGAACAGCGCGGCCAGGTCGGGGAGGGTGCTGCGGCCGACGCCGACCGGCCCCAGGATCAGGTTGTAGTGGCTGGCGTGGCAGGCCTCGAGCATCCCGTTCTGGATTTCCATCAGGTAGTTGCGCGAGGGGTTGTTGTAGACCAGCGCCAATGCGTAGGAGCGCTGCCCGGCCAGGCTGCGCGCGGACAGGTTGGGCTTGTAGCCCAGCCGCGCCACTGCCGCGGCCACGCGCTCGCGTGTTTCGGCGCGCACGTTGGGCTCGTTGTTGAGCACGCGGGACACGGTCTTGATCGAAACGCCCGCAACTGCGGCGACATCCTCGATTCGACTACGCATGGTGCGGTGGATCCTATGTGGGGGCAGGTCGGCAGATGCCGATGGTAGTGCGGCGGTGTCGAAACGGTGTTGCCGATGCAGGCGGATGTTGCCATGCCGCGATGACTTCTGGCGTACCCGCGCATTCCGTGCGGCATCGCAACACCGGCAGCATGATCCAGGCACGCGTTTGAACGCCAGCCCCCGTCGTTGCGGGACCGACGCGGCCACCGCGACGTTGCGCAGTTGACAGTACTGGCCGCGCTTTGTATGACAGCGCTGTCAGGCAGGGGCGTTGAACCGATCCAAATCGCGTCGGCATGACGTGCTGCGCACCGCGCAGTGCGCCCGACCGCGGCAACGCCCGCCCCGATCACGCGTCATTCCCACCGGAGGTAGATGTCAGTGAACAGCCCCAACAAGACCCTTCTTGGTACCTGCCTGCTGTTGGCCCTGGCCGCGCCGGTCGCTGCCGCGCCGGCCACCGGCGAGACGCTCAAGGACTGGCCGCGGGTGACCAGCGCGATCACGCCGGATGCCGCCATCGAAGCGCGCGTGCAGCAGATCCTGGCGCAGATGACCCTGGCGCAGAAGATCGGGCAGATGACCCAGCCCGAGATCAAGACCATCACCCCCGCGCAGGTGCGCCAGTACTACATCGGTTCGGTGCTCAACGGCGGCGGTTCGTGGCCGGGCATGGACAAACATGCCAGCGTGGCCGACTGGCTGGCGCTGGCCGATGCCTACCGCGCCGCGTCGCTGGCCACCGACGCGGCTACGCCGATCCCCGTGATCTGGGGCACCGACGCGGTGCACGGGCACAACAACGTCTACGGGGCCACGCTGTTCCCGCACAACATCGGGCTGGGCGCGGCCGGCGATGCCGCGCTGATCGAGCGGATCGGCGAAGCCACCGCGCGTGCGACCCGGGCCACCGGCATCGACTGGGTCTTCGCCCCCACCCTGGCAGTGGCGCACGATCCGCGCTGGGGCCGCACTTACGAAAGTTTCTCCTCCGACCCCGCCCGCGTGCGCGAGTACGCCCGTGCCTACGTCAAGGGCGCGCAGGGCCGCTTTGGCGATGACGGCAACGTGGTCGCCACGGCCAAACACTACATCGGCGACGGTGCCACCGAGCAGGGGCGCGATCAGGGCGAGGCGCGGGTGGACAAGGCCACGATGGTCAACGTGCACGGCCAGGGCTACTACGGCGCGCTCGGCGAGGGCGTGCAGACGGTGATGGCCTCCTTCAACAGCTGGAACGATCGCAGCGGCCGCGTGGACTACGGCAAGATGCACGGCAACAAGGCGCTGCTGACCGACGCGCTTAAGGAGAAAATGGGCTTCGATGGCTTTGTCGTCTCCGACTGGAACGGCATCGCGCAGGTGCCCGGTTGCCGTAACGACAGTTGTGCGCAGGCGATCAATGCCGGCATCGACATGGTGATGGTGCCCGACGACTGGAAGGCATTCATCGCCAATACCACCGCCCAGGTGGAACGCGGCGAGATCCCGATGGCGCGCATCGACGATGCGGTCACCCGCATCCTGCGGGTCAAGCTGCGCGCCGGCCTGTTCGACCACGCGCCATCGGACAGCCGTTACGCCGGCGACGCCAGCGCGGTGCAGCACCGCGCGCTGGCGCGGCGCGCGGTCAGCGAGTCGCTGGTGCTGTTGAAGAACCAGGGCAGCGCACTGCCGTTGCGTCGCGATGCGCGGGTGATGGTGGTGGGCAAGAGTGCCGACAGTCTTTCCGACCAGGCCGGTGGCTGGTCGCTGACCTGGCAGGGAACGGAGAACACGAATGCCGATTTCCCCCATGCCGATTCGGTACTGGGCGCATTGCGTGCCGAACTGGGCACGCGGCAGGTGACCTACAGCGCCGACGCTGCCGGGCTGGACCCCGCGCAGTTCGACGTGGTCGTGGCAGTGGTCGGTGAGACGCCCTACGCCGAAACCAACGGCGACATCCTCGCCTCCGATTCGGTCAGCCACAGTCGCGCCTACCCGCAGGACCTGGCCGTGTTGCGCGCCGCCCACGCCACCGGCAAACCGGTGGTCACGGTGTATTTCTCCGGCCGGCCGATGTACGTCAACGACCTGTTGAACCTGTCGCAGGCGTTCGTGGCCGCCTGGCTACCCGGTACCGAAGGCCGTGGCATCAGCGACGTGCTGGTGGCCGGCAAGGACGGCACGCCGGCGCACGATTTCCGCGGCCGGCTGAGCTTCCCGTGGCCGGGCGTGCCGTGCCCGGCGCCGATCGACCAGCCCGACGCGACGCGGCCGGCGCTGTTCAAGCTGGGCTACGGCTTGCGCTATGCCGCGGCGGGGAACGTCGCGCGCCTGCCCGAAGCCAACCCGGACAACTGTGGCGAGGTGACCACGCTGCCCATCTTCAACCGTGCCGACACGCCGCCGTTCTCGTTGCACGTCGCTGCCGGCGGCGTTACCCAGCCGCTGGGCAATGATCTCAACGCCACGCTGCGCTGGCCGGCCACCACGCCGGTGGTGCAGGTGCGGACCGTGCAGGTGAATACCCAGCAGGACGCCAAGGAAGTCACCTGGCTGGCGCCGGCGCAGCTGATCGCACGCAGCACCTCGCGGCGCAACCTCGCCGCGCTGGCGCGCAACCACGGGGCGCTGCAGTTCGACGTGCAGCTGGTGCAGCGCCCGGGCTCGCCGGTGAAAGTGACCATGCAGTGCGGTACCGGCTGCGAGGGCGGGGTGGATATCGCGCCGCTGCTGGCCAGGCGCGCGCCGGGGCAGAAGCAGACGGTGACGGTGCCGCTGGCGTGCTTCGCCAAACAGGGCGTGGACCTGGGCGCGGTGGAAGCCCCGTTCGTGGTCAGCGCGGACAAGCCGTTTGCGGCAGCGTTCACCCACGTGCGGGTGTCGGTGGATGCGGACAAGGCGGAAGGCGCAGTCCCCTGCCCGTGAGGCAACGGTAGAGCCGAGCCATTCTCGGCTGACGGCCCAGGATGGTCTCTGCACCGGCGGGGTTTTTGATGCACGGACCGGAGAGCAGCCGAGCATGGCTCGGCTCTACCCGGGCAACGGTGGAGGTCCCGCGTTGGTGCAACGAAGGAGGCCCCGCATTGGTGCAGCGAAAGAGGCCACGTACCGGTGCGACAAAGGAGCCCCATTGGTGCAACGAAGGAGGCCACGTACCGGTGCGGGTGTCGCTGGATGCGGACAAGGCGGAAGGCGCGGTCGGCGTCCCGTGAGGTCATGGTAGAGCCGAGCCATGCTCGGCTGACGGCCCAGGATGGTCTCTGCACCACCGGGTTTTCATGCGCGGACCGGAGAGCAGCCGAGCATGGCTCGGCTCTACCTTTTGCGACGCAAGAGTCCCCGCGCAGGTGCAACGAAAGAGTCCCCGCGCAGGTGCAACGCAAGAGTCCCCGCACAGGTGCAACGAAAGAGTCCCCGCCGCGATGCAACCAAAGGTGCTCCCATCGATGCAACGGAGGAGGCCCCACCGATGCAACGAAAAAGGCCCCGCAGTGCGGGGCCTTTTTCTATTTCGATGCAGCGCCGATCAGCGCTTCATCGAACCGAAGAACTCGTCGTTAGACTTGGTGTTCTTCATCTTGTCGAGCAGGAATTCCATTGCGGCCATTTCATCCATCGGATGCAGCAGCTTGCGCAGGATCCAGATCTTCTGCAGCAGTTCCGGTTCGATCAGCAGGTCTTCGCGACGGGTACCCGAGCGGTTGATGTCGATCGCCGGGAACACGCGCTTTTCAGAGATGCGGCGGCTCAGGTGCACTTCGCTGTTGCCGGTGCCCTTGAACTCTTCGTAGATCACCTCGTCCATCTTGCTGCCGGTATCGACCAGCGCGGTGGCGATGATGGTCAGGCTGCCGCCTTCCTCCACGTTGCGCGCGGCGCCGAAGAAGCGCTTCGGACGGTGCAGGGCGTTGGCGTCCACACCACCGGTGAGCACCTTGCCGGAGCTGGGCACCACGTTGTTGTAGGCACGCGCCAGGCGGGTGATCGAGTCGAGCAGGATCACCACGTCCTTCTTGTGCTCGACCAGGCGCTTGGCACGCTCGATCACCATTTCGGCAACCTGCACGTGACGAGCGGCCGGCTCGTCGAAGGTGGAGCTGATGACTTCGCCGCGCACGGTGCGCTGCATTTCAGTCACTTCTTCCGGGCGCTCATCGATCAGCAGCACGATCAGGTGCACGTCCGGATGATTGGTGGTGATCGCCGTGGCCACCTGCTGCATCATCATCGTCTTGCCGGCCTTGGGCTGGGACACGATCAGCGAACGCTGGCCCTTGCCCTGCGGTGCCATCAGATCGAGGATGCGGCCGGTGATGTCTTCGGACGACCCGTTGCCGCGTTCCAGGGTGAAACGCTTGCGCGGGAACAGCGGGGTCAGGTTCTCGAACAGCACCTTGTTCTTGGACGCTTCCAGCGGCTCACCGTTGATGGTGTCCACGATCGACAGCGCGAAGTAACGCTCGCCGTCCTTCGGGAAGCGGATGCGGCCGGACAGGTGGTCGCCGGTGCGCAGGTTGAAGCGGCGGATCTGGCTGGGCGAGATGTAGGTATCGTCCGGACCGGCCAGGTAGCTGGCTTCGGCCGCGCGCAGGAAACCGAAGCCGTCGGGCAGGATTTCCAGCACGCCGTCGGCGGCGACGCCGTCACCGTGGCGGGTAAGCACCTTGAGCAGGGCGAAGATCACGTCCTGCTTGCGGGCACGCGCCACGCCTTCGGAGATCTGCAGCTGCTCGGCGATTTCCAGCAGCTTCTGCGCCGGCATGCGCTTGAGGTCGCTCAGCGAATAGACCGGGAAGCCTTCGGGAACGTTGGGCTGCTGGCTGCGCACGAACGGCTGCTGTTCGCTGTTGTCCTGCGGCATGCCGTCGTCGTTGTAGCGATCGCCACCGCGGTTGCGGTCACGGTCGCGACGATTGCGGAAGCGGTCGCGGCGGTTGCCCTGGCCTTGACCCTGGCCTTGGCCCTGATTCTGGCCCTGGCCCTGCTGCTGGTACGGGTTCTGCCCGCCCTTGGCGTTGTGGTTGCCGTTCTGGTTGCGCTGGCCACCGTCGCCGGTGTCCTGCTGCGCACCGCCCTGGCCGGACGATGATTCGCCGGACGGCGCGGCCGGTGCCTGCTGGGGCGCGGCCGGTGCGGCGACCGGCGCCGGCGCGTCAGGCGCGGCAGCCAGGGGCAGGGCGGATTGATGCGTGGGGGAAGAACCGGTGTCGGCCGCGGTGTTGGCGGCGGCCTTGGCGACGCGCGGCTTGCGCACGCGCTTCTCGGCGGGCGCGTCGGCGCTCCCGGGTTCGGAAGTAGTGATATCGGACAAGTGCTGGATTCCTCGCTGGAAGGTGCGAGCGCCCGGCAGGGCGGCGAAGTTTGGGAAAGGATTCTGGAAAGAACGTCGTCCAGAAGATGCGGCGCGCGAATGCGGCCGGATGCTGCCGACACTAACACCGGCTCGCGGCGGCGCGCAAGCCGGGTGGGGCAGGGTCATTCATGCGGGCGCAGGGCCCGCGGCAGCCGGCGGGTGCCGGCTGCCTGCCTGGATCAGGCCAGGGCCTTGTCGAGCATGCCGGCCAGCTGGGCCTTGCCGACGGCGCCGATCTGCTGCGCCTGCACCTCGCCGTCCTTGAAGACCAGCAGCATCGGGATCGAGCGGACGTGGTACTTGGCGGCCAGGGCGCGGTTCTGGTCCACGTTGACCTTGGCGATCTTGGCGCGGCCGTTGTAGGCGTCGGCCAGTTCGTCCAGGGCGGGGGCGATCATCTTGCACGGGCCACACCATTCGGCCCAGAAATCGACCAGCACCGGTTCCTTGGAATTCAGCACTGCGCTATCGAAGTCGGCATCGCCGACATGTACAACCTTGTCGCTCATCTTGGATTCTCGTCTGGAAATGCACCCGGCCGGGCCGGAGGAGGTTGAATTTGGACGCCACCGACCGGTGCCGTCCGCGTCTGCTGCCTCGTGGCCGCGACGGCGGCCAGCGGTGCGCCAGGTGGATGCCTGGACGCTCACGGCGGGCAGTGTACCCCTATCGTCGCGGGCGGGCAGGTGCAGGCTGAAATCCAGCATCCTGTGATTGGCGTCGCGCGTTGATCGGGCCACTGGATCGGATATGCGGCCGTGGGCCGGCGCCCACCAGCCCCGCGATGGGGCCTGTTCAACTGGCGGCAGGCCCCGTGAAGCCTGCGATAAGAGCCATCAGGGACCCGTGTCGCAGCGGCGCAAGACGGCCCGTGGCAGGGCGTCTCGCCAGGGTCTGCGACGGTCGGCCCCGGTTTGGCGCCGACATTGCGCTAAACTGGGTCACTGTGCGGCGCCCGCAGACCTGATGGTCCGGCCCCGCCGACCCCGGCGCAGGGCCCGCAATGGCGACGGTGCCCCCAAGATTGCAAGCCTCCCGCGCACCGCTGCCGGGCCGGCCTTACCAAGACGGACACATGAGCGACAAACCGCTGACCGATTTGACCTTCTCCTCCTTCGAGCTGCATCCGGCCCTGCAGGCCGGCCTGGAAGGAGCCGGATTCACCCGTTGCACGCCCATCCAGGCGCTGACCCTGCCGGTGGCACTGCCCGGCGGCGATGTCGCCGGCCAGGCCCAGACCGGCACCGGCAAGACGCTGGCCTTCCTGGTCGCGGTGGTGAACCGCCTGCTGACCCGCCCGGCGCTGGCCGACCGCAAGCCGGAAGACCCGCGCGCGCTGATCCTGGCCCCGACCCGCGAACTGGCCATCCAGATCCACAAGGATGCGGTCAAGTTCGGCTCGGACCTGGGCCTGCGCTTCGCGCTGGTCTACGGCGGCGTGGACTACGACAAGCAGCGCGAGATCCTGCAGCAGGGCGTGGACGTGATCATCGCCACCCCCGGCCGCCTGATCGACTACGTCAAGCAGCACAAGGTGGTCTCGCTGCACGCCTGCGAGATCTGCGTGCTCGACGAAGCCGACCGCATGTTCGACCTGGGCTTCATCAAGGACATCCGCTTCCTGCTGCGCCGCATGCCCGAGCGCACCACGCGCCAGACGCTGCTGTTCAGCGCCACGCTCAGCCACCGCGTGCTGGAGCTGGCCTACGAGCACATGAACGAGCCGCAGAAGCTGGTGGTGGAAAGCGAGTCGATCACCGCCGCACGCGTGCGCCAGCGCATCTACTTCCCGGCCGACGAAGAGAAGATTCCGCTGCTGCTGGGCCTGCTGTCGCGCAGCGAAGGCGCGCGCACCATGGTCTTCGTCAACACCAAGGTGTTCGTCGAGCGCGTGGCGCGTTCGCTGGAGAAGGCCGGTTATCGTGTCGGCGTGCTGTCCGGTGACGTGCCGCAGAAGAAGCGCGAGAGCCTGCTCAACCGCTTCCAGAAGGGCCAGCTCGAGATCCTGGTGGCCACCGACGTGGCCGCGCGCGGCCTGCACATCGATGGCATCAAGTACGTCTACAACTACGACCTGCCGTTCGACGCCGAAGATTACGTGCACCGTATCGGCCGTACCGCGCGCCTGGGCGAAGAGGGCGATGCGATCAGCTTCGCCTGCGAACGCTATGCGATGGGCCTGCCGGACATCGAGGCGTACATCGAGCAGAAGATCCCGGTCGAGCCGGTCACCAGCGAGATCCTGACCGCGCTGCCGCGCCCGGAGCGCGCACCTGCTGCGCCGGGTGAGGAAGGCGACGAGAACGAGAGCGTGGGCCAGATCTTCCGCGAAGCGCGCGAAGCACGTGCCGCTGAAGAACAGCGCCGTGGCGGCGGTAGCAGCAGTGGCCGCGGCGGCAAGCCGTCCGGTGGCCGTGGCGAACGCCGCGCCCCGGGCGAGCGCAGCGCCGATGGCGCGCCGCGCCGCGAGCGCAAGCCGCGCGTGCAGGGTGAGGCGCCGGTCGTCGCCGCTGCCGCCGAGGCCGCGCCGCAGGCTGCACCGGCCGTGGCCCCGTCCGTGGCCCCGACTGCCGACGGCAGCCCGGCCGTGGAAGGCGAGCGTGCCCCGCGCAAGCGTCGTCGTCGTCGCCACGGCCGTCCGGTCGAAGGCGCCGAGGGCGCGGCAGCGACCGGCCCGGTGACCCCGGTGCAGGTGGCCGCCAAGCCGATGCGTGCCACCCCGGCCGCCGATCCGGGCGCGTCGTTCCTGACCCGCATCGGGCGCAAGATCCGCCGGATGCTGTCCGGTTCGTAAGACCTGACGCCTGACCCGCGCGGTCCGATGTCCCGCCCCCTCGGCAAGGGGGCGGTCGCGAAGCGACGGGGGGATCGGGTGCTGATGAAGCGGACCCACGGTTGGCGCAGCCAATCGTGGGGCGACAGCGCGAAGGCGATGTTGCGTCCCCCGGCCAACGGCCGGCACGACCGATGCACCCCCCACCTGCACGTCGTCACCCTCGTCCTGCATAATCAGGGGATGAGCGTCCTGCGTTTTGACAATGTCAGTAAACAGTATGCCGGCGGCCACCAGGCCCTGGTCGACGTCAGCTTTGATGTCGCCCCCGGCGAAATGCTGTTCGTCACCGGCCACTCCGGTGCGGGCAAGAGCACCCTGCTCAAGTTGATCCACCTCGACGAGCGGCCCAGCCGCGGCGCGGTGATCTTCAATGAGCGCAACCTGCTCAAGGTGCGCGGCGGCAATATCCCGCGGCACCGTCGCGAGGTGGGCGCGGTCTACCAGGACCATCGCCTGCTGATGGACCGCAGCATCGCCGAGAACGTCGCGTTGCCGCTGATCCTGCGTGGCACCCGTCGCGCCGACATCGGCAAGCGGGTGCGCTCGGTGCTGGAACGCATGGGCCTGGGCCACCGCGAAAAGGCCTTGCCCTCGCAGCTGTCGGCCGGTGAGCAGCAGCGTGTCGGTATCGCCCGTGCGATCGTCAGCGAGCCCAAGCTGCTGGTCGCCGACGAACCCACCGGCAATCTGGATCCGACCCTGGCGGCGGAAATCATGGCGCTGTTCGCCGAACTGCCCGACCGCGGCACCAGCGTGCTGGTGGTCAGCCACGACCTGGCGCTGCTGCGGCACATGCGCAAGCGCGTGTTGATCCTGGACCACGGCAAGCTGATCGACGACATCTCGCCGCAGGACCTGGCCGAATGAACGCACCGACCAACAAGGAAGCTGCAGCGCCGTCGCGCCTGGGCGTGTGGCTGCACCACCACGGCCACAGCGTGGTGTTCAGCCTGGGCCGCGCGTGGCGCAAGCCGTGGGCCACGCTGCTCACCATCATGGTGATGGCGCTGGCCCTGGCGTTGCCGCTGGGCCTGTCGATCGCACTGGACAACCTCACGCATTTCGCCGGCAGCGTGCAGCAGTCGCGCGACATCAACCTGTTCCTGAAGACCGACGTGGCCGCGGCCGCCGCCGGCGAGGTGGCCGATTCGCTGCGCGGCCGTGCCGACGTGGCCAACGTCACCGTGCAGACGCCCGAACAAGGCCTGCAGGAGTTGCGCGAAGGCGCCGGGCTGGGCGAGGCGATCGATGCGCTGCACGACAACCCGCTGCCCACCCTGCTGATCGTGACGCCCAAGGCCGGTGCCGACGATGCCCGCCTGGCGCAGTCGCTGGAGGGCCTACCGCAGGCGGACCTGGTGCAGCACGACGCGCTGTGGCGCAAGCGCCTGGATGCCTGGCTGGGCTTCGGCTCGCGGCTGGTGCAGGTGTTGTCGGTGCTGCTCGGCCTGGGCGCCGCGCTGGTGGTCGGCAACACGGTGCGGCTGGACATCCAGGCGCGTCGCGACGAGATCGGCGTGCTGCAGCTGCTGGGCGCCAGCGATGGCTTCATCCGCCGCCCGTTCCTGTACCTCGGCGCCTGGTACGGCCTGGGCGCCGGTGCGGTGGCGCTGGGCCTGATCGGCGTGGCCGGGCTGGCCCTGCGCCCGCCGTTGGCGGCGCTGTCGGAAAGTTATGCCAGCCCGTTCGTGCTGCACGGGTTGGACCTGCTGCATTCATCGTTCGTGCTGGTCGGCACCGTGGTGCTGGGCTGGCTGGGCGCGTGGCTGGTGACGGGGCATTTCCTGCGCCAGACCCGACCGACCGAAACCTGAGGCCCGCATGCGCCCGCAAGCTTTGAAGCACCTGGTCGACGACGCACCGCGCGTGATGGTGGTCGACGGCTCCAAGCTGGTCCGCAAGTTGATTGCCGATGTGCTGCAACGCGAACTGCCGGCGGTGGACGTGGTGGGCTGTGCCAGCATCGAAGAGGCACGCCGCGCGCTGGAAGCCGGGCCGGTGAACCTGGTGACCACCTCGCTCACGCTCAGCGACGGCGATGGCCTGGCGCTGGCGCGGCTGGTGCGCGAGACCGCGGGGCAGGCCTACGTGCCGGTGATCGTGGTATCCGGCGATGCGCAGCAGCATCTGGAACAACGCCGCTTCACCGAATACGTCACCGACTATTTCGACAAGGCGCTGGGGCATGAAGCGTTGGCCACCTTCATCCGTGGCTACGTGCAGCCGGAAACCATTCCCGGCGCGACCATCCTGTATGTCGAGGACAGCCGCGTGGTGGCCGAGGCGACCAAGCGCATGCTCGAACGCCAGAGCCTGCGCGTGCTGCACGTGATGACCGCCGAGGAAGCCTTCGCGCTGCTCACCGCCGAATCGCTGGGCCGCAGCAGCCACCGCATCGACCTGGTGCTGACCGATGTCACCCTGAAGGGCGAGCTCAGCGGCCTGGACGTGGTGGAGCGCGTGCGCGTGGATTTCGGATACGGCAAGCGGCGCCTGCCGGTGCTGGTGATGACCGGCGACGGCAACCCGCTCAACCAGTCGGGGCTGCTGCAGGCCGGTGCCAACGACCTGGTGCAGAAGCCGATCGAAGAACGCCTGCTGGTGACCAAGGTGCTGTTCCAGCTGCGCCTGGCCCGGCTCAACGACCGACCCGTGGTGCGATGAACGACGAAGCAACCCCGAGCATCCAGCTCGAACCGAGCTGGAAGGCGCGCATTGGCGAGTGGCTGCTGCGACCGGAGATGCGTGAGCTGTCCAGCTTCCTGCGCCAGCGCAAGGCCGCCGGCGCGCACGTGTTCCCGCCGGGGCCGCAGATCTTCGCGGCCTTCGATGCCACCCCGTTCGAGCAGGTCAAGGTGGTGATCCTGGGCCAGGACCCGTATCACGGCGCGGGGCAGGCGCATGGCCTGAGCTTCTCGGTGATGCCGGGGGTACCGGTGCCGCCCTCGCTGGTCAACATCTACAAGGAAATCGAGGCCGACCTCGGGATCCCGCGGCCGGACCACGGCTGCCTGCTGCCGTGGGCGCACCAGGGCGTGCTGCTGCTCAACGCGGTGCTGACCGTGGAAGAGGGCCAGGCCGGCGCGCACCAGAAGCGTGGCTGGGAAGGCTTCACCGATCATGTGGTGGAGACCCTCAACCGCGAGCGCGACGGAGTGGTGTTCATGCTCTGGGGCAGCTACGCGCAGCAGAAGGGCAAGGTGATCGACACCAGCCGCCATCGCGTGCTGAAGGCGCCGCATCCGTCGCCGCTGTCGGCACACCGCGGTTTCCTCGGCTGCCAGCATTTCTCGATGGCCAACACCTACCTGCAGCGCCGGGGCCAGGCGCCGATCGACTGGGCATTGCCGCCGCGCGCGGCGCTGTAACCCACCTGGGCCGCTGGCCAGGCGCGGTGGCCCGCGATCAGTCGGTGAGCATTTCCATGATTGCGCGCGCCACCTGGCGTTTGCGCGCGGGCATGCGCCGCAGCAGCGAGAGAATCTCGGTTTCCTGGACGGTGCGCGCCGCCTCCACCGGCAGGCTTTCCGGCAGGGGCAGGTCGACGCCATCCTCCGGTCGTCCCGGTCCGCGCCCGGTCGCCAGCCATTCAAAATGGACTTGCGTCACAATTGCGATGCAGGCAAGGTGTTGCACGCTCGGGAATGTGCCGCCTTCCCGTTCCCACTGCGCCACGGCGCTGCGGCGCACGCCGGCCTCCAACGCCAACTGTGATTGAGACAGGCCAGCCGTTAGTCGGGCTCGCCGGATTCTGTCGCACATCGCCTTCATTTACTGCCCCCTTTCCCTGTTCGGTAAGTGTTGCTTCCCTGAAAGCGATTCTTTTGCCGCCTGTACAGAAGCGCTTTCTCACACTGCTGCTGCAAGGGTATTGCGTGGACGCCGGCCCGCCAGCAAGCGTTACTGCCCTCCATTTTCACGCCGTCGTGTTTGACGGAATTTTCGTTGCCTCGCATTAATCGTCCCGAACCGGACATAAACGCTTTCCCAAGCGGAAAACGACACCGGCAGGGACGACCAGAACGGCGATGGAGTAAATCCACCGTCACGGTCGGTTTCTGCCCAGAAACGGCGGAGACGCATGTATGGTTAATGTGAAAGGCGTGAAAGATTCGTCATTGCGGTGGCAGGCGTTGGCCCTGCTGGCCCTGCTGGCGGTGCTTTCATGCCTGGGTCGGGCACAGGCCCAATCTGCATGCACCGCCGGCGCCTGCGTCAGTGCGGGGCCGCGCCTGGCCTCGGTCGACTCCACCCAGAGCCCGGTACTGAACCTGCTGTTCGGCGCGCTGCTGCCGGGCACCACCCTCAACCTGAGCGTGGCCGACTGGAACAACCTGGCCGGTGCCAACATCAACCTCAACGCACTGCTGACCCAGCTCAACGGCGGGGTGGTGGTGAGCGATCCCAGCCAGGTGCTCAACACCAACATCACCCTCGGCCAGTTGCGCGCGGCGATGGTGCAGGTGCTGCAGGCCGACAACCAGTCCGCGGCCGCCAACGTGCTCAACGCCCTGCCGCTCGGCGTGGCCGGCGTCACCGGCAGCATCCGCCTGGCCGACATCCTGCAGATCGCCCTCCCCACCGGCTCGCTGGCGACCGTGCGGCTCAACGTGCTCGACCTGCTCACCGGCGGCGTGCAGCTGTACAACTTCCGCAACGTGCTGACCACGCCAACGCCGATCACCGTCAACACCGCCGCGCTTGGCCTCAATGGCGTGGCCAACGTGCGCCTGTGGGCGCAGGTGATCGAGCCGCCGGTCTACAACTGCGGTGCAGTGGGTGCGGCGTTCCACAGTGCGGCCATCCGCATCAAGCTCGATCTGGACCTGGTGCAGGGGCTCAACACCGGCACGCTCAGTGCCGCGCTCAGTGGCCTCAACCTGCTGGGGGTGTCGCTGTCCAACACCAGTATCAGCGCCGACGTGCTGCACCTGCAGCTGTATGCCGACGTCGCCCGCGCCGAAGGCTCGATCTCGGCGATCAACCTGGTCGGCAACGCCGTCACCCTGCAGGCGCGGCCGGGCCTGGTGAACCTGTACGTCGGGCAGATCAGCGACGCCACGTTCTTCAATCGCAGCACGGTGCTGAGCGACACCGCACTCACCGCGGCCACGCTGACCTCGCTGAGCGTGCGCGTGCGCGTGTCGGCCAACGTGCTGGGGCTGCTCACGCCGATTGCCGACATCACCATTCCCCTGACGGTCAGCGTGCGCAGCTACGCCACCGCGACCCCGGGGCTGCAGAGTGCGAGCTTCACCGGGCCGTACCCGCAGACCCGCACGCTGACCGCCGGCACGGTCAGTGCGGCCACGATGGTGTCCACGCTGGTCAACTCGCTGAGCATCCAGGTGACCAGTGGCAACCCCACCGTGACCCTGCTCGGCGGCATCGCCTTGCCGTTGCCGGTGGCCGACCTGGTGAATGGCATCGTCAACACCCTGCTGACCCCGATCCGCACCCAGGTCAACGCGCTGGTCACGCCCGTGCTGACCGCGTTGCTGGGCGGCCTGGTCGACAACCTGCTGGCGCTGCTGGGCATCCGCATCGGCCAGGCGGTGTTCACCGTGGAGGGCATCACCCAGGCGTGCGCGGCCACGCTGCAGCTGGTCAAGCTGCTGCAGCCGACCAGCGACACCGGCCGCTTCAACCTGTCCATCGCCTACAACGGCAGCACCGTGGGGTCGGCCAGCAACGTCGGTAACAACGGCGCCACTGCCGCGGTGATCACCGTGCCCGGTGGCAGCTACGCGCTGGCCGAAGCGGCCGCGGCCGGCACCACGCTCACCCGCTATGCCAGCAGTTGGCAATGCGTGGACCAGAACAACACGGTGGTGTCCTCCGGCAGTGGCGGCACCTTCACCCTGCAGGCACCGGCGATGACCGCCACCGCGGTAACGCTGGTGTGCAGCATCACCAACCGCACGCGCCAGGCCGACCTGTCGATCACCAAGACGGACGGCAGCGGCAGCTACACGCCGGGCGGCACCGCCACGTACACGCTGCTGGTGCGCAACGACGGCCCCGATCCGGTCACCAATGCGGTGGTCACCGACAGCCTGCCCAACGGCACCACGCTGCGCGGCGCATGGACCTGCAGCGCCAGCAGTGGAAGTGCCTGCGCGGCCGCCAGCGGCGGCGCGGTCGGTGGCAACGCGGTCAACGTCGGCGTGACTCTGATCAACGGCGGACAGGCAACGATCAGCGTACCGGTCAGCTTCAGCAACAGTCCCGGCGCGTATTAGCGCCGGGTGCAGCAGCGTGGGTAGCGCAGGCAATGCCCTGCGTGGGGATGGGATGGACCACCAGAGCCGAACGGACCCGTGCAGGGGGCGTCGGCCGCATTCGAGGATGAGCGCATGGCAGCAACGGGCACGCACCGCAGGGCAGGCATGGCGTCGGCCAGCATCGCGTATGCGGTGAGCCTGCTGTCCCTGCTGCTGTCGCCGCCGCTGCTGGCGCAGAGCTACCCCAATCCACTCAACAACACCGCCACGGTGACCGCACCGACCGACGTGGCCGATCCCACGCCGGGCAACAACAGCGCCACCGACACCAATGCCCTGGCATTGCAGGCGCAGTTGAGCGTGACCAAGAGCCTGCTCAGTGCCACGCCGGTGGCCGCCGGCGGCGCGGTGCAGTACCGCATCCAGGTCAGCAACGCGGGGCCGTCGGTGGCCTCGGCGGTCGCGGTGGTCGACAGCGTGTCGCCGCTGCTTGCCAACGTGACCTGGACCTGCCAGCCCGGCACGGGCGCATCCGCGTGCGCGCAGGCCAGCGGCACCGGCAATGCGATCAACGTGCAGGTCAATGTCGCCGTCGGCGACAGCGTGGTGCTGCTGGTCAATGGCACCGCGCCCACCAGCACCCCGGCCACGGTGCCGGCCAACAGCGTGTCGCTGGTGCTGCCCACCGGCACCACCGACCCGACCCCGGGCGACAACAGCGCCACCACGCCGGCGGTACCGGTGCAGGCCAATGCACTGATCGCCAACAACGATACCTTCGCCACCGCGATCTCCTCGGCCACCGGCGGCAGCACGCCCACGGTGCTGGCCAATGACACCCTCAACGGTGCGCCGGTGAACGGTGCCACCCTGATCATCGCGCTGCAGAACGCGCCGGCCGGGTTCACCATCAACAGCGCCGGCGTGATCACGGTGCCTGCCGGTGCCACCGCCGGCGCCACCACGCTGACCTACCAGATCTGCGAAAACACCTCGCCGACCAACTGCGCCACGGCCACGGCCAGCCTCATCATCGGCCCGACGGCGGTGAACGACAGCTTCAACGCCACCGGTGGCGCGCCATCGTTCAGCGGCACCGTGGCCAGCAACGACAACGCCCCGGCCGGTGCGGTGTTCAGCGCCATCGGCACGCCGCCGGCCGGCCTCACCGTGAGCAGCAACGGTAGCTTCGTCTATGCGCCGGCCGGTGGCATCGTCAGCGCCAGCGCGTTCCAGTACCAGGTGTGCCTGCCGGCACCGGATGGCAGCGTGTGCGCCACCGCGACCGCCTCGATCGTGGTCAATGCCAACGCCCTGGTGGCCGCCGACGACACCTTCACCACGCCCTTGCCCGCCGGCGCGGGCGGGCTCACCCCGAGCGTGCTGGCCAATGACACCTTCAACGGTGGCGCGGTGCCGCAGGCACAGGTGACGATGAGCCTGGTGGGGGCGCCGACCGGCTTTGCCATCACCGGCAACGGTGCCATCCAGGAGCCGGCCACCGCGGCCGCCGGCCCGCTGGCGCTGACCTACCGCTTCTGCGAAAACGCGCTGCCGGCCAACTGTGCAACGGCCACCGCGAACCTGGTGGTGAGTCCCGACGCGGTCAACGACACGGTGACCACGCCCGGTGGCGGCCAACCGGCCACCGGCAGCCTGGCCGGCAACGACAACATCGCCAGCGGATCGGCCTACACGCTGGGCACCGCGCCCACCCGTGGCACCGCGGTGGTCAATCCCGATGGCACCTTCACCTACACGCCGACCAACGCCAACACCGGGCCGGACTCCTTCACCTACCAGGTGTGCCTGCCCGCGCCGAACGCGACCGTCTGCGATACCGCCACGGTCAGCGTGAACGTGCAGGCCAACCAGATCGCCGCGGTCAACGACGTGTTCGCCACGCCGCTGCAGCCAGGCACCACCACCACGATCAGCCTGCTCGGTAACGACACGCTCAACGGTGCGGCGGTCCTGCCCGCCGCGGTCACCGTGGCCCTTACCGGTGCCCCGGCCAACTACACCGTCAACGCGGCCGGGCAGATCTCGGTGCCGGCGGGTGCGGCGGCCGGCGCGGTGAGCTTCGGTTATCAGATCTGTGAACTGGCCGCGTCGAGCAACTGCGCCACCGCCAACGTGCAACTGGTGGTCGCGCCCGATGCGGTCGACGACACCTTTGCCGCCACGGCCGGCATCGCCCTGGCGGGCAGTGTCGCCGGCAACGACAACGTGCCGGTGGGCGCACAATTCAGCCTGCTGGCGGTGGCCGCGCACGGCACGGTGGCGTTCAATGCCGATGGCAGCTTCAGCTACACCGCGCAGTCTGCCTATACCGGGCCGGACACCTTCCGCTACCAGGTGTGCCTGCCCGCACCGAATGCCGGTGTCTGCGATGCGGCCACTGCCACGATCAACGTCAGCCCGGGTGCGATCGTCGCGGGGAATGATGATTTCAGTGGCACGCCGTTGACCGGCGCGGGCGGCCTGACCGCCAGCGTGCTCGGCAACGACACCCTCAATGGCGTCGCGATCCAGCCGGCGCAGGCCACGCTGTCGCTGATCAACGCGCCGCCGGCCGGCTACACGCTCGAGCCGAACGGCCAGCTGCAGGTGCCTGCCGGCGCCCCGGCCGGCCCCATCAGCCTGACCTACCAGCTGTGCCAGGCCGGGACCAGCAACTGCGCCACGGCCAGCATCGCCGTGGTGATCGCCCCGGATGCAGTGGCCGATGCCTACACCACGCAGGTGGCCACGCCGGTCAGCGGCAACGTGGCAGTGAACGACAACGTCGCCGTCGGCACCACGTATGCGGTGTCCGGCGCCACGCCTGCCGGGCTGCTGTTCAACGCCGATGGCAACTTCACCTACACCCCGCCGGCGCAGTACACCGGCACCACCACGTTCACCTACCAGGCCTGCCTGGCCGCGCCGTTGGCCACCGTGTGCGATACCGCCACGGTCACGCTCAACGTCAATGCCGGCACCCTGGTCGCCAACGACGATGATTTCCGCAGCGCGATCCTCAATCCCGCCACGGGCGGCACCACCAACAGCGTGCTCGGCAACGACACCATCAATGGCGCGATCCCGCCGGCGCCGGCCCAGGTGATCCTGAGCCTGATCGGTGCGCCGGCCGGCTACGTGATCAACGGCAACGGCACGCTGTCGATCCCCGGTGGTGCAGCGGCGGGCGCGGTGGGCTTCACCTACCAGCTGTGCGAAGCGGCATTGCCCGGCAACTGCGATACCGCAGCGGTGCAGCTGCTGCTGGCGCCGGTGGCGGTCAATGACACGGTCAGCACGGCCGTCGGCGTGGCGGTGAGCGGTAGCGTGGCCGCCAACGACAACGTGCCGGCCAATGCGGGCTTCAGCCTGAGTGGCGCCGCCCCGGCCGGGCTGGTGTTCACTCCGGATGGCAGCTTCACCTACACGCCGCCGGCAGGTTCGCAGGGGCCGGTGACGTTCGCGTACCAGGCGTGCCTGCCGGCACCGGACACCGCCGTCTGCGCGGGTGCCACGGTCACCGTCAACGTCAACGCCGGCACGCTGGTCGGCAACGATGACGACTTCCGCGGCACCCCGATCAATCCCGCCACCGGCGGCAGCACCGCGTCGGTGCTGGGCAACGACAGCCTCAACGGCACGGTGCCGCCGGCCTCGGCCGATGTGCTGCTGAGCCTGGTCGGTGCGCCGGCGGGCTACACCCTGCTTGCCGATGGCACCCTGACCATCGGCAGCGGTGTGCCGGCCGGTGCGGTGACGCTCACCTACCAGCTATGCGAAGCGGCGCTGCCTGGCAACTGCGATTCGGCCCAGGTCCAACTGCTGGTCGCTCCGCTGGCGACCGCCGATGTGTTCTCCACGCCGGCCGGGCAGTTGCTGGCCGGCAATGTCGGCAGCAACGACAACGCGCCGGCCGGCGCGGTGTTCACGCTGACCGCAGCGGCGCCGACCGGTCTGCAGTTCGGGCCCGATGGCAGCTTCCTCTACACCCCGCCGGTCGGGTTCACCGGCCCGGTCGCCTTCACCTACCAGGTCTGCCTGCCCGCACCGGACGGCGCCCAATGCAGCACCGCCACCGCCACCCTCAACGTCAACGCCGGCACCCTGGTGGCGCTGGACGACGACTTCAGTGCCACGCCGCTTGCGCCCGGCGGCGGCAGTGCCACCAGCGTGCTGCTCAACGACAGTCTCAACGGCAGCACGCCACCGGCTGCCGGCAGCGTGCTGCTCAGCCTGGTCGGTGCCCCGGCCGGCTACACGCTCGATGCCAACGGCCTGCTGCAGGTGCCTGCCGGTGCCGCCGGCGGCGCGACGGTGCTCACCTACCAGATCTGCGAAGCGGTGCTGCCCAGCAACTGCGCCAGCGCGACCATCCGCCTGGTGGTGACTCCCTCGGCCAGCAATGATGCCTATTCAACGGCGGCAGGGCAGGCGCTCAACGGCAACGTGGGCGACAACGACAACGTGCCGGCGGGCGCGGTGTTCAGCGTCACCGGCAGCGTGCCGGCCGGGCTGTCGTTCACCCCGTCGGGCAGCTTCAGCTACGTGCCGCCGGTCGGCGTCGCCACGCCGGTGACCTTCACCTACCAGGTGTGCCTGCCCGCGCCGAACGCGGCCCTGTGTGCCACCGCCAGCGCCAGCATCGCCATCAGCGTGGGCACGCTGGCCGCCAACAACGATGATTTCAGCACGACCCCGATCAACCCGGTCACCGGCGGCAGCACCACCTCGGTGCTGGCCAACGATGCGCTCAACGCGGCGACGCCGCCGGCCGTGGCCGATGTGCAGTTGACGCTGGTAGGGGCGCCGGCCGGGCTGGCGATCACCGACGAAGGCGCGGTGACGGTTGCGCCGGGCACCCCTGCGGGGGTGAAGAACCTGACCTACCAGCTGTGTGAAGCGGTGGCGCCGGGCAACTGCGCCATCGCCACGGTCCGCCTGGTGGTCGCGCCGTCCGCGCTGGACGATGCGCTGTCCACGCCGGCCGGGCAGGCACTGAGCGGCTCGGTGGCCAGCAACGACAACGCGCCGGCGGGGGCACAGTTCACGGTGCTCAATCTCCCGCCGGCCAACCTCGCGCTGGCGGCCGACGGTACCTTCAGCTACACGCCACCGGCCGGCTTCACCGGGGCCATCACCTTCGATTATCGGGTCTGCCTGCCCGCACCGGATGCGGCGGCATGCGCCACCGCGACCGCGACGATCAACGTCAACAGCGGCACCCTGGTCGCGGTCGACGACAGCTTCGCCACGCCGCTCGCGCCGGGTGCCGCGTCGCCGTCCGTGCTGGCCAACGACACCCTCAACGGCGCCACGCCACTGCCCGCCGAGGTGCAGCTGTCGCTGGTCGGCGCACCGACCGGCATTGCGATCGCCGCTGATGGCACGGTCACCGTCGCGGCTGGCACGGCGGCCGGTGCCACCACGCTCACCTACCAGATCTGCGAAGCGGCCGCGTCGACCAACTGCGCCACCGCCAGCATCGCGCTGGTGGTCGCCCCGGCGCCGGCCGACGATGCCTTCACCGTGCAGGCCGGGCAGACGCTCAGCGGCAACGTGTCCGGCAACGACAACATGCCGATCGGTGCGCTCTACACGCTGCAGGGCACGCCGCCGGCAGGCGTGACCTTCGCTGCCGACGGCAGCTTCACCTATGCGCCGCCGGCCGGCACCACCAGTCCGGCCAGCTTCGTCTACCAGGCCTGCCTGCCGGCGCCGAACAGCGCCGTGTGCGGCACCGCGACCGCGACGTTGAACATCAACAATGGCCTGCTGGTGCCCGCCGACGACAGCTTCGGTGCGATCGCACCCGGGGGCAGCACGCCCAGCGTGCTCGGCAACGACGCGCTCAACGGCGTCACCCCGCCCGCCGCCGCCAGCGTGTCGCTGTCGCTGGTCGGTGCACCGGCCGGCTTCACCCTCAATCCCAACGGCACGCTGACCGTCGCGGCCAATGCGCCGACGGGCGCCAACGCGCTGGTCTACCAGATCTGCGAAACCGCGGCCGCCAACAACTGCGCCATCGCCAACATCGCGCTGGTGGTGGGCCCGACGCCGGTCGACGATGCGATCACGGTCCAGTCCGGCCAGCCCAACAGCGGCAACGTATCGGGCAACGACGCCATGCCCGCCGGCTCCAGCTGGAGCGTGGCATCGCCGCCGCAGGGCCTGGTGTTCAACAGCAACGGCAGCTTCACCTACACGCCGCCGGCCGGCACCATCGGCCCGGTCACCTTCGCCTACCAGGCCTGCCTGCCGGCACCGGATGCCGCGGTGTGCGGCACGGCGACCGCGACCTTGACCATCAGCGTCAATGCGGTGGTGGCCAACGACGACACCTTCGCCGCCCCGGTCAGCGTCGGCGCGGACACGCCCAGCGTGCTGGCCAACGATTCGCTCAACGGGGTGACCCCGCCTGCGTCGGCCAGCGTGCAGCTGCTGCTGGTCGGTGCGCCGGCCGGCTACGTGATCAACAACGACGGTACCGTGCAGGTGCCGGCCGGAGTGACTGCCGGGGCCACGCTGCTGACCTACCAGGTGTGCGAGGCCGCCTCGCCGACCAACTGCGATACCGCCACGATCCGCTTCGTGGTCACGCCGATGCCGCAGAACGATGCGTTCGCGGTGCAGGCGGGCGGCACGATCGCCAGCGGCAGCGTTGCCAGCAACGACAGCATGCCGGCCGGGTCGAGCTGGGCCGTGCAGGGCACGCCGCCGAACGGGCTGGT
This sequence comes from Stenotrophomonas sp. BIGb0135, assembly GCF_024810105.1. Classification (GTDB taxonomy): domain Bacteria; phylum Pseudomonadota; class Gammaproteobacteria; order Xanthomonadales; family Xanthomonadaceae; genus Stenotrophomonas; species Stenotrophomonas maltophilia_AB. The sequence continues at coordinate 43,151 of NZ_JANUDX010000015.1, forward strand.
GTTCAACACCGACGGCAGCTTCAGTTACACCCCGCCGGTGGGCACCGCCGGCGCGATCACCTTCACCTACCAGGCTTGCCTGCCCGCGCCCAATGCGGGGGTGTGCGGCCTGGCCACGGCCACCGTGAACGTCAACCTGGGCACGCTGGTCGCCGGCGATGACAGCTTCGTCGGCATCGCCCCGGGCGCAGCCACGCCCAGCGTGCTGGGCAACGATGCGCTCAACAGCGTGACCCCGCCCGCACCGGGCAGCGTGCAGTTGAGCCTGGTCGGTGCACCCACCGGTTACGGCATCGCCACCGACGGCACGATCAGCGTTCCGCTGACGGTCACCTCTGGCCCGGCCACGCTGACCTACCAGATCTGCGAAACCGCGGCGCCGTCCAACTGCGATACCGCCACGGTATCGCTGGTGATCGCGCCCGCACCGCAGGACGATGCGTATGCGGTGCAGGTCGGCGGCACCCTCAGCAACGGCACTGTCGGCGCCAACGACAGCCTGCCCACCGGGTCCACGTGGGCGGTGCAGGGCGCCGCGCCGGCCGGCCTGGCGTTCAACGCGGACGGCACGTTCACCTATACGCCGCCGCTGGGCACCACCGGCCCGGTGACGTTCACCTACCAGGCCTGCCTGCCCGCGCCCAATGCCGCGCTGTGCAACACCGCCACGGTCACGCTCAACGTCAACACCGGTACGCTGGTGGCCGTTGACGACACCCTCAGCGGCATCGTCGCCGGCGGTACGTCCGGCACCAGCGTGCTGGCCAACGACACGCTCAACGCGGTCAGCCCGCCCGCACCGGGCGACGTGCAGCTGAGCCTGGTGGGCGCGCCGTCCGGCTTCACCATCAGCGCCGCCGGCACCATCAGCGTGGCCACCGGCGTGGTGTCGGGCAGCACCACGCTCACCTACCAGATCTGCGAGACGGCGGCGCCGAGCAACTGCGACACCGCCACCGTCACCGTGATCGTCACCCCGACGCCGCAGGACGACGCGTTCACCGTGCAGGCCGGGCAGACCCTGGCCAACAGCGTGGCCGGCAATGACAGCATGCCGGTCGGTGCGACGTTCGCCGTGCAGGGCCCGCTGCCGACCGGCCTGGTGTTCAATCCGGACGGGTCGTTCACCTATGCACCGGGCGTCGGCACGCCGAGCCCGGTCACCTTCACCTACCAGGCCTGCCTGCCGGCGCCGACGTCCCTGTGTGCCCCGGCCAACGTCACCCTCAACATCGCCAATGGCACCCTGCTTGCCGGCAACGACACCCTGAGTGGCGTGGCGCCGGGCACCACCTCGGCCGCCAGCGTGCTGGCCAACGACAGCCTCAACGGGGTCTCGCCGCCGGCACCGGCCAGCGTGGTGCTCAGCCTGGTCGGCGCGCCGGCCGGGTTTGCGATCACACCCAGCGGCACCCTCAGCGTGGCCACCGGCGTCAGTGCCGGGCCCACCACGCTGACCTACCAGGTCTGCGAAGCGGCGGCGCCGGGCAACTGTGCCACCGCCAGCGTCACCGTGATCGTCAGCCCGACCCCGCAGAACGACGCGTTCTCGGTGCAGGCCGGGCAGACGCTGAGCAACAGCGTGGCCAGCAACGACAGCATGCCGGCCGGCTCGACCTGGGCGGTGCAGGGCACGCCGCCAGCGGGGCTCACGTTCGCGACCGACGGCAGCTTCACCTACACCCCGCCGGTCGGCGCGGTGTCGCCGGTGGGCTTCACCTACCAGACCTGCCTGCCCGCCCCGAACAACAGCCTGTGCGCCATCGCGACGGTCACCTTGAACGTCAACAACGGCACGTTGAGCGCCGGCGATGACAGCCTGGTCGGCGTATTGCCCGGCGCGACCACGGCCACCAGCGTGCTCGCCAACGACAGCCTCAATGGCGTATCGCCGCCGGCCGCCGGCGATGTGATCCTGAGCCTGGTCGGCGCACCGGGTGGCTTCACCCTCAATCCCGACGGCACCGTCAGCGTCGGCAGTGGGGTGACGTCTGGCCCGACCACGGTCACCTACCAGATCTGCGAAGCGGCCGCGCCGTCCAACTGCGATACCGCCAGCGTCACCGTGGTGGTGACCCCCGCACCGCAGAACGATGCCTTTGCCGTGCAGGCCGGGCAGACCCTGGCCAACAGCGTGGCCAGCAATGACAACACCCCGCCCGGCGCGCTCTACACCCTGCAGGACACTGCGCCGAGCGGGCTGCTGTTCAACCCCGATGGCAGCTTCAGCTACACCCCCGCCATCGGCGTGATTGGTCCAGTGAGCGTGGCCTACCAGGTCTGCCTGCCGGCCCCGAACGCCAGCCTGTGCGGTCGGGCGATCATCACCATCAACATCAACAACGGCCAGCTCGTCGCGGGCGACGACACCCTCACCGGGGTCGCACCCGGCACCACGTCCGGCGCCAGCGTGCTGGCCAACGACAGCCTCAACGGGGTCTCGCCGCCGGCCGCCGGCAACGTCGTGCTGAGTCTGGTTGGCGCGCCGGCCGGCTTCAGCATTGCAACCGATGGCAGGATCAGCGTGCCCACCGGCGTCACCTCCGGTGCAACCGCCATTACCTACCAGGTCTGCGAAGCCGCCGCGCCGACCAATTGCGATACCGCCAGCGTAACCGTGGTGATCAGCCCGGCACCGCAGAACGATGCGTTCTCGGTGCAGGTGGGGCAGACCCTGAGCAACAGCGTGGCCAGCAACGACGCCATGCCGGTCGCGGCGGTCTACACCGTGCAGGGCACCGCGCCGGCCGGGCTGGCGCTGGCCAGCACCGGTGCGTTCACCTACACCCCGCCAGCGGGCACGCCCAGCCCGGTCGGCTTCACCTACCTGGCCTGCCTGCCCGCACCGTATGCGGGTACCTGCGGCACCGCCACGGTCACCATCAACATCAACACCGGCACGCTGGTGGCCGGTGACGACGTGCTGACCGATGTGCTGCCGGGCGCAGGCTCGTCCAGCAGCGTGCTGGGCAACGACCGTCTCAACGGGGTCAGCCCGCCGCCGCCCGGCGATGTGCTGCTGAGCCTGGTGGGCGCACCGGCAGGGATCACCGTCAACACCGATGGCACCATCAGCGTGGCCAGCGGCGTCGCCTCCGGCGCCACCTTGCTCACGTACCAGATCTGCGAAGCGGCCGCGTCCGCCAACTGCACCACCGCCAGCGTCACCCTGGTGATCACCCCGGCACCGCAGAACGATGCCGTCACCACGCCGGCCGGGCGCCCGACCACCGGCAACGTGTCGAGCAATGACAACGTACCGGTGGGCGCGCTGTATACGCTGACCAGCGGTCCCGTCGCCGGCCTGGTGTTCAACGCCGACGGCAGCTTCAGCTACACCCCGCCGTCGGGCACTACCGGGCCGGTCGGCTTCACCTACCAGGTGTGCCTGCCGGCGCCGTACAGCGCGCAGTGCGGCACGGCCAGCGTCACCCTCACCCTGGCCGGCTCGGCCAACGTGGTGCTGGCGGTCAACGATGACTTCACCAGCACGCCGGTGGACCCGGCCGTGGGCGGCACCATCGCCCGCTCCGTGCTCGACAACGACAGCTACAACAACGTCTCCCCGCCGCCGGTGGGCAGCGTGGTCGCCAGCCTGACCGGCAGCACCCCGGGCTACACGATGAACAACCTGGGCCAGATCATGGTCGCGGCCGGGGTGCAGCCGGGCCAGGTCCAGTTGGCGTACCAGCTCTGCGAGAACGGGGTGCCGACCAACTGCACCACCGCCATCGCCACCGTGCGCGTGCAGGGCGCGGTCGGCGCGCTGCTGGCGGTGGACGACAGTGCGGGGCCGGTGGGCCCGGCCGGGCGCGCGCGCCTGCTGAACGTCTTCGCCAACGATACGTTCAACACCGCACCGCTGGACCCGGCCCAGGTGAGCTTCGCCCCGGTGGGCACCAGCGCGCTGACCTTCAGTGCCGACGGCTGGGTGGATGTGGCCGCCGGTCTGGCGGCAGGCAGCTACAGCACCCCCTACACGATCTGCCTGGTCAGCCAGCCGACCGTCTGCGACACCGGCACGGTGACCGTGACCGTGATCGCCGGCGATCCCGGCGTGGATGCCACGGATGATCGCGTGGAGATCCCACAGGACGGGGTGATCGAAATCGACGTCCTCGGCAACGACCGCGTCAACGGCACGCCGATCGATCCGGACACCGTCACCGTCACCATTACAGCGCCGCCGCCGTATGGCACCGCCACGGTACTGCCGCGTGCGCGCATCCGTTTTGCCGCGCTGACCAACTTCTCGGGCGAGCAGCGCTTCGACTATGAGGTCTGCGACGTCGCGGACCCGGCGATGTGCGCGGGTGCCACGGTCACGGTGATGGTCGAGCCGAACGTGCTGACCCTGTCCGACGACGCCATCACTGCCCAGACCGCCGGGCCGCAGGTGATCGACGTGCTGGCCAATGACAGCGCCCGCAGCGCGCCGCTGGATCGGGCCTCGCTGCAGGTCGCGGCGGCACCCGCGCACGGCAGCGTGCAATGCAGCAACGGCCTGTGCACCTACACGCCGGCGGCCAATTTCGCCGGCACCGACAGCTTCCGCTACCGCGTCTGCGATGTGTCCATCCCGACCCCGATGTGCGCCGAGGCCAATGTCGCGGTCACCGTGGCCGGCCAGCAGGCCGTGCTGCGCCTGACCAAGGTGGCGGCCAAGCGCAGTGCGCAGATCGGCGACCTGGTGCGTTACACCGTCACCATCGACAACGTGGGTGAGGTCGATGCCAACGGCGCCACGCTGCTGGATACGCTGCCGCCGGGCTTCACCTTCGTGCGCGGTGGCTTCGCGGTGCAGGATGCGGACAACGATGCACGCACCAGCGGCGTGCAGCCGCTGCGCATCGACGGCATCGACGTGCCGGTCGGCGAACGCGCCACGGTGGTGTACTACCTGCGCGTCGGCGCGGGCACGGGCACCGGCGTGCACACCAACCGCATCACCGCCATCGATGGCGAGAACCGCACCATCGGCAACGTCGCCTCGGCCGAGGTGGACGTGACCACCGATCCGCTGCTCGACGAGAGCCTGATCATCGGCAGCGTGTTCGATGACCGCAACGGCAATGGCATCCAGGATGACGGCGAACGCGGCATCCCGGGCGTGCGCGTGGCCGCGGTGGAAGGCCTGCTGATGGAGACCGACGCGTTCGGCCGCTATCACCTGGTGGGCATCCCCGGCGGGCAGGCACGCGGGCGCAATTTCATCCTCAAGGTGGACCCGGCCACGCTGCCTGCCGGCACCCGCTTCACCACGTCCAACCCGCTGGTACGGCGTATCACGCCCGGCTTGCCGGCGCGCTTCGACTTCGGCGTGCGCCTGCCCGAGGGCTCACTGGGTCCCGCCGCCCCAGGTCCGGCCCTGCCCATGCGAGCGGCCCGGATCGAACTGGGCGAGGCGCTGTTCGCGCCGGGCAGCGCCCGACTGGAGGCCGATCGCAGCCCGGTCCTGGACAAGGCTGCCCAGGCGCTGGTCGCGCGCGGTGGCGGCCGCCTGCTGCTCACCGCCACCGCCGGCCAGGAGGCACTGGCGCGGCAGCGCGCGCAGGTCCTGCAGGCCGCGCTGCGCAGCCGGGTGCCGGCGGCGGTGGCCGCTGCCAGCCGCATCGAGATCGTGGCCGCCGACGGCAGCACCTTGCACCACCTGCAACTCGACGATCCACCCGCGCCGCTGCCTGGCACGGACCGCACCGGCAGGGAGGGGCGCTGACATGATGGAGAACACCCTGAGCCCGACCCCAACCACCGCGCCCCTCGTGCGCCGCGTCGCCCGCCTCGCTGCGCTGCTGCTGCTCGCCGCGCCGGCCTTCGCGCAGCAGCCCACGCCGGCCACCGCTGCGGCGCCGATCCGCTGCGAGGGCGACAGCTGCCGCAATGATGACGGGCTGTTGCTGCGCATCGGCGACGATGCCGACCCGGCGCCGCTGCCACTGCCGGCCCACGCCGATCCGCGCGCGGCCGGCACGGTGCCGGCAGGCCCGTCCACCACGCCGGACGTGGCCGCGCCGGGCGGCCAGTTCATGGCCGAGCTGCCCAACGGCGGTGTGGTCTGGGCGACCGAAGACCCGACCATGGTCCCGCCCAGCCTGAGCGTGCAGGCCGCGGCCACCGTGCCATTCGAGAATGGCCGGGTGATCCGCCCGCTGCGCTTCCACAGTTACAACAACTACGCCTCCTTCATCCAGAAGCTGGAGGTGACCCTGTACCGCGGCACCGACACCGACCTGGTCACCCCGCTGGCGCGCATCGACCTGCCGGTGGACTACGTGGGCGATGCCGAGTGGAGTGGCGAGCTGCCGGCGCAGATCAAGCTGCGCACCGGCGACGACCTGATCTACGTGGCCCGTGCCTACGGTGCCGGTGGCGCGTTCGATGAAACCCGCCTCCAGCGCATCCAGCTGGTGACGCCGGCCGACTTCGACCGCGGCCTGCAGGTGACCCGCGAGAACGTGCAGAAGACCCTGGGCCAAGCCCTGGATGGCGACAGCGCGCAGGACCTGCAGGTCAGCAACAGCATCTACGGCCAGAGCACGCTGCGCCTGCAGAACATCCCCATCCATGGCTCGCGCGTGCGCCTGTACGGCCGCAACCTGGAGCCCAACAGCCGCGTGCGCATCAACGGCCAGGACTTCCCGGTCGACCTGGAGCAGAAGTTCGCCGCCGAGTTCCTGGAGCCGGTCGGCCAGCACCGCTACGACGTCCGCGTGGAATCGCGCGACGCCCCCGCGGCGCAACGCCAGCTGGACGTGGATGTCACCGGCCGCTATCTGTTCCTGGTGGGCATCGCCGACGTGACCCTGTCCAGGAACACGGCCAGCGGCAACGTGCAGCCGCTGGCGGCCGACGACCGCGATACCGACGGCTTCCTCAGCGAAGGGCGGTTGGCGTTCTATCTGAAGGGCAAGATGCGCGGCAAGTACCTGGTGACCGCGCAGGCCGACACCCAGGACCGCGAGCTGAAGTACCTGTTCCGCGACTTCTCCGACGCCGACGCGCAGGATGTGTTCCGCCGCCTCGACCCGGACCTGTACTACCCGGTGTACGGCGACGACTCCACCACCTATCGCGACGTGGACACGCAGGGCCGCCTCTACCTGCGCGTGGACTGGGACCAGAGCCAGGCGCTGTGGGGCAACTACGCCACCGGCATCACCGGCACCGAGTATGGCCAGTACGTGCGCTCGCTGTACGGCGGCGCGTTGAACTGGCGCTCGCTGGCCGCCACGCCGCTGGGTGATGCACGCTCGCAGTTGAAGCTGTTCGGCTCCGAGGCGCAGTCCGCGCCGGGCCACAGCGAATTCCTCGGTACCGGCGGCAGCCTCTACTACCTGCGCCACACCGACGTGCTGCCCGGCTCGGAGCAGGTGGTGCTGGAAGTGCGCGACCGCACCACCGGCCGCACCGAAACCCGCGCCACCCTGCAGGAAGGCGTGGACTACGAGATCGACAACCTGCAGGGCCGCCTGATCCTGACCCGGCCGCTGGCCCAGCTCACCCGCGAGAACGTCCGCAGCATCACCCGCGACATGCCGCTCGATGGCTACGACCAGTTGTTGCTGGTGGACTACGAGTACGTGCCGCTGGGCTTCAGCAGCGACGACGTCACCTACGGTGCGCGTGGCCGGCAGTGGATCGGCGACCACGTCGCCATCGGCGGCACCTGGATCGACGAAAACCGCAGCGGCGAGAACTACAGCCTCAAGGGCGCCGACCTCACCCTGCAGGCCGGGCGCGGTACCTACCTGAAGGTCGAGCAGACCCGTACCGACGCCACGGCTGCCCCGGTGTTCTATTCGGACAACGGCGGCCTGAGCTTCATCCGCCGCAACCCGTACGAAGGCCGGCGCTCCGGCACCGCCAGCGCAGTGGAAGCGCGGGCCAACCTGCGCGAGGTGGGCTGGACCCGCCGCGACTGGAGCCTGGGTGCCTGGTGGCGCGATGTGGACGCCGGCTTCTCGGTGGCCCGCCAGGACACCGGCCAACCCATCCAGGAGTATGGCGCGGAGTTCCTCGGCTACCTCACCGACGATCTCAGCCTGTATGGCCGGCACACCCGCACCGAGCAGGGCGACCTGGCGCTGGAGCAGAGCCAGCTCACCGCCGAGTGGCGGCTGGGCAACGACGGCCAGCTCACCGGCGAACTGCGTCGCGTGCGCGAAGAACAGGCACTGCAGGACGTGTCCGCGCTGCTGGCGGCGGTTGGCTATCGGCAGCGCTTCGGGTCCTCGTGGGAGTTGTACGGCACCGGCCAGGTCACGCTGGACGATGATGGCGGCGCGTACGAGAAGAACGATCTGCTCACCCTGGGCGCGCGCTATCTGTTCGGCGACCGCAGCAGCGTCGGCGCCGAGCTCAGTGGTGGAAGCCGCGGCCACGGGGCCAAGGTGGATGCCGAGTACCGCATGGCCCCGGACCACAGCCTGTACGGCAGTTACAGCTACAGCACCGACCGCACCGGCACCGATCCGCTGTTCGACACCGGCCTGCAGAGTGGCTGGACGCTGGGCCAGCGCTGGCGCCTGAGCAACCAGGTCAACGTCTACAACGAAAGCCAGTACCTCAAGGATCGCCGCCAGGACAGCGCCGGGCTGGTGCACACCTTCGGCATGGATTTCTATCCCGCACAGGGCTGGAACCTGGGCTTCACGGTCATGGACGGCGAGCTGGATTCCAGCGCCGGCCGCATCGACCGCCGCGCCTACAGCGTCAGCGGCGGCCGTACCGATGCGGTGGCGCAGTGGAGCAGCAAGCTGGAGTACCGCCGCGACAGCGGGGCCGAACAGCGCGAGCAGTGGGTGACCACCAACCGGCTGCTGTACAAGCTCAACGAAGACTGGCGCTTCGCGCTGCGCGCCAACTACGCCGACACCGACGATCGCATCAATCCGCTGGCCGACGCCAAGCTGGTGGAGACCAACGTCGGCTTTGCCTGGCGACCGCACGACAGCACCGGTTGGGCGGGCTTCGGCAAGTTCACCTATCTCTACGACGTGGCCTCGCTGGGCCAGGAAGGCGGCAACCTGTACGACCAGCGCTCGCAGGTGCTGTCGCTGGAAGGCATCCGCCAGCTCGGCGCGCGCTGGGAACTGGCCGGCAAGCTGGCCTCCCGCTGGGGCGACTACCGCACCGGCCGCGGTGAAGGGGCCTGGCTGGACAGCCGCGCCGATTTCGCCGCGTTGCAGGTGCGTTATCGCCTGTTCGAGAAGTGGGAAGGGCTGGCCGAACACCGCTGGCTGAAGGTGCGCGACGGTGGCGTGCGCAAGGGCTGGCTGGTGGGCCTGGACCGGCGGGTAGGGGAGAACTTCAAGGTCGGGGTGGGGTACAACTTCACCGAGTTCAGCGATGACATGACCGAGCTGCGGTATGACCAGAAGGGGTTCTTCTTGAATATGGCGGGGTATTACTAGGCTTCGGCGGTCGGCTTCGGTGGGGGGGGGTTGGTAGAGCCGAGCCATGCTCGGCTGGGCCACCGACAAACCTGGCGTTGTCTGGCTGGCACGCATTCGTCTTCGTCATTGTCTGGCGTGCCACGCATCTGTCTTCGTCGTTGTCTGGCCTGCCACGCATCTGTCTTCGTCATTGTCTGGCCTGCCACGCATGGCGTGGCACTACCGGAGATGGCGGCTTCGGCGGTCGGCTTCGGCGGGTGGGCTGTTGGTAG
>NZ_JANUDX010000016.1 GCF_024810105.1 Stenotrophomonas sp. BIGb0135
GCTGCGCCGATGGTAGTGTGGCTCAAGCCATGCGAGAGTAGGTCATCGCCAGGGTTTATACCCAAAAACCCCGCTGCTCACGCAGCGGGGTTTTTTCTTTGTGCGTCTTCCCGGCGTCGATCGTGCTCCTGTCTCGACACAGTCCCGGCGTCGGTTCCGCGCGTTCCCGCCTTGGTAGAGCCGAGTCATGCTCGGCTGCTTTCACGACACCTCTGCATGATCCCCACCGCTACGGTGCCGAGCATGGCTCGGCACTACCGGGCCGTAGGAAATGCGTTCACCTGAGGTGCGACGCATGGCTCGCTCCGCTCCCGGCATCGCTTCAGCGTGTTCCCGCCTCGGTAGAGCCGAGCCATGCTCGGCTGCTTTCCCCACACCTCTGCATAATCCCCACCGCTGCGGTGCCGAGCATGGCTCGGCACTACCGGGCCGAAGGAAATGCGTTCACCTGAGGCGACTGACATGGCTGGGCACTGTCCCTGTGTCGGTTCCCCGTGTCCCTGCCTCGGTAGAGCCGAGCCATGCTCGGCTGCTTTCCCAACACCTCTGCATGAGCCCCACCGCTACGGTGCCGAGCATGGCTCGGCACTACCTGACCGCAGGGAATGCACTCACCTGCGTTGCCGAGCATGGCTCGGCACTACCCGACCGCGGGAAATGCACTCACCTGGCCCGCCACGGTCGTTTCCCGAGCCCCTCGATCCTGCCTGCGACCGCATCCACGCATGCACCCCTGATCCCGATCCCCTGTAAACACGGCCTTGCCCATCCTTGCCACGCCATTACCGGGCCGAGGGACATCTACCGGCTGCTGACGCGCTACCGGCGGCCGATCACGTGCGGAGCCCCCAACAAAAAACGGCGCCCCAAGGCGCCGTTTCGTGTTCAACCTGACAACCGCGAGCCGCTCAGGGGGCCGGTGCTGCCGGTGCCGGGGCAGCGCCCTTGTCCTTCATCATCGCGTCGCGCGCCGCCTTGAACGGGTTGCCGTCATACCAGTTCGGCCAACGATCGCCGCCAGCCAGCTCCTTGCCCACGCCGTACAGCAACTGCAGGTCTTCCACCGTGCCGTCCAGCTTCCACGTGGCCGGGTCGAACTCATCCTTCGGCCCGTGGTAGCGGTCGCGACCATACGCTTCGGCTGCCTTGCGGCCGGCCTCGACGCCGCCGTCGCGCAGGTCTTCGCCGCCATCGGCATACAACGCGGGCACGCCGGCCTTGGCGAAGTTGAAGTGGTCCGAACGGAAGTAGAAGCCGCTCTGCACCGAGGTCTCGCCATGCAGGGTGCGGCCCTGGTTGGCGGCCAGCGGCTTGAGCATGTCCTCCAGCTCGGAACTGCCGAAACCAGTCACGGTGACATCCTTGGCGCGACCCGCCACCGACATCGCGTCGATGTTGATCACCCCGGCGATCTTGTCCAGCGGGAAGGTCGGATGGCTGACGTAATACTTGGAGCCCAACAGGCCCGACTCCTCCAGCGTCACGGCCAGGAACACCACCGAGCGCTCCGGCGCCGGTTGCTGGTGCGCCATCGCGTCGGCCACTTCCAGGATCCCGGCCACGCCGGTCGCGTTGTCGACCGCACCGTTGTAGATGTTGTCGCCCTGCTCACCCTCGTGCTTGCCCAGGTGGTCCCAATGGGCCATGTACAGCACCGCTTCGTCGGCTCGCTTGGTGCCCGGCAGCACGCCGACCACGTTGCGCGATTTCTTCTCGGCGATGGTGCTCTTCAGGTCGAACGAGACCTTGGCCTTCAGCGAGACCGGCTTGAAGCCACGCTTGCTGGCGTCCTTGTAGGCCTTGTCCAGGTCCAGCCCGGCGTCGGCGAACAACTGGCGTGCCGCCTCGGCGCTCAGCCAGCCCTGCGCAGGCAGGCGTGCGTCCGGATCGTCCTTGGCCGGCAGGTCGTACTGCGGGCCCGCCCACGAGTTTTTCACCACGTCCCAGCCGTAGGAGGCGCCGGCCGTGTCGTGCACGATCAGCGCGGCAGCGGCGCCCTTGCGTGCGGCCTCTTCGAACTTGTACGTCCAGCGCCCGTAATAGGTCATGCGCTTGCCGTCGAACAGCGTGGCGTCGTCCACGTGGAAGCCGGGGTCGTTGACGAACATCACCACCGTCTTGCCCTTCCAGTCCTGGCCGGCGTAGTCGTTCCACTTCTGCTCCGGCGCATCCACGCCATAGCCGACGAACACCAGCTCGCTGCCATCGACCTTTACCTCCGGCTGCCCGCTGCGGGTGCCGATCACCATGTCGGTGCCGAACGCGAGCTCGCGGGTCTTGCCGGCCTGGTCCAGCCTGAGCACGGTGGACTCATCAGCCGTGGTCTCGGTCATGGCCACGTCCTGGAACCAGCTGTCGCCGTTGCCCGGCTGCAGGCCGATGCGCTGCATCTGGTCGCGGATGTAGTTGACGGTGAGCTCTTCGCCCTTGCTGCCCGGGGCGCGGCCTTCAAACGCATCCGAGGACAGCGTCTTGACCAGCTCGGCGAAATCGGCCGCATTGATGTCGGCGGCAAAGGCATGGCTGGCCGTGGCGGCAGGTGCCTGCGTGGCGGCGGTCGGCGGCGGTGCGGTGGCTTCGCCCTTGCACGCGGCAAGGGCGGTGGTGGCGGCAAGGCACAACAGAAGTTTGCGGGGCATCATCGATTCCTGGATCCAGTGGGCCGGTGCACAGGGGCACCGGGAAAGGGTATCAATCCTGCGGTGCGGCGTCGGTGTCGAAGGTCAGCGGTTGTGCACCGCTGACCGGGCCGATATGCGCGGTGCGGTGCACGTACAACGTGACCTCGCGCTCGAACTGCAGGCTGCCGGCGACGCTGGCCTTCGGGCCGATGATCACGCGCGGCTTGCGACCGCCGGTCAGCGACAGGTTGAAGTTGGGCTTCTTGACCCGGATGCCGCCCTCGACCTGCGAGCCCACCCCGACCGTGATGTCACCGTTGACCGTGTCGATGTTGCCGTTGAGCCGCGTCTCGACGAGTCCGATGCCGCCGTTGACGGTCTCCAGGTTGCCCTCGATCACACTGCCGCGGTCGATGAAAATGCCGCCGTTGACGGTCTCCACGTTGCCGGCGGCGACCACGTCGCGCCCGATCCGCAGGTTGCCGTTGACCGTGGACACACCGGTGGTGCGCGCACGGTCGCCGACCTTGATGCTGCCGTTGACCGTCTGGATCTCGGCCGTGACCACGCCTTCGTCGACGGTGATGCCGCCGTTGACCGTTTCCAGGTCACCGTAGACCTGGCCACCGGTGGCGTGGATGCTGCCGTTGACCTTGCTGATGTCCTCGCTGGCCAGGGCCGGTGCGCAAGGCAGCACCAGAGCCAACAGCAACAAGAGCGAAATGCGTTTCATGGTGACCTCGTATCGGGTATGCGGCTGGCAGGCCGCCTGTGGGGATGTCACCATGCATCGCTACAATCCGCATCTGCCTGAAGTCACTGGAAAGCCCTTGCGCCACAACGCCTTGCCCTCACGCCGGAATAACAAACCGTCGCCCGGAGACCGCGGCGGCATCGTCCCGCCCTGGCTGGCGCGCGGGCTGTTGCTGGCGCTGGCAGTGCTGGTGGCGGGCCCGGTGCTGGCACAGAGCTCCAAGGAAGCCGAGCGCAAGCTGCAGAAGCTGCGCACCGAGCTCAAGGACGTGGCCCAGGAGCGCAGGACCCTGGAGGGCCAGCGTGGCCAGGCCTCGCGGCAGTTGCGCGATGCCGATGAAAAGGTCGCGCGCACCGGGCGGGTGCTGGCCCAGACCGAAACCGCGCTGCAGCGCGAAACCCGTGCCATGGAGGAGCTGCAGCGCAAGCGCAGCGACCTGCAGGCCGGCATGACCCGGCAGCGCGACGAGCTCGCCTCCCTGCTGCGCTCGGCCTACCGCATCGGCAACAACGCACCGCTCAAGTTGCTGCTGTCCCAGGACCGCGTCGCCGACGCCAATCGCAGCCTGGCCTATCACCGCTACCTGCAGCGCGAGCGCGCCCGGCGCATCCAGCGGATCACCCACGATCTGGCCGAACTGCAGGCCGTGGAAACCCAGATCGTCGAGCGCCGCCAGGCGCTGGAAGGCACCCGCCAGCAGCAGAAGCAGCAGGCCGCCACCCTGGCCAACGACCGTCGTACCCGTGCGGAGACCGTGGCCAGCCTGGAGGAGCGCTACAAGGACCGCAGCGAACGCGAGAAGGCCCTTGGCCAGGATGCCAAGGCGCTGGAAACGCTGTTGGCCAACCTGCGCGCCGCCGCCGCGCGCGCCGAGGCCGAACGGCGCGCTGCCGCGCGCAAGGCGGCCGCCGAGAAAGCCGCCGCGGAAAAGGCCGAACGCGCGGCGGCCGCCAACGGCACCCGCCCGCCGCCGCGCCCGGGCAAGACTCCGCCTGCGGTGGCCTCGGCGCCGCCGCCCAAGGTGGGCGGGCTGGGGTGGCCGCTGTCGGGCAACCTGTTGGCGCGCTACGGCGGCAAGCTGCCGGATGGGCGCACCAGCAGCGGCGTGCTGATCGGCGCGCCGGCCGGCAGCACGATCACCGCCGTGGCCGACGGGACCGTGGTGTTCTCCGACTGGATGACCGGCTACGGCATGATCCTCATCGTCGACCACGGCAATGGCTACATGAGCCTGTATGCGCACAACGACACCCTGCTTCGCGATGCCGGGGCCACGGTCAAGAAGGGCGATGCGGTGGCCAAGGTCGGCAACTCCGGCGGGCAGGGCGTGACCGCGCTGTACTTCGAGCTGCGTCGCAATGGTCAGCCGGTCGATCCGGGCGGCTGGCTGCAGCGACGCTGACACCCAGCCAAACGGCGCACGGTCGCAGCGCCGCGGGTTCAACGGGAATTTATCGTCGCTTCGCGCATAATCGGGCGACGCACCCCGTGCGTGTTTTCCGTCCCCCGCCGACCTGGAGTGCTTCATGCGCGTAGCCCGTACCGCCACCTTGCTGCTGGCCCTGCTGCCTGCCGTGTCCTGGGCGCAGCAGACCAGCGAGGCCGCCAGCAGCGCCAGTGACGCCGCCAGCAACGAGGAAGCGGTGACATCGCGGGTACCGCTGGAAGAGATCCGGCGCTACGTGGCGGTCTACAACGCGGTGCGCGCCGCCTACGTGGACCCGGTGGATGACAAGAAACTGATGCAGTCGGCCATCCGCGGCCTGCTGCTGGACCTGGATCCGCACAGCACCTACTTCGACAAGGAAGACGCCGAGGCCTTCGACGAGCAGGCCACCGGTGCCTACGACGGCATCGGCGTGGAGCTGCAGCAGCAGCCGGACAACAGCAGCCTGAAGGTGATCTCGCCGATTGACGACACCCCGGCCGCGAAAGCCGGCATCCTCGCCGGCGACCTGATCATCGCCATCGACGGCAAGCCGATCAGCGCCATCGAGGCCACCGAGCCGCTGCGTGGCAAGGCCGGCAGCAAGGTGGTGCTGACCCTGGTGCGCACCGGCAAGCCCAAGCCGTTCGATGTCACCGTCACCCGCCAGACCATCCGCGTGACCAGCGTGCGCAGCCGCATGCTGGAGCCGGGCTATGGCTACATCCGCCTGAGCACCTTCCAGGCCGATACCGGGGCCGATTTCCAGAAGCAGGTCGGCCAACTGCAGCAGCAGGCCGGGGGCAAGCTCAAGGGCCTGGTGCTGGACCTGCGCAGCAACCCCGGTGGCCTGCTCACCGCAGCGGTACAAGTGGCCGACGACCTGCTCGACAAGGGCAACATCGTCAGTACGCGCGGTCGGATCTCGATCAGCGATGCGCGCTTCGACGCCACCCCGGGCGACCTGTTGAAGGGCGCCCCGGTGGTGGTCCTGGCCGACGCCGGCTCGGCCAGCGCCTCCGAGGTGCTGGCCGGCGCGCTGCGCGACAACGGCCGCGCGCGCGTGGTCGGCAGCCGCACCTTCGGCAAGGGCTCGGTGCAGACCGTGTTGCCGCTGGACAACGGCGACTCGGTCAAGCTCACCACCGCCCGTTACTTCACCCCGAGCGGCAAGTCGATCCAGGCCACCGGCATCGTGCCGGACGTGGTGCTGCAGCCGGACAAGCGCGACGGCGATGACGAGCTGCCGGCCAGCCTGGCCGACTACAGCGAAGCCACCCTGCCAGGCCACCTGCGCGGCGACGAAGAAGGCGGCGACGGCTACAAGGCCGGTGACGTGCTGCCCGGCGATGGCCCGATCAACGCCGCGCTGGCGGAGCTGAAGCAGCCGGGGTCGGTGGTCGCCAGGCAGAAGGCCGAGGCCGCCAGGACGGCGGCGCAGAAGAAGCCCGAAGCCAAGCCCGAAGCCAAGCCCGAAGCCAAGCCCGAAGCCAAGCCGGCGGACGTGCCGGCCAAGCCCTCAGCAGACGTGCCAACCAAACCGTGACCGGTAGTGCCGGCCTCTGGCCGGCGCTGCAGTCGACCGGCGTTGCGGGGAGGCGGCGAACGGCCGGCGCCAGCGGGCGCATCCGCGCGTAGCCGCAGCCGACCGCCGATTCAGAACCCGTGTCGCTTGCGCAGCCGGCGGGCGATCGCGGCGCGCACGTACACACCGTAGCCCAGGCCGAACAGGAAGCCGGCGATGTGCGCCCACCAGGCCACCATGCCGAAGCTCGGGCCGATGTGGGCGAACACCACCTGCAGCCCCGCCCAGACGCCGATCAGCAGGTAGGCCGGGGCGCGCACGAATTCCAGGAACAGCCCCAGCGGGATCACCACGCCCAGGCGTGCGCCGGGGAACAGCGCCAGGTAGGCGCCGATCAGCGCCGACACCGCGCCGCTGGCGCCGATGATGATCTGGTCGGGACTGCCCATGGCGTAGATGGCGGTCAGGTTGGCGATCGCCCCGCCGACCAGGAACAGCAGCATCAGCCGCCACGGGCCCAGCACCCGCTCGGCCGGCAGCCCGAAGATCAGCAGGAACACCAGGTTGCCCAGCAGGTGCGACCAGTCCGCATGCAGGAACAACGCGGTGAACAGGCGCAGCACGCTGCCGTCCTGCAGGGTCGCCCACCAGTCCTGTGGATGGGTCAATCCCGTCGACAGCGCGCCCCAGTCCAGCCACAGGCTGCGACGGGCATCGTCCGGCCGCGAGATCGACCACAGGAACGCCAGCCACAGGGCGGCGAACAGCAGCGGGGTGGCCCAGCGGAAGGCGGACTTCTTGCGGGAAGGGATCGACACGAACATGGATGGCGCTAGCCTAGCGCGGCAGCAGCCCCGACGGGGAATTGTCGGCTTCAGCCTGAATAGCCGCTGGGGCGGCCCACGTTATTGTTTCATTAACCGGTCTCGGTATACTCCAATACGGCGTCGTATGTCGGGAGGGGAATCCGGCGCGTTGTTCCGGCCGCAAGGCACGGGATGACGCAGGCGCGCGTTGCCAAACATCACCGCAATTCCGGAGAGAACCAAACATGCATACCGCTTCCACGCTTGCCCGCGTCACCGCCCTGGCCGTCGGCATTGCCGGTGTCCTGGCTGTCGGCCACGTCCACGCTGCCGCCTTCCAGTTGAAGGAAAACAGCGCCAAGGGCCTCGGCCGCGCCTTTGCCGGTTCCGGCAGCGCCCAGGGCGACGCCTCCATCATCGCCGTCAACCCGGCCGGCATGCGCCAGCTGGAAGGCACCCAGATCCAGGGTGACCTGAGCGCGATCAGCTTCTCGGCCAAGTACAGCGGCACCGGTCGCAAGCCGACCGGCCAGCCGCAGACCGGCGGCAATGGCGGCGACGCCGGCATGATCGCGCCGGTCCCGGCCGCGTACTTCCACATGCCGATCGGCGAGCAGGCCCACTTCGGCGTGTCGCTGACCGCTCCGTTCGGCTTCAAGACCGAATACGACAACGGCTGGGTGGGTCGCTACAGCGGCCTGAAGACCGACCTGAAGGCGATCGACCTGGGCTTTGCCGCCTCGTACGACGTCAACCCGTACGTGTCCTTCGGCGCGTCGGTGTTCGTTGAGCACCTGACCATCGAGCTGAGCAACAACATCGACTTCGGCACCGCGCTGGCGCAGTCGCGCGTGCCGGGCTTCGCCCCGGGCAGCGCCGATGGCAAGCTGACCGTGGAAGGCGACAACAATGCCGTGGGCTGGACCGTCGGCGGCTTGTTCAGCCCCGATGAGAACACCCACATCGGCATCAGCTACCGCTCCAAGGTCGAGCACAAGATCACCGGCGGCGACGCTACCTTCGACGTGCCGGCCAACGCCGCTGCCGTGCTGGCCGTGGCCCAGCCGGGCCGCTTCACCAGCACCTCGGGCAAGGCCACGCTGACCCTGCCGGCCTCGGCCACCCTGAGCGTGACCCACAACGTCAACGATCGCTGGACCGTGATGGGTGACGTCACCCGCACCGCCTGGTCCACCGCCTTTGACCAGGTCACCATCGACTACGCCTCGGCGCAGCCGGACTCGGTGCTGGAATTCGGCTACCGCGACACGACCTTCGTCTCGCTGGGTACCGACTTCAAGCTGAGCGACACCGTCACCCTGCGCGGCGGTATCGCGCTGGATCAGACCCCGACCACCAACGCCCACCGCGACGTGCGCGTGCCGGACACCAGCCGCAAGTGGCTGTCGCTGGGCGTGGGCTGGACCCCGTCGGAGAACATCGAGTACAACTTCGGTTATACCCACCTGTTCACCAGCGATCCGGACGTGAACATCGCCGGTACCACCAACAACCAGGGCAACTCGCTGACCGGCAAGTACAAGGTCCGCGGCGACGTGCTGGCCGCGTCGGTCAACTACAAGTTCTGATCGACACAGCCGCACCGGTTGTTTGAACGGCAGAAGGCCCCGCGAAAGCGGGGCCTTTTGTTTGCGCCGCGTCCGCCGCGCGCCGCGAGCGCATCCCTGTCGGCCCCGCTCTTGGTGACCGGCGCTTGTCTGCATGCACGCGGGCTTCCGCTCCACCGCATGTGCAGGGCACTCCGGCGGCGACGCCTTCAGTAGACTGGCGGCCCGTTTGCATCCCATCGTCATGGACCGCCGATACCTCAGAAAGATGCGCGCTTACTGGGCGCGCGAAGAAGCGAAGAACCTTCGCCATCTTCAGAAGACGCTTGCCAAATCGACCTGGTTCGATCTCTGGCACGTGCACCCGGACTGGTATGGCAAAGCTGCACGTGACCCTTCCGACCGCGAGGCAGTCGCGCATTCCGCCTTGCGCCTGCTCGACCATGCGCAGCGTTCGCTCGATGCAGACGCACGCGAGGCGCAGTGTTGGGCGCAACTGCATCCGAACACGATGAACGACGGGGTGTACCTTCATTCGGCCAATCCCAATGGTCGGGCGAACTACCCGCATGAGTTCACCGGCTACATCTGGGGGGCGACGATCCCGGTGTGGCTGGAAGCGCTGCTCGACGCCTCGCGCTACGAGGTCGGTGCGAAGGACGGCGAAGACGGGACGATCTACGTGGTGAGGGCGCGCGCGAGGGTGCTCGATGCCACTGAGCAGCGCGACGATGAGCCGGCCGCGTAGCGCAGCCCCTGCCGCAACTGCGCGACGAAGTCTGGATCGCGATACACCGCCTCGTCATGACCCAGCCCGGTGTACCAGCTGTGGCCGCCATCGAAGGTGTGGCACCAGGTGATCGGGTGGTCATCGCCCATCCACCGCCATCGTAAAGACGTTCGTCCACCGTGGCGACCACGTGCGCGCGCGCGTGGGTTGTCGCGGCAGGTGTAAATTTCGCCGCGTATCGGCCAGGCCGTGCCACGTGCGCGGCCATCGCGTTCGGGCTGTCCGCGGGTGTCCTGCAGGCCCGGTGGATGTGCCCTGAAGTAGGCGCCCACCCGTGCGCCATACCACGCCAGTCGTACTCGGTATCGGCCGCCGCATGGAGGCCGGCGAAGCCGCCGCCAGCGCGGATGAAGCCTTCCAGCGCACGCTGCTGCGCGGCATCGAGCACGTCGCCGGTGGTATTGGCGAACACGACCACGCGGTAGCGGGCGAGGCGGACCGGCGTGAAATCGGCGGTCAACCTCGGTGGCGTCGGCCTGCATGCCTTCGGCGGTGGCCACGCGCTGCAGCGTGGCGATGGTGGTGGGGATCGCATCGTGGCGGAACTGCACGGTGCGCGTGAACACCAGGACGCGGTCGGCCGCCGGGGCCGCGCAGGCCGTGGGCCCGGGCATCGATGCCAGCAGAACGATCGGGAGCAGGGCAGCGCGGATGGCCGGATTCTGCCACGGTGTTGGCCCATTGCAACGATGGCGATGGGCCTTTTCAGCGCGGTCCGCGCCGGCCCAGCGCGTACAATCCCGCACCGCTCCCGCACGGCGGGAGTCATGCTGTCTGACAAGGATCTGTACATGTCGTCTCTCGCGTTTCGTTCCACCCTTTTCCTGGGCCTGGCCGCACTGTCGGCCCCTGCCTGCGCGGCCGATTTCGGCGCTTGCTTCACCCTCACCCCGGGCCTGACCTGGTCCACCGCCGATGCAACGCTGACCATCGAGAAGGCGACCTTCGCCGGCAAGGAGGCGATCAAGGTCAACAGCGCCGGCGGCGGCATCGGCACGGCCAGCTACTTCGATGCCAGCGGGCGCGCCTTCCTGGGCGAGGAGCGCTACGGTATTTCCGCCTGGGGTGGGGAGGCGGGCACGCCGGTGATGACCGACGCCTTCAACCCCGCGCCAACGTTCCCGGCGACGGCCAAGCCGGGCGACCGCTTCCAGTACACCGGGAAGGGCGAGCGCACCCACCACGTCGAAGAGACCGTCGAGCCGCTCGACTTCGAGGGGTTCTCCGATTACACCTTCGTCGGCTTCGAGGACGTGGACGTGGAGGTCGATGGCCAGCCGCGCACCTTCAAGGCCACCTGCCACCTCAGCGCGAGCTTCGAGGACAACCGCATGGAGGGCTGGTACGCCCCCGGTTTCGGCCGCATCCGGTTCGAGCGCTACATGGGCAACGAGTTGCTGATGCGCGATGAAATCGAATCGATCGACGCCCCGTAACCGCGACCGCGGCGCAGCGCTGCATGGCGCCGGATGACGCCCACAAAAAACCCCGCGTTCGCGGGGTTTTTCGTTCAACACCTGCTGCCGTGCATCAATCGCCCAACGTCAGCAGCGAGGCATTGCCACCGGCCGCGGTGGTGTTCACGGTGACGGTCTTTTCGGTGGCGAAGCGCAGCAGGTAGTGCGGGCCGCCGGCCTTGGGGCCGGTGCCGGACAGGCCCTGGCCGCCGAACGGCTGCACGCCCACCACCGCACCGATCTGGTTGCGGTTGACGTAGACGTTGCCGACATTGATGCGCGAGGAAATGCGCTCCACGGTTTCATCGATGCGCGAATGCACGCCCAGGGTGAGGCCGTAGCCGGTGGCGTTGATCTGATCGATCACCGCGTCGAGCTGGTCGCCCTTCCAGCGGATCACGTGCAGCACCGGCCCGAAGATTTCCTTGTGCAACTGGTCCAGGTTCTTCAGTTCGTACGCGCGCGGGGCGAAGAAGGTGCCATGCGCGGCCGCTTCGCTGAGTTCGGCGGCGGCGATCAGGCGCGCTTCCTTCTCCATGCGCACGGCGTGGTCCTGCAGGATCCGCAGGGCGTCGGCATCGATCACTGGGCCGACGTCGGTGGACAGCAGGCCCGGGTCACCGACCTTCAGTTCGGCCATCGCGCCGGACAGCATGGTCATCACCTTGTCGGCGATGTCGTCCTGCACGAACAGCACGCGCGCGGCCGAGCAACGCTGGCCGGCCGAGGTGAACGCCGAACCGATCGCATCCTTGACCAGCTGTTCCGGCAGCGCCGAGGAGTCGGCGATGAAGGCATTCTGGCCGCCGGTTTCGGCGATCAGCACGCCAATGGCGGCGTCGCGCGCGGCCATCGCGCGGTTGATCGCGCGGGCGGTGTCGGTGGAGCCGGTGAAGGCCACGCCGGCCACGCGCGGGTCGGCGGTGAGCGCGGCACCGACGGTGGCGCCGTCGCCGGGCAGGAACTGCACCACGCCTTCGGGCACGCCGGCCTCGAGCAGCAGCTGCACCGCGTAGTAGCCGATCAGGTTGGTCTGCTCGGCGGGCTTGGCGATAACGCTGTTGCCGGCGGCGAGCGCGGCGGCCACCTGGCCCAGGAAGATCGCCAGCGGGAAGTTCCACGGGCTGATGCAGACGAACACGCCGCGGCCGTGCAGCTGCAGTTCGTTGGACTCACCGGTGGGGCTGGGCAGCTTCTCGGCATGGCCGAACTGTTCGCGCGCCTGCTTGGCGTAATAGCGCAGGAAATCGACGGCTTCGCGCACTTCGGCGATGCCGTCGGGCAGGCTCTTGCCGGCTTCCTTGACGCACAGCGCCATGAACTCGGGCAGGCGCGCCTCGAGCTGGTCGGCGGCGTGTTCCAGGATCGCGGCGCGGCTGGCGGCCGGGGTGCGGTTCCACGCCGGCTGCGCGGCCACGGCATTGGCCAGCGCCTTCTCCACGGTGGCGCTGTCGGCCGGCTGCCACTGGCCAACCACCTGACGGGTGTCGGCCGGGTTGGTCACGTTCAACAGCGCGCCGGTCGGGTTGGCACCGGGCACCAGCGGTGCGGCCTTCCACGGCTTCACGGCGGCGTTGAGCTGCTCGGCCAGGGCGCGCAGATCGTTGTCGTTGGCGAGATTGACGCCCATGGAGTTCTTCCTGTCATGGTTCTGGCTGCGCAGCAGATCGACCGGCAGCGGGATTTTCGGATGCGGGATGGACGCGAAGGAGGACACCGCCTCGACCGGATCGCGGATCAGGTCGTCGATGGCCACCGCGTCGTCGGTGATGCGGTTGACGAAGCTGGAATTGGCGCCGTTTTCCAGCAGGCGGCGCACCAGGTACGGCAGCAGGTCTTCATGCGAACCGACCGGCGCGTACACGCGGCACGGCACGTTCAGGCGATCGGCCGGCACCACTTCGGCATACAGGTCGTCGCCCATGCCGTGCAGCTTCTGGTGCTCGTACTGGCCCCCCTTGGCGATCGCCTTCACCGCGGCGATGGTGTGCGCGTTGTGCGTGGCGAACATCGGGTAGAGCGCATCGGCATGGGTGAACAGCCGATGGGTGCATGCCAGGTAGGACACGTCGGTGTTCTGCTTGCGGGTGAACACCGGGTAGGCGGGCAGGCCATCGATCTGCGCGCGCTTGATTTCCGCGTCCCAGTACGCGCCCTTGACCAGGCGGACCTGCAGGCGGCGACCGATGCGGCGGGCCAGGTCGGCCAGGTAATCGATCGTGTACGGGGTGCGCTTCTGGTACGCCTGCACGACCACGCCGAAGCCTTCCCAGCCCACCAGCGAAGCGTCGGTGACCACCGCTTCGATGATGTCCAGCGACAGTTCCAGGCGGTCGGTTTCCTCGGCATCCACGGTGCAGCCGATGCCATAGGACTTGGCCAGCTGCGCCAGCTCCAGCACGCCCGGGACCAGGTCGGCCATGACGCGCGCGCGCTTGGCGTGCTCGTAGCGCGGGTACAGCGCGGAGAGCTTGATCGAGATGCCCGGGGCCGCGTTGACGTCGCCATCGGGGCGGCCACCGCGCGCCTTGTGGTCACCGCCGATGGAGTGGATCGCGCGGCGGTAGTCTTCCAGGTAGCGCTTGGCGTCCTTCATGGTCAGCGCGCCTTCGCCAAGCATGTCGAACGAATAGCGGTAGCTGGCGTTGTCGCCCTTGTGCGAGCGCGACAGCGCTTCGTCGATGGTGCGGCCCATGACGAACTGGTGGCCCATGATCTTCATCGCCTGGCGCACGGCCAGGCGGATCACCGGCTCGCCCACGCGGCCGATCAGGCGCGCGAACGCACCGGGCACGTCGGCGCGGGTGGCATCGTTGATCTGCACCAGGCGGCCGGTCAGCATCAGGCCCCATGTGGAGGCGTTGACCAGCACCGAGTCGCTGCCGCCCATGTGCTTCTTCCAGTCCGCATCGCCGAGCTTGTCGCGGATCAGCTTGTCGGCAGTGTCCTGGTCGGGGATGCGCAACAGCGCTTCGGCCACGCACATCAGCAGCACGCCTTCTTCGCTGCCCAGGTCGTACTGGCGCATGAAGGCTTCGATCGCGCCCTGGTCCTTCGCACGCACGCGCACGCGCGCCACCAGGTCGGCGGCCACCGCCTGCACCTGCGCCTGTTCGGCGGCGGGTAGGCGGGCCTGCTCCAGCAGTTCGCGCACATGGCTGGCCTCGTCCTTCATCCAGGCATCGGTGATCGCCTGGCGGAACGCGGGCGGAGGCGTCGGCAGCTCGGGCGACAGCAGCGGCGGACGGAGAGCGCCGGACGGGGCCGGGGCAGGAATCGGTGCGGAGGGTGCGGTCATGCCGGTCGGCTCGTGGAAAACTTGACCATTTTAATCGTTTTTTCGACCGCCGAAGCAATATCCACGGCAACCCTCATCATGGTCATAGCCTTTGATACAAAGGGATTCGGCGTTTCACAACGGGGCGCCGGTTATTGTGCTGATTTCGTCAAAAGTGCCGCCGATCCCGATGCTGTATTGCACCATTCCTGAAAGTGTGAATGGACCCTTGCTACTGTCGCGAGTGCAGGGCTACCATCGAGACGTTTCCCGCGGCAGGAAAACGCGGTTGCGACATGATCGAGGTGCTGACAGCTCCGGACGGATCAGGGACGCGACTGCGGCTGCGTCCCCCACGGGCGCTCGATGCCCGGCAGTTCGTCCTGTTGTTTGCTGTGTTGTGCGGGGTGATGGGGTTGGCGGCCAGCCTGGGTTGGTTGGCCGGCAACGTATTTGCCCCGTTGTTCGCGCTGCTGTACAGCCTGTTGCTGGCAGCGGCACTGCGTAGTGTGTGGCGTAGTGGAGAACGGCAGGAAGAAATCCGGGTGGTTCCGGCGTGTGTGGAGGTCATCCCCGCACCCGGGCACTCGCCGGTGTTCAGCGCGCACCCGCACTGGGTCCGCCTGATCGCCGACGAGCAGAGGGTCCGGCTGGCGTCCAGCGGCAGGCAGGTGGAAGTGGGGGCTTTCCTCGCACCGGCCGAACGCAGGGCACTGGCTCAGAAACTAGAAGGCTTGCTCGCGGCCAGCGATGGCTGCAACCGACGACGCTAAGGGTCTAGGCAATGAAGCAACGCATCAAGTGGGGCAGTACGTTCGGGAAGACAGCAACAAGCGGGGCCGCGCTGCTGGCGCCCGCATTGGCGTGGGCCCAGGCGGCCGACCCCAAGCCGTGGCAGTTGAACATGGGCAAGGGGGTGACCCAGAGCGCGCGGTTGGCCTGGGAATCCAACCTGTTCTCGCTCTGGGTGTGCACGATCATCGGCATCCTGGTGTTCGGCGCGATGTTCTACGCCATGTTCAAGTTCCGCAAATCCAAGGGCGCGGTCGCCGCCACCTTCAGTCACAACACCAAGGCCGAGGTGATCTGGACGGTGATCCCGGTGATCATCCTGGTGGTGATGGCCTGGCCGGCCACGGCCAACCTGATCAAGTTCTACGACACCCGCGATTCGGAAATGACCGTCAAGGTCACCGGCTATCAGTGGATGTGGAAGTACGAATACCTCGGCGAGGATGTCACCTTCACCAGCCGCCTGGACCGCGAGTCCGACCGCGTGCGCCAGAGCGGCACCGTGCCCACGCTGGAATCGCACCCGCATTACCTGCTGGAAGTGGACAACCGGCTGGTGCTGCCGGTGGATACCAAAGTCCGCTTCGTGATCACCTCCGACGACGTCATCCACGCCTGGTGGGTGCCCGCGTTGGGCTGGAAGCAGGACGCGATCCCCGGCTTCATCAACGAAGCCTGGACCAACATCGAAAAGCCCGGCGTCTACCGCGGCCAGTGCGCCGAGCTGTGCGGCAAGGACCATGGTTTCATGCCGATCGTGGTCGAGGCGGTGTCCAAGGAGGACTTCAAGAAGTGGCTGGCCTCGCGCAAGCCTGCGCCGGCTGCTGCTCCCGAGGCGGCTCCGGCGGCACCCGCGCCGGCCCCGGCCGAGGCGGCACCGGCCGCCACGCCCGAACCGGCCGCGGCGGCCCCGGCAGACAGCAACGCCTGA
The DNA here is from genome assembly GCF_024810105.1 of Stenotrophomonas sp. BIGb0135. Classification (GTDB taxonomy): domain Bacteria; phylum Pseudomonadota; class Gammaproteobacteria; order Xanthomonadales; family Xanthomonadaceae; genus Stenotrophomonas; species Stenotrophomonas maltophilia_AB. The sequence goes on from NZ_JANUDX010000016.1 coordinate 15,948, forward strand.
AATCGAGCCACGCCTGCCAACCGGCAGGCGGGGGTACCACCGGATCCAGTGAGGTGTAGTTGCGATGGCGCATTCCGCAGTTGACCACGACGGGCACCACGGGCATCAGCAGAGCTTTGTGGAGCGTTGGTTGTTCTCGACCAACCACAAGGACATCGGCACGCTCTACCTGCTTTTCAGCTTCATCATGTTCATCATCGGCGCGGCCATGAGCGTGGTGATCCGCGCCGAGCTGATGCAACCGGGCCTGCAGTTCGTCAAGCCCGAGTTCTTCAACCAGATGACCACCGTGCACGCACTGGTGATGATCTTCGGCGGGGTGATGCCGGCCTTCGTCGGCCTGGCCAACTGGATGATCCCGCTGCAGATCGGCGCGCCGGACATGGCCCTGCCGCGCATGAACAACTGGTCGTTCTGGTTGCTGCCGGTGGCCTTCAGCCTGCTGCTGGTCACCCTGTTCCTGCCCGGCGGCGCACCGGCCGGTGGCTGGACGCTGTACCCGCCGCTGTCGCTGCAGGGCGGCTACAACGTGGCCTTCAGCGTGTTCGCCATCCACGTCGCCGGCATCAGTTCGATCATGGGCGCGATCAACATCATCGCCACCGTGCTCAACATGCGCGCGCCGGGCATCGACCTGCTCAAGATGCCGATCTTCTGCTGGGCCTGGCTGATCACCGCGTTCCTGCTGATCGCGGTGATGCCGGTGCTGGCCGGTGCGGTGACCATGCTGCTCACCGACAAGTTCTTCGGTACCAGCTTCTTCAACGCGGCCGGCGGCGGCGACCCGGTGATGTTCCAGCACATCTTCTGGTTCTTCGGGCACCCGGAGGTGTACATCATGATCCTGCCGGCCTTCGGCGTGGTCAGCGAGATCATCCCCACCTTCAGCCGCAAGCCGCTGTTCGGTTACCAGGCCATGGTCTACGCGGTGGCCGCCATCGCGTTCCTGTCGTTCATCGTCTGGGCCCACCACATGTTCACCGTGGGCATGCCGTTGGGGGGCGAAATCTACTTCATGTTCGCCACGATGCTCATCTCCATTCCGACCGGGGTGAAGGTGTTCAACTGGGTCAGCACCATGTGGCGCGGCTCGCTCACCTTCGAGGCGCCGATGCTGTGGGCGGTGGCCTTCGTCATCCTGTTCACCATCGGTGGGTTCTCCGGTCTGATGCTGGCCATCGTGGTGGCCGACTTCCAATACCACGACACCTACTTCGTCGTCGCGCACTTCCACTACGTGCTGGTCACCGGCGCGGTGTTCGCGTTGATCGCGGCGGTGTACTACTGGTGGCCCAAGTGGACCGGGCGCATGTACAGCGAGAAGTGGGCCAAATTCCACTTCTGGTGGTCGATCGTGTTCGTCAACCTGCTGTTCTTCCCGCAGCACTTCCTCGGCCTGGCCGGCATGCCGCGGCGCATCCCCGATTACAGCGTGGCGTTTGCCGACTGGAACATGATCAGTTCCATCGGTGCGTTCGGTATGTTCGCCACGCCCTTCATGATGGCCGCGATCCTGCTGGCGTCGCTGCGCAACGGCGAGAAGGCGGCTGACCGCGCCTGGGAAGGCGCACGCGGGCTGGAATGGACCATTCCCTCGCCGGCACCGGCGCATACGTTCACCACGCCGCCGACGATCCGCCCCGGCGACCTGGCCCATGACGACATCACCCACTGAGGCAACCATGGACAGCCATCCTGACATTGCCGAGGTACAGGCCCTGCAACGCCGCCGCGCACAGCGCACCGCCTGGAAGGTGGGGCTGGTGGCGGTGGCGGTCTACGTGGGCTTCATCCTCAGCGGGGTGATCGGGCGATGAGCGCAGACCGCCCGGTCGCCCCCGCGCGCACGGCGGGCCTGCCCCGCCTGATCGGGGTGGCGCTGGCGGTGTTCGTGCTGACCTTCTCGCTGGTGCCGTTGTATCGGATCGCCTGCGAGAAGGTGTTCGGGGTGCGGCTGGAGCGTGGTCCGGGCGCAGCGGCCGGCGGCGCGGTCGCCACCGGCAAGCGCACCGTGCGGGTGGAATTCGATGGCGGCGTCAACTCCAAGCTGCCCTGGGCCTTCCACCCCGAACAGCTGACCATGGACGTGGTGCCCGGCGAGCTCAACGAGGCGCTGTACTTCGCGCGCAACGACAGCGACCGCGCGCTGGTCGGCAGCGCGGTGCCCTCGGTGGCACCGGCCAAGGCCTCGGGCTATTTCAGCAAGACCGAGTGCTTCTGTTTCACCGCGCAGACCCTGCAGGCGGGCGAGAAGCGCGACATGCCGGTGCGTTTCATCGTCGATCCCGACCTGCCGGCCAACATCAAGACGATCACCCTGTCCTACACCTTCTACAAGAACGACGCGCTGTCCGCGCAGCTGCCTGCCGCCGCCGCGGCGGTCCCGGCCAACGCGCACGCCGCTCCCTGATACGCACCGGATCCTGAGACCATGGCCCAGCAAAATCCCGATGCCACCGTGTATTTCGTGCCCACGCACAGCAAATGGCCGTTCATCGGTTCCATTGCGATGATGGTGACCATGGTCGGCGTGGCCAGTTGGCTCAACGATTCCAGTTGGGGCAAGTGGACCTTCTATACCGGCATCGCGATGCTGGTGCTGACCCTGTTCTGGTGGTTCAGCGACGTGGTGCGCGAATCCCAGGCCGGCAGCTACAACCGCCAGGTCGACGGCTCGTTCCGCATGGGCATGGTCTGGTTCATCTTCTCCGAAGTGATGTTCTTCGGTGCGTTCTTCGGGGCGCTCTTCTACACCCGCAACCTGGGTCTGCCGTGGCTGGGCGGCGAGGGCGACCGGGTGATGACCAACGAGTTGTTGTGGACCGGCTACTCGGCGGCATGGCCGACCAACGGCCCCGGCGCGATCGGTGGCCACTTCCAGACCATCCCCGCGTGGGGCCTGCCGCTGATCAACACCCTGATCCTGCTCACCTCCGGTGTCACCCTCACCATCGCCCACCATGCGCTCAAGGCCGGGCATCGCCGTCAGCTGCTGGTCTGGCTGGGGCTGACGGTGGCACTCGGCGTGTTCTTCCTGACCCTGCAGGCCGAGGAATACATCCACGCCTACAAGGAACTCAACCTCACCCTGGGCTCGGGCATCTACGGCTCGACGTTCTTCATGCTCACCGGCTTCCACGGCGCGCACGTGCTGCTCGGCACGATCATGCTGGGCGTGATGTGGCTGCGCTCGGCCAAGGGGCACTTCACCCGCGACAACCATTTCGGCTTCGAAGCGGCCGCGTGGTACTGGCACTTCGTCGACGTGGTGTGGCTGATGCTGTTCCTGTTCGTCTACGTGCTGTAGCGTCGGCGCGACACCGCGTGCCGCACCGAGGCGGGTGCGGTTTCAGCCGCCGATGCCGTGGGGTTTGATCCAGCCGGTGTAGATGCCGATGGCCACCAGCGCGATCAGTGCCACCGACACCGCGATGCGGCGGGTGAGCGCGTTGACGGTGCGCTTGGTCTGGCCGCGATCGACCAGCAGGTAATACAGCCCGGCGCCCAGATTCCAGACGATGACGATCAGAAACGCGATTACCAGCAGGGTCTTCAACGAATCATTCATGCGCGGCTCGATGGCGGGGCGGGTACGCCTATATCACCGCGTTTGGTCGCCGTTGTCATGATGCGCAAGCACACACGCCTGATCGCCTGGGTGGCCGCGCTGCTGGTGATCGTCGGTTTCTGCCAGCTGGGGCGCTGGCAACTCCAGCGCATGCACGAAAAACAGGCCCTGCTCGACCAGCAGGTCCCCGCGCGTGTGCAGGCGCTGCGCCTTGCCGAGGCGCTGGCGGCACCGCTGCGGCTGCGTTGGGTGGAAGACCGCGGCCGTTACCTGCCGGGCACCGTGCTGCTGGATAACCAGACCCGCGCCGGGCGCGCCGGCTTCAAGCTGTACCAGCCGTTCCTGAGCGAAGACGGGGCGCGCGTGCTGGTCGACCTGGGCTGGCAGCCGATGCCGCCGGACCGGGTGCTGCCCCGCCTGCACGTACCGCAGGGGCCGGCCCGCATTGCCGGGCTGCTGGCGCCGCCACCGGCCAGCGGCATCGCGCTGGGCCCGGCACTGGCCACCACCCCGCAGGCCGGCGTGTGGCTGGCCAACCGCCTGCCACCGGACGAGGTGGCGCGCGCGCTCGGCTTGCCGCCGCGCAGCCTGCCCGAGCGGGTGCTGCGGCTGGACCCGGCGCTGCCCGGCGGCTATGCGCGCGACCTCGACCTGCTGCCCAACACGCTGCCGCCCAGCCGCCATCTCGGCTATGCGGTGCAATGGTTCGCGCTGGCGTTGACCGTCCTGGTGGTCGCGCTGGTCCTGGAATTCCGCCTGCGTCGCCGCCCTGCCGCCGGTTCCCGGCGCTGAGCGTCCCAACATGAGAAAATGCCGCCCATGAATGCCACTTCCCAGGATCGGCTGCCCTCGCGCTCACGCGGCCGCTGGACGTTGATCGCCTTGTTCGCGCTGTTCTTCGGCGCAATGGCCCTGGCCGGCGTGCTGCGCTTCTCCGGCTGGCAGCCCACCGCGCACCGCAACGCCGGGCAGCTGCTGCAACCGCCGGTCGATCTGCGCCAGCGCCCGCCGCTGCTCGCCGACGGCCAGGTCTATCCGTGGAACCCCGACGCGCGCACCTGGCGCATCCTGGTGGCACCGTCTGCAGGCTGTACGAGCGAGTGCGTCACTTTGTCGCAGGGATTGGGCAAGGTGTGGCAGCTGTTCGGGCATAACGCCGATAATGTCGAGATCCTGTGGCTGGGCACGCCGCCGGCCGAGGTCCAGGGCTTGCCCGCATTGCGCGCGCTGCGCGACCAACCGGCCCTGCGTTCCGCCCTTCCCGCCGTGGATGACGCCGCCGGCACGCCGGTGTATGTGATCGACCCCAACGGTTTCGTGATCATGCGCTACGCACCGGGATTCGATATGGCCGGTCTGCGCAAAGACCTGGCCACGCTGCTGAAACTGAAGTGAGTTCCGTTTAGATGAGCCTTTCCGCACGCCCGGTGCTGCACCGCAATTTCCACCGTCTGGCGTGGTTTGCGCTGATCATGACCGCCAGCACGATCATGTTCGGTTCGTTCGTGCGCCTGTCCGATGCGGGCCTGAGCTGCCCGGACTGGCCGACCTGCTATGGCCGGGTCACCTGGCCGCAGCATGCCGCCGACGTGGTGGGCCACGAGGCCGCCAAGATCCGGCCGCTGGAAACGCACAAGGCCTGGCGCGAGCAGGTCCACCGCTTCCTGGCTGGCGCGCTCGGCATCGAGATCCTCACCCTGGCGCTGCTGGCCACGCGTCGTCGCCGCTGGGGCAGCACCGCGGTGGTGACCGCATGCGTACTGGTGGCCACCGGCATACCGCTGTACATGATGGGCATGCACGTACCGGCCAGCATCCTGGCCATCCTCGGCGAGGCCATCCTGCTGATCGCCGCGCTGCGCTGGAACAACATCGACCTGGCCCGTGCCGCGTTGCTGACCCTGGCGGTGGTGATCTTCCAGGCGCTGCTGGGCATGTGGACGGTGACCTGGCTGCTCAAGCCGATCGTGGTGATGGGGCACCTGCTCGGCGGCATGTTGATGTTCAGCCTGCTGGTGTGGATGGCGTGGCGTGCCACGCACATGCCGATCACGCTGGTGGAAGCACCGAAGCTGAAGTGGCTGATCCGCGCCGGCGTGGCCGTGCTGGTGCTGCAGATCGCGCTGGGCGGCTGGGTCAGCGCCAATTACGCCGCGCTGGCGTGCGGCGGTGGCAGTGCGTCGCTGGACAACTTCCCGCGTTGCGTCAGCCAGTGGTGGCCGCAGCATGATTTCAAGGAAGGCTTCACCCTGTGGCGCGGCATCGGCGTGGACTACGAAGGCGGCGTGCTCGATGGCGCCTCGCGGATCGCGATCCAGCTGGCGCACCGGATGATGGCGATCGTGGTGGCGGTGTACCTGCTGTGGCTGTCGGTGCGCCTGTTCAAGCTGCCGAGCATGCGCGGCTGGGCCAGCGCATTGGGCCTGCTGGTGGTGCTGCAGATCACCCTGGGCATCCTCAACGTCAAGTTGGCCGTGCCGCTCGAAGTGGCCGTCGCGCACAGCGGCGGGGCCGTGGCGCTGCTGTTCGTGCTGGTGACGTTGCTGGCACGCCTGCGCGCGCCGGATGCGGACGGCAAGGCCGTCGCCGCGTCGTCCACCGTGCAGGCAGGCTGACGGCATGGCCAGTTACCGTCAGTACTGGGACCTGACCAAGCCCAAGGTCGTCGCCCTGATCGTGTTCACCGCACTGGTCGGGATGTTCCTGGCCATTCCGGGGGTGCCCACCGCGCAGCAGGCCATCGACGGCGCGCTGGGCTTCCTTGGCATCTGGCTGGCCGCCTCGGCCGCCGCGGCGATCAACCAGCTGCTGGACGCGCGCATCGACGCGCAGATGGCGCGCACCTCGTGGCGTCCGTTGGTGGTGGGCAAGGTCAAGCCGTGGCAGGTGCTGGTGTTCGCCGGCATCCTGATCGCGTTGTCGATGACGATCCTGGTGGTCTGGGTCAATGTCATCACTGCGGTGCTCACCTTCGCCTCGCTGATTGGTTACGCGGTGATCTACACCGTGTACCTCAAGCGCGCGACCTCGCAGAACATCGTCATCGGCGGCCTCGCCGGTGCCACCCCGCCGTTGCTCGGCTGGGCGGCGATCACGGGGATGCAGGGCCCGTGGGACTGGGCCTATGCGTCGCTGCTGGTGCTGATCATCTTCATCTGGACCCCGCCGCATTTCTGGGCACTGGCGATCTTCCGCCGCGAGGATTACGCCAAGGCGGAAATCCCGATGCTGCCGGTCACCCACGGCGTGGCGTATACCCGCAAGTCGATCATGGTGTATTCGATCGCGCTGGCCGTGGTGAGCATTCTGCCGGTGGTACTCGGCATGAGCGGCGTGTTCTACCTCGGCGGGGCGATCGTGCTCAACGCGGTGTTCCTCTGGTACGCGTGGCGCATGCTCAACCCGCCGGACGAACTGTTCTCGATGAAGATGTTCGGCTACTCCATCTTCTACCTGATGGCGCTGTTCGCCTTCCTGATGGTGGACCACTGGATGTTGCCCTGGTTGTAAGCGACAGGCGGCGGGCGACGGGGTGATGCATCGCGCAGGCGCTTGCAAGCACCTGACGGTGTCATCGCGCGACGGACGCCATTGCCGGTACGGCACCCGCCTTGGCTGGCTGGAACGGTATTCATCGGAGCAGCAGGCGCACACCCCGGCGCGAGTCAGGCCGAGGCCACCTCCACAAGCGTCGCGCGGTTCAGTCCGGACCGATGACCGGCGCGCCTGCGTGTCAGTCTCGACCGATGTCCGGGGCCGGCGCGATCGGATCCCGCGCATACCGCTGGGCGATCATCGCGCAGACGATGAGCTGGATCTGGTGGTAGATCATGATCGGCAACACGATCGCGCCCAGGCTGCCGCCAGCGAACAACACCTTGGCAATCGGAACGCCCGTGGCGAGGCTTTTCTTGGAGCCGCAGAACAGGATGGTGATCTCGTCTTCGCGGTTGAAGCCCAGCCGGCGTGCGATGAAGCGGATCAGCGGCATCGCGATGCCGAGCAGGACGGCGGCCACGACCGCCACGGTCAGCAGCGACAGCAGCGGCGTCTTGCTCCACAGGCCTTCGCTGACGGCCTCGCCGAACGCCGAATACACCACCAGCAGGATGGTGGCCTGGTCGGTGTAGCGCAGCAGCGCGCGCTGGCGCTCCACCCAGCCGGCAATCCATGGGCGCAACAGGTGGCCGGCCACGAATGGCACCAGCAGCTGCAGCATGATGCTGACGATGGCCTGCACCGGGTTGTGCATGCCGCCCTCGGTGCCGGCCAGCAGGGCCAACAGCAGCGGGGTGAGGAACACGCCGAGGATGCTCGACAGCGAGGCGCTGCAGACCGCCGCCGGGACGTTGCCCCGCGCCATCGAGGTGAAGGCGATGGACGACTGCACGGTGGACGGCAGCGCGCACAGGAACAGCACGCCGATGTACAGCTCGGGCGTGAGCAGCCAGCCATCCAGTGGTTTGAACAGCAGCCCCAGCAGCGGGAACAGCACGAAGGTGCAGGCCAGGATGGTGAGGTGCAGGCGCCAGTGCAGGACGCCGGCCACGATCGACTCACGCGGCAGGCGCGCGCCGTGCAGGAAGAACAGCGCGGCGATGGCCACGTCGGTGACGTCGTCGAGCACCATCGCCGCCGCGCCGTGCATCGGCAGGAGGGAGGCCAGCAGCACGGTGCCGAGCAGGGCGAGGGTGAAGTTGTCCGGTCGCAGGCGCGACCACCAGGGCTTCATGCGCGGCATGCTCCTGTCATGGGGGGAAAAGAATGCGGGAACGCGCGCGGGCTCAACGCGCGCCGGCCTGTTCGATGCGCGCGCGGGTGGGCGGCTCCAGCGAGGTCATGCCGGCCTTGCGGCCGAATTCCAGGGCCTGGTCCAGCGAAGCTCCCTGGCGTGCCTGCAGCAGCGCCAGCAAGGCACCGGCGCGGTTGCCGGAGGCGCAGTGCACCAGCACCGGTCCCTGGCTGTTCTCCAGCGCGGCGTGGAGTGCGCGTGCATTGGCCTCGGTGAGGCCGGCGGCGCCGGCCACCGGGATGCGCACGTAGCGCAGGCCCAGCCGTTCGGCGGCGGCGGTCTCATCGAAACCCCGATCTTCCTCGGGCTGACGCAGGTCGATCACGGTGCGCACGCCGGCGTCGGCGGCCTGGTGCAGCTGCGCGGCGCTCGGCTGGCCCGCGCTGTAGAGCTGGGGGCGTGGCTGCGCGAAGGGCAGCTCGCTGGCCCAGGCGCACGGGGCCAGCGCGATCAGGGTGGCCAGCGTGCCACGCAGCAGGCGGCGGGCGAACGCTGCGGCGGGATTCACGGTGGGAAGCGCCATGGCGGCTCCGTCAGTCAGAAGCGGAGGGTGCTGCGCGCCTTCAGCAGTTCACGCAGCTCGTACTTGTCAGTATCGTCCAGACCCTGCTGGCCCTGCTTTGCCTGAAGCTCGTCAAGGCGTTGCATCAACAGCTGTTTTTCCAGCTGGGCCACGGCATCGTGCAGTTCCTGGGTCCACATCGCCTCGTCGCCAGGCAAGGTCTGCGCGGCCAATTTGTGCAGCGACTCCTGTTCTTCGCGGCCCTCGAAGTGCTCCAGCAGCGCGCCGGTGCTGATGTCCGGGCGCTGCTCCACCAGGCCCAGCAACTCCAGCAGCAGCTCGATGCCGGGCAGGCGCAGGCCGTTGAAGTGATGCCCCTCCAGGGTCATCGCCAACGACGGCTGCTGCAGCAGGATCGCGATCGCCGCGCGCACCAGGCTGCGCCGCTGGGTGGGCGCGACCGCACGCGAGGGCGGGCGCGAGGGCTGTGCAGCGGCGCTGGGCTTGGCACCCAGCCCGGTCAGCGTGGTCAGCTGCTGCTTCATCAGGTCGCCAAAGGCGCCATCGGGGATCTGCGCCAGCATCGGCTTGGCCCGCTCGGCCAGCCGCGCCTTGCCATCCAGCGTGGCCATGTTGACCTCGCGGGTGAGCTCGTCGAAGAAGAACTGCGACAGCGGGGTGGCCTGCTGCAGGCGCGCATCGAAGGCCTCGCGGCCCTCCTTGCGCACGATGGTGTCGGGGTCTTCGCCATCGGGCAGGAACAGGAAGAACGCCTGGCGGCCGTCCTTCATGCGCGGCAGCACCGACTCCAGCGCGCGCCAGCCTGCACGGCGGCCAGCGGCGTCACCGTCGAAGCAGAAGAACACGTCCGGCGCATTGCGGAACAGCAGCTCGGCGTGGTCCGGCGTGGTGGCCGTGCCCAGCGTGGCCACCGCCTGGGTGACCCCGTACTGGAACAGCGAGACCACGTCCATGTAGCCTTCGACCACGATCAGCCGCTCGATCTTCTGGTTGGCCTGGCGCACCTGCCACAGGCCGTACAGTTCGCGGCCCTTGTGGAACAGCGCGGTCTCGGGCGAGTTGAGGTACTTGGGGCCGTCATCCTTCTCCATGACCCGGCCGCCGTAGGCGATCACCCGACCGCGGCGGTCGAAGATCGGGAACATCACCCGGTCGCGGAACTTGTCGTAGACATGGCCGCGGTCGTTCTTGGAGAACAGCCCGGCGCGGTCGAGCAGCTTCATCCGCCGCTCGTCCTTGCCCAGCGCATCCTTCAGCGCGCTGTAGCCGTCAGGCGCGTAGCCGATCGCAAAGCGGGTACGGTTTTCCTCGTCCACGCCGCGCTGGTCGAGGTAGGCGCGGGCCTTGTCGCTGCCCTCCAGCGACTTCTGGAAAAAGCGCGTGGCCGCATCCAGCGCCGAGTACAGCTCGCGGCTGTCGTCCTGCTGCTGGGCGGTGCGCGGCTGGGTGTCGCGCGGCACTTCCATGCCCACGCGCTTGGCCAGTTCGTCGACCGCGTCGAGGAACTCGAGGCGGTCGTAATTCATCAGGAAGCTGATCGCGGTGCCATGCGCGCCGCAGCCGAAGCAGTGGTAGAACTGCTTGGTGGGCGAGACCGTGAACGAGGCCGAGCGCTCGTCATGGAACGGGCAGCGCGCGGCGTACTCCTTGCCCTGGCGCTTCAACGGCACGCGGCTGCCCACCACCTCGACGATGTCGGAGCGGGCCAGCAGGTCGTCGATGAATGCGTCGGGGATACGGGCCATGGGCAGCAGGCAGGGGCATGGCCGGCGACGGCCACGCGCGGAAGCGGGGGTCGGACTAGTCTACTAGCTGCCGGTCGCTTCGCCCGGTTTCGGCTCGGGGATCCCGGCCACGGCCAGGTGATGACGCGCGCGCAGGCGCTCGTCGATTACTGCCGTCATCAGCGCGCCCACGAAGAACACCACGGTGGCGTAGTAGATCCACACCAGCGAGATCACCAGCGCGCCCATCGAGCCGTACGCGCTGCCCGGGGCGACGGTGGCGATGTACAGGCCGATGGCGTAGCGGCCCAGCGCGAACAACGCCGAGGTGATCGCCCCGCCGATGAACGCCTGGCGCCACGCGACGCGGCGGTCGGGCAGGTAGTGGTAGAGGAAGGCGAAGCCCACCGTGTACAGCGCCAGGCTGGTCAGGTAGCCCACCGCCGGCAGCACCGAGGGCAGCTGTGCGAAGGCGACCTGCAGCATGGTGGTGGCGGTCATCGACAGGATCAGCAGGAAGCCCAGCGCCAGCACCACGCCGAACGAGAACACGCGCTTGCGCAGCCAGGCCACCAGGCCGTCGAGGCGCTCGCCACTGGTGTTGAAGATCAGGTTCAGCGCGTTCTGCAACTGGGCAAACACCGCCGTGGCGCCGATGAACAACAACAGGGTGCTCCACACGCCGGCCAGCGAACCCACATCGGGCTGGTTGTCGGCGTTCTTGAGCACGGTGTCGGCGACGGTGGCGGCACTGCTGCCGGCCACGTCGTTGATCTGCGTGATCAGGGCCTGCTGCGCGGGCGGGTACAGCGAGGCGGTCAGCCACAGCAGCAGCACCAGCAGCGGCGCCATCGATAGCAGGGCGTAGAAGGAGACCGAGGCGGCCTGGGTGAGCACGTCGATATCGACGAAGCGCTTGCCCACGGCCATCGGGAAGCTGCGTTGCAGCCGGTCGACGTACTTGTGCAGGCGTTGCGGTACGCCGGCGTGGGCGGGCGTGGGAGCGGCGTCGGGAGCGGGGGCGGGCGGCAGTGAAGACATGCCACCGATTTTTGCAGGCGCGGGTCGAAGGCGGGGTGAAGCGGGGCGTGCGTCGATGCACCACCACCCACGCACGGTGCCTGCCGCAATGCCGGCGGTGCCGGATGTTGGCGCATCCGGCCGGGCAGGTAGCGACCGTGGGTCGCTACCCGGCGCCGATCACCCGGCCAGCTGCTGCTTGACCAGCTTGGACACCAGGCCCATGTCGGCCTGGCCGGCAAGCTTGGGCTTGAGTGCACCCATCAGCTTGCCGATGTCGGCGGGGCTGGCTGCGCCGGTTTCGGCGATGGCGGCCTGGATGGCGGCCACGATCTCGGCTTCGCCCAGCTTGGTCGGCAGGTACTGGTCGATGACCAGGATTTCCTCGCGCTCGATGACCGCCAGGTCTTCGCGGTTGGCCGCTTCGAACTGGCTGACCGAATCCTTGCGCTGCTTGACCATCTTTTCCAGCACGGCCAGTACGGCGGCGTCGTCCAGCTCGATGCGCTCGTCCACTTCCTTGCGCTTGATATCGGCCAGCATCAGGCGGATCACGCCCAGGCGGTGCTTCTCGCCGGCCTTCATGGCCGCCTTCATGTCATCGGTGAGCTGCTGTTTCAGGCTCATGGAACACCTCGTATCGGTCAAAAGTGCGGGACGGACGCCAGAACGACTGGAACGCAAAAAGCCGGTAACGCTCGCGCGTTCCGGCTTCGGCTCCGCCGCGACAGACACAGGGCCTGCCGCATCGAAGTTGCGTAGATCAGTACAGGCGCTGACGCTTGGTGACGTCGCGCGAGGAGCGACGCAGCTGACGCTTCACAGCAGCAGCAGCCTTACGCTTGCGCTCCTGGGTCGGCTTTTCGTAGAACTCGCGCTTGCGGGTTTCGGCCAGCACGCCGGCCTTTTCGCAGGTGCGCTTGAAGCGACGGAGCGCAAACTCGAAGGGCTCGTTCTCGCGGACTTTAACGCTGGGCATGGAATCTCCGGGACACAGTAGAACCGGGTCACGCCCGGTGAGAGCCGCACATTATAGCGGCGACAAAAGAAGTTGCAACCCACCCCGGCGAACTTCTTGGCCACAGGTGGTGTCGGGTGGGCTGGCGGTAACGCTGCCGGGGCCTCAGCGGTCCATAATACCCGGTATGCGAGTCCTTGGTATCGAATCTTCCTGCGATGAGACCGGCGTGGCGGTGTACGACACCGCCCTGGCCGGCCCGGACGCCCTGCGCGCCCATGCGGTCTACAGCCAGATCGCCCTTCACGCCGAGTACGGCGGGGTGGTGCCTGAACTGGCCAGCCGCGACCACGTGCGCAAGCTGCTGCCGCTGATCCGGCAGACCCTGGCCGAGGCTGGGATGGACGTGGCCGACATCGACGGGGTGGCCTACACGGCCGGCCCCGGCTTGGTCGGGGCGTTGCTGGTGGGCGCGGGCGTGGCCCGCTCGCTGGCCTGGGCGCTGGAGGTGCCGGCGGTCGGCGTACACCATATGGAAGGGCATCTGCTGGCCCCGCTGATGGAAGACGACCCGCCGCACGCACCATTCGTCGCCCTGCTGGTGTCTGGCGGTCACACCCAACTGGTGGCCGTGGACCGGATCGGCCAGTACCGCCTGCTTGGCGAGACCCTGGACGACGCGGCGGGCGAGGCCTTCGACAAGACCGCCAAGCTGATGGGCCTGCCGTACCCAGGCGGGCCGCAGTTGGCTGCGCTGGCCGAGCGCGGCACCCCGGGGCGGTTCAAGTTCACCCGCCCCATGACCGACCGCCCGGGGCTGGATTTCAGTTTCTCCGGCCTGAAGACCCAGGTGCTGCTGGCCTGGCGCGATAGCGACCAGAGCGAGCAGACCCGGGCCGACATCGCCCGTGGCTTTGAAGACGCGGTGGTCGATACCCTGGCGATCAAGTGCGAGCGCGCGCTGGATGCGGCCGGCACCGATGTGATCGTGGTGGCCGGCGGCGTGGGCGCCAACAAGCGCCTGCGCGCCAAGCTGCAGCAGATGGCCGCCCGCCGCGGCGGCCGCGCCTGCTTCCCGCGCCCGTCGCTGTGCACCGACAACGGCGCGATGATCGCCTTTGCCGGCGCGCTGCGCCTGGAGGCCGGCCAGCACACCCCGCCGCAGGTGCAGGTCACCCCGCGCTGGGATATGGCGACGCTGCCGGCGGTGTGAGTACTCCGCCGGTCACGGCGGGCGATTGCGCAGCAGCGGGGTGACGGCCTCATGCCCGGCCATCCAATCGGCGGTGCGTGTACAGCGCAGCGCCACCAGCCGCTGGATGGCGGCGAAATCCTCGTCCAAGGCACGCGCAAAGATGGGTTCATGGTGGGCGATACGGTTGCGCAGCCGCCGGATCTGCTCCAGATCATTGTGTATGCGGGCGCGGGTGACATGCCGGGGCGCAGCCTCGCTGGCGCCGGGAAGTACGGTCCCCATGCATCGTGACCACACCCGGACATCGAAGCGTTGCGTGAAAATCTTCTGCCAAAACACGAAGCTGAGCGTGGAGACAACCTGCGCGGTGCCGTGACTGCAGCGTGTGGTCGCGCGTTGCAGTTCACGGCGTGGGTTGTAGCCGCTGCTTGGACTGGGCAGGCTGTCGGCGAAGCCCTGCACCCACGGCCATCGTGGTCCGTGAATCCGGGTCAGTGCATCTGAAACCGCGTTGCGGATGACCACTTCGCCGATATGCAGCGGCACCAGGAAGGCGGCGGAAATGCGGGCATTCCACAGATACAGTTCAAGCGCGGTACTACGGGTATCGAGGCGGGCCACAGCGTTCTCGTACGTGCCCATCCGGTCGGCTGACAGCGCCCGCTTCACGGCATCTTCGATCTGCATGGTCATCGCATCCCTGGTCCCTGGACGATCGAGGCTACGAGCGTGGCTGGATGCCGGGCATCGGGAATCCGGCCGTTGTGTGACTGTTCTGATTACCGTTTTTCCTGATTCGATTGCCGCGTTCAATTGACGCGTCGCAAACCACGCGCCCCGTCCCGTTTTGCGTCAACAATGGTTGACGCGGCCGGGTCGGCCCCGTAATTTTCCGCCTACGCGCCACCGGGACTCGCGGATGGGAATCCCATCTCCCCCCGGGGACAAGAGGTAAGCAAAGGGTCCCGAAAGGGGCCCTTTGTCTTTCCCGCCTCGGGCGCTGCACCAGGGCGCCTGCCCCTGGTTCCCGGCACGTTCCGGGCCGGGCCGTTACCATGTTCGGCATCTTCCACGTGGCATGGCTATGGACAAGGTATTCATCGAAGGGCTCGAGATCGATGCCCTGATCGGCATCTACGACTGGGAACGGCGGATCCGCCAGACCCTGCGTTTCGACCTGGAAATGGGCTTCGACAACCGCCGCCCGGCCGCCAGCGACGACATCGCCGATACGCTCAACTACAAGGCGGTGAGCAAGCGCATCGAGCAGTTCGTGCGCGAGTCCGATTTCGGCCTGGTTGAAACCCTGGCCGAGCGCATCGCCGAGATCGTGCTGCGTGAATTCAAGGTGGAGTGGCTGCGGCTCAAGCTGAGCAAGCCCGGTGCGGTGCGCGGTGCGCGCGCGGTGGGCGTGATCATCGAGCGCAGCGCGCCGTCCCCGGCACACCCCTGACAGCCCCCAAACGGAGATCGATACACGATGTTGAATGCAGTAGTGGCGGTACGTTGGCTGGACGACCTGCAGCGCGCGCTGGAACCCTGGCCGTGGGCCTATACGGGCGCGGTGCTGTGCCTGCTGGCGCTGGCGGCGTGGCTGGCCAATTTCGTCACCAAGAAAATCCTGCTGCGCGGCCTGCGCGGATTGATCAACCGCCTGCCCGGCGGCGCCGCCCACGGCGGGCGCGGCAGCAACGTGATGCGGGTGGTGTCGCGGTTGTCCAACGTGGTGCCCAGCCAGGTCATCGCCGCCGGCATCACCGTGGTGCCCGACCTGCCGCCGCCGCTGGTGGCCTTCGTCATCGGGGCCTGCCAGGCCTGGGCGATCCTGACCGTGGCGCTGGCGATCTCGCACGCGCTGGATGCGGCCAACGACATCTACGAGCGCCGCCCCGACGCACGCAACAAGCCGATCAAGGGCTACCTGCAGGTGGCCAAGATCGTCATCTTCGTCATCGCCGGGCTGTCGATCGTGGCCACCCTGGCCGGCGTGGACCTGCGTTACCTGGTGACCGGCCTGGGCGCGGCCACTGCGGTGCTGATGCTGATCTTCCAGGACACCATCCTGTCGCTGGTGGCCAGCGTGCAGATCAGCGGCGATGGCCGGGTGCGGCTGGGCGACTGGATCGAGATGCACAGCCAGAACGCCGATGGCGATGTGATCGATATCGCCCTGCACACCATCACCGTGCAGAACTTCGACAAGACCATCACCACCATTCCGACCAAGAAGCTGGTCACCGAGTCGTTCAAGAACTGGCGCGGCATGCAGGAGGCGGGCGGGCGCCGGATCAAGCGCGCGCTGTACCTGGACCAGCACAGCGTGGGGTTCGTGGAGGCGCCGATGCTGGCGCAGCTGGAGCAGTTCGCGGTGCTGGGCGACTACCTGCGCGACAAGCAGGCCGAGCTGCAGCAGTGGAATGCCGGGCTGCAGGCCAAGGGCATGGCGGCGGTCAACGCGCGCCGGGTCACCAACCTGGGTACCTTCCGCGCCTATGTGGAGCGCTACCTGCAGCAGCACCCGGGCATCCATACGGACATGACCCTGCTGGTACGGCAGCTGCAACCGACCACCGAAGGCCTGCCGCTGGAGATCTACTGCTTCACCCGCAGCACGGCCTGGGGCGAGTACGAGGGCGTGCAGTCGGACGTGTTCGACCACCTGCTGGCGATCCTGCCGGCCTTTGGGCTGCGCGTGTTCCAGGCCTCCAGCGATGCCATGTTGTTGGCGGGGCAGCAGCGCCTGGCCGCCGCAGAGTAAGCTCCTGAGCCTGCGTCGCGGTGCTCGCGGCGACGGGCGCTTCCCCCGCGGGAAGAAAAATGAACGCCAAAATCATTCACAACGGGTCCGGGAACGCTAGAATCCCGGCCTTGTAAACGTTTTCATAAGGACAGCCGGTGGCCGCCGATCGTATCGAAACCCTCATTGCCCAGATGACCGTCGAAGAAAAAGTCGGCCAGCTGGGTGTGTTCGCCGACATGGTCCGGCCGTTCGCCCCGGACGTGAATCCGGAAGCCAACGTGCTCAACGCCGACCAGGTGCTGCAGCAGGTGCGCGAGGGCAAGGTGGGGTCGCTGTTCAACGGCGTGGGCGTGGAAGCCGGTCGCCGCATCCAGCAGGTCGCGCTGGAAGAAAGCCGCCTGGGCATTCCGGTGATCCTGGCCGCCGATGTCATCCACGGCATGCGCACCGTGTTCCCGATCCCGCTGGGCGAAGCGGCCAGCTTCGAGCCGGACCTGGCCGAGCGCACCGCCCGCGCCACTGCGGTGGAAGCCACTGCTGCCGGCCTGCACTGGACCTACGCGCCGGCGGTGGACATCGCCCGCGACCAGCGCTGGGGCCGGGGTGCCGAGGGCGCCGGTGAAGACGTGGTGCTGGGCTGCCGCTTTGCCGCCGCCCGCGTGCGCGGCTTCCAGGGCCCGGACCTGCGTGCCGCCGATGCGCTGCTGGCCACGCCCAAGCACTTCGCCGCCTACGGCGCGGTGATGGCCGGCATGGAATACAACATGGTCGACATCTCGCCGCAGACCCTGCGCGACGTGCACCTGCCGCCGTTCCAGGCCGCCTTCGACGCCGGCGCACTGACGGTGATGTCCTCCTTCAACGACATCAACGGCGTGCCGGCCAGCGCCAACGCCGAACTGCTCACCGACATCCTGCGCGGTGAGTGGAAGTTCCCGGGCGTGGTGATCTCCGACTACACCGCCGACATGGAGCTGGTCGCGCACGGCTATGCCGCCGACGACCGCGATGCCACCGCCAAGGCCTTCACCGCCGGCCTGGACCTGAGCATGCAGAGCGGCTTCTATGCCGAGCACCTGCCGGGCCTGATCGAAAGCGGCGAGGTGCCGATGGCCACGCTGGATGAATCGGTGCGCCGCATCCTGCGCCTGAAGGACGCCATCGGCCTGTTCGACGACCCCTACCGTTCGCTGGACCTGGACCGCGAAGCGTCGACCGCGCATATCGCCGCGCACGACGCGCTCTCGCGCGATGCCGCGCGTCGCTCGATCGTGCTGCTCAAGAACACCGACGCGGTGCTGCCGCTGAAGAAGACCGGCCAGAAGATCGCGTTGATCGGCCCGTTCGTGCAGGACCGCGAGAACATCGAGGGCTGCTGGACGCTGTTCGGCGACAAGGCGCGCTACGTGAGCCTGGAAACCGGCGTGCGCGCGGCGATCGGCGATGAAGCGCTGTTGGAAATCGTGCCCGGCTGCGACCTCGAAGCAGCCGTGCAGGATGGCATCGAGCAGGCCGTGGCCGCCGCGCTGCGCGCCGACGTGGTGGTGCTGGCGCTGGGCGAGCCGCAGCGTTACAGCGGCGAAGCGCAGTCGCGCGTGGAAATCACCCTGCCGGCGGCGCAGCAGGCGCTGGCCGAAGCGGTGGCGATGACCGGCAAGCCGCTGGTGGTGCTGCTGCGCAATGGCCGCGCGCTGGCGCTGCAGGGCGCGGTGCGCAACGCGCACGCCGTGGCGATCACCTGGTACCTGGGCACCCAGACCGGCCACGCGGTGGCCGATGTGCTGTTCGGCGATTACAACCCGTCCGGGCGCCTGCCGGTGAGCTTCCCGCAGGTGTCGGGCCAGCAGCCGTTCTTCTACAACCACCCGCGCACCGGTCGCCCGGAACTGCCGACGATGTCCGAGTTCAAGGCGCGCTGGCGCGAGATCCCGAACGAAGCGCTGTACCCGTTCGGCCATGGCGTGAGCTACACCACCTTCGGCTATGGCGCGCCGCAGCTGAGCAGCCAGACCCTGGGCTGGGACGACAGCCTGACCATCAGCACCACGCTGACCAATACCGGTGCGGTGGCGGGCGAGGAAGTGGTGCAGCTGTACATCCACGACCGCGTGGCCAGCCGCGTGCGGCCGGTGCGCGAGCTGAAGGACTTCCGCAAGGTAGCGCTGCAGCCGGGCCAGAGCACCCAGGTGGTGTTCACCCTGGACCGCCACGCGCTGGGCTTCACCGGCCGCGATGGCGTGTTCCGCGCCGAGCCCGGCCAGTTCGAGCTGTGGGTGTGCGCGTCGTCGGCAAGCGGCGAGCCGGTGATCTTCGAGCTGCTGGCCGGCTGAAAGCATGTTCCAGCTTGCCCTGGATGAACGCAGCCGACCAACGGTCGGCTCTACCCGGTGGCCGTCAATCGTAGAGCCGACCGTTGGTCGGCTGCCTTTACGCGCCACCGCCCGCGTTCCAGTCCCCCCTCGATGAACGCAGCCGACCAACGGTCGGCTCTACGCGGCGGCCGTCAACCGTAGAGCCGACCGTTGGTCGGCTGCTCTTACGTGCCACCGCCCACGTTCCAGCCCGCCTTCGATGAACGCAGCCGACCAACGGTCGGCTCTACGCGGTCGCCGTCAACGTAGAGCCGACCGTTGGTCGGCTGCTCTTACGTGCCATCGCTCGCGTTCCAGTCCGCCTTCGATGAACGCAGCCGACCAACGGTCGGCTCTACGCGGTGGCCGTCATTGGCGGCTGACAGGGGGGCGGGTACGCTGGCGTCCTTGCGAAACCGATGGAGCCGAGCATGCGTGTGATCCGAATCCTGCTACCTACCCTGTTGCTGGCGGCATGTTCGCAGCCGGCACCGCCGGCGGCTGACGG
Organism: Stenotrophomonas sp. BIGb0135; assembly: GCF_024810105.1. Lineage (GTDB taxonomy): Bacteria > Pseudomonadota > Gammaproteobacteria > Xanthomonadales > Xanthomonadaceae > Stenotrophomonas > Stenotrophomonas maltophilia_AB. The sequence continues at coordinate 35,327 of NZ_JANUDX010000016.1, forward strand.
GGCTGCCCCGGCCACCTCGCCGCCAGCCGCCACGGCCACGCCCAGCGAGGATGCCCCGGTCGCTGGCCTGTCCCCCGATGCGGTAGACGCCACGGCGCCGCCGGCCGCGACCGACCCGCTGCCAGCGACGGAGCCCGCATCAGCGGCGGCCGCTGCGGGGGACATCGATGCCGACACCGATGGCGATGTACGCCAGCGCATCGAGCGCCTGCTCGGCGATGCGCCCCGTTACGAAGCGGTGTTCACGGCCTTGAAGAAGGGCGTGGCTGCGCATGATGCCAAGGCCGTCGCCGCGCTGGCGCTGTATCCGGTGAACGTCAACGTGGGCGGCAAGAAGCGCAAGGTGGCCGATGCCGCCACCTTCGAGCGCGAGTACGACCGCATCATCACCGCCGATATCGCCAAGACCATCGCCGCGCAGACGTTCGAGGGCGTGTTCGTCAACGGGCAGGGGGTGATGCTGGGCAACGGGCAGATCTGGATCAACGGCGTGTGCCCGGCCAATGATTGCAGCCAGGCCAAGGTGGGCATCGTCACCGTGCAGGATTGACCCCCGGGGTGGGGGGCCCCCGGGCCGCCCCCCCCCCCGGCCACCCCCGCGATGGGGGAGAACGCAGCGCGCCGGGTTGGCCACTTAAAA
>NZ_JANUDX010000017.1 GCF_024810105.1 Stenotrophomonas sp. BIGb0135
CCGCCCCCCCCGCGCCCCCCGCCCCCCCCCGCCCGCGCCCCCCCCCCCCCCCCCCCCCCCGCCCCCCCCCCCCCCCCCCCCCCCCCCCCCCCCCCCCCCCCCCCCCCCCCCCGACAGCCAGAAGCCTCGCTTCCACCTGCTTACCGCAAGCCGAGCCGCGTCGCGGGCCGGTAGGCTCCCGGGCAAAATAAGGGAGGAGGTCGCCAGGCCGGGGGACACTACCCGGGGTCTACCGGCCGCGCGGGGGCCCTGACGCTGGCGACAAGCCCCACTGAAAAAGTGCCCCGATCCCCAAGCCGCCCGGACCATCCGATCACACGCGTACAGCCGTACGCCCTCTGCAACAGCCCCTGAAAAAAAACGCCCCTCCATCGGGGAAAAGAACCCAAAAAAAGACCGGCTTTCGCCGGTCTTTTTTTGATTCAGTGGCGCCGGATCACTCCGATTCCCACCACATCCAGAAGCTGTCCCACAGACGCTTGAAGAAGCCGGCCTCTTCCACCGCGGCCACCGCCACCAGCGGCGCCTCGGCGACGGTCTTTCCGTCCAGGGTCACCTTCAGCGTGCCGATCTGCTGGCCCGCGGTGAACGGCGCCTCCAGCGTCTTGGGCACGTCGATGGTCGGCTTCAGGTCGTTGTAGCGGCCGCGCGGCACGCTCACCAGCAGCGGCTGGGCCACGCCCAGCTGCACCGTGTCGGCCTTGCCCTTCCACACCTTGTGCTCGGCCACGGCCTTGCCCGGCTCATACATGCGGTGGGTTTCGAAGAAGCGGAAGCCCCAGTTGAGCAGCGCCAGGCTGTCATCGGCGCGCTGCTTCTCCGAGCTGCCGCCCAGCACCACCGCGATCAGGCGCTGGTCGCCGCGCTGCGCCGAACTCATCAGGCAGTACCCGGCTTCGGACGTGTGGCCGGTCTTGATGCCGTCCACGCTGCCATCGCGCCACAACAGCAGGTTGCGGTTGGGCTGCTTGATGCTGCCCACCGTGAATTCCTTCACCTTGTTGTAGGCGTAGGTTTCCGGGTAGTCGCGCACCATCGCCCGCCCCAGCAGCGCCAGGTCGTAGGCGGTGCTGTGATGGCCCGGCGCGGTCAGGCCGTGCGCGTTGACGAAGTGCGAGTTCTTCATGCCGATCTTGGCGGCATAGCTGTTCATCAGCGAGGCGAAGGCTTCTTCGCTGCCGGCCACGTGCTCGGCCAGGGCGATCGCGGCATCGTTGCCGGACTGGATCGCCATGCCCTTTTCCATGTCTTCCAGGCGCGCGGTCTGGTTGACCGGGAAGCCGCTGTAGCTGCCATCGGTACCGGCGCCACCTTCGCGCCAGGCGCGCTCGCTCATCATCACCTGGTCGTCGGGACGGACCTTGCCGTTCTTGACCTCGGCGGCGACCACATAGGAGGTCATCACCTTGGTGATGCTGGCCGGGGCCAGCTGTTCATGCTCGTTTTCGCCTGCCAGGACCTGGCCGGTGGCGTAGTCCATGAGGACCCACGCCTTGGAAACGCTGGGCTTGGGCGCTGGCGGGGTGGCGACGGTGGCCGGGGCGGCGGCAGGCGCGGGCACCGGCTGCGGGGCCGGCTGCGGGGTCTGGGCGGAGACCATGCCTACGAACAGGGTCGTGGCCATGGCAGCAGCGGCAAAGCGGAATTTCATCGGACAGCAAGCTCCAGGGAGGGCGCCAAGGGTGGAGAGGTTGGGTATGGGCATTGTAGGCCCATGCGACGGCGGTCAGTCTTTCACGATCTGCGGCGAGCCAAAGCCCAGACCGGCGATGCGGCCGGCAAGTTCCGAGGCACTGGCGTGGTCGGCCGCCGGCACGCGCAGGCGCCACAGCGTGCGGCCGCCGCTGACGATGTCGCTGATGCTGGCCCCGACGATGCCGGCCGACGACAGCTGGCCGAGCGCACGGGTGGCGTTGTCGCGGCTGGCGAAGCTGGCCACCTGCAGGAACACGCTGCCCACCTGCTGGGACAGGCTTGCCGGTGCGGTTGCCGGCACGGGTGTCGGGCGGGCTACCGGGCGCGGCGGCACGACGGCAGCCACCAGCGGCGCGGCCGGCAGCGCACTGACGGTCACCGGCGCATCGTCGATCTGTGCGGCCTGGGTCGCGGCCGGGCGGCCACTGGCCACCGTGGCGCCCGTGTAGGCCGGGGCCGTGGTGGCCGGCAGCCGGCCGACCAGCTTGTCCATGTCGCTGGGCGAGCGCGTCGGCGCGGCGGCCGCCACGCTTGCGGCGGCACGACGCTCACGACGCGAGGGCTTGTCGGCCAGCAGGTTGTCTTCGCCCGGGGTCAGCGCGCGCACTTCGACATTGCCGGTGCCGCGCTGGGTGATGCCCAGGCGGACCGCGGCGGCATAACTGAGGTCGACCACCCGGCCATCGTGGAACGGGCCACGGTCGTTGACGCGCACGATCACCGACTCGCCGTTGTCCAGGTTGGTGACCCGCGCAAAGCTCGGCAGCGGCAGGGTCTTGTGGGCCGCGGTGAAGGCGTACATGTCGTACACCTCGCGGTTGGAGGTCAGGCGACCATGGAACTTGGCCCCGTAATACGAGGCGGTGCCCTTCTCGGCATAACCGCTGGTCTTGTCCAGCACCTGGTATTGCTTGCCCAGTACCACGTACGGCGACTTGTTGCCCACCGGCGACCGCGGCAGATCCACCACCTCCGGCTCGGGGATGCAGGCCACGTTGGGGATATAGGTGGGGGTGCTGTCGTTGACCCCCGGCTTGTACAGCCCACCGGCACGGTAGTCGCCGCGGGTGCTGGGGTCTTCGGTGGCGGCCTTGTACGGCGACCCTTCCGGGCAATGCGACGGGCGCCCGCCCTTGCCCTGCACCACCGTGCCGCTGCCGGGCTTGGCGCTGCCGGCGCTGGCCGGTTTCTTCGGCGCGCTGCTGCAGGCGGCGAGCGCCAGGATCAACAGACCGGGGACCAGCCATCTGCAACGTGCGCGTGCGTTCATGCCGGCGGCAGCTCCTGACCGGCGATGGCCTCGGACAACTGGTACACGGCCATCGCGTACATCTTGGAAAGGTTGTAACGGGTGATCGCGTAGTAATTCTGGAAGCCCAGCCAGTACTGCTTGCCGGTGCTGCCTTCGAGCGTGATCGGGGTGGCGGTCAGGCCCGCGGGCACCGCCACGCTGGGCTGGTAGCCGCGCTGGGCCAGATCGGACAGGGTCCAGGTCGGCGCCCATTCGGTGGGATCGAACGCCTCGCGCCCGGCGGCCAGCGTGGCCGGCACGGCGACCGGACCGCCGCGCACCCAACCGCCCTTCTTGACGAAGTAATTGGCGATCGAGGAGAACACGTCGTCATAGCTGTTGAACAGGTCGCGACGGCCGTCGCCGTTGCCGTCCACCGCGAAATCCAGGTAGCTGGACGGCATGAACTGGCCCATGCCCATCGCGCCGGCGTAACTGCCCTTGATCGCGAGGATGTCCAGCTTCTCGTCGCGGGTCAGGGCGAACAGGCGCGCCAGTTCATCGCGGAAGTAAAGCTCGCGGCGCACTTCGCGTTCGAGCTTGGCCGGGTCGCCGCTGCGCGGGTAGTTGAAGGCCAGCGTGTACAACGCATCCAGCACGCGGTAGCTGCCGGCGTTGCGGCCGTAGCTGGTTTCCACGCCGATGATCGCCACGATCACCTCGGCCGGCACGCCGGTGCGCTGCTGCACGCGGGCGAGTTCGGCGCGGTGCTCGGCGAGGAACTTGCGGCCGCCATCGATCCGCGCCTGGCTGATGAACATCGGCCGGTATTCGTTCCACGGCTTGACCCGCTCGGCCGGCCGCGACATCGCCGCGATGATCGGATCGCGCACCTGCGCCTGGGCCAGCGTGGCCTCGATCTGCGTGGCGGGGATGCCGTAGCGTTGGGCGGTGTCGCGCACGAAATTGGCGCGGGCCACCGCGAACGGCACCGGGGTCAGGTCCACCGGCGTGGCGTTGGCCGCGGCGGCTTCCGGCGCGGCCTCGGCCGGCCCCTTGCTCGCATTGACCGGCTTGTTGGGCGCACCCGAGGCCTGCGGCGTCGGGGATGGAGAGGGCGGCTGGGTCGCGCAAGCGACCAAACCGAGCGTGAGCATGCAGGCCAGAGTGCGTCGAATCATCGCGGCAGGTTAGCAGGTCAAGCATGAATTAAAACCCCTAACACCATGAATCACAACGAATTGCCCGCGAAAAGGGACAATCGTTAACACCGCGTCTAGATTGATCGCAGTCACATTCCCTATTCAGTAGAGGATGGCGTAGGCGTGCCCGAACGCACCGGTGCCCATGGCCAGCGTCGAAGCGACGGCCAGGTAGATGGACGCTGATAGTGCCAAGGGTGGAGAACGTGCGGGAAGCGCAGCGACAGATGCGGGGCGCAGGGCCCGGTGTATTGCCTGGATCGCTGACGCCGAGGGCGAAAGAGGTTCCGCCGGTTGCGTCCCCATCCCCATGGACGCAACCGGCCAAAACCGACCAGGTCGGTACCGGCGCGGCGCGCAACTCCCCAGCGCGCGCCTCGCCCCTGATACCCGTCAGGTCAACTGCTCCCCGCCAAGCTCCCCATGTGCGTCGCTTGGCTCGACACACCTCTGCTGGCGGGCCGCCATTGTGCCGGCCGTTTACGACAAGTCCATTGATCCGGATCAACTCACGTCATATTTGTGCGCCGCATCCCACTTTACCGTCACTTTGTTGACGACACCTGCACCAAACCCGCCAAAAGCTGACGCGATTAGCCTGTTCATGCGCGGATCGGTCGCCCCGCAGAGCCACCCCATGGGTGGCGGCGAGGGATGCCCACCATCTCGTAGAGCCACCCCATGGGTGGCTGGACGCGGTGCCAGATCAAAGCCCGCGGTGCCGGATCGCGGTGCCGGATCGAAGAGCAGCCACGCATGGCGCGGCTCTACGGGTTGCCGATCTCGTAGAGCCACCCCATGGGTGGCTGGACGCGGTGCCGGATCGAAGCGCGCGGTGCCGGATCGCGGTGCCGGATCGAAGAGCAGCCACGCATGGCGTGGCTCTACGGGTTGCCGATCTCGTAGAGCCACCCCATGGGTGGCTGCACGCGGTGCTCGGTCGAAGCCCGCGGTGCCGGATCGAAGAGCAGCCACGCATGGCGTGGCTCTACGGGTTGCCGATCTCGTAGAGCCACCCCATGGGTGGCTGGACGCGATGCCTGATCCAAGCGCGCGGCGCCAGATCGAAGCCCGCGGTGCCGGATCGAAGAGCAGCCACGCATGGCGTGGCTCTACGGGTTGCCGATCTTGTAGAGCCACCCCATGGGTGGCTGCACGCGATGCCCGATCAAAGCGCGCGGTGCCGGATCGAAGCCCACGCGATGCCAAACCGACGCCCAGCCACGCATGGCGTGGCGCTACGGGACTTCAGCCGTAGCCGCCGTGCACCGGCTGGTGCTTGCGTGCGGCCATCACCAGGCCGAACCCGGCCAGCAACGATACCGCCGAGGTGCCGCCGTAGCTGATCAGCGGCATCGGCACGCCCACCACCGGCAGCAGGCCGGAAATCATGCCGCCGTTGACCAGCACGTATACAAAGAACGCCAGGCCGGTGGCGCCGGCCAGCAGCCGCGAATACGAATCGCGCGACTGCGAGGCGATCCACAGGCAGCGCCCGATCACCACGAGGTACAAGGCCAGCACGGTCGCCACGCCGATCCAGCCGAACTCCTCGCTGAGCACCGAGAACGCAAAGTCGGTGGTCTGCTCGGGAATGAAGTTCAGGTGCGACTGCGAACCCTGGCCCCAGCCCTTGCCATCGAACCCGCCCGAGCCGATCGCGATCTTGGACTGGATGATGTTCCAGCCGGCGCCCAGCGCATCCATCTCCGGATCCAGGAACATCATGATGCGGTCCTTCTGGTAGGGCCGCAGCAGCCAGAACCACGCCACCGGCGCCGCCGCCGCCACGCCGCCGACCGCCACGCCCACCCACCACCACGGCAGGCCGGCCAGCAACAGCACGAACGCGCCGCTGGCCGCGATCAGCACACCGGTGCCGAAGTCCGGCTGCAGCATCACCAGCCCGGTCGGCACGCCGATGATCACCGCGCTGACCATCACCGTGGAGAAGCGCGGCGGCAGCGGCATGCGGTGCAGGTACCAGGCCACCATCATCGGCAGGCTCACCTTGAGCAGCTCGGCCGGCTGCAGGTAGAACAGCTTCAGGTCCAGCCACTGCCGTCCGTACTTGCCGGTGCCCAGCACGAACACCGCCAGCAGCGGGATCATCGAGATCGCATAGATCAGCGGGGTCGCCGAGCGGATGCGCAGGATCGACGCGCGCGAGATCGCCCACATCGCGCCCAGCCCGACCACGAAGCGCGCGCCCTGCGCGAACACCAGGCCATCGCCGCCGGCGCTCTTGAGCACCGCCAGCCCGATCAGCATCAACGCGCCCAGGGCCAGGCACAGCACCCAGTCCAGCGAGCGGCTGAAGCGCACGACCATGTCGGTCGCCCAGCGCAGGAACACGTTCATCGGGCACGCTCCGGCGCGCCGGGCGCGGTCGGCGCCGGGGCGGCGGCAGGCAACGGCGCGCCCGGCAGCGGTGCCGGTGCCGGGGCCGGTGCAGGCGGCACGCCGACCACGACCGGCAGCGTCTCCAGCGCGGCGGCGGCCGCGTCGCCGGCGGCGCGCGCGTTGCTGTCGCTGCCGTCGAAGGCGGTGATCCCGATCGCGGTGGTGCCGCGCTCGCTGTCCAGCGGCTCCAGCCCTTCCGGCATCTTGCCCAGCAGCCACGCATCGAACAGCTTGCGCGCGATCGGTGCGGCGGCCGAACCGCCGTAGCCACCGCCCTCCACCGCGATCGCCACCGCGATCACCGGGTTCTCGGCCGGGGCGAAGCCGACGAACAGCGAACGGTGGCGCAGGTGCATGGGCAGGCTCTTCGGGTTCACCGCGGCGGTACCGCGGCGGCTGATCACCTGCGCCGTACCGGTCTTGCCGGCAATGGTGTACGGCGCGCCGGCGGCGGCGCGCGCGCCACTGCCGCCCGGCCGCATCGTGCCCATCATGCCCTCGCGCACGGCCTGCAGGTTGCTGGCGCTGGGGCTGACCGGCTTGCTGTCGCCGACCGGCATCGCGGTCCAGTCGGCATCGAAACCGGCGCGCTGCTGCATCACCAGGTGCGGTGTGCGCAGCTGGCCGTTGCCGATCCCCGAGACGCCATGCACCAGCTGCAACGGGGTGACCTTCCAGTCGCCCTGGCCGATGCTCACGTTGACCGTGTCGCCCGGGTACCAGCGCTCCTTGCGGGTCTTGTACTTGTGCTGCGGCGAGGGCAGGATGCCGCCGATCTCGCCGGTCAGGTCGATCCCGGTCGGCTCGCCGAAGCCGTAATAGCCCATGTAGTGGTCGAAGCGGTCGATGCCCATGTCCAGGGCCAGCTTGTAGTAGTACGTGTTCACCGACTGGGTGATCGACTTGCGCAGGTCGGTCCAGCCGTGGCCGCCACGGTTGGCATCGCCCCAGCCGCGCGAGGTGCCCGGCAGGTAGAACATGCCGGTGGAGAGGATCTTGTCTTCCGGCTTGCGGGTGCCGCTGTCCAGGCCGGCCAGGCCGATCAACGGCTTGATGGTCGAGCCCGGCGCTACCCCGCCCAGCACCAGCCGGTTGAACTGCGGGCGCGAGGGGTTGCTGTTGAGCGCCTGGAAATCGGCGTGCGAGATGCCGTTCACGAACAGGTTCGGGTCGTAGGACGGCAGGCTGACCATGGCCAGGATCTCGCCGGTGCGGGGGTCCATCGCCACCGCCGCACCCTCGAACTCGCCGAACGCGGCCACCATCGCCCGCTGCAGATCGGCGTCGATGGACAGCCGCAGGTCGCTGCCGGACTGCGCCGCGACCCGGCCGATGGTGCGGATCGCGCGGCCCTGTACGTTGGTCTCGACCTGCTCGTAGCCCACTTTGCCGCGCAGCTGCTGCTCGTAGAAGCGCTCCAGCCCGGACTTGCCGATATGGGTCAGCGCCGCGTTGCCCTCGCCGAGGATCTCCAGGTCCTTGTCATCCACCCGGCCGACGTAGCCGATGATGTGCGCGAACAGGTCGCCGTAGGGATAGCGACGGGTCAGGTACGGCTCCAGTTCCACGCCCGGATAGCGCCAGCGGTCGACCGCGAAGCGGGCCATTTCCTCATCGCTGACGCGCAGCTTGAGCGTGACCGGCAGGAACTTGCGGCGGGCCTTGCGCGACTTGTTGAAGGTCTCGATGTCCTCCGGGCTGAGGTCGAGGATCCTGGCCAGCCCGGCCAGGGTGGCGTCCATGTCCTTGACCTTGTCGGGGGTGATGTCCAACCGGAACGCAGGCACGTTCTCGGCCAGCAGCCGCCCGTTGCGGTCGTAGATCATCCCGCGCCCGGGCACCACCGGCCGCGGCTTGATGCGGTTGGCTTCGGAGCGGGTGGCGTAGATGTCGTGGTCGAGCACCTGCAGCTTGAAGTACCAGCCGCCCAGGCCAAGCAGACAGACCAGCACGCCCAGGAAGCCCAGCGCGGCACGGCGCCGGAACTGCTCGGCTTCGGCGTGGGGGTTCTTGGCCTGGCGGCGCATGTACATGTCAGCGCCCGCGACGCCCGAAGCGGACGGCGTCGAGCAGCACGAACAACAGCGGCCACAGGGCCATGCCCAGCAGCGGCGCCCACCAGTACGACCACGGCAGGGTCGGCTCGCCGACCACGATATGCACCACCGCACTGACGATGCGGTCGTTGAACAGCAACCCGCCGATGGCCAGCATCTGCTGGGACATCGGGAAGAAACGGATGCGCGCGCGGAAGCGCTGCAGGATGAAGGTCAGCATGACCAGGCGCAGCGCCTGTTCGCCGAGCACCCCGCCATACAACAGGTCGGCCACCACGCCGCTGGCGAAGGCGATGCCCAGCCCGACCCGGTCCGGCGCTTCGATCACCCAATAGGCCAGCACCAGCGCCAGCCAGTACGGGCGCAGCGGCTGCAGCAGCGCCGGCAGCGGCAGCAACCCCAGCAGCAGCGCCAGCACCACGCTGACCGGCAGCACCCACGGTTTGTCGCGCAGGCGGCTCATTCGCGATTCTCCACGGATTCGGCCGGCCGAGCGTGGCTCGGCACGACCGGAGAGGTGGCTGCGGCAGAGCCCCCGTGTTGTTGAAGGGGGCGCGCCGACGACGCGGGGTCTACGGAGGATGCGCGGGCCTGTTGCGCCGCAGGTGCGGTCGGCTCCAGCGGGCGCGCAGAAGGCGTCGGGTTGGCGGGGGATGCCCCGCCGGCAGCCGGATTCGCCGCAGACGGATCGGGCTGAGGCGGTTCGTGCGCCGCAGGCAACGGCGCTGCCGGCCCACCGGCCTCATCCTGCAGACGCAGGTTGGGCGGAATCCGGATCGCCGCGCCGGGGCGCAGCAGGAGCACGTCGCGGCCACGGTCCAGCTGCGCGGCCGGTTTCAGTTCGCCGACCAGGAAGGCGTGGCTGTCGTCGGGGCGCAGCGCGGTGATCTTGCCGACCGGGAAGCCGGCCGGGAACCGCCCGCCCAGGCCGGAGGTGACGATCTCATCGCCCACTTCCACGCCGGCGCTGAGCGGGATGTCGCGCAGCTCCAGGGTGTCGCCACGGCCATAGACGATCAGCCGCACGCCGTTGCGTGCCACCGTGACCGGCACTGCGTGGTCGGGGTCGGTGAGCAGCAGTACGGTGGCGTTGCTGCCGGTGGTGGCGATCACCTGCCCCATCAGCCCGCCCGAGTCGATCACCGCCTGGCCGATGTGCACGCCATCGCGGCTGCCGGCGGCCAGCACCAGGCGCTGCCGGACCGGGTCCAGGTCGATGTCCAGGATCGGCGCCAGCTGGACGTCCAGGCCGCTGCGCTCGGCCACGTTGAGCAGTTCGCGCAGCTGCGCGTTGTCCAGCGCCGCGGTCTGCAGGCGGGTCAGGCGGGCATTGGCGATCAGCAGCTGGTTGCGCAGCTCGCGGTTTTCATCGACCAGCTGGCCGTGGCTGGCCGCGTTGTCCTTGACCTGGGTGCCGAGCTTGCCGGGCAAGCCGGCCAGCGCCCACACCGGCTGCACCAGCACGTTGGCCTGGGCGCGCAGGCGCGACAGCCAGCCGGCCTGGTCGTCGAGCACGATCAGGGTGATGGCCAGGGCCAGGTAGGCGAGCAGCCGCAGCGGACTGGCGGCATCGCCCTGGCGGGAGGCTACGGGAGGACCGGCGTAGGGCGGCACGACTGGCTTCGACTGGAGGCAAACAGGAGGGGGATGCGACAACGCCCCGGCGCTGCGATGCCCGGCGTGCCAGGCACGCAGCGGGCATCACGCCGCAGGGGCGTGTCCATGGAGCAAGACGGGTGCCGCTTACTCCGGCGCAAAGAACTCGTTGCCGTGCATGTCCACCAGCTCCAGCGCACGACCGCCACCGCGGGCCACGCAGGTCAGCGGGTCGTCGGCCACCTGCACGTGCAGTCCGGTCTCTTCGGAGATCAGGCGGTCCAGGTCGCGCAGCAGGGCGCCACCGCCGGTAAGCACGATGCCGCGCTCGGCGACGTCGGCGCACAGTTCCGGCGGGGTCTGTTCCAGCGCCAGCTTGACCGCGCTGACGATGCCCGAGAGCGGCTCGTGCAGGGCTTCCAGCACCTCGTTGGAGTTGATCTTGATCATCTTCGGCACGCCCTCGGCGAGGTTGCGGCCGGAGATTTCCATCTCGATCACTTCCGCCTGCGGGTAGGCGCAGCCCAGTTCCACCTTGATGCGCTCGGCGGTGGCTTCACCGATCAGCATGCCGTGGTTGCGGCGCACGTAGTTGGTGATCGACTCGTCGAAGCGGTCGCCGCCGATGCGCACCGAGGCCGAGTAGACGATGCCGTTCAGCGAGATCACCGCCACTTCGGTGGTGCCGCCGCCGATGTCGATGACCATCGAGCCACGCGCCTCGGTCACCGGCATGCCGGCGCCGATCGCGGCGGCCATGGGTTCTTCGATCAGGAACACGTCACGCGCACCGGCCTCTTCGGCCGATTCCTTGATGGCGCGGCGCTCGACCTGGGTCGAGCCGGCCGGCACGCAGACCAGCACGCGCGGGCTCGGGCGCAGGAAGCGCGACTTGTGCACCTTCTTGATGAAGTGCTTGAGCATCGCCTCGGTGTAGGTGAAATCGGCGATGACGCCGTCCTTCATCGGGCGGATGGTGGTGATATGGCCCGGGGTACGGCCCAGCATCTGCTTGGCTTCGGCGCCGACGGCAGCCACGGAACGGGTACCACCGATGGCGCGATCCTGGCGCACGGCCACCACGGACGGCTCGTTCAGCACGATTCCCTGCCCGCGCACATAGATGAGGGTGTTGGCCGTGCCCAGGTCGATGGACAGGTCATTGGAGAACATGCCGCGCAGTTTCTTGAACATCTGGGAGTTGATCCTGGGGGTGTCGCGCCCAACGCGGGATGGCGAAAAAATGGGCAGAATTCGAGGGCGACAAGCCTAGCAATCCCCCTGTGTGCGAGCAAGGACAAATCTGGTGCAAAGCAAGCCTTCACGGCCATTCAGCCGATTTTTCATCTCGCCCGAGGGCCCCGGTTCTGGCCCAAAGCCGCCTCACCCGTTAACCTTTGCGCCGCAGGGCGCCTCACGGCGCCGTTTCGTTGCCCGCCCGGCGGGCCTCAAACTCCTTTCCGCATAGGCCTTAATCGATGTCCGCTTTGATCTGTGGTTCTCTTGCCTTCGACACCATCATGGTGTTCCCGGACCAGTTCAAGAATCACATCCTGCCGGACAAGGTGCACATCCTGAACGTGTCCTTCCTGGTGCCGCGGATGCGTCGTGAATTCGGGGGTTGCGCAGGCAACATCGCCTACAACCTGCACCTGCTGGGTGGCGATCCGATCCCGATGGGCACGGTGGGGTCGGACTTCGGGCCCTACCGCGAGTACTTCCAGGGCCTGGGCATCGACCTGACCCGGGTCAAGGTGATCGACGAACTGTTCACCCCGCAGGCGTTCATCACCACCGACCACGACAACAACCAGATCACCGCCTTCCACCCGGGCGCGATGATGCGGTCCTACGAAAACCACGTGAAGGACGTGCCGGGCGTGACCCTGGGCCTGGTCGGCCCGGACGGGCGCGAGGGCATGATCCAGAACTCGCAGGAGTTCTTCGACGCGGGCGTGCCGTTCATCTTCGACCCGGGCCAGGCCATGCCGCTGTTCAACGGCCCGGAGCTGCGCACCTTCATCGAGCAGGCCGACTACGTGGTGGTCAACGACTACGAGTCCAACCTGCTGCAGGAGCGCACCGGCTGGGACGAAAAGGCGATCGTGAGCCGGGTCAAGGCCTACATCACCACCCGCGGCCCGAAGGGCGCGGTCATCCACACCCCGGAAAAGACCTACGACATCCCGCCGGCGCACGAACGCCGCGTGGTCGACCCGACCGGCTGCGGCGATGCGTTCCGCGCCGGGCTGATCTACGGCATCGAGAAGGGCTACGACTGGCTGACCATCGGCCGCATGGGCAACCTGATGGGCGCGCTGAAGGTCGAGCACCCGGGCACGCAGAACCAGCGGTTCACCTTCGATGAGTTCAACGAGCAGTTCAAGCAGCAGTTCGGTTACGCCCTGACGGCGTAACCGCATTGCCCGCGCACTCCGGCCGAACCCTGCGCCGTTGGCGCGCCCCCTTGGACACCAAGGGGGCTCTTCACCCAGACGGTGGATCGGGGACGTTTCAGCGCAGCGCCGGGCCATGCGCGGCCGCTTGCAGGTCCGTCGCCGCGGCACCGTGAATCGTTCGCCGTCCCCGGCGGTAGGCGTTGCAGATCACCGCTTCCGTCACCTCGATCACGGATGACGGCGGACGATCGGCATTCCGATCCTGGCGGCGTCGCCGAGCCGGCATAGCGCCTGCCCCACCGGGGCCGCGATCAGGCCGCAGGGCCCTTCCCTGCCCACTCCGCCAGCACGGCGCCGCAATCGGCGCGATGCCAGCACGCCAGGCCCGGCCACGGGTTGTCCGGGGCGTTGACGAGCAGCGTGCGGGTGCCGGCGGCGCGGCCGCATTCCAGGTCGAAACGGTGGTCGCCGACCATCACGAGCTGCTGTGGGTCCGCCTGCCAGCGCCCCACGAAGTACTGCAGCCCGGCCGGCGACGGCTTGGGCGTGGCCTCGTCGCGGCCGACGATGTCATCGGCGCCGAACGCGTCAGCCAGCCCGATGGCCTGCAGCGTCACCTGCGCCAGTTCGCGCGCGTTGCGGGTGAGGATGCCCAGACGGCAGCCGGCACTGTGCAGCGCGCGCACCAGCGCCACCGCGCCAGGGGCTGCGCGTGCGCCCTCGGCGAGCTCGCGCTCATGGGCAAGCAGCCACGCGTGTTTGGCGTCGGCCTCGTCGGCCGGCAGCGCGGCCAGATGGGCGAGGATGTCCTCCCCCGACGGAATCGCCAGCGCGCGCTTGATCTGCTCGAAATCGTGCACCGCGACGGTCAGCGTGCCGTCCATGTCGAACACCCAGTGACGCATCGCCGAGAACGGCGGTGCCGGCGTCGCCAGCGCGGTGCCGGTCATTGCCACCACGTCGGCATGCGGTGGGTATCCACGCCACCGGTCTCGAACACCGCGGTACGCGTGCCACCGGCCTTGACCGGGAATTCGATGCTGATCACCTTGGCCTTGCGCGCCAGCGTCCACAGCGCCTTCTGGTCGGTGATGAACATCGCGATGGCTTCGTCGGTCTTGGGCCGCCACGCGGCCATCGCGACCGGCTTGCCGCCATCCACGCTCACCTGCACCTTGCACTGCGGGCAGCGGAAGTCGCCGGCCTGCAGCACCAGGTAGGCATGCCGCTTCCACTCGGGGTGGTCGCGGAACACCAGCTGCACCGGCTTGGCGCCGCTGCCATCCACGTCCACGCGTTCCTTGCTGTAGATCTGCGCCGAGACCTGGCTGCCCTTGCTGCCCACCGGGATCTGGTTGTACTGCCACAGCCCCTGCATGCGGCGCAGGTCGCGCGCCGCGTCGCCCTTGGCCTGGACCTCGGCGAAGCCCGGTTCGATGCGGGCGGCCGCGTCGGTGTCCTTGTACTGGTCCAGCAGGGCGCCGCCGTGGATGCGCGCACGCTCCCAGTCCTGCGACGCCACGGCCATGTCGTACTGCTTGGCCACGCCCTCGGCCTTTTCTTCCTGCTGCGCCCTGGCGGCCGCGGCGGCGGCTTCCTGCGCCTTGCGCGCTTCCTCGGGGTTGCTGCAGGCGGCCAGCGCGAACGCGCAGGCGGCGGCCAGGATCAGTCGTTTCATTGCGTACTCCGTGATTGGCAAGGCGCCCGATGGCGTCACCCAACTACTGTATCGCCTGATGCGGCCAAGAGCAGCCGTGCATGGCCCGGCGCTACCCAATTGCATTGTGTCCCGACGCGTAGCCGGGCATGGCCCGGCTCTACCCACTTGCATGGTGTCCCGACGCGCAGCCGGGCATGGCCCGGCTCTACCCAATTGCTTGATGTCCCGAGGCGCAGCCGGGCATGCCATCGGTGCGCGGCGCATGCCCGACCGGCATCGCGCGCGTCTCGCACGGTACCGGCCCGATAGTGCCGAGCCATGCTCGGCAGCGGCACCGCATGGACACAAAAAAACGGCGGGTTTCCCCGCCGTTTTCAGGCATTGCCTCGCACCGTAGCCACTGACCGGCCATGCCGGCCAGCAACGGGCATTATTTGGCGCTTGCCTTGTCCAGCATGTCCTGCACCGACGCGGTGGTGATCGGGTGGTAGCCCGGCTTGGCCTTCTCGAAGGCGGCCTTGGCGAACGCCAGGCCTTCCGGGGTCTTCACCAGTTCGGCGTAGATCGGCAGGATCAGCTTGCGGCGGCCGACGCGCTCGATGAACGCCGCGGCCGGTTCATTGGCCGCCGTGTAACCGCTGCGGATCGCCAGCGGATACCAGCGCATCGCGATTTCGCCGTTGGCGGTGCCGGTGAAGTGGTAGGCCTTGTCCAGCGCGGCCAGCTTCTCCACCGGCAGGGTCTTGCCCAGGCCGTCGATGAAGTGGACCCACTCCTGGGTGCCCCACTCGCTGCTGATCTGCACGTTCGGCAGCGTGTCGCTGCCCTGCCAGGCGATGCGCGCGGTGTCGACGATGGAGAAGTTGCGCGAGCGTGCCTTGGTGGCGAACGCCGGGATGCCCGGCTCGTCCAGCCACGCCTTCAGCTCGGCATCGGTGACCGCGCCAGGCTTCTTGGACAGCAGGTTCTTCTTCAGGTACACGACGAACTGGTCGGTGTTCGCGCTCTGGAAGGCATGGTCATCGAACCAGCCGCGCAGGAACGGATCAAAGGTCTCGCGGCCAAAACGCTGCTCCAGGAACTGCAGGAACCACGCGCCCTTGACGTAGGCCACCTGGCTCAGCGCATCGTCGGGGTCACGCTCGGTCAGCGGCGGCAGGGCCAGCGCCTGGTCGGCCGGGCTCATGTCCTTGACCTCGGCCAGCAGGTCGTTCTGGTCGATCTCGCGCTCCATCTCGGCCATTTCCTGGCCGTACAGCGCTTCGGTGATGCGGCCCTGCACGTAGGTGGTGAACCCTTCGTTGAGCCAGATGTCCTTCCAGCTGGCGTTGGTCACCAGGTTGCCCGACCAGCTGTGCGCCAGTTCATGGGCGACCAGCGAGACCAGCGACTTGTCGCCCACGATCACGGTCGGGGTGGCGAAGGTCAGGCGCGGGTTTTCCATGCCGCCGAACGGGAACGACGGCGGCAGCACCAGCATGTCGTAGCGGCCCCAGCGGTACTCGCCGTACAGCTTCTCGGCCGCGCCGATCATCTTCTCGGTGTCTTCGAACTCCTTGGCGGCCTTGCCGACCATGGTTGGTTCGGCCCACACGCCGGAGCGGCCGGAGATCGGCTCGAACACCAGGTCGCCGGCGGCGATGGCCAGCAGGTAGGACGGGATCGGCTGCGGCATCTTGAAGGTGTAGTCACCGTCACGCGCGGCCTTGGGATCGTTGTCGGCGCTCATCAGCACCATCACGTCCGGGCGCGAGACCACGTGCGCGCTGTAGGTGAAGCGCACGCTCGGGGTGTCCTGCAGCGGCACCCACGAACGCGCGTGGATGGCCTGGGACTGGCTGAACATGAAGGGCAGCTTCTTGCCCTCGGTCATCGACGGCTCCAGCCACTGCAGGCCCGAGGCGGTCGGGGCCGTGTGGTAGGTGATCACGACCTTGCCCGGCTGTTCCGGCGCGTCGATGCTCAGCTTGCTGCCGAACACCTTGTCGGCCGGGGCCAACGCGAACTGGAGCGGGGCGGCCTTGCCGTCCGCGCCGATCGCCTCGACCTTCTCCACGGTGAGTTCGCGGGTATCCAGCACCAGCTGTTTGGCCGCCTTGTCCTTCCACTCCAGGGTGTAGGTCGCGGTGCCGCCGATCTGCTTGGCGTCGAAGTCCAGCTTCAGGTCCAGCGCCAGGTCCTTGACCACCACCTTGTCCGGCTCGGCGTAGGAGCTTTCATCATGGCTGCGGCTGTCGGCTTTCATGGCAGTGCTCGCCGGTGCGGTGGCGGTGGGCGCGGCCGTCGGGGCGGCCGGTTCTTTGGAGCAGCCGGCGGCCAGCGCCACGGCCAGGGGAATCAACAGGAACGGAGATCGCATGGACATCGGGACCGATCAGGGTGAAACGACCAGTTTACCCCCTGGCCGCACCGCCCGGGCAGCGGTGCCGTCCCGCCTGCGCATTCAGCCTGATCGGTTCGCCGGCGCGGCGCAGGAGGCGCGCACCCCTGGCGCGCGCCTGCAGAACGCAGCGCGTGGGGTCAGATCTTGTAGCCGGAGTGGATCGAGACGATGCCGCCGGTCAGGTTCTTGTAATGGCAGCGCGCGAAGCCGGCCTCGCCCATCATGGTCTTGAGCTGTTCCTGCGGCGGGTGCTTGCGGATGCTCTCGGCCAGGTACTGGTAGCTGTCGCCATCGCGGGCGAACAACTGGCCCAGCTTGGGCAGGATCTTGAACGAGTGGAAGTCGTAGATCGGCTTGAACCAGTCCGCGGTGACTTCGGAGAACTCCAGCACGCGGGCCTGGCCGCCCACCTTGAGCACGCGGTACATCTCGCGCAGGCCGGCGTCCTTGTCGGTCACGTTGCGCAGGCCGAAGGCGATGGTCACCAGGTCGAAGCTGGCATCCGGGAACGGCAGCGCCTCGGCGTTGCACTGCACGTACTCCAGGCCCGAGACCAGGCCCCGGTTCATCAGCCGGTCGCGGCCGACCGAAAGCATGCCGGCGTTGATGTCGCCCAGCACCACCTCGCCGTCCTCGCCCACGCGCTCCTTGATCAGCGCGGCGATATCGCCGGTGCCACCGGCCAGGTCGAGCACGCGGTCGCCCGGCTTCACCTGCGCGGTGGCCACGTAGTAGCGCTTCCACGCCCGGTGGATGCCCAGGCTCATCAGGTCGTTCATCAGGTCGTAGCTGCGCGCGACCGAGGTGAACACTTCGCCCACCAGCTTCTGCTTGTCCTTGGCGGCGACATCGCGGAAGCCGAAATGGGTGGTGCCAGTCTTGTAGGGGGATTCGCTCATGGCCGGATTATCGCACCGCTGGGCACGCGGCGGCACCTCCGCGCTGCGACCCGGTGCCGCAGGGCCGCCACGCGGGCCGGTGCCGCGGCGGCGACAGGCCACTATCATGGCGGTCCAGATGCCCACGGATTGCCCATGATCAGCACCCCCGACTACGCCGCCCTGCTTGAAACCGCCATCGCCGAAGCCCGCCAGGGCCTGGCCGAGGGCGGCATCCCGATCGGCGCGGCGCTGTACCACACCGACGGCCGCCTGCTCGGCTGCGGCCACAACCGCCGCGTGCAGGAAGGCGATCCGTCGGTGCACGGCGAGACCGACGCCTTCCGCAAGGCCGGGCGCCAGCGTCGCTACCAGGACACCATCATGGTCACCACCCTGGCCCCGTGCTGGTACTGCAGCGGGCTGGTGCGCCAGTTCAACATCGGCACCGTGGTGGTGGGCGAGTCGGTCACTTTCCAGGGCGGCATCGAGTGGCTGCGCGAAAACGGGGTCAAGGTGATCGACATGCAGAGCCAGGCCTGCATCGACCTGCTCGGCGGCTTCATCAGCGCCCACCCCGAGGTCTGGAACGAAGACATCGGCGAGTGATGCCCGTGGCGGCGCGCAATCGCGCCGTTGCCAGGCGCTGCGACCGCGTGTCGCAGCGCGCGCTGTTCTGAACGCTTCAGTTCCATACAGACAGGTGAACACGCTGTGCTGGCAGCGTATCAGGCACCCGAGCGGGCGCTGCGCGCACGGCTGGCGCACCTGCTGCATACGCTGCGCTAACAATCGCGCGGTGGCCACGGCCTATGGTGGGTGCACAGGGGGCAGCAACGTCGAGGAGACGTCATGAATGCCCGAATAGCCCGCACCGCGCTGGATCCGGCGTTATCCAACGCCTGGACACAGTTGCAGGTGCTCCATGCCCAACACGACAACGGCGCCCCCTTCTGGAGCGCCTACCAGGCCATCCAGGCGGCGCTGACCGAGGCCCACCCGCACGAGCGCGTGGCGGTGTGCAACCAACTGGCCACGTTCGCCGAGCGCCTCGGTGCGGTCGAGCATGCGCACCTGCTCGGCGAGTCGCCGGCTGAGCTTTTCAGGCTCCGCGGCCACGCCGACTCGACATCACCATGACGCTGCATGCACTGCGCTTTACGCACTCTGATCCAACCCCTTCCCTGCATATCGACACCACCATGTCTTCCGCCCAGCTTTCCATCCCCGCCGTGATCGACGTTGACGCGGAAGTCGCCTACTGGCGCCAGCGCCACGCCGACGGCACCCTTGGCAGCGGCACTGGCTCGTTCGGCCACTACGTGCCGTGGATCAAGTTTGCCTGCGATTCGCTGATCACCCAGCCGCGCGCCAGCGACGAGCAGCGCGACGAATCCTTCCAGACCCAGTACGCCCTGCAGATCATGCCGCGCCTCAGCGAAGACCAGGCGCGCGCCTTCGTCGAAGAGGTCTGGGAGCACGTCTACCTGAGCAGCCGCCACGACGTCGCCGCCCGCCCGCGCCTGGGTGCCGCCCGCGTCTGACGCGGCGCAGACTGCACGGCGCGTACACGGCGCGCCGCCAATGATGTGGCACCGTCGCTACCCTGCCGTGCCGCATGAAACTCCGCAGTATGTTCAACCTGGTCGCCAAGAAGGCGGCCTACGCCGCCGGTACGCCCTGGACGTTCCTGGCCGCGCTGTCGATCGTGCTGCTGTGGGCGGTCAGTGGCCCGATCTTCAAGTTCAACGACACCTGGCAGCTGGTGATCAATACCGGCACCACCATCATCACCTTCCTGATGGTGTTCCTGATCCAGCACAGCCAGAACGCGGACGCCGCCGCGGTCCAGATCAAACTGGACGAACTGATCCGCGCGACCGCCGAGGCCAACAACGAACTGCTCGACCTGGAAGAACTGGACGAGGAGCGGTTGGAAGAGATCCGCAGCGAATACGAGCGCATGGCACGCGAAGCCGGCGATGCGCTGGAGCGCGCCCGCCGCTGCCATGGCGACGGGCGCAAGGACGATCCGCGTCATGACCGGGCGGATGAACCGCGCTCATGAGCGCGTTGATGGTCACGACGATGACCGGGGGAGCCGACGGGTAGAGCCGAAGGGTGGAGCCGACGGGTAGAGCCGACTGTTAGTCGGCTGCTGTCCGCTCGTCGGCATGGCCAGCCGACCAACGGTCGGCTCTACCGCGCTGCATGGCCAGCCGACCAACGGTCGGCTCTACCGCGCTGCATGGCCAGCCGACCAACGGTCGGCTCTACCGCGCTGCGTGGCCAGCCGACCAACGGTCGGCTCTACCGCGCTGCATGGCCAGCCGACCAACGGTCGGCTCTACCGTGGTGCGTGGCCAGCCGACCAACGGTCGGCTCTACCGTGGTGCGTGGCTAGCCGACCAACGGTCGGCTCTACCGCGGTGCGCGCCTCGCTCAGCCGCGCTCGTGCCAACCGCCGCCCAGCACCTTGTACAACGCCACCTGGTTGGACTGCTGCGCCAGCTGCGTGCTGACCAGCGACTGCCGCGCGGTGTAGGCGGTGCGCCGCGCGTCGAGCAGGGTGAGGAAGCTGTCCAGGCCGGCATCGTAGCGGGCCTGCGACAGGCGCTGGGCCTGGTCGGCCGCGGCCACCAACGCCCGCTGCGAGGCCAACTGCGCATCCAGGCTGTCGTTGAGGGCCAGCGCATCGGCGGCCTCGCGGAAGCCGGACTGGATCGCCTTTTCGTACTGCGCCAGCGCGATGTCGCGGTCTGCGGTGGCCACGCCGAGGTTGGCGCGCAATTTGCCGCCCTGGAAGATCGGCACGGTGAGCTTGGGAATGAAACTCCACGCCCGCGTGCCGCCGTCGAACAGGCCGGACAGCGCCGAAGATGCCGAACCGACGCTGCCGGTGAGGCTGATCGAGGGGAAGAACGCCGCCCGCGCCGCGCCGATGTTGGCATTGGCCGAGAGCAGCGTGTGTTCGGCCGCCATCACGTCCGGGCGCCGCAGCAGCACCTCGCCCGGCACGTTGCCCGGCAGCGGGCGCACCGCGGCCACCTGGTTGATTTCGCCGCCGGGCAGCAGGCCGTCGTCGATCGGACCACCGGCCAGCAGCACCAGCGCATTGCGGTCCTGCGCGACCTGCCCGCTGAAACGGGCCACGTCGGTACGCGCGGTTTCCACCAGCGTCCGGGTCTGGCTGAGTTCCAGCGAGGATGCATCGCCCAACTGATGCCGGGCCTCGGTCAGCCGCAGCGAGTCCTCGTAGGTGGCCAGGGTCGCCCGGGCGATCGCCAGCTGTTCGCTGTCCGCGCCCAATGTCAGCCACGCATTGGCCACTTCGGCCACCAGGCTCAGCTGCGCGCTGCGCCGGTTGGCGGCCTGGGCGAAGTACTGCTGCAAGGCCGCCTGGCTGAGGTTGCGCACGCGCCCGAACAGGTCCAGCTCGAACTCGACCACGCCGAGATTGGCGCTGAACTGCTCGGTCACCGGGGTGTCGCCGCCACTGCGGGTCATCTGCCCCTGCGCAGCGATCGCCGGCACCCGGTCGGCACGCTGGATGCGGTACTGCGCACGCGCTTTCTCGACATTCAGCACGGCCACGCGCAGGTCGCGGTTGTTGGCCAGCGATTGGTCGATCAGCGACTGCAGGCGCGGGTCGCTGAAGAAATCGCGCCAGCCGATGTCGGCCACCTCGACGGTGGCCGCGCCGCTGTCGGCGCGGGTCGCCGGCCACTGCGCCGGGATCGCCGGGGCGACCTCGGTGCTGGCCGGCACCAGCGTGGCGCAGCTGGACAGTGCGATCGCCACCGCGGCGGCAAGCAGGCAGGAAGCCTTATTCATGGGTACCACCCTCCGGCGTGTCGCCGTTGTTGCGTGTATCGGCCACGGTGCCGGTGCCGCCCTTGCGCAGCGAACGGTTGAACACGCGCTGCACCACCACGAAGAACAGCGGGATGAAGAACACGCCCAGCAGGGTGCCCACCACCATGCCGCCGAGCACGCCCGTACCGATCGCGCGCTGCGCGCCGGAGCCGGCACCGGAGGCGATCGCCAGCGGCAGCACGCCGAGGCCGAAGGCCAGCGAGGTCATGATGATCGGGCGCAGGCGGTCGCGCACCGCGTGCATGGTGGCCTCGATCAGGCCGGCCCCCTTCTCCAGGTTTTCCTTGGCGAACTCCACGATCAGGATCGCGTTTTTGCTGGTCAGGCCCACCGTGGTGAGCATCGCCACCTGGAAGTAGATGTCCCGTTCCATGCCACGCATGCTGTTGGCCAGCACTGCACCGAGGATGCCCAACGGCGCCACCAGCAGCACCGAGGTCGGCACGCTCCAGCTCTCATACATCGCCGCCAGGCACAGGAACACGATCAGCAGCGACAGTGTGTACAGCAGCGGGGTCTGCGAACCGGCCTGGCGTTCCTGGTAGGACAACGCGGTCCATTCGATCTCGAAGCCCGGCGGCAGGTCCTTGGCGATGCGCTCGATCTCGGCCATGGCATCGCCCGAGGCCACGCCCGGCGCGGGCTCACCCTGGATCTCCATCGCCGACACGCCGTTGTAGCGCTCCAGGCGCGGTGAACCATAGTCCCAGCGCTTGCTGGCGAACGCACTGAACGGCACCATTTCGCCCTGCGTGTTCTTGACCGACCACAGGTTGAAGTCGTCCGGATTCATGCGGAAATCCGCATCGGACTGCACATACACGCGCTTGACCCGGCCACGGTCGATGAAGTCGTCGATGTAGCTGCTGCCCCACGCCGCGGCCAAGGTCTGGTTGACCGAGGCGACCGACAGCCCCAGGGCATTGGCCTTTTCCACGTCCACGTCGATGCGCAGCTGCGGCGTGTCTTCCTGGCCGTTGGGCCGCACGTTGGCCAGCAGCTTGCTCTGCCCGGCGCCGCCGAGCAGCTGGTTGCGCGCGTTGAGCAGGGCCTCGTGGCCCTGGCCGCTGTTGTCCTTCAGGAAGAAGGTGTAGCCCGAGCCGATGCCCAGTTCCGGCATCGCCGGCGGCGGGAAGGCGAAGATGAAGGCGTCCTTGATCTGCCCCAGCGCGCCCATCGCACGCCCGGTGATCGGGCCCACGCCCTGGTCGGCACTGCGCTCCTTCCAGTCCTTGAGCTTGATGAAGGACATGCCCGCGTTCTGGCCCATGCCGGCGAAGCTGAAGCCCTGCACCGAGAACACCGATTCGACCGCCTCGGTCTCGTTCTTCAGGAAGTGCTCTTCCAGCTTGTACATCGCCTCCAGGGTGCGCTCCTGGGTGGCGCCGACCGGCGTCTGCACCAGCGCCATCAGGATGCCCTGGTCTTCATTGGGCAGGAACGAGCTGGGCAGGCGCATGAACATCACGCCCATGATCAGCACGAGCGCGGCGAAGATCGACATGAACCGCCACGGACGCGCGAGGATGCCCTTGACGCCCCGCTGGTAGGTGTCGCTGGAGCGGTCGAAGCCGCGGTTGAAGCCGTTGAAGAAGCGGCCCAGCAGGCCCTTGTGCGCCACGTGGTGCTCGCCCTTTTTGAGCGGCTTGAGCATGGTGGCGCACAGCGCCGGGGTGAGCACGATGGCGACCAGCACCGACAATGCCATCGCCGACACGATCGTCGCCGAGAACTGCCGGTAGATGACGCCGGTGGAGCCGCTCATGAAGGCCATCGGCACGAACACCGCCGACAGCACCAGGCCGATGCCGACCAGTGCGCCGGTGATCTGGCCCATCGACTTGCGGGTGGCTTCCAGCGGCGACAGGCCCTCTTCGGACATGATGCGCTCGACGTTCTCCACCACCACGATGGCGTCATCCACCAGCAGGCCGATCGCCAGCACCATGGCGAACATGGTCAGCATGTTGATCGAGAAGCCCAGCGCGGCCAGGATGCCGAACGTCCCCAGCAGCACCACCGGCACCGCGATCGTGGGGATCAGGGTGGCGCGGAAGTTCTGCAGGAACAGGTACATCACCACGAACACCAGCACGATCGCTTCGATCAGGGTCTTGATGACGCCCTTGATCGAGACCTGCACGAACGGGGTGGTGTCGTAGGGCACCACCGATTCCAGCCCGGCCGGGAAGTTGGCCTTCATGTCCTCCAGTGCGGCGCGCACGCCATTGGCCGTATCCAGCGCATTGGCGCCGGTGGCCAGGGTGATGGCGATACCGGTGGACGGCTTGCCGTTGTAGCGGGTGACGAAGTCGTAGCTCTCCGCGCCGAGCTCGACCCGGGCCACGTCGCCCAGGCGCAGCTCGCTGCCGTCGGTGCCGCCGCGGACCAGGATGTTGCGGAACTGTTCGGGGGTCTGCAGGCGATCCTGTGCATTGATGGTGGCGTTGAGCTGCTGGCCCTTGACCGACGGCGCGCCGCCGAGCTGGCCGATGGCGACCTGCGCGTTCTGCGCGGTGATCGCCGCGGTCACTTCATCCACCGACAGCTTGTAGGTGTGCAGCTTGTTGGGGTCCAGCCAGATGCGCATGGCGTACTTGCCGCCAAACACCTGGATGTTGCCCACGCCCGGCACGCGGCTGAGCGGATCGACGACATTGGAGCCGACGTAGTCGGAGATGTCGTTGGCATCCATGCTGCCGTCGTTGGAGACGAAGCCGATCACCTGCAGGAAGCCGCTGCTCGACTTGGCCACGTTGATGCCCTGCCGCTGGACTTCCTGCGGCAGCAGCGGCATGGCCAGCTGCAGCTTGTTCTGCACCTGCACCTGGGCGATGTCCGGGTTGGTCCCGCTCTCGAAGGTGAGGGTGATGGTGGCCTGGCCGTTGGCCGAGCTGTTGGAGGAGAAGTAGATCAGGCCATCGATGCCCTTCATGTTCTGCTCGATGATCTGGGTCACCGAGTCTTCGACCACCTTGGCCGAGGCGCCCGGGTAGGTGGCGCTGATCTCGACCGCGGGCGGGGCGACTTCGGGGTACATCGAGACCGGCAGCTTCACCACCGCCAGCGCGCCGGCCAGCATGATGATGATGGCGATCACCCACGCGAAGATGGGGCGATCAATAAAATAACGAGCCATGGGATTCTCCGCTTACTGCTTGTCGGCCGGGGCCGGGGCTGCAGCGGCGGGCGCGGCCGGCGTGGCCGGCGCGGCACCCCGCTCGGTGGCCTGCACGGGCATGCCCGGCTGGATCTTCTGCAGGCCTTCGACGATGACCTTGTCACCGGCCTTCAGGCCGTCCTCGACCAACCACGCGCTGCCCACCGCGCGGCTGACCTTGACCGGGCGCACGTCGACCTTGTTGTCCTTGCCGACCACCATCGCGGTGGTGTCGCCCTTGGGATCGCGGGCGATGCCCTGCATGGGCACCAGCAGGCCGTTCTCGCGCACGCCGCTGCCGACCTGCGCACGCACGTACATGCCGGGCATCAGCACCTGGTCGGGGTTGTCCACCTTGACCCGCAGCGCGTAGCTGCCGGTGGTGGGATCGACGCTGACTTCGGAGAACTCCAGGGTGCCCTTGTGGGCGAACTCGGTCCCGTCGTCGAGCAGGATGGTGACCGGCAGGGTCTGGTTGTCCTGCAGGCGGCCGCTGGCCAGTTCGCGGCGCATCTGCAGCAGTTCGCTGGCCGACTGGGTCAGGTCGACGTAGATCGGGTCGAGCTGCTGCACGGTGGCGAGCGCGTCGGCCTGGCCGGCGCTGACCAGCGCGCCCTGGGTGACCGAGGACTTGCCGATGCGGCCGCTGATCGGGGCGCTGATGCGCGCGTAGCCGAGGGTGACGTTGGCGGCGTCCAGCGCGGCCCTGGCGGCGCCGACATCGGCCTCGGCCTGCTTCTGCGCGGCCACGGCGTTTTCCAGGTCCTGCTTGCTGACCGCATCGACCTTGGCCAGTTCGGTGATGCGCTTGGCGCTCAGGCGCGCCGCGTTGGCAGTGGCCTCGGCGCGGGCGAGCTGGGCGCGGGCGCTGTTGGCCTGGGCGCGGTAGCTGGCGTCGTCCACCTGGTACAGGGGCTGGCCGGCAGTGACCAGGCCGCCCTCGGTGAACAGGCGCTTGGCGACGATGCCGCTGACCTGGGGGCGCACTTCGGCCACCAGGAAGGCGTTGGTGCGACCGGGCAGTTCGCGGGTGAGGCTGACCTGTTCGCTCTTGAGGGTGGCAATGGTGACCTGGCCCGGGCCGCCCTGCGGCCCCTCCTGCTCACCGCCGCCACAGGCGGACACGGTCAAGGCGATCGCGAGGGACAGCGCGAGAAGACGGTACGGGGATCGGGACATGGTGGGGGCTCACAGGAAACGAAAAGGGTCGCCTGCAGCACTACCCCGCCTTGAAAAGCGACGAATGACAGCCAACAGGTCGGCAAATACAGCAAATCTGACGACTCCGGCGCTGCCGCGGCTACGCGCGCACCTCGCCGAGGTTCAGTGGGACGGAAATATACATACATGCATGTTTGTTTGTAAAGCGGTACAATTCAGGTCGGTTTCATCCAGCAACTGCACAGCGCAATGGCCAGAAAAACCAAAGAAGAGGCGCAGGCCACCCGCGCGGGCATCCTTGATGCAGCGCAGGCCTGTTTCCATGAGTACGGCGTGGCCGGGACCAGCCTGGCGATGATCGGTGCGCGCGCGGGTTACACGCGCGGCGCGGTGTACTGGCACTTCAAGAACAAGACCGAAGTGCTGACCGCGATGATCGACCGCGAGCGCATTCCGTTCATCGAGCGCCTGCGGCGGACGACCTCGTCCAAGCGCAACACGCCGGTGCTGGACCTGCGCTCGGCGCTGCTGGTGTCCTTCCAGGAGCTGGCCGACGACGAGCGGCTGCGCAACATGATGGAGATCATGCTGCGCAACGATCTGTCGGTGGAGAGCCAGGCGATGCAGGCGCTGCAACTGGAAGCATCGCGCGAGGAGCTGGCCATTTTCGCCGCCGCGTTCGAGCGCGCGCGCGAGTTGGGCCAGTTGCGAGAGGGGGTGGACGTGGACACGGTGGCGCGCATCGTGAGCACGAGCCTGACCGGGGTGCTGTACAGCGCGATGCTGGAGCCGGAACTGTTCGAGATCAAGCGCGATGGCCTGCAGACGCTGGATGCCATCCTGAGCGCGTTCGTGAAGCCGGGTGTGTTCACCCCGGGCGCGGCGCCGACGGCGTTGCCGACTGAGGACGAGGCGTAAGGCCTGACGCCAAGACTCGAACGCCAAAGGCGCTCATTGGCGTCGCTGGCCGGGCTGGGCAGGCTGGGCAGGTGCGGCAGGAAAGGCGTCGTGCTTACCCTGCGACGGCCCTTGGCAAAAGACGCTTCCCTCCGACGGGAGAAGAGCCAAAAAAAAGCGACGACGCTTTCGCGCCGCCGCTTTCCTACCACCCGACCGGTGTGATGCGTTACAGGATGTAGCGGCTCAGGTCCGGGTCCTGCACCAGCTCGCCCAGGTGCGCATCCACGTAAGCCTTGTCGATGCTGATGGTCTCGCCATCGCGGTCCGGGGCCTCGTAGCTGAGCGTGTCCAGCAGGCGCTCCAGCACCGTGTGCAGGCGGCGGGCGCCGATGTTTTCCTGGCGCTCGTTGACCTGGAAGGCGATCTCCGCGAGGCGGTCCACCGCATCGTCGGTGAACGTCATCGCCACGCCTTCGGTCTGCAGCAACGCTTCGTACTGCTTGGTCAGCGCCGCCTTCGGTTCGGTGAGGATGCGCACGAAATCCTGCTTGCTCAACGCGCCCAGCTCCACCCGGATCGGGAAGCGGCCCTGCAGCTCCGGGATCAGGTCGCTGGGCTTGGCCAGGTGGAACGCGCCGGAGGCAATGAACAGGATGTGGTCGGTCTTGATCGTGCCGTACTTGGTGGACACGTTGGAGCCCTCCACCAGCGGCAGCAGGTCGCGCTGCACGCCTTCGCGCGAGACGTCGCCGCCGCCCACGTTGTCGCCGCGCTTGGCCACCTTGTCGATCTCGTCGATGAACACGATGCCATGCTGCTCGCAGGCCTCGATCGCCGCGCTGCGGATGTCGTCTTCATTGACCAGCTTGCCGGCCTCTTCCTCGATCAGCAGCGGACGCGCCGCCTTGATGCTCAGCGTGCGCTTCTGCGCCTTGCCGCCGCCCATGCTGGAGAACATCTGGCGCAGCTGCTGGCCCATTTCCTCCATGCCCGGCGGGGTCATGATGTCCATGCTGACGTTGGCGGTGACTTCCAGCTCGATCTCGCGCTCGTCCAGCTCACCGTTGCGTAGCATGCGGCGGAACTTGATCCGGGTCTCGTTGTCCTGCGCCGATGGCTCGTTGCGCGCCGCCTCGGCATCGAAGCCGATGCCCACGCTGCGGCGCGGCAGCAGCGCATCCAGGATGCGGTCTTCGGCGCGCTCCTCGGCCTGGGTGCGCACGCGCACCTTGGCCTGCTCGCGATATAGCTTGACCGCGGTGTCGGCCAGGTCGCGGATGATCTGTTCCACGTCCTTGCCGACATAGCCGACTTCGGTGAAGCGGGTGGCTTCGACCTTCACGAACGGCGCGTTGGCCAGCGTGGCCAGGCGGCGCGCGATCTCGGTCTTGCCCACGCCGGTCGGGCCGATCATGAGGATGTTCTTGGGCATCACCTCGTTGCGCAGTTCGGCCGGCAACTGCATGCGGCGCCAGCGGTTGCGCAGCGCGATGGCGACCGCACGCTTGGCATCGTGCTGGCCGACGATATGCCGGTCCAGCTCCTGCACGATCTCGCGCGGGGTCATGGTGGCGGAAGAAACTTCGATCTTGTGCGGCATGGATGTGCTCACGAGGATATGGGGTGGAATGACGTATCACCGGCCTGCCTGGCAGCGTCGTAACGCTGATGCAGCGCCACGCCATGCGTGGCTGACCGGAAACCGCAGCCACGCATGGCGGGGCTCCAGCGAGCGTTGACCCTGCGGGTCAAAGCTCCTCGACCACCACGTTGCGGTTGGTGTAGATGCAGATGTCGCCGGCGATGTTGATCGACTCGGTGGCGATGGTGCGGGCGTCCAGTTCGGTGTGCGCCAGCAGCGCGCGCGCGGCCGACAGCGCGTAGGAGCCACCGGAGCCGATGGCGATGATGCCGTCTTCCGGCTCGATCACATCGCCGGTGCCGCTGATGATCAGCGAGGTGTCCTTGTCGGCCACCGCGAGCAGCGCCTCGAGCTTGCCCAGGCGGCGCTCGGTGCGCCAGTCCTTGGCCAGTTCCACCGCGGCGCGCTGCAGCTGGCCATGCTTTTCCAGCTTGGCTTCGAACAGCTCGAACAGGGTGAACGCATCGGCGGCCGCGCCAGCGAAACCGGCCAGCACCTGGCCCTCACGACCCAGCCGGCGCACCTTGCGGGCGTTGCCCTTCATCACCGTATGGCCGAGGGTGACCTGGCCATCGCCGGCAACCGCGACATGACCGTTGCGGCGCACCGAGATGATGGTGGTGGCGTGAAACACATTGGGATTCTGACTGGGGTCCATGGAGCCTCCGGGGTGACAGAGACTGAGGTGGGGTCGTTGCCGGGGGCTTCAACCCACCCTGCCCTGCGCCCGGGTGACGCAGCGGATCGATTCAGCTTTCGTTGCCGCTCTTGCGCCGCTTGGCACGCGGGTGCGCGGCGTCGTAGACCTTGGCCAGGTGCTGGAAATCCAGGTGGGTGTAGATCTGCGTGGTGGCGATGTCGGCGTGGCCAAGCAGCTCCTGCACGCCACGCAGGTCACCGGACGATTCCAGGATGTGGCTGGCGAAGCTGTGCCGCAGCATGTGCGGATGGACGTGCTTGAACAGGCCCTGGCGCTGGGCCAGCTGGCGGATGCGGATCTGGATGGCGCGCTGGGTGATCGGGCCGCCCTTGCGCCCGGGGAATACCGGCTGGCCCTCGCCCCCGCCGCTTTCGCCGCGCCAGCCTTCCAGCGCGGTGCGCGCGTGCGAGCCGAACGGTACGCGGCGCTGGCGGTTACCTTTGCCCATCACGTTGACCAGACCGGTGGCGAAATCCAGGTCGCGCCAGATCAGCGCGCACAGTTCGCTCAGGCGCAGCCCGGAGGAATAGAACAGCTCCAGCAGCGCGCGGTCGCGCAGGCCCAGCGGACCATCGGTGGGCAGTTCCACCAGTTGCACCGCCTCGTCGGCATCGAGCACCTGCGGCAACTTGCGCGGTGCCTTGGGAGCCTTCAGGCCCGCCGCGGGGCTGGCATCGATGCGCTGGTGCTTGAGCAGCCAGGCGTAGAAACTGCGGTAGGCCGACAGCCGCCGCTGCAGTGACGTCGGCGACAGCCCGCGACGGTGCTCGGCAGCGATGAACTGGCGCAGCTGCTCGCCGTGCAGGGCCTCGATCACCGCGCCCTGCCCCTGCGACCAGTGCGTGAGCGCGTCGAGGTCACGCCGGTACGCATCCAGCGTATGCGCCGACATGCGCCGCTCCACCTGCAGGTGCGAGAGGAACTCGGCGGCGGCGCTCATGGCAGCGGGGTCGCGACCGGGCTCAGCCCTGCGCGAAGCGCGTCAGCGCCACGCCCAGCGACTCGCCCATCATGCGCAGGAACAGCGTGCCCATGCCGGGATAGAAGCGGTTGGCATCGTGGCTGCCCACCGCGATCAGGCCCACGCCCGGCAACGGCAGCAGGGCACTGGATTGCACCTCGCCCACGCGCTCGCCATAGAGCACCGCGTTCTTTTCCGGCTGCAGGCGGCCACAGATCGGTTCGCCATCCTGGAGGCAATCGCGGAACGCGGCCAGGGCCGGGCTGTCCGCGGCGATCACCTGCAGCCACGGCGCCTGCTCCAGCCCGGCCACCGGGTGCAGCAGCACCAGCCGCACCAGGTCACCGGCAAAGTCTTCTTCCAGCGAGGCGGCCATGGCACGCAGGGTATCGGCGGCCGAGGTCTGCTTCATCAACGCCAGGGTCAGCTGGTGGGTGCGCACCGCCAGGCGTTCATTGACCTGCGCGTTGGCGGCCAGCTCGGCCAGCCGCCGCGACAGCTCGCGGTTCTTGTCGCGCAGCACCTCGAGCTGGTAGCTGGCCAGCGAGGCGGTCGGGCCGTCGTCGCGCGGGACTACCAGGGTGAGGGTGAGGTCGGGGAACTGCTTGAGGAAGGCCGGGTGCCGGCGCAGCCAGGCGGCGACGTCATGCGCAGCGATCTTTTCGACGGTCTCGCTCATGGGTTCCACTCCCCTTCAAAGACGAACGCTGCCGGGCCGGACATCACCACCTGGGCGTCGTCGGCCGGCCAGCGCAGGCGCAGGTCGCCGCCCGGCAGCGACAGCGTGGCATCGCGCTCGAGCCGGCCGCGCTGCATCATCACCACCGCCGCGGCGCAGGCACCGCTGCCACAGGCCAGGGTTTCACCGACGCCGCGCTCGTACACGCGCAGGCGCGCATGCCGCGGGTCGATCACCTGCACGAAGCCGACATTGACCGACTGCGGGAACGTGGCGTGCTGCTGCAGCAACGCGCCCAACCGCTCCACCGGTGCCGCGTCGACCAGGCCGACCTCGATCACCGCATGCGGATTGCCCATCGAGACCGCCCCGAAACGCACGGTGTCGCCCTGCAGGGGCAGCAGGTATTCATCGCGGGCGCGGGCGAAGCCGAGCAGCGGCACCTGCGCCGGTTCGAAGCGCGGCACACCCATGGCCACCGCGTACTGGTCGCTGCCGAGGCGCTCGATGGTGTGGGTGGCCAGCGGGCTGTCGATGGCGAAGCGGTCGCCGCTGGCCGCGCCATCGCGGACCAGCCAGGCCGCCACGCAGCGCGCGCCGTTGCCGCACTGCTCGGACTGCGAGCCGTCCGCGTTCCAGATCCGGTAGGACGCGACCGAGCCCTCGGCACGCGGCGGCTCGATGGTCAGGATCTGGTCGCACCCCACGCCGGTATGGCGGTCGGCCAGGTGCGTGGCCAGGGCCGGGCTGGGTTCGGGCGTACCGTCACGCAGGTCCAGCACCACGAAGTCATTGCCGGCACCGTGCATCTTGCTGAAGCGCAGCGCCGTGGACGCGGCCTTAGTCATTACCGTCTTCGGACTTCAGCGGCGCATCGACCGGATCGGGTACCACCGGCGGGGTGTCGGTGTCATCCACGGCAGCCGGCGGCGGGGTGGCGTCGGTAGCCGGTTCGGCGACTTCCTCGACCGGCACCGGCTTCTGCGGCAGTACCAGCGGGCCCTTGTTGCCGCAGGCGGCAAGGAGAAGCAGCGAGGCCGCTGCCAACGGAATCAGGATTCGGTTGCGATGGGGGATGCTCATGCCCCGAGTATAGCCGTGCCCTCTTTGGCCGAGGGTATCGATTCAGTGAATGGGGTAAAGCCACCCCATGCGGGGCCTGGCGATGCCACGCGTCATGAGGCCGGCGGCAGCGGCCGGCTCCACAGCCAGATCGCCACCACGGTCATGCTGCCGATGGACAGCCACTTCACCCAGGCGATCGGCACGCACCACAGCATGATGCCGGCGCACGCGGTCATGGTCAGGGTGGCCATCCATTTGGCGTAGCGGCTGACCGCACCGTGGGCCTGCCAGTTGACGATGGCCGGGCCGAAGCGCGGGTGCTGCAGCAGCCAGGTGTGCAGGCGCTCCGAGCCGCGCGAGGCGGCCCAGGCAGAGATCAGGATGAAGACGGTGGTGGGCAGGCCCGGCACGAAGATGCCGACGATGCCGGTGCCCAGGCTGGCATAGGCCAGCAGCCACCACGCCCATCGGAACCGCACCGGCGGCCGCGGGGCCGGGGCATCAGGAACGTCGGGGCGCTCGGGAAGAGTCATGCGCGCAGCATAGCGAGCCAGGGCGGCCACCGCGATGGTCGCCGCCCCGCCCGCCATGGGTCATTTCGCCGCAGGCGTCACCCCGAGCTGGTCGAGCACGAACGCATACGCTTCGGCCAGCTCGTGATAGCGCTGGAAGCGGCCGGACTTGCCGCCGTGGCCGGCCTCCATGTTGGTGCGGAACACGATCGGATGCGTGCCGGTGTTGTCATCGCGCAGCTTGGCCACCCACTTGGCCGGCTCCCAGTACTGCACCTGCGAATCCCACAGGCCGGTGCCGACGAACAGCGCCGGGTAGGCCTGCTTCTTCACGTTGTCGTAGGGCGAGTAGCCGAGCATGTAGTCGTAATACTCGCGCTGCTCGGGATTGCCCCACTCGTCGTACTCGTTGGTGGTCAGCGGGATGCTCGCATCGAGCATGGTGGTGACCACGTCCACGAACGGCACCTGCGCGACCATCACCCGGTAATCCTGCGCCGCCTGGTTGGCCACCGCGCCCATCAGCAGGCCGCCGGCACTGCCACCGGAGGCGGCCACCCGGTCCTTGGATGCATAGCCGAGGCGGACCAGTTCGCGGGTGACGTCGACGAAGTCGTTGAACGTGTTCTGCTTCTTCAGCAGCTTGCCGTCCTCGTACCAGGCGCGCCCCATTTCCTCGCCGCCGCGGATATGCGCGATGGCATAGACCACACCGCGGTCGAGCAGGCTGACCACGGTCTGGCTGAAACCGGGGTCCATGGACATGCCGTAGCTGCCGTAGGCGTACTGGTACAGCGCGGCGCTGCCGTCCTTCTTGAAGCCGTTGCGGTAGACCAGCGAGACCGGCACCTTGACCCCGTCGCGCGCGGTCACCCAGACGCGCTCGGTGGTGTACTGCGAGGGGTCGTAGCCCAGCACCGGCTGCTGCTTGAGCTGGCGACGCTCACCGGTGACGGTGTTCAGCTCGAAGGTGGTGGTGGGGGTGGTCATCGAGTTGTAGGCGTAGCGCAGCCACGGGCTGTCCGGCTCCGGGTTGGCGGCCAGGCCCATCGAGTAGGCCGGCTCGTCGGCCTTGACGTACTCCTGGCGACCGTCCGCGTACAGCAGGCGGATCCGCTCGAGGCCGTTGGAGCGCTCGGCGATCGCGCTGAAGCCATCGAACAGCTCGACGCCCTCCACCAGCACCGC
Source organism: Stenotrophomonas sp. BIGb0135 (assembly GCF_024810105.1). Classification (GTDB taxonomy): domain Bacteria; phylum Pseudomonadota; class Gammaproteobacteria; order Xanthomonadales; family Xanthomonadaceae; genus Stenotrophomonas; species Stenotrophomonas maltophilia_AB. Next base: position 33,349 of record NZ_JANUDX010000017.1, read on the forward strand.
GTCATCGTGCGCGACCCAGTCGGTCCACTGCGTGCGCGAGGTGGCATCGGTGGGGGCAGTGACGAGCTTGAAGTTCTTCGCACCGGCATCGTTGGTGCGGATCACCCAGCGACCGTTGAAGTGGTCGGCGTCGTACTCGACATCGCGCGCACGCGGGGACAGCACGGTGAATGCCTGCGGGTCGGCGGCCGGGGCGTAGCGGGTCTCCGAGCTGACCGTGCTGTGCAGTTCGATGGTGAGGAATCTGTCGTCGCGGGTGCGGCCGACGCCCATGTAGAAACTGTCGTCCTTTTCTTCGTAGACCAGCACGTCGCTGCTGGCCGGCGTCCCCAGCACGTGCTTTTTCACGCGCACGGTGAGCAGGGTGTCCGGATCGTTCTCGACGTAGAACAGGGTGCGGTTGTCGTCGGCCCAGACCACGTTCGGCGAGACGTTCTCGATGCGGTCCGGCAGTACCTGGCCGGTGCGCAGGTCCTTGAAGCGGATCACGTACTGGCGACGGCCGACATCGTCTTCGGCCCAGGCCAGCAGGTGGTTGTCCTGGCTGACGTCGGCATCGCCGACATCGAAGTAGTTCTTGCCCTCCGCCATCACGTTGACGTCGAGCAGGATCTCTTCAGGGGCGTCCATGCTGCCCTTGCGCCGTGCCTGGATCGGGTAGTCCTTGCCGGTCTCGAAACGGGTGTAGTACCAGTAGCCGCGATCGCGCGCGGGCACGCTGGCGTCGTCCTGCTTGATGCGCGCGACGATTTCCTTGTACAGGGTGTCCTCGAGCGGCTTGAGCGGCGCCATCACCTGGTCGGTGTACGCGTTCTCCGCGTTCAGGTAGGCCAGCATCTTCGGGTCTTCGCGCTTGTCGTCGCGCAGCCAGTAATAGTCGTCGCTGCGGGTGGCACCGAACGGCGCCTTGACCGTGTGCGGATGCTTCTCGGCGTCGGGCGGGGTCAGCGCGGGGGCGGCATGCACGTTGGAGGTCATCAGGCTGGCAACCAGTAAACAGAGGGCGGGCTTCACGAGATAAGGTTCCTTTCGGGGGAATGCAATGGCGTCCGTGTTCAGCCCAGTCTGGGCGGGCCCGGCGGCGGCGGCAAGCCTGCCGGTGGTCACAGCGCCTATCATCGGCGGCATGAGCACTCCCACGTCCCCGCGCGGCTACAGCCGCCGCAGTCAGGAAATCGAACCCTTCCACGTGATGTCGCTGCTGGCCCGCGCGCAGGCGCTGGAGCAGGCCGGCCACGATGTCATCCACCTGGAGATCGGCGAGCCGGACTTCACCACCGCCGCGCCGATCGTGCGTGCCGGCCAGGCCGCACTGGCTGCCGGCCACACCCGTTACACCGCGGCGCGCGGCCTGCCGGCGCTGCGCCAGGCGATCGCGGGGTTCTACCGCGCGCGTTACCAATGTGAGATCGATCCGGAACGGATCCTGGTCACCCCCGGCGGCTCGGGCGCGTTGCTGTTGGCGAGCAGCCTGCTGGTGGACCCGGGCAGGCACTGGCTGCTGGCCGACCCGGGGTATCCCTGCAACCGGCACTTCCTGCGCCTGGTGGAAGGCGCGGCGCAACTGGTGCCGGTGGACCCGTCGACGGCCTACCAACTGACCCCGGACCTGGTGGCGCGGCACTGGAACGCCGACAGCGTCGGCGCGCTGGTGGCCTCGCCGGCCAACCCGACCGGCACGGTGTTGTCGGCGGCGCAGTTGGGCGGCCTGTCGCAGGCACTGAAGTCGCGGGGCGGGCACCTGGTGGTGGACGAGATCTACCACGGACTCACCTATGGCATGGACGCAGCCAGCGTGCTGGAGGTGGACGACGAGGCGTTCGTGCTCAACAGTTTTTCCAAGTATTACGGGATGACCGGCTGGCGGCTGGGCTGGCTGGTGGCGCCACCGCAGGCGGTGCCCGAGCTGGAGAAGCTGGCGCAGAACCTGTACATCAGTGCGTCGAGCATCGCCCAGCACGCGGCGCTGGCCTGTTTCGAGCCGGACACGATCGCCGTGTTCGAGCAGCGCCGCGCGGCCTTCCGCGAGCGCCGCGACTACCTGCTGCCGGCGCTGCGCGCGCTGGGTTTCCGTATCGAGGTGGAGCCGGAAGGGGCGTTTTACCTGTACTGCGACGTGAGCGCGTTCACCGACGACGCGCAGGCGTTCTGCACGCACTTCCTGGAAACCCAGCACGTGGCGTTTACCCCGGGCCTGGATTTCGGGCACTACCGCGCGAACGAGCATGTGCGGCTGGCCTACACGCAGGAGGTGCCGCGGCTGGAAGAGGCGGTGGCGCGTATCCGGCGCGGGCTGGAGACGTGGGTGCGGTGATGCGGCAGTGTTTTAGAAGCTTTAGAAGCTGAAAAGCTGCAAAAGCTGCAAAAGCTGCAAAGGCTGAAACGGCGCAAAAGCCGCAAAGGCGGCGAACGGTCGCGCTGGGCGGGGATGTGTGGATTCGCGGGACACGCCGTAAATCCATCCGTGGAGGCTCGCGTACGCCATCCATGGCGTACGACGGTCCCGCGAATCCACACACCCCCCCCCCCCCCCCACAACGGGGCGGGGGCCATGGCACAACGCGAAAGCGCCCGCCGAAGGCAACGCCGCGAGCACCCCGCTTTT
>NZ_JANUDX010000018.1 GCF_024810105.1 Stenotrophomonas sp. BIGb0135
ACGTAGAGCCACCCCATGGGTGGCTGCGCGCGGTGCCGGATCCAGGCGCAGCCACGCATGGCGTGGCTCTACGGGTCATCCCATCGCATCGGCGCGAACGCACCGCACGATCCCAATGCCCGCCCATCGGCAATAACGCACCGCATGACCCCAATGCCGGCCCATCGGCAACAACGCGCCGCATGATCACGTAGAGCCACCCCATGGGTGGCTGCGCGCAATGCCGGATCCAGGCGCAGCCACGCATGGCGTGGCACTACGGTTCAAACCATCGCATCGGCGCCAACGCACCGCATGCTCCCAATGCCCGTCCATACGCGACCACGCGATTCGCCCAAAAAAAAACCCGGCTTTCGCCGGGCTTTTTCATGCCGATCCGCTGGCCTCCGGCGTCAGAAACCGCAGAAGCAATACGCCAGCGCCTTGACCGGGCTGCTGCCGCGCGGGTCGCGGGCGGCGTCTTCGACGAAGCGCAGCTGGGTGTCCAGCTCCGGCATCGAACGCGCCAGCATCAGGCGGGCCATGCCCGACTCACCCAGCATCCATGCACCGGCGTGGCTGCCGGCGAAGCCGCTCATGAACTGCGCGAACGGCGTGGCGCCCTTCTCGATGTAGCGCACGCGGACCTTGTCCACGTCACCCAGCTTGGCACGCTTGGCGGCGTCGGCGACGGCCACCTTGAGCCCACCGAACTCGTCGACCAGGCCACGTTCCTTGGCCTGCGCACCGCTCCACACGCGGCCGCGGGCGACTTCATCGACCGCCTCGACCGGCTTGTTGCGCGCATCGGCGACCTTGCCGGTGAAATCGGCGTAGCCCTTGTTGATCACCGACTGGATGACCTGGCCCACGGCCGGGTCCATCGGGCGGGTGATGTCGAACGCACCGGCGAAGCGGGTGGTGCCCACGCCGTCGGTGTGCACGCCGATCTTGTCCAGCGAGCGCGCCACGTTCGGGATCATGCCGAAGATGCCGATCGAACCGGTGATGGTCGACGGGTCGGCGTAGATGCGATCGGCGTTCATGCTGATCCAGTAACCACCGGACGCGGCCAGATCGCCCATCGACACCACCACCGGCTTGCCCGCGGCCTTCAGCGCGACCACTTCGCGACGGATCTGCTCGGAGGCGAACACTTCACCGCCGGGCGAATCCACGCGCAGCACCACCGCCTTCACGTCCTTGTCGTCGCGCGCTTCGCGCAGCAGGGCCGAGGTGGACACGCCGCCGACGCGACCGGCCGGCAGGTCGCCACCGGCGATTTCACCGGCGGCCACGATCACCGCCACCTGCGGACGCGAGTCCACCGGCGAACGACGGGTATCGAGCACGGACAGGTACGCATCGAGATTGACGCTGCGGAAGCCGCCATCGGCGTCCTCGTCGGCCACGCCGCGATCGGCCAGCAGGTCCTCGACTTCCTCGCGGGTCTTCAGGCCGTCCACCAGCTTCTGCTGCAGGGCGAACTTGGCCAGGTCGCCACCGGCGGCGGCGATCCCTTCGGGCATGGTGTCGATGCCGGCGGCCAGCTGCGCGGCGTCGAGCTTGCGCGCCTTGGCGATGTCGCCCAGGTAGCGCTGCCACACATCGTTCATCCAGAACAGGTCCGCTTCCTTGGCCTGCGCCGAGGCGGCGTCGAGCACGTACGGCTCGGCGGCGGACTTGTATTCGCCCACCTTGAACAGGTGCACGTCCACGCCCAGCTTGTCCTGCAGGCCGGCACGGAAGTACTGGCGGTAACGGCCGAGGCCTTCCAGCACCACGCCGCCCATCGGGTCCAGGTAGACCTCGTTGGCCTGCGCGGCCAGCAGGTACTGCGACTGGCTCATGTTCTCGCTGAAGGCGACCACCTGCTTGCCCGAGGCGCGCAGTTCCTGCAGCGCGGCGGCCACTTCACGCATCGAGGCGAAGCCGCTGGGCTGCAGCTTGTCCAGCTCCAGCACCACCCGCTCGATCTTCTTGTCCTCGCGCGCCGCGTCGATGGCGCGGACCAGGTCGCGCAGCTGCACTTCCTCCGAACCGTTGTCGCCCACGACCTTGGCCAGCGCACGGCTGACCGGATCGGCGCTGTACTGCTCGACCAGCCGGCCTTCGGGCGCGATCACCAGCGTGGTGCGGTCCTGCAGCGACTTGCCCGCACTGGCGCTCTTGCCCATCGCGAAGACGAACAGGATCAACACCAGCAACAGCAGGCCGAAGAACATCAGGTTGAGGATCAGCCTGCGGGTAAAGTTCATCACATCCCACAGCCCGATGAAGAAGCTGGCGACGGGGTTGCGACGCGCGGGTTGGTTCATGGGGAAAACTCCAGTTGGCTTCTTGCCGTGGTGCCAGCATAGCCGTTGCCGGCCAGGCCGGCATCGGACACAAGTAAGGGGGTCGTCAAGCGGCGAAAGGCAGTCTGATCCCGACACGGCGGCTGCTGACGCGCAGCCGCCAGGCCATCAGGATGGCCGCGGCGGTCAGGCCCAGGATCAGGCCCAGCCACATGCCCTGCGGCCCCATGCCCAGCCCCAGTCCCAGCCCGGCGCCGAGCGGCATGCCCAGGCCCCAGTACGAGAACATGGCGATGAACATCGGCACGCGGGTGTCCTTGAGGCCGCGCAGCGCACCGGCCGAGAGCACCTGCACGCCGTCGGGGAACTGGAACGCGGCCGCATACAGCAGCAGGGTGGAGGCCAGCGCGGCCACGCCCATGTCGGCGGTGTAGACCCCGACGATGGCGTCGTGCCCGAACAGCAGCACCAGGGCCGACAGCGTCTGCGTGCCCAGGATGATCACCAGCCCGGCGATGGCCGCGCGGCGTACGCCCAGCCCGTTGCCGCTGCCGACCGCATGGCCGACGCGCACGGTGGTGGCCTCGGCCACGCCCATCGGGATCATGAAGCACAGCTGCGCCACGTTGATCGCGATCTGGTGCGAGGCCGCCTCGGTGGCGCCAAGGCGGCCGATGAGCAGCGCGGTGACGATGAACAGCCCGCCCTCCATCAGCACGGTGATGCCGATCGGCAGGCCGGTGCGCAGCAGGTCCCAGATCGCGGCCCAGCGCGGCGCCTCGAAGTGCGAGAACAGGTGCAGGTGGGCAAAGCGCTTGGTCGTGAACAGGTACCCGGCAAAGCACAGCGCCTGGATCCACATCATCGTGGCCGAGGCGATGCCCAGGCCTTCGGCGCCCAGTTCCGGGAAACCCAGCTTGCCGTAGCAGAGGATGTAGCCCAGCGGCGCCAGCACCAGCAGGCCGCCGAAGCCGAGCAGCATGGTCGGCAGCGTCCAGTGCATGCCCTCGCTGAGGTAGCGCATGCAGAAGTACAGGGTGAGCGCCGGGCCGCCCCAGCGCACCGCATGCAGGAACGCCGTCGCACCCGGCACGATGTCCGGCGCGATGCCGAACGCCGGCAGCAGCGGCGGCACCACCGTGAGGAAGGCGAACATGATCAGGCCCAGGCCGAGCGCCAACCACAGCGCCTGGCGGAACAGCGGGCCGATCTCGCGTTCGCGGCCGGCGCCGTGCAGCTGCGAGACCGAGGCGGTGAGCGAGATCAACGTGCCGATCGGGATCAGCATCGGCAGCCACAGCAGTGCGGTGCCGATGGTGACGGCAGCCAGCGTCTGGGTGCCGTGGTGGCCGGCGATGACGTTGTCGACGAAGGAAATCAGGCCGGTGGAGACATGGCCCAGGACCAGCGGCAAGGCAAGCAGGCCGGTGGCGCGCACTTCCTGGGAGAGGCGCGGCGTGGAGGAAGCAATGGACATGGAGATCACGGACGGCAACTACGGCAGCGCGCGGAGGGCACAGGCACCGGGTTGCGGACGCACATCTTACGCGCGCGGCCGGGCAAAACCCACGATGGGCGGTGAATGCACGGTTTTGCCCGCGATGCGCGGCGGCGCTAAGCCGGTCAGTGGCCGACGTTCTGCTTCAGCCACGCATCGCGCGCGCCCGGCGCCAACGCCAGGAACTGGCTGCGCACCTGGTCGCGTTCCTGCGGCGGGGTGCGCTGGGCGACCAGGCTCAGCTGGGCGAGCTGGTCGCTGCTGAGCTGGCGCAGGATCGCCAGCGCCGGTTCGCGCTGTTCGGCCGGCAGGTAGCCGAACAGGCCCTGCAACTTGGGGAACAGCTGGCCGAGCTGCGGGCCCAGCAGCCAACCGTCGCGGAAGCGCTGGTCCTGTTCGGCGAAGCGTTGGCGCAGGGTCTGCTGCTGGGCCGGCGGCAGCGCGGCGACGGCGCGGGCGGCCTCGCGGATGCGCGCGCGTTCGGGCTCGGGCAACGCCTGCCACGCGGCATAGCGGCTGCGCAGCGCGCGCAACTGCGCCGGGTCCAGCGCGGCGGGCGTGGCCGGGATGGCCGGGGCGGTGACCGGTGCCGGCGTGGCGCTGGTCGGCGCAGGGGGCGGCAGGTCCAGGGCTTGCGGCGCGGCGGATGCGGTCGCCGCCAACGCGAGGCCGAGGACCAGGCACGGGAACGACTTACTCATCGGTGCTGGTCTCCAGGCCGGCGGTGGCCGGCTCGGGGCGGCTGGGCTGCGGTTGCGATTCGTCGACCGGGACCGGGCCGCCGGCGGCGAACCACGCGTACAGATCGGCATCGCGGGCCAGCCCCAGCTCCGGGTCGGCCAGCATTGCCGCGTCGCTGGCCGCATCGGCCGGGTCGGCGGGCGCGATGACCGGCAGGTCGTCGGCCGGCAGTTCTTCTACCTGGACCGGTCCGGCGTCGGACACGGCACCGTCCGGCGCGCTGGCCATCGGCTCCCCCACCTGACGCGCGTGCTTCCACCAGGCCGCGCCGCCGAGCAGCACGCCGGCGGTGACCACCACGATCAGCAGGCCCTTCCATGGCAGGCGACGCCCGCCCTTGCGGCGCGGGCGGGCCCGCGCAGGCGTGGCGTCGGCCTTGTGCGGGGTGCGCCAGGACGCGGCCTCGTTGGCGGCAGCGGGCGCGGCGACCGGCTGCTGCAGGCGCTGCAGCCGCGAGAGCGGCAGGTCGCGCAGGCGCTGCTGGACCTGCTCGGCCAAGGCACGCCAGGCGGCCGCGTCCGGATGCCCCTGGGCATCCCGCGGGCAGGCCTCGGCCAGCGCCTGCTGGTAGTCGGCCACGGGCAGGTCCAGGATCTGCGCGGCGGCCGCTTCGTCCAGGCCGCCTCCGATGCGCAGCAGCAGGGCCAGCCGGGCGGGCGGCGCCAGCGCCGGCAGGTGGGCCAGGCCAGGCGACCACTGCCCGCCCTCGGCCGGCATCCGGATCGGGGTTCGGTGGGCCAGCAGGATCCAGAAGCGATCCGGCCACTGCGCCATCGGCACGTCGCTGGCGATGCCGGCGAAGGCGCGCATCACCGAGACCAGGGCCTGCTCGGCCACGGCCGGGTCGCCGCACTGCAGCTCGGCCACCACCAGGGCGCGGCGCTCAACGCCACGCAGGAACGCCGACAGCGCACCGGCTGCGGTAGAAGAAACGGGGGCCGTCGCAGCCGTCATAGCAACTCCATCAAGTGCCGAAATGATAGCGATTGCGTCATCGATCGGGCTTGCCGATGTAGGCCGCGTGTGAAGGGATCCGGGACAGGGTGACGCAGCAACGGGCGCAGGTTGTGCACAGCATCAATGAAAACGCGGGTATACAGGCAGGTGAGGGGCACGACCCGCATGTTTCAGCTTTGTTTCACAGTTAGGTTGTTGTTTTTATTGACTATTGTCGTATGGCTATTTTTTGACCAAGTTGAGCAAGAGGTCGGAACTCCCTGACCCTGAGCGCGGAGATCAGGAGTGGCGCACAGACTTATCCACAGAAGATGTGGATAAGCCTGAATCTCTCGGCAGGACAGATATTTAGCCGCTATTTAGGTTCACCGGCTCAGGTCCGGGGCGTGTGCCCGGTCGCTGCCGGGGCGTGGCCGGGCCGCTACACTGCTGCGATGCCCAGCTCCGATCCGGCCCCTTCGCTGTCGCTTACCGGCGGCCCCGCCCCCCTGCTGAATGCGCCGACGATCCAGGTCGCGCTGCCCCTGCCCCTGCCCCAGTGGTTCGACTACGCGCCGCCGCCGGGCGAGCCGCCGCATGCGGGCATGATCGGCCGCCGGGTGCGGGTGCCGTTTGGCACGCGCGAGCTGGTCGGGGTGGTGGCGGCGATCGGGGGGGTGCCCGACGGCGGCACCCTGCGCGCGGCGCTGGCGTGGATCGACCCCGCGCCGCTGTTGGGCGGCGAACTGTGGGGCTCGCTGCAGTGGCTGGCGCGCTACACCCACGCCCCGCTCGGCGAGGTGGTCAGCACCGCGCTGCCGGCACCGCTGCGCCGTGGCGATGCCGTGCCCGACACCCACCGCTGGGGCTGGCAGCTGACCGCTGCCGGCGAGGAACAGCGCGCCCGCCTGCGCGCCGGCACCCGGCCGCAACGGCTGGCCACGCTGCTGGCCGACGGGGTGATCGACGAGGACGTGCTGGACACGCAGATGGACGGGTGGCGCACCGCCGCCCGCGCGCTGGCCAAGCGCGCGCTGGTGGAGCGGGTCGCACTGGACCACCAGGTGCCGACGGCACGCGCCGGCGCCGGCCCGCTGCCCAATCCCGAACAGGCCGCCGCCATCGCCGCGATCACCGCCGCCCCCGGCTTTGGCGCCTACCTGCTGGACGGGGTGACCGGCAGCGGCAAGACCGAGGTCTACCTGCAGGCGATCGTGGCCTGCCTGGCGCGTGGTCGCCAGGCGTTGGTGCTGGTGCCGGAGATCGGGCTCACCCCGCAGACGCTGTCGCGCTTCCGCACCCGCCTGGGCATCCCGGTGCACGTGCTGCATTCGGGCTTGAACGACAACGAGCGCGCCCGGGTGTGGGCGGCGGCCTCGCGCGGCGAAGCACAGGTCATCGTCGGCACGCGCTCGGCGGTGTTCACCCCGCTGCCCAACGCCGGGCTGATCGTGGTCGACGAAGAGCACGACGGCAGCTACAAGCAGCAGGATGGCATCCGCTACCACGCACGCGATTTCGCGTTGGTGCGGGCCAAGGCGCTGGACGTGCCGGTGGTGCTGGGCAGTGCCACGCCGTCGCTGGAATCGCTGCACAACGCGCAGGCCGGGCGCTACAACCACCTGCGCCTGAAGGTACGCGCCGGCGACGCACGGCCGCCGCGGGTGCGGGTGCTGGACGTGCGCAAGCGGCCGTTGCGCGACGGCTTGTCGCCGGAGGTGCTGCAGGGCATTGCCGACCATCTGCAGGCCGGCCACCAGGTACTGGTGTTCAAGAACCGCCGCGGCTACGCGCCGGTGCTGCTGTGCCACGACTGTGGCTGGACCGCGCCGTGCCAGCGCTGCGATGCACCGATGACCGTGCATGCCGGTGGCCGCCGCCTGCAGTGCCATCACTGCGGTGCCCGCCAGGCCGCGCCGCTGGCCTGCCCGGACTGCGGCAGCCTGGCGCTGCAGCCGCAGGGCATCGGCACCGAGCGCCTGGAAGAACACCTGGTCCAGGCCTTCGCCGACTACCCGGTGATCCGCATCGACCGTGGCACCACCCATCGCCGCGATGCACTGGAAACCCAGCTGGCCACGCTCGGCGAGCGTGCCGGCATCCTGGTCGGCACGCAGATCCTGGCCAAGGGCCACGATCTGCCCAAGCTCACCCTGGTGGTGGTGGTGGGCATCGATGAAGGGCTGTTCTCGGCCGACTTCCGTGCCAGCGAAAAGCTGGCCCAGCAGTTGATCCAGGTGGCCGGGCGCGCCGGGCGCGCCACCGATCCCGGCGAGGTCTGGCTGCAGACCCACCATCCCGGGCATCCGTTGCTGGAGACCCTGGTCAACGGCGGCTACCACGCCTTCGCCGAGGCCGAACTGCAGCAGCGCGAAGCCGCCGGGTTCCCCCCCTTCGCGCACCTGGCGCTGCTGCGTGCCGAAGCGCAGCAGGTGGAGCACGCCAACGCGATGCTCAGCGCGGTGCGCGGCCTGATTCCCGAGGATGCGCCGGTGGAGCGTTATGGCCCGATGCCGGCGCCGATGCCGCGCCGCGCCGGTTACCAGCGCACCCAGCTGCTGCTGTCCGCGCCGTCACGACGCCCGTTGCATGGCCTGCTCGATCTGATCACGCCGCAGATCCACGGCCTGCCGCAGGCACGCAAGGTGCGCTGGTCGCTGGATGTGGATCCAACGGACCTGTATTGAGGCGGTGGGCTCGCTGCAAATCCGCGGCCCGCGCATGCCGCCTCACCGCCGCGCCCTCGGCAGGTTGCCTCAGGTCAGTGCGGTCATCACGGCGCGCTGGTAGGCCGGGCGCTGTTTGAGGCGTTCGTACCAGGCGGCCAGGTGCGGCAGCTGCGGGCGCTGGATCGGCATTTCAAACCACGCGTAGATGAAGGCGCCCAGCGGGATGTCGCCCATGGCGAAGTCGTCGCCGGACAACCACGGCTGCCGCGACAGCGCCTCGTCGGCCATCGCCAGCAGCTCGCCCGAGCGGACCAGCGCGGCGGCGATGCGGGCTTCGTCGCGATCGGCCGGCGCCGTGCGCAGCGTGCCCCAGAACAGGTCGCGGAAGGTGCCGGCAAAGGTCGAGGTGGTCCAGTCCATCCACTTCTCCGACTGCGCACGCGCCACCACGTCTTCCGGGTACAGCGTGCCCAGCGCATAGCGTGCCGACAGATAGCGCACGATGGTGTTGGACTCCCACAAGGGCAGGCCGTGGTCTTCGATCACCGGCACCAGCCCGTTGGGATTCATCGCGCGGTAGTCCGGCGACTGGGTGCCGCCAAACGCACCGCCGACCTGGATCGACTCGTACGGCACGCCGATCTCCTCGGCACACCACAGCACCTTGCGCACGTTGCTCGAATTGTGGCGGCCCCAGATCTTCAGCATGGTGGGTATCTCTGTCGTAATGAGCGTGGCAGCGGGCCACGCGGTGCGGCTACGATACGCCGATCGGCGGCGTGCCCGTCACCTCATGGATGAAATGGAATGTTCGCGCAGATCCTCGAAATCAGCCTGATGTGCGTAGGCCTGGTGCTGCTGGTGGTGGGCTATCGCCGCAACCACCGCAACCTGATGCTGGCCGCCGCGCTGCTCCTGATGGCGTTCGGAACGCTGCAGGACTTTGGTCGCGGCGTCATCGACGGCTACCAGCAGGCCGACGCGCGGACGCTGTAGCCGGATCCACGCCGCACCCCGCGCGGTGCCCGTCCGCGGGCCCTGCCGGCCTCACTTGGCCGGCTTGCCGGCGCTCTTCCTGGGCAGCGCGCGCACGTAGGTGGACTTGCCGTCCTTCTTCATCTCGAACAACCCGGTCGCCGCCAGCAGTTCGCTGAGCTTGCCGTACCCGTAATTGCGCGAATCGAACGAGGCCTGGTTGCCGATCTGGCTGCCGACCGGCCCCAGGTGCGACCAGCCATCCTCGGCTTCGGCCGAGGTCACCGCACGGCGCAGCATCTGCACCAGCCGGGTGTCGCTGCGCAGCTCCGGGCCACTCTTGCGCGGGCGGGTTTCCTCGTTGTCCTGCTCCACCTCCGGGTCGGTGGCGTGGCCCTGGCCCAGCGCTTCGAGGTAGGTGAACTTGGAGCAGGCGTTGACGAACGGCTCCGGGGTTTTCTTCTCGCCAAACCCGTACACCTTGACCCCATCGGTGAGCAGGCGCATCACCAGCGGGGTGAAGTCGGCATCGCTGGAGACAATCGCAAAGCCATCCAGGTTGCGTGCGTAGAGCATGTCCATCGCATCGATCACCATCGCCATGTCCGAGGCATTCTTGCCACGGCTGTAGGCGAACTGCTGGATGGGGCGGATCGCGTACGCGTGCAGCACCGACTCCCAGCCTTTCAGCCGCGGGCTCTTCCAGTTGCCGTAGGCACGGCGCACGTTGGCCACGCCGTAGCGGGCCACTTCAGCCAGCACCACGTCGATCTTGGACGAGGGTGCGTTGTCGGCATCGATCAACAGGGCGATGCGCTTTTCCGGTTCGGTCATGTCGGCCTCCACAGCGAATGGACACGGCCACCGGCAAGCGCGATGGCCCCTGAACCCAGTATCTGTCATCGGCGTGAATACCCTGCTTCACGTGCGACGATAGGTCGCGTCGACCATGAACCCATGGGGCCGGACGGCCGGCCCCCGCCAAGGAGTCCTTGCATGACCCGCGATCCCCTGCCCCACCTGGTCATCATCGGTGGTGGTTTCGCCGGCCTTTGGGCCACCCGCGCCCTGGCCAACGCGCCTGTCCGCATCACCCTGGTGGATCGCCGCAACCACCACCTGTTCCAACCGCTGCTGTACCAGGTCGCCACCGCCGGCCTGTCCGCGCCGGATATCGCCGCACCGCTGCGCCACATCCTTGGCGAGCAGCGCAACGTGGAAGTGCGCCTCGGCGAAGTGACGTCGATCGACAAAGACGCCCGCCAGATCACCCTGGCCGACGGCAGCCAGCTTGGCTATGACACCTTGATGCTGTGCACCGGCGCCACCCACGCCTACTTCGGCCACGACGAATGGGCCGCCGATGCGCCCGGCCTGAAGACCCTGGACGATGCGATCGCGCTGCGCCGCAAACTGCTGCTGGCCTTCGAGCGCGCCGAAGCCGAACCGGACCCGGCACGCAAGGCGGCATGGCTGAGCTTCGCCGTGGTGGGGGGTGGCCCCACCGGCGTGGAACTGGCCGGCACCCTGGCCGAGATCGCCCGCCACACCCTGCGCAACGAGTTCCGCCATATCGACCCGGCCAGCGCCAAGGTGCGCCTGGTGGAAGCCGGCCCCCGCGTGCTGTCCACCTTCCCGGAAGTGCTCTCGCTGAAGGCACGCCGCCAGCTGGAAAAGCTGGGCGTGGAAGTGCTCACCGGCACGCCGGTCAGCGACATCAACGGCGACGGCTTCCAGCTGGGCAACCAGTTCGTTCCGGCGCGCACCGTGGTGTGGGCCGCCGGTGTCGCGGCCTCGCCGTTGGCACGCACGCTGGAGGTGCCGCTGGACCGCGCCGGCCGCGTGCCGGTGCAGCCGGACCTGACCCTGGAGGGCTACCCGGACGTCTTCGTCGCCGGTGACCTGGCCGCGCTCAACCAGGCCGACGGCAAGCCGGTGCCGGGGGTGGCCCCGGCCGCCAAGCAGATGGGCAAGCACGTGGCCGCGATCATCCGTGCGCGGCTGGAAAACAAACCCGCGCCGGGCCCGTTCAAGTACCAGGATTTCGGCAACCTGGCCACGATCGGGCGCATGGCGGCCATCGTGCACCTGGGCAAGCTGCAGCTGTCCGGCGTGCTGGCCTGGTGGTTCTGGCTGGCCGCGCACGTGTTCTTCCTGATCGGTTTCCGCAACCGCATCGTGGTGCTGCTCAACTGGGCGGTGGCGTATTGGAGCTACCAGCGCAGTGCGCGGATCATTTTCGGGGATGACCGGGAGGACCGGAGAGTGAAGCCTGGGCCGCCTTGAACCCACGTTCGACGACGTGCCGCATGACCTTTCCCAGTCGCATCAACGCTGCATGGCAGCGTAGAAATTGGATTCCAACCATCCGTTGGAGTGACAGGTGAGCACCTTGTTCTTGTCACGCGTTTTTTCGATGAAAAACGGAGCACCTTCGTTCACATCCATGTATCCCTCTAATGTGACCTTTACCAATACGTCAGATGCAGTGGAATCGATAGGTCGGATATTGATCTGATAGGTTGCTGCGGTTTTGGTGCGTTTGTCCTTCAGATAGGGGATGCCGAACATTTTTCCGCAGTCCGCCTGATCTGGTGCGAGTTTGACCTGGATGGGATCGGTCCTGATCACCAGCAGGTCCTTGTCCCTGAAAGTGGGCAACGCTCCCATCTCGACCAGGAGCTCGGAAGCTCTCTGGAAGGCCAGGTCTGCGGGCAGGGATACTTGTGCCGCAGCAGCGCTCCCTGCGGCAAGAATGCTGACAAGCGTCAGCGCTGCAGAAGTTGTCACGTTCATTCGGACGCCTCGGTTGATGATAAGGAAGGACTGCCGGCCTTGGGCTTGCTGTACCACAGCGCATTGACGATGACCCAGCGCTCGCCGAACCGGCCCATGTGGAAGTAGTCCACGAACCACGGCGTTTCCAGCCGCACCGAGGCGGCGTTGCCGGTAACGTCGAGCAGCGTGCAGCGGCGGTTCCACTGGTCCTTGGGGGTTTTCAACGCGCCCTGCCGGGTGAGTTCAACCAGCTCCTCCTTCGACATCCGGCGCAGGCCGAGGCGCTCATCCGGGGTATCGCCGAGGATCGCGCGCTTGGCCAGGTCCGGGTGCAGCGAGCGCGCCACGCGGGCCGGGTCACCCTCGAGCTGGCCGTCCACGTAGTCCAGGCAGGTGGCTTCAATCGCGGCACGCGTGCCCGGATCGATGACGGGGGCGGCAGGGTTCGTAGCGCCGGCAACGGCGAGCAGCAGGGCAAGCGGGGTCATCGCAGGGTGTCCCTCGGGTAGGTGGAGCAGCTCATTCCTCGCGGAACAGCGCCAGTTCGGTCAGGCCCAGCTGCAGGTAGGTGAAGGCGGCGGCTTCGTCGCTCATCAGCCCGCCCATCGGCCGGCGGTCCAGCCAGGCGGTAATCGTCGCGTTGTGCGGGTTCACCGCCTCGGCCATCGCCTCCTTGCTCGCCTGGCTTTCCGCGTCCTGCATCCCTTCGCGGATGGCGTCGTCGCAGATGCCCCAGTACTCGGCCAGCGGCATGATGCCCCGGAGTTCGACTGGCACGTGGGTCGGATCGAGGCGAATGCGCGCGCGCTCCACGGCATCGGCGGCGAGCCTGGCGCGGAATGCGTCGGCGGTGCCGCTCTCACCGTGGCGCAGCGCTGGCGAGTACGCCGCCGTCGCTGCGGGTGGCGCGTCGTCCCGGCCCGGCGACCGGCGCAGGGCCGGTGGGCGGGACATGGCCGCGCGCAGCCAGACAAGCCGTCTGCGATGGAGATCGAACATCCCGGTTCCCTCCGCGTGGTGGCCGATTGTGGCCTACCTCGCAGCCCCCAACCAGTACCGACGTAATCTCAGGACGAGGTGTCTGCCGCCTGCAACCAGGCCAGTTTGCGCGCGCGTGGCTGGCGCTTGAGCTGCCATTCGGCCCGGGAGGCGGCCGCCCGGTCCGGATAGGCGCGCATGGCCAGCAGCTTCAGCGGCGGGTTGGCGCGCGTGTACCGGGCCCCCTTGCCGGCCAGGTGGGCCTGGAAGCGCGCGTCCACGTCGTTGCTGATGCCGGCGTAGTAGCTGCCATTGCGGCATTCCAGCAGGTAGACGTACCAGGGGGCGGGTTCAGCGGGCATACCGGGATTATCCACCGGGGCGCGGCCGCTGGCTGCTAGAATCCGCCCCGGATGCAGGAGAGAGGTGCCACGCTGGCACCCGCCGAAGGCGCAGGCTCCCATAATCGCTCAGGCCGGTGGTTCGATACGCCACCAACCATGCATCCAGTACGCCGATCTGGAGAGAGGTCTTCAATGACCCGCCGAAGGGGCACGTGGCCTTGGCCACTGAACTCTCAGGCAAAAGGACAGCGGGAGCGGCAACGGTTTCCCCCACCCCACGACAGTGCCCTGCGCTGGCGTGCCGGGTGCGTGTTGCCGTCCCCCGCCTGACGCGTCCGGATGCTCTCCCATGCTGCTCTCCCTGATCTACCTCGTCGCCATCTCCGCCGAAGCCATGACCGGCGCGCTCTCCGCCGGGCGCCGACGCATGGACCTGTTCGGCGTGGTCATCATCGCCTGCGTCACCGCACTGGGCGGAGGCTCGCTGCGCGACATCGTGCTGGGCCACTACCCGCTGGGCTGGGTGAAGCACCCGGAGTACCTGGGGTTCACCATCTGCGCGGCCTTGATCGCCACCTGGGTGGCGCGCTGGATGCACCACTTCCGCCGCACGTTCCTGGTATTGGATGGACTGGGGCTGATCTGTTTCACCCTGATCGGCTGTGCGGTGGCGCGCGATGCCGGCCACGCCGCGCCGATCGTGCTGATCGCGGGCATGTTGACCGGCGCCTTCGGCGGCGTGCTGCGCGATGTGCTGTGCAATGAGGTGCCGCTGATCTTCCAGAAGGAACTGTATGCGGTGATCACGCTGTTCACCGGTGCGGCGTACCTGGGCCTGCTGGAGCTGGGCGTATCGCTCAACGCGGCCACGCTGTGGTGCCTGGGCGGTGGCTTCCTGCTGCGCCTGCTGGCGATCCACTTCAAGTGGGAAATGCCGAAGTTCGTGTACCGCGACGAGGTGCATTGAACGGAACGTTCAATGCACTCTTCCATGACCAAGGTCATGTGAACGCAACGGGCCTCTCGCGGTACCATGGCGCCCCCGCCCCTCCCGGGACGGCATCCAGCCACGCTGCGGCATTCGACCAGCGGCCCCGCCAGACAACCCCCATTTCGCCTCACCTGCCCCCACGGGCCGGTACACCATGGACGCGCCGGCTGTTGGGCGGGCGCGCAGGATGCCCATGTCTGCTTCGCCGCCGCGCCGCCGTCTGTTGAAACCGCTGTTGGTCCTGGCCGTGCTGGCCGCCGCCGTGATCGCCTGGCGGGCCCTGTCGCCCGCCCCCGCCGCCGATCCCGCGCCTGCCGCCAACGCCACCCCGGTGCGCGTGGCCAAGGTGGTGCGCGACGACCTGGTGGTGCGCCTGAAGGCACTGGGCACGGTCACCCCGTTGCACACGGTGAGCCTGCGCAGTCGCGTGGATGGCGAGCTGCTGCGGCTGTCCTTCCGCGAGGGTGAACACGTCAAGGCCGGCGACCTGATTGCCGAGATCGACCCGCGCCCGTACCAGGTGGCGCTGGCGCGCGCGCTGGGCACCCAGCAGCAGAACCTGGCCGAACTGGACAACGCGCAGACCCAGCTCAACCGGTACAGCGAACTGCAGGCCAGGCACTTCGTCTCCGCGCAGGCCCTGAGCGACCAGCAGAGCAAGGTGCGCCAGCTGCAGGGCCGGCGCCAGACCGACCAGGCCGCGGTGGATGAAGCCCGCCTGCAGCTGCAGTACACCCGCATCACCGCGCCGGTGGCCGGGCGCATGGGCCTGCGCAACGTGGACGTGGGCAACCTGGTGCGCAGCAGCGACAGCGAACCGTTGGCCACCATCACCCAGACCACGCCGATCAGCGTGCTGTTCACCGTGCCCGAGCCGGACCTGCCGGCCGTGGTGGCGGCCGTGCGCGCCACGCCCGACCTCACCGTGGAAGCCTGGGACCGCGAGGAGCGCACGGCGCTGGGCGACGGCGTGCTCGCCAGCCTGGACAACCGCATCGATACCGCCACCGGCACGCTGAAGCTGCGCGCGCAGTTCGCCAACGCCGACGAGGCGCTGTTCCCCAACCAGTTCGTCAACATCCGTCTGCAGGTCAGCAGCAGCGATGCGGTGGTGATCCCCAATGCCGCCGTGCAGTTCGGTAGCAAGGGCAGCTATGTGTACGTGATTGCCCCGGACAACACCTCGCACCTGCGCAACGTGGTGCTGGGCCCGGCCGATGGCGAGCGCGTGTCGGTACGCGACGGCCTCAAGGCCGGCGAGCGGGTGGTGGTGGAAGGCATCGACGGCCTGCGCGAAGGCGCCAAGGTGGAGGTGGTCAGCCAGGATCCGCCGCGGACCGGCGCATGAACCTGTCGCGCGTCTTCATCGAGCGCCCGGTGGCCACCACGCTGCTGATGGTGGCCCTGCTGCTGTCCGGCGCGATGGCCTACCGGCTGCTGCCGGTGGCGGCGCTGCCGCAGGTGGACTACCCGATCATCCAGGTCACCACGCTGTACCCCGGCGCCAGCCCGGGGGTAACCACCAGCGCGGTGACCGCGCCGCTGGAGCGCCAGCTCGGGCAGATTCCCGGGCTGAAGCAGATGTCCTCCACCAGCTCGGGCGGCGCCTCGGTGATCACCCTGCAGTTCTCGCTGAAGGTCGCGCTCGGCGTGGCCGAGCAGGAAGTACAGGCGGCCATCAACGCCGCCGACAGCTTCCTGCCCGACGACCTGCCGGTGCCGCCGGTGTACCGCAAGGTCAACCCGGCCGATACCCCGATCCTGACCCTGGCGGTGACCTCGCAGGGGCTGTCGCTGCCGCAGGTGCACGACCTGGTGGACACGCGCATGGCCCAGCGCCTGTCGCAGCTGCCGGGCGTGGGCCTGGTCAGCCTGGCCGGCGGGCAGCGCCCGGCAGTACGCATCCAGGTGAACCCGTCGGCGCTGGCCGCCAACGGGCTGAGCATGGCCAGCATCCGCACCGCGATCGGGGCGGCCAACGTCAACATGCCCAAGGGCAGCTTCGACGGCCCCACCCGCGCGATCATGCTCGATGCCAACGATCAGATGCGTTCGGTGGCCGAATACCAGGCGCTGATCCTGGCCTACAAGGACGGCGCGCCGCTGCGGCTGGGCGATGTGGCCACGATTGAAGACGGCGCGGAAAACCGCCAGCTGGCCGCGTGGTCGGGCACCACGCCCGCGGTCCTGATCAACATCCAGCGCCAGCCCGGGGCCAACGTGATCGCGGTGGTGGACCAGGTGCGTGCATTGCTCCCGCAGCTGCAGGCCTCGCTGCCCAAGGGCGTGGACGTGGCGGTGCTGAGCGATCGCACCGAATCCATCCGCGCCTCGATCCGCGGGGTGCAGCACGAGCTGCTGATCGCCATCGCGCTGGTGGTGATGGTCACCTTCGTGTTCCTGCGCAACCTGCCGGCCACCATCATTCCCAGCATCGCGGTGCCGCTGTCGCTGGTGGGCACCTTCGGGGTGATGCTGCTGGCCGGGTTCTCGCTCAACAACCTCACGCTGATGGCGCTGACCATCGCCACCGGTTTCGTGGTGGACGATGCGATCGTGATGCTGGAAAACATCGCCCGCCACATCGAGCGCGGCGCCACGCCGATGCAGGCCGCGCTGAAAGGCGCCCGCCAGATCGGCTTCACATTGATCTCGCTGACCCTGTCGCTGATCGCGGTGCTGATCCCGCTGCTGTTCATGGCCGACGTGGTGGGCAAGCTGTTCCACGAGTTCGCGATCACCCTGGCAGTAGCGATCGGCATCTCGCTGCTGGTCTCGCTGACGCTGACGCCGATGATGTGCGCGCGACTGCTCAAGGCCGGGCATGCCACCCGCCGTGATGCCGACGGCCAGGAATCGGCGCAGCAGGGCGACCCGTTCGACCGCGTGGTGGCGATCTACGACCGCCAGCTGCAGTGGGTGCTGCAGCGCCAGCCGCTGATGCTGGGTGCCACCGTGGCCACGCTGCTGCTCACCGCGGCGCTGTACGTGTGGGTGCCCAAGGGGTTCTTCCCGGTGCAGGACGCCGGCTTGATCCAGGGCATCAGCGAGGCGCCGCAGTCGATCTCGTTCCAGGCCATGGCGCAGCGCCAGCAGGCGTTGGCCGATGCGTTGCTGGGGGATGAGGACGTGGCCAGCCTGTCCTCGTTCATCGGCGTGGACGGCAACAACGCCACGCTCAACAGCGGCCGGTTGCTGATCGAATTGAAACCGCATGCGCAGCGCAGCAGCGACGCGCAGGCGATCATCGCGCGGCTGCAGCAGCGCGTGGCGCGCGTGCCGGGCATCAGGCTGTACCTGCAACCCGTGCAGGAACTGGGCATCGAGGACCGCATCAGCCGCACCCAGTACCAGTTCACCCTGACCAGCCCCGACAGCGACCAGCTTGCGCAGTGGACGCCCCGGTTGCTGGCCCACCTGCAGCAGTCCGCGGCCCTGGCCGACGTGGCCAGCGACCTGCAGGACCAGGGCCTGCAGGCGCACGTGCTGATCGACCGGGTCGCCGCCGCACGCCTGGGCATCCAGGTGGACGCGGTCGCCGATGCGCTGTACGACGCGTTCGGCCAGCGCCAGATCTCCACCATCTTCACCCAGGCCAACCAGTACCGCGTGGTGCTGGAAGCGCGCCCGGACGTGGCCTTCGGGCCGGACGCCATCGCGCGCCTGCACGTGGCCGGGCCGGATGGCAAGCAGGTGCCGTTGAATGGCATCGCGCGCATCGAGCAGCGCCCGGCGCACCTGTTGATCAACCACGTGGGCCAGTTCCCGGCGGTGACGTTCTCGTTCAACCTGGCACGCGGTGCGTCGCTGGGCGAGGCGGTGCAGGCCATTGAAGGCGCGCGTGCAGCGATCGGCCTGCCCACCGGCGTGGAGCTGCGCCTGCAGGGCGCGGCCGACGCCTTCCGCGCCTCGCTGTCGAGCACGCTGTGGCTGGTGCTGGCCGCGGTGGTGGTGATGTACCTGGTGCTGGGCGTGCTGTATGAGAGCTTCATCCACCCCATCACCATCCTCTCCACCCTGCCCTCGGCCACGGTCGGCGCCCTGCTGGCGCTGCTGCTGAGCGGGCGCAGCCTGGACCTGATCGCGGTGATCGGCATCGTGCTGCTGATCGGGCTGGTGAAGAAGAACGCGATCATGATGATCGACTTCGCGCTGGAGGCCGAGCGCGAGTTCGGCCTGGCCCCACGCCAGGCGATCCACCAGGCTGCGCTGCTGCGCTTCCGTCCGATCCTGATGACCACGTTGGCCGCGCTGTTCGGCGCGATCCCGCTGATGTTCGCCAGCGGCTCCGGTGCGGAGCTGCGCCAGCCGCTGGGCGTGGTGATGGTGGGCGGGCTGATCGTCAGCCAGGTGCTCACCCTGTTCACCACGCCGGTGATCTACCTGTTCTTCGACCGCTTCCGCCGGCGCCCCGCCGAAGGTGCGGGCGATGCGGCCGAGGCCCACGCGTGAGCCCGCTGGCGCGCGCGATCGGCTGGTTCGTGCGGCACCCGGTGGCGACCCTGCTGCTGTCGGTGGCGGTGGTGCTGGCCGGCCTGCTGGGCCTGCGGCTGCTGCCGGTGGCACCGCTGCCGCAGGTGGACTACCCGGCCATCAACGTCAGCGCCAGCCTGCCCGGGGCCAGCCCCGAATCGATGGCGGCCAACGTGGCCACGCCGCTGGAACGCGCGCTGGGCACGATACCGGGGTTGAGCCGGATCGACTCGGCCAGCACCCAGGGCTCGACCCAGATCGAGCTGCAGTTCGAACTGGGCCGCGACGTGGACAGCGCCGCGCGCGACGTACAGGCGGCGATCAACGCCGCCCGCGCGCAGCTGCCCAGCGGTATGCCGGGCATGCCCCAGTACAACAAGGTCAATCCTTCGCAGGCACCGATCCTGGCACTGGCACTGAGCTCGGACAGTCTCTCGCCCGGGCAGATCTTCGACGTGGCCTCCACGGTGATCGCGCAGAAGCTGGCACAGATTCCGGGCGTGGGCGAAGTGCAGGTCGGCGGCAGTTCGCTGCCGGCGGTGCGCGTGTCGCTGGACCCCAATGCGCTCAACCAGCAGCGCATCGCACTCGATGACGTCGCCGCGGCCATCCGCACCGCCAACGCGCTCAAGCCGCTGGGCAACGTGGCCAGCCAGGGCCGGCAATGGCAGCTGGAGGCCAGCCTGCAGCTGCGCACGGCCGCCGAGTACCGCGACCTGATCATCGCCATGCGCGAGGGCCGCCCGGTGCACCTGCGCGACGTGGCCCAGGTCAGCGAGGGCGTGGAGGACCGCTATGCCAGCGGCTTCCACAACCAGCGCCCGGCGGTGCTGCTGATCGTCAGCCGCCAGCCCGACGCCAACATCATCGAAACCGTCGACGCCATCCACGCGCAGATGGACACGTTGCAGGCGCTGCTGCCCGCCAGCGTCGACATGCAGGTAGTGATGGACCGCTCGCCGGTCATCCGCGCCACCCTGCACGAGGCCGAACTGACCCTGCTGCTGGCCATCGCCCTGGTAGTGCTGGTGGTGCTGGCCTTCCTCGGCCACTGGCGCGCGGCGCTGGTGCCCACCCTGGCCATTCCGGTGTCGTTGCTGGGCGCACTGGCGGTGATCGCGCTGCTCGGCTTCTCGCTCAACACGCTGTCGCTGATGGCGCTGATCGTGGCCGCGGTGCTGGTGGTCGACGATGCCATCGTGGTGCTGGAGAACATCGCCCGCCATCGCGAAGAGGGCGCCTCGCCGATGGACGCCGCCCTGCGCGGTGCCGGTGAGGTGGGCGCCACGCTGTTGTCGATGAACATCGCACTGGCGGTGGTGTTCGTGTCGATCCTGTTCCTGGACGACTTCGTGGAGAAGCTGTTCCGCGAATTCTCGCTGACCCTGGTGGCGGCGATGGGCGTGTCGCTGCTGGTTTCGCTGAGCCTGACCCCGATGCTGTGCGCGCGCCTGCTCGGGCGTGAGCGCCCGGGCACCGGCAACGTGCTGCAGCGGGGCGGCACGGCGTTGTTCGAGCGACTGCGGGGCGGCTACGTGGCCAGCCTGCAGAAGATGCTGCGCTGGCTGGCCGTTCCGCTGCTGCTGTTCGGCGCGGTGATCGGGATGAACGTGTGGCTGTTCCAACAGGTGCCCAAGGGCATCGTGCCCAAGCAGGACACCGCGCAGCTGCGTGGTTTCGCGCGCGGCGACGACGGGCTGTCGTTCCAGGTGATGCAACCCAAGATCGATGCCTACCGCACGCTGCTGCTGGCCGACCCGGCAATCAGCGACATCATCGGCTACATCGGCGGGCGCAGCGGGGTCAACAACGCCTTCATCATGATCAAGATGAAGCCACTGGCCGAGCGTAAGGTCTCCAGCCAGCAGGTGATCGACC
The DNA here is from genome assembly GCF_024810105.1 of Stenotrophomonas sp. BIGb0135. Taxonomy (GTDB): domain Bacteria; phylum Pseudomonadota; class Gammaproteobacteria; order Xanthomonadales; family Xanthomonadaceae; genus Stenotrophomonas; species Stenotrophomonas maltophilia_AB. The sequence goes on from NZ_JANUDX010000018.1 coordinate 20,538, forward strand.
GCCTGCGCGCCAACATGCCGAAGATCCCGGGCGGTGGCATGTTCCTGTGGGTGGACCAGGACATCAAGCTGGAGGGCAGCGGCGACAGTGGCCAGTACGAGTTCCAGCTGCTGTCCGGCGAGCTGGAGCCCCTACGGCAATGGGCGCCCAAGGTGGCCGACGCGCTGCGTGCCCTGCCCGAACTGGTGGACGTGGAATCCAAGGGCGACGAGGGCATGCGCCAGGTGGTGCTGGACATCGACCGCGACGCCGCCGCCCGGCTGGGTGT
>NZ_JANUDX010000019.1 GCF_024810105.1 Stenotrophomonas sp. BIGb0135
CAACCCGGTCGCCATGGACGAAGGCCTGCGCTTCGCCATCCGCGAAGGCGGCCGTACCGTCGGCGCCGGCGTGGTCTCCAAGATCATCGCGTAATTTCGTCAAACCGGCGGTTGCATAGCTCCGCCGGTCTCGCGAATGGCGGGCCGGGAACCTCGGTCCGCCTTCGCCGTCTAAGGGAAGGCAGTTTTTCAGTACGCCAGTAGCTCAATTGGCAGAGCAGCGGTCTCCAAAACCGCAGGTTGGGGGTTCGAGTCCCTCCTGGCGTGCCACTTCTCCCTTCCAGCGGCCATGCCATGCCGCCTCAGCAGCCAGAGCCGGATGAACAGCAAGATCGAGCATTCCAAGGACAACACCTCTACCGGAGGTGACATCGTCAAGTACGCCGCCGCAACTCTTCTGGTGCTGGCGGGTCTTTTTGCTTGGTACTGGTTCGGCACCCCTGAGCATGCGTCCCAGAGTGCATGGGCCGGTCCGCTTCGCGGTCTGGCCGTTGTCGTTGGCCTGGTGGCCGGCGTTGGCGTGTTCCTGATGACCGGCAAAGGTCGCGACACGCGTGAGTTCCTTTCCGAATCGCGTTTCGAACTGCGCAAGGTTGTCTGGCCGACCCGCCAGGAAGCCATCCGCATGACCTGGGTGGTGATCGTGGTTGTGATCATCCTCAGCCTGCTGCTGGGCGGATTTGATTTCCTGATTCAGAAAGCGACCCAGTGGTTCCTGGGTCGATAAGGAGAAACCAGTGAAGCGTTGGTACGTCGTTCACGCCTATTCGGGCTTCGAAAAGTCGGTTGCGCAGGCTCTGCGCGATCGCATCGTGCGTGACGAGATGCAGGAGCGCTTCGGTGATGTCCTGGTCCCGACCGAGGAAGTGGTCGAAATGCGTTCCGGCCAGAAGCGCCGTTCCGAGCGCAAGTTCTTCCCGGGTTACGTGCTGGTCCAGATCGAGACCCACGAAGAAAACGGCATTCCGCGTATCGACAACGAAAGCTGGCACCTTGTGAAGGACACCTCCAAGGTGATGGGCTTCATCGGCGGCACCGCCGACCGTCCGTTGCCGATCCGTGACGAAGAGGCTGCTGCCATCCTCGATCGCGTTCAGGAAGGCGTCGAAAAGCCGCGTCCGAAGGTCCTGTTCGAGCCGGGCCAGATGGTCCGCGTCACCGAAGGCCCGTTCAACGACTTCAATGGCGTGGTCGAAGAAGTCAACTACGAGAAGAGCCGTCTGCGCGTCTCGGTGCTGATCTTCGGTCGTGCCACCCCGGTCGAACTCGAGTTCGGCCAGGTCGAAAAGCAGGCCTGATGCGCCTGCCCGGACCGCCGGGGCATGCCCCGCGGTCCGACCGATATGCCTGTACAGGCATGTGAAGAAAAAACCTGATATAGTGCGCGGCTTCCTGCCAGGAAGCTGGCAAAAAGCAAGGGCCGCCGCAAGGTGGCCTTCTGCGTGAATTCAAAACGCGATGCCGGGACGCGTGATTCCCGGTCCGATGGGGAGCCTGTTGTCGCAAGGCGCTAGCACCCGGAGAGTACTCACATGGCAAAGAAAGTTGTCGGTTACATCAAGCTGCAGGTGAAGGCCGGTCAGGCCAACCCCTCGCCGCCGGTCGGTCCTGCGCTGGGTCAGCGCGGCCTGAACATCATGGAATTCTGCAAGGCCTTCAATGCCGCCACGCAGAAGCATGAGCCGGGCCTGCCGGTCCCGGTCATCATCACGGCCTACTCGGACCGTACGTTCACCTTCATCACCAAGAGCACCCCGGCCGCCGTGCTGCTCAAGAAGGCTGCAGGCATCTCCTCGGGCTCCAAGCGCCCGAACACCGACAAGGTGGGCAAGGTGACCCGTAAGCAGCTGGAAGAAATCGCCAAGACCAAGGAAGCCGACCTGACGGCCGCCGACCTGGACGCCGCGGTGCGCACGATTGCCGGTTCTGCCCGTTCCATGGGCCTCGTGGTGGAGGGTTAAGAAGATGGCACAGACCAAGCGTGAGAAGGCCATCAAGGCCGCCGTCGTCCCGGGTAAGGCATATGCCTTCGAGGACGCCATCAAGATCCTGAAGACCGCTACCAAGGCCAAGTTCGTCGAGTCCTTCGACGTCGCTGTGCGCCTGGGCGTGGACGCCAAGAAGTCCGACCAGCAGGTGCGCGGTTCCACCGTGCTGCCGGCCGGTACCGGCAAGAGCGTGCGCGTTGCCGTCTTCGCCCCGGCCGGTGCCAAGGCTGACGAAGCCCTGGCCGCTGGCGCCGAAGCCGTCGGCATGGACGACCTGGCCGAGAAGATGCAGGCCGGCGATCTGAACTACGACGTCGTCATCGCCACCCCGGACGCCATGCGCGTCGTGGGTAAGCTGGGCACCGTGCTCGGCCCGCGCGGCCTGATGCCGAACCCGAAGGTCGGCACCGTCTCGGCCAACCCGGGCGAAGCCGTCAAGAATGCCAAGTCGGGTCAGGTGCGTTACCGCACCGACAAGGCCGGCATCATCCATTGCACCATCGGCAAGGCCGACTTCGCCGAAGACGCGCTGAAGTCGAACCTGCAGGCGCTGCTGATGGACCTGATCAAGGCCAAGCCGGCCACCTCGAAGGGCACCTACCTGCAGAAGGTTTCGGTCAGCTCGACGATGGGCCCGGGCGTCACCGTCGACCAGTCGTCGCTGACCCTGAAGTAATCGTTTCAAGCGGGTCCCGGGCCCAGGTCCGGTACCCGCGATATTTGAAGGCAATCCGAGTGGGGTCCGCCCCGCGACGATAGCCGTCAAAGACCGCAGGCGCGGTCAGTACGTACCGGCGACGGGCAGGGATGCTCGCTTTGGCAAGGAGTCGCCGCCGGCGCAGTACCGACCGCTTAATCGATTCCCCCGGGAATCACCCTGCGTAGATGGTGCCCTTCTGGAGTTTTTCTGGTTTACGCACGTCTGGGTTTACCCAGGTTGGCCATCCAGGTCTAGAACGGCCCACCCTTGGAACATCACCTGATGTTCCCGGCGTCCAGGATGGATACCGCCCAGGACCGCGCGCGGCAGGAGCCGTAAGCGGAGTTCAATTGGAGGAGTGCAATGGCTCTCAATCTGTCCCAGAAGCAAGAAGTAGTCGCGGAGCTGGCAGAAGTCGCCGCCAAGGCTCACTCCTTGATCGCAGCCGAATACGCTGGCACCACGGTCTCCCAGATGACCGCGATGCGCAAGCAGGCACGCGAAACCGGCGTTTTCTTGAAAGTTGTCAAGAACACGCTGGCGGCACGTGCAGTGGAAGGTACCGAGTACGAATGCGCCAAAGACGCGCTCGTCGGTCCGCTGCTGTACGCGTTCTCGCTCGAGGAGCCCGGCGCAGCCGGTCGCCTGATCAAGGATTTTGCCAAGACCAACGACAAGCTGCAGGCAAAGGTCGTGGCCATCGGCGGGGAACTGTTCCCGGCTGGCCATGTCGACGTGCTGGCCTCGCTGCCGACCCGTGATCAGGCCCTGGCCATGCTGGCCCGCGTCCTGTCCGAGCCGGTCACGATGTTCGCCCGTGCCGTCAAGGCCGTGGCCGACAAGCAGGGTGGCGGTGAAACCGCTGACGCTGCCGAGCCGGTCGCCGAAACCGCCTGAGTCGACGTTTCCGTGGTTCCTGACGGAACCTCAACCCAGAAAATTATCCAAAGGTAATCAAAATGTCCCTTACCAACGAACAGATCGTCGACGCAATCGCCGAGAAGTCCCTGATGGAAGTGATGGAGCTGGTCAAGGCCATCGAAGAGAAGTTCGGCGTCTCCGCCGCTGCTCCGGTCGCCGCCGCTGTGGCTGGCCCGGCTGCCGTCGTTGAAGAGCAGACCGAATTCGACGTCATCCTGAAGTCGGCTGGCGACAAGAAGGTCGAAGTGATTAAGGCTGTCCGCGCCATCACCGGCCTGGGCCTGAAGGAAGCCAAGGACCTGGCAGAAGCCGGCGGCATGATCAAGGAAGCCGCTTCGAAGGACGACGCTGCCAAGTTCAAGAAGGACCTGGAAGCTGCTGGCGCGACTGTCGAAGTCAAGTAAGCAGTTCCTTGCCTCGCCATCGAATCACGGCGATGCAGCCAAGGCTGGGGGCGTAAGCCCCCGGCCTTTGGTCGTTGTTGCGACAACGACCGGTAGAGCCGACCGTGAGTCGGCTGCTGTAGAGCCGACCGTTGGTCGGCTGTGTAGAGCCGACCGTTGGTCGGCTGCAGTAGAGCCGACCGTTGGTCGGCTGACCTTTCCGGCCCCAGGCCGGCGAGTTGGCAGTTGGAAGTAGCGGGAGAAGGCGTGCTGGTGCCGGCAATACCAGCGACTTCCAACTGACAATTTTCATGTTCCCTTCGGGCCGCGCCTGTACGGCGGCCCGCACAGCCAAGGTGAGACCCCATGACGTCATATTCGTTCACCGAAAAGAAGCGTATCCGCAAGGATTTCGGCAAGCAGCGCTCGATCCTCGAAGTGCCTTTCCTGCTCGCCATCCAGGTGGATTCCTACCGTGAATTCCTGCAGGAAAACATCGATCCGGCCAAGCGCCGCGATCTGGGCCTGCACGCCGCCCTGAAGTCGGTCTTCCCGATCGCCAGCTACAGCGGCAACGCCGCGCTGGAATACGTCGGCTACAAGCTGGGCGAACCGGTGTTCGACGAGCGCGAGTGCCGCCAGCGTGGCATGAGCTACGGCGCGCCGCTGCGCGTGACCGTGCGCCTGGTGATCTACGACCGCGAGTCGTCGACCAAGGCCATCAAGTACGTGAAGGAGCAGGAGGTCTACCTCGGCGAAATCCCGCTGATGACCGACAACGGCACCTTCATCGTGAACGGTACCGAGCGCGTCATCGTGTCGCAGCTGCACCGTTCGCCGGGCGTGTTCTTCGACCACGACCGTGGCAAGACCCACAGCTCGGGCAAGCTGCTGTACAGCGCCCGCATCATCCCGTACCGCGGCTCCTGGCTGGACTTCGAGTTCGACCCGAAGGACGCCCTGTTCACCCGTATCGACCGTCGCCGCAAGCTGCCGGTGTCGATCCTGCTGCGTGCGCTGGGGTACAGCAACGAAGAAATGCTGGCCGAGTTCTTCGAGATCAACACCTTCCACATCAACCCCGATGAAGGTGTGCAGCTCGAACTGGTGGCCGAGCGCCTGCGCGGCGAGACCCTGAACTTCGACCTGGCCGACGGCGACAAGGTCATCGTCGAAGCCGGCAAGCGCATCACCGCGCGCCACGTCAAGCAGCTGGAAGCCTCGGGCATCGCCGCCCTGGCCGTGCCGGACGACTACATCGTCGGCCGCATCCTGTCGCACGACGTGGTGGACGCCAACACCGGTGAACTGCTGGCCCAGGCCAACGATGAAATCACCGACGAACAGCTGCAGGCGTTCCGCAAGGCCGGCGTCGACGCCGTGGGCACCCTGTGGGTGAACGACCTGGATCGTGGCCCGTACCTGTCCAACACCCTGCGCATCGATCCGACCAAGACCCAGCTGGAAGCCCTGGTCGAGATCTATCGCATGATGCGTCCGGGCGAGCCGCCGACCAAGGATGCCGCGCAGAACCTGTTCCACAACCTGTTCTTCACCTTCGAGCGCTACGACCTGTCCACGGTCGGCCGCATGAAGTTCAATCGCCGTGTCGGCCGCAAGGAAGTCACCGGCGAAGCCGTGCTGTACGACCGCAAGTACTTCGGTGAGCGCAACGACGAAGAGTCCAAGCGCCTGGTCGCCGAGCACGCCGACAGCTCCGACATCCTGGACGTGATCAAGGTCCTGACCGAGATCCGCAACGGCCGTGGCGTCGTCGATGACATCGACCACCTGGGCAACCGTCGCGTGCGTTCGGTCGGTGAAATGGCCGAGAACGTGTTCCGCGTGGGCCTGGTCCGCGTCGAGCGCGCGGTCAAGGAGCGCCTGTCGATGGCCGAATCCGAAGGCCTGACCCCGCAGGAGCTGATCAACGCCAAGCCGGTCGCCGCAGCCATCAAGGAGTTCTTCGGCTCCTCGCAGCTGTCGCAGTTCATGGATCAGAACAACCCGCTGTCGGAAGTGACCCACAAGCGTCGCGTCTCGGCCCTGGGCCCGGGCGGCCTGACCCGTGAGCGCGCCGGCTTCGAAGTGCGCGACGTGCACCCGACCCATTACGGCCGCGTCTGCACCATCGAAACTCCGGAAGGCCCGAACATCGGCCTGATCAACTCGCTGGCCGTGTACGCCCGCACCAACCAGTACGGTTTCCTCGAGACCCCGTACCGCAAGGTCGCCGACGGCAAGGTGTCCGACGAGATCGAGTTCCTGTCGGCCATCGAAGAAAACGAGTACGTCATCGCCCAGGCCAACGCCCTGACCGATGCCAAGAGCATGCTCACCGAGCAGTTCGTGCCGTGCCGTTTCCAGGGTGAGTCGCTGCTCAAGCCGCCGGCCGAAGTCCACTTCATGGACGTCTCGCCGATGCAGACCGTGTCGATCGCTGCCGCGCTCGTCCCGTTCCTGGAGCACGATGACGCCAACCGTGCACTGATGGGCGCCAACATGCAACGCCAGGCCGTGCCGACCCTGCGTGCGCAGAAGCCGCTGGTGGGTACCGGCATCGAACGCGCCGTGGCCCGTGACTCGGGTGTGACCGTGAACGCCCGTCGTGGCGGCGAGATCGTGCAGATCGACGCCGGCCGCATCGTGGTCAAGGTCAACGAGGCCGAGATCACCGACGCGACCGACGCCGGCGTGGACATCTACAACCTGATCAAGTACACCCGCTCCAACCAGAACACCTGCATCAACCAGCGTCCGCTGGTCGAAGTGGGCAACGTGGTGGCGCGTGGCGACGTGCTGGCCGACGGTCCGTCCACCGACATCGGCGAACTGGCCCTGGGCCAGAACATGCTGATCGCCTTCATGCCGTGGAACGGCTACAACTTCGAAGACTCCATCCTGCTTTCCGAGCGCGTGGTGGAAGAGGATCGTTACACCACGATCCACATCGAAGAGCTGACCTGCGTCGCGCGTGACACCAAGCTGGGGCCGGAGGAAATCTCCGCCGATATCCCGAACGTCTCCGAGCAGGCCCTGAACCGCCTGGACGAGAGCGGCGTGGTGTACATCGGTGCCGAAGTGCGCGCCGGCGACATCATGGTCGGCAAGGTCACCCCGAAGGGCGAAAGCCAGCTGACCCCGGAAGAGAAGCTGCTGCGCGCGATCTTCGGCGAGAAGGCCTCGGACGTGAAGGACAGCTCGCTGCGCGTGCCGCCGGGCATGGACGGCACCGTCATCGACGTGCAGGTCTTCACCCGCGACGGCATCGAGAAGGACAAGCGTGCGCGCCAGATCGAGGAAAACGAGATCAAGCGCGTCAAGAAGGACTTCGACGACCAGTTCCGCATCCTGGAAGCGGCCATCTACGCCCGTCTGCGTTCGCAGATCGTGGGCAAGGTGGTCAACGGTGGTGCCGGCCTGAAGAAGGGCGACAGCGTCACCGACGCCTACCTGGACGGCCTGAAGAAGGCCGACTGGTTCGTGCTGCGCATGAAGGACGACGACGCCGCCGAAGCCATCGAACGCGCCCAGAAGCAGATCCAGGCGCACGAGAAGGAATTCGAGCGTCGCTTCGCCGACAAGCGCGGCAAGATCACCGCCGGTGACGACCTCGCCCCGGGCGTGCTGAAGATGGTCAAGGTGTTCCTGGCCGTGAAGCGTCGCATCCAGCCGGGCGACAAGATGGCAGGCCGCCACGGCAACAAGGGTGTGGTCTCCAACGTGGTGCCGGTCGAGGACATGCCGTACATGGCCTCGGGCGAGACCGTGGACATCGTGCTGAACCCGCTGGGCGTGCCGTCGCGTATGAACATCGGCCAGATCCTGGAAGTGCACCTGGGCTGGGCCGCCAAGGGCCTGGGTCGCAAGATCCAGGGCATGCTGGAAGCCCAGGCCGCGATCAACGACCTGCGCAAGTTCCTGGACGATGTCTACAACCACGACAAGACCCAGCACGCCAACCACGTCGACCTGACCCAGTTCAGCGACGAGGAGCTGCTGCGCCTGGCCGGCAACCTGACCGACGGCGTGCCGATGGCCACCCCGGTGTTCGACGGTGCCACCGAAGCCGAGATCAAGCACATGCTTGCCCTGGCCGACCTGCCGCTGAGCGGCCAGACCCAGCTGTATGACGGCCGCACCGGTGAGGCATTCGATCGCCACACCACCGTCGGCTACATGCACTACCTGAAGCTGAACCACCTGGTCGACGACAAGATGCACGCCCGTTCGACCGGCCCGTACTCGCTCGTTACCCAGCAGCCGCTGGGCGGCAAGGCGCAGTTCGGCGGCCAGCGCTTCGGTGAAATGGAAGTCTGGGCGCTGGAAGCCTACGGCGCGGCGTACACCCTGCAGGAAATGCTGACGGTGAAGTCCGATGACGTGCAGGGCCGCAACCAGATGTACAAGAACATCGTCGACGGTGAGCACGAGATGGTCGCGGGCATGCCGGAATCCTTCAACGTTCTCGTGAAGGAAATCCGCTCGCTGGCCATCAACATGGAACTGGAAGACAACTGATCGTGCAGGCGCGGCTGCCCCGGCAGCCGCGCCGCCGGAAGTGACTCGACAGCCCCATCGACAAGATTTCCTCCTTTCGGAGAAACACCATGAAAGACTTGCTGAACCTCTTCAACCAGCAGCGCCAGACGCTGGACTTCGACGCGATCAAGATCGCGCTGGCCTCGCCGGACCTGATCCGTTCGTGGTCCTTCGGCGAAGTGAAGAAGCCGGAAACCATCAACTACCGTACCTTCAAGCCGGAGCGTGACGGCCTGTTCTGCGCCGCCATCTTCGGGCCGGTCAAGGACTACGAGTGCCTGTGCGGCAAGTACAAGCGCATGAAGCACCGCGGCGTGGTCTGCGAAAAGTGCGGCACCGAAGTCACCCTGGCCAAGGTGCGCCGCGAGCGCATGGGCCACATCGACCTGGCCTCGCCGGTCGCGCACATCTGGTTCCTCAAGTCGCTGCCGTCGCGCATCGGCCTGATGCTGGACATGACCCTGCGTGACATCGAGCGCGTGCTGTACTTCGAAGCGTACGTGGTGACCGAGCCGGGCCTGACCGCCCTGGAGCGCCGCCAGCTGCTGACCGAAGAACAGTACCTGCAGGCGCGCCAGGAGCACGGCGACGACTTCGACGCCGCCATGGGCGCCGAGGCCGTGTACGAACTGCTGCGCACCATCGACCTGCAGTCGGAAATGACCCGCCTGCGCGAAGAAATCGCCAGCACCGGTTCGGAAACCAAGCTCAAGCGACTGACCAAGCGCATCAAGCTGGTCGAGGCCTTCCTCGAGTCGGGCAACCGTCCGGAGTGGATGGTCATGACCGTGCTGCCGGTGCTGCCGCCGGACCTGCGTCCGCTGGTCCCGCTGGACGGCGGCCGCTTCGCGACCTCCGACCTGAACGACCTGTACCGCCGCGTCATCAACCGCAACAACCGCCTGCGCCGCCTGCTCGAGCTGAACGCTCCGGACATCATCGTGCGCAATGAAAAGCGCATGCTGCAGGAATCGGTCGATGCGCTGCTGGACAACGGCCGTCGCGGCCGTGCCATCACCGGTACCAACAAGCGCCCGCTGAAGTCGCTGGCCGACATGATCAAGGGCAAGCAGGGCCGCTTCCGCCAGAACCTGCTGGGCAAGCGCGTCGACTACTCGGGCCGTTCGGTCATCGTGGTCGGTCCGTACCTGCGCCTGCACCAGTGCGGCCTGCCGAAGAAGATGGCGCTCGAGCTGTTCAAGCCGTTCGTCTTCGCCAAGCTGCAGCGTCGTGGCCTGGCCACCACCATCAAGGCCGCCAAGAAGCTGGTCGAGCGCGAAGAAGCCGAAGTCTGGGACATCCTGGAAGAGGTCATCCGCGAACACCCGGTCATGCTGAACCGTGCGCCGACCCTGCACCGTCTGGGCATCCAGGCGTTCGAGCCGGTCCTGATCGAAGGCAAGGCCATCCAGCTGCACCCGCTGGTCTGCACCGCGTTCAACGCCGACTTCGACGGTGACCAGATGGCCGTCCACGTGCCGCTCTCGCTGGAAGCCCAGCTGGAAGCGCGTGCGCTGATGATGTCCACCAACAACATCCTGTCGCCGGCCAACGGCGAGCCGATCATCGTGCCGTCGCAGGACGTGGTGCTGGGTCTGTACTACATGACCCGCTCGCTGGAAAACAAGAAGGGCGAGGGCATGGCCTTCGCCAACATCGCCGAAGTCAAGCGCGCCTACGACAACCGCGTGGTGGAACTGCACGCGCGCGTCAAGGTCCGCATCACCGAGGTGGTGACCGACGAAGACGGCAACAAGCAGAACAAGACCTCGATCGTGGACACCACGATCGGTCGCGCCCTGCTGGCTGAAATCCTGCCGGAAGGCCTGCCGTTCGCGCTGGCCAACACCGAGCTGACCAAGAAGAACATCAGCCGCCTGATCAACTCCAGCTACCGCCAGCTGGGCTTGAAGGACACGGTCGTGTTCGCCGACAAGCTGATGTACACCGGCTTCGCCTACGCAACCCGCGCCGGCGTGTCGATCGGCATCGACGACATGCTGATCCCGGACGAGAAGAAGGGCATCCTCACCGAGGCCGAAGCCGAGGTGCTGGAAATCCAGGAGCAGTACCAGTCGGGCCTGGTCACCGCCGGTGAGCGCTACAACAAGGTGGTCGACATCTGGTCGCGTACCAATGAACGCATCGCCAAGGCGATGATGGACACCATCGGTACCGAGAAGGTCGTCAATGCCAAGGGCGAGACCATCGACCAGAAGTCGATGAACTCCCTGTACATCATGGCCGACTCCGGTGCACGAGGCAGCCAGGCGCAGATCCGCCAGCTGGCCGGTATGCGTGGCCTGATGGCGCGACCGGATGGCTCGATCATCGAAACGCCCATCAAGGCGAACTTCCGTGAAGGCCTGAACGTGCAGGAGTACTTCAACTCCACCCACGGTGCCCGTAAGGGTCTGGCCGATACCGCGCTGAAGACCGCCAACTCGGGTTACCTGACCCGTCGTCTGGTGGACGTGGCGCAGGACGTGGTCATCACCGAGGTGGATTGCGGTACCACCGAAGGCCTGACCATGACCCCGATCGTGGAAGGCGGCGACGTCGTGGAGCCGTTGAAGGAGCGCGTGCTGGGTCGCGTGGTTGCCGAGGACGTGTTCCTGCCGGGCAATGACGAAGATCCGATCGTGACCCGCAACACGCTGCTGGACGAAGCGTGGGTGGCCAAGCTTGAAGACGCCAGCGTGCAGTCGGTGAAGGTCCGTTCGACCATCTCCTGCGCCTCGCCCTTCGGCGTCTGCGCCCACTGCTACGGCCGCGATCTGGCCCGTGGCCACATCGTCAACATCGGTGAAGCGGTCGGCGTCATCGCCGCGCAGTCGATCGGTGAGCCGGGTACCCAGCTGACCATGCGTACGTTCCACATCGGTGGTGCGGCATCGCGTGCGGCTGCGGTGGACAACATCACCGTCAAGACCACCGGTTCGGTGAAGTTCAACAACCTGAAGTCGGTCGAGCACGCCAGCGGTTCGCTGGTGGCGGTCTCGCGTTCGGGCGAAATGTCGGTGCTCGATGCCCACGGCCGTGAGCGTGAGCGTTACAAGCTGCCGTACGGTGCGACCATCACGTCCAAGGACGGCGATGCGGTCAAGGCTGGCCAGACCGTGGCCAACTGGGATCCGCATAACCACCCGATCGTGTCGGAAGTGGCGGGTTTCATCCGCTTCATCGACTTCATCGACGGCGTCACCGTCATCGAGAAGACCGACGAACTGACCGGCCTGGCGTCGCGTGAAATCACCGACCCGAAGCGTCGTGGTTCGCAGGCCAAGGACCTGCGTCCGATCGTGCGTATCGTGGATGCCAAGGGCAATGACCTGACCATCCCGAACACCGATCTGCCGGCCCAGTACCTGCTGCCGCCGCGTTCCATCGTCAACCTGCAGGACGGCGCCGCCGTCGGCGTGGGCGACGTGGTCGCCAAGATCCCGCAGGAAGCGTCCAAGACCCGTGACATCACCGGTGGTCTGCCGCGCGTGGCCGATCTGTTCGAAGCGCGCAAGCCGAAGGATCCGGCGATCCTGGCCGAGCGTTCGGGCATCATCAGCTTCGGCAAGGACACCAAGGGCAAGCAGCGCCTGATCATCAAGGACACCGATGGTTCCGAGCACGAAGAGCTGATCCCGAAGTACCGCCAGGTGATCGTGTTCGAAGGCGAGCACGTGACCAAGGGCGAAACCATCGTGGACGGCGAGCCGAGCCCGCAGGACATCCTGCGTCTGCTGGGTGTCGAGCCGCTGGCGGCCTATCTGGTCAAGGAAATCCAGGACGTGTACCGCCTGCAGGGCGTGAAGATCAACGACAAGCACATTGAAGTGATCACCCGCCAGATGCTGCGCAAGGTCGAGATCACCGACCAGGGCAGCAGCAAGTTCCTGAATGGCGAGCAGGCCGAGCGCCAGCGCGTCATCGAGGAAAATGCACGCCTGACCAGCCGCAACGAGCTCATCGCCCGTTTCGATCCGGTCCTGCTGGGCATCACCAAGGCCTCGTTGGCCACCGAGTCGTTCATCTCGGCGGCGTCGTTCCAGGAGACCACCCGCGTGCTGACCGAAGCGGCCGTTCGCGGCACCTCGGACAACCTGCGCGGTCTGAAGGAAAACGTCATCGTCGGCCGTCTGATCCCGGCCGGTACCGGCCTGGCTTACCACGCCAACCGTCGCCGCAACGCGTCGGGCCTGACCGATTCGGAAATGCAGACCCTGTCCGGCAGTGCGCCGGTCGTGGTCGAAGCGCCGGCGGCCGTGGTCGAGTCGACCGAAGCTGAACAGGCTCCGGGCAGCGACGAGTAATACGCGGGCCCGGCTCCGGCCGGGTCGGCGGCAGGGCAGGGCACCGACGCCGGTCGGCGCCCGCCCCGCACCGGGTCCGGCCAGCGGTCGGACCGATGAATCAGCAGCGTCGGCCACTGGTCGGACGCCTGCCGATGAGGTAGGATGCCGGCCGGTCTTGCAAAGGACCGGCTTGACAACCTGAACGGGGGGCATGGAGAAGGCTCCCCTGTAACGGCCCGGGATCAGGGCTGGCTTGGCGCGTGCGCATTTGACTGCGTTTTCGCCAGGTTGCTACAATCGTCTGTCTCAGCAGGCCGGTTTCTCGCCTGCTCGCACATTTCCGCATTCAATGGCCAGTTTTTTCATTGGCCTCTCTCAGAAGAACATACTGATGGCGACGATCAATCAGCTTGTCCGCAAGCCGCGGCAGGCAACCACTTATAAGAGTGCCTCCCCGGCCCTCGATAAGTGCCCCCAGCGCCGTGGCGTCTGCACGCGCGTGTACACCACCACTCCGAAGAAGCCGAACTCGGCGCTTCGCAAGGTTGCCAAGGTTCGCCTGACCAACCAGGAAGAAGTGATTAGCTACATCGGCGGCGAAGGCCACAACCTGCAGGAACACTCCGTGGTCCTGATCCGTGGCGGTCGCGTCAAGGATCTGCCGGGTGTGCGTTACCACACCGTGCGTGGCTCGCTGGACGCCTCCGGCGTTGCCAAGCGTCGCCAGGGCCGTTCCAAGTACGGCGCCAAGCGTCCGAAGAGCTAAGGGAAAGTACACATGTCTCGTAAAGGTAATACGCCGCAGCGCTCTGTCCTGCCGGATCCGAAGCACGGAAGTGAAACCATCGCTCGTTTCATCAACATGGTGATGCTGAGCGGCAAGAAGTCGGTCGCTGAAAAGATCGTCTACGGTGCCATGGACGTGATCGGCGAAAAGAACCCGAACTCCGTCGAGCTGGTGCAGAAGGCTCTGGACAACGTGGCTCCGTCGGTCGAAGTCAAGTCCCGCCGCGTCGGTGGTGCCACCTACCAGGTGCCCGTCGAAGTGCGTTCGTCGCGCAAGATGGCCCTGGCCATGCGTTGGCTGATCGACTCGGCGCGTAAGCGTGGTGAAAACACCATGCCGAAGAAGCTGGCTGCAGAACTGCTGGACGCCTCGGAAAACCGTGGCGGCGCGATCAAGAAGCGCGAAGAAACCCACCGCATGGCCGAAGCCAACAAGGCATTCGCCCACTACCGCTGGTGAGTTTGACGGCCTTGCAAAACAGGCGCGGCGGCACGACTTAGTGCCGCCTCGCGGCACCTGGGGTGCCGCGCCAATCCGAAGGCCGCCGAAAGGCGGCGTTCGGCCATCCGAATTCCAAGAAATCGAGAGGCTCCCGTGGCCCGCAACACTCCCATCGAGCGTTACCGCAACTTCGGCATCATGGCTCACATCGATGCCGGCAAGACCACCACGTCCGAGCGCATCCTGTTCTACACCGGCAAGAGCCACAAGATCGGTGAAGTGCACGACGGCGCTGCCACCATGGACTGGATGGAGCAGGAGCAGGAGCGTGGCATCACGATCCAGTCCGCTGCCACCACCGCGTTCTGGAAGGGCATGGACAAGTCCCTGCCGGAGCACCGCTTCAACATCATCGACACCCCCGGGCACGTCGACTTCACCATCGAAGTCGAGCGTTCGCTGCGCGTGCTCGACGGTGCCGTCTTCGTGCTGTGCGCCGTCGGTGGCGTCCAGCCGCAGTCGGAAACCGTGTGGCGCCAAGCCAACCGGTACAAGGTGCCGCGCATTGCCTTCGTCAACAAGATGGACCGCACCGGCGCGAACTTCACCAAGGTCGTTGGCCAGCTGAAGGCCAAGCTGGGCGCCGTCGCCGTGCCGATGCAGCTGCCGATCGGCGCTGAAGAAGGCTTCAAGGGCGTCGTCGACCTGATCAAGATGAAGGCCATCCATTGGGATGAAGCCTCGCAGGGCATGAAGTTCGAGTACCTGGAAATCCCGGCCGACATGCAGGCGGAGGCCGAAGAGGCCCGCACCTACATGATCGAAGCCGCGGCTGAAGCCAGCGAAGAGCTGATGGAAAAGTACCTGGGCGGCGAAGAGCTGACCGAGGCCGAGATCGTCGAAGCCCTGCGCGTGCGCACCCTGGCCACCGACATCGTGCCGATGTACTGCGGTTCGGCGTTCAAGAACAAGGGCGTGCAGGCCATGCTGGACGGCGTGGTGCAGCTGCTGCCGTCGCCGATCGACGTGCCGGACGTGACCGGTACCGACGTGGACGATGAAACCATCGCCCTGAGCCGCAAGTCCGACGACAAGGCGCCGTTCTCGGCGCTGGCCTTCAAGATCATCACCGACCCGTTCGTGGGCGCGCTGACCTTCTTCCGTGTCTACTCGGGCACGCTGAATGCCGGCGACCAGCTGCTGAACTCGGTGAAGGGCAAGAAGGAGCGCATCGGCCGCATCCTGCAGATGCACTCCAACGATCGTGAAGAAATCAAGGAAGTGCTGGCCGGTGACATCGCCGCGGCCGTGGGCCTGAAGGACACGACCACCGGTGACACCCTGTGCTCGCAGGACCACCCGATCATCCTGGAGCGCATGGTGTTCCCGGAGCCGGTCATCTCGATGGCCGTCGAACCGAAGACCAAGTCCGACCAGGAAAAGATGGGTCTGGCCCTCGGCCGTCTGGCCCAGGAAGATCCGTCGTTCCGCGTCAAGACCGACGAAGAATCCGGCCAGACCATCATCTCGGGCATGGGCGAGCTGCACCTGGACATCATCGTGGATCGCATGAAGCGCGAGTTCAACGTTGAAGCCAACGTCGGCAAGCCGCAGGTTGCGTACCGCGAAACGATCCAGATGTCGGACGTGAAGTCGGACTACAAGCACGCCAAGCAGTCCGGTGGTAAGGGTCAGTACGGTCACGTCGTGATCGAACTGTCGCCGATCACCGATGCCGATCGTGCCGACCCGAAGATCGCGCCGCTGATCAAGGACGACTTCCTGTTCATCAACGACATCACCGGTGGCGTGATTCCGAAGGAATTCATTCCGTCGATCGAAAAGGGCCTGCGCGAAACCATCACCAGCGGTCCGCTGGCGGGCTTCCCGGTCGTGGACGTCAAGGTCAAGCTGGTGTTCGGCTCGTACCACGACGTCGACTCCTCGGAAATGGCGTTCAAGCTGGCGTCCTCGATGGCCTTCAAGCAGGGCTTCCAGAAGGCCAAGCCGGTCCTGCTGGAGCCGATCATGAAGGTCGAGATCGTGACCCCGAGCGACTATCAGGGTGACGTGATGGGCGACGTGAGCCGTCGTCGCGGCATGCTGCAGGGTTCGAGCGTGACCGGTGACGGTTCGGCTGAAATCATCAACGCGATGATTCCGCTGGGCGAAATGTTCGGCTACGCCACCTCGCTGCGTTCGCAGACCCAGGGTCGCGCGACGTTCACGATGGAATTCGACCATTACGAGCCGGCTCCGTCGAACATCGCTGAAACCGTGATCAAGAAGTCCTGAGCGTAAGCTCGGGACTCCACCTCCTTCTTTTCTGATATCCAAGGTATACAACAATGGCAAAGGGTAAGTTCGAGCGCACCAAGCCGCACGTCAACGTCGGCACCATCGGTCACGTCGATCACGGCAAGACCACGCTGACCGCCGCACTGACCAAGATCGGTGCCGAGCGCTTCGGTGGCGAGTTCAAGGATTACTCCGCGATCGACGCCGCGCCGGAAGAAAAGGCCCGTGGCATCACGATCTCGACCGCGCACGTCGA
>NZ_JANUDX010000020.1 GCF_024810105.1 Stenotrophomonas sp. BIGb0135
TGGGAGATGCGCCAGCCGCTGGGGATCGCGATCGTGGGTGGGTTGCTGGTGAGCCAGTGGCTGACGTTGTATACGACGCCGGCGATCTATCTGGCCTTGGCGCGGTTGCGGCGCACTGCGTGATCACCGGGCAGGCGACCCACTGTGGGTAGAGCCACCCCATGGGTGGCTGCTCTTCGCCATGGCCTACGGTGCAGCCACCCATGGGGTGGCTCTACCTTGCCAGCGTGGCCGCGTCGCGGCATCTCTTGAGCTGGCGCGGGTTGGGATGGTCGCAATGCATCATGCACCGCAGATTCTGCGTCACCGCCGACCTCTCAACCACGGCAGGCATCACTCACATCGCCCGCCGGCTGCAAGAGCCGAGCTTTACCCCTTCCCTCAGGTATAGATCCTTCCCTTTGGCATGACTCAATTTCCAGCCCAGGAGATCAAACGACGCGCTCACATAAAACTCAAAGCACCCATGGAACTGTTCCGAGGCAACTTCAACTCCGTTCGCATTGCCAGTCGGAGACATGAAAACACAGACCCGAACAACACTGAAGCGAAATGATTCATAAGCCCACTGCCGATCAACTTCCAGAGCAACAAGAGGATCGAGGTAAAGAGTAAAATACCTGGAATTAATACAACCCTCTGACGGAGAGAGCTTCCCACAATCACCAAGGACAAACGAGTCACTCGACATGATCAATGACCTTGATTCGGCATCAATGATCGCAACCATTCCGTCGCCTTTTCTTACTCCATCAATCTAGTAGACGCTCCAGGCGCCAGCACCGCATGCACCGCATGCACCGCATGAAATCATCATAATCAGAACAACACCAATGCACTACATCTTGCGCATCTAAGCACCCTTCCATCCGAAGCTGACAGCTACTTCCGCGCATTGGCTGGTGATATGAGCAACTGGGACATCGCCCAACTAGCGGTTCGCAAGCGGTCGTCTGCGATACCCAGCCTTTGCTGGATTGCAGTCATTGCACCTGCAGCGAAGGCGCCTGGCGTATCGATCAAAGCGCCTTGCACCCAGAACTGGTAAGCACAACGCTCGGGCACTACCTTTCTGGAAAGAAGCACTTCAGAGAAAGCGCTTGACCGGTCTCCATCCGTTCCCGCTGCGTCCTGCCTCTTCCAAACCTCGCGGATGAGCGACGCAAACAGGGTGGCCCGGTCATCCACGACCCTATCCCGGGTAGCGGCCATATCATCACTGATGCTGCCGCCGTGCGCTACCCATTCGTCAACGATGGGCTCCCACGCAGCATTGCATACATTGTTTTCGTCAAAATAGGCATAAAGTATTTGGTGATAATCCTCCGGATCACTCCTCCCCTTTGCCAAGGAGCATCCGGCGACCAGCACCAATATAATAAATGCTGAAATCAATTTCATAATTCGTCACCTGAAATTCCACTCGAATACTGACGCTGAAGCTCCTGTATCCCCCAAGTGCCGCTTGCTTACCGGAATTCTCTTGAAAGCATCCATAAGATTGTCCGTGCATCCAAGCTGCCACTGTTAGCCCCTGCTTCTTTGTAAGCCTGAAAGAGCGGCCTGGGATCAACCCGAACCTGTCCTACAACCAAGCGCCCTGCACTCTTCCCCGCAACCATCGCCGCAGACACCGCCATGTTCTCATCGGACAGAGGCACATGTGCGTTACCGAGTCCTTCACGCGTCCGCCTGTGCGCTCAATCCACCTGATGGTCGATGTGATCATAAGCGCAAGATTCAGCTCGCACACCTTCCTTGAAGTACCGGTACTTTCCATCGGGATATGCGATTTCCCAACCCAACAAGCCTCCGGAACGGGCTGCATAGAACGTCAGCACCTTTCCATCCTGTGGCGACCTGATCACATAGGTGGACACCGTTTGGGCGCCTGTCGAAAGCGCGCACTGGCCCACCAGCGCAAAATCTACGCCCTCGCTCTCCCACTGCGGCGCCAAGGATGAAGGCATATAGAAATAGAAGTAAGAAGATTTCACGCACCCCCTGGAGGGGGGATTGTCACCGCACGCAGAAAGCGAATTACGCTCTCCCAGCACCCTCATAGTCGCGTTCGAGTAATTAATGAACGAACTCATCCCATCGCCATTATCAACACCATCCTTGAAAAAAATGCCCCCTTGGACGTCCTTGGCAATTACCGAGCAAGATAACGATCCAAGAAGAATAAGCAGAAAGCACCGTACTTGCATGTTACGCATTCTATTGGCCTTTTCTCGAATGAGGAAAGCATCCTGTATGCAAAGCTATTCGCCATGGGCTCACGCTGATCTGGCCCACTGCCTTGTCCGGCGGCATACCCATGACCGAACTCGTGGAGTATCGCAAACGTCATCGCAACGGATCCACCCGCGAATGAGGCATTATGATATGAAAACGCCACGGACGGATCATAAAACCTAACAATACCAAACCCAAGAAATACGACATCAGCAATCCCTGGATCCACGAATGCGCCCGTGCCCGGGTCCGTCAAAAACTCTACGTTCTCGGGATCCCGACACCAAGAGGTGCTGTTCCAGCTAGAAATAATGCCGGCGTCTTTGGAGTACTCAACGCGCTTCTTTGCAAAGTGGCCGACGCGCTGCGTGCGCTGCCCGAACTGGTGGACGTGGAATCCAAGGGCGACGAGGGCATGCGCCAGGTGGTGCTGGACATCGACCGCGACGCCGCCGCCCGGCTGGGTGTGGACATGCGCATGATCGCCTCGGTGCTCAACAACGCCTTCAGCCAGCGCCAGGTGGCCACGCTGTACGACACGCTCAACCAGTACCGCGTGGTGATGGAACTGGACCCCCGCTACACCCAGGACCCGTCCACGCTCGACCAGATCCACGTGATCGGCAAGGACGGCCAGCCTGCCGCTGTCGTCGATCGCCAGCTGGTCCTACGGCATGGCGCCGGACCGCATTTACCACAGCCAGCAGTTCGCCTCGGTCTGGATCGAGTTCGCCCTCGCACCCGGCGTGACCCTGGACCAAGCGGTGAAAGCCGTGGACCGCGCGATGGCCGGGATCATGCTGGCCCACCCATGTGCAGGCCAGGCTGAGTGGCGAGGCCGGTGGCTTCGAAACACTGCGCGAGCGCCAGCTCTGGCTGATCGTCGGCGCGATGCTGGCGGTCTACCTGGTGCTCGGCGTGCTGTACGAGAGCTTCGTGCAGCCGCTGGCGATCCTGTCCACACTGCCCTCGGCCGGCGTGGGTGCGCTGCTGGCGCTGATGGCGTTCGGCAACGAGTTGAACCTGATTTCGCTGTTGGGGTTGTTCCTGCTGGTAGGCGTGGTGATGAAGAACACCATCCTGATGATCGACTTCGCGCTGTCGGCCGAACGCGAGCGCGGTTTGTCGTCGTATGACGCGATCTGCGAGGCGGCACGGCTGCGGTTCCGCCCGATCCTGATGACCAGTGTGGCCGCGTTGCTGGGTACGTTGCCGTTGATGCTGGCTACTGGCGAAGGGTGGGAGATGCGCCAGCCGCTGGGGATTGCGATCGTGGGTGGGTTGCTGGTGAGCCAGTGGCTGACGTTGTATACGACGCCGGCGATCTATCTGGCCTTGGCGCGGTTGCGGCGGGGGTAGCAACGGCCGGATGTCCATAGGGCGTCAGATGAATCCGAATGAAAGGGAGCATTCGAGGTTCGCCAGATCCGAGAGCACGACGATAGGCAGAAAGCCGCCCTCCTGCTCATCGGACCCTTTGACCGGCCAAGTGATATCCAGCTCAAGACATTCGGGCGTGATCACCTCTCGCACGGATTTCAGGCGCTGCAAGCCACCCGCGTGGGCTAGCAGTATTGGAACTGCTTGATCCAGCCTGCAGTCTGGTTCCAGTTCAATGGAGAACCTCGCGAAGGATCGCTTCAGCAACGCGGAAACTCCCGCTCTCACGTGGGCACCCCGCTCGCCTGTCTCACTGGCTTTCACACTGAGCATCTCCTCTATCACATGAGGCGAGACCTCAAATCCTCTAAAGGTCAGTGAGGCGATCTTTGATTTCATGCTCTTGTTCATAACGACTCCTTTTCTCCGCCCGGAACGCCATTCCAGAGCCAATTCCCACCACTTTTGTCGCGGTAGATATCAACGCCGCCCTCACCTCGACCTTTCTTTGCATCATGCGCATCATCATATCCAGCATCCTGAGCAACCTTATTTCCATCCCGTTCCTTGACCTTCATTAGATCTGCCTCATTCGGCTGAACCTCGTTATGGACACCGCAAGATGGACCGCCAGAAAACTCACACGCAGGCGCACTGATCTCGGATGGCCAGACGAGCGCCAACGGCCAGGCGCTGCGGGCGCTTAACCATCCCAAAAACCGCGCTGCTGCTCCTAAACCTGCGACCGAAGGCATCCCGCCTGGCATTGGGCGCGCTGCAATTGCCGTAACAGTCGAGAGCGTTACTGGCTCTGATTTGGATACGTCGGGCCCTGGCTCTGGCTCTGGCACTATAGGTAGGTCGTTATTCCCGTTATCAAGCGCCAAGCGTCCGTCAGGATCCGTGAATCTATATGGATTGCTGTTGGCATATACGTACCGATTGAAATTGCTTCCTTTGGACTTGCCGACGGAAATGGGATCGACACTTAGGAACCTTCCCGTGTCCGGATCATAGTATCGCTCCTGCATTTGGTTCAAACCTGTCTCGGCATCCTCGACATGCCCTGTGTACCCCGGTCCTCCCGCCAACGGCCGGTTGATCACTTCACCGTACGCCCCATAGACCGTGCGATCAATCACCACACCGCTCGCATTGGTCACAGCGACCGGCGACCCCAGAGCGTCGGTGTGGATGTACTCCACTACATCGGCGGCGGCAACGCGGGGCACCACGCCGAGCACCAGCAGCAGTGCGCCCGTCACCCACCCCATCAACGACCCTGCATCAAAGGCTCGGCTCATAGCATCTGCTCCGCAACGAAGGGATCGGACCAGGCGGAACAGCCGGCAGCATTGCAGGCCCTCACCCGGAAGGGCGCATTACTCGACGCCTTGTTGACCTCCATGACGCAGCTCATTCCCGACGTACTGCAGGTGGCTGGACCATCCAGCTCAAAGCCGAGCGAACTGCCGTCGTCACCCCAATATGCGCTGTAGCGGGTCTTGAATCCCGAGATACGTTCGTACCAGACCCATAATCCGAAGGGCACTGGCGGCGGCATCTGCACTTGCACTTGCATCGTGCCGGACCAATCGGTGCAGCCGGCCTCGTTGCACGCGGCGACCCGATACTGGTGTGTGCCCTCAGGCCGCCCGTAAAGCGCTCGCTGGGTCGCACCCTCATCGTGGATGGTCGCCCAGCCCGCGCCCTGCAATGCCTCCTGCAATTGGTATGTGGTTGCCCAGCCGACGCCGTTCCAGCTCACCGTTTAGTTGCCGGAGTTGTTGGTACCAGGACCGGCCAACTGAGGCGTGCTATCTGGGCGCAGAATCACCGTGGTGCCAACCGTTGGTGAGTAGTTGCTGCACCCAGCCGCGTTGCAGGCCTGCAGACGATACGCATAGCCGCCCCGGCCCAGCCCCGTGATCGTGGACGCGGAATCCAAGGGCGACGAGGGCATGCGCCAGGTGGTGCTGGACATCGACCGCGACGCCGCCGTCCGGCTGGGTGTGGACATGCGCATGATCGCCTCGGTGCTCAACAACGCCTTCAGCCAGCGCCAGGTGGCCACGCTGTACGACACGCTCAACCAGT
>NZ_JANUDX010000021.1 GCF_024810105.1 Stenotrophomonas sp. BIGb0135
AAACCCTGGCGATGACCTACTCTCGCATGGCTTGAGCCACACTACCATCGGCGCAGCTGCGTTTCACTTCCGAGTTCGGGATGGGATCGGGTGGTTCCACAGCGCTAATTTCACCAGGGAGGCTTTTGGAGTGTCGCCGCAAGTCGTGTCTTTGCAGGGAGCGGGCACGGAGTGCCGGCTTTACAAAGAGACGCGCCTGGGCGCCTGCCTCTCGTTTGGTCTTGTGACGTAGCGTGCACTTGGGATCTATCGACATGTCATGTCGGCCAAGGCAACTTGAGGTTATATGGTCAAGCCACACGGATCATTAGTATCAGTTAGCTCAATACATTGCTGTACTTACACACCTGACCTATCAACCACATAGTCTATATGGTTCCTTCAGGGGGCTTGTGCCCCGGGAGATCTCATCTTGAGGCGCGCTTCCCGCTTAGATGCTTTCAGCGGTTATCGCTTCCGAACATAGCTACCCGGCAATGCCACTGGCGTGACAACCGGAACACCAGAGGTTCGTCCACTCCGGTCCTCTCGTACTAGGAGCAGCCCCTCTCAAATCTCCAACGCCCATGGCAGATAGGGACCGAACTGTCTCACGACGTTCTGAACCCAGCTCGCGTACCACTTTAAATGGCGAACAGCCATACCCTTGGGACCGACTACAGCCCCAGGATGTGATGAGCCGACATCGAGGTGCCAAACACCGCCGTCGATATGAACTCTTGGGCGGTATCAGCCTGTTATCCCCGGAGTACCTTTTATCCGTTGAGCGATGGCCCTTCCATACAGAACCACCGGATCACTAAGTCCTAGTTTCCTACCTGCTTGATCCGTCGATCTTGCAGTCAAGCACGCTTATGCCTTTGCACACAGTGCGCGATGTCCGACCGCGCTGAGCGTACCTTCGAGCTCCTCCGTTACTCTTTAGGAGGAGACCGCCCCAGTCAAACTACCCACCATACACGGTCCCCGATCCAGATTATGGACCCAGGTTAGAACGTCAAGCACGACAGGGTGGTATTTCAAGGATGGCTCCACTGCAGCTAGCGCCACAGTTTCATAGCCTCCCACCTATCCTACACAGACGAACTCAACGTTCAGTGTAAAGCTATAGTAAAGGTTCACGGGGTCTTTCCGTCTTGCCACGGGAACGCTGCATCTTCACAGCGATTTCAATTTCACTGAGTCTCGGGTGGAGACAGCGCCGCTGTCGTTACGCCATTCGTGCAGGTCGGAACTTACCCGACAAGGAATTTCGCTACCTTAGGACCGTTATAGTTACGGCCGCCGTTTACTGGGGCTTCGATCAAGAGCTTCGCCTTGCGGCTGACCCCATCAATTAACCTTCCAGCACCGGGCAGGCGTCACACCCTATACGTCCACTTTCGTGTTTGCAGAGTGCTGTGTTTTTGATAAACAGTCGCAGCGGCCTGGTTACTGCGGCCCTCTTCAGCTATAGCTCGCATGAGCCACCAAAAAGGGCGCACCTTCTCCCGAAGTTACGGTGCCATGTTGCCTAGTTCCTTCACCCGAGTTCTCTCAAGCGCCTGAGAATTCTCATCCTACCCACCTGTGTCGGTTTACGGTACGGTCTGCGTAAGCTGAAGCTTAGGAGCTTTTCCTGGAAGCGTGGTATCAGTGACTTTGTCTTAAAGACTCGTCTCGGTGCTCGGTCTTAAAGGATCCCGGATTTGCCAAAGATCCAAACCTACCGCCTTTCCCCCGGACAACCAACGCCGGGTACACCTAACCTTCTCCGTCCCTCCATCGCACTTACGCGAGGTGCAGGAATATTAACCTGCTTCCCATCGACTACGACTTTCGTCCTCGCCTTAGGGGCCGACTCACCCTGCGCCGATTAACGTTGCGCAAGGAAACCTTGGGCTTTCGGCGTGCGGGTTTTTCACCCGCATTATCGTTACTCATGTCAGCATTCGCACTTCCGATACCTCCAGCAGACTTCTCAATCCACCTTCAACGGCTTACGGAACGCTCCTCTACCGCGTACATATAAATATGCACACCCCAAGCTTCGGTTCACTGCTTAGCCCCGTTAAATCTTCCCCGCAGACCGACTCGACCAGTGAGCTATTACGCTTTCTTTAAAGGGTGGCTGCTTCTAAGCCAACCTCCTGGCTGTCTGTGCCTTTCCACATGGTTTTCCACTTAGCAGTGAATTTGGGACCTTAGCTGTGGGTCTGGGTTGTTTCCCTTTTCACGACGGACGTTAGCACCCGCCGTGTGTCTCCCATACAGTCCGTCTCGGTATTCGGAGTTTGCAATGGTTTGGTAAGTCGCGATGACCCCCTAGCCATAACAGTGCTCTACCCCCGAGAGGATACATATGAGGCGCTACCTAAATAGCTTTCGAGGAGAACCAGCTATCTCCGGGTTCGATTAGCTTTTCACTCCTAATCACAGCTCATCCCCGTCTTTTGCAACAGACGTGGGTTCGGGCCTCCAGTACCTGTTACGGCACCTTCACCCTGGCCATGACTAGATCACCCGGTTTCGGGTCTACTGCCCGCGACTATGCGCCCTTATCAGACTCGGTTTCCCTTCGCCTCCCCTATACGGTTAAGCTTGCCACGAACAGTAAGTCGCTGACCCATTATACAAAAGGTACGCAGTCACTCTTTCGAGCTCCTACTGCTTGTACGCACACGGTTTCAGGATCTATTTCACTCCCCTCTCCGGGGTTCTTTTCGCCTTTCCCTCACGGTACTGGTTCACTATCGGTCGGTCAGTAGTATTTAGCCTTGGAGGATGGTCCCCCCATGTTCAGACAGGGTTTCACGTGCCCCGCCCTACTCGTCTTCACTGGAGTGGCCCTTTTAAATACAGGGCTATCACCTTCTATGGCCAGCCGTTCCAGGCTGTTTTTCTAGAACCATTCCAGCTTAAGGGCTAGTCCCCGTTCGCTCGTCGCTACTCAGGGAATCTCGGTTGATTTCTTTTCCTCTGGTTACTTAGATATTTCAGTTCACCAGGTTCGCTTCCAGCAGCTATGTATTCACTGCAGGATACCCGCAAGCGGGTGGGTTTCCCCATTCGGACATTACCGGATCAAAGCTTGTTGCCAGCTCCCCGATACTTTTCGCAGGCTGCCACGTCCTTCATCGCCTCTGACCGCCAAGGCATCCACCGTGTGCGCTTATTCGCTTGACCATATAACCGCAAGTTGCCTTGGGTTACATATATGACCTGGGGGTACAAAGCCCAGATACGAAATATAACGACTCAATTAATAAGAAGACATTTAAGTCTTCCGCCTTAGCCTCACGACACGTCAAGATAGAATCTCAAACGCTCGCTACGTCACAAGTTTTAAAAGAACACGTACCGGCCACAATGCCGATGCGTAATAAATTCTTTGTATGCGCTAGTCATTCAGAGTGGTGGGTCTGGGTAGACTCGAACTACCGACCTCACCCTTATCAGGGGTGCGCTCTAACCACCTGAGCTACAGACCCAATGTCCGTTCAGCTCATTGCCGTTTGCGTCGATAAACACGCAACGTGTGGTGGAGCCTGTCGGGATCGAACCGACGACCCCCTGCTTGCAAAGCAGGTGCTCTCCCAGCTGAGCTAAGGCCCCATATACGGGACTATCCACGCCGGCCAGGCCGACGTGAAACTCTGAATGCAGGTTACTTGTGAAGACGCCCGACAGGACGATGCTGTCTTTGCTCAAAAGGAGGTGATCCAGCCGCACCTTCCGATACGGCTACCTTGTTACGACTTCACCCCAGTCATCGGCCACACCGTGGCAAGCGCCCTCCCGAAGGTTAAGCTACCTGCTTCTGGTGCAACAAACTCCCATGGTGTGACGGGCGGTGTGTACAAGGCCCGGGAACGTATTCACCGCAGCAATGCTGATCTGCGATTACTAGCGATTCCGACTTCATGGAGTCGAGTTGCAGACTCCAATCCGGACTGAGATAGGGTTTCTGGGATTGGCTTGCCCTCGCGGGTTTGCAGCCCTCTGTCCCTACCATTGTAGTACGTGTGTAGCCCTGGTCGTAAGGGCCATGATGACTTGACGTCATCCCCACCTTCCTCCGGTTTGTCACCGGCGGTCTCCTTAGAGTTCCCACCATTACGTGCTGGCAACTAAGGACAAGGGTTGCGCTCGTTGCGGGACTTAACCCAACATCTCACGACACGAGCTGACGACAGCCATGCAGCACCTGTGTTCGAGTTCCCGAAGGCACCAATCCATCTCTGGAAAGTTCTCGACATGTCAAGACCAGGTAAGGTTCTTCGCGTTGCATCGAATTAAACCACATACTCCACCGCTTGTGCGGGCCCCCGTCAATTCCTTTGAGTTTCAGTCTTGCGACCGTACTCCCCAGGCGGCGAACTTAACGCGTTAGCTTCGATACTGCGTGCCAAATTGCACCCAACATCCAGTTCGCATCGTTTAGGGCGTGGACTACCAGGGTATCTAATCCTGTTTGCTCCCCACGCTTTCGTGCCTCAGTGTCAGTGTTGGTCCAGGTAGCTGCCTTCGCCATGGATGTTCCTCCCGATCTCTACGCATTTCACTGCTACACCGGGAATTCCACTACCCTCTACCACACTCTAGTCGCCCAGTATCCACTGCAATTCCCAGGTTGAGCCCAGGGCTTTCACAACAGACTTAAACAACCACCTACGCACGCTTTACGCCCAGTAATTCCGAGTAACGCTTGCACCCTTCGTATTACCGCGGCTGCTGGCACGAAGTTAGCCGGTGCTTATTCTTTGGGTACCGTCAGAACAACCGGGTATTAGCCGGCTGCTTTTCTTTCCCAACAAAAGGGCTTTACAACCCGAAGGCCTTCTTCACCCACGCGGTATGGCTGGATCAGGCTTGCGCCCATTGTCCAATATTCCCCACTGCTGCCTCCCGTAGGAGTCTGGACCGTGTCTCAGTTCCAGTGTGGCTGATCATCCTCTCAGACCAGCTACGGATCGTCGCCTTGGTGGGCCTTTACCCCGCCAACTAGCTAATCCGACATCGGCTCATCTATCCGCGCAAGGCCCGAAGGTCCCCTGCTTTCACCCGAAGGTCGTATGCGGTATTAGCGTAAGTTTCCCTACGTTATCCCCCACGAAAAGGTAGATTCCGATGTATTCCTCACCCGTCCGCCACTCGCCACCCATAAGAGCAAGCTCTTACTGTGCTGCCGTTCGACTTGCATGTGTTAGGCCTACCGCCAGCGTTCACTCTGAGCCAGGATCAAACTCTTCACTTAAAAACGCATAGTCCGAGGACTAAAAATTTAAAGCTGCAGATGCTTGACCGCTGGCAACGTTTCGCTTGCTTTAAAACAATTGATATGTTGCTTGATCAAACGTCTGCAAGATGGACATACATCCTTCCTGCAGGCGCCTTCACAAGATACCTGCGCATACTGTCAAAGAACTTTGGAGTCGGCCTCAGCGCCTTCCTCCGTGTGCCCCGACGTTTCCGTCGTTGCGAGCCGCCCATTATAGCCGGCTTATCTGCTTCGTCAACACCTTTTTTCAAGGCCGTTTCACCGAAGTGAAC